>NZ_FOYH01000005.1 GCF_900116015.1 Enterobacter sp. kpr-6
AAGGACACTAACACCTGAAGCTAGCGCGTCTACCAATTCCGCCACCTTCGCAGACCATCGATACTTTTAAAGTATCGTAACCACGGAGGCGCATTCTAGATGTTTTATACTGTTCGTCAATAGTTAATTATGTGCCGCGTCCTAATTTGTAGTAAAAAGCGGCACTTCGACGATTAGCGTTTAGCCTGGCGGGTTAACACCGTGCGGTAAACTTTAAAACGGCCGTTTTGGGCCAGCACTTCGTGGAAGCCAAAGGTCTCGTCCAGCACCTGCGGATAGGGCAGGAAGGCGTTCGCAACAATGCGCAATTCGCCGCCGGTACCCAGATGACGTACCGCACCGCGGATCAGCGTTTGTGCCGCTTCCAGACTGGTTTGCAGACCATCATGGAAAGGCGGGTTAGAGATGATCATGTCAAAGCGACCGGTCACCTCCGAGAAGACATTGCTGGCGAAAACGTCACCTTCCAGACCGTTAGCGGCAAGCGTTGCACGGCTGGCTTCGA
Source organism: Enterobacter sp. kpr-6 (assembly GCF_900116015.1). Lineage (GTDB taxonomy): Bacteria > Pseudomonadota > Gammaproteobacteria > Enterobacterales > Enterobacteriaceae > Enterobacter_D. Next base: position 506 of record NZ_FOYH01000005.1, read on the forward strand.
TGGCCGATGCGCTCACGTCGCACAGCGTCAGGCGCACTTTTGGCGAGTGGCTCGCCAGTACCGTGGACAGCACGCCCGCGCCGCAGCCAACATCAAGCACTTTGCCTTTGGTGTGCGGTGTCAGGGTGGAAAGCAGCAGATTACTGCCCACATCCAGCCCGTCACGGCTGAACACGCCCGGCAAGGTTTTGATGGTCAGATCGCCCAGCGCATAGGCATCCCAGTATTTTTCCGCATCAAACGACGGCTGTTTTTCGAGGCGACCGTGGTACAGACCACAGCGGCGGGCGCTGTCGATTTTGGTCAGCGGGGCATACTCTTCCAGCATCTGTTCGGCGCTACGCACACCGCTGCGGTTTTCGCCGACCACAAAAATATCAGTACCGACCGGCAGCAGGGACAGAATGTTCATCAGCTGGAACTGGGCTTCCGGCTTGTTCTTCGGCCAGTAGTAAATAAAGGTATCGCTGTCGCCCACATCGGTGGCGTCGGCGACCAGGCTAAAGCGCGCGCGCTCGTCCATCTGGCGGCTCAGCGTCTGCCAGTGGTGGAACTGCTGGGTGTGCGCACGGCTCGCTAAGGTTTCCAGGCGAGCAGGCAGGTCATCCTGCATATCTCCGGCAAACAGAATACGGCTCTCTTCGAAATCATCACTGTGGCGCAGCAAGACTTCACTTGCCGGGGTAAACGCAGACATTAAACACTCCTCATTAAACTCAGGCGGCGATTATAGTAGTTTGTTGGCGCAGATACGACGAATTTGCTATATTTGCGCGCCTGACAAACAGGAGTGATTCGCTATGACATCCCGACGCGACTGGCAATTACAGCAACTGGGCCTGACCCAGTGGTCTTTGCGCAGGCCCCAGGCGTTGCAGGGCGAGATTGCGATTTCGCTACCGGCCCACATTCGTCTGGTGATGGTGTCAGACGCGCTACCTGCACTGACAGAACCGCTTATCAGCGATGTCCTGCGCGCGCTAACGGTCACCCCCGATCAGGTGCTGCAACTCACGCCCGAGCGGGTCGCGATGCTCCCACAGGGGAGTCGTTGCAACAGCTGGCTACTGGGCACAGAAGCCCCTTTGCTGCTGGAAGGCGCACGCGTGTCGTCGCCAGCATTTGATAAGTTACGGGCAAACCCGGCGGCCTGCGCCGCACTATGGCAACAAATCTGCGAACATGAACACGATTTCTTCCCTCACCACGACTGATTTAGCGGCTGCATTCCAGATTGAACAACGCGCCCATGCCTTTCCGTGGAGTGAAAAAACCTTCGCCAGCAATCAGGGCGATCGTTACCTTAATTTGCGCGTCATGTCCGGCGAGACGCTGGCCGCCTTTGCGATTACGCAGGTCGTGCTTGATGAAGCGACGCTGTTTAACATCGCCGTCGACCCGGCGTTCCAGCGTCAGGGGCTGGGCCGGGCGCTGCTTGAACACCTGATCGGCGAGCTGGAAAAGCGCGACGTGCTGACCCTCTGGCTGGAAGTGCGGGCATCAAATTCAGCGGCCATCGCGCTGTATGAAAGCCTCGGCTTCAACGAAGCCACCGTGCGGCGCAACTATTATCCGACCGCCGACGGACGCGAAGACGCCATCATTATGGCGCTACCGATTTAAACAGAATAAAGGTTATGCCATGAACTGGGACTGGATTTTCTTTGATGCCGACGAAACGCTGTTCACATTCGATTCGTTTGGCGGCTTACAGCGGATGTTTCTCGATTACAGCGTCAAATTCACCGCCGAAGATTTTCAGCACTATCAGTCGGTTAATAAGCCTTTATGGGTGGATTACCAGAACGGTGCCATCACCGCATTACAGCTTCAGCACCAGCGTTTTGAGGGCTGGGCGGCGCGGCTTAACGTGCCCGCAGGCGATCTGAATAACGCGTTTCTTAATGCCATGGCGGAGATCTGCACGCCGCTGCCGGGCGCGGTGTCGCTGCTGAAGTCGCTGAAAGGCCACGCCAAACTGGGTATTATCACCAACGGCTTTACGGCCCTGCAGGAGATCCGCCTTGAACGCACCGGGCTGCGCGACTATTTTGATGCTTTAATTATTTCGGAGCAGGTTGGCGTGGCAAAACCGCATCCGCGTATTTTTGATTATGCGCTGGAGCAGGCGGGAAATCCGGATCGCAGCCGCGTACTGATGGTGGGCGATACCGCCGCCTCTGACATTCTGGGCGGCATGAACGCCGGGCTGTCGACCTGCTGGCTGAACGCGCATCACCAAGAACTGCCGGAAGGTATTGAACCGACGTACACCGTTACCTCCCTTCGCGAACTGGAGCAACTCCTGTGTAAACATTGATTGTCAGTCAAAAGCACTTGAGTACAATAGCCGCAATTTTGAATTCCATGCTGCGTGGCGTCAGGCCGCGCATTAATACAGAAGAAAGCCATTATGACGTTGTCTCCTTATTTACAAGAGGTGGCTAAGCGCCGCACGTTCGCTATCATCTCGCACCCCGATGCCGGTAAAACCACCATCACCGAAAAGGTGCTGCTGTTCGGACAGGCGATCCAGACCGCCGGTACGGTAAAAGGCCGTGGCTCTAACCAGCACGCCAAATCCGACTGGATGGAAATGGAAAAGCAGCGAGGTATCTCCATTACCACCTCCGTGATGCAGTTCCCGTATCACGACTGCCTGGTGAACCTGCTCGACACCCCAGGCCACGAAGACTTCTCCGAAGATACTTACCGCACGCTGACGGCGGTGGACTGCTGCCTGATGGTGATTGACGCCGCGAAAGGCGTTGAAGATCGTACCCGCAAGCTGATGGAAGTGACCCGTCTGCGCGATACGCCGATCCTCACCTTTATGAACAAACTCGACCGCGATATCCGCGACCCGATGGAGTTGCTCGATGAAGTCGAAAACGAGCTGAAAATCGGTTGTGCGCCTATCACCTGGCCGATTGGCTGCGGCAAGCTGTTTAAAGGCGTGTATCACCTCTATAAAGATGAAACCTATCTCTATCAGACCGGTAAAGGCCACACCATTCAGGAATTGCGCATCGTTAAAGGTCTGAACAACCCGGAACTCGACAGCGCGGTTGGCGAAGAGCTGGCCCAGCAGTTGCGCGATGAACTGGAGCTGGTGCAGGGCGCATCCAATGAATTCGACCAGGAACTGTTCCTCGCGGGCGAAATCACCCCGGTCTTCTTCGGTACCGCACTGGGTAACTTCGGCGTAGACCACATGCTCGATGGTTTAGTTGACTGGGCACCCGCGCCGATGCCGCGCAATACCGATACCCGCACGGTAGAAGCTCAGGAAGAGAAATTTACCGGCTTCGTGTTTAAAATTCAGGCCAACATGGATCCGAAACACCGCGACCGCGTGGCATTCATGCGTGTGGTGTCCGGTAAATATGAGAAAGGCATGAAGCTGCGCCAGGTGCGCACCGGAAAAGATGTAGTGATTTCCGACGCGTTGACCTTTATGGCGGGCGACCGTTCGCATGTAGAAGAGGCTTTCCCTGGCGACATCCTCGGTCTGCATAACCACGGTACCATCCAGATCGGCGACACCTTTACCCAGGGCGAAATGATGAAGTTCACCGGTATTCCGAACTTCGCCCCGGAACTGTTCCGTCGTATTCGCCTGCGCGATCCGCTCAAGCAAAAGCAGCTGCTCAAAGGCCTGGTTCAGCTTTCGGAAGAGGGCGCGGTGCAGGTGTTCCGTCCGATCTCCAACAACGATCTGATCGTGGGTGCGGTTGGTGTGCTGCAGTTCGACGTTGTAGTTGCGCGTCTGAAGAGCGAGTACAACGTCGAAGCGATCTACGAATCGGTCAACGTTGCGACCGCCCGCTGGGTGGAAAGCAACGATGTGAAGAAATTCGAAGAGTTTAAACGTAAGAACGAAATTCAGCTGGCGCTGGATGGTGGCGATAACCTGACGTACATCGCGCCGACCATGGTTAACCTGAATCTCACGCAGGAACGTTACCCTGACGTTCAGTTCCGTAAAACACGCGAACACTAATCTGCTTTACTCATCTGCTTTAGAGGCCGCGGCAGCCGCCGCGTCCTCTTACTTTCCCTGTCTTTTTAACCCCTTGCGGAATGTTCTTAAATACCCCGCTTTTCCCTCTTGTTGCTCATTTTTTACCCAATTGCGCAAGCGCTTTTATGATTGTTAGCTATATTTAACAAAGTGGTTACCTGATGTGTAGATGAACGGCCTGTTCAATACGTGAATTATAGCCTTTCAGTCTGCACTGCGGATTAACTGCAATATTAAAAACTGGAACAGAGCAATGTGCAGGAACGCGACCAGTAAGCTACTTTTATTGTGACCGATGCCATTGATTTCTGAATTGGGTGATCTTCACCACAGCAGTAGAGCGGCCACATGGCGGCTTGAGGCCCAAATTGCGGGCAAACTGAACAGGACTAAATCGATGACTATGACAAGACTGAAGATTTCTAAAACTCTGATGGCAGTGATGCTGGGTTCGGCACTGGCTAGCGGTTCCGTTCTTGCGGAAACCAACACGGTCGATAAAACGCAATCCACCGCTGACCGCGCAGGGGACAAAATCGATAGCTCTATGAATAAAGTCGGTGACTTCATGGATGACAGCGCCATTACCGCCAAAGTTAAAGCGGCACTGGTCGATCATGAAAGTATTAAGAGCACGGATATCTCGGTGAAAACCGACAAAGCCGTTGTGACATTAAGCGGGTTTGTAGAAAGCCAGGCTCAGGCTGAAGAAGCGGTGAAAGTCACCAAACAGGTTGAAGGTGTCGCATCAGTCAGCGATAAGCTGCATATCCGCGACGGCGGCGACAAATCCCAGTCTGTTGAAGGCTATGCGGGTGACACCGCGACCACCAGCGAAATCAAAGCCAAACTGTTAGCCGATGACATCGTCCCGTCACGTAAAGTGAAAGTCGAAACCACCGATGGTGTGGTTCAGCTCTCCGGTACGGTGGATTCCCAGGCACAAGTCGAGCGTGCGGAAAGTATCGCCAAAGCGGTCGATGGTGTTAAGAGCGTGAAAAACGATCTCAAAGCGAAGTAAGGAAAGGGCCCGGTGAGTGCCGGGCTTATAAAGCAGCAGACCGATAAAAAATCGCAGTGAGCAGCCTGAGCGCTCATAACAGCGGTCGACGTTAACTATGGTAAAGGAGAGTCTTATGTTTCGTTGGGGCATTATATTTCTGGTTATTGCGTTAATCGCCGCCGCTCTGGGTTTTGGTGGCCTGGCAGGTACGGCAGCAGGCGCGGCGAAAATCGTCTTTGTCGTCGGGATCATTATCTTCCTGGTCAGCCTGTTCATGGGCCGTCGGCGTCCATAGCGTGCGCTAAATAAGCTAAACCATTGCAAAGCCAGTCCTCGTGACTGGCTTTCACGGTTTTAGCCGCCGGGAAAATGCGTTACTTTGTCAAAGATAACCATCTTAAAGGAAAGCAGAGTGGGGCAGCGAATTCCCGTAACGCTCGGTAATATTACACCGCTTGCGTTAAGTCCGTTTCGTCCGGGTCGACTCGCTTTAGTGTGCGAAGGCGGCGGGCAGAGAGGCATCTTTACAGCCGGGGTTCTGGACGAATTCATGCGCGCGCAATTTAACCCGTTCGATCTCTTTTTTGGCACCTCTGCGGGGGCGCAAAACCTTTCGGCTTATCTCTGCAACCAGCCCGGCTACGCGCGTAAAGTGATTATGCGCTACACCACGAAGCGTGAATTCTTTAACCCGGTGCGTTTTGTGCGCGGCGGGAATCTTATCGATCTGGACTGGCTGATTGACTCCACCGCCAGCCAGATGCCGCTGGCAATGGACACGGCCTCGCGCCTGTTCGACAGCGGGAAGTCCTTTTATATGTGCGCCTGTCGCGGCGATGACTACACGCCCGGTTACTTTTCACCGACCAGCGCCACCTGGCTTGATCTGATCCGCGCGTCCAGCGCGATCCCCGGCTTCTACCGCCCCGGCGTCATGCTTGAGGGCATTAACTATCTCGACGGCGGAATCAGCGATGCGATCCCGGTGCAGGAAGCGGCAAAACGCGGCGCGCAGACGATCGTGGTGATCCGCACCGTGCCGTCGCAGATGTATTACACCCCGCAGTGGTTTAAGCGCATGGAGCGCTGGCTGGGCGACAGCAGCCTGCAACCTTTTGTGAATCTGGTGCATCATCATGAAAACAGCTATCACGCGATCCAGAAATTCATCGAAAAACCGCCGGGCAAACTGCGGATCTTTGAAATTTACCCGCCAAAGCTGCTAAAAAGTATGGCGCTCGGCAGCCGTTTACCCGCGCTGCGCGATGACTATAAATTGGGCCGCCTGTGCGGACGTTATTTCCTCGCCACGGTCGGTAAACTGCTGGTGGATGAGCCGCCGCTGTTGCGCCACGCCCCGCGGATCGTCACGCCTGCGACCGTGGTTGTGCCGCCGGTGGTGGTCGCCAACGATGCCGTTGCCACACCGCTGGTGGATGCACCGCAGGCGAACGACACTCTGTTTAATGATGAGGATACCGCGTGACGTTTCGCTTTATCGATACTCACTGCCATTTTGATTTCCCGCCGTTTACGGGCGATGAGGCGAACAGCCTCGCCCGGGCTGCCGAGGCGGGAGTGACCGGGATTATCGTTCCGGCGACCGAAGCGGCAAACTTTGCCCGCGTCACCGCCCTTGCCGATGAGCATGATGCGCTCTATGCCGCGCTGGGATTACACCCGATAGTCATTGAAAATCACACAGACGCCTGCCTGGAAAAACTGGAAGAGGTGCTAAAAACGCGGCCGAAAAAGTTGCTGGCGATGGGTGAGATCGGGCTTGATCTCTACCGTAACGATCCGCAGTTTGATCGTCAGGAGCAGATCCTGGATGCACAGCTTAAGCTGGCGAAGCGCTACGATCTGCCGGTGATCCTCCACTCGCGGCGCACCCACGATAAACTGGCGATGCACCTGAAGCGCCACAATCTGCCAAAAACCGGCGTGGTACACGGTTTCGCTGGCAGCCTGCAACAGGCGCAGCGCTTTATCGATCTGGGCTACTGTCTCGGCGTGGGCGGCACCATTACCTACCCGCGCGCGAGCAAAACCCGCGATGTCATCGCGCAACTGCCCCTCTCGTCGCTGCTACTGGAAACCGACGCACCGGATATGCCGCTGAACGGTTTTCAGGGCCAGCCTAACCGCCCTGAGCGGGTGGCGAAGGTGTTCGACACCCTGTGTGAGTTGCGTCCTGAAGCGCCGGACGTGATCGCCGCCACTATCCTCGATAACACCCGCCGCCTGTTTTTTACAGATACAGCGCAGGCAGCGTAACGCTTTTCACCCCCCGTGATTGCAAAGCGGCGGCCAGCGGCTCTACATCCGCCGCCGTCGCACTGCGCCACTGCCGGGCCTCGCCGTAGACACCGTGAGCGTGAAAGGCGTTGAGCCTCACCGGGACGTCACCCAGCGAACCGATAAATTCACCCAGCGCATCAATGTGCTGCAAATAGTCCGTGCGATCCGGGATAACCAGCAGGCGCAATTCGGCCAGTTTGCCCTGCGCCGCCAGCCAGCGAATGCTCTGTTTTACCTGGGCGTTGTCGCGCCCGGTCAGGGCAAAATGGCATTCGCTGTCCCAGGCTTTCAGGTCGATCATCGCGCCGTCCAGCACCGGGCGTAATTTTTGCCAGCCGGTTTCCGGGAGCAGGCCGTTGCTGTCCACGAGGCAGGTGAGACGGGTAAGCGCGGGATCGGCTTTGATCGCCGAAAACAGCGTGAGCAAAAAAGGCAGTTGCAGCGTCGCTTCCCCGCCGCTGACGGTGATACCTTCGATAAAACCCGCCACGCTTTTTAGCTTCAATAGCACGTCGTTTACGCTCATCGTCTGCGCCATCGGCGTCGCGCGCTTCGGGCACATCTGTAAGCAGGTATCGCACTGCTGGCAGGCAGAATGATCCCACGTCACCCGGCCATCCACACAGGACAGCGCCTGATGCGGGCAGCCGGGGACACATTCACCGCAGTGATTGCAGCGCCCCATCGTCCACGGGTTGTGACAGTTTTTACAGCGCAAATTGCAGCCCTGTAAAAACAGAGCCAGGCGACTGCCCGGCCCGTCCACGCAGGAGAAGGGGATGAGGTTACTGACTAAAGCGCATCTGCTGTTCATGACTGACCACGCGCGGTTGTCGTTCCAGAATGCGCGTATTGCGCGCCGCCTCTTCACCGAGCCAGGTGGTGTTGATACGCGAGCCTTCCGTCCTGAATTTTTCCAGATCCGACAGGCGCACCATATACCCGGTTACGCGCACCAGATCGTTGCCCGCGACGTTGGCGGTAAACTCGCGCATCCCGGCATTAAACGCACCGAGGCAGAGCTGAACCACCGCCTGCGGATTGCGTCTGATGGTTTCATCAAGGGTTAAAATGTCGCTGATCCCGGCATGGTACCAGGCATGGTGAGGGGCAACGGTTTGCAGATGGGTGATGGGGTCCGGTTCATCGCCGTAAGGCAGACGCGCGCCCGGCGTGGTGCCGGAATCGGAGCTGATGCCGGACTGCGCGTGCAGCATCGCCCGCTGCTGCCAGCCATGTTTTACCGGCGTGTTCGCAACAAATTCAGCCAGTTGCGCGCTGATGCGGTAGCCAAGCTGATTTGCTGCGTCATCTTTCCCGTAGCGCCCGGCAATGCTCGCCTTTTCGCACAGCGTATTCACCGCTTCAGCAAGACCGTACAGGCCAAACATCGGCACAAAACGCTGCGGATCGATCAGCCCTTCTTTCACCAGGAAGCTATTCTCAAAGAAGCGGGATTGTTCATATAAAAAGTCACATCGCGCGTCGATGATGGCGATCTGCTGCTGGCAGTAATGCGGTAGCGTGCGGGTAAAGAAGTCGTCAACGGAAGTACTGCGTTCGGCGATAGCCTTCAGATTCAACCGCACCAGCGTACTGCCGCCGCCCGCCAGCGGGAGCGAGTTGTAACAACTCACCACTCCATAACCGCCTTTTGTGAAAATTTTATCATTCACCGGGCCGTTAGAAATATGCGGCTTGCTGCATTCACAAATATTTTTTGCCACGTTTAACAGCAGATCGTCCGGCGTGATTTCCGGGTCATAAATAAAGGTCAGATTCGGCGCAACCTGCTTTAACTCTGCGTCAGCACGTAAAATGGCGCGGGTCACCGGCGTATCGTGCGGGCCAATATTGGCGTGCATGAACGCGTCAGGCAGGGTGCGATCAAGGTAGCGCCAGAAACGTTTTATTCGAATATCGATTTCGTCTTGTGTTAGAATTTTAACATAGGGTTGCAGCAGGGCGTCGAGATGACCGAGGAACACCGGCATCGAGGTCACTGACGGTACGTGGTGATAAAGAATGGTGAGCATCGAGAGCGCATCATCAAAGTCTTTCGCCCCTTCCAGCTCAAGCCATGCCGAACCGTTGGTGAGAAATTTCGCATAGTCCGGCAGAACGTAGCGGGGTTTGTATGGCGCGTGCCCCTCGAACATATCGCAGATCGCGCCGTCATCCAGCGCCTGGCGGGCATCTTCAGGCAAGGCAGGGTAAGGCAGAGCGTTCTCCGCCTCCAGCGCCAGAAAATGTCGCTTTTGTTCGGATGAGAGTACAGGGCTTGTCACAATTTGCTGGCAACGTTGCAGCAAAGATGGGGTCACGGACGCAGACATACGATTTCCTCAGGTTCCTTGAGTGGATCGGCAGTGTAGGAAATTTGTCTGCCCGGACTTTTGATCCCGCCCCATACCTGGCGGAATAGCGCGCCCTGGTAGTATTAAAAGTTTGATCAAGATCGCAAAGCAGTTATGCAAATATGAACGTCGTTTTCATTAACTGTGATGAATGTCGAAGTGTCGTGGCGGGTGAATGTTAGAATACTCACAGACCCGCCGGGTAAAATTTGAACCGGCAAATGCCGTCTTCAGCTCACTGGAGAAAGTTATGACTGATTTAAACGCAAGCAGCCTGCGCGCATTAAAACTGATGGATCTGACCACCCTTAACGATGATGACACCGACGCGAAAGTGATCGCGCTGTGCCACCAGGCGAAGACCCCGGTTGGCAATACCGCCGCTGTCTGCATCTACCCGCGTTTTATTCCGATTGCGCGCAAGACGCTGAACGAGCAGGGCACTCCGGATATTCGCATCGCCACTGTGACCAACTTCCCGCACGGTAATGACGATATCGACATTGCGCTGGCAGAAACCCGCGCGGCCATCGCCTACGGCGCTGACGAAGTTGACGTGGTGTTCCCGTACCGTGCGCTGATCGCAGGCAACGAGCAGATCGGTTTCGATCTGGTAAAAGCCTGTAAAGAAGCCTGTGCCGCGGCGAACGTGCTGCTAAAAGTGATCATCGAAACCGGTGAGCTGAAAGAAGAAGCGCTGATTCGCAAGGCATCTGAGATCTCCATCAAAGCCGGTGCTGATTTCATCAAAACCTCTACCGGTAAAGTGCCGGTTAACGCCACGCCGGAAAGCGCGCGCATCATGCTGGAAGTGATCCGTGATATGGGCGTTTCTGAAACCGTGGGCTTTAAGCCAGCGGGCGGTGTGCGTTCGGCGGAAGATGCTGCGCAGTTCCTGGCGATTGCTGATGAACTGTTTGGCGCGAGCTGGGCTGATTCCCGTCATTACCGTTTTGGTGCCTCCAGCCTGCTGGCAAGTCTGCTGAAAGCGCTGGGTCACGGCGACGGTAAAAGCGCAAGCAGCTACTAAGTTTTTGCCCGGTCAGCCTTGCGCTGCCGGGCAACAGCCTTCCACTCTTTTCCCCTGGGGGTTCCCTTGTTTCTCGCTCAAGAAATTATTCGTAAAAAACGTGATGGTCACGCGCTGAGTGATGAAGAGATCCGTTTTTTCATCAACGGCATCCGCGATAACACCGTTTCTGAAGGCCAGATCGCGGCACTGGCGATGACCATTTTCTTTCATGACATGGCAATCGAAGAACGTGTTTCGCTGACGATGGCGATGCGCGATTCCGGCAGCGTTCTGGACTGGAAAAGCCTCAATCTCAACGGCCCGATTGTGGATAAACACTCCACCGGCGGCGTGGGTGATGTCACATCGCTGATGCTCGGCCCGATGGTCGCGGCCTGCGGTGGCTATATCCCGATGATTTCCGGGCGCGGCCTGGGTCACACCGGCGGTACGCTCGATAAGCTCGAAGCCATTCCGGGCTTTGACATCTTCCCGGACGATGCACGTTTTCGCGCGATCATTAAAGACGTGGGCGTGGCGATCATCGGCCAGACCAGCTCGCTGGCCCCGGCGGATAAACGTTTTTACGCCACCCGCGACATTACCGCCACCGTCGATTCTATTCCGCTGATCACCGCTTCTATCCTCGCCAAAAAACTGGCCGAAGGACTGGATGCGCTGGTGATGGACGTGAAGGTCGGCAGCGGCGCATTTATGCCTACCTATGAATTGTCTGCTGAACTGGCGCAGGCGATTGTCGGCGTGGCGAACGGCGCAGGAGTACGCACCACCGCGCTGTTAACGGACATGAATCAGGTGCTGGCCTCCAGCGCCGGTAACGCGGTAGAGGTGCGCGAAGCGGTGCAGTTCCTGACCGGCGAGTACCGCAATCCGCGTCTGCTGGAAGTGACCACCGCGCTGTGCGTCGAGATGCTCATTTCCGGTAACCTGGCGAAAGATGACGCCGAAGCCCGCGCTAAATTGCAGGCGGTGCTGGATAACGGCAAAGCGGCGGAAATCTTCGGTCGCATGGTCGCGGCACAAAAAGGCCCGACCGATTTCGTTGAAAACTACGCTAAATACCTGCCGACCGCGATGCTCAGCAAAGCGGTGTATGCGGAAACCGAAGGCTTCGTGGCTGAAATGGACACGCGCGCGCTGGGTATGGCGGTGGTTTCCATGGGCGGCGGTCGTCGTCAGGCGTCCGATACCATTGATTACAGCGTTGGCTTCACCGATATGGCCCGTCTGGGCGACAGCGTTGACGGTCAGCGTCCGCTGGCGGTTATCCATGCTAAAGACGAAGCAAGCTGGCAGGACGCCGCGCGCGCCGTGAAAGCGGCTATCCGCGTGGATGACGCAGCGCCTGAGCAAACCCCTGTGGTTTACCGCAGGATCACCTAATAACCGCCCGGCCTTCTTCCCGTTACAGGGAGAGTTCGGGTATACTGATCTGATCGCTTTTTTACAGCGCGCAAGGTACGGAGAAATATATGAAACGTGCATTTATTATGGTGCTGGACTCCTTCGGCATCGGTGCGACTGAAGATGCGGAGCGCTTCGGCGACGCAGGTTCAGACACCCTCGGCCACATCGCAGAAGCCTGTGCGAAAGGTGAAGCTGACCATGGTCGTAAAGGCCCGCTCAATCTGCCTAACCTCACCCGTCTGGGTCTGGCGAAGGCGCATGAAGGCTCTACCGGTAAAATTGCCGCGGGTCTTGATGGTAACGCCGAAGTGATTGGCGCTTACGCCTGGGCACATGAACTCTCCTCCGGGAAAGATACCCCGTCGGGCCACTGGGAAATCGCTGGCGTGCCGGTTCTGTTTGACTGGGGCTACTTCAGCGACCATGAAAACAGCTTCCCGCAGGAGCTGCTCGACAAACTGGTTGAGCGCGCAAACCTGCCGGGTTATCTCGGCAACTGCCACTCCTCCGGGACGGTGATTCTGGACGAACTCGGCGAAGAGCATATGAAAACCGGCAAGCCGATTTTCTATACCTCCGCAGACTCGGTGTTCCAGATTGCCTGCCACGAAGAAACCTACGGTCTGGACAAGCTGTATGAGCTGTGCGAAATCGCCCGCGAAGAGCTGACCGAAGGTGGCTACAACATTGGTCGCGTGATTGCCCGTCCGTTTGTCGGTGACAAACCGGGTAACTTCCAGCGTACCGGTAACCGTCACGATCTGGCCGTTGAACCGCCAGCGCCGACCATCCTGAAAAAACTGGCTGAAGAGAAAAATGGCCAGGTAGTTTCCGTGGGTAAAATCGCGGATATCTATGCTCACGTCGGTATCACGAAAAAAGTGAAAGCGACCGGTCTGGATGCGCTGTTTGACGCCACCGTCAAAGAGATGAAAGAAGCGGGCGACAACACCATCGTCTTTACCAACTTCGTGGATTTCGACTCCTCATGGGGTCACCGTCGCGATGTGGCAGGCTATGCGGGCGGCCTTGAGCTGTTCGACCGTCGTTTGCCGGAGCTGCTGGAACTGGTGAAAGAAGATGACATCATTATCTTCACCGCCGACCACGGCTGCGATCCGACCTGGAAAGGCACCGATCACACCCGTGAGCACATTCCGGTGCTGATTTACGGCCCGAAAGTGAAGCCTGGCTCGCTCGGTCACCGTGATACCTTCGCGGATATCGGTCAGACGCTGGCGAAGTACTTCGGCACGTCCGACATGGAATACGGTAAATCCATGCTCTAAACGTCTTGCCCGGCGGCGCATTGTCTGCCGGGCCTACGGTTTTGTAATTTCGTATTTTAAAAGGATAGAACGATGGCTACCCCACACATTAATGCAGAAATGGGCGATTTCGCAGACGTTGTACTGATGCCAGGCGATCCGCTGCGCGCTAAACACATTGCGGAAACTTTCTTTGAAGACGTGCGTGAAGTGAACAATGTGCGCGGCATGCTGGGTTACACCGGCACCTACAAAGGCCGTAAAGTGTCGGTAATGGGTCACGGCATGGGTATCCCGTCCTGCTCCATCTATACCAAAGAGCTGATCACCGATTTCGGCGTGAAGAAAATCATCCGCGTGGGTTCCTGCGGCGCGGTGCGTGCCGATGTTAAACTGCGTGACGTTGTGATCGGCATGGGTGCCTGCACCGATTCCAAAGTGAACCGTCTGCGTTTTAAAGATCATGATTTTGCGGCGATTGCGGATTTTGACATGGTGCGCAATGCGGTTGACGCGGCAAAAGCGCTGGGCGTTGAAGCCCGCGTCGGCAACATTTTCTCTGCCGATCTGTTCTATACGCCGGACCCGACCATGTTCGACGTGATGGAAAAATACGGCATTCTGGGCGTGGAAATGGAAGCGGCAGGGATTTACGGCGTGGCGGCGGAATTTGGTGCGAAAGCACTGACCATCTGCACCGTGTCTGACCATATCCGCACCCACGAGCAGACCACTGCTGCTGAGCGCCAGACGACGTTCAACGATATGATCAAGATTGCGCTGGAATCAGTCCTGCTGGGCGATAAAGAGTAACGCTTACCCCCTCACCCCGGCCCTCTCCCCAGGGGAGAGGGGGAAGGGCAGTCCGAGCTCAATCTGTCCCCTCTCCCCGCGGGAGAGGGTGAGGGGAAGGGCAGCCCACACTCGATCTGTTCCCTTTTCCTGCGGGAGAGGGCTAGGGTGAGGGGAGAAAGGCAGTCCGTGCTCGATCTGTCCCCTCTCCCTGTGGGAGAGGGTTAGGGTGAGGGGAAACTACCGCACTGCCCCCGCAATCCACGCCGACAACTCCCGCAACTCTTTTTCCTGCTCCGGGAACTCCGCAATCAGCGCGTCACACGCCTGTGCCAGCCGGTCCGACCGATACAGACACCCCTGCAAACGTGCGGCCAGCGCTTCTAACGGCGCGGGATTCAGGCTATCCGTAAACACCTGAGTACGGGTGATATGACCCTTTTCAACGTCAAAGTGCAGTTCGACGCCGCCCCAGGTAAAGCGCTCATCCAGCAAATGGCTAAAGGCGGGTGCCTGACCAAAGTTCCACTCCCAGCTGCTCTGACGGGCGAAGGTTTCGGCGAAGTTGGGCAGATCCGGCGTCTTGTCCGGGGAGATCACTTCCGCGTCCACCGATTCGCCGTAGTAATCGAAAAACGCCTGCGTCACCGCCTCGCAAATCTTCTCGTGGCTGATGCCGGGCAGCAGATCGACCAGGTTTGCCACCCGGCCCCGCACGGAAGTAATCCCTTTTGCCTGGAGCTTTTTCTTGTCCGGATTCAGGTAGTTTGCCAGGCGGCTGAGATCGGCGTTTAACAGCAGCGTGCCGTGGTGGAAGCCACGATCCGGCGTTTCCCGGTAGGCGGAACCGGATACTTTGCGGTCGCCGTCGGCGGTTTTTACCACCAGATCGTTACGCCCGGACGCTTCCGCCGTCGCACCCAGCGCGGTCAGCGCATTGAGCACAATGGCGGTGGAAATGGTTTTATCGTACTCCGGCTTGCCCGCCATAAAGGTAAAGCAGGTGTTGCCGAGATCGTGAAACACCGCACCGCCGCCGCTGCTGCGCCGGGCCAGCCGCACGTTATCTTCTTCCATGCGCCGGGTATTGCACTCTTTCCACGGGTTTTGCGCGCGGCCAATGACCACGGTATCGGCGTTGCGCCACAGAAACAGCACCCGCTGAGTGGCGGGCATCTGGCGAAAAATGCACTCTTCGACCGCCAGGTTAAACCAGGGATCGTATGAGTCAGAAATTAATAAACGCAGTGTGGACATGACAGATTTCCTTTCCGGGGATCACGGTTCTTTTTTTTCCGCCTCTTCCTCTTCCGGCACCGGCTTGCTGGCCGTTAACAGGAAGGGAGATTGTTGCCAGCGGGTGCGCTTGCCCTGCAATAAGGTGCGGGTGAGCACGACGCCAATCGCCAGCGAGAGCAGCAGCATCAGGCGTAAAATATTGGTGGTGTTATCGACCTGGCGGGCTTCGGTAGCCAGCGTGTGGGTATCCAGCGTCAGACGCAGATACCCGAGCGGGCCATTTTTGCCCTGAATAGGTTCGACGATTTGCTGATTAAAGTAGCCGCCCGCTTTTTTACCATCCAGCGCCAGGCGGTCGCGCACCTCAACGCTCTCGCCGGCGCGCACCACCAAATCGCCCTGTTCATCGTACACGCCCGCGTCAAGAATGCGGCTCTCGTCGGTCAACTGGCGCAGCACCGCGCTGATGCTCTTTTCATCCGGGGTTTCCGTACGCATGTGCGGGGCGAGATTGAGCGTAACCTGACGGGCAAGCGTGCGGGCGAGCTCCTCAAGCTGCGGATTACGCGCGCGCTGGTGGCTCTGACTGAACCAGGACGCACCCTGCATCAGGGCGACGAGAAGGGCGAGACAGATCAAGACAATCACGGCGCGATGCAGCCGGAATTTCAGTTTTGCGCGAGCCATAGAGTACCTGCTGAAAATTTAACGCTTCATGTTGCCAGAAGCGATGGATACAGGGTAGCCTCATGCGTTATTTTCACCCGCGAATGTGTTTACAGGAGCTTTAATGCCTAACAGTCTGACCTGGTGCGACCTGCCTGAAGATGTTTCTCAGTGGCCAGGGTTGCCGCTCTCGTTAAGTGGCGATGAGGTTATGCCGCTGGATTATCACGCTGGTCGCAGTGGCTGGCTTCTGTATGGTCGCAGCCTGAACAAAGCCCGTCTGACGGCGTATCAACGCAAACTGGGCGCGGCGATGGTGATTGTGGCGTCCTGGTGCGTGGACGATTATCAGGTTATTCGCCTTGCCGGATCGCTGACGCCGCGCGCGACGCGTCTGGCGCACGACGCGGGGCTGGACGTCGCGCCGCTCGGTAAGATCCCGCATCTTAAAACGCCGGGCCTGCTGGTGATGGACATGGATTCCACCGCCATTCAAATCGAATGTATCGACGAACTGGCGAAACTGGCCGGAACGGGTGAAATGGTTGCGGAAGTGACCGAGCGTGCGATGCGCGGCGAGATCGATTTTGCCGACAGCCTGCGTCACCGCGTGGCAACCCTGAAAGGGGCCGATGCCAACATTTTGCGCCAGGTGCGCGACGTGCTGCCGCTGATGCCGGGCCTGACGCAACTGGTCCTGAAACTCCAGTCGCTGGGCTGGAAGGTGGCTATCGCCTCCGGTGGCTTTACTTTCTTCGCCGATTACCTGCGCGAGAAGCTGCACCTGAGCGCCGTGGTCGCCAACGAACTGGAGATCATGGACGGTAAACTGACCGGGCAGGTGCTCGGCGATATCGTCGATGCGCAATATAAAGCCAACACCCTGACCCGTCTGGCCGCTAAATACGAAATCCCCGCCGCGCAGACCGTAGCCATTGGCGACGGAGCCAACGATCTGCCTATGATTAAAGTGGCGGGGCTGGGCGTGGCGTATCACGCCAAACCAAAAGTGAATGAAAAAACAGAAGTGACTATTCGTCACGCTGACCTGATGGGCGTGTTCTGCATCCTGTCGGGCAGTTTGAATCAGAAATAACGAGGTAAACGTGGCAAAAGCGCCGAAACGGGCATTCGTCTGTAATGAATGTGGGGCGGATTATCCGCGCTGGCAGGGGCAGTGCAGCGCCTGCCACGCCTGGAATACCATCACCGAAGTGCGCGTGGCGGCATCGCCGACGGTAGCGCGCAACGAGCGCCTGAGCGGTTACGCGGGTAATGCCGGCGTGTCGAAAGTGCAGAAACTTTCGGAGATCAGCCTTGAAGCGCTGCCACGTTTTTCCACCAGCTTTAAAGAGTTTGACCGTGTGCTCGGCGGCGGCGTGGTGCCAGGCAGTGCGATCCTGATTGGCGGCAACCCGGGTGCTGGGAAATCAACGCTGCTGCTGCAAACCCTGTGCAAGCTGGCCGAGCAGATGAAAACCCTGTACGTGACCGGCGAAGAGTCGCTGCAACAGGTGGCGATGCGCGCGCACCGTCTCGGCCTGCCGACGGCGAACCTGAACATGCTGTCGGAAACCAGCATCGAGCAGATTTGTATGATTGCCGATGAAGAGCAGCCGAAGCTGATGGTGATTGACTCGATCCAGGTCATGCACATGGCGGATATCCAGTCCTCGCCGGGCAGCGTGGCGCAGGTGCGTGAAAGTGCGGCCTATCTGACGCGCTATGCCAAAACGCGCGGCGTGGCGATTGTGATGGTCGGCCATGTCACCAAAGATGGCTCGCTCGCCGGGCCAAAAGTGCTGGAGCACTGTATCGACTGTTCGGTACTGCTCGACGGCGATGCCGATTCCCGTTTTCGTACCCTGCGCAGCCATAAAAACCGCTTCGGTGCGGTCAATGAACTGGGCGTGTTTGCTATGACCGAGCAGGGCTTGCGTGAAGTGAGCAACCCGTCGGCAATCTTCTTAAGCCGTGGCGATGAAGTCACCTCCGGCAGTTCGGTGATGGTGGTCTGGGAAGGGACGCGCCCGCTGCTCGTTGAAATCCAGGCGCTGGTCGATCAGTCGATGATGGGCAACCCCCGCCGCGTGGCCGTGGGGCTTGAGCAGAACCGTCTGGCGATCCTGCTGGCGGTACTGCACCGTCACGGCGGTCTGCAAATGTCGGATCAGGATGTGTTCGTCAACGTGGTCGGCGGCGTGAAAGTCACCGAAACCAGCGCGGATCTGGCGCTGCTGCTGGCGATGGTTTCCAGCCTGCGCGACCGTCCATTGCCGAGTGATCTAGTGGTGTTTGGCGAAGTGGGGCTGGCGGGGGAAATTCGTCCGGTGCCGAGCGGCCAGGAGCGGATCTCCGAGGCGGCAAAACACGGCTTTAAACGCGCGATTGTGCCCGCGGCCAACGTGCCGAAAAAACCGCCGGAAGGTATGCAGGTCTTTGGTGTGAAAAAGCTTTCGGATGCGCTAACCGTTTTTGACGACTTATAATCACATCTTGTCGTCTTTCTGACGGCTGTTCTCCAGGCCCGGCAAGCGCCGGGCAGATCCACTTAGCAGGAGGCTCTTGTGTCATCATTTGACTATCTAAAAACGGCCATCAAACAGAAGGGCTGCACCTTGCAGCAGGTGGCGGACGCCAGCGGTATGACCAAGGGCTATCTCAGCCAGTTGCTTAACGCCAAAATCAAAAGTCCCAGCGCGCAAAAACTTGAAGCATTGCATCGCTTTCTTGAACTGGAGTTCCCCCGTCGGCACAAAACCGTCGGCGTGGTTTTTGGCAAGTTTTACCCTCTGCACACCGGACATATCTATCTGATCCAGCGCGCCTGTAGCCAGGTGGACGAGCTGCACATCATTATGGGATATGACGATACTCGCGATCGCGAGCTGTTTGAAAATAGCGCGATGTCGCAACAGCCAACCATCAGCGACCGCTTGCGCTGGCTGCTTCAGACTTTTAAGTATCAGAAAAATATCCGTATTCATGCTTTTAATGAAGAGGGGATGGAGCCGTATCCGCACGGCTGGGATGTCTGGAGCAACGGCATCAAAGCCTTTATGGAAGAGAAGGGTATACACCCGGACAGGATCTACACCTCCGAAGAGGCCGATGCCGAACAGTATCTGGCGCATCTGGAAATCGAAACGGTGCTTATCGATCCCAAACGTACTTTTATGAACATCAGCGGCGGCCAGATCCGCGCCAATCCGTTCCGCTACTGGGATTACATTCCTACCGAAGTGAAGCCGTTTTTTGTGCGTACCGTGGCGATTTTGGGCGGTGAATCAAGCGGCAAGTCGATGCTGGTAAACAAGCTCGCTAACATCTTCAACACCACCAGCGCGTGGGAATACGGGCGTGATTATGTCTTCTCGCATCTCGGCGGCGACGAGATGGCGCTGCAATATTCCGACTACGATAAAATCGCGCTCGGTCAGGCACAGTACATTGATTTTGCGGTGAAATACGCTAATAAAGTGGCGTTTATTGATACTGATTTTGTCACTACGCAGGCGTTCTGCAAAAAGTATGAAGGGCGTGAGCACCCGTTCGTGCAGGCGCTGATCGACGAATACCGCTTCGACCTGGTGATTTTGCTGGAGAATAACACCCCCTGGGTGGCCGACGGGCTGCGCAGCCTGGGCAGTTCGGTAGACAGAAAAGAGTTCCAGACGCTGCTGGAGTCGATGTTGCATGAGAACAAGATAGCGTATGCGCATGTGAAGGACGCGGATTATGATTCGCGGTTTTTGCGCTGCGTGGAGCTGGTGAAGGAGTTGATGGGGGAGCGGGGGGAGTAAGAACACCCTCACCCCGGCCCTCTCCCTGAGGGAGAGGGGGAAAGGCCAGCCCGCACCCGCTGAGAGATAGAGAGTGAGGGGGAATCCGCACTCGATCTGTCCCCTCTCCCATGGGGAGAGGGCCAGGGTGAGGGGAAGCCCGTTAACCTTACTTAGAAATACGCTTGTACTTAATACGCTTCGGCTCCAGCGCGTCTGCGCCCAGCGTGCGTTTCTTGTACTCTTCGTACTCGGTAAAGTTACCTTCAAAGAACTCCACTTTCCCTTCATCCTGGTAATCCAGAATGTGGGTCGCGATACGGTCAAGGAACCAGCGGTCGTGCGAGATCACCATCGCGCAGCCCGGGAATTCCAGCAGGGCGTTTTCCAGCGCGCGCAGGGTTTCGATGTCCAGGTCGTTGGTCGGTTCATCGAGCAGCAGCATGTTGCCGCCCACCTGGAGCAGTTTGGCTAAATGCAGACGGCCACGCTCACCACCGGACAGTTCGCCCACGCGTTTACCCTGATCCACACCTTTGAAGTTAAAGCGGCCCACGTAGGCGCGGCTTGGCATTTCGGTGTTGCCGATTTTCATGATATCCAGCCCGCCGGAGACTTCTTCCCACACGGTTTTGCTGTTATCCATTGCGTCACGGAACTGGTCAACGGAGGCCAGTTTCACGGTTTCACCCAGCTCAATGTTGCCGCTGTCAGGCTGTTCCTGGCCGGACATCATGCGGAACAGGGTCGATTTACCCGCGCCGTTCGGACCGATGATGCCGACAATCGCGCCTTTCGGTACGGAGAAGCTGAGATCGTCGATCAGAACGCGGTCGCCGTAGGATTTACGCAGATTGGTGACCTCAACGACTTTATCGCCCAGACGCGGTCCAGGTGGAATAAACAGTTCGTTGGTTTCGTTACGTTTCTGGTATTCGGTGTTGTTCAGCTCTTCAAAGCGGGCCAGACGCGCCTTGCCCTTAGACTGACGGCCTTTCGCACCCTGACGTACCCACTCCAGCTCTTTCTCAATGGATTTACGGCGAGCCGCTTCCTGAGAGGCTTCCTGCGCCAGACGCTGATCTTTCTGCTCAAGCCAGGAGGAGTAGTTGCCTTCCCATGGAATACCTTCACCGCGGTCAAGCTCCAGGATCCAGCCCGCTACATTATCAAGGAAGTAACGGTCGTGGGTGATCGCCACCACGGTGCCTTCGAAGTCGTGCAGGAAGCGTTCCAGCCAGGCGACGGATTCGGCGTCCAGGTGGTTAGTCGGTTCGTCGAGCAGCAGCATGTCTGGCTTTTCCAGCAGCAGACGGCACAGCGCGACGCGGCGGCGTTCACCACCGGAAAGTTTTTCGATTTTGGCGTCCCAGTCCGGCAGACGCAGCGCATCGGCGGCGCGCTCCAGTTGCACGTTCAGGTTATGACCGTCGTGCGCCTGGATGATCTCTTCAAACTTGCCCTGTTGCGCGGCGAGTTTATCGAAGTCTGCGTCCGGTTCAGCGTACTTCGCATACACTTCGTCCAGACCTTTCAGCGCGCTGACCACTTCAGCCACCGCTTCTTCCACGGACTCACGCACGGTGTGTTCCGGGTTCAGCTTCGGTTCCTGCGGCAGGTAACCCACTTTAAGACCCGGCTGCGGGCGCGCTTCCCCTTCGATATCGGTATCAATACCGGCCATGATGCGCAGCAGCGTGGATTTACCGGCACCGTTCAGGCCCAGTACGCCGATTTTTGCGCCAGGGAAGAAGCTCAGAGAGATGTTTTTCAGAATATGACGTTTCGGCGGAACCACTTTGCCGACACGATGCATGGTATAAACGAATTGAGCCACGTTGGACTTCGCCTCTTTTATCGTGATGTGAATATCCCGCTCAGGGGATAGGTGTTAACTGCGGAGTGTAGCCGTTTTCGCCGCCCAATCCCAGTCGACCCACGCGCGAGTGTTAAATTGCGCCTGAATGGTAAAAAAGTGTTCAGAGCGTGGCGCATTCTGGCCTGCCTGGTTAGCATAAAGTAACTGAACGCATGATGCGGCGAAGCGATTTATTTATAAGAGGAAATAGCCTGTGCAGAAAGCTAAACACGCCGCCTGGCGGTGGCTGGCGGTAAGCTGTTGTTTGCTGTCTATCAGTCATATGGCGCGAGCCGATTCGCTGGAAGAACAGCGCGACCGTTATGCACAAATTAAGCAGGCGTGGGACAACAAACAAATGGATGTGGTGGCGCAACTGATGCCCACGTTGCAGGATTATCCGCTCTATCCCTATCTGGAATACCGCCAGATCACCAGCGATCTGATGAACCAAACCAGCGTCAAAGTCTCGCAATTTATCGCCGCCAACCCGACGTTGCCGCCTGCCCGATCTCTGCAATCCCGTTTCGTGAATGAACTGGCACGACGCGAGGACTGGCGCGGTTTGCTGGCCTTCAGCCCGCAAAAACCGGGCAGCACCGAGGCGCAATGTAACTACTACACCGCGAAGTGGAACACCGGCCAGGCGACCGAAGCCTGGGAAGGCGCGAAAGAACTGTGGCTGACCGGGAAAAGCCAGCCTAATGCCTGCGACACCCTGTTCGGTGCGTGGCGCGCCTCCGGGACGCAGGATCCGCTGGCTTACCTTGAGCGTATTCGCCTGGCAATGAAAGCCGGGAATACCTCGCTGGTCAGGGTGCTGGCCAGTCAGATGCCTGTGGAGTATCAGACCATCTCCACGGCCATTGTGACGCTGGCGAACGATCCCAACAGCGTCCTGGATTTTGCCCGCACCACTGGCGCGACCGATTTTACCCGTCAGATGGCGGAGGAAGCCTTTACCAGCGTCGCGCGTCAGGATGTGGAAAACGCCCGCCTGATGTTGCCGTCGCTGGTGCAGGCGCAGCAGCTTAATGAAGATCAGACCCAGGCGCTGCGCGATATTATCGCCTGGCGGCTGATGGGTAACGACATCACCGACGAGCAGGCCCGCTGGCGTGACGATGCGATTATGCGCAGCCAGTCCACGTCGCTGGTCGAGCGCCGCGTGCGCATCGCGCTGGGGGCAGGCGATCGCCGTGGGCTGAATACCTGGCTTGCCCGCCTGCCGATGGACGCCAAAGAGAAAGATGAGTGGCGCTACTGGCAGGCTGATTTACTGCTGGAGCGTGGGCGTGAGGACGAAGCCAAACCGATTTTGCGCTCGCTGATGCAACAGCGCGGTTTCTATCCGATGGTGGCGGCGCAGCGGCTTGGTGAAGATTATCCGCTGAAGGTCGATAAGGCGTCCGGCACCGTCAGTCCGGCACTGGTGCAGGGGCCAGAAATGGCGCGCGTGCGCGAGCTGATGTACTGGGGGCTGGATAACACCGCCCGCAGCGAATGGGCGAATCTGATCACCAGTCGCACGGCGGGCGAGCAGGCACAACTGGCGCGTTACGCCTTTGAGCGGCAGTGGTGGGATCTGAGCGTGCAGGCGACGATCGCCGGGAAGCTCTGGGATCATCTCGAAGAGCGCTTCCCGCTGGCCTATAAAGATCTGTTTGATCGCTACACCAGCGGCAAGGATATTTCACAGAGCTACGCGATGGCCATTTCGCGTCAGGAGAGCGCGTGGAACCCGAAAGTTCGCTCGCCAGTGGGCGCAAGCGGCCTGATGCAGATCATGCCCGGCACCGCGACGCACACGGTGAAAATGTTCTCTATTCCTGGCTATACCAACCCGGCGCAGCTTCTGGATCCAGAAACGAACATCAACATTGGCACCAGCTATCTGCAATACGTCTATCAGCAGTTTGGCAATAACCGCATCTTCGCTTCAGCGGCCTATAACGCCGGGCCGGGTCGCGTGCGCACCTGGCTCGGTAACAGCGGCGGGCGCATTGACGCGGTGGCGTTTGTCGAAAGCATTCCGTTCTCTGAAACGCGCGGGTATGTGAAAAACGTGCTGGCCTACGACGCCTATTATCAGTATTTCATGGGCGGTAAGCCGACGCTGCTCACCGCAACGGAGTGGGGTCGCCGTTACTGATCGGTGTGGGTTGTGTTATGCTGATGTACTCGTTAGCGAGTATGGCGGTATAACATGACCCAACAATCCCCTTATTCAGCCGTTGTCGCTGAACAGCGCCACCAGGAATGGTTGCGCTTCGTTGAACTGCTTAAGCAATCCTATAAACAGGATCTGCATTTGCCGTTGTTGAATCTGATGCTGACGCCGGACGAGCGTGAAGCATTAGGCACGCGGGTACGCATTATTGAAGAACTGTTGCGCGGTGAGATGAGCCAGCGCGAGTTGAAAAACGAACTGGGCACCGGGATTGCGACCATCACCCGTGGCTCTAACAGTCTGAAAGCCGCGCCCGCTGAACTGCGTTTATGGCTTGAACAGGCGCTGCTCCGCGATCAGCGGTAGACCGCGTTGTGGAACGGGCTTAACGCGAGGATCACCGCCTGGTGATAGACGCTTGCCCGCGTCAGCTTACCTGCGGTGAAGACGCCAATGGCACCCTCTTTGCGTCCTATCTCATCAATGCCGGTGTAGTGTGACATCACCGGCCCCAGGGCTTCACCCGCCCGCACTTTATCCAGAATCACCGCCGGCAGCGGCAGGGTAGCGGAACGCGCTTCGCCGCGCTGATCCTGGCTTTCAATGACCACCCAGCTAAAGGTGCTGTCATCATCAATCCCCGCCTCAATCGCCACCCAGAAATCGGCCTGCGGTTTTTCACGGCGCGCATTTTCGACGCGATTACGTGCGCCAGCCCGCGTTTCTGTGCTGCCAAAAGGCTGTTCAGGAACGCCACTCTCGACGGCGACAGACTCAATATGGCAGGATCCTTCGCCGAAAATCTCGTTAAATGCGTGCAGAATAGCCTTAATTTTGGCGGGATTAGTGGTAGCTGAGACAACATGGTGCATAATCATTATCAACTCAGAAAAAAATTTCATCGCAGTATAACGGATAAAAAGCATGTTACAGGTATACCTTGTTCGCCACGGTGAAACGCAGTGGAACGCCGAGCGTCGTATTCAAGGGCAGTCAGACAGTCCGCTGACTGCAAAAGGGGAACAGCAGGCATGGCAGGTGGGTGAGCGGGCTAAAATGCTCGGCATCACGCACATTATTGCCAGCGATCTGGGACGTACGCGTCGCACGGCGGAAATCATCGCGCAAGCCTGCGGCTGCGAGATCACCTTTGATTCGCGTCTGCGTGAACTGGACATGGGTGTGCTCGAACAGCGCCATATTGAATCGCTGACCGAAGAGGAAGAGGGCTGGCGGCGTCAACTGGTGAACGGCACCGCGGATGGCCGTATCCCGGATGGCGAGTCGATGCAGGAGTTAAGCGATCGTATGCACGCGTCGCTGGCGACCTGTCTGGATCTGCCGGAAGGCAGCCGACCACTGGTGGTCAGTCACGGCATGGCGCTTGGGTGTCTGGTCAGTACGATCCTTGGGCTGCCTGCGTATGCGGAACGCCGTCTGCGTCTGCGTAACTGCTCAATCTCACGCATTGATTATCAGCAAAGCCCGTGGCTGGCGTCTGGCTGGGTGGTGGAAACTGCCGGGGACGTCTCGCATCTGGATGCCCCGGCGCTGGATGAATTGCAGCGTTAACGGCGAATGGGAATCAGGTACTCGCAGCGCAGTTGAATAGGCGGTTCCTGATTCCTGGCTTCATCGCGCGGGAAGAAACGTTCGATATCCACTCCCCGACGGCGGGTCAAATCCAGCATCGGCATACAGGTGCCATATAACGTCAGGATGAACTCCTGCAGCTTATTACCCGGCCCTTCATAAACGAACATCACGTACTCACCGCCTTCCAGTTTGACGGGATGGGCGTTTTCCATATGTCCATTGGCCAGATCGGGCGTAACGGCCGTGGTGTAATAGACTTCCTGTTCATCATCTTTATTCGGGCTTGGGCGCGATTCATGCAGCCCGTAAAGCGTCGCCGGAAGGCTTGGCGCATTACCCAAAAATTCCTGCCAGAACTGAATGCGCATTTGATGGCGGAAGGTAGAGATTTCTTCCAGCGTGCAGGAATAACTCTGCGTGGTACCGACGAGATCCGTTTCCGGCAGGGTGACAAACTGATATTGCGGCATAGCAAATTCACCCAGTTGCAGCGGCGGGCGAATGCCATACACGCTCCAGTCAGGCGAACGGCGATACAGCGCAGGCGTAAATTTAAACTGCTTTTTGAAGGCACGCGTGAAGGTTTGCTGAGAATCAAAACGGTATTGCAGGGCGATATCCAGAATGGGCCGCGCGGTTAAACGCAGTGCCACTGCCGAGCGGGACAGCCGACGTGCGCGGATATAAGCCCCGATGGGCAGACCGGTCACATCTTTAAACATCCGTTGCAAGTGCCACTTGGAATACCCGGCCTTCGCCGCCACATTATCCAGTGATAATGGCTGATCCAGGTGACTTTCCAGCCAGCTAAGCAGATCGCGAATAATCCCAGCCTGATCCATATAATGTCCTCATCCTTTAACAGCGGGTGCCTGATACTAAGGTAGCGGATGATAGCACTTTTTGTTGTTTTAGCATTCAGTGTTTTTTTTGTCCATCCGTGCTTTGAATGATTAGTTATGCTAATTATGTCCATATAATTCAGTTGGTTATGAACGTTTATGCTTCAATATCAAATAATTACTTCACGTCATTTTAAAGAATGGTAACAATATGAAATGTAAGTGCTTAATTCTGTGTTTAATGATGAGCGGTGTCGCGCAGGTGGCACACGCTGAAGAGATTGGTTCGGTCGATACCGTATTTAAAATCTTCGGTCCCGATCACAAAATCGTGGTGGAAGCGTTTGACGATCCTGATGTTAAAAACGTGACCTGCTATTTAAGCCGTGCGAAAACGGGCGGTATTAAAGGGGGCCTGGGGCTGGCGGAAGATACCTCCGATGCGGCCATTTCCTGTCAGCAGGTTGGCCCCATTGAGTTGAGCGAAAAGGTGAAAACCGGCAAAGCACAGGGCGATGTCGTGTTCCAGAAACGCACCTCGCTGGTGTTCAAGAAATTACAGGTGGTGCGTTTTTATGACGCCAAACGTAATACGCTCGCCTACCTGACTTACTCCGACAAGGTTGTTGAAGGTTCGCCGAAGAACGCTTTAAGCGCGGTGCCGATTATGCCGTGGGCTGCAAAATAAAAGGGAATGAGTGATGTCGCAACCGCTGATCTGGCTGGTCGAAGATGAAATCAGCATCGCAGAAACGCTGATCTATATGCTGCAACAGGATGGTTTTGCGGTGACGGCGTTTGAACGCGGCCTGCCAGCGCTTGAGGCTGCCACGCACCGGTTGCCGGATCTGGCGATTCTGGATGTCGGTCTGCCGGATATCAGCGGGTTTGAATTGTGCCGCCAGTTGCTGGCCCGCGAGCCGGGGCTGCCGGTTCTGTTTCTCACCGCCCGCAGCGATGAAATCGACAAACTGCTGGGGCTGGAAATAGGGGCCGACGATTACGTCGCGAAGCCTTTTTCGCCCAGAGAAGTGTGCGCGCGGGTGCGTACCATTCTCCGGCGCTTGCAGAAATCGACGCTCAGGCCCGCGATTATTCGCGTGGGGCAGTTCGAAATGGAGGAGTCGGCGGCGCTGATCCGCTGGTACGGCGAACCGCTGCTGCTGACGCGGTACGAATTTTTGCTGTTAAGAACCCTGATTTTGTCCCCCGGCCAGGTCTTTTCCCGCCAGCAACTGATGGACAACGTGTGGACCGATGCGGAAGAGAGTTTTGATCGCACCGTCGATACGCACATCAAAACGCTGCGTGCCAAACTGCGCGCCATCAATGAAAGCGTTTCGCCTATCAATACCCATCGCGGAATGGGTTACAGCCTCGGAGTCCGTTGATGCGCATCGGAATGCGTTTGCTGCTGGGGTATTTCCTCATCGTGGCGGTAGCCGCCTGGTTTGTGCTGGCGATATTCGTTCAGGAGATCAAACCCGGCGTGCGGCGGGCCACCGAAGGCTCGCTGGTGGACGCGGCGACCCTGCTGGCGGAAATCGCCCGTGAGGATATTCTTGCGGGACACCCACAAAACGGCGAACTGGCCGGGGCGTTTAGCGCCGTGCATAACCGCGCGATCAACGCCAACATCAGCGGCATCCACAAAGTACGCAATGAATACCATGTCTACCTGACCGATGCGGCCGGGAAGGTGATCTTTGATTCAAAAGGCGTGGCGCAAGGGCAGGATTACTCCCGCTGGAACGACGTCTGGCTGACGCTGCGCGGCAAATATGGCGCACGCAGTACGCCAACCGATCCCGAAAATGCAGAAAGCTCAGTGATGTATGTGGCCGCACCGGTAATCGATCAGGGCCGCATTATTGGCGTTGTCAGCGTCGGCAAAGCCAACAGCGCGCTGAATCCGGTTATTAAACGCAGTGAGCGGCGCATTCTGTGGGCGGGCGGGGCGCTGCTGGGAATTGCGTTGCTGATCGGCGCTGGCATGGTCTGGTGGATCAACCGCTCCATCAGCAGGCTGACGTATTACGCTGATTCCATTACTGAAAATAATCCGGTGCCGTTGCCTTCGCTTGGCAGCAGTGAACTGCGCAAACTGGCGCGGGCGCTGGAAAGCATGCGTATTAAGCTCGAAGGGAAAAATTACATCGAGCAGTATGTCTATGCGCTGACGCATGAGCTTAAAAGCCCGCTGGCGGCGATACGCGGCGCGGCAGAAATCCTGCGGGAAGGGCCGCCGCCGGAGGTGGTGGCGCGATTTACCCATAATATTCTGAGCCAAAACGCGCGGATGCAGTCGCTGGTGGAAAAGCTGCTTTCGCAGGCGAAGCTGGAGAACCGGCTCGATATCGCTTTCACGCCGGTGAATACGCGGGCTTTATTTTTGCAGCTCCAGGATGAACGCAGCGTGGCGCTGGCAGCTAAAGCCCTGCATCTGGAGTGCGGCGAGGAAGAGACGATCGTTTCCGGTGATGAAAACCTGCTCGCTCAGGCGCTGGGCAATTTGCTGGATAACGCCATTGATTTTACGCCATCCGGCGGCGCGATCCGGCTTTACACCTCTGAGCAGGGCAGCCGCGTTGAGGTTGTGGTCGAAGATAGCGGAAGCGGAATTCCTGATTTCGCTCAGGCCCGTATTTTTGAGCGCTTCTACTCACTCCCGCGGTCAAACGGCCAGAAGAGCAGCGGGCTGGGCCTGGCTTTCGTTCAGGAGGTGGCCCGCTTACATCAGGGTGACATCCGGCTGGAGAATCGTCCGCAGGGTGGCGTGACTGCCACGCTCACACTTCACCGTCACTTCACATAACTTCAATTTCTTCCCATTTAACGCCTCTATGCTGCACGCATCATAAAAGGAGGCGTTATGTTCAAATCACCATTGTTCTGGAAAATATTCACGCTGGCAGGCTGTATGGTTGTCCTGCTGATCCCCTTAACCATGCTCAGTAATCTCATCGAGGAGCGCGCAAATTACCGCGCTGATGTCGCTGACACGCTACGTCAGAGCAGCGCGGGGGCGCAGAAGCTCACCGGCCCTTTGATTGCGGTCCCCATCACCGAGATCACCACCGTTATTCAGGCCGACGGCGATAACCCGGCAAAAGAGATCAAACGTGAAAAAAATTACATTCGCTACTGGCTGCCCGAGTCGCTGATGGTGGACGGCAAGCAGCAGGTGGAGACTCGCGACATCGGCATCTATGAGGGACAAATCTGGCACGGCGATATCTCAATCAAAGCGGAGTTCGACCCAAAGCGACTGGGTATTAAGGCCGATGAAAACACGCTCATCGGTGAGCCTTTTGCGGTGCTGATGGTCAGCGATTCACGGGGTATTGGTCAGGTGAGGGCGACGAAAATCAATGGTGAGACGCTGAGCGTGGAGCCGGGCACCGGTTTGACCAGCGATCTGGAAGGGATACATATCCCGCTCGGAAGTGCCGACAGGCTTTCACAGGTGCAGACGCTGGAGATGGATTTTCGTCTTAACGGCACCAGCGAGTTTTCTGTGGTGCCGCTGGGAAGAAACAGCGCAATGACGCTCAACAGCGACTGGCCGCATCCGGGATTCATGGGCGACTTCCTGCCGGAAAAACGTGAGGTCAGCGCCAGTGGTTTCCAGGCGAGCTGGCAGAGCTCCTGGTTTGCCAATAATCTGGACAGCAAAATCGCTGACCGGGAGTTGTCTCAGTGGCAGTATTTACCCGCTTTCAGCGCCAGCATCGCCACCACCGCCGATCAGTATCAGTTGACCGATCGCGCGCTGAAGTATTCCATCCTGCTGATTAGCCTTACCTTTATGGCGTTTTTTGTATTCGAGATGCTCACGGCGCGGCAGTTGCATCCGTTGCAGTATCTGCTGGTAGGACTCTCGCTGGTGATGTTCTATCTGGTGTTGCTGGCGCTTTCCGAACACATCGGCTTCACGCCTGCCTGGATCATCGCCAGCATACTGGGAGCCATGATTAACGGTGTTTATTTGCAGGGTATTATGCAAAGCCGCTACGTCAGTATGGCGTTTGCCGGTGCGTTACTGCTGCTTGATGGCGTGATGTGGGGACTGTTGAATTCAGAGGATAATGCGCTGTTGCTGGGGACGGGGGTGCTGTTTGCGGCGCTCAGTACGGTGATGATCCTGACCCGCCGCTTTGACTGGTACTCGCTGTCGCATAGCAACAAAAAAGCGCAGCCTCAGCCCGCCGACGATGAGTTACGGATTTGGAAATAAAAAAGCGGCGCTGAGCGCCGCTTTTTTTTGAAGACTTATTCCTGCAAATCGCCGCAGAAACGGTAACCTTCACCG
Organism: Enterobacter sp. kpr-6; assembly: GCF_900116015.1. Classification (GTDB taxonomy): domain Bacteria; phylum Pseudomonadota; class Gammaproteobacteria; order Enterobacterales; family Enterobacteriaceae; genus Enterobacter_D. Next base: position 31,156 of record NZ_FOYH01000005.1, read on the forward strand.
TGAATAGTGGCGATGATTTCCGGCGTATCCGGCGTGGATTCGAAATGCTTACGAATGCGACGGATAGTCACGTCCACAGTACGGTCGTGCGGCTTAAGCTCGCGGCCAGTCATCTTTTTCAGCAAATCGGCACGGGACTGAATCTTGCCCGGATTTTCGCAGAAGTGCAGCATGGCGCGGAATTCGCTGCGCGGCAGTTTGTACTGCTCACCGTTAGGGCTGACCAGAGAGCGGCTGTTGATATCCAGCTCCCAGCCGTTGAACTTGTAGCTATCAACGCTGCGACGTTCTTCACTGACGGCACTCAAATTCATGGTGCGGGACAGCAGGTTACGTGCACGGATAGTGAGTTCGCGCGGGTTAAAAGGTTTGGTGATGTAATCGTCAGCGCCAATTTCCAGGCCAAGGATTTTATCGACTTCGTTATCACGACCCGTCAGGAACATCAGCGCAACGTTTGCCTGCTCACGCAGTTCGCGCGCCAGCAAAAGCCCGTTTTTCCCAGGCAGGTTGATATCCATAATCACCAGATTAATGTCATTTTCGGAAAGGATCTGATGCATTTCAGCGCCATCCGTCGCTTCAAAGACATCGTAGCCTTCTGCTTCGAAAATGCTCTTTAACGTGTTGCGTGTTACCAACTCGTCTTCAACAATAAGAATTTGCGGGGTCTGCATGTTTGCTACCTAAATTGCCAACTAAATCGAAACAGGAAGTACAAAAGTCCCTGACCTGCCTGATACATGTCGCAAATTAACATGAACGGCGTAACATGACTAAAGTACGTAATGGCGTTCTTGATGCACTTTCCATCAACGTCAACAACATCATTAGCTTGGTCGTGGTTACTTTCCCCTGGACCCGACAGTGTCAAAAACGGCTGTCATCCTAACCATTTTAACAGCAACATAACAGGCTAAGTGACACCGGACACCCAATAAAACTACGCTTCGTTGACATATATCAAGTTCAATTGTAGCACGTTAACAGTTTGATGAACTCATCGCATCTTACTGTCATCGACATTAACAATTTATCAATAAACCAAGTAGTTGCAACACAAAATTAGTAAACAGAGTGAATCCAAGGGCAGGTAAGCAGTGCTAATCCAATAAATCAGGATAAACATAGGGATATGCAAGTTCTGTTAACATAAAGTCCGGTAATAAACTTAAGCAACAGTGTAGTCCTTTTTAAGCGTTCAAAAGGCAAATTTCAGTGATTGCTGTTGCAAAATTGTAAATTCGCATCGCGTATTATCTTTAAGAAATCAGCGACGGCGCGCAATAAGATTAAGAGAGTCACAAATGCAGCTATCTATTATTTTAGTTTCACCTGCCAGACCTGAAAACGTCGGTGCCGCCGCCCGGGCGATGAAGACCATGGGATTTACCGATATGCGCATTGTGGCGAGTGACGCCCATTTGCAGGAAGGGGCGCGCCGCGTGGCGCACGGTGCGGGTGATGTACTTGATAATATTACAGTTTACCCGACGCTTGCTGAAGCGTTAGCGGGCATTCAGTTTACCGTTGCGACCACCGCACGTAGCCGATCAAAATTTCATTACTACGCAACGCCTAATGAGCTGGTGCCGCTGTTACGGGAAAAGAGTGAATGGCTGAATCACGCCGCACTGGTTTTTGGTCGTGAAGATTCTGGGTTAACCAATGAAGAGCTGGCGCTGGCCGATATTTTAACGGGTGTGCCGATGGTGGCGGATTATCCGTCGCTGAATCTCGGCCAGGCGGTCATGGTGTATTGCTATCAGTTAAGCGAACTCATGCAGCAAATTGGTGAACAGGTCAGTAAAAGTGATGATAACCAGCTACAGGCGCTGCGCATTCGGGCGCGTATGCTGCTGGAAAAACTTAACGTCAGTGACGACACCAAAATGGTCGACTGGCTGGAGCAGCGCATCGGTCTTTTTGAACAGCGCGACACGGCTATGTTGCACCGATTGCTGCATGATATTGAAAAAAAGATGGCAGAGTAATTCCCTGATTTTATCTTTATCCATGGTTTAAGTGGCTGCTTTTCCCCTGAGAGGTGCAGGGTATTCGCTTAATGCGGTATCCCTCACAGTACCATCAGCAGGGAGCACAAAAGGTCACAAATTTAAAAATTCGTTGACTTAGCGGGCCGGATACTTTAACCAATATAGGCATACAGCACAGACAGATAAAAACTACAGAGCACACAACATCCATGAATCGCATCAGCACCACCATTATTACGACCACCACCATTACCACAGGTAACGGTGCGGGCTGACGCGTACAGGAAACACAGAAAAAAGCCCGCACCTCTACAGTGCGGGCTTTTTTTTCGACCAAAGATCAAGGGGTAATACCATGCGAGTCTTGAAGTTCGGCGGTACATCAGTGGCAAATGCAGAACGTTTTCTGCGGGTTGCCGACATTCTGGAAAGCAATGCCAGGCAGGGGCAGGTTGCCACCGTGCTGTCTGCCCCTGCCAAAATCACTAACCATCTGGTGGCCATGATTGAGAAAACCATCAGTGGTCAGGATGCCGTACCCAATATCAGTGATGCTGAACGTATTTTTGCCGAACTTCTGCAGGGTCTGGAAGAGGTGCAGCCGGGCTTCCCACATGCCCGGTTAAAAGCGGTGGTCGATCATGAGTTCGCACAGATCAAACACGTTCTGCACGGCATCAGCCTGTTAGGACAGTGCCCGGACAGTATCAACGCCGCCATCATCTGCCGGGGTGAAAAGCTCTCAATCGCTATCATGGCCGGGCTTCTGGAAGCGCGCGGTCATCAGGTTTCGGTTATCGATCCGGTCGAAAAATTACTCGCGCATGGTCATTACCTCGAATCTACGGTCGATATTCCTGAGTCCACCCGCCGTATTACCGCCAGCAAAATTCCTGCTGACCATATGATCCTGATGGCGGGCTTTACCGCCGGGAATGAAAAAGGCGAACTGGTGGTACTGGGCCGTAACGGTTCAGACTATTCAGCCGCCGTGCTGGCCGCCTGTCTGCGCGCCGATTGTTGTGAAATCTGGACCGACGTTGACGGCGTATATACCTGCGATCCGCGTCAGGTACCCGATGCCCGCCTGCTGAAATCAATGTCGTATCAGGAGGCGATGGAGCTTTCTTACTTCGGTGCGAAAGTGCTGCACCCGCGCACCATTACTCCTATCGCCCAGTTCCAGATCCCCTGCCTGATTAAAAACACCGGTAACCCGCAGGCACCCGGCACGCTGATTGGCGCGAGCGCCGATGAAGACGGCCTGCCGGTAAAAGGCATCTCCAATCTGAATAACATGGCGATGTTCAGCGTCTCCGGCCCCGGCATGAAAGGTATGGTCGGCATGGCGGCGCGCGTATTCGCGACCATGTCACGCGCCGGGATTTCGGTAGTGCTGATCACCCAGTCGTCGTCCGAATACAGCATCAGCTTCTGCGTGCCGCAGGCCGATTGCGCCCGCGCTCAACGTGCGATGGCCGATGAGTTTTATCTGGAGCTGAAAGAAGGGCTGCTGGAACCGCTGGCGGTGATGGAGCGGTTGGCGATCATCTCCGTGGTCGGTGATGGCATGCGCACGCTGCGCGGCATCTCGGCAAAATTCTTTGCGGCGCTGGCCCGCGCCAACATCAACATTGTCGCAATCGCCCAGGGCTCTTCTGAGCGTTCAATTTCAGTGGTGGTGAATAATGACGATGCCACAACGGGCGTGCGCGTCACTCACCAGATGCTGTTTGCCACCGATCAGGTGATTGAAGTCTTTGTCATCGGCGTGGGTGGCGTAGGCGGTGCCTTGCTGGAGCAGTTAAAGCGTCAGCAAACCTGGCTTAAGAATAAACACATCGATCTGCGCGTCTGCGGTATCGCCAATTCAAAAGCGCTGCTGACCAACGTGCACGGGCTGAATCTGGAGAACTGGCAGGCGGAAATGGCCGAAGCCAAAGAGCCGTTCAACCTGGGGCGCTTAATTCGTCTGGTGAAAGAATATCACCTGCTAAACCCGGTGATCGTCGACTGTACCTCCAGCCAGGCGGTGGCGGATCAGTACGCCGACTTCCTGCGCGAAGGGTTCCACGTCGTCACGCCGAACAAAAAAGCCAACACTTCGTCGATGGATTATTACCATCAACTGCGTTATGCGGCGGCCAAATCGCGCCGTAAATTCCTCTACGACACCAACGTGGGCGCAGGTCTGCCGGTCATTGAAAACCTGCAAAACCTGCTGAACGCCGGTGATGAATTGCAGCGTTTCTCCGGCATCCTTTCCGGTTCGCTGTCGTTTATTTTTGGCAAACTGGATGAGGGGATGAGCCTGTCAGAAGCTACCGGCATCGCGCGTGAAATGGGCTATACCGAGCCGGATCCGCGTGATGATTTATCCGGGATGGACGTGGCGCGCAAATTGCTGATCCTCGCCCGTGAAACCGGACGCGAGCTGGAGCTTTCTGATATTGTCATTGAACCCGTGCTGCCTGAAAGTTTCGATGACAGCGGTGATGTCACCAGCTTTATGGCCCGTCTGCCGCAGCTTGACGATGCCTTTGCCGCGCGCGTGGCGAAAGCCCGTGATGAAGGCAAAGTGCTGCGCTACGTCGGCAACATTGAAGACGACGGCGTGTGCCGGGTGAAAATCGCTGAAGTGGACGGCAACGATCCGCTGTATAAAGTGAAAAACGGCGAGAACGCGCTGGCGTTTTACAGCCACTATTATCAACCGCTGCCGCTGGTTCTGCGCGGTTACGGGGCGGGCAATGATGTGACGGCGGCGGGCGTGTTTGCCGACCTGCTGCGCACCCTCTCATGGAAGTTAGGAGTTTAACATGGTGAAAGTGTATGCCCCGGCTTCCAGCGCCAATATGAGCGTCGGATTTGACGTGCTGGGTGCGGCGGTCACGCCAGTGGATGGTTCACTGTTAGGCGATACAGTGACGGTGGAAGCGGCGGAGCAGTTTAGCCTCAATAACGTGGGCCGTTTCGCCAGCAAACTGCCTGCGGAACCGCGTGAGAATATCGTCTATCAATGCTGGGAGCGTTTCTGTCTTGAGATCGGCAAAACTATCCCGGTGGCGATGACGCTGGAAAAGAGTATGCCGATTGGCTCGGGCTTAGGCTCCAGCGCCTGTTCGGTAGTGGCCGGCTTAATGGCAATGAACGAGTTTTGCGGCAAGCCGCTTAACGACACACGCCTGCTGGCGCTGATGGGCGAGCTGGAAGGGCGTATCTCCGGCAGTATCCATTACGACAACGTTGCCCCCTGTTTCCTCGGCGGCATGCAGTTGATGATCGAAGAAAACGGCATCATCAGCCAGCAGGTGCCAGGCTTTGATGACTGGCTGTGGGTACTGGCGTATCCGGGCATTAAGGTCTCTACCGCCGAAGCCCGCGCGATCCTGCCCGCGCAGTATCGTCGTCAGGATTGCATCGCGCACGGTCGCCATCTGGCGGGCTTTATTCACGCCTGCTACACGCAGCAACCGCAGCTTGCGGCGAAGCTGATGAAAGATGTGATTGCTGAACCGTATCGCACCAAACTGCTGCCAGGTTTCCATGAAGCCCGTCAGGCGGTGGCGGATATTGGCGCGCTGGCCAGCGGCATCTCCGGCTCCGGGCCAACGATGTTTGCGGTGTGCGATAAACCTGATACCGCGCAGCGTGTGGCTGACTGGCTACGCCTGAACTATCTGCAAAACAACGAAGGCTTTATTCATATTTGCCGGCTGGACACGGCGGGCGCACGAGTACTGGGATAACACATGAAACTCTACAATCTTAAAGATCATAACGAGCAGGTCAGTTTTGCCCAGGCGGTGACGCAGGGGCTGGGGAAAAACCAGGGGCTGTTTTTCCCGCACGATCTGCCGGAGTTCAGCCTGACCGACATCGACGCGATGCTGGAGATGGACTTCATCACCCGCAGCAGCAAAATTCTGGCGGCCTTTATCGGCGATGAAATCCCGCAGGATGAACTTGAAGCCCGCGTTCGCGCCGCGTTCGCTTTCCCGGCTCCGGTCAGCCACGTTGAAGAGGACATCGGCTGTCTGGAACTGTTCCACGGCCCGACGCTGGCATTTAAAGATTTCGGCGGACGCTTTATGGCGCAGATGCTGACGCACATCAGCGGCGACAAGCCGGTTACCATTCTGACAGCCACCTCCGGCGACACCGGGGCGGCGGTCGCCCATGCGTTTTACGGCCTGAAAAACGTGCGCGTGGTGATCCTCTATCCACAGGGGAAAATCAGCCCGCTTCAGGAAAAACTGTTCTGCACGCTGGGCGGCAACATTGAAACTATCGCCATCGACGGCGATTTTGATGCCTGCCAGGCGCTGGTGAAACAGGCGTTTGACGATGAAGAAATGAAGGTCGCGCTGGGGCTTAACTCCGCCAACTCGATTAACATCAGCCGTCTGCTGGCGCAGATTTGCTACTACTTCGAAGCGGTCGCGCAACTGCCGCAGGAAGCACGTAATCAACTGGTGGTTTCCGTCCCCAGCGGTAACTTTGGCGATTTAACCGCGGGCCTGCTGGCGAAATCTCTCGGCCTGCCGGTGAAGCGTTTTATCGCGGCCACCAACGCCAACGACACCGTACCGCGTTTCCTGCAGGCGGGAGAATGGTCACCGAAAACCACTCAGGCGACGCTGTCTAACGCGATGGATGTGTCACAGCCGAACAACTGGCCGCGTGTGGAAGAAATTTTCCGCCGCAAAATCTGGCGTCTGAACGAGCTGGGCTATGCTGCCGTGGACGATGAAACCACCAAAGAGACGATGCTGGAGCTTAAGGCGAAGGGCTATCTTTCCGAGCCGCATGCGGCGGTGGCCTATCGTGCGCTGCGCGATCAGCTGAATCCGGGCGAATACGGGCTGTTCCTGGGGACAGCGCATCCGGCGAAATTCAAAGAGAGCGTGGAAGCGATCCTCGGCGAAGAACTGGCCCTGCCGCGCGAGCTGGCAGAGCGCGCCGACCTGCCGCTGCTGTCGCATAATCTGCCTGCGGATTTTGCTGCGCTGCGTGAATTGATGATGAGCAAAGCGTAAGTTTTCTGTTTTACCCTCACCCCGGCCCTCTCCCTCAGGGAGAGGGAGAAAGGCGGGATCGGCATCGAACTGTCCCCTCTCCCCTGGGGAGAGGGTTAAGGTGAGGGCAGTTTTAGTCCCTTCTCCCCTGGGAAGAGGGTTAAGGTGAGGGCGGTTTTAGTCCCCTCTCCCCGGGGGAGAGGGTTAGGGTGAGGGGAAAATTACTGCTCCCGGCGCTTAAACACCAGCTCGCCTTTCCCTGACGTCTCCTCGTCAAAGAAATAACCATCCACATCAAACGCTTTCAACTGCTCAGGTTTAGTCAGGCGGTTTTCAATGATATAGCGGCTCATCAGCCCGCGCGCTTTCTTGGCATAAAAACTGATCACTTTAAACTTGCCGTTTTTCTCATCCAGAAACACCGGTTTGATCATCTCAGCCTTGAGCTTTTTCGGCTTCACCGCGCGGAAGTATTCGTCTGAAGCGAGGTTGATAACAATCTCATCCCCCTGCGCTGCCAGCGCCTCATTGAGCTTATCGGTGATGGTGTCGCCCCAGAACTGGTAGAGATCGCTGCCTTGCGCATTTTGCAGGCGGATACCCATCTCCAGGCGATAGGGCTGCATCAGATCCAGCGGGCGCAGCACGCCGTACAGCCCGGAAAGCATGCGCAGATGCTGCTGGGCAAAATCAAAATCGGCTTCGCTGAAGGTTTCTGCCTGAAGACCGGTATACACGTCGCCTTTAAACGCCAGAATGGCCTGGCGGGCGTTATCCGGGGTGAAATCGGGCTGCCAGTCGTGAAAGCGGGTGACGTTCAGATCGGCCAGTTTATCGCTGATACCCATCAGCGCTTTAACGTCCGACGCCGTCAGTTCACGCGCCACTTTGATAAGTTGCTGTGAATGATCCAGCAGTTCAGGCTGGGTGTAGCGGGCGGTCGCCAGCGGACTTTGGTAATCCAGGGTCTTGGCCGGTGAAATCAGAATAAGCATATCCAGTCCTTGCAGAAATTTTGGCTGACTGTAACAAAAAAAGGGCGTGGCTTGATCAATTGTTGCGATTGCTGTCCTGGTTTAGCGAGGCGTGATTCCAGGCACCCGGCGCAAGCTGGCGGTCAATATCCGGGTAGCGTTTTGAATCAAAAACGGGCCGGATCCCCAGTTTGCGCTGGCGCAGATAATCGCTGGCGATAATGCGCACCACGGGGGACAACAGCAGAATGGCCGTCAGGTTGATAATGGCCATCAGCGCCATCAGCACATCGGCTAACTGCCAGATCATCGGCAGAGAGATGAGCGAGCCGGTTACTACCATCACCACAGTAAACAGCCGCAGCAGCCAGACATTTCGCCTGCTGTGCGCGCGCAAAAAGATCAGGTTATTTTCCGCGTAGATGTAGTTCACCACAACCGAGGTAAAGGCGAAAAACAGGCTAATCAGCGCGACAAAGCCCGCCGCCCAGTCGCCGGTGAGTGACACCATCGCCTGCTGTATAAGCTGGATACCGCTATCCGAAGACTCGGTGGAATAGTCGCCCGCCAGCAGAATGAGCATTGCGCTGGCCGTGCTGACGATAATGGTGTCGATAAAAACGCCAATCATCTGCACAATTCCCTGCGCTGCGGGGTGTGGCGGCCATGACGCGGCAGCGGCGGCAGCGTTGGGTGTCGAGCCCATGCCCGCTTCATTCGACAGCATCCCGCGCTGAAATCCGCTGGTCAGCGCCTGGCTGATGGTATAACCAAGAGTGCCCGCTGCGGCTTCCTGCCAGCCAAAGGCGCTCTTCACAATCAGCGCGATAATGCCGGGCCACTGATCGAGATGCCAGAGACTCAGTAAGAGGCTGGCGCTGACCCAAAGGGTGGCTAATACCGGCACCAGCCACTGCATCAGGCGGGCCACGCCGCGCAATCCCCGGACAATCACCAGCAGGCTCAGTGCCGCGAGGAATAACCCGGCGGCAAGGCCGGGGATGTCCCAGGCAAAATGTAAGGCATTAGCGACGGAGTGAGCCTGAACGGTATTGAAAATGATCCCGTAGGCAAGCAGTAAAACGATCGAGAAGAGGACGCCCATCCAGCGCATACCCAGTCCACGGGCGATATACCAGGCGGGGCCGCCGCGAAACTGCTGGTGTTCATCACGCTCTTTATACAACTGCGCCAGCGAGCACTCGGCAAAGGAGGTCGCCATGCTCAGCAGCGCGGACATCCACATCCAGAAGACTGCGCCCGGTCCGCCTGCGACAACCGCCAGCGCCACGCCAGCAAGATTGCCGCTGCCAATACGTGCACCCAGGCTGGTACACAGCGCCTGGAAAGAGGTTAACCCGCCGGGCTGCGGGGTGACGCTGCTTTTCAGGCTGCGGCCAGCGTAGCGGAGATAGCGAAACTGGATAAACCGGCTGCGAACAGTGAACCAGATCCCTGCGCCCATCAGCAGGTAGATCATCACTGCGCCCCAGAGTATTTCATTGATAAATGAGAAAAAATCAGGCATTAACATCCCTCTTGTTGATGCCGTTATCGTGCCATTAGCGTTGTGCGCGGATGGCTGCTCGTCAGGTAAACGGCGAGTCTACCATACTCTGCGGATGCGCATTGTCTGCGGTTGCGCCAGCGTAGTGGCGTGATATTATCAGGGCAGACCGGTTACATCCCCCTAACAAGCTGTTTAAAGAGAAACACTATTATGACGGATAAATTGACCTCCCTTCGTCAGTTCACCACCGTGGTGGCCGACACTGGAGACATCGCGGCAATGAAGCTGTACCAGCCGCAGGATGCCACAACTAACCCTTCTCTGATCCTTAACGCAGCCCAGATCCCTGAATACCGTAAACTGATTGACGATGCTGTTACCTGGGCGAAAAACCAGAGCAGCGACCGTGCTCAGCAGATCGTTGATGCGTCTGACAAACTGGCCGTCAATATCGGTCTGGAAATCCTCAAGCTGATCCCAGGCCGTATCTCTACCGAAGTGGATGCGCGCCTCTCTTACGATACCGACGCGTCCATCGCCAAAGCGAAAAGCCTGATCAAACTGTATAACGATGCGGGCATCAGCAACGATCGTATTCTGATCAAACTGGCTTCTACCTGGCAGGGTATTCGTGCCGCTGAACAGCTGGAAAAAGAAGGCATCAACTGTAACCTTACGCTGCTGTTCTCCTTCGCTCAGGCGCGTGCCTGTGCCGAAGCGGGCGTATTCCTGATCTCTCCGTTCGTGGGCCGTATCCTCGACTGGTACAAAGCGAATACCGACAAGAAAGAGTATGCCGCTTCTGAAGATCCGGGCGTTGTTTCCGTGACCGAAATCTACGAATACTACAAGCAGCACGGTTATGAAACCGTTGTGATGGGCGCAAGCTTCCGTAACGTCGGCGAAATCATTGAGCTGGCTGGCTGCGACCGTCTGACCATCGCGCCGGCACTGCTGAAAGAACTGGCTGAAAGTGAAGGCACTATTGAGCGTAAACTGAGCTTCAGCGGTGAAGTGAAAGCCCGCCCTGAGCGCATTACCGAATCTGAGTTCCTGTGGCAGCACAACCAGGATCCGATGGCGGTAGACAAACTGGCGGACGGTATCCGTAAGTTTGCGGTCGACCAGGAAAAACTGGAAAAAATGATCGGCGATCTGCTGTAATCATACTGGCGTGGCCGGGTTCCCGGTCACGCTACCTCTTCTGAAATCTGTCTGTCCCTCTCTTCGCCGTGTATCATTCTGTTTAACCAGACTTGTTTAAACGGAAATCTCATGAACACTTTACGCATTGGCTTAGTCTCCATCTCAGATCGCGCATCCAGCGGCGTTTATCAGGATAAAGGCATCCCCGCCCTCGAAGAATGGCTGGCGCGCGCATTAACAACGCCGTTTGAAATTGAAACCCGGCTGATCCCCGATGAGCAGGCGATCATCGAGCAGACTCTGTGCGAACTGGTAGATGAAATGAGCTGCCATCTGGTGCTGACGACCGGCGGTACGGGCCCGGCGCGTCGTGATGTGACCCCGGACGCCACGCTTGCGATTGCCGATCGGGAAATGCCCGGTTTTGGTGAGCAGATGCGGCAGATCAGCCTGCACTTTGTGCCGACGGCGATTTTGTCCCGTCAGGTGGGCGTGATCCGTAAACAGGCGCTGATTCTGAATCTGCCAGGCCAGCCAAAATCCATTAAGGAGACGCTGGAAGGGCTGAAATCGCCGGACGGAAAGGTGGTTGTCGCGGGTATTTTTGCCAGTGTACCTTATTGTGTACAGTTGCTTGAGGGGCCGTATGTGGAAACCGATAGCGATGTGGTAGCAGCATTTCGCCCAAAAAGCGCCATTCGCGAGATAATCTCCTGAAAATAGTGCGTTCATGAATTAAGCCGCACCGTCTCTGGCGTGTTACTTTATTTACGGTATAGTAATTTTTACTTTACAGTATGTGTTTAAATAATTTATCACGCCTGTTTACAAATGGTCGGCTATGTCAAATTACACACGTCCCCTCAATCGTCAGGATTATAAAACGCTGTCGCTCGCTGCATTAGGCGGGGCGCTGGAGTTTTATGACTTCATCATTTTTGTCTTCTTTGCTGCCGTCGTGGGAGAACTGTTCTTCCCGGCTGACATTCCCGAATGGCTTCGTCAGGTGCAGACCTTCGGTATTTTTGCCGCAGGCTATCTGGCGCGTCCGTTGGGCGGCATCATCATGGCGCACTTTGGCGATCTGGTCGGCCGCAAGAAAATGTTTACCCTCAGCATCCTGCTGATGGCGGTACCGACGCTGGCGATTGGCCTGTTGCCGACCTACGCCTCGATGGGCATTCTTGCGCCGCTATTGCTCCTGCTGATGCGCGTGCTTCAGGGAGCGGCCATCGGCGGTGAAGTGCCGGGGGCGTGGGTGTTCGTTGCGGAGCATGTACCCGCGCGTCGCATCGGCATTGCCTGTGGCACGCTGACCGCAGGATTGACCGTTGGGATTTTACTGGGTTCGGTGGTCGCCACGCAGGTAAACACCCGCCTGACGCCGCAGGACGTTCATGATTTTGGCTGGCGTATTCCGTTCCTGCTCGGCGGTGCGTTTGGCCTGGTGGCGATGTATTTACGCCGCTGGTTGCAGGAGACGCCGATTTTTCTCGAAATGCAGCAGCGTAAAGCGCTGGCACAGGAACTGCCGGTCAAAGCGGTGGTGGCTAACCATAAAAAGGCAGTGATTGTCTCGATGCTGCTGACCTGGCTGCTGTCTGCCGGGATTGTTGTGGTGATCCTGATGTCACCCGTCTGGCTGCAAAAACAGTACGGCCTGGCCCCGGCGCTGACCTTAAAAGCTAACAGTATCGCCACCATTATGCTCTGCATCGGCTGCCTGCTGGCGGGTCTCGCGGCGGACCGGTTTGGTGCCAGCAAAACCTTTATTGTCGGTAGCCTGTTGCTCGCCTGCTCAAACTGGATCTTCTATCACTTTGCGGGTGCGCACCCGGAACATCTGTTCCTTTTATACGGACTGGTGGGGCTGTGCGTAGGTGTCGTCGGCGCAGTACCTTACGTCATGGTGCGCGCGTTTCCGGCGGAAGTGCGATTCACCGGGATCTCGTTTTCCTACAACGTGTCGTATGCCATTTTTGGCGGCCTGACGCCGATTGCGGTCACCATGCTGATGGGCGTATCGCCAATGGCCCCGGCCTGGTACGTGCTGGCGCTGTCGCTGGTAGGATTAATGCTGGGGATCTGGCTGCGTCAGGATCTGTATCATAACGATGCGCGGGCGCAGTCCCTGCAACACACCTCGTAAGAATTTGCCGGGTAGCGGAAGGTTACCCGGCCTGCGCTTTATCGTTCACATTTTTTCCGAGCCTCCTCGCAGGGTTTTCACCTCATTCTGACAACGATCAGGATGAGGTAAATACTGCGAGCAGGTTTTGTTTAATGGAAAAAACATGACAAGGACATCGTCGTCTACGCCGCATGATGCGGTATTCAAACACTTTATGACCCATCCCGACACCGCGCGCGATTTTCTGGAGATTCATCTTCCCGAACATCTTTTGCAACTGTGCGACCTCTCAACGCTACGTCTCGAATCAGGCAGTTTTATAGAAGAAAACCTGCAGTCCCGCTATTCCGATGTGCTTTGGTCGCTGCAAACCCGGCATGGCGCGGGCTATATTTATGCCCTGCTGGAACATCAAAGTACGCCTGACAGACAAATGACGTTGCGGCTCATGCGCTATGCGCTGGCAGCAATGCAACGCCATGTTGACGCCGGGAACGAGAAACTCCCGCTAGTGATCCCCGTTCTTTTTTATCACGGAGCTATCAGTCCGTATCCCTATTCACTGCGCTGGCTGGATGGATTTGAAAACCCGGCGCTGGCGCAGGCACTCTATACGCAGGCTTTCCCGCTGGTTGATGTGACGGTCATTCCCGACGATCGGATCCTGACGCATCGCAGAGTGGCGATCCTGGAGTTCCTGCAAAAACATATTCGTGCGCGGGATCTCATGGAGTTTCATGCGCATTTGGCTTCACTACTTTTGGGAAGCTACACTACCGGGCACCAGCTACGGACAGTCATTCACTATATTGTGCAGGCCGGAAATGCCACCGATCACGGCGCGCTTATTCGTTTGCTGGCAAAAAAAGCACCGCAACATAAGGATATTCTAATGACGATTGCAGAACAGCTCAGGCAGGAAGGTCACGGAGAAGGATTGCTTCAGGGGCGTAAAGAAGGGCGAGGCGAAGGTTTAGTGCAAGGCCGTCTGGAGGCCACCATGCGTATTGCACAAGCGATGCTTGATAGTGGGCTTTCACACGCGCAGATCATACAGCTCACAGGATTATCAGAAGAAGCGCTGAATACGCTGACGCACTCTTAAAACATCAGCGCAATCATGCTCCAGCGTCAGCCGCTGGAGCATTGAATAAATCAGTGCTTTTCACCAATCGGCAGCACCGTGCGGCCAAATTGTTCGTTCAGAACTTCGCCCATTGCCAGGTAAATGGCGCTTGCGCCGCACACCAGACCAATCCAGCCCGCGATGTGAACGATGCTTTCATTATCGGCCAGGTGCCCAATGCACAGCAGGGCAAACAGCACGGTCAGGCTCAGGAACACGAATTGCAGCATACGTGCGCTTTTCAGGGTGCCAAAGAACATGAACAGGGTGAACACGCCCCAGATGCCTAAATACACGCCCAGGAAGTGGCCGTTAGCCGCTTCAGTCAGGCCCATCTTCGGCATCAGTAGAATGGCCACCAGCGTCAGCCAGAACGAGCCGTAAGAGGTAAATGCAGTTAAACCGAAAGTATTGCCTTTTTTGAACTCCAGCAGACCCGCAAAAATTTGCGCAATACCGCCGTAGAAAATGCCCATCGCCAGGATAACGCCGTCCAGCGGAAACAGACCAATATTATGCAGATTAAGCAGAATAGTGGTCATGCCGAAGCCCATTAAGCCCAGCGGTGCCGGATTAGCCAACTTAGTGTCGCCCATAAGTCCTCAAAAGAAATCATCAATAAAATGGTGAAAAGTAAAAACCCCGCACCAGGGATAGAGGAGGCGGGGCGCGGCATCATAATGAGCACCGTTAACTGTGTCTATGATCTGAGCAGGGTGAAATTAAAAAATTTTTTAGTCGCCCCCCTTGATGCCTTCCGTTACGTCCCCATCTTGTAGTCAACCGAAGTGAGTGGATCTGGAAAAAAACAGCCTGGGCAGTTGAAACCGCATCATTTGCCCTTATTACAGATACACAACCACATGCTGACAAATTTTTAGTGGAGACGTTTAGATGGGTAAAATTATTGGTATCGACCTGGGGACTACCAACTCTTGTGTAGCGATTATGGATGGCACAACCGCACGTGTGCTGGAGAACGCTGAAGGCGATCGCACCACGCCTTCTGTTATTGCATATACTCAGGACGGTGAAACTCTGGTTGGTCAGCCGGCTAAACGTCAGGCAGTGACAAACCCGCAAAACACACTGTTTGCGATTAAACGCCTGATCGGTCGCCGCTTCCAGGATGAAGAAGTTCAACGTGACGTTGCCATCATGCCGTACAAAATCAGCGGCGCTGATAACGGCGATGCATGGATTGACGTGAAAGGCCAGAAAATGGCACCGCCGCAGATCTCTGCTGAAGTGCTGAAAAAAATGAAGAAAACGGCAGAAGATTACCTGGGTGAGCCGGTAACTGAAGCGGTTATCACCGTTCCGGCTTACTTCAACGATGCTCAGCGTCAGGCAACCAAAGATGCCGGTCGTATCGCTGGTCTGGAAGTCAAACGTATCATCAACGAACCGACTGCTGCGGCGCTGGCTTACGGCCTCGACAAAGAAGTGGGCAACCGTACTATCGCGGTCTATGACCTGGGCGGCGGTACTTTCGATATCTCTATTATCGAAATCGACGAAGTTGACGGCGAAAAAACCTTCGAAGTTCTGGCAACCAACGGTGATACCCACCTGGGTGGTGAAGACTTCGACAGCCGTATGATCAACTACCTCGTTGAAGAATTTAAGAAAGACCAGGGTATCGATCTGCGTAACGATCCGCTGGCGATGCAGCGTCTGAAAGAAGCCGCTGAAAAAGCAAAAATCGAGCTGTCTTCTGCACAGCAGACCGACGTGAACCTGCCGTACATCACCGCAGACGCGACCGGTCCGAAACACATGAACATCAAAGTGACTCGCGCGAAACTGGAAAGCCTGGTAGAAGACCTGGTGAACCGTTCCATCGAGCCGCTGAAAGTGGCGCTGCAGGATGCTGGCCTGTCTGTTTCTGACGTGCAGGACGTGATCCTGGTCGGCGGTCAGACTCGTATGCCAATGGTTCAGAAGAAAGTGGCTGAGTTCTTCGGCAAAGAGCCGCGTAAAGACGTTAACCCGGACGAAGCAGTGGCAATCGGTGCTGCGGTCCAGGGCGGCGTACTGACCGGTGATGTGAAAGACGTTCTGCTGCTGGACGTAACCCCGCTCTCTCTGGGTATCGAAACCATGGGCGGCGTAATGACAGCGCTGATCACTAAAAACACCACCATCCCGACCAAGCACAGCCAGGTGTTCTCGACTGCGGAAGACAACCAGTCTGCGGTAACGATCCACGTGATTCAGGGTGAGCGTAAACGCGCTTCTGATAACAAATCACTGGGTCAGTTCAACCTGGATGGGATCAACCCGGCACCGCGCGGCATGCCGCAGATCGAAGTGACCTTCGACATCGACGCCGACGGTATCCTGCACGTTTCCGCGAAGGACAAAAACAGCGGCAAAGAGCAGAAGATCACCATCAAAGCATCGTCTGGTCTGAACGAAGAAGAAATTCAGAAAATGGTGCGCGAAGCAGAAGCGAACGCGGAATCTGACCGTAAGTTCGAAGAGCTGGTGCAGACCCGTAACCAGGGTGATCACCTGCTGCACAGCACCCGTAAGCAGGTTGAAGAAGCAGGCGAACAACTGCCGGCTGACGACAAAACGGCTATCGAGTCTGCGCTGAGCGCGCTGGAAACTTCTCTGAAAGGCGAAGACAAAGCGGATATCGAAGCGAAAATGCAGGCACTGGCGCAGGTTTCCCAGAAGCTGATGGAAATTGCTCAGCAGCAGCATGCCCAGCAGCAGGCGGGTGGCGCTGATGCTTCTGCAAACAACGCGAAAGATGACGACGTAGTCGACGCTGAGTTCGAAGAAGTTAAAGACAAAAAATAATCGCCCTTTGAACGGGTAATACACTGGCACGGGCGAAGAGGTTTCCTCTCCGCCCGTGCACGCATGTTAGGGGCAGAAAAAAAAGATGGCAAAGCAAGACTATTACGAGATTTTAGGCGTTTCCAAAACAGCGGAAGAGCGTGAAATCAAAAAGGCTTATAAACGCCTGGCCATGAAATTTCACCCGGACCGCAACCAGGGCGATAAAGAGGCCGAAGCCAAATTCAAAGAAATTAAAGAAGCCTACGAAATCCTCACCGATGCCCAAAAACGCGCGGCCTACGATCAGTACGGTCATGCGGCGTTTGAGCAGGGCGGCATGGGTGGCGGTCACGGCGGCTTTGGCGGCGGCGGTGCCGACTTCAGCGACATCTTCGGCGATGTGTTTGGCGATATCTTCGGCGGTGGCCGGGGGCGTCAGCGCGCGTCACGCGGTGCCGATTTACGCTACAACATGGAATTAACGCTGGAAGAGGCCGTTCGCGGCGTCACCAAAGAGATCCGCATTCCGACGCTGGAAGAGTGTGACATTTGCCACGGCAGCGGCGCAAAAGCCGGTACGCAACCGCAAACCTGTCCAACCTGTCACGGTTCCGGTCAGGTGCAGATGCGTCAGGGCTTCTTTGCGGTACAGCAGGCCTGTCCGCACTGTCAGGGTCGCGGGACCATCATTAAAGATCCGTGCAACAAGTGCCACGGTCATGGTCGCGTTGAGAAGAGCAAAACGCTGTCGGTTAAAATCCCGGCGGGTGTCGATACCGGTGACCGTATCCGTCTGTCCGGTGAAGGCGAAGCGGGTGAGCACGGCGCGCCAGCAGGCGATCTGTACGTTCAGGTGCAGGTTAAACAGCACCCGATTTTTGAGCGAGAAGGCAACAACCTGTACTGCGAAGTGCCAATCAACTTTGCGATGGCAGCTCTGGGCGGTGAGATCGAAGTCCCGACGCTGGATGGCCGCGTGAAGCTGAAAGTGCCTGGCGAAACGCAGACCGGCAAGCTGTTCCGTATGCGCGGTAAAGGCGTGAAATCAGTCCGTGGCGGTGCGCAAGGCGATCTGCTGTGCCGTGTGGTCGTTGAAACGCCGGTAGGTCTGAACGACAAGCAGAAGCAGTTGCTTAAAGATTTGCAGGACAGCTTCGGTGGCCCGACGGGTGAGCA
Source organism: Enterobacter sp. kpr-6 (assembly GCF_900116015.1). Lineage (GTDB taxonomy): Bacteria > Pseudomonadota > Gammaproteobacteria > Enterobacterales > Enterobacteriaceae > Enterobacter_D. Next base: position 49,027 of record NZ_FOYH01000005.1, read on the forward strand.
CAACAGCCCGCGTTCCAAAAGCTTCTTTGATGGTGTAAAAAAGTTCTTTGACGATTTGACGCGTTAATTTCGATGTAACATATCAAAAAAGCTAATATTACATTTGTAAACCGGTGTCGTTTAATTAACGGCACCGGTTTTTTTTTGGTTTTGAAATTGTGATCGCGATGAAAAGTGAATTAAGTATTTATGCCCTGTGAACTCATCATCCTGAAAAATATAAAAATAAAATTATAAGATAAATCTTAACTAAAAATGTAAATGGGCTAAACTATGCGCGAAACGAGACGATCAATTACTCATCGTCACTCAAAAATCATCTTTTTACGAAATATCATTTCAGGTTGTAACGTTATCCTAAGAAGATATTTGATATATTTGTAAGCGTAGGATTTTCGTCAAATGTCTAATATGTCTGCGATCAAAGACTTCGATTACAATTTGATTAAGGTTTTTGATGCGACGATAGCAACCGGAAATGCTACACGGGCTTCGCATCATTTGTCAGTGACACCGGCGGCGGTGAGTCTGGCATTACAACGACTTCAGGCGTTTTACAAGGAAGAGTTATTTACCCGTTCCCGAAATGGTCTGGTGCCGACAGCCAGAGCGAAAGAGCTGCACCGATCGTTTTCTCAGGCGATGGAGCTGATTCATCACACTTTTCATCTCCAGGATGATACTCAACAACGTGAAATAAGAATTCTGGGTAATGAAAGTGTTGAAGAGTTTTATCTGTCGGTGTTATTTGAGCTAAATCTTCTGGATGATTTATTCATTAGTTTTCATCGAAAAAAACATCACCAGGCAGATGAGATCAAAAGGTTAATTTGTGAGGGCGAAATTGATCTGTTTGTTGGGGATATGCCAATAAATGATGATAACGTTGAAACAATCGTTTTTGAACGGCTAAGCCAGTTTGTGTTAGTTTGCGCGGCGGATAACCCTTTGGCAGGCTTAGAAAAAATCTCGGCCTATAACTTTTATGCCGCCCAGCACGCCGTTTATCAAAATACTATGCAGGAGAACGTTTACAGTAATGAGAAGAGTTTACTTTCCTCCACAGCGGAGTATACCGGGCGAAGAAAAATTGCCTACCGTTCCGATTCTGTAAACGGGATGATAAATGTTATTGAGAAGAGTTCAATGGTTGGCATTCTGCCTGAGCGCCTGGCCCGCTTCTATATGAATAACCGTCAGCGTAATCTGGTGGCGATGCCATTACCGGAGGAAGTCACCTTTCGGCCACTCACAGTTTATGCCTCATGGTTGCGTAACCGGAATAAATTTAAAAAGCGCTATGATATTAAAGATATTGTTGAGTTATTACGCACGGGCTCCGGGTTCCGTAAATGAGACGTAATGATTTCCACAAAAGATATCGCAGAGGTTAATGTTATTTTTTTAGTTGTTCTTAGCGCTTTTTGGGGTAATTGATTAGTTTGCTTGCCCGTTCGTGAATATCCTGTTGCGACGTTAATCTTACTTGCATCGTAATGGAGCACGATCTTGAATACATTTACACACATCGAATCATCGAAAGTTATTCTTCTGGAGTTAGAAGTCCTGGTTCTTGTTTTGGTCATCGGAGGGTGGGGCGGATTCGTCAGCTATCTGATGAAACGAAAAAACACCGCAGTGCACCGTAATATTATGGAGTGTTTAACACAAATTATTATTTCGTGTTTCACTGGCTTCATATTAAGCGCAATTGCCATAGATCGGCAGATGACGCTTAACATGACGATTATGGTGGCGGGTCTGGGTGGCGTCTTTGCCACGCCGATTCTGCGGTTGCTCAGCAACAAGGTGAAGGATTTTTTGCTGAAGAACGACAAACTTTCCTGAAAAGAATGCCGGGATTGCTCCCGGCATTTAGGTTTAGCGAACGACGACGCGCTCACGCAGCCAGCCATAAATAAAGGCTTCATTCTGCGGTCTGGCTTCTGTCACACCGAGGTAATAATGCCCCTGACTACAATTCAGCGCCGCAATAAGCACCGTTTCACCTTCTTTTCCCCGGTCCTCTAAGAAACAGTTCAAAGCCTGTAAAGTATTGCGGCCAATAATGCCATCGGCAGCAATATCCGCGTAGCGCTTTTCCTGCAAATTAAAGACATTCAGCCAGCGCTGTAACCAGCGGGACGGTTGTGCCGGGCCGACATTCACGCCCGCATCACACAGTTCATAGGCCACTAATAAAGAAACTTTTGCCACCTTGTCAAAGCCTGGTTTTATCCAGTAATTAGCTTCCAGGATTTCCCAGGCTTCCGAACGGGTTAAATCCCGCATATCGCCCGTATATCCCCATTCACGCGCGGTTCTTTCGGTAATACCCCAGTTGGTGGGGCCGCCGCGATCGGCGGGATGGTTAACATAGCCGCCTTCTTTTTCAAGAATACCGTCGAGCACCGGATTATTCGCCATGATGTTTTCCCCGCATAAATAGAATTTTTGCTAAATGAGCCGTTAATTTTTTCCAGAATGGCGCAGGGGCGGCAGCCGGCGCGTCTTCAGTAATCTGATTGATGGTGATGGTATCGTTAACTTTGATCCCCAGTCGTGGAATGGTGATAAAGAAGTCCAGGATACCGAGCGCTTTCAGATCCCGGCGAATGAGATACAGAAGCTGGGTTAAGTTCGCATCGCTGACAAACTGGCCGCGTGAGCCCCATAGCGCAGTGGTCAGTTGTTGTTTTTCAATCAACGGGTTATGCGCATTTTCAATAATATAACTCAGGCAACGCGCACGCATTGACGTCATTTTAATGGTCACTGCGTTTTTGGTATTCCTTAATTCGCACTTGCCTTCGTTATATAAACAATCATTGTTGATAAGATATTTGTTCATTACATACCTGTGTAAGAGCATTGCTCCGTGAAAAGTCCTTTGGTGAGGCAAATAATATTTATGGCGATGTATTGTTACCAGCATAAACAGATATCTTCAGCAATTGTGTCTTTATAAAATGACGCTGCATCACAAAAATGGCTATGAATTAAATACGATTTAATTGTCAGTTAAATCAGACTTGAAACCCGAACGGAGAAACGCCTGGCCATAAAGCAGTTGAGGTCACTGACAGGTCATTTATCAGATGTGCAGACGGTATCAATTCCCTGTGAGGGAATATCATATTCTCATTTCCTTTTTTGCGATGCCTTGTGATTTGAGTGGCAGGGGCTTTTCGAACATTCTGATGGCACAGCAAATCGCTGTTTTAACCAATTAATGAAAGGATTTTCGAAATGGCTACTAGCAAATTAATTCAGGGTGACGATTACACGGAAATGAGTAATGCCGCCGATGGCTTTAACCCGGCAACAGAAGTAGAAAAATATAGCTATACTTCTGCCCGCGTGACTAAACCAGTTTATAACAAATATAAAGGTACGAATAAGCCGAAAGTATTCGGTTATTATACCGACTGGTCCCAGTACGATGGCCGTCTGTCTGGTCAGAATGAACCGGCTAACCGTGGCCGTGGTTACGACCTGGCAAAAGTTTCTCCAACTGCTTATGACAAAATCATTCTGGGCTTTGTCGGCATCGTTGGCGATAAAGGTGAAAAACAGTACGTTATCGAACAGGCTGCGATTAACACCAAAAAATCCACTAACGAACCGACCTTCCTCGACCCGTGGGGCGATTTCCAGTCTTCTACCAACGTAAACGTTGACGGCGGCTGGGAAGAGATGGACTGGGCGACAGTTACTCAGGAAAAAGCTAAAGGCATCATCGGCGGTCTGCGTAACCTGCAAAAAGCGGCAAAAGCACAGGGCCACACCCTGGCGCTGTCCATGAGCATCGGTGGCTGGACCATGAGTAACGGTTTCCACGAAATGGCGAAAACTGCGTCTTCCCGTAAAACCTTCGCCGCAGGCGTGGTGAAACTGTTCAAACAGTTCCCGATGTTCAGCGAAGTGGATATCGACTGGGAATACCCGAACAACATCGGTAATAACAACCCGCACGGCCCGGAAGATGGCGCGAACTATGCGCTGCTGATCGCTGAGCTGAAATCCCAGCTGAACGCCGCAGGCCGTAGCGATGTGAAAATCTCTATCGCCAGCTCCGCTGTGGTAGAAACCCTGGGCTACTCCAACGTGAAAGCGCTGCTGGAAGCCGGTCTGTACGGCATCAACGTGATGACCTATGACTTCTTCGGTACGCCGTGGGCAGAAACCCTGTCTCACCACACTAACCTGAAAGCGTTAGTGACCGGTGGCTGGGGCGTGGATAGCGTGATTGACTATCTGATCGCTGAAGGCTTCCCGTCTGACCGCATCAACATTGGTTATGCTGCTTACACCCGTAACGCCCGCAACGTTGAGATCGAAAGCTTCTCTCCGCTGAAAGGCTCATACAACGCAGGTCAGGGCACCACCACGGGTACTTTCGAATCCGGTTGCACCGAATGGTACGACACCATTTACAACTACCTGGATCTGGAAAACCAGAAAGGTCGTAACGGCTTTAACGTTTACACCGACAAAGTGGCCGATGCGGACTACCTGTACAACCCGCAGTCCAAACTGTTCATGTCTCTCGATACTCCGCGTTCAGTGAAGGCGAAAGGTGAATACGCAGCCAAACACAAGCTGGGCGGCCTGTTTACCTGGACTATCGACCAGGACAACGGTGTGCTGGTGAACGCCGCGCGTGAAGGTCTGGGCTATGAGCTGGTGACCAAAACTGTCGATATGGCTCCGTTCTACTTTGAAGGGATCAACATCGAAGGTGGCAACACTGAAACCGAAGAACCAACCACCATCAACCATGCACCGGAAGCGATGATCGCGCTGAACGTGGTAGGCGGTTCTGTAGTACAGCTGACTGCGGAAGGGTCAACCGACGCGGACAACGACGAACTGAGCTATAGCTGGGGCGTACCTGCTGGCGTGAGCGTGGCAGATAAAACGGCAGCCGTTATCGAGTTCACCGTTCCTGAAGTCGCGGCGAAAAAAGAACTGAACTTCACTCTGTTCGTGCGTGATGTTCATAACGAGCCGTCTTCTCAGCAGCGTTTTGTGCTGACGGTTGTTCCGGCGCTGGGTAACGCCGCAGAGCAGGAAGAAGAGGAAGAGGAAGAAAACAATACGCCGAACCCAACGCCTGTTGAGCCGGAAGAAAACACCGCTTCCACGCCGTTCCCGCTGTGGAATGCCAATACCGTGTATGGCGGTAACTGGGGCACCTTCGAAACCGTAAGCTGGAAAGGTCACAACTACCGTGTGAACTGGTACTCCCAGGGTCAGCAGCCGGATAAAAACTGCGCGCCGTACTCTGTATGGACCGATCTGGGTGCTTATTAATCTGAATTAATTTGACCCCGTTGCCCCGGGCAGGATCCCGGGGCTTTTTTTTACCTATCAAGGACCAGGAAGATTCATATGTCCTCTCAACTGACGATCAAAACGAACAAGATCGACGCATTCAACTGGTATCAAAAAGTCGTTGTCACTATCACCAATACCGGCACGCAGGCGGCCGATTTGAATCGCGCCACCCTGAGTTTTTCTGCCAGCGGTCATCCCGATCCCTGGGGCGTATTTGATGGCTCGCTTATCGGCAACCAGCCGCTGACGCTGAACAACACGCCGCAGGGTGTGAGCGAAGACAACGAAATCATCATCAATAACAGCACGCCGCTGATGCTCAAACCCGGTGCCAGCGGCAAAATCAGTTTTAGCCTTGCAGCCAGCAGCGTACCTTTGCTGTTTGATAACCTGACACTGCGCCTGGCGAACGAAGCGGACAGCACCCCAATCCCGCCGGTCGACGAGCCGGAGCCGGTGATACCTGAGCCGGAAGAAGAACCCACGCCTGAGCCAGAAGAGATCCCGGAAACGCCCGAAGAACCCCTCGATCCTGTGACGCCGATTGAGCCTGTCACCGGCAGCGGTATTTCCCTTAGCCACAGCAGCGTTAACAGCAATAGCTGGTATCAACGTCTGACCTTTACCCTCACCAACGGCTACAACCAGCCGGTGGATATCAACAAGCTGGCGATCCACTTTACCGCCTCTGCCCGTCCGGACATTTACTCTCCCTTTACCGGCAGTCTTGCGGGCAATCAGGCCCCGACATTCACCAGCGACGGCGGATGGCCGATTCAAAAAAACGGTATCATCATTAATAACAACGGCCCGCTGTGGCTGGCGGCAGGCGCGTCCGGAACGCTGGAGTGCGCCCTGGCTGCCACGCAAACCCCGGTCAAATTAGCCGATATCAGCGCGACGCTGGCGAGCGATCCCGGCAGTCAGGGCACGCTCGCCGTGAGCTTTCCGGCGCTGAGCGCAACGGCCGGATTGCTGCCGACTTTCACCCTGACTCGTCCCGACGGCAGCCAGAAAAGCTACACCGGCGCGTGGGGCGAAACGCAGATCATCGACGGCCTGAGCCGGGGTGAATACCGCCTGAATGTGGATACGCTGGAAAACGCCACCCTTAAACTGACGCCGAAACAGGCGCAAACGGCGATCACCCTGGCCAGCAGCAACGATCGCCAGCAGTGTCAGATCGACTGGCTGCCCGCCGTTTATTATGCCGATGTGGAGTTGACCCTGGCGGATGCGCCCGACCTGGAGGGGGGCTGCGTTCAGGTTGAACTGCGCCAGCATGACGCCGTGGTGCGTGCCGTCACCCTGACCTTTGGCGCGACCACCACCGTCAACAAGCTGGTGGCCGGAGAGCGCTACGATATCGCCCTCATCCCCACGACCATCAATAACGTACAAATCGTGTCACCGCTGTTTGGCGCGAATTTTATCGCCGGACAGAACCAGCGCGCCGCGCAAACGGTGCATTTCCAGCAGCAGCAGGTGAATACGGCGAATTTTGTTGAGGTGCAGGCGACCATCCTCGGCTTGCCATCCGGCACACCAGGACAGCGCTATCGCTTCACCACCGCAAGTGGCAGCATTCAGTACATCGTGATGCTCTCCAGCGATACCGCCAAACAGAAGCTACCGCTGCGGTTTGCCAGCGGTCAGTACAGCGTACCGGCGATGAAAATCAGCCAGAGCGGGGCGATTTATCAAAGCGCGTTCCCGACCACGCTGACGCTGGCGCAAAGTAAAAATGTCATCACCCTGCCGTTTGAGAAGGGCGTGCATTTACAGGTGCGCGGCTGGCCTGCGTATCTGGCACACGGTGGCGTCACCGTGAATGCCTCCTCAAGCGTTGCCGCCTATGCGGGCGTGCCGGTGGATGCGCTGTTTAAATACGACGGCTTTGATGGCGGCGGCGATCCCATTCCGGCTGCGGAAGTGGATGCCAACGGCGACGGCTTCCTCGATCTCAATTTGCTGCCGATCCACAAAACCATGGATGTGGCGCGCAAAATCGAAAAAGAGGCCGGGCGTCCGGTGATGCCGGTGATGGTGGTGTATACCGCCAACGCCAGCGGTGGCAGCGCGCTGCCAGATTTGCAGGATATCCAAAAGCTGCGTAACCACTTCGGCAACTTTATTACCCAGTGCGTGGCTGCACAGTCTTACAAAGACGCGGATCATCCGGTGCCCGCCACCTTTGTGATGAACCCGGATTTCCTCGGCGCGATGCAGCAAGAGCCTTACGGTTATACCGCCGTGCGGGCTAAAAACAGCATGCAGGTGAATCAGCAACTGGCGGAAGCGGTGAATGCGCTGGCGGGACAATTGCACTACAGCGTGCCGGTACTGCCGCGATTTAGCGACGATCTGTACGGCTATCTGCAGGCCATTAACTATGTGAAGCACCAGTTTGCGCCAGATGTGCCGTTTGGCTGGCAGACGAACGTCTGGGCGACCGGTAGCGCTGACTGGCTGCTGCGCGACAATGCCGATCCGTCTGCACAGGCGCAGCAGATCGTGGCGTTCATTGACGAACTGGGGGTGTATAAAGGCAACTACGTGCCGGACTTTATCGTTTTCGATAAATTTGAGCGTGACTGCTTCAGCCCGGATGCGCTGGCGCACTACGGCTGGAACGCCACTTGCTGGTTTAACTATCTCAACATGGTGAAGGGCACCGCGTCCGGTCTGAATAAACCGGCGATGATCTGGCAGATACCGGGCGGCCATATGCCGACCCGCGAAGAGGGGACTTCCCTGATCACGTCCAGCCATTTTGCCTCTGGCGGCACGTTCCTGATGGGGGATGCGCGGATTGGTTCCAGCATCAGCGCGATTACGCCAGCGTTGACCACGCTTGCGCTCAATCGGAACACCTACGGTGCGGCGACGGTGGGTGAGTTCCTGTTAAAAGACAATGGCTACGACTGGGGCCAGATGCAGGCGAAAAACCTGCCGGAGTACAACATCTTCTCTGTACTGTGGGGCGGTGGCTCAACGGTCAGTCTCACCACTATCGGCTCAAACGGCGATGACGGCGGCTGGCTGGCGGAGAAAATGCGCGAGTATGCCGCGTCACCCCGCTTTTTTATCTGATGTTTTATGAATAATCACGCGCCTTCGGGCGCGTTTTTTTATGGCGTTGCGCCGAATCATGGATTTGGCGAACGGGCGGGCGATTAAACCATAATCTGCTTTTATCGCGCTTTCATACTCTTTAAGATGTCTAACGTGCATTTTCTGGCTGTCTGAGAGAGTAAAATGAAGTATTTACATCGATTTATTAATAGCGATGCCTCCGGGGGAGTGGTGCTGATCATCGCGGCGGCATTAGCGATGCTGCTGGCTAACCTGGACGCGACGCAGGGCATTTACCACGGTTTTCTTAGCACGCCGGTAGAACTGACCATCGGTTCGCTCGAAATCCATAAAGATGTGCTGCTGTGGATTAATGATGCCCTGATGGCGATTTTCTTCCTGGCGGTAGGTATTGAGGTGAAAAGCGAGCTGGTGCAGGGCTCTCTGGCGACACGCCAACAGGCGGTGTTCCCGGTGATTGCCGCACTGGGCGGGATGGTCTTCCCGGCGCTGGTCTATTTGCTGTTTAACGCGCACGACCCGATTGCCCGCCACGGTTGGGCCATTCCTACCGCAACGGACATCGCTTTTGCTTTGGGTGTGCTGGCGCTGCTGGGTAGCCGCATTCCTGTCACGCTGAAGATTTTCCTGATGGCGCTGGCGATCATTGATGACCTGGGTGCCATCGTCATTATCGCGCTGTTTTATACCAGCCAGCTTTCGATGCTTTCCCTTAGCGTAGCCGGGGGCGCGATAGCGGTACTGGCGCTGATGAACGCCCTGAACGTGCGGCGCACCGGGATCTATATTCTCGTCGGGCTGGTGCTGTGGGCGGCGGTGCTGAAGTCCGGGGTACACGCCACCATTGCCGGGGTCATCATCGGCTTCTTTATTCCGCTGAAAGAGAAAGAGGGCAGGTCGCCGGCTAAAGATCTTGAGCACGTGCTGCGCCCGTGGGTGGGCTGGCTGATCCTGCCGCTGTTTGCTTTTGCAAACGCGGGTGTTTCGCTTCAGGGCGTGACGCTGGGTGGATTAACCTCAATGCTGCCGTTGGGGATTATGGCGGGACTGTTTATCGGCAAGCCGCTTGGCATCACCATTTTCACCTGGCTTGCGCTGCGACTGAAAATGGCGAAGCTGCCACACGGCGCATCGTTTTCGCAAATCATGGCGGTTGGCGTGCTGTGCGGGATTGGCTTCACCATGTCTATCTTTATTACGACGCTCGCCTTCGCAGAGCTGGATCCCAAACTGGTGGACTGGGCCAAACTGGGCATTCTGATAGGTTCAGTGCTGTCGGCTGTGGTGGGTTACGGGCTGCTACGTCTGAAGTTTAAAGCCTGATAACAATCGGGCCTGCGTGATATTTCGCAGGCCCATTGCCGGATTACAGGCATAAAAAAACCCGCCTGAGCGGGTTTCTTTAACAAAGTACAACAAGCGGGCGATTAAGCCAGTTTGCTGATCTGCGCGGCCAGGTTAGCCTTATGACGCGCTGCTTTGTTTTTGTGGATCAGACCTTTAGCGGCCTGACGATCCACGATCGGTTGCATTTCGTTAAATGCTTTCTGCGCAGCTGCTTTGTCGCCAGCTTCGATTGCTGCGTATACTTTCTTGATGAAAGTACGCATCATAGAGCGACGGCTTGCGTTGTGCTTGCGTGCCTTTTCAGACTGAACGGCGCGCTTCTTAGCTGATTTGATATTAGCCAAGGTCCAACTCCCAAATATGATCTATGTGGACAATTCAAAGGCCGAGGAATATGCCCTCTGCACCTTCTTTTGTCAATGGATTTGTGCAAATAAGCGCCGCTAAGTTGCAACGCTCGTTACGTGTGATGGCGCAGGATTCTACCAGCAAGCCGCACGTGAATACAGCTTTTCTGCCATAAAAATCACAGTCAAAGGCGAGATTTTTGCCGTACCTGGCAGAAGGGCAATGAAATCAAGACGGCTTTCTGTTTCGTGAAGCCAATCGCCGGTTAACCTTGAACGCTGTACAAGGTATACTCTGCCGATTTCCCTGTTTTTGAGCCAGACATGAAGCTGATACGCGGCATACATAATCTCAGCCAGGCCCCGCGTGGGTGTGTGTTGACCATTGGTAATTTCGACGGCGTGCATCGTGGTCATCAGGCCCTTTTACAGGGACTGCGTGAAGAAGGCGTTGCGCGTGGTCTGCCGGTTGTGGTGATGATTTTTGAACCGCAACCGCTTGAACTGTTCGCTGGTGACAAAGCGCCTGCTCGCCTGACGCGTCTGCGTGACAAGCTGCGCTATCTGGCTGAATGCGGCGTGGACTACGTGCTGTGCCTGCGCTTTGACAGGCGTTTCGCGGCACTGACGGCACAAAACTTCGTCAGCGATTTGCTGGTGGAGCGCCTCGGCGTGAAGTTTCTCGCCGTGGGTGATGATTTCCGCTATGGCGCTGGTCGTCAGGGCGATTTCTTGTTATTACAGAAAGCGGGGCTGGAGTACGGTTTTGACGTCACCAGCACGCAAACGTTCTGCCAGGCGGGAGTTCGCGTCAGCAGCACGGCGGTGCGCCAGGCGCTCGCCTGTGACGATCTCGCGCTTGCTGAAAACCTGTTGGGGCACCCGTTCACCATTTCCGGGCGCGTGGTGCACGGCGATGAACTGGGCCGCACCATTGGTTTTCCCACAGCGAATTTACCGCTGCGTCGGCAGGTCTCCCCGGTGAAAGGGGTCTACGCGGTAGAAGTCGCGGGTCTGGGGGAGCAACTGCTGCCGGGCGTTGCCAATATCGGCACCCGTCCAACCGTGGCGGGCGTGCGTCAGCAGCTTGAAGTTCATCTCTTAGACGTTGTAATGGACCTCTACGGTCGCCATATAGATGTCATACTGCGTAAAAAAATACGCAACGAGCAGCGATTTGCCTCACTGGATGAGCTCAAAGCGCAAATTGCCAAAGATGAGTTAACCGCCCGCGAAATTTTAGGGCTAAAAAACCCGGCTTAACGCCAAAATACGTTTTAAATACGGAACCGAGAATCTGATGAGTGACTATAAATCTACCCTGAATTTGCCGGAAACAGGGTTCCCGATGCGTGGCGATCTCGCCAAACGCGAACCGGGAATGCTGGCGCGTTGGACCGATGATGATCTGTACGGCATCATCCGTGCGGCGAAAAAAGGCAAAAAAACCTTCATTCTGCATGATGGCCCTCCTTATGCGAATGGCAGCATTCATATTGGTCACTCGGTTAACAAGATTCTGAAAGACATTATCGTGAAGTCCAAAGGACTCGCCGGTTTTGACTCGCCGTATGTGCCGGGTTGGGACTGCCACGGTCTGCCGATCGAGCTGAAAGTAGAGCAGGAATTTGGCAAACCGGGTGAGAAATTCACCGCCGCAGAATTCCGTGCCAAGTGCCGTGAATACGCCGCCACTCAGGTAAACGGTCAGCGCGAAGACTTTATTCGTCTGGGCGTGCTGGGCGACTGGTCGCACCCGTACCTGACCATGGACTTCAAAACCGAAGCCAACATCATCCGTGCGCTGGGTAAAATCATCGGCAACGGCCACCTGCATAAAGGCGCGAAGCCGGTGCACTGGTGCGTGGACTGCCGCTCTGCACTCGCCGAAGCGGAAGTCGAGTATTACGACAAAACCTCCCCATCCATCGACGTGGCATTTGCCGCCGCCGATCAGGATGCGATCAAAGCGAAATTTGGTCTGCCGGGCGTCAGCGGTCCGATCTCTCTGGTGATCTGGACCACGACCCCGTGGACGCTGCCGGCGAACCGCGCTATCTCTCTGTCAGCTGAGTTTGAGTATGCGCTGGTGCAGATCGAAGGCCAGGCGCTGATCGTGGCAAAAGATCTGGTCGAAAGCGTAATGAAACGCATCGGCGTCACTGAATTCACCGTGCTTGGCACCGTGAACGGCGCTGAACTCGAACTGCTGCGCTTTAACCATCCGTTTATGGGCTTTGACGTACCGGCGATCCTGGGCGATCACGTTACCCTCGACGCGGGTACCGGTGCGGTGCACACCGCGCCAGGCCACGGCCCGGACGACTATGTCATCGGCCAGAAATACGGTCTGGAAACCGCTAACCCGGTTGGTCCGGACGGCTGCTATCTGCCGGGGACTTACCCGTCGCTTGATGGCGTTCACGTCTTCAAAGCCAACGATTTAGTGGTTGAACTGCTGCGTGAGAAAGGCGCACTGCTGCACGTTGAAAAACTGCTGCACAGCTACCCGTGCTGCTGGCGTCACAAAACGCCGATCATCTTCCGTGCCACCCCGCAGTGGTTTGTGAGCATGGATCAGAAAGGTCTGCGCGCGCAGTCGCTCTCTGAGATCAAAGGCGTGCAGTGGATCCCGGACTGGGGCCAGGCGCGTATCGAATCGATGGTCGCTAACCGCCCGGACTGGTGTATCTCCCGTCAGCGCACCTGGGGTGTGCCGATGTCGCTGTTCGTGCATAAAGAGACCGAAGAGCTGCACCCGCGCACGCTGGAACTGATGGAAGAAGTGGCGAAGCGCGTTGAACAGGACGGCATCCAGGCCTGGTGGGATCTCGACGCCCGCGACATCATGGGTGACGACGCCGACAACTACGTGAAAGTGCCGGATACCCTGGACGTGTGGTTCGACTCCGGTTCCACCCACTCCTCGGTTGTGGATGTGCGCCCGGAATTCGCCGGTCACGCTGCCGACATGTATCTGGAAGGTTCCGATCAGCATCGCGGCTGGTTCATGTCCTCGCTGATGATCTCCACCGCCATGAAAGGCAAAGCGCCGTATCGTCAGGTGCTGACCCACGGCTTCACCGTGGATGGACAGGGCCGCAAAATGTCCAAATCCATCGGTAACACGGTCTCCCCGCAGGATGTGATGAACAAACTGGGCGCGGATATTCTGCGTCTGTGGGTGGCGTCCACCGATTACACCGGTGAAATGGCGGTCTCCGACGAGATCTTAAAACGCGCTGCCGACAGCTATCGTCGTATCCGTAACACCGCGCGCTTCCTGCTGGCGAACCTGAACGGTTTCGATCCGGCGAAAGACATGGTGAAACCGGAAGAGATGGTAGTACTGGATCGCTGGGCAGTCGGCTGTGCGCAGGCCGCGCAGGAAGATATCGTCAAAGCGTATGAATCCTACGATTTCCACGAAGTGGTGCAGCGCCTGATGCGCTTCTGCTCCATCGAAATGGGCTCGTTCTATCTCGACATCATCAAAGACCGTCAGTACACCGCGAAGGCTGACAGCGTTGCCCGTCGTAGCTGCCAGACCGCGCTGTATCACATCAGCGAAGCGCTGGTACGCTGGATGGCACCGATCATGTCCTTCACCGCGGATGAAATCTGGGGTTACCTGCCAGGCGATCGCGAAAAATACGTCTTCACCGGCGAATGGTACCAGGGCCTGTTTGGTCTGGCCGATACCGAAGCCATGAACGATGCCTTCTGGGACGAGCTGCTGAAAGTGCGCGGCGAAGTGAACAAAGTCATCGAGCAGGCGCGTGCCGATAAGAAAGTGGGCGGTTCTCTGGAAGCGGCAGTGACCCTGTACGCCGAACCGGAACTGGCAGCAAAACTGACCGCGCTGGGCGAGGAATTACGATTTGTCCTGTTGACCTCAGGCGCACGTGTTGAGGATTATGCCAGTGCTCAGGCCGACGCCCAGCAGAGCGAATTGCTCAAAGGGCTGAAGGTGTCGCTCGCGAAAGCCGAAGGTGATAAATGCCCGCGTTGCTGGCACTACACCACCGATGTGGGCAAGGTGGCGGAACACGCAGAAATTTGCGGACGCTGTGTCGTTAACGTTGCCGGTGACGGCGAAAAACGTAAGTTTGCCTGATGAGTAAACCGATCTTTTCAACAGGGCTACGCTGGCTGTGGCTGGTGGTAGTCGTGCTGATTATCGATCTGGGCAGCAAATTCCTGATCCTCCAGAGCTTTGCTCTGGGGGATACGGTATCGCTGTTCCCGTCGCTTAATCTGCATTACGCGCGCAACTATGGTGCCGCATTCAGTTTCCTGGCCGATAAAGGCGGCTGGCAGCGCTGGTTCTTCGCCGGGATCGCTATCGGCATTTGCGTCATACTGATGGTGATGATGTATCGCGCGAAGGCGTCGCAGAAGCTGAACAACATCGCCTATGCGCTGATCATTGGTGGCGCGCTGGGTAACCTGTTCGACCGTCTGTGGCACGGCTTTGTGGTCGATATGATCGACTTCTATGTCGGCAACTGGCACTTCGCGACCTTCAACCTCGCCGATACCGCCATTTGTATCGGTGCGGCGCTGATTGTGCTGGAAGGTTTTTTACCTTCAGCGGCGAAAAAAACAGCGTAAATAACACCCGCCCGGTGGCGCGACGCGTACCGGGCAAAACACAGGCAAATCTGCATGTCTAAATCTGTACAGAGCAACAGCGCGGTGCTGGTGCATTTCACGCTGAAACTTGAAGATGGTTCCACGGCGGAGTCAACCCGCAACAACGGTAAACCGGCGCTGTTTCGCCTGGGCGACGGTTCGCTGTCCGAAGGTCTTGAGCAGCACCTGCTGGGCCTGCACGCGGGCGACAAAAAAGCCTTTTCGCTGGAGCCTGACGCAGCGTTTGGGATCGTCAGCCCGGATCTGATTCAGTATTTCTCGCGCCGTGAATTTATGGACGCGGGCGAACCTGAAATCGGCGCAATCATGCTCTTTACCGCTATGGATGGCAGCGAAATGCCAGGGGTTATCCGCGAGATTAACGGCGATTCCATCACCGTGGATTTCAATCACCCGCTGGCCAACCAGACCGTTCATTTTGATATAGAAGTACTGGAAGTCGATCCGGTACTGGAGGCATAAGATGCAGATCCTGTTGGCCAACCCGCGCGGCTTTTGCGCAGGTGTAGACCGCGCTATCAGCATTGTTGAAAACGCGCTGGCGATTTACGGCGCGCCCATTTATGTGCGTCATGAAGTGGTGCACAACCGCTATGTCGTCGACAGCCTGCGCGAGCGCGGCGCGATTTTCATCGAGCAGCTAAGCGAAGTGCCGGACGGTGCGATCCTGATTTTCTCGGCGCACGGCGTCTCGCAGGCAGTGCGCAATGAAGCCAAAAGCCGTGATTTGACCGTCTTTGACGCCACCTGCCCGCTGGTCACCAAAGTGCATATGGAAGTGGCGCGTGCCAGTCGTCGCGGCGAAGAGTCCATTCTGATTGGTCACGCCGGGCACCCGGAAGTCGAAGGCACCATGGGCCAGTACAGCAACCCGAAAGGTGGCATGTACCTGGTGGAATCCCCGGAAGATGTGCTGACCCTGGATGTGAAAAACGAAGCGAAGCTGTCGTTTATGACCCAGACGACGCTTTCGGTGGATGATACCTCCGAGGTGATTGACGCGCTGCGTGCGCGATTCCCCAAAATCGTCGGCCCGCGCAAAGATGATATTTGTTACGCCACCACCAACCGTCAGGAAGCGGTGCGTGCGCTGGCAGAACAGGCGGATGTAGTGCTGGTGGTCGGGTCGAAAAACTCCTCCAACTCAAACCGTCTGGCTGAACTGGCACAGCGTATGGGCAAGGCAGCATTTTTGATCGACGACGCCACCGACATTCAGGAATCCTGGGTGGTTAACGCTGCCTGCGTAGGCGTGACGGCGGGCGCATCGGCACCGGATATTCTGGTGCAGAACGTGATCAAGCGTCTTCAGTCGCTGGGCGGCGGAGAAGCCATTCCGCTTGAAGGGCGTGAAGAAAATATCGTTTTTGAGGTGCCGAAAGAGCTGCGCGTGGACATCCGTGAAGTCGAATAATTTATTCGCGCGCTGAAAATGAGACGATGCCAGACCCTTGTGTCTGGCATTTTTTATGGAGAAAACATGTCCCAGCCGATTATTCTCGATACCGATCCCGGCATTGACGATGCCGCCGCGATCGCCGCGGTGCTTTTTGCCCCTGAACTGGATCTCAAACTCATGACCACCGTGGCGGGCAACGTCTCGGTGGAGAAAACCACCCGCAATGCGCTGCAACTCCTGCACTTCTGGCAGGCCGATGTGCCGCTGGCGCAGGGCGCGGCAACGCCGCTGCTGCGTCCGCTACGCGATGCCGCTTATGTGCACGGCGAATCCGGTATGGAAGGGTATGATTTTATTGATCATCAACGTCAGCCGCTGGCGAAACCGGCGTTTCAGGCGATCCGCGATTTGCTGATGCATTCTCCTGAACCGGTCACGCTGGTGGCGATTGGCCCGTTAACCAATATTGCGCTGCTGCTGTCCCAGTACCCGGAGTGCCAGTTCAATATCCGCCGGCTGGTGATTATGGGCGGCTCCGCCGGGCGCGGGAATTTCACCCCAAACGCGGAATTTAATATCGCCATCGACCCGGAAGCCGCCGCGCGGGTGTTTCAAAGCGGGCTGCCGATCGTGATGTGCGGGCTGGACGTGACCAATCAGGCGGTGCTGACGCCGGAGTATCTGGCGGCGCTGCCCACGCTCAATAAGACCGGGGAAATGCTTCATGCCCTGTTCAGCCACTATCGCAGCGGCAGTATGAACAGTGGGCTGCGGATGCATGATTTATGCGCCATTGCATACCTGGCGCGCCCGGAGATTTTTACGCTTAAGCCTTGTTTTGTAGCGGTGGAAACCCAGGGGACCTATACCGCTGGCACCACGGTAGTGGATATCGAAGGCCGCCTCGGCCAGCCCGCCAACACCGAAGTAGCGCTGGGGCTGGATGTGGAAGGTTTCCGCCGTTGGGTGGCAGAGGTGCTGGCGCTGGCACCGTGAGTATCGTTGTCCCTCACCCCGGCCCTCTCCCACGGGGAGAGGGGGAAGGGCAGTCCGCACTCGATCAGTCCCCTCTCCCTCAGGGAGAGGGTTAGGGTGAGGGTGGAAGGGTTTTGTTCCCTCTCCCTGAGGGAGAGGGCCAGGGTGAGGGTGGAGGGTTTTGTTCCCTCTCCCTGAGGGAGAGGGTCAGGGTGAGGGTGGAAGGGGTTTAGTCCCCTCTCCCTCAGGGAGAGGGCTAGGGTGAGGGTGGTCCCAGCACCACTGCCAGCGTCAAATAATCCCGTGCCGCCACCATCACATCTCCCGCCAGCGGCGCAACGCGCTCCTCGCGCAGCGACAACTGAAACAACTCCATCTTCCGCGTACTCTTCAGCGCCAGTTTTTCCGCCTGCTCGCCGGGGTTAAACACGCGCAGAATAATTTCATTGCGGGCCGCGCCGGGCTTGCACACACTCATCAGCAGATTCGGGTTATCCAGCGTCAGCCACCGGGCGTAGCTGGCGATCCCCTCGTTGACCAGCGGCAGGCTAAAGCGCTCCAGCCGCTCTTCAAAGGTATTGAGCGTTTGTAACTGGTAGCTCAGATAGCGCTCCCGGTAGCGGTTCGCCTGAGCCAGCAGCGCAGCGTCGGTTTTTGCCGCATCCAGCAGCAGCGCATAGTGAAACGTCATCGGCTGCAACAGTTGCGCATCCGGGGTTTCCACCACTTTATTGTTGATGCCCGACGCCCGGCCAGGCCGCCAGGGGGTGTCGTCTTTCCCCAGCAACCCCACGCTGCGGTAGAGCGTCAGCGCCAGGGTATCTTCATCCGGCAGCACCTCGTACTCTTTGATCCCCTGGGTTATCGCCGCCATCACGTTTTTCCCGTCGCGCAGGCAGACCAGATTTTCCATCGTGTAGATCGGCACCGGTTTTTCGACAAAACCCTGCTCCCGCCAGCCGTCAAGATAACGGCTGCGCGTGTCGCGGCGGATCAGCGAAAAGCCCTGATCCGCCCAGGATTCTGCCGGGTTCACCACCGGGGTTTTGATCTGCACCCGCAGACGGTGATCCTGCGCGACATTCACCAGCGCGTGCATGATCCGCAGCAACGGCTCCCTGGCGCGTAGCTCAAGCGTGGTGGTAATGGTCATCGGCGTTAAACCGGCGCGGGCTTTGCGGGCGTTCATATCCGCAGGCAGCAGGAGGGTGCTCTCCAGCGTCATGCGTGAAAGCAGATCCCCCGTCTCGCAGGCGATAAGCCGGAACGCACCCGCCTCGATGGGCGTCTCACCTTCCAGCGGGGCGAAATCAAACTCATCGCCATCATCGCCGCAGTCCACAAAACGCAGAAAATCAGTGACGCTCTGCCCGGTCAGACGATTTTCCAGCGTCAGGCCACCGTCAACGAAACGCAGCGCATAGTGGTCATTTTCAATGGCCGTCACCGTCGCCTGAGAGAGCACATTCGCGGCACCGCCTTCTTCCACCAGCAGCGTCTGATAGCCGAGACCGCGCATCGGCGGGACGCGAAGCAGCACTTCGTTGCGCCAGTAACCTTCCACCGGCTGAAGTTTTTCCCCGCCTGCGGTGACAATAACGATTTGCCCGCCATCAAGCGGGGTCTGTTCCACCACGGTCAGGGCGACCGCTTCGCCGTTCTGCGTTAAGGCAAACTCTTTCTGCCGGGTAAAAATCACCGCCGAAACCAGCCCGTCGAGGGGCGAGATATCGCCATTAAAGATGGTCAGAATGTTGTTCTGCCCAAGCTGGCAGGCGATCTGGTGGCTGATTTTCTTCTTTAACAGATTGATCAGGCTGAGGGCAGAGCGCTCAACGCTCACCAGTCGCGCCATATTATTCTGGTTCACCGCATCGGCGTTCGAGGCTTCAATGCCGTTGTGCGCATGAGCGGAAAAGACCTTTTTCCACATCTCGTCCATCAGCGGCGCGGGCCAGCTTACGTTTAGCTGCTGCGCAATGACGGTGAGCGGTTCGAGCTTATCCAGCAAAAGCTGCTCGGTGCGCCAGGTCTGGCGTTTAAGATCGTAGCGTGTGGAGTGGCAGGTGCGGTGGATGCGCGATTTCTGGCAGGCAAACAGCTCCCCGTCCAGAGTGTGGCTGAATTCGCTCTCCGACCACGCATCGCGCATGTAGGATTCATAATCCGCCATCTGAAAATGCCACGGCAGATCCTGCGCGTTAAGCGCCCGCACGGTGGTGGGGAAGGAGGCGTTCGGCAGCACCTGATCGCCGCCGCAGGGCAGGAGGATTTTATCGGTACGGGTGTTCATCGCGGCAAGCTGTTCCAGGATCGGCAGCAGGCGGCCTTCCAGATATGCCTTATCGGTGGATAAAAACTTACCGGGGCCGTAGCCGTAATAGAGATAGTTGGTGGCGATGGTTTGCTGGTTCGGCGCGCGCCAGTTGAGGTTCAGATCGCCCTGGATCTGATCGGTGTAGATCCCGCGTTGCAGTACGCAATAATCAATCCCCAGATCGCGGAACAGGGCGGGCAGATACGCGTGCTGGCCGAAAATGTCCGGCAGGTAGCCCACGTTCATGCTGTGCCCGAAGCGTTCCGCCGTCGCGATCCCATACTGTAAATTGCGGATCAGCGATTCAGTGCGGATCAGCAGCGAATCACATTGCGTATACCAGGGCCCGACAAACAAACGGCGGGCGCTAATCAGCGCTTTTAAGCGCGCTTCGTTTTCCGGGCGCACCTGCAAATAGTCGTCCAGCACAATGGCGAGGCCGTCAAAGGTGTAGCTGGTAAAGCTGGCATCGGTTTCCAGCAGTTCGAGCAGGTAATCGAGGTTTTCCACCAGCAAAATATGCGAGTCTTCGCAGGTGAAATACCACTCCGCATCCCAGTGGCAGTGCGCCACCACGTAAATCTGTTTCTTTTTCATCGTAACGTCCTGTTATTCAATCGCCATCCGGCCGCGCTTAATCAGGTGATAGCGAACAAACACATTGGCGAGGGCAATAAATGCGATCCCCGAGGCCATGCCCGTGAGATACGCAGGCAGATTTTGCACCAGCGGCCAGCCCCAGATTGCCGGCAGCGGAAGCCACTGCACCGAGCCCAGGCTAATCGCGATGACCGCGCCCAGCACCGCGCCGAGCATATTAATCGAGATGGTGATCAGCGGATTTTTCAGCATAAAAGGGATCGCCCCTTCGCCGATGGCGAGAAAGCCCAGGATCAGCGAGGTGGTGCCCGTGATGCGCTGGTTTTCGTCAAACACCCGCTGGCGCACGATGTAGCGGTCGATAATCGTCGCCAGGCCAATACCAATCGGCGGGATCACAATCGCCAGCACGCGGGCGGTGAGCGGGAAAATATGATCCGCCGCCAGACCAATGGCGATCGCGCCTGCGGATTTGTTCACCGGGCCGCCGAGATCAAAGGCGGTGAGCGAAGCGATGATCATCGCCAGAATCAGGGTGCTGCCGGTGCCGTGAGCGACGATAAAACGCTGGAAGAACTGGTTAATGCCGCCAAACACCGGATCAACGAAATAGAAATTGATAAAGAAAATCGCCAGCACGGTGAGGCCCGGCACGATCAGCATCGGTTTCATCGCCTGCAAATGCTTGTGCAGCCGGATATGCCGGTTCAGGTGATCCGCGATAAGCCCGGCGAGCAGGCCAAGGATCAGCGCGCCGAGAAACCCGGACGGAATACCGCCGCTGCCGCCCCACAGGGTGTAATGCAATCCTCCGGCGAACGCACCGCCGATAAAACCCGGCACGAGTCCGGGGCGGTCGGCGATGCTGTAAGCCATGTACGCCGCAAAGACCGGGTACATAAACTTCATGATCATTGAACCGTAGAGCGTCAGGAAATGCAGGATCACCAGCGTCTCGCTGGCGTGATCGGCATAGCGGTTGCTGCCGATATCCGTCACCCCAAAAATGCTGGCGGCGAGCTGGCCGATGCCAATCATCAGCCCGCCCGCGACAATCACCGGGATCATGTACGAAATGCCGCTCGACACGCCCATATAGAGCGTGGAGAGAAAACGTGGCTGCTGCCCCTGCGCGGGTGCAGTCTGCTCGCGCGTTTCCGCCATGATCCCGTCGGGCTGATGCAGCAGCCGCTCAATCAGGCCATCGGCATTTTTTAACGGTTCAGAAACCGAGGTGGAGACATAGGGTTTGCCGTTAAAACGCGCTTTGCCCTTCGGCGGAACCGAGGTGGCAAAAATCACCCCCTGCGCCCGGGCGATCTGCGCGTCGGTCACCGCGTCCTCAATGCCGCTCGCGCCCTGTTTCTCGCAGAGCATAGTGATACCGCGCGCCGCGCCCGCTTTCTCCAGCGCTTCGGCGGCCATATAGGTGTGGGCGATACCGGCTGAACAGGCGGTGATCACAATAATGCTCTGGCTGCTGGCCGGGAGAACAGGCTTTGCCGGCGTGTTGTTCACGCCGTCGAGCGTGGCAAGAAAAGCCGCGACGGAATCTGCCTTTTTCAGCGCGGCGACGTTGGCCTCATCCATTAGCGCGGTGCTGAGCGTGGAGAGCAGGCGCAAATGGCCTTCGTCATCTTTTTCCGGTACCGCCAGCAGGAACACCAGATCCACCTGATCTTCGCCATCCATGGTGGGCCAGTCAGCGACAGGTTTTGTCAGGCGGGCGACAGCAAAGGCAGGCTGTAAAACGGTGGGGGATTTGCCATGGGGAATGGCGATGCCCTGTTCAAATCCGGTTTCAGAGAGGCTTTCCCGGTGCCACACCGCCTGTAAAAAAGCGGCTTTATCCGTGATTTTCCCCGCGTCAAACAGGCGCTGGCACAGGTTTTCTAAAATGATTTCCCGGCTGCTCCAGGGTTGATCCAGAAAAATCAGCGCGTCCGATGTGACATGACTCAGCAACATACACCCTCCTGTGATGTTGGCGGTACGAAATGTGCAGGCTAGGTTAATCGATTAACTTAAAACGAAAAGGGTGATTAACGCGATTAACCTGTCATAACTAAAATTATTAGCAGCTTTTAGCGCCGGGTTGTGAGGCCCTTCACAGGGTAAAACCGCGCGCGAGGTTATTCGATTAACTTGCTGGTATAAGTACAGAGTTCTCCTCGGGCGGAGACTAAAAATATGAGTGCTTTTCTGTTACCACCGCAGGTGGCATGGGCTGACGGCGTATTATCCGGCGGCCCGCTGATCCGTAAATCAACCCGGATGCAGGCGCTTGCCGGTGTTTTTTCTAATCAATCCGCATGGTCTGAGTGCGATCCCGAACGGGTGGTGTACGACGTTGAACTGTTTGACTCGCCCTCGGCTGAAGGCGAGTTATACGTGGGTGTCACGCATCTGTATGCCGGGCGCGTCGGCGATGAGTTCTTTATGACGCGCGGCCATTTCCATCAGCGACGGGAGCAGGGCGAAGTCTATTTCGGGCTGCATGGCGAAGGGCTTCTGCTGCTGCAAAGCGAGCAGGGCGAAGCGCGGCTGGAGTACGTTTTCCCCGGCTCGGTACACATCATTCCAGGCAACACAGCGCACCGTTTAATTAACACCGGCGCGGTAACCCTTTCCGCACTGGCGGTCTGGCCATGCGCGGCCGGGCATGATTATGCATCGCTGGCAGGCGGTTTTGCCCTGCGTGTGGTTGATGATGACGGCGTGGTGCAGACGAAGGAGGTGCAAAATGGCTGATGCGTCTCTCAGGTTTGGCCTCGACATGGCGGTGCATCACGATCCGCTGGGCTTCAGCTACGGCGACGACGTGATGGGGCCGATGGCGGAGATCCGCACTCTCGATCAGATCCGCGCCTCATTACGCGATCCGAACTGCGAAGGTCCTCATGAGTTGTACGCCATTGCGATGGATGTGGCGCGTCTTGAGGATCGCGACGAGCTGAAAAAGCGGATGCTGCTGTTTGGCGTGGTGACGTATGCCGCCGGGAAACTGGGCGATGAACCGGTGCGCAGCCAGGGGCATGTACACCGCATCAGCCAGCACAGCGGCTGGTCACCGCCGGAGCTGTATGAGATCTGGCAGGGGAAAGCGATCATTTACATGCAGGAGTATGTCGAAGACGATCCGGGGCGCTGCTTTGCGGTGCTCGCAGGGCCTGGTGATAAAGTGCTGGTGCCGCCCGGCTGGGGCCATGCCACGATCTCGGCGTCGGTAGATGAACCGCTGACTTTTGGGGCCTGGTGCGATCGGGAGTACGGCTTCGAATATGATGCGGTGCGCGCCCGCAAAGGGCTGGCGTGGTATCCGCTGGTGCAGGATGAACATATTATCTGGCAGCACAACCCGCATTATGTGCCGGGGCGTTTACAGGTCATCACCGCCCGGCGCTACAGCGAGTTTGGTATTACCGATGCGCCGCTGTACCAGCAGTTTATTGATGACCCGGCGCGGTTCCAGTTTATTTCAAAGCCAGGACTGGCGGGGCAGAAGTGGGTGGGATTTCATCCTTAAGATCGGTTTACCCCTCACCCCGACCCTCTCCCCAAGGGAGAGGGGGAAAAGCAAGTCCGCGCTCGGGCTGTCCCCTCTCCCTCAGGGAGAGGGTTAGGGTGAGGGTGGAATTCTCCCTCTCCCTCAGGGAGAGGGCCGGGGTGAGGGTGGAAAACTGAATCACCCAAACACCCCCACCGCCACACCCACCGCCGCAAGCACCAGCAACAGCAGCATCGCTTTCACCGGCGACACGCCGCGTTTCGCCATCAGATACCAGGTGCCGAGCACCACCACCAGCGGCAGTAACTGGGGGAAAATCCCGTCGAGCATCTGCTGGACGTGAATGTTCACCCCGTCTTTGGTCACAAATTCCAGCCCGGTGCCGAGTTTCACGTAGCTTGCCGCCACGCCGCCCATCACAAAAACGCCGAGCAGCGACAGCGCTTCACGCAGGCGCGTCGATTTACTGCTGACCAGCATTTCCACCGAGCCGGAACCCATCTGGTAGCCTTTCAGAAACAGGAACCAGGAGCCGGGAATAATGATCCCAAGCCAGGCGACGGTATAAAAAATCGGGCCGAGCACGCTGCCGCCCGCTGCCAGCGCCATGCCGATACTCAGCAGGATCGGGATCAGCATCCCTGGGATCATCGAATCGCCGATCCCCGCCAGCGGTCCCATCAGCCCCACTTTCAGGGTGTTGATCGTTTCGCCATCGACCGGTTCACCGTTGGCTTTTTTCTCTTCCAGCCCCAGCGCCATGCCGTTGACGATCGCGCCGATCTGCGGTTCGGTATTATAAAAAGAGGCGTGGCGACGCAGCATCTCAGTGCGCTCGGCGGCGTCCGGGTAGAGCTTGCGGGCGACGGGCAGCATGCTGAGACAAAAGCCAAACGACTCCAGCCGCTCAAAGCTCATCGAGGAGAGATTGTGCATCATCCATGCGCGCCAGCAGCGGCGCAGATCCTTACGGGTCAGTTTACGCGCTTCCATCAGAATTCATCCTCGTCATCAGCGGCCGCGACAGGTCGTACAGCAGGCAGCGCGTCCGGTTTGTAGTTGTAGTGAATGAGCGCCAGCAGCGAGCCGACAATCACCAGCGCCACCATGTTCAGCTTCAGGAAAACGATACAGATGAAGCCCACCAGGAAGTAAATCAGCAGGCTGTAACTCTTAATAATTTGCTTCAGCAGAATGGCGATCCCCACCGCCGGAAGAATGCCCCCGAGCACGTTCATAATGGAGAGAACCATCCTCGGCAGGCTGTCCATCAGGCCGCTGATGTACTGCGCGCCAAAATAGACGGCGATAAAGGTCGGCACAAAGCGCAGCAGGAAGTTGGTGGCCTGCGGGAAAATCGCGCTGTTGAGGTATAAGCCCCGATCGTCGCCGTGTTCAATGGCGATATCGGCGCGATGGTTCCAGTAAGAGTTCAAAACCATCATGGCGTTAAACAGGATCGTCCCGGCGATGCCGATGGTCGCCGCCAGCGCAACGGCGACTTCCGGGCCTTTGCCGGACAAAATGCCCAGCGCAATCGCCGGATAAGCCACAAAGTTCAAATCGGCGGGCATCGAGCCGCCGGGCGTCACCATCGCGATGTACACTGCCTGCACCGCTACGCCTATCATAATGCCGGTTTTGACATCGCCCAGAATCAGGCCGACCAGCATCCCGGAAACCAGCGGTCGGGTAATCAGATACCAGCCTCCCGTCAGGCCGAACAGCCAGGGGCTGCTGAGCGCCCCCAGGTAACAAAGAATGCCGATAAGTGTGGCTTCAAAAATCATGATGATCCCCTCATGTCGATTTTTTGTCGGGCGTCCTGCCAGCTAAAGCTACTGGCATCGGGCACCAGGCGGAAATCGATGTGGTGCCCCTTAACGACCAGCCACTCAAACGCGGCGGCCTCTTCGCTGTTTACCGACTGATTCGGCCCGATGGTGGTGGTGCTCGCGCGGGCGCTCATCGGCCCGACGTTGATTTTGCCGTTGGCGTTTTTCAGGCTGATGCCTGCTTCTTCAAGGCGTTGCAGAATGACGGGCGATTTGGCGATCACGAAATAGCGCTTTTCGCTGGCGATCACTTTCGGCAGTTTTTCAATCGCCGTCGCGGTATCGAACAGCCAGACTTTGGTGTCCGGCACCGCGCCTTTCATCACCGAAGAGAGCAGGGGATCGGCGGCGACGGCATCATCAATGGCGATAATCCCGTCGCAGGGCAGTTCTTTGGCCCAGCGCGTCACGAGCTGCCCGTGGATCACGCGGTCATCTATACGAACAAACGAAAGACTCATAGCGGTTCCTTAAAAATCATCGGATTGGGTTGATGCGACGGGGATCGCCTGCACCAGCGTCGGCTGAGTGAGTTGCAGCAACTGCTTCGCGGCGTCATGAACGTCAGTCAGCGGCATCACGTCATCTGTTTGCAACAGCATCGGAAAGTTAACCCCGGCGATGACCGCGACCGGCGGCGCGGTGTCGGCGGCAAAAGCGTGGGTACAGGCGACATTCCACGGCGTGCCGCTTTGCATATCGCAGAGCACCAGCACGCCATCTGCGCCTGAGCGCGCCTGCTCCAGCACGGCGGCAAAGTTGCGTTTAAAGCCGTCGATGCCTGCATTGTCGTCGAGTGAGACGGCATAAACATGCGGCAGTTCGCCGTAGACCATGCGGGCGCTTGCCAGAAATGCCTCCGCCAGCGGCCCGTGCGTGGCAATCATAAAATGGATCATCCTACCCCCTTACCCAGGCTTTCATGGTGGCAAGCGTCTGACCCACGCCGTCGCCATAAGGTGAAATGCGGTACGCGCCGACGGCGGCCGGAATAATGAAGGTTTCGGCGTAGTTGACCACAAAGGGGGCAAACGCCCCGGTCGGGCTGTCCACCCGCGCCTGTGCCCCTTCAACCAGGTTAAGCACATTGACGCCGCCGTCGGTGTGATGGATGACCGGCGCGCTGAACCAGTGGCGGCGGGTTTCAATAAATTCCCGCTCGTGCAGCCCGGTACGCTCCTCGCGCCAGCCTTCTCCTTCGGCGACAGGCTCAATGCGGTTAACCAGGTTTTCTTCCACCCAGGCGGTGTCGCGGCTCCAGTCAATTACCTGCTCGCCGTGATGCAGATGCACCGGGCGCGGCAGCCCGTCAAGCCCGACGCGGCCCCAGTCCCACAGCTTAAAGGTGAAGATGTACGGCGTGGCGCTGATCTCCAGCACCATGGTGCCCGCGCCTGAGCAGTGCACCGTGCCTGCCGGGATCAGGAAGTGATCGTGTTTACGCGCCGGGAACTGATTCACAAACCGCGCGTCGTCGAAGGCTTTCTCGCCGCGTTCCGCCTGCGCCAGATCGTCGAGCATCGCCTGCGGTTCGGTGCCGGTTCGGGTGCCCAGATAGACCGTCGCGCCCGGCTCCGCCTCCAGAATGTAGTAACTCTCATCCTGGGTGTAGTGCATCCCAAACTGCTGCTGGATGTATTCGGTCAGCGGATGTACCTGGAAACTCAGATTCTGCCCGCCAATGGTATCGAGAAAATCAAAGCGGATCGGGAACTCCGCGCCGAAGCGGGCGTGTACTTTTTCACCCAGTAACGGACGCGGGTAAAGCAGCACCAGATCCTGAGAGGGGATCTCGATCCGCACCTTGCCGAAACGCAGTAACAGGCTGTTTTCCTCGGGCACGCAATCAAAACACCACGCGTAATTCGGCGCGGTGGGATCGAGATCGAACTGGTTTTTCATCCACTGGCCGCCCCACACGCCGGGGTCAAAAAACGGCACCACGCGAAACGGCTGGCGGGTGGTCTGCTCAAGCCCTTCGCGCAGCGCTTCGCCGCTGACCATCGCCGGGGCGTCGGCAAGGGTGGTATCAAGCAGGAAATCCGCGCGCTTAAGCAGCGGGGTTTTATGCCGATCGAAGACGCGCCACTCGATAAAAAAGGCGCGTTTGTAGCGGCGCAGCATATCTTCCGTCTGGTTCTCAACGCCCCAGTTTCCCTGCTCGCCACGCCGCATCCGCTGCTGGATCTCCCATCGCGGGAGATCGGCGTACACCAGCACATCGCCCTGGTGAACCAGTGCCGCGCCGGGGCCGTAAATCACCGTTAAACCGGATGCGCCCGACACCTGTTCACACAGGGCGGTGAGGGCGGTGGGATCAAAAAATTCATCAAGATGGTGGCAGGAGAGCACGCCAAAAACGCGATCGTCCGTCAGATGACGCGCCAGCAGATCGTAGATCGCCTGTTCACTGCGGCGCGCGGTTTCCACGTTTATCGTCAGATCCGCGCCGAGCAGGGGCAGGAGCTTGTCTTCCAGTTCCTGCAACCGCACGCCGGGGTAGCAGTCAATCACCAGCACCGTGTGTGGCAGGCCGTTCAGGCGCTGGCTGACCGCCGCAGCGATGTCCGCCCAGCCCGCCCATGCGCTGTCGTCGTATCCCTCAACTCTGACTTCCGGTTGTTTATCGTAATTTGGCATCGTCGTTCTCTCCTTTGGTAAAAATAAGATTAATCGATTAACCTTGATTTAAAAGATCGGTTAACGCGATTAACCCGCCATAATCAGCAAAAATTGGCGTTTTTGAGCGGGCGCTGTGAAGAGAGTCACACGAAAAAGAGACGGTTAAGGTTATTCGATTAATCAGAAGTCAATCGGGAGGGATGATGACCACAATAACTCTGGCGCAGGTCGCGCTGCGGGCGGGCGTATCGACCGCGACCGTATCCATGGTGCTGCGCAATCGCGGGCGCATATCGCAGGCCACGCGCGAACGGGTGCTACAGGCGCTGGATGAATCCGGCTATGTCTATAACCAGACGGCGGCTAATCTGCGTAACCGCAGTAGTAATCAGGTCGGCCTGTTGCTGCACGACATTACTAACCCTTTTTATAGCGAGATGACGGCGGGGCTCAGTCACGAAATGGAGCGTCACGACCTGCTGCTGTTTCTGGCGAACAGCGAAGAGTCCGGCGAGCGGCAGCAAAAATTTGTCGATTCGCTGATGCGCAACAGCGCCTGCGGCATGGTGCTCTGTGCCGCCCGCGAAACGCCACAGACCTTTTTCGACGCCCTGAAGCGGCGCAATATTCCGGCCATTATGGTGGTGCGGCCGTTAAGCGATCCCGATTTTGATTTCGTCGGCACCGATAACTTTCTTGGCACGCAAATGGCGACGGCGCACCTGCTGAAAATGGGCCACCGTAACATCGCCTTTATCGGCGGCAGTCTGAGTTCCGGTTCGCGTTCGCAGCGTATCGGCGGTTTTACCAGCAAGCTGCTGGAAAGCGGCGTTTCACCGCAGGCGGAGTGGATGGTGACGTCGCAGGCGACGCAAAGCGATGGCGCGCGGGTCGCCGAAGCGCTGCTGCGCCGCTACCCGGAAATCACCGCCGCGGTGTGTTACCAGGATATTGTGGCGCTCGGCGTGATGCAGGCGCTGCGCAAAATGGGGCGCGAGCCGGGGCGGGATTTTGCGCTGGTCGGCTTCGATGACATCAGCGAAGCGGCGCTGGTGCAGCCCGCGCTGACCACCGTGTCGGTCGCAGCGAAAGAGATAGGCCGTAAAGCGGGCGAACTGTTGTTCAGTCGTATTCAGGGCAATGATGAGCCACCAAAACGCATCATTTTGCCGCCCGCGCTGGTGGTGCGGGGATCGTGCGGTTTTCGCTAGGCATCATGTCTTTTACTGATATTTTCCGGCGTATATCATTAAATTCTAATTATCGGTGTTTTCGGCTGGCAGCGGCTTTCCCGGCTGGTTAATCTGGAAACGATTTTTGAGCATTTCATTAACAAAAGAGTACAACTATGCATGATGCACACATCCGCGTTGCCATCGCGGGAGCCGGTGGTCGTATGGGCCGCCAGTTGATTCAGGCTGCAATGGGAATGGATGGCGTCGAACTGGGCGCAGCCCTTGAGCGGGAAGGGTCATCACTGCTGGGCAGCGATGCGGGCGAGCTGGCGGGCGTTGGCAAAACGGGCGTGACGGTTCAAAGCAGTCTGGAGGCGGTAAAAGAAGATTTTGATGTCTTTATCGACTTTACCCGCCCGGAAGGGACGCTGGCGCACCTCGCGTTCTGCCGCGAGCACGGCAAAGGCATGGTCATTGGCACCACCGGTTTTGACGATGCGGGCAAAGCGGCCATCAGCGAGGCGGCAAAAGAGATCGGCATTGTCTTCGCGGCCAATTTCAGCGTCGGCGTCAACGTTATGCTGAAGCTGCTGGAGAAAGCGGCGAAGGTGATGGGCGACTACACCGACATCGAAATCATTGAAGCGCATCACCGGCATAAAGTGGATGCGCCATCAGGTACGGCGCTGGCGATGGGCGAAGCCATTGCACAGGCGATGGACAAAGATTTAAAAGCGTGCGCCGTGTACAGCCGCGAAGGCTATACCGGTGAGCGCGTGCCGGGCAGCATCGGTTTTGCCACCGTGCGCGCAGGCGACATTGTTGGTGAACATACCGCGATGTTTGCGGATATCGGCGAGCGTATTGAGATCACCCATAAGGCGTCGAGCCGCATGACCTTTGCCAATGGTGCGGTCCGTTCGGCGTTGTGGCTGAAATCGAAAGATAATGGCCTTTTTGATATGCGGGATGTGCTTGATCTCAACAACTTATAGCGTTTATTACCCATCGTGATGTGGTTATTGTAATCGTAAGTATTTGATTGCATAGGGCAATAATTTATTGCCCTTTATTTTATCTCTCTCATGCTGTTTTCGTCGCAAATCATTCAAAAAACAACCTCTTCTGGGCTTTTTTTGTTTCAAAAATGTAAATTTTGACCATCTGGTCTGGTTTTTGGCATTTTTTAACCGACACTGACGTTCTTTATGGCGCGCAAGCGTTTTCGTACCCATTCTGGCTGATCTTTTTATGTCATTTGCAGGTTAATTACAGCCAGTGCCGCAAAATAACGATTAAAAATGCGCTTTATGGTAGACTTTTGCTCACCGCGTCTCTAGAATGCCGCCGTTTGCCGAAAATTCGCGGGTAAGCAAATTTGCATTGATTCACGCCGTCATTATGAATTAATATGCAAATAAAGTGAGTGAATATTCTCTGGAGGGTGTTTTGATTAAGTCAGCGCTATTGGTTCTGGAAGACGGAACCCAGTTTCACGGTCGGGCCATAGGGGCAACAGGTTCGGCGGTTGGGGAAGTCGTTTTCAATACTTCAATGACCGGTTATCAAGAAATCCTCACTGATCCTTCCTACTCCCGCCAAATCGTCACTCTTACTTATCCCCATATTGGTAATGTCGGCACTAACGTTGCTGATGAAGAATCTTCTCAGGTTCATGCGCAGGGTCTGGTCATTCGCGACCTGCCGCTGATTGCCAGCAACTACCGTAACGTTGAAGATCTCTCTTCTTACCTCAAACGCCATAACATCGTGGCGATTGCCGATATCGATACCCGTAAGCTGACGCGTCTGCTGCGTGAAAAAGGTGCGCAAAACGGCTGCATTATCGCGGGCGATAGCCCGGATGCGCAGCTTGCCCTTGAAAAAGCGAAAGCGTTCCCTGGCCTTAACGGGATGGATCTCGCCAAAGAAGTGACCACCAGCGAAACCTATAGCTGGACGCAGGGGAGCTGGCGGCTTGAAGGCGACCTGCCGGAAGCGAAGAAAGAAGAAGACCTGCCGTTCCACGTGGTCGCTTACG
This sequence comes from Enterobacter sp. kpr-6, assembly GCF_900116015.1. Taxonomy (GTDB): domain Bacteria; phylum Pseudomonadota; class Gammaproteobacteria; order Enterobacterales; family Enterobacteriaceae; genus Enterobacter_D. The sequence continues at coordinate 80,285 of NZ_FOYH01000005.1, forward strand.
ACTACGGTGCCAAGCGCAACATCCTGCATATGCTGGTGGATCGCGGCTGCCGCCTGACCGTGGTGCCAGCGAAAACTCCGGCGGAAGATGTCCTCAAGATGAACCCGGACGGGATTTTCCTCTCCAACGGTCCCGGCGACCCGGCACCGTGCGACTACGCCATCGACGCGATTCAAAAATTCCTTGAAACCGACATTCCGGTATTCGGCATCTGCCTCGGCCATCAGTTGCTGGCACTGGCAAGCGGCGCGAAAACCGTCAAGATGAAGTTCGGTCACCACGGTGGCAACCACCCGGTGAAAGATATTGATAACAACACGGTGATGATTACCGCGCAGAACCACGGCTTTGCGGTGGATGAAGCGAGTATGCCCGCTAACCTGCGCGTGACGCACACCTCGCTATTCGACAACACCCTGCAGGGCATCCATCGCACCGATAAACCGGCGTTCAGCTTCCAGGGTCACCCTGAAGCCAGCCCCGGCCCGCACGATGCCGCGCCGCTGTTCGACCACTTTATCGAGCTTATTGAGCAATACCGTCAGTCCGCGAAATAATCAGGAGTTAAGAGAGCCATGCCAAAACGTACAGACATAAAAAGTATCCTGATTCTGGGCGCGGGCCCGATTGTTATCGGTCAGGCGTGTGAGTTTGACTACTCCGGCGCACAGGCGTGTAAAGCGCTGCGCGAAGAGGGTTATCGCGTCATTCTGGTGAACTCCAACCCGGCCACCATCATGACCGACCCGGAAATGGCCGATGCCACCTATATCGAGCCGATCCACTGGGAAGTGGTACGCAAAATCATCGAAAAAGAGCGCCCGGACGCGGTGCTGCCGACCATGGGCGGCCAGACGGCGCTGAACTGTGCGCTGGAGTTAGAGCGCCAGGGCGTGCTGGAAGAATTTGGCGTGACCATGATTGGCGCGACCGCTGATGCGATTGATAAAGCCGAAGATCGCCGTCGTTTCGATATCGCCATGAAGAAAATTGGCCTCGATACTGCCCGTTCCGGCATCGCGCATAATATGGAAGAAGCGCTGGCGGTGGCCGCTGACGTGGGCTATCCGTGCATCATCCGTCCTTCCTTTACGATGGGCGGCACAGGCGGCGGCATCGCTTATAACCGCGAAGAGTTCGAAGAGATTTGCTCGCGTGGCCTCGACCTTTCCCCAACCAAAGAGCTGCTGATTGATGAGTCGCTGATTGGCTGGAAAGAGTACGAAATGGAAGTGGTGCGCGACAAGAACGACAACTGCATCATCGTCTGTTCTATCGAAAACTTCGACGCGATGGGTATCCACACCGGTGACTCAATTACCGTTGCGCCAGCCCAGACGCTGACCGACAAAGAGTACCAAATCATGCGTAACGCCTCGATGGCGGTACTGCGTGAAATCGGCGTCGAAACCGGCGGTTCAAACGTGCAGTTCTCCGTGAACCCGAAAAACGGTCGCCTGATTGTTATCGAAATGAACCCGCGTGTTTCCCGCTCCTCCGCGCTGGCGTCGAAAGCCACCGGCTTCCCGATTGCTAAAGTGGCAGCGAAACTGGCGGTGGGTTACACGCTGGACGAACTGATGAACGACATCACCGGCGGACGTACCCCGGCGTCGTTTGAACCGTCCATCGACTACGTTGTGACCAAAATCCCGCGCTTTAACTTTGAGAAATTTGCGGGCGCAAACGACCGTCTGACCACGCAGATGAAATCCGTCGGCGAAGTGATGGCGATTGGTCGCACGCAGCAGGAATCCCTGCAAAAAGCGCTGCGCGGCCTGGAAGTGGGCGCGACCGGTTTTGACCCGAAAGTGAGCCTGGATGATCCGGAAGCGCTGACCAAAATCCGCCGTGAACTGAAAGATGCCGGTGCCGAGCGTATCTGGTACATCGCTGATGCCTTCCGTGCGGGCCTGTCGGTAGACGGCGTGTTCAACCTGACCAACATCGACCGCTGGTTCCTGGTGCAGATTGAAGAACTGGTGCGCCTGGAAGAGAAAGTCGCCGAAGTGGGCATCAACGGCCTCGACGCGGATTTCCTGCGCGCGCTTAAGCGTAAAGGCTTTGCCGATGCGCGTCTGGCGAAACTGGCGGGCGTGCGTGAAGCGGAAGTGCGCAAACTGCGTGAGCAGTACAACCTGCATCCGGTTTACAAGCGCGTGGATACCTGTGCGGCGGAATTCTCCACCGACACCGCTTACATGTACTCCACCTATGAAGAAGAGTGCGAATCCAATCCGCATCCGGATCGCGACAAAATCATGGTACTGGGCGGCGGGCCGAACCGTATCGGTCAGGGCATTGAGTTTGACTACTGCTGCGTACACGCGTCGCTGGCGCTGCGCGAAGACGGGTACGAAACCATCATGGTTAACTGTAACCCGGAAACCGTCTCTACCGATTACGACACCTCCGACCGCCTCTACTTCGAGCCGGTCACCTTCGAAGACGTGCTGGAAATTGTGCGTATCGAGAAGCCAAAAGGCGTGATCGTGCAGTACGGTGGGCAGACGCCGCTGAAACTGGCGCGCGCGCTGGAAGCCGCTGGTGTGCCGGTTATCGGGACCAGCCCGGACGCCATTGACCGCGCCGAAGACCGCGAGCGCTTCCAGCAGGCGGTCGATCGCCTGAAGCTGAAGCAGCCAGCGAACGCCACGGTGACGGCGATTGATTCCGCTATCGAACGCGCCAAAGAGATCGGCTACCCGCTGGTGGTGCGCCCGTCCTACGTGCTGGGCGGCCGCGCAATGGAAATCGTCTACGACGAAGCCGACTTACGCCGCTACTTTATGACCGCTGTTAGCGTGTCCAACGACGCGCCGGTACTGCTGGATCGCTTCCTGGATGACGCGGTAGAAGTGGACGTGGATGCCATCTGCGACGGTGAAACCGTACTGATTGGCGGCATTATGGAACACATCGAACAGGCAGGCGTGCACTCCGGCGACTCTGCGTGTTCTCTGCCTGCGTACACCCTGAGCCAGGAAATTCAGGACGTGATGCGCCAGCAGGTGCAGAAGCTGGCCTTTGAGTTGCAGGTGCGCGGTCTGATGAACGTGCAGTTCGCGGTCAAGGACAACGAAGTCTACTTAATCGAAGTTAACCCGCGTGCCGCGCGTACCGTGCCGTTTGTCTCCAAAGCCACCGGCATTGCGCTGGCGAAAGTCGCCGCGCGCGTGATGGTCGGGCAGACGCTGGCCCAGCAGGGCGTGACCAAAGAGATCATCCCGCCGTATTACTCGGTGAAAGAAGTGGTGCTGCCGTTCAACAAATTCCCGGGCGTTGACCCGCTGTTAGGGCCAGAAATGCGCTCCACCGGGGAAGTGATGGGCGTGGGCCGCACCTTCGCGGAAGCCTTTGCCAAAGCGCAACTCGGCAGTAACTCCACCATGAAGAAACGCGGTCGTGCGCTGCTCTCCGTGCGTGAAGGCGATAAAGAGCGGGTGGTGGATCTGGCGGCGAAGCTGTTAAAACAGGGCTTCGAGCTGGATGCGACCCACGGCACGGCGATTGTGCTCGGTGAAGCCGGGATTAACCCGCGTCTGGTGAACAAGGTGCATGAAGGGCGTCCGCACATTCAGGACCGTATTAAGAATGGCGAGTACACCTACATCATCAACACCACCGCAGGCCGCCAGGCGATTGAGGATTCCAAACTCATCCGCCGCAGCGCGCTGCAATACAAAGTGCATTACGACACCACGCTGAACGGCGGTTTCGCCACCGCGATGGCGCTCAATGCCGATGCCACCGAGAAAGTGATTTCGGTGCAGGAGATGCACGCGCAAATCAGTAAATAAGCGCTCACTCTGTTGCCGGGCAGCGCAATCTGCCCGGCCTGTTGAGCGTGTCCCCCTTCAGAGTGTTCTGCTTTTGCCCCATATCTCAGTCAGTTAATCTAAAGTTGTACAAGAGATAATTAACAAAATGCGGGGAGAACACCATGCAACATAAACTTCTGCTGGCCTCACTGTTGGCCGCCACGACCCTGCTGTCAGTCGCGGGCTGTAGCTCTAATCAGGCAGTTAAAACCACCGACGGAAAGACCATCGTTACCGACGGTAAGCCGGAGGTCGATGATGACACCGGGCTGGTGTCATATGAAAACGCCGAAACCGGAAAAACCGAGCAGATTAACCGCGATCAGGTTAAAGGCATGAATGAGCTGGATAACTGATCTCACGATGTGAAAAAACGCCCTGGCCTGTGCCGGGGCTTTTTTTTGAGCAATTGTTACGGCGATGTATTTTTCTCTGTAAGCCGGGCGCGTATCTGTCTACACTCACTTTCGGTACAACAGTGCTGCACAGACAGGTAAACCAATGATTCTTATTATTTATGCGCATCCGTATCCGCGTCATTCGCACGCGAATAAACGGATGATTGAACAGGCAGGGACGCTTGATGGTGTGGAAATTCGTTCGCTTTATCAGCTCTATCCCGACTTTGATATTGATATTACTGCTGAACAGGCGGCGCTGACGCGGGCCGATCTGATTGTCTGGCAGCATCCGATGCAGTGGTACAGCGTGCCGCCGCTGCTCAAACTGTGGATGGACAAAGTGCTCTCCCACGGCTGGGCCTACGGCGAGGGCGCAAAGGCGCTGCACGGTAAACACCTGCTGTGGGCGGTGACGACTGGCGGCGGTGAGCACCATTTTGATATTGGCTCATACCCTGGTTTCGGCGCGCTTGCGCAGCCCCTTCAGGCCACCGCCCTGTACTGCGGAATGCAGTGGCTGCCGCCTTTCACCATGCATAACACCTTCGTCGGCGATGATGAATCGCTCCATGCGCAGGCCCGTCATTATAAACAGCGCCTGATGGACTGGCAGGAGGCACACCATGGATAGCCATACGCTGATACAGGCGCTGATTTATCTCGGATCGGCAGCGCTGATCGTACCCATTGCCGTGCGCCTCGGCTTAGGCTCGGTGCTCGGCTATCTCATCGCCGGGGGAATTATCGGCCCGTGGGGATTACGGCTGGTCACCGACGCGGAATCTATTTTGCATTTTGCCGAAATCGGCGTGGTGCTGATGCTGTTTGTCATTGGCCTGGAGCTGGATCCGCAGCGGTTGTGGAAACTACGTGCCTCTGTGTTTGGCGGCGGGGCGCTGCAAATGGTGCTTTGCGGTCTGCTGCTCGGCGCGTTTTGTATGGCCCTCGGATTACGCTGGCAGGTGGCAGTACTCATCGGCCTGACGCTGGGGCTCTCCTCCACGGCTATCGCGATGCAGGCGATGAATGAGCGCAACCTGATGGTATCGCAGATGGGACGCAGTGCATTTGCGGTGCTGCTGTTCCAGGATATTGCGGCGATCCCGCTGGTAGCGATGATCCCGCTGATGGCCGCCAGCGGCGAGGCGATTACCCTCGTCTCCTTTACGCTCTCGGCCATTAAAGTGGTGGTGGCGCTGGCGCTGGTGGTGCTGATTGGTCGCTACGTAGCGCGCCCGGCGCTGAGGTTTGTCGCCCGCTCAGGCCTGCGCGAAGTGTTCAGCGCCGTGGCACTTTTTCTGGTATTCGGTTTCGGCCTGCTGCTGGAAGAGGCCGGACTGTCGATGGCGATGGGCGCATTCCTGGCCGGGGTGCTGCTCGCCAGCTCTGAGTATCGTCATGCGCTGGAAAGCGATATCGAACCTTTCAAAGGGCTGCTGCTGGGGCTGTTTTTCATCGGCGTCGGCATGTCGATCGATTTCGGCACCCTGATCAGTCACCCGCTGCGGATTGCGATTTTGCTGGTGGGTTTCCTCGTCATCAAAATGCTGACGCTGTGGCTGATTGCCCGTCCGTTAAACGTCCCGGCCCGCCAGCGGCGCTGGTTTGCGGTGCTGCTGGGGCAAGGGAGTGAGTTTGCGTTCGTGGTGTTTGGCGCAGCGCAGATGGCAAACGTGCTCGATCCCGAATGGGCCAAAGCGCTGACCCTGGCGGTGGCGCTGTCGATGGCGGTCACGCCGCTGTTACTGGTGCTGCTGACCAGACTGGAAAGCAGTTCGGAGGATAACTCGCGCGAAGCAGACGAGATCGATGAAGAACAGCCCAGGGTGATCGTCGCCGGTTTTGGTCGCTTCGGGCAGATCGCCGGACGTTTGTTGCTCTCCAGCGGGGTGAAAATGGTCGTTCTCGATCACGATCCTGACCACATCGAGACGCTGCGTAAATTCGGCATGAAAGTGTTTTACGGCGATGCCACTCGCGTGGATCTGCTGGAGTCGGCGGGGGCGGCGAAAGCGGAGGTGTTTATTAACGCCATCGACGATCCGAAGGCCAACCTGCAACTGACTGAGCTGGTAAAAGAGCACTTCCCGCATTTGCAGATCGTCGCCCGCGCCCGTGATGTCGACCACTATATCCGTTTGCGGCAGGCCGGTGTCGAACGCCCTGAACGTGAAACGTTTGAGGGGGCGTTAATGCTCGGCAGGCTGGCGCTGGAAGAGCTGGGGCTGGGGCAGTATGAAGCGAAAGAGCGTGCCGATCTGTTCCGCCGCTATAATACTCAGATGGTGGATGAGATGGCGGCGGGGGAAAACGATACCCAGTCGCGCGCCGACGTCTACAAGCGCACCAGCGCGATGCTGACTGAAATCATTACCGAAGACCGGGCGCATCTTTCGCTTATCCAGCGCCACGGCTGGCAGGGTACGGAAGAAGGAAAACACACGGGCGACAGCGCCGATGAACCGCCTGTAAAGCCGCTGTCATAAGCCTTTACAGGTAAGCGACTGATTTCCTGTGAACTGTCATGCTGGCGTGCCGATCGCTATTCGTGGGCCCGCCAGCATAATGGAAAATTTTCATACTCTTTACCTTGCCGCCAGTCGACGAAGGATTGCGCTTTCCGTATAGTGGCGACAATTTTTTACACCGGGATATATTCAATGATCAGTCTGATTGCGGCGTTGGCGGTGGATCGCGTTATCGGCATGGAAAACGCCATGCCATGGAATTTGCCTGCCGATCTCGCCTGGTTCAAACGTCATACTTTAAACAAACCTGTAGTGATGGGCCGCCTGACCTGGGAATCCATCGGGCGTCCGCTGCCAGGACGTAAAAACATCGTGATCAGCAGTAAGCCTGGCACCGACGATCGCGTGCAGTGGGTTTCATCTGTGGATGAAGCGATGGCCGCCTGCGGTGATGCCGAAGAGATTATGGTGATCGGCGGCGGGCGTGTGTATGAGCAGTTCCTGCCGAAAGCGCAAAAACTCTATCTGACGCATATTGATGCCGAAGTGGAAGGGGATACCCATTTCCCGGACTACGAGCCGGACGACTGGGAGTCGGTGTTCAGTGAGTTCCATGATGCCGATGCGCAGAATTCGCATAGCTATTGTTTTGAGATTTTAGAGCGGCGGTAGGGTTTTGCCCTGTGGTTCCCCTCACCCTAACCCTCTCCCGGTGGGAGAGGGGACAGATCGAGCGCGGACTTGCCTTTCTCCCTCTGTTTCCCCTCACCCTAACCCTCTCCCGGTAGGAGAGGGGACAGAAGATCGAGCGCGGACTTGCCTTTCCCCCCTCTCCCTGAGGGAGAGGGCCGGGGTGAGGGGTGTTTTATAGCAGCGAAGCCTCGTCGCCACCCACTTCCAGATGCCGGTTCGAACTTTGCGCAAAGTACGTCTTATCTTCCCAGCGCAGACACGTCAGTACGCCCCCCCAGCAGCAGCCGGTATCCAGCGCGTAAACATTTTCCGGCGTACCTTTGCCTTCCAGCGATGCCCAGTGACCAAAGGCCACGCTGTACTCTTCCATCACCGGGCCTGGGATCATAAACCACGGCTTCAGTGGCGCGGGCGCGCTTTCCGGCACGTCTTTGCAGTACATATCCAGTTGACCGTTCGGGAAGCAGAAGCGCATGCGGGTAAACGCATTGCTGATAAAGCGTAAGCGCGACAGGCCGCTCAGTTCCTCGCTCCAGTGGTTCGGCATGTCACCGTACATGGCATCAAGAAACAGGGGATAGGTGTCGCTGGCGAGCACGGCTTCAACGTCTCTGGCGCAGGTTATGGCTGTCTCCAGATCCCACTGTGGGGTGATACCCGCGTGCGCCATGACCAGTTTTTTCTCTTCGTCCACCTGCAACAGCGGCTGACGACGCAGCCAGTTGATCAGCTCATCCGCGTCCGGGGCTTCCAGCAGCGGCGTGATACGATCTTTGGGCTTATTGCGGCTAATCCCGGCATACACGCCCAGCAGATGCAGGTCATGGTTACCGAGCACCATCCGTACCGAGTCACCGAGAGACTTTACAAAGCGCAGGACTTCCAGCGATGCCGGGCCGCGTGCAACCAAATCGCCGGTGAGCCATAGGGTGTCCGTCGCAGGATCAAATTGAACCTGTTTTAACAATGCGATCAGTTCATCGTAGCAACCATGAATGTCGCCAATAAGATATGTAGACATGGATTTAGTGGATTAGTGTTGGAACGGCAAGTCGGAAGACCGGGATGGCGAGGCGGAACGGCTGACCGTCCGCGTCGATCATTTCATAATGGCCCTGCATGGTGCCCAGCGGCGTTTCGAGCACCGCGCCGCTGGTATATTGGTATTCACCGCCCGCTTCAATGTGGGGCTGAACACCGATAACGCCTTCACCCTGAACTTCAGTTTCACGGCCATTGCCATTAGTGATAAGCCAGTAGCGCCCTAACAACTGCACAGGCGCTCGCCCCAGATTGCGTATGGTGACAGTGTAGGCAAATACAAAACGCTCTTCGTCGGGTGAGGACTGGGATTCAATATAAACGCTTTGCACCTGAACACATACGCGGGGCGAATTAGTCATGGCTTAACTCTCCTTTGACGGCGCGTTATCGATAAGGTAATTCGCCATCTGGCAATATTGTGCAACGGTAATGTTCTCTGCACGCACCGTTGGGTCAATCCCCAACTGCGTCAGCACGTCAAGAGAGAACAGATTGCCGAGGCTATTACGAATCGTTTTACGGCGCTGATTGAACGCTTCAGTGGTAATGCGACTCAGAACCCGAACATCTTTTACCGGGTAAGGCGGCGTGCTGTGCGGCACCAGTCTTACCACGGCGGAATCCACTTTCGGTGCTGGCGTAAAGGCCGTTGGCGGGACTTCGAGCACCGGAATGACATTGCAGTAATACTGCGCCATCACGCTTAATCGACCATACGCTTTACTGTTCGGCCCCGCAACCAGACGGTTTACCACCTCTTTTTGCAGCATAAAGTGCATGTCAGCAATGGCACCAGTATAGCTAAACAGGTGGAACATCAACGGCGTGGAGATGTTATACGGCAGGTTACCAAACACGCGTAGCGGTTGACCCAGCGTTTGCGAAAGCTCGAAGAAATTCATCGTCATCGCATCTTGCTGATAAATAGTCAGTTTAGGCGCAAGGAACGGATGAGTTTGCAGACGGGCCGCCAGATCGCGATCCAGCTCGATGACCGTCATTTTATCCATGCGCTCACCCACCGGTTCGGTGAGTGCGCCAAGGCCCGGACCGATTTCTACCATCGCCTGGCCTTTTTGAGGATTGATCGCCGCAACGATACTGTCGATCACGAACTGATCGTTGAGGAAGTTTTGCCCGAAGCGTTTGCGGGCGAGATGGCCCTGATGGACTCTGTTATTCATTGAGTATTAACAATCATTTTGATGGCGAGATTAAGCGCCGTAATAAAACTGCCGACATCGGCTTTCCCCTGGCCCGCCAGTTCAAGAGCGGTCCCGTGGTCAACGGATGTGCGAATAAAGGGCAGGCCGAGCGTGATATTCACACCACGGCCAAAGCCCTGGTATTTTAGCACGGGCAGGCCCTGATCGTGGTACATCGCCAGCACGGCATCTGCGTGCTCAAGATATTTGGGCTGAAACAGCGTGTCGGCGGGCAGCGGCCCGCTCAGATTCATCCCCCGCGCCCGCATTTCTTCGAGCACCGGAATGATGGTGTCGATCTCCTCCGTACCCATATGTCCGCCTTCACCCGCGTGAGGGTTCAGGCCGCACACCAGCACATGCGGATCGCGGATACCAAATTTGGTCTGCAAATCGTGATGAAGAATGCTGATGATTTCACGCAGCAATTCAGGCGTGATGGCATCAGGAATGGCTTTGATCGGCAGATGGGTCGTGACTAACGCCACACGCATCTCTTCCGTCGCCAGCATCATCACCACTTTCGGGCTGTGCGAACGCTCTTCAAAAAACTCGGTATGCCCGGTAAAGGGCACACCCGCGTCGTTGATCACGCCTTTATGCACCGGCCCGGTGACCAGCGCCGCAAATTCGCTGTTAAGGCAGCCATCGCAGGCGCGCGCCAGGGTTTCAACCACATACGCACCGTTAGCCACGTTTAATTGCCCGGCGATGACGTCGCTGTGCAGGGCCACGGGCAGAATGGTCAACGTATGTGCGCGCTGCGGCTGTGCCGGGAAGTCAGGCTGATAGGGGAGGAGCGTAAGCGGCAGACCGAGCAGAGTTGCCCGGTCTGTGAGAAGTGTTGCATCGGCGCAGACCACTAATTCCATCGGCCAGTCGCGCTGGGCGAGCTGAATGACGAGGTCCGGGCCAATCCCGGCGGGTTCGCCGGGAGTGATAACCACACGCTGAGCGTTCATTAGTTACTCAGAATTTTGACGTAAGCGCCTGCGCGCTGTTCCTGCATCCAGGTCGCCGCTTCTTCAGAGAATTTACGGTTCATCAGCATACGGTAAGCACGATCTTTCTGCGCCGCGTCGGTTTTATCCACATTGCGGGTGTCCAGCAGTTCGATCAAATGCCAGCCGAAAGAGGAGTGGACAGGGCCGCTGATCTGGCCTTTGTTCAGCTTGCTTAATGCATCGCGGAACGCCGGATCGTAGATGTCTGCGGCTGCCCAACCCAGATCGCCGCCCTGGTTAGCAGAGCCGGGATCCTGAGAGAACTCTTTTGCAGCGTTAGCAAAGCTGGTTTTGCCACTTTTGATATCCGCTGCAATCTGCTCGATTTTCACGCGCGCTTGCTCGTCGGTCATGATCGGTGACGGCTTCAGCAGAATATGACGGGCATGAACTTCGGTTACCGAAATACTCTGGCTTTGACCGCGCAGATCGTTCACTTTCAGGATGTGGAAGCCCACGCCTGAACGGATGGGGCCGACAACATCGCCTTTTTTCGCGGTGCTAAGCGCCTGAGCAAAAATGCCCGGCAGTTCCTGAATGCGTCCCCAACCCATCTGGCCGCCCTGCAGCGCCTGCTGATCGGCAGAGTAGGTGATCGCCAGTTTGGCAAAATCATCACCGTTACGTGCCTGCTCAACAATGGATGTCGCCTGGCTACCGGCTTCATTAACCTGATCGGAGGTTGGATTTTCCGGCAGCGGAATGAGGATGTGGCTCAGATTCAGTTCGGTGCTGGCATCGTTTTGCGTGCCGACCTGCTTCGCCAGAGCGTCCACTTCCTGCGGCAGGATAGTAACGCGGCGACGCACTTCACTGTTACGCACTTCAGAGATCAGCATTTCTTTGCGGATCTGGTTACGGTAGGTGCTGTAGTTCACCCCATCGTAAGCCAGACGGCTGCGCATCTGATCCATCGTCATATTATTTTGTTTCGCGATGTTGGCGATCGCCTGATCGAGCTGCTCGTCAGTGACCTTCACACCCATTTTGGTGCCCATCTGTAAAATGATTTGATCCGTGATTAACCGTTCCAGAATCTGATGGCGCAGCGTGGCGTCATCGGGTAACTGCTGGCCCGCCTGACCGGCGTTAGCTTTCACTGATTGCATCAAACCATCAACGTCACTTTCCAGCACAACGCCATTATTGACGACGGCAGCGACTTTATCGACAACCTGCGGCGCGGCGATACTGGTATTCGCAACCATCGCGATACCAAGAAGCAGCGTTTTCCAGTTCTTCATACATTTTCCATTTCTATTAACCGCAAAGCGGATTACGTTGCAAATCAACTACATCACAATGAGCTACGATAAGGCAGAATGTTCGAACGCAGCATTTGCTGTGTGCCCAGACCGTAGTTAGAACTCAGACCACGCAGTTCGATATTAAATCCAATGACTTTATCGTATTTGCTTTGGTTGTTTGAAGTATCCCAGCCGTTCAGCTTGCGTTCATATCCAACGCGGATAGCGTAACAGCAGGAGTTATATTGCAGACCGACCATCTGATCCGCCGGTTTGCTGGTATTGGTATCAAAGTAGTACGCGCCGACGACAGACCAGCGATCGACGATCGGCCAGCTTGCCGCACCGCCTACCTGAGAAATGCCTTCGTTATATTGCTCTGAGGTCGCAAAGTTTGGCAGCGTCGCCTGGATGTACTCCGGGCTGGCATAACGATAGCTCAACTGTAACAGACGGTCTTCATCACGACGGTACTCCAGCGTGGAACTGCTGGTGGCGACGTTGTTAAGACGCGTATCGTATTGCACCCCACCACGCAGGCCCCAGCGATCGGAGATGCGCCAGTAAGTATCGCCCGCCCAGACCAGTGAACCTGTATTTTTGTCTTTCTCCCACTGGATATTGTCATCACCGGTACGGGATTCGGTGAAATAGTAGATTTGACCAACGGAAACGTTAAAACGTTCAACCGCTTCCTGATCATAAATACGTGACGTAACACCCGTTGTAACCTGGTTGGCAGAGGCAATGCGGTCAAGGCCACCGTAGGTACGATCGCGGAACAGGCCGCTGTAGTCGGACTGCAACAATGACGAGTCATAGTTATTGATGTTGCTCTGATCGCGATACGGCACGTAGAGATACTGCGCACGCGGCTCCAGCGTCTGGGTGAAGCCCTCGCTCCAGTTCATATCGCGCTCGAAGACCATTTTGCCGTCGACTTTGAACTGCGGCAGGACGCGACTCACTGAACTCTCATAATGAGTTCGATAAGTCGCATTGAAGTCATCAATATTGGTCTGCTGATAATGCGTCGCCATCACTTTGGCTTCGGTATTCAGGCTTCCCCAGTCGTTTGATAACGGCAGATTGATGGTCGGTTCAAAGTGAACACGTGTGGTTTCAGGCATGTAATCTGTGGTGTTCACAAAATTCACGGCCTGCGCATAAACACGAGTGTCAAACGGTCCAACGTCATTCTGATAGAAGTTGACGTCCAGTTGCGGTTCGGCGGAATAAGAACTTTGAGTTTGAGTATCAAAGACCTGGAATTGCTTCGTCGACACCGTAGCGTTAAAGTTTTCAATCCAGTAACCAGCACTAAATATTTGCGTGGCGTAGCCATCGGTACTGGAACCATACTTTGACGTAAAGTCGTTAAAATAGGTTGGATCGCTGACTTTTGTATAGTCAACGTTAAATCGCCAGACTTCGTCCATTACACCGGCATGCCGCCAGTAGAACAACCAGCGATGACGATCGCCATCTGCAGGGTATTCGTTTTCGTAAACTTTGTCCGACGGCAGATAGTCAAATTCAACAAGGCCGATACCCGCCTGAGTCAGGTAGCGGAATTCGTTCTCCCACTGCACGTTACCGCGCTTGTGAATATAGTGCGGGGTAATGGTCGCATCGAAGTTTGGCGCAATGTTCCAGTAATACGGCAGGTAGAACTCAAAATAGTTCGTGGTGCTGTATTTCGCATTGGGGATCAGGAAACCGGAGCGGCGCTTATCGCCAATTGGTAACTGTAAATAAGGGCTGTAGAACACCGGCACCGGACCGAGTTTAAAGCGCGCGTTCCAGATTTCCGCGACCTGTTCTTCACGGTCGTGAATGACTTCCGAGCCCACCACGCTCCAGGTATCGGAGCCCGGCAGACATGAGGTAAAGGTGCCGTTATCCAGAATGGTGTAGCGGTTCTCACCGCGCTGTTTCATCAGATCGGCGGTCCCGCGTCCCTGACGACCCACCATCTGGTAATCGCCTTCCCAGACGTTAGTATCTTTCGTATTCAGATTCGCCCAGGCTTTAGGCCCTTTCAGGATCACCTGGTTGTCATCATAGTGAACGTTACCCAGGGCATCGACGGTGCGTACCGGATCGGCCTGACCTTCAGCCTGCTGCTGATGAAGCTGCATTTCGTCGGCCTGTAACCGGCTGTTACCCTGCTGCACATCGACGCTGCCGGTGAACACGGCATCGTCCGGATAATTGCCTTTCGCATGGTCAGCATTGATGGTGACAGGCAGATTATTGGTTTCGCCGGTCACCAGAGGGCGGTTGTAGCTTGGGATGCCCAGCTTACACTGCGAGGCAAGATCGGCCGCCTGCCCATACTGACTGTACAGGGCTGCGCTGATCATCGTGGCCAGAAGGGTGGGAATACGTTTTTTCATACGTTGTATTTGTTGTTCCGTCATCAGTGGCTTTTCGGCATGTAAACGCTCAGAGACTAACTTACTCACCTTCACAGCGCTAGTGTTAATCCTGCCCGCTTTCGAGCCTCCCGAAGAAGGCTGTGCCTGTGCACGGCATAGAATGACGGGTATGATAATGCAAATTTTAGCCGACGGCATGACGATTTGGGGAGTATATGCAGTATTGGGGAAAAGTGATTGGTGTCGCCATCGCCCTGTTAATGGGCGGCGGCTTTTGGGGCGTGCTCCTCGGGCTTTTAATCGGGCATATGTTTGACAAGGCGCGCAGCCGTAAAATGGCGTGGTTTGCGAATCAACGTGAACGTCAGACGCTGTTTTTTGCCACCACCTTCGAGGTGATGGGGCATCTGACCAAATCCAAAGGTCGCGTGACGGAAGCGGATATTCAGGTCGCCAGTCTGTTTATGGATCGTATGAATCTGCACGGTGAGTCGCGCGCCTCTGCGCAACATGCGTTCCGCGTTGGCAAGACGGATAACTACCCGCTGCGTGACAAAATGCGTCAGTTCCGCAGCGTCTGTTTTGGCCGCTTCGATTTGATTCGGATGTTTCTGGAAATTCAGATTCAGGCCGCGTTTGCCGATGGTTCATTACACCCGAACGAGCGCGAAGTGCTGTATGTAATTGCTGAGGAGCTGGGCATCTCCCGGATGCAGTTCGATCAGTTCCTGCGCATGATGCAGGGCGGAGCGCAGTTTGGCGACGGGTATCAGCGTCAGCAGCAGTCCGGTGGCGGCTGGCAGCAGGCATCTCGCGGGCCGACGCTGGAAGACGCCTGCAACGTGCTGGGAGTGAAGCCCACCGACGATGCCACCACCATCAAGCGCGCCTATCGTAAGCTGATGAGCGAGCATCACCCGGATAAGCTGGTGGCAAAAGGCTTACCGCCGGAAATGATGGAGATGGCGAAGCAAAAAGCGCAGGAAATCCAGAAAGCTTACGAGCTGATCAAAGAGTCAAAAGGATTCAAATAACGGCGGGTTCGCTTTTCCCCTCACCCTAACCCTCTCCCCATGGGAGAGGGGACAGATCGTGCGCGGTGCCGCTTTTCCCCCTCTCCCTGCGGGAGAGGGCCGGGGTGAGGGGCAAACATTACTCCGCGAGAAAAAGCTCCAGCAGGGAGTTTAAAAACAACTTACCGTGCTCCGTGATCTGCCAGTACTCCTCGCTTTCCGTCAGATACCCCAGCGCAACAGCCTCGTCGATCTGCTTACGGATCGCCGACTCATCAAGCCCCGTGTAGCGCGTAAACTCTGCGCGCGGCGCGGCTTCCAGCAGGCGGAAGCGGTTCATAAAGAACTCAAACGGCTTGTCGGCCTCTTCAACATCATGCTGCTTATCAAGATAGTTGCCCTGCATATAGCCGCGCGGATGACGCGTCTTCGCCGTACGCATAATCCGCCCGTCCGGGAAAGTCACTTTGCCGTGTGCGCCACAGCCAATCCCCAGATAATCGCCAAAGCGCCAGTAGTTGAGGTTGTGCTCACACTGATAGCCCGGCTTCGCATAGGCCGACGTTTCATATTGCTGATAGCCTGCGGCGGTTAACAGTTTGTCGCCCTGCTCGAAAATATCCCACAGTGCGTCGTCGTCCGGCAGCACGGGTGGGCGAGAGCTGAACAGCGTATTGGGCTCGATCGTCAACTGATACCAGGAGAGATGCGGGGGATTAAGGGCAATCGCCTGACGCAAATCATCCAGCGCTTCTTCCAGCGACTGATCCGGCAAACCGTGCATTAAATCCAGGTTAAAACTGCGCAGTCCCAGCCCCGTCGCCAGATGTGCGGCACGTTTAGCTTCACCGGCATCGTGGATGCGCCCCAGACGCTTGAGTTTGGTTTCACTGAAACTTTGCACGCCAATGGAGATCCGGTTGACGCCCGCCCGCTGGTAATCGACAAAGCGGTCGGCTTCCACCGTGCCAGGGTTAGCCTCCATGGTGATTTCCGCATCGGAAGCCAGCTTCAGACGAGCACGGACGCCGTCCAGCAGGGTTTGCATCGCCGGGCCGGAGAGCAGGCTCGGCGTGCCGCCCCCGATAAAAATAGTCTTCACTTCACGCCCCTGAGCGTAAGCGACGTCACCGTCCAGATCGCGTAACAGGTGCGCGACATAGTCGTCATGCGGAACTTCGCCCTTTAACGCGTGGGAATTGAAGTCACAGTACGGGCATTTCTGCACGCACCAGGGGATGTGAATATAAAGACTCAGGGGTGGCAAATCAGCCATTACGCAGTGCTTCCAGTAACAGTTTTAACGCTTGCCCACGATGGGACACGGCGCTCTTTTCTTCGCGGGTGAGTTCCGCAGCGGTTTTGCACAGGGCCGGGACATAAAAAATCGGATCGTAACCGAAACCGCCTTCCCCGGCGGATTGACGTGCAATCACGCCCGGCCAGCTACCGTGGCACACCAGCGGGGTCGGATCGTCAGCGTGACGCATGTACACCAGCACACAGTGGAACTGCGCCTGACGCTTATCGTCCGGCACGTCCTGCAACTCTTCGAGCAGCTTTTCCAGATTCTGCTGGTCGGTGGCATCAACGCCTGAAAAACGGGCGGAATAGATGCCCGGCGCGCCGCCGAGCACATCCACTGCCAGCCCTGAATCATCGGCGAGAGCCGGTAATCCGGTTACCTGAGCGGCATGGCGCGCTTTGATAATCGCGTTTTCGATAAACGTCAGGCCGGTTTCTTCAGCAGACTCAACGCCCAGTTCGGTTTGCGCCACCACGTCCAGCCCAAAATCATTGAGCAGCGAGGCGAGCTCACGCACTTTACCGGCGTTACCGGTCGCGAGGACAACTTTTTGCATGGGTAGATCCTAATTAAGTAATGCCGCGACGTCTGTCGGGATGTGTTGCGGATGAATAATTTTAACCTGCTTATGGCGGCCCAGTTCGCCTTTTTCGATGGTGATCTGACTTTTGGCCACGCGGAACTGTTTGGCGAGAAATTTCACCAGATGGGCATTCGCCTTGCCGTCAACCGGCGGGGCGGTGATGGCGACTTTTACCTCGTCGCCATGCAAACCGACAATCGAATCCCGGCTGGCTTTGGGCTGAATATACAGCCGCAAAACCAGCCCGTCATCGCAGGCGCTGACTGCACTCACAGCGCCATCCACAGCCCCGGCAACAGCATATTGCCGGTCGACTGTAACAGTTCAGCGATCCCCATATTGAGCACGTACAGCAGCAGCACCAGGATCATCGGCGAGAAATCGATCCCGCCCATCGAGGGCAGCAGACGACGGATCGGGCGCAGCAGCGGTTCGGTCAACTGCATCAGCACAAATTCAACCGGGCTGCGGCCCTGGCTGACCCAGCTCATCAGCGCCATCACCAGCAGCACCCAGAAAATAATCAGGCCGATGGTTTTCAGCAGGATCAGCACCGCGGCGATCCAGATAATCGGCTCGAAGGTGATGACCGAAAACAGCACGATTGCTTTGATGACGCAGAGAATAAAGGCGATCAGCAGCGATGAACTGTCAATCGGCCCCATTGCCGGGATGACGCGGCGCAGCGGGCCAACGATAGGCTGAGTAATTTTGACGACAAATTGTGAGAACGGGTTGTAAAAATCAACGCGCGCCCACTGCATCCAGACGCGCAGCAACAGCACCATTGTGTAAAGTTCAATGATCGTTGAAAGCAGGAAAGTCAACGTATTCATGGCGTTCCTTAGTTTTCCTTAATTTTTTGTGTAATCGCGGGCACCAAAAATCGCGGTACCGATACGCACCATCGTGCTGCCAGCCGCAATCGCGGCGTCCATATCCTCCGTCATCCCCAGAGATAACGTATCGACGGCTGGATAACGCAATTTAAGCGCGTCAAATGCTACAGCCATTTGCTGTGCCACCGCAAACTGCCTTTCAAAATCTGACACTGGCGCGGGGATAGCCATCAGCCCGCGCAGGCGAACGCCCGGCAGCGCCACAACCTGATCGGCCAGCGCATCAAGTTCGCTTAATGCAATGCCAGATTTGCTCTCTTCATCGCTAATATTGATTTGAATCAGGATGTTAAGCGGGGGGAGATGGGCCGGGCGCTGCTCGCTTAAACGGCTGGCGATTCGCAGGCGATCGACCGTATGGCACCAGTCAAAATGTTCGGCCACCAGGCGGCTTTTATTGGACTGTAGCGGGCCAATAAAATGCCACTCCAGCCCCGCGATCCCTTCATCCTGAAAGTGGCGGATTTTATCGACGCCTTCCTGAACGTAGTTTTCCCCAAATGCGCGCTGCCCGGCGGCGATGGCTTCTGCGACGGCGCTCGCAGGTTTCGTTTTGCTGACTGCAAGCAGGGTAACTTCTTCTGAAGCACGGCCGCAACGCATTGTAGCCGCTGAGATTTTATCCCGGACCTGTGCCAGGTTATGCGCAATGTCGTTCATTTTGTCCTGGAGGCTGTATGAATATGGAAGAAATTGTGGCCCTTAGTGTAAAGCATAACGTCTCGGATCTACACCTGTGCAACACCCGGCCCCCGCGCTGGCGACGGCTGGGCAAACTGGAAGCGGCCCCCTTTCCGCCCCCCGATATCGAGACGCTGATGCGCGAGGCGCTGAGCGACGAACAGCAGGGTGAATGGTGGGCAAACCGGCAGGTTGATTTTGCGATTGAAGTCAGTCAACGGCAGCGGCTGCGCGCCAGTGCGTTTATGCATCATCACGGCGCATCGCTTGCACTGCGACTGCTGCCGACCCGCTGCCCGCAACTGGACGCCCTGGGCGTGCCTGCGGCCATTGATGAAATTCTGGCACGGGAAAATGGCCTGATTCTGGTGACCGGGGCGACCGGCAGCGGTAAGTCCACCACCCTTGCAGCCATTGTCGATGCGCTAAACCACCGGATGCACGGGCATATCCTGACTCTCGAAGATCCGATTGAATATGTGCATGAGGGGGTGCAATGCCTGATCCAACAGCGCGAAATCGGTCTGCACTGTCCGTCGTTTGCCGACGGATTACGCGCGGCGCTGCGTGAAGATCCCGACGTGATTTTACTGGGTGAATTGCGCGACAGCGAAACCATCCGGCTGGCGCTCACCGCAGCCGAAACCGGGCATCTGGTACTCGCCACGCTGCACACGCGCGGCGCAGCGCAGGCTATTGAGCGGCTGGTGGATACCTTCCCGGCGCAGGAAAAAGATCCGGTCCGCAGCCAGCTTGCGGGCAGCCTTCAGGCGGTGCTGGCGCAAAAGCTGGAGCCGGATAAACAGGGCGGACGCGTGGCGCTGTATGAACTGCTGGTCAATATCCCGGCGGTGGCGAATTTAATCCGCGAAGGCAAAACCCACCAGATCCCCGGCGTGATGCAGACCGGACAGCAGGCGGGGATGCAAACCTTCGCGCAAAGTTACCAGCAGCGGGTGGCGCAGGGCAGGCTTTAGCGCACGTGCAGCGCATAAACTGCCGGCAGCGCGCCTGCGGTGGCGAGGATCTCCAGGCGAAGGATGTGCGCCGTTTGCGGCGTGGCAAAACGATGTTCGCAGACCGAACGGTGGTTATGGTCAACGTCCGCGATTAACTGGTCGTCTGCCCACAGGCGATAACGCGTGATGCAGTGCGGAGTCACGGGCAGCGGATGGCCCATCTGCACGGTTTCCATGGCGTTATCAAAATCGTTGTCATGAATTAACGTCACCTGGCTAAAACGGTGCGCGGCGGGCCAGTGCAAACTGATCCACGGCTGCGCATCTTCCGGCGCAGGCACCCAGGCGTTGGTTTGCTGCTCCGGGCGCAGACGACCATTGAGCAGGTTGTGCGGCTCAAAGCAGTGCAGCGGGGCGCTTAACTGCATTGCGGGCATGATCTGCTGCGGGCGGCGGCGCGGTAGCCAGAAGTCGAACTCGTCCACGCCGTAATCGCCGTCGGCGATCTGGCGGGTATGTTTGGCAACGCGGGCATTCAGGCTGTTAAACACCGTCATAATGCCGGGCAGCGCCACGTCAGTCAGGGCAATTTCAACGTCGTCAGTGGCGTCGAAGGCAACAAAAACGTACTGATCGCGCTCGCTTTGCCAGCTAAACGTGCAGCGGTGATCCTGTTCGCCATTAACCGGGAATGCGCATTCATCATACGCAAGCTCCGGGGTGAAATTCCCGGCGCGCTGGCTTCCGAGCAGTCTGACGGTGACGTTTTGCGGCGTCCGGGCGCGCAGTGTCACGGTAAAATCGGGCAGTGACTCTCCGGCTTTGACCGGTAACAGGATCGCCATGCGCGCGGAAAGTGGCTCCCATTTGCCGTTGGGCGGCAACCGGGCCAGATGATATTCACTGCTGGCGGTGACGGTTGCGCCAGCAGCCGGATCGGTGAGGAACTGACGCGGGATATAGCAGCCCGTCGCCTGCAAATGCTGTTGTAGCTCGCCAATTTTCTCAGGCGCAGCCAGTTCGTGCGTCGTTAGCTTTTGCTGGTGGCACAGCGCTGCTGCACGCCCAACAACTTCACCGAGCAGCCCGCAGGTGCACATCACGCGGGCGCTGCCGAAGGCGACGTGGGAGGCGGAGATCAGCCGCCCGGTCAAAAACAGATTGTCGAGCGAGCGGCTGTAGAGGCTGCGATAGGGGATCGTGTAGGTGCCTTTGCTGTGAAACTGGCGGCAGCCGTCGTGGGTGCTGTAAACGCCGTCTGCCGGATGAAGATCGATGGACCAGCCGCCGTAGGCCACGGCGTCGTAGTGGTCGCGCTGTTCAATAATGTCCTGCTGGCAAAGCAGATGATCGCCCATAAAACGGCGGCTCTCGCGCTTGCCGGGGATCGCGCCGACCCACTCAATGGTCATGTTCGCCGCTTCCGGAAACTCACCCGAATTTTTGATGTAGTTCCAGACGCCCCAGACGATCTTCCACAGCTCCCATTTGATGGCTTCGCTTTCGTGAACGGTATCGAGACGCCCGCCCCATTCGAGCCACCACAGATCGCAGCCGTTGAGGGTGGAGGTGAGCCGTTTGTAGCGCGGGATAGCGGTGATATCGTCAAGCGCAAAAGAGGGCGGGACGAAATTCACCGGGCCGTCGGTGTGTTTGGTGTAGAAGTAAATCGAGTGCCCGAGTTTATGCCCGAAGCTGTCACCCGGTGCCATTTTCTCGCCCAGTTCGCTGATGTCTTCCGCGCCTTCCCGGTATTCCGCGCCTGCGAGATAGCCGAGCACGCCATCGCCAGTGGCATCGCAAAACTGCGTGGCGCTGACCTCATAAAAGGTCTCATTGATTGGGTTAAAGGCTTTCACCTGGTGAATGCACTGCTCCCAGGCCTCGACCTCATACACGGCGGTGTTGAGCAGCAGCGTCAGTCCCGGCTGGCTTTTGGCGAGATCCAGCAGCACCAGATCAAACATCACCGGGTTGCCTTCTTTATTGCGCCACAGGTTTTCTTCGAGGATCTCGCCCATAATGCCGCCTTCCCGTGCCCAGCGGTTATTATTACCCATATGCGAGGTCGCGCCGTTGGCCCACAACCGGACTTCGCTGGAGGCATTACCGCCGAGCACCGGCCTGTCCTGGATCAGCACCACCTGTAAGCCATCGCGGGCGGCAGCCAGCGCCGCGCACAGTCCGGCCAGACCGCCGCCTGCGACCAGCAGGTCAGTTTGTAGCTGCCGGACAGGAAATGATCGGGTATCGCGCCGGGGAAAGATTTTCATTGTCTTGTTTCCTTCTGTGCTGACGGTAAAATCACACGCTGTTAAAGCTGAATAATGAGCGCCGCTATGTCATCCCAACCAAACCAAAGCCTGATTGACGGGATCCGCTGTCTGCAATACCTGGTCTCCAGTGGCCGTGCAATCGGCTGTCGCGAGCTGGCGCGTCTGATGGGCATTAACACTACCCGCGTCAATCGCCTGCTGATGACCATGGCCTCCATCGGTCTGACGATGCAGGACGAGCAGCGCCGTTACCTTCCCGGCCCCGGCATTCACGCCCTTGCAGCCCAGGCGATCCGCGGGTCGGCCCTGTTCTCCCAGGCGCTACCTCTGTTAGAACGCCATGCCCCGAAAGATATCGTGGTGGCGATGGGCGTCCTCTGGGAGGATCAGGTCATCTACATCTACCACTCCGAACCCGGCAGCCAGGTCACCCAGGCGCTGGCTGGATTTCATATGCTGCCTGCCTGGCAGTCGGTCATCGGTATGTCGCTGCTGGCGGCGGAAAGCGACGAGGCACTCATTCCGCGCTTTACGCCTGAACAGTGGCAGCAACTTCATCCGCACCTCGTCCAGCAACGCACCCAGGGTCATGTGGTGTGGCATCACGACGACGGCGAAGTATCAATGGCGCAACCCTTAGGCGCTCGCCCGGCGGCGCTGGCTTTTGCCGGTATGTGGCAGGTGAATGACGACGTGGTAAATACGCGCCTGGAAGCGCTGCATCAACTGGCCGCACAGCTCACGCAAAAAGCCTGATTTGCTCGTATATTGTTTCTTTTATAGAAACATTAAGATGAATGCAAAAATCCTGGCTCTGAAGTGTGAGGGCGATCGAGAGAATGCTACCCGCCTGCGGCACAGCGAGGCGGGAAAGGGCGGCGGTTAGCCGTGCTGGTCGAAGTAGCTTTCGAGGATGATAACAGCGGAGGCAGAGTCAACGTTGCCTTTGGTGAGGGAGCGGAAGCCGCCATGTTCAAACAGCCCGGCGCGGGCTTCAACCGTGCTCAGACGCTCATCATGTAACTGAACACGCACACCGAAGCGGCCATGGATTTTATTGGCGAAATTGCGTGCCCGCGCGGTCAGCGGCTGCTCAGTGCCATCCATATTCAGCGGTAACCCGACGATCACTTCATCGGGCTGCCACTCTTTCAGCAGGCGCTCGATCAGTTTCCAGTCCGGTGTACCGTCCTGGGCTTTGAGTGCCGTCAGCGGGCGGGCGGTGCCGGTGATGCGCTGCCCAATCGCCACGCCAATACTTTTGGTGCCAAAATCAAACGCCAGCAGAGTGCCGCTCATCAGGCATGCCCCGCAGAGTCAGGCATTGTGGAAATATCAATGCCAATCAGTTTAGCCGCTTCGCGCCAGCGATCGGCAATAGGCGTTTTGAACAGAATGTTTTTATCGGCCGGGGCTGTCAGCCAGGCGTTATCCAGAATCTCCTGTTCGAGCTGGCCCTTTTCCCATGAGGAGTAGCCCAGCGCGACCAGCACGTCTGTCGGCTGCGCATCGGTGCCGAGCGTTTCCAGCACATCGCGCGAAGTGGTGATCACCGTGTTATCGGAAATACGAATGCTGGAGGCAAATTTAGCAGGCGGCGTATGCAGAATAAAGCCGCGATCTTCCGCCAGCGGGCCGCCGAGGAACACAGGTTTATCCAGCCGGATGTCCGGGTCACGCGATTCAGGGTTAATTTTGAGTTTCTCGAGAACGCCTTCGACTTTCAGGTTTTCCAGAGGCTTATTGATGATGATCCCCATCGCGCCCTCATCGTTATACTCGCAGATATAGATCACGGCACGACGAAAAAGAGGATCCTGGAGAGCAGGCATGGCAATCAGAAAGTGATGCTGTAAATTCATTGTCAGAGGTTCTGTTTCCTGGTTCACAAAAGCAACAAGCGCTCAGTATGCGGGCAAAGCGGCGCGTATAGCAAGCTGGCGCGCCGCCGTCATGCTTATTTGCCCAGACGTTTTTCAATGGCGTCCATCAGCATACCGGTGATAGAAACCGGGAAAACGGCTTCAATTTCACGAATGCAGGTGGGACTGGTGACGTTAATTTCGGTCAGGCGATCGCCGATGATGTCGAGACCAACAAAGATCAGACCTTTGGCTTTTAGCGTCGGTGCAACGCGGCGGGCAATTTCCCAGTCGCTGTCGCTGAGCGGACGCGGCTCGCCACGGCCACCGGCCGCCAGATTGCCACGCGTTTCGCCGCCCTGCGGAATACGCGCCAGGCAGTACGGCACCGGTTCGCCATCCACCACCAGCACGCGCTTATCACCGTCTTTAATCGCGGGCAGATAGTTCTGCGCCATGCAGTAGCGATTGCCCAGCATCGTCAGGGTTTCAGCGATAACCGGCAGGTTAGGATCGCCTTCTTTGACGCGGAAAATCGACGTACCGCCCATGCCATCCAGCGGCTTGAGGATGATGTCATGATGCTTTTCCCAGAAGGCTTTTAGCTGGGCTTTGCTGCGCGTCACCAGCGTTTCCGGGGTCAGATCGGCAAACCAGGCGGTGAACAGCTTTTCGTTACAGTCACGCAGGCTCTGCGGTTTGTTAACGATCAGCGTGCCTTTCTCTTCCGCGCGCTCAAGGATATAAGTGGCGTAAATAAATTCGGTGTCGAACGGCGGATCTTTACGCATCAGCACCACGTCGAGTGAGGCCAGATCAATATCCTGCTCGCCGCTGAAGTCATACCATTTGTCGTAGTTTTGCTCGACGGAGAGCAGACGCGTGCGGGCGCGGGCTTCACCGTTGATCAGATAAAGATCCGCCATTTCCATGTAGTGCAGCTCGTAGCCGCGACGTTGTGCTTCCAGCAGCATAGCGAAGCTGGAATCTTTCTTGATGTTGATGTCTGCGATGGGATCCATCACGATGCCGAGCTTAATCATTGTTCTTCTCCTTTACCCCAAATCGCCGAAGCGGACTTGCAGGGCGGTAATGGCGGTGAGTGCAGTCGTCTCTGTGCGCAAAACACGTGGCCCTAACAGAATATCAGTAAACTGGTAGCGTGCGGTCATGGCGATTTCATCTGCCGTCAGGCCGCCTTCCGGACCAATCAGCAGGCGCACACGCTCAACGGGTAACGGCAGCGTGTTGATGCTGGCGCTGGCCCGCGGGTGCAGGTTCAGCTTCAGACCGTCATCGGCTTCTGCACACCAGTCTTCCAGATCCATCGCCGGGCGGATCTCAGGAATGCGGTTGCGACCACACTGTTCGCAGGCGGCAATGGCGATTTTCTGCCACTGCTGGATTTTCTTGTTCAGACGTTCAGCATCCAGTTTAACGCCGCAGCGTTCAGAAAAGAGTGGCGTAATGAGGCTTACACCCAGCTCAATGGATTTCTGGATAGTGAATTCCATTTTTTCACCGCGCGACATGACCTGGCCCAGATGGATATGCAGGGGCGATTCACGGTCATCGGTTTCCGCGGTGCGAACATTCACCACCACGCTTTTTTTATCCGCGCGCAGGATCTCCGCGTCAAAAATCTGATTGCTGCCGTCAAAGAGCTGCACCGCCTGCCCGGCGCTCATGCGTAAGACGCGACCCACGTGATTCGCCGCGTCATCGCTAAGCGCCACGTCCTGGCCTGCGGTTAAAAATTCGGGGTGGTAAATGCGGGGTTTACGCATGTGTTGATTTCCGTGTAGTTGATTTTTCCCCTCACCCTAACCCTCTCCCGGGGGAGAGGGGACAGATCGAGCCAATCATGCCTGGATCGAGCACAAGTCCGCTTTTCACCCTCTCCCCGGGGGAGAGGGCCGGGGTGAGGGGCCTTAATTTTCTCAGTGTAAGTTAGCGGTTTTGCGCCTGACAAGCATCAAGCACATAACGGTTATGATTTCCCTGCACCTTCGCGATGCGGCGTTCGCGCTCACATTCCCAGTTATTGACCGGGTAAAGTTTATCCCAGGCGGTAAACAGCTGCGTTTGCGAGCGTGACAGGGTGAGCTGGTACTGGTCGCGCATATAGAAATAGGTGCGGGCGATCATGCCGCGGGCGCGGGCGGGTGGTTCTGCGAGTTTTTCCTTAAAATCGACCTTCATCTCGCATTGTCCGTACTGACCTTCGCCGCCGTTCCACTGGCTGTACATCAGGTTGCCGCGATCGGCGTTCACTTCGCCCAGCGCCGGTTGCAGGTTGTGCATGTCGCTTTCCATTTTGCGATAGACCGGATCTTTGCTGCAATTTTTGCGACCGCCATCCTGCCAGCACTGGCGCTGGTGGCCAAACTGCCAGGCCGGAACTACGTGTTCCCACTCAATACGCCGGGCGCGGTTTTCATTTTTACGCACTTTATAACCGCACGATTCCAGATCGACGACGCCTTTTTTACCCTGCCAGTTAATCTTGCAGCCGCAGTAAAAATCGCCGGGCGCATCTGCATGGATTTTAACGCCTGCCGCTTTGGCCTGCGAAAAACTGTTGATGCCTTGCGCCAGAGCAGGCATAGCGCAGCATCCTGCCAGCAGGCTAAGAATAAAAGTAAGTTGACGGAACATGTTGAACTCCAGGCCAGTTGAGCCCGCACCGTAGCGAATGGCGTTGCCGGATGCAATCAGTTAGCGCAGAAAAACACGTTAATGGTTCCGGTAATCAGACGCAGGCAATCAGGGGTTCACCGCAATGCACGCAGCGGTAAACGGCCTCATTGCGCAGCACTTTATTGTGCCGACGCACGGTAAGCTGATGCTCCTGGCAGCGACAGCGGTAAGGAAAGGTATTCTGACGAACAGAGTGAAGCTCAAACTGATGAGTGCGGTGGGCGGGAACGCCTAACACGCTCTCCATCATCCACTTCCACTCTTTCCCGTGCGGCGCGACCCGGCCAAAGTGCTTCCACACCAGCAAATGCGCCAGTTCGTGGGGAACGACTTCATTGATAAAAGCCTGCTCGTTTTCCAGTAACAGCACCGGATTTAAGCGGATCTCATAGCGTTCAGCCCATGCGGTACCCGCGGAGGTTCCCCGCTGCTGATACACCAGTTTAGGTTCGGGATAATGGCGTTCGAGCTTCAGGTTCGCCTGAGCGAGATGCTGGCGCAGGCTGCGCATAATGGCCTGTTGCAGAGCGATGGGGAGACGGGGCGTTTTCATAGAGGGCCAGAATAATGGGGCCGACGGACAAGTGCAAGACGTGCGGAGAGGAGAGCCCGGCAGCGTGCGCCGCCGGGCGACAGGGTTAATCGTGTGAACCAATCTCGCGCAGTTTGCGGCCTTTCATCAGGTTACGCTCGATGTGCTCAAGTGATACATGCTTGGTTTCCGGCACCAGCCAGATGGTCAGCACGATAAAGAACAGGTTCAGCGCGCCGTAGACCCAGAAGGTGTTGGCGTTGCCCAGCGTGTTGAGCATGGTCAGGAACGTTGCGCCGACAATCATATTGGCGATCCAGTTGGTCGCGGTTGAGCAGGTGATACCGAAATCACGGCCTTTCAGCGGCTGGATCTCAGAACACAGAACCCAGATTAACGGACCAGCGCTCATCGCAAAACCAACGATAAACATCAGCAGCATGGCGACAGCAATGTACTGCTCGTTTGGCGACTCGATACCGAAATGCATCATGGTACCCAGAATACCCATGCCCGCCGCCATCACCATAAAGCCCAGCGTCAGCGTTGGCTTACGGCCCCAGCGGTCCACCAGACCGATTGCGATAAAGGTGGCCAGCACGTTGGTCAGACCGACAATTACCGTGCCCCACATCTGCTCGGTGGTATTGGCGTAGCCTGCCAGTTCAAAGATTTTCGGTGCGTAGTACATGATCACGTTCATGCCGGTGAACTGCTGCATCACCTGAAGCAGCACGCCCAGGAAGACCGCGCGACGGAAATTGCTGTTCTCTTTAAACAGCGCCCAGCCGCTCTGCTTAACCTGCAGGCTTTCGCGGATCTCATCCAGTTCGTTTTTCGCTTCTGCGCTGGTATCACGCAGACGCAGCAGCACGCGCTCGGCATCGTGGAAGCGGCGCTTCGCGGCGTACCAGCGCGGGCTGTCCGGCAGGAAGAACACGCCAATCAGCAGCAGGATCGCCGGGATGATGATAATGCCCAGCATCCAGCGCCACGCACCGCTGTAGCTGAACGCGGTATCCGACAGATACGCGCCTAAAATCCCGATGGTGATCATCAGTTGATACATTGAAATCATGCTGCCACGAATTTTTTCGGGCGCGATTTCAGACAGATATAGCGGAGCGGTATAAGACGCGACACCGACCGCCAGCCCCAGCAACACGCGGGAGAGGATCAGGATTTCGACGTTTGGCGCGGCGGCGGAGAACAGCGAGCCGAGCACAAACAGGATTGCGCCGATCATCAGGCTTTTTTTACGCCCGAGACGGTAAGACAACCAGCCGCTGCCGACAGCACCGACGGCGGCACCAAACATCATGGAGCTGACCACCCACTCCTGGGTGTGCGGGCTGATTTTGAATTCATCAGCAATAAAGGGCAGGGCCCCTGCGATGACGCCGATATCCAGGCCAAAAAGTAATCCCGCCAGCGCGGCGAGGAAGCAGACAAAAAAGGTCATTGCCTTATTTGAGCGTCCCTTTTTTTTATTATCAGGCATGATGCCCTCCCGTTGGGTTATCTGTTTTATCAACGTCATAGACTGGCAGACAGATGATGTTGATGTAATCGCTTACACGATTGTCAAGAAATGTTAGTCAGGTAAAACATAGCATTAAGGAGGGGAGGGGCAAGGCAGGCGCGGTGTTTTCAGACTAAACCGAACGGGTGAGATAACGTGCTGATGAAATCGCTTTCATCCCAGGCGTGGAGGGGGTTACGCAGGCAAAAAAAATCCAGCCCGCAGGCTGGATCCAATGGATGGCGGAGAGGTCTTACAGACCGGCCGCATCACGCAGCAGTTGCGCTTTGTCGGTTTTTTCCCACGGGAAATGTTCGCGACCAAAGTGACCGTAAGCAGCGGTTTCTTTGTAGATCGGGTGCAGCAGATCCAGCATCTGGATCAGGCCGTACGGACGCAGATCGAAGAACTCGCGTACCAGCAGGGTCAGTTGCTCAGACGGCAGCTTTTCAGTGCCGAAGGTTTCGACCATGATGGACGTCGGCTCTGCCACGCCGATAGCGTAGGACACCTGGATTTCACAACGATCGGCAAGGCCCGCTGCCACGATGTTTTTCGCGACATAGCGCGCCGCGTATGCCGCGGAACGGTCAACTTTCGACGGATCTTTACCGGAGAACGCGCCGCCACCGTGACGAGCCATGCCGCCGTAGGTATCAACGATGATCTTACGACCGGTCAAACCGCAGTCGCCCATTGGACCACCGATAACGAAACGGCCCGTCGGGTTGATGAAGAATTTGGTAGAGGCATTCAGCCATTCCGCAGGCAGAACCGGCTTGATGATCTCTTCCATCACGCCTTCCTGCAGCGATTTCTGGTCGATATCTTCAGCGTGCTGAGTGGACAGGACCACCGCATCAATACCCACGATTTTGCCGTCGTCGTATTGGAAGGTGACCTGGCTTTTCGCATCCGGACGCAGCCACGGCAAGGTGCCGTTTTTACGCACTTCAGCCTGACGCTGCACCAGACGGTGGGCGTAGGTGATCGGCGCTGGCATCAGCACGTCGGTTTCATTGGTCGCATAGCCAAACATCAGGCCCTGGTCGCCCGCGCCCTGCTCCAGCGGATCGGCACGGTCAACGCCCTGGTTAATGTCCGGGGACTGCTTGCCGATTGCGCTCAGCACGGCACAGGAATTGGCATCAAAGCCCATGTCAGAGTGCACGTAGCCGATGTCACGAACGGTGTTACGGGTGATCTCTTCGATATCAACCCAGGCGCTGGTGGTGATCTCACCACCGACTAAAACCATCCCGGTTTTAACGTAGGTTTCGCACGCGACGCGTGCTTTCGGATCCTGCTCCAGGATTGCATCCAGTACCGCATCAGAGATTTGGTCTGCGATTTTATCAGGATGTCCTTCTGAGACGGATTCGGACGTAAAAAGGTGTTTTGCCATGTTCTGATTCACCTGGGGGTAATTTAATAAGCTCAGACCCTGCGCCATACACCCCGTTCAGGGTGACAGGTAAAAGACACAGGAAGTCTAAGTGTTAATCTGTATAGATGGATTAACATCTGGACGGCTATTTTAGGTCAATTCTTAAGCCCATTTCCAGCCTTTTTTTGACTCCTCCCGCATTATGCGTGAAGCGTGTCTGGCGATTTTTCCTGGTTACGCAGCAAACCCGGCTTTTTTATTTTGCTTTTTACCCCCTTTGTCGGTATAAAACGCCGCACGCGGCTATCCCCCGCCACGCAGTGTTACGGGGGGTAAAAAAGCGCACGACAACATCATCGTGTCGCCACTTCCCGCCGGGTAAGCAGTTAATCTGTCTGAGCTTATCGCCGATCATCAAACGGTTGGCGTGGAGGTGATACGAAATAATGAACCGTTGTTTACCGCTGAATCTGTCACGCCGTCCGGTCGTGCATCTGTCTCCCGCAACCCGCAATTCTTTACTGCAATCCTGCCGATGTTATACCCATTTCGGCGCTTCTCAGGACTCCAGAGCCGGTAAGACCTTGTGATTCCTGAACAAGGGCGCTCCTGGTCTGACAGGGGTTTTCTCGTGGTTTCGCCGGCCTGTCATCATTAAGTCCGGATACGTGTTTTACTATCATATGAACAAGAAACCGATCGCGCAGTCGATCACACAGCGCAATGTGCTGGGAAATCAGACTGTTTATGGGTTGTTATCGCAGTTTTTCGCTGCGATAGTGGTCAACTGTTTTACACTTACTAAGACAAATTGAGGTTCGCTATGTCTGACGACATTTCTATGGATTCGCCTTCGTCAGCAGGCGAACAGGGTGTACTACGCTCCATGCAGGAGGTTGCAATGAGCTCCCAGGAAGCCAGCAAAATGCTTCGCACTTACAATATTGCCTGGTGGGGCAATAACTACTACGACGTTAACGAACTGGGCCACATCAGCGTGTGCCCGGATCCCGACGTCCCGCAAGCGCGTGTCGATCTTGCTGAACTGGTAAAAGCGCGTGAAGCACAGGGACAGCGCCTGCCCGCACTGTTCTGCTTCCCACAGATCCTGCAACACCGCCTGCGTTCGATTAACGCCGCGTTCAAACGTGCGCGTGAGTCTTACGGTTACAACGGCGACTACTTCCTGGTTTACCCGATTAAGGTTAACCAGCACCGCCGCGTGATTGAATCACTGATCCATTCCGGTGAACCGCTGGGTCTGGAAGCCGGTTCCAAAGCGGAACTGATGGCTGTACTGGCGCACGCCGGTATGACCCGCAGCGTGATTGTCTGTAATGGTTATAAAGACCGTGAATATATTCGCCTGGCGCTGATCGGCGAGAAGATGGGCCACAAGGTCTATCTGGTGATCGAGAAGATGACCGAAATCGCCATCGTGCTGGAAGAAGCCGAGCGTCTGAACGTGGTGCCGCGCCTCGGTGTGCGTGCGCGTCTGGCGTCACAGGGCTCCGGCAAATGGCAGTCGTCCGGCGGTGAAAAATCCAAATTTGGTCTGGCGGCAACGCAGGTTCTGCAACTGGTGGAAATTCTGCGCGAGCGCGGTCGTCTGGACAGCATTCAGTTGCTGCACTTCCACCTCGGTTCGCAGATGGCCAACATCCGCGACATCGCCAACGGCGTGCGTGAGTCTGCGCGTTTCTACGTTGAACTGCACAAACTGGGTGTCAACATTGAGTGCTTCGATGTGGGCGGCGGCCTGGGCGTGGATTATGAAGGGACCCGTTCGCAGTCCGACTGTTCCGTGAACTATGGCCTGAATGAATACGCCAACAACATTATCTGGGCGATTGGCGACGCCTGTGAAGAACACGGCTTGCCGCATCCAACGGTGATCACCGAGTCTGGCCGTGCGGTGACCGCGCACCATACTGTGCTGGTGTCGAACATCATCGGCGTTGAGCGTAACGAATATACCGAACCGACCGCGCCGTCTGCCGAAGCCCCGCGCGCGCTGCAAAGCCTGTGGGAAACCTGGCAGGAGATGCACGAGCCGGGTACGCGCCGTTCGCTGCGTGAATGGCTGCACGACAGCCAGATGGATCTGCATGACGTTCACGTCGGCTACTCTTCCGGTTCGTTCTCGTTGCAGGATCGCGCCTGGGCTGAACAGCTTTATCTGAGCATGTGCCACGAAGTGCAGAAGCAGCTCGATCCGAGCAACCGCGCGCATCGTCCGATCATCGACGAACTTCAGGAGCGCATGGCGGACAAGATGTACGTCAACTTCTCGCTGTTCCAGTCGATGCCGGATGCGTGGGGGATCGATCAGTTGTTCCCGGTGATGCCGCTCGAAGGGCTGAATCAGGCACCGGAGCGCCGCGCGGTACTGCTGGATATCACCTGTGATTCTGACGGTGCTATCGATCACTACGTGGACGGCGACGGGATTGCCACCACCATGCCGATGCCGGAATACGATCCAGAAAATCCGCCGCCGCTGGGCTTCTTTATGGTTGGCGCGTATCAGGAAATTCTTGGCAACATGCACAACCTGTTCGGCGATACCGAAGCGGTTGACGTGTTTGTGTTCCCGGATGGCAGCGTGGAAGTGGAGCTGTCCGACGAAGGCGATACCGTGGCCGATATGCTGGAATATGTGCAGCTCGATCCGAAAACGTTGCTGACGCATTTCCGCGATCAGGTTAAACAAACCGATCTGGATGCGGCACTGCAACAGCAGTTCCTGGAAGAGTTTGAAGCGGGCCTGTACGGGTATACCTACCTGGAAGACGAGTAAGATTTCCCCTCACCCTGACCCTCTCACGTGGGAGAGGGAACAGTTTGGGCGAACGAAAAGGCCATCTCCTGCGAGATGGCCTTTTTTATTTACGCCAGGTGGTCGTCTTCAAAACCCACGCGCACGGCTGCGTAGATATTGATCGGCGTTCGTGACATCAATGGGATCCACGCACCTTTATTAATGGTGGTGCCGTTGCCGTTCGTCGCCGCTGGCGCTTTCGGCGTCACCGTTCCCGGTTTAGCCGTCGCAGAGCCAGGCGACAGGGTAGGGTAACTGGTATTAGGCACAGGCCATTTCTTCGCACCCTGTGCAGGCTTAGGAGCCGGGGCGGGCTTCGGCGCAGGCGCAGGTTTTGGAGCCGGGGCGGGCTTCGGCGCAGGTGCAGGTTTTGGAGCCGGAGCGGGCTTCGGCACAGGCGCAGGCTTTGGAGCCGGGGCTGGCTTCGGCGCGGGTGCAGGGTTCGGAGCCGGGGCTGGCTTGGGTGCCGGTTTAGGCGCAGGTGCGGGCGGTTGCGCTGCATTCGAACCGTTCTGATTCTTGTCTTTCGCCGACATACCTATACTCCAGGAGATATCATTGCCCGCTATTTTTTCATCTTTCGTCACATCCGAAAGTTTACTGGTATCGGTATTGATCGCGCCGCTTGTGCCCTTCCCGGTGGTGATGTCCCCCACGCTAATCGTCGATTTCTGCGTTTCCGCATAGTGCACTTCATCGACCGTATTCACGTAGACGTCAACCCCGCCGCCTTTGATCTGTCCTTTCGGCGACACGCTGATACTGGCCCCGGCACCGCCATACGCGCCATCTTTCTCAACGTGATCCTGCACGTCGCTGGCATTGATTTTCCCGCCAACGTCCACGTGTCCGGTTTTGTTATCCGAAATCAGATGTGAACCGGCCATATTCAAATCGCCGCCAGTGTTAACGTTCAGCGCCTCTGCGGTATGAATGCCCGACTGCTGCCCGGTGGTTGCCGCGTCATTGAATTCAGAACCACCGCCCCCGTTGGCGGCGGCATCAATGGCCAGCCCTTTCTTTCTCCCGCCGGTTTCAACGCTCACCCCAAGAGATAATCCCCAGTTAGCGCTGGAGGCGTCATCGCGGGCGGTATCCTGCACAGAGCTTACGTTCATATCGCCCGCCACATCGATATCCGCGCTCTTCGCCGTGATATCCGCGCCGTGCATCGTCATGTCGCCCCCCGCATTCACGGAAACGTTATTGCCGTTGATGGAGGTGTTTTCATGGCTGGTGGTGCTGCCAGACGACTGCGCTTTGCTGCCGTCATAGCCAAGCGACACCGCAGCGCCGAAATCCTGTTGGCCGATGCCTTTACTGCCGGAAATAGTCAGCCCGCCGTTATGCTCGCTGCCGGACGTCTCATAACGGGTGGTGGATTGCGCCGCGTTCAGGGAGACGTCCCCGCCTGCATTAATGCTCGCTTTATCCGCCGCGTTCATCTCAGTGCCGTTGAGTTCAACGTCCTTTTTGGCGTTGATGGTGATGTTGCTGCCATTAATATGGGTGGTGTTTTCTGCGGTCGCGGTGCTGGTGGCGGCGGTTTTTTTGGTGTTACCGCCGATAGTGAGAGACGCGCCAGCCATGTCGCCAAACACCACATTACTCACCTGTCCGAGCGCTTCCGCACTCATGGATGCGCCATTCACATCCTGGCCGTCCACCGCGTTTTTAATCATGGTGCCCGCTTTATCAACGCTATCGAGAAGAGAGCTATGCACCTCGCCGCTGAGACCTGCAAAACTTTCTTTGTGGGTTTGAGTCGTGCTGTGTTCATCCACATATTTAGTGGTCGCCACATCGCTGGCATTAATCTCAACATTATTTTTCGCCGAGATATCCGCGCCGCCAATATCAGCCGTTTCACCGGCTTCAATCTTCACGCTGTCGCCGAAATTCAATTGTGCGTTGCTATTGGTTTTGCTCTGCTTCGTTTCCGTCTCGCTGACGGTTTCCATCCCCAGTTTGAAGCCGACGCCTGGATTGGTTTGACTGCCGGTTTCCACGTCCTTATCTGAATCAGGGGTCGTCATGGTACTGGATTTGCCGTTCATGGCCCCGCTTTTGGCTTCGGCGGAATAGCCCACCACGTTGGCATCAATAGAGGCGATAAATTCACGTGATTTGGTGGTGGACTGCTCCCAGGCGACATCTTCCGACGTTTTAATGGTGACATTTTCACCCGCATGAATATCGCCGGTTGCGGCGGTGTAGCTGCCACCTTCCATCACCACGTCTTTAGCGGCGTTGATTTCAAGCGTGCCGCCCGCGTTAACATTTGCGCCAATCCCTTTTGCGCTGGCGCTCTGTTGATGTTGCTCAACGTAGCTGCCTGCGCCGGTAATCTGGCTGTCGATGGTGTGAGAGGCGTCGATTTGATGCAAATCGTTAAAGGTCACATCGCCGCTGGTGGCGGTCATGCTGATGTTATTTTCAGCCGTGATATCCGCCGCGTTCGCGGTGATGGATTTTGCCTCCATGCTGATGTTGCCTTTTGCGGTGATGGCATCGTCATAGGCATGGATCTTCTGCTTACCGTTTTCGTCGCGCCCGACGCTGGCGGTCAGGGTGATATCGCCTTCGCGTGCCGACAGGGAGATATCGCCCCCGGCATTGAGCGCCGCACCGGTATTATTGATGTTGCCGTGGGCGGTGGAGATATCCAGGGCCCCGCCCGCAGAAATCCCGCTGTTGATGCCGCTGCTGGCGTTGGTGATATCGCCCCCAGAAACCAGCGTCATATTGCCGCCGGATGCGATCCCGCCGCTCACATTGTTAATGGCGTCAGCGTTGACGTTCACCTCATTACCGGCGTGAATATTTGCCGTGCCGCTGCTGACGTCGCCGTTCTCAATCTGACGGAGCGTTTCCGGGCACAGATAGATCACCGGCACCAGCACATCCACACCATTAACTTTTTGGCTGACGTACCAGACGATGTCCTGATCAAGCTGGCTACGCTGTTCATCGGTTAACGCTTCGCCGACCACCAGGCCCAGTTCAGGATCTTTTGCCGCTTCTCCGGCATTGTTCATCAGATCCTGCACCAGCGCATCGCCTTCCAGCCCGTCGCGGATGGCAAAGAAGCTGCCGACGGATTCTGCGATCTGGCGGCGGATCAGCTCAGAGGTAAAGTAGTTGTCGCCAATGACCGTCACCGGTGACGCAGGTTTGTAGCCCACTTCTTCAAAGAAATAATCGGAACCGGTGAACTGGCTCTGGTCGATCATCTCCGGGCGGGTTTCATACATCGGCACAATATGATTAGTCGGGGTGGGGGAGGGCTTGCCCTCTTTTTGCGCAATGGCGGCCTGCTTAAATTCATCGGAGAATTCAAACATGCCGGGGATCGCGGCCATCTCTTCGATCACCGGCGTCGGGCGGATGCCCGTGGCGATTTCACCGATCTTTTTGGGATTAACTATCACATCGTAACCCGCAAGGGCGGTATCAATGCTGTGATCGCCCACGTCAACGGTGGCAATGGCGGTCTGGGTATTTACCACGCCCGCCCCGGCGAGCCCGTTATTCAGTGTACCGCCGTCATGGTTGAAATTACGGCCTGCGGTGATTTCGCTCTTTTCCTGTGGGACGATATAAAACATCGTGTTTTTTAACGTTGCACTGTCGTAGTAATACCACTGCCACTCCCTGGATAAATTCGCCATGCTGCTGTTGATCCAGTTTTCGCCGAAAATTTTAGCCAGAGTGGTCTTAAGCTGCGGCGACTGGTTTGCTGCATCAATTAAGGAATACAAATACCAGTTAGTATCAACTTCAATGCCTTTATTATCGCCGATACCCCCAAAGACAAAATTCAGGTAATCATAGAGGGAATTAAATTCCAGCGTGGTGGAATGATCCACCGCGACGCGCCAGTCATAGGTGATGGTAATCGGCGTATCCAGCGGCGTTTTCAGGTAATCGTAAACGGAAAGGGAATGATATTTTGGCGAGTTGTAGATATCGCCAGTAATAGTAATATCCTGCGCCGCCTGAATCAGTCCACCTTCGTTAGTGATGCTGTGTGCGGTATATATTCCGCGCTGATTAACATTTATATTCCCTCCGGCGCTGATTTCCGCCTTATGCTCAAGCGTCAAATCAGAGGTGAGTAACGGCAGCGAGAAGACCGTATCCATGTTGATTTTCGTGGTCACGTTGGTGACGGTGGCATAATGCCCGTGACTGTTTTCGGTGGTGCCGCCTGATACGGTACCGCCACTGTATTTACTGATGTTTTTTATCTGTTCCGCGTCAAGATTGATATTCTTCTCCGCGCGAATAATCCCGGCAGCGTTTTCAATATTTTTAGCGATTATCGACATATCGCCCATGCTCATCACGTTGCCTTGCAGGCCGTTGTAGACATTGCCGTTACGGGCATCCAGCGACATATCGCCAATTGACCACAGCAGGGCGTTTTGCGCATTGGTGATATTTTCCGCAGTGAGCGTCAGATCGCCACCGGTCACAATTGACTGAGTGTTAATCACATTCTTATCGGCCCGCGCCGTAAAGTCTCCCATCACTTCCAGCTCTTTATTATTGGTAAAGCTGCCGTGGGTTATAAAATTGAGGTCATTCCCGGAGAGAATGTGACCGTTCTCATTATTAAGCGTGAGGTCGTCGTCTATTTCCAGCGTCAGCGTATTGGCCGCTTCCATCGCGCCGCCGGTATTATTCATATGGACCAGATCGAGATTAAAATCGCGATCGGCTGTGATAAAACCGCCTGCGGTATTGTTCAGCGAGCCGCTGGCAAGATTGACGTTATAGCCCGCAAGCGTGGCGTTTTTGGTATTGGTGAGGGAGTCTGCAATATTCAGCGTCAGGTTTTTATCCACGGCGACAATCGCCCCGTGATCGTCATTCGTCAGTTGATTCGCCGTCAGGGTGACATCACCCCCTGCCACGATGGTTGACTCCGCCCCGCTGTTATTTATCGTATCGGCGGTAATATTCAGCGTGCCGTCAATGGCCTGCACAATCCCCGACGCAGAGTTCACCACCGTGCCTATTGCATTGAGCACGGTATTCACCGATGCGGAAATAACCGCCCGATCGGTGTTAGTCACTGAGCCAATATGATCAAGGGTTAAATTATTCATGGCGGACAGCACATGATTGCTGCCCTGATTGACCAGGCTGTGAATATTGCGGAGCGTTAAATCCGTCCCGGCCTGAATAATCCCTTCGTTTTTCAGGGTATCGCTATTTTCGATAGTGACCTGAGCGTCGCTGACAATCTGACTTTGATTATTAAAGGTAGTTATCCCGGACAGGGTCATTGCCGCCGTGGACGAGAGAAACGCGTTATTACTGTTGGTCAGGCTGCCAATATCGGCCAGTGACATCACGCCGCCGGAGGAGAGAATGGCATTGTCATTGAGCAGCGAATCCACCGCTGAAATGGTCAGCGTATCGCTGGCGTAAATTGTCCCTGCATGGGTATTTTCCAGCTCGTCAATATTTTCCATGTTCAGGCTGGCGGCCTGGATCGTGGCACCCTCATTGATGAGCGTGTCCAGATTCGCCAGGTTAAGACTGTTTTCAGCCAGTATGACCGCCGCGGTGGTGTTATAGAGAGAGGTGGCATTGGTGGTGATCGTCTGGCCCTGGATCCAGCCATCGCTGGCGTTGGTGACCGACATGCCCGCCTTGCCATTAATAGCCATCGCTTTTTCCGCGAGGATCTCACCGCCACGTGTGTTGATCATCTCTTTATCAACATTAACGGTAATATCAGAAGCCGCGCTGAGCGAGCCGCCATCGTTATTCAGACGGGCGACATTCACCTGCACATCTTTTTTACCGCTGATGGTGCCGCTGTTAGTCATCTCCGCGCTGGCGTCCGTGGCGGTAATGGTGACATCACGAGCCTGGATTTTGCCTTTGTTATTAACGGATTTGCCGTTAACGTTCAGCGCGACGTCATTTTTATTACTGACGATCGTTCCGCTGTTATCCAGATTGCCGCCCGTATTCAGCGTCAGGCGGGCATCATCGCCGCTGATGGTGGCTGAGTTCACCAGATTATCGCGGGTGGTCAGTTGCATTTCGCCATGAGATACGCCGATGTTACCTTTGTTATTCAGCGCGCTGGCGTTCATTACCAGTTTTTTATCGGCAAAAACACGGCCACTGTTATCCACGTCGCCCACGGTTAATGTCTGCGTATCCGTGGCGTACATAATACCGTTATTTTTCATGCTTCCGGAAGCGATGGCGACACTGCCTGTTGCGCTGACTGAACCGTTATTTTCAAAGGCTTTTTTCAGGTTAATCTGTAAGGTGCCTTTTTTCGCCAGCATCACCCCTTCGCTATTTTTCACGCTGCCCGCGTTGATATTAATATTTCCGCTGTGGCTGACGACCTGCGCATCCGAGACGATGGCGCTAAAGGGCGCGGGTTTGCCGTTAACCATCACCACAAAGTCCCCGTCTTTCAGGGTGACCGTGCCGTTACCGATTACATTACCTTTGGCATCCAGCGCTTTTAATTTACCGGTGAGGATATACTCATTTTCGACATTAATTTCGATGGCCGGGATGGTGGTCATCGTGGTGCTGTTGGTCAGTAAAGTGGCGGCATTTTGCACCAGCGAACTGGCGTCAATGCGCAGGGTTCCCCCCTGAGAAATGACGTCGCTGTTAAGGGTCACGCCTGCCAGCGCTTTAATCGCAATATTGGCCTGCGCCGTGGTGCCCGTGGATTTATTCAGCGTGACGTTATTCCCGGCAAGCGTAATATTTTTATCGCTGCGTAATCCGGTGAGAATAACATCGCCGTTGGCATTAATATCAATATCTTTACTGGCGACAATACCGCCCGCATGACGCACGCCCGCCCCGGATTCGGTGCTGATCAACTGGATCTTACCGCCGTACATCGATCCCAGCGCGCTGCCGTCAATCGCAACGGCGGGCGTGGTGGCGTCGCCTTTATTACGCACGGTGTGGCTACGCGTTTGCAGGTTATAGTTGTTCTGACCTGCCAGCACTTTGACATCTGCGGCTCCGGCAATTTCACCTTCCAGTTGGGCGCTGCGGCTGACAATATCGAAATAGCTTAACCCGTCGGTAGAAATCCCCTGGCCGGTGAGAGTAACGTTGCCTTTTTCCACGGAAAGCGAATAAGTGCCGTCGCTTTTAGCCTGAACTTTGCCGGTACTTAACGTCAGGCCATTAGCATTAATGGTGGTTGCGCCATTGACCGAAATGCCGTTTTCGTTAGCGATAATGATGTCGGATTTTTTACCAAAGACTTCCATTGTCCCGTTAATATAAGAGGCCTGCGCACCGGTTACTTCGCTAATAATCGCGCTGGCTTCCTGCTGTAGCTGACCATTTTTTACCGCATAGCCACCAATTTTTGTCACGCCATCGGTTTTGCTGTTGTTAAATACCAGGCCTTTTTTATCGACATTAAACTGGTCGAATTTATTGTGCGAAACGCCTTTGGCATTCGGATTAACAATATTGACCATCGGCGTGTCGTTGGCCGTTTTTCCCATCGTCGGGCCACCAGGCTGACGCGGATCGGGCACCGTTCCGGCGGCTTCCGCCAGCGGTGAAAAAATACTGGCCAGAGATAAATAGAGAGGGGCAAGGCGTAAATGCAAATTGCTCTCTGTTATTTTGTCTTTTTTAATCGTTTTCATTGTGTTCCCTTACTTAGAATTTTAATTCCAGCTTGTAATAAACGACGGTGTTGTCTGTTTTTTGATGTGCAAAGGCGTCGGGCTTTTTAACCGGCCAGCCAGCCATAATGGAAGTGAAGAAATATTCGCCCGTCAGATTTGCGCCCACAGATGCGCCCATCATGAACTGGCTATGACAGGTATTAACACCCTCAGGGCAATTATCTTTGGCGAAGCCAAAATCATAGCCAACAAAGGGCGTAAATTGATGGACTCCGGCGAGGCCAATAGCAAACGGAAATTGCAGCGTGTTGGAAATCCACGCGCCGCTATCCACCAGTAGCGTGTCATCTTTAAAACCGCGCACGGTATATTCATCCCCGAGGGACATTTTGGCATCGCTGACTAATACATCCGGGGTGTACTGAAACCCGCTGTTTAATTCGTAGATTCCCCCCAGGCGGCCCAGGTTAAACAGCGGGCGCGTCCAGCTCGCCACGCCGTTATATTTCACGTAATCGAGATCGAACCCGTCGAGATCCTTATCGCCCGTCCAGGCTGCGCCAAACCAGGGGACCGCGGCCGACACGCCCAGATCGCCATAGAACCAGCCGTCCATCAGTGCGCCGACCCAGGTGACGCCGGAGGAGAGCGTGGTGTAGGACTTTGAACTGACGTCGATCTGGCTGTATTCAATGCCGTTGTAGTTGTCGCGTTTTTCCAGCTTTACCCAGCCGCTGGTTTTACCGGTGGCATTGCGCGAAAGCAGGCGAGAAACGCGCAAAGAGGCTCGTTCAGAATCCCCGTCGGAGGCGTAACTTTCATTGTTGCCCAGCAGGGTTTTTTCATAGCGTGATTGATACCAGGCACCATCAAAACTCCAGTAGCCGAGCGGAATGCTGTAGTTGAGTGACAAGGCATCCTGACTGTCCGGGCTGTGATTCAGATCGTTCCATGAATAATAGGCGCTAAAAATATCATTCATACCGGCAATATTTTTTGCCGCGAGGCTGGCGTAATATTGCCGCCAGCCCTCCGCTTCGATACCGGAATTATTCAGCCCGACCGTCATCGACAAGGGGAAAGACGGTTGATGCAGCAGATTTAAATCGGAATAACCATCCAGCACCGACGGCTGAACCTGAAGATTATCCTGACCGGAGACGCGAAGCAGGTTTTCTACCGCCTGATCGATATCCTGCATGTTGAGGACGTTATCTTTTGAAAAGGGGTAGGCGGCAAACAGGCGCGTTTTTTCCCGCAGCGTGGGTGCCTGCCCGTTAACCTTCACGTCGTTAATTTTTCCCCACATCACCCGCAGTTTAAGCACGCCGCTTTTAATATTTCCTGGTTCAATCGCAATCAGGGTGGTGGCATAACCACGAGAAATATAAAAATCGGTCAGTTCTTTTACCAGGGCGAAGATTTCTGCTTTACCTAACGCCTTGCCGCGATAGCGCGCAATGATGGCCTCGCGCTGTGGCGCATCGGTGAACAGATCGTCATTGAGGATCTCTATCTGCTCTATTTTAAAGGTCCAGGTGGAATTGACGTCTGCGTCGCGGTTGTCATCCGTTTCCCGGTTAACACGTTGTTGTTGCAGAAATTGCTCGGTACGTTTGGCCTCCTCAATGAGAAACTGGTTATTTTGTTTTTCCAGCCGGTCAAGCTCGTGTTTATTTTGTTGAATGGGCAGTGGACCTGCCGCATGAGCCAGAGAAATAAATGGAACGAATAAGAGTGCTTTATTAAGACTAGCCACGTGCCTTCCTTGATATTCATGACGTTTAACAATTGCCGCTGTCATGTCTGAATAGTGCTGCTGTGCTACCATCTATTAACATGCTTTATTAACGGAAGGTTAGTGTAACGGGGCAGTGTTAAATGTCTATTTTATAAGCCCAAATATATTCTTAAAATGCATTGTTATATTGATGAGGCGAATTTCTAACGATCGTTTTTATAATATAAATAATTTATATTTCTTTTTGTTTATATAAAAGACAGGATGTATTGGGGATATTAATAATGACGGCCATAATGCCTAAAAAAGCCGGACGACTGGAGGCACCCGCCAGGTTGAACCATACTGTAAAACCCGATAGCGTTTTAAGCGCGGCAATGAGGGTGACAGGGCGGTAAAGATGGCGGATCTTGAACCCGCCGGGAATTACAGGGATAATCCGCCTCACATGCACTTATCGAACGCTAACCCTTCCTCGTCGGGCCTAACGACGCGGAGGGGTTTTTTTATGTCGACTTTCCAACAAGAGGTCATCTCTATGAGCACCTTAGGTCATCAATACGATAACTCTCTGGTATCTAACGCATTTGGTTTTTTACGTCTTCCGATGAACTTCCAGCCGTATGACAGCGATGCTGACTGGGTGATCACGGGTGTGCCGTTTGATATGGCAACGTCAGGTCGTGCCGGTGGTCGTCATGGCCCGGCGGCGATCCGTCAGGTATCGACGAATCTGGCGTGGGAGCACAACCGCTTCCCGTGGAACTTCGACATGCGTGAGCGCCTGAATGTCGTTGACTGTGGCGATCTGGTGTATGCCTTCGGTGACGCCCGTGAAATGAGCGAAAAATTGCAGGCCCACGCAGAAAAACTGCTGGCAGCCGGTAAGCGTATGCTCTCTTTCGGTGGCGACCACTTTGTGACCCTGCCGCTGCTGCGCGCGCACGCCAAACACTTTGGCAAAATGGCGCTGGTGCATTTCGATGCGCACACCGACACCTACTCCAACGGCTGCGAATTCGACCACGGCACCATGTTCTACACCGCGCCGAACGAAGGCCTGATCGATCCGAACCATTCTGTGCAGATTGGTATCCGCACCGAGTTCGATAAAGACAATGGCTTTACCGTGCTGGATGCCTGCCAGGTGAACGACCGCACCGTGGATGACATCATTGCTCAGGTGAAACAGATCGTCGGCGATATGCCGGTGTACCTGACCTTTGATATCGACTGCCTGGATCCGGCTTTTGCGCCGGGCACCGGCACGCCGGTGATTGGCGGGCTGACCTCCGATCGCGCGATTAAACTGGTTCGCGGTCTGAAAGATCTGAACATTGTGGGGATGGATCTGGTGGAAGTGGCTCCGGCTTACGACCAGTCAGAGATCACCGCCCTGGCTGCGGCGACGCTGGCGCTGGAAATGCTGTATATCCAGGCGGCGAAGAAAGGCGAGTAAGGACTTACCCCTCACCCTAACCCTCTCCCCATGGGAGAGGGGACAGATCGAGCACCGACTGGGTTTTCCCCCTCTCCCTCAGGGAGAGGGTCTGGCTTTTCTCCCTCTCCCCAAGGCAGTGAGCCGGGGTGAGGGTCTGCTTTTCCCCCTCTCCCTGAGGGAGAGGGCCGGGGTGAGGGTTTGCTTTTCTCCCTCTCCCTGAGGGAGAGGGTCGGGGTGAGGGTGTGCCTCAGCGGATTACTTAATCCCGTCCGCCGCCATGCGTTCACGCACATGCTGCGCACGTGCTTCTGACGCCGGGTGGTCATCGAACATCGAGCTCTGGCGGCCCGCTTCCAGTTTAGACAGCTTCTCAAAGCTGGTTGCCAGCCCGGTTGGGTTGATCCCACGCTTGCGCAACAGATCGTAAGAGTAGTCGTCCGCTTCCGATTCCTGGCGCTGCGAGAACTGAGAATTCACCAGCTTCTCACCCAGATCGCCAAGCTGCGACTGCGACAGGCTGCCGACCACGCCACCCGCTGAGGCTGCGGCCACGCGCACGGCGTTGGTGCCCAGCGCAACCTGCATCCCGCGCTTCACGTGACCAAGCGCCACGTGGCCCATTTCATGGCCGATCACCGCTTCCACTTCGTTGTCGTTCATCATGTCCATCAGGCCGCTGTAAACGCGGATGCAGCCGTTCGCCATGGCGAAGGCGTTAACATCTTTCGCCACGTAAACCTTGTAGTTCACCGGCTGGCCATTGATCTCATTGCCGAGGGCCGCAGAAATTTTGCTCAGGCGCTGGCTGTAGGTGCTGCTCGCCGGGGCAATCTGCGCTTTCCCGTCCATCTCTTTACAGGCTTCATCACTGAGGGCAATGACCTGCTGATCGCTTAATGAATAAGCCTGGAACGCCTCTGCGCCTGAGCTCATTAAGCCGTTTGAATCCATATTCTGACAACCGGTTAACGCCGTTGCGATACCCAGAGCAAGCAATGCTGAGCGAATCTTCATCTCTTATCTTCCGCAATGAATGATGCATATTTTTGATAATGTGCCCGCCGCCTGGGGCGGGGGTTCTGCGCTAAGTATAAAGAAGGAAACGATACGCGGGCGAGTGTTTGCGCAACCTGCGAGGCTGATCCAGAGATTTCTTAAACCGGCAAAAGGATGCTCCATATACATGAGTTGCCGCTTGGGTTACATTGTTGGCACTTTTTTCCGGCGTAGCCCAAAACGCGCTGTAGTCAAGTCGCGGGGCGTGGCCTTTAACTATCCGATCTGGAGTCAAAATGTCCTCACGTAAAGA
This sequence comes from Enterobacter sp. kpr-6, assembly GCF_900116015.1. Taxonomy (GTDB): domain Bacteria; phylum Pseudomonadota; class Gammaproteobacteria; order Enterobacterales; family Enterobacteriaceae; genus Enterobacter_D. The sequence continues at coordinate 125,230 of NZ_FOYH01000005.1, forward strand.
GCTTGCCAATGCTATTCGTGCGCTGAGCATGGACGCAGTACAGAAAGCCAAATCCGGTCATCCGGGTGCCCCGATGGGCATGGCAGACATCGCCGAAGTTCTGTGGCGCGATTTCCTGAACCATAATCCGCAAAACCCGGCCTGGGCTAACCGCGACCGCTTCGTGCTGTCCAACGGCCACGGTTCTATGCTGATTTACAGCCTGCTGCACCTCAGCGGCTACGATCTGCCGATTGAAGAGCTGAAAAACTTCCGCCAGCTGCACTCCAAAACCCCGGGCCACCCGGAAGTGGGTTACACCGCAGGCGTCGAAACAACCACCGGCCCGCTGGGCCAGGGCATCGCTAACGCAGTCGGTATGGCGATCGCAGAAAAAACGCTGGCAGCGCAGTTTAACCGCCCGGGCCACGACATCGTTGACCATCACACCTACGCCTTCATGGGCGACGGCTGCATGATGGAAGGTATCTCCCACGAAGTCTGCTCGCTGGCCGGTACCCTGGGCCTCGGCAAACTGGTGGCGTTCTATGATGACAACGGCATCTCCATCGACGGTCACGTTGAGGGCTGGTTCACCGATGACACCGCAAAACGCTTTGAAGCCTACGGCTGGCACGTCGTGCGCGGCGTGGACGGTCATGACGCCGACGCCATCAAACGCGCCGTTGAAGAAGCGAAAGCCGTTACCGACAAACCGTCCCTGCTGATGTGCAAAACCATCATCGGTTTCGGTTCCCCGAACAAAGCCGGTACCCACGACTCCCACGGTGCGCCGCTGGGCGACGCAGAAATCGCACTGACCCGCGAGCAACTGGGCTGGAAACACGCGCCGTTTGAAATCCCGTCTGAAATCTACGCGCAGTGGGATGCCAAAGAAGTCGGCACCGCGAAAGAAAACGCCTGGAACGACAAATTTGCCGCCTACGCGAAAGCCTTCCCGCAGGAAGCCGCAGAATTTACCCGCCGTATGAAAGGCGAAATGCCGGCTGATTTCGACGCGAAAGCCAACGAATTCATCGCTAAATTGCAGGCGAATCCGTCCAAAATCGCCAGCCGTAAAGCCTCTCAGAATGCCATCGAAGCCTTTGGCCCGCTGCTGCCTGAATTCCTCGGCGGTTCCGCTGACCTGGCACCCAGCAACCTGACCATCTGGTCTGGCTCGAAAGCAATTAACGAAGACGCTGCCGGTAACTACATCCATTACGGCGTGCGCGAATTCGGTATGACCGCCATCGCCAACGGCATCGCGCTGCACGGCGGTTTCCTGCCGTACACTTCCACCTTCCTGATGTTTGTGGAATACGCGCGTAACGCGGTGCGTATGGCTGCGCTGATGAAACAGCGTCAGGTCATGGTCTACACCCACGACTCCATCGGTCTGGGCGAAGATGGCCCGACTCACCAGCCGGTTGAGCAGGTGGCTTCCCTGCGCGTAACGCCGAACATGAGCACATGGCGTCCGTGTGACCAGGTTGAATCTGCCGTGGCGTGGAAATACGGTGTTGAGCGTCAGGACGGCCCGACCGCGCTGATCCTCTCCCGTCAGAACCTGGCCCAGCAGGAACGTACCGAAGAGCAACTGGCAAACATCGCACGCGGTGGTTACGTGCTGAAAGACAGCGCTGCACAGCCTCAGGTGATCTTCATCGCCACCGGCTCTGAAGTTGAGCTGGCTGTTGGCGCATGGGAAAAACTGACCGCTGAAGGCATCAACGCGCGCGTGGTTTCCATGCCGTCTACCGATGCGTTCGACAAGCAGGATGCCGCTTACCGCGAATCCGTGCTGCCGAAAGCTGTGTCTGCCCGCGTGGCCATCGAAGCGGGCATCGCTGACTACTGGTTCAAATATGTGGGCCTGAACGGTGCCATCGTTGGCATGACCACCTTCGGTGAATCTGCTCCGGCAGAGCTGCTGTTCGAAGAGTTTGGCTTCACCGTTGAGAACGTGGTGAGCAAAGCGAAAGAACTGCTGTAATCGCGTAAAAGTAAAAACGGGTCGCAAAAGCGGCCCGTTTTTTTATGCGTGACCTCACTAAAAAAGAGTTTGGCAAGCGCTTAAATGTGATTCGTCCTGCAAATATACTATTATTGTTTGTGTGGTTATTGAGCGTGGGATCACGTTTGTATTATTGCTTTTTTATAATTATTTGATTTTATTAGCCATCTAAAAGCATTTTTTGTTTTCCTCGCTATTTCCCCCGCATTGATTTTGCTTATTCCCGCGAGTATTTTATTTTCACCCAAACAGGGATATAAATCAGGGGGCATAATGATGCGATTAAGGGATTATTTCCCGGATGGTGCTATTGCTATTGAAAATGCAGTAAAGGACTGGCAGCAGGCAATAGACTTTTCAATGGAAGCATTACTCAAACAACATTACATCACTCATGAATATATCGATGCGATAAAAGCATCAACGCTTAACCATGGCCCGTATTATATTCTTGCGCCCGGTGTGGCAATGCCTCACGCCCGGCCTGAGAATGGGGCATTAAAAACCGGCCTTTCATTAGTACTGCTTAATCATTCAGTATTATTCCCGGCGTGCGATGAGCCCGTCAAATTACTTATTGGTTTATCAGCGGCAAATTCCGACGCGCATATCGGCGCAATCCAGGCGCTGAGCGAACTATTATGCGAAGAAGAAAATATCAACAGACTATTAACGGCCAATAGCGAAGCGCAACTCAGAAATATTATCGCCGAGGCGTAATAACTCTCTTCCCTACAGGATATTATTATTATGGAAAATAAGTCTGCTCGTGCAAGAATCCAGGCTTTTGGCGGCTTTTTAACCGCGATGGTGATCCCCAATATCGGCGCATTTATTGCGTGGGGATTTATCACCGCGCTCTTCATTCCCACAGGCTGGCTGCCCAATGCGCATTTCGCCAAAATTGTCGGCCCCATGATCACCTATTTACTGCCGGTGATGATCGGTTCGACAGGTGGCGCGCTCATCGGCGGTAAACGTGGCGCGGTAATGGGCGGTATCGGCACGATTGGGGTCATTGTCGGCGCGGATATCCCAATGTTTTTAGGGGCGATGATCATGGGGCCATTAGGCGGCCTGCTGATTAAGCATATTGATAAAGCATTAGAGCATCGTATTCCCGCCGGTTTTGAAATGGTGATTAACAACTTCTCGCTGGGGATTGCCGGGATGGTGTTATGCCTGCTGGGATTTGAAATCATCGGCCCGGCGGTGCTGATTGCCAACAACATGGTCAAAGAGAGCATTGAAGCACTGGTTCACGCCGGATATTTACCGCTGCTCTCGGTCATTAATGAACCGGCGAAAATCCTGTTCTTAAATAATGCCATCGATCAGGGTGTGTATTATCCGCTGGGGATGCAGCAGGCTTCCGAGCACGGTAAATCCATCTTCTTTATGGTGGCCTCAAATCCCGGCCCCGGTTTAGGTCTGCTTCTGGCGTTTACCCTTTTTGGTAAAGGCATGAGTAAGCGCTCTGCGCCGGGCGCGATGATTATTCATTTCCTCGGCGGCATTCATGAGCTTTATTTCCCCTACGTTCTGATGAAGCCGCTGACGCTTATCGCCATGATTGCAGGCGGTATGTCAGGCACCTGGGTCTTTAATTTACTGGATGGCGGCCTGGTGGCCGGGCCAAGTCCGGGATCGATTTTTGCGTATCTGGCCTTAACGCCGAAGGGGGGTTTCCTCGCTACCCTGGCAGGGGTCACCACCGGCACGCTGGTCTCTTTTGCGATCACCTCGTTTATTTTGAAAATGGAAAAACAGGCAGATGCTGAGGGCGAAGATGAATTTTCGCAGTCAGCGAGCGCAGTCAAAACCATGAAACAAGAGGGCGCATACGCAGCTCACCGTATTACCCGCATCGCGTTTGTTTGCGACGCCGGAATGGGCTCCAGCGCAATGGGCGCAACCACTTTCCGCAAGCGTCTGGAAAAAGCAGGAATGGTGCTGAACGTGCAGCACTACGCCATAGAAAACGTGCCGCAGGATGTGGATCTGATTGTGACGCACGCCAGTCTGGAAGAGCGCGTTAAACGCGTAAGTCAAACGCCACGGGTGCTGATTAATAATTACATCGGCGATCCACAGCTTGATGTTCTGTTTACCCAGTTAACCGCTGAAAATAAAAAATAATGCCGGAGTCAAAATGAAAACTAAAGTTGCTGCCATTTATGGCAAGCGGGATATCCGTATTCGTGAGTTTGAACTTCCCCCTATTACCGATAATGAGTTATTAGTCAGCGTTATTTCGGACAGCGTATGTTTATCCACCTGGAAAGCAGCACTGTTAGGCAGCGATCATAAACGCGTGCCGGATGATTTAGAAAACCATCCGGTAATTACCGGTCATGAATGCGCAGGCGTTATTGTTGAAGTGGGCAAAAATCTAACCGGGAAATATAAAAAAGGGCAGCGCTTTGTTTTACAGCCTGCCATGGGGTTGCCGAGCGGATATTCCGCCGGTTACAGCTATGAATATTTTGGCGGCAACGCCACGTATATGATCATCCCGGAACTGGCGATTAATTTAGGTTGCGTATTGCCCCTGCACGGCTCCTATTTTGCGGCGGCGTCACTGGCTGAACCGATGTGCTGCATTATTGGGGCCTATAACGCCAATTATCACACCACGCCTTATGTCTATGAGCACCGGATGGGAATTAAGCCCGGCGGCAATCTGGCGCTGTTAGCCTGCGCCGGGCCGATGGGGATCGGGGCCATTGATTACGCGATTAATGGCGGCATAAAACCTGCGCGCGTGGTGGTGGTAGATATCGACGAAAAACGGCTGGCGCAGGCCCGCACGCTGTTGCCCGTTGAGCAGGCGGCAGCGAAAGGCATCGAGCTGATTTATGTTAATACGCAGGGGACGGAGAACCCCACGGCGATGCTTCGCGCGCTGACTGACGATGCCGGCTTTGATGATGTGTTTGTTTACGCCGCCGTACCTGCGGTGCTGGAGATGGCCGATGAACTGCTGGCGGAAGATGGCTGCCTGAACTTCTTCGCGGGCCCGACGGATAAACATTTCAAAGTCCCGTTTAACTTTTACAACGTGCATTACAACAGCACGCACGTGGTGGGTACCTCTGGCGGCTCCACCGACGATATGAAAGAGGTCATTGCATTGAGCGCATCCGGCCAGCTTCAGCCCTCTTTTATGGTCACGCACATTGGCGGCCTTGATGCGGTGCCGGAAACGGTGCTGAACCTGCCGGACATTCCGGGCGGCAAAAAGCTTATCTATAACGGCGTCACCATGCCGCTGACGGCGATTGCCGATTTTGCTGAAAAAGGCAAAACCGACCCGCTGTTTAAAGCGCTGGCGGAGTGCGTCAGCGACACGCACGGCATCTGGAATGAACGGGCAGAGAAAACGCTGCTGGCGCACTTTAACGTTTATACCGGGGAGGATACGCAATGATGTCACTGGCGTGGCCGCTGCTGCGCATCACGGAACAGGCGGCGCTCGCCGCCTTTCCACAAACCGGGTGCGGCGACAAAAATAAAATCGACGGTCTGGCGGTCACCGCCATGCGCAAGGCGATGAACACCGTCGCCATGCAGGGGCGGGTGGTGATCGGTGAAGGGGAAATCGATCGTGCCCCGATGCTCTACATCGGTGAAGCGGTCGGCACAGGCAGCGGGCCCGCGGTGGATATCGCCGTCGATCCGATAGAAGGTACACGGATGGTGGCCATGGGGCAAAGCAACGCGCTGGCGGTGATGGCGTTTGCGCCCCAGGGAAGCCTGTTTCATGCCCCGGATATGTACATGAAAAAGCTGGTGGTGAATCAGCGGGCGCGCGGGGTGATTGATCTTACTCAGCCGCTGGATGAAAACCTCAGGCGCGTGGCGAACGCTCTCGGCAAACCGCTGGAGTCACTGCGCATGGTGACGCTGGATAAACCGCGTATGCACGCCGCCATTGCGCAGGCGAAGCAGCTCGGCGTTAAAGTTTTCGCGCTGCCGGATGGCGACGTGGCGGCCAGCGTGCTGACCTGTCAGCACGATAATACCTTTGACCTGATGTACACCATCGGCGGTGCGCCGGAAGGGGTGATCTCCGCCTGTGCCGTCACGGCGCTCGGGGGCGATATGCAGGCGGAACTGATCGATTTTAGTGAGGCTAAAGGCAACACGCCTACCTGTCGGGAAATCGCGCGCAATGAGCGTCGCCGCTGCGCCAGCATGGGCGTTGAGGTCAATCGCATTTACACCCTGAATGAACTGGTGAAGCACCACGACGTTCTGTTTTGTGCGACGGGCGTGACCGATGGCGAACTGCTTAAAGGCGTTCATGAATACCAGGGGAGGGTGAAAACGCAGACATTACTCATCAATGGCGCAGACCGAACGTGTAATATAATAGATTCCCTGCATGGCTGGTGATCTAACGAGAAACGAATGACGACGCTGACAGAAGACGACGTGCTGGAGCATCTGGACGCTCAGGAGGATTTACTCTCCTTTATGACCGCCGCGAATGAGATGTTGCTGCGGGCAATCCGGCAGTTTTTGCCGTCGTTATTCGTTAATAATGATGCCGAAATCGTTGAATACGCAGTAAAACCGCTGCTGGCGCAAAGTGGGCCGCTTGATGATATTGATGTGGCGTTACGCCTGATTTATGCGCTGGGTAAAATGGATAAATGGCTGTATGCCGACATTACCCATTTTTCTCAGTTCGGACAGTATCTGGCAGAACAGGCGTGCGCGCCGGGTTATACCGATGAAATAACCTGGGATTTTATCAGCAATATTAACAGCATAACGGCTAACGCAACGCTCTATAACGCGCTGAAATCCATGAAGTTTGCGGATTTTGCCGTCTATTCAGAAGTGCGTTTTAACGCCACTACCAAAACAGCGCTGGCGCTCGCGGTAACGACGATCATAAAGGAACTCACGCCGTGAAATTAACGCTGACGATCAACGGGCTGGCAACGCAGGCCACATGGGACGATCGTGAAATAGAACACCTCCACAAGCCGCTGCTCAGGCGGCTGGCAAACATAGATTCCGATCACCGGACCATTATCTTTCTCAGCGCGCCGCCGGGGACGGGGAAATCCACCCTCACGGCGTTCTGGGAATATCTCTGCGCACAAGACTCAACGCTGCCTCAACTCCAGGCGCTGCCGATGGATGGTTTTCATCACTATAACGACTGGCTGGAGGCGCATCAGCTCAGAGGGCGCAAGGGCGCGCCGGAAACCTTCGACGTGGATAAACTGGTACAAAACCTGCGGCAAATTCGCGCAGGTGATGGGGGCTGGCCGCAATATGACCGCCAGCGCCACGATCCGGTGGAATCGGCGATCCCGGTTTCTGCCCCGCTGGTTATCGTGGAGGGAAACTGGCTGCTGCTTGACGATCCACGCTGGGATGCCGTGCGAAAATATTGTGACTTTTCTCTTTTTATTCATGCTCCGGAGGCGGCGTTAAAAGCGCGGCTGGTGGCGCGAAAAATCGCCGGGGGATTAACCCGCGAGCAGGCAGAAGATTTTTATCAGCGCACGGACGGGCCAAACGTCCGCAAGGTGTTAACCCAAAGCCTTGCAGCCGATGTCACGTTACAGATGGATGCCGACGGGCATTTATATTCGGCGTAGAAGATGTGCTTTCGCCCGGCAGCCTTGCCGGGCGTGTTTTACGCCAGTTTCACATTCACATGCTCAGATGGCTTCACTTCATGTTTATCCAGCGGCTCGCCCAGCGCGTTGCAGGTCTGCCAGTGGGCGGGAAGCGTAAGTGGGTACTCACCAGGGTTGTAGAGTCGCACCAGGGTTTCGCCGTACAGCACGTCCACGCCGCTTAACGCCATGCCTTCCGGAATATCCTCCAGCAGGTGTCGCACCGTGACGGGGTGCACAGGCAAAAAGAGATCGAAATTATCCAGCCGGTGCAGACAACGCTGATCGCACTGCCATTGCCAGAGCGTGGGATTGACGCGATAACGCTGGGCCATCTCCACGCGCGCAACGGGCGTCAGCGGTGCCAGGCACAGCGCGAAATCAAACGTCAGAGGCCCCAATAAATTCGCTTCCGGCGTGGCTAAACGCTGGCCCGACGCCCGGCCCGGACGCCAGAGCAGATCGTCTTTTCCCAGATGCTCCGCGCCCCGAAACAGCGTGACGCGAAGCTCGCGGTCGGCGTATTCATACTCTTTCAGGCCACGGGCAAACAGATGGAAATCGTCGTGAGCGCGCAATTGATGCATGAACGGTTCGATGTCCACCGGGCGTTCGCTAAAACCCTGGGCGTCGGTAATGTTCTGGTTCTGGCGGGTGATCCAGCCGAAAGGCATATCCGCCTGCACCGCGTTAATCGCTTCCCCGGTATCAAAAATAAGCTGCATCCGGTGTTCGCGGACCTGATTATCGATATCCAGATGAAAGCGAATAAGCTGCTCTTCCAGGGTGACGGTCAGCGTGACAGCGACCGGTTTTTGCTGCTCGCTGCGCCCGCTGCGATCCGCGTTGAGGCATTCGGGCAGCATTAATGTACTGGCGACGGTCATCTCCTGTTTGGCGGGGTGCTGCTTAACGCCCACCAGTTCCATCCAGCCAGCGCGCAACTCGTGGTCGCCTGCCAGCGGCGAGAAGTCATACAGATCGCCGTCGTTGCCCAAATCACTGAGCTGCACCAGCCGCGTTAGCGTGCGCTGGCTGCGCTTGTCGAACAGTTGCAGGTTCTGATCGTGCCAGCTAATGCGGTAGTGCTGATTTTCAATAAAGGTCTGGCGCAGAGGCTTCATCCACGGCAGCGCCACGGGTTCGGCACAATTCACAAAAAAGACCGCCATGCCCAGTCTGGGTACCGGGGCGTGAAGAATATCGACCCGGTTAAGGTAGTAATAGTCTGCGGAGAAGGTTTCGACCTCGCCATCCGGGGTCAGTAAGACCGCGCGCGGCCTGCGAATGCGCTGTTGTTCCAGCAGCACAAATTCCAGCGCGACGCCCTGCTCATCGGTCAGCGTAAAGGTGGCTGCCGGGGAGATCAGAACCTGATCGTGCACGCACACCGTCGGGGCACTGGTGCCGTTGACCAGTAAAAAGCGGTAGTCCCGATCGGCAGCGAGATTCGCCAGCAGCAACTGGGCGTGCAGGCTGAACAGCGCGTCGCCGGTTTGCTGCGCGTGGGCGCAACGGGTGAGCACATCACGGTTGGTTTCATCGCTGTTGCAGCCGCCCATGCTGTCGTGGGCGTGTGATTCCAGCAGCATACGCCAGGCTTTTTCCAGCATCTCCTCGCTACAGGCCAGTCCGTTGGCGCGGGCCAGCGCCAGCAACGGTTCGGTTTGATGGATAAGCTGCGTTTCGGCGGCGTCGTTGGCCTTTTTAATGTCGTAGCGTGAAGAGCCGATGGTTTTGTGCACGCGGGACAGACGCGGCTGGCGGAACTCGCCCTCGTAGAGCGGCAGGTCGTTTTCGTTCAGGGCAGCGAAATAATCCTCATAGCTGCTGGCGATGTAATGGTCGTCGGAGTGAGCGTCCACTTTCGCGATAAGCCTGTCGAACTCTGCATCGCAGCTTACCTGATCGCCCCCAATCGGGCAGAGCAGATGGCGGCTGGTGGTCAGTTGTTTGAGCTTTTCAACCAGCGGCCAGGTTTCAAGTTTGAAGTGATGCAGCGAGAAATTGCGGTAGCGCCCGCCGCGCTCCGGATGCGCCAGCGAATAACCAAAGGGAATAATCGCCGTTTTCACCGCGTCGCCACTGGCCGTCTGCCAGCACACCTCCGTAGGGCCCATGTGCTGTGGATCGTAACCCCGGCGCAGCAAAATATTGTGCAGATTAAAGGCGGCGGCGATCTGCGGCAGTTGCGCGTGGCTGCCAAAAGTATCCGGCAGATAAAGCACATCCATGCAGCCCCCGGCGGCCTGCGCGTGATGAATGCCGATGCGCAGATTGCGGAACATCGATTCGGTGGCGATGTTAAAAAGGTCCGGCTGCGTGTACCAGGGGCCGGTCAGCAGGCGTCGCGCCTTCACCAGCGCGTTCACCCGTTCAGTGAGCGCCGGGCGGATTTGTAAAAAGTCGCTCAGCAGCGAGCTTTGTCCGTCGAGGTGGTAGATCAACGCCGGGTTAGCTTCCAGCGCGTCGATCAGCTTGCTAAACGCTTTGACCGCGAACACCTGCGTGTCCAGCGTGGTGAAATACCATTCCCTGTCCCAGTGGGTGTGTGACACCGCATGGATAATCCGTTGGTCGCTCATTCGCTCTCCTTGTCACTCACCAGATGCAGCAGGTATTCGGCGTGAATATCCTCTTCGTACCACATCGGGAAATTGGTGCCCCAGATGTTGTTATAGAGGTGCGCGAAGAGGCTGTCGGGCTGGTCATGGGGTTCGCCAAACCACAAAATGCGCGGCTCGTGCAGGGCGATCAGCGGCGCGTCGAGGGGTTGCAGTCGCCAGTCAGGGGCATTCACCGATTCCACGCCGTGCAGGTTGCGGTTGCCGTTGTGCACGACGTGCTGCCAGTCAATGATCTGCCCAATCTTGCGGCACAGGCTCTGTGATTTATTAATAAGCCCGAATTGCAGCCAGATCTCTTCCGGCAGGCGGTTGGCCTGCTTGCCGATCACTGAAACCTGATAGCGGATCTCCGCGTGTTGCTTGCTGAAGCGCCAGCCGTGCAGCACTTTTTCCGGCAGGCGCAGCACCATCCCCGGCTCGTTTTGCACAAAGCGGGTGTCGATAAACAGCCGGTAGTCGTCCGGCGTTTCATCAATCCAGACGCTGTGCAGTTTCAGCGTGGCGCACCGGGATGTCACCGGAACGGCGGTGAGTTCCAGTCCCGGCTTGGTGAAATCAGCAATCGCCCAGTCGTGGGTGGAGTCCAGATTTTGCAGATAATGCCCGGCAAAACGCTGGTATTCGTCATCGCTCACCTGGCGATAAATGAGTTTCGCCAGCGGTGCGGCGGCGTAGTTTTTGCCGTTGACTCTCAGCGCGCTCAGGCTGCCATCCGGCGCAATATCGAGGTGATAATCGCCCAATGTCAGCGAGCGGTCATGGGTCAAAATGCCATCGGGCGTGACGGGGGCGGCGGGGATAAATTTCTCGCGCACCTCCGGGGGCAGGCAGGCGAGGGCGTTTTCAACGTAGTCGCGCTGCTCCTGCCATGAGGCGGCGATATTCCGGTAGCCCGGCTCATTGCGATGCGGCAGCCGGGCAGCAAACTCAGCGATAAACCGGTACGGTTTGGGAATGCCGTTTTCAATCTGGTCGGCCTGTCTCGCCACGTCGAATTCGGCGGGCAGGTAGTGGTTGTAATCTGACAGATGCAGTTTGAGATCCATCCCCCAGGTGTGCTCCGGCACCATGATGAGCTGGGCCATCGCCTGACGGCAGGCTTCATCAACGGGCGAAAGATGCCCGGCTGACACCTCCTGCCCCAGCAGGCGGATCAACCGCTGGTAGCGGCTCACTTTGCCCGGATCGGTCGCCAGACCGTGATTCCAGGTATCGCCGATCTCACGGCTGATCACCGGCAGGCGATCTTTAATCGTCGTCACCCGCGCGGCAAAGTCATCCAGCGTGGACGCGCTGACCACCGCATCCGGGTAACGCGCCCGGTAGCGGTTAATGGTGGCGTAAACCTGGTCGGCATCCGGCGGCGCGCAGTTGTCGGCGGCGTGGCAGAACACCAGCAATTCATCGAGCGGCTCGCAGTAGTATTCGTTGCCGTACCCGCCAGGGGAGTAGTTGACGATGATTTCCGCCTCGCCCAGCCGCCAGCGAAACAGCAGCGGCACATCCGGCGAGGTGGAGGCCTCGTTAACGCCGAGGTGCAGATAAGTGATCCCGGCCCCGGCCAGCCAGGGAACGATCGCCTGAGTGTAGCCGGGCACGTCGGTCATTTTAGCGGCGATGGTTCGCTTGTTGAAATGCAGATCGAGATCCAGCGCGTAATCAAGACCGAATTGCAGGGTGCTGGCGTTAAGCAGTTCGCTGTGCGAGGTAAACGGCAGACCATGCCAGGCGATGTCGCCCCGCTCAATAGCGGCGATCAGCTCCCGGCGCGACGTTTCGCTGGCCGTTTGCAGAAAGCGGGTGATAAGCCACGCGCCGCAGGTCCAGATAAAGTTCTTCTGCGTCGGCGTGTTGACCTCCTGCGCAAGGCGGATCACCGACGGAATAAATTCATGCAGGTATTTGTCTTCGATGATGCTGGCCAGATCGGTAAAACCAATATCCAGATGCGTTTTGTAGATGATATGGACACGTTGCAAGGGACTATCCTCGATAAACAGGGTTGGTAATAAGTTGGGCGACGGGGCCGTGGTTGACGCGCAGCAGGGCGAAAGCGGCATCGTTGATGTCGATGTGCTGATCCACGTGGCCGTTGTGGGGCAGCGTGATGACGTGCCGGTCGGTGTAAAGCAGCACGTGGTTATCCGGATGGGTGCTCAGACTGACATGCAGCAGGCTGCCGGATGCGGTTTCGCCAGGCCCGGCCTCGCCGATGCAGAACTGGTGCAGGTCGGTAGGCCCGTCGCTTTTCAGGTAGCAGCGCCCCTGAGCGAGGGCATTCAGAATGTCTTCCCGTTCGGTGCTTTGCGCCCGCGTCCAGGTGTACGCGCAGATCAATCCTTTCTCTTTATGAAAGTCGCTGCCCGCCACGACGCTTATCCGCTTGCCCGCGCAGAGTTGCTGATACCACCAGGCAAACGCCTGCTCGTTGTTGGTGCTGGCGTCCCATGGCCCGTTCCAGATCTCCAGCCAGTCGTAATCACTCAACGGGTTCTGCCACGGGCAATGGCGGCAGAAAGGGTGATTGATGCCGATGCGCGCGCCGTTTTGCCGCGCTTCATTCATTCTGGCGGCGATGTCGGCGGCGGTGAAATGGGGCAGAAACGAGGCCACTGGCTGCGCTGTGCCGGTGAAATTAACGTGGCCCCGCTCGCTGGTCAGTTCCATGCCGGGGATCAGACACAGCGGCGAGTTAATGCCTGCGATCTCGCGGTTTTGCGAGGTGGTGTTGTGATCGGTAAAACAGAGAAAATCGAGGCCCTGCGCCTGCGCACGACTGATGAGCTCTGCAATGGTTAACTTCCCGTCGCTGTGGACAGAATGCAGATGGGTGTCGCCTTTTAACCAGCGGTAGTGCTTTTTAAACAGCGTGACGGTGACCGTCACTTCGCAGGCGGCGCGGATTTTATACAGGCCGAGCAGGACGCTCCACGTGCCGTCAACGATGGCGGTGCGCGTGTAGCCTTCGGTGGCGAAATTTTCACTGATGATAAACTGCCGTCTGGCCCCGCCGCTCCAGCCTTTGACTTGCCCGTTTATTTCAAGGCCCAGATCGACCACGCTCTCGCCGCTGACCTGGTATTCCACCCCGATTTTTTCGATGCCCGCGCCCGGCGTGAAATCAACGCGGGCGATCTGTTTTTCATCGCGCGGGGTGAAGGTCAGCGTCCGGTGGAATGTCTCCTGAAGCGCGTTCATCAGGCTTCCTCCTCATCCAGCAGTTCCTTGCAGTCGCCCGCGATCATGATGACTTCTGCGCCATAGATGATCTGAAAGCCGTTATCGCCCACCCGGACAAACCCTTTTGCGCCGAGCGTTTTCTTCCACAGGATTTCGTTCGCCACCCGGGTGGGATCTTTCACTTCGACACGCAGGCGGGAGATGCAGTTATCGAACTGTTCGATGTTCTCTTTGCCGCCAAACGCGGCGATGATGCGCGGGGCAAGCGACGGGGTTTTCTCCTGCTGCGCCTGCCGCGCTTTATAATCCTGTTTGGTATAGAGCTTCGTTTCCCCCTCGCCGCGCTCGTCGCTTTCGCGCCCCGGAGTCATAACGTTAAAACGCAGGATCAGATAGCGAAATAAGCCGTAATAGATGACGAAAAACAGCGGCGTTAACCATAAATAACCCCACAGGTTGAGCTTATTCGGTTGCAGAAGCACGGGCAGAATATCTTTCAGGCTGCCGCCATAAATCGACACGTTAGCCATTTCGGTTAATACAAATGCCAGTCCGGTTAACGGGACATGGACAAAATAAAACAGCCACGGGGCGACAAATAAAAAGGTGTATTCAATGGGTTCGGTGACGCCAAATAACATCATGGTGGCGACCACGGGAATTAATAATCCGGCGACCACCTTTTTTTGTGGCGCGCGCGAGCACTGATAAATCGCCAGCGCCGCACCCGGCAATGCGCCGAAATGAACGACCACCCGGCCCGACTGAAAACCGCGCACCAGCAGTTCGGGCGTCTCTTCACAGCCCAACTGGGCCATATAAATATTGGTGGTGCCGCTCACCAGTTGCCCGCAAATCTCCATCGAACCGCCCAGTTCAGTCAGGCGAATGGGCGTGGTGATCAAATGATGCAGGCCGACGGGCAGTAATGATTTATCGGCAATCGCCCAGATAAAAGTTCCGGCTAAACCTGAGTTAGCTATGAGCTTGCTGAACTGCGCCAGCATCCCGCCCACGGGCGGCCAGATAAAAAACAGCGTGACGCCGAGCAGCGATCCCACCATCAGCGTCACAATCGGCACCGTGCGGGTTCCGGCGAAAAAGGAGAGCACCAGCGGGAGCTTAACGTTATAGAGCCGGTTGTGCAGATACGAGGTCACGAGGCCGACAATCATGCCGCCAAACACGCTCATGCGGTAAGAGAACATGCCCAGTTCCGTGGTGTAGATAGAGGCTTTTTGCACCGCCGTGGTGGGATCCAGATGCTGATGTTGCACGAACCAGTCGGCGGTGGTGGTTTGCGGCGTGAGGCCGTTTAACTCCAGCAGAACGCTGATAATAAAGTGCATTGCCATAAAGCACACCGCGCCGGAAAAGGCGGCCCAGGCCTTCTCTTTTTTGGCCAGCCCGAACGCCACGCCAATGGAGAAAAAGAGCGGCAAATTACGGAAGACGACATCTCCCGTTGCCTTCAGCACGCTAAAAAAGGCAAACCAAAACGAGTCGCGGGTAATGACCGAATCCAGATGCAGGGCCGCAATCGTCCCGCTACTGGTAAATGCGCTGCCAAAGCCCATAAACATCGAGCCGATGGTAATAATCGAAATAGGCACCAGCATGGCCTGACCGACCATTTGCATTTTTTGTTTCATCACAAGTCCTTTTGATTTTATCTGTCATCCTGACTATTCCAATTAGCGCAGTGAATGAGTTAAATATAATCAGGGTGAATATAGATAGAGCGCTAATAATATTAGCATTGGGAAAGGGCGTGTTTTGTGATGAAAATAACGGAAGGTAAGCGCCTGTACTTATTTAGCCATTTAAGTCAAACAGGCGAAAAGTAAATAAAATAAGGGGGGCGGGATTATTTATTATTCATGAAATTTATTATTTTCCGGTAATAACACCGTCCTTCAGGCGGATCACGCGCGTAAAATGGCGGCGAATAAATTCCGCATCGTGGCTTATCGCCAGTACGGTGGTGCCCCTTTCGCGGCAGACGGCAAGCCAGCGTTCGAATACCGCTAGCCATGCATCGTCAAAATCTCGGCTGGGTTCATCCAGTAACAGCACGGGCGGGGCGATGGCTTCAAGGCTGGCGACGGCGACCATCCGGCGCTGCGCGGTATGCAGATCCAGCGGATGCGCGCTGGCCACGTCGTCAAGGTTGCACAACGTCAGGGCAGCAGCGGTGCACTGCGCGATTTCCTGTTGCGGGCGCTTTTGCAGCCGCAGGCCAAAGGTCACTTCCTGGGTGACATCGCTGTGAAAGATCTGATTTTCCGCTTCCTGAAACAGCACGCCTAACCTTTGCGCCCGCGCGGCATCCTGCATTTTTGCCAGCGGTGCGCCGTCGAGTGTTACCGTGCCCGCAGAAGGTTTCAGCAATCCGGCCATCACGCGCAGTAACGTTGATTTACCCGCGCCGTTGTCGCCGGTCAGCGCCACCCATTCTCCCGGTTCCAGGCTGAGTGACACCTCCCGTAAACAATCTGCCGTGGCACCCGGCCAGCGATAACGCACTTTATCGAGAGTTAACATAGCGGGTTTAATTCTCCGTCGTGTAACTGCCAGGCGTGCTGACAAAAGCGCAGAAAGGGATCGCGCTGGCGTTCAAAAAGGATAATCAGCGCCTGGTGTTCCTGCGCCCACGTTTGCAGGCGCGTAAGCAGCGTGAGCGTCGCCGCTGCCGTCAGGCGGCTGAACGCTTCGTCGAGAATTAATATTTTGGGCTGCATCGCCAGCGCGCAGGCGATAACCACCCGCTGTGATTCGCCGCCGGATAACGTCGCCGGATGGCGGTGGCGCAACGGCTGGCAGTCGGTTAAGGTCAGCGCCGCCTCAAGCCGGGCCAGGATCGTCGCTTCATCCAGACAGAGGTTTTCTGGCCCAAAGGCGACTTCTTCTTCCACGCTAAAGGTGCAGCCCGAAAGCTGAAGGTAAGGGGATTGCTGCACCAGTTGGATGGTTTGTGCCTGCTCAACAAGAGAAAGCTCACCGATGGGATGACCGCATAAGCTCCCCGTTCCACTGATGCTGCCCGGCAGCCACGTCGGATACCAGCCCGCCAGCAACTGCGCGAGCGTGCTTTTACCACTGCCGTTGCCGCCCAGGATCGCCACCATGCCAGGTTCGGTGAGGTTAAGCGAAAACGCCCTGGCGGGGACTGACGAGTGCGCTGGCAGATAGCTGAAATTATCTAACGTAACCATATCCAGGCTCCCATTTCGGCCAGCATGAACGCCACCATCACATAGCGAAAGAGGCGTTGCCCGGCGCTGTCAGGCGGTGCCCACAGCGTCGTGCGGGTGCGGTGCAGACGAAACGCGCGCATATCCAGGGCGGCTCCGCGTATAGAGAGATCGTTCAGGGCGCTGTGCGTTAACGGCACAATCAGCGCCGGAATCGCGCGCAGACGCTGATACCAGCGCCCGCCAAGCGGCACACCGCGCGCCCGTTGCGCCTCGTGAATACTCGCCAGACGGTGCTTTAACTGCTCCACAATCAGCAGCGGGCCGGAGAGCAGATAAGCCAGACCTGGTGGCAGTCGGCTGGCAAACAGCGCACGAACAAATAGTGGAACGGGTACGCAGGCCATCCACAGTTGAGAGGTGGCGACGACGATCAGAATGCGCTGCCAGAGCACGATTGCGTGGGCAAAGGCGAGCGGATTACGCGGCTGACCGCTAAGCCAGGCGGCCAGCCAGCCGCCGTGCACCAGCCACATTCCCACCCCCAGTGAAAGCATCAGCCAGACGACATACCGCGCCCGCTTGCGGGCCGCAGGGACGATCAACAGGCTGACAAACGACAGCGTGCTTACCGCCGTCAGTAGCAGGCTGGCGGGCATCAGCAGCGCCGTGCATGCCGCCACGCCCCACAGGGAGAGGGAAGTAAACGGATGCATTTAACGTACAGCCGACATCGCCGGGAAGTGGCGCAATGTGCGCTGCGGAAGCTGGCGCAGTAATCCCCAGACGATAATCGCCGTCAGGATCTTATCGACCAGGTTCGCGCCCAGCACCGTCAGTGCCACCGATTCCATCAGATCGTTGCCCATTGAATGCACCCAGGCGACCACCAGATCGGCCCCGCTGCCGGTTACACCGCCAAACAGCGCGGTACGGATGGGCACGGCGACAACGGTAACGGCAAGGGTAATGACGACACCGCTGGCGATCACTTTTGGCAGGGTCTTAAACCAGCCAAGCCGCGCCAGCACGCCTGCCACTAAGCCAATCACCATGGCGACCGGCGCAAAGGCGGCGGCGATGGGATCGGTAAGCAGCCCCCACAGCAGGTTGGTTAATAACCCGGTCAGCATGCCAATAAACGGCCCGAGCAGCACGGCGCTGATAAGAGTGCCGATGGAATCGAGAAAAATCGGCAGCTTAAGCAGGCTGATAAGCTGCCCGCCAATCATATTAATGGCGACAGAAATGACGATCAGGGCCAGCGTCTGGCTGGAAAGTTGGCGACGCGCCATAACAACCTCAGAGTAATAAAAGTGGGTTAACGGGATTTCACGACAAGTTCTTCATACCCGGAGAGCGGGCACGGCTCGCGTGAGAAAGAGAGGGCGGTTAATTCGCCAATGACCAGCTCAAGCGTGGTGCGCACCGTACAGCCAGGCATGACATGGCCGCCCAGCACCGCACCGTTTTCATCGGCGATGCTGAGGTGCAGATGTTCTCCGGTAGACTCCAGCGTGCCGCTAAGCGACAGCACTTCAAACTTGCCGGAAAGTAAGGTGGTGTCTTCGCGGCCCGCATAGCGCAGCGCGACATCCGTTAAACTGCCGGTGCAGCCCGCAATCCACGCGGCGTGCAGTTGATGGTGTGTAATAAAGAGGCGTAACTGGCTCAGAACTTCCTGGCCGGGGGCCAGACGCAGCGCATAAAAGCGGGCATCTGATTGAGGGGATAAGGTCATAGCGTAAGTTAACTCCGAGACTCGGACGTGCCAGCATCATACGGATGGCGGTAAGTTGAATCACTGATGTATATCAGGAAAAAAGCGCGGCGCTACGATGATTTTCGTATACGGGAATGCGGATTCCAGTAATAGAATAATCGCGCGTGCCATTTGCGTTAAAGTGTGACGCAGATCAGATAACCGTTTTAACCCGCCGGGCGCGGATTCCTTTTATTCCACAATTCGCTTATTCTGGCTGAAGCGTTTCAGTTGATGAAGTGTTCGTCATTTAACCAATCATTTGCAGTTTGTGACACGTAAGGTTCCACCCGACTGACGGCTGAACTATTCTGTCAGCCACATGAAGTGGAATGGCCTTGCAGGAGATCTATGACCGTACGCATAGCGATAAATGGCTTCGGTCGCATCGGGCGTAACGTGGTTCGTGCTTTATATGAATCCGGGCGTCGTGCGGAAGTAAGCGTGGTGGCAATCAATGAACTGGCGGATGCTGCGGGCATGGCGCATTTATTGAAATATGACACGACGCATGGCCGTTTTGCGTGGGACGTGCGCCTGGAGCGTGAACAGCTTTTTATCGGTGACGATGCTATCAGGCTCCTGCATAAGCCTGATATCGAATCCCTGCCATGGCGCGAACTCGGCGTCGACATCGTGCTTGATTGCACCGGTGTGTATGGCAACCGTCAGGATGGCGAAGCACATCTGGCGGCGGGCGCGAAAAAGGTGCTTTTTTCTCACCCCGGCAGCAGCGATCTCGACGCCACCATCGTGTTCGGCGTGAATCAGCATACGCTGCGCGCCGACGACCGCATGGTTTCTAACGCCTCCTGCACCACCAACTGCATTATTCCGGTGATTAAACTCCTCGACGACGCTTACGGAATTGATTCCGGGACGGTCACAACGATCCACTCGGCGATGAACGATCAACAGGTGATCGACGCCTGGCACCCGGATCTCCGACGCACTCGCGCTGCCAGCCAGTCGATCATTCCGGTCGATACAAAACTGGCCGCAGGCATCACCCGCTTCTTTCCTAAATTTAATGATAAATTTGAAGCGATTGCCGTGCGTGTGCCGACCATCAATGTGACGGCCATCGATTTAAGCGTGACGGTAAAGGAACCGGTAAAAGCGTGTGAAGTCAACCTGTTGCTGCAAAAAGCGGCACAGGGGACATTTCATGGTATAGTTGACTATACGGAATTACCGTTGGTGTCCACAGATTTTAACCACGATCCGCACAGTGCCATTGTTGATGGTACCCAGACGCGGGTTAGCGGTGCCCACCTGATCAAAACGCTGGTCTGGTGTGATAACGAATGGGGCTTTGCTAACAGAATGCTCGACACGACGTTAGCCATGGCCGGGCAAGGTTTCAGGTAGAGCGCTTCTGGCGCTCGCAAAACTTTAAGAATCAACGAATCAACGAGAGGATTCACCATGTCTGTAATTAAGATGACCGATCTGGATCTGGCTGGTAAACGTGTTTTTATCCGTGCGGATCTGAACGTACCGGTTAAAGATGGGAAAGTAACCAGCGATGCGCGTATCCGAGCTTCTTTGCCGACCATCGAACTGGCACTGAAACAGGGTGCAAAAGTGATGGTAACCTCCCACCTGGGTCGTCCGACCGAAGGTGAGTACAACGAAGAATTCTCTCTGCTGCCGGTTGTTAATTACCTGAAAGACAAACTTTCAAGCCCGGTACGTCTGGTTAAAGACTACCTGGACGGCGTTGAAGTGGCTGCCGGTGAACTGGTGGTTCTGGAAAACGTTCGCTTCAACAAAGGCGAGAAGAAAGACGACGAAGCGCTGTCCAAAAAATATGCCGCGCTGTGCGATGTGTTTGTTATGGATGCGTTTGGTACTGCACACCGTGCGCAGGCTTCTACCCACGGTATCGGTAAATTTGCTGACGTGGCGTGCGCAGGCCCGCTGCTGGCTGACGAACTGGAAGCACTGGGTAAAGCGCTGAAAGAACCGGCTCGCCCGATGGTTGCCATCGTTGGTGGTTCTAAAGTTTCTACCAAACTGACCGTGCTGGATTCCCTGTCTAAAATCGCTGACCAGCTGATCGTGGGTGGCGGTATCGCCAACACCTTCGTTGCCGCTCAGGGCCACAATGTGGGTAAATCCCTGTATGAAGCTGACCTGGTTGACGAAGCAAAACGCCTGCTGACCACCTGCGACATCCCGGTTCCGACCGATGTTCGCGTGGCAACCGAGTTCTCTGAAACCGCAACCGCCACACTGAAATCTGTAAACGACATCAAAGATGAAGAGCAGATTCTGGATCTGGGCGACGCTTCCGCTGAGAAACTGGCTGAAATTCTGAAAAACGCCAAAACCATTCTGTGGAATGGTCCGGTAGGCGTGTTCGAATTCCCGAACTTCCGTAAAGGTACGGAAATCGTGGCGAATGCTATCGCTGACAGCGAAGCGTTCTCCATCGCAGGCGGTGGTGATACCCTGGCTGCAATCGATCTGTTCGGCATTTCTGACAAAATCTCTTACATCTCCACTGGCGGCGGTGCATTCCTCGAGTTCGTGGAAGGCAAAGTGCTGCCAGCAGTCGCTATGCTTGAAGAGCGCGCTAAGCAGTAAGTATTCAAGGGGCAGGGAAACCTGCCCAACTTTCAGCGTGCTTTGATAGCAGGGCTCGCAATTTTCAACGGCCGAAGATACAGGACAACGAAACATGTCTAAAATTTTTGATTTCGTAAAACCGGGCGTCATCACGGGTGACGACGTACAGAAAGTGTTCCAGGTAGCAAAAGAAAACAACTTTGCTCTGCCTGCTGTTAACTGCGTGGGTACTGACTCCATCAACGCCGTTCTGGAAACCGCTGCCAAAGTTAAAGCACCGGTTATCGTTCAGTTCTCTAACGGTGGTGCTGCATTCATCGCCGGTAAAGGCTTCAAAGGCGAAGGCCAGCAAGCGGCTATCCTTGGCGCAATCTCTGGTGCTCACCATGTTCACCAGATGGCTGAACATTACGGCGTGCCGGTAATTCTGCACACTGACCACTGCGCGAAGAAACTGCTGCCGTGGATCGACGGTCTGCTGGACGCGGGTGAAAAACATTTCGCCGCTACCGGTAAACCGCTGTTCTCTTCTCACATGATCGACCTGTCTGAAGAGTCTCTGGAAGAGAACATCGAGATCAGCGCTAAATACCTGGAGCGCATGTCCAAAATGGGCATGACTCTGGAAATCGAACTGGGTTGCACCGGTGGTGAAGAAGATGGTGTGGACAACAGCCACATGGACGCTTCTGCCCTGTACACTCAGCCGGAAGACGTTGATTACGCGTACACCAAACTGAACGCAATCAGCCCGCGCTTCACTATCGCGGCGTCCTTCGGTAACGTTCACGGCGTGTACAAGCCGGGTAACGTTAAGCTGACCCCGACCATCCTGCGTGATTCTCAGGAATACGTTTCTAAGAAACACAACCTGCCGCACAACAGCCTGAACTTCGTCTTCCACGGCGGTTCCGGTTCTTCTGCTCAGGAAATCAAAGACTCCGTAAGCTACGGCGTGATCAAAATGAACATCGATACCGATACTCAGTGGGCTAACTGGGAAGGTATTCTGAAGTACTACAAAGAAAACGAAGCTTACCTGCAGGCTCAGCTGGGCAACCCGAAAGGCGACGACCAGCCGAACAAGAAATACTACGATCCGCGTGTATGGCTGCGTGCCGCGCAGACCAGCATGGTCGCTCGTCTGGAGCAGGCATTTAAAGAACTGAACGCGGTTGACGTTCTGTAATCTTTTTAATGTCTGAATAATGGCTTCCTTCGGGAGGCCATTTTTTTTGCCTGTGTATTCCCCTCACCCTAACCCTCTCCCCAGGGAGAGGGGACCGATCGAGCGCGGACTGGCCTTTCCCCCTCCCCATGGAGAGGGCACGGACTCGCTTTTCTCCCTCTCCCTGTGGGAGAGGGCCGGGGTGAGGGGCATGCATTAATCCATTGAAATTTGGCAGATGATCCCTTTTTTGTTTACCCTTTACTGACCTGGCTCACGTTTTTGCCGTGAGCGTTGAGCCGTTTTTGGCAAGAAAAAGGAACAGTAAATGGAAGATCTCAACGTAGTAGGCAGCATCAATAACGCGGGCGGCTGGCTGGTGCGCAACCAGGCGTTACTGCTGAGTTACGCGGTTAACATCGTGGCGGCTATTGCCATCATCATTATCGGGATGATCATCGCCCGCATCATTTCTAACGCCCTTAACCGCCTGATGGTGGCACGCCACATTGATGCGACGGTCGCTGACTTTTTATCGGCGCTGGTGCGCTATGGGATCATCGCCTTTACGCTGATCGCCGCATTAGGACGGGTTGGGGTTCAAACCGCCTCGGTGATCGCAGTGCTCGGTGCCGCAGGTCTGGCGGTCGGTCTGGCGCTGCAGGGCTCGCTCTCTAACCTGGCCGCAGGCGTCCTGCTGGTGACCTTCCGTCCCTTCCGTGCAGGTGAATACGTGGATTTAGGCGGCGTTGCTGGCACCGTGCTGCACGTGCAGATTTTCTCCACCACCCTGCGTTCGGCCGATGGTCGCTTTGTGGTGATCCCTAACGGGAAAATCATCGCCGGGAATATTATCAACTTCTCCCGCGAACCGGTGCGTCGTAACGAGTTGATTATTGGCGTCGACTATAGCGCAGATATCGATCAGGTCAGAAAACTGCTGATGGAAATCATTGAATCGGATGACCGCATTCTTAAAGATCGTGAGATGACCGTGCGCATGAATGAACTGGGCGCATCGTCTGTGAATTTTGTGATCCGCATCTGGAGCAAGAGCAGCGATCTGCAAAACGTTTACTGGGACGTGCTGGAACGCATCAAGAAAACCTTCGATGCGAACGGTATCAGCTTCCCGTATCCGCAGATGGATGTGAATTTCAAACGTGTAAAAGAAGCAAAACCAGAAGAATAAACGCACCTGGGCCGGGCGGTATGCCCGGCCTGCCCGCCCGTTGACGGTTTATGTCAGCCACTACCGCATTAATCTCACTTATACCCGATTAAAATTATCCATTTCCGCTAATAGCATGAGCGAGATATAGTCTGCGTTATTCACCAAATGCACAGGCTTATTATCGTGTTATCTTATTATTTTCAAGGGCTTATACTTGGCGCGGCCATGATTTTGCCCCTCGGCCCGCAAAACGCTTTCGTCATGAATCAGGGCATTCGCCGCCAGTACCATTTGATGACGGCCACGCTGTGCGCGTTCAGCGATCTCCTGCTGATTTGCGCCGGGGTGTTTGGCGGCAGCGCGCTACTGATGCAGTCCCCGTGGCTGCTGGCGCTGGTAACCTGGGGCGGCGTGGCGTTCCTGCTGTGGTATGGCTTTGGCGCACTGAAGACGGCGCTTGGCACTTCAATTGAACTTGAAAGCGCGCAGGTGCTGAAGCAGGGGCGGGGCAGGATTGTGGCGACCATGCTGGCGGTGACCTGGCTTAATCCGCATGTGTATCTGGATACTTTTGTCGTGCTGGGCAGCGTGGGTGGGCAACTGGCCCAGGAGCCGAAGCGCTGGTTTGCCCTCGGCACGATCAGCGCCTCTTTCCTGTGGTTCTTTGGCCTCGCGGTACTGGCTGCCTGGCTTGCGCCGCGCCTGCAGACTGCCCGCGCTCAGCGCATTATTAATGCGCTGGTGGGCATCGTTATGTGGGTTATCGCCTACCAGCTTGCCCGCGACGGCGTGCAACATTTGCAGGCGCTGTGGTAATCAGACCAGGATTATGGACAAGTTCGCCGGACACGCTAAGCTTGCTCGCAGATGCCTGTATTCCTGAGGCGATGACGAGACATGGAGGAGCTACAGTGAAGTTTAAAGTAATGGCCCTGGCGGCATTAGTTGGATTCGGTGCAGTGTCGGTTCAGGCGAATGAATTGCCAAACGGCCCGCACATTGTGACTTCTGGTACGGCAAGCGTTGATGCGGTGCCGGATATCGCCACTCTGGCGATTGAAGTCAACGTGGCGGCAAAAGATGCCGCTTCCGCAAAAAAACAGGCTGACGATCGCGTTGCGCAATACCTGAGCTTCCTTGAGCAAAACGGTGTGGCCCGCAAAGACATCAATTCAGCCAACCTCCGTACCCAACCCGATTATGACTATCAGGATGGCAAAAGCATTCTGAAAGGCTATCGCGCCGTGCGTACCGTTGAGGTGACCCTGCGTGAACTGGATAAACTGAATTCATTGCTTGATGGCGCGCTCAAGGCCGGACTCAATGAAATTCGCTCCGTCACGCTGGGCGTTGCCGAGCCGGAAGCCTTCAAAGATAAAGCCCGTAAAGCGGCGATTGATGATGCTGTCCGTCAGGCGGAGCAGTTAGCGGCTGGCTTTAACAGCAAGCTGGGTACGGTGTACAGCGTGCGCTACCACGTCTCCAATTATCAGCCAAGCCCGATGGTACGGATGATGAAGGCCGAAGCTGCGCCCGCTTCCGCGCAGGAAACCTACGAGCAGCCGACCATTCAGTTTGACGATCAGGTTGATGTGGTGTTTGAGCTTCAGCCTGACAACGCCGCAAAAGGAACCGCGCCTGCGCAAACGTCCACACCGGCTACGCCAGCCACGCCGTCCGCGCAATAATTCCCGCATGACTCCACGCCCGTGGAGTCATTTTTTAATCCTGACGCAGTACGCGATGACCGTGCGCCAGCAGCGCATCGGTGACGTTGCGCATCATGCGGCTTTCTGGCGCAAAGCGGTGCCAGTAAAGCATCCGGCGCTGAAACAGGCCGGGCGTGAGGTCAATCAGTTCGCCGCTGGCTAACTCTTTCTCAATTTGCAGATGCGGGATCATACAGCAGGTGGTGCTCTGGCGCGCCAGCTGGACGAAGGCTTCTGAGGAATTCACGATGTGGCACGGCACGCTGCCTGGCGGCAAATCAAAGTTTTGCTGTAAAAAGGCCTGATGCATGTCGTCGAGGTGGTCGAACGCCACGGCAGGTGCTTTCAGCAGCGCCTGACGCGTAACCCCGTTCGGGAAATAGCGCTCCGCAAAGGCTTTTGAGGCGACAAACAGATAATCCAGCGCCCCCAGTTGATCGACCAGACAGCTCGGCAGAGCCTGAGGCTGGATGGACACCGCACCCACCACTTCGCCCCGACGCAGGCGCTCCTGAGTGCGGGTTTCATCTTCTACCTGCAAATTCAGGCGGATAGGGGAGTCAGCCAGCACCGGAGCCAGCGCCGGCAGCAGCCAGGTTGCCAGACTGTCGGCGTTGACCGCCAGCGACAGCAGCAGCGGCGTGGAACCCGTTTGTTCATCGCCCAGCCACTCATCTTCCAGCAACTCCACCTGACGCAGCAACGCCAGCAGTTTTTGCCCCTGCTCGGTTGGACGTGGCGGTACGGTACGCACCAGCAGCGGCTGACCGAACATATTTTCAAGCTGTTTAATGCGTTGAGAAACGGCGGACTGAGTGATACACAGCTTTTGCGCGGCGCGCTCAAACCCACGTTCTCTGATGACCGCGTCAAGCGCCTGTAGTGTTCTGTAGTCCGGACGTTTCATTGCTCTGGGGTGCTCCAAAAGGTGATTAGCAGCACTATGACACAAATTTCCTCCAGGTACAGACGAAATCCATTCATCGCTGTTTCACCTCATAATGTGACGTGGCTCACAGGGACATTTCACGGTGGGGTCTTTATAATGCGTTAAGAATTTCTCACCACAGGCAAGCGATCATGACGCAGGATGAACTGAAAAAAGCAGTAGGATGGGCGGCGCTCAAGTATGTTGAGCCAGGCACGATTGTCGGCGTGGGCACCGGCTCCACTGCCGCGCACTTTATCGATGCGCTCGGGACGATGAAAGGGCAGATTGAAGGCGCGGTGTCCAGCTCGGACGCTTCCACGGCAAAACTGCAAAGTCTCGGTATCACCGTTTTTGATCTCAATGAAGTTGACCGGCTGGGCGTGTACGTCGATGGTGCCGATGAAATCAACGACCAGATGCAAATGATCAAAGGCGGCGGCGCGGCGCTGACGCGCGAAAAAATTATCGCCTCGGTCGCCGACAAATTTATCTGTATCGCCGATGCATCAAAAGAAGTGGCGATCCTCGGTGCCTTCCCGCTGCCGGTGGAAGTGATCCCGATGGCGCGCAGCGCGGTGGCGCGTGAACTGGTCAAGCTGGGCGGTCGCCCGGAGTACCGCCAGGGCGTGCTGACCGATAACGGCAACGTGATCCTTGATGTACACGGCCTGGAAATTATCGATCCCATCGCGCTGGAAAATGCCATTAACGGCATTCCGGGCGTAGTAACGGTAGGGCTTTTCGCCAACCGTGGCGCGGATGTGGCGCTGATCGGCGGCCCGGATGGCGTGAAAACCATCGTAAAATGATCTGACGGGGGGCGCTCTCCCCCCGGTAAAAATTTTTGCGGCGCTCATTTCGGTGACATGTATCACGTTTTAAGGCCAGCGCTGCGTTTCCTGCCGCTTTCGCTTTTATTGCCAGCATTTTCCTCTGCCAAACTTCGCTGTATGACTTTTCTTCATACGGGCGACGCAAACGTTCATATTGCCGCAATAGTTTTTTTTGATATGTTGGCTAAAGCGAACACACATAAGTTATGACAAACAGGGTCGGGGAAATGGCAAAAGTATCACTGGAAAAAGACAAAATTAAATTTCTGCTGGTTGAAGGCGTGCACCAAAAAGCAATCGATAGCCTTCGTGCAGCGGGTTATACCAACATCGAATTCCACAAAGGTGCGCTTGATAGCGAACAGCTTAAAGCGTCCATCCGTGATGCCCATTTTATCGGCCTGCGATCGCGCACCAACCTGACGGAAGAGATCTTCGCGGCGGCTGAAAAGCTGGTGGCCGTGGGCTGTTTCTGTATTGGTACGAACCAGGTGGACCTTAACGCGGCGGCCAAACGCGGCGTGCCGGTATTCAACGCACCATTCTCCAACACCCGCTCGGTCGCCGAACTGGTGATCGGTGAATTGCTGCTGCTGATGCGCGGCATCCCGGAAGCTAACGCCAAAGCGCACCGTGGGATCTGGAATAAACTGGCAACGGGCTCCTATGAAGCGCGTGGCAAAAAGCTGGGCATTATTGGTTACGGTCATATCGGCACCCAGCTTGGCATTCTGGCGGAATCGCTGGGGATGCACGTCTTCTTCTATGATATTGAAAACAAACTGCCGCTCGGTAACGCTACCCAGGTTCAGCATCTCTCCGACCTGCTGAACATGAGCGATGTGGTGAGCCTGCACGTGCCGGAAAACGCCTCCACTAAAGATATGATGGGTGCGGAAGAGCTGGCGCTGATGAAGCCGGGTTCACTTCTGATTAACGCCGCGCGCGGCACCGTGGTGGATATTCCGGCGCTGTGCGATGCGCTCAAGCGTAAGCATCTGGCGGGCGCGGCCATTGACGTGTTCCCGACTGAACCTGCGACCAACAGCGATCCGTTCAACTCACCGCTGTGCGAATTCGACAACGTGCTGCTGACGCCGCACATCGGCGGTTCGACGCAGGAAGCGCAGGAAAATATCGGCCTGGAAGTGGCGGGCAAGCTGGTGAAATACTCCGATAATGGCTCAACGCTGTCGGCGGTGAATTTCCCGGAAGTTTCGCTGCCGCTGCACGGTGGCCGTCGTCTTCTGCACATCCACGAAAACCGTCCGGGCGTGCTGACCGCGATTAACCAGATTTTTGCCGAGCAGGGCGTGAACATCGCGGCGCAGTATCTGCAAACCACGCCGCACATGGGCTATGTGGTGATTGATATTGAAGCGGAAGAAGATGTCGCGCAGAAAGCGCTGCAAAGCATGAAGGCGATCCCTGGGACAATCCGCGCCCGTCTGCTGTACTGATTATTACCCTCACCCCGGCCCTCTCCCTCAGGGAGAGGGGGAAAAGCGAGTCAGTGCTCGATCAATTCCCTCTCCCCTGGGGAGAGGGCTAGGGTGAGGGGGCTTTTCTCACCACTCCCAAATCTTCGACGGCGTCACCACCGCAGGCAGCGGCACATCCCACTCTTCAACCGGCAGTACATCCACAAACTGGCAATCGTGCGCATACCCCACAGGCGTCAGCGCATACTGTTGCCAGTTTTGCAGCGTCCGGTCGTAAAATCCGCCACCCATCCCGAGGCGTTGTCCTCCCGCATCGAAGGCGACCAGCGGCGTGATCAGCACGTCAAGCTGCGCCAGCGGCAGCACATCGCGCACGTCGAGTTTGGGTTCGTAAATTTTCAGATGATTCACTACCAGTTCGCTGTGCGGATGGTAATGCAAAAAAAGCAGATTGCCCGGACTAAACGGATGCAGCACAGGTAAGTAGACCCGCTTGCCGCTACGCCAGAGCTGTTCGATCAGCGGGCGCGTATCCAGTTCGCCATCAAAAGAGAGAAACAACGCGACCGTGTGCGCCATGACCACAGGCGGATATGCCATCATACGAGCGGCGGCCTGGTCGGCGAAATGCAGTTGTTGATCGGCGGTTAATGCGCGTCGGTGCTGGCGTATTTGCTGGCGAATCTGTTGACGAGAAGTCGGGATAAGTAAGGGTTGTGTCATGATGGTAGAGGCTTGGTAGAAGAAGGGGAATCTCCGAGATGCCGCCGCAGGCTGTAACCCTTGAACCCTTGGTTCAAGGTGAATGTGTCGTCACGGTTTTAAGGCTTCTCGGACGGACCGAGCATGCTCACCAACCGTGGAGCGCCACATTCTGTTGGTATGAAATATCGGCTCAGGGGACTGGCCCGCTTGCGAACATCTCAGAGAAATTTTTTCTTCAAAGTCACTCTACCATAGTCGACATTGAAGTGTTATTCAAACTTAGGCCCCGGCCTTTCAGTTATGCGACCCTGATCAAGCAATGCCTGTTCGATGGTCTGCTGTAACATCCGAATACGCTGCTCCATGTTAGCGGCGTAGTCGCGGGTTTTTGCCTTTTCCTGAGCCAGTTCATAGCTGATGTTTAACGCAGCGATGAAAACCAGTTGCTCAGTATTTGTGACTCTAGTGCGTACTTTCAGATCTTGCAACCGCTGATTCAGATCTTCCGCGGCCTGATTAAGGGCATCCTGTTGCTCAGGCGGGCAATTCACTCGCAGTGAACGGCCAAAAATTTGGATATCGACGGGTTGTGCAGACATGCCACCTTCCTGCTGTTTGACTGCGCTCTGCCTTCCCAGCCGAGCCCTAGCTGCGAAGGGGCGACACTATAGCTACCCCGATGAGCGTATTCAAGCTCTTTATCAGGCTTTCCCTCAATGAAATACATGAGGTAACGTGATGCCTGACGGGTATATCACCAGGGTCCAAAGTGGTAGCATACCATGAATATTCCTCTCAACGACGATGAATGCGCATGTCAATACAGAACGAAATGCCTGGTTACAATGAACTGAACCAGTTACTCAACCAGCAGGGTGTGGGCTTAACCCCGGCTGAAATGCACGGTCTGATCGCGGGCATGCTGTGCGGCGGTAATCACGACAGCTCCTGGCTGCCATTGCTGCACGACCTCACGAACGAGGGGCTGGCATTTGGGCATGAGCTGGCGGAAGCGCTGCGTAAACTCCACGCCACCGTCAGCGATACGCTGGAAGATGATGGTTTCCAGTTTCAGCTCTACCTGCCGGATGGTGACGAGGTGAGCGTGTTCGAACGTGCCGACGCCATGGCAGGCTGGGTGAATCACTTCCTGTTAGGACTTGGCGTCACGCAGCCGAAGCTCGATAAAGTGACGGGCGAAACGGGCGAAGCGATTGATGATTTACGCAATATCGCCCAGCTTGGCTACGATGAAGACGAAGATCAGGAAGAGCTGGAGATGTCGCTCGAAGAGATCGTCGAGTATGTGCGCGTTGCCGCGCTGCTCTGCCACGATACCTTCACCCGCCCGCAACCAACGGCCCCGGAAGTGCGTAAGCCAACTCTGCATTAATAAAAATCGTGATGATATGGAGGTGTCATGACCCAGCAAGAATATGAACGCCGTCGCCAGACGCTACTGGCGCAAATGGCACCCGCCAGCGCGGTACTCATTTTCGCCGCGCCAGAAGCAAACCGCAGCGCTGACAGCGAATATCCCTACCGCCAAAGCAGCGATTTCTGGTACTTCACCGGTTTTAACGAACCTGAAGCGGTACTGGTGCTGATTAAAAGTGATGACACCCACAACCACAGCGTCCTGTTCAATCGGGTTCGCGATATCACCGCTGAGATCTGGTTCGGCCGCCGCCTTGGGCAGGATGCCGCGCCGGAAAAACTCGGCGTCGATCGCGCGCTGGCCTTCAGCGAAATCAACGAGCAGCTCTACCAGCTTCTGAACGGGCTGGACGTGGTTTACCACGCGCAGGGCGAATACCGCTATGCTGACGAGATCGTGTTTGCCGCTCTCGACAAACTCCGCAAAGGCTCCCGCCAGAATTTAACCGCGCCTGCGTCCCTCACCGACTGGCGACCTCTCGTGCATGAGATGCGTTTGTTTAAATCGGAAGAAGAGATCGACGTCCTGCGCCGGGCGGGGGAAATCAGCGCGCTGGCCCATACCCGCGCGATGCAAAAATGCCGCCCCGGTATGTTTGAATACCAGCTTGAAGGCGAAATCCACCACGAATTTAACCGTCACGGCGCGCGCTATCCGTCGTACAACACCATTGTTGGCAGCGGTGAAAACGGCTGCATCCTGCACTACACGGAAAACGAAAGCCAAATGCGCGACGGCGATCTGGTGCTGATCGACGCGGGTTGTGAATATCAGGGCTATGCGGGCGACATCACCCGCACCTTCCCGGTTAACGGCAAATTCACAACGGCGCAGCGGGCCATTTACGACATCGTGCTGGAATCGCTTAACACCTCTCTGCGGCTGTTCCGCCCAGGTACCTCCATTCTGGAGGTGACGGGCGAGGTCGTGCGGATCATGGTCACTGGCCTGGTCAAGCTCGGCATCCTCAAAGGTGAGGTTGATGAGCTCATCGCCGACAACGCGCATCGCGCCTTCTTTATGCATGGCCTGAGCCACTGGCTGGGGCTGGATGTGCATGACGTCGGTGTTTATGGCGCGGATCGCTCGCGCACGCTGGAGCCTGGCATGGTGCTGACCGTAGAACCGGGTTTGTACATCGCGCCAGACGCCGATGTACCGCCGGAGTATCGCGGCATTGGCATTCGCATTGAAGACGACATTCTCATTACCGCAGACGGCAACGAAAACCTGACGGCGAGTGTGGTGAAAAACGCGGACGACATCGAGGCGCTGATGGCGGCGGCGAAAGGCGTATGAGCGTCATCATTGTTGGCGGCGGGATGACGGGCGCGACGCTGGCGCTGGCCATTTCACGTTTATCGAACGGCACGCTGCCGGTTCATCTGGTGGAAGCCAATGCGCCTGATACCGCTGCGCATCCAGGCTTTGATGCCCGTTCGATTGCGCTGGCGGAAGGCACCTGCCAGCATCTCACCCGGCTGGATATCTGGAAAAGCCTTGCCGAGTGCGCCACGCCGATCACCTCGGTCCACGTCAGCGATCGCGGTCATGCCGGGTTTGTGACGCTGGAAGCGCAGGATTATCGCGTGGACGCGCTGGGGCAAGTGGTTGAGCTACATGACGTCGGGCAACGACTGTTTACGTTGTTAAAGCGTGCGCCGGGCGTGACGCTACACTGTCCGGCGCGGGTGCGTGATTTTACCCGCACCGCAGAGCAGGTAAGCGTGACGCTTGAAAACGGCGACACGCTGAACGGGCAGTTGCTGGTCGCCGCTGACGGATCGCGTTCATCGCTGGGTGCGCAGTGCGGCATCACCTGGCAGCAAACGCCGTATCAGCAGGTCGCGGTGATCGCCAACGTGACCACCTCGGCAGCAAAACCGGGCCGCGCATTTGAGCGATTTACCGCTCACGGTCCGCTGGCGCTGTTGCCGATGTCGCAGGGGCGCTACTCGCTGGTCTGGTGCCACGCGCAGGATAAACAGCAGGAAGTGATGGCGTGGTCGGACGAAAAATTCTGCCACGAACTGCAGCAGGCTTTCGGCTGGCGGCTTGGTCGCATCGTACATGCGGGGGCGCGAAGCGCCTATCCGCTGGCGCTCACCACCGCATCATCATCTGTTTCGCACCGTACCGTGCTGGTGGGTAACGCCGCGCAAACGCTGCATCCGATTGCCGGCCAGGGTTTCAACCTGGGTATGCGCGATGTGATGAGTCTTGCTGAAACGCTGACTACCGCATGGGCGACGCAGGCAGACGTGGGGCACTATGCACTGCTGTGCCACTACCAAAAACGTCGTCAGGCCGACAAAGAGGCCACCATTGGCGTAACCGATGGACTGGTGCATCTGTTCGCGAACCGCTGGGCACCGCTGGTCGTCGGGCGCAACCTCGGGCTGATGGCGATGGAATTATTTACCCCGGCACGCGATGTGCTGGCGCAGCGGACACTGGGTTGGGTCGCGCGTTAAGGAGTTCTGAGTGCAAAGTGTAGATGTGGCAATTGTAGGCGGTGGTATGGTTGGACTGGCCGTCGCCTGTGGGTTACAGGGGAGCGGGCTGCGCGTGGCGGTTCTGGAACAAAATGCACCGGTCGCGCTTTCCGACAATGCCCCCCCTGAGCTTCGCGTGTCGGCTATCAATGCCGCCAGCGAAAAACTCCTTACCCGCCTCGGCGTGTGGTCTGAGATCGTGGCGCACCGTGCCAGTTGCTATCACGGCATGGAGGTGTGGGATAAAGACAGCTTTGGTCGCATTACCTTTAACGATGAAAGCATGGGTTACAGTCATCTCGGGCATATCATCGAAAACGCCGTGGTGCACCAGGCGCTGTGGCAAAAAGCGCAGCAGAGCACGGACGTCACCCTGATCACGCCCGCTGAACTGCAACAGGTGGCGTGGGGCGAAAACGAAGCCTTTCTGACGCTCAAAGACGCCAGCATGATCACCGCCAGGCTGGTGGTGGGTGCGGATGGCGCAAACTCCTGGCTACGCGATAAAGCCGATATCCCGCTGACCTTCTGGGATTATCATCATCATGCGTTAGTCGCCACCATTCGCACCAGCGAACCGCATAACGCCGTCGCGCGGCAGGTTTTCCACGGCGACGGTATCCTCGCGTTTCTGCCCCTTAGCGATCCGCATTTATGCTCTATCGTCTGGTCGCTGTCGCCGCACCAGGCGAAAGCGATGCAGGAAGCCGATGACGCGACGTTCAACCAGGCACTGTGCGTGGCGTTCGATAATGCGCTCGGGCTGTGCCAGGTAGAAAGCGAGCGGCAGGTCTTCCCGCTGACGGGCCGTTATGCCCGGCAGTTTGCGGCGCACCGGCTGGCGCTGGTGGGCGACGCGGCCCACACTATTCACCCGCTGGCCGGGCAGGGCGTCAATCTGGGCTTTATGGATGCCGCAGAACTGATCAACGAACTGCGTCGTTTACACCGCGAAGGCAAAGATATCGGGCAGCATCTCTATCTGCGTCGCTACGAGCGTAGCCGCAAGCACAGTGCCGCCCTGATGCTGGCAGGTATGCAGGGGTTCCGTGAACTCTTTGCCGGGCAAAATCCGGCGAAAAAACTGCTCCGCGACGTTGGCCTGAAGCTGGCTGACACCCTTCCCGGTGTGAAAACGGGTCTTATCCGCCAGGCAATGGGCCTTAACGATCTGCCAGAGTGGTTACGTTAAGTTTTTCCCTCCGCTTTAAATTATGACCCCCATCACATTCTCCCTTCCCGCCACCGGGAAGGGAGGAATTTCCTCATTTGAAATAATCTAATTTCACTCGCTTTTTCGCATTACTTTTTCTCATCTCTTCTTTTTTCGATTTCGGGAAATCAACGCTATTTGCGGTGAATAATATCGTTTTAAACCGGGTTCATCATTTTGCGTATGAATATAAAAAGCGGTTACAGCTTTTTTGCAGGATAAAACGCTGACACGGGTGTGTGGCAAAAAGACCATAAGCTAATGTGATGACCCATTTTTGCTTATGGTTAAGGGCGCTTTTCAGTGATAAGTTCAGGGGAAAGGTAACGTTTGCGTCGGCTCTCATCCTGAAGGCTGACGCCGGGTTTCGTGGCGCGTTTATTCCCCCTGAAATCCTTAATAGCCCCGCTTATTCAATGAGGAAAAGATGGCTCAAGAAACCCCTTTGTTTGAACAACACGTCCTGTGCGGCGCGCGTATGGTGGATTTCCACGGCTGGATGATGCCGCTGCACTATGGTTCGCAGATTGATGAGCACCACGCCGTGCGCACCGATGCGGGCATGTTCGACGTTTCGCACATGACCATCGTTGATCTGAAAGGCGAGCGCACCCGTGAGTTTCTCCGTTACCTGCTGGCGAACGATGTGGCTAAGCTCACCAAAACGGGCAAAGCGCTCTACAGCGGCATGCTTAACGCCTCCGGCGGCGTGATTGACGATCTGATCGTTTACTACTTCAGCGAAGATTTTTTCCGCCTCGTCGTCAACTCCGCCACCCGTGAAAAAGACCTCGCCTGGATCACTCAACACGCTGAACCGTACGCTATCGACATCACCGTGCGTGACGATCTGTCGCTGATTGCCGTGCAGGGCCCGAATGCGCAGGCGAAAGCCGCGACGCTGTTTACTGAAGAGCAGCGCGAAGCCGTAGAAGGCATGAAGCCATTCTTTGGCGTGGAAGCGGACGATCTGTTTATTGCCACCACCGGCTACACCGGCGAGGCGGGTTACGAAATTGCGATGCCGAACGAAAAGGCACCTGCATTCTGGCACGCGCTGGTTGAAGCGGGTGTCAAACCCTGCGGTCTGGGCGCGCGCGACACGCTGCGTCTGGAAGCGGGCATGAATCTCTACGGCCAGGAGATGGATGAAGGGGTTTCCCCGCTGGCGGCCAACATGGGCTGGACGATTGCCTGGGAGCCAGCCGACCGTGATTTCATTGGTCGTGAAGCGCTGGAAATGCAGCGTGAGAAGGGCACCGAACAACTGGTTGGCCTGGTCATGACTGAAAAAGGCGTCCTGCGTAATGAGTTGCCCGTGCGTTTTACTGACGCCTCCGGCAATCTGCAGGAAGGTCAAATCACCAGCGGGACGTTTTCGCCTTCACTGGGTCACAGCATTGCGCTGGCCCGGGTGCCTGCGGGCATCGGCGACACCGCGATTGTCCAGATCCGCAACCGTGAAATGCCGGTTAAAGTGACGAAACCCGTTTTTGTCCGCGCCGGTAAATCGGTTATTTAAGCGTTTTTATCAGGAGATTTTTCATGAGCAATGTACCGGCTGAACTGAAATACAGCAAAGAACACGAATGGCTGCGCCAGGAAGCGGACGGCATTTATACCGTGGGTATCACCGAGCACGCGCAGGAGCTGCTGGGCGACATGGTGTTTGTCGATCTGCCGGAAGTGGGCGCGACCGTCAGCGCAGGCGATGACTGTGCAGTTGCGGAATCCGTCAAAGCGGCATCGGATATCTATGCGCCAGTTGGCGGCGAAATCGTGGCTGTTAACGATGCGCTGAGCGACTCCCCGGAACTGGTCAACAGCGAGCCTTATGCAGGTGGCTGGATCTTTAAAATCAAAGCCAGCGATGAAGCGGAAGTTGCCGCGTTGCTGGACGCCACGGCGTACGAAGCGCTGGTGGACGACGAGTAATTTATCACCCTCACCCTAACCCTCTCCCTGAGGGAGAGGGGACGAAAACCTCCCTCTCCCTCAGGGAGAGGGCCGGGGTGAGGGTAAAGCCTTGCAATCACATCACACTGCACGTTTCAGGAACCATCGCTCATGACTCAGACTTTAAACCAGCTTGAACATCGCGGCGCATTTATCGAACGCCATATCGGGCCGGATGCGTATCAGCAGGAAGAGATGCTGAAAACCGTTGGCGCAGATTCACTCAACGCCCTGACAGGCCAGATTGTGCCCAAAGATATTCAGCTCGCCGCGCCGCCGCAGATCGGTGAAGCGACCACGGAATTCGCCGCGCTTGCTGAGCTGAAGGAGATGGCCTCGCGCAACAAGCGTTTTAAGTCTTACATCGGCATGGGTTACACCGCCGTGCAGTTGCCGCCGGTGATCCTGCGCAACATGCTGGAAAATCCGGGCTGGTACACCGCCTACACGCCGTATCAGCCGGAAGTCTCGCAGGGCCGTCTGGAAGCGCTGTTGAATTTCCAGCAGGTGACGCTGGATCTGACCGGGCTGGATATCGCCTCCGCTTCGCTGCTCGATGAAGCGACCGCCGGGGCGGAAGCCATGGCGATGGCAAAACGCGTCAGCAAACTGAAAAACGCCAACCGCTTTTTCGTCGCCGCCGACGTGCACCCGCAGACGCTGGACGTGGTGCGCACTCGCGCGGAAACCTTTGGCTTCGATGTGATTGTCGATGACGCCGATAAAGTGCTCGATCATCAGGATGTGTTCGGCGTGCTGTTGCAGCAGGTCGGCACCACCGGTGAAGTGCACGATTACACCGCGCTGATTAGCGAGCTGAAAGCGCGCAAAGTGGTGGTCAGCGTAGCCGCAGATTTTATGGCACTGGTGCTGTTAACCGCGCCGGGCAAACAGGGTGCCGACATCGTGTTTGGCTCAGCCCAGCGCTTTGGCGTGCCGATGGGCTACGGCGGCCCACACGCGGCGTTCTTTGCCGCAAAAGATGAATTCAAACGCTCCATGCCAGGCCGCATCATCGGCGTATCTAAAGATGCCGCCGGTAACACCGCGCTGCGCATGGCGATGCAGACCCGCGAGCAGCATATCCGCC
The DNA here is from genome assembly GCF_900116015.1 of Enterobacter sp. kpr-6. Lineage (GTDB taxonomy): Bacteria > Pseudomonadota > Gammaproteobacteria > Enterobacterales > Enterobacteriaceae > Enterobacter_D. The sequence goes on from NZ_FOYH01000005.1 coordinate 162,359, forward strand.
GCGAGAAAGCGAACTCCAACATCTGTACCTCGCAGGTTCTGCTGGCCAACATCGCCAGTCTGTATGCGGTCTATCACGGTCCGGTTGGCCTGAAGCGCATTGCCAGCCGTATTCACCGTCTGACGGATATTCTGGCGACCGGCCTGCAACAAAAAGGCTTTAAACTGCGCCACGCTCATTTCTTCGACACCCTGTGTGTGGAAGTGGCGGACAAAGCCGCCGTGATTGCCCGCGCCAGCGCACATGAAATCAACCTGCGTAGCGACATTATCAACGCCGTGGGCATCACGCTGGATGAAACCACCACCCGTGAAGACGTGCTGGCGTTGCTGAATGTGATTGCCGGTGACGATCACGGTCTGAACATTGAAAAACTGGATCAGGACGTGGCCCTCGACAGCCGCTCGATCCAGGAAACTATGCTGCGCGATGACGCGATCCTGACGCATCCGGTGTTTAACCGCTATCACAGCGAAACCGAAATGATGCGCTACATGCACAGCCTTGAGCGCAAAGATCTGGCGCTTAATCAGGCGATGATCCCACTCGGCTCCTGCACCATGAAGCTCAACGCCGCCGCAGAAATGATCCCAATCACTTGGCCGGAATTTGCCGAGCTGCACCCGTTCTGTCCGGCGGATCAGGCCGAAGGCTACCACCAGATGATCAATCAGCTTTCCGACTGGCTGGTGAAACTGACCGGTTATGACGCGCTGTGTATGCAGCCAAACTCCGGCGCACAGGGCGAGTACGCGGGCCTGCTGGCGATCCGCCACTATCACGAAAGCCGCAACGAAGCGCATCGCGATATCTGCCTGATCCCAAGCTCTGCCCACGGCACCAACCCGGCCTCGGCGCAAATGGCGGGGATGCAGGTGGTGGTGGTGTCGTGTGATAAAAACGGCAACATCGATTTGACCGATCTGCGCGTCAAAGCGGAGCAGGCGGGGCATAACCTCTCCTGCATCATGGTCACTTACCCGTCCACCCACGGTGTGTATGAAGAGACGATCCGCGAAGTGTGCGACATCGTGCATCAGTTCGGCGGCCAGGTATATCTGGATGGCGCGAACATGAACGCGCAGGTGGGGATCACGTCGCCTGGCTTTATCGGCGCGGACGTGTCGCACCTGAACCTGCACAAAACCTTCTGCATTCCGCACGGCGGCGGCGGCCCGGGCATGGGACCGATTGGCGTGAAAGCGCACCTTGCGCCGTTTGTGCCGGGTCACAGCGTCGTGCAGATCGAAGAGATGCTGACGCGTCAGGGTGCCGTTTCTGCCGCGCCGTTTGGTAGCGCCTCTATTCTGCCTATTAGCTGGATGTACATCCGCATGATGGGCGCGGAAGGCTTAAAACAGGCAAGCCAGGTCGCAATCCTCAATGCGAACTACATCGCAACGCGCCTGAAGGACGCTTTCCCGGTGCTCTACACGGGCCGTGACGGACGTGTGGCGCACGAGTGCATTCTCGATATTCGTCCGCTGAAAGAAGAGAGCGGTATCAGCGAACTGGATATCGCCAAGCGCCTGATTGACTACGGTTTCCACGCGCCAACCATGTCCTTCCCGGTTGCGGGCACGCTGATGGTTGAACCGACAGAATCGGAAAGCAAAGTTGAACTGGATCGCTTTATCGATGCGATGCTGGCGATCCGCGCTGAAATCGACCGTGTGCAGCAGGGCGAGTGGACGCTTGCGGATAACCCGCTGGTTAACGCGCCGCACACTCAGAACGAGCTGGTGGCAGAGTGGGATCACGCCTATACCCGCGAGCAGGCGGTCTTCCCGGCGGGGTTCAGTAACAAATACTGGCCGACCGTGAAGCGTCTCGACGACGTGTATGGCGACCGTAATCTGTTCTGCTCCTGCGTGCCGATGAGCGAATATCAGTAAATAATCTGTTCTATACTCCAGCCGGGTTAGCGTTAACGCACCCGGCTTTTTTATTGGGAGAGAAATGTGGCAATAGCACTTGTGACCGGCGCAAGCCGCGGAATTGGCCGGGCTACCGCGCTGCAACTGGCAGGCGACGGATTTACCGTGGCGGTGAATTATCATCACAACATTAATGCCGCGACGAACGTGGTGAACGAGATTGTCAGTGCGGGTGGCCGCGCGTTTGCCGTGCGTGCCGATATTTCTGATGAGCATCAGGTGCTGGCGATGTTTGACGCAATCGACCGTGAAGGCGAACCGCTGACGGCGCTGGTGAATAACGCGGGCATTTTGTTTGAGCAGAGCACGATCGAAAACCTGACGGCGGATCGCATCAACCGCGTACTGGCAACCAACGTGACCGGATATTTTCTGTGCTGCCGCGAGGCGGTTAAGCGTATGTCGCATAAGCATGGCGGGATCGGCGGCGCGATTGTGAATGTCTCTTCAGCCGCGTCACGGCTGGGTGCACCGGGGGAATACGTGGATTACGCCGCCTCGAAAGGCGCGGTGGACTCGCTGACCACCGGCCTGTCGCTGGAAGTCGCCGCGTACGGCATTCGTGTGAACGGCGTGCGGCCTGGGTTAATTTATACCGATATCCACGCCGATGGCGGCGAGCCGGGACGGGTGGATCGTGTGAAGGCCTCGCTGCCCATGCAGCGCGGCGGCCAACCGGAAGAAGTCGCGCAGGCGATTGTGTGGCTGATTAGCGATAAAGCGTCGTATGTGACAGGGAGTTTTATTGAGCTGGCGGGTGGGAAATAACACCCTCACCCCGGCCCTCTCCCTGAGGGAGAGGGGGGAACTACACCCTCACCCCGACCCTCTCCCTGAGGGAGAGGGGGAAAGGTAAGTCCGCGCTCGATCTGTCCCCTCTCCCCAGGGGAGAGGGTTAGGGTGAGGGGAAAGCGGGCTAAAATCAGAGATTCTCGCCGTTGCTGGCAATCACCTCTTTATACCAGTCAAAGCTCTTCTTACGTGAACGTGCCATATCGCCCGTACCGTCGTCGTGCTTGTTCACATAGATAAAACCGTAGCGTTTGCTGTACTGACCGGTGGTAAAGGAAACACAGTCGATGCAGCCCCACGGGGTATAACCCATCAGGTCCACGCCGTCGTATGTCACCGCTTTAACCATTTCGTCCACGTGCGCGCGCAGGTAATCGATGCGGTAATCGTCATTGATGCTGCCGTCTTCTTCCACTTTGTCATACGCGCCGAAGCCATTTTCTACGATAAACAGCGGCTTCTGATAGCGCTCGTACAGCTCGCACAGCGCGTAGCGCAGGCCAACCGGGTCAATCTGCCAGCCCCAGTCGGAGGCTTTAACGTGCGGGTTCGGTACGCTGCCCTGGAAGCCGGAAATCGCATCGCCGCTGCCGCCTTCTGCTTTGACCGCGTTGGTCATGTAGTAGCTGAAGCCCAGATAATCACAGGTGCCTTCGCGCAGGATCTGCTCGTCGCCCGCTTCCATTTTGATGTTGAATTCGCGGCGTTCCCACTCGTTCAGCACGTAGGTCGGGTAGTAACCGCGCAGTTGCACGTCGGTAAACACATAACGCTCACGCATGGATTCCTGCGCATACATCACGTCTTCCGGCTTACAGGAGAACGGATACAGCGGCACCATCGCCAGCATGCAGCCGATTTTCATTTCCGGGTTGATGCGATGGCCGATTTTTACCGCCATGGCGCTTGCCACGAACTGATGGTGCAGCACCTGATACATGGTTTCTTCAGGGTTGTCGTGTTCGGTGTAAACCACGCCGGAGCAGCAGTAGCCAAACAGCGGTGCGCGCCAGTTACGCTGGTTGTTGATTTCGTTGAAGGTCATCCAGTATTTGACCTTGCTTTTGTAGCGCTCGAAGACCACTTCGGAGAAGCGCACAAAGAAATCAACGACTTTACGGTTCGTCCAGCCGCCGTACTCCTGCACCAGGTGCAGCGGCATTTCGAAGTGGGAGAGGGTGATTACCGGCTCAATGTTGTACTTGAGCAGTTCATCAAACATGTCGTCGTAGAATTTCAGGCCTTCTTCGTTTGGCTCGGCTTCGTCGCCTTTCGGGAAAATGCGCGTCCAGGCGATAGAGGTACGGAAACATTTGAAGCCCATTTCGGCAAAGAGCTTGATGTCTTCTTTATAGTGGCTGTAAAACTCGACCGCTTCATGGTTCGGATAGTATTTGCCGGGCACCACTTCCTGGGTGATCTCACGCGGCACGCCGTGTGCGCCGCCGGTCAGCACGTCACAAATGCTTGGGCCTTTGCCGCCTTTGTCCCAGCCGCCTTCAACCTGATGCGCCGCAACCGCGCCGCCCCATAAAAAGTCTTTCGGTAATGTCAGCTTTTTCATCGATCATTTTCTCAGTGAATGCGGTAAATAACGATTTACCGGCAATGTCAGTCTGAAAATGAGTCTAACAAAGGGAAAAGAGAAGTCACGATATAACAAGTCGCGCCAGGCGTGACTTGTTACTTCGGTAAAACAGCCTGTTTTTTTATGCTATTTTCTTCGCCAGTTTTCGGCCAAGGGATTCAAGAATATAAATAACCGGGATCTGCGCTGCGAAATAGAGTGATAAATTATTCACTCTGGTGGATCCCACTTCTCCAGCAGTTCTGCCGGGATTTCATTAATGATCTCCGAAAATCGTTTCCCCACCAGACGCTCAGCCTGACGCAGCAACGGTATGGTTGGACTGCTGGGTTCGTTTGCTTCAAACCAGCGGCGGATAACCCGCAGGCGTTCGAGCGCATCATGGCGATGGCTGATGGGGCCGTGTACGAAGGTTGCCGGAGCGGGATGTTCCGGCGCAACACTGGCTGCCGGGATATTCTCTATGCGGGCGGGAATATCGTTGCCTGCCACAATGGTTTGCTGAACAGAGGGCTGAATTTGGGACGGAAGGATTTCCGGTGTGGTTACCTGCACGGCTCCGGAAAGAAGTGTAAGCAACTGCCGCAGGCGGGAGAAATCGGGTGCCAGATCGTGCAGCGTCTCATTTGCCCATTGTTGCAGTCGCTCAATACTTTCTGCTGCCTGACGAAACGCTGCCAGCGGCAGCGCGCCACGGGCCTCCAGATCGGCCAGTTGCTGGCGTACCGACTCCGGCGCAAGCGTATCAGCCGGACGCGAGGCAGACAGCGATCGTTCCACGTCCCGCATCTGGAGACGCATGGCGGCGTTATTTGACAAGGGGATACTGCGGATATCCGCCATGAGACCTTCGTGATCCAGCAGCGCTGCCAGCGCGTTGCTGCGTGACAGGGCGGCATCTTCTGCGGAGGTATCTTCATTTGCCAGCAGCTGTGGATGCAGGGTGTCAGGATAGGTAATACACAGGTTTTCCAGCAGCACGAAGATTTCTGCCAGCCCCTGCGCTCCGGCCAGTTGTGTGCGGCAGCGCAGCAACAGGATCAGTACACGAATATCCTTACTGCGCGTAAGTAAGCGGCGGGCATCCCGCTCGATTTCCGGCCAGTTAACGTTTTCCGGCGTACTGATAAAGTCACCGTATTGAGCCTCCGTCTGAGGCGCGGCGCGACTGAATAACAGCAGGTATTCCGGATCGTACTCCAGGTCAGGACCACAGGGCTGTTCGGGACTGACTGGCTCGGTCAGGGATATCTCCATAGTATTGTTCTCAGTAGGTTAAATAGTGCTCAGGTTCAAAAATCATGCCCGTGATCGGGCGGTCATTCATGGCTTTGCCTGCCCAGGCCGTCCAGCCAAGTTGCTGCGCGTCTCCGATGATTGCAGGTGGCGCGGCATGGGGTTTAAGCTGTAGCTCAATTTCCCAGCAGTATTCAAAGCCGATGAAAGCGCGCACCAGCTCTGTCAGCACCGGCAGGTTATTGCCGCCGGGCAGAAAACGCAGGTAGTCGGTTAGCGTCAATGGGCCGATAACCAGCCGGAATTTGTACTGCATGTCCGGCACCTCCCTGCCAATCAATGCGCCATTACCAATCACGGAGGATTGCGCTGCTACCCCCAGACGGGTGACTTCATCATCTGCCACAGCTATCCAGTGGAGGATGAATTCTTTCACTGCAAAAGGTACGCTGAAATAGTGCGCCAGCGTGGCGGCCAGTCCATCAGGATTGCGGGATTCACGCACCAGATGCGCTGCGGCGGCAAGACGAACGTGATCCGGTAAAGGGCTGCTTCTGTTCTCCCGCAAATCCTGTCCGCTGAGGCTGGCGATGTAAAACGCGAAACGATCATATTCCGGTTTGTCCAGCCCGCCTCCGGCTGACTGGCTGCTGCGCCACGCCTGGTAAAACTGAGTCAGCCAGCGATGGTGAAAGAGATTGGAGAAACTGACCAGCGTGGGATCGTGGCGACTTTCCGCCCGGTTCAGCGCCAGTTCGGTATAGTGCAGTGGCAGCGGACCGTTTGGCCCCCAAAGACCGAGGCTATACAGGCTCAGGTGCAGACGACCCTCCTGCCATGCAACCTGCGCAATTTCCCGTGGTGCAAAAGTCAAAGCGGGCGTTTGCCCGAGACGGAATTTTTCCATCCGTGGCTGCCAGGAACTGCCTGCCGGAGCGTCACAGAGTTGCGCATCCACGCGTCGCATCAGGTTCAGAAAACCATAACGCCAGGGAGTCTCCTGAGCCGGTGTGAAGGTGTCGTACGCCTTATTCATACGCTTCCCCGCTGACCGCTTCTGACCGGCCAGGTCATGATATGGCCGCGTTGCATGGAGCGCAGCGTCATCTGCGAGAAGGTGTTAATGGAAACATGGCGGGCAATATAGTGCTCCAGCACCAGTCCGAAAAGCCAGGGGCTGATGCCGGAAAACCCTTCTTCATCCACCGTCAGTTCACAACTGACGCCCCGGCCATAGACCAGCAAACCTGCCCCCGGCAGGCGGCGGGTTATCGGGTTCGTATTACAGCCAATCAAACTGCGCACTTGGCGCGACTGCGGGCTGTCGTGAGTACTAATAAACAGATTAAGCAGATCGCGCAGCGCCTGGCCGCCGGTGCGGTGATCCAGATCGGCCAGCGGTAGATAGTTAAATGACAACTGGCGGATCAGTCTCCAGGCCAGTTCCCGTTCTGCCAGCGGCGGCTGCGGCGGACGGGGGGGCTTTATCAGCCCGACGCCCGCCACGGGGATAGCAGCATCAACGGTCAAATCATCCCGTCCATTGCGCGGGATAAGGCAGGGAAGATCGCGGTTGGTGACCATTGCTGTCACAGTAATATGGCGCAGGTTTTCCGGGTAGGGCGCTTCATACTGGTCCACCAGCGACAGAAAGACCTCCGATCCTGTATAGGATGTACGGGTACCATAGCGGCGGGCGTTCTCCGACAGTCGCCGGGGTTCGCGGCGCAGTGAGAAATAGCGGCCGTGATTGCCTTCGTCGTTATTGCGGGTATGGTACAGCGGGCGGAAAGCCATTTTTTGTGTGGTCTCTGCTTCCAGACCTTCAACTTCCTGTACGGAAAAAATCTCGTAATCCAGCGGACGGGTACGATCCACCACAAGATGCTGTTCCGTCACGCTGTGCGTGACCTCGATCCGGGTGGTGGTGCGAGGAAACAGATTGATCACCGGCGTACAGAACAGACTGAACTGCGAGGCGTCTGTCTGATGAATAAGCCAGTCGGGTGGCAGGCGATTAAGCAATACGACGATTTCCGCTACGCCACTATTCACTTTTTGCAGCCCGGCGGACAATCCTGTTGGGGTAAAAAAATAGAATCGTTCCGGGCAGGTAAAATATTCATGCAGCAGATTATGACCGTGGAAGACATTCCAGCTCAGCGGCAACAGCCCCTGATCCGGCGCAAGTCCCTCATGCGCCACTGGCTGTTTCAGATTGATATCCAGCGCACCGTCAAAGTGGCCAGGAACGTCTGCCAGTGTAGCAACGGCGCTGGTGTGCAACAGTTCAAACAAGTGCGACGCAATACGCTCTTCACCACAGAGATAAAATGGTAGTCTCTCCAGCCCAGCTAGCTGGCTGAACGTCAGCTCCCCGAAGGTGCGTAGGGTGATGCGCAGTGCGCCTGCGACATGAATATTCGATGGCAGATAGCGGTGCAGGGCGGGCATATCCGGCGGCGCGGCGGTCAGGCGCACGTCATCGATAGACAATGGCCATAGCGTAACATCCTGGCTGCTGCGAAACTGGCAGGCGGTCTTCTCGCCATCCGGGATGGCAGAAAAAAAAGCGGTATCGCGGGGGACGGTGAACCCTTTCGCCAGATCGCCCTCTTGCTCATCAGGGTACAGTCGCGCCACGCCCATTGACGGCGTGGGGGCAACGTAATTGGGGCTGATAACCTCCAGCAGTCGCTGGGTGAAACGCGGGAATTCGGCGTCAATTTTCAGCTGCGTACGGGCAGTCAGAAAGCTGAATGCCTCAATCATGCGCTCCACATACGGATCGGCAATGTCTGTCCCCTGCATACCCAGCCGGGCGGCGATTTTAGGGTGACGGGCAGCGAACTCCGCGCCCGTTTCCCGGAGGTAGCTCAGTTCGCGGTTGTAATACTCCAGTAACCGTGGATCCATAAATAATGCCCTGTATTAAAAAAATGTAATGCGGTTTTGTTCCATATCCAGCGCGCTGCGTACCAGAAATTCCGTGGGCCAGGGCTGCGTCAGGATTTGCCCGCGAATCTCAAATTGCAGGGTGTTATGGCTGCCCTGCCGGGACTCATCCTGTAACGGCGCGATCTGTATCGTTGAAGCATTCAGCCGGGGTTCAAAGCGAATAATGGCGCACAGGATCGCCCGGCGAATATCATCCCATTTATGTTCGTACATAAAGCTTCCCGCTAGCGGCGGCAGGCCATAGTTCAGAACAGAGGAGGCGGCATGGGGATAGCGCCGGGCATCAATATCGTCCTCATGGCTGACGGTATTGAGCAGAAAGGAGAGATCCCGGCGAATAATTTCCTTCATTTGCACTGGCGTGACGCTGATATCCCGGTCGTGTTTCTGGTGCGGAGCGTTATCGCACAACCGGTCAAACAGGGTGGGCAGCAGGTGGTTAGCAGGGATAAAACGCGGGGTGCTCATACGTCGCATCCTTCCGGTTCATGGAAGGTACATGTCGTCAGATCCAGCAGATTGATATCACCGTGACTGGAAAGCCAGACTTTCTGCCCCAGTGCCCGTACTGCGGTCTCTCCAGGACCATCCTGCCAGGCGGTTTCACGGCACAGGCGGAGAGCGTCGCAGGCGCTGTCTGAACCGCTGTAACGGGTAAACAGCCATGCGCCGTGGGTTTCGCCATTCACCAGTGTGATATTGACCGGTTTCCAGAGTAAATCCGTCAGTCGTGTGGGGAGAGGCGATTCCAGTGACCGGATCTGGGAGAATGGCAGCCAGATATATACACCGCCAGTGACCAGTTCGAGCACCGGGCCGATGCGGGAGTCGCTGTCGCTTACCCAGTCAAATGCGCCGCCGTTCCACTGTCCGCTGATTTCCATGATGGCCTCCAGCGCGGTCGTGCGGTGCTCGTCAGCCTTACGGGTTTCACCGTTTACCTCACAGGCGAGGGCTGCCAGTAATGATTCCGTCCAGACAGGCGGCGGCAGAATAAAACCGGGTTGCTGTTCCCCCTGAAAAACCGTATGGCGGAATATCTCACAGCGAACTAACTCCCGGAACAGTCGGGCTTCCTCGGTATAATTTGCATCCATCCGGACGCACAACTGGAGCTGCTGCAGCGCCCGCGACCATTCGCCGGTGATGCATAATAACTGAAAGAGACCGTGGCGGTAGGCAGCCTGCGCCGGGTTATTCCGTACCTGTTGCTCAGCCAGGCGAATGCCATCTTCAATAGAATGGTCCTGCAACAACACCGACAGGCTGACGGGAAAATCGTTATTTTTTTTCATGGGAGGTGTTTCCATTTTTCTGCGCGGGGGTGATCCGATAATGGCTGTCGATGCCGATAATCCGGTGCTCGCGCTGTGTCAGATCGGGCAGGGGGGTGCCGTGTGTTTTTTGGGGCGACCGTTCCGGAGAAAGCAGACGCAGAATATCGGGAAGCGGTTCTCTGGCAGGCAAGGCAGTTTCTTCGTCACCTGTGGCGTCCAGTGTATCCAGAATATCGTCAATACTGAGCGTACCGGCCACCATCTCCTGTAAGGTATCCGTCTGAGATCCGCTGTCGTACAGTGTGGTCAGATCCTGTGTGACGATACTTTCATTCAGCGGGAAAGGATCCTTCCGGATTTTGGGCTCCTGCTCCGGAGATAACAATGCCTGCTGATACTCCTGGTAAAGCTGAACCAGCGCGTTGTCGGTTTCCGCAGAGCCGTTATGGGATGCTGTACCACGGGCAGGAATAATATCGAAGGGATCCTGTTGCGGATTAATCTGCTGCTGTTTAAACCAGTCCAGATCCAGAAATTCGGCAACGGACTCAGGCGGCGGAACCGAATGATGTGTCAGGGGAGCGGGACGAGATGGAAGAGGCTGTTCACTACGCAAGATAAGACGCCAGGAAGATAATCCCCATTCAATGAGATCTCCGTCGTTCAACCGCATACGATGATGTGGCTCCACGATCTGCTCATTTACCGTGCAACACCATTCGTCAGAGTAATTGATAATCCACCAGGCTTCCTCATGGCGTACCAGACTGAGGGCGACATTATCACTTTCGGTGGAATTCAGGACGGGAAGCCAGGGGGATTCATGGGTGAAAATTACCTGCGTCCCTGCCGCGTAAACCGTGTCATCCCTGACGCCCTGAACCTGAATTTTCTGTAGAACCCATGTTTTTTTGTATTTCATTATATTGTTCTTATATGTGTTTTACGCTTTTAAATGCGGCGTCAATTTGTTCTCTATGAATAAATAAAACCAATTAAATTCACATTATAAATGTATTTCTCTCTATTCATAAAAAAGGCGTAATTGTCTTTTTTGAAATATTATATTAGCAATAAAAATTTACGCTCAGGATCTGCGGTATAATGTGTTGGGTTTATTATCCTAATCGTTATTTTGTATTTATTTCTGTGATCTGTATCATTGTTTCATTCGGAGGTTTTTACGATCCTATTAGTGAGTATTTCTTATTAATTGTTATTTGATTATGTCCTTTTTTATATGGATTTTTTGTCATCGGGAGTAAGAAATGGATATTCCTGTTTCACGCAGCGCCCTGTATGGAAAACTGGGCAGGCCGTTATTCCGGTCACTGGAATCGGCGACTGTGTTTTGTAAACTACGCGGTAATCCCTGGGTTGAGTTGACCCATTGGTTGCATCAGCTAATACAGCAGCCGGATAACGATATCCTTCATGTCCTCCGGCATTACCAGATTCCGCCTTCCGATGTAGAAAAAATACTGCTCCGTCAACTGGACATGTTGCCCTCCGGTGCAAGTGCTATCAGCGATTTCTCCCACCATATCGATCTCTCCATTGAAAAAGCCTGGATGCTGGCAAGTATCCGCTATAGCGACAATAAAATTCGTAGCGGCTGGCTGTTGCTGGCATGGCTGAGCACACCGGAGCTTCGCCGGGTGCTGGAAGGTATCTGCGCGCCGCTGGCCGGGCTGCCGTCGGATGAACTGTCAGACATTCTCCCGTCTTTGATCCAGAAATCGCCAGAAGCGCAGGAATTACCCTGCGACGGTGCTGCGCTGTCGCCTGCGCTCCCCGGTGAAAACAGTCAGGCGGTTCATGGCGAGATGCAGAGTGGTCAGTCCGCACTGGCAAAATATTGTCAGGATATGACTGCGCAGGCCCGCGAAGGCAAAATCGATCCTGTTACGGGCCGTGAGCATGAAATTCGCACCATGACGGATATTCTGCTGCGCCGCCGTCAGAATAATCCTCTGCTGACCGGGGAGGCAGGCGTCGGTAAAACGGCCGTTGTGGAAGGGTTTGCGCTGGCAATCGCGCAGGGGGATGTTCCGCCCGCACTGCGTGATGTGCGTTTGCTGACGCTGGATGTCGGTGCTCTCCAGGCTGGCGCAAGCATGAAGGGTGAATTTGAAGCGCGTCTGAAAGCGTTGCTGGAAGAGGCCGGGCGTTCTCCACAACCGGTAATTTTGTTTGTTGATGAAGTTCACACTCTGGTGGGAGCCGGAGGCGCATCCGGTACAGGCGACGCAGCCAATCTACTGAAACCGGCACTTGCGCGTGGCACGCTTCGCACGATCGGCGCGACTACCTGGAGTGAGTACAAACGGCATATCGAAAAGGATCCAGCACTAACCCGTCGTTTTCAGGTGTTACAGGTGGCGGAGCCGGAAGAACTCTCCGCCATTGAGATGGTACGAGGGCTGGTGGACACGCTGGAAAAACACCACAACGTCCTGATCCTTGATGAGGCTGTGCGTGCAGCAGTACAGCTTTCCCATCGCTACATTCCTGCCCGGCAACTGCCGGACAAGGCCATCAGCCTACTGGATACAGCCAGCGCACGCGTGGCGCTGTCGCTGCATACGCCACCCGCCAGCGTGCAGTATCTGCGCCAGCAACTGAAAGCGGCTGAACTTGAACAAGCGCTGCTGCAAAAACAGGAAAAAATGGGCATCCACAGCGAACGGGGCGAAGCGCTGGCTGAGCGCATTTGTGTGCTGACAGAGGAGTTGTCTGCTGCCGAATCCCGCTGGCAGCAGGAACTGGAAAAAGTACATACCTTGCATGAGCTGCGGGCTGCTGAGCCAGATGACGACCAACAGGACGCGCTGCAACAGGTGCAGGATACGCTGAAAGCCTGGCAGGGCGACGTGCCGGTGGTATAACCTGCTGGGGGGTGAGCATCAGGTGCCGGTGATGAGTAACCGGCTGCCGGGCTACGGCAGTGAGCGCTACAGCTACAACGAATGGGGTGAACTGGAAACCCGGCAGGGCCAGGAGTACCGGTGGAACGCACAGGGGCAGCTGACCACGGTCATCAGCAGCAACAGCCGGACGCATTACCGGTACGACGCGCTGGGCAGACGCATCAGTAAGGTGAGCACCGGCGGCCACACCCGCCAGGCGGAACGGAGCCGGACGGAATTTATCTGGGAGGGCTACCGTCTGCTGCAGGAAATCCCGGCCGGGGGAGAGCGGCGGACGTACCTGTACGATGCGGAGCAGCCGTACACCCCCGCAGCGAGCGTCACGGGGCGAAAGGGATACCAGCAGGTGTGGTACTACCACACGGACCCGGCGGGGACGGTGCAGGAGGTGACGAAGGCGGACGGCACGCTGGTGTGGGCGGGTTATCACGCGGCGTTCGGTGAGATGCGGGCGGATATCAGCGGGAGTAGGGAGTATTACCCCCAGCCGCTGCGGATGCCGGGGCAGTACTTTGATGAAGAGACGGGCCTGCACTATAATCTGTTCAGGTATTATGCGCCGGAGTGCGGGAGGTTTATCAGTCAGGACCCGATAGGGCTGGCAGGGGGGGGATTAACCTCTATCAGTATGCGCCTAACCCTTTAAGTTGGATCGATCCGCTGGGGTTATGTAGTGGACGATCTGGTAAACAGGCAAGGCTTAGAGAATTAGCGAATGATCCGAAACAACCGCGACATGTCCGGGGTTGGATTCAGCAAGAGTTAAATTCAATTGCTAGAGGAAAAAGAACAAATATCCGAAACCCACCGGGCTACCAGTTAGCACACGGTCGAGGATATGAGTCATCTAAAGGCTATGGATATAAATACTCCGAACCACAGCACATTGATTTACATAGGCGACAACATAAATATGATGATTATGGTCGTAAAAATAAACCCGGTGCTAGCGGAAAGTATGAGGATGATGAATTATGCAATTGTCAGAAAAAGAAATAGAAATAATGTCTGCTAAAAATAATAAAGAGCGATATTTTTATTTCGTTAAAAAAGTCGTTGATAGCGAAGCCGTATGGGTTCTAGATGATGAAGGTTTTGCTTTAAGTGGCGGTGACAATGATGAAGATATTCTTATGTTATGGCCCGCTCGTGAATATGCTGAAAATTGTATAATTGATGACTGGAAAAAATATAAGGCCAAAGAGTTATCACTTAATTATGTTATGGGAGAACTATTGCCGGATTTGTTAGTTAAGGGAATTAAAATAGGTGTTTTTATGGTTCCTTCCATCTCTAATACTCCAGTTGTCAATGCCGAAGATTTATTGCTTGATTTAGAAAACGAAAATAGTAAATACAATTAAAAATGTGCCGGGTAAGAATTAACACTTCCTAGCTTATCTGACCCGATAGGGCTAAGAGGCGGGTTAAACCTCTACCAATATGCGCCTAATCCGCTGGGGTGGGTCGATCCGCTAGGATTAAAATGTGGCAGTGCTTCCGGTCAGTTACCTGAATTAAGAGGTAAGTCAGTTAATCAAATAGAAGATATTCTGTCACAACATGGTTTTACTCAGACGAAAGTTAGCAACAGTGCTGCAAAAAATCAGGTATGGAGTCACGCGGACGGTTCAGAGGTAAGGATCCATCCATATGGAAATCAATCAATGAATATGAGCAATGGGCAGTTGACACCTAAATCTGGATTGAACGCTCATGTCCATAAACAAAATCATTTATGCGATCAGTTGGATGATTTGGGAAATGTCTCATCAGATCCTAATTTAACTCATATTGGTGTGAAGAATCCTGCTGACTATCCGACTGTCCGAGGAAGACCTCACGGGAGTGGTAGATAATTATGAGTATTGAATATCATTTAATAGTTAATGGTTCATTGCTGGATGATGTTTTTAAAAAAATTAAATCGGCATTTGAAGATAATGAATTTTATTGTTTGGAGTATTTCTCTGATAACACTATTGGTCTTTCTATAAAAGGTTCCTCATCTGATTGGGGGGCTGATTTTGAAATAACCAAAACTGACAAAGACTTGTTCATTGAAATTCATTCTGGTAATTACAAAAAGATACTAGCGGTTATAGAAAACCTCCTCTTTGATAATCATATATCTTTCGAATTTGAAGAAGAGTAAATAAAAGCCGGGATAGACCTTAAATCTTCCCGGCTTATTTTTATTTACCCCACCGCCGTTCAGCCCACTAAACAACCGCCTCCTTAATCCCCTTCACCGCCTGCTGCACCTGATAAAGCTGCTCGCGCAGCGCCTGCACCTCGTCGCAGTCGGCGATCAGCACGATGCACCCCTGCGAAATCTTCACGGTCACGCCGGTTCCGGTGTCAAAACCCGCCTCTTTCAGGCAGTCGTCTTTAAAATGGATACCGGGAAAATGCGCGTCCAGGCGATAGAGGTACGGATACATTTGAAGCCCATTTCGGCAAAGAGCTTGATGTCTTCTTTATAGTGGCTGTAAAACTCGACCGCTTCGTGGTTCGGATAATATTTGCCGGGCACCACTTCCTGGGTGATCTCACGCGGCACGCCGTGTGCGCCGCCATTCAACTCGTCACAAATGCTTGGGCCTTTGCCGCCTTTGTCCCATCCGCCTTCAACCTGATGCCCGCAACCACGCCGCCCCATAAAAAGTCTTTCGGTAATGTCAGCTTTACCATCGATTTGTTTTTTTTATGCTATTTTCTTCGCCAGTTTTCGGCCAAGAGATTCAAGAATATAAATAACCGGGATCTGCGTGGTGACGTCATAAACTCCGGCGATACGCATCTGCGGTGCATGCCAGGAAATATTAAAATCGGCCAGTTTTGCCAGCCGCGAATGCTCATGGCTGGTGATGGTCATCACTCTGCAGTTATGCAGACTGAACTGGCTGGCGAAGCGCAGGATCTCTTCGGTTTCGCCCGACACAGAAAGCACAATCGCCAGCGCGTTTTTCGCCATGTCGTTTGTCACCGGGAAATAAGGATCGTCGATATGGTTACTGAATTTTCCTATATTCGAAAAAAAGCGTGCGCCATATTTTGCCAGCGATCCAGACGTGCCCGCGCCGACAAAAATAATACGTTCAGAAGCTAATATAATTTCAACCGCCTGATCGAGAAGCTGATCGAATTCATCATTATTTACGCTTCTGAAAAAACTGATAATTTCGCTGGCCCCAAAATTGGCCTGCTGCGGTTCATTCTGCTCTAAATATAATTTATAGCGCACGCGGAATTCCGAATAACCTTCGCAACTGAGCTTGCGGCAAAAACGTAGCACCGTGGTCGTTGAGACGCCCGCCGCGTCCGCCAGCTCGCGAATGGTCATGTAAATCACTTTGTCGCGATTCTTGATGACGTAGTTATAGACCATCATTTCAAGATGATTGAGGCTGGCAACGGCAGAGTGGGTAAACAGGGTCACGGGCTTTTGATCCTTTAACGGCATCGGAACAGCAGGAAATGGCGTGCCTTATGCTGCCATAAAACCCGCGAAACAGGAATCCGCCGCCTGTTTGTTGTGATTTTGTAAAAGCGTAACGGGTGTACCTTAAAAACGCCTCGTCATTACTGAAAGTAATGATGTTAATATTTATTTTAGCGAACAGGTGTGCACTGGAATCATTCTCAGTTACTCTATGAGTGCACCCGCATTTGTCGTTTTATCTTCATGCAAATGTGTAAGGGTACTGATGTATTACTTTCGCTTTCCTGGAGTATGCCATGGTTGAAAAACCGTTAATCGCGCAGGGATATTCGCTGGCTGAGGAAATAGCCAATAGCATCAGTCACGGTATCGGGCTGGTGTTTGGGATTGTCGGTCTGGTGTTGTTGCTGGTGCAGGCGGTGGACAGTAACGCCAGCGCATTGGCTATCACCAGCTACAGTCTGTACGGTGGCAGCATGATTTTGCTGTTTTTAGCCTCAACGCTCTATCACGCTATTCCACATCCACGCGCCAAAATCTGGCTGAAAAAATTCGACCATTGCGCCATCTATTTACTCATCGCCGGCACCTATACGCCGTTTTTGCTGGTCGGGCTGGATTCGCCGCTGGCGCGCGGGCTGATGATTGTCATCTGGAGCCTGGCGCTGCTGGGGATTTTATTCAAGCTGACCATCGCGCATCGCTTTAAAGTGCTCTCGCTGGTCACTTATCTTGCTATGGGCTGGCTGTCGCTGGTAGTCATTTACGAGTTGGCGGTGAAGCTCGCCGTTGGCGGCGTGACGCTGCTTGCCGTTGGTGGCGTGGTCTATTCGCTGGGCGTGATTTTTTACGTCTGCAAACGCATTCCGTATAACCATGCCATCTGGCACGGTTTTGTGCTCGGTGGCAGCGTGTGCCACTTCCTGGCGATCTATTTATATATCGGGCAGGTTTAACGCACTGCCGGGTGGCAACCAGACATGATAAATAAGCCCGGCAAACTTGCGCCGCCGGGCGATACCATTAATCTTCGTCGAGCGAGTAGGGCAGCGGTTCGATAGCCAGCGTAAAGCTATCGTCACGCACGCGGAACACGCTGTCCGGCTCCATATCGTTGTTCATCACTACCTGTACCAGCACGCGCCCGTCTTCAAGCTGAACGGCGGCCAGCACCGTACCGGTACGACGCCAGTTATCACCCAGCTTCAGTTCCAGGTCTTCGCCCGCATCAGGGACGCGGCTGGCTTTACCTGCCAGATACCACAGTGCTCGCTTGTTTGCGCCACGGAATTTAGCGCGCGCCACCATCTCCTGACCGGTATAGCAGCCCTTTTTAAAGCTGATACCGCCGAGGGCTTGCAGGTTCGTCGCCTGCGGAAGGAACTGTGCGCTATTGGCGGCATCAATCACCGGAATACCAGCCTCGATATTCAGCGCCAGCCATTGTTGACTATTATTAAGCTGAGCTTCGCCGTGCAGTTTTTCCGTGATGAGCGTAGCGGTGGCGATATCGGTCACCAGCAGGAAACGCTCTGCCGGATGCTCAAACCACAAAATACTGGTGGCCCCGTCCTGCACGACCTGATTTTCACTGTCAGGAAGTGCCGCAAAAAGATTTGCCAGCGCGGCGCGCGCCTGGAACCCGGCAACGCCCAGCAGAACGTGTTCGTCATCGGCGGCGATGTTCACCTTTGAAAACACCGCATATTTTTTTAGCTGGGTGAGTTGTTCGTCGCGAACGCTGCGACGCTCAATCCACGCAAAGCCTTCGCCCCGGCGAAACAGGCGTAAGTTACTCCACATTTTGCCCTTCGCATCGCAATGTGCGACCAGCAAATGCTGATGTTCAGTTAAAAGCGCAACGTCTGTGGTCACCTGACCTTGCAGATACTTTTCGCTATCTGCGCCCGTAATGGAGGCCAGCGCCCAGTCGTCGAGCGTCATAAGCGTCAGCGGCAGGCGCGCAGAGGCGGAAGGCTGACGCGGAGGAAACGGTGTAAAAGCCATATTAATGTCCTGAAGCTTCACGCGGTATGAATGCTTCATGGTAAAAGAGACGCAGACCAATGCAAGCAGTAATCGCAGCTTACGCACAGGTTGCGAGGTATTACGCATAAAGCGGTAAGCCTTACATTTTTAATGGTTTATTCTGGAAGAAGGCTTCTAATCTTGAATATTCCCGCTAGGGTAAGATCAAAAAAGCGTTACACTAGCAGCATCCTTCACGGTCGTTATGCAGGAAAAGAACATGGATATTACCAATAAAGCCCGCATTCACTGGGCATGCCGTCGCGGTATGCGTGAACTCGATATCTCCATCATGCCGTTCTTTGAGCATGAGTACGATACGCTCAGCGATGATGACAAGCGGTTGTTTATCCGCTTGCTGGAAAATGACGATCCGGATTTATTCAACTGGTTGATGAATCACGGTAAACCTGCGGATACGGAGTTGCAGAGAATGGTGCAGTTAATTCAGACACGGAATCGGGAACGTGGTCCTGTGGCAATCTGATTTACGCGTCTCGTGGCGCTCACAGTGGCTCTCTTTATTACTCCACGGTTTAGTGGCGGCACTGATATTGCTGATCCCCTGGCCGCTGAGCTTTACGCCGCTGTGGTTAGTCCTGCTGTCGCTGGTGGTGTTTGATTGCGTGCGCAGTCAGCGGCGCATCAACGCCTGCCACGGTGAAATCAAACTGCTGATCGACGCCCGCCTGCGCTGGCAGGGAACGGACTGGGATATCAGCGGCACCCCCTGGATGATGAACAGCGGTGTGATGTTACGGCTTCGGCGCATCACCGACGGCAAGCGGCAGCACTTATGGCTGGCGGCAGACAGTATGGATGCGCGGGAGTGGCGGGAGTTGCGCCGGATGATCTTACAACAACCGGCGCAGGGGCAGCACTGAGGGCAATCAGGCGAACTGCTCCGCCATCTCGCCAAGAATTTGTTCGCACCAGTTTTGCAGGCGGTCTTCGCTGAGATCGTACTGATTGGTTTCGTCCAGCGCCAGACCGACAAAAAGCTGCCCGTCAGCGATAATCGGTTTTGGGCTGGTGAACTCATAACCTTCGGTGGGCCAGTAGCCAATAAACTTCACGGCTTTTTGCGCCAGCTTATCGTGCAACATACCCAGTGCGTCGAGGAACCATTCGCCATAACCGAGCTGATCGCCCATGCCGTACAGGGCGATGATTTTTCCGTCAAGGTTGAGTCCATCGAGCTGATCCCAGACTGCTTCCCAGTCTTCCTGTAGCTCGCCAAAATCCCAGGTCGGGATGCCCAGGATCAGCACATCGTACTGCTCCATCAGGGTTGGCGCGTCATCCTTCAGGTTATGCAGCGTGACCAGTTCCGGGCCGATAATCTCGCGGATTTTCTCGGCGGCCATTTCCGTATAGCAGGTGCTGGAACCGTAAAAAAGACCGATGTTCATAGCGTAAATGTCTCAATTCCTGATGTGGCTTTGCGCACAGTGTATCAGAATCAGAACGCATTCAGGCATACCCGCATCCTTCAGGCTGCATGTGTGCTGGCGTCCTGCAACGAGAATGATTTAGGGTATAATGCGCCGACTGCGAAAAGAAGGGGCCGCAATGGAACAGGATCTGGCACGTATTGAACAATTCCTTGACGCCCTGTGGCTGGAGCGCAACGTTGCAGAAAATACGCAAAGCGCCTATCGCCGGGATTTGCGTATGCTGGTCGAGTGGCTGCACCACCGGTCAAAGACGCTACTCAGCGCGCAAGGCGACGATCTGCAAGACTTGCTAGCCGAGCGTGTTGAGGGTGGTTATAAAGCCACCAGCACGGCTCGTCTGCTCAGTGCCTCGCGGCGCTTTTTTCAGTATCTGTACCGTGAAAAAATCCGCGCCGACGATCCGAGCGCACTGTTAGCCTCACCGAAACTGCCGCAGCGTCTGCCGAAAGATCTCAGTGAAAAGCAGGTTGAGCGTTTGCTGCAAACGCCGCTGGTCGATCAGCCGCTGGAGTTGCGCGACAAAGCCATGCTGGAAGTGTTGTATGCGACCGGGCTGCGCGTCTCTGAGCTGGTGGGGCTGACGATGAGCGATATTAGCTTGCGTCAGGGCGTGGTACGGGTTATCGGTAAGGGCAATAAAGAACGGCTGGTGCCGCTCGGCGAAGAAGCGGTGTACTGGGTAGAAAATTACCTGGAGCATGGCCGCCCCTGGTTACTGAACGGCGTCTCGGTTGATGTGCTTTTTCCCAGCCAGCGTGCCCAGCAAATGACCCGTCAGACCTTCTGGCATCGTATTAAGCACTATGCCATTCTCGCCGGGATCGACAGTGAAAAGCTTTCCCCGCACGTGTTGCGACACGCGTTTGCCACCCATCTGCTAAACCATGGCGCTGACCTGCGCGTGGTGCAGATGCTGCTTGGTCACAGTGATTTATCGACGACGCAAATTTACACGCATGTGGCAACGGAACGCTTGCGGCAACTTCATCAACAGCATCACCCTCGGGCGTGAAGGCTGGCTATTTAAGGATATGTTATGAAAAAAGGTTTAGTGATGTTCACCCTGCTGGCGGCAACGTTTAGCACAATGACGCAGGCTGACGATGCTGCGATCAAGCAATCGCTGGCAAAACTGGGTGTGCAGAGCACGGAAATTCAGCAAGCGCCCATCGCCGGGATGAAAACCGTGCTGACCAACAGCGGCGTGCTGTACGTTACCGAAGACGGTAAGCACATCATTCAGGGCCCGATGTATGACGTCAGCGGCGCAACGCCGGTTAACATCACCAACAGCATGCTGATGACGCATCTCAATGCGCTGGAAAAAGAGATGATTGTGTATAAAGCGGCAAAAGAACAGCACGTCATCACCGTATTCACCGATATCACCTGCGGCTACTGTCATAAGCTGCACGAAGAGATGGCCGACTATAACGCGCTGGGCATTACCGTGCGTTACCTGGCCTTCCCGCGTCAGGGGATGCAAAGTGAAGCGGCGCAGGATATGAAGTCAATCTGGTGCGCCAAAGATCGCAATAAAGCCTTTGACGATGCGATGGGCGGTAAAGGCGTGAAGCCTGCAAGCTGTGATGTCGACATCGCAGACCACTACGCGCTGGGCGTTCAGTTTGGCGTGAGCGGCACCCCGGCTATCGTGCTCAGTAACGGCTATGTCGTGCCGGGTTATCAGGGCCCACAGGAAATGAAAACGTTTCTTGATGAGCATAAAAAACAGACTGGCGGTAAATAATTTTCGTGAAACTTCGCAGACACCTTCGCCGCCGTGAGCCCGATCTTGCGGCGGAACTTCCCGATACCCTCTCGCCATTATTACGCCGTTTGTACGCCAGCCGGGGGGTAAGTTCTCCGACCGGGCTGGAGCGCAGCGTAAAAGGAATGCTGCCCTGGCAGCAACTGAGCGGGATTAATGAAGCCACCGAACAGCTTTATCAGGCGTTCGTGCAGGGCCTGCGGATTATCGTGGTAGGTGATTTCGATGCCGATGGCGCGACCAGTACTGCTCTGAGCGTGCTGGCGCTACGTGCGATGGGTTGCCCGGACGTGGCGTACTTAGTGCCTAACCGTTTTGACGATGGCTATGGCTTAAGCCCGGAAGTGGTCGATCAGGCCCATGCGCGCGGCGCGCAGATGATCCTCACGGTGGATAACGGCATCTCCTCCCATGCGGGCGTCGATCGCGCTCATGACCTGGGCATTCCGGTGGTGGTCACCGATCACCATCTGCCGGGCGATACCCTGCCTGCGGCGGAATCTATTGTTAACCCCAATCTGCGCGACTGTGCGTTTCCGTCAAAAGCGCTGGCGGGGGTGGGAGTGGCGTTTTACCTGATGCTGGCGATGCGCTCACATCTGCGTGATAAGGGTTGGTTTGAGGCGCGCGGTCTGGCCATCCCTAATCTGGCGGAATTGCTGGATCTGGTGGCGCTCGGCACGGTTGCCGACGTGGTGCCGCTTGATACCAACAACCGCATTCTGACCTGGCAGGGCTTAAGCCGTATTCGGGCGGGCAAGTGCCGTCCGGGCATCAAAGCGCTGCTGGAAATCGCCAATCGTGATGCGCAAAAACTGGCGGCCAGCGATCTCGGTTTTGCGCTCGGCCCACGGCTGAATGCCGCCGGGCGTCTGGATGATATGTCGGTCGGCGTGGCGCTGCTGCTGTGTGACAACATCCCTGAAGCCCGCATGCTGGCGAATGAACTGGATGCGCTAAACCAGACGCGCAAAGAGATAGAGCAGGGCATGCAGGCCGAAGCGCTGGCGCTGTGCGAAAAGCTGGAGCAGGGCCACGAGGCGCTCCCCGGCGGGCTGGCGATGTATCACCCCGAGTGGCATCAGGGCGTGGTGGGGATTCTGGCTTCCCGCTTAAAAGAGCGCTTCCACCGCCCGGTGATCGCTTTTGCCCCCGCAGGTGAAGGCATGCTGAAAGGCTCTGGTCGCTCAATTCAGGGGCTGCATATGCGCGATGCGCTGGAGCGGCTCGACACGCTTTACCCCGGCATGATGCTCAAGTTTGGCGGGCATGCGATGGCGGCAGGTTTGTCGCTTGAACTGGCGCGTTTTGAAGAGTTCCAGCAGCGTTTTGGCGCGCTGGTCACCGAGTGGCTGGACCCGGCGCTGTTACAGGGGGAGATCGTCACCGACGGCCCGCTGGACGCGCATGAGATGACCCTTGAGGTCGCTGAAATGCTGCGCGACGCCGGGCCGTGGGGCCAGATGTTCCCGGAGCCGCTGTTTGACGGGCAGTTTCGTCTGCTGCAACAGCGCATTGTCGGTGAGCGCCATTTGAAAGTGATGATCGAACCGCTCGGCGGTGGCCCGCTGCTGGATGGCATCGCCTTTAACGTCGATACCAGCATCTGGCCGGATAACGGCGTGCGTGAGGTGAGCCTCGCTTACAAACTGGATGTGAATGAGTTTCGCGGCAACCGCAGCGTTCAGCTTATCATCGACGACATTTGGCCACTTTAGCGCCAGTATTCACTACAACTGAGGGCGTAAATCCGGTAGACTTTCGCCCTTATAACCGCATTTTGACTCGTCCATAAAAGAAAACAGACCATGTTTGAAATCAATCCGGTAAAAAACCGCATTCAGGACCTCACCGAGCGCTCCAGTGTTCTTCGGGGGTATCTTTGACTACGATGCCAAGAAAGAGCGTCTTGAAGAAGTAAACGCCGAGCTGGAACAGCCCGACGTCTGGAACGAACCTGAACGCGCACAGGCGCTGGGTAAAGAGCGTTCCTCCCTCGAAGCTATCGTTGAAACTCTGGATGCCATGCAGCAGGGCCTGGAAGACGTTTCCGGTCTGCTGGAGCTGGCCGTTGAAGCCGACGATGAAGAGACCTTCAACGAAGCCATCGCTGAACTCGACGTGCTGGAAGAGAAACTGGCGCAGCTTGAGTTCCGCCGCATGTTCTCTGGCGAATACGATAACGCTGACTGCTACCTGGATATCCAGGCCGGTTCTGGCGGCACAGAAGCGCAGGACTGGGCCAGCATGCTGGCGCGTATGTACCTGCGTTGGGCCGAAGCGCGCGGCTTCAAAACCGAAATTATCGAAGAATCTGAAGGTGAAGTCGCCGGTCTGAAATCCATCACGATCAAGATCATCGGCGATTACGCTTACGGCTGGCTGCGTACTGAAACCGGCGTGCATCGCCTGGTGCGTAAGAGCCCGTTTGACTCCGGCGGCCGCCGTCACACCTCATTCAGTTCGGCGTTTGTCTACCCGGAAGTTGAAGACGATATCGATATCGAAATCAACCCGGCGGATCTGCGCATCGACGTTTACCGCGCTTCCGGTGCGGGCGGTCAGCACGTTAACCGTACGGAATCGGCGGTGCGTATTACCCACCTTCCGACCAACACCGTTACGCAGTGCCAGAACGACCGTTCCCAGCACAAAAACAAAGACCAGGCCATGAAGCAGATGAAAGCGAAGCTTTATGAACTGGAAATGCAGAAAAAGAACGCTGAGAAGCAGGCGATGGAAGACAACAAGTCCGATATCGGCTGGGGTAGCCAGATCCGTTCTTACGTGCTGGACGATTCACGCATCAAAGATCTGCGTACCGGTGTCGAAACCCGTAACACGCAGGCGGTGCTGGACGGCAGCCTGGACCAATTTATTGAAGCAAGTTTGAAAGCGGGGCTATAAGGAATCAACATGTCTGAACAACAAGCACAGAGCGCTGACGCGGCAGTCGATCTTAATAACGAACTCAAAGCCCGCCGCGAGAAGCTGGTACAACTGCGTGAGCAGGGTATCGCTTTCCCGAACGATTTCCGTCGTGACCATACGTCCGATCAACTGCACGCCGACTTTGACGCCAAAGAGAACGAAGAGCTGGAAGCGCTGAACATCGAAGTGGCCGTCGCTGGCCGCATGATGACCCGTCGTATCATGGGTAAAGCCTCTTTCGTGACCTTGCAGGACGTGGGCGGCCGTATTCAGTTGTACGTCTCCCGTGACGATCTGCCGGAAGGCATCTACAACGAGCAGTTCAAGAAATGGGACCTTGGCGATATCCTCGGCGCGCGCGGCAAGCTGTTCAAGACCAAAACCGGCGAGCTGTCGATTCACTGCACCGAACTGCGCCTGCTGACCAAAGCCCTGCGCCCGCTGCCGGATAAATTCCATGGCTTGCAGGATCAGGAAGCGCGTTACCGTCAGCGTTATCTGGATCTGATCTCCAACGACGAGTCCCGCAACACCTTCAAAATTCGTTCCCAGATCATGGCGGGCATCCGTCAGTTCATGGTGGGCCGCGACTTTATGGAAGTGGAAACCCCGATGATGCAGGTGATCCCAGGCGGCGCGTCTGCACGTCCGTTTGTGACGCATCACAACGCGCTGGATCTGGACATGTACCTGCGTATCGCGCCGGAACTGTACCTGAAACGTCTGGTGGTGGGTGGCTTCGATCGCGTGTTCGAAATCAACCGCAACTTCCGTAACGAAGGCATCTCCGTTCGCCATAACCCTGAGTTCACCATGATGGAACTCTATATGGCGTATGCTGATTACAAAGATCTGATCGAACTGACCGAGTCACTGTTCCGCACCCTGGCGCAGGATATCCTCGGCACCACCGAAGTGCCTTACGGCGACCAGACGTTTGACTTCGGCAAGCCGTTTGAAAAACTGACCATGCGCGAAGCGATCAAGAAATACCGCCCGGAAACCAATATGGCGGATCTGGATAACTTCGACAGCGCAAAAGCCATCGCAGAAAGCATCGGCATCAAAGTTGAGAAGAGCTGGGGTCTGGGCCGTCTCGTGACCGAGATCTTTGAAGAAACGGCGGAAGCGCATCTGATTCAGCCGACTTTCATCACTGAATATCCGGCTGAAGTGTCTCCGCTGGCGCGTCGTAACGACGAGAACCCGGAAATCACCGATCGCTTTGAATTCTTCATCGGTGGCCGTGAAATCGGTAACGGCTTCTCTGAGCTTAACGATGCAGAAGACCAGGCACAGCGCTTCCAGGATCAGGTTGACGCGAAAGCGGCTGGCGATGACGAAGCGATGTTCTTCGATGAAGACTATGTGACGGCGCTGGAGCACGGCTTACCGCCGACGGCGGGTCTGGGCATTGGTATCGACCGTATGGTTATGCTGTTCACCAACAGCCACACTATCCGCGACGTGATCCTGTTCCCGGCGATGCGTCCGGTTAAATAATTCTGCTGATTAGCAAAAAAGCCCTGACGTTTGCGCGTCGGGGCTTTTTTATGGCTTCGTTGCGGGGATGCGTAAGGCTTAATATGGCTAATGCATTTTGCATCGCGGCCATGGCTGCTATGATAGATAGCCATGTTTATCCCCCTCCGAGGACCCATTTTGATAGCAGGATGCCTGATGAGAAACCCGTGTCGAATTCTACTCTGCCTGGCGTTTAGCCTGATGCTGGCGGCGTGTTCGTCGAAAAACGCATCGGACGGCGGAACGTACACCGTCAAACGTGGTGATACGCTGTCTAAAATTTCGCGCATGACCGGCACCAGCGTGAGAGAGCTGGCGCGGCTCAATAACATTTCTCCGCCTTATACAATTGAAATCGGTCAGCGCCTGAAGGTGAATGGTTCGGGTAAATCCAGCTCGTCTGGCAGCAAATCGTCGGGCAGAGCGGTTGCGGTTGTGCCGCCAGCCTCCTGGCCACCTGTGGGGCAGCGCTGCTGGCGATGGCCGACCAGCGGAACCATCGTTCTGCCATACTCCAGCGCCGATGGCGGTAACAAAGGGCTGGATATCGCCGGATCGCGCGGACAGCCGGTTTACGCAGCCGGTGCCGGGAAGGTGGTGTACGTGGGAAATCAGCTGCGCGGCTATGGCAATCTCATCATGATCAAGCACAGCGAAGATTACATCACCGCTTACGCGCACAACGATACGCTGCTGGTGAACAACGGGCAGAGCGTCAAAATTGGTCAGAAAATCGCGACGATGGGCAGCACCGATGCCGATTCGGTAAAACTGCATTTCCAGCTGCGCTACAAAGCCACGGCCATCGATCCGGCGCGCTACTTGCCGCCGCAGGGCAGTCCGCCGAAGTGCTGATGCGGCTAAGCGTTTAATTTATCGTCAGTTAACGCAAAAGCTGACTTGCCAGACGGTGCGTAAGGTTTATAATGCCCTACGCACCTCAAAGCGGGCGTAGTTCAATGGTAGAACGAGAGCTTCCCAAGCTCTATACGAGGGTTCGATTCCCTTCGCCCGCTCCAAAATCTTCCTGATTATCGCTTTATTTCCCCTTGTTCCCTGTAGCGCCCCAACATTAACCCTGTCGTCACCCGGTTTTCGCCCGGTCAACTGCTACGCTTACAGAAGTTGATTCCCGGAGGACGCATGAAATTAGGTTTCGCCTGTAAGTTTCTGGACGCAAAAGCGGTTCAGCCTTTTCCCTTTAAAGCCACCACCCGCACCCGATTTCTGAGCCTCGATAACGACGAACGAATTAAGCTCATCCACGCGCTTTCCGTCACCAACCTGACCCATCTGCACCTCATGTTTGAGCAGCTTGCAACGCTGCCGCCTGCGCTGCGGATGATGCGTATCGGCAGCGATCTGCTCCCGCTCTACACCGTGCCGGAAGCCACCGTTCTCTATAACGACTTTTTACCGGAACTCTACCCGCTGTTCACCCGGTGCGGCGACTTTGCCAGAGCGCACGACATCCGGCTGTCGTTCCATCCCGGGCAGTATTCGGTGCTGGCCTCCGATAACGTGCTGGTGGTCGAAAGAGCCCTGGAGGATGTGGAATACCACGCCCTGTGCGCGCGGCTGATGGGCTACGGGCAAACCTTCCAGGATTTTAAAATCAATATCCACATGAACGGCAAAGCGGGATTCCCCGGCTTTCAGCATGCCTTCGGGCGGCTCAGCCCGGAAGCCCGCCTGATGCTGACGGTCGAGAATGACGAGATCTCCTGCTCGCTGGACGACGTCTTACAGGCAGCCGATCTCTGCCCGGTAGTGGTCGATATTCATCACCACTGGGTGAAAGAAAATGAATTTATTCAGCCCGACGATCCGCGTATCGCGCGGGTAAAAGCGTCATGGCGGGGCGTCAGGCCGGTGATGCACTACTCCATCTCTCAGGAAGGGCTGATCCCGGAAACGGGCTTCCCCGACCAGCCCGCGCTCGACGTGAAGAAAACCAAACTCAGGGCGCACTCCGATTTTTACTTCAACCCGACGCTGAACGACTGGGCGCTCTCTTTCAGCGATTTCGACATCATGTGCGAGGTGAAAATGAAAAATCTCGCCCGCGACAGGCTGTATGACTACGCGAAGTCGCAGCGGCGGATATGATTTTCACTGCCAGCCCCCGCTGACCCGTGGCGGGAAGCTCTCCGCCAGCCAGTCGATAAATACCCGCAGGCGATGGGTGACGTGGCGGTTTTGCGGATAGACCACATGGAACAGATAGGGCGCAGGCCGCCATTCGCGCAGGATCTCCACAAGCTGGCCCGCGTTGAGCGCCGCCTCCGCCGAATAGCTGAAGGTCTGAATAATCCCCAGTCCCGCCAGCCCGGCGGCGAGATGGCCGTTGCTCTCATTCACCCCGATGCGGTGATCGACTTTAATTTCAGTTTTTTCACCGTCGCGGGCAAAGCGAAAGGGAAACGCGCGGCCCGTCTGCGGCGACAGGTAGCTCACCAGCCGGTGACCGTTTTTTAGCTCGTCCGGGTAGGCGGGAGTGCCGAAGGTTTTCAGGTAGTCCGGCGTCGCGCAGGTCAGCAGCGTCGCGGTGCCAATGGCGCGGGCGATAAGCGTGGAGTTGTCCAGCGGGCCGCCGCGTATCACGCAGTCTACGTTATCGCTGATCAGATCCACGGTGCGATCGGAGACGCCCAAATCAATGCGAATATCCGGGTAACGCGCGACGAAGTCGGGCAGGGCGGGGATCAAGAGATCGCGGGCGCTGGAGCCGCCAACATCAATGCGCAACAGGCCGCGCGGCTTGCCCTGCACGGCGCTAAAGCAGGTGTCGATCTCTTCCAGATCGCGCAGCAGCCGGGCTGTTTTCTCGTAATATTCCCGGCCTTCCGGCGTCACCGTAACCCGTCGGGTGGTGCGCTGCAACAATCGCACGCCGAGGTGCGCTTCCAGTTCCCGCACCAGCTTGCTCAGCGTGGCGTTGGGCATCTCCAGTGAATCCGCCGCACGGGTAAAATTGCCCGTCTCCACCACCCTGCCAAACGCCCGTATCGCCACCAGTTGATCCATCGTTTTTACCCGCTGATTGTGCACTGTCATGAATAGTCATTTTCATTTTGCACTATTTTTCAATAAAAGGCGCGGCGCTAGAGTAGCGGCATGCCTGAGACGACAGCGTATTCAGGCCCACCTAAACACGGAATATGAGGAGTCACAATGAGCGAATCACTGAAAGGTAAAATCGCGCTGGTCACCGGCGGCACCACGGGCATTGGTCTGGCTACAGCGAAAGTGCTGGCGCAGCAGGGCGCACGTGTCTTTATCACCGGTCGCCGCCAGGCGGAACTGGATGCGGCAGTTAATGAAGTGGGCCACGCTGCCACCGGGATCCGCGCGGACGCCTCGGTACAGGCCGATCTTGATGCGGTGTATGCGCAGATCGCCAAAAGCGCCGGACGACTGGACATTCTCTTCGCCAACGCCGGGGGCGGCGACATGCTGCCGTTAGGGGCGATCACCGAGGAGCATTTCGACCGCATCTTTGGCACCAACGTGCGCGGCGTGCTCTTTACCGTACAGAAAGCGCTGCCGCTGCTGGTTGATGGGGCGTCCATCGTGCTGACCGGTTCTACCGTATCCATTAAAGGCACCGCCAGTTTTAGCGTCTACAGCGCCAGCAAAGCCGCGGTGCGTAACTTTGCCCGTTCATGGGCGCTGGATTTAAAAGATCGCGGTATTCGCGTCAACGTGGTCAGCCCGGGCCCGGTACGCACGCCAGGTTTAGGCGGGCTGGTGCCGGATGAGCACCGTCAGGGACTGTTCGATGCGCTGGCCGCGCAGGTGCCAATGGGTCGCCTGGGTGAACCGGAAGAAGTGGGCAAAGCGGTGGCGTTTCTCGCCTCAGACGCTGCGAGCTTTATAAACGGCGTGGAATTGTTTGTGGATGGCGGGATGGCGCAGATCTAAATAAGAAGGGCGACCCGAGAGTCGCCCTTACGTTTATTTATTTTTCGGCGGTTTGTTATCCGCGGCGGTGTTCTCAATCGGCGGCACCGCGCCAATATCCGTACCGGTCACCGGATTCACCGATGGATCGGAGGCTGTACGCAGGACGAGATTTTTCAGATTCGCTGCCTGATCCGGTGGCAGTTGCACGCTCGCCGTGCCATCACCGCCATCGACTGCCGGTTTCGGATCGGCCACGAAGGTGAAGTTCTCATCAGAGTTCCAGCTCCCCCGCACGTCTCCGCCCTCTGACATGTTGTAATAGACGGTGGAGTATTTCTCGATCGGCGGCAGTTTGCCTGGCGGGAAGTTATTCTGAATCGAATACAGCGCCTTCTCAAACGAGATCTGGTGCGCCACTTCACGCGTCATCAAAAAGCCCAGCGCATCTTTCACGCCCGGATCGTCAGTCATATTGATCAGGCGCTCATAGAGAATTTTAGCGCGCGCTTCGGCGGCAATATTCGAGCGCAGATCGGCGGTCACTTCACCGATGGTATCAATATAGGCTGCAGTCCACGGTACGCCTGCTGAGTTTGTCAGCGGCGGACCCCCACCGTAAAGCAGGGAGGTCAGGTGGCTGTCATTACCGTTACCGGTAATGGTGCGGTACAGCTCGCCCTCTTTTTCGGTGCCTTCTGCCAGGTCGCCTTTCGCGCCTTTATTGAGCATCCCCACCAGGGAGCCAATAATTTCCAGATGGCTTAACTCCTCGGTGGCGATGTCCATCAGCATATCTTTACGCCCCGGATCATCATCGCCCAGGCCCTGGGTAAAGTAGCGGCACGCAGCCGCCAGCTCGCCCTGTGGGCCACCGAACTGTTCCAGTAACAGGTTAGCCAAGCCCGGATTCGGGCCGGCTACACGTACTGTGTATTGCAGTTGTTTAACATGTCTGAACATTGCTCACTCCTGAAGCCAGGGAAATTAAAGCGTTACTGTTATTTTTTTGCTTCTACGCCCGGTTCTGCGGAGCGAACCAGGAACTGCTCAGTAACGTCCGGCAGGTGGGTATATAGCCATTCAGCCATTGCCACTTCCTGATCGCGGATGGTGGTGAACACGCGGACACCTTCGGTATCGCCTACCAGTTCAGCGGCAGCGATAAGGGAGGTGTAACTGGCGATCTCCATATTTTCAAAGACATAACCACTGATTGCGCCTTTGACGACTTCATCTTCTGCCAGCATTCCGCCCATGGCCTGGCCCATCGCGGCCATCTTGCCCATTGCGTCTTTGAGCACAGAACGGGACGTATCATGACGGTCGATAACCGACTGGATCATGTCCTGTTGCTGGCGGGTTTCCACAATGTGTTGCTCAATGCGGGCTTTTAAATCCGGGTAGTGCTCCAGACGGCCTGCCATTTTTTCCAGCATGCTTTCTGCCTGTTTTTCCATGGCGAAGGCATCGCGTACCCAGTCAAGATAATGTTCCTGATAATTCGTACTCATGTTGTACCTCACCTGTATCTTTTGTCTGACCGTTAGCCGGTCATGAGAGTGCGGCGGCGTAAGAACACCGCCGATCTACAAATAAAAATTAAGATTGTTGCTCAGCGATCACCGTGAGTTTCTCGTCGGTGGCTTTCTCTTCTTTCAGTGTTTCGGCCAGCAGTCGGGCAGCGTCTTTGTAGCCGAGCTTAACGGCCATCGCGTAAAGCGTGCCGTAGGTGGCGATTTCATAGTGCTCAACTTTCTGTGCTGCACCAATCAGCCCCGCATCACGAACCGGGCCTGCTTCTACTGAATCGATAATTTCCTGCGCTTCTTCTACCAGGCCTTCAAGCGCGTGGCATTTCATACGTTTGATGCGCACGCCGTCGGTGCTTTCGACCAGCTGGTCAAGGCGTTCAATTTGCCCCTGGGTTTCTTCCAGATGCTGTTTAAACGCAGCGACAAGTTTTTCATTGGTCGCGGCACGGGCCATTTTCGGGAGGGCTTTAGTAATCTGTTTTTCTGCACTGTAAACATCAGATAAGTCATGAATAAATAAATCTTCAAGTGTCTTGATGGTCATTTTTTTCTCCATTAAATAACAGTTGAAAAAGAGAGTACATCGCCGTTTCGTCGAGTACTAAGCATAGTAGAAATTTATCTTTAGGCAGGCGAGCCCGCTAATTTATCGCGGATTGAGATTCTTCCTGGTAAGAGTGAAGGCAGAGGTGACGGGCGCTACAGGCGGGGCGTGCATAATATATTATGTAAACATTTATTCATGCAAAAGTCGTAGAAATAGACTATGAACATATCTGGATATATTTGAAGGTGACGTCTTTAATCTGCGTGAAACATTATTTCACGTGGCAGGATGCTTTTATTTATCAATGAAGAAAGCGCGGTCGGATAATAAAGGAATGCGAGGGGATGGGAAAACGACCCGGCAGGAAAATTCCCTGCCGGGTAAAGGCATTACAGCAAATCGAAACGATCGAGATTCATCACTTTCACCCACGCCGCCACGAAATCATTGACGAATTTCTGGTGAGCGTCATCGCTGGCATAGACCTCGACCAGCGCACGCAGGATCGAGTTAGACCCAAAGACCAGATCGGCGCGCGTGGCGGTGAACTTCACCTCACCGCTGGCGCGATCGCGGCCTTCAAAGCGCTCTGATTTCTCGTCGGTGGCTTTCCACACGTTGCGCATAGAGAGCAGATTCACGAAGAAATCATTGCTCAGTACGCCCACGCGGTCGGTCAGAATGCCCTCTGTGCCGCCGTCATAGTTGGCCCCCAGCGCACGCATCCCGCCAATCAGCGCGGTCATTTCCGGCGCGGTGAGCGTCAGTTGCTGCGCTTTATCAATCAGCAGCGTCTCCGTGGACATATCGTCACTGACGCGACGGTAGTTGCGGAAGCCATCAGCCAGCGGCTCCATCAGCTTAAACGACTCAACATCGGTCTGATTCTGACGCGCATCCACCCGGCCCGGCATGAAGGGGACATTAACGCTCACGCCCGCCGCAGCCGCAGCCTGTTCCACGCCGACCACGCCTGCCAGCACGATAATATCTGCCAGCGATGCACGTCGGGAGGACTGCTGAATATCTTTCAACACCGACAGCGCGTGCTGAACGCCAGCGTTCACCGCCCAGTCTTTCTGCGGAGCCAGCGCAATACGCGCGCCGTTTGCGCCGCCGCGTTTGTCGCCGCCACGGAAGGTGGACGCCGAGGCCCAGGCCACGGAAACCAGTTCGCTGACGGACAGGCCAGAACCGGCAATCTCCGCTTTCAGGCTGGCGATATCAGCAGGGGTCGGTTCAAAAATCGCTTCCGGCAGCGGGTCCTGCCAGATCAGATCTTCTTTCGGTACTTCCGGCCCGATATAACGGGATTTTGGCCCCATATCGCGGTGCGTCAGTTTAAACCAGGCGCGGGCGAAGGCTTCATTAAAGGCCTGCGGATCGTTGAGGAAACGACGGGAAATCTTCTCGAAATCAGGATCAAAACGCAGCGTCAGATCGGTCACCAGCATCGTCGGCTTACGTTTTTTCTCCGGGTTAAACGGATCCGGGATCAGATCCGGTGCATCCACCGCTTCATACTGAATCGCCCCTGCCGGACTGCGGGTTTGCTGCCATTCGTATTTGAACAGGTTCTCGAAGAAATAGTTGCTCCACTGGGTCGGGGTCTGCGTCCAGACCACTTCCAGCCCGGAGGTGATTGCATCGGCACCCGCGCCGCTGCCGTAGCTGGACGCCCAGCCAAGGCCCTGTTGCTCCATTGATGCGGCTTCAGGCTCTGCGCCCACGTGGTCTGCCGACGCAGCACCGTGGGTTTTGCCGAGGGTATGGCCGCCTGCGATCAGGGCGACGATCTCTTCATCATCCATCCCCATATTGCCGAACGTGGCGCGAATAGCCGGGCCCGCAGAGGCAGGATTGCCGCTGGCGTTCGGGCCTTCCGGGTTAACGTAAATCAGGCCCATTTCGGTGGCACCCAGCGGGCGCTGGGCGAGGCTTTCCGGGTGGCGGTGCTCAAGCCAGGTTTTCTCATCGCCCCATTCCACATCCAGGTCCGGTTCCCACACGTCTTCACGACCTGCGCCAAAACCGAAGGTACGGAAGCCGGAGTTTTCCAGCGCCACGTTACCGGCCAGAATGAACAGATCGGCCCAGGAGATTTTCTGGCCATATTTTTGTTTTACCGGCCACAGCAGGCGGCGGGCTTTATCGAGGCTCACGTTATCCGGCCAGGAGTTCAGCGGCGCAAAGCGTTGCTGACCACGGCCTGAACCGCCGCGCCCGTCGAGGGTACGGTAGGTACCCGCGCTGTGCCAGGCCATACGGATGAACAGCCCCATGTAGCTGCCCCAGTCGGCGGGCCACCACTCCTGCGAGTCAGTCAGCACCGCGCGGATGTCACCTTTCAGCGCGGAATAGTCGAGCTTTTTGAATTCTTCACGGTAGTTAAAGTTATCGCCCAGCGGATTCGAGCGGTTCGAGTGCTGATTCAGCAGATCGACGCGTAACTGATTCGGCCACCAGTCATGATTACTGGTGCGGGTGGTCGGGGGTTTCTTTTCGCTGTGTTCATGAAAAGGGCACTTGCCAGCAGAGGCTGAGGGGACGTTCTCATCAATAGTGCTCATAACTTGCTCCGTTTATTTTTATCACTGCCGCTACGATATAGGCTGCTTTAAGATTGGGATACTTGATTGAATCGACGGATTCGATAGCTAATATCTTATAAATATCACCTTTCCCCGCTGCGGTTTGCGTTACGCCTCGCAATTCCCTTGCTAACTGAAGGGTTAAAGACCTTTCAAAACAGGCGTAATGGGCTAACTTTGAGCTATCTCTTTTTGACCGCCTGGATGCCATGCACAACGATCACCCCAACGACGATCCCTTAAACCTTTTTGCCGCGCCGACCCGCGACTGGTTTGTGGCTGCATTTCGCGCACCGACCGGGGCCCAGTGCGAGGCGTGGCGGGCGATTGCCACGGGAAAGCCCAGTCTTATCGTCGCGCCCACCGGTTCCGGCAAAACGCTGGCGGCCTTTTTACATGCCATCGACGCGCTGTTTAAAGAGAAGGCGCACCCGCCTCAGAAGCCCGACAAAAAGAGCGCCACGCGCATTCTTTACATTTCGCCGATCAAAGCGCTGGCCACCGACGTGGAACGCAATCTGCGCATTCCCCTTGAAGGCGTCAGCGCGGAACGGCAGCGCCAGGGACTGTCGGCCACCCCGATCACCGTGGGTGTGCGTTCCGGGGATACGCCCACCGCTGAGCGGGCAAAACTTCTGCGCACGCCGCCGGATATCCTTATCACCACCCCAGAATCACTGTTTTTGCTGCTCACCTCCCAGGCGCGGGAGACGCTGCGCGGGATCAACACCATCATCGTCGATGAAGTTCACGCCATGGCCGGTTCCAAACGCGGGTCGCAACTGGCGCTGAGTCTGGAGCGCCTCGACGCCCTGCTCGCCGTTCCCGCCCAGCGCGTCGGGCTGTCGGCCACCGTGCATCCGGTGTCGCGCATCGCGGAATTTCTCGGCGGCAGCCAGCCGGTGACTCTCGTTAACCCGCCGTCCGGCAGAAAACTGGATCTGCGGGTCGTCGTGCCCGTCGAGGATATGACCGATATTCCGGGCCGCCCGGATGCGGGGGATTCCTCCGGGCGGGCAGGGGCGGGCGGCTCGATCTGGCCGCATGTTGAAGCGCGCATTCTCGACGAAGTGCTGGCGCGGCAATCAACCATCATCTTCACCAACACCCGTGGACTGGCGGAAAAGCTCACCGCCCGCCTCAATGAACTCTACGCGCTACGCCAGGGCGAACAGCCAGTGGTTGAGACTGCCGCGCTGCACTCCTTTTCCGGCGGCGTGGAAAAGCGCTCGGAGGGAGTGGGTGCATATATTGCCCGGTCGCACCACGGATCGGTGTCCAAAGAGCAGCGCAAGGAGATCGAATCGGCGCTGAAAGCGGGCGAATTACGCTGCGTGGTGGCGACCTCAAGCCTCGAACTGGGCATCGACATGGGGCTGGTGGATCTGGTGATCCAGGTCGGTGCGCCGCCGTCGGTGGCCAGCGCCTTGCAGCGCGTGGGCCGCGCCAGTCATCAGGTGGGCGGCACCTCGTCAGGGGTGATGTTTCCGCGTACCCGCCGCGATCTGGTGGACGCCACGGTGATCGTGCGGCGGATGCGGGAAAAACGGCTCGAAACCCTCACCCCGCCGCGCAATCCGCTGGACGTGCTCGCCCAGCAGACCATTGCCGCCGTCGCCATGGACACGCTGCGGGTGGATGAGTGGTACGACACCGTGCGCCGCGCCGATCCCTTTCGCACTCTGCCTCGCGCGGCCTTTGACGCCACGCTGGATATGCTGGCGGGGAAATATCCCTCGGACGCTTTCAGCCAGCTTCGCCCGCGCCTGATCTGGGATCGGGAAAACGATTTGTTGATGGCGCGCCCCGGTGCCCAGCACCTGGCGGTGACCAGCGGCGGCACCATCCCCGATCGCGGCATGTACACGGTGATCCTGCCTGAAGGCGAGGAGCAGGCGGGATCGCGGCGGGTGGGGGAGCTTGACGAAGAGATGGTGTTCGAATCGCGGGTTAACGACATCATCACCCTCGGCGCGACCTCCTGGCGCATCCAGCAGATCACCCACGATCAGGTGGTAGTAGTGCCTGCGCCTGGCCGTTCGGCGCGGCTACCGTTCTGGCGTGGCGAGGGCGTGGGCCGCCCGGCGGAACTGGGGGAAGCCATCGGTGAATTTCTGCGGGCGACAGGCTCGCAGCCGGAACCGGCGCTGCTTAACGCCCTGCAACGGGACGGACTGGACGCGAGCGCCGCGCAAAATCTTCTGACGCTGCTCCGTGAACAGCAGGAGGCCACCGGCATTCTGCCCACCGACCGGACGCTGGTGGTGGAGCGCTGCCGCGATGAAACCGGCGACTGGCGGGTGATCCTGCACTCGCCTTACGGCAAGCGGGTTCATGCGCCCTGGGCGCAGGCGATTGCCGACCGGATCCGTCTGCGGATGGGACTCGATCCGGCGATTGCCGCCAGTGACGACGGCATCATCGCCCGCTTCCCGGATACCGACGGCAGGGTGCCGGGCGCAGAGCTGTTTATTTTCGATCCCGACCGCCTGCAACGCGCTGTGGCGGAAGGCGTAGGCAACTCGGCGCTGTTTGCCGCCCGCTTTCGGGAGTGCGCCTCGCGCGCGCTGCTTCTGCCCCGGCGCTCGCCCGGCAAGCGTTCTCCCCTCTGGCAACAGCGGTTACGCGCCAGCCAGCTTCTGGCGGTGGCCCGCGAATATGCGGATTTTCCGGTGCTGCTGGAGACCGCCCGCGAATGTTTGCAGGATGTCTACGACCTGCCCGCGCTGCACCGCCTGATGGAGCGGGTGCAGCAGGGCGAGATCCAGCTTTGCGACGTGAACACCCAGACGCCGTCCCCCTTCGCCGCGCCGCTGCTGTTTGGCTACGTGGCGGAATTTATGTACGCCAGCGATGCGCCGCTGGCCGAACGCCAGGCGTCGATGCTGGCGCTCGACAGCAGCCTGCTCGGTGAACTGTTAGGCCAGACGGACATCAGCGAACTGCTCGATCCGGCTGTCGTCGTGCAGGTAGAAGAAGAACTGCAACACCGCGCCGCCGGGCGTCAGGCGGTGGGGATGGAAGGGCTGGTGGATCTGCTGCGCGATCTCGGCCCGCTTAGCGAAACAGAAATTATGCTGCGTACCGAAGAGACGCCCGACGCCTGTGCAGACCATTTGCGGGCGCTGGAGAAAGCCCGGCGAATCATCCGCGTGACTATTGCCGATGAAAAGCGCTGGGCGGTGGTTGAAGATGCCGCCCGGCTGCGCGATGCGCTCGGCACGCGCCTGCCGCCGTCGCTGCCCGCCGCGTTTCTGACGCCGCTGTCCGATCCCCTGCGCGATCTGCTGCGCCGCTACGCCCGCACTCATACCCTGTTTACCACCGCACAGGCGGCAGCGCATTTTGGCCTTGGCGTCGCGGTTGCCGGGGATGCGCTGACGGCGCTTCGCGAGCAGGGCACTCTGCTCTCCGGCAACTTCAGCCAGAGCGCGACCGCCGACGGCGAATGGGTCGCCAGCGAGGTGTTCCGTCGCCTGAAACTGCGATCGTTACAGGCTGCGCGCGAGGCAACCCGTCCGGTGGCGGTGCAGGCGTGGGTGATGCTGTTACTGGAGCGGCACGGGCTGGTCAGCGACGCCACCGCGCATACCGACGCGGCCCACGGCGCATACGAAGGCATTAACGGCGTGGCGCGGGTGATTGAGCAACTGGCGGGCGTGGCGCTGCCCGCCTCGATCTGGGAGGCGCAGATTTTCCCCGCCAGAGTTGCCGATTATCAGCCTGCGATGCTCGACGAACTGCTGGCGACCGGGGAGGCGATCTGGTCAGGGCATAAAGCGGCGGGCAAAAACGACGGACTGGTAGCGCTGCACCTGCGCGAGTTTGCCGCTGAAACGCTGACCCCGCCTGATGACGATCCTGACCGCCTCTCGCCGCGCCATCATGCGGTGCTGGCAGCGCTCGCGGACGGCGGGGCTTATTTCGCCTGGCAAATTCAGGCGCAACTGGCGGATACCGATCCGCAGGAAGTACAGGCCACGCTGTGGGATCTGGCGTGGCAGGGCTATGTGACCACCGATTCGTGGGTGGCGCTGCGGGGGCTGACCGGTCCGGCAGGCGTGACCAGTCGTCGTCCGTCGCGCGCGCTGCGCACCCGGCGCGGGCGGCTGGTGAGTTATACCAGCATGGGTGCGCGGGAGCGGCAGCCCGTCAGTACAGCCACGGTAGCGGGGCGCTGGTCGCGGATATTGCATGAACCGGTGGCCCCAACAATTCAGGCGCTGGCGCTGGCAGAAAATATGCTCGATCGCTACGGGATCATCACCCGGGGGGCGGCTGTGAGCGAGCAGATCCCCGGCGGTTTCCCGGCCCTGACGCCGCTGCTGCGCGGCATGGAAGACGCCGGGCGCATCCTGCGCGGTCATTTTGTAAAAGGGCTGGGCGGGGCGCAGTTTTCTGACACCGCGACCATCGACCGGCTGCGCATGATCGATGAAGCCCGACGCCAGGAGAGCGTGGCGGTGACGCTTTCCGCCCTCGATCCCGCCAGTCCGTTTGGCGCGATCACCGGCTGGCCGCCATGTGCGGCGACCAGCCGTCCCACCCGACGCAGCGGCGCGCTGGTGGTGATCTGGCGCGGCAGGCTGGTGCTTTATCTGGCGCAGGGCGGGAAGGAGTTGCTGACGTTTGACGATCAGGAGATGGCGCACTGGCAGAAAGCGGCGCTGACATCGCTGGCGACGGCGCTCGGACGGCGCAAACACGGCACCTTTACGCTTGAACTGGTCAACGGCAAACCTGTTGCCACCTCCCCGCTCGACCCCACCCTGCGCGCCGTCGGATTCTCCCGCGTGCCGAAAGGGTATAGCTGGTACGGGTGAAGCGGGTGATGAGATTTCCCCCTCACCCCGGCCCTCTCCCCATGGGAGAGGGGGAAAACCCAGCCCGCCGAACTATCCCCTCTCCCTCAGGGAGAGGGGCAAAGCCAGCCCGCCGAACTACTCCCTCTCCCTCAGGGAGAGGGCCGGGGTGAGGGTAGAGGTGAGGGTTTGTTTATTCAGTGTAAAAAACCTGTTGCGTTATGGCGCACCCCTCCGGCCCGGTCTACGTTTAAATCAACAAGTAAAGAAATTCTGATGGGTGATGTCGCAATGTTGAGCCGTAGTGATAGCGCTGTTTCGCACAATTGCGACCCGGGCGTACTAAAGAAGTCGATTGAAGACCATTTGCAGGCGCTGCTGCCGGAGCCGGAAAGCCATGACGTGGTGAGCCTGGCAATGCGTGAAAGCGTCATGGCCCCCGGAAAACGCATCCGACCGCTGTTGATGCTGCTGACCGCTCACGATCTCGGCTTTCGTGGCCCGAAGCACACGTTGCTGGATCTCGCCTGCGCGGTGGAGATGATCCACACCGCCTCGCTGGTGCTGGACGATATGCCCTGTATGGATAACGCCGATATGCGGCGCGGGCTGCCAACCACCCACAAAAAATTTGGTGAAAGCGTGGCGATCCTCGCCGCCATCGGTCTGCTGTCAAAAGCGTTCGGACTGGCTTCGGCAAGCCCGGAGCTGGCAGGAGAAAGCCGCGCCCAGGTGGTCAGCGAACTCTCCGGTGCGGTGGGTGTACAGGGGCTGGTGCTGGGGCAGTTCCGCGATCTCAGCGAGGGCCGTTCAGCCTGCTCAACCGAATCCATTCTTGATACCAACCATCTCAAAACCGGCATCCTGTTTAGCGCGATGCTGCAAATCATTGCCATCGTCAGCGGATCGGGCGATGTCACCCGGCAAAAATTACGCGAGTTTGCGCTGGATTTCGGCCAGGCGTTTCAGCTTATGGACGATCTGTGCGATAGCCACGCGACCACCGGTAAAGATCCGCATCAGGACGCGGGGAAATCAACGCTGGTCAATGTGCTGGGAAAAGATGCCGCGTATAAAAAGCTCCACGAACATATTCAGTCTGCGGATCGCCATTTAACCGTTGCCCACCTCCAGGGTAATGCCATCCGTCAGTTTATGCATGCATGGGTTGAAAACATCACGGCAATGAATACGCCGATCATGAAGATCGCCTGAATACCCAAGGAAGCAGGAATGAAAGAAGCCAGTCTGGTTCAGCGTAAGAACGATCATCTGGATATCGTGCTCGATCCCCGCCGCGCGCAATCAACGGTCACGTCGGGATTTGAGCACTGGCGTTTTACCCACTGCGCGCTGCCGGAACTGGATTACGCCGCCATCGATCTCTCCACCTCACTGTTTAATAAACGTCTTGATGCTCCGCTGCTGATCAGTTCCATGACCGGCGGCGCGGCGCGTTCCGGGGAGATTAACCGCCATCTGGCACAAGCGGCGCAGGCGCTGAATATTGCGATGGGCGTCGGTTCGCAGCGCGTGGCGCTGGAAAGTCGCTACGACAGCGGGCTGGATAAATCGCTGCGCCAGTTAGCGCCGTCGATTCCGCTGCTGGCGAATCTGGGGGCGGCACAGCTTTCCGGCGCGCAGGGGCTGGATTATGCCCGCCGTGCGGTGGAGATGATTGAAGCCGATGCGCTGATCGTCCATCTCAACCCGCTTCAGGAGGCGCTCCAGCCCGGTGGTGACCGCGACTGGTGCGGGCGGCTGGCGGCGATTGCCGCCGTGGTGCGCGCGCTGCCGGTGCCGGTGGTGGTCAAAGAGGTGGGCGCGGGGATTTCACCGCAGGTGGCGGGGCAGTTGATTGATGTCGGCGTATCAATGATTGACGTCGCGGGCGCGGGCGGCACCAGTTGGGCTGCCGTCGAAGGCGAACGGGCGACATCCCGCCATCAGCGGGATGTGGCGAAGGTCTTTGCCGGGTGGGGCATTCCTACCGCCGACGCCCTGACGGGGATCTGCACCGCCTATCCGCAGGTGCCGGTGATCGCGTCCGGTGGTATCCAGAATGGCGTTGACGCCGCGAAAGCGATCCGCCTGGGCGCGTCGCTGGTCGGTCAGGCCGCCGCCGTACTCGGCAGCGCGGGCGCATCGACGGAAGAGGTTATCGACCATTTTAACGTGCTGATCGAACAACTCCGGGTGGCCTGTTTCTGCACCGGCAGCGCCAACCTGACCGCGCTGAAAAACGCCGAACTGCACAAGATCCAGGGCGGCGTATGAGTCATTTTGCGGTGGTTGCACCGCCGCTGTTCAGTCATTTACAAGCGATGCGCGCGCTGGCGCACCAGCTTGTCAGTCGTGGGCATCGCGTGACCTTTATCGCCGAAGGGGAGGGGGACGATTTT
Source organism: Enterobacter sp. kpr-6 (assembly GCF_900116015.1). Taxonomy (GTDB): domain Bacteria; phylum Pseudomonadota; class Gammaproteobacteria; order Enterobacterales; family Enterobacteriaceae; genus Enterobacter_D. The sequence goes on from NZ_FOYH01000005.1 coordinate 204,013, forward strand.
TACCCCCTTTCACCGGCGCTGCGTGACGCCCAGCGCGAGGTGACGCACACCAGCGCCGGGCATCTGTTTCGGGTGATTGGCGCGCTCTCCCGGCTGACGGACGTTTTATGCCAGCAGTTGCCGGACATCGTGCAGCGGCTGGCGGTGGATGCGCTGATTGTCGATCAGATGGAGCCTGCCGGGGGCCTGGTGGCCCAGGCGCTGGGCCTGCCTTATATCTCGGTGGCGTGCGCGCTGCCGGTCAACCGCGAGCCGCACTATCCGCTGCCGGTGATGCCGTTTAACTACCGCCAGGATGAGAAAGCGCAGCGGTTGTACCACGCCAGCGAACGTATTTATGACCGCCTGATGCAGCCGCACGGGCGCGTTATTGCTCATCATGCTCAACGCTTTGGCCTGTCGCCGCGCCAGCGCCTCGACGAATGTTTATCGCCGCTGCTGCAAATCGCCCAGTGCATTCCGGCGCTTGATTTCCCCCGTCATCAGCCGCCCGCCTGTTTTCATTATGTGGGTGCGCTCCGGGATACCCCGCCGGTGGCGGTAAAAAGTCATCCACGGGCGGTGCCGCCGCGTGCCTGGGCCTCGCTCGGCACGCTTCAGGGCCATCGCGCCGGCCTGTTTCACAAAATCGCTGCCGCCTGTCAGGACGTGGGGGCGAAAGTGATGATCGCCCATTGCGACGGGCTGACCGACGCCGAGGTGGAATCGCTCTATCGCAGCGGAGCCAGCGCGGTGCGCGGCTTTGTCGATCAGCCTGCGGCGATCCGCGATGCCGATGTGGTGATCACCCACGGCGGGCTGAACACCGTGCTTGATGCCATCGCAGCGGCGACCCCGCTGCTGGCGATCCCCATTACGTTCGATCAGCCTGCGGTGGCGGCGCGCGTGGCGTACAGCCAGATTGGGCGGCGCGTCTCACGCTTTGCCACCCGCAGCCACATGGCGAAGCAGCTCGACGCCTTACTCAATGACGATCGCTACCGCCAGCGCATCACCGCCGCCTGCGAGCAGTTGCGCAGAGCCGGAGGCGCGCCCCACGCGGCCTCGCTGATCGAACAGGCGATAACTCCATTTCGCCCGACACACCCGCTACGGAGCATGGAACTACGGTGAGGGATCTGATTCTGGTTGGCGGCGGGCTGGCAAACGGCCTGATCGCCTGGCGCTTAAAACAGCGCTGGCCCGCGCTTAACGTCTTAATGATTGAATCCGGCCCGGCGGCGGGCGGCAATCACACCTGGTCATTTCATCATGACGATCTCAATGCGACGCAGCACGCCTGGATTGCGCCGCTGGTGGCCCACGCCTGGAAAGGCTATGACGTGCACTTTCCCGCCTTTACGCGCCATCTGCCCGGCGGCTATTACTCGGTCACCTCCGCGCACTTCGCCGACTGTCTGGCGCAGGCGCTGGGCGACAATCTGTGGCTGAACTGCGAGGTCACGGCGCTCACCCCGGACAGCGTGACGCTGGCGAGCGGCGAGCAGATCCCCGCGCGGGCGGTGATCGACGGGCGGGGAATGCAGCCGGATGCGAATCTGTACACCGGCTATCAGGTGTTTGTCGGTCAGGAGTGGCAGCTTGATGCGCCGCACGGCCTGACCGCGCCGATCATCATGGACGCGACGGTGGCGCAAACTCAGGGCTACCGTTTTGTTTATACGCTGCCGCTCTCCCCGGACACCCTGCTGATTGAAGACACGCGCTACGCCGACAGCCCGCAGCTTTCGCTGCCCGCGCTGCGCGAAACGATCGGTGAATACGCGGCGGCAAAACAGTGGTCGTTGCGCACCCTGCAACGTGAAGAATCCGGCTGTCTGCCGATTACGCTTTCCGGGGATATCACCGCTTTCTGGCAGACCGCCCACGGGCAGCCGCGCGCCGGACTGCGTGCCGGGCTGTTTCATCCGACCACCGGCTATTCGCTGCCGCAGGCGGCGGCGCTGGCGGATCGGATTGCCGCCCACGTACCCTTTGACGCGGCCAGCCTGTTCGCGCTGACGCGTGAATTATCCATGCAGAACTGGCGGGCGCAGGGCTATTTCCGCCTGCTCAACCGGATGCTGTTTCTGGCCGGGAAAAGTGAAAACCGCTGGCGGGTGATGCAGCGTTTTTACACCCTGCCGGATGCCACTGTTGCGCGGTTCTACGCCGGCAAACTGACGTGGCGCGACAAAGCCCGCATTTTAACAGGAAAGCCCCCGGTACCGCCGGGCGAGGCGTTACGCGCGGCGTTTACCTTTCAACGAGGGATCAAATGAAAAAAGCGGTCATTATTGGCGCAGGATTTGGCGGACTGGCACTGGCGATCCGCCTGCAGGCAGCGGGCATTCCCACCGTGGTGCTTGAGCAGCGCGATAAGCCCGGTGGACGGGCGTATGTGTATCAGGATCAGGGCTTCACCTTTGACGCCGGGCCGACGGTGATCACCGATCCCAGCGCTCTTGAAGAACTCTTTACCCTGGCGGGAAAACGTCTGGCGGATTATGTCACGCTGCTGCCGGTGAAGCCGTTTTACCGCCTGTGCTGGGAGAGCGGCAAAACGCTGGATTACGATAACGATTCGGCGGGGCTGGAGGCGCAGATCGCCCGCTTTAATCCGCGCGATGTGGAAGGCTACCGCAAGTTTCTCGCCTATTCGCAGGCGGTGTTCCAGGAAGGCTATCTGCGTCTGGGGACGGTGCCATTTTTGTCGTTCCGCGACATGCTGAGTGTCGGGCCGCAGCTACTGAAATTGCAGGCGTGGCAGAGCGTATACCAGGCGGTGTCGCGCTTTATTGAGGATGAGCATCTGCGGCAGGCGTTTTCTTTTCACTCGCTGCTGGTGGGCGGTAATCCTTTTGCCACATCTTCTATATATACCTTGATCCATGCGCTTGAGCGGGAGTGGGGCGTCTGGTTTCCCAAAGGCGGCACCGGCGCGCTGGTTGACGGCATGGTGCGGCTGTTCCGCGATCTCGGCGGCGAACTGGAGCTTAACGCTAAGGTAACGCAGATCGAGGTGCAGGATAACCGCGCCCGTCAGGTGACGCTGGCAGATGGCCGTACCTTTGCCGCCAGTGCGGTGGCTTCTAATGGCGATGTAGTTAACACCTATAAAAAGCTGCTCGGAAAGTCGGCCATCGGGCAGAAGCGGGCCACAACGCTTACGCGCAAAAAAATGAGCAACTCGTTATTTGTGCTCTATTTTGGCCTTAACCAGCCGCACCCGCAGCTTGCGCATCACACCATCTGTTTTGGCCCGCGCTATGAGGCGCTGATCCATGACATTTTTAACGGCGCGACGCTGGCTGACGATTTTTCGCTTTACCTGCACTCGCCCTGCGTGACCGATCCGACGCTCGCGCCGCCGGGCTGCGGCAGTTTTTACGTGCTCGCCCCGGTGCCGCATCTGGGTAATGCGCCGCTGGACTGGTCAGTGGAAGGCCCCCGCCTGCGGGAGCGGATTTTTGATTATCTGGAAGCGCGCTATATGCCGGGCCTGCGCGAGCAACTGGTGACGCACCGGATGTTTACCCCGGCGGATTTCCGCGACACCCTGGATGCGCATCTCGGATCGGCGTTTTCGCTGGAACCGCTGCTCACCCAGAGCGCCTGGTTCCGGCCGCACAACCGCGACAGCGACATCACCAATCTTTACCTGGTGGGCGCGGGGACGCACCCCGGCGCAGGCGTCCCCGGCGTCGTCGGCTCGGCAAAGGCCACCGCCCGTTTAATGCTGGAGGATTTACAATGAGCACGCAGACGTTACTCGACCACGCGACGCACACCATGGCGGCAGGCTCCAACAGCTTTGCCGCCGCCGCGAAGCTCTTTGATCCGCAAACGCGCCGCAGCGTGCTGATGCTCTATACCTGGTGCCGCCATTGTGATGACGTGATTGACGATCAAACCCTGGGGATGCAGGGATCAGAACTCGACGAAGAGCAGGCGCAAAAGCGGCTGGCACTGCTGCGCATCGCCACGCTTCAGGCTTACGAAGGGCTGAAGATGGAGGAACCGGCGTTCGCGGCGTTTCAGGAAGTGGCGCTGATGCACGATATTCCCTCCCGGCTGGCGTTCGATCATCTCGACGGCTTTGCCATGGATGTGGCGGGCGCGCGTTACGACACGCTCAATGACACGCTGCGCTACTGCTATCACGTGGCGGGCGTGGTGGGGCTGATGATGGCGAAGGTTATGGGTGTGCACGATGAACGGGTGCTCGATCGCGCCTGCGATTTGGGGCTGGCGTTTCAGTTGACCAATATCGCCCGCGACATTATCGACGATGCCGCCGTGGGCCGCTGCTATCTCCCGGCACAATGGCTGCACGAGGCGGGGCTGACGCCGGACAATTACGCCCTGCGCGAGAACCGGCTGGCGCTGGCGCACGTTGCCGCGCGGCTCATCGACGCTGCCGAACCCTATTACGCGTCGGCGCTGGCGGGCGTTGGCGCACTGCCGCCGCGTTGTGCGCTGGCAATCACTACCGCGCGCAGCGTGTACCGGGAAATCGGCGTGAAAGTGAAAGCGGCGGGGGCGCGGGCCTGGGAGACACGGGCGCGCACCAGTAAAAGCGAGAAAATCGCCCTGCTGATGGCCGCGCCCGGCCAGGTGGCTATGGCGAAGATGAAGGCGGTGGTGCCTCGCGCTGCGGATCTGTGGCAGCGTCCTGTTTAGGGCGGCGGGCATGTCGCCTGCGCAATTCGGCCTGAAGATCGGACGGCTTGCTGGCATATAAAAAGCCGAAGGAGACGCAGTCTTTGCGCCCGCGTACCGCATGATGCAGCCGGTGCGCCTGATACAACCGCTTTAAATACCCTTTGCGCGGCACCCAGTGAAACGGCCAGCGCTGATGCACCAGCCCGTCATGTACAAGAAAATAGAGCGCCCCGTATGCGGTCATCCCGGCACCAATCCACTGTAACGGCCAGACGCCCATGGTGCCGACGGCAATCAGCGCAATCGCTACCAGCGCAAAAATCACCGCAAACAGATCGTTAAGTTCGAACCAGCCCGTGCGCGGCGTATGGTGCGATTCGTGCCAGCGCCAGGCGAAGCCATGCATGATGTAGCGGTGCGTAAAGGCGGCGATGCCTTCCATTGCGATGATACTTATCACCACGATTAAAGCGTTAATCCACATAGCGGGAGGGTTCTCCTTTGAGCAGCCAGGATTAAGCATAGTCGCTGGTTGCGGCGGCGCGCGGGGCTTTACCTCCCTTTTATTAAGGCAGGGCGGGCTTATTGCATTTTCTGGCAATGCATTGCCGGATAAATTCGCAGCGCTTAAACGCAGACCTGACGCCATTTAGAACAAAAAGTTATAACTCATATCAATATTTCTATTTCAAAAATAATTGCGGCTGATTATTATCTTCCAGACATCCATACTGCTAAACCGCCAAACGGACAAAACAACAATATGATCGTCCTGAGTAATATTTCTAAGATTTTCGACCATGGAAAGGTGCCGATCACCGCCGTGGACAGCGTTAACTTGACGATTGAGCAGGGGCAAATTTACGGCATTATCGGTTACAGCGGCGCGGGTAAAAGCACGCTGATCCGGTTGCTGAACGGGCTGGAAAAACCGACCTCCGGTAGCGTGACGATTAACGGCCATGATATTTCTGCCGCCCGTGGCGAAGCGCTGCGCCAGGCCCGCCTGAAAATCAGCATGGTGTTCCAGCACTTTAACTTGCTGTGGTCGCGCACGGTGGCAGAAAACATCGCGTTTTCCATGCAGATCGCGGGCGCGTCGAAAGCGGCGATCAACGCCCGCGTCAGCGAACTGGTCGAGCTGGTGGGGCTGACCGGCCGCGAAAATGCGTACCCGTCGCAGCTAAGCGGCGGGCAAAAACAGCGTGTCGGCATCGCCCGCGCGCTGGCGAACAATCCTGACGTACTGTTATGCGATGAGGCGACGTCAGCGCTCGATCCACAAACCACCGATCAGATCCTCGATCTGCTGCTGGATATTAACCGCCGTTTCAAACTGACGATTGTGCTTATCACCCATGAGATGCATGTGGTGCGCAAGATTTGCGACCGCGTGGCGGTGATGGAGAACGGCAAAGTGGTGGAAGAGGGCGATGTGATTAACGTCTTCACCCATCCGCAGCAGCCGATCACCCGCCAGTTTGTGCGCCAGGTGAGCCAGTATGCGGAAGAAGAAGCCTTTAACCCGGAACTGGCGAACGAGCAGCACGGCAGCGTGATCAAGTTGACCTTTACCGGACACAGCACGCACCAGCCGGTTGTCGGCGAACTGACCCTGCGCTATGGCCTGCCGTTTAACATTCTGCACGGCAAAATGACGCAAACCGCGCACGGCGTGTTCGGGCAACTGTGGGTGCAGGTGGTGGCAAATGATGAACAACTGAACAATATCCTCGCAGATTTGCGCACAAGCGATATTGAAGGCGAGGTGATTAAACATGGCTGAGAACTTACTGCCGCATCTGAAGTGGGATCAACTGTGGGCCGCCACGCTTGAAACCTTATATATGACCGCGCTCTCCGGCGTGGCGACCTTCGCACTCGGCATCGTGCTGGGGCTGGCGCTGTTTCTGACCGCCAAAGGCGGACTGTTCCAGAACAAGCCGGTTTACAGCGTGATTTCGCTGATCGTGAACGTGTTCCGCTCGATCCCGTTCATTATCTTGATTGTGCTGCTAATCCCTTTCACCAAGACGCTGATCGGCACCATTCTCGGCGCAAACGCCGCGCTGCCGGCGCTGATTGTCGGGGCCGCGCCGTTTTATGCGCGTCTGGTGGAAATCGCCCTGCGTGAAGTGGACAAAGGGGTGATTGAAGCGACGCGTTCCATGGGCGCACGTCTCAGTACCCTTGTTTTCCGGGTGTTAATCCCTGAATCCTCGCCTGCGCTGGTGTCCGGTATTACCGTGACGCTGATTGCGCTGGTGAGCTACAGCGCCATGGCCGGGGTGATCGGCGCAGGCGGTTTAGGAAATCTTGCTTATCTGGAAGGATTCCAGCGTAACCACAACGACGTCACGCTGGTGGCGACGGTGACTATCTTAATCATCGTCTTCATCATTCAGTTCTGCGGCGACGTGGTGACTTCTCTGTTAGACAAACGCTAAACATAACAATTATTGGAAACCAACATCATGAACAAAACACTGACACTGATCGCCGCCGCAACCTTAAGCGCCCTGAGCTTTGCTTCCTGGGCGGATACTCTGACCGTTGGCGCGTCTAACGTGCCGCACGCCGAAATTCTGGAGCAGGCGAAGCCGATTCTGGCAAAAGAGGGTATCGATCTGGAAATCCGTCCGTTCCAGGATTACATCCTGCCGAACACGGCGCTGGCCAGCCGCGACATCGACGCTAACTACTTCCAGCACATTCCTTACCTGAACAGCGTGCTGAAAGATCATGAAGGCGACAAAACGTATGATTTCGTCAATGCGGGCGCGATCCACATTGAGCCGATTGGCATTTACTCCAAAAAATACAAATCGCTGAAAGATCTGCCGGAAGGCGGGAAAATCATCATGCGTGACGCAGTGGCAGAAGAAGGCCGTATCCTCTCTATCTTTGAAAAAGAGGGCGTGATCAAGCTGAAGCCGGGCGTGAGCAAAGTGAATGCGCGCATCAGCGACATCGTGGAAAACCCGAAAAAACTGCAGTTCCTGCCGAACGTGGAAGGTTCTCTGCTGCCGCAGATGTATAACAACGACGAAGGCGATGCGGTGGTGATCAACGCCAACTACGCTATCGACGCGGGCCTGGACCCGGTGAAAGATCCGGTGGCGGTAGAAAGCGGTGAAAACAACCCGTATGCCAACATTATTACCGTGCATCGCGGCGACGAGAAGAAAAAAGATATCGTGGCGCTGGTGAACGTGCTGCACTCCAAAGAAATCCAGGACTGGATCCGCACCAAATACAAAGGCGCGGTGATCCCGGTTAACAACTAATTTTGCCTCGAACGCGGTAGCGCCCGCTGCCGCGTTTTTCCCTCGTGATGTCGTATGAAAATCCTCTGTGATAACTCTCACCAATTTTAAACAATTCAGAAAATAAGTTTTAACAATACTCTACTATTGCCGGGTCGATTTGAGCCGGGGTATGAGATGAAAGATGTCGTGATTGTCGGGGCGGTGCGAACGCCTATCGGCTGTTTTCAGGGCGCGTTGTCCCGCCATTCTGCGGTTGATCTCGGCAGTCTGGTGGTCAAAGCGCTGATTGAACGCAGCGGCGTACTGCCTTCGCATATTGATGAAGTGATTTTAGGCCAGGTGCTGACCGCCGGAGCCGGGCAAAACCCTGCCCGTCAGACGGCGATCAAAGGCGGCCTGCCGAATACGGTGTCAGCGATCACCATCAACGACGTCTGCGGTTCGGGGCTGAAGGCGCTGCATCTGGCGACGCAGGCGATCCAGTGCGGCGAGGCCGATATTGTGATTGCCGGTGGTCAGGAGAATATGAGCCGTGCGCCGCATGTGCTGACCGACAGCCGTACCGGTGCGCAGCTCGGCAACAGCCAGCTGGTGGACAGTCTGGTGCATGACGGGCTGTGGGACGCGTTTAACGATTACCATATGGGCGTGACGGCGGAGAATCTGGCGCGGGAGTACGGCATCAGCCGCGAGCGTCAGGATGCGTATGCTTTAAGCTCGCAGCATAAAGCGCGCGCGGCGATTGATGCCGGGCGTTTTCGCGATGAAATCGTGCCGGTGAAGGTCAGTCGTCAGGACGGGCAGTGGCAGTGGGTGGAATCTGATGAACAGCCGCGCACCGATGCCAGCGCCGAAGGACTGGCCGGACTCAGCCCGGCCTTTGAAATGAGCGGATCGGTGACGGCGGGCAACGCCTCATCCATTAATGATGGCGCGGCGGCGGTGCTGATGATGAGCGAAAGCAAGGCGCTGGAGATGGATCTGCCGATCATGGCGCGCATCCGGGCGTTTGCCAGCGTCGGCGTGGACCCGGCGCTGATGGGGATCGCGCCGGTGTACGCCACCCGCCGCTGTCTTGAACGTGCCGGGTGGCAGTTGCAGGATGTCGATCTGATCGAAGCCAACGAAGCCTACGCGGCGCAGGCGCTGTCGGTGGGGCAGATTCTGGAGTGGGATGAACGCCGGGTGAATGTCAACGGCGGGGCGATTGCGCTCGGGCATCCGATTGGCGCGTCCGGCTGCCGTATTCTGGTGTCGCTGGTGCATGAGATGGTCAAACGCCGGGCGCATAAGGGGCTGGCGACGCTGTGTATTGGCGGTGGTCAGGGCGTGGCGCTGGCGATTGAACGCGACTGACGGCGGTTCTTAGCCGGGTAGCGCTGCGCGACCCGGCCTGAGGATACGCACCGGACATAATATTATTTTACCCAGGCAAATTCTCATTAATGACCTACTCTTTAAATGGCAACTCCCGCTGCAAATAGCTGCGTAATGCACTTGCTAATAATATCCCTCTCTTAATATCACTCTGGTTATTATTTTCCCGCTAATTTTATTGATTTGCGTAAAGTCTCATTTTATTCGTTTTAAATAAAATGAAATCAAAGCAAAGCGCCTTTTTCGTGTGATCTGTATCTTTATTTATGGGCTTAAATGCGCATTTTTATTGATGCGCATCACGCTGTTTTTCACCCGATTTTTAAAAGCAGATAATTACGATCCGGATCACTAAAACAAAGAGACAATATAAATAAAATCTAGTTTCATAAAAACGGAACGATATTTTATTATTTTGAGGGTTTCTCATGTTTAAAAAATCTCTGGTCCTTGCGTCTCTTATTAGTGCATCTTTCGCCGCTCAGGCGGTTACGGTTGATCTGCGTCATGAATACAAAGACAGCGGTAGCAATGCAGATCGCGTTGCGGTTTCACACCGTTTTGATAACGGCCTCGGTTTCGGGGTAGAAGCAAAATGGAAAACGGGCGGCGATGATGAAAATCGTCCGTTTAACGAAATCGTCGGCAACGGTCACGAAGAATCTATCAACTGGCGCTGGAAAGCGACGGACAATATTGCGCTGACACCAGGCTTCAATATTGAAAGTAAAGACAATAGCTCCATCTACAAACCGTATCTGCACGCGCAATACAGCTTTGATAACGGCTTCTACATTGCAGCCCGTTACCGTTACGAATACACCCGTATCCCTAACGGCGCGGCAGTAGACGATAAAGTGAATAAAGTGGATACCTGGGTAGGTTGGGCGATGGGCGACTGGCGCACTGAGCTGAACTATGTTTATGCGAAAAGCGCTGAAGACCAGATCCGCGAAGATAACAAAACCTACTCCAACGAATATAACGTTAAGCTGGCTTATAAGTGGGATAAAAACTGGTCCCCATACGGTGAAGTCGGTAACGTCGGTGTGAAAACCACCGATGAACGTCAGACCCGTTTCCGCGTAGGCGTGGCGTACTCTTTCTAATTTATCCTTACCCTCATGAGAAACCCCGGAGTATTTGGCCGGGGTTTTCTCGTGTCTGTTATTTAATATTAAAATAACCCGGTTATTCTGTTAATAAATTGTATTAGTTGGATGGGGTTATTCTTAAGGTGGAATAAGGTATCGGCAGATTGCGGATAAAAAAAGGCCCCCACAGAGGAGGGCAAGGCCAGTTACAGAAACACTAACTCAAATTATGATTGCAACATGTCACGCTGCTCGGGAAGCGTCGCGATATAAAGCGCAGGTTTACCGTCTTTATCGGAGCTAAATAAAATCGCACTGTCGTCCGGCGTGAAGGACGGATGCGGGTGAGTCACCTGGCGACTGTTCGCAAAAGTGGCCCAGGAAGTATCGTGACGCGCGACGCGGAAATAAGCGCGCTTCGCCACATCAAAAGCATAAATATACGGGTCGTTATCGATGGTGTACCCGCTGGTGTCTTTCACATCCACCGGCGTACCGGAACCGTCACCGACCAGCAGCGTACCGTCAAAGTTACTCATCAAATGCGAACAGGCCGGCATTTGCATGACGGCTTCATTCACGCCGGTGTCCGGGTTGAAGCTGTAAATCGTGCGCCCTTGTTCGCCCTTCAGATAGGAGACGTACACCAGCGCGGAACCGTTCGGTACCCAGAATTCGTGGGTGCAACTTTCGCCTTCAGCGTGCTCTTTGACTTTGCGTACGTTGCTGCCGTCTTCATTGACCAGCCACATGCGCGCATCCACCAGATCGTGCGGACCTTCGTGACAGAAGGCGACGGTGTTGTCGTCAAACGGACGGTAAATCGGGTGGCCGAGCCAGTTTTTCTCTTCGTGGATCACCGCACTTTCCCCGGTCTGCAAATCAACGCGCAGCAGGCGGCAGTGTGGGCCTTTATGGAAGAAATCATGGAACAATTGCCAGGTGTTCAGCGGCGTCCAGTCGCTTTTAGCGATCTCAATGCCGACCAGCTTGGTGCAATCGCTGTTGGCAACCCAGGTGCCGTACCCGACCCACTCATCGGCTACACGATACACTTCGCGTTCGGCAAACGTGGTGAGATTGACTTCCAGCAGGGTGCGATCGTTTTTCACGTAATAGAGCGATTTATCGTCCGGAGAAAGGAAACCGCCAAAGGTGTTATCGCCTGCGCCTTCGGTAAGCTGCACCGCTTCGGCTTTAGCAATATTCAGCAGGTAGTAGTTCCAGTGTCCGTCGAACTCACCGGCGAAAAGCAGGTGGCTGCCATCGTTAAAAAAGCACTTCTGATAGAAGTAATTACGATGACACGTCACTTCCGGAGGGGTAAGACGGGTAACTTCCGCGCCGGTATCCGGATCGCGGCTCACGTCATAGTTCAGTTTTACCCGCATGCCTTTCGCCATTGTGCACTCCTTTATCATGACCGGGTTAATGATGAGTTTAAAATCTGGGTATTAATTTATCAAAACACTGTTTCAATGGGTGTGACGTGTCACGCACTTTATGAGAAAAACGCCCGGCAATTTTATGATTTACCCTTTGCGTGTTAAGCAAAAAAAGCCCATCTTTGATTTTCAGCATTAAAAATCAGCCTGCCGGTAAGATTTCTAAGATTTTATAATTAACTGATTTATAAAGATTTTATTTTGTCGTAAATTAACAACATAATGGCTTCTCAGGTTGTCAACGCTTAACAATCGTGATCCTGTTTACACTTTTAATATTAAATGGCAAAAAAAGTGAAACGTTGTTTTATTCAGAATTGAAAAGACGTTTTAGCCGGGATACTATGTGCGCATATTGCAGTGGGGCGACTATTTCATCGTTTCATTGCCTGAGAGATCGGTCGCACATCAATTTCGGAGGTTATTGTGGAAGTCAGACAAAGCATCCACAGCGCGCATGCTAAAACGCTGGATACCCAGGGGCTGCGCGATGAATTTTTAGTTGAGAAAGTGTTCGTCGCAGACGAATACACCATGGTGTACAGCCATATCGACCGCATCATTGTGGGCGGCATCATGCCTGCTGAGAAGACGGTTTCCGTAGGTGGCGAAGTGGGTAAACAGCTCGGCGTGAGCTACTTCTTAGAGCGCCGCGAACTGGGCGTCATCAACATTGGCGGCGCGGGCACCATCACCGTTGACGGCGAGTGCTACGAAATCGGCCACCGCGACGCGCTGTATGTCGGCAAAGGCGCAAAAGAAGTGGTATTTGCAAGCGTAGATGCGGCGAATCCGGCGAAGTTCTACTACAACTGCGCCCCGGCACACACCACGTATCCGACCAAAAAAGTGACGCCAGCAGAAGTGGCTCCGGTCACGCTGGGCGATCCGCTGACCAGCAACCGTCGCACTATCAACAAATATTTCGTTCCCGATGTGCTGGAAACCTGCCAGCTCAGCATGGGGCTGACCGAGCTTGAGCCGGGCAACCTGTGGAACACCATGCCGTGCCATACCCATGAGCGCCGTATGGAAGTCTATTTCTACTTCAATATGGAAGAAGATGCGTGCGTATTCCACATGATGGGACAGCCGCAGGAAACGCGTCACATCGTGATGCACAACGAGCAAGCGGTGATTTCTCCGAGCTGGTCAATTCATTCAGGCGTGGGTACACGCGCGTACACCTTCATTTGGGGGATGGTAGGCGAGAACCAGGTCTTTGATGATATGGACCACGTCGCCGTTAAGGATCTGCGCTAGTCGCGGACAGCAAAGTCAACCATGCCTGTGGGTGCAGGCGCAGAAAAATAAAGGAACAAACATGATTCTGGATGCATTTTCTCTTCAAGGTAAAGTGGCCGTTGTCAGTGGGTGTGACACTGGCCTGGGCCAGGGTATGGCGATTGGTCTGGCGGAAGCGGGCTGCGATATCGTGGGTATTAACATCGTTGAGCCGACTGAAACCATCGAGCGCGTCACCGCGCTGGGCCGCCGTTTCCTGAGCCTGACCGCCGATCTGCGTCAGATCGACGGCATTCCTGAACTGCTGGAGCGCGCAGTATCTGAATTCGGTCATATCGACATTCTGGTCAACAACGCCGGTCTGATTCGCCGTGAAGATGCGATCAATTTCAGCGAAAAAGACTGGGATGACGTTATGAACCTGAACATTAAGAGCGTGTTCTTTATGTCTCAGGCGGCGGCGAAGCACTTTATCGCTCAGGGTAAAGGCGGCAAGATCATCAACATCGCGTCGATGCTCTCCTTCCAGGGCGGTATCCGCGTTCCGTCTTACACCGCATCAAAAAGCGCCGTGATGGGCGTGACCCGTCTGCTGGCGAACGAGTGGGCGCAGCACAATATCAACGTGAATGCGATCGCACCGGGCTACATGGCGACCAACAACACCCAGCAACTGCGTGCTGATGAAGAACGCAGCGCGGCGATCCTTGAGCGTATCCCGGCAGGCCGCTGGGGTCTGCCAAGCGATCTGATGGGTCCGGTGGTGTTCCTGGCATCTGGCGCATCCGACTACATCAACGGTTACACCGTTGCAGTAGACGGCGGCTGGCTGGCGCGTTAATTCGCGAAGGTCTGATAAGAAACCCCGCTTCGGCGGGGTTTTTTTATGCCCCTCACCCTCACCCTAACCCTCTCCCTGAGGGAGAGGGGACAGATCGAGTGCGGATTCTCCCTCTCCCTGAGGAAGGGGGGACGGATCGAATGCGGATTCTCCCTCTCCCTCAGGGAGAGGGCCGGGGTGAGGGTAAAAAACCTACACCCGCGCCAGATACAGCGCGGGCATGCCTTCGCCATCGGACGAATACAACACCCACTGGTTATCCGGGGAAAACGACGGGTGAGGGTGGGTGACCTGGCGGTCGCCGTCGAGCACTTTCCAGCTACTGTTGTGCTGGCAAATCGCCGTTTGCGCGCCGGTCTTCACATCAAACACCCAGATAAACGGATCGTTCAGGCTGATGTCGCCGGTGTTGTGCGGTGCGCCGTCGCCGACGATAAGCGAGCCATCGTAGTTACTCATCAAATGCGAACACGGCGGAATGGTCATCAGTTCGCGGTTCTCAAGCGTTGCCGGATCGGCGCTAACCAGGTAGCGGTGCGGGCTGCCCTCTTTGTGCGCCACGTAATACAGCGCTGAGCCGTCCGGCACCCAGAATTCGTGGGTAAAACTCTCGCCTGCCGCGTGCTGGCGCACCTTGCGCAGATGGCTGCCGTCCTCGTTGATAAGCCACATCCGGGCGTCGATAACATCGCGCGGACCTTCATGGCAAAACGCCACCGTGCTGTCGTCAAACGGGCGGTAGATCGGGTGCCCGAGCCAGCGTTTTTCCTGCAAAATGGTGCGCTGCTCGCCGGTTTGCAGATCGATATTGATCAGGCGGCACTCCGGTTGAGTAAAGTAAAAATCGCGGAACTTCGACCAGTCGGTAAGCGGCTGCCAGTCGGATTTTTTAATTTCAATCCCCACCAGTTTTGTACAGTCGGAATTCGCCACCCAGGTGCCGTAGGCAACCCACTCATCGTCCACTTCATAGACCACATGCTCTTCCAGCGTATGCAGATCCACGCGCCGCAGTTCGCGGGTATTTTTCACATACCACAGGCTGCTATCGTCAGCGGATAAAAAGCCGCCGAAGGTGTTATCGCCCGCGCCTTCGGTGAGCTGCGTGGCCTGCGAACGGGCAAGATCCAGCAGCCAGTAGTTCCAGTGACCTTCAAACGCGCCGCCAAAGACGATCTTTTGCCCGTCCCGGGTGAAGCATTTTTGGTAGAAATAATTGCGGTGACAAATAATGTGCGGCGGCGTTAAGCGGATAACCTCGTGCCCGGTTTCACTGTCCGTGTAATGACGGAACGCCAGTGAAATGATTTTTCCTCGAGCCATGACCCTCTCCTTAAAAAAATACCCCGCCACTGGCAGGGTATTGTCAGAAATAACAGCAGAAAAATTAACGCATTGCGCGTTTCAGGATACGTTCAGCCTGACGCTGGAAGTCTGCTGCGGCTTCTTCCACGGTTTTCTGGCCGTAGTCGATGTACTGCAAAGACGTCCCGAACTGCGCCACGATCTGCGGATCGTCAAAGTATGGCGATACGGAGAGTTTGGCTGGCAGAGACTGCGCCAGACGCAGACCGGATACTGACGGATCTTCTTCTTTAATGGTGCCGTTCGTGGTCAGCGTTTCGACCGCGACTTTGCTCAGCGGCACGCCGCGCTCAAGTCCCAGTGTTTCCACGCCTTCTTTGCTGTTCAGCAGGAAGTTAATCAGCTGAGCCGCTTCTTTCGGGTGCTTGGTGGTTTTACCGATAGAGAGCATCTGCGCAGGTTTGAAGAACAGGCCCGCGTCGGTTGCGTTCGGCAGCATCGGGTAGTGACCCAGCTCCAGCTTGGCTGGTGGCTTCAGGTTGTCGGAATATTTGGTAATGGTGGAGTTCCACATGTAGGTACCCGCCCATTCGCCTTCAATCCACGGCTTCATTTCATACATGTTGCTCTTACCGAACGACGCGTAATACTTGGTATCCGGCATTACGTGGCTGTCGACAAGGCTTTTGTAGGTCTGGAAGAACTCAACCCACTGCTCTTTGCTGTAGGAGAATTTTTTGGTTTTTTCATCCACGGCCGGAATGTTGTACTTCTGGATCATGTACGAGTTCAGCAGCGCCAGGGTGTCCTGATGCTCCAGCACCACCGGGTAATACTGTTTGCCCAGCTTGCTTTCAAACGCTTTGCCCGCGGCTTTCAGCTCGTCCCAGGTTTTCGGGTATTCGACGCCCGCTTTTTTCCAGGTCTCGTTGTTGAAGTAGAACACGCGCGCGGTCACGGAGATCGGAATGCCGTTCAGCTTGCCGTTCACGGTGGTGGATTGCAGTTCTTTCGGATCGAACTGGCTTAAGTCGATCACGTCTTTAACCTGGTTCAGATCGTAAAAACCTTCGCCGGTTTTCGAGAAAATCGGCAGCCAGTTCCAGTTGGTTTGCATCACGTCAGGCTCGGTGCCGCCTGCGATCTGCGTGGTCAGACGGGAAAGGTGCCCGTCCCAGCCGGTGTATTCTGATTTAACGTTAATCTCAGGGTGCTGCTTATGGAACTCTTCAATCGCTTTCAACGTCACCTGGTGACGGCCATTACCGCCCCACCAGGACATGCGCAGATCCACGTTTTCTGCCGCGTGAGACGGCAGGGCACACAGACCCAGAGTGGCGGAGATCGCTGCGCTTAAAAGCACTTTTTTCATTTTTATGCTCCAGTTAGAGAGAGATGTTCTGTTCGGTTTTCGCGTCAAAGATATGACACTTATCCATGTCAAACTTGAAGTACACCTTACGATGTAAACCTTTTGCTATCATCGGTTTAGCTACATCAGAAGGAATTCGGGCGGTCAGTTCGTAGTTCGCTATTTTGAGGTAGACGAAGAATTCGTGACCCATGTTTTCTACGCGCACCAGGTCGCCGGTGCCGCAGCCTTCGGCAAACGGCTCGTCAGAGACAGACACAAATTCCGGGCGCACGCCAAAGAAGACGTCCTGACCTGCGTAATTGGTGACTTTTTCCTGTTGCTTCGCATTGAGCGGCAGGGTGTCATCGCCCACCGTGATGTGCAGGCCACCGTCTTTCTCCACGATTTTCCCCGGCTTGATGTTCATTTCCGGCGCGCCGATAAAGCCCGCCACGAACATGTTTTTCGGGAAGTGGTAGAGGTTATCCGGGGTATCCACCTGCATAATATGACCCAGTTTCATCACGCAGATACGGTCGCCCATGGTCATCGCTTCGGTCTGATCGTGCGTCACGTAAACGGTGGTCGCCGGTTTACCGGAGCTTTTTAACTGCTTGTGCAGATCCGAAATACGGATACGCATCGAGGCACGCAGCTTGGCGTCAAGGTTAGAGAGCGGTTCGTCGAACAGGAACACGTCCGGCTTTTTCACAATCGCGCGGCCCACCGCCACACGCTGTGCCTGGCCGCCCGAAAGCTGGCGCGGCAGGCGATCCAGCAGTTCGTCCAGCTCAAGGATTTTGGCCGCTTCATCTACTTGCCTGTCGATCTGATCTTTCGGCAGCTTGCTGAGCTTCAGGCCAAACGCCAGGTTTTCACGCACTGTCATGTGCGGATAGAGCGCATAGTTCTGGAACACCATGGCGATACCACGCTCTTTCGGCGCGAGGTTGTTCACCACTTTCTCACCGATGCGGACTTCACCGCCGCTGATGGTTTCAAGCCCGGCCAGCATACGCAGGGTAGTGGATTTGGCGCAGCCGGACGGCCCGACAATCACCATGAACTCCCCGTCAGCGATTTTAAGGTCGATACCATGTACCGCTTTGAAGCCGTTGGAGTAAACCTTTTCCAGTTTGTTGAAAATCACTTCAGCCATGATATTTCCCTCTTAACCTTTAATTCCGCTGCTGGTAACGCCCTGCACGAAGTAGCGCTGAGCAAGGAAGAACACAATGATGGATGGCAGAATGGAGATACTCGCCATTGCCAGAATTTCGTTCCACGGCGCACCTTCGGTGACGTCGATGGACATTTTCAGCGCCAGTGCAATCGGGTACTTATCGACGCTGTAGACGTAGATCAGCGGGCCGATAAAGTCGTTCATGGACCACATGAACTGGAACAGCGCGACGGAGATGATGGCCGGTTTGAGGATCGGCACAACCACGTACCACAGCACCTGTGCGGAGTTACAGCCGTCGATTTGCGCTGCTTCTTCCATGTCACGCGGTACACCGCGTAAGAACTGGATCAGCATAAAGACGAAGAACCCTTGCGTGGCGAACGCGGTCGGCAGATAGAGCGGCAGATAGCTGTTCAGCATGCCCATTTCACGGAACATCAGGTACTGCGGGATCAGCAGCACGGTGCTTGGCAGCAGCATGGTGGCAATGAGCGTACCGAACCAGAAGTTCTTCCACGGGATCTCAAAGCGTGCAAAGCCATACGCCACGATGACCGAGGAGATAATGGTCAGGATCACTTTCGGGATCACGTACTTGAACGTGTTCCACATGTAATGGCCGAAGGTGTATTCGGTGCCGGTTTTCCAGCCATTCACAAAGCCATCGCTGGTCGGGTTCGACGGCCACAGACCGAGCGTGGTGAAGATCTCGTGGTTCGGTTTGAACGACGCCGAGAACATCCAGGCCAGCGGGTAGAGCATCAGCAGGCCCACGAACAGCAGGATCACATAACGGATGGCGGCGCTGATTTTTTCACGGCGCAGCGTGCGCGCGACTTCGCGATCCGCGTCGGTCATCTCAGGCGTAATTTGTTGAATGTCAGCCATTTTTGCCTCCCTTATCGGCGGAGTAGAACACCCAGTATTTCGAAGATTTAAAGGCAACGGAGGCAAAGAGCGCCACGACCAGGAACAGCACCCACGCCAGCGCCGCACCGTATCCCATATCGAAATACTTGAACGCCGTGTCGTAGATATAGAGCGAGAACAGATAGGTGTAGTAGGTCGGGCCACCGCCGGTGATCACGTAAGGCCCGGTAAATTCCTGGAACGCCTGCGTGGTCTGCATGATGAAGTTGAAGAAAATAACCGGCGTAATCAGCGGTACGGTCACTTTCATGAACATCTGCCATTTGGAGGCACCGTCAATCATCGCCGCTTCGTACTGCGATTGCGGTACGTTTTGCAGCGCGGCCAGGAAGATCACCATCGCGGAACCGAACTGCCAGACGCGCAGTAAGGTGACCGACATCAGCGCCAGCGAAGGCTCGCCCAGCCAGTTGATCGGATCTAAACCAAACACGCCAATGAAGTTGTTCAACAGACCGTCGATGGCAAACAGGGCACGCCACAGCACGGCGATAGCGACGGAGCTGCCGAGAATTGACGGAATATAATAGGCGGTACGGAAAAAGCCGATGCCGCGCAATTTGAAGTTCAGAACAAAGGCGATGCCTAATGCAAAAGCCAGTTTTAATGGAATGGTTAAAAAGACATACGCAAACGTCACGCCCATGGATTTCCAGAAAAGTGCATCTTCCGTCAGCATGTAGCGATAGTTTTCGATGCCGTTAAAAACCGGCGGACTCATTAAATCGTACTCGGTAAAGCTCAGCACGAAAGAGGAAACAAAGGGAAAAGCCGTGAAGATGATCAACCCTATTATATAAGGCGAGATCCAGGCCAACCCCAGTAGTCTGTTTTCATTCATACATACCTACCATCAATGGTTTATAAACGGATTCGGGTGTCGCTTACCGCGTCTGCTTTTTCACATGGCGGTGTTTTAACTGTCTGGAGCATGACATCAGCAATCTCATAACATGCTGATATCTTTGTTCTTAACGGGTTTCCCCTTAACGGAACCGGCGGTTTTTAAACTGAATGAACCGTGGTTCTTAGTTTGTAAAACATCGTTTTAATTTATTTTATTGCTATTTATTTCCGCGTCATTCATATATTGGCGGAAATGTGATCGAAGTCGAAACGGCGTTTCAAATAGGTGAGGTAACCGTCAGAATTGATAAAAACAAATCTGTTTTTAACGCGCCGTGACGACATGTATGGCAGTAGCAATCGGGCAATAGGGTATTAAAACTAATATTATTAGCAATTATTAGCGTGCTGATTTGTGGACGAGCAAACAAAAAAAAGCCTTCCCGGAAGGAAGGCGCAGGCCATACTAAATGGGATCAGGCTTTGAGGAAATCTTCGCGCACCGGCGTGAAGGTATCTAATAGCGTTCCGGCTTCCAGGCAAACACAGCCGTGCACGATATTTGGCTGCTTGTAGAGGGTGTCGCCTTTACTGACGACATGCTTTTCGTCACCAATGGTAAATTCGAATTTGCCTGAGAGCACATAGGTCAGTTGCTCATGGGGATGATTGTGCAGCGGGCCGACTGCGCCTGCGTCAAAATTGACTTCAACCGCCATCATTTTACCGTCGTGCGCAAGGATGCGGCGGGTTACGCCGTTGCCCAGATCGTCAAGCTGAGTGTCTTTATGAAAAATAAACATGTGGCTGTCCTGTAGTAAGTTAAAACAACGTTTCATTAAATTTATCCCAGATGGTTTTAAAAAGAAATTTCAAACCAAAGAAGTGGAAAGGCGATCACAAGTTTGTTTCACTGGCATAAGACGACACACAAGGGGATCAAAATGAAAACTATAGGATTACTGGGTGGAATGAGCTGGGAATCGACCATTCCCTATTACCGCCTGATTAATGAGGGTGTCAAAGCCCGCTTGGGCGGCCTGCATTCCGCCAGTCTGCTGCTACACAGCGTCGATTTTCACGAGATAGAAGCCTGCCAGTCCAGCGGCGACTGGCATAAAGCCGGAGTGATTCTGGCAGACGCCGCCGCCGGGCTGGAGCAGGCAGGCGCGCAGGGCATCGTGCTTTGTACCAACACGATGCATAAAGTGGCCGAACAAATTGAAGCGCGCTGCAGCGTGCCGTTTTTACATATTGCCGATGCGACGGGAAAAGCGATCGAAGCCGCCGGGCTTAATAAAGTGGCGCTGCTCGGCACGCGCTATACCATGGAGCAGGATTTCTACCGGGGCCGTCTGGCTGAGGTCAACGGCATTGCAACCACCATTCCTGATGAAGCCGACCGCGAGCGCGTCAATCAGATCATCTTTGAAGAGCTGTGTCTGGGCACCTTCAGCGATCTCTCCCGGCAATATTTCATCAATCTGATTGAGCGTATGGCGGAGCAGGGCGCGCAGGGGGTGATTTTTGGCTGTACCGAGATCGGCCTGCTGGTGCCGGAAGATCGCTGCCAAATTCCGGTCTTTGACACCGCCGCGCTACATGCGGCAGACGTGGTGGAGTTTATGCTCTCTTAACGCGTCTCCAGCACGGCTTCCAGCGGTTCGCGCAGGCGCGGCATCGCACTTTGCAGATGCTGCGTAAACGTCTCGACCAGTGCGGAAGCCGGGCGGTGCAACGGGCGAATCAGGCTGACGGTAAAGGGCACGTCGATGCTGAATCGCCGCACCACCACGCCGCTTTCGGCATAGTCCAGCGCCGTCAGCGGATTGACCACGGAAACGCCAGCGCCTGCACGCACCATCGCGCAAACCGACGCGGCGCTGTGGGTTTCCACCACCATTCGCCGCTTCACCTGATGCTCATTAAACAGCGCGTCGAGCAACTGACGGTAGCTGTCGGTGCGCGACAAACTGATGTAATTCTCGCCCTGAAAATCCTCCGGCGTCAGCACGGTTTTCTCAGCCAGCCGGTGTCCTTTGGGCAGCACACAGACTTCGTTAAGTGTGAGCAACGGCGTGCGTTCGGTGCCTGCGGGCGTGGAGAGCGTTTCCGTCAGCCCCAGATCGTGACGCTGGGCGGAGAGCCACTCCTCTAATAAAGGAGACTCCTGCGGGACGATATTCAGGCTCACATCCGGGTAGCGGGCGAGAAACGGCTGTAACAAGGGCGGTAAAAAGGACTGTGAAAACACCGGCAGGCAGACGACGGACAGCTCGCCCTGGCGAAATTCGCGCAGGCTTTCGGCGGCGCTGACGATCCTGTCGAGCCCGTACCACGAGCGCTGCACTTCCTCAAACAGGCGCAGCCCCTGCACGGTCGGATGCAGTCTTCCGCGCGTGCGCTCAAACAGCGTCAGGCCGATCACTTTTTCAAATCGCGCCAGCTCCCGACTAACGGTGGGCTGCGAGGTATGCAGCAGCCGGGCGGCGTCAGTCAGGTTTCCTGCCGTCATCACGGCGTGAAAGATTTCAATATGGCGCAGGTTAATGGCGGGCATGAGCAGGTCCGAGAAGCGGAAAGGTATATCATTTTTGCATAGACTCTCCACAAAACGATATTTTTTATTCTCTTTGCACTGTGGCGTAATGTGAAAAAAATCACTGACCGGAGTTCGCCATGCCACGTCCGCTTAACACCACTGAAACTGACCTCAACGCCGCAAACTTGCTGGCGCTGCCCGCTGAATTTGGTTGCCCGGTCTGGGTTTATGACGCGCAGATCATACGGGCGAAAATCGCCCAGCTTGGTCAGTTTGACGTGGTGCGGTTTGCCCAGAAAGCCTGCTCGAATATCCATATTCTGCGTTTAATGCGCGAGCAAGGCGTGAAGGTGGATTCTGTTTCGCTGGGTGAAATCGAACGTGCGCTGGCCGCGGGCTACGATCCGCACACTCACCCGGATGACGTGGTGTTTACCGCCGATGTGATCGATGCGCCGACCCTGGCCCGCGTGCGCGAACTGCGCATTCCGGTGAATGCCGGTTCGGTGGATATGCTCGAACAACTGGGCGAAGTGTCGCCGGGTCACCGCGTATGGCTAAGGGTTAACCCCGGTTTTGGCCACGGTCACAGCCAGAAAACCAACACTGGCGGCGAAAACAGCAAGCACGGTATCTGGCACAGCGATCTCCCGGCCGCCCTTGCTGCGATCGAACGCCACCAGCTCAAACTGGTGGGTATTCATATGCACATCGGCTCCGGCGTGGATTACGCTCACCTTGAGCAGGTGTGCGGCGCGATGGTGCGCCAGGTGATTGAATTCGGCCAGGATCTGGAGGCGATCTCCGCAGGTGGCGGGCTGTCGATTCCCTACCGTGAAGGGGAAGAGGCGATTGATACCGACCACTATTACGCGCTGTGGAACCGCGCCCGCGAGCAGATCGCCGCGCATCTCGGCCATGCGGTCAAACTGGAAATCGAGCCGGGACGTTTTCTGGTTGCCGAATCCGGCGTGCTGATTGCGCAGGTACGCAGCGTGAAAGCGATGGGCAGCCGCCACTTCGTGCTGATCGACGCGGGCTTTAACGATCTGATGCGTCCGTCAATGTACGGCAGCTATCACCACATCACGGCGCTGGCCGCCGACGGGCGCGATCTGAGCGCGGCACCGTTAATTGATACCGTGGTGGCCGGGCCGCTGTGTGAATCGGGCGATGTCTTTACGCAACAGGAAGGCGGGAAAGTGGAAACCCGCGCGCTGCCTACGGTGGTGCCGGGGGATTACCTGGTACTGCACGACACGGGGGCGTATGGCGCATCGATGTCTTCCAACTACAACAGCCGCCCGCTGCTGCCGGAAGTGCTGTTTGATGGCGGCGTGGCGCGTCTGATCCGTCGTCGTCAGACCATTGAAGAACTGCTGGCGCTGGAATTACTTTAAGCCGGGTGATGCGGCCCGACGGTAACTGAGTCGCGCAGGACCAGCGTGCCGGTAAACGGCGGGATGGCGTTGATCGGCTGGTGGTTCGCCAGCCGGATCGCCTGGTCGATCGCCGTGGTGATCATGTTGTCGATGGGCAGATAAACCGTCGACAGCCCCGGTTCAAGCCACTTTGCGCTCGGGGCGTCGTCGAAGCCAAACAGGGAAATATCCGCCGGGATCGAAAGCCCCGCCTGATGAATCGCTTTCGATGCGCCGAGCGCCATATCGTCATTACAGGTAAACAGCGCGCTGAATGCGACACCCTCCTGCAACAGCGCCCGGCACTGCTCGTAACCGCTGGTCATGCCCGCATCGCCGTAGCGCACTTTCGCCGGGTCCCAGCGAATCCCGTGTTTTTCCAGCGCCTTACGGTAGCCCATCAGCCTCGCCTTACCGGTGGGCGTGTGGATCGCCAGCGTAATGCAGGCGATATCCCGGTGCCCCTGGGCGATTAAATACTCAACCGCCTGAAGCGCCGCGTCCTGCTGTTCAAAGAAAATGCATTTATCCCGCGCCTGGCCAACGTCGCGGTTGATGACGATCAGCGGCATTTTGATTCGTTCAATCAGCGCCATGATCGCCTTTTCGCCCATAAACCGGGTGTAAAGGATTATGGCGTCGCAGCGCCTGTCGGCCAGCATCTGCACCGCTTCTTCTTCACGCGCGGGGGTGTCGTGCCCGTCGGTCACAATCAGTTGTTTGCCGTGGGTTTCCGTCTGGCGTGACGCCTGCTGCAACAGGCGGCCAAAATAAAACCCGTCGAAGGTGGAGACCACCAGACCAATGCTATTGCTGGTCCGGTTTGCCAGCGACTGGGCAAGAAAATTAGGCCGGTAGCCCAGCTCTTTCATCGCGCTGAAAACCTGCTGGCGCGTACTTTCTTTTACCTGACCGGTGCCGTTTAACACGCGCGAAACCGTCGCTTTCGAGACGCCTGCGCGCAATGAGACATCCCGCATTGTGACCATGACGAGTTCCTGTTTCGCGTGAAGAGGGGAGTTTACCACAGCTCCCCCTCACCCTGGCCCTCTCCCCATGGGAGAGGGGATGGATCGAGTGCAGACTCTCCTTTCCCCCTCACCCTAACCCTCTCCCTGGGGGAGAGGGGACGGATCGAGTGCAAACTCGCCTTTCCCCCTCTGCTATGGGAGAGGGGACGGAAAGTGCGCGGACTTGCCTTTCCCCCTCTCCCTGAGGGAGAGGGCCGGGGTGAGGGTAAAACCCGACTGGGATACCAATATTTTCACCACCCGCCAATTTGGAATACCACTTCCTATCCTGAGAACTCAATCACAGAACTTTTTCCAACCACTGACTATTTTTGGTATGCCAAAGGGTATCCGGCAGTCACCCTACACTATAAAAGCCCTTTTACTGAGGTACCAGCACATGGCTCTACAGGAAAAGCTCATCGATTCTCTGGGTAGTTTTGCTACAAAATTCAACAGCTATCGCTACATCATGGCGATCAAATCCGCCTTCATTACCCTGATGCCGGTGATCATCGTCGGGGCGTTCTCGGTGCTGATCTCCAACATGGTGCTGGACCCGAAAAACGGCCTTGCCAGCTTTCAGGCGCTGTCGTTCCTCGCGGCGCTCAAGCCCATCACCAGCGCGATTAACTACGCCACGCTTAATTTTCTCAACATCGGCGCGGTGTTTTTAATTGGCCTTGAACTCGGGCGCATCAACGGCATTAAATCGCTGTTCCCCGGCCTTCTGGCGGTGATCTGCTTTATCTGCGTCACGCCAACTACCGTGGAAATGCTGGTGGACGGCGAAATGCACGTGGTGAAAGACGTCCTGCTGCGTCAGTTCTCGGACACCCGCAGCCTGTTCCTCGGCATGTTTATCGCCATTTTATCCGTTGAACTCTATTGCTGGCTCGAAGGGCGCAAAGGGCTGAAGATCAAAATGCCCGACACCGTGCCGCCGAACGTCGCCGCCTCGTTCTCGGCGCTGATCCCGGCGATCATCACCACTACCGTGATCGCCACGTTTGGCTTCGTGTTCCACCAGGTCACCGGCATGTATCTGTACGACGCCATCTACCAGGTGGTGCAACAGCCGCTGGAGCGCGTGGTGCAAAGCCTGCCGGGTATTTTGCTGCTGATGTTTGTGGCACAGCTTTTCTGGGTGATCGGCATTCACGGTAACCAGATGATCAAACCGATCCGCGAGCCGTTGCTGCTCGGTGCGATCACCGTCAACATGAGCGCCTTCGAACAGGGCAAAGAAGTACCGAACATCATCACCATGCCGTTCTGGGATGTGTACATGAGTATCGGCGGCTCCGGTCTGACCATCGGCCTGCTGATCGCCGTGATGATTGCCACCAAACGCAAAGAGATGAAAGAGATCGCCAAGCTCTCCATTGGCCCTGGCCTTTTCAACATCAACGAACCGGTCATCTTCGGGATGCCGATCATGCTCAACCCGATCCTGGCGATCCCCTTCATCATCACCCCGCTGGTCACGGGCTCCATCGGTTACTTCGCTACCGTCACCGGTTTTGCGGGCAAAGCGGTCGTCATGGTGCCCTGGACCACGCCACCGCTGATTAACGCCTGGCTCTCCACCGCCGGTTCAATGGGCGCAGTGATCACCCAGCTTATCTGCATCGTTACCGCAGTAATTATCTATCTGCCGTTTGTGAAAATTGCTTCCCGCCGCGCGGAACAGGCGCAGTTACAGGCGGAGACAAATGAAATGGCGAAAAACGCCTGAGGATTGCATGAGCATAAAAACCATCACTATTCCGCCGTCGTTCATCCTGGGCGCGGCGGCCTCCGCCTGGCAAACCGAAGGCTGGAGCGGCAAAAAAGAGGGGCAGGATTCGTGGCCCGATCTCTGGTACAAAAACGACCGCCACGTCTGGCACAACGGCTATGGCCCGGCGGTGGCGACCGATTTTATCAACCGCTTTCGTGAAGACGTTCAGTTGATGAAAGAGGCCGGGTTAAGCCACTACCGCACCTCGATTAACTGGTCGCGCTTCTTTACCGACTATGAAAATGGCGTAGTGGACGAGGAGTACGCCGCGTATTACGACAGCCTGTTTACTGAGATGCATAAAAACGGCATCGAGCCGATGATCTGTCTCGAACACTACGAACTGCCTGGTTATTTGCTGGAAACCTACGGCGGCTGGGCGTCGAAAAAAGTGGTTGAACTGTTCGTGCTGTACGCGGAAAAAGTCTTTGCCCGCTACCATAATCAGGTCTCCCGCTGGTTCACCTTTAACGAGCCGATTGTGGTGCAAACCCGCGTTTACCTCGACGCGCTGCGCTGGCCCTACGAGCAAAGCACCGGCACCTGGATGCAGTGGAATCACCACAAAACCCTGGCGACGGCGAAAGTGGTGAGGCTGTTCCGCGAGAAGGCCTATCACGGCACGGTTGGCTGCATTCTCAACCCGGAAGTGACTTACCCGCGATCGACGGCCCCGCACGATGTGCGCGCCGCTGACATCTACGATCTCTTCTACAACCGCGTGTTTCTCGACCCGATGGTCAAAGGTCACTACCCGGCGGAGCTGTTCAGCCTGCTTGAACAGCATCAGGTGGAGTGGGATTACACCGACGACGAACTGGCGATTATCCGCGATCACACCGTCGATGAACTGGGCATCAATCTCTATTACCCGCACCGCGTCAAAGCGCCGTCCCGCGCCTGGCATCCGCATACGCCATTCCATCCGGCCTGGTATTACGAGCCGTTTGAACTGCCAGGCAGACGGATGAATAAATCGCGCGGCTGGGAAATTTACCCGCAAATTGTCTACGACATGGCGATGCGCATTAAAAATGAGTACGGCAACATACTGTGGTTTGTCGCCGAAAGCGGGATGGGGATCGAGAACGAAGGGCAGTTCCGCAACGCCGACGGGGTGATTGAAGACGATTACCGCATCGCGTTTATCAGCGAGCATCTCTACCAGACGCTGCGCGCGCGCGAAGACGGCGCGAATTGCCAGGGCTACATGCTGTGGGCCTTTACCGATAACGTCTCGCCAATGAACGCCTTCAAAAATCGATATGGCTTAATCGAAATCGATCTGGAGAATAACCGCGCCCGGCGAGCCAAAAAATCAGCGGCCTGGTATCGTCGGTTAAGCGAAGAGCGTGAGCTTACCCTGACCCTTGATGATGAATGGAAATAAACATAGCCGCGTTTAGTGCAGGTGAATTTGGTAAGCTAACGCCCGATAAACGTTGACTTTCAGTACAGGTGATATTGTGGAGAAGGCTGTCATTCCGCCGGAAAAAAAACAGTACCAGGAAATTGGCGAAGATTTGCGGACGCAAATTATTCAGGGCCATTACCCCATTGGCGCTCGCCTCCCGCCGGAACGCAATATCGCCGAAACCTACGGCGTCAGCCGCACGATTGTGCGCGAAGCACTGCTGATGCTGGAGTTACAGGGGACGGTGGATATTCGCCAGGGATCGGGTGTGTACGTGATGCGTATTCCCCAGGAGCATGAAAACGAAGAGGAGAGGCTGCTTAACAGCGACGTTGGCCCGTTTGAAATTCTCCAGGCGCGGCAGTTGCTGGAGAGCAACATTGCTGCGTTTGCGGCGAAGATGGCGACGCGGGCCGATATCGACAACCTCAAGCGCATCCTTGAGCAGGAGCAGCGGGCGATTGCGATGAACGACACCGCTCAGGACAACAGCAAAATGTTTCATCTGGTGCTTGCGGGCGCAACGCAAAACCAGATGCTTTTAGCGACGGTGGAAAGCGTCTGGCATCAGATGGACAGCAGCCCGCTGTGGCAGCAGTTTAACGTGCATATCGCCAGCCGCCCGTATCGCCTGAAATGGCTTGGCGATCGGCAAACGTTGCTGGCCGCTTTGCGTCGCCGCGACGTGATGGGGGCCTGGCAAAGCATGTGGCAGCATCTGGAGAATGTAAAAACCAGCCTGCTGGAACTCTCAGACGAGGACGCGCCCGATTTTGACGGCTATCTGTTCGAATCCGTGCCGCTGTTTCAGGGGAAATTGATGTGAAGATCGTCCCACTCTATGAAGCCCCGCAGTTTGCCGGTACGGTCACGGACTGGCTGTGGCAGGCGTTTGGCGATTCACTGCCGCGTGATTTTTTTGCGAGCATTATTGCCCACAGCCAGCGCCCCGGCGCGTTGCCGCTGACGTTTATCGCCCTCGACGGTGAGAAATTACTGGGCACCGTGGGGCTCTGGCGCTGCGATTTGATCAGCCGTCAGGATCTCTGGCCGTGGCTGGCGGCGCTGTATGTGGACGAGGCCGCGCGCGGGCAGGGGCTGGCGGGGCTGTTGCAAAAACAGGTGATCGAGTACGCCCGCGAACAGGGGTATGCGCAACTGCACCTTTACTCCGCCTGCCGCGATTTTTATGAGCGCTACGGCTGGCACTATATCGGTGATGGCCTGGATTACCCCGACACCACCGTGCACCTGTACCGCTACGATCTTTAGTTTTCCTGCGGCATTCCCACAGAATGGCGTCTGACCAGGGTGGGGTTAAAAACGTGGGTAATTTCCGGTAGCGGGCGGTTTTCCGCCAGCGCCAGCGCCAGTTCAGCCGCCTGCGTCGCCATGGTAATAATCGGGTAGCGCACCGTGGTCAGGCGCGGGCGCACGTAGCGGGAAATCAGCACGTCATCAAAGCCAATCAGCGAAATTTCACCCGGCACCTCGATGCCATTATCGTTTAATACGCCCATCGCGCCCGCCGCCATCGAGTCGTTGTAGCAGGCCACGGCGGTAAAGTTTTTGCCGCGCCCGAGCAGTTCGGTCATCGCCTGTTCGCCGCCGCTTTCATCCGGTTCCCCGAAGGTCACCAGCCGGTCGTTACAGGGCAGACCGTTTTCCCGCAGCGCATCGTAATAGCCCTGAAGCCGGTCTTCCGCGTCGGAAATGGCGTGGTTTGAACACAAATAGCCGATTTTGCTGTGACCCTGCTGGATCAAATGGCGGGTCGCCAGCCATGCGCCGTAGCGGTCGTCGAGCGCCACACAGCGCGTTTCAAAACCGGGCAGAATGCGGTTAATCAGCACCATGCCGGGCATTTGCTGCATCAGGGCGGTCAGATCCGCATCGGGGATCATTTTGGCGTGCACCACCAGCGCCGCGCAGCGGTGGCGAATCAACTGTTCAATCGCCTGGCGCTCTTTTTGTTCGTTATGGTAGCCGTTACCAATCAGCAGGAAATTGCCGGTCTGGTAGGCCACCTGCTCGACGGCTTTGACCATCGAGCCAAAGAAAGGATCGGAGACATCGCCCACCACCAGCCCGACCGTTTCGGTGGACTGCTGCGCCAGCGCGCGGGCATTAGCGTTAGGGTGATAATTGAGCGATTCCATGGCGCTGCGTACCGCGAGACGCGAGGCGTCGCTGGCCTTCGGGGAGTCGTTGATCACGCGGGAAACCGTGGCGACAGAAACACCTGCAAGCCGGGCTACATCCTTAATTGTCGCCATACTGCACCTTATTTGTAGGGTAAGCGTTTACACACAGTGAAGTGTTACGGAAAAGCGGCGGCTATTCAAGGGTATTGCCGGATCGCAAGCTGTAAACGTGAACTCGCGCGCGGCCCGGTTGTGGAACAGTTTCACCGCTGTTTTACCGCAAATAATACAAAAAAAGTGAATTCAAACCTTTAGTTACACTTTGCGAAGGGCTGTTGCGATTGTTCGCTGGAGGGAACGCGCGGCAGATTGCTACATTTGAGGTCCCAGAGGTATTGATTGGTGAGAATTCAGTACAGATTGAGTACTCTCTTTTTGCACCAACCTGCGCGGATGCGCAGGTTTTTTTTCGCCCTCATTTCGGTTAGCTCCCCCCGCACTTCTCGTGTAATCTGCCACAATTCAGTTACTCATCGAAACCACAGACAAAGGAAGTTGAAAATGCTATTAGGCTTTTTTCGCACACTTTTTCGCCTGATGTTCAGGATTGAACTCACTGGCGACACCCAGGCGTTACGCGGCGAGCGTGTCCTGATCACCCCTAACCACGTTTCATTTATCGACGGCATTTTGCTGGCGCTGTTTTTACCGATCCGCCCGGTTTTCGCGGTCTATACCTCTATCAGTCAACAATGGTATATGCGCGCCTTAAGCAAACTGATTGATTTTGTGCCGCTCGATCCGACGAAACCCATGACCATCAAGCACCTGGTGCGGCTGATTGGCGAGGGGCGTCCGGTGGTGATTTTCCCGGAAGGGCGCATTTCCGTCT
This sequence comes from Enterobacter sp. kpr-6, assembly GCF_900116015.1. GTDB lineage: Bacteria > Pseudomonadota > Gammaproteobacteria > Enterobacterales > Enterobacteriaceae > Enterobacter_D. The sequence goes on from NZ_FOYH01000005.1 coordinate 234,755, forward strand.
CCGGTTCGCTGATGAAAATCTACGATGGCGCGGGCTTTGTCGCCGCCAAATCCGGCGCAACTGTCGTGCCGGTGCGCATTGAAGGGGCTGAGCTGACTTTCTTCAGCCGCCTGAAAGGGCTGGTCAAACAGCGCCTGTTCCCGCAGATCCGCATTCACATCCTGCCGCCAACGACGCTGCCGATGCCGGATGCGCCGCGCGCCCGCGATCGCCGCAAAATCGCTGGCGAAATGCTGCACCAGATCATGATGGAAGCGCGCATGGCCGTGCGCCCGCGCGAGACGCTGTTTGAAGCGTTACTCGCCGCGCAGTACCGCTACGGCGCGGGCAAAAATTGTGTTGAAGACATCAACTTTAAGCCCGACAGCTATCGCAAGCTGTTAACCAAAACGCTGTTCGTGGCGCGCATCCTCGATAAATACACCGCGCAGGGCGAGAAAATCGGTCTGATGCTGCCTAACGCCGGGATCAGCGCGGCGGTGATTTTCGGTGCGATTGCCCGCGGGCGCGTCCCGGCGATGATGAACTACACGGCGGGCGTGAAAGGGCTTTCCAGCGCCATTACCGCCGCACAAATCAAAACCATTTTTACCTCGCGCATGTTTATGGATAAAGGCAAGCTCTGGCACCTGCCGGAGCAGCTTACTCAGGTGCGCTGGGTCTATCTCGAAGATTTAAAAGGCGACGTTACCGCTGCCGATAAGCTGTGGATTTTTGGCCACCTGTTAATGCCGCATCTGGCGCAGGTGAAACAGCAACCGGAGGATGCGGCGCTGGTGCTGTTTACCTCCGGTTCGGAAGGTAATCCGAAAGGCGTGGTGCACAGCCATAAGAGCCTGTTGGCAAACGTCGAGCAGATCCGCACCATCGCGGATTTCACCGCTAACGACCGCTTTATGTCGGCGCTGCCGCTGTTCCACTCCTTTGGCTTAACCGTCGGGCTGTTAACCCCGCTGCTGACCGGGGCGCAGGTGTTCCTCTATCCCAGTCCGCTGCATTACCGCATCGTCCCGGAACTGGTGTATGACCGTAACTGCACCGTGCTGTTTGGTACGTCCACTTTCCTCGGTCACTACGCCCGCTTTGCCAATCCGTATGATTTTTACCGTCTGCGCTACGTGGTGGCCGGGGCGGAAAAACTGCAGGAGAGCACCCGCCAGCTCTGGCAGGACAAATTCGGCCTGCGCATTCTTGAAGGCTACGGCGTAACCGAGTGCGCGCCGGTGGTGTCGATCAACGTGCCGATGGCGGCCAAACCGGGCACCGTGGGGCGCATTCTTCCCGGTATGGATGCCCGCTTGCTGGAGGTTCCCGGTATTGACGACGGTGGCCGCCTGCAACTGAAAGGGCCGAACATCATGAACGGCTACTTACGCGTTGAAAATCCTGGCGTACTTGAAGCGCCGACGGCGGAAAACGCGCAGGGCGAGCTGGAACAGGGCTGGTATGACACCGGCGACATCGTGCGTTTTGACGAGCAGGGCTTTGTGCAGATCCAGGGCCGCGCCAAACGTTTTGCCAAAATCGCAGGTGAGATGGTTTCACTGGAAATGGTGGAGCAACTGGCGCTGGCGGTGTCTCCGGACAAAATGCACGGCACGGTGATCAAAAGCGACGCCAGCAAAGGCGAAGCGCTGGTGATGTTTACCACCGATAGCGAACTGACGCGCGAGAAGTTGCAACAGCAGGCGCGGACGCAGGGCGTGCCGGAGCTGGCCGTCCCGCGTGATATCCGCTTCCTGAAACAACTGCCGCTGTTAGGCAGCGGTAAACCCGATTTCGTCTCCCTTAAAGCCCTTGTTGAAGAAACGGAACAGCCACATGCATGAGTCCCGCATTAACGATTCGATATGGTCGAAGGGAATGCTGGCGGTCACCGCAGCACAGTTTCTCTCGGCCTTTGCCGATAACGCGCTGCTGTTTGCCACCCTTGCGCTGTTAAAAGCGCAGTTTTATCCCGACTGGAGCCAGCCGATCCTGCAAATGGTGTTTGTGGGCGCTTACATTTTGTTTGCGCCGTTTGTGGGGCAGGTGGCAGACAGCTTCTCAAAAGGCCGGGTGATGATGTTCGCCAACAGCCTGAAGCTGCTCGGGGCGGTATGTATCTGCGTGGGGCTCAATCCTTTTGTCGGCTATACGCTGGTGGGCGTGGGCGCAGCGGCCTATTCGCCTGCCAAATACGGCATTCTTGGCGAACTGACCACCGGCGATAAGCTGGTGAAAGCCAATGGCCTGATGGAGTCCTCGACCATCGCCGCCATTTTGCTTGGTTCGATGGCGGGCGGCGTGCTGGCGGACTGGCATGTGCTGGCGGCGCTGGGCGTCTGTGCGCTGTTCTACGCCGGGGCGGTGGTGGCAAACCTGCTGATCCCTAAACTTCCGGCGGCGCGACCGGGGCAATCCTGGCGTTTTAAACCGATGACGCACAGCTTTTTTGCCGCCTGCAAAGTGCTGTGGCAAAACGGCGAAACCCGCTTCTCGCTGGTGGGCACCAGCCTGTTCTGGGGCGCTGGCGTGACGCTGCGTTTCCTGCTGGTACTGTGGGTGCCGCAGGCGTTAGGCATTACCGATAACGCCACACCGACTTACCTGAACGCGATGGTCGCGGTAGGGATTGTGGTGGGAGCTGGCGTGGCGGCGAAGCTGGTGACGCTGGAAACGGTAGCACGCTGTATGCCCGCCGGGATATTAATCGGCGTGGTGGTGCTGATTTTCTCGTTACAACATGCTTTGCTGCCGGCCTACGGTTTGCTGCTGCTGATCGGCCTGCTGGGGGGCTTTTTCGTCGTCCCGCTGAACGCGCTATTGCAGGAGCGGGGCAAACGCTCAGTCGGCGCAGGCAATGCCATCGCGGTGCAGAATCTCGGTGAAAACACCGCGATGCTGATTATGCTGGGGTTGTACTCGCTGGCGGTAAAAGCGGGTGTGCCGGTAGTTGGCGTTGGTGTGGGCTTTGGCGCGCTGTTTGCGCTGGCAATCGCCGGGCTGTGGATCTGGCAGCGCCGTCGTTAACGTTAAAAATAGCCCGGCATCGCCGGGCTGTTTCATTGCTGTTTCATCAGGGGGCCGGGTAGGTATAAACCTGATGCACCGCTTCAATTTCCGCTAACACCTCTTCGCTCAGCTCAAGATGCAAACTTTCGACGTTAGTTTTTAACTGCTCCATGGTGGTTGCCCCCAGCAGCGTGCTGGCGACAAACGGCTGGCGACGCACAAAGGCCAGCGCCATCTGCGCCGGGTCAAGATTATGACGCTTCGCAATCTCCACGTAGGCAGCCACGGCTTTTTGCGACTGCTCGCCGCTGTAGCGGGTAAAGCGGCTGAACAGCGTATTACGCGCCGCTGCGGGTTTCGCGCCGTTCAGATATTTGCCGGTCAGCGTGCCGAATGCGAGGCAGGAATAAGCCAGCAGCTCAACCCCTTCAAACTGACTCACTTCTGCCAGACCCACTTCATAGCTGCGGTTCAGCAGGCTGTAGGGATTCTGGATGGTGACAATGCGCGGCAGATCGTGTTTGTCGGCCAGGTGCAGGTAGCGCATCACGCCAAACGCGGTTTCATTGGATACGCCGATATAGCGGATTTTTCCCGCGCGCTGGTATTCGGTGAGTGCTTCCAGGGTTTCAAGGATCGTCACGCCCGGTGCCGAATCCGCCCAGCTATAGCCGAGCTTGCCAAAGCAGTTGGTCGGACGCTGCGGCCAGTGGACCTGGTAAAGATCGAGATAATCGGTTTGCAGCCGCTTTAAGCTGGCGTCCAGCGCCTGACGGATATTCTTGCGATCCAGCGCCTGATCCGGGCGGATACCGCTGTCGCTGTTACGACTCGGGCCGCTCACTTTCGAGGCGATAATTAGTTTTTCGCGGTTTCCCCGCTTCGCCAGCCAGTTACCGACGTAAGTTTCGGTCAGGCCCTGCGTTTCGGGGCGGGGCGGAACGGGATACATTTCGGCGACATCAATCAGGTTAATGCCCTGACTGACCGCGTAATCGAGCTGTGCGTGGGCGTCGGCTTCGCTGTTTTGTTCACCAAACGTCATTGTGCCCAGCCCCAAAGTGCTTATTTCAAGCGAGCTGTGTGGGATACGGTGATAGTGCATAAGCCGGATTCCTTTTTATAAACAACGTCAGGCACTTCCTGACAAAGGAATATAAACATGGCAGAGGGGAGCAAAAAGGGGAAGAGAAAAATCAAAAGGTCAGCAGGTTGCTGACCCTGCCGGGATCATCGTTCAATAATCTGTGATACGTCATCGCGGTTAATCTGCATTTCGTTACCCTGCTGATCGCGATAGCTGACCAGGCCAGTATCATCATCAATTTCTGGTTTCCCTTCCGTCATAATCATGCGCCCGTCCTTCGTCGACATCACATAATCACTGCTGCATCCCGAAACGGCAAAAGCAATACCCATCGCAGAGATTATCACTGCCCATTTTTTCATCGTGTTGTCCTCAAGTGGCTCGTGTCTCAATGTAGTCTAGTAATAACCTGAGATTACGCGATGAAAAAGCAGGAAATTCTTAAAGGGAAGGCCCCTCACCCCGGCCCTCTCCCGCAGGGAGAGGGGGAAGGGCGGGCTGCGCGCAACTCATCCCCTCTGCCAGGGGAGAGGGGGAGTCGGTGCACAATCTGTTCCCTCTCCCACGGGGAGAGGGTTAGGGTGAGGGGAAAAAACTACAGCGGGTTCTTCTTATTGCGCAACAGATTGAGGCTTTCCACCGCAATAGAGAAAAACATCGCGAAGTAGATATACCCTTTCGGCACATGAATGCCGAAACTTTCCAGCATCAGGGTGAAGCCCACCAGAATCAAAAACGACAGCGCCAGCATCTTCACTGACGGATGGCGGTCAACAAATTCACCAATCGGACGCGCAGCGAACATCATCACGCCGACCGAAATCACCACCGCTGCCATCATGATAAACAGGTGATCCGACAGGCCTACGGCGGTGATCACCGAGTCCAGGCTGAAGATAATGTCCAGCATCATTATCTGCACGATCGCGCCCATAAAGGAGTGAACGTTGGTTTTTAACCCTTCTTCCTCACCTTCGATGGATTCGTGGATCTCTTTGCTCGCTTTCCAGATCAGGAACAGACCGCCGAGCAGCAAAATCAAATCTCGCGCAGAGATAGCGTGGTTAAAGACTTCAAACAGCGGGGTCGTCAGTCGCGTAACCCAGGCAATAGAGGCCAGCAGCGCCAGGCGCATCAACATAGCCGCTGCCAGACCGATGCGTCGGGCGTGGTTTCGTTGAGCGGTAGGCAGTTTTGCAACAACCAGAGAGAGGAAAATAATATTGTCGATCCCGAGCACAATCTCCAGCAGCGTCAGTGTTCCGAGCGCCAGCCAGGCATTGGGATCGGTTATCCATGCAAATAACATCGTAAAGTCCTGCCAAAAAAAGAAGCGCTAATTATATGCGGATGCCGGGGAAGGGCAAAAAATTAATATCCCTGTAACACAAAATGGCGCGCCAGCAGTGCGCCCGTGAAGTTCTTTTTCAGATAAAAACCGCGCGGCAGGGTCAGGATGGTCTGGCCATGCTGCCCAATGGCTTCCGTCAGCGCCTTGCTGTTAGCCGCTTTTGGCCGCAGTTGCAGCACCTCACCATGACGGGCGGTAATACTTTCCACCCGGCCCAGCACGATAAAATCCATCAGCTCTTCCCAGTCCATGCGCAACTGCCGCTCCTCTTCCTCATCAGGACTCCAGAGCAGGGGGGAACCGACATGGCGATGGGCGACCGGGATCTCGCGAGATCCTTCCACCGGGATCCACAGCACACGTTTGAGCTTGTGGCGCACGTGGCTCGTTTCCCACACCACGCCGGTATTGCCGGTTAACGGCGCGACGCAGACAAAGGTGGTTTCCAGCGGGCGGCCTGCGCTGTCGATGGGGATAGTTTTCAACTCCACGCCGAGTGCGGCAAAGTCCTGCTCAGGTTTACTGCCCGCGCTGGCCCCAAGCCACAGCTCAAGCAGAATGCCGGTCCAGCCTTTATCACGTTTCAAATCCGCTGGTACGGGCAATCCGGCGAGCGCTGCCAGTTCACCCAGCGTATAACCTGCCAGGCGCTGGGCCTGGGCTAACAGTTGCGCTTCGGACTCAGGTGCACCGGACAACGGGACTAACGGTAACATGTACTTTACCTCTGGTTAAAAAATGAACAGCAATTATCCACTGCCACAAACGTGACTTTTATTTCTGAACCACATTACACAATGGCATGATTTTAATGATGTTTTAAGAGAGCCTGGCGTCTGTTGCGCAACATGTGCTGAGGTTTTCCAAATCTGGTCACTGACAATGAACAGGATCTTACACCATGTTATCCACAGAAAAGTGGGATAACTGGTAAAAACCCGCACTACTGTTTCCATTTACAGCCTTGACGTGGGAGCAAAATCGAATTTTCGCACAAAATGTGTTTAAGTTATTGGCACAATCTGTGGATAAAACCGACTCTGTGCGATCTTTCATCAATGCCAGGATCATACCTGTGATAACGATCACATAATAAGTGATTCTTTTGCAGTGACACCCCTCAATTTACTGAATAATATAAATTAATTATTTTTCCTGTTACGCGCCCGATTAAGACTACTCTGGGTTTTCCCATGGTAATTCCATAGTTCTTCACAACTATATCCACAGAAAAGGTGAATAAAATTGCCCTTTGGCACCGCTTTCTGTTTATAACTCGCGGCATAACTGTGAGTTATTCAAATGTTATTCGGTTACAGCCGTTTCAGAGAGTGGTTTACCGTTATGCGCGAGTGTGAAACAATCGTTTAAATTCAGATTTATTTTGAGGTAGTCCGGTGATTGATGACGATGGCTACCGCCCAAATGTTGGAATCGTAATCTGTAATCGACAAGGCCAGGTCATGTGGGCCAGGCGCTTTGGTCAGCACTCATGGCAGTTTCCTCAGGGGGGAATCAACCCCGGAGAATCCCCGGAACAAGCCATGTACCGGGAGCTGTTTGAAGAGGTGGGATTGAGTCGTAAGGATGTCCGTATCCTCGCCTCAACCCGCAACTGGTTACGCTACAAGTTACCGAAACGTTTGGTGCGTTGGGACACAAAGCCGGTTTGTATCGGTCAGAAACAGAAATGGTTTCTCCTGCAACTGGTCAGCAGCGATGCTGATATAAATATGCAAACCAGCAGTACCCCCGAATTTGATGGCTGGCGTTGGGTGAGTTACTGGTACCCGGTTCGTCAGGTGGTGTCGTTTAAACGCGACGTCTATCGTCGGGTGATGAAGGAGTTTGCAGGCGTGGTGATGGCGCTAACGGAAGCGACACCGAAGCCACAAGTTTCTCCTGCCTGGCGTCGTAAAAGAGGTTAAGCCATCCAAAATATGCTCACCCGGCTGCGAGAAATAGTCGAAAAGGTCGCCAGCGCGCCGCGTCTCAATGAGGCGTTAGACATTCTGGTCACGGATATCTGTCTGGCGATGGATACCGAGGTCTGCTCGGTCTACCTCGCGGATAATGACAGACGCTGTTATTACCTGATGGCGACGCGCGGTTTGAAAAAGCCGCGCGGTCGTACCGTTACGCTTGCTTTCGATCAGGGGATCGTCGGGCTGGTGGGCAGGCTCGCTGAGCCGATTAACCTCGCGGATGCGCAAAAACACCCCAGTTTTAAATACATTCCCTCGGTAAAAGAGGAGCGCTTCCGCGCGTTCCTGGGCGTACCGATTATCCAGCGCCGCCAGTTGTTAGGCGTGCTGGTGGTACAGCAGCGTGAACTGCGCCAGTTTGACGAGAGCGAAGAGTCTTTCCTCGTAACCCTCGCCACGCAAATGGCCGCCATTCTTTCCCAGTCCCAGCTTGCGGCGCTGTTTGGGCAATATCGCCAGACCCGCATCCGCGCGCTTCCGGCCTCGCCGGGCGTGGCAATCGCTGAAGGCTGGATGGATGCCACGCTGCCGCTGATGGAGCAGGTCTACGAGGCCTCAAGTCTTGATACTTCCCTTGAACGTGAACGGCTGACCAACGCGCTGGAAGAGGCGGCGGGCGAGTTCCGTCGCTACAGCAAACGCTTTTCTGCCGGTGCGCAAAAAGAAACGGCTGCCATTTTCGATCTCTATTCCCACCTGCTCTCTGATGCGCGGCTGCGACGTGAACTGTTTGCGGAAGTTGACCGGGGTTTTGTCGCTGAGTGGGCGGTGAAAAAAGTCATTGAACGCTTTGCCGAGCAGTTCGCTTCACTCACCGATGGTTATCTGAAAGAGCGTGCGGGCGATCTGCGGATGCTCGGCCAGCGCCTGCTGTTCCATCTCGATGACACTATTCAGGGGCCGAATACCTGGCCCGCCCGTTTTGTGCTGGTGGCGGATGAACTTTCGGCGACCACTCTCGCTGAACTGCCTCACGATCGGCTGGCCGGGGTGGTGGTGCGCGACGGGGCGGCAAACTCACACGCCGCCATTATGGTGCGCGCGTTAGGCATTCCGACGGTGATGGGTGCAGATATCCAGCCTTCGGTACTGCATCATCGCACCCTGGTGGTCGATGGTTACCGTGGCGAACTGCTGGTCGATCCTGAGCCTGTTTTATTGCAGGAATACCAGCGGCTTATTACCGAAGAAAATGAATTAAGTCGTCTGGCTGAAGACGACGTTAACCTGCCTGCTGCGCTCAAAAGCGGTGAGCGGGTGAAAGTAATGCTGAATGCCGGTCTGAGTCCTGAGCATGAAGAAAAGCTCGGCAGCCGCATTGACGGCATCGGGCTTTACCGCACCGAAATCCCGTTCATGCTGCAAAGTGGCTTCCCGTCCGAAGAAGAACAGGTCGCGCAGTACCAGGGCATGATGCAGATGTTTATCGACAAGCCGGTGACGCTGCGAACGCTGGATATCGGAGCCGATAAACAACTGCCGTATATGCCCATCAGCGAAGAAAACCCGTGCCTGGGCTGGCGCGGGATCCGCATTACGCTCGATCAGCCGGAAATTTTCCTCATTCAGGTCCGCGCCATGCTGCGTGCCAACGCTGCTACCGGCAACCTCAGCATTTTGCTGCCGATGATCACCAGCATTGATGAGATCGACGAAGCGCGCCGGCTTATTGAACGCGCTGGGCGTGAGGTCGAAGAGATGATCGGCTACGCCATCCCGAAACCGCGCATTGGCGTGATGCTGGAAGTCCCGTCGATGGTCTTTATGCTCGGTCATCTGGCAAAGCGGGTCGATTTCATTTCCGTCGGGACCAACGATTTAACGCAGTACATTCTGGCGGTCGATCGCAACAATACCCGTGTGGCAAACATCTACGACAGCCTGCATCCCGGCGTTCTGCGCGCGCTGGCGATGATTGCCCAGGAGACAGAGAAACACGGTATCGATTTGTGCCTCTGCGGCGAAATGGCCGGCGATCCCATGTGTGTCGCTATCCTGATTGGCCTTGGCTATCGTCATCTCTCCATGAATGGTCGCTCGGTCGCCCGTATTAAGTATCTGTTGCGGCATATCGAACATGAAGACGCGCAGACGCTGGCCAGCCGCGCCCTTGACGCGCAACTGGCAACCGAAGTGCGCCACCAGGTCGCGGCCTTTATGGAACGCCGCGGCATGGGCGGTTTGATCCGTGGCGGGCGCTGATGGCTCGCTGGCCGTCGCCTTTGCCGCAACAGGTATATACAGATCTTTTACAACTTCAGCCCCATCCACATGGCGGCCTTGTGCTATGATTCGCAACTTTGGCGCGCCTGCCATGTCGGGCGCACGTCTTTGCCGCTGTCCACTTTCGGCGGAATAACAACAAGTTGTGGTGACAGATGAATAGTGGTTATCTGCGTTTCCCGGACATCGATCCGGTGATTTTCTCCATTGGACCGGTAGCGCTGCACTGGTACGGAATGATGTACCTTGTCGGCTTCGTGTTTGCGATGTGGCTGGCCACTCGCCGCGCCAATCGTCCTGGCAGTGGCTGGACAAAAAACGAAGTCGAAAACCTGCTCTACGCCGGATTCCTGGGCGTGTTTCTGGGTGGGCGAATTGGTTACGTCCTGTTTTATAACTTCCCGATCTTCATCAACGATCCGCTGTATCTGTTCCGCGTCTGGGACGGCGGCATGTCGTTCCACGGCGGTCTGATTGGCGTGATCCTGGTGATGGTAATTTTCGCCCGACGCACCAAACGCACGTTCTTCCAGGTCGCAGATTTCATCGCACCTCTGATCCCGTTCGGGTTGGGTGCCGGTCGTCTGGGTAACTTTATCAACGGCGAACTGTGGGGCCGTGTCGATCCGGGCTTCCCGCTGGCGATGCTCTTCCCAGGCTCCCGTGCAGAAGACGCCGCGCTTTTGCCAGCGCACCCTGAATGGCAGTCTATTTTTGACACCTACGGTGTGCTGCCGCGCCATCCTTCGCAGCTTTACGAACTGGTGCTGGAAGGGATCGTGCTCTATATCATCCTCAACCTGTTTATCCGTAAACCGCGTCCGATGGGCTCTGTCTCCGGATTGTTCCTGATCGGCTACGGCGCGTTTCGCATCATCGTTGAGTTCTTCCGCCAGCCGGATGCACAGTTTACCGGTGAGTGGGTGCAGTACATCAGCATGGGCCAAATCCTCTCGATTCCGATGATTGTCGCTGGTGTCATCATGATGATTTGGGCGTACCGCCGCCGCCCGCAGCAACAAGTTTCCTGAGGAACCATGAAACAGTATTTAGACCTGATGCAAAAGGTGCTCGATGAGGGCACCCAGAAAAACGATCGTACCGGCACCGGCACGCTGTCCATCTTTGGTCATCAGATGCGCTTCAACCTGCAAGAAGGTTTCCCGCTGGTGACCACCAAGCGCTGCCATCTGCGCTCCATCATTCACGAGCTGTTATGGTTCCTGCAGGGCGACACTAACGTGGCTTACCTGCATGAAAATAACGTCTCCATCTGGGATGAATGGGCAGACGAGCAGGGCAATCTCGGACCGGTATACGGCAAGCAATGGCGCGCCTGGCCGACGCCGGACGGTCGCCATATCGACCAGATTTCCACCGTGCTGCACCAGTTGAAAAACGATCCTGACTCGCGCCGCATCATTGTTTCCGCCTGGAACGTGGGCGAGCTGGATAAAATGGCGCTGGCCCCGTGCCACGCGTTTTTCCAGTTCTATGTGGCTGACGGCAAACTCTCCTGCCAGCTCTATCAGCGCTCCTGCGACGTGTTCCTCGGCCTGCCGTTTAACATCGCCAGCTATGCGCTGCTGGTGCATATGATGGCGCAGCAGTGCGACCTCGAAGTGGGCGATTTTGTCTGGACCGGTGGCGACACGCACCTTTACAGCAATCACATGGATCAGACGCACCTGCAACTGAGCCGTGAACCTCGCGCACTGCCGAAACTTATCATTAAGCGTAAGCCGGAATCGCTGTTTGACTACCGCTTCGATGATTTTGAAATCGAGGGTTACGATCCTCACCCAGGCATCAAAGCGCCCGTCGCAATCTGATGGCCTGAGCCTGACACAACCGGTGCCTTTGTGCGCCGGTTTTTTTTAGCCTGAAACCCGTTTTTCGGCGCGTCTTCAGAAACGCCTGCAACTGCCTGCAACAGAATAAACTTCTCTCGTAACGCCTCGTAAAACGCGCCATTCGCATTCGATTTTGTTGCTCCTCCTCTGCACACTGCCGCCATGAAAAAACAACAAGGCTACACCCTTATTGAAACGCTGGTCGCCGTGATGCTGGTCATCACCTTAAGCGCCGCAGGCGTGCACGGCTGGCAAGGTTTTCAGGCCCATCAGCGGCTATGGCAAACCGCCTGGCAGGTGCGCGATTACCTGGAACTGCTGCGCGATGACGCGAACGGGCAGAATCGCGATCACGTCATTTCAGTTACGCGTGAAGGTAACGGCTGGTGCCTGCTTAGCTCGACCAACCAAGACGCAGGCTGTAGCGCCCATAATCCTTTTGCAATGAAACCTCTGGCGGCGGATGTGGCGCTGGTCAATATTACGCCCTCGCTGAAATTTTACGGGCTACGTAACACCGCCTGGGCCGGGCATATCCTGGTGAGAAATACAGCGGGGGCGTGGCAAATCATTGTCTCGAAATGGGGGCGGATAAGAATGTGTCAGCAGACGTCTGAAGCATCATGCGCATAAGCGAACGGGGATTTTCACTACTGGAAGTGCTGATTGCCATGCTGATTAGCAGTGTGCTGCTCATCAGTGCGGCAAAATTCCTGCCGGGTTTACAGAAGGCGATGCTGGCGCAAACGCGCCAACAGGCGCTGGAGGATGAAGTCTGGCAGCGACTCTATACGGTGGCAAAGCATATACAGCGGGCCGGTTTTTGCCGTGGCGAGTGCCCGGGACAGCCGCTGGTCATTAGCGCGCAGGGTTCCTGCATCATTGCCCAGTGGGATGGCAACGCTAACGGGAAGTGGGATCGCACGCCGTCCGACGACGCCGACCAAATTGGCTTTCGTTTTCAGGATGGCGCGCTGGAAACGCAGCGCGGCACAGACACCTGCGGCGGGAAAGGGTGGGAGAAAATGACCGATCCCAGAACGATCCGTGTTGAGCAGTTTACCGTCACGCAGCGTAGACAGGCTGGCTTTGCCGATGAAATAACGGTCACGATAGCCGCCAGCGCGGTTAACCATCCTGACGAACTCATCACGGCTAACTACAGCGTGACGGGGTACAACCTGTGAAGCGCGAGCAGGGGATGTCATCGCTGGCCATGGTGCTGCTAATCCTGATTCTGGGCAGCCTGATGCTCAGCGGATTAAACCAGCGTCAGCACACGCATTACCGGCGAGTGGTCAGTGAAAGCCAGGCGTTGCGCAACGCTGCCAGCGTACAGTCGGCGCTGGAGTGGGCGCGCGTGCAACGGTGGCTACCCCTCATCCCAGTGCAGTGCAAAGAGGAGCGCGAACAGGGCTGGCGAGCCTGTATCCGGCTTTTTAACGACAACTCGCTGCTGCTGATAGCCGGAAGTGGCGACCAGCGACTGTGGCGGTCAGGTGAAGTGAAAGAGACGCGCGTGACGTTCTCCCGCCATGGCTGGAGTGATTTTTGCCCGCTTGTGGAGGCACGGCTATGTCAGCTTCCATAAAGCAGGAAAATGGATTTAGTCTGCCGGAAGTGCTTCTGGCGATGGTGCTGTTGATCATGGTAGTCACCGCGCTGTCCGGCTATCATCGCGTTCTGGTAAAAGGTTTTAATGAATATGGTCAGTACCGCCAGCTCTGGCGCAACGCCTGGCAACAGTCACGGCAGCACCCCGATCCGGTGCCTGAGGGCTGGCAGGTCAGGCGGATACAGACAACCACGGCGGGATGTGTCAGCATCAGCGTTACCATGACTTCTCCGCTGAGCAGGAAGGGTCAGATGTCGCGGCTATATTGCCCAATCAGTCAGTAGTCAGGAGCATGTATGTTAAGGGTGTATCACTCCAATCGTCTGGATGTGCTGGAAGCATTGATGGAGTTTATCGTTGAGCGCGAGCGCCTCGACGATCCCTTTGAGGCCGAAATGGTACTGGTGCAGAGCACCGGGATGGCGCAATGGCTCCAGATGACGCTTTCGCAAAAATTTGGCATTGCCGCCAACATCGACTTTCCGCTGCCCGCCAGTTTTATCTGGGATATGTTTGTGCGCGTGCTGCCCGACATCCCCAAAGAGAGCGCGTTTAACAAGCAAAGCATGAGCTGGAAGCTGATGACCCTGCTGCCGGATATGCTTGAGCAGGATGCGTTTGCCATGCTCCGGCATTATCTTTCTGACGATGACGATAAACGTAAGCTCTTCCAGCTCGCCTCGCGCGTGGCCGATCTTTACGATCAGTATCTGGTGTACCGCCCGGAATGGCTGACCCGCTGGGAAGCAGGCGAATCCGTTGACGGATTAGGCGAGGCGCAAATCTGGCAGGCTCCGCTGTGGCGGGCGCTGGTCGAACACACCGCCGCTCTGGGGCAACCGCACTGGCATCGTGCCAACCTGTATGAGCGTTTTATTAAGACGCTGGAAACGGCCCGCGAACGGCCCGCCGGACTGCCATCGCGCGTTTTTATCTGCGGCATTTCAGCCTTACCGCCCGTCTATTTACAGGCATTGCAGGCGCTGGGCAGGCATGTTGACGTCCATCTGCTGTTCACCAATCCCTGTCGGTACTACTGGGGCGATATTAAAGATCCGGCGTTTCTGGCGAAGCTCATTACCCGCAGGCGTAAGCACCACCGCGATGAACGGGAGATGCCGATTTTTGCTGAGGAGGCCAACGTTGCCGGGCTGTTTAACAGCGAAGGCGAGCAGGACGTGGGTAACCCCATGCTCGCTTCCTGGGGCAAACTCGGGCGGGATTATATCTACCTGCTGGCGGGGTTAGACAGCTATGACGACCTGGACGCCTTTGTCGATATCACGCCGGGCAATCTGCTCAATAACCTGCAATCAGACATTCTGGAGCTGAAAAACAGCGCCATTGCGGGCGTCAGTGCAGAAGAGTACGCGCGCAGCGATGCTAAACGCCTGCTTGTGCCTTCCGATCGCAGCGTCACTGTTCATGTCTGCCACAGCCCTCAGCGGGAAGTGGAAGTCCTCCATGACCGGCTGCTGGCGATGCTTCAGGAAGATCCTGAACTGACGCCGCGCGATATTATCGTGATGGTGGCGGATATCGACAGCTACAGCCCGTTTATTCAGGCCGTTTTTGGCAGCGCCAGCGGCGAGCGTTACTTGCCGTATGCCATCTCTGACCGGCGGGCAGGGCAGGCGCACCCGGCGCTGCAGGAGTTTATCAGCCTGCTTTCGCTGCCGGACAGTCGTTTTCAGTCGGAAGATGTGCTGGCGCTGCTGGATGTCCCCGTGCTGGCAGCGCGCTTTGACATCACCGAAGAGGGCTTGCGCTACCTGCGCCAGTGGGTGAACGAGTCCGGCGTGCGCTGGGGGATGGATGATGACAACGTGCGCGAACTGGCGTTGCCACCGACCGGGCAGCACACCTGGCAGTTTGGCCTGACGCGTATGCTTCTTGGCTATGCGATGGAAAGCCGCCAGGGTGAGTGGCAGTCGGTCCTGCCTTATGACGAATCCAGCGGGCTGATTGCTGAACTGGTTGGTCACCTGGCGACGCTTTTAATGAAGCTGAATTTATGGCGCAGGGGGCTGTCACAGGCGCGGCCTTTAGCCGAGTGGCTCCCTGTCTGCCGCGATATGCTCAACGATTTCTTCCTCCCCGACCCGGATACCGAAGCAGCGCTGGCGCTCATTGAACAACAATGGCAGGCCATTATTGCGCAGGGCGTGGGTTCGCAGTACGAAGAAGAAGTCCCGCTGTGCCTGCTGCGCGACGAGCTTAATGCCCGCCTGAATCAGGAGCGCATCAGTCAGCGTTTCCTGGCAGGCCCGATCAATATCTGTACTCTGATGCCGATGCGTTCGATTCCCTTCAAAGTAGTGTGTTTGCTGGGAATGAACGACGGCATTTACCCGCGTGCGCTGCCGCCGCTGGGCTTTGATTTGATGAGCCAGAAACCGATGCGCGGCGATCGCAGCCGCCGGGACGATGACCGCTATCTGTTCCTCGAAGCGCTAAACTCCGCGCAGCAAAAGCTCTATATCAGCTACATTGGCCGCTCCATTCAGGACAACAGCGAACGCTTCCCGTCGGTGCTGGTACAGGAACTGGTGGATTACATTGCGCAGAGCCACTATCTGCCGGGCGATGAAGAACTGACCTGCGATGAAAGCGCGGAACGTGTGATCCGCCATATCACCCACCAGCATACCCGCATGCCCTTTGATGCTGAGAACTTTGTTCCTCACGAAGGCCAGAGCTATGCCCGGGAGTGGCTGCCCGCTGCCAGTCAGCAGGGCGTGGCGCATGCCACCTTTATTCAAAAACTTCCCGACCTGCCGCTGGAAACCCTGCCTTTTGAGCAGCTTCAGCGTTTCTGGGCGCATCCGGTCAGGGCCTTTTTCCAGATGCGCCTGCAGGTGAATTTCCGCCCGGAAGCGAGCGACATTCCCGATGCCGAGCCGTTTATTCTGGAGGGGCTTAATCGCTATCAGCTTAATCAGACGCTGCTTAACGCACTGGTGGAAGAAAGCGACGCCGACGCGCTGTTCCGCCGGTATCGCGCAGCCGGAGAGTTACCTTACGGCGCATTCGGTGAAATCGTCTGGGAAGCGCAGCAGCAGGAGATGCAGGCGCTGGCGGACCGGATTAACGAATGTCGGCAGCCGCATCAGAACATGGAGATCGACCTCGAGTGCGGCGGTGTGCATCTGACCGGGTGGCTACAGCACGTGCAGGCGGATGGGCTGCTGCGCTGGCGGCCTTCTTTAATGAGCGTATCGCAGGGTGTGCAACTTTGGCTGGAGCACCTTGTCTACTGTGCGAGCGGAGGAACGGGTGAAAGCCGGTTATTTGTGCGTAAAGAGGGCGAATGGCGCTTTCCACCGTTGGATGCGGCGCAGGCTGAGCACTATCTTGCAGAGCTGATTGTCGGTTTTCGCGAAGGGATGTCGCAACCACTGCTTCTGCTACCAGAAAGCGGTGGTGCCTGGATAAAAGCCTGTTATGACGCGGCAAATGATGCCATGGTAAAGGATGAAGCGACGCTGGCTAAAGCACGCACTAAGTTCCTGCAAGCTTATGAAGGTAATATGGTCGTACGCGGAGAAGGGGATGATGTGTGGTATCAGCGTTTGTGGCGCGGCCTTGATGCAGAGCACTTTACTGCGATAACCGAACAGGCCGAGCGTTTCTTGCTTCCGCTCTTTCGTTTTAACCAGTCCTGACGAATTGTATAAAAATTGCGCACGGATAAGGCTTCAATTATGATGCGCAACGCGTCACGGACTGATGATTTAAATGAGATGCTGGTTCAGCCAGCACAGCGTTTGTTAATGATGAGGTCCGTGAATGCCCAGCAGCACCTGGTTTAAAGCGTTAACGTTAGTGTTTGTTGTCGCCCTGTGGGCACCGTTCAGTCAGGCAGACACCGGTTGGCAACCCCTTCAGGAAACCATTCGTAAAAGTGATAAAGATCCCCGCGAGTATCAGGCCATTCGCCTTGATAACGGCATGGTGGTTCTGCTGGTCTCCGATCCTCAGGCGGTAAAATCGCTTTCGGCGCTGGTGGTGCCCGTGGGATCGTTGCAGGACCCGGACACTCACCCTGGGCTTGCGCACTATCTTGAACATATGACGCTGATGGGTTCGACCAAATACCCGCAGCCAGACAGCCTCGCCGAGTTTTTAAAAATGCACGGTGGCAGCCACAACGCCAGCACCGCGCCTTATCGCACGGCCTATTATCTGGAAGTGGAAAACAATGCGCTGGAAGGTGCTGTCGATCGTCTGGCCGATGCGATTGCCTCGCCGCTGCTTGATAAAAAATATGCGGAGCGTGAACGCAACGCGGTGAATGCCGAGCTGACCATGGCCCGCTCCCGCGACGGGATGCGCATGGCGCAGGTGAGTGCCGAAACCATTAACCCGGCGCACCCTGGTGCACGCTTCTCCGGCGGCAATCTTGAAACATTAAGCGATAAGCCCGGCAGCCCGGTGCAGGATGCGCTGCTGGCGTTTCGCGCCAAATACTACTCCGCCAACCTGATGAAAGCGGTGGTCTACAGCAACCGTCCGCTGCCTGCGTTAGCAAAAATTGCCGCAGAAACCTACGGACGCGTGCCGAATAAAGACATTCCCGCCCCGCAGATAGATGTGCCTGTGGTAACGGATGCGCAAAAAGGACTCATCCTTCACTACGTTCCGGCGATCCCGCGCAAAGTGCTGCGCGTTGAGTTTCGCATCGATAACAACACCCCGCAGTTTCGCAGTAAAACCGACGAACTGGTGACCTATTTAATTGGCAATCGCAGTCCGGGTACGCTCTCCGACTGGCTGCAAAGCCAGGGGCTGGCGGAAGGCATTCGTGCCGACTCCGATCCGGTCGTCAACGGTAACAGCGGCGTGCTGGCGATCTCCGCCACGCTGACTGACAAAGGCCAGGCGCACCGCGATGAAGTGGTGGCCGCGATTTTCAGCTACCTGAAACTGCTGCGTGAGCAGGGCGTCGATAAACGCTATTTTGATGAACTGGCGAACGTGCTGGATCTCGATTTCCGCTACCCGTCGATCACCCGCGATATGGGCTACGTTGAATGGCTGGCGGACACCATGATCCGCGTGCCGGTCGAACACACGCTGGATGTGGTCAATATTGCCGATCGCTATGACCCCGATGCGCTGAAAGCCCGGCTCGACATGATGACGCCGCAAAATGCGCGTATCTGGTACATCAGCCCGGACGAACCGCACAATAAAACCGCCTACTTTGTGAATGCGCCTTATCAGGTCGATAAAATAAGCGAAAAAACCTTTAGCGACTGGCAGCAAAAAGCGGCGGCCATTCACTTAAAACTCCCGGAGCTGAACCCCTATATCCCGGATGATTTTACTCTGCTGAAGCCCGCGAAACCGTACGACAAACCGGCGCTTATCGTTGATGAACCGTCGCTTCGCGTGGTGTATATGCCGAGCCGCTATTTTGGCAACGAACCGAAAGCCGATGTCAGCGTGGTGCTGCGTAATCCGGGTGCCATGAACAGCGCGAAAAACCAGGTGATGTTTGCGCTCAATGACTATCTGGCGGGCATTGCGCTGGATCAGCTCAGTAACCAGGCAGCGGTCGGCGGCATCAGTTTTTCCACCAACGCCAACAACGGCTTGATGCTCAATGCCAACGGCTACACCCAGCGTTTACCGCAGCTATTCCAGGCGCTGCTCGGCGGCTATTTCAGCTACCAGCCCACCGAAGAGCAACTGGCGCAGGCCAAATCCTGGTATGCGCAGATGATGGACTCTGCCGAAAAGGGCAAAGCCTACGATCAGGCGATGATGCCGGCGCAGATGCTTTCTCAGGTGCCGTATTTCCAGCGGGAAGAGCGTCGCGCACTGTTGCCTTCTATCTCGCTTAAAGATGTGGTGGCGTACCGTGATGCGCTCAAAACCAACGCCCGTCCGGAGTTTTTAATTGTCGGCAATATGGCGGAGTCGCAGGCGAAAACATTAGCCCATGAAGTGCAAAAACAACTGGTGACCACCGGCTCGGAGTGGTGTCGTAACCGCGATCTGCTGGTGGATAAAAAGCAGTCGGTGATTTTTGAAAAAGCGGGCAGCAGTACTGATTCAGCGCTGGCAGCGGTTTTTGTTCCACAGGGATACGATGAGCCCACCAGCTCGGCTTACAGCGCCATGCTTGGCCAGATTATTCAGCCCTGGTTCTATAACCAGTTGCGCACCGAAGAGCAGTTAGGGTATGCGGTGTTTGCGTTCCCGATGAGCGTGGGCCGCCAGTGGGGCATGGGTTTCCTGTTGCAAAGCAGCGATAAACAGCCCGCGTTCTTGTGGTCGCGCTATCAGGCATTCTTCCCGACGGCGGAAGCAAAACTGCGCGCCATGAAACCGGAAGAGTTTGCGCAGATCCAGCAGGGCGTGATTGCGCAAATCGAACAGGCTCCGCAGACGCTGGGAGAAGAAGCGGCGCAAATCAGCAAAGATTTCGATCGGGGCAATATGCGTTTCGATTCACGTGATAAAGTAGTCGCCCAGATAAAGCTGCTGACGCCGCAAAAACTTGCCGACTTCTTCCATCAGGCGGTGGTGGAGCCGCAAGGCATGGCGATCCTGTCACAAATTTCCGGCAGTCAAAACGGGAAAGCCGAGTACGCGCACCCGGAAGGCTGGAAAGTGTGGGATAACGTCAGCGCGTTACAGCGCACGATGCCCCTGATACCCCTGATAAGTGAGAAACAATGACCGAACCCGCTGAGTCCCTTGATCCCCTGCGCCTGCCGCTAACCGGTGAGCGCCTGATTGAAGCCTCAGCGGGCACAGGGAAAACCTTCACCATCGCCGCGCTCTATTTGCGGCTGCTGTTGGGCCTCGGCGGGGAAGCCGCTTACCCACGCCCGTTAAGCGTTGAAGAGTTGCTGGTGGTGACCTTCACCGAGGCGGCCACGGAAGAACTTCGTGGCCGTATCCGCAGCAATATTCATGAACTGCGTATCGCCTGCCTGCGCGAAAGCTCCGATAACCCGCTGTATGCCCGCCTGTTAGACGAGATCCCGAACCGGGAAGAGGCGGCGAACTGGCTGCTGCTGGCCGAGCGGCAAATGGATGAAGCCTCCGTCTTTACCATTCACGGCTTTTGCCAGCGCATGCTGAGCCTGAACGCGTTTGAATCCGGCATGCTGTTTGAACAGCAGTTAATTGAAGATGAATCTCTGCTTCGCGCCCAGGCGTGCGCGGACTTCTGGCGTCGCCACTGCTATCCGCTTCCGCGTGACATTGCTCAGGCGATCCACGCCTCATGGCAGGGGCCGCAGGATCTGTTAAAAGCGATCAACCGGTATTTACAGGGCGAAGCGCCGGTAATCAAATCACCGCCGCCAGCGGATGAAACGCTGGTTGCCCGGCATGAGCGCATTATTTCGCGTATCAATGAGATCAAAGCGCAGTGGTGTGCCTCCGTTAGCGAACTGGATGCGTTAATTGAAAACTCCGGCATTGACCGGCGTAAGTTCAACCGTGGCAACCAGGGCAAATGGATCGAAAAGATCAGCGCCTGGGCGCAGGAAGAGACGCGCAGTTATCTGCTGCCCGACGCGCTGGAGAAGTTTTCCCAGGCATTTCTGGCCTCGCGCACCAAAGCGGGCGGCGTGGTGCCGGAGCATCCGCTGTTTGTTGCCATTGAAGCCTTTCTTGCCGAACCGCTGACGCTTACCGATCTGGTGCTGACCCGCGCGATGAAAGAGATCCGCGAAGCCGTGGCGCAGGAAAAGCGCCGCCGGGGTGAGCTTGGCTTTGACGACATGCTCAGCCGACTGGATAGCGCGCTGGTCAGTGCCAACGGTGAAGCGCTGGCGGCCGCCATTCGCCAGCGTTTTCCGGTGGCGATGATCGATGAATTCCAGGATACCGATCCGCAGCAATACCGTATTTTTCGGCGTATCTGGCGACAGCAACCGGATACCGCTCTGCTGTTGATCGGCGATCCCAAACAGGCCATTTACGCCTTCCGCGGGGCCGACATTTTTACCTACATGAAGGCGCGCGGCGAAGTCACGGCGCATTACACCCTGGATACCAACTGGCGTTCAGCGCCGGGGATGGTGGCGAGTGTTAATACGCTTTTTAGCCGCATGGATAATGCCTTTATGTTCCGCGAAATCCCGTTTTTGCCCGTCAGGGCGGCGGAAAAAAATGCGGCGTTACGTTTTGAATTCGAAGGAAAAGCGCAGCCTGCCATGAGCCTGTGGCTGATGGACGGTGAAGGTACCAGCGTCGGTGAATACCAGTCGTTTATGGCGCAGCAATGCGCGGCGCAAATTCGCGACTGGCTGATGGCGGGTCAGCAGGGTACGGCGTTACTGCACGAGGCGAAAAAAAGCCGGGCGGTGCAGGCGTCTGATATTACCGTGCTGGTGCGCAACCGCCATGAAGCGGCGCTGATCCGCGATGCGCTAACGCTGCTGAATATCCCCTCTGTCTATTTATCTAACCGCGACAGCGTGTTTGAAACGCCCGAAGCGATGGAGTTGCTGTGGGTGTTGCAGGCGGTGCTGGCTCCCGAACGGGAGAGCACCTTACGCAGCGCGCTTGCCACTTCCATGCTTGGGTTAACCGCCCACGACATCGAAACGCTGAATCTTGATGAGCGGGCGTGGGATGAGGTGGTTGAGGAATTTGACCGCTACCGCACGATCTGGCAGACGCGCGGCGTGATGCCGATGCTGCGCGCGCTGATGAACGCCCGGCAGATCGCCGAAAACCTGCTGGCGACCTCCGGCGGCGAGCGTCGGCTGACGGATATTCTGCATATCAGTGAACTGTTGCAGGAGGCGGGTGCTCAGGCGGAGAGCGAACATGCGCTGGTGCGCTGGCTGGCACAGCGGATCGCCGAGCCGGACAGCAACGCATCCAGCCAGCAGCTGCGTCTGGAAAGTGACAAGCACCTCGTGCAGATCGTCACGATCCACAAATCCAAAGGGCTTGAGTACCCGCTGGTCTGGCTGCCGTTTATTGCCAATTACCGCGCGCAGGATCAGGCTTTTTACCACGACCGCACCTCGTTCGAGGCGGTGCTGGATCTCAGCAAAGCCGAGGAGAGCGTGGAACTCGCGGAAGCCGAGCGGCTGGCGGAAGACCTGCGGCTGCTCTACGTGGCGCTCACCCGTTCCGTCTGGCATTGCAGCTTAGGGATTGCGCCGCTGTTTCGTCGTCGCGGCGAGAAAGCGGGCGAGAGCGATTTCCACCTCAGCGCGGCGGGCAGGCTGATTCAACAGGGCGAGCCGCGTGATGCCGCGGGTCTGCGCCAGTGCCTTGAAAGCCTGGTCGGGGAAGACATTGTGCTGCACATCCCCGACGCGCCCGACAATACCCGCTGGGAATATCAAAGCGAGGTGCCGCCGTCGCTGCGTGCGCGGGATATTAAACGCCTGGTGCGTGACGACTGGCGCGTCACCAGCTATTCCGGCCTGCAACAACGCGGGCACGGGATGGCGGTCGATCTGCTGCCGCACTTTGATCAGGATGCCGCAGGCGAGCGCGAACCTGACGAAACCCCTGCGTTAACGCCGCATCAGTTTCCGCGCGGGGCCTCGCCGGGCACCTTTTTACACAGCCTGTTTGAAGATATCGATTTCACGCAGCCAATCGCGCAGGAATGGGTGCTGGAAAAATTGCAGCTTGGCGGTTTTGACGCGCACTGGGAACCGATGCTGACCGCCTGGATCAATGCGGTTTTACAGGTGCCGTTGAGCGGGGCGGATATTTCCCTGAGCCAGCTTCCGGCGCGGGAAAAGCAGGTTGAGCTGGAGTTCTATCTGCCGATTTCTGCCACCCTTACCGCTGATGCGCTTGATGCGCTGATCCGTCGCTACGATCCGCTGTCGGCGGGTTGCCCGCCGCTCGATTTCCGCAATGTGCGTGGGATGCTCAAAGGTTTTATCGATCTGGTGTTTCGCCACGACGGGCGCTATTACCTGCTCGATTACAAATCGAACTGGCTGGGCGAGAGCAGCGAAGCCTACACCCAGGAGGCGATGGCGCAGGCGATGCAGTCGCACCGCTACGATTTGCAGTACCAGCTTTATACCCTCGCGCTGCACCGCTATTTGCGCCATCGCATCGCAGACTATGATTACGAACAGCATTTCGGCGGCGTGATTTATCTGTTTTTACGCGGGGTTGACAAAGAGGTGCCAGGCCAGGGTATTTTCAGCACCCGACCCGATGCGGCGCTCATATCCCAGATGGATGCGCTGTTTGCGGGCGTATCAGAGGAGAACACGCAATGACCATGCCTGCGCTGTTATTAGAAGCAGTGGCGCAAAAGCTGTTACGTCCGCTGGATGTGCAGTTTGCCAGGGCTGTCGCGGGCCCGGATGAACCGGCGGTGATGCTCGCCGCTGCGTTATTAAGCCGCGACGCGGGCGAAGGGCACGTCTGCCTGCCGCTGTCACGGCTGGCGCTGGATGACACCCGGCGCGCGCACCCGCTGATAGTGTCGCTTTTCGAACTGGCGGGTATGCCTGACGACTGGGCGACGGTGCTGCTCGCCTCGCCTGCGGTCAGTGCGGGCGATGAACCTACGCCCATGGTGCTGACCGGCAGCCGCCTCTATCTGAACCGGATGTGGTGTAACGAGCTGACCGTCGCGCGGTTTTTCATTGAGGCCAATCAGCCGCTGAATGTCGATCGGACGCTGCTGACCCAAACGCTGGATGCGCTTTTCCCTCCGTCTAATGAAATTAACTGGCAGAAAATCGCCGCTGCTGTGGCGCTGACCCGGCGGATCTCGGTGATCTCCGGCGGGCCGGGCACCGGTAAAACCACCACGGTGGCAAAACTGCTGGCGGCGCTGGTGCAAACGGCTAACGGCAATAAATGCCGCATCCGGCTGGCAGCCCCGACCGGGAAAGCGGCGGCGCGACTGACCGAATCACTGGGCGCGGCGCTGCGTCAGCTTACCCTTACGGACGAGCAGAAAAAAATGCTGCCGGAAGACGCCAGCACGCTGCATCGCCTGCTGGGTGCACAGCCCGGCAGCCAGCGCCTGAGATACCATGCCGGTAATCCGCTGCATCTGGATGTGCTGGTGGTCGATGAGGCCTCGATGATCGACCTGCCGATGATGTCGCGGCTTATCGACGCGCTGCCTCCACACGGGCGGGTGATCTTTTTAGGCGATCGCGATCAACTGGCATCCGTGGAAGCGGGCGCGGTGCTCGGCGATATCTGCTCATGGGTTAATGCGGGCTATTCACCGCAGCGCGCCGACGAGCTTTCGTTACTGACCGGGATGACGGTGCCATGCGGCGAGAAAAGCGGGGCCGATACCCTGCGCGATACGCTTTGCCTGCTGCAAAAAAGCTACCGCTTTGGCAGCGACTCCGGTATCGGCAAACTGGCGGCAGCGGTGAATCAGGGTGATACCGCATCAATGCGCGCCGTGTTTGGCCAGGGCTATGCCGATATCGGCAAGAAAACGCTCAACACCGGCGATGATTATCAGGCCATGATTGATGATGCGCTGGCCGGGTATGATCGCTATTTGCAGCTGATACGTGAACGTGCTGAACCGGAGGCGATTATCGCTGCGTTTAGCGAGTTCCAGTTACTCTGCGCACTGCGCGAAGGGCCGTTTGGCGTGAGCGGGCTGAATGAAAGGCTTGAGCAACGGCTGGCACAAAAGCGCGGCATTGTGCGTCAGCCGCATTCCCGCTGGTATGAAGGCCGCCCGGTGATGATCGCGCGTAATGACAGCGCGCTCGGGTTGTTTAACGGTGATATCGGCGTGGCGCTGGATCGCGGGCAGGGGACGCGCGCGTGGTTCCCGCTGCCGGATGGCACCATTAAATCGGTGCAGCCGAGCCGTTTGCCGGAGCACGATACCGCCTGGGCGATGACGGTGCATAAATCGCAGGGTTCTGAGTTTGATCACGCCGCACTGATTTTGCCGGGGCAGGTGGTGCCTGTGGTGACACGCGAACTGGTGTATACCGCCATCACCCGCGCCCGCCGCAGGCTTTCGCTGTATGCCGATGAGCGGATTCTGGCGCAGGCGATTGCCACGCGTACCGAGCGGCGCAGTGGGTTGAGCGAGCTTTTTGCGTTGTGATGGTTGACCCTCACCCCGGCCCTCTCCCTCAGGGAGAGGGAGAGGGTTAGGGTGAGGGGAAGCTACCCCAAATCCGCCATCAGCACTTTTGAGCGGCGCTGATAGTTGTACATCTCTTTTTTACTCTCCGGCAGCAAATCAATATCCACCGGGGTAAAACCGCGCTCCTGGAACCAGTGGATGCTGCGGGTAGTTAACACGAACAGTTTACTCAGTCCCATCTGCCGCGCCTGCAACGCGACGCGTTCCAGCAACACCTCTCCGCGTGACGAACTGCGATAGTCCGGGTGCACGGCCACGCACGCCATTTCACCAATCTTTTCTTCCGGGAACGGGTAGAGCGCTGCACAGGCGATGGTCAGGTTGTCGCGCTGGATAATGGTGAATTTGTCGATCTCCATTTCCAGTTGCTCGCGCGAGCGACGCACCAGAATGCCCTGCTGCTCAAGCGGGCGGATCAGTTCAAGGATGCCGCCGATGTCGTTGATGGTGGCGCGACGGATCTGCTCGGCGCTCTCCATCACAATTTGCGTGCCGATACCGTCGCGCGAGAACAGTTCCTGCAACAGCGCGCCATCTTCCTGATAGCTGATCAGGTGACTGCGACGCACACCGCTGCGGCAGGCTTTCACCGCGCCACGCAAAAAGCGCACCGTACCGGAATGATAATCGTGGCGGGCTTCCAGCTCCTCAACGCGTGCCTGGGCTTCGTTAGGGAAAAGCTCGGAGACAATGTTGCCATCGTCGTTGATCACGCCCTGCGAGGAACAGAAGCCGATCATTTTTTCTGCTTTCAGCTTAATTGCCAGTTGCGTGGCGACTTCTTCTGACATCAGGTTAAAACTTTCGCCGGTTACCGAAACCGCCACCGGCCCCAGCAGCACAATCGCGCCGCCGTCGAGCTGCCGGTGGATCGCTTCCTCATCAATACGACGAATACGCCCGCTGTGGCAGTAATCCACACCGTCATCCACGCCCAGCGGCTGCGCAATAATAAAGTTGCCGCTGACCACGTTGATATGCGCGCCCTGAAGCGGCGTATTATTCAGGCTCATCGACAGGCGTGCGGTGATATCGAGTTGCAGCAGGCCCGCCGCCTGTTTAACCAGCTCAAGGGTTTTCGCGTCGGTGACGCGGGTGTGCTTGTGGTAAACCGGTTCGTGCTGATGACGCGCAAGGTTGGCGTCGATTTGCGGACGTGCGCCATAGACCACCACCAGGCGAATGCCCAGACTGTGCAGCAGCCCAATGTCATTGACAATGCTGGAAAAATTCTCATGCTCGATGGCTTCGCCGCCAAGCATAATCACAAAAGTTTTTCCCCGATGAGCATTGATATAGGGAACGGAATGGCGGAATCCCTGGACCAGTTCGGTTCTACGTTCCTTTACCACGGCACAACCCTCACTGCATGATTATTCGTAATTTGTGTATTTTTATTCTTTTCTGGCTTCGGGCGCAAGCCAAAATTTGATGAAACTCAACATTCACCGCCGTGTCGCTTTAGGCGCGCATGCGATGTTTACCCTTTTATAGATGACAGTTTATGCATCATTCGTTAAAGTTTTCGGTCAATTTGGACGTTTTAATAACGAATGTGATTTTTTTTGCTCGGGAGAGGCATGTCTGGATCCAAATCAGCATTAAGCCGCCGCCAGTTAATACAGGGCGCGGGGGCAATGTGGTTGCTCAGTGTCAGCCAGGTGGGACTGGCTGCCGTCAGTCAGGTGGTCGCCGTGCGCGTCTGGCCATCTTCCACCTATACCCGTGTAACCGTTGAGTCGAACCAGGTATTGAAGTATCGCCAGTTCGCGCTGAGTAATCCTGAGCGGCTGGTCGTGGACATTGAAGGCGTGAACCTGAACTCGGTGCTGAAAGGTGTGGCCGCGCAGGTGCACGATGACGATCCCTTTATTAAGTCGGCGCGCGTCGGGCAGTTCGATCCAAAAACCGTGCGTATGGTGTTTGAACTCAAGCAGAACATCGCTCCGCAGCTTTTCGCGCTTGCGCCGGTGGCGGAGTTTAAAGAGCGGCTGGTTATCGATCTCTATCCGGTGAACGGTCACAACGAGCAGGATCCACTGCTGGCGTTGCTGGAAGATTACAACAAAGGCGATCTGGATAAGCAGGTGCCGCCTGCGCAAAGCGGGCCGCAGCCGGGTAAGGCCGGGCGTGACAGGCCGATTGTGATCATGCTCGATCCGGGGCATGGCGGCGAAGATCCCGGCGCAATAGGCAAATACAAAACGCGTGAGAAAGATGTGGTGTTGCAAATCGCCCGTCGCCTGCGCGCCCTCATTGAGAAAGAGGGCAATATGAAAGCCTACATGACGCGCAATGAAGATGTGTTTATTCCGCTGAAAGTGCGGGTGGCAAAAGCGCAAAAACAGCGTGCCGACCTGTTTGTTTCTATTCACGCCGATGCGTTTACCAGCCGGGCAGCGCGTGGATCGTCGGTGTTCGCGCTCTCGACAAAAGGCGCAACCAGTACGGCGGCGCGCTATCTGGCTCAGACGCAGAACGCCGCTGACCTTGTGGGCGGTGTAAGCAAAAGCGGCGATCGTTATCTCGACCACACGATGTTTGATATGGTGCAGTCGCTGACCATCACCGACAGCCTGAAGTTTGGTAAAGAGGTATTAAAGCGGCTCGGCGGAGTGAATAAACTGCATAAGAACCGGGTGGATCAGGCGGGCTTTGCGGTGCTGAAAGCGCCGGATATTCCGTCCATTCTGGTGGAAACGGCGTTTATCAGTAACATTGAAGAAGAGCGCAAGCTGAAAACGGCAAACTTCCAGCAGGAAGTTGCGGAATCTATTCTGGCCGGGATCAAAGCGTACTTTGCTGAAGGCGGGGCACTGGCACGGCGCGGATAACGCGCCTTTCTTTTTGAAAGGCAGAAACAAAAAAACACCCGTCAGGGTGTTTATTGTGTTGGTTGCGGGGGCCGGATTTGAACCGACGACCTTCGGGTTATGAGCCCGACGAGCTACCAGGCTGCTCCACCCCGCGTCCGTCATTACTCTTCC
>NZ_FOYH01000006.1 GCF_900116015.1 Enterobacter sp. kpr-6
CAATTTAAGTTTGATGCTCGTGAATTAAACTTCGTAATGAATTACGTATGTTCACTCCAGAGACTTGGTATTCATTTAGCGTCTTGCGACGTTAAGAATCCATGTCCTTGAGTGCCCACACAGATTGTCTGATAAATTGTTAAAGAGCAGTTGCGACGCGCTTTAGCGCTCTGTCGCGAGGTCCCGTATAATACGTTTTCCTCATTCAGAGTCAAGCAATTATTTTCGCTTTTCTCTGCCAGAATTCCCGGAGGAACCCTGCCAACCCGGCGGCCTGTAAGCCGTTGTTCCGTGTCAGTGGAGGCGCATTATAGGGAGTTTCTCCGGGCTGGCAACCCTTAATATCAAAAAACTTTTCAAGCGCGTTTTATTTAAGCAAAGCGCGGTAAATATCACCAAACCCAGGCGGATTTGCTCTTTTTATCATCGACATCCCCGATCAGGTGGCATACTAAAACGTAAAAATGAGAAAAAGGAATGCGACGAATGCCCTTGAGCGCCCAACAGTTAGCAGCACAGAAGAACCTTTCTTATGTTCTGGCTGAGAAACTGGCACAGCGGATCTTAACCGGTGAGTATGCCCCCGGCAGTATTCTTCCTGCAGAAATGGAGTTGGGTAGTGCGTTTGGCGTCAGCCGCACCGCCATCCGGGAGGCCGTAAAGACCCTTACCGCAAAAGGAATGGTGCTTCCAAGACCTCGTATTGGTACCCGCGTGATGCCAAAAGAGAGCTGGAACTTCCTTGATAAGGAGCTGCTCGCCTGGTGGATGACGGAGGAGAACTGCCAGGACGTCATTCAACACTTCCTGGTTTTACGCAGTACGCTTGAACCTCAGGCCTGCCAGCTTGCCGCGCTGCTGGGTAGCGCGGAGCAAAAAGTACACCTGAATACGCTGATGAACGAGATGGTGCAATTAAAGAAGCATTTCCACCGCGAGCGCTGGATAGAGGTAGATATGGCGTGGCATGAACATATTTATGCCATGAGCGGTAATCCTTTCCTGACCTCCTTTGCCGCGCTATTCCAGTCCGTTTACCACACCTACTTCAATTCCATTACCCATAACGACGTGGTGAAACTCGAACATCATCAGGCCATTGTCGACGCAATTCAGGACGGCAACGCTCAGGGCGCATTTGAAACATGCCAGTTATTGTTGAATACGCCCGGTTAAATTACAGGATCACGCATGACAACCAAAAAAGCGCACAGTATGGCCGGATTGCCGTGGATCGCGGCGATGGCCTTCTTTATGCAGGCACTGGATGCCACCATTTTAAACACAGCGCTGCCTGCTATTGCCCAAAGCCTTGATCGCTCCCCGCTGGCGATGCAGTCAGCGATTATCAGCTACACCCTTACCGTCGCCATGCTGATCCCGGTCAGTGGCTGGCTGGCCGATCGCTTCGGGACGCGTCGCATCTTTATGATTGCCGTCTCGTTGTTCACCCTCGGTTCGCTGGCCTGCGCCCTCTCCAGTTCGCTGGGGATGCTGGTCACCTTCCGCGTTATTCAGGGTATTGGCGGTGCCATGATGATGCCCGTGGCGCGCCTCGCGCTACTACGCGCTTATCCGCGCAGTGAATTACTGCCGGTACTCAATTTTGTCACCATGCCAGGTCTTGTCGGTCCGATCCTCGGCCCGGTGCTGGGTGGCGTTCTGGTGACATGGGCGAGCTGGCACTGGATATTCCTCATTAATATCCCGATTGGGATCGCCGGGCTTTTATATGCGCGCAAATATATGCCGAACTTCACCACCCCGCGGCGCGGGTTCGATATGCGCGGCTTTTTACTGTTTGGTCTGAGCCTGGTGCTGTTTTCCAGCGGCATGGAATTGTTCGGTGAGAAAATCGTTGCGAGCTGGATTGCGCTTTCGGTGAGCGCCACCGGCCTTCTTCTTCTATTACTCTATATTCGTCACGCCCGCCGCTACCCGTCACCGATCATTGCGCTGCCGATGTTCAAAACGCGCACCTTCTCGGTTGGCATCGCGGGTAATCTGGCTTCGCGCCTCGGCACCGGCTGCGTACCGTTTTTAATGCCGCTAATGTTACAGGTGGGTTTTGGCTACCCGGCGCTGATCGCAGGCTGCATGATGGCTCCCACCGCGATGGGTTCTATTCTGGCGAAATCCTTTGTCACGCAGTTGCTGCGCAAATTTGGCTATCGCGGCACCCTGGTTGGCATCACCATTATTATTGGCGTGTTGATTGCGCAGTTCTCGATGCAGTCACCGTCAATGGAAATCTGGATGCTCATCCTGCCGCTGTTTGTGCTGGGCATGGCGATGTCGACGCAGTTTACCGCTATGAATACCATCACCCTTGCCGACCTGACCGACGAGAACGCCAGCAGCGGCAACAGTATGCTCGCCGTTACGCAGCAGCTTTCTATTAGCCTGGGTGTTGCCGTCAGCGCAGCGGTACTGCGATTTTATGAAGGGTTTGAAAGCGCCAGTACGGTGGAGCAGTTCCACTATACCTTTATCACCATGGGTGTGATTACGCTGATTTCTGCCTCCGTCTTCATGCTGTTAAAAGCCAAAGACGGACGCAATTTAATCAAGGAACGCCATAAGCGTTAGGCGGAGCCACGATCCATCAGGACGGGCGTAAGTTGCAGGCGCTGCTGTGCAAGGGTGGGATCGCTGATACGGTGAATTAATACATCGACGGCGAGCTCACCCAGTTCATCTTTCGGCTGATGAATCGTCGTCAGCGGCGGCGTCATAAAACTCGCCAGTTCAATATCGTCGTAGCCGACAATGGCCATATCCTGCGGCACCTTTAGCCCGGCCTGATAAAGCGCCTGGTATGCGCCAAATGCCATCGCATCGTTACCAATAAACACCGCCTGCGGGCGCGGCTCCTGGGCCAGCAGGTTTTTCATCGCCTCAAAACCACCAGCAAATTCAAAATTACCGACGATCTCATCGTTCTTGCCAACCGGTAATCCGGCTCGCGCCATGGCTTCGCGATACCCTTCCAGACGCAAACGCGCCGGGGTTTTATCCAGCGGCCCGGTAATGCAGGCGATATGGGTATAGCCTTTGTCGATAAGATGCTGGGTGGCCATATCGCCGCCCAGCAGGGAATTGTCCTGAATCAGATCGCTGTCACCGTCGAACGGCGACCAGTCCATCATCACAGAGGGAATGGACGGGTAACGCTGCATGATCTCTTGCGAAGGCTGATGGGTTTCAGTGCAGAGCAACAGCAACCCGTCCACGCGCTTTTGCATCAGCGTTTCCAGATTACTGTTCATGCGCCGCTCATCACCTTCGGTGTTACACAGCACCAGGCTGTAACCACGCTCAAAGCAACTGCGCTCAACGCCGCGCACCAGTTCAGAGTAGAAAGGGTTGGTACTGGCCGTGATCAACATGCCGATGGTACGGGTTTGATTAATCTTCAGACTACGCGCCAGGGCTGATGGCGCGTAATTCAGACTTTTAATCGCCGCGTCCACTTTCTCTTTGATGGCCTCACTGACAAATCTGTCTTTATTAATGACGTGAGACACGGTGGAAGTGGAAACGCCCGCCAGCCGGGCAACGTCTTTCATGGTGGCCATCGAGTGCTACCCCTGTTGACCTAAAAAGTCTTCTATCTCTTTGCGCCACGGGACGGACGGTTGCGCGCCTTTACGCGTCACGGCGATCGCGGCCGCTGCGTGAGCAAAACGAATCGCCTCGTCGAGGGAACGCTCTTCCAGCAGCGCGGTCATCAGCGCACCATTAAAGGTATCCCCGGCGGCGATGGTATCAATGGCTTTCACTTTAAAGCCCGGCACGCGACGGCCTTCACCATTCACGCTCGCCCATACGCCACGGCTACCCAGCGTAATCAGCACCGTATCAATGCCTTTGGCATGCAGCGCCCCGGCAGCGCGGGCGGCATCGTCGTCGTTTTCAACGCGAATGCCCGTGAGCTTTTCAGCTTCTGTTTCGTTAGGCGTGATGATATCCACCAGCGCCAGCAGTTCATCAGACAGCGCACGCGCCGGAGCCGGGTTCAGTGCTACCCGTGTCTGGTTTTCATGAGCGATTTTAGCCGCCGCCAGCACGCTTTCCAGCGGTGACTCAAGCTGCATCAATAAAGCAGCCGCTTCAGCAATCGTCTCGCGCTGCGCTTCAACCAGCGCCGGAGAAAGTGCCGCGTTAGCGCCCGCATGAATACCGATGACATTCTCCCCTTCGCCGTTAACAAAAATCAGCGCCACGCCGGTAGATTCACCGTCAATCACGCTGACTGGCGCAACATCAATGTTGTCGCTTTCCAGTTGTTTACGGATACGCTCGCCGGTGTCGTCATCGCCGGTACAGGCAATAAACGCGATGTCAGCACCGCTGCGCCCGGCGGCAACCGCCTGATTAGCGCCTTTGCCACCAAAAGCAATTTGATACTGACTGCCGGTGACGGTTTCGCCAGGTGTCGGGAACGCATCAAGGTTGAGAATGTGATCGGCATTAATACTGCCAAGGACGACAAGTTTGCCAGCCATTTTCATAATCGGATCATCCTGTAAATGCGCCACCAGAGGAGGTGGCGCGTGCCTTGCTTTTCTTATGTGTTTTAAACCGATTACTGCTTGATAACCAGTTTCAGATCGACCGGATATTTCGCCTGGATTTTCTCGCCTTTGATGACTTTGTCTGCGGTTTCCACGCCTTTCGCGCCGATTTGTTCCGGTAACTGGGCGATGGTCGCTGCCAGTTTGCCGTCATTTACCGCTTTCTCGCCATCTGGCGTACCGTCGAAGCCGACAACCATCACGTCGGTTTTACCGGCAGTCTGTAATGCACGCAGTGCACCCAGCGCCATTTCATCGTTCTGGGCAAACACCGCTTTCACATCCGGGTGCGCGGTCAGCAGGTTCTGCATTACGTTCAGACCTTTGGTGCGGTCGAAGTCTGCAGGCTGGCTGGCCAGTACATCAAATTTGTGAGCAGCAACAGCCTGCTGGAAGCCTTCACCACGCTCACGCGCAGCCGAAGTACCGGCGATGCCCTGCAGTTCGATTACTTTCGCGCCTTCACCGGCTTTCTTGGCGATATAGTCACCCGCGATTTTGCCGCCCAGCACGTTATCGGAAGCGATGTGGCTGACCACTTCACCTTTTGCCGCCATGCGGTCAAGGGTGATCACGGGAATATTAGCCTGGTTTGCCATCTTCACTGCGTTACCGACAGCATCAGAATCGGTTGGGTTGATCAGCAGCAATTTCGTGCCGCGAACCGTTAAGTCCTGCACGTTCGCCAGCTCTTTCGCCGGGTTGTTCTGCGAGTCCAGAACCACCAGGTTGTAACCCAGTTTATCGGCTTCTTTTTGCGCGCCATCTTTCAGCGAGACAAAGAACGGGTTGTTAAGCGTGGAGACCACCAGCGCAATGGTATCTTTCGCCATTGCGTTCGCGCTCACGGTCGCGCTCAGCGCCACAGCAGAAACCAGAGTAGCCAGTTTTTTCATGTTCATATTCAGATGTCCTGTAATGTCGTTGATTACTGCTTTTTGTTGTCTACCAGTACCGCCAGCAAAATCACTACTGCTTTAACGATCATCTGGTAATAAGAGGAAACACCCAGCAAATTCAGACCATTATTGAGGAAGCCTAAGATCAACGCACCGATCAGGGTTCCGACGATACGTCCTTTCCCGCCTGCGAGACTCGTTCCGCCCAGCACCACCGCCGCAATAGCATCCAGCTCATAACCCGTACCGGCGGTAGGCTGTGCAGAGGAGAGACGCGCCACTTCAATAATGCCCGCCAGAGAAGCCAGCAGGCCGCTCAGCGAATACACGATAATCTTAACTTTGTTCACACTGATGCCGGACAGTCGCGTTGCCGCTTCGTTACCGCCCAGCGCATAGATATAGCGGCCAAGACGGGTGTGATGCAACATATACCACGCCGCCAGGAAGACAATTCCCATAATCCATACCGGCGTCGGGATACCCAGCGGGCGACCGATACCGAACCAGCCAAACAGATCGGCGTTGTCAGTGAAGCCGGTGTTCACCGGACTGCCGTTGGTGTAGACCATGGTGGCACCGCGCAGCAGCAGCATCATGACCAGCGTGGCGATAAACGCCTGTACGCGTCCACGGGCAACAATCGTCCCGGTAACGGCACCAATCGCTGCACCTAAGGCCAGAGAAGCCACCACCGCCACCAGTGCATTGACTTCAAGCCCCACAATCGACGCTGCCACTGCGCCGGTCAACGCCAGCAGGGAACCGACGGACAGATCGATTCCGGAAGTGAGGATCACCAGCGTCATCCCCACCGCCATAATGGCGTTGACCGACGTTTGTTGCAGGATGTTGAACAGGTTATTAACGGTAAAAAAGTTCGGGCTCAGGGTGGAGACGATCGCAATCAGCACCAGCAGGGCAATCAGCGATTTTTGTTCCATCAGCCACGCTTTATTGAAATAGCGGCGGGTAGAAACAGCTTGGGTACTCATTGCGTGAACTCCTGCGTATGACGATTTAGCTTACCGACAGCTGCCGCCATCAGTATTTCCTGAGTGGCCTGCTCGCGAGTGAACTCGCCACCCAAATGGCCTTCATGCATCACCATGATGCGATCGCTCATGCCGAGCACTTCCGGCATTTCGGATGACACCAGAATGATGCTCAGCCCCTCGGCCTTGAACTGGTTAATTAACTGGTAGATCTCTTTCTTCGCGCCAACGTCCACGCCGCGCGTGGGTTCGTCGAGGATCAGCACTTTCGGTCGCGTCATCAGGCCGCGGGCAATCGCCACTTTTTGCTGATTCCCGCCGGAAAGCAGGCCAATCGGCTGCTCCATTGACGGCGTTTTAACATTGAACAGGCGGATAAAATCACCCACCGCCTGCTGTTCATCTTTGTGCTTCAGGCTGCCGCCGCTGTGGCTGAAGTAGCGCAGCGCAGTCAGGGACATGTTTTCTTTCACCGACATGCCGAGCACCAGCCCGTCACGCTTACGGTCTTCGGAGATATAAACGATGCCGTTGGCCAGGCCATCCTGCGGCGAGCGCGTGACGACTTCATGACCGTCGAGAGTTACATAACCGCTGGTACGCGGCAGTGCGCCATACAGCACTTTCATCAATTCTGTACGTCCGGCACCCATCAGCCCGGCCACGCCAAGAATTTCGCCCTTGCGCAGCACGAAGGAGACGTTATCCACGCCCGGCCCGCACAGGCTGTCCACCTTGAGACGAACATCGCCCGGAGCCTGGTCAATATGCGGATACTGTTCTTCCAGCTTGCGGCCGACCATCATTTCGATCAGCAAATCTTCGCTTAACGACGCCACCTCACGCTCGGCAATAAACTGCCCGTCGCGGAAAACCGTCACGTCGTCGCAGATTTCGAAGATTTCTTTCATGCGGTGGGAGATATAGACAATCCCGCGTCCCTGAGCTTTCAGCTCGCGGATCACGCGGAACAGAGATTCAGTTTCGGTATCGGTCAGCGCGTCGGTAGGTTCATCCATAATGATGACCTTCGACTCAAAGCTCAGCACCTTGGCGATTTCCACCATCTGCTGATCGCCGATGGAGAGGTCGCCCACCAGCCGGTTGCTTTTAAAGCGCAGATTGAGCTTCGCCAGCAAAATGTCCGCTTCCGCGTACATCTTTTTCCAGTCGATTTTGCCGAAGCGGTTAACGAACTCGCGGCCCAAAAAGATGTTTTCAGCAATGGTGAGCTGCGGGATCAGGTTCAGTTCCTGATGGATAATGCCGATCCCGGCTTCCTGCGACGACTTCGGCCCGTTAAAGGTGGTTTCCTGACCCAGCCACAGCAGTGAACCCGCATCACGTTGGTAGATGCCGGTTAACACTTTCATCATGGTGGATTTGCCCGCGCCGTTCTCACCCACCAGCGCCATGACGCGACCGGCATAAACGTTTAGCGCGGCACCGGAAAGCGCTTTGACGCCGGGGAACGCTTTATCGATATTTTTAAGTTGCAGTAATGCGTCCATGATGGCCTCAGAAGGTGACGCCAGCACAGAGAATGATATTCGCATACGGGGAACACTCCCCGCTGCGAATCACCGCCTGACTGTCTGCGGTTTGTTGTTTGAACTGTTCGTGCGTAACGTAGCGAACAGCGATGGTGTTTCCCTGGTGTTGCTGCAGCTGCTCAATATGATTGAGCAACGTTTCGTGGAGTTGCGGATTATGGTGTTTAATTTCCGCAGCAAGAATGGCTGTCTCAACCTGCATTTCGGCGGTAACGACTTCCAGCACCTGCATAAACGAGGGCACGCCCTGAGTTAATGCCATATCAATGCGCTGCGTACTACGCGGCACCGGCAATCCGGCATCGCACACCACCAGCGTATCAGTATGCCCAAGACGGGAAATAACCGACGAAATATCAGAATTCAGTACAGACCCTTTCTTCATTTTCTTCTCCACTAGCGAAACGTTTCGCTGAGGTAAGTTTATTCCGAATGCCGTTCAGAAAACCATCATGAAGTAACAGAATTGTGATCGTCGTCGAAACGTTTCGCTAAGTGAAATGTGGAAGAAGATAGGGACTGCCCGGCGGCACTACGCTTGCGTGTGCCTGCCAGTTTATCAGCCGGGTAAGCACAGCGCCACCCGGCGTTTTTACGCTTAAATCTCGACCTGCGTTCCTAATTCAATAACACGATTAGGCGGAATTTCAAACTGATCCGGCGCACGCAGCGCGTTGCGTTGAAGCAGCAGAAAGAGCTTACCGCGCAGGCGTAAATACCACGGACGTTTACCCAGAATCAGCGACTCGTGCGACATAAAGAACGAGGTTTCCATCATCCGGCAACTGAGTCCTTCCAGTCCACAGCGGTGGAATACTTCTTCCACGTTCGGCGTTTCACGCCAGCCATAGCTGGCGACCACACGCCAGAAGGTCGGTGAAAGCTGCTCCAGTTGTACCCGGCGAATATTGGGCACATAAGGCGCGTCTTCAGTACGCAGCGTCAGCAGGATCACCCGCTCATGCAGCACTTTGTTGTGCTTGAGGTTATGCAGCATGGCGAACGGCACCACGTTCAGCGCCCGCGACATATACACCGCCGTCCCCGGCACGCGCACCGGCGGAGATTTCTCCAGCGAAGCAATCATCGCATCAAGGGAGTTACCGTGTTCATGGATACGCCGCAGCAAACGGAAGCGCTCGCTTTTCCAGGTGGTCATGATGATAAACATCACGATACCCAGGCTCAGCGGCAGCCAGCCGCCAGAGAGCAGCTTATCGAGGTTGGCCGAGAACAGCGGAACATCAATGCACAGGAAGCCAATCAGGATCAGCCCCACCAGCACTTTGTTCCAGCCCCAGTTTTTACGCGCTACGGTAGTCGACAGGATGGAGGTCAGCACCATCGTGCCGGTCACCGCAATGCCGTAGGCGGCCGCCAGATTACTGGAGTGCTCAAAGCTGACAATCACAATCACCACCGCGCAGTAGAGCATCCAGTTCACAAAAGGAATGTAAATCTGCCCGGATTCCATCTCCGAGGTGTGAATAATGCGCATGGGCGATAAATACCCCAGGCGTACGGCCTGACGCGTCAGCGAAAAGACCCCGGAGATCACCGCCTGAGACGCAATCACCGTCGCCAGGGTCGCGATAATCAGCATCGGGATCAGCGCCCATTCGGGGGCTAACAGGAAGAACGGGTTTTTGATGGCTTCCGGGTTTTTCAGCAGCAGCGCGCCCTGGCCAAAATAGTTCAGCGCCAGAGACGGCAGCACGAGGCTGAACCACGCCACGCGGATCGGCAGTTTGCCGAAGTGCC
This sequence comes from Enterobacter sp. kpr-6, assembly GCF_900116015.1. Lineage (GTDB taxonomy): Bacteria > Pseudomonadota > Gammaproteobacteria > Enterobacterales > Enterobacteriaceae > Enterobacter_D. The sequence continues at coordinate 9,786 of NZ_FOYH01000006.1, forward strand.
CCATGTCCGCATACAGCGCCTCAACCCCGGTGATAGACAGCACCACCGCGCCGAGTGCCACAAACGACACCGTTTTATATTCGAGGAAGAAGTGCACCGCCCATGCCGGATTGAGCGCCTGAAGCACTTCCGGGTTGCTCATAATACCGCGCAAGCCAAGCACCGCCAGGATCACAAACCAGGTCAGCATAATTGGCGCAAAGAGTTTGCCCACAAGCCCTGTGCCGTGCTTCTGGATCATAAACAGCAGGGTTAAGACGATAATCGACAGCGGCACCACCCAGGTTTCGAGCGACGGCGCGATAATCTCAAGACCTTCTATGGCCGACATCACCGATATCGCCGGGGTGATCACCACCTCACCATAGAAGAAACTTCCCCCGATAAGCCCCATGATCACCAGTACCGATGTCATGCGCGCCGAGGTGTTACGCCCCGCCAGCGACATCAGCGTCAGGATCCCCCCTTCACCGGCGTTATCCGCCCGCATGACGAAGGTGAGGTATTTAAGAGAAACGACCAGAATCAGCAGCCAGAAGATCAGCGACAGAAAGCCGAAAACGGCGTCGCGTTCTACGCCAAAGCCAAACTGACCGGACAGACATTCACGGAGGGTATAAAGCGGGCTGGTACCGATGTCGCCATAGACAACACCAATAGCGGCGAGAGTGACAGCAGGCAACGATTGTTTATTATCAGCGCTCATAGACTAATCTTTTTGTTTGAATGACAACTGTGTGCTTAGTCCCTTGGCCCACAAAAGGCGCACAGTATGCACGATTATCCCGTAAATCGTAGCGCTAAATGCGGTCAGGTTAATCTGGCTCAAAGAAAATAAAGCCGATCTTCAGTCTATTACAGGCCCTTAATAAAACCTCTATACTCGCTTTTTCCGCCTCCAACACGGCGAAAGGATGCAAATGAATTATGGCTCACTCACACTTATTAGCAGAAAGAATTTCCCGCCTGAGCAGCGCGCTGGAAAAGGGACTTTTTGAGCGAAGCCATGCGATCCGTTTATGCCTGCTGGCGGCCCTCAGCGGTGAAAGCGTCTTTCTTCTGGGCCCGCCGGGGATTGCCAAAAGCCTTATCGCCCGCCGCTTAAAGTTCGCGTTTCAACATGCCCGCGCGTTTGAATATCTGATGACACGCTTTTCCACGCCCGAAGAGGTCTTTGGCCCGCTCTCCATCCAGGCGTTAAAAGACGAAGGCCGTTATGAACGTCTCATCAGCGGTTACTTACCAGAAGCTGAAATCGTCTTTCTGGATGAAATCTGGAAAGCAGGCCCGGCGATCCTCAACACCCTGCTCACCGCCATCAACGAGCGACGTTTTCGCAACGGCGCACACGAAGAAAAAATCCCCATGCGTTTGCTGGTGGCCGCGTCTAACGAATTACCGGAAGCCGACAGCAGCCTGGAGGCGCTGTATGACCGCCTGCTTATCCGGCTGTGGCTGGATAAAGTGCAGGAAAAGGGGAATTTCCGCGCCATGCTGGTGAGCCAGCAGGATGAGAGTGACAACCCGGTTCCGCCTGCGTTGCAGGTGACCGATGAAGAGTATCAGCACTGGCAGCAGGTGATTCCGACGATCAAACTGCCCGATAACGTTTTTGAACTGATTTTTATGCTGCGCCAGCAAATCGATAACCTGCCTGACGCACCTTACGTCTCTGACCGCCGCTGGAAAAAAGCGATCCGTCTGCTTCAGGCCTGCGCCTTCTTCTGCGGGCGCGATGCGGTCGCTCCCATCGATCTGATTCTGCTAAAAGACTGCTTATGGCACGACGCGAAAAGCATGAATTTGCTGGCGCAGCAGATGGAAATTTTGATGACCGGGCACGCCTGGCAGCAGCAGGCGATGCTGACGCAACTGGGCGCAATCACCCAGCGCCGCATCCAGCTTCAGCAACAGCAAAGCGATAAAACCGCGCTGACGGTGTTACGTCAGAGCGGTATGTTCAGCCGCCGTCCGCATTATGAACTGCCTGCAAACGTCAACGACCCTACGCTGACGCTGCTACTACAGCAGCCGCTCAAACTGCACGATATGCAGGTTATCCATGTGACGATAGACCATGCGGCGCTGGCGCAGTGGCTGGCAAAAGGCGGTGAAATCCGTGGCAAGCTGAACGGGATTGGCTTCGCGCAGCCGCTGAATCTGGAAGTGGACGCCACGCTGCATCTCCTCGTGCGCGACGTGAGTTTGCAAAGCTCCCGGCTCGCCCTGCCAGGGGCTTCTCAGGAGAGCGTGCCGGATGAAATCAAACAGCAACTCGACGCGCTCGACACCGAATGGCATCAGCAGCACACCCGTTTTAGCGAGCAGCAAAAGTGCCTGTTCATTCATAACGACTGGTTAGGTCGTATCGAAGCCAGCTTACAGGACGTCAGCGAGCAGATTAAACAGGCCCGTCAATGCTGACGATGGATACCCTCAACATGATCCTGACGGTCAGCGAAGAGGGGTTGATCGAAGAGTTGATCGTGGCGCTACTGGCGTCTCCGCAACTGGCGATTTTTTTTGAGAAATTCCCAAAACTACGACATGCCGTCACAGAGGATATTCCGCGCTGGCGGGAAGCGCTCAAAAGCAGGCTGAAAGATACCCGCGTGCCGCCGGAACTGACGGAAGAGGTGCTCAGCTACCAGCAAAGTCAGTTGCTTTCGACCACCCAGTTTATCCTCCAGCTTCCGCAGATCCTGACCCTGCTGGAGAAGGTGCACTCCCCGTATGCCGCGCAGGCGCAACAACTGGTGGCGGATAACCGCACCATGACTCCCGCCCTGCACACCCTGTTTTTACAGCGCTGGCGCTTAAGCCTGGTGGTTCAGGCCACTTCGCTCAATCAGCAACTGCTGGAAGAAGAACGTGAGCAGTTACTCAGCGAAGTGCAGGAACGCATGACGCTCAGCGGGCAGCTTGATCCGGTGCTGGTAGAAAACGAAAACGCCGCCGGGCGGCTGTGGGACATGAGCGCCGGGCAGCTTAAGCGCGGTGATTACCAGTTAATCGTTAAGTACGGCGATTTTCTTGCCGATCAGCCCGAGCTAAAACAGCTAGCCGAACAGCTCGGGCGCTCGCGTGAGGCGAAATCGGTGCCAAGAAAAGATGCGCCGATGGAAACCTTCCGCACGCTGGTACGCGAACCGGCGACCGTGCCAGAGCAGGTTGATGGCCTGCAACAGAGCGACGATATTTTGCGCCTGTTGCCGCCGGAACTGGCCACCCTCGGCATCACCGAACTGGAATATGAGTTTTACCGTAAGCTGGTGGAGAAGCAGTTACTCACTTACCGGCTGCATGGCGAAGCCTGGCGGGAGAAGATCACCGAGCGGCCGGTGATTCATCAGGATTTCGACGAACAGCCGCGCGGCCCGTTTATCGTCTGCGTGGATACCTCCGGTTCGATGGGCGGCTTCAACGAACAGTGCGCCAAAGCCTTTTGCCTGGCCCTGATGCGTATCGCGCTGGCGGACAGACGCCGCTGTTTCATCATGCTGTTTTCAAGCGAGGTGGTGCGTTACGAGCTGTCAGGCCCGGAAGGGATCGAGCAGGCGATCCGTTTTCTCAGCCAGCGTTTTCGCGGCGGCACCGATCTGGCGAGCTGTTTTCGCGCCATCATTGAGCGGATGCAGGGGGGGGAGTGGTTTGATGCCGATGCGGTGGTGATTTCTGATTTTATTGCCCAGCGGTTGCCGGATGAGGTGGTCAGTAAAGTGGCGGAATTGCAGCGCGTACATCAGCACCGTTTTCATGCGGTGGCGATGTCCGTTCATGGCAAACCCGGCATCATGCGCATTTTCGATCATATCTGGCGCTTTGATACCGGGATGCGCAGCCGCCTGCTGCGACGCTGGCGGCGTTAACTTACAGCAGCGCGCTGACGCTCTCACGAACCTGCGCCGGCCAGACGCCGCACTGTACCTGCCCGATGTGCGGCAGTTGCAGCAGCAGCATGGTCAGACGCGACTGGCCGATACCGCCGCCGATGGTTTGTGGCATTTCGCCAGCCAGCAGCGCCTGGTGCCATTCCAGCGCCAGACGATCGTCGTCGCCGGTGAGGGCAAGCTGGCGTTTGAGGGTGTCGGCATCCACACGGATCCCCATGGAGGAAAGCTCAATCGCATCGTCCAGCACCGGGTTCCACACCAGAATATCGCCGTTGAGCCCGGCAAAACCGGCTTCGGTGGCGGTCGTCCAGTCATCATAATCCGGTGCACGCACGTCATGACGTTTACCGTCACTCAGCTTGCCGCCGATACCCATCAGGAATACTGCGCCCAGTTCTTTGGCAATGGCGCGCTCGCGGCCTTTGGCATCAAGACCAGGAAAACGAGCCAGTAACTCTTCACTGTGAACAAAGTGGATCTGCTCTGGCAGGAACGGTGCCAGACCAAACTGTTCACTTACTGCGGCTTCTGTCGCTTTGATCCCGGCGTAGATCGCTTCAACGGTGGCTTTCAGCGTGCCGGTGTGGCGTTCGCCATCTCCCATTACGCGTTCCCAGTCCCACTGATCGACATAGACCGAGTGGATCGCTGACAGGCGATCTTCATCCGGGCGAAGGGCTTTCATGTGCGTGTAAAGCCCTTCGCCTGCGCTGAAGTCGTGTTGTCCCAGTGTCTGACGCTTCCACTTTGCCAGGGAGTGCACCACTTCGAAGCGGGCATCCGGCAGCGTTTTCACATTGACCTGTACCGCTTTTTCGCAGCCCGACAGGTTGTCCTGAGTCCCGTCTCCCACGCGGCTTAAAATCGGTGCCTGTACTTCAATCAGGCCCAGTTTTTCTTCTAACTGGCGGGAAAAATGGGATTTCACGAAACTGATCTGGCGTTGTTTTGCGATGTAAGCGGTTTTCATTATGTAACTCCTGTGTCCTGTTGCTTTCAATTAAGCAACAAAAACGGAGTGATATTCAATAATGCACAAGTAAAAAGCCACCTTCACTTTTAATCCATCAAAATAACGCGCTAAACTGACATGAATCATCAATCAACATAAGAAAAACCTATGGAAAATTATCAGATCGATAATCTCGATCGCGGCATCCTTGACGCGCTGATGGCGAATGCACGTACTGCCTATGCTGAACTGGCCAAACAATTTGGCGTCAGCCCCGGCACGATTCACGTTCGCGTGGAGAAGATGAAGCAGGCGGGGATTATCACCGGCGCACGTATCGACATCAGCCCAAAACAACTGGGGTACGACGTGTGCTGTTTTATCGGCATTATCCTTAAGAGTGCGAAGGACTACCCTTCAGCCCTGGCCCGCCTGGAAAGTCTGGAAGAAGTGACCGAAGCCTATTACACCACCGGGCACTACAGCATCTTTATTAAGGTGATGTGTAAATCGATCGACGCGCTTCAGCAGGTACTTATCAACAAGATCCAAACAATTGATGAAATTCAGTCCACTGAAACGCTGATCTCCCTGCAGAACCCGATTATGCGCACGATCCGCCCGTAGGCAGGGAAAATAATTACCACATTTTCCACAGGTAGATCCCAGCTCATTCACAGCGTACAATACGCCACTCTTAAACCGGGACGTGCGATCATGGCAGACATTACTCTTATTAGTGGCAGTACCCTGGGCGGCGCGGAATACGTTGCGGAACATCTGGCAGAAAAGCTGGAGGACGCCGGGTTTTCCACCAGCACGCAGCATGGGCCTTTATTAGAGGATCTCCCGACGCAGGGCGTCTGGTTACTGGTTTCGTCCACCCATGGTGCAGGCGATCTGCCGGACAACATTCTTCCTTTATATGAAGAACTGAAAGAACAGCAGCCCGATCTGTCAGCGGTGCGCTTTGGCGCTATCGGGATCGGCAGTCGTGAGTACGACACCTTTTGCGGGGCGATCGAGAAGCTGGAAGCAGAATTGATCGCCTGCGGGGCAAAACAGATCGGTGAAACTCTGCGGATCAACATCCTTGATCATGACATTCCGGAAGATCCGGCAGAAATCTGGCTGGGATCCTGGATTAATTTACTCAGTAATGTGTAAAGATCGAGCGATCAACTGTGTATAACTCTGGTTAAAACCTTGGATCAACCGGTAGTTATCCACGGTATAAGGTTTGGTCAGTTTTTGAGTTGTGTATAACCCTTCATTTTGATCCCAGCTTATACTGTCTGGGATCACCGATCATTCACAGCTAGTGATCCTCAATAACTGATTGATCTTCCTGACCGGATCGCAGTTATCCACAGAGCATGGCGATCCTAATAAGAGATCATAGTAAAAGAGATCTCTAAATAAAAAGATCTTCTTTTTAATAGCAAGGATCCCGGCTCTTTCTCGATGGACTAAAGTTGAGTAGAATCCACGGCCTCAGCTTCAATCCACTTTCTAACCGCTTTACGCGAGGCAAATCACCATGTTTTATCCGGATCCTTTTGACGTCATCATCATTGGCGGGGGTCATGCAGGCACTGAGGCCGCAATGGCCGCCGCACGTATGGGTCAACAAACCCTGCTTTTGACTCACAATATCGACACCCTGGGGCAGATGTCCTGCAACCCGGCGATCGGCGGTATTGGGAAAGGACACCTGGTGAAAGAAGTGGATGCGCTTGGCGGGCTGATGGCGAGAGCTGTCGATCAGGCAGGCATCCAGTTTAGGATACTAAACGCGAGCAAAGGCCCGGCTGTCCGTGCCACGCGAGCTCAGGCGGATCGTGTGCTTTACCGCCAGGCCGTGCGTACGGCACTGGAGAACCAGCCGAACCTGATGATCTTCCAGCAGGCGGTTGAGGATCTGATCGTCGAAAACGATCGTGTCGTCGGTGCCGTGACCCAGATGGGCCTGAAGTTCCGCGCGAAAGCCGTGGTGCTGACGGTCGGGACATTCCTGGACGGCAAGATCCATATCGGTCTGGACAACTACAGCGGTGGTCGTGCAGGCGATCCACCGTCTATCTCGCTGTCACGTCGTCTGCGCGAACTGCCGCTGCGCGTCAATCGCCTGAAAACCGGTACGCCGCCGCGTATTGACGCGCGCACAATCGATTTCAGCGTACTGGCTGAACAGCATGGCGATAACCCGATGCCGGTCTTTTCGTTCATGGGCAACGCGGCTCAGCACCCACGTCAGGTGCCGTGCTACATCACCCATACCAACGAAAAAACCCATGATGTGATCCGCAATAACCTCGATCGCAGCCCGATGTATGCTGGCGTGATCGAAGGGATCGGCCCGCGTTACTGCCCGTCGATCGAAGACAAAGTGATGCGCTTTGCCGATCGTAACCAGCACCAGATCTTCCTGGAGCCGGAAGGCCTGACCTCCAACGAAATTTACCCGAACGGCATCTCCACCAGCCTGCCGTTTGATGTTCAGATGCAAATCGTCCGCTCAATGCAGGGGATGGAAAACGCGAAGATTGTGCGTCCTGGCTATGCCATTGAGTACGATTTCTTCGATCCGCGTGATTTGAAACCGACGCTGGAAAGCAAATTCATTGCCGGCCTGTTCTTTGCCGGCCAGATCAACGGCACGACGGGTTACGAAGAAGCGGCCGCGCAAGGGTTGCTGGCGGGTCTTAACGCCGCGCGATCTTCTGCGGAAAAAGAGGGCTGGGCACCTGGACGTTCTCAGGCTTACCTGGGCGTTCTGGTCGACGACCTGTGCACGCTGGGTACCAAAGAGCCGTACCGCATGTTTACCTCCCGCGCGGAATACCGCCTGATGCTGCGTGAAGATAACGCTGACATGCGCCTGACGGCAGTGGGTCGTGAACTGGGTCTGGTTGATGACGAACGCTGGGCGCGCTTTAACGATAAGCTGGAAAGCATCGAGCGCGAACGTCAGCGCCTGAAAGACATCTGGCTGCACCCGCACTCTGCACAGATTGACGAAGTGAATGCGAAGCTGAGTGCGCCGCTGTCGCGTGAAGCCAACGGCGAAGATCTGCTGCGTCGTCCGGAAATGACCTACGCGGAGATGACCCAACTGTCGTCGTTCGCGCCAGGACTTGCCGATCCGCAAGCCGCCGAGCAGGTTGAAATCCAGGTGAAGTACGAAGGGTACATCGCACGGCAGCAGGAAGAGATCGAGAAACAGCAGCGTAACGAGAACGCTCTGTTACCTGCGACGCTGGATTATCGTCTGGTGAATGGCCTGTCCAACGAGGTTATCGCCAAGCTGAATGACCATAAACCGTCGTCGATTGGTCAGGCATCGCGTATTTCAGGCATCACGCCAGCGGCTATTTCTATCCTGCTGGTGTGGCTGAAAAAACAAGGTATGCTGCGCCGCAGCGCGTAATGCGCTAAACGTTGCCCGGTGGCGCTACGCTTACCGGGTCTGCAACTCTGTAGGCCGGATAACGACCCGCTTATCCGGCAAATCAAAACAGGTATTCACCGTGCTCAACAAACTTTCTCGTCTGCTGAATGAAGCAGGCATTTCGCTCACCGATCACCAGAAACAACAACTGGTGGCCTATGTCGATATGCTCCACAAATGGAACAAAGCGTATAACCTGACTTCCGTACGCGATCCGAACGAGATGCTGATTCGCCATATTCTTGACAGTATCGTCGTTGCGCCGCATCTGACCGGTTCGCGGTTCATTGATGTCGGCACCGGCCCTGGACTGCCGGGCGTACCGCTGGCTATCGTGCTGCCTGAAGCGCATTTCACGCTGCTGGACAGCCTGGGTAAGCGCATACGCTTCCTGCGTCAGGTTCAACATGAACTGAAACTTGAAAACATTACCCCGGTGCAGAGCCGCGTTGAGGATTTCCCGGCTGAGCCGCCATTTGATGGCGTCGTGAGCCGCGCTTTTGCCTCGCTTAACGATATGGTGAGCTGGTGTCATCATCTGCCAGGTGAGCAGGGACGGTTTTATGCGCTGAAAGGGCAAGTGCCCGATGATGAAATCGCCGCGCTGCCTGCGGGTTTGACGGTCGAATCAGTGGTTAAATTAGCGGTTCCCCAGCTTGATGGCGAACGTCACCTGGTGGTAATTAAACCAAATAATAGTTAATTTTTATCAAAAAATGTTTAATTTGCGCTGTGGTGAATGTGTTAAAAAACGGCGCAAAGAAACAGGCTATCCGGGAACTAATTTAACCCTGCTTTTACTGGTATTTTTCTATTCGTTAACGTAGCTTTTTTTGTTAACCCTTAAAATAGTCAATGGGGAAAATATCAGGCTGCTAAAAATCAGCAATATTACCTGACAGAGATGTTAAATATTTATTAAGAATGTCAATGAAAGGTTTTTGATGTATATCGCGATTTTTTGAAAACGGTAAAGAATATACGCTTATATATCATTAAGATGCACTACCAGAATTTTCGGTGCGGCATATTCAGTACTAAAGGTAAATGTACAAATTGTGATCTGATGCACGCTTTAGCATCAGTGATTTCGCGATATGCGCCATTTTGTTCGATTGTTCACACTTTGCTGAAAAGTGGAAAAATAGCGACTCAGAAAAATATTTAAACATTTATTCACCTTTTCGCTACTTATTGTTTGAAATCACGGGGGCGCACCGTATAATTTGACCGCTTTTTGATGCTTGACTCTGAGCCTTAAAGAACGTTTTATACGACACGCGACATACCTCAAAGGTAGCAGGAGTGAAAACGTGATGTCTTTGTCGCTCTTGAGTAGAAACGTTGCTCGTAAGCTTCTGTTCATTCAGTTCCTGGCGGTAGTAGCAAGTGGATTGCTATTTAGCCTCAAAGACCCCTTCTGGGGCATTTCCGCTTTATGCGGAGGTGTGGCAGTCTTACTGCCAAATATGTTGTTTATGATTTTTGCCTGGCGTCATCAGGCGCATACACCTGCTAAAGGCCGCATGGCCTGGTCCTTCGCCTTCGGTGAAGTGTTTAAGGTGTTGGCGACCTTTACCCTCCTGGTGGTGGCGCTGGCGGTTTTAAAGGCGGTTTTCTTGCCGCTGATCGTGACGTGGGTTTCGGTGCTGGTTGTACAGATACTGGCACCTGCTGTAATTAACAACAAAGGGTAAGAGGCATCATGTCTGCAGGAGAAATCTCAACACCGCAGGAGTACATAGGCCACCATCTGAACAACCTTCAGATTGACCTGCGTACACTTTCGCTGGTGGATCCGCATAACCCCCCAGCCACTTTCTGGACGCTTAACATCGACTCCATGTTTTTCTCGGTGCTTCTGGGTCTGTTGTTCCTGGTCATGTTCCGTAGCGTGGCGAAGAAAGCAACCAGCGGCGTCCCTGGAAAATTCCAGACGGCAATCGAGCTGGTCATTGGCTTTGTCCATGGCAGCGTGAAAGACATGTATCACGGCAAGAGCAAGCTGATTGCTCCGCTGGCCCTGACGATTTTCGTCTGGGTATTCCTGATGAACCTGATGGATTTGCTGCCTATCGACCTGCTGCCGTACATCGGCGAGCACGTGTTTGGCCTGCCGGCACTGCGTGTGGTTCCGTCTGCTGACGTGAACATCACCCTGTCGATGGCGCTGGGCGTATTTATCCTGATTCTGTTCTACAGCATCAAAATGAAAGGCATTGGCGGCTTCACGAAAGAGCTGACGCTGCAGCCGTTCAACCACTGGGCATTTATTCCTGTCAACTTAATCCTTGAAGGGGTAAGCCTGCTGTCTAAACCGGTATCACTCGGTCTGCGACTGTTCGGCAACATGTATGCCGGTGAGTTGATCTTCATTCTGATTGCAGGTCTTCTGCCGTGGTGGTCACAGTGGATTCTGAATGTGCCATGGGCCATTTTCCACATCCTGATCATTACGCTGCAAGCCTTCATTTTCATGGTTCTGACGATTGTTTATCTGTCGATGGCATCTGAAGAGCATTGATTTTACCAACACTACTACGTTTTAACTGAAACAAACTGGAGACTGTCATGGAAAACCTGAATATGGATCTGCTGTACATGGCTGCCGCTGTGATGATGGGTCTGGCGGCAATCGGTGCTGCGATCGGTATCGGCATCCTCGGGGGCAAATTCCTGGAAGGCGCAGCGCGTCAACCGGATCTGATTCCTCTGCTGCGTACTCAGTTCTTTATCGTTATGGGTCTGGTGGATGCAATCCCGATGATCGCTGTAGGTCTGGGTCTGTACGTGATGTTTGCTGTCGCGTAGTAAGCGTTGCTTGATTAAGCAATATTTAGAACGTTAACCAGATAAGAGGCATTGTGCTGTGAATCTTAACGCAACAATCCTCGGCCAGGCCATCGCGTTTGTCCTGTTTGTTCTGTTCTGCATGAAGTATGTATGGCCGCCGTTGATGGCTGCCATCGAGAAGCGTCAAAAAGAAATTGCTGACGGTCTCGCTTCTGCAGAACGAGCACATAAGGATCTTGACCTTGCAAAGGCCAGCGCGACCGACCAGCTGAAAAAGGCGAAAGCGGAAGCCCAGGTAATCATTGAGCAGGCGAACAAACGTCGCTCTCAGATTCTGGACGAAGCGAAAACCGAAGCAGAACAGGAACGTACCAAAATCGTGGCGCAGGCTCAGGCGGAAATTGACGCTGAGCGTAAACGTGCTCGCGAGGAATTGCGTAAGCAAGTTGCTATCCTGGCTGTTGCTGGCGCCGAGAAGATCATCGAACGTTCCGTGGATGAAGCTGCTAACAGCGACATCGTGGACAAACTTGTCGCTGAACTGTAAGGAGGGAGGGGCTGATGTCTGAATTTGTTACGGTAGCTCGCCCCTACGCCAAAGCAGCTTTTGACTTTGCTGTCGAACACCAGGGTGTTGATCGCTGGCAGGATATGCTGGCGTTTGCCGCTGAGGTAACGAAAAACGAACACATGGCTGAGATGCTTTCAGGTGCGTTAGCGCCAGAAACCCTCGCCGAGTCGTTCATCGCCATTTGTGGTGAGCAACTGGATGCCAATGGCCAGAACCTGATTCGGGTGATGGCGGAAAATGGCCGCCTGAAGGTGCTCCCCGATGTTCTTGAGCAGTTTGAGCACTTACGTGCCCTTAGTGAAGCTACCGCTGAAGTTGAAGTAACCTCTGCGACTGAACTGAGTGAAGAGCAGCTTTCGAAGATCACTGCCGCGATGGAAAAACGTCTGTCACGCAAAGTTAAGCTGAATTGCAATATCGATAAGTCTGTAATGGCAGGCGTAATCATCCGTGCGGGTGATATGGTCATTGATGGCAGCGTACGCGGCCGTCTTGAGCGCCTCGCAGACGTCTTGCAGTCTTAAGGGGACTGGAGCATGCAACTGAATTCCACCGAAATCAGCGAACTGATCAAGCAGCGCATTGCTCAGTTCAGTGTTGTGAGCGAAGCTCATAACGAAGGTACAATTGTTTCTGTAAGCGACGGTGTTATCCGCATCCACGGCCTGGCCGATTGTATGCAGGGTGAGATGATTTCCCTGCCGGGTAACCGTTACGCTATCGCACTGAACCTGGAGCGCGACTCCGTAGGTGCAGTTGTGATGGGTCCGTATGCTGACCTCGCCGAAGGGATGAAGGTGAAGTGTACTGGCCGTATTCTTGAAGTTCCGGTAGGCCGTGGCCTGCTGGGTCGCGTGGTGAACACCCTGGGTGCGCCAATCGACGGTAAAGGTCCGGTTGATAACGATGGCTTCTCGCCTATCGAAGTTATCGCACCGGGCGTAATCGATCGTCAGTCCGTCGATCAGCCGGTGCAGACCGGTTATAAATCCGTTGATGCCATGATCCCAATCGGCCGTGGCCAGCGTGAGCTGATCATCGGTGACCGTCAGACCGGTAAAACCGCGATGGCAATCGATGCGATCATCAACCAGCGTGATTCCGGTATCAAATGTGTGTACGTGGCTATCGGCCAGAAAGCGTCCACCATTTCTAACGTGGTGCGTAAGCTGGAAGAGCACAATGCGCTGTCCAACACCATCGTTGTGGTCGCAACCGCGTCTGAATCTGCTGCACTGCAATACCTGGCACCGTATGCCGGTTGCGCAATGGGCGAATACTTCCGCGATCGCGGTGAAGATGCACTGATTGTTTATGATGACCTGTCTAAACAGGCTGTTGCTTACCGTCAGGTTTCCCTGCTGCTGCGCCGTCCGCCAGGACGTGAAGCATTCCCGGGCGACGTGTTCTACCTCCACTCCCGTCTGCTGGAGCGCGCATCCCGCGTTAACGCGGAATACGTTGAGAACTTCACCAAAGGTGAAGTAAAAGGTAAAACCGGCTCCCTGACCGCACTGCCGATCATCGAAACCCAGGCGGGTGACGTTTCTGCGTTCGTTCCGACCAACGTAATTTCTATTACCGATGGTCAGATCTTCCTGGAAACCAACCTGTTTAACTCCGGTATTCGTCCGGCAGTTAACCCGGGTATCTCCGTATCCCGTGTTGGTGGTGCTGCTCAGACCAAGATCATCAAGAAACTGTCCGGTGGTATTCGTACCGCGCTGGCACAGTATCGTGAACTGGCTGCGTTCTCTCAGTTCGCATCCGATCTGGACGAAGCAACCCGTAAGCAGTTGAGCCATGGTCAGAAAGTGACCGAGCTGCTGAAACAGAAACAGTATGCCCCAATGTCTGTTGCACAACAGGGCCTGGTACTGTTCGCGGCTGAACGCGGTTACCTCGAAGATGTGGAACTGGCGAAAATCGGTAGCTTCGAAGCCGCTCTGCTGGCTTACGTTGACCGTGACCACGCTCCGCTGATGCAAGAGATCAACCAGTCCGGTGGCTATAACGACGAAATCGAAGGCAAGCTGAAAGGCATCCTCGATTCCTTCAAAGCAACCCAGTCCTGGTAACGTCTGGCGGTCTGTCTTAGGGCAGACCGCAAGGCATTGAGGAGAAGCTCATGGCCGGCGCAAAAGAGATACGTAGTAAGATCGCAAGCGTCCAGAACACGCAAAAGATCACTAAAGCGATGGAGATGGTCGCCGCTTCCAAAATGCGTAAATCGCAGGACAGAATGGCAGCCAGCCGTCCTTATGCAGAGACCATGCGCAAAGTGATTGGTCACCTTGCAAACGGTAATCTGGAATATAAGCACCCTTACCTGGAAGAACGCGACGTTAAACGCGTGGGCTACCTGGTGGTGTCGACCGACCGTGGTCTGTGCGGTGGTTTGAACATTAACCTGTTCAAAAAACTGCTGGCGGATATGAAAGTCTGGTCCGATAAAGGCGTTCAGTGCGACCTCGCAATGATCGGCTCAAAGGGCGTGTCTTTCTTTAATTCCGTGGGTGGCAATATTGTTGCCCAGGTGACCGGTATGGGTGATAACCCGTCCCTGTCCGAACTGATCGGCCCGGTTAAAGTGATGTTGCAGGCCTATGATGAAGGCCGTCTGGACAAGCTGTACATTGTCAGCAACAAATTTATTAACACCATGTCACAGGCCCCGACGCTCACCCAGTTGCTGCCGTTACCGGCATCAGAAGATGATGAGCTGAAACAGAAAGCCTGGGATTACCTGTATGAACCCGATCCGAAACCGCTGCTGGACACCCTGCTGCGTCGTTACGTTGAGTCTCAGGTTTATCAGGGCGTGGTAGAAAACCTGGCCAGCGAGCAGGCCGCACGTATGGTGGCGATGAAAGCCGCTACCGACAATGGCGGCAGCCTGATTAAAGAGCTGCAGTTGGTATACAACAAAGCTCGTCAGGCCAGCATTACTCAGGAACTCACCGAAATCGTCGGTGGTGCATCCGCGGTATAACCAGGTTAATTCGTAGAGGATTCAAGATGGCTACTGGAAAAATTGTCCAGGTAATCGGCGCCGTGGTTGACGTCGAGTTCCCTCAGGATGCCGTACCGCGCGTGTACGATGCTCTTGAGGTTCAGAATGGTAACGAGAGTCTGGTGCTGGAAGCTCAGCAGCAGCTCGGTGGTGGTATCGTGCGTACTATCGCCATGGGTTCTTCTGACGGTCTGCGTCGTGGTCTGGAAGTAAAAGACCTTGAGCACCCGATCGAAGTCCCGGTAGGTAAAGCAACACTGGGTCGTATCATGAACGTGCTGGGTCAGCCGATCGACATGAAAGGCGACATCGGTGAAGAAGAGCGTTGGGCTATCCACCGCGCAGCACCGTCCTACGAAGAGCTGTCCAGCTCTCAGGAACTGCTGGAAACCGGCATCAAAGTTATCGACCTGATGTGTCCGTTCGCTAAGGGCGGTAAAGTTGGTCTGTTCGGTGGTGCGGGTGTAGGTAAAACCGTAAACATGATGGAGCTGATCCGTAACATCGCGATCGAGCACTCCGGTTACTCCGTGTTTGCAGGCGTGGGTGAGCGTACTCGTGAGGGTAACGACTTCTACCACGAAATGACCGACTCCAACGTTCTGGACAAAGTATCCCTGGTTTACGGCCAGATGAACGAGCCGCCGGGAAACCGTCTGCGCGTTGCACTGACCGGCCTGACCATGGCTGAGAAGTTCCGTGACGAAGGTCGTGACGTTCTGCTGTTCGTTGATAACATCTATCGTTACACCCTGGCCGGTACAGAAGTATCTGCACTGCTGGGTCGTATGCCTTCAGCGGTAGGTTACCAGCCGACGCTGGCGGAAGAGATGGGCGTTCTGCAGGAACGTATCACCTCCACCAAAACCGGTTCTATCACCTCCGTTCAGGCGGTATACGTACCTGCGGATGACTTGACTGACCCGTCACCAGCCACCACCTTTGCTCACTTAGATGCAACCGTGGTACTGAGCCGTCAGATCGCGTCTCTGGGTATCTACCCGGCCGTTGACCCGCTGGACTCCACCAGCCGTCAGCTGGATCCGCTGGTGGTTGGTCAGGAACACTACGACACCGCGCGTGGCGTACAGTCCCTGCTGCAACGTTACCAGGAACTGAAAGACATCATCGCCATCCTGGGTATGGATGAATTGTCAGAAGAAGACAAACTGGTGGTAGCTCGCGCTCGTAAGATCCAGCGCTTCCTGTCCCAGCCGTTCTTCGTGGCAGAAGTATTTACCGGTTCTCCGGGCAAATACGTCTCCCTGAAAGACACCATCCGTGGCTTTAAAGGCATTATGGAAGGCGAATACGATCACCTGCCAGAGCAGGCGTTCTACA
Source organism: Enterobacter sp. kpr-6 (assembly GCF_900116015.1). Taxonomy (GTDB): domain Bacteria; phylum Pseudomonadota; class Gammaproteobacteria; order Enterobacterales; family Enterobacteriaceae; genus Enterobacter_D. Next base: position 25,800 of record NZ_FOYH01000006.1, read on the forward strand.
TGGTGGGTTCCATCGAAGAAGCCGTGGAAAAAGCCAAAAAACTTTAACGCCTTAATCGGAGGGTGATATGGCAATGACATACCACCTGGACGTCGTCAGCGCAGAGCAACAAATGTTCTCTGGTACTGTCGAAAAAATCCAGGTAACGGGTAGTGAAGGTGAACTGGGTATTTTCCCTGGTCACGCGCCGCTGCTCACCGCCATTAAGCCTGGTATGATCCGCATCGTAAAACAGTTCGGTCATGAAGAGTTTATCTATCTGTCAGGTGGCGTACTTGAAGTACAGCCTGGTAGCGTGACCGTTCTGGCTGATACCGCTATTCGCGGCCAGGATCTCGACGAAGCGCGAGCCCTGGAGTCGAAGCGTAAAGCCGAAGAGCACATTAAGAGCTCACACGGTGACGTGGATTACGCACAGGCATCAGCGGAACTGGCCAAAGCGATCGCGAAACTGCGCGTTATCGAGTTGACCAAAAAAGCGATGTAAGTACCTGCTTGAAAGGCTAAGCCAGTCTGGGTTTCCAGGCTGGCTTTTTTTATGCCCGTGATAAACAGAGTCAGATAATGAAATGCTGTTTTTAATTTTTTGTGATTAGCTTCACAAAAATGTTGATCGGTTAAAATTTGAGGAGTAGACTTCTTTTTGTGAGCTGAGTCACACAAATTAATCCACTGACCGGGAAAACATCATGAAACTGATTAACAAAATCATCGCTTTCTTCAACAACATGAACGTTTCTTTTGGTACGTTTACGCTGTAATAAACAGTCTGGCTCCACGTTGTACCGCCCATCAAAACGACAACAGCGGGTGGCGTGAGCAGATAAGAATTTTAGGTCGCCCTGAGGCGACCTTTGTTTTTTCAGGGTTTCTTTAAAAAATCACCCAGATTAAAGCTGCCGTCCGTGTTGCGCAGCAGTGGCTGAGGCAATGCCAGCGTCCTGTACTCCTCCTTTTTCACTTCCCTGCCCGTTTGGGTCACACTCTTACCGTCGCGAATAAAAACATTGGTGTCATCAATGTTGCCCACCACGGCATCGTCATATTTTCCCGGCTGGCTGCGTAGCGACAGATTTCCGGTAAACACCCCCTGCGTTTCTGCACTCCCGTAAGGGCTGGGGCGGAAAATATAATTAAAGCGCTGATTGTCTACGGCGACGTTATTGGCGACCTGCAACTTGCCAGGGTTAAAGTTATCGGTAAAACCATCAAGATGATTACCGACCGCAATGCTGTTGCGCACTTCATGCGCGACTGGCTGCCCTTCCCCGCCGAGTTTGAAACCATTGCTGGTGTTATTGCGGGCGATGGAATTCACGATCGTCACCGCCCCATTCGCCCCATCCTCAATCTTATTAAAGAGGTCATAGCCGTCATCAATATTATCGTGGGAATAGCAGCCTTCCAGCCGGTTGCCCTCCCCGACGCGCATCTTCACCGCAAAGCCATCCGCATTGATTTTGCCGGGATCTTCATTACTGAATGATTCAGCGTTCACCACCCGGTTGTAGCTGGCCCAAAGCGGACGACCAATTTTGTCCGGGGAGGAGATCTGAATGCCTGTATCATCGTTCTTATAAGCCACCACGTTTTCGATCAGATTATGACTGCCCTGCACGCGCAGGCTTTTATCAGTGATATGGATACCTTCAATATTCCAGTAATGCGCATCCAGCAACATGCCGTGGATCACCGCCTTACCGTTCGCCTGTAGCGTCTTGGGCCGATCTTTCAGTCCACTGGCGCTCAGGGGGATCGTCGTATTTGGGTAATCGCCTGCGGCAAGGATAATTTTTCCGCCCGGCTGTACCCGATCAACCGCCGTCGCTAAATCCACAGGGGCGTCTACCGTGCCTGCGGCATCGGCTTTACCTGCCGGGGAGGTATAGAGTTCGCTCCCCGTCACGCCGGCGATCCGCTCCACCTGAAGCGATTGCTGTACTGGCGTTTTGTCTTTCCCGCTGGTGGGCGTAAACGTGATGCTGAAATCATTTTTATCCTGCAACGTCGTGGTCAGGGTAAACATCTCCCCCGCTTTAACCGGTTTTTCATTACCGATCACCACTTCGTTTTGACGAACGCTGAAATGGCCGTCGTAATTCGCCCGCGTTTGCAGCGTATAACGCTCCGCCACGCTTTTCTGACCTGATGCAATCTGCATCACTACCGGCCAGCCTTTTGCGACATAGGGGCCGGAGGCGACAGTATGTGCGGGTCCGGTAGTTAGCGAGGCCTCACTGACCGTAATTTTGGCATTCCGGGAAGCAAAGAAGCCGACGTAGTATTTTTCTTTATCCTGAACGGAAATGAGATCGGCATGGGGCACCGCCTGCGTCACCCACTGATCGCTTCCGGCTGGGGCCCAGGCCGTTATAAAGCCGTCATTGGTGCGCTGAAGTTTCAGGCGAAATGTCGGGGTGGCATTCAGATCAACTTCTTCTTTATAACTCTGCCGGGTAATCGATGAACCGGCGTTACCCCATGGCTGCGTAATCCCTTCCCGCGCAATGGCCTGTAATTTGACCCGATGGGCATCTTTTTTATCCTGAGTCATGATGACGTTCATCACCATATTGGATGCCGCCGGAAATTCCTCATACCCCTCTTTCAACGGTTGCTGGCGGGGAAGGCCAATCACGTCGCGCACCAGTAATCCCGCGCCTTCCTGCGCGGCGGGCTTCGCGCCATTCTCCGGGCCAAACTGATCGACCGTCACCGTTGCCTGCAAAACAAAGTTTTCGCTTCCAGGCAGTTCGGTATAGAAGAACGTCAGCCCATCATGCGAATTCGCTATTTTGCCGCCGCGACTTTCGATGATTATTGGTTGGGATAAATCAGCCTGGGAAGTGGGCGTCAGTTTCTTGCCATCAATAGTGACATCGTTGACGCCGATTTTTTCAGGCAGAACGTTAGAGGAAAAGTTCATGTCCACGGACTGCCCGAAGGCGATGGCTTTCCAGACATGGGTATCCTGCGCCAGCGCAGGCAGTGAAATAACGGCTCCGCAGAGCGTGAGGGCCAGAGGGATTTTAGGGTTCATCATATTCTCCAGATTGATGTTTTGGCTATTATCATCAAAATGAAATGCTGTTTCTTTTTTACTCATCACACTACGAGGTAATTAAAACAGTGTTTTTATTTGGCTCATCTTTATTTATGCGGCAAAAAAATAGCAAAAACATCGGGATAAATTTTTTATGACTGAGGGGCAGCACTTTTATGCAGACAAAAATAGGGTTGATGTATAAAAATGCCGCGGTTAAGGCAGGTTTATTCCCTGTTGCGTATTATTTAGCGTACTTACATTTCACGGCGAAAAAAATGTAGTATTTTCAATGCGAAAAAGTAAGACTTCTCACTCAAATTACAGTCAGGATGCGTATGTTGAACAGTGCTATGAGCGTGGTGATCCTTGCCGCTGGTAAAGGAACCCGCATGTATTCCGATCTCCCCAAAGTGCTGCACACCCTTGCCGGGAAAGCGATGGTGCAGCATGTCATTGATGCGGCTAATCAATTGGGTGCCAGCCGTGTGCATCTGGTTTACGGTCACGGTGGCGATCTGCTGAAAGAAACGCTGCATAACGACAACCTGAACTGGGTATTACAGGCAGAGCAATTAGGCACCGGCCATGCAATGCAGCAAGCCGCTCCCGCTTTCGCCGACGATGAAGACATTCTGATGCTGTACGGCGATGTGCCGTTGATTTCCGTCGACACGCTGCAACGTCTGCGTGATGCCAAACCGCAGGGCGGCATTGGTTTACTGACCGTGAAACTTGACGATCCGACGGGCTATGGCCGCATCACCCGTGATAACGGCGTTGTTACCGGCATCGTGGAGCATAAAGATGCGACTGATGCGCAGCGAGAGATTCAGGAGATCAATACCGGCATTCTCATCGCAAACGGTGCGGACTTAAAACGCTGGCTCAGCAAACTGAGCAACAACAATGCGCAGGGTGAATATTACATCACTGACGTTATTGCCATGGCCTATAACGAAGGCCACGAAATTGCTGCTGTGCACCCGGCACGCCTGAGCGAAGTGGAAGGCGTGAATAACCGCCTGCAACTCTCCCGTCTTGAGCGCGTCTACCAGTCCGAGCAGGCAGAAAAACTGCTGCTGGCGGGCGTTATGCTGCGCGATCCCGCGCGTTTTGACCTGCGTGGTTCCCTGACGCACGGGCGGGATGTGGAAATTGATACTAACGTTATCCTTGAAGGCACGGTGACGCTGGGCAACCGCGTGAAGATCGGCGCGGGCTGCGTGATCAAAAACAGCGTCATTGGCGATGATTGTGAGATAAGCCCTTACAGCGTGGTAGAAGACGCTGAGCTGGCAACGGCCTGTACTATCGGCCCGTTTGCGCGTCTGCGCCCCGGCGCACAATTGCTGGACGGTGCGCACGTCGGCAATTTCGTTGAAATGAAAAAAGCGCGTCTCGGCAAAGGCTCAAAGGCCGGTCATCTGACCTACCTGGGCGATGCGGAGATTGGCGACAACGTAAATATTGGTGCCGGGACCATTACCTGTAATTACGACGGGGCTAATAAACACAAAACCATTATTGGTGACGATGTGTTTGTGGGTTCTGATAGCCAACTGGTTGCGCCCGTCAGCGTCGGTCATGGTGCAACGATTGCCGCGGGTACGACAGTGACCCGCGACGTTGCAGATAACGAACTGGTATTAAGCCGCGTCCCGCAGGTTCATAAGCAGTCCTGGGTACGTCCGGTTAAGAAGAAGTAACAGATTCACCCCTCACCCTGGATAGGGTGCGGGGTGGTTTTTCTCCCTCTCCCTGCGGGAGAGGGCCGGGGTGAGGGGCAACGACAATGATTGCCCCCGCCCAAAAGCAGTAAATAAAAAAATAACCCCACTCTCTACAAGGCTCGGGGCACCCGTAAAGGGTAAAACAGGTCAGCGACAACGCATGGCAAAATGCCATTATCAGGAAATGAAACTATGTGTGGAATTGTTGGCGCAGTCGCGCAGCGTGATATTGCTGAAATCCTTCTCGAAGGTTTACGTCGTCTGGAATATCGTGGTTATGACTCTGCGGGTCTGGCCGTGGTCGACAAAGAAGGGCACATGACCCGTCTGCGTCGTCTGGGTAAAGTTCAGATGCTGTCTCAGGCGGCAGAAGAACAGCCTCTGCATGGCGGAACGGGGATTGCGCATACGCGTTGGGCAACTCACGGTGAACCTTCCGAAGAAAACGCGCACCCGCATGTGTCTGAACACATTGTGGTGGTGCATAACGGGATTATCGAAAACCACGAACCGCTGCGCGAAGTCTTGCAGGCGCGTGGTTATGTTTTTGCCTCTGAAACTGACACCGAAGTGATTGCTCACCTGGTGCACTGGGAACTGGAACAGGGCGGCACACTGCGTGATGCCGTGCTGCGTACCATTCCGCAGCTTCGCGGTGCCTACGGTACGGTGATCATGGATACCCGCCATCCAGATACCCTGCTGGCCGCCCGTTCAGGCAGCCCGCTGGTGATTGGTCTTGGCATGGGTGAGAACTTCATCGCCTCCGACCAACTGGCTCTGCTGCCGGTAACCCGCCGCTTTATCTACCTGGAAGAAGGTGATATCGCGGAAGTAACCCGCCGCAGCGTAAACATCTTCGACAAATCTGGCCGCGAAGTGAAGCGCCCGGACATCGAATCTAATTTGCAGTATGACGCGGGTGATAAAGGCATTTACCGCCACTACATGCAGAAAGAGATTTATGAGCAGCCGAACGCGATCAAAAACACGCTGACCGGGCGCATCAGCCACGGTGAGGTGGATTTGACCGAGCTGGGCGCGAACGCCAACGACATGCTCTCCCAGGTTGAGCATATTCAGATCGTCGCCTGCGGCACCTCGTACAACTCCGGTATGGTTTCCCGCTACTGGTTTGAATCGCTGGCGGGCGTACCGTGCGATGTAGAAATCGCCTCTGAATTCCGCTACCGCAAATCTGCCGTGCGCCGTAACAGCCTGATGATCACCCTCTCCCAGTCGGGCGAAACGGCGGATACCCTCGCCGCGCTGCGTCTGTCGAAAGAGCTGGGCTATCTCGGTTCGCTGGCGATTTGTAACGTGCCGGGCTCCTCGCTGGTGCGCGAATCCGATCTGGCGATGATGACCAACGCCGGCACCGAAATCGGCGTGGCTTCCACCAAAGCCTTCACCACGCAGCTCACCGTGCTGCTGATGCTGGTGGCGAAGTTAAGCCGCCTGAAAGGGCTGGATGCGTCCATTGAGCACGACATTGTTCACGGCTTACAGGCGCTGCCGAGCCGCATCGAGCAAATGCTCTCCCAGGATAAACGCATCGAAGCGCTGGCAGAAGATTTCTCCGACAAGCACCACGCCCTGTTCCTCGGCCGTGGCGATCAGTACCCGATCGCACTGGAAGGCGCGCTGAAGCTCAAAGAGATCTCTTACATCCATGCGGAAGCGTACGCCGCAGGCGAGCTGAAACACGGCCCGCTGGCGCTGATTGATGCAGATATGCCGGTGATCGTCGTTGCGCCGAACAACGAACTGCTGGAAAAACTGAAGTCCAACATCGAAGAAGTGCGCGCCCGTGGCGGCCAGCTGTACGTCTTTGCTGACCAGGACGCCGGTTTTAACAGCAGCGAAAACATGCACATCATCGAGATGCCGCATGTGGAAGAAGTCATCGCTCCGATCTTCTACACCGTACCGCTGCAACTGCTGGCGTATCACGTCGCGCTGATCAAAGGCACCGACGTTGACCAGCCGCGTAACCTGGCAAAATCGGTTACTGTCGAGTAATCCTGCAACCGCCCCGTCTGCAAAGTCGGGGCGTTTTCACGCCTTTCTTTATGACAAACTGTCATCTTCAGCTACTTTTTATCCTGTAATAAAAAGAAAATATACCCGTAATAATTCCTTCATTCTCTTCATATCTTTTTGATTTTTAGATAATTATTTATGATGACACTGAGATCTCAGGGGTTGTCATAAAACTGTCATATTTCATACATTTTACTGTCACCTGTTTGTCCTATTTTGCTCTCGTAGCCACTTAAACAATGATTTACGAATCTTGCAGGAGACATTATGAAAGCCATGCGTACCACTGTCGCCACTGTTGTCGCCGCGACCTTATCCCTGAGCGCTTTCGCTGCTAACGCAGCCGCAAGCCTGACCGGCGCGGGTGCAACTTTCCCGGCGCCAGTGTATGCCAAATGGGCAGATACCTATCAGAAAGAAACCGGTAGCAAAGTTAACTACCAGGGTATCGGCTCCTCCGGCGGCGTGAAGCAAATCATTGCTAACACCGTCGATTTTGGCGCGTCTGATGCTCCTCTGTCTGATGAGAAACTGGCTCAGGAAGGCCTGTTCCAGTTCCCGACCGTTATCGGTGGCGTGGTGCTGGCAGTCAACATCCCAGGTCTGAAATCTGGCGAGCTGGTGCTGGATGGTAAAACTCTGGGCGACATCTACCTGGGCAAAATCAAGAAGTGGGATGACGAAGCCATCACCAAACTGAACCCAGGCCTGAAACTGCCTTCACAGAACATCGCTGTGGTTCGTCGTGCTGACGGTTCCGGTACCTCTTTCGTGTTCACCAGCTACCTGGCAAAAGTGAACGAAGAGTGGAAATCTAAAGTAGGCGCAGGCTCTACCGTAAACTGGCCGACCGGTCTGGGCGGTAAAGGCAACGACGGCATCGCCGCGTTCGTACAGCGTCTGCCGGGTTCTATCGGTTATGTTGAATACGCCTACGCCAAGCAGAACAACCTGGCTTACACCAAACTGGTTTCTGCCGACGGCAAACCGGTTAGCCCGACCGAAGACAGCTTCGCTAACGCCGCTAAAGGCGTGGACTGGAGCAAATCCTTCGCTCAGGACCTGACCAACCAGAAAGGTGACGACGCATGGCCAATCACCTCCACCACTTTCATCCTGGTTCACAAAGAATCCAAAAAGCCTGAGCAGAGCGCTGAAGTGCTGAAATTCTTCGACTGGGCTTACAAAGACGGTGCTAAACAGGCGAACGATCTGGATTACGCCAGCCTGCCGGACAGCGTGGTTGAGCAGGTTCGTGCTGCATGGAAAACCAACGTGAAAGACAGCAGCGGTAAAGCGCTGTACTAATAGCAGAAATTAACGAAAATGGCGGGTGGCATAAATGCAGCCCGCTCTACAGTTAAACCTGTAGGCCCGGTCAGCGTTAGCGCCACCGGGCAACTTCGTAAAATGTATTTAACTAAAAGAGTGACATATGGCTGCAACCAAGCCTGCTTTTAACCCTCCGGGGAAACAAGGTGACATGATCTTCAGCGCGCTGGTAAAACTGGCTGCGCTGATTGTGCTATTGCTGCTGGGCGGCATTATCCTGTCGCTGATTGTCTCCTCCTGGCCAAGCATCCAGAAATTCGGCTTCTCCTTCCTGTGGAGCAAAGAGTGGGATGCGCCTAACGATATTTACGGTGCGCTCGTTCCGATTTACGGCACCCTCGTCACCTCATTTATCGCATTGCTGATCGCCGTTCCGGTGAGCTTCGGCATTGCACTGTTCCTGACGGAACTGGCACCAGGCTGGCTTAAGCGTCCGCTGGGGATCGCCATTGAACTGCTGGCGGCCATTCCAAGTATTGTTTACGGCATGTGGGGGCTGTTTATTTTCGCCCCGCTGTTTGCGAAATACTTCCAGGAGCCGGTCGGTAACGTGCTGTCTAACATCCCGTTTGTGGGTGCGCTATTTTCCGGCCCGGCCTTTGGTATCGGTATTCTCGCGGCTGGCGTCATCCTCGCCATCATGATCATTCCGTACATCGCCTCGGTTATGCGCGACGTGTTCGAGCAGACGCCGGTAATGATGAAAGAGTCCGCGTACGGCATCGGCTGCACCACCTGGGAAGTGATCTGGCGCATCGTCCTGCCGTTCACCAAAAACGGGGTGATCGGTGGCGTGATGCTCGGTCTGGGCCGCGCACTGGGTGAAACCATGGCCGTGACCTTTATCATCGGTAACACCTACCAGCTCGACAGCGCCTCGCTTTACATGCCGGGCAACAGCATCACCTCGGCGCTGGCTAACGAATTTGCGGAAGCGGAATCCGGTCTGCACGTTGCCGCGCTGATGGAACTGGGCCTGATCCTGTTCGTCATTACCTTTATCGTGCTGGCGATTTCTAAAGTCATGATCATGCGTCTGGCGAAAAACGAGGGGGCGCGCTAATGGCTACGCTGGAAATGCAAAACACCACGGCGCTGGCTGAATCGCGCCGTAAGATGCAGGCTCGCCGCCGCAACCGTAACCGCATCGCTCTGACCCTCTCCATGGCGACCATGGCGTTCGGTCTTTTCTGGCTGGTGTGGATCCTGTTCTCCACCGTCACCCGTGGTATCGACGGGATGTCGCTGGCGCTGTTCACCGAAATGACGCCGCCGCCAAACACGGCGGGTGGCGGTCTGGCGAACGCCCTGGCGGGCAGCGGATTGTTAATTCTCTGGGCGACCATATTTGGTACGCCGCTGGGCATCATGGCGGGCATCTACCTCGCAGAGTACGGGCGTAAATCCTGGCTTGCGGAAGTGATTCGTTTCATCAACGACATCCTGCTCTCCGCGCCATCCATTGTGGTCGGTCTGTTCGTTTACACCATCGTTGTCGCGCAAATGGAGCACTTCTCCGGCTGGGCGGGCGTGATCGCGCTGGCGCTGCTGCAGGTGCCGATTGTGATCCGTACCACCGAGAACATGCTCAAACTGGTGCCGGACAGCCTGCGTGAAGCGGCCTACGCCCTGGGTACGCCGAAGTGGAAAATGATTTCCGCGATCACCTTAAAAGCCTCGATCTCCGGCATTCTGACCGGTGTGCTGCTGGCGATCGCCCGTATTGCGGGCGAAACCGCACCGCTGCTGTTTACCGCGCTCTCCAACCAGTTCTGGAGCACGGACATGATGCAGCCAATCGCTAACCTGCCGGTGACGATTTTCAAATTTGCCATGAGCCCGTTTGCGGAATGGCAGCAACTGGCCTGGGCGGGCGTTCTGCTCATCACCCTGTGCGTACTGTTACTGAACATTCTGGCGCGCGTGATCTTCGCGAAGAAGAAACACGGTTAATATTTTGCGGCGTGGCTCTGGGCCGCGCCGAATGAGGAAAAGAGTAAAATGAGTATGGTTGATACAGCATCCGGTAAGATTCAGGTTCGCGATCTGAACTTCTATTACGGGAAATTCCATGCCCTGAAAAACATCAACCTGGATATTGCAAAAAACCAGGTGACGGCGTTTATCGGTCCGTCAGGCTGTGGCAAATCCACCCTGCTGCGTACATTTAACAAAATGTACTCGCTCTACCCGGAGCAGCGCGCGGAAGGTGAAATCCTGCTTGATGGCGACAACATTCTGACCAATACCCAGGACATCGCCCTGCTGCGTGCCAAAGTGGGCATGGTGTTCCAGAAACCGACGCCGTTCCCGATGTCCATCTATGACAACATCGCGTTTGGTGTGCGCCTGTTTGAAAAGCTCTCCCGCGCCGATATGGACGAGCGTGTGCAGTGGGCATTGACCAAGGCCGCACTCTGGAATGAAACCAAAGATAAATTACATCAGAGTGGGTACTCTCTCTCCGGTGGTCAGCAGCAGCGTCTTTGTATCGCGCGCGGCATCGCCATTCGCCCGGAAGTGCTCCTGCTTGATGAACCCTGTTCAGCGCTGGACCCCATCTCCACCGGGCGTATCGAAGAGCTGATCACGGAGTTAAAACAGGATTACACCGTGGTAATCGTGACCCACAACATGCAGCAGGCAGCGCGTTGCTCCGATCATACGGCATTTATGTACCTCGGCGAGTTAATAGAGTTCAGTAACACCGACGACCTGTTTACGAAGCCCGCGAAAAAACAAACTGAAGACTATATTACTGGCCGCTACGGTTGATTCGGGAGTACACCATGGACAATCTCAATCTTAATAAACACATTTCCGGCCAGTTTAACGCCGAGCTGGAAAGCATTCGCACTCAGGTTATGACCATGGGTGGCATGGTGGAGCAACAGCTTTCGGATGCCATCACCGCTATGCACAATCAGGATAGCGAACTGGCAAAACGCGTGGTGGAAGGCGATCAACAGGTGAACATGATGGAAGTCGCCATCGACGAAGCCTGTGTGCGCATCATCGCCAAGCGTCAGCCGACGGCGAGCGATCTGCGTCTGGTGATGGCGATTATCAAAACCATCGCCGAACTGGAACGTATCGGTGACGTAGCGGATAAAATTTGCCGCACCGCGCTTGAGAAATTCTCCCACCAGCATCAACCGCTGCTGGTAAGCCTCGAGTCGCTGGGCCGCCACACCGTGCAGATGCTGCACGACGTGCTGGATGCGTTTGCGCGTATGGATCTTGACGAAGCGGTGCGTATTTACCGTGAAGACAAGAAAGTGGATCAGGAATACGAAGGCATTGTGCGTCAGCTGATGACCTACATGATGGAAGATCCGCGCACCATTCCCAGTGTCCTGACCGCCCTGTTCTGCGCGCGCTCCATTGAGCGTATCGGCGACCGCTGCCAGAACATTTGCGAGTATATTTTCTACTTCGTGAAGGGCCAGGATTTCCGCCACGTGGGCGGCGACGAGCTTGATAAGCTACTGGCGGGGAAAGACCCGAAAGAGTGAGTTAACACCCCTCACCCCGACCCTCTCCCCTGGGGAGAGGGGGAAGGGCAAGATCGGTGATGAGCATAAACCCGCGCTCGATCTGTCCCCTCTCCCTCAGGGAGAGGGTTAGGGTGAGGGTGAAATTACCGGGTAATCTCCCACCCGCGCGCCTTCCACAGCCCCGGCAACTGCGCCAGCTCAGTAAACGTCGTCACCTTCGGGTGTTCAATCGGCTTATTATGAGGATCGGCACAGAAGTAAAACACCTCCATCCCCGCATCAATCCCTGACTGCGCCCCTGCGGAAGAATCATCCACCAGAATGCACTTTGTCGGATCAACACCCATCGCTTTCGCCGCGTGGAACATCAGTGCCGGATCGGGCTTCCAGCGCTGAATGTCATAGCCGCTGAATAGCAAATCCGGGAAATGATGCAGCATCCCGAGCTTACCCAGGGAATGGTTCATCTTGCTCACCGGGCCGTTCGACACCACGCACATCGGCACGGTCATCGAATCCAGCAGCGCATTTGCGCCAGCAATAACCTCAAGTTCACTGTCGAACAGGCGTGCGACCTCGGCGCGATAGACCGGCTCCAGATCGGCTTTCGCCAGATCCACGCCGTGTTCGGCATTAATGATGTCGATGATCTCGTAAAGCTTCACGCCTTTAAAACGCTTAAATATCTCTTCAAGATCGAGCGTAATGCCAAATTCCTGGAACATATGAACATACGCTCTGGAACAAATCACTTCGCTATCGACCAGCGTACCGTCACAGTCGAAAAATACCGCTTCAATTTGAGACATGCCATTTCCTGTTCAAAGCAAGTTTAACGTTTTCTTCCCGCAGATATCGCAACGCAATCGTTGCCGTATAAGCAAAATCAATGAAAAAAAGTGCATCTTACCCGTCAATAGTGCCGCATTTTGGTATAGGATAGCGACCGGATTTTCCCTTCCCGTTTGGAAATTGATAATGAGCCAACAACACACCACCCAGCCATCCGGCCAGGGGTTGCTCGAGCGCGTGTTTAAACTGCGCGAGCACGGCACGACGGCACGCACTGAAGTGATCGCCGGTTTCACCACCTTTTTAACGATGGTTTACATCGTCTTTGTAAATCCACAAATTCTGGGCGTTGCTGGCATGGATACCAGCGCCGTCTTCGTCACCACCTGTCTTATCGCCGCGTTCGGCAGCATCCTGATGGGCCTGTTTGCCAACCTGCCGGTGGCGCTGGCTCCGGCCATGGGCCTGAACGCCTTCTTCGCCTTCGTGGTGGTCCAGGCGATGGGCCTGCCTTGGCAGGTCGGTATGGGCGCGATTTTCTGGGGCGCGGTCGGCCTGCTGCTGCTGACGATTTTCCGCGTGCGTTACTGGATGATTGCCAATATTCCGGTCAGCCTGCGCGTGGGTATCACCAGCGGCATCGGTCTGTTCATCGGCATGATGGGGCTGAAAAACGCTGGCGTGATCGTCGCTAACCCGGAAACGCTGGTGGCTATCGGTAACCTGACCTCGCACAGCGTCCTGCTGGGCGTGCTCGGCTTCTTTATCATCGCCATCCTCGCCTCCCGTAATATTCACGCGGCGGTGCTGGTTTCTATCATCGTGACCACGCTGCTCGGCTGGTGGCTTGGCGACGTGCAGTTCCACGGCGTTGTCTCTGCGCCGCCGAGCGTCACCAGCGTCATTGGTCATGTCGATCTGGCCGGGTCGTTTAACCTGGGGCTGGCGGGCGTGATTTTCTCCTTCATGCTGGTTAACCTGTTCGACTCCTCCGGTACGCTGATTGGCGTGACCGACAAAGCAGGCCTGGCAGATGAAAAGGGTAAATTCCCGCGCATGAAGCAGGCGCTGTATGTGGACAGCATCTCGTCGGTGACCGGGTCGTTTATCGGCACCTCATCCGTGACCGCCTATATCGAATCCTCGTCCGGTGTTTCCGTCGGGGGCCGCACCGGTCTGACCGCCGTGGTCGTTGGTCTGCTGTTCCTGCTGGTGATTTTCCTGTCACCGCTGGCGGGCATGGTGCCGCCGTATGCCGCCGCAGGCGCGCTGATTTACGTGGGCGTGCTGATGACCTCAAGCCTTGCGCGCGTGAAATGGGACGATCTGACCGAATCCGTTCCGGCGTTTATCACCGCTGTGATGATGCCGTTCAGCTTCTCCATCACCGAAGGCATCGCGCTGGGCTTCATCTCCTACTGCGTGATGAAAATCGGTACCGGTCGCCTGCGCGAGCTGAGTCCGTGCGTGATCGTAGTGGCCCTGCTGTTTGTGCTGAAGATTGTCTTTATCGACGCACATTAATAGTTGTGATGATCTCGCCCTGTTTCAGGGCGAGAATCAGTGCAGCCAGTGAACCCCTTCCTCTGGCATAAACTGCGCGTTATAGCGCATCTGAAAGGCGTTGATCTCCGCCACATCCGGTTCCAGTTCACGTAGAAACCCGAGCGCCAGACGAATTTGCGCATCCGTCAGCGGGGCGGCCAGCCGTGCTTTTTTCAGCATCCGGTGCCAGTACTGCATATTCTGTTCGCTGCCATCGACAATGCACGCCTGCCAGACAAACAGCACCTGGGCGGCATTCTGCAAATGCGCTTCATCCGGGCGCGCCAGATAGTGGATGTACTCCGCCCCCGCCGTTTTGCCAAGCTGGTCGATCATCGATTCAACCGGCACCGGCGTAATGCCAAGCCGCTCGCTCAGACGGCGCACCGCCCGCCGGGAATCTGACGTTAACACCCGGAATCCCACTACAAACACCACCACCAGCGTCGCCAGCATTATCCAAATCATGAACGCTCCTGCTTCTTACCCGAGCGCTTATCATAAGGGGAAATGCGGCGACGTACATCGTCAGTTTTACCCGGCAATGCCGGTGGTGACCGTAAAGCAGCGGGTTTCTTTTGGCGCAATTGTTTGCAGCGTGCCGCTGGCCTGTGCCGCGAGGAATCCCTCCGGGCGACAGGTCGCCGGAAGCGCAAACGCCGCCACCTGCTGATCGCCGTTATACAAAATCCAGCGCGTCACATGGTTAAACTCCGCGCTAGCAAAACGGGTCACAAAAGTGGTGCCGTCCGGCGCGGTCATCTGAAACTCCGGCGTCGCGGTGTAGCGATCGAGTTTATCGGCAAAAAAGACGATTTCCGGATCGTAATACTGCGGTTCCGAAAGCGTTTTCAGTGACGCTTCACCGTGCTGGATACGCGCGTTAAACGCCAGCCACTGTTCGGTCGGTTTAACGTGCGCCGGAATGGACATCCGCAGCGCCAGCGCCTCGTCCGGCAGATTCTGGCTAAAGGTGGCATCCGGCACATACGCGTAATTCATGTGGCACATGTACTGAAGCGGCATCGCCACCGACGCCAGATTGGTCACCGCCATGTGAATATCAAACAGCGCGCTGGCTTTATGCAGCGTCACCGCAGGTTCAGCGCAATAATGATGACCGAATCCCATCACGTATTCATAACGCCCGCAAATGCGAAGCTGGTCACCGTCCAGTTCAAGCCAGGCCTCATCCATCGCGGCACAGGCCATTTCACCGTGCAGCGCATGGGTGTCGTCGGGCGACGGGCAGCCGTTCGCCAGCAGCCCGGAGTGAAAGGCGAAACAGCCGTAGGTTTCGACAATCTCTTTGGCCGGTTTCGGCTGGCTGAACATATTGCGCATGGTCAGATCGTGGCCGTCGAACTGCGCGTCCCAGATCATCTGCCCAAGCCACGGCAGGATCACCAGATGGCCGCGTGCGTTAGAGACTTTCAGCCCTTCCACACCGCCCGGATAGCGAAAAGCGCTTACCGTAAAATCCGCGTTTTCCAGCAGCGTTTTGGGCTGCGCGGTAAATAAATCACGCCACAGTGTCAGACGCGTTGCCATGATTTGTCTCCTCATTCACCGTCACATCGCGACGGATTTTAGATTCACGCCAGAAATAGATGCCGACATACACAAAGCACAGCATGGACACCAGGAACGACAGTTGCAGCGAGTGGAACATATCCGCCACGTAGCCCTGCACCGCAGGCACCACCGCCGCGCCGACAATCGCCATTACGATCACCGCGCCCGCCATTTCGGTGTGTTCGTTATCTACTGTGTCCAGCGTTCCGGCGTAGATGGTCGCCCAGCACGGCCCGAACAGAATGCTCACCAGCACCGCCACGTACACCGCGCTAAAGCTCGGAGCCAGCGCGACATAGGCCAGGAATAGCGCCCCGATCACCGAATAGAGGATCAGCACCTTTTCCGGGTTAAAACGGGTCATCAGAATGTTGGCGACAAACTTGCCGATAAAGAAGCAGGCGAAGCTGTACACCATAAAGTTGGACGCATCGCGTTCGTTAATATCACCCAGTTCCAGCGCCAGACGAATGGTGAACGACCACACCGCCACCTGCATTCCGACATATAAAAACTGCGCAATGATACCGCGACGGAAACGGGCGTTACCCGCCAGATAGCGCAGCGTGTCGGCTGCCGACGGGCGTTTACGGCTGGCGGTATGCGCCACTTTGCAGGTCGGGAAGCGGGTCAGCATAAACAGCACCATCACCACCACCAGCACCATAATCATGTACTTGTAGGGTTCGAGAGTGTTTTCCAGCATCAGCACTTTGAAATCGTGGATCTGCGCTGGTGTCATGCCCGCCATCTGTTTTTCCAGGCTGTCGCCCTCGGAAAATACCAGATATTTGCCGAGCAAAATGCCCGCCGCCGCACCGATTGGGTAGAAGGTCTGGCTGACGTTCAGGCGCAGCGTGGCGTGGGACTTCGGCCCCAGCATGGAGCTGTAGGTGTTGGCGGCGGTTTCCAGGAAACTTAAGCCGATAGCGATAGCAAAAATCGCGGCGAGGAACATGGTGTAGGTAGCCATGTGCGATGCCGGGAAGAATAATGTACAGCCGACGATATAGAGCGTCAGGCCGATTAATATGGCGATCTTATAACTGCTTTTTTTAATTACCAGCGACGCCGGAATAGCAATTAAAAAATACCCGCCGTAAAACGCACTCTGCACTAAGGCAGAGGCGAAGTTACTTAATGAAAATACGCTTTTAAACTGCGTAATTAAAATATCATTTAACGCAGCAGCGCATCCCCATAGCGGGAATAAGCAGGATAACAAAATAAACTGGAACAGAGGTGTTTTATTCAGATACCCGTCAGGCATCTGAACGATGTTTTTATCGTTCATAGTGCTACCTTTTATACTGTGCAGGGGGTTTATTATTCGTTTAACGCCAGGAATTCATTGAATTGCTCAATACTGGGGTAAGACGACTGGGTGCCTTTGCCCGTCACGCTGAAAGCAGCGAAACGCGTGGCGTTTTTCATGGCGGTTTCAACATCGCCGCTCTGGACGTAATAGTGCGCAAAGCAGCCGATAAACGCATCGCCCGCGCCGCTGGTGTCAATGGCGTTAACCTTGATCGCCGGGACATGCACTTCCGTATCGCGGGAGAGCCACAGCGCGCCTTTCTCGCCCATCGTGACGATAATATTGTTCAGGCCTTTATCAGTCAGACTGCGCGCGGCAAGACGAATATTGTCGTAGGTGTCTACCGACATACCGGTCAGAATTTCCAGCTCGGTTTCATTCGGCACGAAGAAATCACATTTGCAGGCATAAGACATATCTAATTCACGCAATGCCGGAGCCGGGTTTAATAACACTTCAATGCCGTGCTTCTTACCAAACTCAATGGCGTGATAGACCGTTTCCAGTTGCACTTCAAGTTGCAATACAATGAGCTTACATTTTTTTAAATCTTCCGCCGCGCGGTCGATATCTTCCGGTGACAGGAATTTGTTGGCACCTTTAATAATCAGAATACTGTTACTGGAATTAGCATTCACAAATATCGGGGCGACACCGCTGCTGGTACACGGCACTTTTTCCACGTAGGTGGTATTGATGCCCCAGGATTCCAGATTACGGATCGTGTTATCGGCAAAAATATCGTCGCCCACTTTGGTCAGCATCAGCACTTTGGAATTGAGCTTCGCCGCCGCCACCGCCTGGTTTGCGCCCTTGCCGCCGCAGCCAATTTTAAAGGCGGGCGCTTCCAGCGTTTCGCCCTCTTTCGGCATCTGGTTGGTGTAGGTGATCAAATCCACCATGTTGGAGCCAATGACTGCGATATCCATTTTACTACCTCTCAGAAACAAATGCTTAACAATGATATTATCGTAACATTATCATGTTATTTTAGTATCATTTGTGACTCATTTCGCAATTACAGGAACATTTGATCGCCCAATGTTCCCGCCTGAGAGTGAAAATGTTACTTTAGGAACATCAGAAATTGAGTGCGGTAACGCGGAGAAAGTGAATGGAAACCAAGCAGAAAGAGCGTATTCGTCGGCTGATGGAACTGCTCAAAAAGACCGACCGCATCCACTTAAAAGAGGCGGCGCGGATGCTGGAAGTTTCTGTGATGACCATTCGTCGTGATTTCAGCCAGGAAGAGGAGCCGCTGCCGCTTGCGCTGCTCGGCGGCTACATTGTGATGGTCAACAAGCCCGCCGCGCCTGCCGCCAGCCAGCCTGTCGCGCCCGTGCGCCCCCATCACCGCGATGATATGCCGATTGCCATCCTGGCCGCAGGGCTGGTGAGCGAGAACGATCTGGTGTTTTTCGACAACGGCCCGGAAATGCCGCTGGTGGTGAGTATGATCCCCGATGAAATCAGTTTTACCGGGATTTGCTATTCCCATCAGGTATTTATGGCGCTCAACGCCAAACCTAACGCCACGGTGATGCTGTGCGGCGGCACGTACCGCGCGAAAAGCGATGCGTTCTATGACGCCAGTAATCCGACGATTCTGGACTCGCTCAACCCGCGCAAAGTGTTTATCTCCGCCAGCGGCGTGCATGAACACTTTGGCGTGAGCTGGTTTAACCCGGACGATCTGCCGATCAAGCGCAAAGCGATGGAGCACGGCATCCGCAAAATTTTGCTCGCGCGCTACGCGCTGTTTGATGAAGTGGCCCCGGCCAGCATTGCCCCGCTGTCCGGGTTTGACGTGTTAATCAGCGACCGTCCGCTGCCCGCGGAGTATCCGGCCTGCTGTCGCAACGGCTTTGTGAAAGTGCTCACACCCGAATCCGGGAGCGAGTAATCTCACTCGAAGAACAGCCCCAGTTTATTGAACACACCTGGATCGGTCTGATGGCGGATCACCTGCACCACATCTTCCAGCTTGTCGATCTGGCTAATCATCTGCTCCAGCCGCTGATCGTTCGCCACCAGCAGCCAGATACGGCTCTGCTCGCCGCCCTGTAGCGGCAGACAAAGAATGCCTTCCACGTTAAACGCGCGGCGGGCAAACAGCCCGCAAACGTGGGTCATGACGCCGGGATGGTTCCGCACGGTGAGTTCAAGAATGACGTTGTCATGTTCAGAATGTTGCATGGCTTATTCCCCCACCATCTCAGTATTGGCCGCGCCCGGCGGCACCATCGGATACACTTTTTGTTCAGCGTCGATACGCACATGAATCAGTGCCGGACCGGGGCGAGAAATCGCCGCCTGCAACGCGGCCTGTGGGTCCGCTTCAGCATTTAAATCACAGGTGTGCAGGCCAAATCCGGCGGCAATCTGCATGAAATTGATCGTGCCCGGATAGGTGGCGGCGAACACGCCCTGCTTGTAGAACAGGCTTTGCTGCTGATGCACCAGCCCCAGCGCCTCGTTATTCAGCAGGATGATTTTCACATCGAGATTATTTTCGGCGGCGGTCGCCATTTCCTGAATATTCATCATCAGGCTGCCGTCGCCGGAGAAGCAGAGCACTTTGCGGTCAGGATTTGCCAGCGCCGCGCCAATGGCCGCCGGCAGGCCAAAGCCCATTGTGCCCAGACCGCCAGACGTCAGCCACTGGCGCGGCCGGTTGAGCGGATACGCCTGTGCCGTCCACATCTGATGCTGGCCGACATCCGTGCTGATAATCGCCTCGTCATCCACGCAGGCCGCCACCGCGCGAATAATCCCGTAATGGGTCAGCGGATCGTCGGCTCCCGCCATCGCCGCCGGGAACTCCTGTTGCAGTTGCGCCACCAGATCGCGCCAGGCCGCACGCGGCTGGGCGTCAATCTGCGGGATCAGCTCAGCCAGCACCTCGCTCACATCGCCCTGAATCGCAACGTGCGGCTGCTTGATTTTGCCCAGTTCAGCGCGATCGATATCGACGTGGATAATTTTGGCATTCGGGCAGAACTGCTCGGTTTTGCCAATCGCCCGGTCATCAAAACGCGCGCCGAGAACAATCAGCAAATCCGCTTCCTGCAAAATAAAGTTGGTGCTGCGCGCGCCGTGCATCCCGAGCATCCCCAAAGACAGCGGATGTGCTTTGGGTAACATGCCGAGCGCCATTAAGGTCATGGTGGTGGGCAGATTCGCTTTTTCCGCCAGCTCGCGGATCTGTTCTGGCGCATTGATTACCCCGCCGCCGAGATACAGCACCGGGCGCTGCGCCTGGTTGATCATCGCTGCGGCCTCGCGCACGTTTGCCGCGCTGAAGGCGGGCGCAGGTGCCACGCCACCCGGTTCCGGCAGGTCGCTGAGTTCAATTTCAGCCGTTTGAATATCCTTAGGAATATCTATCCACACCGGGCCCGGACGACCGGACTGGGCAATGCGAAACGCGTCGCTGATGACCTGCGGCAGCTCGCGGATATCGCGCACCAGGTAGTTATGCTTGGTGATGGGGATAGAAATACCGTAGGTGTCTACTTCCTGGAAGGCGTCGGTGCCGATCATCGAGGACGGCACCTGGCCGGTGATGCAGACCAGCGGAATGGAGTCGAGACGCGCATCGGCAATGGCGGTGACGAGGTTGGTGGCACCCGGCCCGCTACAGGCCATACATACCGCCGGTTTGCCCTGAGTTCGCGCCATACCCTGAGCGATAAAGCCCGCGCCCTGTTCGTGACGGGCCAGTACGTGCCGGATTTGCGTGCTCTGGCTTAAGGCGTCATAGAGCGGAAGCACCGTGCCGCCGGGAATGCCGGTGACAATCGAAATGCCCTGGCGCTCCAGTAAATGAACGATTAACTGCGCGCCCGTGAAGCGCTTAGGGTGTGATGTTGTGCCCGAACTTGCCATGCTCCAGTCCTTTTATTCTGGGCCGACTTTCCGGGGAGGTCACAATAAAAAACCCCGCCCGGTTTGCGCCGGCGGGGTTTGGAATCGTGTGTTCCGGACCCTACGGCGCGATGCCGACGACCACCACCACACGCACGACGACCACCGCGGCGAATGGCGCGGTTTTTAGTAGGGTCGGGGTCAGCATGGTTGGGTTCATTAGGGGCCTGTTGTTCATTTAATTAACAGGATTCATACAAACACAGGATGTGGATTCAGACAACGACTTTATGCACAGCGGCGTAAAAATGCGCCGGGGATCACGGTTTGTTGCAAATGACCG
This sequence comes from Enterobacter sp. kpr-6, assembly GCF_900116015.1. Taxonomy (GTDB): domain Bacteria; phylum Pseudomonadota; class Gammaproteobacteria; order Enterobacterales; family Enterobacteriaceae; genus Enterobacter_D. The sequence continues at coordinate 46,888 of NZ_FOYH01000006.1, forward strand.
TGATCGCAAAATATGCTTTAGCTATTCATTTCTTGCAGCAATCGCGTATTGATATACAGCTTTTCCCGGCCTGCGTTTACTTCTTCCAGAATGCCCATTGCCACTAACTGCTTAAGATAAACCGATGCGGTCTGGCGTTTTGCAATTCCCGCTTCCACCAGGTTTTCGATACGACAGTAAGGCTGGGCAAAGAGCACTTGTACCAGCTCCCAACTGTAGATTTTTGGTAACTTTTCCCGAATAACCACCGCCGTGTTTTCTACCAGCGCCCGAATAATGGCAACTTTTTTGCGTGTCCAGACTGCGGTGTTTTCTACAGCTTCAAGCATAAATAGGATCCACTTCTCCCACTCTCCTCGTTCAGTCACACCCCGCAGTAAGCTGTAGTAATCGCTCCGCTGCGCCAGTATGAATCGGGAAAGATACAAAATTGGAAGGCTAAGTAACCCTGCTTCTATCAAAAACAGAATATTAAGAATGCGGCCTGTCCGTCCGTTACCGTCAGGAAACGGGTGAATGCTTTCAAACTGATAGTGAGAGATTGCCATTTTTACCAGTGGATCCAGTTCATCTCGTTCATGAAGAAATTTTTCCCAGTTTGAGAGCAAATCGCGGATCACCTTTTCTCCTTCAGGCGGGGTATAGACCACTTTCATATTCTGATCGCGCAGCACGGTACCCGGCGTTTTGCGTACGTCTGTTTCTACCGCACGTAGCGTCGTGCATATCTTTATCGCTGAGTTTGCGCACAGTGGATGCTGGCTTAGCTGATTAATGCCCTGATAAAGCGCCGTGCGGTATCGCAGCGCCTCTTTTGTTGCCGGATCGGCGTACTCGGCCCGATCGGCATACTGGAAAAGCTGATCGCTGGTGGTCACGATATTTTCAATGCGTGATGAGTCTTTTGCTTCGAGCATGGGTAACAGATTGATCAGTAACCCTTGATCGGGTAACAACTCGCCTGCGGCTTTTAACTCCGCGAGCGCAGCGCGTGCGCTAATGCAGGCTTTGAGAACGGACCGGGTTTCTACCGTAGCCAAATCAGGTGGCAGCGGAGGTAATTGGTTATACGGATGCTCTGGATTCCACATGTTTATTAAAGTCCTTTTTTTCGACATAGCGTGATGTTATGTCGATAGCATAAACATGTCACGCAGATATGTCGATAAAACGAGTTTTTTTAGACATGTGAAGGGGGGTTCTGATGTACCGGAGCCAGCGGACTGACCCCGGGAGCAAGCTGCTGTAGCGACCGTCAGGACGATTTTTTCGGATCGTTCTCCGGTTTGTCTCCGGATTCTGGCGCTTCTGACGGGTCATCTTTGGCACCGCTCATATGTTTATTGATATAAATCATGACGTTCTCCTCTGGGTTATTTAAATAGCGTATTAACACCCTTTCTCTATTTAAGCCTGGTGGCAAACTCATTATCTGGCAAGTCTGATTATTAAAAGGAGAAAAGTCTGATAGCCGAAATAATATGACACTTCGGCAGAGGCATTATTTACGTTTTGTAATAATAGCCATCTGCCGTTGTCACGACTAATATTAGGGATATTTAATTTTTTAGTCGTAAAAGGGTAATTATGCTACACGCACTACGCAAATTGTTCGCAAGCCCGGAAAGGCTCCTGAATGTGATTGATCGCAGACATGTGGAAGAAGCCATTGAGGATGGAGATCGTATTGTCATTGATGAAGACGGTAATGCCGGGGTGAATATCAACTGCCCGGCCGTTATTGATGATTTTTCCCGTCATGTTGATGCATTAAAAAGGATGTAATATGGGCACGGCTATTTTTATGGTTCTGATGGTCTGCGGCTACTGGTACACCAGCCGCGACCTCTCTACCCGCCTGAAGCTACGGCGCACCTTCGGTTGGGACGTTTACTTTCTTGTCGCGCTTTACGGCTGCATTTTCGTTCTTCAGGGAATACTCACGACCGCGATCATCTGGCTCTGTTTGCTGTTAACGTCGATTGCCATGAACGCGGTGCCGGAAATGACCGGCAGTGACGATCACCGCCTGCAAATGACGTTTATGAACTGGAGTTTTCTTGGGATTCAGGCCCCGGTCGTCATTATGCTTGCCTTTGCTATTTTATTTTGTCTGTATCGCTCCAACTGGGCGCGCAGTGCAAATTTAAACAGCGATGGACGGCGACAACTTTATAAATATCTTTCCCGCGCCAATGGCATTGAAGGATTAATTTATCAGTGCATGGAAACCGGTCAACTGGCATGGCTGACATTGAAATCACAGCGCGTTTATATTGGTATGATCCATACCGCAACCGTGGACAGCACATCATTAAATAATATTGTGCTTATTCCTATGCTAACGGGATATCGCGAGCGCGACAGCGCAGAATTTAAAATAGAAAATAATTACAGCGCGTTATATGCCAGCCAAAATATTACCTTAAGCTCTGAGCCGCATTCCGCGCTGCATTTTCGCAAGGTGATTTTACTCGATCAGGTGGAGAGCATTTCGCTGTTTGATCCCAGCCAGAGCCTGGCACTGGGCTACCGAAAAGAGAGTGAAGCAAATGGGGAATGACACAAAAGAAAATGGCCCGGAAAAGGGCCATTTTCGCGTGCGTTTGCGGGTGGTAGACCGCAGTGCACACTGTGCTACGTCAACTCTGTGAGTATACGTGCGATACGCAATGGACGCAATTTTGCGCAGTATGAGTATGGTTCAAAGCCGTCATTTTGTCTAAAAAATACTGTTCATGCATACAGTATTTTTCTATAATAAAAGAGCTTTCAGAGTGTGCGATACGGGGCCGCGTGTTTGACGGGCGCAAATAAGTCCTGGCTGAAACGGGTGGTGCCGTCAGTGCCTTAACCCCGGGAGTGCACACTGTGATACGCCAACATCACACAATCTCGTTCCGTTTGTGTCGGGCTGCATAAGCAAAGAGGCAGACGGGCGGCAGCGTGTGAATATACGGCTGGTTACAGGCGGCGGACAGGTACGCCAGCCGGACGTACTCCTTATACCTTAAGGAGAAGCGTATGAGCGGAGTGGATATTGCTGTACTGATCCTGAAACTCATTGTTGCGTTGCTGCAACTGCTTGATGCCGTCCTGAAATACCTCAAGTAAATCAGGTTCAAGCCGCACCAAAGGGGGCGGGCCACCGCCCCCTTTTACAGGATACGCGCTGGTCAAATCAGCAAAGAGTGTTACATTTCCATGACAATTCACCTGTGTTGTCCATTATGACGCTCACTGTTTTTCTCACTTTGCTTTTTGCCGCTCTGCTGCATGCAAGCTGGAACGCCATCGTTAAGGCGGGCAGCGATAAACTCTATTCCGCCATCAGCGTGAGCGGTTCCGCAGCGCTCATCGCCCTTATCCTGCTGCCTTTCGCGCCGCAGCCGACCTGGGAAAGCGCGCCGTATCTTGCTGTCTCCTGCGCGTTACAGGTGGTTTATACCGTGCTGGTCGCTAAAACCTATCAGGTGTCGGACATGAGCCAGACCTACCCGCTGATGCGCGGCACCGCCCCGTTGCTGGTCGCGTTAATCAGCGTCGTGGCGCTGGGTGAACACCTCTCGCCGCTGGCCTGGACGGGGATTGCCGTTATCTGCCTCGCCATTCTTGGAATGGCCTTCAACGGCCGCGCCAGCTCGCATAAGGGCATTGTCCTTGCGCTGTTCAACGCCTGTTTTATTGCCGGATACACCCTTGTGGACGGCACGGGCGTGCGCCTGTCTGAAACCGCCTTTGGTTACACACTGTGGACCTTCTTCATGAACGGCGTCTGTCTGCTGGTCTGGGCGATGATCGCCCGACGGCAGGCCGCTTCGCGCTATCTGGCCGCGCACTGGAAAAAGGGGGTTTTTGGCGGGATTGGCACCATGGGCTCCTACGGCCTGGCGCTGTGGGCAATGACGCAGTCACCGCTGGCGGTGGTCGCCGCGCTGCGGGAAACCTCCATTCTTTTTGGCGCACTCATCGCGTTTATCCTGCTTAAAGAGCGGGTATCCGGGATGCGGATTGTTGCCGCCTGTGGTATCGCCATCGGCGCAATATTACTTCGTCTCGCCTGAGGCAAACTGGCAACATTTATTGCCGATAATTGTTTACAAAGCCTGACTTTCTTCGTTCTGTCATTCACGCCGTGCATGATGGCTTCATTTCCGTGGTGTGGTAGATTCCTCTCGCATTTATGGGGATACCCAGCAACTTATTCTTTGTTTTTTCCTTTTTGAAAAGTATTCAGCGAAATGAAACGGAACAGAAACGTCAATTTGTTATTGATGCTGGTGCTGCTGGTGGCTGTCGGGCAGATGGCGCAAACCATTTATATTCCGGCTATCACCGATATGGCGCAGGCATTTAAGGTGCGGGACGGAGCAGTTCAAAGCGTAATGGCGGCGTATCTGCTGACCTACGGCGTCTCACAACTGTTTTATGGCCCGCTCTCAGATCGGATTGGCCGCCGCCCGGTGATCCTCGCGGGCATGAGCATCTTCCTGCTGGCGACGCTGATAGCGATGACCACTCACAGCCTGACGGTGCTGATTGTCGCCAGCGCGCTACAGGGAATGGGCACCGGCGTCGGTGGCGTGATGGCGCGCACGCTGCCGCGCGATCTCTATGAAGGCACGCAACTGCGCCATGCCAACAGCCTGCTGAACATGGGCATCCTGGTCAGCCCGCTGCTGGCCCCGCTGATTGGCGGCCTGCTCAATACGGTATGGGGCTGGCGGGCGTGCTTCGCTTTTTTGTTGATCCTCTGCGTCATCGTCACCTTCAGCATGGCCCGCTGGATGCCGGAAACCCGCCCGGTTGCAGCCCCCCGCAGCCGGCTTATCGACAGTTATAAAACGCTTTTTGGCAACGGCGCATTCACCTGTTATCTGCTGATGTTAATCGGCGGTCTGGCGGGGATTGCGGTGTTTGAAGCCTGTTCCGGCGTACTGCTCGGGGCAGGGCTGGGACTTAGCAGCATGGCGGTGAGCGTGCTGTTTATCCTGCCGATCCCGGCGGCCTTTTTTGGAGCCTGGTTCGCCGGACGGCAAAACAAACGCTTCACCACGTTAATGTGGCAGGCGGTGGTGAGCTGCCTGCTGGCGGGCGTGATGATGTGGGTGCCGGGCTGGTTCGGCGTGATGAATGTCTGGACGTTACTGGTGCCTGCGGCGCTGTTCTTCTTCGGCGCGGGAATGCTGTTTCCGCTGGCGACCAGCGGCGCGATGGAGCCGTTTCCGTTCCTCGCGGGTACCGCCGGTGCGCTGGTTGGCGGGCTGCAAAACATCGGTTCCGGCGTGCTGGCATGGCTGTCGGCGCTATTGCCACAAAGCGGTCAGGCAAGCCTTGGGATGCTGATGACGCTGATGGGCCTGCTGATCCTGCTGTGCTGGCTGCCGCTCGCCTCGCGCTTCGCACACCACGAGCAGGCCATTTAACTTCCTGTCCCCGGCGACGGTCTTTTTTCTTGCACCGTCGCCGCCTTCCTGCTTTCTTGAGTTATCGCTAACGCAAAGAGAGCCACCATGACACCAGCCGAACTCACCGCCCGCTTTCCGCTCGTCGCCTCGCTCATCAACCTCCAGGAAACCTGCTGGTTTAATCCCAACACCACATCGCTGGCTGAAGGTTTGCCGTTTGTGGGTCTCAGCGAGGCCGATATCCGCGACGCCCATGCCCGGTTGCATCGCTTTGCGCCCTGGCTGGCTGAGGCGTTCCCGGAAACCGCGGCCACTCAGGGCATTATTGAGTCGGAACTGGTGCCGATCCCGGCCATGCAGCAACGCTTGCAGGCGGAGTCAGGCCAGCCGATCTCCGGTTCGCTGTGGCTGAAAAAAGACAGCCATCTGCCGATTTCCGGCTCTATCAAAGCGCGGGGCGGCATTTTTGAAGTGCTGACCCACGCCGAAAAGCTGGCGTTCGCCGCCGGGCTGCTCTCGCCCGATGATGATTACCGCAAGCTCTCGACGCCTGCGTTTAAAGCGTTTTTCTCCCGGTACAGCATTGCAGTGGGATCGACGGGGAATCTGGGGCTGTCCATCGGCATCATCAGCGCGCGTCTGGGCTTTAAGGTCACCGTGCATATGTCTGCTGACGCCCGCGAATGGAAAAAGGCGAAATTGCGCAGTCACGGCGTGAACGTGGTGGAGTATGAGCAGGATTACGGCGTGGCGGTGGAAGAGGGGCGTAAAGCCGCGCAGTCGGACGCGAACTGCTTTTTTATCGACGACGAAAACTCACGCACTTTGTTTCTGGGTTACGCCGTGGCGGGCGAGCGCCTGAAAGCGCAGTTTACTGAGCAGGGCATCCGCGTGGATGCCGATCACCCGCTGTTTGTCTATCTGCCGTGCGGCGTCGGCGGCGGCCCCGGCGGGGTGGCATTTGGCCTGAAAATGGCGTTTGGCGATCATGTGCATTGCCTGTTCGCCGAACCGACGCACTCGCCCTGCATGCTGCTTGGCGTGTACACCGGGCTGCACGACACCATCGCGGTCCAGGATCTGGGTATCGACAACCTGACCGCCGCCGATGGGCTGGCAGTCGGGCGCGCGTCCGGCTTTGTGGGCCGCGCCATGGAACGGTTGCTGGACGGGTTTTACACCCTCGACGATCAGACGCTGTACGACATGCTCGGCTGGCTGGCACAGGAGGAGAACATCCGCCTTGAACCGTCTGCCCTGGCGGGCATGGCCGGACCGCAGCTCGTCTGTGGCGACAGCGGCTACCACCAGTTACAGGGACTGACGGCTGATCGACTCCGCCACGCCACCCATCTGGTGTGGGCGACGGGCGGCGGGATGGTGCCGGAAGACGAAATGGCCGCTTATCTGGCGAAAGGGCGTTAAAGCCAGCCCTGAAGAAAAAGGATCACCTGGCGGATGTGCGTGACGGCAAACAGTAACGCGAGCGACAGCACCGCCAGGGCGATGAGCAGTTTGTCGCGCACCGCCGCAGACTGCGCAAAATCGCTGTGTTCGACGTCCATCAGATTACGCTGGCGGGTGTAGCGCCACAGGATCACGCCCGCCAGCGCCAGTGCCACCAGCGAAATCCAGAACGTGATGCCGGATTCATACCAGTGGTGCTTTACGGCGAGGGCGATCAGCGCGCCATAGCCGAGCAGGGTACGAAACCAGGCCAGCGAGGTGCGCTCCGGCTGAAGGCCGGGGTCCTGCATACGACGGGCTTTGCGGCTATCCGGCATAGAACACGAGCACCATAACGATGGCGGCGACGATCACCAGACTCGTGCTGATAACCAGTAAACTGCGGGTATACGGCAGATCTTCTTTCAACCGCATGGCGCGTTCGTTGCGCAGCCAGCGCAGATAACCGTAAATCGCCAGCCCGCCCGCGAACAGGCACAGCAGCAGCGCGAGCAGCTCACGGATAAGCGGCGTGGCGAAATCGGGGGCTAATTGATCAAGCCCAACACCTGCCGCCAGAAACCCAAGCGCGGTGCGGATCCAGGCCAGAAACGTGCGTTCATTTGCCAGCGAAAAGCGGTAGTCGGGGGCCTCACCGATGCGGGAAATTTTCATCAGATCTCCTTTGATATACTCCCTGAGACGGACAGATTAACAGCCGACATTATGCCTGGCTAGCCGCGATTTTTTTGCCGTGAGATGCCCCCTCACCCCGGCCCTCTCCCCCAGGAGAGGGGGAAAAGCAAGCCCGCGCCCGGCCAGTTCCCTCTCCCTGGGGGAGAGGGGGAAAGGTAAGTCCGCGCTCGATCGGTTCCCTCTCCCTGGGGGAGAGGAGCAAGTCCGTGCTCGATCGGTTCCCTCTCCTTGGGGGAGAGGGTTAGGGTGAGGGGGACCAGCATCAATGCAGTTCAGGCCAGTACTCTTTATTCGCCTCAATCAGGTCATCGAGAATCGCCTTAGCCACGGAGGCGCTCGGGACGGTTCTGGACAGGGTGATCGCCTGCCACAGCCGCTGGTAGGAGTGTTGTTCCCAGGCATCCACCACCAGTTTTTCCACCGCCACCTGCTGGCTCATCATCCCCTTCTGGAAATGCGGGATGTCGCCCACGGTCAGCGGCTCCGGTCCGTTTTTACCCACAAGGCACGGGATCTCCACCATCGCGTCGGCATCAAAATTATGAATCGCGCCGTTGTTCGGCACGATCAGCAGCATCCGCTCCTGGGTATTAAAGGCGATGGCGCGGGCCAGATCGACAATGTAAGACGCGTGCTCGTCGATTTCCAGCGTGCCGGCCGAGGAGTGACCCGCTTCAATAATCGCCCGGCAGGAGCCGAACACCTGTTTTTCCCGGTGATCCATCACCTCGTTTGCGCGGGTGCGTTCCGGGTTGGCGTGCGCCACCACATAGTCCGGGAACAGATAATATTTCAGGTAGGTGTTGGGCATGGTGTCCGGGTCCAGAGCCTGCACATCCCGCGCTTTCGCAAACGTATCATTCCAGCTTGCTTCCGTGTGCGCGTCGTCAGTGGGGGGAACATATCCGTGTTTCGCCACGTATTCGCGCAGTTTCGGCATCAGGTCATTGCCGTTCAAATCTTCGATACCTGTCCACCAGCCAAAATGATTCAGCCCGTAATAGCGGGTGCGCATCTCCTTGCGGTCTTTCAGCCCGACGATCTGCGCCATGCGCCCCTCAATACCAATCGGCATATCGCAGATGTTGAGGATTTTTGCGTGAGGGCGCAGGCGGCGGGTCGCTTCCGCCACAATCGCCGCCGGATTGGAGTAATTCAGCATCCAGGCGTCGGGGGAGTATTTTTCCATATAATCGACCAGTTCCAGCACGCCGCCGATAGAGCGCATCCCGTAGGCGATCCCGCCGGGTCCGCAGGTTTCCTGGCCTAATACACCGTGGCGCAGCGGGATTTTTTCATCTTTTTCACGCATCGGGTATTTACCGACGCGAATATGCGCCATCACAAAATCCACGTCGCTGAAGGCTGCTTTGGGATCGGTGGTGTAGCTGAACTCAATCTCCGGCGCTTGTTCTTTAAGGAGGATTTTGCACGCTTCGGCAATCACTTCCTGCCGCGCGCCGTCGTTGTCATAAAATTTCAACGCCCGCAGGGGGAAACGATCCTGATTGGCTAACAGCATCAGCACGATGCCGGGGGTAAAGGTGCTGCCGCCGCCAGCGATAACCACTGAGAATTTTTTCATGATAAAGCCTCCGTCATGGTGGATGGTTCGTTCGTTAAAGGGGTTTTCATTAGGGTTTCAAGCTGATCGCGCACCAGCGGAACGTGCAGGCCGACAATCACCTGAATGGCATTGCCGCGCCGGACCACGCCATGTGCGCCGAGGGCTTTAAAAACATCGTCGCTTTGGGTTTTGGTCATATCGATCAGCGTGATACGCAGCCGGGTGGCGCAGTTATTTACGCTTTCAATATTGGCCGCCCCGCCGAGTGCATGCAGGAAACCCGCGGCCTGGCCGGTTTTGGATTCCGGTGAGGCGAGGGGTTGCCCCTGCGCCGCTTTGTAATCGGCTTTGCTGTAGAGCTTGATTTCGCTCTCGTCACGGCCCGGCGTTTTCAGGTTGAAGCGCAGAATTAAGGTGCGGAAAACAACAAACCAGATGGCGGTAAAAGATAAGCCGATGCCGAGCTGAATAAACATCACTGAGGCATGGTTATGGAACATCGGCATCCAGTTGAGGGGTAAAAATTCATTTAACATACCGCCGCCGAACATCCCGACGACGCCACACAGATACATGAGCGCGGTCATTGTCGCGGCTAACAGGGCGTGAATAACAAACAGGAAAGGGGCAATAAATAAAAAGGTAAATTCCAGCGGCTCCGTAATGCCCACCAGAATGGCGGTTAAGGTAGCCGGAATTAATAATCCCGCGACTTTAACCCGATTTTCCGGGGCCGCCGTGTAATAAATTGCCAGCGCAATACCCGGCGCGCCGAATACTTTTGAATTACCGTGCATGGCAAAACCGCCCGCCGGGAAAAGTTCTTTTAATGGCTGCGCGCTCTGGCTAAATTCACTCATATGCTGGATCCAGTACGGTTGTAAACCGCCTTCAATAACCGCCGGGCCAAAAATAAAAGGACCGTAAACAAAATGGTGTAAGCCGGTGGGAATTAACAGGCGTTCAAGCAGGGTGTAAATCCACACGCCTAATGCCCCGGCGCTGCTTAAAAATGTCTGTAACGACTGAATAGCGCCCTGAACTTTCGGCCAGCAAAGTAGCGTTAACCACGCGCACGGGAGCATCAGGAAAAACGCGACAATCACCACAAACGAGGTGCCCTGAAAAATACCCAGAAAAACAGGCAGGGCTTTATCATAAAAGCGATTATGGAGCGCCGTGACGAGGCCAGAAATAACGATGGCACCAATGATGCTGGTATCCAGCGTTTTAATCCCGGCGACCATCGCCAGCCCGCTTCCGGCTACCGGTTCTGAGTTAAAGTTAACGTTAAAAAAATCGCCCCAGACCGTTCCCATTGCGCCAATGAAATAGTTCCAGGTCAGGAAGCTAATTAATACCGCAAGGCACGCCCGGCCATGCGCCTGTTTAGCCAGGCCAAGAGGTAAACCTACGGCAAAAATAAGCGGCATATTACGAAATACCGCCCAGCCACCTTCTTCAATAATTTTTATGACCTGGAAAAATAAGCTGTCGGGTTGCGTTAACGATTCGCCGATAAACATGGGGTTTTGCAGCATAATTGCTATTCCCACAATCATTCCGGCAAAGGGGAATAGCAAAACCGGGGTGAACATAGCGCCACCAAAGCGTTGTATTTGACTGAGCATTTTTACATCCTCATATAACAACCAGGGTCGGGTTAAAGGTCTTTTTGTAGTGAATGCTGACGGGCTGAGAATAAATAGTTACGATCCCGGCAACATGACGTGCCGCTGCGATTCGTGATCCTATTCATGGTTTTATTTCGTCCTCTCATGTCTACTTTTTTTAATGAAACTGGACCTGTTCAGCCGCGAAGCCCCGCTTAATGTTCACAGAGAGATCTACAGATGATCTATAAATCCATTGCTGAAAGATTACGCCTGCGACTGAATTCATCGGATTACAACGTCGGCAGTCCGTTACCCGGCGAGAAAGTGCTGGCGCAGGAGTTTGGCGTGGCGCGGATGACCATCCGCAAAGCGATTGACCTGCTGGTTGGCTGGGGATTAGTGGTGCGTCGCCACGGGAGCGGAACCTTTGTCGCCCGCAAGGATGTCCACCACGAAACCACCAACCTCACCGGCTTTGTTGAGGTGATGCGTCAGCAAGGCAAACATGTTTCCAGTAAAGTGCTGGTGTTTGAACTGATGCCGGCCCCGCCTGCCATCGCCAGTCAGTTGCGCATTCAGATTAACGAGCGGATCTATTTCTCACGCCGGGTGCGCTATGTGAACGATAAGCCGCTGATGCTTGAGGACAGCTACATGCCCGTGAAGCTGTTTCGCAACCTTTCACTGGTGCATCTGGAGGGATCAAAATTTGATTATATTGAGAAGGAGTGCGGGATTACGATCAGCGGCAACTATGAGACCCTGACGCCGGTACTGGCGGATAAACAGCTCGCCAGCCTGATAAATGTGCCTGAACACACGCCGCTGCTGCGTATTACCTCCCTCTCTTATAGCGACAGCGGCGAGTTTCTGAATTATTCCGTGATGTTTCGCAATACCAGCGAGTATCAGGTGGATTACCACCTGCACCGCATCCACCCGCAAACCCTGTTAACCCATTCCCCAGAATAGGACCGCCAGCAACTGCGGCGTGATGATGCGCAGGAACATCACCAGCGGGTAAACGGTGGCATAGGAGAGCGCCGCCGCGCCGCTGGTGGCGTGCAGGCCGTTGGCAAACGCCAGCGCGGGTGGATCGGTCATTGAACCCGCTAACATGCCGCACAGCGTCAGGTAATTCATCTTCGCGAAAATCCGCGCCAGCAGGCCCACGGTGATGAGCGGGACAGCGGTAATAAAGACGCCGTAAAGCATCCAGTTAACCCCCTCGCCCTCGGTCAGCGTGGTAATAAAATCCCCGCCTGACTTCAGCCCGACGACGGCCAGGAACAGCACGATCCCCAGCTCGCGCAGCGCAAGGTTGGCGCTCGGCGGCATAAACCAGTAGAGCTTCCCGATGCTGCCGATACGCCCCAGAATCAGCGCCATGATCAGCGGACCGCCCGCCAGACCCAGTTTTAACGCCACCGGGAAGCCGGGAATAAACAGCGGAATCGAACCCAGCAACACCCCAAGCCCGATACCGATAAACACCGGCAGCATCTGCACCTGCTGGAGTTTTTGCTGCGCGTTACCCACTTCCGCAGCCACGGCATCAATCGACGCCTGGCGGCCTACCAGGTTGAGGATATCGCCAAATTGCAGGCTGGCCTGGCTACTGGCCACCAGTTCCACGCCCGCGCGGTTGAGCCGGGAGATCACCACGTCATAGCGCTGCTTGAAGTGCAGATCCTGGATTTTTTTACCCAGCACTTTTTCATTGGTCACTACCACGCGCTCAACGTGTAAATCCGTACCGCGCGTGGAAAGCGAGGTATCAACTTCTCTGCCGATGACCACCAGCGCGTTGCGTAAATCGGCCTCCTGGCCGACCAGATGCAGCAGATCCCCCTGCATAATCAGCGTGGAGGGCGCGGGCACCATCAGCGTCTCTTCACGCTTTAAGCGCGAGCAAATGATGGTATCGCTGTTCAGGATCGGCACATCCTGAATCGCCATGCCATTCAGGTTCGGGTTTTCAACGCGGATATTGATGGTTTTAAGCAGGCTGTGGCCGTTACCGGAATGCAGATCGTGCTGCTGTGCTTCGCTGTCGACATTGATGCGAAACACCATGCGGATAAGCCACATCGTCAGCAAAATTCCGCAGATACCGAACGGATAGGCCATGGCATAGCTCATACCCATTTGATCGACCATCTCTCCGGGCGTGCCTAAATCCCGCAGGATTTGCTGCCCGGCACCGAGCGCGGGCGTGTTGGTCACCGCGCCGGAGAAAATCCCCAGCACGATAGGGAGCGGAATCGCGAAAAACTTATGTAGCAGCGTGGTGACAAGGCCGCCCAGGATGACGATCAGAATGGCAAACAGATTGAGGCGTAAACCCGATACCCTGAGCGAAGCGAAAAACCCCGGCCCCACCTGAATCCCAATTGTGTAAACAAACAGGATCAGGCCAAACTCCTGCATTACATGCAGCATCGCGCTGTTAAGGCCGATGCCCGCCTGATCGACAAAGTGCCCGACAATAATCCCGCCAAACAGCACCCCTCCGATGCCAAAACCCACGCCACGGATTTTTATATTGCCTATCCATAAACCCACAACCGCAACCAGCGCCATAATACTCACGGTTAACGCTATTTCACTCATGACGGGATCCTTGTGAATAACACTATTTTCTTTGCGGATTTTGTCAGAGCGCCAGTGGGTTGTATGGGGGATGGCGCACAAAAAAGCCGCGCCGGGGCGTGTATAACCATGCCTGGTTTGTATGGCTTAATACGGAGATGAAATGCGCCAGCGAATAATAGTCTGCCCTGTCATTCAGAATGAGGGTGAATACCTGCTCTGTAAAATGGCCGCCGATCGCGGTGTCTTCCCGGGCCAGTGGGCTTTGTCGGGAGGTGGAATGGAGCCGGGAGAAACAATGGAAGAGGCGCTCAGGCGGGAGATTAGAGAAGAACTGGGTGAGGAACTCGACATTACAGAAGTGAAGCCCTGGGCTTTTCGTGATGACGTGCGAATGAAAACCTATGCGGATGGCACCACGGAAGAGATTTATATGATTTATCTCATCTTTGACTGCGTAAGCGCTAACCGCGCCATCACCTTCAACGAAGAGTTTCAGGAGGTTATCTGGGTATCACCGGAAGCGATGAAAGAGATGGATCTGAATGAGGCAACGCGCATTACCTTTGCTGAAAAAGGCTTCCTGTAACGCACCCCGCCGCCTGGCAAACAAAAAAGGCGTCTTTCGACGCCTTTTTCATGGATAACCGATTAGCTGTTTAACGCCGGGCGTTCGCTGATGGCGATGCGCTGCGGGGCGATGGCTTCTGGCACGTTGCGGGTGATATCAATATGCAGCAGGCCATTGGTAAAGGTCGCGCCGTCGATCTCCATGTGCTCTGCCAGCGTAAAGCTCAGGCTGAACGGTTGGATCACCAGCCCTTTATGCAGGTATGAAGGCTCGTTGGCCGGTTTTTCCGGGGTGCCCTTCACCGTCAGGCGCGTGCCTTCAAGCTGGATATCCAGATCGTCCTGACGAAAACCCGCCAGCGCAAGGGTGATGCGGTAGTGGTTATCGTCGCTTTTTTCGATGTTATACGGCGGGAACGCCTGGCCTTCACCGGCGTTTTGCAGCGTATTCGCCAGTTTGTCAAAACCGATCCACTGACGCAGTAATGGGGATAAATCGTAGTTACGCATGGTGTTTCTCCTTCTTTGAAGCAAGAAATGAACGTGTTGATGCTCCCTGACGGCGAGCAAGGTTAAGGTTGGGCCGCCTGTGCGACCCAGGAAATCAGTTAATTTCGATACGGCGCGGTTTGTTCGCTTCCGGAATAACGCGCTCAAGATCGATGTACAGCAGGCCATTGACCAGATTTGCGCCGCGAATGTGGATATTTTCGGCTAACTGGAATTTGCGCTCGAAATTGCGTTCGGCGATGCCCTGGTAGAGATAGGTACGCTCTTTTTGCTCAGCCGTGTGGGAACCCTTCACCACCAGCAGGTTATCCTGCGCGGTGATCTCCAGTTCGCTTTCAGCAAAACCGGCGACGGCAATGGCGATGCGGTAATGGTTTTCATCCACCAGTTCAACGTTATACGGAGGGTAGCCGCCGTTACTTTGGCTTTGGTTGTTTTCTAACAGGTTGAACAGGCGGTCAAAACCAATGGCAGAACGATACAGCGGAGAAAGATCGAAATTACGCATGCTACAAGCTCCTGAAATCAGCGAGATTCTTAAGCCTTCCACGCGGGACAGGCCGTTTAATCAGACGTTGTGCCCTGAACACCCCGCAGGCATGTTCTTCTTCGGACACGTTCATAAAATGGGTGCGGTGCAATTTTTTTCAAGAGCGCTTGTCTGACTTTTTTTGCACTTTCCCCGCTATTGCATAGACTGGGATGACAGCACGCATTGTTAAATTGCGATTGCCGCCACAGAGCGGTGCACCAGCGCTATTCTTTTCTCTACAGGGTCGCTATAAGCGTTACAGCCAATCACAATGATTACATCATCATGAAAAATGTTCTGTTAAAGCTGGTTTTATTGGGCGGGATGCTCTCAATGAGCGGATGCTCAAGCGTCATGTCGCACACGGGCGGCAAAGAGGGGACGTACCCCGGCACGCGCGCCAGCTCAACGATGCTGGGCGATGACGATACCAGTCTGGGTATGAAATCGCTGGTGGCACTGGATATGCCTTTTACCGCGCTGGTGGATACGCTGCTGCTGCCGTGGGATATGTTCCGCACCGACAGCTCCATCAAATCGCGCGTGGAGAAAAGCGAGCAGGCGAATCTGGCGACTAATTCCGTGATCCCGCCTGCGCGAATGCCTTCCCCCTGATTACAGGCCGGTTTCCGTCATCCATAGCTGGCGGTAACCCTGCGTTTCGGCCATCCAGGCGATGTTTTTCCCGTCCGGTGAGAAAACCACCGCATCCGCGCTGGGCGGATTATCCTGATCGGGCGTCAAAAAGGTGATGTCGCCGCTCTGCGCATCGGCCAGCGCAATACGATTTTCCAGCACAAACCCTAACGCTTTTCCTGAAGGATGCCAGTTAAACGCCGACTGGATGCCCGTGCCGCTGCGGGTTAACTGGCGCGGTTCGCCGCCGTCAGGGGAAATAAGCCACAGCTGGACCACGCCCTTCTCATCACGCATCAAAAAAGCGATCTCCGTTGCCTGCGGATGGCTGCGTACCCAGTGACGCGGCACGTTCACCAGTCCCGGAAACGCGCGGTCATGGGTAAAGGTGAGCCGTTTTTGCACCACGCCTGCGGGCGGGGCGGGCATCAGCGCGTCGGTTCCTGCCAGCGGCGCGTCACCCGGCTGCTTCCAGGCCTGCGCTGTTTTTGGCAGATCGACAATAAACAGTTCCGGCACTTTCTCGCCGCTTTCGGAAAGCGTATCGCCAATAAACGCCAGTTTGTCGTTGCCGACCCAGCCCTCTTCATAGGCGCGGTTGATCTCATCGCTGCCTGGCGTCGGCTGCGGCGTGGTGCGACTCACCAGCACGCACCAGTGCGAACCGGCGTATTCACGCGGATGTGAGCCGCCCGGCGTCACCGGGCCAAAAGGAGCAGCCACGCCGACATTGCGTAAATCCAGTCGCGCGTCGCGTTCGTGCAGGACATGATCGTTATAGGTAAAACTGACGTACTCCCCGTTGGGGCTGAACACATGCACATGGCTGCCGCCGCGCAGCGCGCCCGGCGTATAGGGCGCGGTAATATCCATCGCATCCAGATTACGGGTCTTCCCGCCTTCGCTCACCACGCCGCGACGATGGTGAAAGTCGTAGTGCCAGGCGTCATCCGGGTTCTCCGGGCCATGAATAAAGACATATTTTTCCGCCTTGGGGCTGACGGTCACTACGCCCACGTGCGCGCCCTGGGTTGCGGTGTAAATCACGTCGATCTCGCCGGTTTGCACATTCACCCGCTCAATGGTCTGGCTGGTAAATGACGCACCGGACGGGCGCACGTCAAACGCCAGCCACTGGCTGTCCGGGGTCCAGGTGTTGATATTGGTGAGTTGATGATGACGGGGGGCAAAGGTGAGTTGTTTCATGAAAAGACCCTGAAGCGCTGTTTCGCTTCAGGGTAGCGTAAGAGCGGGCGTTAGCCTACGCGTTTAACGTCGCCCACCAGCAGGATGTAAGAGAGCGCGCCGATGAGTGCCACGACGGAGATATAAATCAGCGCCGGGCCGAAGCCGTAATCCTGTGCCAGGTAGCCGATCACCAGCGGGACGGTAATGCCGCCCAGCCCGCCGACAAAGTTAAACACGCCGCCGGTCAGACCAATCAGGCGCATCGGAGCCAGCGAGGAGACCAGCGACCAGGTGATCGACGCAAAACCGTTACCGAAGAACGCGACAGCCATCAGCACCATAATCCACAGCGGATCGTTGGTGTAGTTCGCGCCCATGATGCAGGTGGAAATCAGCAGCCCGCAGATAATCGGCGTTTTACGCGCCGCGCCCAGCGAATAGCCTTTGCGCACCAGACGGTCTGCCAGCCAGCCGGAGAGCAGCACACCAAAGAAGGCCGCGAGGAACGGCACGGTGGTCATGAAGCCCGCTTTCAGCGCGGTGATACCTTTTTCCTGAGTCAGGTAGTTCGGGAACCATGTCAGGAAGAACCACAGCGTCGAGGTCACGGCAAACTGCCCGAGGTACACGCCCAGTAATTTACGATGGAACACCAGCTTCCAGTCGGCTTTGGTTAACGGCTGACGCGCCTCTTTTTTCACCGGTGCGTCGCCGTCCACCAGACCGCCGCCATCACGGATGTAATCCAGTTCCGCCTTGCTGATGCCTTTGGTTAAACGCGGTGGCTGATAGACTTTGAACCAGATCAGCGACCAGACGATACCAATGCCGCCGGTGACGATAAACACCCAGTGCCAGCTCAGCATCTCCTGGATCCAGATCAGAAGCGGGGTGAGAAACGCCAGGCCGACAAACTGCCCGGAGGTGTAAAAACCCACCGCCGAGGCGCGTTCATGTTCCGGGAACCAGCTTGTCACCATGCGGTTATTGGTCGGGAACGCTGGCGCTTCGAAAATACCGGTGATCGCCCGCAGGCCAATCAACGACATTAATCCGGTGGCAAAGCCCTGGAACAGTGTCGCCACTGACCAGCCGAAAATCGCGATAAAGTAAGTCATCCGTGAGCCGACGCGATCGAGGAACCAGCCGCCGGGGATCTGGCACAGCGTATAAAGCCAGGCAAATGCAGAAAAGACATAGCCCATTTGCGCTTTGGTGATACCGAATTCTTCCTGAATATGCGCCGAAGCCACCGCTAAATTCGCGCGGTCAACGTAGCAAATCACCACGGTAATAAAGATCATCACCAGCGTCAGATAACGGCGACGCCCCGGTTTTGCAGCAGTAACTGAAATATCCATCGTAATCTGTCTCCAGATTTTGGGCATGGCGAAGCCGCTCACCCTGCCCGGTAAATTACAGAGGGTGTGTTTGAAATTATTATTAGGTGAATGCTCTAAATAATTTGCGTCAGGGAAAGGCGGCAAGCTTATGAATGCCCAGGAGCTTACTTAAGTAAGTGACTGGGTTGAATAAGCGTAGCCAACGCATTCATGGCGCGAATTATGAAGAGCATTACCATTCGGCGACGGTACCATCCGCATGCCGCCACAACGGATTCCGCCAGTCCGGGGCATTTTTACTCAGTTCAATGACTTTCTCTTCGTCAATTTCCACGCCGAGGCCTGGTTTCATTAACGGTTTAAAGAAGCCGCCTTCCATGCTGAAGTCTTCTTTATTCTTCACAAAGTCGAGCAATTCCGCGCCCTTATTGTAATGAATACCCATGCTTTGCTCCTGGAAGACCGCATTATGGGAGACAAAATCCACATGCAGACAGGCTGCCAGCGCAATCGGGCCGAGCGGGCAGTGCGGGGCCAGCGCCACGTCATAGGCTTCCGCCATGCCAGCGATTTTATAGCATTCGGTAATACCGCCTGCGTGGGATAAATCGGGCTGTAATATTGCCAGACCACCCGCCTGCAATACGCGTTTAAATTCAAAGCGGGAGAACATACGCTCACCGGCGGCAATAGGAATATGCGTTTGCGCGGCCAGTTTTGGATAATATTCTGCCTGCTCAGCTAATACCGGCTCTTCAATAAATAACGGGCGATATTGTTCCAGTTCTTTAATTAATACTTTTGCCATTGGGGCACTGACGCGACCGTGGAAATCGAGGCCAAATTCAATTTCATTGCCAAACGCTTCACGGATTTGCGCCACGGTATTGACTGCCGCATCGACTTTGCGGGAATCATCAATAATGGCTAATTCTTCGCAGCCGTTTAATTTAAAAGTATCAAAGCCAATATTACGCAGCGTTTTAATGCCTTCGATGGCCTCTGCCGGACGGTCGCCGCCGACCCAGCTATAGGCTTTGATTTTATCGCGTACCAGGCCGCCCATTAATTGCCACACCGGGGCGTTGTGGACTTTGCCTTTGATATCCCACAGCGCCTGATCGATACCGGCGATTGCGCTCATCATGATCGGGCCGCCACGGTAGAATCCGGCGCGGTACATCACCTGCCATAAGTCATTGATGCGTGACGGGTCCTGACCAATCAGATAGTCGCCGAACTCATGTACTGCCGCTTCGACGGTGCGCGCACGGCCTTCGATGACCGGCTCGCCCCAGCCGACGATGCCTTCGTCAGTTTCGATTTTCAAAAACATCCAGCGCGGGGGTAACCGGTACGTCGTTAATTTGGTAATTTTCATGCCACTGCCTCTCGATACGCGTTAACAAATGCCGCTGCCTGCTGCGCGGTGCGCTCAACGGACTGCCCGGCGCGATAGAGATCGCTGCCCAGTCCGGCACCCACGCAACCTGCGTCAATCCACTGCTTTAAGTTTTCCGGCGTGACGCCACCCACAGCAAAAACCGGCACGTCTGACGGCAGCACCGCTTTCAGCGCTTTGATGTAATCCGGGCCAAATGCCGACGACGGGAAGATTTTCAGCCCCTGCGCCCCGGCATTGAGCGCGTCAAACGCTTCGGTCGCCGTTGCACAGCCAGGGCAAACGGTCATGCCGTGCGCCACGGCGCGGCGGATCACCTCAGGCTGAATGTTGGGAGTGACGATAAGCCTGCAACCCATGGTGGCCAGTTGATCTACCTGAGCGGGCGTTAACACCGTGCCCGCGCCAATCAGCGCGCGATCGCCAAAGGCTTTAACCATGGCCGGAATGCTCTCTTCCCACTGCGGTGAATTCAGCGGGATTTCGACCGCGTCAAAACCGGCGTCCAGCACCGCGGCGACGTGCGCGTGCGCCTCGTGCGGCGTGATACCGCGAAGGATCGCGATGAGCGGAAGATTAGTTTGCCACTGCATGAGCTATGCTCCTTATGCCTGCCTGAAATGCGACGTCGCCACTGAGCGTTTGCGTACTGCGCCCGATATGCTCAAACGCGCGCTGGTAGCGGGCGCTGAGCGAGGGGCTGGCGACGAGAGTGATGGTCTGCTGCGGATCGTAACGGGTGACCATGCTGGTCACTTCACTGCCAATCAGCAGACCGGAAAGAAAGTCGCTCACCTGTTCACGCGGCAGGGCGTTCAGCACATGCGCGGCGCGGACTTCGAACAGGGAAGGAAGCAAATCGGGGGAGGCCAGGCCGCGTGTTAATCCGGCATCGAAGGCATCGGGGGAGGCGACCTGGTCCAGCAATCCTGCGCCCACCAGCGTGTGATTGAGCAAAACGTGGTGTAGCTCGCCGGTCATCACGGTACGGAAATCGCAGACGCGCTCGTCGTCCGTTTGCACCCATTTGCAGTGGGTGCCGGGCATGACGTACAGCGAAGAAGGGTGCAAGGCGCGCGCGCCAAGAAGCTGAGTTTCTTCGCCGCGCATCACGTTATGGTTGTCGTCGCGATCCACGCACAGGCCGGGAATAATCCATACTTTGTCGGCAACGGCAGTTAACTGCTGGCCAATGTCGGCGAAACGCGCCGGGCAGGGTAAATAGGGAACGGACTGCCAGCCTGCGTTGCTGCCCACCATACCCGCCATAATCACCGGGGTGTTTTCCCGATCCCACCCCTGGGTGACTTCTGCTAATACCGCTTCGAAAGTGCGCCCGTTGAGGCGCGTGACTCCGGCTTCCGATTGCCTGCTGTCGAGGCATTCATCGCCCTGATAATGCCAGGCGCGGAGGTTGGTTGAACCCCAGTCGATAGCGATATAGCGTGATGTCATGTGATTTCCTTTAA
The DNA here is from genome assembly GCF_900116015.1 of Enterobacter sp. kpr-6. Taxonomy (GTDB): domain Bacteria; phylum Pseudomonadota; class Gammaproteobacteria; order Enterobacterales; family Enterobacteriaceae; genus Enterobacter_D. The sequence continues at coordinate 67,863 of NZ_FOYH01000006.1, forward strand.
TCGTCGGGTTGAGCTGGCAATCATCGCCAGCGCCGCCTGTTCAGCGGCATCGCCGTCCTGATGTCGTATCGCATCAAACAGCGCTTTATGTTCCTGGAGCGTTTTCGGCATGTTGCTTTCATCACCCATCCAGGTGCGCTCAAAAACGGCGCGCTGTAAGGAGCTGATGGCCACGCTCAACTGCTGTAACACCGGGTTGTGCACCGACTGCAAAACCGCTTCGTGATAGCGAATGTCCGCTTCGTTAAAGGCATCGCGATCCTGGTTGTTGAGGATCATGTCATTGAGCGCCGCCTCGATTTGCGCCAGTTCGCTGGAAGTGGCGCGTTCAGCCGCCCAGCGGGCAATGGCCGGTTCCACCAGATTACGCACTTCGCTCATCGCGCTGATAAGGCGCGGATCGTAATCGTGTTCCAGTACCCATTGCAGCACCTCGGTGTCGAGGTAATTCCACTGATTTCGCGCCGCCACAAACGCGCCGCGATAGCGCTTCATCTCAATCAACCGCTTCGCCATCAGCGAGCGAAACACCTCGCGGATGATGTTGCGCGACGTTTCGAACTCTTCGCATAAATCCGCTTCCGACGGCAGCGCGGCTCCGGGCACATACTTCCCGCTCACAATCTGCCGCCCGAGGGTGTTGATGATGCGGTCGGTTTTAGTAATGGTCATGGCTGTTCCTTTTGAACGTTTTCACTGCCATTACTTTATCCCGGCTGGCGTAAAAAACCTCAACATTGCAGTACAAATGTGAGCCTTGCTGCCGGTTACTGATGGCGATAGTAGTACAATGAATGTAGGTTGTACTACAATTCAGATCACAAAAACGACAATCGGTAACAAAAAGGTTAAGAAGAAAATTTTTCAGGCAACAAAAAGCCCGCACGAATGGCGGGCTTAACAGGAAGTAAAGCGGGGATTAATTCAGGACAAACTTCTCAATGGCCCATGCCACGCCGTCTTCCAGGTTGGATTTGGTGACGAAATTAGCGACCTCTTTCACGGAATCGATGGCGTTATCCATCGCCACACCGGTCCCCGCGTACTCAATCATTGCAATGTCGTTTTCCTGATCGCCAATCGCCATGATCTCCTCCGGCTGAATGCCCAGCGCATCGGCCAGCGATTTGACGCCTGTACCTTTGGTGACGCGTTTATCGAGGATTTCAAGGAAGTACGGCGCGCTTTTCAGCACGGTGTATTTCTCTTTCACTTCCGCCGGGATGCGGGCGATGGCTTTGTCGAGAATAGCCGGCTCGTCGATCATCATCACTTTTAACAGCTTGATCTCTTTGTCCATTTTTTCCGCTTCGCAGAACACCAGCGGAATGGTGGCCACGTAGGATTCATGCACGGTGTAGTAGCTGATATCACGGTTGGCGGTGTAGAGGGTGTTGCGATCGAGCGCGTGGAAGTGTGAACCCACTTCGCGGGATAGTTGTTCAAGGTAGCGATAATCGTCATAGCTGAGGGTGGTTTGTGCAACCGTGCTGCCATCCGCCGCTTTCTGCACCAGCGCGCCGTTATAGGTGATGCAGTAGTCACCCGGCTTATCCATATGCAGCTCTTTCAGGTAATTATGAACGCCTGCGTACGGGCGGCCTGTGGTCAGGACGACGTTGACGCCACGTTCGCGCGCGGCAGAAATCGCCTCTTTGACGGCAGGTGAAATGGTGTGATCGGGCAGCAGCAGTGTGCCATCCATGTCGATTGCAATAAGTTTGATAGCCATGAGATCCCCAACGTGAACGAGTCTGTACTCATGCTAACGCGATTTAGCTCAAAAAACAGCAGCAGAGTCGGAGGAAAAAGGGGGCGGGATGGGGGAGAGGTGTGCCTCTTTTGAGAGAGGAACCCCCTCACCCTAACCCTCTCCCACAGGGAGAGGGGACAGATCGAGCGCAGACTTGCCTTTGTGCTCTCCCACAGATCGAGCGCAGGCTTGCCCTTCTCCCTCTCCCGGTGGGAGAGGGTCGGGGTGAGGGGAACGCGATTAAATATCGATATTCGCGGCTTTCAGCGCATTCTCTTCAATAAACGCACGGCGCGGTTCAACGGCGTCGCCCATCAGTGTTGTGAACAGCTGGTCCGCGGCAATCGCATCCTTCACGGTCACGCGCAGCATACGGCGGCTTTCCGGGTCCATCGTCGTTTCCCACAGCTGATCCGGGTTCATTTCACCCAGACCTTTATAACGCTGAATGGAAAGGCCACGGCGGGACTCTTTCACCAGCCAGTCCAGCGCCTGTTCGAAGCTGGCTACCGGCTGGCGACGCTCGCCACGTTCGATGAACGCGTCATCTTCGATCAAATCACGCAGCGTTTCACCGAGCTGACACAGACGGCGGTATTCGCCACCGGCAATGAACTCCTGCTCCAGCGGATAGTCGGTATCCACACCGTGCGTACGCACGCGGACCACCGGCTCAAACTGCTTCAGTTCGGCGTTTTCACGCACCGCGAAGTTCCAGGTGCTGCCGTGCATTTCGTTTTCGTTAAGTGTGGTGATGAGCTGTGAAACCCAGGCGGTGACTTTCGCTTCATCGCTCAGTTCGGCTTCGGTCAGCGTCGGCTGATAGACCAGCTCTTTAAGCAGCGAGCGCGGGAAGCGACGCTCCATACGGCCAATCATTTTCTGCGCAGCGTTGAACTCAGAAACCAGTTTTTCCAGCGGTTCGCCTGCCAGTGCCGGAGCGCTGGCGTTGGTATGCAGCGTGGCACCATCAAGCGCGATCGAAATCTGGTACTGATCCATCGCTTCGTCGTCTTTGATGTACTGTTCCTGCTTGCCTTTCTTCACTTTGTACAACGGCGGCTGCGCAATGTAGACGTGGCCGCGCTCAACGATTTCCGGCATCTGACGATAGAAGAAGGTCAGCAGCAGAGTACGGATGTGTGAACCATCGACGTCCGCATCGGTCATGATGATGATGCTGTGATAGCGCAGTTTGTCCGGGTTGTACTCGTCGCGGCCGATGCCGCAGCCCAGCGCGGTGATAAGCGTTGCCACTTCCTGCGAAGAGAGCATCTTGTCAAAGCGCGCTTTCTCCACGTTGAGGATTTTACCTTTCAGCGGCAGAATCGCCTGGTTCTTACGGTTACGCCCCTGCTTGGCAGAGCCGCCCGCAGAGTCCCCTTCCACCAGGTACAGTTCAGACAGCGCCGGGTCGCGCTCCTGGCAATCCGCCAGCTTGCCCGGCAGACCAGCTAAGTCCAGTGCGCCTTTACGACGGGTCATTTCACGCGCTTTACGTGCAGCTTCACGGGCGCGCGCGGCGTCGATAATTTTACCGACAACGATTTTCGCATCGCCCGGGTTTTCCAGCAGGTATTCCGCCAGCAGTTCGTTCATCTGCTGCTCAACCGCCGATTTCACCTCGGAAGAAACCAGTTTGTCTTTGGTCTGTGAGGAGAATTTCGGATCCGGCACTTTGACGGAAACCACGGCGATCAGACCTTCACGGGCATCGTCACCGGTGGCGCTGACTTTCGCTTTTTTGCTGTAGCCTTCTTTATCCATGTAGGCGTTCAGGGTACGGGTCATCGCCGCACGGAAGCCCGCGAGGTGCGTACCGCCGTCGCGCTGCGGAATGTTGTTGGTAAAGCAGTAGATGTTTTCCTGGAAGCCGTCGTTCCACTGCAACGCCACTTCCACGCCAATGCCGTCTTTCTCAGTGGAGAAATAGAACACGTTCGGGTGGATCGGGGTTTTGTTCTTGTTCAGATACTCAACGAAGGCCTTGATACCGCCTTCGTAATGGAAGTGATCTTCTTTGCCATCGCGTTTGTCGCGCAGACGAATAGAAACGCCGGAGTTCAGGAATGACAGCTCACGCAGGCGTTTTGCCAGAATTTCATATTCAAATTCAACGACATTGGTGAAGGTTTCATGGCTCGGCCAGAAACGCACCTGAGTCCCGGTCGCATCGGTATCGCCAGTCACAGCCAGCGGTGCCTGCGGCACGCCGTGCACGTAAGTTTGCTGGTGGACTTTACCTTCGCGGCGGATCAGCAGTTCCAGCTTCTGCGACAGGGCGTTAACCACGGAAACGCCTACGCCGTGCAGGCCGCCGGAAACTTTATAGGAGTTATCGTCGAATTTACCGCCCGCATGCAGAACGGTCATGATCACTTCTGCCGCGGAAACGCCTTCTTCCGGGTGAATACCGGTCGGAATACCACGGCCATCATCCGTTACAGAAACGGAGTTGTCAGCGTGGATGGTCACGACGATATCTTTACAGTGACCTGCGAGCGCTTCGTCGATAGCGTTATCTACCACCTCAAATACCATGTGGTGCAGACCGGTGCCGTCATCCGTGTCGCCGATATACATACCCGGGCGCTTACGCACCGCATCCAGCCCTTTCAGGACTTTGATACTGGAGGAGTCATAAGAATTCGACATCAACGTTTCTCGCTCATTTTGTCTTGGGTTAATCCGTTATTTTACCCTTTTCCACGGTGAACATCTTCGAATTTTTGTCCGACATGTCCATAACGTGTTCAGCGCTGATGGCGCTGACAAAGACCTGTGACTGTGTGGCTTTTAAGCGGCTGGAAAGCAGTCCGCGCCGGGCGTCATCAAGCTCTGAGGCAAAATCATCTATCAGATATAAACAGCGTCGCCCGCTTTCACGGGTTAAAAACTCACCCTGCGCCAGACGTAGCGCGCACATCAATAGCTTTAATTGACCGCGCGAGAGCGTATCTTCCACCGGCGCACCGTCGGCACGAATGCGGAAATCCGCTTTGTGCGGGCCATGCGCGGTGTAAGTCAGCATCCTGTCACGCTCAAAATTGCGCACCAGAACGTCGGCGTAATCGGTCTCTTTTTCCCAGCCGCGCTGGAAAGAGAAGGTCAGGGTGAATTCAGGTAGAAACTGTTTACAGGTATCTGCCATATCTTGCGCGATGGCGGTGCTGTATTCGGCACGCCACTGGCTGATTTGTTCCGCAAGTGGAATTAATTCCTTATCCCACGGGCGTAACTGCGCGTATTGACTCACCTGGCGTAACGCGGCGTTGCGTTGCTTGAGCAAACGCTTCAGGTTACTCCAGGCGTTAAAGAAACCGGCTTCGTTATGAAAACATCCCCAGTCAATAAACGCTCTTCTGTATTTGGGGCCGCCGTTGAGTAAAGTAAACCCCTCCGGCGTAATGAGCTGCATCGGCATCATTAACGCCAGTTCAGCGATTTTGTGCCCGTCCGTGCCATCGATGCGCACGGTACTGCTGCCCAGCTTATCTTTGGTCAGGCCGATGGACGTTTCATGATCCGTGCCCTGCAAACGCCCGTGCAGAATAAACGACTCTTGCTCATGACGAATGACGCGGCCCGTTTGCAGACTGCGGAACGCCCGGCCATGACCGAGCGTGTAGATCGCTTCCAGCACGCTGGTTTTGCCGCTACCGTTCGCGCCAACCAGGAAGTTAAAGCCGGGAGATAAAGCGAGATCCGCGTTTTCGATATTGCGAAAATCGCGGATCAACAGGCGGGTGAGCGACATTACAATCTCATGGGCATAACAACATACGCAGCACTTTGAGACGCCGCATCTTCAATCTGCACGCTGGAAACGGAGTCCGTCAGCAGGATACGCACGTTTTCGCACTTCAGCGCGTTGAGCACATCCAGCACGTAGCTGACGTTAAAGCCAATTTCCATTTCTGTGCCGGCGTAGGTGACGTCGAGGATCTCCTCGGCTTCTTCCTGCTCCGGGTTATTGGCAGTAATTTTTAGCTGATTTTCACTGACGTACAGGCGCACGCCGCGGAATTTCTCGTTCGACAGGATCGCCGCGCGGGCAAACGCTTGTTTGAGAATATCGCAGCCTGCGTCGAGGTGTTTGTCCGGGTTTTTCGGCAATACGCGGCGATAATCCGGGAAACGGCCATCAACGAGCTTCGAGGTGAAGATAAAATCACCCACGTGCGCACGAATATTATTGCTGCCGATCTGAATACGCAGCGGCGAATCGCCGCCGTCCAGCATACGCACCAGTTCGATAACGCCTTTACGCGGCACGATCACCGAATGGTTCGGCAGCGGCTGACCAACAGGCATTGAACACACTGCCAGACGGTGACCGTCGGTGGCGACAGTACGCAACTCTTCACCTTCGGTTTCAAACAGCATACCGTTTAAATAATAGCGAACGTCCTGATGCGCCATGGAAAACTGCGTCGCTTCGATCAGACGCTTCATGGTCGCCTGCGGCAGGGTAAATTCCACCTCGCTCTGCCAGTCGTCCAGATTCGGGAAGTCGGCGGCAGGCAGCGTGGAGAGCGAGAAGCGGCTGCGACCTGAGCGCACCAGCATCCGGTCACCTTCAAGCTGCACGGCGATTTCTGCGCCTTCCGGCAGGCCACGGCAAATATCAAAGAATTTGCGTGCCGGTACGGTGGTCGCGCCCGGCTCGTGCGGCTGTAGCAGCGCCACGCGGGCGATCATTTCCATCTCAAGATCGGTACCGGTCAGCGACAGCGTACCGTCCGCCACCTGAAGCAGGAGGTTACCGAGGATAGGCAGCGTAGGGCGGCCACCGAGCGGGCCACTGACCTGCTGGAGCGGTTTTAATAAGTGTTCACGTTCAACGGTAAATTTCATAGCGTCACTTTCATCGCATCAGGAAGACAATGTTCTGATTAAATTTGAGAAATCTTCTTTGATATCATGGCTTTCTTCACGCAACTGCTCGATCTTGCGGCAGGCATGCAGCACGGTAGTATGGTCGCGACCACCAAAGGCGTCGCCGATTTCCGGCAGGCTGTGGTTGGTCAGCTCTTTTGCCAGCGCCATCGCCATCTGACGCGGACGGGCTACCGAGCGGGAGCGGCGTTTTGACAGCAAATCCGCCACCTTAATTTTGTAGTATTCCGCCACTGTCTTTTGAATATTGTCGATAGTGACCAGTTTTTCCTGCAACGCCAGCAGATCGCGCAGCGCTTCACGCACGAAATCGATGGTAATGGCGCGACCGGTAAAGTTGGCGTTGGCAATCACGCGGTTCAGTGCGCCTTCGAGCTCACGCACGTTGGATCGCAGACGCTTGGCAATAAAGAACGCCACTTCGCCCGGCAGACGAATATCGTTTTCGTCGGCTTTCTTCATCAGGATCGCGACGCGGGTTTCCAGTTCGGGCGGTTCGATCGCGACGGTCAGCCCCCAGCCGAAGCGGGATTTCAGACGATCCTCGACGCCGTTGATCTCTTTAGGATAACGATCCGAGGTCAAAATGATCTGTTGGTTGCCTTCGAGCAGGGCGTTAAAGGTGTGGAAAAACTCTTCCTGCGAGCGCTCTTTATTGGCAAAGAATTGAATGTCATCGATAAGCAGCGCATCGACCGAGCGGTAGTAACGTTTGAACTCTTCAATGGCGTTGTTTTGCAGGGCTTTAACCATGTCCTGAACGAAACGTTCAGAGTGCATGTACACCACTTTGGCATTCGGCTTACGCGCCACAATGCCGTTACCGACCGCGTGCAGCAGGTGGGTTTTACCGAGACCGGTGCCGCCATAAAGGAACAGCGGGTTATACGCGCCGCCAGGGTTATCTGCTACCTGACGCGCCGCCGCACGGGCTAACTGGTTGGATTTACCTTCAACGAAGTTATCGAATGTGTGCTTCACGTTGACGTTCGAGCGATACGTCGGTTCCGCCGGAGCAGGGACATTATCCCAGCCGGAACGAGCCGCAGGGGCAACGCGAGGAGTGTGTACTGCCGCGACCTGCGCGGGCGCAACGTTTACCGTTTCGCGCAGCGTCTGGGTGACAGGCTTTGTGCCGACTTCAAACCGCAACTGGGGAGCATCGGTGCCGCAAAAATCGTTCAGCAGTCCGTTGATGTTATTGAGGTATTTGTCTCTGACCCAATCAAGTACGAAACGGTTTGGCGCATACAAAGCCAGCGTGTTATCGCTCAGCTCCGCCTGCAACGGGCGGATCCACATACTGAATTCTGTGGCTGGTAACTCATCCTGCAATCGGGCAAGACACTGCTGCCAAAGCGAAAGTGACACGGCGGACTCCACTCGAACAAAGTCGATAAAATGACAAAGGCTGAATATTCGTGATTGTTGACACACATCGATAAGACCCCTGAAGGGTGACGTGCGAACCGCTATCTGCGGTTTGGCCCCTTTAAACGATCCTGGATCGCGATCGGGACCGCGGATCATAGCGTAAACTGCCGAAGAGATCTTGTGTTTCTCACAGATTCTTCACGATTTATCCACAGGTCGATCCGAACCGGGTAAGTGTAAACGATCCTGGCTCCGCTGCGGGACGATTTCGCCCGCATATTGGAAAAATTCATACCTGGCAGCAAAAATTTGCGTAATCGATCGCGAGTTGATCCTTGAGGATCCTTGCGCTTTGATTATCAGCCCGTATAATCCTCCACCCGGCGCGCAACGCGTGCATTCTGTCGTCAAAGGTTGTTCATTTTACGGGCAGAATCATGCGAAAATACGCGGGATATAAGGAAAGAGAATTGACTCCGGAGTGTACAATTATTACAATCCGGCCTCTTTAATCACCCACACTGAAGCGTTAGCTGTTGGCATTGCTAAACGAGCAGGCGCAAAAGTCAGTGAAATCATTCAAGTTTAGGTAGAAATCGCCATGAAACGCACTTTTCAACCGTCTGTACTGAAGCGCAACCGTTCTCACGGCTTCCGTGCTCGTATGGCAACTAAAAATGGTCGTCAGGTTCTGGCACGTCGTCGTGCTAAAGGCCGTTCTCGTCTGACCGTTTCCAAGTAATAAAGCTAACCCTGCGTGGTTAAGCTCGCATTTCCCAGGGAGTTACGTTTGTTAACTCCCAATCATTTCACTTTCGTCTTCCAGCAGCCACAACGGGCTGGCACGCCGCAAATCACCATCCTCGGCCGCCTGAATTCGCTGGGGCATCCCCGCATCGGTCTTACCGTCGCCAAGAAAAACGTTAAACGTGCACATGAACGCAACAGGATTAAACGCCTGACGCGCGAAAGCTTTCGTTTACGTCAACATGAACTCCCTGCAATGGATTTCGTGGTGGTGGCGAAAAAGGGGGTTGCCGACCTCGATAACCGTGCTCTCTCGGAAGCGTTGGAAAAATTATGGCGCCGCCACTGTCGCCTGGCTCAAGGCTCCTGATAGCCCTTATTAGGGTCTATCAGCGCCTGATTAGTCCGCTACTCGGGCCACATTGTCGTTTCACTCCTACCTGTTCGGCCTACGGAATTGAGGCATTGCGCAGGTTTGGAGTGATAAAAGGCAGTTGGTTGACGGTGAAACGCGTATTAAAATGCCACCCTTTACACCCGGGTGGCGACGACCCCGTCCCGCCAGGACCTTTTAATACCAGAGAACACTAACGATGGATTCGCAACGCAATCTTTTAGTCATCGCTTTGTTGTTCGTGTCTTTCATGATCTGGCAAGCCTGGGAGCAGGATAAAAATCCTCAGCCTCAGACGCAGCAGACCACGCAGACTACGACCACCGCAGCGGGTAGCGCCGCAGACCAGGGCGTACCAGCCAGTGGCCAGGGGAAACTGATTACAGTTAAGACCGACGTGCTTGAATTAACTATCAACACCCGTGGTGGTGATGTTGAAAAGGCGCAGCTGTTGGGTTACCCGAAAGAGCTGGGTTCTTCAGAGCCGTTCCAGTTACTGGAAACGTCTCCACAGTTTATTTACCAGGCTCAAAGCGGTCTGACAGGTCGTGATGGCCCGGATAACCCGGCTAACGGCGCACGTCCGCTGTATAACGTCACCAGTGACGCCTTTGTACTGGCTGAAGGCCAGAATGAACTGGCGATCCCGATGACTTATATCGACGCGGCGGGCAACACCTTCACCAAAACCTTCACCCTGAAGCGCGGTGACTATGCGGTGAACGTGGGCTATAACGTGCAGAACGCCGGTGCAAAACCGCTGGAAGTGGCAACGTTTGGTCAGCTTAAGCAATCCATCAATCTGCCTGCTCATCTTGATACCGGAAGCAGCAACTTCGCGCTGCATACCTTCCGTGGTGCGGCGTACTCCACGCCGGATGAAAAGTACGAAAAATACAAATTCGACACCATTGCAGACAACGAAAACCTGAACGTAACGGCTAACGGCGGTTGGGTGGCGATGCTGCAACAGTACTTTGCAACGGCCTGGATCCCGCGCAGCGATGTGACGAGCAACTTCTACACCAATAACCTGGGCAATGGCGTTGCCGCTATCGGCTATAAGTCTGCGCCGGTTCTGGTGCAACCGGGTCAAACCGGTGCGCTTGCCAGCACCCTGTGGGTTGGTCCGGAAATTCAGGACAAAATGGCTGCCGTTGCGCCGCATCTTGACCTGACCGTGGATTACGGCTGGCTGTGGTTCATCTCTCAGCCGCTGTTTAAACTGCTGAAGTGGATCCATAGCTTCCTGGGCAACTGGGGCTTCTCCATCATCGTTATCACCTTTATCGTTCGTGGCATCATGTACCCGCTGACCAAAGCGCAGTACACCTCCATGGCGAAGATGCGTATGCTGCAGCCGAAGATTGCGGCAATGCGTGAGCGTCTGGGCGATGACAAACAGCGTCAGAGCCAGGAAATGATGGCTCTGTATAAAGCAGAGAAAGTGAACCCGCTGGGCGGCTGCTTCCCGCTGCTTATCCAGATGCCGATCTTCCTTGCGCTGTACTACATGCTGATGGGCTCCATTGAACTGCGTCATGCGCCGTTCGCCCTGTGGATCCATGACCTGTCCGCACAAGACCCGTACTACATCCTGCCGATCCTGATGGGCGTGACGATGTTCTTCATCCAGAAGATGTCGCCGACCACCGTGACCGACCCGATGCAGCAGAAAATCATGACCTTTATGCCGGTCATCTTTACGGTGTTCTTCCTGTGGTTCCCGTCTGGTCTGGTGCTGTACTATATCGTCAGCAACCTGGTGACCATTCTGCAACAGCAGTTGATTTACCGTGGTCTGGAGAAACGTGGCCTGCATAGCCGCGAGAAGAAAAGCTCCTGACACCAGGCCGGGTCAGCGTAGCGCCACCCGGCAAACGGAAAAGTGAACAAAGGGCGGTCTGATGACCGCCTTTTTTATTGCTATTTAAAGAGACGAATCATGAGCCATAACGACACTATCGTTGCCCAGGCCACCCCTCCAGGACGCGGTGGTGTGGGTATTCTGCGTATCTCCGGCCTGAAGGCACGGGAGGTGGCTGAAACCGTACTGGGTAAGCTGCCAAAGCCGCGTTACGCCGATTACCTGCCGTTTAAAGATGCCGATGGTACCGCGCTCGATCAGGGGATCGCGCTGTGGTTCCCTGGCCCCAATTCTTTTACCGGTGAAGACGTGCTGGAGCTTCAGGGGCACGGCGGGCCGGTTATTCTCGACCTGCTGCTCAAACGCATTCTGAAGATTACAGGCGTGCGTATTGCGCGTCCGGGCGAGTTTTCCGAACGGGCGTTTCTTAACGACAAGCTGGATCTGGCCCAGGCTGAAGCGATTGCCGATCTGATCGATGCCAGTTCCGAGCAGGCTGCACGTTCGGCACTCAACTCGTTACAGGGGGCGTTCTCCGCCCGTGTAAATCATCTGGTGGAAGCACTCACTCACCTGCGCATCTATGTGGAAGCCGCGATTGATTTCCCGGATGAAGAAATTGATTTTCTTTCTGACGGCAAAATTGAAGCGCAACTGAATGGCGTGATGGCCGATCTTGATGCCGTCCGCGCTGAAGCCCGTCAGGGCAGCCTTCTGCGTGAAGGCATGAAAGTGGTCATTGCCGGGCGTCCGAACGCCGGGAAATCGAGCCTGCTTAACGCGCTGGCCGGGCGTGAAGCGGCTATCGTCACCGATATCGCAGGGACGACCCGCGACGTGCTGCGCGAGCATATCCACATCGACGGGATGCCGCTGCACATCATCGATACTGCGGGCCTGCGTGAAGCCAGCGACGAGGTAGAGCGCATCGGTATTGAACGCGCCTGGCAGGAGATCGACCAGGCTGACCGCGTGCTGTTTATGGTTGACGGTACCACGACCGACGCCACCGATCCGGCGGCGATCTGGCCTGATTTTATCGCCCGACTGCCAGCGAAATTACCGATTACTGTGGTACGCAATAAAGCGGATATCACCGACGAGCCGCTGGGGTTAAGCGATGTGAATGGTCACTCACTTATTCGCCTTTCCGCGCGTACGGGAGAAGGTGTGGATGTGCTGCGCCATCATCTCAAGGCCAGTATGGGCTTTGACACGCGTATGGAAGGGGGCTTCCTCGCGCGTCGCCGTCATTTACAGGCGCTTGAGCAGGCAGCAGACCACCTGCAACAGGGCAAAGCACAATTACTGGGGGCCTGGGCCGGGGAGCTGCTCGCTGAGGAGCTGCGCCTTGCTCAGCAGGCGTTAAGCGAGATCACCGGTGAGTTTACTTCGGACGATCTGCTGGGCCGGATCTTCTCCAGTTTTTGCATTGGTAAGTAATATGTGAAAATAAACATTGCTACTGGCTAAGGATCTGTGCGTTAATACTCGGACTGGTTTGACGTACAGACCTTTAAAGCAGTTAGTAAAGCAGTCCTCCAGAAGTTATCCTAAGATACCCTTCGACGTGAGCTTCTCCTTAATCGCTTCAAAAATTCTGTAAAGCACACCATCGCGCCGAAAGGCTCATTCTTAATGTAAAAGGTAATTTCAATGTCTGGTAAAATGACTGGTCTGGTAAAATGGTTCAACGCTGATAAAGGTTTCGGCTTCATCACTCCTGACGATGGCTCTAAAGATGTGTTCGTACACTTCTCTGCTATCCAGAACGATGGCTACAAATCTCTGGACGAAGGTCAGAAAGTGTCCTTCACCATCGAAAGCGGCGCTAAAGGCCCGGCTGCTGGTAACGTTGTAAGCATCTAAGCTTCCGTTCAAAAGCACAATTTCTTAAAACCCGCCTCTGGCGGGTTTTTTCGTTTTCAGGGTTCCTGTTAAAGGAAATGTAAAAGTCACCCCGGAAACTTTTATCTTCTTTTTTCCTCCACAAAACCTGCGCACAATAGGCGACACTATTTTGTCTGGCCCCACAGACCATTATCACGGAGAGAAAAATGGCGACACACTTTGCCAGAGGGATCCTGACAGAAGGGCATCTCATGTCGATTCGGCTGCCTTCTTCCTGTCATGAAGCAGCGCGGCAACTTCCTGAACATCAGCGTAATCGCTTCCTGGCTTCCCGATCGCTACTCGCCGAGCTGATGTTTATGCTCTACGGTATTAGCGAGCTGCCGGAAATTATCGTCAGGGCAGAGGGCCGCCCGGTCTTTGCAGACGCACATTTGCCTTCTTTCTCTCTGTCCTATGCCGGAAACCTGGTGGGCGTTACCGTCACTACTGAGGGCGTATGCGGACTGGATATGGAGCTTCAGCGCGCCACACGGGGTTTTCTGAGTCCCCACGCGCAGGAGCGCCACACGTTCGCCAGCAGTGAAAAACTGTGGATCAATAATCAAACCGATCCCAATGAAGCCCAGGCGCAAATCATCACCCTGCGCCAGAGCGTATTGAAAATGGCGAATCAGATGCAGGATACGTCGGGATTTCTGCAACTTTTCCCCGGTTCCGGGCGTCTGCGAACCGCGCAGTCAGCGCCGACAGAAGTGGTATGCGATGCAGAAGACGTGCTTATCTGGTCGGTTGCCGTCACGCCTGCCATTGAAAGTTTGAATATCTGGTCGTTCGACAGCAAAGAAGGGTGGCATCGCCTGCCGGCTATCCAGCCGCGCGCCAATAAACCCGCTGCCCGCCTGATGCGCTTTAGTAGTCTATCTGCCTGACCGATCTTAAGGAGAAATGATGTCTGACACACTGAAAGTCGTAACATTGCTCGGAAGTCTGCGTAAGGGTTCGTTTAATGCGATGGTCGCCCGCACGCTGCCAAAAATTGCCCCGGAAGGTATGGAAGTGACCGCGCTGCCGTCGATTGGCGACATTCCGCTGTACGATGCGGATATCCAGCAGGAAGAGGGTTTCCCGCAAAGCGTGGAAGCGATCGCAGCGCAGATCCGCGCGGCGGATGGCGTGGTGATCGTGACGCCGGAATATAACTATTCCGTCCCCGGCGGCCTGAAAAACGCCATCGACTGGCTGTCCCGCCTGCCGGATCAACCGCTGGCAGGCAAGCCGGTGCTGATCCAGACCAGCTCCATGGGCGCAATTGGCGGCGCACGCTGCCAGTATCATCTGCGACAAATCCTCGTTTTCCTCGACGCGATGGTCATGAACAAGCCGGAATTTATGGGCGGCGTTATTCAGAATAAAGTCGATACCCAGACGGGCGAAGTGATAGACCAGAGTACGCTGGATCATCTGACCGGGCAGTTAACCGCATTTAGCGGCTACATCAGCCGGGTAAAAGCCTGAGATTTGTCCCCCTCCCGGTTCTGAGAGGGGGAATTCCCCCATAAAAGTTGCTAAAACGTTAAATACGTCACACTCAGAGTGTTACACTGCGCGGCTTTACGCCTTTAAACAACGCAGGAGACGACATGAGTGAGCATAAAGAAGGACACCATCGACCAAACTGGTCGGCGGTTTTTGCCGTGGCGTTTTGTGTCGCGTGTTTAATTACCGTGGAATTTCTGCCGGTCAGCCTGCTCACGCCGATGGCGCAGGATTTGGGCATTTCCGAGGGGTTAGCCGGGCAGTCGGTGACCGTCACCGCCTTTATTGCGATGTTTGCCAGCCTGTTTATCACCCAGACCATTCGCACCACCGACAGGCGCTACGTGGTGATTTTATTCTCCGTCCTGCTGACCCTCTCCTGTCTGCTGGTCTCTTTTGCCAATAACTTCACGCTGCTGCTGGTGGGGCGCGCCTGCTTAGGGCTTGCGCTTGGCGGCTTCTGGGCGATGTCGGCGTCGCTGACTATGCGCTTAGTCCCGGCGCGTACCGTGCCCAAAGCGCTGTCGGTGATCTTCGGCGCAGTGTCGATTGCGCTGGTGATCGCCGCTCCGTTAGGCAGTTTCCTCGGCGGAATTATCGGCTGGCGTAACGTGTTTAATGCGGCGGCAGTAATGGGCGCGGTCTGCATCGTCTGGGTGTGGAAAGCGCTGCCGCATCTGCCGGGCGAGCCGATGCAGCATAAGCAAAACATGTTCAGCATCTTAAAACGCCCCGGCGTGCTGGCGGGCATGTGCGCCATTTTCATGTCCTTTGCCGGGCAGTTTGCGTTCTTTACCTATATCCGCCCGGTGTACATGAGCATGGCCGGTTTCGACGTTGACGGTCTGACGCTGGTGCTGCTGAGTTTCGGCATCGCCAGTTTTATTGGCACCTCGATGTCGTCGCTGTTCCTTAAAAAATCCCTTAAGTTCGCGCTGGCCTGTGCGCCGCTGGTGCTGGCAGTGAGCGCGCTGGTTCTGATTTTGTGGGGCAGCGATAAAGTGGTCGCGTCGGGCATTGCCGTGGTGTGGGGACTGGCGTTTGCGCTGGTGCCGGTGGGCTGGTCAACGTGGATCACCCGATCGCTGGCGGATCAGGCAGAAAAAGCTGGATCAATTCAGGTGGCGGTGATCCAGCTTGCCAATACCTGCGGTGCAGCGGTGGGAGGCTACGCTCTCGATAACCTCGGTCTGCTCTCGCCGCTGGTGATTTCCGGCAGCCTGATGCTTCTGACGGCTCTGCTGGTGGCAGCGAAGGTTCGCGTGAAAGTGAGCACTGAGGGTTAACAAACATCAGGCCGGGAGCCATGACGCTGACCCGACCTGCAAAACTGTTGTCGGCCCGGCAAGCCTGCGCCGCCGGGCCTGACGTTTTAGAACCAGGCTTCCCACATCGCGCCGACGTTGAACGAATCCAGCGTCTCGTCTTCAGTGCCGTTGATGCGTGCGGTGCGTTCGTTATCCACCTGACCGCCGGTCACGTAGAAGCGCAGCATCGGACGGAATTCCGGTCCCATGTTGATGGAGATGTTCTGAGACAGCGTGGCTTTCCAGCCGTGGTTATCCCCGCCCTGTTCGAAATCGACTTTCTGCCAGCCCAGTTCCAGCCAGGTTGAATGCACGTCGTTCCACCAGTACATCGGACGCACAATGGCGTTGTAGTTACGACGATCATCGATGCCGTTGGCATCATTTTCGTAGTCGTGGTACGCCAGCAGGTATTCAACCTGTGCCTGTTGGGTGAATTTGTAGCTACCCTCGAAGCTGGTATAAATCGCCGTCAGATCATCGGTTTTGTTGTATACACTGTTGTCCGAGTTATCGGAGTAGCGCGCAATCAACTTGTTCACGCTGCTTTCGCCAGTGTGACTCAGCACCACGCCGCCCTGCCACGCTTTCAGACGCGCATCGCTGTCAACGGCTTTGGAGTCAAAGCCGTAGTTGGCGTACAGTTCCAGATCCAGCGGACCAACCTTCATACCGTGGATTTTTGAGGTCACCGCATAGTTGCCTTTATCACCGGTGCCGGAACCGCCGGTACAGGTAATACGCGACGGGTTGCCTTCATCGTTCATCACTTCCGGGCTACAGGATTCCACTGCCGCCACGGTCGCTAGGTCAAACTGCACGCCGCCGATGTCGAAGTTTTTCACCCCTGCACCCTGGCCGTCGTGGTTCATCCAGAAGTAATCGTTGATGCCCTGTTGTGGACGCTGGTGGAAGTCACGACCGGCCCAGATGTAGGCGTTCGGGTTGGACTCCAGAATGTTGGTCACCCCGGCGTAGGCTTTCTTGAGGTTCACCTCGTCGCCCCAGTGGTCGATCATCACGTTGATGTCCCAGATTGCGCCGTTGTCGCCTTTGAACGCTTTGGAAAGCTGGAATTCGCCGCCGTTGCCTTCGTTACCCAGACGACCGATCGCTGAGGAACCGTTATATGAGCCATCGACGCCGACAAATTTCTGATCGCCTGCCTGGAACTGCGCGCCATAACGCGCATAACCGGTAAATTTCACGCCAAACGGAATAGCCATATCCGGTGATTGCGCGGTGCTTTGCGGTTCGGTAATCACATCGGCTTTTTTCGCAACCGCCGCATCCATTTTGGCCTGGCGTTCGGTGAGGGCTTTATCCACCGCTTTTGCCACGATGGCGTCAATTTGTTCCTGAGTAAATTCTTGTGCAACGACATTTCCTGAGCAAAGCGCAGCCATTACTGCCAGTGCCACTGGAAGTTTTTTAATTAATTTCATGTTTGTCTCAATTTAGTAAATTATTTTCAGACAATAATTATCCCGTCCGCATTTAACGGAATAATTGTGCTATCACCATGTAATATTGTTAGGGTACGGCGGATTAATAATATTCTCTTAACGGATCTCCACGATTTAATTAATTAGCGCTGATAAAGTTGGATAATCTCTTCGGATAATTCACGCGCCAGTAATGACGTCATTAAATGATCCTGAGCGTGCACCATAATTAACGTCATTGGCTGGCGGGCTTCACCGGCGTCCTGCTCAATGAGTTTAGTTTGCATATGGTGCGCCTGGCGCGAGTAGCCATCGGCCTCGCGCAGCAGATTTTTGGCCTCATCAAAGTTGCCCGCGCGCGCGGCGCGCAGGGCTTCAAAACAGAGACTACGGGACTGACCGGCATTGACGATGATTTCCATCACCGCTTCTTCTAATTCAATCATGTTTATGACTCTTCGCTAAAACCATTATTGGCTGAGGTCGCGGCAAACCACTCCCCACTTTTCTTGATGGTGCGTTTCTGGGTTTTTAAATCCAGCTGGACAAACCCGTAGCGGTTTTTATACGCATTACACCATGACCAGTTATCAATAAACGTCCACATATGATAACCGAGACAATTACAGCCTTCAGAAATCCCTTTATGCAGCCACTTCAAATGACCGGAAACAAATTCGATACGGTATTGATCGTTAATTTGCCCGTCTTCAATAAAGCGCTGTTCATTTTCCACACCCATGCCATTTTCAGAAATAAAGCAGCGTGGGTTGCCGTAATTAACGCGTAAGTTGGTCAGAATATCGTAAATACCTGGTTCGTAAATTTCCCATCCACGATGGGGATTCATTTTCCGCCCTGGCATTTCGTAATAATCAAATAACCACTCCGGCATAAACGGCGATTGTGGATTGACCGCGCTGTCGCGGCATTTCACCCGACGCGGCTGGTAATAGTTAATCCCCAGAAGATCGACTTTACCTTCAGCAATCAGCGCCACATCGTCCGGCTTGCAGGTCGGAAGCTGATCGTAGGCTTTCAGCAACGCCACCAGATCCGCCGGATATTCGCCTTTCAGCACCGGGTCGAGGAAACTGCGGTTAAACAGCAAATCGGCATGGTGCGCGGCCAGCAGATCCGCCGGATTTTGCGAGCGCGGATATGACGGCGTCAGGTTCAGCACAATGCCGATTTCCCCGGCGTAATGCCCGGCGCGAAACGCCCGCACCGCTGAGGCATGGGCCAGCACGGTGTTGTACGCCACGGTCGCCGCACGTTTGAAATCCACCACGTTCGGGTAATGGAAGTCATACAGGTATCCGCCTTCCACCGGCACAATCGGCTCGTTAAAGGTGAACCAGTACATCACGCGGTCACCGAACAGCTCAAAACAGATCTGCGCGTAACGGCTGAACGCCTCGACCACTTCGCGGTTTTCCCAGCCGCCTTTCTCCTGCATCACCATCGGCATATCGAAGTGGAACAGGGTAATAAACGGAGCGATCCCCTGCGCCAGCAACTCGTCAATCACGTTGTTATAAAACGCCACCGCCTCCGGGTTCACCTCGCCGGTGCCGTCCGGGATAAGACGCGACCAGCTGATCGAGGTGCGAAAGCTGTTGTGGTTTAACTGCTTTAACAGCGCGATATCTTCCCGCCAGTGCTGATAAAACGTTGAGGTATCAGCAGGCCCGACCTGCTGGTGGAAGCGCAGTGGCTGAGTGGCGAACCAGTGATCCCAGGTCGTGGCGCTTTTTCCACCGTGCAGGCTTTCCCCTTCGGTTTGCTGTGCGGAGCTGGCGCTGCCCCACCAGAAATGGGCGGGAAATGTATATTTCATGGTCATTCTCTCCTTATGACTACGGGCGGACGGTTTCCGTGAGCGGGGCCGCAGCCTGGGCTTTCTGCTCTTCGGTTTTCATCAAAGAACGCTCATAGGCACGCAGGAACGGCAGGTACATCAGCGCTGACATCACCATACAGATTGCGCACATCACCACCGGACTGAACGCCCAGTTCGCGGCCCAGGACGCACCGATAGGTGCAGGCGTGGTCCACGGCGTCAGCGAAACCACCTGATCCACCCAGCCGAGACGGGTTGCACCGTAAGCGAGGCAGGCGTTAATCAGCGGAACGAAGACGAACGGGATGAACAGCATCGGGTTCATGATGATCGGCGCACCGAACAGGATAGGTTCATTGATGTTAAAGAAACTTGGCACAACGCCCATTTTGCCGATAGTACGCAGGTGGGTGACACGGCTACGCAGCAGCAAAAACGCCAGCGGCAGGGTGGAGCCAACGCCGCCAATCAGCAGATAGTGATCCCAGAAGCCTTGCAGGTAAACGTGCGGTAACGCCGCACCCGCCGCCAGTGCTGCCTGGTTTGCCGAGAGGTTCGCCATCCAGAACGGGTTCATGATACCGGTAACGATAAGCGAACCGTGGATGCCCGCGAACCAGAAAATCTGGCACAGCAGCACGGAGAGCAGAATGGCAGGCAGGGAGTCGGACGCCGACACCAGCGGTTCCAGCAGGTGCATAATCGCCTGCGGCAGGATCATGCCGGTTTGCGCTTCGATAAACAGGTTGAGCGGATGCAGCGTGGCAATCACCACCAGCACCGGGATCAGGATTTCAAATGAGCGCGCCACGCCAGTCGGCACTTCTTTCGGCAGGCGGATGGTAATGTTGTTCTGCTTCAGCCACGCGTACATACGGGTTGAATAGATGGCGGTGATAAGCGCGGTGAAAATCCCCTGACCGGAAAGGTACTGGGTAGAGATTTTACCGTCGGCATAAGGAGCCGCGACCAGCAAAAACGCCATAAATGCCAGCAGACCGGACATCACCGGATCAAGGTTAAACTGCCGCCCAAGGCTTGCGCCAATCCCCACTGAGATAAAGAACGTCATCACGCCCATGCTCAGGTTAAACGGCAGCATCAGTTGTTCGCGGTAAGTCTGGGAGAAATCGAGCCAGCCGCGCGCAAAGCTATTGGTGGTATCCGCGGAGAACGGCGGGAAAATAAACACCAGCATAAACGAGCCGATAATCATAAACGGCAGCGCGGCGGTAAAGCCGTCACGGATGGCGATAACATATTTTTGCTGTCCCAGCCGGCCTGCCAGCGGGGTGATCGATTGCTCAATAACGGCAACCATTGACTGATATAACGAACTCATAGAGACACCTTTTAGTGCGCCGCTTCGATGAGCGACAGAGCATAGTCCAGTACCTTATCACCGCGCTGCATCCCGTAATCCATCGGGTTGATGGGCTGAACGGGAATGCCGTGAGTGGCAGCCTTTTCTGAAAGCGTATTTAACATGTACTTCACTTGTGGCCCAAGCAGCACGACCTGGTAGCGCGGAAACTGGGTATCAAATTCCGCCACGCCATAGGCGTCAATCTCGACCGGTAATCCTCTGACCTGTGCTTCATCGACCATTTTTCTGACCAGCAGGCTTGTGGACATGCCCGCGGAACAACACAGCATGATCTTAACCATCGACATCCATCCTCAAAGTGTTAAAAGTTATTGCGGGGCTGATTGGATAACATATGGAAACCGGTTTCCATTTTTTAGCGAGGGAAGTGTGAAGCGCGTCAATCTCTTAGTCCTATAAGATTTTTTTATTGGATTCACGTCACAGTATTTGAGGAAATTCTGAGAACAACTTTGACCTCATGGAAAATCGGTTTCCGTGAAATTTAGAAAGCGGTTATACTGAGGTTGGCGATATTCTGAGCCATTGTACGATTTGGATTTTTTGGCCCGCTTGGGGCTGCCAGGGGATAAAGATGTCAACAATCAACGATGTATCACGTTTAGCTGGGGTGTCCAAAGCCACAGTCTCACGGGTGTTGAGTGGTTCGCGCGGCGTTAAGGAAGCCAGTCGCCTCGCGGTCCTGAAAGCGGTCGATGAACTCAATTATCGGCCCAATGTCATTGCGCAGTCCTTGCTCAGTCAGTCTACGGGCTGCATAGGGGTGATTTGTGCACAAGATAACGTTAACCAGACCACCGGTTATCTCTATGCGCTTGAGAAACATCTCAGCCAACATCAGAAACATCTGCTGCTGCGTTTTGCCAACAGTAAAGCGGGGGTGATGAATGCGCTGGATGAACTCACCTGCGGATTGTGCGATGACGTGCTGATTATCGGCGCGCGCTTTCCGCTCAATCTGGCGGATGAAAACGTCATTCTGGTGGATTGCGTCGAAGCCGACACGCCGAACAGCATCCAGTTTGACCATGCCTTCGCTGCTGAAACCGCCTGTAATTACCTGATTAGCCAGGGGCGTCGGCAAATTGCGCTGATCCACCCGGAAGGTAGCGGCTCCGCCGACCAGGTACTGCTTGGTTATAAACACGCGCTGGAAAATAACTTCCTGCCGTTTAACCGCAATCTGGTGTTTATGGATTCCACCACCTCGTCAGTGGCGCTTCAGGTGCTGCTAAACAACGCCACCACGCTGAACTTCAACGCATTGCTGGTGGCCGACGAGCAGGCCGCACAGCGGGTGATCACGCAGCTTCAGGCGTTTAATAAATCGGTACCGGGCGACATTATGGTCTTCAGCCTCGCCGGTTCACTGCAACTGCCGGGCATACCGACCATTCCGGCCATTGAATATTCGATGGATGCGATGGCCGCGCGGATCGTGACCTGGCTGACGGAAAAAACCCAGAGTGTGCTGGGGTCCTGCGTACTGCGCGGGGATTTGATTATTCCGGAACGCCGCTGAGGAAAAGCCCCCTCACCCTAACCCTCTCCCCATGGGAGAGGGAACCGCCCGAGCGCGGACTCGCTTTTCTCCCTCTCCCAAGGGGAGAGGGCCGGGGTGAGGGGAAAACCCCTTAACTCACCGCCGGGAAATCCACCACCGTATCATTCACCCGGTTAATCATATTGGTAAACAAAATCGCGCTCACCGCGCTGATGGTTTCCACCACCTGCACATCATCAAACCCGGCTTCGCGGAAATCGTTCACCGCCTCTTCAGGCAGCGTGCCGTGCGTGGTCACCAGCGTCTGCACAAATTTCACCAGCGCGTCCAGTTGCGCGTCATCCGGGTAATCGCCCTGACGAAGCTGACGCATTTGCTCTGGCGTAAAGCCCGCCATTTTGCCCATCAGCGAATGCGCGGCCAGGCAATAATCACAGCCAGACGCTTCGCTGACAGCGAGGTTAATCGCTTCCAGTTGCTTTCTGCTCAGGCTGCTTTTTGCCAGCATCGCATTGTGTTGTAACGCCTGGCCGAGCACGTCCGGGGCATTGCCGATGGTCTGATAGGCGTTCGGCACTTTGCCCATTGCACGATTAATCGCGGTAAATAACTCGGCGGCTTTGCCAGTGGCATGGACGGGCTGAACTGAAGTTAAACGGCTCATAACAATCTCCTGTGAGTAAATAATTTCCGCCGTAGTGGCGATGGACACATCATAGGGCGATGCCAGCAGGTAGAATGGCGCTCATCGTCTCGCTTTTTTGTCTTATCGTCTCAGGAGAGAAACCTTGGATAGCCTCAGCCGGGTCCTTACGCTGCTTGCCCCTGCCAGCGTCGTTAATCTGCACTGTCGTTTTGCCGGGCGCTGGACGGCCGATCACGCGCAGCTTGCGCCGGGCGTCGTGCCCTGGCATGTGATCCTGCACGGCAGCGCGCAGCTGCAACTGGCGGGTAAAACGCTGAACGTGAACGCGGGCGATGTGCTGCTCCTGCCGCACGGTTCACCGCACATACTGCAAGGGCTGGTGGAGTGGGGGCAGGTTGCGCCGGTGGCAAAACATTTCAACGGGACGCTGACGGAAGTGCGCACGGAAGGCGAAGGAGACAGCGTGGACGTACTGTGCGGTGAGTTTCATTTCGGCGCGAACAGCGGCTGGCTGTTTGCGAAAGAGAGCGGGGTGATCCATCTGCGCACACGGGATCGCCAGGATTGCCCGGAACTGGAACTGCTGCTGGCGATGCTGGTGCGTGAAAGCCTCAGCGGTTCGCCGGGCGGTACAACCATCGTCGATAACCTGACGGCCACGTTCCTGGTGCTGGTGCTGCGGATTTTACTCACAGAAAGTGAACCGCCAGCCGGGTTGCTGCGTCTGTTGACTGACAAACGCCTCGCCCCGGCCGTGCTGGCGGTGCTGGCCGATCCCTCACAGCCCTGGACGATGGAGAGCATGGCCGGGCGCTGCTTTTTATCCCGCGCCACCTTCGCCCGTCATTTTGCCCGCTGCTACCACCAGACGCCCCAGGCCTGGCTTACCCAGTTACGCATGGCGCTGGCGGCACGGCTGTTGATTCAGGAGCGCAGCCAGACGGTGGACGCGATTGCTGCCCGCTGCGGGTTTTTATCCCTGGCATCATTTTCGAAAGCGTTCCGGCGGCACTATGCGCTCACCCCGGCCCATTACCGGAAAACCCGCGCGGGCATAGTCGCTTAGATAAAGGTGAAGATCTCTTCGCGGGCCAGGCGGGATTTCGGCAGCGCGGCGTTGAAATCTTTATCGCTTTTCACGCCCAGCGACACCAGCACCACGCTGGTTAAGCCTTTTTCGCGCAGTCCCAGGGAGAGATCCAGCGCGCGCTGATCAAAACCTTCCATCGGCGTGGCATCAATGCCGAGCATCGCTGCGCCCAGCAGCAGGCCGCCTAACGCAAGGTAAACCTGCTTTTCCATCCACTGCGGCACATCGCGCAGTTCATAGCGGTGCATATCGACGTAACCCCGGCGGCTCTTGTCCTGTCCGGCTTTGGCGTCGGCACTGGCAAAGCGGCCATCTTTCTCTTCCTGCGCCAGCACGCTTTGCAGATGCGCTTCGGTGATGTCGCTTTTCATGCACAGCGCGATGACGTGCGAGGCGTTCAATACTTTAGGCTCGTTATAAATAAACGCCCCGGTGGTAGCCTGCGCAATGGCGGCGCGGCCTTCGTCGGTTGAGGCGACCACAAAATGCCAGGGCTGAGAGTTCACCGAGGACGGGCTGTTTTGCAGCACATTCAGCAGCGTGTCGATATCGGCTTGCGGCAGCGTGTTGCCGGGTTCAAAAGCCTTAACGGTGTGGCGGGTAAGAACTGCATCATTGAGCGTCATAATTTTCTCCTGACCATAAAATCAAAGCAGAATAAACAAAAATAGTGCGTGAAAACACCGTCTCTCGCGTGCAACACTTTCTCTTTGAAGGTGAAAATCCACACACCGGAGACATCATGATCCGCCTTGAAGACGTAACGCTGTTTGTCCGTGCCGCTGCGTTAGGCAGTTTTTCCAGTGCCGCGCGTGAAGCGGATTTGCTGCCAGGCCAGGTGAGCGCCGCCGTGCACCGGCTGGAGCGCGATCTGGATAAACGGCTTTTTGTCCGATCCACCCGCAGCCTGCGCCTGACGGCGGAAGGTGAAAAATATCTGCCGTTTGCCCATGAGATGCTGGCGGTGATGCAGGCGGGGGCGGAAAGCCTGCACAGCAGCGATGACGAATTGCAGGGGGAATTAAAGATCGCCGTGCCGTCGGATATTGGCCGCAACGTGCTGTTGCCGCTGATCACCCGCTTTTGCGAACAGCACCCAAAAATCACGCTGCGGCTGTCGCTCTCCGATCAGATAAGCGACATTTTCCGCGATCCGGTGGACGTGGCGATCCGCTATGGCGTGCTGGATAACAGCAGCTACGTGGCGCTGCCGTTGGCCGAGAAAAACCGCCGGGTGCTGGCGGCGTCACCGGATTATCTGACCCAACACGGGCGACCCGCGACGCTCGGTGACATCACTCATCATCACTGCCTGCTGTTTACCATGAACAGTCACGTCTACGATAAATGGACATTCCAGGAAAATGGCCTGCGTCGCCAGCTCACGGTAAAAAGCCGCATGTTGTGCGATGACGCCGACGTCGCCCGCCGCTGGGCGATTGCCGGGATGGGCATCGTCTATAAATCGTGGATTGATATCAGCGCCGATGTTGAAGCCGGACGGCTGGAAGTGCTGCTGCCCCAGTTCACCGGCGAAGCCGCCCCGCTGAATTTGATCTGCCCGCACCGCAAACAGTTTTCTCCGGCTATTCGTCAGCTTTATGGTTTGCTGCGGGAGCAGTTGTCGGCATTGCAACCCCCCTCACCCTAGCCCTCTTCCCAGGGAGAGGGGACAGATCGAGTGCGGTCTTGCCCTTCTCCCTCTCCCTGAGGGACAGATCGAGCGCGGTCTTGCCCTTCTCCCTCTCCCTAAGGGACAGATCGCGGCCTCGCTTTCCCCCTCTCCCTTAGGGAGAGGGCCGGGGTGAGGGTAAAAGCACAACGTCCCAAATCACCACCATGTACGTCATTTAAGCCAACCCAAAATCGCATAACCTCTGTTCACTGACACAACACACAAGGTGAACAACATGAAACTGACCAACAACACAATTTTTATCACGGGCGGCACATCGGGCATTGGCCGCGCGATGGCGGAAAAATTCCATCAACTGGGCAATCAGGTCATTATCTCCGGCCGCCGCAAAGCGCTGCTGGACAGCGTAACCGCCGCCAATCCGGGTATGGATTCTGTGGTGCTGGACGTTACCGATGCGGCGAGCATCACGGCAGCGGCACAAAGTGTGCTGGCGCGCTATCCAGCGCTGAACGTGGTGATTAATAACGCCGGGATCATGCCGTTTGATAACGCGGGCGGCGTGCAGGATGACGAGATGGCCGTGACGCTGCTCAACACCAACTTGCTTGGCCCGGTGCGCATTAGCTCCGACTTTCTCGAACATCTGAAAACCCAGCCGGATGCCGTGCTGATCAACAACAGCTCAATCCTGGCGTATATTCCGCTGGCAACCAACGCGCTCTATTCTGCGACCAAAGCGGCAATCCATTCCTACACGCTGTCGCAACGCTTTTTACTGCGTGATACCGGCGTGAAGGTGATTGAAATCTCCCCGCCGTGGGTGGATACCGACCTGATCTACAAAAGCGGTGACGACCGCGCGATGCCGCTGGATGATTTTATCCGCGAGACATTCGACAAACTGGCGACCGACACCATCGAAGCCATCGTTGATCGGGTGCTGCCTGCGCGCGACAACCCCGGTGCCAACGAACACACCGTGGTTAACGCGTTCAACCAGTCGGTCGTTGATAACCCCATCCCCGTCGCATAACCATGAAAAGTGACATTACTCCACCACAGCGCCGTGCGCTGTGGGCGCTCAGGATCGCCTATTTTGTGCAGGCGACGGGATCGCTGTCGGTGGCGGGCAGCCTCGCACCGATTTCGCTGGCGTGGGGACTGACCGATGCGCAAAGCGCACTTTTGCTGGCGATTTTTGGCCTGACGTTTGCGCTTGCCGCGCCACTGGCACAGGTTTTTTTCGGCCATCTCCGACGGCGTCAGCAGGTGCTGGCAGGCATGACCGTGTTCGGCCTCGGGTCGATTGTGTTTGCTCTCGCGCCGAATTACGGCTGGCTGGTCGTCGCCCGCATCGTGATGGGGCTGGGCGCGTCTCTCATCGGCCCGGTGCTGGTGGCACTGGGATCTGAACTGGTGAAGCAAAAAGAGCGTGGCAGCGCTATCGCCATGATCTTACTGGGTGTGTCGATGGCAAGCATGGTTGGCATCCCGCTGGCGGCATGGATCGCTAGTCTGCTGGGCGCACGCGTTCTGTTTGCGCTAATCAGCGCGGTGAGTTTTCTGTCAGTCATCAATATCTGGCTGTCCGTGCCGGACAGTGTGGAAGGGATGCGCATTCGTCTGCAACAGGTAGGCAGTGTGCTGACGGAGCGGACCTCCCTGACCGCATTCCTGGTCGTATTTTTTATTACCGCCGGCGTTTACGACATGTATTCATTTATCTCGCCAGTCATTCGCGACACCTGGCATGGCAGCCATAACAGTGTCTCGATAGCGCTGGCGGTGATTGGCGTCGCCGGGATCGTCGGTAATCTTTTTGTGGCGCGCGCGGCGCGGGTTTATCGTGCAGAGACGCTGTTAACGTTCGGTATGACGGTGCTGGTGGTGGACATGCTTATCATCATGCTGCTTCCCGGCAGGCTGGCGCTACTTTACGTCGCGCTGGTGTTCTGGGCGTTTGCCACCGATTTGCTGTGGCCGACGCAGCAGCGGCGCATCGTTGAGATTTCTGATCCGCAGACTCGCGGTATTTCTCTGGCGCTGACCAGTGCGTTTATGTTTTGCGGGATTGGTTTTGGCGCAGCCGTCGCATCGTGGATCTATCCGGTTTGGGGCTTTTATGGTGTGATGGCAAGTTCAGTGGGATTTTTGCTGCTGGCGCTGTTTAGCCTGTGGCTTTCGGAGCGTTTTCGCGCGCACTCGGCAAAGGTGAAATTATGCACAGGATAGGGTTGATCGTCGCTGATAACTTTCAGGTGCTGGCACTGTCCACGCTGTCGGTATTTGAGTTCGCCAACCTGGTGGTGGGCGAGGCGTTTTATCAGCCCACGGTCTATTCCGGGCGCGGCGGCCCTGTCCGGTCATCCTCCGGGGTGAGCATTGATAGCGTCGCGCTATCTGATGAGGTCGTGGTGGATACCTGGCTGGTCGCCGGGGTGTTGATGCCTGCCAGTGAACCCGCATCGGGCGAAACTATCGACTTTTTGCAAACCACGGCGCGCCAGGCCCGGCGCATCGCGGGCGTCTGCACCGGGGCGTTTGTGCTGGCGCAGGCAGGCCTCCTGGAAAATAAACGCGCGACCACGCACTGGGCGCATGCGCAGAGCCTGAAAACGCTTCACCCGTCAATACGGCTGGATGAAGACCGGATTTTTATCATCGATGAGGCAATCTGGACGTCGGCCGGAATGACCGCCGCGCTGGACATGGCGCTGGGAATGGTCGAAAAAGATCTGGGGGAAGCCATCGCCCGCGACGTCGCGCACCGACTGGTGATGAATCAACGCCGCGCCGGAGGACAAACGCAACACTCGCAGATGCTGGCCCTCGCACCGCGCTCCGATCGCCTGCAACGCGCGCTGGAGTATGCGCGAAACAACCTCAATAAATCGCTGACGGTGGAAATACTGGCGGATGCCGTGCACCTTAGCGCCCGTCAGCTAAGCCGCCTGTTTCGCACCGAAACCGGAAAATCTCCGGCTAAAGCCATCGAAGGGCTGCGCCTCGAAGCGGCACGACTGATGATCGAACAAAGCCGTCTGTCACTGGATGTCATTGCCCGCGAGTCCGGCTTTCGCGATCGCCGCCACATGCGAGAAGTGTTTGTGCGTGGTTATGGCGTGCCGCCGCAGTCACTGCGCAGTGGACGTTAGCTGTACTGAGTGAGTTTGCGTTACCGCATTGGGGATGATTTTGGGGGGAAATTCAGGCAAAACTGGCGGAAGATCACAGGAGTCGAACCTGCCCGGGACCGCTGGCGGCCCCATCTGGATTTGAAGTCCAGCCATCTCACCGGAGACGACGACCTTCCGCGCCTGCATTGCTACATGGAGGCGGGGCGCATTATAGCTACTTTCCTGTCATAACCACATACCTTGTCACATTTATTTCTCTTACCCGTTCATTTGCTGCTCTTAATTTTAGTTAAAACCATAACAAATCCATTGGTTACATTCGGCGCATCTATTTGAGCTACCGCGATCACATAAAAGAAAACTCATAATCTGATAACCAGAAAACGGAATACCCGCGTCCAGGTCGATCGTTTACAACGTCTGCAACCGGTATCGACGCTAATAAAACGTTTAAGGATAAAGAGATGAGCGATCAGATTATTTCTGTGAAGGAAAAGATCGGCTATGGCATGGGGGACGCCGCCAGTCATATCATTTTTGATAACGTCATGATGTACATGATGTTTTTTTATACGGATATTTTCGGTATTCCCGCCGGATTCGTCGGGACGATGTTCCTGCTGGCGCGTGCGCTGGATGCGATTTCCGATCCCTGTATGGGCTTAATCGCTGACCGCACACGCAGCCGCTGGGGTAAATTCCGCCCGTGGATGCTGTTTGGCGCGCTGCCGTTTGGCATTGTCTGCGTGCTCACTTACACCACGCCGGACCTCAGCATGAACGGCAAAATGCTTTATGCCGCTATCACTTACACGCTGCTCACCCTGCTGTACACCGTGGTTAACATCCCCTACTGCGCGCTGGGCGGCGTAATCACCAACGATCCAAAACAGCGCATCTCCCTGCAGTCCTGGCGCTTTGTGCTGGCGACGGCGGGCGGCATGCTTTCCACCGTGTTGATGATGCCGCTGGTTAATCTGATTGGCGGCGACGATAAAGCGCTGGGCTATCAGGGCGGCATCGCGGTGCTCTCGGTGACGGCATTTCTGATGCTCGCGTTCTGCTTCTTCACCACCAAAGAGCGTATTCAGGTGCCGCCGAGTACCACGCCAATGCGTGAAGATTTGCGTGATATCTGGAATAACGACCAGTGGCGCATCGTTGGATTGCTGACCATCCTTAACATCCTGGCCGTGTGCGTGCGCGGTGGCGCAATGATGTATTACGTCACCTGGATTTTAGGCACCCCGGAAGTGTTCGTCGCCTTCCTCACCACCTACTGCGTCGGCAACCTGATTGGCAGCGCGCTGGCGAAACCGCTCACCGACTGGAAATGCAAAGTCACTATCTTCTGGTGGACGAACGCCTTACTGACGTTTTTCAGCGTCGCGATGTTCTTCGTGCCGATCAGCGCCAGCATCACCATGTTTGTCTTCATCTTTATTATCGGCGTGTTGCACCAGCTTGTGACGCCAATCCAGTGGGTGATGATGTCCGATACCGTCGACTACGGCGAATGGTGTAACGGCAAGCGTCTGACCGGGATCAGCTTCGCAGGCACGCTGTTCGTCCTGAAACTGGGCCTGGCCTTTGGCGGTGCGCTAATCGGCTGGGCGCTGGCGGGCGGGGGTTATGATGCCGCAGCCAAAGCGCAAAACAGCACCACCATTACCATCATTATCGCGCTGTTCACCCTCGTCCCGGCGGTGTGCTACTTCTTCAGCGCCATTATCGCCAGACGCTACTACACCCTTAAAACGCCTGTGCTGAAAAACATCATGACGCAACTGGCGAGAGGCGAGCGCCGCGATGGACGCACCCAGGATCACGTAGCAGCCGCTAAAGAATTACCGCTCTAAAGGAGAAGATGATGAAAATCAGTGATGGAAACTGGCTAATTCAACCGGGTCTGAACCTGATTCACCCGATTCAGGTGTTTGACGTGGAGCAGCAGGGTAACGAGATGGTGGTCTACGCCGCGCCGCGTGATGTGCGCGAGCGCACGTGGCAACTGGATACGCCGCTGTTTACCCTGCGCTTTTTCTCACCGCAGGAAGGCATCGTGGGCGTGCGCATCGAGCACTTTCAGGGCGCGCTCAACAATGGCCCGCACTACCCGCTGAATGTGGTGCACGACGTTAAAGTGGAGATGCAGAACACCCGTGAATTCGCCTCGTTGACCTCCGGCAGCCTCAGCGTGCGCGTCACCAAAGGGGAGAACTGGTCGCTTGATTTTCTGCGCAACGGTGAGCGGATCACCGGCAGCCAGGTAAAAAATAATGGCTACGTGCAGGATACCAACAGCAATCGCAACTACCTGTTCGAGCGGCTGGATCTGGGCGTGGGTGAAACGGTTTACGGCCTCGGCGAGCGCTTTACCGCGCTGGTGCGCAACGGCCAGACCGTTGAGACCTGGAACCGCGATGGCGGCACCAGCACCGAGCAGTCGTATAAAAACATCCCGTTCTACCTGACCAATCGCGGGTATGGCGTGCTGGTGAATCACCCGGAGTGCGTGTCGTTTGAAATCGGCTCTGAGAAAGTCTCCAAAGTGCAGTTCAGCGTGGAATCGGAACATCTGGAATATTTTGTTATCGATGGCCCGACACCCAAAGAGGTGCTCAACCGCTATACGCAGTTCACCGGCCGCCCGGCGCTGCCGCCTGCATGGTCTTTTGGCTTGTGGCTCACCACCTCGTTTACCACCAATTACGACGAAGCCACCGTTAACAGCTTTATCGACGGCATGGCCGAGCGCAGTTTGCCGCTGCACGTCTTCCATTTTGACTGCTTCTGGATGAAGGCTTTCCAGTGGTGCGACTTCCAGTGGGACCCGCTGACCTTCCCGGACCCGGAAGGCATGATTAAACGCCTGAAAGCGAAAGGCCTGAAAATCTGCGTCTGGATCAACCCTTACATCGGGCAGAAATCCCCGGTCTTTCAGGAGCTGAAAGAGAAAGGCTATTTGCTTAAACGCCCGGACGGATCGCTCTGGCAGTGGGATAAATGGCAGCCTGGACTGGCGATTTACGACTTCACCAATCCGGCCGCCTGCCAGTGGTATGCAGACAAACTCAAAGAACTGGTGGCGATCGGCGTTGACTGCTTCAAAACCGATTTTGGTGAACGCATCCCGACCGACGTGCAGTGGTTTGACGGTTCCGATCCGCAGAAAATGCACAATCACTACGCCTACATCTACAACGAAATGGTGTGGAACGTGCTTAAAGAGACCGTCGGTGAAGAAGAGGCCGTGCTGTTTGCCCGTTCAGCCTCGGTGGGCGCGCAGAAATTCCCGGTGCACTGGGGTGGCGACTGCTATGCCAATTACGAATCCATGGCGGAAAGCCTGCGCGGTGGGCTGTCGATTGGCCTGTCGGGTTTTGGCTTCTGGAGCCATGACATCGGCGGATTTGAAAATACCGCCCCGGCGCATGTCTACAAACGCTGGTGCGCCTTCGGGCTGCTCTCCAGCCACAGCCGTCTGCACGGTAGCAAATCCTACCGGGTGCCGTGGGCCTATGACGATGAATCCTGCGATGTGGTGCGCCACTTCACACAGCTTAAATGCCGCATGATGCCGTACCTGTATCGTCAGGCAGCGCTGGCCCGCGAACTGGGCACACCGATGATGCGCGCCATGATGCTCGAATTCCCGGACGATCCGG
This sequence comes from Enterobacter sp. kpr-6, assembly GCF_900116015.1. Taxonomy (GTDB): domain Bacteria; phylum Pseudomonadota; class Gammaproteobacteria; order Enterobacterales; family Enterobacteriaceae; genus Enterobacter_D. The sequence goes on from NZ_FOYH01000006.1 coordinate 99,953, forward strand.
CGTGTGATTACCTCGACCGCCAGTACATGCTCGGTGATGCCGTGCTGGTCGCGCCGGTGTTTTCAGAGGCAGGCGACGTGCAGTTTTATCTCCCGGAAGGACGCTGGACGCACCTGTGGCGCAACGACGAGCTCACCGGCAGCCGCTGGCATAAGCAACAGCATGACTTCCTGAGTTTGCCGGTCTATGTACGTGACAACACCTTGCTGGCACTCGGAAATAACGATCGGAAGCCGGATTATGCCTGGCACGAAGGCACGGCATTCCAGTTGTTCAGCCTGGAAGAAGGCCGCGAAGCGCGCTGTGAGATTCCCGCCGTAGACGGGTCGGTTGCGTTTACGCTGCAAGCGACGCGCAACGGCAACGCCATTACCGTGAAAGGAAGCGGCAGTGCCGAAAACTGGACGCTGTGCCTGCGTAATGTGTCTCAGGTCAAAGAGGTGCAGGGCGGTTCACAGACGGGCAGCGAATGGGGCGTGGTGATCGCGCCGCAGGGGAATGAGCTCACCATTACTCTTTAAAACGGGCGTGAATATTACGGGGCATCGGCTGATGCCCCGTAAGAGGTTTATTTCCAGTCGTTAATATGGGCGGCGCTCAGATACTCATTAACCAGCTTATCCGCCAGTGACCAGGAGCCAATCAGCGGATGCGCCATCAACGCCCGGACCGCCAGTGACTTATCTTTTTGCAGGATGGCGGCAACGGCCAGTCGCTCATACTCTTTGACCGATGAAAGCATGTTTTTCTGTGCATCCGGCACATGAACAGGCGTGACGGGCTTAAGCCCCTCTTTGCTCAGATCGCAGCTGATTTCAATGACATCATCCGGGCGCAGAAAATCCAGTGTGCCATTGTTTTGCAGCGAGACGACAATGCGTTTGGTGGTGGTGCTGTTCACCGCTTCGAGGATATCCAGTGCAACGCCCGCGTAGCCGCCCGAATCCGGCTCTTCAATAAATTGCTGTAGCGTGAGCGGGGTGCGCGTGTTGAATTTTTCCTGCTGCGACTCATTCTGCATATAGCTATTTTCCCGGCGCAGATAGTGCTTCATCCAGATATCAAAAGCTGCTTTCGGGTTCTCTTTCACATTAATGCTGCGTAGCTCGTCGCGCATCTCATGATTAATCCGCGCGATCATCTCACCGCGTGTTTCCGGTGCATCCTGGATCGCTTTGAGCGCCACTTCCCGGTAGTAGTAGTAATAGAGATATTCGTTCAGTAACTGCTTATCGCAGAGCTTAACCAGTTCCGGCGAGAAATACTGCATCGCTGTTTTGCTGTAGAGATCGGGGTTATTAATCAGCCGGTCGGTGACATCTTCCCCTTTCACAGTGAAATGCGTAAACCAGGAGAAGTGATTCAGGCCATAGCATTCAACGCTCAGATCGGACTCATCGCAATTGAGAATTGCCGGTAGCTCACGAATCAACTCGGAAGGCGCATCGCAGATACCGTAAACCCGGCGCTTAAATCCGGATTTAATGATCGCTTCGGTAACCAGCCCGGAGGGGTTAGTGAAGTTGAAGAGGATGGCATCCGGGGCAGCATGTTCTTCGATCAAACGGCAATAGTTGAGAATGGCAGGAATAGAACGCATCGCCATGGCAAAACCGCCCGCGCCGGTGGTTTCCTGGCCTAACGTATTATGGTTCAGCGCAATACGTTCATCGTGAACGCGACTTTCATCGCCGCCGACGCGCAAGGTGGTAATGACATAATTGGCGTTTGTTAACGCGGAAACAGGATCGGTCGTCAGACTAAAATGAATATCGGGTCGAATTTGGCTAAACACATAGCGGGCGATCTCGCCGAAAATCTTCAGGTTCTCTTCTGAACTGTCGAGAAATACCACTTCCTGTAAACCAATACGGTGCGCATTATAGGCCAGTGATTTTGCCAGGAATGCGGAACGAACGCCGCCCCCGCCTAATACGGTTAATTTCATAACAACTCCTGATTTAATTATTTGCCAGCCAGTTATCTACCCGTGAGCGGATCTGCCCAACCCTGACGCCGTAAATAACCTGAACTTCGTTTTGATTACGCACCACGCCATTGGCCCCGGTGCTTTTTAATAAAGCCTCATCCACTTTATCCGGGTGATGCAGTGCAACACGTAAGCGGGTAAAACAGTTATCAACTGAAATAATATTTTCTTTGCCGCCCAGTCCTTTAATAATTTCGTCGGTGACCGCCTGTTTTTTATTACGGTAATCTTCTTTGCTGTAAAGTTTAACCTCGCCCTCATCCTCACGCCCCGGCGTTTTCAAATTCATTCGGATAACCAGGTAGCGGAAAATGGCGTAGTATGCGGCGAATTGCCCAAGCCCAATCACGACGTAAAGCGGCCAGCGGGTCAGTGAAACCGGCAGAGGTAAGTTATATATCAGGAACTCAATCAGTCCTGCCGCACCCCAGGGGCGCACGGAGAAAATATCGCAAATTGCCTGTGATGTAGCGGTCAGAACAGCGTGAATCAGCCACAGCAGCGGTGAAATAAATAGGAAGGTGAATTCAATCGGTTCCGTAATCCCTGTCAGAATAGAAGTAATAATGGCAGGCAGCAGAATGGCTTTCGCCATGATTTTCTTTTCAGGTTTCGCGGTGTGGTAGAACGCCAGCGCTGCGCCGGAAAGACCAAAAATAGTGGTCATTCCCTGTTGAGAGAAACGCAGTGCCTCGTTCATTACCGGGGTGAGATCGGGATGGCGCATATAGGCGAGGAAAATCGCCTGAGTACCCGACACCGTCTGCCCGTCCACGCTCAGGGTGCCGCCAATCTGGGTTAACTGAAACGGTGACCAGACAAAATGGTGCAGGCCCGTTGGGATCAGGAATTTTTCAAAGAAGCCGTAGACAAAGACGCCCGCCACCCCTGCGTTTTTCATAAAGCCCGTTAAAGCGGCGATGCCGTGCGTCATGATGGGCCAGAACCATGTAAACGCGATGGCGTAACAGAGAATAACTGGTGTTATCACGATTAGCGTCAGTTTGGCTCCGCCGTACAGAGAGAGTGCGCCAGGCAATTCTATTTCAGAGACTTTATTGTGTACCCATGCAATTGTGCAGCCGAGGATAATCCCTAAAAAAATACCCATATCGACAACCACAAAACCTAATATTTGCGTTTGCCCGGTACCGTAATATTCACCATTAACTTTTTCTGCAATACCGTTCGTATATTCCAGCCACGAATGATTTGCGCCCAGAAACATAATAAAGCTCATCACCGCGACCAGCGCGACTTCGGTTTTTTTATCTTTCGCCAGCCCATAACTAATGCCTACGCAAAAGAGCAGACCAAGATTGCCGAATAAAGGCCAGAAGGTATCGCCGAGAAGTTTACCAATTTGATGTAATGCACTGGTTTCAGAAATTAAGGTAGGGTTAGTAAAAACGGAACTTAATGCCAGAATTAAGCCAATAACTGGCAAAAATAATACCGCCCCGATCATTGCTCTGGAGAATCTTTGCATATCCGCCAGAATACGTTGACGTGTTATAGACATGGCTATCCCTCATAAAAAGAGCTGTTTTAATTATTTATTTGTGCTTCCAACATTATTCTTATAACAAGTCCATCAGAGGTTGAAAACCTGTTGCGGGAAATAGGCACAAATAGCCGAGGAATGAATACCAGTTTCGTTTTGCGGGAGTCATACTCCCGGACCGGGCGATCCGGGAGTAAAACTAATAGAAAGGCGGTTGCTGTTTATCAGGGAGAAGGGGTGGAAGCAGGAGCGTCTGCCTGAGCGGTGCTCACTTCCCCGCCACGCATTGTCTGGGTGACGCGCTGCTTCCGGGTATTGAGCACCTTCAACTCTCCATTTACCGTCGGTTTTAGCGGTTGATCAGCCTGCACTTTACCGGTGGCAGTAAGCTGAACATTTCCGTCACCCGATACGGGTAGCGCAGGCCAACCCCACTGTTGCAGCACGTTCAGGGGGATGCCGCGTCCGTTCAGGCTCAGATTGACCTGCCTGTCGGCCAGTTGCGACACCGTCGCCGTGGCTTCCAGGAGTCCCTGTCCGGTAAACGCGCTCAGTTCGCTGATGTTCACCGTGCTGTTGTTGGCGGCCAGGCTTAATGACGGGCGACGGACATCAACGCGATTGAAGGTTGCCGCTGCGCCGTTCAGCGTCGCGCTACCGCCCCAGACACCCCATTTGCCATCGCGCGCCAGTTGCAGATTTGCGCCATAGCCATCCAGCGCGGTGATCTGCCAGGGGAAGGTGGGATCGATATCGATTACCAGGTTGCGGCTGGCGCTGAATTTATTCACCACCACGGCGTTCAGCCAGGCAGGGAGGTTGTCCATCCACAGTTGTTTCCAGTTCTCAGGCAGCGTGTATTCCAGCCCGGCAATCGCGGCGTCATCCAGTACCAGCGCTTTCCCGTCGCGCAACCAGTTGCCGGAGGTGCGCACCATGCCGCCCTCCCAGCGTGAGGTGAACTGACGCAGCGCAATGCCCTGCGGTGAGAACTCCGCGTTGAGAATCGGATCGAACAAATGCAGCGAGCCGTAGATGAACTCGCTGGCGTTCATCGACAATTTACCGTCCTCGCTTTGCCAGTCTCCTTTACTGAGCGTCAGGGAGCGTACGCTCAGATCGAGGTCGGTTATCGCCCAGTCCGGACCCTGCAGGCGTGCATCGGTCACTTCCAGCCTGCCGATTTGCAGCGAAGGCAGCGTGGTCAGCGGGGCGAAGAAATCGCTCAGGGATTTATCACTTTGCAGGCGAATATCATTCAGCCGCAGGCTGTCGACGATCCAGCCGCCGTTCCCCGTGCGCCGGGCGGTGCCGGTCAGCGAACCGCGCGCCATATCAGCCCCAATGGTGCTTAATGTCACTTCATTGTTGTCGATACTGCCCTGAATCAGCACATTGCTGACCGGTACGCCATTAAGCGTCATCGAGCCTGCGCTCACCTGAATCTGGGCCTGACTGCCGAGCACATTCCCGGCTTTCGGCTGCCAGGGGCTGACGCCGCCGGTAACGCGCTGCGCGCTCAGATCCCAGCCGGTGGCAGGGCTGTTAAACGCCATATTTTTCAGCAGCAGGCGATCGGCCTGGAAAGGAAGCGGGGCGGTATTCGGCGATAAGTTCAGCGTACCGTCCTGCAAAAGAATCGTGTCGGCATGGAGCGGATCGGTGAGCTGGCGGCTGCTCAGGCCAATTTCCACCGATTTGGCATCCAGCGTGGCGGGCTGTCCTTTACGGCCAAAATTGACGTTTTTCAGTAGCAGATGGGAGGGGGAAGAGAAGCGGTGATCGACCGCCTCAAATGCCAACTGGTAGGCGGTGTTATTGGTGACCCACCAGGCGACCTGCGCCGCGCCCCAGCGCGTCTGAACCAGAAAATAACAGGCCAGAATCAGTAGCAACAGGGCGATAAGGATAAATAGCAGCAGCTTTCCAATAAGTTTCATGGTCTTCCATCCCAGGGAACATACAAAGAGTTTATGCACGAATTGTGCGCAATGCTCAAGGGAGGAATGGTGAATCGGTGTTACGGCGGCAGCGGAAAGGCTCCGCTGCCGGGTGGGAACTTAGTTTTTCTCAGGCGGGAAAACCAGGTTCAGCACGATGGCGGTGATGCCGCCCGCGGCGATACCTGATGAGAGCAGGTTTTTCAGCCAGTCCGGAGCAAATTGCAGGATCAGCGGTTGCTGCGACACGCCCAGGCCAACGGCCAGCGACAGGGCGATGATCATAATCGCGCGGCGGTTCAGCGGCTCGCGGGAAACGATGCGCACACCGGACGCGGCGATAGTACCGAACATCACCAGCGTTGCGCCGCCCAGTACCGGCTCAGGAATGTGCTGTACAAAGCCACTCACCGCCGGGAACAGACCGAGCACGATCAGCATCAGTGCCACCACAAAGCCCACGTAACGGCTGGCCACGCCGGTCAACTGGATCACGCCGTTGTTCTGGCCAAAGCAGGAGTTCGGGAAGGTATTGAATACCGCTGAAACAAAGGAGTTCAGGCCGTTCGCCAGGACGCCGCCTTTCAGACGCTTCATGTACAGCGGGCCGGAAACCGGTTGTTCAGAGACGTCAGATGTCGCGGTAATGTCGCCGATAGTTTCCAGTGAGGTGATCATAAACACCAGCATCAGCGGCAGAAGCAGATTCCAGTCAATGCCCAGGCCGTAATAGAGCGGGGTTGGAACCATAATCAGATCGTTGCTGGTCGGCGCGGTGTTCTGCGGCAGCATCCCCATCCACCAGGCGAGGGCGTAGCCTACCGCCATGGCGATCACCAGCGACGCCACACGCAGATACGGATTACGCTGACGGTTCAGAACGATAATCACCGCCAGCACGACACCGGCCAGCAGCAGATTTTTCGGTGCGCCAAACGTGTGATCGGCCATCGCTGCATAGCCGCCGCCGATAGACGTTAACCCTACCTGAATCAGTGACAGGCCGATAATCATCACCACCACGCCGGAAACCAGCGGGGTGATCACCCGGCGCGCGAGGTGCAGAACGCGGGAGATCACCATTTCCGTGCAGCTTGCCAGCATCAGGGTGCCAAACAGCGCGGCCATCATCGTCGGTACGTCAGCACCGCCGGTTTTTAATGCCGTACCACCCATGATCAGCGGGGCAACAAAGTTAAAGCTGGTGCCCTGAATCGATAACAGACCCGAGCCGACAGGTCCCCACGCTTTAATCTGAATAATCGAGGCAACGCCTGAGGCGAACAGCGACATGCTGATGATGTGCTGCGTGTCCTGTGCCGGTAAACCGAGCGCCTGGCAAATCAGCAGCGCTGGCGTGATGACCGCAACAAACATCGCCAGCAGGTGCTGACAGGCGGCAAAAAGGGTTTGCGCCAGCGGCGGACGATCTTCCAGACGGTAGATCAGTTCGCTGTTATGCAGCGGCGCAACCGGTTGCGCATTTTCTGACTCGAGGGTGTTAACGGACATCTCAGGCAATCCCATGGTGGAAAAGCGGGCATTTTATCGGACTGTTTGGTAAAAGCAAACGTTTGCAATGATAAAATTTACAGAGCCGTTCCGTATCTCAAATCGACTTCAGGAATTTGATGCAGTTACAGATGAGCGCGCGTAATAGCCGGTATATTCAGAGGGAAAACAGGGAGGTTGTATGTCAGGGAAAGATAAGACAAAGGTTTTACCCGTGCATGAGCGTTGCCGGAAAATATTTGGTAACGCACAGCCCGTTAAAAACGTCTGGGAGCATGAATTTGATTACGATGATGCAAAACTTTGTGCGCTGGCGGCCACCGACTGGCAATTGATTACCGGAGCGCAATTACGCCGTTTATACCTGCATAACCTGTCCTATAACGAACCGATGCAGCCTGAACTTTTCCGCTATCTGTTCCCTTTATGTCTCGCGACCTGGCATGAGGAAGTCATAAAAAAAGGGCACGGTTGCACGATGGAGTTCTTTTTACACGCGCTGCGACGCCCCTTTTTGTGGCAGGAAATGATGAATTCCCGGCAGCGGCAGCACGTGAAGCGCTTTATTGTCGATACGATAATCGCGCGTATGGAGCGGGAACGAGGGGAGCAGCCGGGTATTTCCTGGCTGCTTCTGTTAAATGAAACGGGAGGCGTCGCCCCGGTTATTGCTGATATCTGGCGGGAATGGTGGCAGCTTGATACGCCGGGTAAGGCTGTTTGCCTGATCATTTACGCCGCGTTCCTGGTGTATCCTCCCGGCGACGTTCCCGTCTCTCCCGGAGATCGGACGTTTTTTACAGTGACGCTCTTTTATGACTTTCCCTGGCTTGCAGAAAATCTGGCCTTTTTACAGTCTGTATTAACGGTTGATTCGCTACTAACAGGAATCGAGGCGGCAGTTTCCATGCTGCACGACTGTTCTGAAGAGGCGCTGGCAAGGCGTGTCGCGCAGGATGCCCGTAACAGCAGGGAGATCATTGCCATACAGATCGAGGATTTACTGGAGGAACTGGCCCGTTAAAGCGGGACAGGGTCAGGCGTTGGAATAACGCTCGGTTTCCGGCATCCAGCGCTCAATCAGGGCGGCGGCCTGTTCCGGGTAGCGTTCGTGAATATGCCGGGCGAGGCGCTGAACGTCGGGGATCATCGCCTGATCGCGCAGCAAATCTGCGACTTTGAATTCGGCATTCCCCGTCTGGCGGGTGCCAAGCAGTTCGCCGGGACCGCGAATTTCGAGATCTTTCTGCGCAATCACAAAACCGTCATTGCTGTCGCGCAGGACCTGCAAACGCTTTTGCGCGGTTTTTGACAGCGGCGATTTGTATAACAGCACGCAGTGGGAGGCGACAGCGCCACGCCCGACGCGGCCCCTGAGCTGGTGGAGTTGCGCAAGGCCCAGTCGTTCGGGGTTTTCGATAATCATCAGACTGGCGTTAGGCACATCCACGCCGACCTCAATGACCGTGGTGGCGATCAGCAAATGCAGTTCACCCTGTTTGAATGCCTGCATAACTGCCTGCTTTTCAGCGGGTTTCATACGACCGTGCACCAGGCCGACGTTCAGTTCAGGCAGCGCCAGCTTTAACTCCTCCCAGGTGGCTTCGGCAGCCTGAGCTTCCAGTAAATCGGACTCTTCAATCAGCGTGCAGACCCAGTAAGCCTGCCGCCCTTCCTGCATACAGGCGTTGCGCACGCGGTCGATAATCTCGCCGCGACGCGTATCAGCAATGGCTACTGTGGTCACCGGCGTGCGTCCCGGCGGCATTTCGTCGATGACGGAAGTGTCCAGATCGGCATAAGCCGTCATCGCGAGGGTGCGCGGAATGGGCGTTGCCGTCATGATCAACTGATGGGGATGGAAACCCTGTTGCAGGCCTTTCTCCCACAGTGCCAGACGCTGATGCACGCCAAAGCGGTGCTGTTCATCAATAATCACCAGCGCCAGGCCGTTAAACTGCACCTGTTCCTGGAAAATCGCGTGGGTGCCGACAATCATCTGTACCTGGCCGCTGGCGATAGCTTCCTGTTGCGCAAGGCGCGCTTTGCCCTTTTGCTTGCCCGCCAGCCAGCCCACTTCGATACCGAGCGGCGCAAACCAGTTGCGGAAATTGCTGGCGTGCTGTTCAGCGAGCAGTTCGGTCGGGGCCATCATCGCCACCTGTTTGCCATTGGCGATGGCACGCAGCGCGGCAAGCGCCGATACCAGCGTTTTACCGGAGCCGACGTCACCCTGCACCAGACGCATCATCGGAATATCCAGCGCCATGTCGCGCTCAATTTCCGCCACCACCCGCGCCTGTGCGCCGGTGGGCTTAAACGGCAGCGCGTTCAGAAGCTGATTTTTTAAATCATCGCGGGCGGTAAGCGGCTGCGCGTGGAAGCGCTGCGCCCCGGCACGTAACGCCAGCATACTGAGGTTGTGTGCCAGCAACTCTTCAAGGATCAAGCGGCGCTGTGCGGGATGCTGACCGCTTTCTAAATCAGCAAGCTGAAGCGTCGGCGGCGGGCGATGCAGCGTGCGCAGGGCTTCCGGCAGGCTCATCATCCCCTGAGCTAATTCAGCGGGAAGCAGTTCGGCAATGGCGCAGGTATCCAGCAGTTCAAGCGCCTGATCGGTTAGCTTGCGCAACGTGGCCTGTTTAATGCCTTCAGTGGTGGGATAAACGGGCGTCAGGGTTTCGGCAAGCGCGGGTGTGCTGAGATCGCCCTGAACGCGGTACTCCGGGTGGATCATCTCCGCGCCGTATTTGCCGCGTTTCGCTTCACCGTAAGCCAGCACGCGTTTACCCGGCGCGAGGCTGTTTTTCATTGCCGCATTGAAGTTGAAAAAACGCATGGTGAGGATGCCGCTGCCGTCGCTAATCTGGCAGGTCATCATCCGGCGGCCACCGAAGGTGATATTGCTGTTGAGCACCTCGCCCTCCACCGTGACATAAATGCCCGGCAGCAGGTCGCCAATAGGGTAAAGCTGGGTGCGGTCTTCGTAGCGCAGAGGCAGATGCAGGAGCAAATCTTGCACGTTATGCAGGCCGATTTTCGCGAGCTTGCCGCTCTGACTTGCACCCACGCCGGTAAGCGAACTTAGCGGGACGGCATCCAGCAGGCGGCCACGCATAGGTTAATCCGTCGCCTGCATAGTGGCCCACCACGCGGCATCGGCTTCAATTTCGCCCTGCGTGTTCACGTGGGGATAAGGCAGCCCTTTGCGCTTCGCTACGTTAGCGAGCACCGGGTAACCGCCTTCAAACAGTAAGCGCTGTTGTTCTTCGTGCGGCAACATGCTGTTTTCACGCTGGTACATGCCTGCGTTTTGCCGCTGGCGCTGCGCTTCATACAAAATGAGCGCTGAAGCGACGGAGACGTTAAGCGACTGCACCATGCCGATCATCGGAATGATAATGTCGCTGTCGGCAAGGTCTAACGCTTCCTGGGTGATCCCGGTTTTTTCCTGACCCATTAAAATACAGGTTGGGCGGGTGTAGTCGATCTCGCGGAAATCCACTGCTTTATCAGAAAGATGGGTCGCCAGGATCTGCATGCCCTGGCTTTTGAGGTGCGAGACGGCATCGCCGATAGCAGGATGGGTTTTGACCTGTACCCAACTGTTGCTGCCCGCCGCCGAAGAGAGCATGGTGCGCATGCGTCCCCCCGGCCAGACGGCATGCACTTCATGCACGCCTACGGCATCTGCGGTGCGGATAATCGCCGAGACGTTATGGGGCTTATGAACCTGCTCCATGCAGACCGTCAGATCGGGCTGACGTCTGGCGAGCATTTCACAGATACGTGCATAACGCTGTGAATTCATAGGGCTAGTTTCGGTTACGGGTGACTTTAATCACGTCTGGCAGTACGCGAATTTTGCGCACGATATTAGCCAGATGCACACGATCCTGCGCGGTCAGACGGATAAAGGCGCTGTAAACGCGGCCATCTTTTTCTTCCGTATTGAGGCTCTGAATATTGGAAGAGGCCGTATTGATCGCCGCCGTCAGATTCGCCAGCGCGCCCTGATGGTTGAACATATCCACCTTGATTTCGGTGATAAATTCCTGCGCGGTGTCTTTGTCCCACTCGACCGCCATAAACTTCTCTGGCTCTTTCTGGTAGCCACGAATATTACGGCAGGACTCATGGTGGATAACCAGCCCTTTACCGGGGCTGACGTGGGCGATGATGGGATCGCCCGGAATTGGACGGCAGCATTTGGCGAAGGTAATCAGCACCCCGTCCGCGCCTTTAATGGGCAGATGACCGTGACTGGTGGACTGCGCCGGAACATGCGGGCCCGCTTCACCTTGTTGAAGATTCTTCGCAACAACCACACTCATGGCGTTGCCAAGGCCGATTTCGGCCAGCAGATCGTCGAGCGAGGCGAGCTTCATGCGGTCGAGTTCGCGCTGGATGTGCTCCGGTGGGATCTCAGCCAGTTTACGGCTGCCACCTAACGCATGGTTCAGCAGACGGCGACCCAGGCTGACGGAGTCGTCGCGCTTAAGGTTTTTCAGCATCTGGCGAATTTTGGCGCGGGCTTTGGAGCTGACGACAAAGTTCAGCCAGGCCGCATTCGGACGCGCGCCCGGTGCGGTAATAATTTCCACCGTCTGGCCGCTGGAAAGCGACTGCGACAATGGATACGGCTGCCGGTCGACGCGCGCGCCGACGCAGGCATGACCGATATCGGTATGCACCGCATAAGCGAAGTCCACCGGCGTCGCGCCAGCGGGCAGTTCGACAATGCGTCCTTCCGGGGTGAAAACATAAATCTCATCCGGGAAAAGATCAGATTTAACGCTCTCGATAAATTCAAAGGAGCTACCGGCGCTTTGTTGCAGTTCCAGCAGGCTCTGCATCCAGCGCTGGGCGCGGATTTGCGCGGTCGTGCTGCTCTCACCGTGCTCTTTATACGCCCAGTGTGCCGCAACACCCATTTCCGCCATCATATCCATGTCTTCGGTGCGGATCTGCACCTCAACCGGCACGCCGTGCGGACCAATCATGGAGGTATGCAAAGATTGATAGCCGTTCGCTTTTGGAATGGCGATATAGTCTTTAACGCGACCCGGGCGCGGCTTGTAGAGGCTGTGCATCTGGCCAAGCACGCGATAGCAGGTGTCGAGGTCATGAACGATCACGCGGAAGGCGTAGATATCCATGATCGAGTGAAAACGCTGCTCTTTGAGCACCATTTTGCAATAAATAGAGTAGAGATGTTTCTCGCGTCCGCTTACGCGGCACGGAATTCCCGCTTCCTGCAAACGCCCTTCGATTTCAGAGAGGATTTTTTGGATCATCTCTTTACGGTTGCCACGTGCGGCTTTCACCACCTCTTTAATCACGCGATAGCGGTTAGGGTGCAGCGCTTCAAAGCCCAGCTCTTCAAGCTCGGTTTTGATGTGATGGATACCTAAACGGTGCGCCAGCGGGCTGTAGATTTCGAGGGTTTCACGGGCGATGCGGCGACGTTTATCCGGGCGAAGAGAGCCCAGCGTGCGCATGTTGTGGGTGCGGTCAGCGAGTTTGATGAGAATGACGCGGATATCCTGCACCATCGCCATAATCATCTTGCGAAAGTTTTCGGCCTGCGCCTCTTTCTTATCGCGAAACTTGAGCTTATCAAGTTTTGACACCCCTTCCACCAGCTCGGCAACGCTTTTGCCAAATAGCTGTTCCATATCCTGGTAGGTGGCGGGGGTATCTTCAATCACGTCATGCAGCAGGGCGGCCATGAGTGTTTCGTAGTCGAGTTTCATCTCGGCCAGAATACAGGCTACTGCCACCGGGTGCGTGATGTAGGGTTCACCGCTTGAACGTGTCTGGCCCTCGTGAGCGTCACGTGCAACGAGATACGCCTGCTGGAGACGCTTAATCTGGTCTTCCGGCAGATAGGTTTGAATCAGTTGATTCAGGCTTTCAAACAGATACAAGGGCGACCCGCAGTGTTATTAACGACGACCTTCAGCAATAGCGGTGACGGCCTGTAACTCAGCGGCTTCCTGCTCTTGCTGCTCCTGGCGCTCACGCACGTCGAGGATCTGGTTGTTGATCAGACCTTCTTCGATTTCGCGCAGTGCGATAACGGTAGTTTTATCGTTTTCTTCCGCTACCAGCGGATCCTTACCACCAACCTGCATCTGACGAGCGCGACGCGCGGCGACCAGTACCAGGTCAAAACGGTTACCAATTTTCTCTACAGCGTCCTGAACAGTTACGCGTGCCATACTTAAAGTGCTCCACAGATGAAGAAATGACTGGGCATGATACTGAAAGTACGTTCAGTCTGCCAATAGTTTGCTGATTAAAGCGTCATGTCGCTGCTTTTGGCGGCCCATGCGCAGACGTTCAGCGCGAATAATGGTCTTCATATCGCTGATGGCGGTATCAAAATCATCATTCACGATCAGATAATCATATTCGGCGTAATGGCTCATTTCTGCAACTGCCTGGGCCATACGTTTGGTAATCACTTCTTCGCTATCCTGACCGCGACCGCGTAAGCGGCGATCCAGCTCAACCTTTGACGGTGGCAGGATAAAAATGCTGCGTGCCTGCGGCATTTTTTGGCGAATTTGCTGTGCGCCCTGCCAGTCGATATCAAGGAAAATATCAACGCCCGTCGCCAGGACTTGCTCAATAGCGTCACGGGAGGTGCCGTAATAATTACCAAAGACTTCCGCATGCTCAAGAAACGCGTCGTTGCCAATCATGGTTCTAAATTCGTCATGATTCACAAAGAAATAGTGTTCACCGTGCACTTCACCCGGACGCGGTGCGCGCGTGGTGTGTGAAACAGAAACCTGGGTGTCGTACAACGGTTGGGTTTTTAATAAAGCCTGAATGAGGCTTGATTTACCTGCACCACTGGGCGCGGAAACAATATAGAGCGTGCCTTGAGCCATGAGTATCTTTTGTATGTGATGAACGAATGGGAATGCTTACATACGTGCCTATTATACACGTCGCCGCCTGGTGACGTAGCCTTTGTCACACTTTTGCACGAGATTATTACATTTTGCGTAGCGTTTCCCTGATTTGCCGGACGTTTGCAGCAACAGCCTAAAAACCCTGGAATCCGTGCCGAAAAAACGATTTTTGCCCCTTAGTGATAAATCTGCCGCCGGGTTATACCGGGGCGAATTATGCAAAGGAGGCATAAAGATGTTCAAACTCACAGGATGGTTGTTGTGCTTTTTATTCTGCAATGGATGCGCCTATGCAACATGCCCGGTCTGGCCGCCCGCCCGCGCAGAGCAGGAGATCGCCCGGCTTAAGCAGCAGATTGCCCGGTGGAATGACGCTTACTGGCAGGAGGGTAAAAGCCAGGTCAGCGATGGTGTGTACGATCAGCTAAGCGCGCGGCTTACACACTGGGAACACTGTTTCGGTCACCCGACGTCTGCCGATATTGCCACGCCACCCATCAGTGGCACCGTTCCTCATCCGGTTGCGCATACTGGCGTCCGCAAGCTGGAAGATAAAAAGGCGTTAGCCCAGTGGATGACGAAAAAGCGCGACCTGTGGGTGCAACCAAAAGTTGATGGCGTGGCCGTCACGCTGATTTATCGCAATGGTGAACTGGTGCAGGCGATCAGCCGGGGCAACGGGCTGGCGGGCGAAGACTGGACAGCAAAAGTGCGGCAAATCCCGTCCGTGCCCGCCCATGTTGATGGGGCGCTGCAAAACAGCGTCCTGCAAGGCGAACTGTTTTTACTGCGTGGTAAACACATTCAACAGAAGATGGGCGGTATGAATGCGCGGGCGAAAGTCGCGGGCGCGTTGATGCAGCGAGCGCAATCGCCTCTCCTTAATGAAATAGCGCTGTTTGTCTGGGCCTGGCCTGATGGTCCAGCGGAGATGAAAAAGCGCCTGCAGCTGCTCAACGACGCCGGATTTACATTAGCCTCACGTTACAGCCTGCCGGTTGACGATGCGGACGATGTGGAGGCGATTCGGTCGCGCTGGTTTACCTCGTCTCTGCCCTTTGTCACGGATGGCGTGGTCATCAGAACGGGCCAAGAACCGGAAGGTCACCGGTGGCTGCCGGGGCAAAATGACGGCGTGGTGGCGTGGAAATATCCGCCAGCAGAGCAGGTTACGGAAGTCAAAAACATTCAGTTCACTATCGGGCGCAGCGGCAAAATTGCGGTGGTCGCGCAACTGGAGCCCGTGCAACTGGATGATAAACGTGTGCAGCGGGTTAACATTGGTTCTGTCCGCCGCTGGAATGAACTGGACATCGCCCCTGGCGATCAGGTGCAAATCAGCCTGGCCGGGCAGGGGATACCGCGCATTGACGGCGTTGCCTGGCGAAACCTTACGCGCAAGAAACCGACGCCGCCGCCGTCTCATTTCAACGCCCTGACCTGTTTCTATGCTGCACCGGAATGCAGCGAGCAGTTTCTTGCGCGGCTGGTATGGGTCAGTTCACCGGATGCCTTAGATATGGATGGCGTCGGTGATGCCTTCTGGCGCACGCTGCACCAGGCGCATCGCTTTGAACATCTTTTTTCATGGCTGGCGCTCACGCCGCAGCAATTACAAAACACGCCGGGCATTTCTGCTCATAACGGAATGAAGCTCTGGCATCAGTTTAATCTTGCCCGTGACCGGCCCTTTATTCGCTGGGTCATCGCGCTGGGGACACCGCTACCGCAAAGCGCACTTAAAGCCACGGGCGATCATCACTGGCAACAGCTACTCGCGCGTAATGAACAACAGTGGCAACAGCTTCCCGGCATTGGCGGGCAAAAGGCCAAAAATCTGGTGACGTTTATTCATCATCCCCGGATTCAGGCTGTCACCCTGTGGCTGGCGAGTCAGGGTATTGCGGGTTTCGTTCACCCCGATTAATGCGGGCGGTGAGTGTAGTGGAAAGCTGGTAATCCCGGCGTCAGACGCAGTTTATTAGTCAGAAAACGGGTTAGAAAAAATGCCCTGAAAAGGGCATTTTAGAGGTCCTGGAATTACACCAATGATTACTCGATATTCTGGATCTGCTCACGCATCTGCTCAATCAGCACTTTCAGCTCGATGGCAGAGTTGGTCACGTCCGCATTGATAGATTTAGACGCCAGCGTATTCGACTCGCGGTTGAACTCCTGCATCATAAAGTCCAGACGGCGGCCAACGGCTTCTTTCTTCTTCAGAATGTTGTAGGTTTCTTTAACATGCGCTTCGAGGCGGTCGAGTTCTTCAGCCACGTCAATGCGCTGTGCCATCAGCACCAGCTCTTGCTCAAGGCGGTTATTTTCCAGCTGTACCTGAGCATCTTCCAGTTTGGCGACCAGACGCTCGCGCTGCCATTTCTGCACTTCCGGCATTTGCACACGCACTTTCGCGACTTCGGTGCTGACGCCTTCAAGACGCTGTTCGATCAGGGCTTTCAGCGCCTGACCTTCGGTTTCACGGGCGATGATAAAGTCATCCAGTGCACCGTCGAGAGCGGTAAGGATCTCAGCGCTGATAGCGTCCAGATCCTGCTCCTGAGCGGCCATGACGCCCGGCCAGCGCAGAATATCAACCGGGTTGATTTCGCCTTCGTCGCTTTGCATTTTGACCCAGTTCGCGGCGGTGACCAGTTGCTTAGCCAGTTTCTCGTTGAGGATCAGTTCGCCCTGCGCACTGACATCAGGCTCATAACGCAGGTTACATTCGATTTTGCCACGCGTCAGACGTGCACGGATCCGCTCACGTACGACGGGTTCAAGGCTACGGAACTGCTCCGGCAGGCGGAACCAGGTTTCTAAATAACGCTGGTTTACCGAGCGCAGTTCCCAGACTGCGCTGCCCCATTCACCCTTGATTTCACGGCGGGCGTAGGCTGTCATACTGCGGATCATATACGTTCCTGTTTTGGAAGAAGAGATGCAGCGATTATAGCCACGCATGGCTTCTCAGGATAGGAATAAGGTCAGGAAATCCGTATAATGCGCAGCCACATTCGTTGAAGCCGGAGAAATCATCATGCGTCCAGCAGGCCGTAGCGCTAATCAGGTGCGCCCCGTCACCCTGACAAGAAATTATACTAAACACGCTGAAGGCTCCGTGCTGGTCGAGTTCGGTGATACCAAAGTTTTATGCACCGCCTCCATTGATGAAGGCGTACCGCGCTTCCTGAAAGGCCAGGGTCAGGGGTGGATTACCGCAGAATATGGCATGTTGCCGCGTGCAACCCATACCCGTAACGCCCGCGAAGCGGCTAAAGGCAAGCAGGGCGGCCGCACACTGGAAATCCAGCGTCTGATTGCCCGCTCTCTGCGCGCGGCTGTGGATTTAAAAGCGCTGGGTGAGTTCACCATCACTCTGGATTGCGATGTGATCCAGGCCGATGGCGGCACCCGTACCGCATCGATTACCGGTGCCTGTGTAGCGCTGGCCGATGCGCTGAACAAGCTGGTTGCAGCAGGTAAACTGAAAACTAACCCGATGAAAGGGATGGTGGCGGCGGTTTCCGTTGGCATCGTGAACGGCGAAGCGTTGTGCGATCTGGAATACGTTGAAGATTCCGCAGCGGAAACCGACATGAACGTTGTGATGACCGAAGACGGTCGCATGATTGAAGTGCAGGGCACCGCCGAAGGCGAGCCGTTCACCCACGACGAGTTGCTCTCGTTGCTGGCGTTAGCCCGAGGGGGCATTGAGTCGATCGTCGCGACGCAAAAAGCGGCGTTAGAAAATTGATTTTAAGGCGACTTTGATAGTCGCCTTTTTTTTGTCGTTTAAAAAGTAATATGAGGAGCGAATCCATGAAACCGTATCAGCGCCAGTTTATTGAATTTGCGCTTAACAAGCAGGTACTGAAGTTCGGCGAGTTCACGCTGAAATCCGGGCGCAAGAGCCCCTATTTCTTCAACGCCGGGCTGTTTAATACCGGGCGCGATTTAGCGCTGTTAGGCCGTTTTTATGCCGAAGCGCTGGTGGATTCTGGCATTGATTTCGACCTGTTATTTGGCCCGGCTTATAAAGGCATTCCGATTGCGACCACCACCGCCGTCGCGCTGGCGGAACATCACGAACGCGATGTCCCTTACTGCTTTAACCGTAAAGAAGCCAAAGATCATGGCGAAGGTGGCAGCCTGGTTGGAAGCGCGCTGGAAGGCCGCATCATGCTGGTCGATGATGTGATCACCGCCGGGACAGCAATCCGCGAGTCGATGGAAATTATCCAGGCGAATGGCGCGACTCTGGCCGGCGTACTGATCTCTCTTGACCGCCAGGAGCGCGGACGCGGTGATATCTCCGCCATTCAGGAAGTCGAGCGTGACTACGGCTGTCAGGTGATTTCTATCATCACCCTGAAAGATTTGATTGCTTATCTGGAAGAGAAGCCGGAAATGGCGGATCACCTCGCGTCAGTGCAGGCCTACCGCGAAGCGTACGGCGTGTAAATGAAAAGGCCCGGTGCGTTACCGGGCCTGAACATTACTGCAACTGCGCTGCCATCAGCGGCCAGCGGGCGTCAAAGTCGTCTGTAGGGCGGTATTTAAACTCGCTACGCACAAACCGCGACAGCAAACCTTCACAGAATGAAAGCAACTGGCTTGCCAGCAGCGCTTCGTCCACGGTATAGCCTTCACCTTCCCGCATTTTGCGCTCGCGTAATACCTGGCGTAATTGCGATTCAATCCGATCAAAGAGCTGGTTAATACGGCCCTGCAAACGATCCTGTTCAAACATCAGGGCATGACCGGTGAGGATACGGGTCAGGCCAGGGTTGCGCTCGCCGAAGCCAATTACCAACAGCACAATAAGACGCAAACGCGCGGTGGTGTCTTTTTCGTCTTTTAAAATCAGGTTGATACGCGTGGTCAGACTGTCTTCGATAAACTCAATCAGACTATCGAACATCCGCGTTTTACTGGGGAAATGACGATAAAGCGCCGCTTCTGATACGCCCACCGAGGCTGCCAGTTTTGCCGTCGTGATGCGCTGACTGCCATCGCTGGATTCAAGCATCAATGCCAGAGATTGAAGTATTTCTTCGCGACGATTCCTTTTCGCAGTTTGTTTTTCTGCCATGTTTTAAAATACCCCTGAAAATAAGCACTTGTCAGGCGGGCATCCACACAGCGACCGCAAACCTGAGTTTGCGGTGATGTTATTGCGTTATTGCGCTGCGGAATGCGTTTAAAAACGGGTCGATTACTGGCGGCCTGAATGGCCGAAGCCGCCTTCACCACGTTCGGTGGCATCAAAATCTTCCACCAGGTTAAATTCTGCCTGCACAACCGGTACAAACACCATTTGTGCGATGCGCTCGCCAGGTTCAATGGTGAAGTGATCCTGCCCACGGTTCCACACGGACACCATCAGTTGCCCCTGATAATCCGAATCAATCAGGCCCACCAGATTGCCGAGCACCACGCCGTGTTTATGGCCAAGGCCCGAGCGCGGTAAAATTACCGCGGCCAGTGACGGGTCGGCAATATGAATCGCAAGCCCGGTCGGTACTAACGTGGTTGCACCCGGAGCCAGCTCAACGGCGTCATCCAGACAGGCCCGCAGGTCAAGTCCGGCAGAGCCGGAGGTGGCATAGGTCGGCAGCGGGAATTGCTTGCCAACACGCGGATCCATAA
Organism: Enterobacter sp. kpr-6; assembly: GCF_900116015.1. Classification (GTDB taxonomy): domain Bacteria; phylum Pseudomonadota; class Gammaproteobacteria; order Enterobacterales; family Enterobacteriaceae; genus Enterobacter_D. Next base: position 119,477 of record NZ_FOYH01000006.1, read on the forward strand.
TCTTAACGTCGATTTTTTTCATCATAACGGGTAACGATCTCGTCCAGTAATAGTTGGCCCAGAAGTTCCTTGCGCTCAAGCGGCAATGCTTTATCGCCCGTGTCCCAGAACAGGTGCAGCGCATTGCTGTCGCTGTTAAAACCCCGGTCGGAGGTTGAAACGTCGTTGGCACAAATCAAATCAAGGTTTTTGCGGGTACGTTTTTGTCGGGCGTATTCTTCCACATTATTTGTTTCGGCGGCAAACCCAACAACATACGGGCGACGATCGGTGAGGGCCGCAACGCCTGCCACGATATCCGGGTTCTTCACCATTTTTAATGTGATTTCATCGCCTTGCTTCTTAATCTTTTCATCGGCAATGGCGGCTGCACGATAATCTGCAACGGCGGCGCAGCCGATAAAAATCTGCTGCGTTTGCACATTTGTCTGCACGGCGGCTTCCATTTCCAGCGCGGTTGTCACGTCAATGCGTGAGACAGACGCAGGGGTTGGCAGCGAAACCGGGCCACTCACCAGTGTGACCTTTGCGCCACGACGGGCGGCGGCAGCGGCGATGGCGAAGCCCATTTTTCCGGAACTGTGGTTGGTGATGTAACGCACCGGGTCCAGCGGTTCGCGCGTGGGGCCTGCGGTAATCATGATATTAAGATGTTGCAGGTCTTTGACAGGTGAAAAATGCATGGCGGCTAAATCGACAATCGCCAGCGGATCGAGCATGCGACCGGGGCCAATATCGCCGCAGGCCTGGCTGCCGCTGTCCGGGCCCCATAACAGCAGGCCGCGCGAGGCCAGCACCTCAAGATTATGCTGCGTGGCGGCGGCGCGATACATCTGCTGATTCATGGCGGGGACGACAGCAACGGGCGACGGCGTGGCAAGGCAAATAGTGGACACCAAATCGTTCGCCATTCCGGCGGCGACGCGGGCGATTAAATCAGCGGTGGCCGGTGCCAGAATCACCAGATCGGCCCACTTACCCAGCTCAATATGCCCCATGGCGGCTTCGGCCGCGGGATCAAGCAGGCTGTCAGAAACCGGGTACCCGGAAACGGCTTGCAGACTCATGGGCGTAATAAAGGCTTTAGCGGCCTCGGTCATCGCCACACGGACGTCAGCCCCGCGATCGCGCAGGCGGCGCACCAGTTCTGGCGTTTTATACGCCGCGATGCCGCCGCTGACGCCAAGAACGATTTTTTTACCGGCCAGACTCAGCATGATTCTTTCCTGTTGGTTCACCAGAAGGCGGGCATTTTATCACAATCCTGAATCCGTCGTGCTGTTGTGCACTCTTCACTTTGCGAGGCGCTACGCAAGAGTGAAAACCCGTGGTCGAGCGGCGAAATAAGCTGTGGCAGCATGTGCATCGACTGGGAGGGACGGCGATGGAAAATACGGAATCACTGATGCCGCGCGAAAAAATGAAGCGTTTTGGCATTAAAGCGCTCAGCGATGTGGAACTGCTGGCGCTCTTTTTACGCACCGGCACGCGGGGGAAAAGCGTGCTGACGCTGGCAGACGAGTTGCTGCGTCAATTTGGACTGCATGGCCTGATGACGGCGGATTTTGATGCCCTGAACAAAGTGGGCGGTGTGGGAGTGGCAAAATTTTCGCAGTTAAACGGCATTGCTGAACTGGCACGCCGTTATCATAAGTCCCGTGTTCTGGGGCAAAACGCACTGCTCAGCCCGGAAATAACGCGGGAATTTTTACAAAGCCAGCTCACGGAGGAGGAGCGCGAGATCTTTATGGTGATCTATCTCGATAATCAGAACCGGGTACTTAAACACAGCCGGCTGTTTTCAGGCACGTTAGGCCATGTTGAAGTGCATCCGCGTGAAATTGTTCGTGAAGCCATCAAAATTAACGCCGGAGCGGTGATCCTTGCGCATAATCATCCTTCAGGAAGTTCTGAGCCGAGTAAAGCGGATAAACAGATCACCGAACGTGTGATAAAGTGCTGCCAGTTCATGGATATCCGGGTGCTTGACCACCTTGTGATTGGACGTGGCGAGTATGTTTCTTTTGCCGAACGTGGGTGGATTTAGACCACTTTACGCGATCCATCGGGATCTTTGTCTGTTCGGGACTTGAGCACATCGCTCACACAGCGTATACTACGCCACCTTTGAGAATCTCGGGTTTGGCATTTGGGCCTGGCAATCGAGAGTTCGCTTAGAACTACGCGATGACCGGGCTGTAAAGCCTGACGAGGCGCCGATACCCCATACGAAGCTCGAGCTAATTTGATTTTTGGAGAATAGACATGTCCCGAGTCTGCCAAGTTACTGGCAAGCGTCCGGTGACCGGTAACAACCGTTCCCACGCACTGAACGCGACTAAACGCCGTTTCCTGCCGAACCTGCACTCTCACCGTTTCTGGGTTGAGAGCGAGAAGCGTTTTGTCACCCTGCGCGTATCTGCTAAAGGTATGCGTGTAATCGATAAGAAAGGCATCGATACAGTTCTGTCTGAACTGCGTGCCCGTGGCGAAAAGTACTAAGTACTTAGAGGAAATAAATCATGGCTAAAGGTATTCGTGAGAAAATCAAGCTGGTTTCTTCTGCTGGTACTGGTCACTTCTATACCACCACGAAGAACAAGCGTACTAAGCCGGAAAAACTGGAACTGAAAAAGTTCGATCCAGTTGTCCGTCAGCACGTGCTGTACAAAGAAGCTAAAATTAAATAATTTTAGATTTCTGCTGAAAAACCCCGCAACTGCGGGGTTTTTTGCATTCAGAAACCGTCAACGGAGGAAACATGCCTGAATTACCAGAGGTCGAAACCAGTCGTCGTGGCATTGAGCCGCACCTGGTGGGTGAGAAAATCCTTCATGCCGTGGTGCGTAACGGACGCCTGCGCTGGCCTGTTTCCGACGAGATCCACGCGCTGGCCGACAAACCCGTACTCAGCGTCCAGCGCCGTGCAAAATACCTGCTGCTTGAGCTGCCGGATGGCTGGATCATCATCCACCTCGGCATGTCGGGCAGCCTGCGCATACTGCCGCATGAAATGCCCGCCCAGAAGCACGACCACGTCGATCTGGTGATGAGCAACGGCAAAGTGCTGCGCTACACCGATCCGCGCCGCTTTGGCGCGTGGCTGTGGACCAAAGAGCTTGAAGGCCACAATGTGCTGGCGCATCTGGGACCGGAGCCGCTCAGCGACGACTTTAACGCGGAATATCTGCGTGCGCGGTGCGCGAAGAAGAAAACGGCGATCAAGCCCTGGCTGATGGACAACAAGCTGGTGGTCGGCGTCGGTAACATTTACGCCAGCGAATCGCTGTTCGCCGCCGGGATCCATCCCGATCGGCTGGCCTCGTCGCTTTCGGCAGACGAGTGCGAACTGCTGGTGCGGGTGATCAAAGCGGTACTGATGCGCTCAATTGAGCAGGGCGGTACGACGCTGAAAGACTTCCTGCAAAGCGACGGCAAGCCGGGCTATTTTGCTCAGGAGTTGCAGGTGTATGGTCGCAAAGGTGAGCCGTGCAGAGTGTGCGGTGCGCCGATTGTGGCAGCTAAACATGCGCAACGCGCGACGTTTTATTGCCGGGAATGTCAGAAGTAAGATAAGCAGCCTCTCCCAAAGGAGAGGAAGAAGGGAGAGCCAGTGCTCAATCTGTCCCCTCTCCCTCAGGGAGAGGGTTAGGGTGAGGGTCATCAGACTACTTCAGCTTTTCCATCAGCGCCTGATGAACATGCGCTGGCAGGAAATGCGTCACATCGCCTGCGTGGCGCGCCACCTCTTTCACCAGCGATGATGAGATAAACGACCACTCTTTCGACGGCATTAAGAACACGCTTTCGAGGGTCGGCATGAGATGGCGGTTCATGTGCGCAAGCTGCATTTCATATTCGAAATCCGCCACCGCCCGCAGGCCACGGATCAGAATATTTGCCTGCTGGTCGCGGGCAAAATTCGCCATCAGATCGCTAAATCCCACCACTTCAACATTGCTCAAGTGCGCGACGGCCTGTTGCGCCAGCGCAACGCGCTCATCAAGTGTAAACATCGGTTTTTTGCTGGGACTGGCGGCTATCGCCATCACCACCTGATCAAACATGCTGGCGGCGCGGGTGACAATATCGATGTGACCATTGGTAATGGGATCGAAAGTGCCGGGATAAATGGCTTTCGTCGTCATGGCGCACTCTTCTCTGAATAGCCGTGGTTCAGCGCCCACAGCCCGGTATATTTATTAAACGTATACTGCGCGTTGACAACCGCCAGCAGCCAGCCCTGTTTCCCGTCCAGCACGCCACCGCGCAGCAGCAATGTTTTTGCAAACGCCCCCAGCGTATGGGCAAAAATGCCGATAAGCGAGGTTTTCTTGCCATGCTGATGGCGCTCTCTGGCCCATGCGGCAGCGTAGTTGAGCTGTTTTTGCTGGAAGCTGGCAAAGTCGCTGCAGGTCAGATGCAGCAAATCGCCGTCTAAATTGATGACCGGTGCACTGGCACTTTCCAGCGATTCATGCACCGCATTGCGGTTGTACTGGAACTTTTCACGCGGATAGAGGCGCATTACGCGATCCGGGTACCAGCCGCTGTGACGCATAAAGCGGCCGAGGAAATAGTTGCGGCGGGCAATGCTGTAAATGGCATCCGGCTGCGGAGAGGCGAGAACGCTCTGGATGGCACGGGCAAGTTCAGGCGTCACGCGCTCGTCGGTGTCGATCATCAGAATATAATCGCCGGTGGCGTGGGCCTGCGCGCGCTGGCGCTGAATGCCGTAACCCTGCCAGTCGGTATCGGTAAACACGTTGACACCCGCACGGCGGGCGATGTCCACGGTGTCGTCCTGGCTGCCTGAATCCAGCAGGACGATTTCATCGGCGAAGGCGACAGACGCCAGGCAGTCCGGCAGCAGGTCTGCCGCATTTTTGGCGATCATCACCACTGACAGGCGCATCAATGGCTCCGCTGCGGCAGATAGGGTTGCAGAAGCTGCAATACGCGCGTCAGCGCACCCTGGTTCTGGTGCAGCACTTCCACCGCGTGACGGCCATACCACAGACGGTAATCTTCGTCGGTCAGCAGGGTTGAAACCTCTTTCACCAGCGAGCTGGCGTCGGTGACCGTAATCAGCCCCTCTGCCTGTTGCAGCCGGAAGCAGATATCTTTGAAATTAAACGTATGCGGGCCCATCAGTACCGGGATCGCGTGTGCCGCAGGTTCGAGCGGATTATGACCGCCGCGCTCCACAAGGCTGCCACCCACAAAGGCCAGATCGGCAATGCCGTAAAGCAGCATGAGCTCGCCCATGGTGTCGCCAATCACCACCTGGGTGCTGCCTGACGGAATTTCACCCGTGCTGCGCATCGTGTAGCTGAAGCCCCCTTTTTGCACCAGGTCGCGGGCATCTTTGAAACGCTCGGGATGGCGGGGAACCAGGATCAGCAGCAGATTCGGGAAGGTTTCGAGAAGCTGGCGGTGCGCCTGCAAAATAATGCTTTCTTCACCATCGTGGGTGCTGGTGGCAATCCACACCTGGCGGCGCGGTGCCCACTGGCGGCGCAGGGTAATCGCTTTCGCGGCCAGTTCCGGGGTAACAGAAATATCGAATTTCAAACTGCCGGTGACGGCAAGCTGGTTGCGCTTCAGGCCCAGTTTCAGGAAGCGCTCGGCATCTTCATCGTTTTGCGCGGCAATGAGCGTGATTTTACTCAGCAGGCGGCTCATGAATTTACCCAGTTTGCCGTAGCCTTTTGCAGAGCGCTCAGAGAGGCGCGCATTGGCAATCACCAGCGGAATTTTACGGGCGTGCAGCGCGGAAATCATATTCGGCCACAGTTCGGTTTCCATCACGATCACAAGCTTTGGCCGCACGGTGGCGAGAAAACGGTGCATCGCACAGGGTAAATCGTAAGGCAGGTAGACGTGCTGGACGTCTTTACCGAAGGCTGAGAGCGCGCGTTCGGAGCCGGTAGGCGTCATGGTAGTGACGGTGATTGGCAGCGACGGATAGCGATGGCGCAGCGCGCGTACCAGCGGGATCGCCGCCAGTGTTTCGCCCACCGATACGGAATGCAGCAAAATACCATCCGGCTTCACTTTGTTACGACAATAGCCATAGCGTTCAGCCCAGCGTTTTCGATACGCGGGAGCCTTGCGGCTGCGAAGCAACAAACGCAGCCACACCAGCGGCTGGATCATGTAGAGCAGGGCGGTATACAACAATTCCAAGCGATTATCCGTTTTTTCAGTTTCGGCGGGCAAATTCTAAGCATTAAACCGGGTTAAAGCTATCCTTTTGGCGTTTTTGGGTCGCCATTATACCTTCGTGACCCTAAAAAATAATCTTTGTCATGATAAAGGCCGCGCGGGCTATAATTCTGCGTTTATTCTCAGGCGAGCCTGTTCACGGGAAGCGTATGCATATTGTTCACACTGAAGCAGATGGCGGTAAGGGCGGTCAGCCGTTGCGTATCATTAATGAATCCTTAGGGATGATCCAGCGCGGCCATCAGGTGACCCTGCTTTGCCCGGAAAGCGCACCGCTGCACGCGATGGCGCAACAAGCCGGGCTGACGGTGGTGACCATGCCACTTAAGCGCAAAAACGTGCCCAATCTGCTTATGCTGCGCCGCTGGTTGCAGGCTAATCGCGACACCATCGACGTGATTAACAGCCATAACTCTGCCGATACCTGGCTGGTGGCGCTGGCTAATCTGACCCTGTCCCGCCCGGTGCCGTTAGTGCGCACCCGCCATGCATCCGGACTGCCGCGCAATAACGCCAGCAGCCGCTGGCTGTTTCGTCGCGCCTGCGCGCACATAGTGACCACCGGGGAAGCGCTGCGTCATCAGATGGTGGCGATCGGCGTTCCGCTTGAGCAGACGACCTCTGTGCCAAGCGGTGTTGATACCGGGCGTTTTCACCCGGCAGACAAAACCGCAGCCCGTGCGCACTGTGGTTTGTCGCAGGATGATTTCTGGCTGGGCGTGGTGTCGCATCTGCGTCCAAACAAAGGTCACGGCGTGTTGCTGGAGGCGCTGGCGCAAATCGACAATCCGGCGGTAAAACTGGCGATTGTCGGCGAAGGACCGCATCGGGCGGCGCTGGAGCAGGATATCGTGCGTCTGGGTTTGCAGGAGCGGGTGGTGATGGCGGGGCATCAGGCCGATCCTGAGCGCTGGTTCCCGGCTTTTGATATTGCCTTAAGCCCGTCGCACGACATGGAAGGCGTACCGCAGGGCGTGTTGCAGTCGCTCGCCACGCGCATTGCCACCATTGCCACCGATGCAGGCGGCACGGGCGATGCGGTGATTAACGGTAAAACCGGGCTGCTGGTGGCTCAGCGTGATGTCACGGCGTTACGCGAGGCGATCATCACGCTGGTCAATGATGCGGCGCTGCGCGAACAGCTCGCGCAGCAGGGCTATGACTATTTGTGCGAACATCTGACGCGCGAATGTATGCTCGCGGCGATGGAAAAGGTCTTTTCCGACGCTATTCAGCGCAATACGTCGCGGTAAAGCGCCTGTAATTCCTGTGCCATGCGGTCGAGCGTCCACGGCTCGGCGGTGGTGCGGGCATTCGCCTTGTAATCAACACCATCGCGGCGGCCCGAAAGCCATTCGCCAATCGCCTGACGGTAGCCGTGCACATCCAGCGCATCGCGCACCCAGCCGTTTTGCCCCTCCCGCACCCACTCTGCCGCGCCGCAGCCGGGACTTGTGAACAGCGGCAAGCCGCAGGCCAGCGCTTCGACGCAGACATTCGGGAAGGGATCGTAAAGTGTCGGCAGGATCAGCGCATCCGCCGTGCCGTAAACCTCGCGAACATCCGCCACCGGTCCGAGAAACTTCACCCGATCGGCAACACCCAGCGTTTGCGCCAGTTTTTCAAATTTGCGGGCGTTTTTGTCGCGTCCTGCAATCAGCAGCCAGACGGTAGGATGCGCAGCAATAGCTGAAATCGCCGTGGCGACGCCTTTGCGCACAAAACCGGAACCCACATAGGCCAGCACGGGCGCATCCTGCGGAATAGCAAGCGCTTCGCGCATCGACTGTTTGCGCACGTCCGGGTGGAAATGGCGGGTATCGACGCCGTTATAAATCACGGTCAGCTTGTCACCGGCAAGACCAAAGCGCCGGGCGATATCGTCACGCACCATCGTTGAATTGCAGATCACTTTGCGCAGTGCCGGATGGGTAAACATCTGCTGTTCGGCCTGCAAAATATAACGGTGATACGGGCTGAACGCCTGCGACCAGCGCTTTAGCGGCGAGAGAATGCGGTCATACTGCTCAAGCCAGGTGGCGTGCACGCCGTCGCCTGCGCGGAAAATCGTCGCGCCAGGGATGCGCTCGTGACTCTGCACGATATCAAACTGCGGAAACAGTTTTGCGGCGGCGTCGGCAAAGCCGGCTTCGCGCGCTTTACGGTTACGAAACGGCGGATCGACGGTCAGCGTCTGCCAGCCTGTGGCGTTCTCCCACTGGCGGGCGATCAGCGTGACGTTCAGCGAGCTGTCGGCCGCCAGGGTGTTCAGCGCGCGGGAAACAAAACGTTCCGCGCCGCCGTTGGGGTTGTACGTCTGACGGACGATGGCCAGTTTCATGCAGGATTTTCCAGAAGTAGCGTGTCGATAGCGCCCAGCACATGCGCAGGCGTAATGGCGGTGATGCAGTCCGATACGCCGCTGTCGCCGCAGCCTGCTTTACCGCAGGGCTGGCAGGTAAATCCGGCGGTGATCACCCGATGTGTGACACCCCACGGGGCCCATTTGATCGCCCCGGTCGGGCCAAAAATCGCCACCGTCGGCGTGCCCACGGCGCTCGCCAGGTGCATCGGCATTGAATCGACGCCGAAGTAAAGGCGCGCGTGTTTCATCAGCGCCCCCAGCTCTTTGAGATTCAACTGACCGCTGAGATCAAACACCGGCTGCGTCAGCGCGGCGCGCAGTTGATCCATATACGCCGTTTCGTCTTTTGACGGCGCGGCAGAGAGAACAATCGGAATGCCCCGCGCGGCGAGGGTATCAATGGTGGCCGCGAGTTTGTCGATCTGCCAGGCCTTGAACATCCAGCGCGAAGTCGGGTGCACCAGCACGTAAGATTTGCTCGCCAGGCCAAAGCCTGCCAGCTTGTTTAAAACGGCGGTTTCCGCTTCATCGCCCGGCACAAACAGCGTGCGTTTGTCTTCAACCGACGCCGGATGGATGCCGATGCGCCGCAGCGCGTCGAGGTTTACTTCCACCATATGACGGCTGTTATCCTGGATGGCGGGATAGAGCGTGGTGAACGATTTCACCCAGCGCCAGCGGGCGAGGCCGGTGCGTTTATCGGGCTTAAAGCCCACGGAAACGCGCGGTTTCAGTTTGCGGGCCAGACGCGCGCCGTGCCAGTGCTCGGTCAGGTTAATCAGCACGTCATAGTCGCGGGCTTTCAGGGAATCGACCAGCCCGCGATAAAGACCGAACTGCTTAAGTAAACCCTGCTTGCGCCAGTTACGCCCGATGGTAAACACCTTGTCGATGAACGGGTGGCTGGTGAGCATCGCCTGGGTATCGTCATAAACCAGCGCGTCCACTTCCACGCCCGGCCAGTTTTTCTTCAGCACGGTAAACAGCGGCGAGGTTAACAGCACGTCGCCGTGGTGACGAAGTTTGATGATCAGTACCCGTTTCGGCGGGCGTTCTGCGGTGAAAAAGTCAGACATGGACATTCTCTGCTGCCAGCAAGGGCTGTAATTTTTCTAAAACCGCAGCGGCGGGAAGATCGCTTAACTGCGATGAATGTTCAGGGCGACAGACGACCTGATTCTTGCCATAACCGCCGATTAAGCCCGGATCGGTAGGACCATATAATGTGATATTAGGCCGGTCGAGCGCGGCAGTCAGGTGGCTTAAACCGGTATCGACTGACACCACAAACGCGGCGCTGGCCAGCTCGCGCGCGACGTTTTCCAGACTCATGCGCGGCAGCACCTCGACGTGATCATAGCCATCGGCCAGCCGTTTCGCGCGGGCCTCCTCGTGCGGCGCACCCCACGGGAGTTTGATGTGTAATCCCGAATCCTTCAGCAAACCGATCAGCTCGCGCCAGTGCGACTCCGGCCAGTGCTTATCATCGCGGGTGGTGGCATGAAGGAAAACCGCATACGGAACGCCGGACTGCGCTAAAAAATGCTGCGCGATGGCGTAATCGCCCTGCGCGTCCGGTCGGGTGTAGCCGAGGCTTTTGGCAAACAGTTCGCGGGTGCGCTCCACCGCATGCTGCTGTTTGGCGATGGCGTGACGGCGGTTGTAAAACAGACTCGCCAGCGGCTCGCGCGCGCTGTGCCAGTCCATGCCGTGCTTCACGCCGTGTGCCAGACGGGTGACCAGCGCGGCGCTTTTCACCAGCCCCTGCGCGTCGATCACGGCATCGTACTGTTGCGCATGCAGCGCCTCGCGGAAGGTGTTGCGCTCCGCTTTCACGGGGGCGGAAAACCACGCTTTGCGCCAGCGGCGAATGGCGACCGGGATCACCCTATCCACCGCCGGATGCCAGGAAGGGATCTGCGCAAAGCCTTCTTCCACTACCCAGTCAAAGCGAATGCCAGGGATCAGGCGCATGGCATCGGTTAAAGCGGGCAGGGTATGCAGCACATCGCCCATCGACGACGTTTTAACGATCAGTACCCGCATCCGTTACCCTTCTTCCGCCAGCAGCAAATCGTTGAGTTCATTCAGAACGCGTTCCGGCGTGATGTCGATCAGGCTCTGATGATAGCCCTGATCGGCATCGCCTTTGCGCACTTTGTGATAGCCGGTGATCAGGCGAATCACCCGCGCTTTATGCGACAGCGGCGGGGTGAAGTCCGGGCTACTCGGGCCATACAGCGCGACCAGCGGGCGGTTGAGCGCGGCGGCGACATGCATCAAACCGGAGTCGTTGCTGACTACCGCTTTACAGGCGGCAATCAGGATCACCGCCTGTTCGAGCTGCGTTTCACCGGCCAGATTGCGGCACCAGGCCTGCTGCTCGTTACTCAGCGCGGCGAGAATTTCATTGCCCGCTTCGTGATCTTTCGCGGAGCCAAACAGCACCACCTGATAACCTTCGTCGATCAGTTGTTTTGCCAGCTCAGCATAATGATAGTGCGGCCAGCGTTTAGCCGGGCCAAATTCAGCGCCAGGGCAAAAGCCGATGATCGGCCGTTCGGCGGAAATGCCAAACGCATCGCAGGTCTGGGCTTTCTCCGCCTCGCTCACCTGCAACTGCGGCCACAGCAGCGGCTGCGGGAGATCTTTCGCCGTCTGCATCGCGCCTTTGTCATAGGCCAGGGCGACATAGCGCTCGACCATCAGCGGCCACGCCTGTTTATCCAGCACCCGCGCGTCGTTCAGCAGACCGTAGCGCATTTCGCCGCGCCAGCCGGTACGGTGCGGAATACTGGCAAAGAACGGCACCAGCGCAGATTTAAAGGAATTTGGCAGGACATAAGCCCGGTCGTAGCGACGTTCGCGCAGGGTGTGTCCAAGTTTGCGACGCTCGCCAATTTCCAGCGCACCGTGCCCGAGCGGCATCGGGATCGCCTCGTTGACTTCCGGCATCCTGGAAAGCAGCGGACGGCACCACGCGGGTGCCATCACATCAATGATTGCCTGCGGAAAGCGCGCCCTGAGCGTGCGATAGAGACTTTGCGACATCATCATGTCGCCCACCCATGACGGGCCGACCACCAAAATTTTCATACTTACGCGTCGCGGTTCAGCCAGGCCATATATTCCGTCACGCCTTCGGCAACGGTTTTGAATGGCTTGTCGTAGCCTGCGGCGCGCAGATTTGTCAGATCCGCCTGGGTAAATGCCTGATAGCGGCCTTTCAGTTTTTCCGGGAACGGAATGTACTCAATGCTGCCTTTTTTGTGGAACGCCAGGGTCGCATCGGCCACCGCCTGGAAGGATTCCGCACGGCCCGTACCGAGGTTAAAGATACCGGAGACGCCGTTTTCCCAGAACCACAGGTTCACTGCCGCCACGTCGCCCACGTAGACGAAATCGCGTTTGAAACCATCGCTGCCTTCAAACAGCTTCGGCGTTTCGCCGTTGTTCAGTTGGGTGTTGAGATGGAACGCCACGCTCGCCATGCTGCCTTTGTGCCCTTCGCGCGGGCCGTAGACGTTAAAGTAACGGAAGCCGACGATCGGGGAATTCGCTTCCGGCAGGATCTGGCGAACGTATTCGTCGAACAGGAATTTCGAGTAGCCGTAGACGTTCAGCGGCTTTTCATATTCGCGGGATTCAATGAAGTCAGAGGTACGGCCGCCGTAGGTGGCAGCGGAGGAGGCATACAGGAACGGGATTTCGCGCTCCAGGCAGTAGTGCAGCACCTCTTTGGAATACTGATAGTTGTTATCCATCATGTATTTGCCGTCCCACTCGGTGGTGGTGGAGCACGCGCCTTCGTGGAAAATGGCGGCGATATCGCCAAATTCTTCGCCCGCCATCACCTGGATCAGGAAGTCTTCTTTATCCATGTAATCGGCGATGTCCAGATCCACCAGGTTGGCAAACTTAGTACCGTCTTTCAGGTTATCTACCACCAGGATGTCGGTAATGCCTTTGTCATTAAGCGCTTTAACGATGTTGCTGCCGATAAAGCCTGCGCCGCCGGTAACGATAATCATAACTGTGACCTTTGAATTGTGGAGCTCTGAGACAATCTCAGGCACGAATGCTTTTATCATACCATCACATTGCCGACCCTTCAGCCATTGACCGATAACCTTCAGGGGTACACGTGATTTATGCTGCAAAACAGAGAACTGATGATGCGTCATCTCGTATCCGCGTATAGCTTTGGGTAATATGTGCCGAAATTTGCCCAGTCTGGAGAATTGCAATGCGTGGGGATTTTTATCAACAGTTATCGGATAACCTGGACACCGCCCGGGCGGAAGGGTTGTTTAAAGAAGAACGCATTATCACTTCAGCCCAGCAGGCTGATATCACTGTGGCTGATGGTAGCCATGTTATTAACTTCTGCGCCAATAACTATCTGGGGCTGGCGAACCACCCTGAACTGATTGCGGCGGCAAAAGCCGGGATGGATTCTCACGGTTTTGGTATGGCGTCGGTGCGCTTTATTTGCGGCACCCAGGACAGCCATAAAGCCCTTGAGAAAAAACTCGCGGACTTCCTCGGTATGGAAGACGCCATTCTCTATTCCTCCTGCTTCGACGCCAACGGCGGCCTGTTTGAAACGCTGCTGGGTGCGGAAGACGCCATTATCTCTGATGCGCTGAACCACGCCTCCATCATTGATGGCGTGCGCCTGTGTAAAGCAAAACGCTTCCGTTACGCCAATAACGATATGCAGGAGCTGGAAGCACGGCTGAAAGAAGCCCGCGACGGCGGCGCGCGACATGTGCTGATCGCCACCGACGGCGTGTTCTCCATGGATGGCGTGATCGCCAACCTTAAGGGCGTGTGCGATCTGGCGGATAAATATGACGCGCTGGTGATGGTCGATGACTCTCACGCTGTCGGTTTTGTCGGTGAGAATGGCCGAGGCTCCCATGAATACTGCGATGTGATGGGCCGCGTCGATATCATCACCGGTACGCTGGGCAAAGCGCTCGGCGGCGCATCTGGCGGCTATACGGCGGCCCGCAAAGAGGTAGTTGAGTGGCTGCGCCAACGCTCACGCCCGTATCTGTTCTCCAACTCGCTGGCCCCGGCCATTGTCTCCGCTTCCACAAAAGTGCTGGAGATGGTTGCTTCCGGCGGTGAACTGCGCGATCGCCTGTGGGCCAACGCGCGCCTGTTCCGCGAAAAAATGACGGCGGCGGGCTTTACGCTGGCCGGTGCCGATCACGCCATTATCCCGGTGATGCTGGGCGATGCGGTCATCGCGCAAAACTTTGCCCGCGAGTTGCAAAAAGAGGGCATTTACGTCACCGGATTCTTCTTCCCGGTGGTGCCAAAAGGCCAGGCGCGTATTCGCACCCAGATGTCGGCGGCGCATACCCCTGAGCAAATTGAACGTGCGGTGGAAGCCTTCACCCGCATTGGTAAAAAACTGGGCGTGATTGCCTGAGGACGTACAATGAAAGCGTTAGCAAAGCTGAAAGCGGAAGAAGGGATTTGGGCCACTGACGTGCCGCAGCCGGATGTGGGTCATAACGATCTGCTGATAAAAATCCGCAAAACGGCGATTTGCGGGACAGACGTGCATATCTATAACTGGGATGAATGGTCGCAGAAAACCATCCCGGTACCGATGGTGGTCGGCCATGAATATGTTGGCGAAGTGGTCGGCATCGGTCAGGAAGTCAGAGGCTTTAAAATCGGCGATCGCGTCTCCGGTGAAGGCCATATTACCTGTGGTCACTGCCGTAACTGCCGCGGCGGGCGGACCCATTTATGCCGTAACACGGTCGGCGTGGGCGTGAACCGTCAGGGCTGCTTTGCGGAATACCTGGTGATCCCGGCGTTTAACGCCTTCAAAATACCGGATAACATTTCTGACGATCTGGCCTCCATTTTTGACCCGTTCGGCAATGCAGTGCACACCGCGCTGTCGTTCGATCTGGTTGGGGAAGACGTGCTGGTGTCCGGCGCAGGCCCGATTGGGATCATGGCCGCTGCGGTAGCGAAACACGTCGGCGCGCGTCATGTTGTGATTACCGATGTGAATGAATACCGGCTCGAACTGGCGCGTAAAATGGGCGTGACGCGTGCGGTCAACGTGGCAAAAGAGAGCCTGAATGACGTGATGGCAGAGCTGGGGATGACCGAAGGGTTTGACGTCGGCCTCGAGATGTCCGGCGCACCACCAGCATTCCGCACGATGCTCGACACCATGAACCACGGCGGGCGCATCGCACTGCTGGGTATTCCGCCGTCGGACATGTCGATCGACTGGAACAAGGTGATCTTCAAAGGTCTGTTTATTAAAGGCATTTATGGCCGCGAGATGTTCGAAACCTGGTACAAGATGGCGGCGCTGATCCAGTCCGGACTGGATTTAACACCGATTATCACCCACCGATTCCCGATCGATGAGTTCCAGCAGGGCTTCGACGCCATGCGCTCAGGCAAGTCCGGCAAAGTGATTTTAAGCTGGGATTAATACTTGTCATTCATGCACCTGCCGTTATGGGCAGGTGCATGCAGTCAGTTTTCATTAAATTGCTTTTACCGCCCTTTAAGCTGCACATCAGTTAAAGCGACATTGAGTGGCTAAAAAAATGCGATTGTTCTTAAGCTAAATGGAGACAAAACGGATAGGTTTTATTTTAGTTAAGCCTTCAGGGTGTGCTAGCATGGTGGTATTCATTGGGCGATGTTTAAGATTATGAAAACTGTTAAATTAGCTGATTTTTGTTCGTGGTTGACACAAATAATATTTATTCTATGCGCAGTCGCATTTAGCACCTTAATTTTAGATCCGAACCTTTCCGCCAAAATCCTTGGGGTGGCAGGCGCTACAGCCCTGTTTGTTACGGTTGTTAATTATCGTAAAATAACCAGTAATAAAGCCTTTTATATCTGCCTGATCTTATTTTTAATCGGCATGTGTGACATGATTTGGTATGGTATTTTTAAAGATGGTAAAAGCCTTTTTATCAATTCATATCGCGCTTATCTGGAAGTCGGTAAAATATGTTTGTTTGGTGCGTTTATCCTTAATGTATTTACCTTGAATAATGACCAGAAAATTGGTCATTATAAACTTCATTATGTGGTCGCAGCGCTATTACAAGTAATAATCTTAAGCTACGCTCTTTACCAAAGTGTCTGGCTGCATAACTCACGTATTGAGTTCTCCCTGGCGGATGGCGCTAGTGCAACAGGGGCCGCTTACACTGTGGTCTTTGTTTCCTGCTATACGCTTGCGGTGTTACAGCACCTCAAGTTGCGTATCCGCGACTTACTGATTCTTGCGCATTTTGTTTTAACCTTATTGGTCTTAATCGCAACAGAAACTCGTGCAGCCATTCTGGTTTATCCCGTGCTTTTCATGGCGTTAGTGTTTATTAAATTTTTTAAAGAAAAACATTTCACATGGAAAGGAATTGTGATCATCGGGATCGCTTTTTTTACCGGGATGTTTGTAATGAAAGACAGCCTGATGCATCGCTATAATGATTTTAATCGTGATGTTAGCGCATATGAGAAAAATAATAGTTTAACGTCCGTCGGGGCTAGATTGGCGATGTGGAAAAGTGGGTATATTTCCGCTAAGAATAATTATACATGGCAGTCTACAGACCAACGTAATCAAATAATTGCAGGTGCTGTCAATAGCGATCCCAGTCTTATAGGGGTTGTGCCCTATATGCGTGGACATTTGCATAATGAGATTATTGAAACCTGGTCGTTAAAAGGTCCTTCAGGTTTAGTCTTGTATTTTATGTTTATCATTGCTGTTGCCTGGTATGCGTTACGTGTTGTCAAAAGCTATATTCTGCTGGCTTTTTTGGTGTCGATGATCATGTTTGGTATCAGCGGCGTCATGTTTTATTCAAAAACCACGCCTGTCGCGTGGATGCTGACATTATTGATGTCGGTACTTTTCCTTAATCAAAACCTAAAGAGTAAGGCCCTGAAATAAGGCCTTTAACACCCCACCGGGAAGCGTTATTCTTCCCGGTGTTCAGGTTCATTATTTAAGAGTCGAGATATGCAAGAACGAGTGTCAGTTGTCATCACCACCTTTAACCGGGAAGATTTGCTGGAACGCGCAATACGTTCTGTGATGGCACAGGATTATCAGGCTATTGAACTGATCGTCATTGATGACCACTCTGATGCTAAAACGGCTGCGCTGATTGAGGCGATACGTCCGGAATGCGATGCCCGTTTCGTGCAGTTTATCTATGAGCGAAACGCCAAAAACAGTGGCTCTAACTTCAGCCGTAACCGGGGCTATGCGCTGGCGACAGGCAAGTTTGTCACGGGTCTTGACGACGACGATTACTTTTTACCTCAGCGTATTTCTAAGCTGGTTGCGCGTTATGACGAGAAGTATGCCTTTGTCTGCGATGCGCCAGCAAGAATCGACAAAACCACAAAAATTGTGAGTGACAGTAACCATAAAAGAGTCGTAACGCTTCAGGATATTTTATGCGAAAACGTGGTGGGTAATCAGGTGCTCACTACGCGTGAAAAATTACACGCGGTCGGCTATTTTTCGCCTGAAATTAAGCAGCAACAGGATCGGGATGTCTGGACAAAATTAATCATTAAATTTGGTCCCGGCATTAAGTACAGCTTTAATACCTCCATGGTTGATGCGGAACACGGTAGCGACAGGATCACCACATCGCTTAAAAAATATCACTCCTACCGCAAGCTGTACTTTAAATATAAACAGCATATGACGGAAGCCACCGACAGCCATAACCTTTATCAGTTGATGTCTTTTCGGGGCTACAGTTCCACGCGGATGAATGCCCTGTTACGCGGCCGTAAGAAGGGTCTCAAGCTGCGTTTTAAATTGCTGCGTCGTACTCTTAAAGAGATGTTTTAAGCTTCGAAAGGATGACATCATGCTTACGTTAAATCTTATTAATAAGCTTTTGAAGAAATCCAGGCATTATGCCAAAAAGACGAAGCTACCTTTTTTCCAGGCTGCCGCCGATCGGCTGACGAAAAAAAAGCAGGATATCATTTTTGCCGAACTGGATAAGCTCGCTGTTCAGCCCGATTTCTCTCCCTCTGCGCAGGTTCAGTCCCCGCGCATCATCTGGATTTGCTGGTTTCAGGGGCTTGAACAAGCCCCGCCTCTGGTTCGTCGTTGTATCGAATCGGTACAGCGAAACGCCAGTGGTGCAGAGGTGGTTATTCTTACCGATGACTCTATTAAAACCTACCTTGAGCTGCCTGCGCATATTACTGAAAAATATGCGGCGGGGCTTATCAGCAAAGCCCATTATTCCGATATTGTTCGTTGTGCCTTACTTTATCAGTACGGCGGGATCTGGATGGATGCCACGTTATATCTGACTCGCCCCATTCCTGAATCTTTTTTTGAACGGGATTTTTCTTCCCTGCGCTACGACGTGTTGAGTGCAGAAATGCCGATCAGTCAGGGCGGTTGGACCATCTTTATGCTTGCCGCCAGGGCGCATAATTCTTATATAAAATACGTTCTCGATTGCCTTTGTGCCTACTGGGAAACACATAATTCCATGATCGAATATTTTTTCACGGATTATGCTTTGCTCTACGCCGCGCAAAAATATCCGTCCTATGGTGAGCTGATCAATAAACAGCCGGTTATGGGTAATCATCGTTATCTGATCCGCCAGTTTATTAACAGGCCAGTCGATGAACTGACCTGTGAACAGTTGCAGAACGATGATGTCGGAATTTATAAACTCTCCCATAAAACGAAATATCAGCAGAGCGTAAACGGCGTTGAAACCCTGTACGGCAAAATCCTGCGCAACGACTTTATGCTCAGAGAGTAACCGTTGACGACCCCTCCCTTTCGCCTCGCGTTGAAGGTGATTTATGCGTCA
This sequence comes from Enterobacter sp. kpr-6, assembly GCF_900116015.1. Classification (GTDB taxonomy): domain Bacteria; phylum Pseudomonadota; class Gammaproteobacteria; order Enterobacterales; family Enterobacteriaceae; genus Enterobacter_D. The sequence continues at coordinate 137,945 of NZ_FOYH01000006.1, forward strand.
GCGTCTTTGACTTATACTCGGCACGTCTAATTCTTAACTGGATGAACCCATGAGCACGGCGAAAGTAGATGTAAGCATAATCATCCCGGTTTACAACGGTGGCGATTCCATCGGTGCGCAACTGGAAAAAATACTCCTCGAGCATCGGGTGAATCTGGAAGTTATCGTTATCAATGATGGATCGACAGACAACACCCGCGAGGTGTTAAGCGCGATTCAGGATCCCCGTTTACAGGTGATCCACCAGGAAAACCAGGGCGTCTATGCTGCACGAAACGCGGGGCTGGCGGCGCATCGCGGAGACTGGATTATCCTGCTGGATGCTGATGATGATTTTACTGACGATATGATTTATCAGCGTTTCACGCAGGCGGTGAAACATGACGTGGATATTTTCATTGCTAATGGCTGGCGTAATGATTTTGGCAGTCGCGACCCCGCCACGTTCGTGCATAAGAAGCAGATTTATAACCGCAAAATAACCGGTTTTGAATGGATTCGCAGCGCGGTCAGTTTGCGTGAATGGCCGCATTATATCTGGCTGCAAATTGTTCGTTCAGACTACATTAAGCGTAACGGGATCATTTTCCATCTGGGCAGCAGCCATAAAGATATTCTCTGGACGACCGATCTGGCGCTCAGCAATGGCCGGTTTTATATCAGTGACGTCCCCGATTACGTCTATGTCAATAACGGTAACTCCATCACCCATAGCAAAAAATATTTTGACGCCCGTACGCTCAGCTATGTCGGGGTAATCAGTCAGCTTATTGCCTATGCCAATGAAGAAAAAAACCGCGATGTCAGAAAGGCGTTGTTGGTTCATGCGGTTGAAGAGTCGCGCCACTTTTTTGGTCTTTATCGTAAGAAAACCCGCGATAAAAATTACGCGAAAGCGCAGTTCAGGGATCAAATCCGTTTTACCGATTTAATTAAGGGCGTCAACAGCCTGAAAAAGATGTGGTTTTTGGTCCGTCTCTACGCCACGCTCACTCTACAGTCCTGACACCCATACCGTTCTTAATGGCCTCCGCTGCGGGGCCCATGACCCCATCCCTGCCACTGGTTTTGCACGTATTTCACCAGTGTACTTTCACTGATACTCTCACCGATCACGCTAAAGAAGCGGGCTGGATAGACGCGTTCTGGCGCTTTTTGCAGCTTACACAGCTTCGCGCCGCGGAACGGATTACGGGGTGCGGTGGGGGCTGGCGTCACATTAGGGCGGGACGTGTCGGTTTGCTGCTCATTGAGCAGATCTCCAGGGCGCACCAGCGTTATGTCGGCAGGCAACGTCGGCAGCATTTGCTGTAACACGCGCACGGTGGATGGATGGGGGTGCCCGATGGCGATGGCTGAGCCATTGCGTCTCGCCAGTTCAACGGCGCGGGTAAACTGGCGGCGAATATCGGCTTCATTCTGCGTGTCATCTAAAAACACTTTGCGCTTAATTACCTTAACGCCGGTACCGGATGCCGCGCGCATTGCCTGGCTATTGCCGATTGTCATACTGTCGAGGAAATAAAGGTTATAGCGTTCAAGCGCCTGCATTACCTTCTGCATGCCGAACAGACTGGAGGTCATGGCGCTGCCCATGTGGTTATTCAACCCGACGGCATAAGGCACTTTATTGACCGCATCACGAATAATCCGCTCAATTTCATCGCTGCTCATTTCCGGGCGCAACGTGTCTTTTTCCAGCGGCTGCTTGCTGAGCGGGGCCATCGGCAGATGGATCAACACTTCATGCCCGCTGTTATGCGCTTTGGTCGCCATTTCATGCGCATGCGGCGCATTAGGCAGGACGGCCACGGAGATGGCGGAGGGCATCGCCAGCACCTGGTTTTCATTGTGAGGACGGTAGCCGAAATCGTCGATGACGATGGCAAGTTTTCCGGCGAAGGCCGGGGCGGAAAGCGCAACAACGCTGGCAACAGCAAAAAACAGACGACGAAATTGAAGCAAAACTTATCTTCCCAACCACGGCTGTGGATTGACCGCCTGACCCTGGCGGCGAATTTCGAAATAGAGTGACGGTCTGCCCTGACCCCCACTGCTGCCCACAAGGGCAATCGGTTGACCGGCACGCACCTGCGTACCCACGCTGACCAGCGCGCTCTGGTTGTAACCGTAAAGGCTCATATCACCTTTACCGTGTTCAACCACGACGACCAGACCGTATCCTTGCAGCCAGTCGGCAAGGATCACACGACCGTCGGCAATGGCTTTGACCTCGCTGCCTTCAGACGCGCCAATCACAATCCCCTTCCACCGTAGCTCACCTTGCAGTTGTTCGCCATAACGATGCAGGATTGACCCGCGAACCGGCCAGTATGCCTGACCGCGTGGCGAACCCAGACCGCCGGTGCGCGACATCAGGGATTGTTCACTTTGGGTCGGTTTATAGGTTGTGCCTTTGCGCGACGCCTCTTTTTGACGATCGCGCACGGCCTCCGCTTCACGAGCTTCACGCTCTGCGCGGGCTTTTGCCGCGGCTTCAGCGCGGGAAATACTGTTGCGCAAGCGCGATTCGTTGGCACGCAACTCGCCCAGTTGCTGCTGTCCCTGCTGAATAGAGGATTCCAGACCTGCCAGGGTTTTCTTACGCTCGTTACGCGCCTGCTCCAGTTTCGCCTGCTGCGCCTGCTGTTCGTAAAGCAGAGTCTGCTGCTGGCTTTGCTTCTCTTCCAGCTCCGCTTTTTGCGTATCCACTTCTTCACGCGTTTGCTTAAGCTGAGCGATGGTTTCCTGTCGCGCCTGGTTCAGATAGCCGTAATAGGCCTGTAAACGCTGGCTGCGCTGGCCTTCTTCACCACTGAGGATCAACTGAACGCCGCTGTGCTCGCCCTGGCGAAACGCGGCATCAAGCTGGGCCGCCAGATTGCGCTCCTGGCTTGCCCGCTGGCGTTCCAGTCTGGCGATAGACTCATTCATCTCATCGATTTGTTTATTGAGCTGGGCGAGGGTGCTTTGGGTTTCGCGTAACGCGCGGGCGGCGGCGGAAATGGCCTCTTCCTGCGTTTTAAGTTGCGCAAGCAAGCCTGAACGCTGCTGCTGCTGCTGGCGTACTGCACGCTCTTTTGCGGCAATATCGGCCTGAATGGATTTTAACTGGTCACGCTCATCGGCGTGGGCTGAAAAGGCGCACAACAATACGCCAGCGCTGAGCGCGCTGGCGTAAATGACAGGTCGCAATGCCGACCATGTGTTTGAAAAAATCGCCTTTCCCCTCATGGGGAGGGATTATTCCACGATGAACAGCGGCTTACCAGTCATCTCTTGCGGGATTTCCATGCCCATCAGCGTCAGCATGGTCGGCGCGATGTCGGAAAGTTTACCGCCTTCCATCGCTTTTACGTTTTTATCGCCCACGTAGATCAGCGGTACTGGCAGGTTGGTATGCGCAGTGTGCGCCTGGCCGGTTGACGGGTCACGCATCTGCTCGGCGTTGCCGTGATCGGCGGTAACCAGCAGCTGGCCGCCCACGGACTCGACAGCGTCGGCCACTTGCGCAATACAGTTGTCCAGAGTTTCAACAGCCGCAACAGCCGCTTCAAAGACACCGGTGTGACCGACCATGTCGCCGTTCGGGTAGTTACAGATGATGGTGTCGTACTTGCCGCTCTTGATGGCTGCGACCAGTTTTTCAGTCAATTCTGCACTGCTCATTTCCGGTTGCAGGTCGTAGGTAGCCACTTTCGGGGAGTTGATCAGGATGCGATCTTCGCCTGCGAACGGGTCTTCAACGCCGCCGTTAAAGAAGAATGTCACGTGTGCGTATTTTTCGGTTTCGGAAATACGCAGCTGCGTTTTGTCGTTCTTCGCCATCCACTCACCAAAGGTGTTAGCGAGCGACGCTGGCGGATAGGCGACGGTGGTTTTGATGTCGGCGGCGTATTCGGTCAGCATCACGAAATCGGCCAGTTTCACCACTTTCTTACGGGCGAAGCCGTCGAAATCGGCATTCACGAAGGCGCGGGTAATTTCGCGTGCGCGGTCGGCGCGGAAGTTCATGAAAATCAGCGTATCGCCATCTTCCATCGCGGAAGAGGCATCGCCTGCCTTGCAAATTACCGAGGCTTTAACGAACTCATCATTTTCATCGCGGGCATAGGCGGCTTGCAGCGCAGTTACGGCGCTGTCAAAAGTGAACTCGCCCTTCGCTTCAACCATCAGGTCATAAGCCTGCTCAACGCGATCCCAACGGTTGTCGCGATCCATGGCGAAATAGCGGCCAATAATCGTGGCAATGCGGCCTTTACCCAATTCAGCAAATTTATCTTCGAAGCGTTTCAGGGAAGATTCAGCGCTGCGCGGCGGCGTATCACGGCCATCCAGGAAAGCATGCAGGTAGATTTTTTCAGCGCCGCGCTGCGCGGCCAGTTCAACCATTGCCAGAATATGATCTTCGTGGCTGTGCACGCCGCCTGCAGAGAGCAGGCCCATGATGTGCACGGCTTTACCGCTGGAAGCGGCGGTATCAACGGCTTTGGTCAGTGCCGGATTGCTAAAGAAAGTACGTTCTTTAATTTCAACGTCCAGGCGGGTGAGATCCTGATACACGATACGACCCGCGCCCAGGTTAACGTGGCCCACTTCGGAGTTACCCATCTGACGATCAGGCAGGCCGACTTCCAGACCGGATGCGTCAATCAGCGTATGCGGACGTTTAGCCCACAGCGCGTCCATAACGGGCGTTTTAGCGTTAAAAATGGCGTTATCCTGTTGGTCTTCACGGTAGCCGTAGCCATCCAGAATCACCAGTACCATAGGTTTTTTAGAAACCGACATTGCGCAAACCTCATGCTCATGAGCCAAAAAAATTTGCGTAATTTTACTACAGCTGAATCGATAAAAGCACCGCAGAAGATCAAAGAAAGCAGCGACGTCAGCATGGGTTTTCAGGCCGTTGCCGACTTTTTTTCGTAACAGTACGCAGAAAATGCATTCCGTTGTTCTCACTGGCTGTATTTGCTACAGCGCACAGGTATACTCCTTCCCTGGTTTTCAATCACTAAGTCGGGAGTTGTTGCCCCCCATGCAAGAAATTATGCAATTTGTTAGCCGTCACCCCATACTGTGTATTGGGTGGGTTGTGTTACTGGCGGCGGTTTTGTTCACCACCTTCAAAGGCTTGACCTCAAAAGTAAAAGTCATCACTCGCGGTGAAGCGACGCGCCTCATCAATAAAGAGGATGCAGTCGTGGTCGATCTGCGTCAGCGTGATGATTTCCGTAAAGGGCACATCGCCGGTTCCATCAATCTGCTGCCAAACGAAATTAAAGCCAATAATGTCGGCGAGCTTGAGAAACACAAAAGCCAACCCATTATTGTTGTAGATGGTTCAGGTATGCAGGCCAATGAACCTGCAAACGCGCTGATCAAAGCGGGTTTTGAAAAAGTATTTGTGTTGAAAGATGGCGTCGCAGGCTGGAGTGGTGAAAACCTTCCGCTGGTGCGCGGTAAATAATGACCTGTCATTTTTCATAGGGTTACAAACCAGGAGTACAGTCATGGCCAACATTGAAATCTATACCAAAGCGACTTGCCCTTTCTGCCACCGTGCCAAAGCGTTGTTGAGCAGTAAAGGCGTCACCTTCGAAGAATTGCCGATCGATGGCGATGCGGTAAAACGCGAAGAGATGATTCAACGTAGTGGCCGCACGACCGTGCCGCAAATTTTTATTGATGCACAGCACATTGGCGGCTGTGACGACTTGTATGCGCTGGACGCGCGTGGTGGACTTGATCCCCTGTTACGCTGAAGCGTATTTAGGACAACACTTAAGGGTTTTACTCATGTCAGAACAAAACGATACCGAAATGTCTTTCCAGATTCAGCGTATTTATACCAAGGATGTGTCCTTCGAAGCGCCGAATGCACCGCACGTCTTCCAGAAAGACTGGCAGCCGGAAGTAAAACTGGATCTGGACACCGCTTCCAGCCAACTGGCTGACGATGTCTATGAAGTGGTATTGCGCGTCACTGTGACCGCAAGCCTGGGCGAAGAAACCGCGTTCCTGTGTGAAGTTCAGCAGGCAGGTATCTTCTCCGTCGGTGGTATCGAAGGTAACCAACTGGCACATTGCCTCGGTGCGTACTGCCCGAACATTCTGTTCCCGTATGCTCGCGAATGCATCACCAGCCTGGTATCCCGCGGTACGTTCCCGCAGCTGAACCTTGCGCCAGTTAACTTTGATGCGCTGTTCATGAACTATTTACAGCAGCAGACAGGCGAAGGTACGCAAGAACATCAGGATGCCTGATGAGTACTATTAATGCTCATATGACTGTGATCGGTGCCGGTTCTTACGGCACCGCTCTTGCCATCACACTGGCAAGAAATGGCCACGATGTTGTGCTCTGGGGCCACGATCCAAAACACATCGCGACGCTGCAACAGGATCGTTGTAACGTGGCGTTCCTCCCCGATGTGCCCTTTCCCGATACGTTGCACCTTGAAAGCGACTTAGCCACTGCGCTTGCTGCCAGCCGTAATATTCTGGTGGTGGTGCCAAGCCATGTGTTTGGCGAAGTGCTGCGACAAATCAAACCGCTGATGCGCGACGATGCCCGCGTGGTGTGGGCTACGAAAGGCCTTGAAGCGGAAACCGGCCGTCTATTGCAGGACGTGGCGCGTGAAGCGCTGGGTGACGCTATTCCGCTGGCGGTGATTTCTGGTCCCACCTTTGCTAAAGAACTGGCGGCAGGCTTACCCACTGCGATTTCACTCGCTTCAACCGATGACGTTTTTGCGGAAGATCTCCAGCAACTGTTGCACTGCGGCAAAAGTTTTCGCGTCTACAGCAACCCGGACTTTATCGGCGTGCAGCTTGGCGGCGCGGTGAAGAACGTCATTGCGATTGGCGCAGGCATGTCCGACGGCATTGGCTTTGGCGCAAATGCCCGTACCGCGCTTATCACCCGTGGCCTGACAGAAATGTCGCGCCTTGGTGCGGCGCTCGGTGCCGATCCCGAAACCTTTATGGGCATGGCGGGACTGGGCGATCTGGTTTTGACCTGTACCGATAACCAGTCGCGTAACCGACGTTTTGGTATGGCGTTAGGCCAGGGCATGGATGTGCAAAGCGCGCAGACACAAATCGGCCAGGTGGTCGAAGGCTATCGCAATACGAAAGAAGTCCGCGAACTGGCGCACCGCTTTGGTGTTGAAATGCCAATAACCGAGGAAATTTATCAAGTATTGTATTGCGGAAAAAATGCGCGCGAGGCAGCATTGACGTTACTGGGCCGCGCACGCAAAGACGAGCGCAGTAGCCACTAACATCGCAACACATCAGGACACGGTCAACGCAGATTGGCCGGTCTTTTTTATTTCGTCTGGAGTAAGCAATGCCGTGTGAAGAACTGGATCTTGTCTGGAATAATATTAAAGCCGAAGCCCGCGCACTGGCGGACTGCGAGCCCATGCTGGCCAGTTTTTATCACGCAACGCTCTTAAAGCACGAAAACCTCGGCAGCGCGCTGAGCTATATGCTGGCGAACAAACTGGCGTCGCCAATCATGCCCGCGATTGCCATACGTGAAGTGGTTGAAGAAGCCTACGCCGCTGACCCTGAAATGATCGCCTCGGCCGCCTGTGATATTCAGGCTGTGCGCACGCGCGACCCGGCAGTAGACAAATACTCCACGCCGCTGCTCTATCTGAAAGGTTTTCACGCGCTTCAGGCCTACCGCATCGGTCACTGGCTGTGGAATGAAGGCCGCCGCGCGCTGGCGATTTTTCTGCAAAACCAGGTATCGGTTTCTTTCCAGGTGGACATTCACCCGGCCGCAAAAATCGGGCGCGGTATTATGCTCGACCACGCCACCGGGATTGTGGTGGGCGAAACGGCGATCATCGAAGATGACGTCTCTATCCTGCAATCGGTAACGCTCGGCGGGACCGGCAAAACCAGCGGCGACCGTCACCCAAAAATCCGCGAAGGCGTGATGATTGGCGCAGGCGCGAAAATTCTCGGCAACATTGAAGTGGGGCGCGGCGCAAAGATCGGCGCAGGCTCAGTGGTGCTTCAGCCCGTGCCGCCGCACACGACGGCAGCAGGTGTTCCGGCACGAATCGTCGGCAAGCCGGAATCAGAAAAACCCGCCATCGATATGGATCAGCACTTCAACGGTATCAATCACGGGTTTGAGTACGGCGACGGGATTTAGCTGCGCAGTACAGCGCCGGTGTAACCCAACTGACGCCAGGCTTCATACACGACCACCGACACCGCATTAGACAGATTCATGCTGCGGCTGTCTGGCATCATCGGAATACGGATTTTTTGCTCAGGCGGCAGCGCATCAAGAATGCTGGCGGGCAGGCCGCGCGTTTCCGGGCCAAACAGTAAATAATCCCCATCCTGATAGCTTACGGCGCTGTGTGCAGGCGTGCCTTTGGTCGTCAGCGCAAACAGGCGCTGCGGCTTTTCGGCATCGGCAAAGGCTGCGTAATCCTGATGGCGGATCACGGCGGTGAATTCATGGTAATCCAGCCCCGCGCGACGCAGACGTTTATCGTCCCAGGTAAAACCCATCGGTTCGATGATATGCAGGCGAAAGCCGGTGTTGGCGCAAAGACGGATGATGTTGCCGGTGTTCGGCGGGATTTCAGGTTCAAATAAGACAATGTTCAGCATGCTGCCCCCTCGATAACGCGGGGCAGCATAGCAGAATTTTCCCCCTCACCCTAACCCTCTCCCGCCGGGAGAGGGGATAGTCCGCGCACGGTTTCACTTTCTTCTCCCGCCAGGAGAGGGGACAGATCGCGTACGGATTCACTTTCCTCTCCCCGGGGTGAGGGATTGCGGGTTTTCTCCCTCTCCCATGGGGAGAGGGCCGGGGTGAGGGGGAGATTACGCGGCGTCACCCGTTTTCAGCGGCGCAAATACCGACTCGTGCTCCACGTTTTGCACCAGCAACTCCGGGGTAATCTCTTTAATCGATTTCGCCCCGGTTAGCGTCATCGCCACGCGCATCTCTTTTTCAATCAAATTCAGCAGATTCGCTACCCCTGCCTGTCCGTGCGTGGCGAGCGCGTAAAGATACGCCCTACCCAGTAGCACGGTGTCAGCGCCGAGGGCAATCATCCGCACCACGTCCAGGCCGTTACGGATGCCGCTGTCGGCAAGGATCGCAATATCACCTTTCACCGCATCAGCAATGGCAGGCAGGGCGCGGGCGGAGGAGAGCACGCCGTCGAGCTGGCGGCCACCGTGATTCGACACCACGATCCCGTCAGCGCCGAAACGCACCGCGTCGCGCGCGTCTTCCGGATCGAGGATCCCTTTGATCACCATCGGGCCGTCCCAGAACTCGCGGATCCACTCCAGGTCTTTCCACGAGATCGACGGGTCGAAGTTATTCGCCAGCCAGCCAATGTAATCTTCAAGCCCGGTGGGTTTCCCCAGATAGGTCGAGATATTGCCCAGGTCGTGCGGACGCCCGTTAACGCCCACATCCCACGCCCACTGCGGGTGCGTCACCGCCTGCAAATAACGGCGCATTGCCGCATTCGCGCCGCTCATACCGGAATGAGCATCGCGGTAGCGTGCGCCCGGCGTCGGCATATCGACGGTAAATACCAGCGTCGAGCACCCGGCGGCTTTGGCGCGCTCCAGCGCATTACGCATAAAACCCCGGTCGCGCAACACGTAAAGCTGGAACCACATCGGGCGCTTAATGGTCGGTGCCACCTCTTCAATCGGGCAGACCGAAACGGTCGAAAGCGTAAACGGAATGCCTTTCGCATCTGCGGCCGCCGCTGCCTGTACCTCACCGCGCCTGGCGTACATCCCGCACAGCCCGACCGGAGCCAGCGCCACCGGCATCGACAGCGTTTCCTTAAACAGCCTGGTCTCCAGACTCAAATCGGCCATGTTTTTCAACACCCGCTGGCGCAGCGCCACCTGTGCCAAATCCTCAACGTTGCGGCGCAACGTGTACTCCGCGTAAGCGCCGCCATCAATGTAGTGGAACAAAAACGGCGGCAGAATGCGCCGGGCGGCGGCGCGATAATCACTGGCTGCGGAAATAATCATGGGTTGTTTTTCCTGGAGTGGGCGAGGGGATCGCCGGGCAGACGGGTAATGCGTGCCTGGCGGGCCTGATCATCATCAAACTGTTTCAGGGTGGCGTGAACAAATCCCAGGTGCGTCATCATCGCCTGGCGCGCGGCATCGGCGTTGCCGGCAAAAATGGCGTCCATTACCGCCTGGTGCTGTTCGGTAAGATTCGCAAAAACGGGCGGAACGAGATACATCCGCTGGCGGCTCTGTTTTACCGACGAGGCCAGCAGATCGAAAAACCCACGCATGGTCTGCAACAGCACCACATTGTGCGAGGCTTCGGCGATGGCTAAGTGAAAGCGCACATCTGCCTGTGAAGCCAGGTCCGGGTCAGCGCAGAGACTGGCCTCGAAACAGAGCTTAATTTTTTCTTTTTCAGCGTCGGTCGCGCGCAATGCCGCATGCCACGCGGTGCTGGCTTCGATGGCATGACGGGCTTCCAGAATGTCGAAACCGTAATCGGGATCGTCAGCCAGCAGTGTTTTCAGCGGCTGGACAATAGTTTGCTCAGGCCAGTTTTCATGCTGCCAGCGCACGAACGTCCCGCCGCCGCGCCGACTCAACAGCACGCCTTCGCTCACCAGCTTCGCCAGCGCCTCGCGCAGGGAATTGCGGGATACGCCTAGTTGCGCCGCCAGTTGCCGCTCTGCGGGGAGCTTCATGCCCGCTTCCAGTTGTTGTTCTTCGATCAGCGCCCGGATGCGCGTAATAACGTCGGCAGGCATCAATGCACTCCGCTGGAGTCATGTGTAAAAGTGGCCCTGCCAGTTAACGGCGGGCGGAACAGGAATAATAGTTAATTTAATGTTATTAAGAGGCAATGTGTTTGTGAACTGGATTGGTGAAACTGTGAGAGAAGAAGAGTTCTGGAAAGAATTGGTAGGGCCAATAGGCCGGGAATATTACGTGGGGGGGCAGGAAGGCGAATAGCCCCGATGAAAGTCAGGGCTGATACTAACTGAAAGGGGCGCTTAAAAATCCGTCTTTGAAAAACCGGTCATCTCTTTCAGGCCCATTTCGCGGCCCAGTTCGGTCATCGGGTGCACCACCACCAGACCACGCACGCTTTTTTTCAGCTTGCCCATGTCAGCCTGCTCTTTTTTGGTGATAGCGCGGCGGAAAGGCATCGCTTGCAATTTTTGCGCTTCTTTAGAGAGCTTGTGACCGTGAACGGCACGCAGACGGACGATTTCTGTTTCGATGGTCGTTTTTTCTTTTTCCAGCTCAGCATATTTATCGGCGGCTTCAACCAGAGAAAGCTCGGCCTGCTGGTGGCGAATGGCATCCAGGCGATCGCTCAGGCGCTTGATTTCATTCTTTTCAACTTCTTTCATGACAATTGGACTCTGAATCGGGAGATATTGCGCTAAGGATACACTAATACGCGCAAGGTTACTTCTGAAAGGCTTTCTTGAGGCTGATGCGGGAGATCAGCTCAGTCAAAGAAAGGACCATCGTGGATCGTACAACCTGTTGATAACGCTGCTTTTGCATCGCGTATAAATCCGGGTCGCTGAGATCGAACTGCGGAGCAGGGGGCAGGGCGCTCACGCAGTGCAGTTCACCGAAGGGGCCCAGGATTTCGTCATCGGTAAAGGTATATTCGTTGCCGTCATGGTTAAGCTCTTCACGCAGCGCCATTAACAGCTCCGCGTCCTCATACTCATGACGACTCAGCACGCCAAGCCCGTAGATGAGCTTTAAACGCACAGAGAGATCGCCCAGCGGGCCATCGCCGTCCAGCAACGGCTCCACTGCGTATTTCACCGCGTAATCGTCTTTGCGAAATACCTGAAGCACCAGAATATTCACGGCTTCGGTCAGGAGTTCGACGGCCGCAATCAGAAAGCTTCGTACGGTTTTGCCAGCATTGAGACGCTCAAGCACACGGTTTTCAAAGGCCTGGGGTTGTTCCATTATTGCCTGCATATCCGACAATCTATTGTTCGGGCGCGGATCGCTCCGCGCCGGGTTTGGCATCATGCCTTTGTGTTGTAGACGGTTACCGCTTGTGCCACCACATCGCTTGCGGCATCCAGACCAGAAACCTGCGCCAGCGCGGCCTGCGGGCCTTTTTCTTCGATCAGCTGTGCCAGCTCAATAGCCTGCGGGTCCTGCTCGCTGCGATACTGCATTGCGGCCGCGATCCCTTTCACCAGGTTGTCATGCGGCAGACCATATTCCAGGGTGCCGAGCAGCGGTTTGATCAGACGGTCGCCCGCGCTCAGTTTACGCAGCGGCTGACGGCCCACGCGCTCAACGTCATCTTTCAGGTAGGGGTTTTCAAAACGGCCAAGGATTTTCTGGATGTAGGCTGCGTGTTTGTCGGCGTCAAAACCGTAACGCTTAATCAGCACCGCGCCGCTTTCTTCCATCGCGCCTTTCACCACTGCGCGGATTTTTTCATCAAGAATCGCGTCACGGATGGTCTGCAAACCGGCCTGCTGGCCGAGGTAAGCGGTAATGGCATGGCCGGTGTTCAGCGTGAACAGCTTGCGCTCCACGAACGCCATCAGGTTATCGGTCAGTTCCATGCCCGGAATATTCGGCAGCGCGCCTTTAAACTGAGTCTTATCGACAATCCACTCGCTGAAGGTTTCAACCGTGACTTCCAGCGGATCGTTGGTGGCGGATTCTGAGGGCGGGACGATGCGGTCAACGGCAGAGTCAACGAAGCCAACGTGTTCTTCAACCCAGGCTTTATCTTCTTCCGCCAGCGCGTTAAAGACGTGGCCTTTAAGCTGGGTAGTGCCGCGCACCATGTTTTCACAGGCGATGATGTTCAGCGGCGTATCAACACCCTGCGCTTTACGTTTTGCGAGACCTTTGGCGATAGCAGGCGCGATGCGCTCCAGTACGACCGGGCCGACCGCCGTGGTCACCAGATCCACCTGCGCAATCAGCTCTACCACATCGTCACCGATGCTGCTCACCGCGTTAACGCCAGAAACGGTGTCCACCTGCTCATTTTCACCGACAACGTGAACCTGATAGCTATGACGGGCATTCAGGGCGTCGAGAACCACCTGATTCACATCGGCGAATGTCAGCTCAATCCCCGCGTCCGCCAGCAGTTTGCCGATGAAACCTCGTCCGATATTACCTGCGCCAAAATGTAATGCTTTCATAGAATTAACCTTCATCAATGTTTTTACCCGAGAGGGCTGGGGTGAGGAGACCTACTTTTCCCCTCACCCTAACCCTCTCCCAATGGGAGAGGGAATAGATTGTGCCCCGTACCCCGCTTTTCTCCTCTCCTGAGGGAGAGGACCGGAGTACCCCGCTTTTCTCCCTCTTCTGAGGGAGAGGGCCGGAGTACCCCGCTTTTCTCCTCTCCTGAGGGAGAGGGCCGGAGTACCCCGCTTTTCTCCCTCTCCTGGGGGAGAGGGCCGGGGTGAGGGCGGCGTTACTTGTTCAGCAGCGCCAGCACTTCGTCAACGCTCTGGGTCTGCGCCAGACGCTCAATCACCGTTTCGTCGTCCAGGGCATTGGTCAGGCTGGTAATCACCTGAATGTGCTCGTTGTTACGGGCAGCAATACCAATCACCAGGCGGGCGATATCGTCTTCTTCTTCACCGAAGCGCACACCGGCTGGATACTGGCAGAATACCACGCCAGTCTTCAGAACACGGTCTTTTGCTTCAACGGTGCCGTGCGGAACGGCGATAGACTCACCCAGGTAGGTTGGGGTCAGTTTTTCACGATCCAGCATCGCCTGAACGTACTCAGGCTCAACGTAACCGCCTTTCACCAGTTGCTCACCGGCAAACAGAATCGCTTCTTCTTTGGTGCTCGCTGTGCGGCCCAGGAAGATGTTTTCTGCGCCCAGCTTGAACAGATGGCTGTTGCTCTCATCAAAGCTGTCCTGCAGGCTGGAGCGAACTTTGGTTTCGTTTTCCGTGTGGCGTTGCGCCGCAACCAGACGCTCAGTCAGATTGCTGTACAGGCCGCTGTCGAGGAAGTTAGTCAGCGAAATATGCTGTGCCTGCGGAACCTGGCGCATCGCACGCTCGGTCAGATCGCGGTGAGTAATCACCAGATCCACATCCGCCGGCAGGCTGTTAATCGCGCTGTTGGTCACGGAGATGTTAGACAGACCCGCATCCTGAACTTTCTTACGCAGAACACCTGCACCCATTGCGCTGGAACCCATACCGGCATCACAGGCAACAATGATTTTACGCACGTGGCTCAGGTCGTTAGACACATCGCCCGCTGCCAGAGGCGTTGCGCCTTTGGATTCCGCTTTCATTTCCTGAACGCGACGGGTCGCCGCTTCAATGTCATCTTCTTCTTTCACTTTGCTGGTTTTCAGCAGAATGGCAGAGATAACGAAGGAGACTGCCAGCGCCGCGAAGATAGCCGCGAGGTTAGCGAAGTAAGCGCCTTTCGGCGTCATTGCCAGCACCGCCAGGATTGAACCCGGAGACGCCGGAGACACCAGACCACCATCCAGCACGCTCAGCGTGAACACGCCAGTCATACCGCCGAGGATAACAGCCAGCAGCAGACGCGGGTTCATCAGCACATACGGGAAGTAAATTTCGTGGATACCACCCAGGAAGTGGATGATAGCCGCGCCGCCAGCAGACTGTTTAGCGCTGCCGCGACCGAAGAACATGTACGCCAGCAGAACGCCCATACCCGGACCCGGGTTTGCTTCAATCAGGAAGAAGATGGACTTGCCGAGGTCATGAGACTGCTGAATACCCAGCGGTGAGAAAATACCGTGGTTGATGGCGTTGTTGAGGAACAGGATTTTCGCCGGTTCAACAAAGATAGACGCCAGCGGCAGCATGTCATGGACAACCATGAAGTTAACGCCCGCCGCCAGTGCTTTAGAGAGCACTTCAACCGCCGGACCAATGCCGAGGAACGCAAGGATGGCGAGGATCATACCGATGATGCCAGCGGAGAAGTTATTCACCAGCATTTCAAAACCGGATTTGATCTTACCGTCAACCCACACGTCAAAACGTTTGATCGCCCAGCCGCCCAGCGGACCTGCAATCATTGCGCCGAGGAACATCGGCATATCTGCACCCACAATCACACCCATGGTAGTGATTGCACCGACCACGCCACCGCGATCGCCACCGACCAGACGACCACCGGTAAAACCGATGAGCAGCGGCAGCAGATAAGTAATCATCGGGCCGACAAGTTTCGCCAGCGTTTCGTTCGGCAACCATCCTGTTGGAATAAACAATGCGGTGATAATACCCCACGCGATAAACGCGCCGATATTGGGCATTACCATGTTGCTAAGGAAGCGACCAAAGCTTTGCACTCTGATCTTGATATCGGATGACATAAAACACCCCTTCTTATGTTTGCTATCGCACAGGCCGGAAGCCCGAGGTTTTGTTGTTAACGTGGCGGCAGAGGTAGCCGGACCCATGATATGTGTGGCGAAATCTGGCACTGAATCGTTCAGCTGTCCAGCCAGCGCCCTTTTGCGTGATTTAGATCACATTAATATAGGGGACTATGCCTGTTTTAGAGTGACGCCGATCACAAATCATAAGTGTAAAAAAAGTACAAAGCGTAAAACAGCAGCGCTTCTGGGGCGTTAATGTGATGTTAATCACATTTGCGATCCGCTACTTTGTTATTTATTTGTGATGAGCATCACAATATATTTTTGCCAGGACTTTTCTTAATGTGATCTATTACAAATTGTGGTCCAGGTTAAAAAACGATCTGTAACTCAGTTACAGCATAGAGGAGGGGGATAAAACGGACCGCTCGCAGCATGCGGCCACCCCGGTCGCTCACATTAATGACCGGGGGTCGCACGCATTATCTTCAGGAATTAATCAAAGCGTGATTCACTTGCTTGCCAGCTATAAGTGTCATTTTCAGTTAATGAATCACCCAGCTCTTTATATTCGAAATGATAAAAATCTGCGCTGGCGGAGTAACCGGAGTAGTCCACTACCGCAAGACCAACAAACGCCCCGGTAAAGAATCCGCCATAACTTTGCAGTACATAGTCGTCAGAAAGCACGGCGGCATCTAATTTGACCGGGATTTCAATAAAGGTTGTCCCGTCAAAACTGTATTCGTAGGTGTACGTTTCCTTGCGAACTTTCGTGCGGAACCAGACATATTCCGTCCCTTCCGGGATCTTAATGGCGTCATCTTTCAGATAAGACGTATATTTCCCGCGGTTATTTTCGCCTGTTTCGATCACCGGGCCATTAAGCTCATTCCAGGTGATGAAAATAAAGCTCCAGTGGCGGTCATTATAGTAATTCGTTAACCCGGCCATTTGTTGATAAGTAAACGGATTAAATTTGATTTTAACCTGCGCATCAAAATAGAAGGCCTGCCAGCGTCGGGCAATAAGCGATAAGTCATGCGTATTTGCTAAAGAGCCTTGTCCAGTTAACGTCAGCTTTCCATCGCCTGTGGTCCCCATTTTTTCGGTGAACGGGACGCGAAGGGTGTTCCAGTTGAGATCGAGGGTCGGACTTTTAAAGTCATCGTACTGACTGTGATCTTTTGCGCTTTCGGTATAAATGGCGTCTTTTGGCCCTTCAACAAACGTTTTTCCGCCGTGGCCGCCGACAATGCGCGGCCAGCCCTCGTCATCCCAGTAAACTTTTTGGATAGACGTCTCTCTGCCAAGTGTTGACCAGCCACGCGGATCATAAGCAGATTCACCGGCCCGGTTCCACGGACGAGCACACAGCGAGGCGTAATACCATTCACCCTGGGGGGTTGAAACCAAACTGCCATGCCCCTGTTTTTGAATATAGCTGTCCAGGGTATCCACGTTGGTTAAGAAAACGTCCCCAGGCTGTGTCTCAAAACTGTTGGCGTCGAGCGTTTTTGAACGCGCAACAACTTCCTGGTGGGTAAATACGGTGCCCCCCTGAGCGGCGAAAAGATAATAATATCCGTTGAGTTTATAGAGATGTGGCCCCTCAACCAGTGCCACGGCAGTGCCCCGATAAATAGTGCGTGCAGTTTCCGGTCTTAATTTCAGTGACTTTGTATCAAGTTCCGTTAACGTGATGCCATTAAAGGGGTGACGATATTCCCGGTGATCCCAGGTCTGTTGTACCAAATATTTACGGCCATCTTCGTCATGGAACAGCGAAGCATCAAAACCAACGCCATTGAGTTTAATGGGATCTGTCCAGGGGCCACGAATATCGGTGGCGGTGGTCAGATAATTGGTCATATCTTTGAAAGCACCTTCGGTAATTTTCACATCCGTATAAACTAACCAGAATTTTCCGTCGGCATAAGAGAGTGCGGGAGCCCAAATTCCCCCCGAGGAAGGATTCCCTTTCATCTCTAAAAGCGTGGTCGTTGACAATGGGCTTGGGAGTAGATTCCAGTGCTGCAGATCTTTTGACTCATGTAAACGAACGCCAGGAAACCACTCAAAGGTAGAATTTGCGATATAGTAGGTGCCTTCCACACGAATAATACTTGGGTCGGCATTAAATCCAGGCAGTACAGGGTTTTGAATAAGTGACATATCTTTTTACCTTTTTAAAATCTGTTGTTTTTATTTATTAGGGATTTTTAAACTATATGCGAATCTCATCAAGACGACGGTTAATATCCGTAACGTTTTCATCTGAGATTGGATAGAGTTGAATGGCGATCATCGACACCACGGCTAACATGATTGGGATCCAAATCGCTGTCATATTTATTCCCGCGATCGCATTGGCATGTTGATGAACATCTGTTTCGCTAAAGCCATAAACGGCCAGCAACCAAAGTGGAACAGCGCCGCCAATAGTAAAACCAATCTTGAAAAATATCCCCATAATGGCATTGATGATTGCCGCATTGCGCTTGCCGGATTTTAATTCGCCATAAGCAATGACTTCAGGCACCAGAGCCCACATGAAGCCGGTAGCCGACGTTAAGCCCCATTGCTTAATGAATGTGGCGATGTAAGCAAGCCACAGCGCATCATGCATTCCATCGAGTGACCAAACGTAAGTCAACAATTCGCCTGCGATAAACATCCCCAAAAAGAGATGGAAGAACCCTTTTTTACCAAATTTTTTCTTGAGTCGTGGCCAAAAAACGGGGAATAAAATACCCGGAATTGAGGCGACGAGGCCCACCGCGCCCATCCATTCTGAATGGCCGACCACAAACTGATTGAAGAAGCCATTAACCGTGTTCATAAAGAACATAAAGGTAAAGGTCAGCATGAAGAAAAGACCGAGAATAACAAGCGGTCGATTGTTTTTGAGTTCAAGGAATAAATCTGTCGCTTTTACATTAGCCGTTTGTTCTTCTGTCGCGACAACACGTTCTTTGGTTAATTTATAGCAGAGTAAAAGCGCAATAACGCCAATGATCATATAAACCGAATAGACACCAAACCAGGCGTTGCCGGCAGAGGGATCGGTATAGTTACCCAGATTAAGTTTCAGGCCAAAAAAACCTGTGTCCTTGAGGCTGCGATCTTTGGGGGCGGCCATTTGTACAAACATGGGGAACAGGGTATAGACAAGAAGGTTGGCGCTGTTGGCCAGCATCATGCGCGTACTGGTCAGTTTATCAATTGATTCCGGATCTCTGGTCAAAGAAGCATTGAGAGAACCATAAGGAATATTCACCACGGAATAAATTAAATCGAGGGCCAAATAAATAATAAATGCGAAAGGGACAGAACCTCTGACGCCAGGAATAGGGGCAAAAAGTAAAGCGGCAAGAATAACGAGCGGGATACCGGCTCTTAACAACCATGGGCGATATTTCCCGGCTGCTGACGTCCTTTTGTCAACATAGGTGCCGACCATCGGGTCCCAAAAAACATTAATGATGCGAACAAAAAGAAAAATAAACCCTGCGGTTGCTGTGCTGATGGTATTTACAGTCAACATGTGAAGAGCAAGAAAACCTCCTATGGTACCGAAAACAAGGTTCTGAGCGAAATCACCCATTCCATAACCAATACGTTCCCCGCGCGTTAATTTATGATATTCATCGTGCGAGCGCTGTATTATGTTTCTACTCATTTTAATCACATCTCCTGCATCTTTTGTGAATAGGAAATACTTTCTCACACAGAACCCCGCGTAGCGTCTATTATGTTTTTACATTAATTAATTATGTTTTCTTATTTCTGTGACCACGGGGGCAAAGGTCTCTCAGAGGTTATCTGGCGGGGCTTTTCCGTACAGCCTTACAATAAGTAAGTGCTCTGCACCGCATTCATTACGATAAATTTCTGTGCGTATTTTTCGACAGGATTCACGTTTGCGTATTTTCTTAATCACAGTGTGAAATAACGTAATTGAGTAACCTGCCGGGAAAATAGAAGATGAGGCCGCAAAGGTGTAAGGGCTCCTGAAGCCGTCCGGCCTGGGCGCTGAGTTCTCATATTTATGAAAACCCCACCTGCCTTTTGCTTTTCCGTGGGCCATAATCTTCTTTTACCGGCGATAAAAGGACACGGCCATGAAACTGATCGGCAGTTATACCAGCCCCTTCGTGCGTAAGATCTCTGTCATCCTGCTGGAGAAAGGGATCACTTTTGAGTTTGTTAACGAGCTGCCGTACAACGCGGAAAATGGCGTGTCGCAGTACAACCCGCTGGGCAAAGTACCTGCGCTGGTCACTGATGACGGTGAAGTGTGGTACGACTCGCCGCTGATCGCGGAATATCTGGAATTACTGGATATCGCCCCGGAGATGCTGCCGCGCGAACCGCAGGCGTCATTAAAGATGCGCCAGATTGAGGCGCTGGCCGATGGCATTATGGATGCGGCGCTGGTGTCGGTACGCGAGCAGGCGCGCCCGGTAGCCCAGCAATCTGAAACCGAACTGCTGCGCCAGCGGGAAAAGATTAGCCGGGGGCTGGATGCGCTCGAAGGCTACGTTACCGACGGCACCTTGCAGGCCGAACCTCTGAATGTGGCGAACATCGCCGTGGCCTGCGCAATTGGCTACATCAATTTCCGCCGCGTTTCGCCGGGCTGGTGCGTTGACCGCCCCGGCCTGATTAAACTTGTCGAAACCCTCTTCCAGCGCGAAAGTTTCGCCCGCACCGAACCGCCCAAGGCTTGACGCGCGTTATGACAGCCTGAGCCAACTCGCTGTACAATCCCCTCACGTCGAACCCTTCCCCGGCGGAGGGGAAACCACCGCAAGGCTTTTTCATGATCCCTGAAACCCGTTCGCTTTTCAGCCAGATACCTGCCACCGATCGCCTGTTGCGCGATGCCGCATTCGCCCCATTACTGGCCGATTTTGGTCACAGCCGTGTCGTTGATACCCTGCGCCAGTTGCAGGCCGATGCCCGCGCCGCCATTCATACTCATCAGGCTTTACCCGCCTGGTGTGACGACTGGGCGCAGGCTGTGCGTCAGCATCTCGATGACGCCACGCGCAGCGCCATTCGCCCGGTGATTAACCTGACCGGCACGGTGCTGCACACCAATCTGGGGCGGGCAATCCAGGCGGAAGCGGCGATTGAGGCGGTGACACAGGCGATGCGTTCGCCGGTGTCGCTGGAGTATGATCTGGACGGGGCCGGGCGCGGTCATCGTGACAGCGGGCTGGCGCAACTGCTGTGTCGCCTCACCGGGGCCGAAGATGCCTGTATCGTGAATAATAACGCGGCGGCGGTGCTGCTGATGCTGGCGGCAACGGCCAGCGGTCAGGAAGTGGTCGTCTCGCGCGGTGAACTGGTGGAAATCGGCGGTGCGTTTCGCATTCCCGACGTGATGCGCCAGGCGGGTTGTACCCTGCATGAGGTCGGCACCACCAACCGCACGCACGCCAAAGATTACCGTGCGGCGGTCAATGACAACACCGCCCTGCTGATGAAAGTCCACACCAGCAATTATCATATTGAAGGCTTTACCAAAGCAGTGGATGAAGCGGAACTGGTGGCCCTGGGCGACGAGCTGGGCGTGCCGGTTATCGCGGATCTGGGCAGCGGATCGCTTATCGATTTAACCGCCTGGGGCCTGCCCGCTGAGCCGATGCCGCAGGCGCTGATTGCGGCGGGCGTGAGCCTCGTCAGCTTCTCCGGCGATAAACTACTCGGCGGCCCGCAGGCCGGGATTATCGTCGGCAAAAAGGCGCTGATCGCCCGCCTGCAACAGCACCCGCTCAAGCGCGCGCTGCGCGCCGATAAAATGACCCTCGCCGCACTGGAAGCCACGCTCCAGCTTTATCTGCACCCGGAAAAACTGACGCAAACGCTGCCAACGCTGCGCCTGCTGAGTCGCCCGCAGGCGGAAATCCGCGCTCAGGCGCAGGCATTGCTGCCTGCCATCGCGCCACATTTCCCTGACTTTATTGTGCAGGTTGAAGACTGTCTGTCACAGATCGGCAGCGGCTCGCTGCCGGTCGACCGGCTGCCGGGCGCGGCACTGACCTTTACCCCACGCGATGGACGCGGCAGCCAGACGCAGGCGCTGGCTGCGTCATTACGCGCGCGTCCGCAACCGGTGATCGGGCGCATCACCGATGGCCGCCTGTGGCTGGATCTGCGCTGCCTTGAGGATGAAACCCGTTTTCTGGAGATGCTACTGAAATGATTATCGCCACCGCCGGACATGTCGATCACGGCAAAACCACGCTGCTTGAAGCGATCACGGGCGTTAACGCCGACCGTCTGCCGGAAGAGAAAAAGCGCGGCATGACCATCGATCTGGGCTACGCCTACTGGCCCCAGCCGGACGGTCGCATACCCGGATTTATCGACGTTCCCGGCCATGAAAAATTTCTCGCCAATATGCTGGCGGGCATTGGCGGCATCGATCATGCCCTGCTGGTGGTGGCCTGTGATGACGGCGTGATGCCGCAGACCCGCGAGCATCTCGCGATTTTACAGCTCACCGGCAAGCCTTCCCTGACCGTGGCGCTGACACGAGCCGACCGGGTAGATGAGGCTCGTATCAATCAGGTGCGCGGAGAGGTGAACGCTACGCTCACGGAATTTGGCTTTACCGGTGCGGCGATTTTTATCACCGCCGCTCCTGAGCAGCGCGGCATTGATGAGTTGCGCGAGCACCTGCTGAATCTGCCTGAACGGGCGCAGGAAGCGCAGCACCGTTTTCGTCTTGCTATCGACCGCGCCTTCAGCGTGAAAGGGGCCGGGCTGGTGGTGACCGGCACGGCGCTGTCCGGCGATGTCCGCGTGGGCGACACGCTGTGGCTGACCGGGGTGAACAAACCGGTACGCGTGCGCGGCCTGCATGCGCAAAATCAGCCGACCGATCGTGCCCACGGCGGTCAGCGTATCGCGCTGAATATTGTCGGTGATGCACAAAAAGAGGAACTGCATCGCGGCGACTGGCTGCTTTCGGAAAGACCGACCGAACCGGCCACGCGGGTGATTGTGGCGCTCGACACCCACGCGCCGCTTTCCCAGTGGCAGCCGCTGCACCTTCACCACGCCGCCAGCCATATCACCGGGCGCGTCTCGCTGCTGACCGATACGCTGGCCGAACTGGTGCTCGACAGCCCGCTGTGGCTGGCGGATAACGATCGCCTGGTGCTGCGTGACATATCCGCCCGCACGACGCTCGCGGGTGCGCGGGTGGTGGCGCTTAACCCACCCCGTCGCGGCAAGCGCCGCGAAGAGTATCTGAACTGGCTGAACGCGCTGTCCGCCGCAGAAAATGACGCTCAGGCGCTGGAGGTGCATCTGTCGCGCGGGGCGGTGTCGCAGGCAACCTTTGGCTGGGCGCGCCAGCTTAACCGCGCTGGTCTTGAAACGTTAACCCAGGCGGCGGCACCCGTTCAGGCGGGGGAAAATGTACTGAGCGCAGCCATGGCCGCGCGCTGGCAGCGCAAACTGCTGGACACGCTCGCGCTCTATCATGAGCAGCATAAAGATGAGCCAGGTCCGGGGCGGGAGCGTCTGCGGCGCATGGCGCTGCCGATGGAAGATGACGCGCTGGTGTTGACGCTGATTGAACGGATGCGCGAGAGCGGCACCATCCATAGCCATCACGGGTGGCTGCATCTGCCGGATCATAAAGCCGGATTTACCGCTGAGCAGGCTGAACTATGGGAAAAAACATTCCCGCTGTTTGGCGAGGAGCCGTGGTGGGTGCGCGATCTGGCGCGGGAAACGGGCAGCGATGAACAGACAATGCGCGCCCTGACGCGCCAGGCGGCGCAGCAGGGGCTGATTACGGCGATCGTAAAAGATCGCTACTACCGCAACGATCGGATCGTGGCCTTTGCCAGTCTGATCCGCGAGCTGGATCAGGTGCAGGGCTCCACCAGTGCGGCAGATTTCCGCGACAAGCTGAACGTCGGTCGCAAACTGGCTATCCAGATCCTCGAGTATTTTGACCGCATCGGCTTCACCCGCCGCCGGGGTAACGATCACCTGCTGCGGGACGCACTGCTGTTCCCGCCCGCCGGTTAACCCGTCTTCTCTTCGGCGTGCTGTTTTGCCAGCCACACCGCGCCCAGTCTGCCCGCCTGGTTACCCAGCTTGCAGGGCAGAATGGGCACTTTTAGCGCGTCCCACATTTCAAAAGTTTCCAGATGACGGTCGAGCAGTTGATACACCTTTTCCTGCTCGCTTAAGCCCCCGCCAATCAGCACCACCTGCGGGTCATACATAGAAATCACGCTGTAGATCCCGCGCGAAAGGAACAGCGCCCACTGATTCACCGCTTCGCGCAGGTGCACGTCGCTGTCCATGCGCTCGAAAATTTCTTTGCCGTGCGGCATCTCATCAACCGACAGCGCCAGCGCCCGGCGGCAGGCGTCCATCAGCCCGCTGGCGGAGGCGACCTCATGCATACACTCGCCGTTATTCCCCACCGGCATTACGCCAAACTCCCCGGCGCGAAAATGCACGCCCCGGTAAAGGCCACCGTTAAAAATAATGCCGCCACCAATGCCGGTGCCGACGGTAATACAGACAAAATTTTCATACTCCTGCCCGGCACCACGCCAGCGCTCGCCGAGGGCAGCACTGTTGGCGTCGTTTTCAATAACCAGTGGCAGGTCGGAGAGGTCGGCAAACAGCGCTTTCAGATCCATGCCGTCCATATAATCCAGCGCCCCGGCTTTGCTGGCGATGCCGGTATTGATATTGATATAGCCCGGAAAACTCACGCCGATAGCGGCAATCTCATGCTCGCTCTGGTACTTCCCGACCACCTCTTTCCATTTCTGTTTAAAGGTCTCAACGTCTTCCGGCGTGTCATATTCATCCGAAACCAGCTCTTCGCCGTTCTCATCGATCACGCCGTGTTTGATGTGGGTTCCTCCCACATCGAAGCCAATAAAATACTGCATAGGATGGTTTCCTTGTATGACCGCCTGGCTTAAGTATGGCTCAGCCCAGCGGGGAAAACGTAAAGTAAGGTAATACGTGAACGGCGTCGTAAAGCGGTGAACGTGTGAGCATATATTGACCAGTAGCGTCTACGCTTACAGGAGATCCCTGCCAGGAGACGGCCATGAGCAATAATCCTCCTTCTGACCGCATTCATCCGGGTGAGTACGGTTATCCCCTCACGTTAAAATCACGTTATGACAACTTTATCGGCGGCGACTGGGTGGCCCCGGTCAGCGGTGAGTATTACCAGAACCTGACGCCCATCACCGGCCAGCCGCTGTGTGAGATCGCCAGTTCCGGGAGCCGCGATATCGATCTGGCGCTGGATGCGGCGCACAAAGCAAAAGCGAAGTGGGGCAGCACCTCAGTGCAGGACCGCGCGGCAATCCTGTTAAAAATCGCCGACCGCATGGAGCAAAATATCGATCTGCTGGCAACGGCGGAAACCTGGGATAACGGCAAGCCTATCCGCGAAACCAGCGGAGCCGACGTGCCGCTGGCTATCGATCATTTTCGCTATTTCGCCTCGTGCATTCGTGCCCAGGAGGGCGGCATCAGCGAGCTTGACAGTGAAACCGTGGCCTACCACTTCCACGAGCCACTCGGCGTGGTCGGGCAAATTATTCCGTGGAATTTCCCGCTGCTGATGGCGAGCTGGAAGATGGCCCCGGCACTGGCTGCCGGGAACTGCGTCGTGCTCAAACCCGCGCGGCTGACGCCGCTTTCGGTGCTGCTGCTGATGGAGCTGGTGGGGGATTTACTCCCGCCTGGCGTCATTAACGTGGTGAATGGCGCGGGCGGTGAGATTGGCGAATATCTGGCGACGTCTAACCGCATCGCCAAAGTCGCCTTTACCGGTTCCACCGAGGTCGGCCAGCAAATCATGCAGTACGCCACGCAAAACATTATTCCGGTGACGCTGGAGCTGGGCGGCAAATCGCCAAACATTTTCTTTGCCGACGTGATGGAAGAAGAGGACGCTTACTTCGACAAGGTGCTGGAAGGCTTTGCGCTGTTCGCCTTTAATCAGGGGGAGGTCTGCACCTGCCCGAGCCGCGCGCTGGTGCAGGAGTCGATCTACGAGCGCTTTATGGAACGCGCTATCCGCCGGGTGGAAAGCATTCGCTGCGGTAATCCGCTCGACAGCGCCACCCAGATGGGCGCGCAGGTGTCGCAGGGGCAGATGGAAACCATCCTCAACTATATCGATATCGGTAAAAAAGAGGGCGCGGATATTCTGACCGGCGGGCGACGCAAACGGCTGGATGGCGATCTTAAAGAGGGCTTCTATCTGGAGCCAACGATCCTGTCAGGCAGCAATAATATGCGCGTTTTTCAGGAGGAGATTTTCGGCCCGGTGCTGGCGGTCACCACCTTTAAAACCATGGACGACGCGCTGGAACTGGCCAACGACACCCAGTACGGTCTGGGCGCAGGCGTCTGGAGCCGCAACGGTAATCTGGCGTACAAGATGGGGCGCGGCATTCAGGCCGGACGCGTCTGGACCAACTGCTACCACGCGTACCCGGCACACGCCGCTTTCGGCGGCTACAAACAGTCCGGCATCGGGCGCGAAACCCATAAAATGATGCTCAACCACTACCAGCAAACCAAATGCCTGCTGGTCAGTTACTCCGATAAACCGTTAGGTCTTTTTTAAAGCCCGTACGTACACCCTCACCCTAACCCTCTCCCCCAGGGAGAGGGGACAGATCGAGCACGGACCCACCTTTCCCCCTCTCCCTGAGTGAGAGGGGACAGATCGAGCACAGACCCGTCTTTCCCCTCTCCCTGAGGGAGAGGGAACCGTCCGGGCACAGACCCGCCTTTCCCCCTCTCCCTGTGGGAGAGGGCCGGGGTGAGGGGTAACCAACCCCCTGTTTCCTGCTTGCAAGTCTGACCATTCCCAACCCTTCTCGCAGAAAAATGTAGGCATACATCCTCCTGTCCGATTGATTGCGAGACTCCTTCCTGATGATGAATTTTATGACGGAAACCGCGTATTTTCGGCGCTACCATAATGGGCATAAACAGTGAAGGTGTGTACTATGTGTATGCTCAGGATGAGGGCAAGGATGTGAAAAGCGCTGACGTTATTGTCATTCTCAGGCAGTACGGGTGGGTACAGGTTCGTATCCGGGGAAGCCACCATCAATTTCATCACCCAGTACTTCCTGGGCTGGTCACGGTTCCCCATCCGCGCAAAGACATCAAACCGGGAACGCTGACGCAGATATGGCGGCAGGCGGGCATCAAAAAGTAAATTTCAGGAGGCGTTATGTTTTATCCGGCCTATATCCATTCCGACGCTGACGGCAGCGCCAGCGGGTTTTTCCCGGATGTTCCGGGCTGCTTTTTCGCAGGGGAAACCCTGGATGACGCCTTTCAGGATGCCAGACATGCTCTGACTGCCCACTTTGAATTGCTTTGCGAAAAGGATCAGGAAATCCCTGCTGCTGACGCCGTTGAAAAACACATTGAAGCACACCCGGACGATTTTATCGGTGGTCAATGGCTGCTGGTGGATATCAATATGAATCAGTTTGATGGCAGGGCTGAACGTATCAATATCACCCTGCCAAAGCGTTTACTTAACCGGATTGACAGTTTCGTGCGCGATAACCCCGGCTTTAGCAATCGCAGTGCTTTTCTGGCCGAGGCTGCGCGCATGGTGATATTCAAACAATCACTTTAATTTCCAGACGGCGGAAGCGGCTGTAAATCCACAGGCCGAGGCAGGCAAGCGATCCCATGACGAACGTGATAATGACGGTCACCAGTAAGCCGGTTAACAGCCCAACCGGGAGTGCTAACAGGCCATGGACCGGCTCATTGTTCCAGGCAACGGTGTCATAGCCGAAACAACCGAGTACGCCATAGATAAAGCTCAGTATCCCAAGGGGAATGCCGAGGCCGATGAGGAGCAACCGGTAAATACTGCTGGCTTTAACGCGTTTGATTTCAATAGTGGACATCTCTTCCTTGCTCATATTCTGTTCCCCTGTTGGACACGTTCAGAGTATGCAGGACGTTAATGAGATTTTCCATCTACCAGAAAAGTAACGGCAGGCCAGAGGGTGGCCTGCCTTTCGCTTAAGCCTCGTTTATCCAGATGCGCATTTCACCTTCGCCACGATTGGCCCAGCTAAACCAGGGAATAAACGTCAGGGTTTGCGGTTGCTGAGTGGCAGGAGACACGTCGTAATGCCAGAGCGATTGCTGCTCCGGCTGCACAGAAGCGTGTTTATACCCGTCGGCCTGGATCAGGATTTTATGAGCAAAAATGCCTTTGCCTTCAAAGCAGGTAAAGGTGCTCTCTTTCGGCAGCCAGACGTTATGCAAGTTTTCACCGTTGTCGGCCTGTTCCAGACAATAGACCAGCGGCCCGCGCTGTACGGCGACCCGGCCTGCCAGATGGCGCACCAGCGGATTGCTGTAAACGCGGCGCACGGGCATCGGCAGCGTCAGCGTCAGGGTGTCGCCCTCACGCCAGGCGCGGTTGAGGTGCAGATAGCCTTTTTTCACCTCGCCTGCGGCGGCTTCTCCGTTGAGGCTGACTTTCGCATCCGGGCACCAGTCGGGCAAACGCAGCGCCAGCGTGTGCTGAACCGGCTGCGGCGAATCAATGTGAATGCTGACTTCTTCCTGCCACGGATAATTGCCGGAGATCCGCAGTCGCAGCGTGTCATTGCCCACCGGAATATCCACGCTGTTGCCGACGTACAGGTTAATAAACAGCGCATCCTCGCGTGGCGTATAAATGTAATGACCGAGCGAGGTCAGTACCCGCGCAATGTTAGGCGGGCAGCAGGCGCAGCCGAACCAGCGCTGGCGAACCGGCTGAATGTGGTCATAAATATGATTGAACTTCAGCGACTGAGGCTGCACTTCCAGCGGGTTAACATAAAAGAAATGTTTGCCGTCGAGCGCCATCCCGCCCAGCACGGTGTTGTAAAGCGCACGCTCCATCACATCGGCATACTGGCTGTCGCCCTCCATTTCCAGCATCCGGCGGGCAAACATCATCAGGCCGATAGAGGCACAGCTTTCGGCGTAAACGGTGTCGTTTGGCAGATCGTAATCGCTGCTGAACGCCTCGCCCCGGCTCTGCGATCCGATGCCGCCGGTAATATAAAGCTGGCGCTGCGCCATGTTTTGCCACAGACGCAGACAATCCTGCCGCTTACTCTCGTCGTTGCTTAGCCGCGCCAGATGCGCAACGCCCGTCATCAGATAAACAAACCGCACCGCATGGCCAATGGCGGTTTGCTGTTCCGACAGCGGCAAATGCGCCTGACTGTAAGGTTTATCTTTCACCATCCATGCCGTGCCGTGATTCGGCCAGTGCCAAGTGCCGCCGCGTTTTTCAAACTCGATATCATAAAAGTGCGGTTGTGCCCCGCGCTCCTCGACAAAGTAGTTCACTAAATCGCGATAGCGCGCTTCCTGAGTGACATCAAAAAGACGCATCAACGCCAGTTCGATTTCCGGGTGGCCGTCATAGCCCTGCAATTGCCCCTCGCCGGGGCCAAACACGCTGTCGATGTGGTCTGCCAGACGGCAGGCGACATCAAGCAGATTGCGTTTCCCGGTGGCCTGAAACCAGGCGACGGCGGCTTCAATCATGTGTCCTGCCGTGTAAAGCTCATGGCATTCGGCAAGATTCGTCCAGCGTTCGCCGGGGGCTTTAACCGTGAACCAGGTGTTCAGGTATCCATCGTCGCACTGCGCGGCGGCGATCAGTTCAATCACCTCATCCGCCGTTTTTTCCAGTTCAGGATCGGCTTTCTGGCAGAGCGACCAGGCCACGGCTTCCAGCCATTTCGCCACGTCGCTGTCCTGAAAAACCATCCCGTAAAATTCGCCTTCCTGAAGGCCAGCAGCAATACGGAAGTTGTCGATCGCATGACTCGGATCGGCTTCCGGAATGCGGTCGTTTAGCGCATCCCATTGATAGGGGATCACGACATCGCGCACCAGTTGCTGATACTGGCCCAAAAACGGATCGGTCACTTTCAGTCTGTGCAGGTCGGTTTCCATAACGGTCATCATTTTCTCCTCAGGATGAGACATGACGCTGGCGCAGGTCGGTCGAAATACGCGCCATCATCGGATTGTTAAGTTTGCAAATGCGCACGGCCAGCGCCAGCAGGAGATGGAAAAGCGCAGGCAGCAGCGTTTCCATCGCGGTAATACCCTGTAGTGAAGCAGGCGTCTGGTTTCCCGCGCCGGGCTGGTAGGCCACAAAGATGAACACCAGGCTGATAATCCCGGCACTGGAGGCCCAGGCGAGCTTGATGAAAAAGAGGTTAAAGGCGAAGTTCATGCCCGATGAACGCACGCCGTTTTTCCACTCGCCGTAATCGTCAGAAAAGGCCATAAGTGAAAAGTGCAGCGGCAGGGTAAAGCCCAGAATCACGCCGTTCCCCAGGATCACTGCCAGCCACAGCGTCTGATGCGCCGGGCCGCCCGGTAAAAACCACATGCCGACTGCCAGCGCAGCCAGCACCAGGTTGGTGTAGTAATAGAGCTTCACCGTGTCGATGCGGCGGGTCAGTGGATTCACAATGATCGAGCCGAGGATGGAGGCGAACGTGACCATGGTGAAAAATAGCGAGGTATAGGCGGTGCTGCCTTCCAGCACGTAGGTAATGAAATACATGTAACCGCCGCCGCGAATGTTGAAGACGTTGATCAACAGGAACGACATCACCAGCATCAGTAACAGTTGGTCGTTTTTACGCAGCCCGGCGAAGTGTTCCCGCAGGGTGAATTTACCCATCAGCGCCAGCGGCACGCGCTCGCGGACCCAGAAAAAGCAGCACAGGAACATTGCCACGGCAATGGCACACAGCACGCCAACGCCCAGTTGATAACCTTTGGCAGCGTCGCCCTTGCCGAGCGTTTCGACCATCCACGGCAGGCCAACGGAAACCAGAAATCCCGCCACGCCGCATAACACAAAGCGCCAGGACTGGCAGGAAATCACTTCGTTATGGCGGGTGGTCATGGTGTTAATCAGCGCGCAATAGGGCACGTTAATCGCCGTATAACCCACGGAGAGCAGCAAATAGGTGCCAAATGCCCAGGCGATTTTGACGCTCATGCTGGCGTCCGGCACGGTAAAAGTCAGGACGCCAATAATGCCAATTGGCACGGCTACCCACAATTGCCACGGACGAAAACGTCCCCACCGGCTTTGTGTGCGGTCGGCAATAATGCCCATGACCGGATCGGAAATCGCATCAAATATTCGTAAGGCAATAAACAGGGTGCCGACCAGCGCAGGCGTCAGGCCGAAAATATCGGTATAGAAAAAAGTCAGAAAATTCATGATGAGACAGGTAATCACTGTCCCACCCGCATCACCCAGGCCATAACCAATTTTTTCGCGCACCGATAAAGTGTCGTTTATGGCCGGGTGCGTTACATCTGTTGTTAAAGGTGTAGAGGTCATCGATAACTCCTCACAGAGCAGAGATGTCTTTTTTCAGTTGTCCGCTTAGTCAGGCGGAATATTTTTATGTGTCATGACCTGATTAATTTTGCCTGGAATACCGACCCCAACAAGGCAACAAAGAAGTATAAAAAGGTGAGGATTCCGACCTGATAAGAAAAGTGTGAAGCCGATCGGGTGAATGGCAAATATTTCATTAATAATCAATCTGTAACGCTCCGAAAACGTGAAATAAAAACAGGAATATCAATATCCATGCTTGAATTATCCATAGCGCTTCCGATTAAAGTACAAAATGGCGGGTTATTTATTTCGCGGGGTGTCGGGCGTCACCCTGCGCGAAAGCTCCAGTCGTGGGAAGTGATTTTCGTGGAAAAGGGTACGCTGACGATTCAGGAAGAGGATCGCGTTTTCAGCGTCAATGCCGGGGAAAGTTTATTATTATGGCCGCAGCGCAGACATGTCGGCGTGGCGGATTTTCCGACCGATCTCAAGTTTTATTGGCTGCATTTTGAAGTGAAGGAAACAAATAATACCGCGCCATGGCTGGCATCACTTTCCGTGCCACAACACACCCGCGTCAGCGATCCGCAATATATTATTTCGCTGTTCAGACAATTTTTAAGTGAACAGGAGAAAATAGCGCGCAGCGCCGCGCTTGAATTTATTCTCCTGCTTATTTTGCAGCAAATTACCCGTACAGAAATCGGGGAAAAAGAGGCTGACGATCGGGGGATTTCCCTGGCCTGGAAAGCGCAGCAGTTAATTCGCACGCAGTTTCATTTGCGTATTTCTACCGCGACGCTGGCCCGTGAACTGCACTGCAATGCCGACTACCTGGGGCGTGTCTACCGCCGCGTTTTCCATCTGACGATCACGGAAGCGATCCACCGCCAGCGGGTGCGGGCGGCGGAGAAATTTTTACTCAGCGATGCGCGCTCACTGAAAGAAATTGCCGCCCTGTGCGGCTTCAGCAACCCAGGTTATTTTCGGCAAATCTTTCATAAACATACGGGCTTAACGCCCGGCGTCTGGAAACGGCGGTACTGCAAAGAGCATATCAATTCTTAATAAATCAGGTTTCAGCCCGCTAGCGTAAATTATTGAAATTCCAGGTGACCGTCAGGCTGTAGCGCCAGTCGCGGCGGCTGGAGTCTGTCGGCATATCTCCGGTGGGACGCGCCGCCTCAACCGCCAGCGAATAGTGTTTGTTGTCCCCGACCATCGCCCCTGCCGCCACTGAACTCAAATGCTGCCGGCGATAGCCCGGTGCGTTAAACCAGGTGCGGGCGTTGTCGGCCAGCACGTAGGGCTGCACCGTTGCCAGCCATTTGCTCTCTTTGCGCATGTGCAGGTAGCGCAGTTCCACCTGGCCGCCGTAACCGTAATCGCCGCTGGCTTCGCCGTCCTGATAGCCGCGACCAAAGCGCTGCGCACCAAACTGCACGCGCTCGGACTCCGGTAAATCGTTATCTGACCAGACGCCCTCAAGCGATGTGCTTAAACGCCACTTTTCCGCCATCAGCCACGCGCCATCGACGTTGCCCTTCCAGCGGGTGAAATCCAGATCGGTCGCCCCGGCGGGGGAGACATCGGCATCAAACGTATCCAGGCCCTGACGCAGATTCAGCCGGGCGTTGAGGCTGGCTTTGGTAAATTCACGGTAGCCGGTGATGCCCAGATCCAGCGCCGGATAGCGCGTGTGCTGGCTTAAACTTTCCAGCGGGATGGTCTGATCGGCCCCGCGCGCCTGCAGTGCGTATTCATTACGTTTGTTGGTGTAATCGACGCCACCCGACAGGCTGATCTGCTTCTGCCGGGTTAACAGCAACGGATAGCCAAAACTGACGCCGCCGTTGTACTGGGTCGCTTTTTGCTGCGCTTCAACGGTGTAACCGGGGATATAAAGCAGGGGCGTGTACTCGTTCGGATCGTCGCGATAGTAGCTGCCCTTAAGCTGCATACTCAGTCCCTCGTCGTTGAGAAACTGCTGATAGTTAAGGCCGACGTAAGTTTTTTTCGTTTCGCCATCCAGCGGCACAAAAGTGGCAAGGCCCAGTTGATCGCCATAGGAAGTGAGGTTACTCAGCGTGCCGTTGACCAGCGCCAGATTTTCGCCTTTACGCACATCCAGCGTCGAGGAGAGGTCCCAGATGCGCGGCTGGTTGGCTTCGACGCTCATCGCCGCCGCGCCATAGATATTTTTCGGTAGCTGCGCGCTGACTTCCACCGGCGTCCCCGGCGTGCGCGTCATTAACTGGCTGTAGCGATCAAAGGTATCCTGGCGCAACGGCTTCTCAGTCATCAGCTTTTCCGCCAGCCTTTTTAAGCGTTCAGCGATGCTGGCGTTGTTGCTTTTGATATCGCTGTGCGCGACGTAGCCCTCAACCAGCACGATGTTGATGTTGCCGTTGTGGTAATTGTCGTCCGGCAGCCAGGCATAAGAAAGCGGATAACCGTCGGCGCGGTAGCGGGCGGTGATGTCATTCACCCGTGCAATCACCTCTTTTAGCGGCACCGTTTTTCCGGCGAGCGGGCGAAAAGGCTCCAGTAACGTTTTCAACGGGTAAACCTTGCCGCCAATAAACTGAATATGGTTGACGGTCACCGGCGTGTCGGGCGTGAGCCGGGCGTCAGACTGAGGCACGGTGACTGTCGGGGCAGCCGTTTTCGCAGCCGCAGGATCGGCAACGCTGGGGGCCGGTTTAGCCGGATTGACGGAGTCAATGATTGCAGGGAGCGTATCCGCGCGGGCGATACTGAGCGCAGCAAAGCACAGGAGCGCATAGCAAAGTGGTAGTCTCATGGGCAGTCCCTTTTCTGTCACCGCACAAAGGTGGGCAACGCTTCAGATCAGGAAGACGTGCCCCCGGACGGGGGCACGGGACGAACATTATTATTTTTTAGGCGTTAATATGCCGCCGACCAGATTGGTCACGCCGCTAAGCGGGCCGGTGGCGGTGGTTTCACTGGTGTTGGTTGTACTGGTGGTGCCCGCACTGGCGGTTAAGCCCGCGGTGAGGGTGTTGACGGTTGCCCCTACGTTGGCGACCAGACCTTTGTTATTGAGATCTGCGTTGGCATCAACCGCAATGCCGCCGCTGGCGGCCGGGGCCGACGGCGTTGTGGTGACGGCGGCCGGTTTCACCAGCCCGCCCACATCGGTTACCGTCTGACCGAGGTTATTAACCACCTGGCCCACGCCACTCAGCCCGGAATTGTTGCTGCTGACGTTGCTGCCAACGTTACTGACACCGGTGCCAACGGAGGTCAGCAGATTATTCACCGGCGTGCCCAGTCCTGTGGCTCCGCCCACGCCCTGCGTCAGTTTGCTGACGCCGCTGGTGGTGTTGTTTACCAGCGTCGTGGTGCCGGTGGTCAGCCGGGTAACGCCGTCGCTTTGCACCACGTTGGTCAGCGCGGAACCTGTCCCCGTGACAACTTTACCGGTGCTGTCGACAATCGTACCCGCCGCGCCCGTCACGCCACCAAGCGGAGTGCCGGAGGTGGTGCTGGCCAGATTGGTGCCGACCGATGAAACCGTGTTACCGAGCGACGATACCGTGGTGGTGACGCCTGTAAGGGTGGTCCCCACGCCGTTAGGGTTGGATGAATTACCAATCCCGCTGGTGATGCCGGTGCCGGTGGTATTCACCGCCGTCCCTACGCCGCTCACCGTGGTGGAAACGGTTGATGTGACCGGGTTGTCAGCCGGGATCTGGCTGCCAAGGTTATCCAGGGTTGTGCCGACGCTTGAGACGGTCAGACCGGCATCGCCGAGTACCGTATTAACGGTGCCGTTCGACACGGTGCCTGTTCCGCCACCGCCCGTACCGCCGTCACCTCCACCGGTACCGCCGCCGCTACCGCCCGTGCCGCCGCCTGTACCACCGCCGGAGCCGCTTCCTGAGCCGCCCGCACCGGAGCCGCCGCCTGTTCCGCCGGAGCCTGAACCGCCGCCCGTCCCCGTACCACCGGAACCGCCTGAACCTGAGCCTCCCGATCCGTTGCCTGCCGTTGCTCCATCATCCGTACCCGCACTTTGTCCCGGCGTTGGGGTATTTTTTGCATGAGAAGAATGGGATCCGCCGCCGCTGCAGGCAGATAATGAGAACGAAAGAAGGACGGCCACCGCAATGACGCTCAGGTGGCTAACGTTATTAGTAGCCATAATAAAACTCCACTAAATTAAAACGCCGGACGGCGTAGTAATAAGTGTAAGTGGGTTTTTCAGACCTACCAAATTTGTTGGGTTAATTTGACTTAAAAGTTAAATAAATGTGACTATTCTTAATTTGATGTCACACTTTAATAGATATATCGTTATTAATCAATTAATTGAAAATGAAAGCGGATCGGTAAGCTCCGCTTAAATCTTAGTGCGGAGTTTAGTGTTGTTTAACTTTTAAATATATTTAGCGGGCAAAAAGTGAATAATAAAAGGATATATCCCACGCGTGTGAAAGATATATCGCATCAAAAACATTATTTTAATTAGAGGCGCTTTGGCTATTATCGTAATAATTATCCGGGCCTTTTAAATAAAGGCCCGGTTATATTCAGCGTGCGCTTTCCTGCCAGGCGAATTCAATTTCTTCCGCCAGAATCTTCACGCCAGCCTCAATCTTGTCGGGATCCGGCACATAGTTCATGCGCATACACTGGTGGGTGTGCGGCCAGGGCTTGTCGAGGCCTGGGAAGAAGTAGTCTCCCGGCACCATCAGCACGCCGCGCTTTTTGAGGCGCTGATATAACAGTTCGGTGCTGATCGGCAGATCTTTAAACCACAGCCAGAGGAAAATCGCACCTTCCGGCTTGTGAATGAGGCAGCGCTCTTCAGAGAGATAGCGGCGCAGGATGGCGACCGTTTCCTGAACGCGCTGCTGGTAGAAGGGTTTGATCACCGTTTCGGAGAGGCGCAGCAGGTCGTTGCGTTTGATCATCTCGCACATCATCGCCGGGCCAATGCCGCCGGGTGCGAGGCTGATAATGCCGTTCATGTTGCGAATGGCGGAGATAATTTTGTCACTGGCAATAATAATGCCGCAGCGACTGCCGGGCAGACCGAGTTTCGACAGGCTCATGCACAGCACGGTATTCGGGTTCCACAGCGGGCGGGCCTCGCTGAAGATAATGCCAGGGAAGGGAACGCCGTAAGCGTTATCGATCACCAGCGGAATGTTGTGCTGGTTAGCCAGCGCATCAAGTTTCATCAGCTCGTCATCGGTGATGACGTTGCCGGTGGGGTTGGTCGGGCGCGAGACGCAGATCATGCCCGTTTCTTCACCGATGTGCAGGTGTTCAAAATCAACGTGATATTTGAACTGGCCTTCCGGCAACAGCTCAATATTCGGACGCGCGGAGACAAACAGATCTTCTTCCAGCCCGGAGTCGGCATAGCCAATGTATTCCGGGGCCAGCGGGAAAAGCACTTTTTTGGTGGTTCCATCGGCACGGCGGCCAGCGAACAGATTGAACAAGTAGAAAAACGCGCTCTGGCTGCCGTTAGTCAGTGCAATATTCTGTGGCTCAATATCCCAGCCGAGGTTTTCACGCAGCAGCCCGGCCAGCGCCGTCAGCAGCTCCGATTTCCCCTGCGGGCCATCATAATTACACAGCGCATCAGTGGCTTTGCCGTTTTGCAGCATGTCGGCCAGCAGGTTGTGGAAGTAATCGGTCATCGCCGGGATTTGCGCCGGGTTCCCGCCGCCTAACATGATGGCACCTGGGGTGCGCAGGCCATCGTTGAGATCCTCCATCAGGCGCGTAATGCCTGAATGGCGGGTGAATTTGTCGCCGAAAAGTGAAAATGTCATAGCAGGTGATCTGTCGGTCTGTTTTAAGAATTGGCTCACCTTAACGCCAGCGCAGGCGCGGTGCAAATCAGGGGATTTGGGTAGGGGAGGGGGAATGTGCTGCGACTGGGACGTGTGGTGGTGGATTGTGTTGGTGGTGGCCCCTCACCCCGGCCCTCTCCCCGAAGGAGAGGGAGAAAGGCGAGTCCGTGCGCGATCTGTCCCCTCTCCCATTGGGAGAGGGTTAGGGTGAGGGGCAAAAACCGTCACTGCTGCCCCGCCCACACCACCATCACTTTATCCTCACCCTGCTCGCGCACAAACCCGTAGCCCTGCGGCATCGAAAGGGTGGTCTGCTTGCCTGCGCCGATCGCCGGGTGGCGGGCGCGGAACTGGCCGAGTCGCTGCCAGTGCGCCACGCGCTCTGCTTCCTTACCCCCGACGTCCTGCCAGTTCATGTCTGAGCGCGTGCCCTGCAGCGGATCGGAACCCGTCGGGCCGAACGGTCGCCCGGACTCGTCGCCATAAAAAATCTGCACAGCGCCGGGGGCGAGCAGCAGCAGTTGCGCCGCTTCCTGACCGCCTTCGCGGAACAGGCGGGTGTCGTGGGATGACAGGTAGCTCAGCACATTAAATGATTGCAGCTTTTCTGCCATCTGCTGCCAGGTCAGATCGATGCTCGCGAAGCAATCGACCGCTTTCGCCGCCTGCTCCTGATAATCAAAATTGATCATCGCATCAAAGCCGTGACGATAATAATCGCTTTGCATCACGCCGTGGCCCCAGGCCTCGCCGGTCATCCAGAACGGCGCGTCATCAGGTTTTTTCTGCGGATTCGCCTGCTTCCATTCCGCCAGCGCCTGGGTCGCCTGAGTTTTTAACTGTTGCAGCGCCGCCATCTCAACGTGTTTGGCGGTGTCCACGCGAAAACCATCAATACCGTAATCGCGCACCCAGGTGCTCAGCCAGTGCGTGAGGTAATCACGCGGGGTGTAACCCTCAATCGCTTTCGCGCGGGTGTCCGGTTTGTGGCGGTAAAAGTTCGGCAGCCCGGAAGGTGTGGTGGAGTCCGTTTTCAGATCCGGCAGAAACGCCAGCGACATGGTGAGGTCGTCGAAGCCGGGGTTGTCGTAATCGCCGATGTCCGTGCGGACCCAGGCTTTGCCCCACCAGTTATCCCATGCGGTTTTATCGCTGAAGTTGATGTAATCATTAAAACTGTGCCAGCTTTGCCCGTCGGCAGGTTTCCAGTCGGTCCAGCGCTCACCGAGGATTTTTTTCCGCTCATCGCCCTGCAAATACAGCGCACCAAACTGGTACTCCTGCATATCGGCAAGGGTGGCATAGCCGGTGTGATTCATCACCACGTCAAACAGAATGCGAATGCCACGCCGGTGCGCTTCATCGACCAGGGTGCGTAAATCGTTTTCGCTGCCCATGTTGGCGTCGAGCGTGGTCCAGTCCTGAATGTAATAGCCGTGATAGGCGTAATGCGGGAAGTCGCCTTTGGTCCCGCCGCCGACCCAGCCGTGAATTTGCTCGAACGGGGCGCTGATCCACAGTGCGTTGACGCCGAGTTTTTCAAGGTAATCGAGCTTGTGGGTTAAGCCTTTGAGATCGCCGCCGTGGAAGGTGCCGATCTCCTGCATACCGTCTTTATGGCGGTCGTAGCTGTTGTCGTTCGACGGATCGCCGTTCTCGAAGCGATCGGTCAGCACAAAATAGACCGTGGCGTTGTGCCAGTTAAAGGGGGCGGCTTGCTGCGTATCGGCACGTTCCAGTAAGAGCAGGCCGTCACTGCTGGCATCGGGCAGAAGGGTGATTTTACCCTGACGGACAGTTGCCGTTTGCTGGCTGTAAAAATCACGCACTACGCTGCCTTCGGCAAAGGTTTTGCTTACGTCGAGGGTGAGTGGCTTACCGTCCCAGGTGGGACACTGTTTGATCGCATTGATGGCCGCGGCCTGTGGCGCACTTTTGACGGTCAGCATCAGCGTCGGCGTGCCGGATCGGGTATCTACCTGAATCTGATAATCGCCATCACGAAACACGCGCCACGACGGGGCGGGGCCTTCACAGGGCTTGAGCGAGAGCATCTGATTCAGTCTGGGCGCATCGGCGGGCTGCCAGCATTGTTGGTCAACATGTAGCGTCAGCGGCAAAGTGCCTTTTTTTAAGGCGGCCTGTGTGCGATAGATCCCGGTGCCTTCCGCCTGAAAAGCAGGAAAACCAGGGGCGGACCAGTTAGCCCAGGCCATCGCAGGTAACAGCAAAAGTCCAGGTACAGAATATTTCATACCGCTTTCCGGTTGG
Organism: Enterobacter sp. kpr-6; assembly: GCF_900116015.1. Lineage (GTDB taxonomy): Bacteria > Pseudomonadota > Gammaproteobacteria > Enterobacterales > Enterobacteriaceae > Enterobacter_D. The sequence goes on from NZ_FOYH01000006.1 coordinate 176,889, forward strand.
GTGGTTTTGGTTATTTTGCCAGCAGCGATGAGGCGGGGACTCATCCTGTGCGCAAAATGACGGGGGTGAGCGCCAGGGGTGAGTGATCTGCTTCAAATTTAACCAGGAATTTGCGATAAACCCCTCAATTTGTGCATCTTTTGCACACTGATACGAATTACCTGGTGACAGGTTTTAGGAAATGGATTATTCCTTAGGTGTTAATAGAAGGGTATTTTTGATATAATTTGCGATTCCGCTCTCAAATTTCTTCAAAAATAAGGTGTTGGAATGTATCCATCTGACCTGGAGACCTAATGATATTGACTCCCATGCGACGATATGGGGCCATGATTATGATGTTTCTCACCCTGGTATTTTCCGGTGAGGTTCTTGCAAAGACGCACGAAAAAACAGCAAATCACAAAGCCCATGTAACCAAGGCGATTAGTAAGAAGCAGGCAAGCAGTAAACAAGAGTATTCTCGCAATAGTGCAAAGAGTAGTTCACTTCCTGATTTGCGAAAATACCCTTCCGGAACACCAAGGAAAAAAGCGTTTCTCCGGACGGTCATGCCTTACATCACTAATCAAAACGCAGCCATTACGGCTGAGCGTAACTGGTTAATCAAAAAACAGTACGATGGCCGCTGGTCGCCGTCAGAACGCACACGCTTAAAAGATATTGCCAAACGCTATAAAGTGGGCTGGTCGGGGAATACCCGCCGTATTCCATGGAATACGCTGCTTGATCGCGTTGACATTATTCCTGACAGCATGGTGGCGACGATGGCCGCCGCAGAAAGCGGTTGGGGCACCTCTAAGCTGGCGCGTAATAACAATAACCTGTTCGGCATGAAATGCGCGAAAGGCCGCTGCAATAATGGCCCTGGCAAGGTGAAAGGTTATTCGCACTTTGATTCAGTGAAAGAGTCAGTGAATGCGTACGTGGTTAACCTGAACACGCATCCGGCTTACGCCTCCTTCCGTAAATCGCGCGCGCAGTTGCGTAAAGCGGATCAGGAAGTGACGGCCAGCAACATGATCCACAAGCTCAAGGGTTACTCAACCCAGGGCCAGCGTTATAACAACTATCTGTTTGCCATGTACCAGGACAATCAGCGGTTGATTGCAGCGCACATGTAAACAAAAACGCCTTCCCGTCGGAAGGCGTTTTTTTATATCAATATTTCGCTGTAGCGGTCCCGATAATCCTTCGGCGTGCTGTCGTACGCTTTTTTAAATACCGAATAAAAATATTGCAGCGAAGGATAGCCGCACATTTGCGAAATCTCGTTTATCGATAATGATGTGGAGACCAGCAGGCTGCGGGCCTTTTCCAGTTTCTCGGCGTGGATCACGCCGTGGATTGTTTCTCCCACTTCTTCTTTAAAGCGCTTTTCCAGATTTGAACGGGAAATGCCGACGGCATCCAGCACCTGATCGACCTTAATCCCCTTGCAGGCGTGATTGCGAATATAGTGCATGGCCTGAATCACCGCCGGATCGCTGAGCGATCGGTAATCCGTGGAGCGCCGCTCAACCACGCGCACTGGCGGCACCAGCAGGCGCTGAAGCGGCATGGGTTCGTTATCCAGCAGACGGTGCAGAAGTTTTGCCGCCTGATAGCCCATCTGCCGGGTGCCCTGCGCCACTGACGAGAGCGCCACGCGGGAGAGATAGCGGGTCAGTTCTTCGTTATCAATGCCGATCACACACAGCTTTTCCGGCACCGGAATATGTAAATGCTCGCACACCTGCAACACATGGCGTGCGCGGGCATCGGTAACGGCAATGATCCCGGTCTGCGGCGGCAGGGTTTGAAGCCAGTCAGCGAGGCGGTTTTGCGCGTGCTGCCAGTTCTCCGGCGCGGTTTCCAGCCCCTGATAGACCACCCCGCGATACTTCTCCTGCGCCACAAGCTGACAGAACGCATATTCGCGCTCGACCGCCCAGCGCTTGCCGCTGGAGGCGGGCAGACCATAAAAAGCGAAGCGCTGTACGCCCTTTTCCTTTAAATGCAAAAAGGCGCTTTCGACCAGCGCGTGATTGTCGGTAGCGATGTAATGAACCGGCGGGTAATTGTCCGGGTGATGGTATGACCCACCGATCCCGACGATGGGGACGCCGACGTCAGCCAGCAGGTGTTCGATTTCTTTATCGTCGTAGTCAGCAATAACGCCATCGCCAAGCCACTCTTTGATGTTTTCGATGCGGGCGCGAAAATCCTCTTCAATAAAGATGTCCCACTCCGATTGCGACGCCTGCAAATATTCCCCGACGCCCTCAACGACCTGGCGGTCATAGGCTTTATTGGCGTTGAATAACAACGTGATGCGGTGACGCTTCTCAAACATAATGGTTAATTTCCTGATGAATCATGCGTTCTGATTATCACAATGCGCACACTGCCGGATAACTTTTCTCCGGCAGTGTGATCGTCCCTGTAGTTCGGCGCGTTAAATGAACCTTTATGCCCGGCGTTTTGTTGCCGAGTCCATCCACACGGCCAGCAGTAAAATGGCCCCTTTGACGATGTACTGCCAGAACGTAGGGACGTCCATCATGCTCATGCCGTTATCGAGCGACGCCATAATGAACGCACCCATTACCGCCCCGGCCACACTGCCGATGCCTCCCGCCAGACTGGTGCCGCCGATCACGCAGGCGGCAATAGCGTCCAGTTCGGCGATGTTGCCCGCCGATGGCGAACCCGCCCCCAGACGCGAGCTTAAGATCAGCCCGGCGATGGCGACCATCAGCCCGTTAATGGCGAACACCGCCAGCTTGGTGCGCTCGACGTTGATACCGGAAAGACGCGCGGCTTCCAGATTGCCGCCGATGGCGTAAATACGTCGGCCAAACGCGGTACGGGTGGCCATGAACATCCCGGCGAGCAGCAGGAAAGTGAGGATCAGCACCGGCGTAGGCACGCCGCGATAGTCATTAAGTAACCAGATTGCACCGAGCACAATCACCGCAATCAGCGCCTGACGGCCCACCACGGAGGTTGATGCCGGAGTCGTCAGACCCAGTGCCTGACGGCGCATACGTCCGCGCCATTGCCAGAGGGTAAACAGAACCAGCCCCAGCGCACCGACGCCAAAGCCAATGCCATCCGGCAGATAGCTCTGCCCGATTTGCGTCATCGCCGCGCTGGTCGGCGACACGGTGGTGCCGTTGGTGATGCCAATCAGCACGCCGCGAAACGCGAGCATCCCCGCCAGGGTGACAATAAACGACGGCACTTTGCGGTACGCCACCCACCAGCCATTCCACGTTCCGAGCAGCAGGCCAAGCACCAGCGTCACCAGGATGGTGAGCGGCAGCGGCCAGCCGAGCCAGACGTCAAAAATCGCCGCTGCGCCGCCGAGCAGGCCCATCATTGAACCGACGGAGAGATCGATTTCTGCGGAGATAATGACAAATACCATGCCGACCGCCAGAATCCCGGTGATCGCCGTCTGGCGCAGCAGGTTAGAGACGTTACGCGCGCTGAGATAAGAGCCGTCGGTCATCCAGGTGAAGAACAGCATGATGACCACAATGGCGGCAATCATCACAAATACCTGCAAATTGAGCGACTTCAGCCCGGCAAGCGACAGGGGCGACGGGGCGGACAATTTCATTTCAGATGGGTTGGTTTTCGACATGATGTTCGCTCCTCAGCGCCGCTTCCATTACCTGTTCCTGGGTCAGTTGATGATTGATCAGATTGGCCTTGAGCCTGCCTTCGTGCATCACCAGAATCCGGTCGCTCAGCCCCAGCACCTCCGGGAGTTCCGATGAAATCACGATGACGGCGATGCCCTGCTGCACAAGCTGGTTGATCAGCTTGTAGATCTCGTATTTCGCGCCGATGTCGATCCCGCGCGTGGGTTCGTCGAGGATCAGAATGCGCGGGTTAAGCAGCAGGCAGCGCGCCAGAATCGCCTTTTGCTGATTCCCCCCGCTCAGGCGGCCAATCGCCAGTTCCGGCGAAGAGGTTTTGACCTTCAGCCGTGCCAGTGACTGCAAAATGCAGTGCTGTTCGGCGGCGTCATCCAGGCTGCTCATCGTTCCGGTAAATTGATTGAGCGCCGCCAGCGTAATGTTTTTCCCGACCGCCATCACCGGTACGATGCCGTCTTTTTTGCGATCCTCGGGGACCATCGCAATTCCATGCCCGATAGCCTGCTGGCAGTTGCGAATTTGCACCTCTTTGCCATCAATAAACACGCGGCCTTCATGACGGCCCGGCCAGACGCCAAACAGACACTGTACCGCTTCGGTGCGTCCGGCCCCGACCAGCCCGGCGATACCTAAGATTTCGCCGCGCCGCAGCGAAAACGACACGTCGTTAACGCGCTTAATATGCCGGTTAACCGGGTGCCAGGCGGTGAGGTGTTCAACGCGCAGGATTTCATCGCCGGTGGTGTGGGGTTCATTAGGATAGAGTGCGGTCAGCTCGCGTCCGACCATCATGGTGATGATGTCGTCTTCGCTCATGCCTGCCGCATCGCGCGTACCGATATGCTGGCCGTCACGGATGACGCAAATCACATCAGAGATCGCTTTGACTTCGTTGAGCTTGTGCGAGATGTAAATGCAGGCGATGCCGTGATTTTGCAGGTCGCGGATGATGTTCAGCAGGATCGCGGTTTCTTGTTCAGTGAGCGAGGCGGTCGGTTCGTCAAGAATGAGCAGACGCACCTGTTTATTCAGCGCCTTCGCGATTTCCACCAGTTGTTGCTGCCCAAGGCCCAAATCCCCGACGCGGGTGTCCGGGGAAATTGCCAGGCTTACCTGCGCCAGCAGTTTTTCACAGCGCAGCGTCATGGTGTCGTAATCCAGCACGCCGTGATGGGTGATTTCTGCACCCAGAAAAATGTTTTCCAGCACGGTGAGGTGTTTCACCAGCGCCAGTTCCTGATGAATGATGGCGATGCCTTTGCGTTCGGTATCGCGAATGTGGCCCGCTTCGAGCGCTTCACCCGCAAACATGATGTCGCCCTGATACGTCCCGAAGGGGTAGATACCGCACAGCACTTTCATCAACGTTGACTTGCCGGAACCGTTCTCGCCACACAGCGATAACACTTCCCCGGCGTTCAGTTGCAGGCTCACATTATCCACGGCTTTGACTGCGCCAAACGCCATCGTAATGTTTTTCATTTCAAGTAAATAAGGCATACCTGCTCCGTGTGAATCTATGGAATCAAAGTGCCTGAAGTGCTCCCCCCTGGAGCCATGTCCATCAGGGCTATTTCGCTTGCCATTTTGAACCTGGGCAGTGCTCAAAATCCTCACGTACTACGTGTACGCTCCGGTTTCTCCGCGCTGTCCGTGTCCAAACTGGCTGCGCAAATAACGCCTGATGGCCAGGCTCCGCGAGGGAGCGTGCAAACATTACAACTGGCTTTTTTGATGGAAGCCGTCTTTGATAACGGTGGCATCAATATTGTCTTTATTGACTTCGATAGGCGTCAGCAGACGGGACGGAACATCTTTAAGGCCGTTGTTGAGCGAGGAGTCGGCTTTCGGTTGCTTGCCATTGCCGAGTTCGACGGCGATTTCAGCGGCGGTGTTAGCCAGTTCGGTAATAGGTTTATAGACGGTCATAGTCTGACTGCCGTTGATGATGCGCTTAACGCCCGCAAGATCGGCGTCCTGACCGGAAATAGCGACTTTACCCGCCAGTCCCTGGGCGCTCAATGCCTGGATTGCGCCACCTGCGGTTGCGTCGTTTGAGGCCACTACAGCATCAATTTTGTTGTTGTTAGCGGTCAGCGCGTTTTCCATAATTTTCAGCGCATTTTCCGGCAGCCAGCCGTCGGCCCATTGATCGCCTACGATTTTAATTTTCCCGCTGTCGATATAAGGTTTTAAGACTTTCATCTGACCTTCGCGGAATAATTTGGCGTTGTTATCAACCGGTGAGCCGCCCATCAGGAAATAATTGCCTTCAGGCACTTTTGCTACCAGGCTTTGTGCCTGTATTTCGCCCACTTTTTCGTTATCAAACGAGATATAAAAATCGATATCGGCGTTATTTATCATACGGTCATAAGCTAAAACTTTAATCCCTTCTTGTTTCGCCTCTTTTACCACATTACTTAATACCTGACCGTTGTAAGGAATAATAACCAGCACATCAACGCCGCGGTTTATCATATTTTCAATCTGCGACATTTGTGTCTCTTCATTGCCGTTCGCCGACTGCACAAATACTTCCGCGCCGAGGGACTCCGCTTTTTTCACAAAAATATCGCGGTCTTTCTGCCAGCGCTCAAGACGCAGGTCATCAATGGCCATACCGATTTTTACGTCTTTTGCATGAGTTGCTGTGCTGGCAAGCAGCAGGGAAGCACAAAGAGTAAGGCAAAGATTCTTTATCTTCATAATAGTAAGACCTTTTGTAGGGTTTATAGGGGTTGAGATAAAAGAAACATGCACTGCTATAGACGCAGCAAATTCTTAACGTGGAATGGTTAACTGGCAATTACTGATTTTTATCCTGGCGTTATGATTTTTGGTTTATTTGTTAATTTATGACCGTGATCTGATTTTAAAGTGTACTTACGGGTGATTTCATAAAAAGCTGGAATAAGCGCCGAAAGAATAATTAGCAGGTTAATTGGGAGCCAGCGCACGTTTGTGCATTATCTCAATAGCAGTGTGAAATAACGTAATTGAGCAAGGCGAGAAGAGGATCCAGTATTAATGCAGAACCGATCCCTCGCCGCATACATTGATTACGGAGCTCATTATGCAAGCCTATTTCGACCAACTTGAACGCGTTCGTTTCGAAGGTACTCAATCGACTAATCCACTCGCCTTCCGCCATTACAATCCAGATGAACTGGTTCTGGGTAAACGTATGGAAGATCACCTGCGTTTCGCGGCGTGCTACTGGCATACCTTCTGCTGGAACGGAGCCGACATGTTTGGCGTGGGCGCATTTGAACGCCCATGGCAGCAGGCGGGTGATGCGCTTGAGCTGGCAAAACGCAAAGCTGACGTGGCATTTGAATTTTTCCATAAGCTGAACGTGCCCTATTACTGCTTCCATGATGTTGACGTGTCGCCGGAAGGCGCGTCGCTGAAAGAGTATCTGAACAACTTTGCGAAAATGACCGACGTGCTGGCGCAAAAACAGCAGCAGAGCGGCGTGAAGCTGCTGTGGGGGACGGCGAACTGCTTTACCCATCCGCGTTACGGTGCGGGCGCGGCAACCAATCCCGATCCAGAAGTGTTTAGCTGGGCGGCAACGCAGGTGGCCACGGCGATGAACGCCACTCACCAGCTCGGCGGCGAAAACTACGTGCTGTGGGGCGGTCGTGAAGGCTACGAAACGCTGCTGAATACCGACCTGCGCCAGGAGCGCGAGCAGATTGGCCGCTTCATGCAGATGGTGGTCGAGCACAAGCATAAAATCGGCTTCCAGGGGACGTTGCTTATTGAGCCGAAACCGCAGGAACCGACCAAGCATCAATACGATTATGACGTGGCGACGGTCTACGGCTTCCTCAAACAGTTTGGTCTGGAAAAAGAGATCAAAGTGAATATCGAAGCGAACCACGCGACGCTTGCCGGGCACTCCTTCCACCATGAAATTGCCTCGGCGATTGCCCTTGGCATCTTCGGTTCCGTGGATGCTAACCGTGGCGATCCGCAGCTTGGCTGGGATACCGACCAGTTCCCGAACAGCGTCGAAGAGAACGCGCTGGTCATGTATGAAATCGTTAAAGCGGGCGGCTTTACCACTGGTGGCCTGAACTTTGACGCCAAAGTGCGTCGCCAGAGCACCGATAAATACGATCTGTTCTATGGTCATATTGGTGCGATGGATACGATGGCGCTGGCGCTGAAAGTGGCGGCCCGCATGATTGAAGGTGGCGAGCTGGATAAACGCGTGGCGAAGCGTTACGCGGGCTGGAATGGTGAACTCGGCCAGCAAATTCTGAAAGGTCAGCTTACGCTGGCGGAGCTTGCGACCTACGCTGAACAGCAGAATCTGGCACCGCAGCATCAGAGTGGGCACCAGGAACGTCTGGAAAACCTGGTTAACCACTATCTGTTTGATAAGTAATTTATGACCCTCCGCGCCACGCCCGACGTGGCGCGCCATTAAGGATTAGCCACTATGTATATCGGAATAGATCTGGGCACATCGGGTGTGAAAGCCATCCTGCTCAGCGAGCAGGGCGATGTTCTGGCTTCGCAGACCGAATCGCTGACCGTTTCCCGTCCGCATCCATTATGGTCGGAGCAGGATCCCGAACAGTGGTGGCTGGCGACGGAACGCGCAATGAAAGGCCTGGGCCTGCAGCATTCGCTGGCGCAGGTGAAAGCCATCGGGATCGCCGGGCAAATGCACGGCGCAACCCTGCTGGACAAAAACGACCGTATTTTACGCCCGGCGATCCTGTGGAACGACGGCCGCTGCGCAGAAGAGTGCACCCTGCTGGAAACCCAGGTGCCGGACTCCCGCGCCATTACCGGCAACCTGATGATGCCGGGCTTTACCGCGCCAAAATTGCTGTGGGTAAAGCGCCATGAACCCGAAGTGTTTGCACAGGTGGCGAAGGTTTTACTGCCCAAAGATTACCTGCGTCTGCGCATGACCGGCGACTACGCCAGCGATATGTCTGACGCAGCCGGAACGATGTGGCTGGATGTGGCAAAACGCGACTGGAGCGACACCATGCTGGCGGCCTGTTCGCTCACCCGCGACCATATGCCCGCGCTGTTTGAAGGCAGTGAAATTACCGGCACCTTGCTGCCGGAAGTGGCGCAATCCTTCGGCATGTCTGTGGTCCCGGTAGTGGCAGGCGGTGGCGACAACGCCGCTGGTGCTGTGGGTGTGGGGATGATGGATGCGGGGCAGGCGATGCTCTCGCTCGGCACCTCCGGCGTCTATTTTGCCGTCAGCGAAGGCTTTTTAAGCAAGCCGGAAAGCGCGGTGCACAGCTTCTGTCACGCGCTGCCGCAGCGCTGGCATCTGATGTCGGTGATGTTAAGCGCCGCCTCATGCCTCGACTGGGCAGCAAAACTGACCGGGCTTGGCTCGGTGCCTGCACTGATCGAAGCGGCACGGCAGGCTGACGAGAACGCCGGGGACGTGTGGTTTTTGCCGTACCTTTCCGGTGAGCGCACGCCGCATAACAATCCGCAGGCGAAGGGCGTCTTTTTTGGTCTGACCCATCAGCACGGGCAAAACGAACTGGCGCGCGCGGTGCTGGAAGGCGTGGGCTATGCGCTCGCCGACGGCATGGATGTGGTCCACGCCTGTGGGATCGCGCCAAAAAGCGTGACGCTGATTGGCGGCGGTGCAAGAAGCGCATACTGGCGGCAGATGCTGGCGGATATCAGCGGACAACAGCTTGATTATCGCACCGGCGGCGATGTCGGCCCGGCGCTGGGCGCAGCGCGACTGGCGCAAATTGCCAGCAATCCCGAAACGCCACTGGCGGATCTGCTCCCGCAACTGTCTCTGGAGCAGGCGCACACGCCTGATGCTGCGCGTCATGCACACTATGCTCCGCGCCGCGAGACGTTCCGCCGGATTTATCAGCAGCTTTTGCCGTTGATGTATTAAGCATCGTTACCCCTCACCCTAACCCTCTCCCCAGGGGAGAGGGGACAGATCGAGTGCGGGCTTGCCTTTCCCCCTCTCCCTCAGGGTGAGGGTAACCCCGCGCACGGTTCCGCTTTTCTCCCTCTCCCTGAGGGAGAGGGCCGGGGTGAGGGTAATCCAGCGCACGGTTCCGCTTTTCTCCCTCTCCCTGAGGGAGAGGGTCGGGGTGAGGGTAATCCCGCGCACGGTTCCGCCTTTTCTCCCTCTCCCTAAGGGAGAGGGCCGGGGTGAGGGTGCTTCTTCTCTCGTCCTCAAACACCCTCATGCTGTCCTTTTTTGGTCTTAGCAACCCCCTCATACCTTGCCAGAATAGCCTTACACTCACTGAATAAGGCGTCCTGAAATGTCACGTACTGCGCTCATCAACATCGACACCCAACAATCCTTCGTGCACAAAGACTTCTGGCAGACGCAGGATCTCCCCGCGTTTGAGCAGGCCATGCTGCGGCTGATCGCAGGCTGTGAAGCGGCAACTATCCCGGTGGTGGATGTCTTCCACGTTGCCGGCAGCGGCCCCTTCTCGCTGGAAAGCGGTTTTGTCACGCCGATGCCGTTTCTGCGCCACCGGGCTGCGGTGACCTTTCACAAGCAAGTGCATAACGCGTTTACCGATACCGGGCTTGACCGCTGGCTGCGCGCCCGCGACATTAACCACGTCATTATCTGCGGGATGCGCACCGAACAGTGCTGCGAAACCACGGCGCGGGTGGCATCGGATCTGGGCTATCGCGTCACCTTTGTCAGTGAAGCGACGTTAACCTTCCCGATGACTCACAAAGGCATTACGCTGGATAGCGAAACTCTGCGTCACCGCACCGAAACCGTGCTGGCTGACCGTTTCGCGGAGATTAAAACCGTCACCCAAACCCTGGAGTCGCTTGCATGAGTGTCGATGTCTGGTTCGTGATGCTGCCGGGCGTGCTGTCGCTGGATATGACCGGCCCGGCAGAAACCTTTGCCCTGGCAGGCAACGCTTTTCGCCTGCATTTTATCGGGCCAGACGCCGAAGTGCCGACTTCCATTGGTATCACAATGAGTAACATCGCACCGCTGCCGGATACCCTTCCTGAAGGCAGCCTGCTGGTGCTGCCCGGTGTATCCGACTCCGCGCGCTTTTTTGCCACGCCGCAGGCTGAAAAAGTGCGCCACTGGCTGATGCGTCAGCAGCCGCTGATCCACAGCCAAAAAATCACCCTGATGTGCGTCTGTTCCGGCTCGTTACTGGCGGCAAAAGCCGGATTGATGAACGGCATCCAGTGCACCACGCATCATGATGTGATCGCCCGACTGCGGGCAGCAGCGCCCACGGCACAGGTCAAAGAGAACCGGATTTTTATTGAGGATCGCAGCATCTGGACCAGTGCGGGCATCACTTCAGGAATCGATTTAACGCTGCACCTGATTAACCGCCTGTGCGGGCCGGATATGGCGTTAACGGTAGCGCGTGAAATGGTGGTGTGGTTTCGCCGGTCGGGGGACGATCCGCAGCTTTCGCCGTGGCTGCGCTATCGCAACCATCTGCATCCGGCTATTCACCGGGCGCAGGATGCGCTCACCGTCGGACCGGAAAAAAGCTGGTCGCTGGCGGAGATCGCCGCCTGTGCGCACGTCAGCCCGCGCCACCTGACGCGGCTGTTTCAGCAGCATTTAGGGATCAGCGTGCGGGATTATCTTGAACAGCTACGCCTGGCCGTTGCAGAGCAGTGGCTGATTCAGGGGCGCGGCGTCGAGCACGCTGCTCAGGCGGCCGGATTCTCATCGCCACGCCAGTTTCATCGCGCCCGCCAGCGCGCCATCAGCTAACGAAGCGCCGGGTATCCAGGCGTTGTAGCAGCATTGACAGCAGCAGGCTGGCGGCGAGCGTGGCGGTGAAAATCCACACAATATCCAGCAGCGGCCAGCTTTTCAGTTCAACCCCGCGCGTGCGCAGGGCGTGAATAACCAGCGCATGAAAGCCGTAAATGCCCAGCGAATGCCGTGAAATCAGCCCAAGGCCGGGCAGAACGCGATCGTTAAGCGTGTTTTTAACCAGCGTCAGCAAGGAGAGGGCGCAGATAAACACCAGCGGCCCGCAGTAAAGGTACCAGGTATCGGCAAAACTTCCGCGCCATCTCAGCTCATGCAGCGTCCCGCGTGAAATGGCGAACACCGCGATGATAAACACCGCCGCGCACAGCCAGTTCAGTGATTTGCGCTGCGTCTCCATCATGCCGATGGCGCGCCCCAGTAAGCCATACAGCACGTAGTAAAAGGTGTCGCCATTGATATACAAATTGATCGGCAGCCATTCCACGCCGCCCGTTTTGACCGACACCGTGTTCGGGTTGGCGACAATCCCAATCACTATCGTCAGCGCCAGCAGCATTTTTGCGCTCACGCTTTTCACCTGAATCAGCGGCGAAAGCAGGTAAATCACAATAATCGCGAAGAAAAACCACAGGTGGTAAAAGACCGGTTTTTGCAGCAGATATTTGAGCGATAACTCGCTGTTAATTGACGTAAAAAAGGTGATGTAGAGGAACGCCAGCAGGCTGTAAAAAAACAGGCAAAGACCGATGCGTAAAAAGTGGCGCGGCCGGGCGCTGCGCTCACCGAAAAAGAGATACCCCGAGATCATAAAAAACAGCGGCACGCTGACGCGTGAGGCGGAATTGAGGATATTCGCAATATCCCAGTTCAGGGGAGTGACGCTTTGAGCATTGGTAATGTACCCGCTGGTGGTATGGATCATCACGACCATCAGGCAGGCAATCCCGCGCAGATTATCGATCCAGTTAATTTTTGCCTGCATTCTTTCCCCAATTTCCCTCGTAAACAGGTTCTGACTGGTCATTCCCTGCCTTATCACTTTGGATAATTCTGAGTTTACCCGCTTGCGCTTGTCCACTTTGCGATGTGTTTGCAAAATGTTAACAAGCGCAGATAAACGTGCCATAACCAAAAATAATAGCCCGCAAATGAGGCAGCACTCAAAATGATGATGAAATGTCTATTTCCGGCACTTTTATGCCTGCTGGCCGGATGCAGCAGTCCACCGTCGGATTCGCCGCAAAAAGCGCAGGTTGCCCGCGTAAGCCCGGCCCGCACGTTCTCTATGGAGCAGTTATGCAAAGAGACAGCGGCGCACCGCTATAACACCGGCACGCAGAATATTGCGGTGACGCGTTTTGAGCGTTTCCAGGCCAGTTACGAGATGCGCGGCTTTACGCCGAGAGATGAAGGATTTGTCTGCGCTTTCGACACCGAAGGGCAGTTTTTACACCTTTCCATGCGTTAATCAGGCCCAACCGCCGCCCGACAAACCCAATTTTCCCTAAACAAACCCGTTTCGTACTGTATATCTTGCGGTCAACGGGTATACTGGCGACTTCCTTAAATCCACCGTATCCAGCACGAAATACTATGCAAAAGTTTGATACCAGGACCTTCCAGGGCCTGATCCTGACCTTACAGGATTACTGGGCTCGCCAGGGCTGCACCATTGTTCAACCGTTGGACATGGAAGTGGGCGCAGGTACTTCTCACCCGATGACCTGTCTGCGCGCGCTGGGCCCAGAGCCAATGGCCGCTGCCTATGTGCAGCCTTCCCGCCGCCCCACTGACGGTCGCTACGGCGAAAACCCCAACCGCTTACAGCACTACTACCAGTTCCAGGTCGTCATTAAGCCGTCCCCGGACAATATTCAGGAGTTATACCTGGGCTCGCTTAAAGAGCTGGGTATGGATCCGACCATTCATGACATTCGCTTCGTTGAAGATAACTGGGAAAACCCGACGCTGGGTGCCTGGGGTCTGGGCTGGGAAGTGTGGCTGAACGGCATGGAAGTGACGCAGTTCACTTACTTCCAGCAGGTTGGCGGTCTGGAATGTAAACCGGTCACCGGTGAAATCACCTACGGTCTGGAGCGTCTGGCGATGTACATCCAGGGCGTGGACAGCGTGTATGACCTGGTCTGGAGCGACGGCCCGCTGGGTAAAACCACCTATGGCGACGTGTTCCATCAGAACGAAGTGGAGCAATCCACCTACAACTTCGAACACGCCGATGTGGACTTCCTGTTCACCTGCTTCGAGCAGTATGAGAAAGAAGCCCAGCAGCTTCTGGCGCTGGAAAACCCGCTGCCGCTGCCTGCTTACGAGCGCATTCTGAAAGCCGCCCATAGCTTTAACCTGCTGGACGCGCGCAAAGCCATCTCCGTGACTGAACGTCAGCGCTACATTTTGCGTATTCGCACGCTGACCAAAGCCGTTGCAGAGGCTTACTACGCGTCCCGTGAAGCCCTTGGCTTCCCGATGTGCAACCGAAATAAATAAGAGGCGGCCATGTCTGAAAAAACTTTTCTGGTGGAGCTTGGCACTGAAGAACTGCCACCAAAAGCCCTGCGCAGCCTGGCGGAATCTTTTGCTGCGAACGTTACTGCGGAACTGGACGCGGCCGGCCTTGCGCACGGCGGCGTTGAATGGTTTGCTGCCCCGCGCCGTCTGGCGCTGAAAGTGGCGAATCTGGCGGAATCTCAGCCCGATCGTGAAGTAGAAAAACGCGGCCCGGCGATCGCTCAGGCGTTCGACGCTGAAGGCAAGCCAAGCAAAGCGGCCGAAGGCTGGGCGCGTGGCTGCGGGATCACCGTTGACCAGGCTGAACGTCTGACCACCGATAAAGGTGAGTGGCTGCTCTACCGCGCCCATGTGAAAGGCGAAAGCGCGCAGGCGCTGCTGCCCAACATGATCGCGAGCGCGCTGACCAAACTGCCGATCCCGAAACTGATGCGCTGGGGCGCAAACGACGTGCACTTTGTGCGTCCGGTGCATACCCTGACCCTGCTGCTCGGCAGCGACGTGATCCCGGCGACCATTCTGGGCATTTCGTCCGATCGCATCATTCGCGGCCATCGCTTTATGGGCGAGCCGGAATTCACCATCGACAATGCCGATCAGTACCCGCAGATCCTGCTGGAACGCGGCAAAGTGATGGCTGATTACGAATCCCGTAAAGCCAAAATCAAAGCCGACGCTGAAGAGGCTGCACGTAAGATTGGCGGCAATGCCGATCTGAGCGAAAGCCTGCTTGAAGAAGTCACCTCTCTGGTGGAATGGCCGGTGGTGCTGACCGCGAAGTTTGAAGAGAAATTCCTCGCGGTACCGGCTGAAGCGCTGGTTTACACCATGAAGGGCGACCAGAAGTACTTCCCGGTCTATGCCGACGACGGCAAACTGCTGCCGAACTTTATCTTTGTCTCTAACATTGAGTCCAAAGATCCGCAGCAGATTATCTCCGGTAACGAAAAGGTCGTGCGCCCGCGTCTGGCGGATGCCGAATTCTTCTTTAATACCGACCGCAAAAAGCGCCTGGAAGACAATCTGCCGCGTCTGCAAACCGTGCTGTTCCAGCAACAACTGGGTACGCTGCGAGACAAAACTGACCGCATCATGGCGCTCTCCGGCTGGATTGCGCAGCAGATCGGCGCAGACGTAAGCCACGCTGAACGTGCAGGTCTGCTCTCCAAGTGCGACCTGATGACCAACATGGTGTTTGAATTTACCGACACCCAGGGCGTGATGGGCATGCACTATGCGCGTCACGACGGCGAAGCGGAAGACGTTGCCGTTGCGCTGAACGAGCAGTATCAACCGCGCTTTGCGGGCGATGCCCTGCCGTCAAACCTGGTGGCGTGCGCCGTGGCGATTGCCGACAAGATGGACACCCTCGCGGGCATCTTTGGCATCGGTCAGCATCCGAAAGGCGACAAAGATCCGTTTGCGCTGCGTCGTGCCGCGCTCGGCGTGCTGCGCATTATCGTTGAGAAGAACCTGAACCTCGATCTGCAAACCCTGACCGAAGAAGCGGTGCGTCTGTACGGCGACAAGCTGACCAACGCGAAGGTGGTGGATGAGGTGATCGACTTTATGCTCGGTCGTTTCCGCGCCTGGTATCAGGATGAAGGCTACACCGTGGATACCATCCAGGCGGTGCTGGCGCGTCGTCCGACCCGTCCGGCAGACTTCGATGCGCGTATGAAGGCGGTTTCGCACTTCCGCACTCTGGAAGAAGCGGCAGCGCTGGCGGCAGCGAACAAACGTGTTTCCAACATCCTGGCAAAATCCAGCGAGCCGCTGAACGATACCGTTCACGCCTCCGTGCTGAAAGACGATGCGGAAATCCGTCTCGCCATGCAGGTTGCGGTTATGCGCGATAAACTGACGCCGTTCTTCGCCGAAGGCCGTTATCAGGAAGCGCTGATCGAACTGGCCTCGCTGCGCGAGCCGGTGGATCAGTTCTTTGAAAGCGTAATGGTAAACGCGGAAGATACCCAGGTGCGTCTCAACCGTCTGACGCTGCTGGCAAGACTGCGTGAACTGTTCCTGCAGGTGGCCGATATTTCACTGTTGCAGTGATTTTGCCGTCAGGACACAGAAACATAAAACCCGCCAAATGGCGGGTTTTTTCTGACAGGAACACCTAAAGCACAAAAATTATAATTTATTCCATCAACTGCTTACTTAAACGTGGATTTGCCTGAATCAATCGCATCAACTTCAGTTCAGTTGACGACGGTTTTACCCGTTTTGATTCCCATTCGTGAACCGTTGAAACACTGACGCCCATTACACGGGCGAAATCATCAATTTTTAAGCCCGTTCCCTTTCGCAATTGTTCGAACTCCATGAAAGGATTCGTTTTTTTGCTTAACGTGGCTTTATGTTGCGGTACATCTTTAAAGACGATCTGTTCCAGACTGCTCAGCAGTTCAAACATAGGATCTTTATATTCCATTGAGAACTCCTAATAAATCACTTCGCGGCATCGCGAAAACATCGAGCAATTTAAGAATAGTCGGTAAAAATCTTTGTGGATCTTTGCTCGCTAATTAATTGTGCCGATAGCGTAATTAATGCGCAAAAAATGCATTTTTACGCACTTTGCTATTAGCTAACTCGTTAAAAATCAGCACCTGCCGCGAAGATGTATAAATTTGTCAATCTATGGAAAAAATGTTGCTAAAGGATCCGGCGTCCACTGGCGTGCGGGCGAGTTTCCTTCGCAAGATCGTCAGGAAAAGGTATCTTGCAAAGCTGACCTGGACTATCCTTGTAACCCGTAGGCACACGGGTCCCGATGTGCGCTTTTTTGGGTGAAAGGAGTAATAAAATGGCGACAGGAAAGTCCTGCTCTCGCTGGTTTGCGCCTCTTGCGGCGCTATTAATGGTAGTTAGCCTGAGTGGGTGTTTTGATAAAGAAGGCGATCAGCGCAAAGCGTTCGTTGATTTTCTGCAAAATACAGCGATGCGCAGTGGTGAGCGCTTACCCACCCTGACCGCAGATCAGAAAAAACAGTTTGGCCCCTTCGTGTCGGATTACGCCATCATTTATGGCTACTCGCAGCAGGTTAGCCAGGCGATGGACGAGGGCTTGCGCCCGGTAGTGGATAGCGTGAACGCCATCCGCGTCCCTCAGGATTATATGAAGCAGCGTGAACCGCTGCGTCAGGCGAACGGTTCCCTCGGCGTGTTAAGCCAGCAGTTGCAGAACGCAAAAATGCAGGCCGATGCGTCACGCTCCGCGTTAAAACAGGCTGAAGATTTGAAGCCGGTTTACGATCAGGTGTATGACAAAGTGGTGACTAAGCCTGCCAACGCACTGCAACCGCTGATCCCGGCGGCGCAGATCTTCACGCAGCAACTGGTTCAGGTGGGCGATTTTATTGCCCAGCAGGATACGCAGGTGAGCTTTGTGGCGAACGGTATCCAGTTCCCGACCTCACAGCAGGCCAGCCAGTACAACTCGCTGATTGGGCCGCTGGCCTCGCAGCACCAGGCCTTCACACAGGCATGGAATGCAGCGATCACTGCGACGCAGTAAAGAGTAAATCATCTCCCTAACCCGCCATCAGGCGGGTTTTTTTTGCCCTCATTCTGAAACAGGTATTCATTTCATTACTGTCTGTGCCTTTTATTAGCCCACCGTTCCTTTTAAAAAGCAGAGTTGTTATAACAACGCCAGCAGAGATCTCTGTTACTTATTGAAATGACGTGGAATTTCACAGTCGGGTATTTATTTCACCTGATGCTGTTTCTGCATGCGTTTTCTATCAGAAATAATCACGATTAACCCTGTCTGAATGTTGTTTTAACGAACCGCCGTGGGGTTCAGGGAAATAATAATTTTACGACTTTTATATTCAGGAATGAGATATGAAAGAGAAATTACAGACGTATGGAAAAGCTATGCTGGTGCCAATTTCGCTTGTCGCCATCGGTGGTCTGTTACTGGGTATTGGCGGTGCATTAACATCGGAAGTCACGGTGAAATCACTGGGGCTGGAATGGGCCGCCTGGTCCGGTTCTGTTTTCTACAAAGCCTTTATGGTCATTAAAGGCCTGGGCGAAGTTATATTTAAAAACCTCGGCATTCTTTACGCCGCAGGCGTGGCGTTTTCACTGGCGAAAAAAGAGCAGGGCTGGGCCGCGTTTTCATCGGTGGTCGCTTATCTTTCTATGTTAATGACGCTGTCAGTTCTGTTAAAAATTCACGGGTATAGCGCAGACAGCACGACGATTGACGCTTTTATCAGTCAGGGAATGTCGCCCATTGAAGCCACAAAAGCTTCGGCGTTATTCACCACTGAACTGGGATATTTCACCTACCGGACCGGCGTATTTGGCGGATTAGCGGTGGGTTTTAGTGTCGCGGCTATTCATGCCCGTTTTTATAATACAAAGCTGCCTGCTGCGCTGGCGTTCTTTTCTGGTACACGTACCGTGCCTATTTTAGCTTTACTGGCTGGCGGGGCGGCGGGTGTATTTTTCTATGTCGGCTGGCCATTTATTGGCGGTATGCTCAGTAACTTTGCCGGGTTTGTGCACTCATCCGGCCTGCTGGGGACATTTGTGTATCGGGCAACAAATGAAATATTAATTCCGTTTGGCATGCACCCTTTATTATCGTTGCCAATTCGCTGGACGCAGCTTGGCGGTACGGCTGTGGTCGACGGCGTTATTGTTTCGGGCACCTCTGCGATCCAGATGGCGCAACTTGCCTCGCCAGAACCGGGTAAACTTCTGGTGCGGGCTTTTATGGGCGGTAATGCCATTATTAACTTTGCTATTTACCCGGGCATTGCGCTGGCGATGTACCACACGACGCGCAAAGAAAATAAGAAAAAAGTCGCGGCACTGCTGATCTCGGTGGTGGTTTCCACGGTGGTTTTTGGTATTACCGAGCCGATTTTATTCACCTTTCTGTTTATTGCACCCTGGCTTTACTTTCTTGTGTTTGCGCCTTTGGCCGCCATTGGCGAAGTGCTGTCTGAGTTTTGCCAGGTGTCGATTTATCAGGGGAATATCAAAGACTGGATCCCCTTTATTCTGCGGCCTGAGAAGCTCAATATCTGGCCTTTCCTCTGGTTGTTCCCGCTGTTTTTCATTATCTCTTACGCGTTGTTCAGAACATTGATTGTACGCTGCAATATCAAAACGCCGGGCCGGGAAGATACCGCTGAGGACGAAGAAATCCGTCTTTATACCAAGCAGGACTACAATGAGAAAATTAAAAACGGCACGGCAGCGCCAACGTTATCTGAAGGCATTATTGCCGCGCTGGGTGGGCGTGAGAATATTGTGGAAGTTGATAACTGTATTTCACGGTTGCGCATTATTCTGGTCAACGCAGAGCTAATGGCAGCGGATGCTCACTGGAAGAATAACCTTAAAGCCATGGGTGTGGTGCGCATTGGCAAAAACGCGGTGCAAATTGTCTACGGGCCGGATGTATGCAGCATTGCCGTTGATGTTCGTGAACAACTGGGGATCTCCTGATGCGTATTCATCATCATTTTAGCGCAGCCGGGTATGAGGTCTTTCCTGTCACGATCTCTGTTCGCAACGTTCAGGGAATAGATATCACGCTGTGTGCAGGGCCATTTGAGCATTATTTTTTGGTTGTGAAAGATCCCCGGGGGCATATCCGGGCAGTATTAACCTGGAAAACCCGCATCAGGGATTACCATATACGCGAAGCATTTAATGCGGGTTCAAATAATACGCTGCCCGGCGAAATAGTGGATGGCGAGTGGACATTCACCGTAGTAAAACCCGGATTTATTTCCGGAGAAATCGAATATGAGGTTCATTTGTGTGCCAGCGTGCAAGATGATCCTCAACCAAATGCCATTGCGGTACTGGATAAATCCTGGGATGAGATCATTAATCCGCATGCCGGGTGGTATTGCGGCGACCTTCATGCCCACAGCGCCTGGTCAGATGGCCGGGTGTCGTTGCAGCAGATACACCGTCGCGCCCGCGAGCTGGGCCTTGATTTTATGGCATTAACCGACCATTCGATTATCACGACCCATTTTCCGGCAGATGCGCCGATTCTGATCCCGGCGACTGAACTGACGTTTGATAATGACGTTCATTATAATGTGTTCGGCGTGCGGCAATTTATTGATTACAGCCGCTATTTTGCCGGGGCGAAAAGTAAAAATGAGGCGCTGACGACGCTTCACCGGGATATTGCCGCCACGGGAGCGCTGATCGCCATAAACCATCCTTTCGCCGCCGGTATATCGCTGGCGCACGATTTTGATTTACGCGCCATTCATCTGCTGGAAGTTATTAACGCGCCCCATCTGGCCGATCAGCCGATTGATAATGAAAAAGCCATCCGCTTTTTTGATTTTCTCTGGCAGCGGGGCCATCGCTTAACTGCCGTGGGGGGAAGTGACGCGCATAAAGAAAACGGTGCCGGAATTTATCCCTTAGGCCAGCCGCTAACCAAAATCTATTGCAAGGCATTGAGCATTGCCGGCCTGCTTTCCGGTTTAAAAAACGGGCATACGCTCGTTGATAACGGGGCAAATTGCCGGTTAACCCTCCGGCAGTCGTCAGAAGAAATAGTGCCCGGCAGTGAGGTGCGCGGCAGCGTGGAATTTGAGGCGCACAGCGAAGTCCCTGCGCTGGTATGGCGTTTACTTCACAATGGCGAGTGTATTATGGAACGTGCGGGCAGGGAGTTTACCGCCTGCGTGAATCTTGAGCCGGGGAATTATTTCCGGCTGGAAGGGCGACTGGATAATCAAACCGTTTTCTTTGCCAGCCCGGTTTATTGCCAGCTCCCCGCGCCGGAGGAATATCGTTTTTCTGTCCTGCGGGATCATTTCCTGGCGGCGGATTCTTCTTCAAACCACTGCTTAAGCAGTTGCTCAAAACTCAAAATACAGTAGCCAAAAAAAGGATTGGACCAGTAAATATCGTCATCATATTTTTGCGGATCGTGAACAATGATGGCGGTACTGGCAGCCTGCGCCAGAGGGCTTTGGTGATCGCCCGTAAAGCAGACAAGCTCGATATTCTTATGCTCCAGTGACTTCACCCAACTCAGCGCCGATGAACTGCGCCCGGATTTAGAAATAATCCAGATGGCATCGAATTTGGCCGCTGTTTTCTGCTCCAGTATTTCATAATCAGGCCACAGCGCCAGGCTGGCATTAACGCCCGTCACCAGGAATTTATTATAAATATACTGCGCGATTAACTGAGAAAAACCGCTGCCGTGAATAAGCAGCTTTCCCGACCTGAGGTGCCGAAATAGCGTCTGGATGCTCTCTTCAGGCTGAATACGCATGAAATCCCGGTCGGTTGTGACATCCATTCTGGGTTGGGTGATATTGAACTTGATGAAATAGACCATCTCAAGCCAGCCGCTAAAACCCAGTTTTTTTGCCAGACGTACCAGCGATGAGGGATTGCTTAAACACTGTGCCGCGACGGTACGGACGCCCTCTTTCAGACACTGTTCGGTGTTATTTTGAATATAACGCAGCGCGGCAATTTCAGTTTTATTGAGTCGAATATCGCGAAAAAGATTAAGAATATCCATCTTCTGTCCCTCCCTGGCGCTTTTTCGCGATAGTCTACCTGCCTGCATCCCGCAGGCAAGCAGCCCACAGGGTTTACTTCAGGATCTGTGGGTTGACGCAGTTTTTTTCCACCTTGCCGTTGAGCGCATCGATCAGGTTATCCACCGCACACGCCGACATGTTATAGCGCGTTTCGTGGGTGGCGGAGCCGATGTGCGGCAGGGCGACCACGTTCGGCAGCGACAGCAGTTCCGAGTCGGCAGGCAGCGGTTCCTGCTCAAACACATCCAGCCCGGCGGCGTGGATCTCCCCGGTTTTCAGCGCCTGAATCAGCGCCTGCTCATCCACTACCGGGCCGCGTCCGGCGTTGATGAAAATCGCTGACGACTTCATTTTTGCGAACTGTTCCGCGCCAATCATGTGGTGCGTTTCATCCGTTAACGGCAGCACCAGGCAGACAAAATCCGCTTCTTCTAACAGCGTATCCAGCTCGCAGTAGCGCGCGTTGAAACGCTCTTCGGCTTCCGGGTGATGGCGACGCGCGTTGTAGAGGATGGACATACCGAAGCCAAAATGCGCGCGCTGCGCCAGCGCCAGACCGATGCGGCCCATGCCGACGATACCGAGCGTTTTGTGGTGCACATCAATCCCAAACCAGTCCGGGCCGATACTTTTGGTCCACTCGCCCGCTTTCACGCGCTCCGCCACTTCCACCACCCGACGCGCGCTGGTCAGCACCAGCGCCATCATGGTATCGGCCACGGTTTCGGTCAGCACGGTAGGGGTGTGCATCAGCAGAATATTACGCGCATTCAGCGCGTCCACGTCAAAGTTGTCGTAGCCCACAGACACGGTGGAGGTGGCACGCAGTTTGGGCATTTTTTCCAGCAGAGCCGCATCCACTTTCTCGCTGGAGCCCAGCAAACCCTCTGCACTGGCAAACGCCTCTGCGTGTTGTTGCACCGTTTCCGGGTTCAGGTTGGCAACCTGGGTAACGGTGAAATGGTCTTCCAGACGCTGTTGCAGATCATCAGGCATGGCTTTGTACAGAATAATGGACGGCTTCATGCGGTTCTCCCAAATAATAATAGAGGTCGGTGCGATTACGCGTGGCGCGCGCCCACCGGCAGAGTTTGATTATTAGCAGGCTTAACAATCAAAGTAAGCCACACTGAAACGAAAAGTGCCACTCCCATAAAAATGTACGAGGCCGCCGGGCTGCCGGTGGAGCCGTTGAGATAGCCAACAAACCACGAGCCGAAGAATGAGCCGAGTGCGCCCATGCTGTTGATCAGCGCCATTGCGCCACCCGCAACGTTACGCGGCAGCATTTCAGGAATGATGGCGAAGAAGGGGCCGTAAGGGGCATACATGGCCGCACCTGCGATCACCAGCAGCGTATAGGAAACCCAGAAGTGGTTTGCGCCCACGGCCCAGGAACCGATAAAGGCGAACGCAGCGATCAGCAGCAGTGGCCAGACAAAGAGTTTACGGTTTTGCAGTTTATCGGACGCCCAGGACGCAAGGATCATCGCGATGGTCGCCGCCAGATAAGGCACCGAGGAGAGCCAGCCCACTTCCACCATCCCGAGGTTTGCGCCGCCGCTGCGGATAATCGAAGGCAGCCACAGCACAAAGCCATACACGCCGATGCTCCAGGTGAAATACTGCGCGCACAACAGGATCACATTGCGTGAACGGAAGGCTTCACCGTAGTTGCGCACGGCTTTGATGCCCTGTTGCTCGCTTTCCAGTTGCGCCTGCAACGCCGCTTTTTCATCGTCCGCCAGCCAGTTCACCTGCGACGGTTTATCTTTCACCAGCACCCACCAGCAGAACGCCCAGATGATTGCCGGCACGCCTTCAATAATGAACATTTCACGCCAGCCGAAGGACTGGATCAGGTAGCCGGAAACCACCGACATCCACAGCACCGTGACCGGGTTGCCGAGGATCAAAAAGGTGTTCGCCCGCGAGCGTTCTGATTTGGTAAACCAGTTACTGATGTAAATCAGCATCGCGGGCATGACGGCGGCTTCAACGACGCCGAGGATAAAGCGGATCGCCGCCAGTGCCGGGATATTGTTGACCACGCCGGTCAGGGACGCGCAGGCCCCCCACAAAATCAGGCAGACAAAGATGAGCTTACGCACGCTGCGGCGTTCGGCATACATCGCCCCCGGGATCTGGAAGAAGAAATAGCCGAGGAAGAACAGTGCGCCGAGCAGCGATGAAACGCCCTTGGTGATGCCCAGATCTTCGTTAATACCTGCCGCTGACGCGAAGCTAAAGTTCGCGCGATCGAGATACGCCAGGCTGTAGGTGATGAACACGATTGGCATGATGTACAGCCAGCGTTTTGCGGCGTTTGTTGGGCTTTTCATAGATTTGCCTCTGATGTTGTAGGTACAGGTTATGTTTCTTTATCTCTCACCCTCACCCCGGCCCTCTCCCTGAGGGAGAGGGGGAAGGGCAAGTCCGCGCTCGATTTGTCCCCTCTCCCTCAGTGAGAGGGGAAGGGCAGTCCACGCTCGATCTGTCCCCTCTCCCTCAGGGAGAGGGTTAGGGTGAGGGTCGAGGACGTCACCCCTCGCCAAGCTGTTCGCGCGTCGGCAGACCTTCGCTGTCGCCCTGGACCTGGATCGCCAGCGAGCCGATTTTATTCCCCCGCTCTACCGCCTGCTTAAGCGGTTTGCCTTCCAGCAGGGCGCTAATCACCCCGACGGCAAACCCGTCGCCCGCGCCGACGGTATCGACCACGTTCTCAACTTTTATCGCCGCCACTGCGCCTTCTTCGCCGCTGGCGGTTTTGAACCATGCACCGTCGGTGCCGGTCTTAATCACGACTACTTTCACGCCCCGCGCCAGGTAAAAATCTGCGATGCCCTGCGGGGTTTTCTCACCGGTGAGGATCACGCCCTCTTTTAATCCAGGCAGAACCCAGTCGGCCTGAAAAGCGAGGCGATTAAGTTTTTCCACCATCTCGGCTTCGCTTTTCCACAGCACTGGCCGCAGATTGGGATCAAAGGAGATCGTTTTACCGCGCGCTTTCATCACGCCTGCTGCGCGATCCAGCAGATCGTATGAACTGGCAGACAACGCCGCCGCCACACCGCTTAAATGCAAATGGCGTGCGCCTGAAAACATCGCTTCATCAAAATCATCAGTGGAAAGATGGCTGGCTGCGGAGTTTTTGCGGAAATACTCCACGGTGGGATCGGTTCCATCTTCAACTTTAGATTTCAACTGAAAACCAGTGGCATAGCGGCCATCAATGGCCACGCCTGCGGTGCCGATGCGCTCTTTTTGCAGCGTGTTCAGCACGAACTGGCCGAAGCTGTCATCGCCCACGCGACTCACCCAGTTCACCTTCAGACCGAGGCGTGCAAGGCCGGTCGCTACGTTTAACTCTGCGCCCGCCACGCGTTTAATAAAGTGCTCCGCGCAGGCCAGATCGCCGGTTTCGGTGGCAACAAACATCGCCATGGCTTCGCCAATGGTAATCACATCCAGAGCGTTTTCCATGGCATTACTCCTCGCGTAATAAGTCAACGTAACGGCGCGTAACGGCGGTTAAATCGCGCCCTTCAAGCGGAAATTCGATCCCACGCGGGACATCGGCGGGAAGCTGATTCAGCAATTCTGACCAGCGCTCCTCGGCCTGATCCGGCGGCACCGCACGGTAATGAAAATGGTGCGCCACGGCCGCTTTCACATGGATATAGCTGACGGCAGGAGCCAGATGGCGTGCGGCTTCTTCTGGCGATTCGCCCACCCACAGCCAGTTCGCCATATCAAAAGTCAGCGTCACGGGGAGATTCATCACCCGGCAGGCTGCTTTAAAGCGCTGCATAGGGGCCAGTTGCCCGCAGTCGGTCTGATCGTTTTCCACCACCAGCGCCATCCCGCTGTCGGCAAGCCACGTGCGCAGCGTCTCCAGCACCGTTTTATGCTGAAAATGTCCCAGCGAGACTTTCAGCCACAGGGCGTTGAGCGTGCGGGCTTCTGCCAGCAGCGCGGGCAGTAACGGGTTGAGCGTGCCGTCGGGCAGGCACAATGGTTCGGGCGCGGAATAGCAGGCCAGCAACTGGTGCGATTCGATAAGATCGGCGAGTGCGGGCAGCGCGTTCAGGGTCTCCGCATCGAACAGCTCGCGGCGGATTTCCACACCGTCGGCTCCGGCATCCGCGATAAACGGCAGCACACCCGCCTGGCCGCCCAGCGCCTGAATGCGCTCATGGCCATACGCGGCGGTGACGACGATAATTTTTCTTTGCATCTTTCTGCTCCAGCTCGTAACTCTGTTATTTAAGCTAGATGGAACCGGTTCCAAAAGAAAGTTTGCGATGGCGAAAGCATGATCGCCATCACGAAGGGGAGTTATCGGGAGGTGGAGCCGCGAACGATCAGTTCGCCAGAGAAAACCTGCTCGCGCACGGTATCGTCGGTGCCATCGATGCGGCGCACCACCTGTTCGACAGCGGCGAAACCAATCTGCCAGGTGGGTTGTTTGAGGGTGGTGATGCCGACGCCCGCCAGTTCCGCCCATTCCAGTTCGTCAAAACCGAGCAGGCCGATATCGCTACCCCAGTGCAGGCCGAGGCGTTTGAGCGAGCGGGCGACTTGCAGGGTTAACGCGCCGTTTGCGGAGATGACGGCCTTGCGCATTCCCCGGTGGCGGCTGTGAAACTGGCGCAGGGCGTTGTCAATCTGCCCGGCTTCATGCAGCGGGACTTCGGCGTTTTCCGCAATCACGCCGGGGTAACGGGCAAGCGTGGCGTGAAAGGCGCTCAGGCGTTCGCGGCGGGTGTTCACCGTGCCGAGCGGTTCGCTGAGAAACAGCAGGGCTTCAAATCCCTGATCGACCAGATGTTCAGTTGCGGTGGTTGCCGCCTGAGTGTTATCGAGGCCAACCACATCGCAGGCGAAGTCAGGGATTTTGCGGTCAATCAATACCATCGGCAGGGAGGACTGTTGCAGACGGTTTAGTCCTTCCTCGCGCATGCCGACCGCGTTTACCACGATCCCTTCAACCTGGTAGCTGCGCAGCAGGTCGAGATAATGCTGCTCCTGATCCAGTTCGTTATTGGTGTTACAGACCAGCGGGGTAAAGCCTTTTTCGCGGCAGGCGGCTTCAATGCCGCTGAGTACGTTAACGGAGTAGGGATTGGTGATGTCGGCGATGATCAGGCCAATCAGACGGGTGCGCCCGCGCTTTAGCCCACGCGCCATCAGGCTTGGGCGGTAATCCAGATCGGCAATGGCCTGTTCGATGCGCGCCAGCAGAGCGTCGGAGAGAAGATGTTTTTCGCCGTTGAGATAACGCGAAATACTGGTTTTACCTGTTTTTGCCGCTTTTGCGACATCGCTGATCGTCGGGCGCGCTGCCTTTGCGTTCATGTCCGTCTCCTGGGGTAACTTTCTGGAGATTAACATATTTTAGCGGAGAGGGTTTTCCCCTCACCCTGGCCCTCTCCCCTGGGGAGAGGGGAGAGCCCGAGCGCGGACTGGCCTTTCTCCCTCTCCCTGAGGGAGAGGGTTGGGGTGAGGGTCTGTCTTTATCCCTCAGGGTGAGGGGTACCCAAAAACTACGCCAGCGGACTCAGCGTGATCTCCACGCGGCGGTTCTGCGCTTTGCCGTCTTCGGTGCTGTTGCTGGCGATAGGATTCGCCGGGCCCATGCCGCTGGTGCGCAGGCGGCCTGCGTCAACGCCCTGGGTGATCAGCGAACTCGCCACCGCGTCGGCACGTTGCTGTGACAGGCGCATGTTCAGATCCTTGCCGCCGGTGCTGTCGGTGTAACCCACCACGTTCACCGCCGTTTTCGGATACTCTTTCAGCACCATCGCCACGCCGGTCAGGGTATTCGCGCCTGCCGGTTTTAACGTCGCGCTGCTGCTATCAAAGGTCACGTTGTTCGGCATGTTCAGCACGATGTTGTCGCCATTACGCGTTACGCTCACGCCCGTTCCCTGCATTTTCTGTCGCAGTTTGGCTTCCTGCGCATCCATGTAATAGCCCGCGCCGCCGCCGAGGGCCGCGCCTGCCGCTGCGCCAATCAGTGCGCCTTTGCCGCGATCTTTCTTCGAGGAGGAGAGCACGCCCACGCCCGCGCCTACCAGCGAGCCAATGCCCGCGCCGATGCCGGCTTTACCGGCTTCACGCTCGCCGGTGTAAGGATTTGTGGTGCAGCCTGAAACCGCCAGCGCGCCGCAAACGGCCGCTGCAATGAGGAGGGCACTTTTTTTCATCAAACATCCTTAATAATTAATAATTCTATGCTCAACCATAATGGCGGTTGATTATGACCGGGCACCAGGTCAAAAATGTTCGGAAAGATTCTGAATTATTGTAAAAACATTAAACGGCGCACGAGCGTCCGTGACACCTGCACCGGGAGCGCAAGTTTTGACACAATCTTCTTTAAAAACAGTCCTTACGGCTGCCCACTGGGGGCCAATGCTCGTTGAAACCGACGGGGAAAATGTCTTTTCTTCCCGCGGTGCGCTGCCCACATCGCATCACAATTCGTTGCAAACTGCCGTTCGCGATCAGGTACATAGCCCCAGCCGGGTGCGTTTCCCAATGGTGCGCAAAGGATTTTTAAACTCACCAGATAACCCGCAGGGCGTACGCGGGCAGGATGAATTTGTGCGCGTTAGCTGGGATGAGGCGCTGGATCTGATCCACGCCCAGCATGCCCGCATTCGGGAAAGCTACGGCCCGGCGTCAATTTTTGCCGGTTCGTATGGCTGGCGCTCAAACGGCGTGCTGCACAAAGCCGCCACCCTGTTGCAGCGCTATATGAGCCTGGCGGGGGGCTACACCGGGCATCTGGGCGACTACTCCACCGGCGCGGCGCAGGCGATCATGCCGTATGTGGTCGGCGGCAATGAGGTGTATCAACAGCAGACAAGCTGGCCGCTGGTGCTTGAACATAGCGATGTAGTGGTGCTGTGGAGCGCTAACCCGCTGAACACTTTAAAGATTGCCTGGAATGCCTCGGACGAGCAGGGCATTGGCTATTTTGAACAGCTGCGAAACAGCGGCAAACGCCTGATCTGCATCGATCCGATGCGATCGGAAACCGTTGATTTCTTCGGCGATCGCATGGAGTGGCTGGCTCCGCATATGGGCACGGACGTGGCGCTGATGCTCGGCATCGCCCATACGCTGGTGGAAAACGGCTGGCAGGACGAGGCGTTTCTGGCGCGCTGCACCACGGGCTATGACATTTTCGCTCAGTATCTGACGGGGGCCAGCGACGGCGTGGCGAAAACCGCTGAGTGGGCAGCAGAAATTTGCGGGCTTGATGCGGCGAAAATCCGCGAACTGGCGCAACTTTTCCATGAAAACACCACCATGCTGATGTCCGGCTGGGGGATGCAGCGCCAGCAGTTTGGCGAGCAAAAACACTGGATGCTGGTGACGCTGGCCGCCATGCTCGGACAGATCGGCACCCCCGGCGGCGGGTTTGGCCTGTCGTATCACTTTGCCAACGGCGGCAACCCGACGCGTCGTGCGGCGGTGCTGGCGTCAATGCAGGGCAGCGTGCAGGGCGGTACGGACGCGGTGGATAAAATCCCGGTGGCGCGCATCGTTGAAGCGCTGGAAAACCCCGGCGGGGCGTATCAGCACAACGGGATGGATCGCCATTTCCCGGAGATTAAATTTGTCTGGTGGGCGGGCGGTGCGAACTTTACCCATCATCAGGATACCAATCGCCTGATCCGCGCCTGGCAGAAGCCAGAACTGGTGGTGATTTCCGAATGCTACTGGACGGCCGCGGCAAAACACGCCGACATCGTGCTGCCTGCCACCACCTCGTTTGAACGTAACGATCTCACCATGACCGGCGACTACAGCAATCAGCACCTGGTCCCGATGAAGCAGGTCGTGCCGCCGCGCGATGAAGCACGCGATGATTTCGAGGTCTTCGCCGATCTCAGCGAGCGCTGGGAACGCGGCGGTCGCGAACGTTTCACTGAAGGTAAAAGCGATCTGCAATGGCTGGAAACCTTCTATGAGATTGCCGGACAGCGTGGGGCAAGCCAGAACGTCACCCTGCCGCCGTTTGCCGAATTCTGGGAAGCGAACCAGCTTATTGAGATGCCGGAGAGCGAAGAAAACGCCAGATTCGTGCGTTTTGCGGCGTTCCGCGCCGATCCAGTGGCGAACCCGCTGAAAACCGACAGCGGTAAAATCGAAATTTATTCACAGCGTATTGCCTCCTTTAACTATGCCGATTGCCCGGCGCACCCGATGTGGCTCGCGCCTGACGAGTGGCACGGCAATGCGCAGGCTGAGCAGTTGCAGGTGCTTTCCGCGCACCCGGCGCACCGTCTGCACAGTCAGTTAAGTTACGCCTCACTGCGTGAGGAATATGCCGTGGCCGGGCGGGAGCCTGTGACGCTGCACCCTCGGGATGCCGAAGCGCGTGGGATTAAAGCGGGCGATCTGGTGCGCGTGTGGAACGGTCGCGGGCAGGTGCTGGCGGGCGCGGTGGTGACGGAGGGCATTCGTCCGGGCGTGTTGTGTATACACGAAGGCGGCTGGCCGGATCTCGATCCGTCTGCCGGGGGGATCTGCAAAAATGGCGCGGTCAATGTGCTGACCAAAGATCTCCCCAGTTCCCGCCTCGGTAACGGCTGTGCCGGGAATACGGCGCTGGCGTGGGTGGAAAAATACACCGGGCCGGCGCTGACGCTTACGGCGTTTGATCCGCCTGCCAGCGCATGATCCACGTCGGGTGGTGCGTTTCTTCCTGCCAGGCGCTGTCTTCAATCCGAAAGCCGAGCGCATGATAGAAATTTACTGCCCGGCCATTCTTCTGGTAGACCTCAAGACGTAATACCTCGTGGCGCTGTTTGACATGTTCAAGCAGCGCCCGACCAATCCCTTTGCCCAGAGCAGCCGGTCGCACAAACAGTGCGCCAACAAACTGCGACTCCATCACGCTGATAAATCCCTGAACCACGCCGTCCTCTTCCCACACCCAGGTGCTGGCGGAGGGTAAATAGACGTCGCGCACCAGCGCTTCACTCTCCTGCCAGTACTTTTCATCAATAAAAGGATGCGCAAAGGTGGTGCTTTCCAGCCACAGCGCCAGCAGGGGCGCGGTGTCGTTATTGTGCCATTCGTGGATCATCGTCGCCTCCCGGGTGGCAAAAGCAGACCGTGATGTGGTCATTCACTAACCCGCAGGCCTGCATGAAAGAGTAACAGATGGTGCTGCCGACAAACTTGAAGCCGCGCTTTTTCAGCGCTTTGGATAAGGCATCGGACGCGGGTGTGGTGGTGGGGATGTCTGCAAGCGTGGCGGCGCGGGTCACCTGCGCGTGGTTATCCACAAATGACCAGACAAAATCTGCGAAGGGTTCGCCGTTTTGCTCCATCGCAAGCCACGCGCGGGCGTTGCCGATAATCGCCTGGATTTTCCCCCGGTGGCGAATAATGCCCGCGTCCAGCAGCAGCCTTTCCACGTCTTCTTCCTGCATGGCGGCGACGCGCACCGGATCGAAATGATGAAAACAGCGGCGATAGTTTTCGCGTTTTTTCAGTACCGTGATCCACGACAGGCCCGCCTGCTGACCTTCCAGGCAGATCATCTCAAAGAGTTTCTGACCGTCCCGCTGGGGGACACCCCATTCGTTGTCGTGATAATCGAGATAAAGTTGATCCTGGCTCACCCAACCGCAGCGTTGCATGTATTTCTCCCTTTTAAAGTTGCGGGCAATCACAAAAGAAATTATCGGTGCTGGCTTGACGTGTCTGTCAAAGAGACAATAGTTAATACAGGGTCTTACCCCTCATCCGAAAAACGATAACAACGTATTGGCTCTTTTCTGGAGTCGCGTCGATGAAGAATAAAAAATACAGTGGCTGCCAACTGGCGCTTGTGACTGTCTGTGCGCTTTTTTGCCAGACGTCTTACGCATGGCAACAGGAATATATCGTTACCGACACGCAAAGTAATACGACCGATCGCTATACATGGGATAGCGATCACCAACCGCGTTATGACGATATCCTCGAAGAGCGGATCCGCTCTTCACAGAACACGCCCGGCGTTAGCTTTAATTTGCCGGATGACACGCCAATGGATGCGACCAGCACCATGAGTCTGGGCTGGAATATTCCGCTTATCAAGAGCGTGACCACCGGGCCGGTGGCCGTCTGGCATTATGATGGCTCAACGTCTTCCATGTTTAATGAGTTTGGCGACGGTCCTCCCAGTCCCAATTTTACCGATCCGCTCTGGCACGCCAGCGTCAGTTCGTTTGGCTGGCGGGTTGATAGCCGGTTTGGGGATCTGCGGCCCTGGGCGCAAATCAGCTACAACCAGCAGTTTGGCGAGAATATGTGGAAGACCCAGTCCGGCCTTAACCGCTTATCGGCGTCAAACCAGTACGGCAACTGGATGGATGTGACCCTCGGCGCGGATATGCTGCTTAATCCGCATATGGCGGCTTACGCTTCGATGTCGCAGTCAGAGAATATGGCGACCGGACAAAACTACCTCTACAGCATGGGCGTCAGTGCGCGCTTCTGATACAAACTAATTACATTTCATCAACAACAGTCACGCGCCTGGTAGCGATAGTGCGTACTAACTTACCTCCCAAAAATCGCGTCGGCTGACAAAAGGCGCGGTCATTCATTCCCGCTGCAAGGCATTTCATTCCGCTCTCACTGCATTTCATGCCTTTTTACCCCTGGCATGAAACGCGCTTCGCTAAGGTTGATGGCAGAGAATTTCCCTTTTGCTTACGCAGGAAGACTGCCATGACAACATCATCCCTGAACCGGACCCGCTGGCTGACGCTGGCTGGGACCATCATTACGCAATTCGCCTTAGGATCGGTTTATACCTGGAGTCTGTTCAATAGCGCGCTGGCCGAGAAACTGGATGAGCCGGTAAGCCAGGTAGCGTTTTCTTTCGGTCTGTTAAGCCTGGGGCTGGCGATTTCCTCGTCGGTCGCCGGTAAATTGCAGGAACGCTTTGGCGTGAAGCGCGTCACCATGGCATCCGGCCTGCTGCTGGGCCTTGGCTTTTTCCTCACGGCGCACGCTAACAGTTTGTTGATGCTGTGGCTGAGCGCGGGCGTGCTGGTGGGTCTGGCCGACGGCGCGGGTTATCTGCTTACTCTGTCTAACTGCGTGAAATTCTTCCCGGAGCGTAAGGGGCTGATTTCAGCGTTTTCCATTGGCTCTTATGGCCTTGGCAGCCTCGGCTTTAAGTTTATCGACAGCCATCTGTTAGCCACCGTCGGTCTGGAAAAAACGTTTATGATTTGGGCCGCGATTGTGCTGGTGATGATCCTCTTTGGCGCAACGCTGATGAAAGACGCCCCGCAGCAAAAAGCGACCATGACCAACGGCGTGGTGGAAAACGACTTCACGCTGGCGCAGTCGATGCGTAAGCCGCAGTACTGGATGCTGGCGGTGATGTTCCTGACCGCCTGCATGAGCGGTTTGTATGTGATTGGCGTGGCAAAAGATATCGCGCAGACCATGGTGCATCTGGATCTGGCGACCGCCGCCAATGCGGTCACGGTGATCGCCATTGCTAACCTCTCCGGGCGTCTGGTGCTGGGCATTCTGTCGGATAAAATGTCCCGCATCCGCGTAATTACGCTGGGCCAGGTGGTTTCGCTGGTCGGCATGGCGGCCCTGCTGTTCGCCCCGCTGAACGAAGTCAGCTTCTTTGCCGCTATCGCCTGCATCGCCTTTAATTTTGGCGGCACCATCACCGTGTTCCCGTCGCTGGTCAGCGAATTCTTCGGCCTGAATAACCTGGCGAAAAACTACGGCGTGATTTATTTAGGCTTTGGGATCGGCAGCATTTGCGGGTCGATTATCGCCTCGCTGTTCGGCGGGTTTTACATCACGTTCTGCGTCATCTTCGCCCTGCTGATCCTGTCGCTGGCGCTCTCCACCACCATTCGTCAGCCGCAGCGCGAATACTATAACGAGGCGCACGCGCTGACTCACCATTAAGCAAAAAGCGCCACGTTACGCGTGGCACGGTCTATCCTTAGTGGCAGGTCTTTCAACGAAAGGAGCAACCCATGTCTTTAGAAAAAGTGGTGTACCGCGCAAAAGCCAAAGCAACCGGTGGCCGTGATGGCCGGGCGACCTCATCCGACGGCGTGCTGGATATTAAACTTTCCGTACCGAAAGAGATGGGCGGGGCGGGCAGCGAGGGCACCAACCCGGAACAGCTCTTTGCCGCAGGGTATTCCGCCTGCTTTTTGGGCGCGTTAAAGCACGTGGCCTCGCAGGAAAAGGTGAAGCTGCCGCAGGATGCGTGGATTGAAGGCCAGGTCGGTATCGGCCCGTTGCCAACCGGCTTCGGCATTGAGGCACAACTGGATATCCACCTGCACGGTATGGATCATCAGGAAGCGGAAGCGCTGGTGCAAAAAGCGCACATTGTCTGTCCGTATTCGAACGCCACCCGCGATAACATTGACGTGACCCTGAACGTTATTACTTCCTGATCCCCTCCCGATACGGTAACCTGCATCAATCAGCCATATATTATTTTTGTAAATATATGGCTGGATCACACTCAAAGTAGCACTTTTCTTTTTCCTTGTGTTCTACTACTCGCGCTTGTTGAAGTTCCCGTATTAACTTCCGATGCGTCCCACTAGCCTGCACGCCGTTTTTATGGTGGTGAGCAGGTGCTGTTTATCCCTTTTTTCAGGGCATCTTGCATGAGATATATCAAAGCGATGTCGCAGCAATGGCTGAGTTTTCTGCTGTCGCTGTACATTGGTCTGTTTATGAATAGCGCAGTTTTTATTCGTCGGTTTGATGGATATGCGCAAGATTTCACCATCCTGAAAGGCATTTCTGCGGTTGTTGAACTGGTCGGGACCGTGCTGGTCACCTTCTTCTTACTTCGTATTCTTTCGCTGTTTGGCCGACGTACCTGGCGCGTGCTCACCTCTCTGGTTGTGCTCTTTTCCGCCGGGGCCAGCTATTACATGACGTTTTTGAACGTGGTGATCGGCTACGGCATTATTGCCTCCGTAATGACCACCGACATCGACCTGTCCAAAGAAGTGGTCGGGCTGCACTTTATTATCTGGCTGGTGTGCGTCAGCGCCATTCCGCTGATTTTAATCTGGAGTAACCGGAGCCGTTACACACTGTGGCGTCAGCTACGCACGCCGGGCATCCGCACGCGCAGCGCGCTGGTGGTGCTGATGGCCGGTCTGCTGGTGTGGGGACCGATTCGCCTGCTGGAGCTTCAGCAAAAAAATGTCGAGCGCACCAGCGGTGTCGATATGCCGAGCTATGGCGGGGTTGTCGCCAACTCCTACCTGCCGTCTAACTGGCTGTCGGCGTTAGGCCTGTACGCCTGGGCGCAGGTGGATGAGTCCTCCGATAAATCGCTGATTAACCCGGCGACCAAATATTCTTACGTCGCGCCTGGCGATCTCGATGACACCTACGTGGTGTTTATCATCGGCGAAACCACGCGCTGGGATCATATGGGTCTGCTCGGCTATGAGCGCAATACCACGCCGCTGCTGTCCCAGGAGAAAAACCTGGTCGCCTTCCGCGGCACCTCCTGTGATACCGCCACCAAGCTCTCGCTGCGCTGTATGTTTGTGCGTGAGGGCGGGGCGGATGAAAATCCGCAGCGTACCTTAAAAGAACAGAACGTCTTTGCCGTACTGAAACAGCTTGGCTTCTCAAGCGACCTGTACGCTATGCAGAGCGAAATGTGGTTCTACAGCAACACCATGGCGGACAACATCGCCTACCGCGAGCAGATCGGCGCTGAGCCGCGCAACCGGGGTAAGAGCGTGGATGACGCGCTGCTGTTAGATGAAATGAAGGGATCGCTGGCCAACAATACCGACGGCAAGCACCTGATCATTTTCCACACCAAAGGCTCGCACTTTAACTACACCCAGCGCTATCCGCGTAGCTTTGCGCAGTGGACGCCGGAGTGTCAGGACGTGGATGATAAATGCACGAAAGAGGAGATGATCAACTCGTTTGATAACTCCGTGACCTACGTGGATTACTTCATCAAA
The DNA here is from genome assembly GCF_900116015.1 of Enterobacter sp. kpr-6. Lineage (GTDB taxonomy): Bacteria > Pseudomonadota > Gammaproteobacteria > Enterobacterales > Enterobacteriaceae > Enterobacter_D. Next base: position 212,401 of record NZ_FOYH01000006.1, read on the forward strand.
AACGTGATTGATCAGGTGCGTGATAAGAAGGCGATTGTTTTCTACGCCGCCGACCATGGTGAGTCGATCAACGAGTATGAGCACCTGCACGGCACGCCGCGTAAAATGGCTCCGCCAGAGCAGTTCCGCGTACCGATGATGGTATGGATGTCGGATAAATATCTGGAGAACCCGGATAAAGCGAAGATGTTCGCGCATCTCAAGCAGCAGGCCGACATCAAAGTGCCACGCCGCCATGTGGAACTGTACGACACCATTATGGGTTGCCTGGGTTATACCTCACCAGACGGTGGGATTAACGAGAACAACAACTGGTGTCATATCCCGGACAGCGCGCAGACTGCCGCGAAATAACCGGACTGACGAGAAAAAGCTCATGCATGGCATGGGCTTTTTTTTGCCAAAAAATCGCAGATTACTATTTATTAATTTTATATATTGCCGGGAAGCAATATGAATTCAATATAAAAGGCACTCTTAATTATTTGTTTTATTAATGTGTAAACCCAGTTGTTTTTTGTTGACTTGTATTTTCTTTAAACAAATATTTCACTTTAACTAAATATCATTTTTACATCGCCCCCCTATAATTCCCCTCCCCACTGGATACAGTTAAATAAAATTTAAATGTATTGATTAATTAAACGAATAAATGGAGTTAATTGTGAAAAAAATAATTGCTGCAGTTTCATCGCTTACCCTTCTTTCCGCGTCTGCATTTGCGGCGGCACCGGGTGATGGTACGGTGAAATTTACAGGGGAAATTGTGGACGCCCCTTGCGCAATTTCCACCGATTCTCAGTATCAGGAAGTGGTGCTCGGCCAGGTTGCGAAGACCGTTTTCAAAGCGGTGGGCGATAAATCCCCGTCAAAAGAATTCAAAATTAAGCTGGAAGGCTGCGACATTTCAGACAAAAACAAAGTGAGCGTCAGCTTCAGCGGTATGGGCGATGCGACTAAGCCAGACATGCTGGCCCTGACCAACGAAGTCGGCGCGGCAACAGGCGTGGCGATCAGCATTTATGATAACGCCAACAAGTCTGTCGTACTGAACACCGGCAAATCCACCAATACTCTGGCCGCCGGTCAGACGGTTCTCTACTACTCTGCCAATTATGTTGCGACCAAAGACGCCGTGACCACGGGCTACGGTAACGCATCCGTCGATTTTAACGTGACTTACGAATAATCATTTCTGCATAAGACAGGACAGGATGACGATGGCAGCAACGTTCTGCTGCCATTTATCCATGGATACTCAGGGAGAGAGGGATGGATCGTTCAGGTTTCGCTTCATGCGTGGCCCTGTCGCTGGCGCTGTTTGCCCAGCACAGTTTTGCGGGCGGCGTGGCATTAAGTCATACGCGCGTCATTTATGACGGCAGTAAAAGAGAAGCGTCTTTAACTGTCAGCAATAAAAACACCACCGAAGAATATTTGATCCAGTCATGGATCGATGATGATAAAGGCAATAAAAAAACGCCTTTTATCATTACGCCACCGTTATTTAAACTCAACGCCAATAAAAATAATGTCCTGCGTATTGTGAATACTTCAAATTCATTACCTCAGGATCGTGAATCTGTTTACTGGGTTAACGTGAAAGCGATTCCTTCGAAAAGCGAAGGGGCGTCTAACAATACGTTGCAGATTGCCGTGCGCACGCGGCTGAAATTATTTTATCGCCCTGAAGGTCTGAAAGGCCGCAGCATGGACGGCTGGAATCAATTACGTTTTTCGCGGGCCGGGGGGAATCAAATTAAAGTCGATAATCCCTCTGCATTTAATCTCACCTTTAACAAATTTTCTGCGAATGGCCATGACGTTGAGAAAACCGGGATGGTGCCAGCCAAAGGGTCACTGACTATCACGTTGCCTGCCGGGACGGGGAATGTCAGCGAAGTCAAATACAACATTATTAATGACTTCGGCACGTCCGGGGACATGATGACGCAGCACGTAAATTAAGCGTGTCTAAGGGTTCTTTTTTATGTCATGGTCACATTTCACGCGGATAAAAACCCCTCACTGTTTCCCCCTGACGGCGCTGGCGTTGCTGGTGGCCGGGGCGCTGCCCGCGCAGGCCGGGAAATTTAATCCGCGCTTTCTGGAAGACGTGCCGGGAATCGACCAGCATGTTGATCTCTCTGTTTATGAGACAAATAAAGCCGATCAGTTGCCGGGCAAATATCGCGTAGCGGTCGTGGTAAACGACACGAAAATGGCTCCCCGCACGCTGGAATTTAAAGCCGCCACGGAAAGCCAGCGCGCAAAACTGGGCGAAGCGCTGATCCCCTGTTTAAGCCCCGTGCAGCTCGCCGAAATGGGCGTGCGGGTTGAGAATTTCCCGGCGTTGAAAATGGCCCCGCCGGAAGCCTGCGTCGCCTTCGACGAGATTATCCCTCAGGCGGCAAGCCACTTCGATTTTGCTGAACAAACGCTGGTGATGAGTTTTCCACAGGCGGCGATGAACCAGACCGCGCGCGGAACCGTGTCCGAATCCCTCTGGGATGAAGGCATCAATGCGTTAATGGTGGATTACAACTTCTCCGGCAGCCATTCCACCTACGACGATCCGGAAAACAACACCAACGACACCAGCGACAGCTATTACCTCAATATGCGTAGCGGGATAAATCTGGGCGCATGGCGTTTGCGTAATTACAGCACCTGGAGCAAAAACGAGGGCGATCAGCACTGGGATAACCTTGGTACGTCGTTAAGCCGGGTCATCATCCCGCTGAAATCACAGTTCACCCTGGGCGACACCTCCACTTCCGGCGAGATTTTCGACAGCGTGCAAATACGCGGCGCGCAGCTCTCCTCCGATGAAGAAATGTTGCCTGACAGCCAGCGAGGATTTGCGCCGGTCGTGCGCGGCATCGCCAAAAGCAATGCTGAGGTGATCATCAAACAGAATGGCTACGTGATTTACCGCAGCTTTGTGCAGCCTGGCGCATTTGAAATCAGCGACCTCTATCCGACCTCAAGCAGCGGCGATCTCACCGTCACCATAAAAGAAGCCGACGGCAGCGAGCAGACGTTTACGCAACCTTTCTCCTCCGTTGCGCTGTTTCAGCGTGAAGGCCATTTGAAATACAGCCTGTCGGCGGGGGAGTATCGCGCCGGTAATTATGACAGTGCCAGGCCGAAGTTCGCCCAGCTTGAGGCGCTATACGGTTTGCCGCTGGGCTTTACCCTCTACGGCGGCTCTGTTTTTGCCGATGATTACCAGGCGCTGGCGGCGGGGCTGGGTAAAAACTTTGGTTATATTGGCGCGGTGTCGCTGGATGTCACCCAGGCAAACAGTACGCTTGCGCACGGTGAAAAAGCGGAAGGCCAGTCTTATCGCTTCCTCTATTCCAAAACCTTTAACAGCGGCACGGATTTTCGTCTGGCGGGCTACCGTTACTCAACCGAAGGGTACTACTCCTTCCGCGAGGCCACCGACGTGCGTAGCGAGGCGGACAGCACTTACGACCGCTACCACAAACGCAGCCAGATGCAGGCGAACGTCACGCAGCAACTGGGCAGCTATGGCTCGGTTTATTTCAGCGCGAACCAGCAGGAATACTGGGGCGATGAAGGCAAACAGCGCTCGGTGAACGCCGGGTATAACGGACGGATTGGCCGGGTGAGTTACAGCATCGCTTATACCTGGACCAAAAGCCCGGAATGGGATGAAAGCGATCGCCTCTGGTCGTTCTCATTATCTGTTCCGCTTGGGCGCGTCTGGAGTAACTACCATTTGACTACCGACCAGCGAGGACGGACCTCACAACAGGTCGGCGTGAGTGGCTCGGCGCTGGAGGACCGCAATTTAAGCTACAGCGTGCAAGAGGGCTACGCGAGCAACGGCACCGGAAACAGCGGTAACGTCAATCTCGACTATCAGGGCGGCGTGGGGAACGTCAATCTGGGCTACAACTACAGCCGCAACAGCCAGCAGGTGAACTACGGACTGAGCGGCGGGCTGGTTGCCCACAGCGAAGGGATAACCCTCGCCCAGCCATTAGGTGAATCCATCGCCATCATTTCCGCGCCCGGTGCCCGCGGTGCGCATGTCATGAATAACAGCGGGGTGGAAGTGGACTGGATGGGCAACGCGGTGTCGCCTTATCTCAGCCCCTACCGTGAAAACGAAATCGCGTTGCGCAGCGACAGCTTAAACAACAAGGTCGATCTCGACACGGCCTCCGTCAGCGTTGTGCCCACGCGTGGCGCGATTGTGCGGGCGCGTTTTGATACCCGCGTCGGTTATCGCGTGTTAATGACCCTTCAGCAGGCAAATGGTAACGCGGTGCCTTTCGGCGCGACGGCGACGTTAATGGAGTCGAAGAAAGAAGTGAGCAGCATCGTCGGGGAAGATGGTCAGTTATATATCAGCGGGATGCCGGATAAAGGCGATTTGCAGGTGAGCTGGGGGAAAGCGCAGGCGCAGCAGTGCCGCGTGACGTTCACGCTACCACCACAACAGGACAATATCGGTGTCGTTATCGCCAGTGCGACGTGCCGGTAACAGGGAAGGAAAAACGGATGTTTAAAAAACGTATCGTGATTGCAGGTGTGCTGGGGGCGGGGCTGTTTTCCGCGCAGGCACTGGCAAACGGCTGGGGGCCTTGCGAGACAATAGGCGGTACCCATAGCTTTAATGTCACCCTGGAAAAGCAGTTGAGCAATCCATCTCAAAACAGCGCGGGTACCACCGTTACAGATTTCGCAGACTGGAACCTCGGCGGGAACTATTATCACGCTACCTGTCAGTGCCCTGATGATACCAGCCAGACTGCTTACACGTATTTTAAAGCGGTATCGCCCATTAGGGATGTTATTGATGTGTCGGGAATTCAGTACTACAAGGTTAACGATAATATTGCCTTTGCCGCACAGGTAAGACTGGCAGGCAACAGACCAAGATACATTAATGTTCCCTTTGAAGACGAATCGAATGGGGCACGCGACAGAGGAGGCTGCAAAGGCAATGAGAGTGCAAACTGGGGTTCTGGCTCGGTAGGGAAATTGTCTCTGTATATTGTGCGACCTTTCGTGGGGGAAACGGATATTCCCAATACCCAACTGGTAGATGTCTACGCCACCATGTCGGCGGGGAGTTATAGTCAACCCGTCACCTCGGTTTATATCAGTGGTCGCGTGACTGTCAGTCAGAGTTGCGCCCTGGACAGCGGCAACCTGGAAATTGATCTTGGTGAATACGCAAGCAGTGATTTCAAAGATCGTAAAGGTGCGAAGCCAGACGGCGTGACGGTCTATACCAAAGAACTCCAGTTCAAGTGCGCCAATGTTTCAGACGGTATAAAAGTTTTCCTGCGTATCGAAGGCAAAGCAAACGACAACGATCCGAATGCCATTGATGTCGGCAGCCCGGACGTGGGGGTTATCGTTGAAAGCGCCCAGGGGATATTAATTCCGAATGACGCCAGTTCAATGCAGGAAATGGCCGTATCGCCGCTCGTTGACGATATACACCGCGTCGCAAAAACCAAAATCAGCGCTTACCCCATCAGCACTACCGGCGCACTGCCTGCCGGGGGTAATTATGAAGGCGTGGCGACCCTGCGTGTGGAAGTGGAGTAAGCCGGATGAAATGGATAAATGCTGTGATAGCGCCCTGTTTGCTGCTGGCGGCAGCATCGGCTACGGCGGCCAAGGATATTGGATCGGCCGGGGAACTGCGCTTTAGCTTAACCATCGCGGAAGGCACCTGTGAGCTGGACCAGGAGCTTATCGAGGTGGAGATGGGCCCCGTGGCGTTAAAGCGCCCGGTTGTCGTTGGCAGTGAACTCAATCAGAAGAAATTTTCGATCGGGCTGAAAAACTGTTCTTACGCAACAAGCGCCTTGGTGACCATGGACGGGAGACCTGATAGTGACAATCCCGCTCTTTTCGCCCTGGAACCTGGCGGTGCTACCGGGATCGCTTTACAGATCAAAACAGATAGCACGTCGCCCGTGGTGCAAAAGCCCGTTGCAACGGACAGCACGCCGGTATCGCATGTGGTCTGGTTTGATGGCTCAAACAGGCTGAATTATATCGCCAGCTACATGCCGGTCCGCGCCAATGCGACGCCAGGCGCGGCGAACGCGATGGTGACGTTTAACATCCAGTACGAATAACATTCTGCCCGCAGAGCGTGCTGGCGAGTTTCTCGCCAGTCAAAAGGCTTTTTGATGTTAAGGGATTGACGGTAAGCGTGGTGAGCAGTAAGATGCGCCCCGCATTCGGTGATTGGCGCAGCCTGGTAGCGCACTTCGTTCGGGACGAAGGGGTCGGAGGTTCGAATCCTCTATCACCGACCAAATTTAAAACCCCGCTCAATGAGCGGGGTTTTTTGCATTTAAGCCTGTGAGGATAAGAACCTCCGGGGGCAGGAGGTTCGCCCCGAGCGAAGCGAGAGAGCGTTGCGCAGCAACGACCCGCAGGGCGAGCCACGCCGTGGCGAGTAATCCTCTGTCACCGACCAAATTTAAAACCCCGCTCAATGAGTGGGGTTTTTTGCTTTCTGGGGCATTATCCGGTTTCAATCGCCGCTTTATACTTCACTCCGTTTCTTCACATATTTGTGACATATTCCATTGTATTTTTTTATACATATTTGAATCTTTTTTCGCGTTGCTTATGGATAACCTCAGCATTTTCACCTGTGCGTTTTAACGTTCGCGGTATTAATCGCTCAGATATTCAGCATTCCGTCAGAAATTTTTCATAATCTGCGCAAATGTTAATCACTGATTCATACAAAAAAAGCAGTTGTTTGTTCTGGTCGTGGGGTAGTAGCACAAATTTCCCTGCTGAAAATAGTGGGCTGCACTTTTTTTAATCTTTGTTTGCCAATTCTCACCGTCGCTGTAAATCCCGGTTACCTGTATTGACGTTTTGACATTCTGTTGACAGATTGTAGGGCATGAGGGGCATTTCACGGAGAATCTGCACTGCAACTCAGTCAACCTTGTGAAAGGATTCCCCATCTCTCATGACGCCTTCGGGCACAACCGACCAGACCGGTAAAAAATAAATAAAGGCCTGTCGGATATACCCACTGCAACGGGTAAACAACACATATCACATTGGAGCAGAATAATGAGTATTTCCTTGAAGAAGTCAGGGATGCTGAAGCTTGGTCTTAGCCTGGTGGCTATGACCGTCGCAGCAAGTGTTCAGGCCAAAACCCTGGTTTACTGTTCAGAAGGTTCGCCGGAAGGCTTTAACCCACAGCTCTTTACCTCAGGCACCACTTACGACGCAAGCTCTGTGCCGATCTATAACCGCCTGGTTGAGTTCAAAACCGGTACTACCGAAGTGATCCCGGGCCTCGCTGAAAAGTGGGAAGTCAGCGAAGACGGCAAAACTTATACCTTCCACCTGCGTGCAGGCGTGAAGTGGCAGGACAACAAAGAGTTTAAACCGACGCGTGATTTCAACGCCGACGACGTGGTGTTCTCTTTCGACCGCCAGAAAAATACCGAAAACCCGTACCATAAAGTGTCCGGTGGCAGCTATGAATACTTCGAAGGCATGGGCCTGCCGGAGTTAATCAGCGAAGTGAAAAAAGTGGACGACAACACGGTTCAGTTCGTGCTGACCCGTCCGGAAGCCCCGTTCCTGGCTGACCTCGCCATGGACTTCGCCTCCATCATGTCTAAAGAGTACGCAGACAACATGCTGAAAGCCGGCACGCCGGAGAAAGTCGACCTGAACCCAATCGGTACCGGTCCGTTCCAGCTGCTGCAGTACCAGAAAGATTCCCGCATCCTGTACAAAGCGTTTGAAGGTTTCTGGGGCACCAAGCCGCAGATCGACCGCCTGGTGTTCTCCATCACCCCGGACGCCTCTGTACGTTATGCAAAACTGCAGAAAAACGAATGTCAGGTGATGCCGTACCCGAACCCGGCTGACATCGCCCGCATGAAGAAAGACGACAAAATTAACCTGATGGAGCAGGCCGGTCTGAACGTGGGCTACCTCTCTTTCAACACCGAGAAGAAACCGTTTGACGATCTGAAAGTGCGTCAGGCGCTGACCTACGCGGTGAACAAAGAAGCGATCATCAAAGCGGTTTACCAGGGTGCAGGTACTGCGGCGAAGAACCTGATCCCGCCGACCATGTGGGGCTATAACGACGACGTTAAAGACTATGACTACGACGTTGAGAAAGCGAAATCGCTGCTGAAAGAAGCGGGCCAGGATAAAGGTCTGACCGTGGAACTGTGGGCGATGCCGGTACAGCGTCCGTACAACCCGAACGCTCGCCGCATGGCTGAGATGATTCAGGCTGACTGGGCGAAGATTGGCGTTCAGGCCAAAATCGTGACCTTCGAGTGGGGCGAATACCTCAAGCGTGCTAAAGCTGGTGAACACCAGGCTGTGATGATGGGCTGGACCGGGGACAATGGGGATCCGGACAACTTCTTCGCGACCCTGTTTAGCTGTGCGGCAGCAAAAGACGGTTCCAACTACTCTCGCTGGTGCTACAAGCCGTTTGAAGATCTGATCCAACCGGCACGTGCGACCGACGATCACAACAAGCGTATCGAACTGTACAAACAGGCGCAGGTTGTGATGCATGACCAGGCTCCGGCGCTGATCATCGCTCACTCCACCGTTTATGAGCCAGTGCGTAAAGAAGTGAAAGGCTATGTGGTTGATCCATTAGGCAAACACCACTTCGAAAACGTGTCAGTCGAATAATTAATACAAAGCACCATGCTTTATCCCCTCTCCCCAGGGGAGAGGGTTAGGGTGAGGGGATTCTGGCACCATGCCACCCTCACCCCGGCCCTCTCCCTGAGGGAGAGGGGGAAAGATTTGTGAGCAATACAGACACCGCCCTGGGCGGCGTCACTACAGAGAATCCGGGTTATGTTGCAGTTCATCCTTCGACGTCTGGGGCTTGTTATCCCGACGTTTATCGGTATCACCCTTCTCACCTTTGCCTTTGTCCATATGATCCCCGGTGACCCGGTGATGATCATGGCGGGTGAGCGTGGTATCTCCCCTGAACGTCATGCGCAGCTGCTGGCCGAACTGGGCCTCGACAAGCCAATGTGGCAGCAATACGTCAACTATGTCTGGGGCGTGTTGCATGGTGATTTAGGCATCTCGCTGAAAAGCCGTCTTCCGGTGTGGGACGAGTTTGTGCCGCGTTTTAAAGCGACGCTTGAACTCGGTATCTGCGCCATGATTTTCGCCGTCGCCGTTGGTATCCCGGTGGGCGTACTCGCTGCGGTAAAACGCGGCTCCATCTTTGACCACACCGCAGTGAGCATCGCGCTGACCGGCTACTCCATGCCGATTTTCTGGTGGGGCATGATGCTGATCATGCTGGTGTCGGTGCAACTGAACCTGACGCCGGTTTCCGGGCGCGTCAGCGACATGGTGTTCCTTGACGACACGAATCCGCTGACCGGATTTATGCTCATCGACACCGCGATCTGGGGCGAAGAAGGCAACTTTATTGATGCGCTGGCGCACATGATCCTGCCTGCGATTGTGCTTGGCACCATCCCGCTGGCGGTGATTGTGCGTATGACCCGTTCGTCGATGCTGGAAGTGCTGGGTGAAGATTACATCCGTACCGCCCGCGCGAAAGGCCTGACCCGTATGCGCGTGATTGTGGTGCATGCGCTGCGCAACGCGATGTTGCCGGTGGTCACGGTCATCGGTTTGCAGGTCGGTACGCTGCTGGCAGGGGCGATCCTGACTGAAACTATCTTCTCCTGGCCAGGACTCGGACGCTGGTTGATCGACGCGCTGCAACGCCGCGATTACCCGGTTGTGCAGGGCGGTGTGCTGCTGGTGGCGACAATGATTATTCTCGTCAACCTGCTGGTCGATCTGCTTTACGGCGTGGTGAACCCGCGTATTCGTCATAAGAAGTAAGGGGCCATCATGTCACAAGTTACTGAAAATAAAGTGGTGTCCGCACCCGTGCCGATGACTCCCTTCCAGGAGTTCTGGCACTATTTTAAACGCAATAAAGGCGCGGTCGTCGGCCTGGTGTACGTCGTTGTTGTGCTGTTTATTGCTATTTTCGCCAACTGGGTTGCGCCGTATAACCCGGCTGAACAGTTCCGCGACTCGCTGCTCTCCCCACCGGTCTGGCAGGAAGGCGGTAGCTGGGCGCATATCCTGGGAACCGATGACGTTGGCCGTGATGTAATGTCACGCCTGATGTACGGCGCGCGCCTGTCGCTGCTGGTCGGCTGTCTGGTGGTGGTGCTGTCACTGGTGATGGGTATTGTTTTAGGTCTGATCGCCGGTTACTTCGGCGGGCTTATCGATAACGTCATCATGCGTGTGGTCGACATCATGCTGGCGCTGCCAAGCCTGCTGCTCGCTCTGGTGCTGGTGGCGGTGTTCGGTCCGTCGATCGTCAACGCTTCGCTGGCGCTGACCTTCGTGGCGCTACCCCACTACGTGCGCTTAACCCGTGCCGCCGTACTGGTGGAAGTCCACCGCGATTACGTCACCGCCTCGCGCGTGGCGGGTGCCGGTGCAATGCGTCAGATGTTCGTCAATATTTTCCCAAACTGCCTCGCGCCGCTGATCGTTCAGGCGTCGCTCGGCTTCTCTAACGCCATTCTCGATATGGCCGCCCTTGGCTTCCTCGGCATGGGTGCGCAGCCGCCGACACCGGAGTGGGGCACCATGCTCTCCGACGTGTTGCAGTTCGCACAAAGTGCCTGGTGGGTCGTGACCTTCCCGGGTCTGGCGATCCTGCTGACGGTGCTGGCATTTAACCTGATGGGTGACGGCCTGCGTGATGCGCTCGATCCCAAATTGAAGCAGTAGAGAGGCGCGAGAATGTCGTTATTAAATATAGATAAATTATCGGTGCACTTCGGCGACGAAGACCAGCCGTTCCGTGCCGTCGACCGCGTGAGCTATAGCGTCAATCAGGGCGAAGTTGTGGGTATCGTCGGTGAATCCGGCTCCGGCAAATCCGTCAGCTCGCTGGCGATCATGGGCCTGATTGATTTCCCGGGCCGCGTGATGGCAGAAAAACTGGAGTTCAACGGCCAGGATTTAAAGCGTATCTCTGAAAAAGAGCGCCGCAGTCTGGTTGGCTCCGAAGTGGCGATGATTTTCCAGGACCCGATGACCAGCCTGAACCCGTGCTACACGGTCGGTTTCCAGATTATGGAAGCCATTAAGGTACATCAGGGCGGGAATAAGAAAACCCGTCGCCAGCGGGCGATTGACCTGCTAAACCTGGTGGGTATACCCGATCCGGCATCGCGTCTGGACGTTTACCCGCATCAGCTTTCCGGGGGGATGAGCCAGCGCGTAATGATCGCCATGGCGATTGCCTGCCGGCCTAAACTGCTGATTGCCGATGAACCGACCACCGCACTGGATGTGACCATCCAGGCGCAGATCATCGAGCTTTTGCTGGAGCTTCAGCAAAAAGAGAACATGGCGCTGATCCTGATCACGCACGATCTGGCGCTGGTGGCGGAAGCGGCGCACAAAATCATTGTGATGTACGCAGGCCAGGTGGTCGAAACGGGTGCCGCACGCGATATCTTCCGCGCGCCGCGCCATCCGTACACCCAGGCACTGCTGCGTGCGCTGCCGGAATTTGCGCAGGATAAAGCGCGTCTGGCGTCACTGCCGGGCGTGGTACCGGGGAAATATGACCGTCCGAGTGGCTGCCTGCTCAACCCGCGCTGCCCGTATGCTACCGACCGCTGCCGCAGCGACGAGCCAGATTTAAACCTGCTGAGCGATGGCCGTCAGTCTAAATGTCACTACCCACTCGATGATGCCGGGAGGCCGAACTATGAGTACGCATGAGGCCACCCTGCAACAACCGCTGTTGCAGGCTATCGACCTGAAAAAACATTACCCGGTGAAGAAAGGGCTGTTCGCCCCGGAACGCCTGGTGAAAGCGCTGGACGGCGTGTCGTTCAACCTTGAGCGCGGCAAAACGCTGGCGGTGGTGGGCGAATCCGGCTGTGGTAAATCCACGTTGGGCCGTCTGCTGACAATGATTGAAGTGCCGACCGGCGGTGAGCTGTACTACCAGGGCCAGGATCTGCTCAAGCACGATCCGGAAGCGCAAAAGCTGCGCCGCCAGAAAATCCAGATCGTCTTCCAGAACCCGTACGGGTCGCTGAACCCGCGTAAAAAAGTGGGCCAGATCCTGGAAGAGCCGCTGCAAATCAACACCAGCCTGAGCAAAGAAGAGCGCCGTGAAAAAGCGCTGGCGATGATGGCGAAAGTGGGGCTGAAAACTGAGCACTACGACCGCTATCCGCACATGTTCTCCGGCGGTCAGCGTCAGCGTATCGCCATTGCGCGCGGGCTGATGCTCGACCCGGACGTGGTGATCGCCGATGAACCCGTCTCCGCGCTCGATGTTTCCGTGCGTGCGCAGGTGCTGAACCTGATGATGGATTTGCAGCAGGATCTGGGGCTGTCTTACGTGTTCATTTCCCACGATCTGTCGGTGGTGGAACACATCGCCGACGAAGTGATGGTGATGTACCTGGGCCGCTGCGTGGAGAAGGGCACCAAAGAGCAGATTTTCTCGAATCCGCGTCATCCGTACACCCAGGCGCTGCTCTCAGCGACTCCGCGTCTGAACCCGGACGACCGCCGCGAGCGCATTAAGCTCACCGGTGAGCTGCCAAGCCCGCTGAATCCGCCGCCGGGCTGTGCGTTCAACGCCCGCTGCCGTCGTCGCTTTGGCCCCTGCACCCAGTTGCAGCCACAGCTAAAAGACTACAACGGCCAACTGGTCGCCTGCTTTGCGGTTGACCAGGACGAAAACGGCGAAAAGCCAATCGTTCACGGGTAAGTACAGCGCCATTGGGCAAAATCAAACCGGAGCACTTATGCTCCGGTTTTTTTATGATCTTTGTAGCGGGAAGAAAACCAGCGGTTCCACAAAAACGCAGCCCCCGCTTTAATTACGCGGGGCGTGATACTTAAAAGTTATGATAAAAACAGAATGACTTTCAGAAGAGTGGGTTAGCAAAATCAGTACACGGAATAGCCGTGAAAAGTATTTCAAAATATTTCACGGAGTAACTTTTAATTTAATTAAGAACTGTCTTATTCAGAATTTAATACCGCTGCGGCTCACGCAGGTAATGAAAAAGTCTTAGCGTTTTACTTAAGCTAATACTTTGCACTTCTTAATAGGTTTTTCCTTAGGATTTAACACTTTGCTGTTTTTTGTGCAAAAAAAAGATAGCATGTGTACAACCAAAGTTTATATATTTGCTGCAAATATGCTGCTGGTAAGTATAGCTGCAACATAGCCACGCAATAATTACGTTTACGAATATCACAACATTTATTAACCCGAACCCCTGCCAGTGAATAGCCATCATGGTAATCCGGTGGTGAGTACACTTTTATTTTGTAAATCATGAGTATAACTATGAATCATTATGATGATTTGCAGAGGTTTAAGGATAAGACCCGCACCCAGCAACACGATTTTGTGGATTTATCGTCGCAAAACCTCGCGAATGAGCATGGCAACTGGGCCATCATTAATCAGCTTGCCCCCGTAACGGAAGACTCAGCCCTGAAGATGGGCGGCCATGTGTCGCTCGCCACGCCGCAAGCTGTTGATCCCAACCTTTTCGCGGTGAAAGAAAACGCGCCCGTCGTGGAAAAGGTTAGCGCGCCTGCCACTACAAGCGATACGCCGTCTATTTTCCAGGGTGTGGCAGCCCAGCTTTCTGGCGCGCCTGCCGAAGTTAACGTTCCGGTCGCCGCACCTGTCTCTGCGCCAGTCAGCGCGTTTCCACCGCCGCCAGACGTCGTGGCCGAAAAACCTGCTGTAGCACCACAAAAGCCAGCCCCTGCTGCGCCGGTGAATTTCACTCAGCTTTTTGCGCCCAAAGTGGTTGAGACGAAACAAAAAGTCGAAAAGAACCAGCCCCTTAAATCGTTGTTAGAAAGGATCGCTTCATGCCGTTGATCTGTGTCTGTTCGCCCAAGGGCGGTGTCGGTAAAACAACCATGACGGCAAACCTGGCTTACGCACTGGCCCGGTCGGGCAGCAAAGTGCTGGCGCTGGACTTTGATGTGCAAAACGCGCTGCGTCTGCATTTTGGCGTGCCGCTTTCTGACGGACGTGGCTTTGTGGCCCGCTCGGCAGAATCCTCAGACTGGAGCCAGTTTGTACTGACCGCGGGCGGCAACATTTTTGTGCTGCCGTACGGCGATGCCACCGAAGAGCAGCGTGAAGCCTTTGAATCGCGCCTGGCGCACGATGAGCATTTCCTCATCCGCGGCCTCAACACTCTGCTTAATTACCCGGGGCTTATTATCATCGCTGATTTTCCTCCCGGCCCTTCTGCGGCGCTTAAAGCGCTGTCGCGACTGGCGGATCTGCACCTGGTCACGCTGCTGGCGGACACCGCTTCTCTCTCCCTGTTGCCGCAGGTGGAAAACAACCGTCTGACGGGCGATGTCCTGAACCGCAAAGCCGGGCACTACATCGTGCTCAACCAGAGCGATAACCGCCGGCAGATTAGCCGCGATGTCACCGCATTTATGGAGCAGCGTCTGGGCGAGCGCCTGATTGGTATCGTCCATCGTGATGAGAGCGTGGCGGAAGCGAACGCTTCCCAGCAGTCCGTCTTCGATTTCAGCCCGGCTTCGGCGGCGGCATTCGATATTGAGCTTATCGCGAAAAAAGTCGCCAATGTGCTTGGCGTGAACGTCGGTGATGGCACGGTGCACAGTCTTCCCAGGATGTCGGGATTCTAATTTCTGCGGGCAATCTATGAAAAAGTTCTTGTTTTACCTGCTCATTCTGGCGCTGGTACCTGTTGCTGTGCTGGTCGTTATTACGCCAATGGACAGCCAGAAGCAGTATATTTTTGGCCTGGTCAGCATTGGTTTGCTGTTCCTGATGGGCTACAGCAAAAAGCGCAGCATTTCGGTGATTATGGTGGTGATGTCATTTTTGATGTCCACCCGCTACATCTACTTCCGCGCCACGCAAACGCTGCATTTTAACTCTGAGATTGAAACCATTCTGGGGATTGGCCTGTTCCTCGCCGACATCTACGTCTGGGTGATGCTGCTGCTCAACTATTTGCAGACCATCTGGCCGCTGAAGCGCGAGATCGTCAAACTGCCGGACGACATGACCCAGTGGCCGACGGTTGACGTTTATATCCCGACCTACAACGAATCGCTGGACGTGGTGCGCGACACCGTGCTGGCGGCGCAGTGCATTGATTATCCAAAAGATAAAATGAAAATTTATATTCTGGATGATGGTAAGCGCCGGGAATTTGCCGTCTTTGCCGCCGACGTTGGCGTCGGGTATATCACCCGTAACGACAACTCCCACGCCAAGGCCGGTAACCTCAACCACGCGATGAAGTTAACGCATGGCGAGCTGATCTGCGTCTTCGACTGCGACCACGTTGCCACCCGTATCTTCCTGCAGGCCACCGTCGGCGGCTTCCTCAAAGATCCGAAGCTGGCGCTGGTGCAAACCCCGCACTACTTCTACTCGCCGGATCCGTTCGAACGTAACCTCTCCGTGGGCCGCAATATTCCTAACGAAGGGCAACTGTTCTACGGCCCAATCCAGCAGGGTAACGATAACTGGAACGCCACCTTCTTCTGCGGCTCCTGTGCGGTCATTCGCCGCAGCGCGCTGGAAGAAATCGGCGGCTTCGCCGTTGAAACCGTGACCGAAGATGCGCACACGGCGCTGAAAATGCAGCGTCTGGGCTGGAAATCGGCGTTTATTGATATTCCGCTGGCGGCCGGTCTTGCCACCGAGCGTCTGGTGTTGCACATCATCCAGCGTACCCGCTGGGCGCGAGGCATGACGCAGATTTTCCGTCTCGATAACCCGCTGTTCGGGCGCGGCCTGACCATTCAGCAGCGCCTGTGCTATTTAAGCGCGATGCTCTATTACCAGTTCGCCCTGCCGCGCATCGTCTTTTTGACCGCGCCGCTGGCGTACCTGTTGTTTAACCTGAACATTATTTACTCCTCGGCAAGCCTGGTGTTTGCCTATGCGCTGCCGCACCTGTTCCTCGCGATCTACCTGAACTCGCGGCTCAACGGGCGCTACCGCTACAGCTTCTGGGGTGAAATTTACGACCTGGTGCTGGCGTTCCATATCGTGCTGCCGACCGTCGTAACGATGATTTTCCCGAAACGCGGCAAGTTTAACGTCACCGATAAAGGCGCGCTGCTGAACGTCGGCTACTTTGATTTCCGGGTCGTGCGCCCGCATCTGGTGATCGCCGTCCTGCTGGGGATCGCCGTGATATGGGGTATCGTGCGCGCCTTCGCCCATGACCACTTTGGCGTTGACCCGAAAGTTATCGCGCTTAACGTGGCGTGGGGGCTGTACAGCCTGATCTTCCTGCTGGCGGCGATTGCCGTGGCGCGGGAAACCCGTCAGACGCGTAAAACGATTCGTATCGACGTCAACATTCCGGTGCTGATCCACTACGCCAGCGGTATTTCTTCGCGCAGCCATACCGTCGATCTGTCGATGGGCGGCTGCCGTGTCGCGATCCCGGACGACCGCCATCTGAATGACGCCATTGAAGAAGTCGAACTGCTGTTGCAGTCCGGGGCGATCAGTATTCCGGTTGAAACCATGGGGACGGATGAGGAATACATCCGCCTGAAATTCGCTGAAGACATTCCGCTGGCGCGCCGCCGTGAACTGGTGCGCGTGGTGCTCTCTCGTGCGGATGCGTGGATTAACCCGCCGAAGCCGCAGGACAACCCGTTCCGCTCGATGCTGACCATCATGCGCTGCGTATTCGATCTTTTCTGGCTGACCTGGAAAACGCGTCGGGAAAACCGCCGCCAGCGCGCCGTTCTCAATGCTTCCCGGGAGGACGGCAGCGTATGAAAAAGCTGACAACCCTGGCCATTCTGGTCAGCGCGCTGTTTATCACACCGTTGCACGCGCAGGACATTGCGCCGGACGCTATGCTGCCGCTGGATTTACCTGCGCCAGTGGTGGATACCGCGCCGGTTGCGCCGCCGCCCGCCTTTGTGCCGTCGGTGGTTACCGCCATTACCGTGGCGCAGATGGGCCAGCCGCAGGGCATCGTGCTGAGTGGCGGCCAGTTGCAGGGGGGCATTAACTTCACCCTGCCGGTCGGCCAGGTCACCACCAACGCGCAGCTTTCGCTGAACCTGAAAGTGTCACCAGCGATGGCGGCGCGCAACACCACGATGCAACTGATGCTTAACGGCCAGCCGTTAGGCACCGTGCCGCTGGGCGCGGCTGAATCGGATATCTCGCGCTTTCAGTTAGATATCCCCGCCGCGCTGATGGTGTCGAGCAACACCATCAGCTTCAAAATCAACGATGGCGACGCCATGATGTGCCAGCGCGATCTGACCGATAAGTATCGCGTCACCATCCTGCCGGACTCCGCATTTAGTCTCGAAGGGCAGGCGCTGGATATTGGCTCCGATTTAAGCCACTTCCCGCGTCCGTTCTTTGACGATATGCAGATGACGCCTGCCACCATCACCTTTGCTTTCCCGGCGAAAAGTACGGCGGACACCATCAGCGCGGCCGCGCTGGTGTCGTCGTGGATGGGTATTCAGGCCGACTATCGCGGCGTGTCGTTTGCGGCGCTGCGCGATCGTCTGCCCGAGCAAAACGGCATTCTGATCGGGCACCCCGGCGAGCAGATCGGCGGGTTAACTCTCCCGAAGGTGACGCAGCCAACGCTGACTATCATCGATAACCCGGCGAACCCGACCTACAAGCTGCTGCTGGTGGTGGGCAAAGACGAGAATGCGCTACGTGCAGCGGCCTGGCGTCTGACGCGCGGTAATTTTGCCCTGCAAACGGCAAGCCTGCCGGTGGACGCGGAGACGATCCCGCAGAGCAAGCCGTACGACGCGCCGCGCTGGATCCAGACCGATCGCCCGGTGAAACTTTCTGAGTTGATCCGTAAAGATCAGAGCCTGACGGTAAACGGGATCTGGCACGACGCGCTGCGCGTGGCCTTCCGCGCTGCGCCGGATCTGTTCCTGTGGGATGGCGAAACCATTCCGCTGCGCATCGGCTACCGTTTCCCGTCGGAAAACTGGATCGACGAAAACCGCTCGTGGCTCAGCATGACCATGAACGACACTTTCCTGCACAACCTGCCGGTCAACAAGCAGGGCGCACTGGAAACGCTGTGGCACAAAATCGGTGGCGATGCCCGTCAGGAGCAGTTCGATATGCCGCTGGAACCCTACATGATTTACGGGGACAACCAGCTATCGCTCTACTTCAACATCGTGCCGAAAGCGAGCGCGCCGTGTAGCGTGCTGTTAAACAACAACATCAAAAGCCGTATCGACGATGACTCGTGGATTGATTTAAGCCACACGCGCCACTTTGCGCTGCTGCCGAACCTCTCCTATTTCGTCGGCGCGTCGTTCCCGTTCACCCGTCTTGCGGACTACTCGCAAACGACGCTGCTGCTGCCGGAAAAACCGACCGAAACGCAAATCGCCACGATGCTGGATATGGCGGCCCGCTCCGGTAATGCGACCGGGACGGCGCTGGCCCACAACCGCGTGGTGCTGGGTATTCCGTCAGCGGGCTCGAACCTCGAACTGCTGCGCGATCGTGACGTGCTGGCGGTGACCGATCTCAGTCAGCACAGCTTTAACGATGCGCTGATGAAGACGTCGCCGTTTGTCGCCCATAACAATATGCTCAGCGTGCGCGAGCCGACGCAGTGGGAAAAAATCCAGCGCTGGATGGCCGGAGACTGGAGTGCCGACGGCGTTGATGCTGATCGCTACTTCTCCTCTAACGAATCCTGGCGCGGGTTTGTCAGCTTCCGCTCGCCGTGGAGCCCGGAGCGCACCGTGGTGACGGCGATGGGCAGCAACGACGACCAGCTTTCACGATTGCATGGCGATCTGACCTCCGCGCGAATTAACGCCGGTATCCGCGGCGATGCGGCGATCATCACCAACGAAAACGGCGTGCGCAGCTTCCGCGTCGGGCCACAGTATCCGCGCGGTGAAATGCCGACGCATCTGATGATCATCTGGTACGCCAACCAGCACTCCGGCCTGCTCGCCATTCTGGGACTGCTGTTTGCCTGCATTCTGGGCCTCGCACTGTATGCCGTGCTGAAAAGACGCGCCCATAAGCGTCTGAATCCTGATGACAATGAGTGAAAGGGTGACAACAAGAATGACCATAAAAACGACCCGTAAATTATCCACCCTTTGTCTTTCAGGCGCGCTGGCGCTGGGGACCGCAGGGATGGCGCAGGCCGCGCAAAATGACGCGGTGCTGAAGGCGTTATTTGACCAGGCGAATTACTGGCACGAAAAGTCCCATGACGACCTGGCAAATGAATCGCTGAAAAAAGTGCTGATGGTGGATGCCAACAACACTCAGGCGCTGTATCTGATGGCGCTCTGGGCGCAGCAGAACGGTGACCTGAAGGCGGCGGCGCAGTGGCGCACCCGTCTGGCGGCGGTGTCGCCGGACGATGCCGGGCTACAGGCGCTGGATAACGCCAAACAGCTCGCTCAGGTGCCGCAGGGCCAGTTATCGCTCGCCCGCCAGCAGGCGCGCAGCGGTAACGTACCGGCAGCGTTGTCCACCTGGCGCAGCATGTTCAGCGGCGATACCCCGCCGCCGAGCCTCGCGCCGGAATACTATCTGACCATGGCCAGCGACAAGGCGATGTACCCGCAGGCGCTGAGCGAGATCCAGCGCTTTGTCGCGCAGAACCCGCAGAATAATGCCGCCCGCGTGGCGCTCGGCAAAATGCTCACCTGGCGTGAAGAGACGCGCCGGGAAGGGATCGCGCAACTGGAGCCGATGGCGAGCGGCAACAAAGAGGCCGATGAAGGGCTGCGTCAGGCGCTGCTGTGGCTTGGCCCGCAGCCCGGTGACGAACAGCTTTACGACAACTACCTGCAACGTCATCCGAAAGACGCCGACATGCAGGCGTACTACCGCAAAAATGTCGGTGGTGCAGCGAAAGGCGAGGGCTACACCGCGCTTAACAGCGGCGACACCGGCAACGCTAAACGCCAGTTTGAACAGGTGCTGCAAACCAACCCGGAAGACGCCGATGCGCTGGCCGGGCTGGGTTACATCGCCCAGCGTAACGGTGATTACCAGGCGGCGGCGCAGTACCTGAACCGCGCGGCAAGCCAGGGCGGTGACGCCTCTGCTGAACGTAAAGCGCAGGCCGACGACGCCGCGTTTTACGGTCAGCTGGCCCAGGCGCAACAGGCGCTGAAAGAGGGCAACGTCAGCCAGGCGCTGGCGCTCTCGGCCCCGCTGGTGCAGCAAAGCGGCGAGCGGGGGACGGCGGCGAAGCTGTTCCGCGCCGACGTGCTGCGTCATAACAAAGATTTCCCGCAGGCGGAGCAGACGCTGCGCGACGTGTTAAGCGATCAGCCGCAAAACGCCGCCGCGCGTGAAAACCTCTACTACGTTCTGCGCGATCAGAACAAAGCCGAAGAAGCGCAAACCGTGCTGCGCACGCTGCCCGCCAGCCTTCAGGCGAAGCTGCAGCCGCGCGTGGTCACCGGACTGCCGGGCGATCCGATTCGTCGTCAGGCGCAACAACTGGCGGCGGCGGGCAACACCCCGCAGGCGATTGCCGTGCTGCGACAGGGCGTGTCGCGCCTGCCGGACGATCCCTGGCTGCGTCTCGATTTAGCGCGTCTGCTGCAAAAAAATGGCAACGATATGGAAGCCAGCAACGTCATCGCCCCGGCGTCACGACCGGGCGCGGGCGCAAGCTCGCTGTACGCGGCGGCGCTGTTTGCCAGCGAAAACGGCGCATGGCAGCAGTCGCAAACCCTGCTGTCGCGCATTTCTCCCGCCACGCAAAACGGGCAGATGCGCGATCTGGCGAAACGGGTTAATTACAACCTGCAACTCTCCACCGCCGAGCGCTATCTGGCGCAGGGCAATACCCTGGCGGCTGCCAACACCCTGAAGACCCTCACCGGCGAGCCGCCAAAAAATCCGGCGGACGCGGGCAAGCTGGCAAAACTGCTGGCGGCGAGCGGCGACATGACCAGCGCGGTAGCACTGGTGCGTGAAAGTATGGGTGCAGGCGTGCAGGGTAACGCGGGCGACTATGCCGATCAGGTGACGGTGCTGAATAAAGCCGGGCTGAACGCGGAAGCGCAAACCTTCCTGTCGAACCCGGAGCTTCAGGCGCGCAGCACGCCCACGCAACTGGCAGGCATGCGCAATGGTTACGTGATCAACGAAGCCGACCGCCTGCGCGAGCAGGGTAACTACGCGGCGGCCTACGACAAACTGATCCGTGCGCTGCAAAGCGATCCGCAAAACACCGACCTGATGTTCGCCATGGGGCGTCTCTATCAGACCGGCAAAATGAACAAAGAAGCGGGCGTGGTGTATGACTACCTGATGACCCGCGACAACGATAATCAGGATGCGCGCGTCGGGGCGATTGACGTGGCGCTCGCTGAGAATAACGTCGATAAAGCCCAGTCGCTGGCCAGCGGTTTACGGGCGGATAACTCGGCGGATCGTTACCTCCTGCTGGCGCGTCTGGAAGAGGCGAAAGGTAATCACCAGCAGGCGATGACCTATCTGCGCAGCGCGCGCGGCAAGCTGGTGGGACTGGAATCCACCAACAGTGCCGCCACGCCGACCATCGGCGGTGTGCTGGTGGCGGACAATCCGTTTATACGCACCAGCAAAACAACGCAGCTTGCCTCCACTTCTGCTTACGGCGATACGCTGCCGTGGCAGGTGGCGCAGGTCGCTCGCGAACCGGGCAGTACGCTGCCGGGCACCACGCGCACCGATCTGCCGATGGAAACCACCCAGGCGCGCGCCCTGCGTCAGGTGGATGAAATGATGCAGGATCTGGAGCAGAAAACCGGCATGTGGTTGCAGGGCGGGGTGGAAGTGCGCGGGCGCGATGGCGAATCCGGCACCAGTAAGCTGACCGAAGCCAAAGCGCCGCTCACCTGGTCCAGTTCGCCGTTTGGCGAGTCGCGGTTTGAATTCACCGCCACGCCGGTCACCCTGAGCGCGGGCAGTGCGTCCGGCGATACCTGGCGTCGCTACGGTACTAACCCGATTGATAACGCGATCAGCAACATTGCCTCGTCGATTGAAAATACCGTTAACTCCAGCGATCCGACGGCGGCTGACTTTACCGATTTGCAGGGCTACAACGCCAAAAACCTCTCCCCGCTGACCGACATCGGGCAGGCGAACCTCAGCCGACTGTATGAATCAGGCGACCTGAAAGCGTTGGGCGTGTCGAACTTTAAATCAAGCCTCGACAATAAAATCAGCTCGTCCACCGAATCGCAAAAAGCGAACGGTGTGGAACTGGCGATGGCGTTAAGCGGCGAGAGCTACAGGCTTGATATCGGTACCACGCCGCTGGGCGAGGATTTGAGTACGCTGGTGGGCGGGGTGCAATGGTCACCGAAACTGACCGATTATCTGAGGCTGATCCTCAAAGGCGAGCGCCGCGCCGTTACCGACAGCCTGCTCTCCTACGTGGGCATGAAGGATGCGTACTCCGGTAAGACCTGGGGACGCGTCACGAAAAACGGCGGCAGCGCGCAGATCGGCTACGACGATGGCGATGCGGGCTTCTACGTGGGCGGCGGTGGCTACAGCTACCTCGGTGAAAATGTCGCCAGCAACACCAGCATCAATGCCAGCGCCGGGGTCTATCTGCGTCCGTTCCACGACGAATACCGTCAGTTGCAGACCGGGCTTAACATGAGCTGGATGGATTTCTCGAAAAACCTCAGTTACTACACCTACGGCCAGGGCGGTTATTTCAGCCCGCAGAACTACGTCAGCGTGTCGTTGCCGGTGGATTTAACCCAGAAAATCGACAACTGGAAGTTAAGCCTCGGCGGGTCGGTGGGCTACCAGTCTTACACCCAGGATAGTAGCGACTACTTCCCGACCGACAGAGGCGCGCAGGACATGCTTCATGAACTGCATGAACTGGGCTATGCCCGCGAGTACCGCTACAAAGGCGGTTCTGAAAGCGGCGTCGGCTATACCATGCGCGCGGGCGTTGACTACGACGTCAATAAAAACATGACGATAGGTGGAAAAGTGGGTTACGACACCTTCGGCAACTATAACGAAAGCACCGCCGGACTCTATTTCCGCTATATGTTGGGAGAAAAATAAATCATGACACCAGACAGCCAAAATTCCACGCTGAATGCGTATTTTCAGCAGCAGCAAACGCCGCCGGGCTGGTTCGATCTCCTGACCACCATGGTGGACGGTATGGTGCGCAATGTGGGCCAGGTTGAAAGTCAGCCGTTCCTGCGCCAGATGGGGGAAGCGCTGGCGCAACAGTACCCGCTGCCGCCGTCAGAAACGGTGGGGGAACTGGAAGCGAATATCAATGCGCAACTCGGGCAGTTCAACTGGGGATTTATCGATCTGGACGCCAGCGAAACGGGATTATCCCTTCGCCATCAGGCATTGCCGGTCAGCCGCGATGACGAGCAGCAAACCCGCTGGTGTCATGCGTTTTGTGCAATACTTGAGGGTCTTTACGCTGGCTGGCTGCAAGGTCAGGGCGGCGAAGCGCACGTCGTATTACAACGTGAACGCCTGTTTTCGCTGACAGACGTTCAGTTCCGCTACCACAATCCACAATGAGTCGAACTATGGTTAAGCGCGTATTTGCCGCAATCGTCATGATGGTGAGTGTTTTATCTGCGTCTTTCGCCCACGCGAGTACCGCGTGGGAGATCTATAAATCCCGCTTTTTGATGCCGGATGGTCGCATCGTCGATACCGGCAATAACAATGTTTCGCATACCGAGGGCCAGGGCTACGCCATGCTGATGGCGGTTGCCAGTAACGATCGGGAAAGTTTCGATAAAATCTGGGGCTGGACGGATAAGACCCTGAAGGATCAGAAAACCGGGCTTTATTTCTGGCGCTATAACCCGGTGCTGCCTGACCCGATCGCGGACAAAAATAACGCCTCTGACGGCGACGCGCTGATTGCCTGGGCGCTGCTGAAAGCCGATGCCCGCTGGCACGATGCGCGCTACAGCCGCGCGTCCGATGCCATCACCCAGGCGCTGCTTGCGCGCACGGTAATTAATTTTGCCGGCTACCGCGTGATGCTGCCGGGCGCGAAGGGGTTTAACCTCAACAGCTATGTGAATCTGAACCCGTCCTATTTCATCTTTCCGGCGTGGCAGGATTTCGCCGAGCGCAGCCATCTGGTGGCCTGGCGTGAGCTGATCCGCGATGCCAACACGCTGACCGGGAAA
Source organism: Enterobacter sp. kpr-6 (assembly GCF_900116015.1). GTDB lineage: Bacteria > Pseudomonadota > Gammaproteobacteria > Enterobacterales > Enterobacteriaceae > Enterobacter_D. Next base: position 236,683 of record NZ_FOYH01000006.1, read on the forward strand.
ATGGGCTGGGGCAAGGCGAATCTGCCGGCCGACTGGGTGGCGTTAAGCGCCGATGGCAAGATGCAGCCCGCGAAAGAGTGGCCTCCGCGCGTGAGCTACGATGCGATCCGCATTCCGCTGTACATCGCCTGGGAGGACCCGAACAGCCCGCTGCTGACGCCGTGGCGCACCTGGTGGCAGACGTTCAGCCGCGACCGCACGCCTGCGTGGGTGAACCTCACGACGAATGAAAACGCGCCGTATAACATGAACGAAGGGTTGCTGGCGGTAAGGGATTTGACGCTGGGCGTGAAGCACGGCGAACCGCAGATTACGGCGCAGGATGATTATTATTCGGCGAGTCTGAAGATGCTGGTGTGGCTGGCGGAGCAGGGTTAAGAGGCTTTTTTCACCCTCACCCCGACCCTCTCCCTGAGGGAGAGGGAGAACACCGGACCCTCACCCCGACCCTCTCCCTGAGGGAGAGGGGGAACACCGGACCCTCACCCCGACCCTCTCCCTGAGGGAGAGGGGGGAACACCGGACCCTCACCCCGACCCTCTCCCTGGGGGAGAGGGGGGAACACCGGACCCTCACCCTAACCCTCTCCCTGAGGGAGAGGGGACAAATCGAGCGCGGACTTGCCCTTCTCCCTCTCCCTAAGGGAGAGGGCCGGGGTGAGGGTGACCTGCCCCCTCAAAATCACTGCGGATACGGCACCCAGTCCCCGCCATTCAACCGCACATACGGTTTATCCTGGTACTGAATCACCACCGCGTTAGCGTTCTCCGACACCGCGCCAGTCTGCGGCAGGCTGCTGGTCAGCTGATCCCAGTTCACGCTGTCTTCCACAAACAACTTCCCGTCCACCGCGCGTGCCACCAGTTCTGACACCGCCAGATAGCTGCTGGGCTGATCGATAATAATCGGTGCGCCCTGATGCGGGGTCTTCATGCCGAAGAATTTAATCCCTGCCGGAACGTTGGTGATCGACGGGCTTGGGATATCGCGCAGGCCGGAGACCTGCATTTTATCGCCCTGCAATGCGCCGCCGTGTTCCGGCACCATCACCACCATCACCTTACGCCCCGATTTTTCCAGTTGGGTAAAGAAGGCGTCCAGTTCATCAAACAGCTTCTGGGCGCGCACTTTGTAATCCGCCGTTTTGCTCACGCCTGGGAAGTGGTTACCGTCGTGCAGAGGCAGCAGGTTAAAGAAGGTGGCGGTGCGCTGGTTGTTTTTACCTTCTTCCGACTCCATCCAGCGGTTCAGCACCGCGGTGTCGTCGTAAACCGGGGAACCATCAAAGGAGAGCAGCGCGGTTGGCAGTCCGGCCTGATTCATCAGCGGTGCCTGCATCCCGCCGTTTTCGCGCACTTCTTTCAGGAAGCCGCCGAAGACGCCGTTATGGTCGAGCATAAATTGCTGCGAGAAACCGAGCTTCGCCAGGTTATCGAACAGGTAGCACTGGTTGCCCGCCTGTTGATAGAGATTTTTATGCGATGGCTGACCGCAGCTTGCGCGCAGCAGGCGGATCGCTGCCGGGCCGCTGTAGGAGGTCGCGGAGTTGAATTTTTTAAACTGAATATCAAAGTGTGACCACAGCGGGTGCGACATCAGCCCGGCGGCGTCTACGTCAGCCCATGAGAGGGAGCAGATGTTGACCACCAGCAATTCAAACGGCTGCGAGTCGGCGGGTAGCGCATCCGGGAAACGCGTCTGGCGCTTGTCTTCCGCCGCGTAAAAACTCGACAGCCAGGCATCAAGATTAGCGGTGGTCGGCGGCGCAGTTTGTGCAGGGATGTCGCCTACCACCGGTTTGTCCGCGGCCGTCGCTACGGTCGCTGCCGCGTTGCCGCCAGTCGTGGTCACGGTCGAGGTGGGCTGTCCGGCAGGCCAGAGCGAGAAAGAAGGGCCGGTCAGGGTGATGACGTTCAGCCAGATCATGATGGCGACCACGAACACCGTTACGCGGATCCACTGCGACAAAAACATCCACGCCACCAGCAGGACGAAAATCGCGCCAATCATCTGCCAGTTAATAAAACGTGTAACCAGATCCAATAAATAATCGGCGCTGAATCCGGCGACCTGCGATCCCTGACTCAGCATACTTTGCGGGCCGGGCAGCCAGGTGTCATGCCAGAAGAGGGCAAAGCCCACCGGGATGGCAATCCAGTGGCGCAAACGGTGCAGGCTTAATTTCGGCAGCGGCATCAGCAAAAAGGCCATAAACACCAGGTTTTGCAGCGCATGGAAATTGAGATAGCCCGCCCACAGCAAACCGAACTTCACTAAGAAATAGAAGTTCCAGCCAGAAAGCCCACGCCAGTACTGCCAGAGCGGAGAGGGCGCAGAAGTGGTAAACGTTTGATTAGTCATTTTTTCGGTCTGCCTTGACGATCGTGGCCCGGCGCAATGTGCCGACGGGTTTAACGTAGCGCGGTTTAACAAACATCAGCCGCAAAACGGTTCTGATGCGACGCCAGGAATGGCGCGTGGCGTAACCCAGCGGGAAAAATATCAGCGCACAAAGCACTATCAGTTGGATGATATCGCCGATCGTCATCATAACGTGGGCTCCCCGGCTTCACTGAACAGCCGGTAAGGTTGTGGAATGCGTCGCCAGCCGTGGCCATCGTGCTCGGCATTCAGTACCGGGTTCGGGCCGTCGATGACCGGCAGCGGTTTACCCCATTTTTCAGGCACCAGCGCGCGCATCTGCACCAGTTCGGCCGCAATTTGATTATCTTCAAACCAGATCATCCGGTTAGAGAAGATGTCGGCGGTCGGTAACGGGAAGATGTGATTGAGCGCGGTATCCAGATCGTTAACCCGGCAGAAAGAGAGGAACAGCACCAGGCGGTTATCGCCGATGGTCATAATATCGCCCACGCGATTGGGGCGGCAGAGCGTTAACGCCTGCTCCACGCGGATGCCCGGCACCGGACGCAGCGCGACCAGCACGCCTTTGCCATCCGGCGGCAGAAGGGTGTTGTTCATCATATTGCCTACCGCATCGCAGAAGATATCCCAGGTCTGATATCCCCGCAGCTTCAGCGGCTGCGTCATGTTAAGCAGCATGGAAATGTCTTCCGGGACGTGGCGGTTAAATTGCTGGCCCTGCACGCTTTCAATCAGCGTCAGGCAGCGGGAGAGCGGGGCGTTCCACGGGATCACCATATTGGCCCCGCAGCCCAAAAGTAAACGTTCGTCGGTGGCGCGCAGGCTGGCGTTGTTTTCCCGCACGATGATTTTCAGTGCGCTACCCCGCTGGCGTCTGAGCGTATGAATTTGCCGCGCCATATTATCGATCTGGTTATTTTGGGTGAGCGAGAAGATGATCGTCGCCGCCTGCGTGGTGCGCGCTTCTTCAAACAGGGTTTCGTTGTTTTCAAACAGCGTCCAGTGTTCGGAGAGGGCAGGCGCGCCTTCCAGCACCATGACGTTACTCAGAATGCGCTTCTCGTCGCTACGCGGCTGCACCGAGGCTTCTTCCTGCTGCGCGAGCTGCCAGCCGTTCTGGTGCGGCTCCAGTTTAAGCTGCTGGCGCGCGCTGACGCCTTTTTCATTGCACCAGAAAGCCACGTCATAGATATGCGCATCAGTCTGGTTTCGCAGGCTGGCAAGGCCGTCGAGCGAGCGGTATTCCGTCATTAAAAAGGAGAACTGTTTATCATTATTTGCAGAGGGGTTTATCACCAGCATCGTGCAGTGGTGATATTTAGACCATGAATATATTTCATTAATCCATTTTCGCAAACGATCGTTGGATATATTTTGCCAGCTATTGCTGTCGCAAAGAATAATGAATAAGTAGTGATGAGGATCAACTGAACAGAGTAGATCCTGGGTGAGGGAGTGTAGCCCACTCTGATAGTTTCGCATTAAAAACAAGCGGATTTTATCCGGGCCGTGATGATCGTCTAATTTAATCATTTCGTGAGGATCGCGACCCATGCTGATCACAGAAACTTTGCTTTCTTTATGCTGTGAGGCAATGGTTTGGTTCACCAGGTCAATTGCATCCTGTTCGCGGTCGGCATTTATCCACCATACACCGCCCGCTGGCATATGCCGCAATTCATCCCATAATGACTGGATGCCAATTGAAAATATGGGGTCCATGGTGTCCCTCTTGAGCAAATTTGTCTGTACATCAGTTTACTAGCGAAAGCGAAGAAATAAACCTAACATTGAAATTAAAGAACATCAGATTTAGCATGTAAATGCATTTTCTTCGGCAGGACGCTGACAACGCCTTACTCTATGTTTTTTATTCAAAGGGATGCGTTCATAATGAATAACAATGAACCCACAAATCAGAAAGATTCGACTCTGAATTATTCCTGGCAAAATGATTTTGCCGCGCTGAGCAGGGTGTTTTCATTGCCAGAAATAGATTACACCGATATTTCCCAACGTGAACAGTTGGCTGCTGCGATTAAACGCTGGCCGCTGTTGGCTGAATTTGCCCGTCAACAATAAGGGAGCCATGAATGGCCATTCTGGGACTGCAAGGCGTACGCGGCGGTGTGGGTACCACATCGGTGACAGCGGCGCTGGCCTGGTCATTACAATTGCTCGGCGAAACAGTGCTGGTGCTGGACGCCTGCCCTGACAATTTATTGCGCTTGTCCTACAACATCGATTTTGACCAGCCCGATGGCTGGGCGCGTGCGTTGCTCGACGGGCGTGACTGGCGCGATGCGGGCCAGCGTTATACCTCACAGCTTGATGTACTGCCATTTGGTCAGCTCACGGCGGGCGAGGCTGAAAACATTCATTTACTCTACGATTCGCTCCACGCGCTTGAGTCCATTCTGCAAACCCTGAGAAGCCAGACGCACTATAAATGGATTCTGGTGGATATCCCCCACGGGCATTCGCCCCTGGCGCGTATGATCCTCGAACACTGCGACAGCACGCTGGTGATTGTTAAACCGGATACCAACTGTCATGTGCGTCTGCATCAGCAGGCGTTACCCGCCGGCTCGCATATTCTGATTAATGACCTGCGCATTGGCAGCCAGTTGCAGGATGATTTATATCAGGTGTGGCTGCAAAGCCAGCGCCGCCTGTTGCCGATGGTGATCCACCGCGATGAAGCGATGGTTGAGTGCCTGGCGGCGAAACAGCCGCTCGGTGAATATCGCAGCGATTCGCTGGCGGCAGAAGAGATGATGACCCTCGCCAACTGGTGCCTGCTGCATGCCACCGGGTCACCCGTTCCCCGGAGTGACGCATGAGCCGCCTTTCCGCCTGGTTTTTGATCCCACCGGTGAGCGCCCGTCTGAGCGAGCGCTACCAGCTTTATCGCAGCCACGGTGCACCGGCGTTTAGCGCCGCGCTCGGCTGCCTGTGGGTGATCCTCGCCTGGCTGTTTATTCCCCTTGAACATCCCCGCTGGCAGGCGATCCGCGCACGGCACCACGAACTGTATCCGCATATCCGCGCCGAACGTCCGCGTCCGCTCGATCCTGCGCGCTATTTTCTCCAGACGCTGTGGCTGTTAGTCACGCCGTCCTGGAACAGCACTACCGCCCCGCGCAAACGCCGCAAATCCGGTATTGGCGCAATGATCAAACGCTACCATAACTGGCTGGACGCGCTCCCGTTGCGTTTCAGCGCCAGGACCGGCCATCTCGACAATCACAAAGAGCTGGCCCACCTGACGCCTGGCCTGCGGCGTCTCATCCTCGGCGTGATCGTGGTTTTCTCACTGATCCTCGCCGTGCTCTGTATTACGCAGCCGTTTAACCCGCTGTCGCAGTTTATCTTCCTGATGCTGTTGTGGGGCGTGGCGCTGCTGGTGCGCCGCATTCCGGGGCGTTTTTCCGCGCTGATGCTGATCGTGCTGTCGCTGACCGTTTCCTGCCGCTACATCTGGTGGCGCTACACCTCGACGCTGAACTGGAACGATCCGGTCAGCCTGGTGTGCGGGCTGGTGCTGCTGTTTGCGGAAACCTACGCGTGGGTGGTGCTGGTATTAGGCTACTTCCAGGTGGTGTGGCCGCTCAACCGCCAGCCGGTACCGCTGCCAAAAGATATGTCGCAATGGCCGAGCGTGGATATCTTCGTTCCGACCTACAACGAAGATTTGAACGTGGTGAAGAACACCATTTACGCCTCGCTGGGTATCGACTGGCCGAAGGATAAACTCACCATCTGGATCCTTGATGACGGCGGGCGGGAGACGTTCCGCCAGTTTGCCGAAACGGTCGGCGTGAAGTACATCGCGCGCACCACGCATGAACACGCGAAAGCCGGGAACATCAACAACGCACTCAAATATGCGAAGGGCGAGTTTGTGTCGATTTTCGACTGCGACCACGTGCCCACGCGCTCGTTTTTGCAGATGACTATGGGCTGGTTCCTGAAGGAAAAAGAGCTGGCGATGATGCAGACGCCGCACCACTTTTTCTCCCCCGATCCCTTTGAGCGCAACCTGGGGCGTTTTCGTAAAACGCCGAACGAAGGCACGCTGTTCTACGGGCTGGTGCAGGACGGGAATGACATGTGGGATGCCACCTTCTTCTGCGGCTCCTGTGCGGTGATCCGCCGTGGCCCGCTGGATCAGATTGGCGGTATCGCGGTGGAAACGGTCACCGAAGATGCGCACACCTCGCTGCGCCTGCACCGTCTGGGCTACAGCTCGGCGTATATGCGCATTCCGCAGGCGGCGGGGCTGGCGACGGAGAGCCTGTCGGCGCACATCGGTCAGCGTATCCGCTGGGCGCGCGGCATGGTGCAAATTTTCCGTCTCGATAACCCGCTGTTTGGCAAAGGGCTGAAGCTGGCGCAGCGGCTGTGTTACGTCAACGCCATGTTCCACTTCCTGTCGGGCATTCCCCGGCTGGTGTTCCTCACCGCGCCGCTGGCGTTTTTGCTGCTCCATGCCTACATCATTTACGCCCCGGCGTTAATGATCGCGCTGTTCGTGCTGCCGCATATGATCCACGCCAGCCTGACCAACTCCAAAATCCAGGGCAAATACCGCCATTCGTTCTGGAGTGAAATCTATGAAACCGTGCTGGCGTGGTACATTGCGCCGCCAACGATGGTCGCGCTGTTTGCGCCGCACAAAGGGAAATTTAACGTTACTGCCAAGGGCGGGCTGGTGAAGGAAGAGTATGTGGACTGGGTGATTTCCCGGCCCTATATCTTCCTCGTGCTGCTGAATATTGTCGGGATTCTGGTCGGCATCTGGCGCTATTTCTACGGGCCGGAAAACGAAATCTTAACCGTCTTCGTCAGTATCACCTGGGTGTTCTACAACCTGATTGTCCTCGGCGGGGCCGTGGCGGTATCGGTCGAAAGTAAACAGGTGCGCCGCGCGCACCGCGTTGAAATCTCCATGCCTGCGGCCATTGCCCGCGAAGATGGTCATCTCTTTTCCTGCACGGTGCATGACTTCTCTGACGGCGGGATGGGGATCAAAATTAACGGGCAGTCGCAGGTGCTGGAAGGGCAAAAAGTCAGTCTGCTGCTCAAGCGCGGCCAACAGGAATACGCTTTCCCGGCGCAGGTGGTGCGCGTCTCCGGCAATGAAATTGGTCTGCAACTGATGCCGCTGACCACGAAGCAACATATTGATTTTGTACAGTGTACGTTTGCCCGCGCCGATACCTGGGCGCTCTGGCAGGACAGCTTCCCGGAAGATAAACCGCTGGAAAGTCTGATGGATATTCTCAAGCTCGGTTTCCGTGGCTATCGCCACCTTGCAGAATTTGCCCCTCCGTCAGTGAAAATGATTTTCCGGTTACTCACTTCACTGGTCTCATGGATTGTGTCGTTCATTCCGCGCCGCCCCGAGCGGGGCGTGGTGATACCCACATCGGATCCGGTTATGGCTCAACAATGATGATAATGCGATGAAAAGAAAACTTTCCTGGATGTGTGCAGTGGCAGTGGGAATGAGCGCTTTCCCGATGGCGTTAGCCCTGGCGGCTCCCGCCAATCCAGCGGCAACCGCCGCGCCGACGGTGCCTGCGGTGGCACCCGCGACGCAGCCCGTCGCGACGCCTGCCCCGACGCAGCCGGAATCCCTCACGCCTGAGGTGCCGCGTGAAGGGCAAGCGCTGCCTGCCACCACTTCGCCGCAGGTCGGGCGGGTGATGCCAGGCGTGACCGGTGCAGATGCGCCCATCGTCGCAGAAAATGCGCCATCGCGTGATGTTAAGCTCTCTTTTGCACAGATCGCGCCGCCGCCGGGCAGCATGGTATTGCGCGGTGTGAACCCGAATGGCGGCATCGAATTTGGTATGCGCAGCGATGAAGTGGTGTCGAATGCCATGCTCAATCTGGAATACACCCCGTCGCCGTCGCTGCTGCCGGTGCAGTCGCAACTGAAGGTCTATCTCAACGATGAACTGATGGGCGTGCTGCCGGTGACCAAAGAACAACTGGGTAAGAAAACCCAGGCGCAGGTGCCGATCGATCCGCTCTATATCACCGACTTTAACCGCGTGCGGCTGGAGTTTGTCGGGCATTACCGCGACGTGTGCGAGAACCCGGCGAGCAGCACCCTGTGGATGGATGTGGGGCGTAACAGTTCGCTGTCGATGACCTACCAGAAACTGTCGGTGCAAAACGACCTGTCACACTTCCCGGTGCCCTTCTTCGATCCGCGTGATAACCGTTCGCTGACGCTGCCGATGGTCTTTGCCGGTGCACCTGCACTGGGCCAGCAACAGGCGGCGAGTATCATCGCCTCCTGGTTCGGCTCCCGTACCGGCTGGCGCGGGCAGAGTTTCCCGGTGCAGTACGACGGCCTGCCGGACAGCAACGCCATTGTGTTTGCCACCAATGATAAGCGTCCCGCTTTCCTGCGTGACGCGCCAGCGGTAGACGCGCCAACGATTTTCATGATGAATCACCCGAATAACCCGTACGTCAAACTGCTGGTGGTCATGGGGCGTGACGACAAAGACCTGTTGCAGGCGGCAAAAGGCATCGCTCAGGGTAGCGTGCTGTTCCGTGGCGACCGGGTGGTCGTCAATGAAGTTAAGCCCCTGCTGGCGCGCAAACCTTACGATGCGCCGAACTGGGTGCGCACCGATCGCGCCATCAGCTTTGCCGAACTGAAAACCTACGAGGAGCAGTTGCAGGCGACCGGTCTGCAACCGGCGTCCATCAACGTGTCGATGAATCTGCCGCCGGATCTCTATTTGCTGCGCAGTAACGGCATTGATATGAACCTCAATTACCGCTATACCGCGCCGCCGACGAAAGACAGCTCGCGGATGGATATCAGCCTGAACAATCAGTTCCTGCAATCCTTTAGCCTGACCAGTAGCCAGGACACCAACCGTCTGCTGCTGCGTCTGCCGGTATTGCAGGGGCTGCTGGACGGTAAAACGGACGTGACGATCCCGGCGCTGAAACTGGGAGCGATAAACCAACTGCGTTTTGACTTCCAGTACATGAACCCGATGCCGGGCGGCACTGTTGAAAACTGTATCACCTTCCAGCCGGTGCAAAACCGCGTGGTGATCGGTGATGACTCAACCATTGATTTCTCGGCCTATCACCACTTTATCGCCATGCCGGATCTGCGCGCCTTTGCCAACGCGGGCTTCCCGTTCAGCCGAATGGCCGATCTCTCCGAAACGCTTGTTGTGCTGCCCGCGCAGCCGACCACCGGCCAGCTCACCACGCTGCTGGATGCCATGGGTAGCGTAGGGGCGCAAACCGGTTTACCGGCGGTGAACGTCAGTCTGAGCAACGACGGCAGCCAGCTTAAGGGTAAAGACGCCGATATCATGATCATCGGCACCATCCCGGATGCGCTGAAAGACGATAAGCGCATTGAATTGCTGGTGCAGGCCACCGAAAGCTGGGTCAAAACCCCGCAGCGCCAGACCGCGTTCCCGGCGATTGTGCCGGACATGAACGACCGTCAGGCTGAAACGCAAACGGCGGTGACCTCCAGCGGCCCGATGGCGGCGGTGGTTGGCTTCCAGTCGCCGTACTACGAGCAACGCAGCGTGATTGCGCTGCTGGCAGACAGCCCGCGTGGGTATGAACTGCTTAATCAGGCGATGAACGACAGCGGCAAGCGCGCCGCAATGTATGGCTCGGTCAGCGTGATCCGTGAGTCAGGCGTGAACGGCCTGCGGGTCGGGGACGTTTACTACGTGGGTCATCTGCCATGGTTTGAGCGCATCTGGTACGCGCTCTCTAACCACCCGATCCTGCTGGCGGTACTGGCGGCGGTGAGCGTCGTGCTGCTGGCCTGGGTACTGTGGCGTCTGCTGCGGATTATCAGCCGTCGTCGTCTCGATGTGGATCATGAGTAAACGGCGATGAACAGGCTGCGTGCTCTGCTGTTAATGACCCTGATGCTGGCGGCGAACAGTTTTGCCGCCTGCACCTGGCCTGCGTGGACGCAGTTCAAAAAGGACTACGTGAGCACGGGCGGGCGGGTGATCGATCCGGGTGATGCCCGCAGCATCACCACCTCGGAAGGCCAGAGCTACGCGCTGTTTTTTGCCCTCGCCGCCAACGACCGCGCGGGCTTTGCGCAGATTTTAAACTGGACGCAGAATAACCTTGCCGAAGGCGATCTGAGTGCGCATCTCCCCGCCTGGCTGTGGGGAAAAAAGAACGAGGATGCGTGGACGGTGCTCGACACCAACTCCGCGTCCGACGCTGATGTCTGGATCGCCTGGTCGCTGCTGGAAGCCGGGCGCTTATGGAAAGAGCCGGGTTATACCACTACGGGCCGGGCGCTGTTAAAGCGCATCGTGGCTGAGGAAGTGGTGAACGTGCCGGGATTAGGATCAATGCTGTTGCCTGGTAAAGTCGGCTTTGCGGAGGAAGAAACCTGGCGTTTTAATCCGAGCTACCTGCCACCGCAACTGGCGCATTACTTCACCCGCTTTGGCGCACCCTGGTCCACCCTGCGTGAAACAAATTTCCGCCTGTTAATGGAAACCGCGCCGAAGGGCTTTTCCCCGGACTGGGTCCGTTATCAAAAAGACAAAGGCTGGCAGTTACAGCCGGAAAAAACGCTGATCAGCGGCTACGATGCCATTCGCGTCTATCTGTGGGCGGGCATGATGCACGACAGCGATCCGCAAAAAGCGCGCCTGCTGACGCGCTTCAAACCGATGGCCGCCATCACCACCAAAAACGGCGTACCACCAGAAAACGTCGATGTGGCGACCGGAAAAGCGGACGGGACGGGCGCGACCGGTTTTTCTGCCGCCATGCTGCCTTTTTTACAAAATCGTGATGCCCAGGCCGTATTACGCCAGCGCGTTGCCGATAACCCTCCTGGCAGCAATGCCTATTACAGTTCAATGCTGACCCTCTTCGGACAGGGATGGGATCAGCATCGTTTTCGTTTCACCTCACGGGGTGAGTTACAACCTGACTGGGGCCAGGCATGCGCAAGTTAACGCTACGTTTCATCACCTTATCGCTTGGCATCTCAATGATGCCCTTTGTGCATGCCGCGCCCACCGCTCAGCAGCAGTTACTGGAACAGGTGCGACTGGGTGAAGCCACCAAACGTGAAGATCTGGTGCGCCAGTCGCTGTACCGGCTGGAACTGATCGATCCGGCAAATCCCGATGTGATTGCCGCCCGTTTTCGCTATTTGCTGCGTCAGGGCGATACCGCAGGCGCGCAAAAGCAGCTCGACCGTCTGAAAGAACTGGCCCCGGATTCCCGCGCCCTGCGTGAATCGAACGGTGTGATGACGCTCTCCACCCCGGAAGGGCGTAAGGCGTTACAGGAAGCGCGTTTGCAGGCCACCACCGGTCACACTCAGGAGGCGATTGCCGCCTACGACAAACTGTTTGCGGGCAACCCGCCGTCGGGCGAGATCGGCCCCGAATACTGGGTGCTGGTGGCGAAAGTCCCGGCGCGCCGCAACGAGGCGATTAACCAGCTTAAAGCGATTAACGCCCAAAGCCCCGGCAACGGGCAGCTACAAAATTCGCTGGCGCAACTGCTGTTTGCCAGCGATCGCGATGATGAAGGGTACGCGGTGCTCACCCAGATGGCGAAATCCAGCACCAGTCGCGATGCCGCTGCCGCCATCTGGTATCAGCAAATCAAAGACCTGCCCGTCAGCGACGCCAGCGTGCAGGCGCTCCAGCGTTTTCTCGCCCAGTTTAGCGAAGGCGATCCGGTGGACATGGCGCGTGAGCAACTTGCCACTCAGCAGAAACAGCTTGCCGATCCGACATTTCGCGCACGTTCGCAGGGACTGGCTGCCGTTGATGCCGGGCAGGGCACGCAGGCGATCAGCGCACTGCAACAGGCAGTGAGCGCCGATGAAAAAGACGGTGAAGCCACAGGCGCGCTGGGCCAGGCGTATTCACAAAAAGGCGACCGGGCGCGTGCCGTGGCGAATCTGCAAAAAGCCATTGAGCTTGCGCCGACCAGCAGCAACCGCAGCAAATGGGACAGCCTGCTGCAAACCAACCGCTACTGGCTGTTGATCCAGCAGGGCGATGCAGCATTAAAAGCGAAAAACCCGGCGCAGGCGACGCGGCTGTATCAGCAGGCGCGCAGTGTGGATAACACCGACAGCTACGCGGTGCTGGGCCTGGGTGACGCGGCGCTGGCGGCGAACAATACGCCTGCGGCGGAGCGCTATTACTTCCAGGCAATGCGGATGGACAGCGACAACACCAACGCGGTGCGCGGGCTGGCGAATATTTATCGTGCGCAGTCCCCTGAACGCGCCGAAGCCTTTATTTCATCGCTCTCCCGCAGCCAGCGGCGCAGCATTGATGATATTGAACGCAGTCTGTCAGCCGATCGTTTAGCGCAGCAGGCGGAGCAGGCAGAAAACCGGGGCGACTGGACGCAGGCGGCAGAGTTGCAGCGCCGCCGTCTGGCGCTCGATCCGGGCAGCGTGTGGATCACTTACCGGCTGGCGAACGATTTACGCAGCGCCGGGCAGCGGGCGCAGGCCGATGCGCAAATGCGCAACCTGGCCGCACAAAAGCCGAACGATCCTGAGCAGGTGTATGCCTACGGTCTGTACCTGTCGGATAACGAAGATCAGGGCCGCGCGGCGCTGGCGCATATTAATACGCTACCGCGCAGCCAGTGGACCCCCAATATTCAGGAGCTCTCCGATCGCCTGCAACGCAACCAGGTGATGGCGACGGCTAATCAGCTACGCGACAGCGGTAAAGAGCGCGAAGCCGAGGACTATTTAAAACAGCAGCCGGCATCCACGGCTATTACGCTGACGCTGGCAGACTGGGCGCAGCAGCGTGGCGATAATACCGCCGCCAGAGCGGGCTATCAGTCCGTGCTGGCAAGCGATCCGCAGAATCAGGACGCCCGTTTGAGCCTGGCGGAAGTGGCGCTGGCGCAGAATGATCCGATGGAAGCCCGCACGCAACTGGCAAAAATGCAGGCGACAAACACAGGCGAACCGCTCTCACTGAACGCGCAGCGCCGGACCGCGCTGGTGCAGGCTCAGCTTGGCGATCGTCAACTGGCGCAGCAGACGTTCGATAAACTGGTGCCGCTCGCTAAATCACAGCCGCCGTCGCAGGATACCGCGCTGGTATTGCGCGATGCCGCGCGCGTTCATCGTGATTCAGGCGAACCGCAGCAGGCGCTGGAAGGCTACAAAGATGCGATGGTGGCGGCGGGGGTAACCCTGGCGCGGCCTGCGGATAACGACACCTTTACCCGTCTCACCCGCAACGATGAGAAAGATGACTGGCTTAAACGCAGCGTGCGCAACGATGCCGCCGATCTCTATCGCCAGCAGGATGTTAACGTCACCCTGGAGCATGACTATGGCCGCTCCGATGGCACCGGCGGTTATTCCGATCTCAAAATGCACACCACCATGCTTCAGGCCGATGCGCCGCTGGCCGACGGGCGGATGTTCTTCCGTACCGACGTGGTGGACATGGATGCCGGTAGTTTCAGCCGCAATAGAAATGGCAACTACGATCCGAACTGGGGAACCTGTGGCGAGCTGAGTTGCGACACTATCGATAAACATCAGCGCGATAGCGGGGCCAGCATCGCCATCGGCTGGCGCAACGATACCTGGGATATGGATATCGGCACCACGCCGATGGGCTTTGAGGTGGTGGATGTGGTCGGCGGGCTGAGCTACAGCAGCGATCTGGGGCCGATTGGTTACACCCTGAACGTGCATCGCCGTCCGATCTCCAGTTCTTTACTGGCCTTTGGCGGGCAGAAAGACACGAAGGGCTGGCGCTACGATCCCGATGACGATGACAACAATCGTGGCGGTACCGGTAAAACCTGGGGCGGCGTGCGGGCAAGCGGCGGTGGCGTCAGCATGAGCTACGATCGCGGTGAAGCGCACGGCGTATGGTCGAGCCTGAACGCCGACACGCTGACCGGGAAAAATGTCGCCGACAACTGGCGCGTGCGCTGGATGACCGGTTACTACTACAAACTGATCAACAAGAATAACGAGCGCATGACGGTCGGCCTGAACAACATGATCTGGCACTACGACAAAGACCTCAGCGGTTATTCACTCGGTCAGGGCGGCTATTACAGCCCGCAGGAGTATGTCTCATTCGCGGTGCCGATCACCTGGCGCAAACGCACCGAAAACTGGTCGTGGGAGCTGGGCGCATCGGGGTCCTGGTCACACTCGCGTACCCAGGAGCGGCTCACCTATCCTGAGTTAAGTCTGATTCCCCCCGTTTATCGCCCGGACGCGCGGCTGCAAAGTGATTCCGGCGGCAGCAGTCAGGGCTTCGGTTATACCGCCCAGGCCGTCGTCGAGCGGCGTATTTCATCAAACTGGTCAATCGGTGCTGGAGTTGACATTCAGCAGGCGAAAGATTACACCCCCAGCCATGGAATGATTTTTGTCCGCTATTCTGCAGCGGGCTGGCAGGGCGATATGAACATGCCACCGCAGCCGTTGATGCCTTACGCAGACTGGTAAATACCCGTCATACTTCAAATTGCATGTGCGTTGGCTGCGCTCACTCACCCCAGTCACATAGTTATCTATGCTCCTGGGGATTCGTTCCCTTGCCGCCTTCCTGCAATTCGAATTATTTAGGGTATAACTAATATCCTGTTGTCAGTCTCTTAATGCCGCCACGATCGCGTATACTCTGGCGGCAGTAAGGTAACAAAAGGTTACTTTGCGTGTTAAGGGTATTCGGAGAATCAATTTGCGTGTCAGCCGCTCGTTAACAATCAAACAAATGGCGATGGTGTCAGCCGTCTGCATGGTGTTTATTTGCATTTTTTGCGTCATTTTGCTGCTTCATTTCTCGCAGCAGAATCGCTACAACACGGCGACACAACTGGAAAGTATTGCCCGCTCGGTGCGGGAACCGCTCTCATCTGCCATTCTGAAAGGCGATATTGTTGACGCTGAGACAATCCTTAAAGGCATCCAGCCCGCAGGGGTGGTCAGCCGCGCAGATGTCGTGCTGCCCAATCAGTTTCAGGCCTTAAGGATGAGCTTTATTCCCGAACGCCCGGTTCCGGTTTATATCACCCGCCTGTTTGAATTGCCGATCCAAATTTCGCTGCCGGTTTACTCCCTCGAACGCCCGGCAAATCCTCAGCCGCTGGCCTATCTGGTATTACAGGCGGATTCGTACCGCACATATAAGTTCTTAATGAGCGCGCTTTCGACGCTGGTGACAACCTGGCTGCTGCTGACGCTGATCATGAGCGTGGCGATCACCTGGTGTATCAACCGGCTGATTGTGCACCCGCTGCGGCGCATTTCGCGTGAGCTAAACGACCTGCCTCAGCAGGATCAATTGGGGCATCAACTGGCGCTTCAGCGCCATCATCACGACGATGAAATCGGCATGTTAGTGCGCAGCTATAACCGCCATCAGCAGTCGATGCTGCGTCAGTACGACGAGCTGAACACCCAGTCCACCCGCTATCCGGTTTCAGAACTGCCCAATAAAGCCTTTCTGATGGCGTTGCTGGAGCAAACCGTGGAAAGCCAGCGCACCACCGCGCTGATGACCATCGCCTGCGAAACCCTGCACGACACCACCGGCGTGTTAAAAGAGAGCCAGCGTGAAATCCTGCTGATGACCCTGGTGGAGAAGATCAAATCGGTGCTCTCGCCGCGCATGGTACTGACCCAGGTGAGCGGCTACGATTTTGTGATCATCGCGCACGGCGTCAAAGAGCCGTGGCATGCCATCACCTTAGGTCAGCAACTGCTGGCGGTGATTAACGAACGCCTGCCGGTGCAGGGGATGCAGCTTCGACCGAGCGCCAGTATTGGCGTCGCCATGTTTTACGGTGGCCTGACGGCAGAACAGCTCTATCGCCGGGCGATGTCCGCCGCGTTTTCGGCCCGCCGGAAAGGGAAAAACCAGATCCAGTTCTTCGAACCGGAGCAGATGGAGCAGGCGCAAAAACGCCTGACCGAAGAGAACGATATTCTGACGGCGCTGGATAATCACCAGTTTGCGATCTGGCTTCAGCCGCAGGTGGAACTGGCGACGGGTAAACTGGTGAGCGCCGAAGCGCTGCTGCGCCTGCGTCAGCCGGACGGAAGCTGGGAGCTACCGGAAGGGCTTATCGATCGGATCGAAAACTGCGGCCTGATGGTGACGGTCGGCTACTGGGTGCTGGAGGAGTCCTGTCGCCAGCTGGCCGCATGGCAGGCGCGCGGTATCAAACTGCCGCTGTCGGTGAATCTCTCCGCGCTGCAACTGATGCATCACTCGATGGTGGCAGACCTGCTGGATCTGCTTGAGCGCTACCGCATTGAACCGGGCACGCTGATCCTCGAAGTCACCGAAAGCCGCCGGATTGACGATCCGCAGGCGGCGGTCACTATCCTGCGTCCGCTGCGCAATGCGGGCGTGAGTATCGCGCTGGACGACTTTGGCATGGGCTACGCGGGCCTGCGTCAACTGCATCATATGAAGTCGCTGCCGGTGGACGTGCTGAAAGTCGATAAAACCTTCGTTGACGGGCTGCCGGACGATAACAGCATGGTGTCGGCCATTATCCATATGGCGCAAAGCCTCAATCTGGACATCATTGCCGAAGGCGTTGAAACCGAAGCGCAACGCGCGTGGCTGGCAGATGCCGGAGTCCGGCTGGCGCAGGGCTTTTTGTTTGCTAAAGCCATGCCGCCGGAGGCGTTTGAAGCCAGTTATTTTCACGTTGAGGGTGAAAATGAAACCGCCTGAGGCGGTGGTCAGCTTGCGCGAGTCAGCTCTAATTTCTTAACATTTATGTTTCAAATTTGACATAAGATTATATCTGTCATGTTTCACGGGTGTTATTTTAAGGCCGCAGACCACCTAACCCTACAAGGTCTGTGGTTTTTACCTCAAGGACACCCTATGAAAGCCTCTCTGTTTAAAAGCCTTTACTTTCAGGTACTGACGGCCATCGCAGTCGGCATCCTGCTCGGACACTTCTACCCTGATATTGGCGCGCAGATGAAACCGCTTGGTGACGCTTTCGTTAAGCTCATCAAAATGATCATCGCGCCCGTGATCTTCTGTACCGTGGTTACCGGCATTGCCGGAATGGAAAGCATGAAAGCAGTGGGGCGCACCGGGGCCGTTGCGCTGCTGTACTTCGAAGTGGTCAGCACCCTGGCGCTGATTATTGGTCTGATTATCGTCAACGTCGTGCAGCCGGGCGCAGGAATGAACGTCGATCCGGCGACGCTGGATGCCAAAGCGGTCGCGGTTTATGCCGAGCAGGCGCAACAGCAGGGCATCGTCGCGTTCCTGCTGGATGTGATCCCGTCGAGCGTGATTGGCGCATTTGCCAGCGGTAACATTTTGCAGGTCTTGCTGTTTGCCGTGCTGTTTGGTTTTGCCCTGCATCGACTTGGCAGCAAAGGTCAGTTGATTTTTAACGTTATCGAAAGTTTCTCGCAGGTCATTTTCGGCATCATCAATATGATCATGCGCCTGGCTCCCATCGGCGCATTCGGCGCGATGGCCTTTACCATCGGTAAATATGGCGTTGGCACGCTGGTGCAACTGGGGCAGTTAATTATCTGCTTCTACATCACCTGCATCCTGTTTGTGGTGGTGGTGCTGGGATCGATTGCGCGGGCCACCGGCTTTAACATCTTCAAATTTATTCGCTACATCCGTGAAGAATTGCTGATCGTGCTCGGCACCTCATCGTCTGAATCCGCGCTGCCGCGGATGCTCGATAAAATGGAAAAACTCGGCTGCCGCAAGTCGGTGGTGGGGCTGGTTATTCCTACCGGGTACTCGTTTAACCTCGACGGTACTTCGATTTACCTGACGATGGCGGCGGTGTTTATCGCCCAGGCGACGAACAGCCACATGGATATTTTCCATCAGGTGACGCTGCTGGTGGTGCTGCTGCTCTCCTCAAAAGGGGCGGCGGGCGTGACCGGCAGCGGATTTATCGTGCTGGCGGCGACCATCTCTGCGGTCGGGCATTTACCGGTGGCGGGGCTGGCGCTGATCCTCGGCATCGACCGCTTTATGTCGGAAGCCCGCGCCCTGACAAATCTGGTCGGTAACGGTGTCGCCACGGTGGTGGTGGCAAAATGGGTGAAAGAGCTGGACCAGAAAAAGCTCACCGATACGCTCAATAATCGTGCGCCAGACGGCAAAACCCAGCAAATTTCCCCTTAATCTCGCCCCCAATGTCCGTCGTCTCTTGTGAGGCGGCGGACAGCTAAGCATAATTACTCCCTATTTCGCTTCCAGACGTGACGTTTTGCTTTTTTCGTTGTCTTAAACGAAGTGTTTTAAACGTTACTCTTCAGGCAGCCTTTGCACAGGCAGCCTTTTTAACCAGGAATGTTGATCAGGGGTTCACATGCAGGGCACAAAAATTCGACTCTTAGCTGGCGGTTTGCTGATGATGGTCGCCGCCAGTCATGTGCAGGCAGATGCGCTCCAGCCGGACCCAGCCTGGCAACAGGGCACACTGGCGAACGGTTTTCAGTGGCAGGTATTAGCCACTCCCCAGCGTCCCAGCGACCGCGTCGAGATCCGTCTGTCTGTTAATACCGGCTCGCTCACCGAAAGCACCCAACAGAGCGGATTCAGCCATTTTATTCCCCGGATTGCCCTCTCTCACAGCGGCAGTCTGGAACCCACGCAGGCCCAGTCTTTATGGCAGCAAGGCTTCGATCCGAAGCATCCTTTGCCGCCTGCGGTGGTGTCGTATGAATACACCCATTTCAATTTAAGCCTGCCGAATAACCGCAACGATCTGCTGAAAGAAGCGCTGATTTATCTCGCGGATACCGCAGGGAAACTGACCATTACCCCGGAAACCATCGCCCATGCGCAGGGCAGTGAAGACCACGTGGCGACCTGGCCGGCGGATACCAAAGACAACTGGTGGCGCTACCGCTTAAAAGGGTCGACCTTGCTGGGTCACGATCCTGCGGAGCCGCTGAAAAAGCCGGTGGATGCCGCTCAGCTTCAGGCGTTCTATCAAAAATGGTACACCCCGGATGCGATGACCCTGATCGTGGTCGGCAACATCGACAGCCGCGCCGTTTCTGAGCAAATCAACAAAGCCTTTGGCGAACTAAAAGGTAAACGCGTCACCCCTGCACCGGTGCCGACGTTGTCGCCGCTCCCGCGTGAATCGGTGAGCATCATGAGTGATTCGGTGCGTCAGGATCGGCTTTCAATTATGTGGGACGGGGCCTGGCAGCCGATTCGTGAGTCTGCGGCGCTGTTGCGCTACTGGCGCGCCGATCTGGCCCGCGAAGCGCTGTTCTGGCAGGTACAACAAAACTTAAGCAAAAACAGCGCGAAAGACATCGGCCTGGGCTTTGACTGCCGGGTGCTTTTCCAGCGTGCGCAGTGCGCCATCAACGTCGATTCCCCGAATGAGAAGCTGAACAGCAATCTGGGGATGATCGCCCGCGAACTGGCGAAGGTGCGCGACAAGGGCCTGGCAGTGGAAGAGTTCAATGCGCTGGTGGCGCAGAAGAATCTGGAGCTGCAAAAGCTGTTTACCACTTATGCCCGCGCCGATACCGGCGTACTGACCAGCCAGCGTATGCGCTCGCTGCAAAATCAGGTGGTGGATATCGCCCCGGAGCAGTACCAGAAGCTGCGTCAGGACTTCCTGAACAGTCTGACGGTGGAGATGTTAAACCAGGATTTGCGCCAGCAACTGTCGCAGGATATGGCGCTGATTTTGCTGCAACCGCAGGGTGAGCAGGAATATAACATGAAGGATCTACAGGCGACGTGGGAGAGCGTGATGGCCCCGGCAGCGCCCGTGGCGGCGACGGTGAACGACGATACGCGGCAGGATGTGACGGATATTCCACCGGCACAGCAGTAGGGGTTTTTACCCTCACCCTAACCCTCTCCCTTAGGGAGAGGGGACAGATCGAGCACAGACTTGCCTTTCTCCCTCTCCCCTGGGGAGAGGGCAGGGGTGAGGGGGAAATCCCCCCACTACCTCACTCCGGCATCGCGTCCCGCGGAATAATCGCGCCGCGATACTGAATCACCGTACTGGCCGTCAAATGCCCGCGTTTCGCTGCGGCTTCGGCGTCACCGCCGGTCAGACGTACCGCCAGATACCCGGCGCTGAACGAATCGCCGGCCGCGGTGGTATCAATCACTTTCTCTTTCGCCAGTTTCACCGCAGGCACATCAATCACCGCTTCACCAGCAATCGCCACCAGGCAGGAATCCGCGCCGCGCTTCACGACCACTTCCGTTACGCCTGCCGCCTGAGTGCGCGCAATCACCTCTTCCACCGGCTTCTCGCCCCACAGGGCGTCTTCGTCGTCCAGCGTCAGGAAGGCGATGTCGGTGCAGGTCAGCATCTGCTGATAAACCTGCTGCGTCTCTTCTTTACTGGCCCACAGGCGCGGACGGTAGTTGTTATCGAAAATCACCTTGCCACCGTTGGCGCGGCATTCACGCAGCAACGAGAGCAGCTTGTCGCGGCTCGCCGGGCTTAAAATCGCCAGGCTAATACCACTCAGATAGAGATAATCGAACGTTGCCAGCTCTTCGCAGATGGCGGCGGACTGCTCGCTCTCCAGCCAGAATTTGGCGGCGGCTTCGTTACGCCAGTAGTAGAACGTGCGCTCGCCGGTGCTGTCAGTTTCGATGTAGTACAGGCCCGGCAGACGGTTTTCCATGCGTTGCGTCAGCCCGGTATCCACGTTTTCACTCTGCCAGGCGTCAAGCATCTGCTGGCTGAAGTTATCCGTGCCAAGCGCGGTAACGTAATGCACCGTCAGATCGTCAGGGGACACCTGGCGGGCAACATAAACAGAGGTGTTAAGCGTATCGCCACCAAAGCCACGGTTAACCTCGGTGCCTTTTTGTGACAGTTCAATCATGCATTCGCCAATGACGGCAATTTTCCTGGACATAGTCGTAACCTGAATCGGGATGATAGTTGCTAGTGTGCGTTGCGGGTGTTTCGTGGTCAATCATATTAAAACAACGTTCCATAAATTTTTTGAGCTAACGCGTGTTAAGTGCAAATTCTCGCGTGCAGGATGGCAAATTGCTTTTTAAGTGAACATAAAGTTCTCCCACCCGCCGCCGATAACTCAAAGACGAGTTCCGACAGGTCACTCACTCATTTAACAGGACAGACTGATAATGAAGTTAAAGCAGGTTATTTCGCGGCTTAACATTCCGGAAGCGAGTATCGAGGACTTGCAGGAGCGACGTTATTGGTTGCAATGTGAACGTGCTTACACCTGGCAGCCGATCTACAAAACCGATGGCAACCTGATGGCCATTGAAGTGCTGACCGTGGTGACGCATCCGTCTGACCCGACGCAGCGCATTGCCCCCGACCGCTACTTTGCCGAAGTCGCCGTGCGTCAGCGCCTCGACGTGGTGGAAGAGCAGGTCAGGATGCTGGCAGAAAAGCATGATTTTTTTATGCAGCACAACATTCTGGCATCGGTGAATGTTGACGGTCCCACGCTTCTGGCGATGCGCCAGCATGAAAGCCTGATAGCCCTGATTAATCGTTTACCCTGGCTGCGTTTTGAGCTGGTGGAGCATGTGCGCCTGCCGGATGAAGCGTCGTTTGCCACCATTTGCGAAGTCGGCCCGCTGTGGCTCGATGATTTCGGCACCGGGATGGCCAACTTCTCCGCGCTCAGCGAAGTCCGCTATGACTACATCAAAGTCGCCCGCGATCTGTTCATCATGCTGCGCCAGACGCCGGAAGGTCGCAATCTGTTCACGCAACTGCTGCAATTGATGAATCGCTACTGTCAGGGCGTGATTGTCGAAGGTGTCGAAACGCTGGAAGAGTGGCGCGACGTGCAGGCTTCCCCGGCTGCCGCGGCGCAGGGCTACTTTCTTTCGCGCCCGGTTCCGTTCGAGCACCTTGATAGCGTTATTCTTTCTCTCTAATCCAGGGCGGTCATTCGCCTGCACTGCCTCAGCCGTTTCCGTCAGCGTCAGCTATCTTTATGACAGGCAAGACAAGACAGGAAGGATGCAGGCATGTCAAAAACAGGCAAAATTATAACGGCCATTGTGGGAACGCTTTTGTTGTTGATCGTGGTGGCAATCATCATTATCGCGACGTTTGACTGGAACCGTCTCAAACCCACCATCAACGAAAAAGTGTCGACGGAGCTAAACCGTCCCTTTGCCATTCGTGGCGATTTGGGCGTGGTCTGGGAGCGCCAGAAGCAGGAAACCGGCTGGCGAAGCTGGATCCCGTGGCCGCACGTCCACGCTGAAGACATTATCCTCGGCAACCCGCCGGATATCCCGGAAGTCACGATGGTACACCTGCCGCGCGTTGAAGCGACCCTGGCTCCGCTGGCGCTGCTCACCAAAACCGTGTACCTGCCGTGGGTGAAATTCCAGCAGCCGGATGCCCGGTTAATCCGCCTCTCGGAAAAAAATAATAACTGGACCTTTAACCTCGCCAGCGACGGTAAGCCGAAGGATGAAAACGCGCAGCCTTCAGCCTGGTCATTCCGTCTTGATAATATTCTGTTCGATCGCGGGCGCATCAATGTTGACGATAAAGTCAGCCGCGCCGACATCGAGATCCTTGTCGATCCGCTCGGCAAGCCGCTGCCATTCAGTGAAGTGATCGGATCGAAAAGCGAAAAAGATACGAAAGTCGGCGACTACGTTTTCGGCCTGAAGGCAAAAGGGCGCTACAACGGGCAGCCGGTGACCGGTACCGGCAAAATTGGCGGGATGCTGGCGCTGAAGAGCGAAGGCACGCCGTTCCCGGTGCAGGCGGATTTCCGTTCGGGTAATACCCGCGTGGCGTTTGACGGCACCATCAACGATCCGATGAAAATGGGCGGCGTCGATCTGAATCTGAAATTCGCCGGGGATTCGCTTGGCGAGCTGTACGATTTAACCGGCGTGCTTTTGCCGGACACGCCGCCGTTTGAAACCAACGGTCGGCTGGTGGCGAAAATCGATCCTGAAAAAGCCTCGGTTTACGATTATCGGAATTTCGATGGTCGCATCGGCGACAGCGACATCCATGGTTCCTTAACCTACTCCACCGGCAAACCGCGTCCGAAACTGGAAGGCGATCTCGAATCCCGCCAGTTACGTCTGGCCGATTTAGGGCCGCTGATCGGCGTGGATTCCGGCAAAGGCGCAGAGAAATCAAAACGTTCAGAAGAGAAGAAGGGCGAGAAAACCGATCAGCCGTCGGGCAAAGTGCTGCCGTATGACCGTTTTGAAACCGACAAATGGGACGTGATGGATGCCGACGTGCGCTTTAAAGGCCGCCGCATCGAACACGGCAGTTCGCTGCCGTTAAGCGATCTCTCCACCCATATCATTCTGAAAAACGCCGACCTGCGTTTGCAGCCGCTGAAGTTTGGCATGGCGGGCGGCACCATCTCCTCCAATATTCACCTTGAAGGTGACAAAAAACCGATGCAGGGCCGGGCGGATATTCAGGCGCGTCGGCTCAAACTTAAAGAGCTGATGCCGGATGTGGAACTGATGCAGAAAACCATCGGTGAGATGAACGGCGACGCTGAACTCCGCGGCACCGGGAACTCCATCGCCGCCCTGCTCGGCACCAGCAACGGTAACCTGAAACTGCTGATGAATGACGGGGTAGTGAGCCGCAACCTGATGGAAATTCTGGGGCTGAACGTCGGTAACTTTATTGTCGGGCAGATTTTCGGTGATGACGAAGTGCGGGTGAACTGCGCGGCGGCGAATCTGGATCTGGTCAACGGCGTGGCGCGTCCGCAGATTTTCGCGTTTGATACGGAAAACGCCATTATCAACGTGACCGGCACCGCCAGCATGGCGTCTGAGCAGCTCGATTTGACCATTAACCCGGAAAGTAAAGGCATCCGCATCGTAACGCTGCGCTCCCCGCTGTACGTGCGCGGTTCGTTTAAAAATCCGCAGGCAGGCGTGAAAGCCGGACCGCTGATCGCACGCGGCGCGGTGGCCGCTGCACTGGCAACGCTGGTGACCCCCGCCGCTGCACTGCTGGCGCTGATTTCACCGTCAGAAGGGCAGGAAAATCAGTGCGGAGTGATTTTGTCGCAGATGAAGCGGTAGGGTGTAGAAAGGGTTCCCCTCACCCCGGCCCTCTCCCCAGAGGAGAGGGAGCAAACCGTCCCCTCACCCCGGCCCTCTCCCCAGGGGAGAGGGAGCAAACCATCCCCTCACCCCGGCCCTCTCCCCAGGGGAGAGGGAGCAAACCATCCCCTC
>NZ_FOYH01000010.1 GCF_900116015.1 Enterobacter sp. kpr-6
TAAGTCTCCCGATGCATCCGTAGCTCAGCTGGATAGAGTACTCGGCTACGAACCGAGCGGTCGGAGGTTCGAATCCTCCCGGATGCACCATCTTCTTGTTATATCCCCCTAAGTAAATCACTTATTTCGTTAGTTATCCTTCGTCACTTTCAGCGACAAAAACCTTTGTTTACGTTAAAGTAATGTTTTGTTATCCGGTTGTGAGAACGCGATGTACGAACGTTATGACGGTCTGATTTTTGATATGGATGGCACCATCCTCGATACCGAGCCGACGCACCGTAAAGCCTGGCATGAAGTGCTTGGACGCTACGGTTTGCGCTACGACCTTCAGGCAATGATTGCCCTCAACGGTTCCCCTACCTGGCGTATCGCGCAATTGATCATCGAACTCAATCAGGCCGATCTCGATCCGCACGCTCTCGCCCGCGAAAAAACCGCCGCAGTGAAATCTATGCTGCTGGATTCCGTTCGCCCGCTTCCGTTAATCGACGTGGTAAAAGAGTGGCATGGCCGCCGTCCTATGTCGGTGGGCACCGGCAGCGAGAGCGCCATTGCGGAAGCACTACTTAATCACCTCGATCTGCGCCGTTATTTCAGCGCCGTGGTCGCCGCCGATCACGTCCAGATGCATAAACCCGCGCCGGACACCTTCCTGCTGTGTGCTGAACGCATGGGCGTGGCACCGGCAAAATGCGTGGTCTTCGAAGATGCCGATTTTGGCATTCAGGCAGCACACGCTGCGGGGATGGATGCCGTGGATGTACGCTTATTGTGAGTGACGGGCTGTCACTTTTTTCACTTTTTGCCAGTAGCTTTCTCAGCGCCACGTTATTGCCGGGCAATTCTGAGGTGCTGCTGGTCGCGCTGCTTATTTCTGGCGTCAGTCATCCCACATTATTGATAGTAATAGCAACAATGGGTAATAGCCTTGGAGGGCTGACTAACGTTATCCTTGGTCGGTTTTTTCCGCTGCGTAAAACTTCACGCTGGCAGGAAAAAGCCACAGCCTTTCTCAGGCGATATGGCGCAGTCGCGCTATTATTGAGCTGGATGCCTGTTATTGGCGATTTGCTCTGCCTGCTGGCGGGATGGATGCGCCTCTCGTGGGGGCCAGTTATCTTTTTTTTATGTCTCGGGAAGGCGTTGCGCTATGCCGTCGTGGCTTTTGCAACGCTTCAGGGCATGACGTGGTGGCACTAATTGGATTGCTTGAGTGACCTTTAATCGTCAACCATTACAATTATGCTTAGTAGAAATGATTTCGACAGGCGGGAGGTCAATTTGATCCCGGACGTATCACAGGCGCTGTCCTGGCTGGAAAACCATCCTCAGGCATTAAAGGGGATCCAGCGTGGACTTGAGCGCGAAACGCTGCGTGTTAATGCTGATGGCAGTCTTGCTACCACCGGGCATCCGGAAAGGCTTGGCTCCGCGCTAACACATCAATGGATCACAACGGACTTCGCCGAAGCGCTGCTGGAGTTTATTACTCCCGTTGACGGCGATATCGACCATATGCTGACGGTCATGCGCGATATCCATCGCTACACGGCGCGTCAGCTTGGCGACGAACGCTTATGGCCGTTAAGCATGCCCTGTTACATTGAAAACGGGCAGGATATTGAACTGGCACAATATGGCACCTCAAATATTGGCCGACTGAAAACGCTGTACCGTGAAGGGCTGAAAAACCGTTACGGTGCGCTGATGCAGACCATCTCTGGCGTTCACTATAATTTTTCGCTGCCGATGGCATTCTGGCAGGCGAAATGTGGTGAGATGGATAAAGAGGGGATCTCCGCGGGCTATTTCCGCCTGATCCGCAACTATTACCGTTTTGGCTGGGTGATCCCTTACCTATTTGGTGCCTCGCCTGCCATTTGTCCGTCCTTCCTGCAAGGTAAGCCGACGTCGCTGCCTTTTGAGAAGACCGACAGCGGCATGTTGTATCTGCCGTATGCGACCTCACTGCGTCTGAGCGATTTGGGTTACACCAACAAATCTCAAAGCAATCTGGGCATTACGTTTAACGATCTGAACGGCTATGTGACCGCGCTTAAGCGTGCAATCAAAACGCCGTCAGAGGATTACGCCAGACTGGGGCTGACCAAAGACGGCAAGCATCTGCAAATCAACACCAATATTTTGCAGATTGAAAACGAGCTTTACGCGCCGATCCGCCCGAAACGCGTCACCAAAAGCGGTGAAACGCCGTCAGACGCGCTGTTGCGCGGCGGTATTGAATACATTGAAGTACGCTCGCTGGACATCAACCCGTTCTCACCGATTGGTGTTGACGAGCAGCAGGTCCGTTTCCTCGATCTGTTTATGGTCTGGTGCGTGCTGGCGGATGCGCCGGAAATGAGCAGCGATGAACTGCTCTGTACGCGTACCAACTGGAACCGGGTGATCCTCGAAGGGCGTAAGCCTGGCCTGACGCTGGGAATGGGCTGTGAAACCGCGCAGTTCCCGCTGGAAAAGGTCGGCAAAGATCTGTTCCGCGATCTGAAGCGCGTCGCGCAAACGCTCGACAGCATTCACAGTGGCGATGCCTACGTGAAAGTGTGCGATGAACTGGTCGCCAGCTTTGACGATCCTGAGTTAACGTTCTCGGCGCGTATTCTGCGTTCGATGCTTGATAACGGGATTGGCGGCACGGGGATCTCGCTGGCGGCGCAGTATCGCGATATGCTGCGTGAAGAGCCGCTGGAGATCATCTCTGAAGCGGATTTCATCAAAGAGCATGATGCATCCTGGGATCGTCTGCGGGAGATTGAAGCGGCGGATACTGAGTCGTTTGAAGATCTGCTGGCGAGACACGCCTGACAGAAAAGAAAAAGGCCACATTGCTGTGGCCAAAATATTCATCTCTGAAAACAGGGATGATGATAACAAATGCGCGTCTTTCATATATTCAGACCTGCACCTGTAGAAAGAGTTCAGTTTATTTTAAAAAAATCACTCCGGAGGTGACTAAATGCCATTATTGGATAGTTTCACAGTCGATCACACCCGTATGGAAGCGCCTGCGGTCCGCGTTGCTAAAACCATGGACACCCCGCATGGCGACACGATCACCGTCTTCGATCTGCGCTTCTGCGTCCCGAATAAAGAAGTGATGCCGGAAAAAGGCATTCACACGCTTGAGCATCTGTTTGCAGGCTTTATGCGCGATCACCTGAACGGTAACGGCGTTGAAATCATCGACATCTCACCGATGGGCTGCCGTACAGGTTTCTACATGAGCCTGATTGGTACGCCGGACGAGCAGCGCGTTGCGGATGCCTGGAAAGCGGCGATGGCAGACGTTCTGAAAGTCAAAGAACAGAACCAGATCCCGGAACTGAACGTGTATCAGTGCGGCACCTATCAGATGCATTCGCTTGATGAAGCGCAGGATATCGCCCGTCATATCCTTGACCGCGACGTGCGCGTCAACAGCAACGAAGAGCTGGCGCTGCCGAAAGACAAACTGCAGGAACTGCACATCTAGTTTGCAGCAGGTAAATGCCCGGTAACGTCTGCTTACCGGGCTTCCCCCGCCAACGACCGCACATTCTGGCGCTGCCCTATGACCACAACCCGCACCTTCTCTTTTGACCACCGACCGCTGGTTCCCTTTGCGCACGATTACGCGCACGGCGACAGCGAGCCGCTGCATCAGCACGACTGCGCGCAACTGCTGCACAGCCTGAGCGGTGTGGTTCGGGTTGAAACGGCATCCGGGTACTGGGTGGTTCCACCGGGGCGCGGCGTCTGGCTGCCTGCCGGAACGCAACATGCGCTACGCATTACCGGCGCGGTCGCGGCCCGCACCTTATTTATCGATCCGCTTGCCAGGGCAGATTTGCCCGCCACCTGCCAGATTGTGCAGATCTCGCCGTTGCTGCGCGAGCTTATCGTCGCCGCCTTTTCGCTCGCTGAACGCTACGCGCCGGGCAGCCGCGATGAGCGCGTCTACGAACTGATCCTCGATGAAATCCGCGTGATGCAGGCGCTGCCGTTTGGCTTGCCGGAGCCACAAAGCGACGTCTTACGTTCCCTGTGCGAGCAGATCCGCCGCGATCCCGCGCAGCCCTGGAGCAGCGCACAGGCCGCACATCTCACCAGCATGAGTGAGCGCACGCTCAATCGCCACTTTCAGCAGCAAACACAACTGAGCTACGGCGAATGGGTACGACGGGCGCGGTTAATGGAAGCGCTGGTGCGCCTCGCGCAGCGGCAATCGGTACTGCGCGTGGCGCTGGACCTGGGCTACGGCAGCCACAGCGCGTTCACCGCGATGTTTCGCCGGGTGATGGGTATCGCACCCAGCGACTATTTCCGCGACGACGAGCACTAACCGACGGCGTTCAGCAGCGCCTGAAGCGACGCCCGCGCCACATCGTTATCGATCCCCACACCCCAGCGGCGTTCGCCGTTGTGAAACAGGCAGTGAATATAAGCGACCGAGCGGCTGTCACTGCGCTCGCCCAGCGTATGCTCATGATAATCCTTAATCACCAGCGGCTGGCTCAGTAACGGGCCAAGGCTATTTACCGCCGCCGACAGCAGGCCGTTGCCGCGACCGGACACCGCCCGTTTTTCGCCGTTGATATTCAGTGTCGCCTGCAACGCAAGTTGCCCGTCCGCCTGGCTTTCGCTTTTATAATCGAGCAGCGCCAGCGCCGGTTCAGCCACCAGGCCGTAGCGGGCGCGAAACAGTTGCCAGAGCGCATTCTGCGTCATCTCTTTGCCGTGGGTGTCGGTTTCATGCTGAACGTGCTGGCTGAAATCCTGTTGCAGAGCGCGGGGCAGTTTCAGACCATGATTTTGTTCAATCAGCCACGCGCTGCCGCTTTTCCCGGACTGGCTGTTAACGCGGATCACCGCTTCGTACGTGCAGCCGATATCCTGCGGATCGATCGGCAGATAGGGCATTTCCCAGCGCTCGCCGGGTTTACGTGCATCGAATCCTTTTTTGATCGCATCCTGGTGCGAACCGGAAAACGCGGTGTATGCCAGTCGTCCGGCCCATGGGTGGCGGGGATGTACGGGCAACTGATTACAGTCCTCCACCACTTCAACGGTGCGCGGCATGTCGCTGAAATCCAGATTCGGACTGATCCCCTGACTGTAGAGATTCATCGCCAGCGTCACCAGACAGACGTTCCCGGTGCGCTCACCGTTGCCAAACAGACAGCCTTCTACGCGATCTGCCCCGGCCATCACCGCCAGTTCCGCGCTGGCGACCGCCGAACCGCGATCGTTATGCGGATGAACGCTAATGCAAACCTCTTTTCTGCGGCTGAAGTGGCGGCAGAAATATTCGATCTGATCGGCGTAAACGTTCGGGGTGCTGACCTCCACCGTGGCAGGCAGATTGACGATCATCGGGCGCGCCGCACAGGGTTCCCATACGGCCGCTACCGCTTCACACACCGCTAACGCAAACTCCGGTTCGGTAAAACAGAACGTCTCCGGCGAGTATTCATACTGCCAGCGGGTCTGCGGATTCTGCTCGCACAACTGGCGGATAAGCCGCGTCGAGCGCGTCGCCAGCTCAATCACCTGCGCTTTATCCATGCCGAACACCAGTCGGCGAAACAGCGGTGCGGTGGCGTTATATAAATGCACCGTGGCGCTTTTTGCCCCTTTCAGTGATTCAAAGGTGCGTAGAATGAGGTCTTCCCGCGCCTGGGTTAACACCTGGATGGTCACGTCATCAGGAATGCGCTGCTCGTCGATCAACTGGCGCACGAAATTGAAATCGGTCAGCGAGGCCGAGGGAAAAGCGACTTCGATCTCTTTGAATCCGCTGGCGACCAGCAGATCCCAGAACTGTAACTTACGTGCGGCGTCCATCGGTTCAGCGAGCGCCTGATTGCCATCGCGAAGATCGGTGGATAACCAGCGCGGAGCCTGGGTGATTTGTCGATCCGGCCACAGGCGTCCGGGCAGGGAAACGGGCGGGTAAGGGCGATATTTTTGCTCGGGATGATTCAGCATGGTGTGCTCCTGTTGTCTTTTCACCATGGTGAAGCGATGACAGGCGCGATGCTTTATCGTAACGGACAGAAGGTTGAGAGAAACGGACAACCCCTCACCCTAACCCTCTCCCCAGGGGAGAGGGGAGAGTTCGGTGCCTCGTTTTGGGGTTTTCCCCCTCTCCCCTGGGGAGAGGGCCGGGGTGAGGGGGGAAACGTACCAAATATGCCCTCTGACGGTGAGGGCCAAAATCAGTGCGCGCCACCGCCGCCGCCGCCCGCACCAAACGGCGGACGGGCAAACCATATCAGACTGAGCAGCAGCAAGAAGACCCCCGCCGATGCCCAGAAGATTTCATTGGCGGAAATAATCAGCCCCTGGTTAGTGATCTGCTGGGCAATCCAGCCGGACGCCTGCTGTTGCGACATCCCCATCCCTTGAAGCTGGCCGTAAATCTCCTGCGTACTGGCGCTGTAAGGATTGACCGCCTCCGTCAGTTGCGCATGGTGCATCGACTCCCGGTTAGTCCACAGCGTGGTGGTGATCGACGTACCGATTGAACCCGCGAGGGTTCGTGAGAAGTTCGACAGACTCGACGCCGCCGCCAGCCGCTCAGGAGGCAGGCCGGAGAGGGTAATCGTCGTCAACGGCATAAAGAAGCAGGCGACGGCAAAGCCCTGAATAAACTGCGGCCACGCCGATGCGCCAAAGTCCATCCCCGGCTCAAATGTATAAGCGCGCCAGTAAAAGCACACCGCATACATAATGAAGCTGAAAGTGACCAGGCGGCGCATATCCAGCTTATGCGCAAAGCGACCAATAATCGGCGACAGGATCACCGGGATAATCCCGACCGGTGCCGACGCCAGTCCCGCCCAGGTTGCCGTATAACCGTAGACCTCCTGCAAGAGCTGCGGCAGCAGTACGATCGAGCCGAAGTAAAGCATATAGGCGAGACTGATACACAGGCAGCCGATGGTGAAGTTGCGCGACTTGAACAACGAGAGATCGACAATCGGATGTTCATCGGTCAGCTCCCAGACAATCAGGAAGCTGATAGAGACGACGGCCACCACCGTCAGCACAATGATTTCCGTGGAGTTGAACCAGTCCAGCTCTTTACCCTGATCCAGCATCACCTGAAGGCTACCAATACCGATCACCAGCAATGCCAGACCGACGGCGTCGATGCGTCGTTGCTCGGTACGGGTTTCGCGTCCGCGCAACGCCTGCGCCGCCATCAGCACCACCGCGATACCAATCGGCACGTTGATGAAGAAAATCCAGCCCCAGTGGTAGTTGTCGCTGATATACCCGCCGAGAATCGGCCCGCAAATGGGCGCGACAATCACCGTCATCGACCACAGCGCGAGGGCAATGGATCGTTTAGCT
The DNA here is from genome assembly GCF_900116015.1 of Enterobacter sp. kpr-6. GTDB lineage: Bacteria > Pseudomonadota > Gammaproteobacteria > Enterobacterales > Enterobacteriaceae > Enterobacter_D. The sequence continues at coordinate 7,363 of NZ_FOYH01000010.1, forward strand.
GGCGGGTAGTTACTCAGCAACAGGCTTTGCGACAGCGGGATCAGCGGCCCGGCAACAATCCCCTGGATCACGCGGAAGAAAATCAGCATGTTCAGGCTGCTCGACACCCCGCAGGCCCAGGAAGCGATAGCAAAGGCGATGGTTGACCACAGGAACAGCCGGACTTCGCCCACGCGTTTCGCCAGCCAGCCGGTAAGCGGGATCGAGATGGCGTTTGCCACCCCGAAGGAGGTGATCACCCATGTCCCCTGGCTCAGCGATGCGCCGAGGTTCCCGGCGATGGTCGGGATCGCGACGTTAGCAATGGTGGAGTCCAGCACCTGCATAAAGGTGGCCAGCGACAGCGCAATGGTCATCACGACCAGTTGCGCGCCTTCCAGCGGTTTTCGCTGCTGCATGACAGTCACCTCAGGATTAACCCGCGTTGGCCTGAACGATGTTATTGATCAGGGTATTGACCGGATCGAGGCTAATTTCCCGTGCGTTACTTTCGTAAGCCGGTGCATTGCGGGCCTGACTTGCCAGCACATGCCCGTCGCGGTTTTCGGTATCCACCGTCACCAGGGTCGAGAGGCCAATACGCAGCGGATGATCGGCAAGCTGTTTGGCATCAAGCTCGATGCGCACCGGCAGACGCTGAACCACTTTGATCCAGTTACCGGTGGCGTTTTGCGCCGGAAGCAGAGAGAACGCGCTGCCGGTACCCATATCCAGGCCAACCACTTTACCGGTATATTTCACCTCGTCGCCGTAGAAATCGCTCACCACGGTCGCCGTCTGGCCAATCCGCATATGCGCAAGCTGCGTCTCTTTAAAGTTGGCATCCACCCACAGACCGGTGGCGGGCACCACGGCCATCAGCGCGGTGGTCGGGCTGATTTGCGCGCCAGGCTGAACGGCACGGCGGGAAACATAGCCGGTGATCGGGCTGACAATTTTGGTACGTTGCAGGGCAAGCCACGCGTTACGCACTTCCGTCGCCGCCTGTTTCACCGCAGGCTGATCGTCGAGACGGGTACCCAGAATCATCGCCTGATTCGCGTTGTATTGCTGCACCGCGACATCAACCTGCGCCTGCGCGCTGGCGACCGCGTCACGGGCGTGTTGCAGCTCTTCCCGGCCAATCAGGTTGGCAGTACCGAGCGGCACACGACGATTTAAATCGTTTTGCGCCTGGGCCAGTGCGGTTTTCTTCACCTCAATATTGGCCTGATACTGCTTGCTGTTGATCATCATCTGGCGGGTCTGGCGCACGCTTGAGGCCAATTCCGTCTGCGCTTTTTCAAACGCCTGCTGCGCGTCGGTCTGATCGAGAGTGACCAGCACGTCGCCTTGCTTAACAAAATCGGTATTGTCAGCCCAGACTTTCGTCACGCTGCCAGACACCTGGGCCATAATCTGAACCTGGTTCCCTGCCACGTACGCGTCGTCGGTTTCTTCGACATGACGCAGTACCAAAAACCAATAAATCCCATATGCCACGGCGATAATAATAAAGAGCAAAGTCAGAACAATCAGGGCACCCTTACGTTTGCCTTTTTTGTTGACCGGTTGCTGCGGGGTTTGTGTCTCCGCATTTGCGCTCATGTTTCTTCTCCACGATCTTTTTTTATTTCACATCGGCAATGCCGACCTGTTCACCAGAAAGGCCTGCATTCATCATGCAGGCCCTGGCGGTTTTCTTATTAAATCGAGATGTTTTGGGCGGATCGTCGCGTTAGCGCAGCGCCTCAAGAATGACGTCTTGTTCGTCCATCTGGTCGAGGCGTGTAAGGAGCTTACGGGTGATCTGCTCAAGCTGCTCTTTCTCTGTGTTGCTCAGAGAAGACCAGAGTTGGTGCAGGCAGTTATGCTGGGGCGGCAATACCTGACGCAAGAATTCATGACCTTTATCGGTCAGTTGCAGATGCAGGCAGCGACGGTCGTTATCGCTTTCACGGCGTTCGATCCAGCCGCGTTTTTCCAGTTCATCGGCAATACGGGTCGCATTGGTACGGGATGAGCCCAGCGCACAGCTCAGTTCAGAAGGCTGAATGCTGTGATTTTCCTGAGACTCTAACGTGATCAACGCCATAAATAACGTCTCGTTAATCCCCTGAGCTTTAAGCATTTTATTGCGATTATCCAGCAGCTTACCCTGCATATGCATGCAAAGACGGGTCAGGAGGATCTCCTGAAACGGGAAATCTTCATAACGGCTGGCGCGGAACTTAAGCATTTGCTCAATGGGCGTAAACGAACTATCCATTTGGGTATAACCTCATTAATTGCAGCTGAGATAGTAACGACAGTGACAAATAAAGTAAATGAATTATTTGTGCTGATTCATTAGTCACAGCTATAGGTATGACAGAAATTTCCATGCCAGCCCGTAGGCCAGCGCGCTTAATAATGTCGGCACAATAATGCTGCGCGTTTTATAAAAACTCGCCCCCAGCACGGTAAACCCGATGAGCGTGGGCAGCAGGCGGCGGCTGTCGTGGAGCACCTCCGGCGCGCTGGATACTACCAGCAGCGCACAGATCGAGGCGATGCCAATTGTGTCGAGTAAGATCCCCGTCGCGCCGCGTTTTGCCGGGCGAGCGTGACCGGCACGTAACCGTAAGGGCAGGTAGCGGAACAGGTAGTTCACCAGGCCTACCAGCAAGCCAAGAATCAGTACTTCATGACGCATCGGCAGTCCCCTGATAAAACGCCTGGACCAGCGCGGTCAGACAGCCGCAGACAATCCCGGCGAGGATCGCCGCCGGAATCGAAAACAGCGTCACGCCCGCCAGCGCGCCGAGCAGCGCCGCCGTTACGCACAGCGTTTGCTTACGCTGAAAAGAGGCCAGCAGGAAACTTAAAAAGAGGGCAGGGAGCATAAAGCCCAGCGCGGCTTCAACAGCCGGATAGCCTTCGAGTAACCCATTGCCGGAATACGCGCCAATCACCGTACCCGCCACCCAGGAGAGCCAGGAAGTGAGCGCGATGCCGATCATCCAATGTTCACTCCAGCGGCGATTATCGCTCAGCAGGCGGGCGGTGGCGGCGGCAAACACCTCGTCGGTCAACCCAAACGCCCAGATCGCCGTCTTAGGCTTATTCAGACGCTGAATAATACGGCTGCGCAGCGACGGGCCGTACAGCACGTGGCGAACATCCATCGCCATCACTGTCAGGGCGGCAACCCACAGCGAACTGCCTGCTGCGAGCATGGTGGTAATGACAAACTGACTGGCACCTGCATAAATAATGCAGGAGAAAAACACGCTTTCCAGCGGAGTAAAGCCGAGTCGGGTCGCGTTGAGGCCAAAGGCAAAGGCCACAGGCAGATAGCTGAGAACAATGGGGAGGCTGTCTTTCACGCCTTCCGCGAGGGTGGCCGGAAGAGTTTCGGGAGAGGAAGAGCTGTCCATAGATCTAACTGATAAATCACCCACGTTAAAATCACCTGCATAAATATGTGCATTTACCTTAACAGAGTGAAGGACGCCTTAACACCCCAGGCGTCCATCAGTTGGGTGAATCATTGCAGTGCGATCATTGTGCGGCCTCCTGGCGATGGTATCCGCGCCACCACACCAGCAGATTCAGGGCGGCGACCAGGCTTCCCGCCATGCAGACGCCAGCCCAGCCCGCGTGCTGCCACGCCGAGGCGGAGAGCAGCGAGCCTGCCGCGCCGCCGATAAAGTAGCTGGTCATATACCCGGCGGTGAGGCGGTTACGCGCATCCGGCTGCACGCGATAAATCACCGTCTGGTTAGTGATATGCACGCCCTGCACGGTGAGATCGAGCACCAGAATGCCGACGATCAGCGCCAGCGCCGAGGTGTGACCGAACCAGATCGCCACCCAGGAAAGCAACAGCAGCGCTAATCCATACGTCGTGGTCAGATGCGCTTTACCCTTATCCGCCAGCCCGCCTGCGGGACGCGCACCCAGCGCCCCCGCCGCGCCTGCCAGACCAAACAGCCCGATCACCGCGTCAGAGTAATTAAACGGCGGCGAGGCGAGTAAAAACGCCATCGATGTCCAGAGAATGCTGAAGTTGGCGAAGGTCAGGCAGCCCAGCACCGCGCGGGTGCGCAGCAGTTTATCGCGGGTAAAGAGGGTGAAAATCGAGCCGAGTAGCTGGAAGTAATTGAGGTGATTTTCCTGCTTCACTTTTGGCAACCCACGCCAGAGGGCGACCGCCATCACCACCATCAGCACGCTGGCGACCCAGTAGACCGTGCGCCAGCCGCCAAGCCCCGCCAGCAGACCTGCCACGGTACGCGCCAGCAAAATCCCCAGCAGCAGGCCGCTCATGATGGTGCCGACCACCTTGCCGCGTTTATCCGGCGAAGCCAGCGTCGCCGCCAGTGGCACCAGAATTTGCGCCACCACCGAGAACAGGCCGGTGAGCGCGGTGCCCAAAATCATCATCGCCAGCGACTGACTGGACGCGGTGATCAGCATTCCGCCCGCTGCCAGCAGCGTCATGGTGACGATAAGCGTACGGCGCTCGAACATGTCACCGAGTGGCACCAGCAACAGCAGCCCGGCGGCGTAGCCCAGTTGGGCTGCGGTAACAATAAACCCGGCCTGGCCAGGGGTGAGGGAGAACGCGCGCGCGATGGTATCGAGCAGCGGTTGCGCATAGTAGTTACTGGCGACGGCGAGGCCGGTCGCGACGGACATCAGCACGATAAGCGACGGGCTGAGCGTTTGCGTGGAATTTTTCATTATTATTGAAGTCGTGAGTTGAATGATTTTCTTGCCAGAAATCAATGATAACGAATTGGGAGATTGTTGGGGAATTGTTACGTGTCGGATAGTGCGGTGGGGGACTTCACCCTCACCCTAACCCTCTCCCTGAGGGAGAGGGAACGGTTACACCCTCTCCCTCAGGGAGAGGGCCGGGGTGAGGGTGAACGTAAACGCTCTTCTTACTTCTGCACTGCCAGCGCTTCTTTCACCCAGCCGTCAAACTGCTGCTGGTGGGCTTTGATCCAGCCATCAACGTGACCGTTGATATCCGCTTCAGACGCTTTACCCGCGTGCATCATGGCGTTCTGCGCGTTGATGTCCGCCAGCGGCAGTTTCATCACGGAGAACAGCTTCGCCGCCGCCGGGTTTTTCTCAGCCCAGGCTTTGTTCGCCACGATGTGCATGGTGTTCACCGGGAAACCGTAGTTCATGCCGTTCGGCAGTTTGGTGTCGATATCTTTCTGCTCGCCCGGCAGGGACGAGAACGGCACCTGCAACCACACCACGTCTTTACCCGGCTTCAGCACGTCGCTAACCCAGTACGGCGTCCAGGTGTAATACAGCACCGGCTTGCCTTCTTTGAAGCGCGCGATGGTGTCGGCCATCATTGCGGAATAGTTACCGTGGTTCACCGTAACCGTGTCCGCCAGCTTGTAGGCTTCGTTCTGATGGTTAATGACCGCTTCACAACCCCAGCCCGGTGAGCAACCCATCATGTCGGCTTTGCCGTCACCGTTGCCGTCAAACAGTTTGGCAATCTTCGGATCTTTTAACTGCTCAATGTTGGTGATGTGGTACTGATCGGCGGTTTTCTTGTCGATCAGGTAACCCTGCGCGGCACCGGTCACAAACACGCCTTCACGGTAAAATTTGTTGGAACCACCCGCAGCGGCATACATATCGTCGTGCAGCGGCTGCCAGTTGACGGCGGTAAAGGTCGCATCGCCGGAGGCAATAGAGGTGTAACCGACGTTGTAATCCACTTCACTCGGCTTATTCACGGTGTAGCCGAGTTTTTCCAGCGCGCGGCTGACCAGCAGGGTCTGGAACGTCTCTTCGGTGATGGTGCTCTGCACCGGCTGTACGGTCACGCCTTTACCCGGCAGGTCAGCGGCAAATGCGCTGGTGGAAACAAGGGTGGCAAACGCTGTGGCAATGATTACATTCTGTCGCATCGTTGTTCCTTTTTTATTGGAGAAGGATTTTAAGCCCGGCACGCATTAGCGCCACCGGGCAACAGGATCACTTACTGAATGGACGGGTCAGCAGACCCAGCGGGCCGGTCTGATACCAGCGGCGGTTGCCGCGACTGCGGGAGTCACGACCGACAGCCTGAGTGAGACGGTCAAGAATAATGGCGAGGATCACAATCCCGACGCCACCAACGGTCGCCAGTCCCATATCGAGACGGCCGATGCCGCGCAGCACCATCTGACCAAGACCACCCACGGCGATCATAGAGGCGATCACCACCATCGAGAGGGCCAGCATCAGCGTCTGGTTAACGCCTGCCATGATGGTCGGCATCGCCAGCGGAAGCTGAACTTTAAACAGCATCTGACGGGGGCTGGCACCAAACGAGCGCGAGGCCTCAATCAGATCGGCGGGCACCTGGTTAATCCCCAGAATGGTCAGACGCACAATCGGCGGCAGGGCGAAGATAATCGTCACCACCACGCCCGGCACGTTGCCGATGCCGAACAGCATCACAATCGGCACCAGGTAAACGAACGCGGGTGTCGTCTGCATGGCATCGAGCAGGGGCCGGATGATTTTCGCTGCCCGCTGGCTACGTGCCAGCCAGATCCCCATCGGCAGGCCGATGACAATACAGAACAGCAACGCGGTCAGGACCAGTGCAAGGGTGATCATCGCCTGCGACCAGGCTCCAATTGCGCCGATCAGCACCAGCGAAATCAGTGTGGCAATCCCCATGCCGACGCTCGACATCTGCCAGGCGATCAGGGCAAAAATCAGGATCGCCACCGGCGCGGGCATTCCCAGCAGCAGGTTCTGGAAGGCGCTGAGAATGTAATCCACCGGCACGCGAATGCCCTGGAACAGCGGGCGGAAGTGCATCACCACCCAGTCGATCCCCTGCGTCACCCAGCTATCCAGCGGGATTAACGTCTTGTGGAACGGGTCCATGATGTTGAAATGCTCAGGTGCCGGGGCTGGTGCGCTGGTCAGCCAGTCGGCTCCACCGCCGTCGGCAGGCGTGGCGGCGGGTGTGCCCCATGCGTCAGCAGACTGTGCGGCGCTGTCGGTGGTTTCCGTGGTGCCCCACGGGTTAGATTGATCAGCCATTGTTTGCCCCCTCGCGATCTAAAGCCTGGAGCAGCATCCGCTTAGAAATGCTGCCCACGTACTGTTGTTCTTCCCCAATCACCGGCACGGCACAAGGTGCCTGACCGACATGGGAGAGCAACTCGCTGAGCGGCGTCTCGGCGTCTACCGCAGCCGGAGAGTCGAGAAGCGCCGCGTCGATACCCAGATTCTGGCTTAACGCCGTTTTCAGAGAATCGATGGAAACAATGCCAACAAACTTATTCCCGCGTTCAATCACATAACCAAAATCGCGGTCCTCATCCTGCAATAATTTCAGTGCAGAACGCGGGCCAAAACCGGGCGTTTTACGGATAAGACCGACCGGACTACGGCGGGCAATATCTTTTGCGCTAAACACCTGACTAATATCCACACCCCTGAAGAACGTGCGGACATAATCATTGGCCGGATTATTTAATATTTCATCCGGCGTACCGACCTGAACCACTTCGCCATTTTGCATAATGGCAATCCGATCGCCAATGCGCATAGCCTCATCGAGGTCATGGGAAATAAAGACAATGGTACGCTGATGACGGGACTGTAATTTCACCAGCTCATCCTGCATTTCGGTACGGATAAGCGGATCGAGTGCAGAGAAGGCTTCATCCATTAATAAAATATCAGGGTTAATGGCTAATGCGCGGGCCAGGCCAACGCGTTGACGCATCCCGCCGGAAAGTTCATCCGGATAAGAGTGAGCATAATTTTCCAGCCCAACCTGACGCAGTGCATCCAGCGCATTTGACTGACGTTCACTTGCAGGCGTTCCCGCTAATTCCATACCAAAAGCGGCATTATCCAGCACCGTCATATGTGGCATTAGCGCGAATGACTGGAAGACCATCGCAATCTTTTTCCTGCGCACCTCACGCAATTCGGCGTCTGATATTTTGGCGATATCCACGCCATCAATCAGCACCTGCCCGCGGGTGGGTTCAATCAGGCGATTGAGAAGGCGAACCATGGTGGATTTACCGGAGCCCGATAATCCCATGATGACGAATATCTCGCCTTCTTCAATGGCCAGACTGGCGTTAATTACGCCAAGCGATAGCCCTGTCTTCTCAAGTATTTGTTCTTTCGAAAGTCCTTTTTCGATATATTTGAATGCGCGCTGTGGGTGCTCACCAAATATTTTATAGAGATTTTTAATTTCGAGTTTAATTGCCATGCAATAAAAAGATTCCCGTTATTTATTTATATCGATACAGTTCCTGGTGGAAATAATGAACGGCCTATACCCTAACATACTCAGAATCTGAGACAACCCTTAATCCACAAGTGGCATGGAATTTGCCGAAGCTGATATGGCGCAATTTCCCATGAGATAAGGGCTGAGCGGCAGATGAATTTCTGCGATATTTTTTGTTTTGAGGCGGAAATTTGGGTGTGGGAGTGGGATGATTCTTAAAAATATGACAGGAAAATGACGGAGGAATATTTCTCTCTTTTTTTACCCTCACCCCGGCCCTCTCCCTGAGGGAGAGGGAGAAAAGCAAGTCTGTGCTCGATCTGTCCCCTCTCCCTCAGGGAGAGGGTTAGGGTGAGGGTGACCCCCCTCAAAAATCCCAGTCCTCGTCCTCCGTCTCCACCGCTTTCCCCATCACATACGACGACCCTGACCCTGAGAAAAAGTCATGGTTTTCATCGGCATTGGGAGAAAGCGCGGCGAGGATCGCCGGGTTAACGGCGGCCATTTCTGCCGGGAACAGCGCTTCATAACCCAGGTTCATCAGCGCTTTGTTGGCGTTATAACAAAGGAACGCTTTTACGTCATCGCTCCAGCCGGTTCCGGCGTATAAATCCTCGGTATAAGCCAGCTCGTTATCGTAGAGATCCATCATCAAATCGAGTGCGAAGTTTTTCAGCATTTCCTGCTCGCCTGCGCTGACTTTTTCTAACCCTTTCTGGAATTTATAGCCAATGTAATAACCGTGTACCGCTTCGTCGCGGATGATCAGGCGAATAAGATCGGCGGTGTTGGTCAGCTTGCCACGGCTTGACCAGTACATCGGCAGCCAGAAGCCGGAATAGAACAGGAACGATTCCAGAAACACGCTGGCGATTTTCTTTTTCAGCGGTTCGTCGCTGGAATAGTGCTCCAGGATCAACTGCGCTTTGCGCTGAAGCGGGCCATTTTCTTCGCTCCAGGCGTAGGCGGCATCCACATCTTTAGTCTGGCACAGCGTGGAGAAAATCGAGCTGTACGAACGGGCATGCACCGCCTCCATGAAACTGACGTTCGACAGCACCGCCTCTTCATGAGGCGTGAGCGAATCGCCCATCAGCGCCGGTGCGCCGACGGTGTTCTGGATGGTGTCGAGCAGCGTCAGACCGGTAAAGACGCGAATGGTCAGTTGCTGCTCGGCGTGGCTCAGCGTCTGCCAGGCGGGGATGTCGTTCGACAGCGGCACTTTCTCCGGCAGCCAGAAGTTGCTGGTCAGGCGGTTCCAGACTTCCAGATCTTTATCGTCCTGGATCTGGTTCCAGTTGACGGCGCGAACGCGTGATAAACGGCTCATCCTTTTCTCCTCACAGTGCGCATGACACGCAGCCTTCAATCTCGGTGCCTTCCAGCGCAAGCTGGCGCAGGCGAATGTAATACAACGTCTTGATGCCCTTTTTCCACGCGTAAATCTGCGCTTTGTTAATGTCGCGGGTGGTGGCGGTGTCCGGGAAAAACAGCGTCAGCGACAGGCCCTGATCGACGTGGCGGGTGGCGGCGGCGTAGGTATCAATGATTTTTTCCGGGCCGATTTCATAGGCATCCTGATACATCGCCAGATTGTCGTTGGTCATAAAGGGGGCAGGGTAGTAAACGCGCCCGGTTTTACCTTCCTTGCGGATTTCCACTTTCGACACAATCGGGTGAATGCTCGATGTCGCGTGGTTAATGTATGAGATCGACCCGGTTGGCGGCACCGCCTGCAAATTCTGGTTATAAATGCCGTGGCGCATCACGTCGTCGCGCAACTGCTGCCACATCTCGCGCGTCGGCAGGGTGATGCCCGCACGTGCAAACAGGGCGCGCACTTTTTCGGTTTTCGGCTGCCACTCTTCATTGAGATATTGTGCGAAGTATTCCCCGCTGGCGTAGCGGGAGTGCTCAAATCCGGCGAAGCGCTGATTACGCTCGCGGGCCAGCATCATCGAGGTATTCAGCGCGTGCCAGGTGATGGTGTAGAAATAAAGATTGGTGAAATCTATGCCTTCTTCGCTGCCGTAGAGAATGCCTTCGCGCGCTAGATAGCCGTGCAGGTTCATCTGCCCGAGACCAATGGCGTGGGAGGCGGCGTTCCCGGCTTCAATCGACGGCACCGAACGGATATGGCTCATGTCCGATACCGCCGTCAGGCCGCGAATGGCGGTTTCTACTGTGCGGCCAAAGTCCGGCGAATCCATGGTGTGCGCGATGTTCAGCGAGCCAAGGTTGCAGGAGATGTCGTGTCCGGTTGCCGCATAATCAAGATTTTCATCATAGGTAGAGGCGCTGTTGACCTGCAAAATCTCCGAGCACAGGTTGCTCATATTGATGCGCCCGGCAATCGGGTTGGCGCGGTTCACGGTGTCCTCATACATGATGTACGGGTAGCCGGATTCGAACTGGATTTCCGCCAGCAACTGGAAGAAATCACGGGCATTGATCCAGGTTTTACGGATGCGCACGTCGGCGACCATCTCGTCATACAGATCGCTGACCGCAATGTCACCGAACGGCTTGCCGTAAATCCGCTCCACATCGTAGGGCGAGAACAGCGCCATTTTGGCGTTCTCTTTGGCTAACCGGAAAGTGATGTCCGGGATCACTACGCCCAGCGACAGCGTCTTAATGCGGATTTTTTCGTCGGCGTTTTCGCGCTTGGTATCCAGAAAACGCAGGATATCCGGATGATGGGCGTGCAGATAAACCGCGCCCGCACCCTGACGCGCACCAAGCTGGTTGGCGTAAGAAAAAGCGTCTTCCAGCATTTTCATCACCGGGATCACCCCGGATGACTGGTTTTCGATGCGCTTAATCGGCGCGCCGGATTCCCGCAGATTGGAGAGTAAAAACGCCACGCCGCCGCCGCGTTTGGAGAGTTGCAACGCCGAGTTCACCGCGCGGCCAATCGACTCCATGTTGTCTTCGATGCGCAAGAGGAAGCAGGAAACCAGCTCGCCGCGCTGCATTTTTCCGCAGTTTAAAAAGGTGGGCGTGGCGGGCTGGAAGCGGCCTTTGAGGATTTCGACGGTAAGCTGGCGGGCAAGGTTTTCATCTCCCTGTGCCAGGGTCAGCGCCACCATCACCACGCGATCTTCAAAATGTTCAAGGTAGCGTTTGCCGTCGAAGGTTTTCAGCGTGTAGCTGGTGTAAAACTTCCATGCGCCCAGGAAAGTCTGGAAACGAAAACCGCTGGCGTGCGCATCATCAAACAGGCGTACCACGAAAGCGCGGTCATAGCGGGCCAGCACGCTTTCGTCGTAATAACCTTCCGCTACCAGATAATCCAGCCGGGCCTGCTGATCGGCAAAGGCCACCGTATTGGGCAGGACGTGCGCGGTATGGAAGGCCTCCACCGCCTGATGATCTTTTTCAAACTGAATGCGGCCCGCGTTATCGTACAGATTCAGCATGGCGTTCAGCGCGTGGTAGTCCGTTGAGGTTTGCATCACGCGTTCTGCGGTTGTCGTTGCCAAAATTCGCTCACTCCTTTTCGCACATTTTCAATATCACGCGGGGTGCCCATCAGCTCAAAACGATACAGACAGGGCACGCCGCATTTCTGCGAAACAACATCCCCTGCGCGGCCATAGGCCTCGCCAAAATTGCGATTCCCGGCGGCGATGACGCCACGGATGAGCGCACGGTTTTGCGGATCGTTTAAAAAGCGGATCGCCTGACGCGGCACGGAACCGGCTGTTCCACCACCGCCGTAGCTGGGCACCACCAGAATGTAGGGGACGTCTACCTGAATGCGCTCACGCTCGTTAAGCGGAATGCGCACCGCCGGCAGCCCCAGACGCTCAATAAAACGATGCGTATTTTCGGAGCTGCTGGAGAAGTAGACGAGGGTGTTCATGCATGCGCCTGGCGGGGAGCGGCGGCGAGGCGGTTAATCATATCGGGGCGAAAACCGGACCAGCTTGTATCGCCTGCCACCACCACCGGAAGCTGGCGGAATCCCTGCTCGCGAAGCTGGTCTGCGGCGTCCGGCACCAGATCGACATTGATCATTTCAAACTCTACACCCCGGCTTTCCATCGCCCGTTTTGTGGCGTGGCACTGAACGCAGTTATCTCGTGTGTAAATAGTAATGCGCATGATTCGTATTTCCATCTAAAATAGCGGGACGACGCGGATAAGCGCGTCGGACAGTGTTGTTGCTTGTTGAGGAAATACTAGATGTAGTTGCGGAAAGTTTCAACCACACAACATATAGGAAATTTAGATAAGTTTATTCCCGCTGACGGATTCAGCGGGGAACGGATTTTTTCGCCCAAATTACATGCGCATACTCACCGCCAGGCGGTTAAATGCATTCATCAGGCTGATGGCAAAGGTCAAATCGCTGATTTCTGCCGCGCTAAAATGTGCCAGCAGCGGCTGATAAACGTCATCCCCGGCGTGGGTCGTGGAAATGTGAGTCAGCGATTCCGCCCAGGCCAGAGCGACCTGCTCCTGCTCGCTAAAATGCGCGCTGATGCGCCACCCGGCCAGCGCATCCAGCTTGCGCTGATCGACACCGGCTTTGCGCAGCGCTTTACTGTGCATATCCAGGCAAAACGCGCAGCCGTTAATCTGCGACACGCGCAAATAGACCATTTCCAGCAATGATTTTTCCAGCGTGCAGCGCTCCAGCGCCTGGCTTGCCTGTAAAAACCCTTTGTACACGTCCGGGCTAAGTTCGTAATAGGGCTGGCGTAGCGTTGTCATAGCAATCTCCTCGTTTAAGTTGGCCGCAATGTAGCACTATAATGGTCTGCCTGAGAGAGCCATATTTTAACGAAAAAAGCAGACCATCATGGACGCACGCTACCAGCAAATCGCCCGTCTTTTGAAAGCCACCATCGCCTCCGGGGAACTGCCAGCGGGCAGCCGCCTGCCGTCGAGCCGCATCTACGCGCAGGAAAACGGTGTCTCGCGTGCGACGGTGGAACACGCCTATGGCGAGCTGGTGGCGCAAGGGTGGCTGGTGCGACGGGGACAGGCGGGAACCTTCGTCAGTGAAAACGTAACGGCGGCGAAAGGGCAGGTATCGCCCACACCCGCAGAAGCGCGTGACAACGCGCCGCTGCCTTTTCAGATGGGGCTTCCGGCGCTCGATCTCTTTCCGCGCGCGCTGTGGGCGCGGTTGATGGGCAGACGGTTACGCACCCAGTCGCGCTTTGATCTCGGCATAGGCGATCCGGCGGGTGAGCGCGAACTGCGCCTGGCGATCGTCGATTATCTGCGGTTTTCGCGCAGCATCGATTGCACGCCTGAGCAGATCTTTTTGACCTCCAGCTACGCCATGTCGATGTCGTTGATATTGCGTACCCTCGCCAGGCCCGGCGACGGCATGTGGGTGGAAGATCCCGGTTTTCCGCTGATCCGCCCGGTGATCGCCCGCGAGCAGGTGCAGCAGTTACCGGTGCCGGTAGATGAGAATGGTATGGATATTGACGCCGCGCAGCGACTGCATCCGCACGCCCGCTTTGCGCTGCTTACCCCCGCCCATCAAAGCCCGCTTGGCGTGGCGCTCTCCCTGCCGCGCCGCCGCCAGGTGCTCGACTGGGCGGCCCGCACCGATTCGTGGATTATCGAAGACGATTACGACAGCGAATTCCGTTATCACGGCAAGCCGCTGCCGCCGCTAAAAAGCCTCGATGCGCCGCAACGGGTGATCTACACCGGCACTTTCAGCAAATCGCTGTTCCCGGCTATCCGCACCGGCTGGATCGTGGTACCCGCGCCGCAGGTGGCCGCCTTTCGCCAGCAGGCGCAGATCACGCAATGTACGGTGCCGGGCCTCGTGCAATTCACCCTGGCTGATTTTCTGACGCAGGGCCATTTCTGGCGGCACCTGAAGAAAATGCGCCAGCATTATGCGCAAAGACGGCAGTGGCTTGAGAAAGCGCTCATCGCGCAGGGCTTTAGCGTGGTCGCCCAGAACGGCGGTATTCAGCTGGTGATTGCGTTTGACGGAGACGATCGGGCAGCAGTGGCGCGGGCTAATCAGGCGGGGCTTGCCGTAGAAGCATTGAGCGCGTGGCGGCTCGACAGTCAGGGCAGTGGGGGAGTGATTATGTGCTTTACCAACGTCACTTCCGGCGCGATGGCGGATGCGCTGGCACAACGTTTATGGCGGGCAGTTTACGACGGGAAATAGAAGACGCCCCGTGATACAGGATCACGGGGCGGGAGATTAACGACGCAGGCTTAACAGCGCGCCGACGAAAATCCCGACCGCTGCGGCAGCACCGAGGCTGCACCAGGGTTTATCTTTCACGAAGGTTTCAGCGCAGCCTGCGGCATCGCAAGCGGCTTGCTTCACACGAGTACGTCCGTGCATTCTGGCACGCGTCTCTTTTAACAGCGCCTTCGCTTTACGTCGGGCGTGGTCGGATTCGTCTTTCGCGTCACTTCCCCAGGATTTTAAAATGTCTTCCAGACTGTCGGCCAGTCGGCTGACATCATTATTAATATCCTGAACGCCGTCATCTACGTCGCTGCGGTTTGGTCTGCTAAACATATGATCCTCCCTTGATTTCGATGTAATTTTCAGTGTAGCGCATAATTTATGGCTCAGAAGTTAATCACGGCTTTACGCGGCGTTTATGGACTTTTCCGAAAGCGTTGCTAATGCTGATTACTGTAAGGTTGCGTTGCAGTACATGATGACGAGGAAAAAATATGTATTTACGACCCGATGAGGTGGCGCGCGTTCTTGAAAAGGCGGGGTTTACCATGGATGTTGCGACGACTAAAACCTACGGGTACCGTCGCGGCGAAAATTATGTCTACGTCAATCGCGAAGCGCGGCTCGGACGTACAGCATTAGTGATTCATCCCACGCTTAAAGAGCGCAGTTTGTCCCTTGCGGATCCCGCCTCGGATATCAAAACCTGCGATCACTACCAGCATTTTCCGCTCTATTTAGGCGGCGAAGCGCACGAGCACTACGGTATTCCCCATGGCTTCAGTTCGCGCCTGGCGCTGGAGCGTTTTTTGTCAGGGCTGTTTGGCGAATCGGCCTGACACGAAAACATCTCCATCAGGCTTTGGCCTGATGGTAGAGACTGACCCGAAACAGTCGACGGCAATAATCGAGAAAATAGCCGTAGACCGCACCCATCAGCATTGAAATCACGATATTTGAACTCACCGCAGCGGCGATCTGATGCCAGTCCGCGCCCACCGTCAGCAGGATCGCCACATACACCGGCGACTGAAAAGTGACATACGCCACGATATCCGCCAGATTTTTCATCCAGCCGGCAGGCGTCATGCGCCGCGCCAGACGCATAATGGCATCACGATAAAACCCATACGGCCAGGCAATAACAATGTTGACCGGGATCGCCACCAGGCGGGAAGAAAGGGACTGCTCAAAGCTCATGTTGGAGAGGAAAATTTCAATCAACATGTTCACAACCGAACAATAGACAACCATTGCGAATGTGTCTGCCACGGCATGACGCAGGCGTGACTGCGGAGAGAACATGTTTGATACCTCTGAAAAAGACAAACGGCGACGCCGCTAATGATAATTAGCGCATTACGGGGCTTTACTGGATTTGAATAGAGTATATGACTGGTTTGAAACGCACAATTAGCGATAAATTTTTATTTATCGGCAGTTTGTCAATAAAATGCTCTGCGTAAGCGTGTTTATTAACCGTTTCGTTATTATTGTTGGAGAGTGAGAGGATTTATTTATTTTTCAACGGGTTGTGTGCGGCGTAAAAAATTAACCCGGCGGGCATACGCCGCCGGGCAATGGCATCACGAAATTAATGCGGGAATTAGCAAACGCCGAAATCGCCGTCTTCTTTATACAGCGCCACATCCACGGCTTTCAGCGTGACTCGCTCACCGTTTTCCTGGCTGGCCGGAACGGCGACGATCTGATCGTCATTCACTTCAATTACTTTCAATTTCTGGCCGCCCATACGCGGCTGTACAACATCACCCACTGAAAACATACATGAACTCCTGTGTTGGTATTTGCCTGTAAACATAACGCTCGTCAGCGCGTGTGGTAAAGCAAATGTTAACAATTATAGCTATCGCCAATTATATCGGGTGCATGTATAGCTGCGTAAAAGAGGGTAAAAGCGAGGGGCGAAACTGGCACTTGTGGCTACAATGGCTACGCTTAAAGAGAAATTCTCTTTTTTTACAATAACCTGGATTTTTGCCTGCACTGGAGTTGTTATGGGTTTTTGGCGTATCGTAATTACTATTCTTCTTCCACCGTTGGGCGTGCTCCTCGGTAAAGGCCTTGGTCTGGCCTTCCTGCTGAACATCGTCCTGACGCTGCTGGGTTATGTTCCCGGCCTCATCCACGCGTTCTGGGTACAGTCGCGTAACTGATCGTCAAGCGGGCAGGATCACCTGCCCGCGTTCACTTCTTATTTAAAACGTTTCCCAGTTGGCGTCGCCCCCGGAGGCACTGCTGAGCGCCGGACGCAGCACAGGCTGCGGCTTCACTTTCGGCGTGTCAGCGGTTTTCAACGGATTGCCCACCTGAAACACCGCCACGGCCTGACGCAACTGGTCAGCCTGCTCTTCCAGCGCCGCAGATGCAGCGGCCGATTCCTGCACCAGCGCGGCGTTCTGCTGAGTCACGCTGTCCATCTGTGACACCGCCAGGCTCACCTGCTCAATTCCCCGGCTTTGCTCATCCGACGCGGAGGCGATTTCCCCCATAATGTCGGTCACGCGGGTTACAGCGTTGACGATTTCCTTCATCGTTTCACCCGCTTCCGCGACCTGTGACGAACCGGTATCGACGCGACTGACTGAATTTTCAATCAGCGTTTTGATCTCTTTCGCGGCGTTGGCGCTGCGGCTTGCCAGCGTGCGCACTTCACCTGCCACCACCGCGAAACCCCGGCCCTGTTCACCCGCGCGCGCCGCTTCCACCGCGGCGTTAAGCGCGAGGATATTAGTCTGGAAGGCAATACTGTCGATAACGCCGGTAATATGGGCGATTTGCTGCGAACTGTCGGCAATATCGTTCATCGTGCGCACCACATTGCTGACCACCTGGCCGCCGCGTGCCGCGGTATCCGAGGCGTTCTTCGCCAGTTGTGCAGCCTGCCGGGCGTTGTCGGTGTTTTGCTTCACCGTGGCGGTGAGCTGCTCCATGCTGGCGGCGGTTTCTTCCAGCGATGCGGCCTGCTGCTCGGTACGCGCAGAGAGATCGTTATTGCCGGAGGAAATCTCGCCCGCGCCGGTATAGATAGAATCGGAGCTATTACGCACCGCGCTCACCGTGGTGACCAGCGACTGCTGCATCTCGTGCAGGCCGCCCGCCAGTTGGCTCATTTCGTTGCGCCCGTGGACGTCAATCCGGCGGGTTAAATCGCCCTGCGCAATCGCGCGGATATGGGCCAGCATGCCGTGCAGCGGTTTTAACAGCACTTGTTGCAGCCCAAACCAGATGAAGACGAACACGGCGATCATCACCAGTAAAATGGTGCCGAGCGTCCACTGCATCTGGGTAAAGCTGTGCTGGTTCTGGGCGGCGGCTGCCTTCAGCAGACCGTTATTTTCCGCCCGCCACTGCGCGAAGCTGGCTTCCATTTCATCCTGAGCCTGCTGCGCGTCGAGATTGCCGTAGGCTTCGTAGTTATTGGCCTTCAGATACTGAATCGACATTTTCAGCACGTCATACATCTGGCGATAACTTTTCTCCATCTGCGCCGCCACGTTGCCGTCCTGACCGTTCAGCCGCTCAATGCCCTTAAAGGTGGCAAAATAGGCGTCAGATTTCTCAAGGGAGGTGCTGGCACTTGTCAGCAGCTTATCGATTGCGGCAAGAGAGGCCGGATCGCGCTGATTTTTCAGAAAGCGGATCGCCACGCGGGTGACCGTCACGCGGGTTTTCACCAGCGTGTTCACCCCGTCGCTGAGGTTTTCCTGCTGGGCATTAAGGACGCCATACTGCTGGAAGTTCGTGCGATCGTTATCGACCGCAGAGTAAAACAACCCGCCCGTCACCACCTGCAAAAGGCAGAAGATGGAAAGGGCGAGGATAATTCCGGTGATAACTCTGATGTTCTTAAGCATAACTGCCGTCCATAAGTCCGTAATTGAGCCGCGATTTCATACAGGTTATCGACGGCCTTTTTGGGAACTTTATGAACATTTGGTTAACATTTGATCGCTAAATCATCACGATGGTTATAACCAGGTACCCGCATTATTCCCGTGTTTTACGCAGCGCCACGGCGCGTGCGATGGACGGTTCCAGCAGACGCGCGACGGCGGCGAACACCGGTACCACCACCGAGTTACCAAACTGGCGATAGGCCTGGGTGTCGGAAACCGGAATGCGGAACGGGCGCTCGCCGACCTTTTCAAAACCCATCAAACGCGCGCATTCAACCGGGGTTAAGCGGCGGGGGCGTCGCGCCTGGTTTGCCGGATCGGTAAAGTCGGTTTCACCCAGCGCTTTGTCCCACCCGCGATCGATTAAGATCTCCGACCCGTCTTTGTGATAGCGCGCCGAAAGGGTACGCGCCACGCTGTCGGCACGGGTGGGGTCCACCAGCCCGAAACCAAACCCGTTACCTTTGGCCTGGTGCTTTTTGGCATAGCGATAAAGGTAATCCCACAGCTTTTCCGACAGCACATATTTACTGTCCACCGTCGGGTCCAGCAGTTCGCCAAACGTCGGGCGCTGCGCCGGATAAAAACGGTTGATATCGCGCAAGGTAAAGCCGTCATGAATATTCAGATCGCGGCGGAAACCGACCAGCACAATGCGCTCGCGGTGCTGCGGTAAAAAGTGCTTCCCGTCGATGATCTTCGGATCGTCTTTGCCGCTCACCGCCGCGTCTGCCACTTCATACCCAAGCTCGTCCAGCGTCTCCATGATCACGCTGAAGGTTTTGCCCTTGTCATGGCTTTTCAGGTTTTTGACGTTCTCCAGCACGAAAATCGCCGGCTTTTTGGCTTTGATAATGCGGGCCACGTCGAAGAACAGCGTGCCCTGGGCTTCACACTCAAAACCATGGGCGCGGCCCAGCGCATTCTTCTTGCTGACGCCTGCGAGACTGAACGGCTGGCAGGGGAAGCCCGCCAGCAGGACATCGTGGTCGGGAATATGCCGATCGATATGCGCATAGGCCTGCGCCTCGCTCACCTGCGGCTTATCGCTTAAGGTCACTTCGCGGATATCAAGATTAAAGGTGTGCGTCTCTTCTTCATTAAACCAGTTGGCTTTATAAGTGCGCACCGCGTTTTTATTCCACTCGCTGGTAAACACGCACTGGCCGCCAATGGCATCGAAACCGTGGCGAATACCGCCAATCCCGGCGAAAAGATCGATAAAACGAAACGCATAGTGAGGATGATGCGCGGGCGGGGAGGGCAGCATTTTACGCAGCATCGCCTCCTCGGTGGTGGTAAGCAGTCGGGGCGCGGATTTCCCGTTCATCCGGCGGTTAAGCGACTCCCGGCTCCACTCATTTTTCCCCAGCTTGCGTAGCTGCTCGGCGACCGCCTTCTGCCCGTAAATGGCGACAACCTGATCCAGCAGTTTACTGTCCCGTACCTGTTGACGCTGCTCCTGCACCTGCGCTTGCGCAAGCAAATCTCCGGCAATTGCATCAAATTCCGACATGACATCTCCTTGGTTTACTGCGTGAAAATATATCACTCATTTGACCCAGAGGTGAGGGCGGGGACGTAAAAAGTGAGATCCCGGTGGGAGGCGGTACGGATCGGATAACGGTCGCCCGTCTATACTCTTCTTTACCCTGCAACTTTTGGGGTGGGCCTGAATGCAAAAGGATACTTTGTGCGTATTGCAACCATTACCAACTTTGCCTACGTCGCGACGGTGATTTTAACGCTCTCATCGGGGGTGGCGCTGTTTATGGCATCCGGGGCGGATCGCGTTGAGCGCCGGGCCGTGGAGCAGCGATATACCTTTGATGAAGCCACCGAAGCGCTCGAAAACGAGGTGTTTTCCCTGAGCGAGCTGGCCCGCACGGTGGTTATCAATCAGCAAGCGGAAGATATTCAGGCGCTGAAAGCCGGTTTTAGCAAAGAAGCCAGCATGGAAAAGCATCTGACGACGCTCAAAGATGTCGGGGCGACCACCGAAGAATTAATGCTGTTGCGTGACGGCATCACCCTCATGGATACGCTGCGCGATGAACAACAGGCGGCGCTGAAAGCGGTGGAAGAGCAAAGGGCCGCCGACGGGGTGAGGATCCTTTTTGGCGCGCAGTACGAAGATCAGTTAACCCAGGCCGAGTACCGTTTTGAGCATTTTCGTAACCTGTTAGATAAACGGGTGCAATCCGCGATTACGGAAGCGACAAAAGATTCCCAGCGGCTGCGCACGCTCTCGGAAATCATGGTCGCGCTGACGGCGCTGCTGTTTTTATTCGTACTGGGTTTTATCATCAAACACCGCATTTTGCGCCCTGTGGTCACGCTCAGTGATGTGGTCAATCGCCTTGCGTCACAGGATTATGCGGTCGAAGCCCCGGTGCTTGGGCAGGTGGATGAAATTGGCGATATGGCCCAGGCCATCCGGATCTTCCGTGAAAACGGCCTCGCCCGCCAGCGCCTGGAGCGGGAGCGGGATGCCGACTGGGTAACCCGCAATCTGCTGGCACGCATGACGCAGCGGCTTCAGGGCTGCGATACCCGCGACAGTATCCTCAAAGTAATCGCCCTGTTTGTGCCGCAGATCGTCCCGGACATGAGCGGGCGCTTATATATGCTCGACCGCCACGCCAATCGCATGGTCTGCATGACCAGCTGGCTGTCGCCGGAGGGGGATGAGACGCCCTTTGCCCCGGAGTGCTGCTGGGCGTTAAAACGCGGGCAGTTGCACAGTCCCGGTAAAGACGCGGTGGATATTCCCTGTGAACATCTGGATCCGGCGCGCGCCAGCCGTGCGACCTGCGTTCCGCTGATCGCGCAGAACAATATTATCGGTCTGCTCAGTGTGGAAAACCGGGTGCCGGAAAAAGAGCCTCCCTATACCTACCTTGAACTGATTGCCGAGACGCTGGCTCTGGCGCTGGCGAATCAGCAGCTACGCGACACCCTCACCGAGCGGGCGATGTTTGATTCCCTGACCGGGCTGCATAACCGTCACCACCTTGATGAAACCCTGCGCACGCTGCTTGCACGTACCGAAGCGAAAAAAAGCGTCCTCAGTTGCCTGATGATCGACATCGATTATTTCAAACGCCTTAACGACGCCTGGGGCCATGAAGCCGGGGACAAAGCGATCCGCGAGACAGCCCTGTGCCTGCAAAACACCCTGCGCGAGCGCGGCGTGGCGTTCCGTTACGGCGGCGAAGAGTTTCTGGTACTGCTGCCGGACGTCAACGAAGAAGAGGCCATTACCCTCGGCAGTGACATCATGCAGGCAATCGCCGCGCAGCCGCTCATCTATGAAGCGCAGGATATCGGCCCGCTGTCCGTCTCCATCGGGGTCGCCACCTGGCCCGTTCATGCGCGGGCAGATAATTTGATCCGATCCGCAGATCTGGCGCTGTACCTCGCCAAAGAACGCGGACGCGGGCAGATCGTGGTTGCCAAAAAAATGGTTAAAGAGCCGGGCTAATAAAACGGGCCGCCAGGCTTTTTCTCACCTGAACGCATTATGCAGATTACCGCCAGGCTGTGATAAACCATCAGGTTAAACAGTCTGCATAATGCGTCCGGGTGGGTTATGTCTTATAAAGATGAGTTCGAACAGGCAAGTGGCTGGGCTGCGGTGGATGTCAGTATCCGCTTAAATAAAAAGAAACAACCGTTTCTGGATTACCTGAAAAATAATAACGTCGCCACCGTTATTCGTTATTACGCCTCTGATATGAACGATCCCAAAACACTGACGCCGGAAGAAGCGCGCTTTCTTTCCTCGCGCGGATTTTCGCTGCTGCCGGTATTCCAGGATCGAAGCCGTTCCATTACCCACTTTTCAGCCGCTACCGGGGAAAATAACGCCCATAGCGCATTAAAATTTGCCCTGACCGTGGGGCAGCCGTTGCAGGCAGGAAGCACCATTATTTTTTCGGTGGATGAGGATTATCCGGTACGGGATATTGACGGGCCGATTCTGGATTATTTTCAGGCGGTGCAGCAAACCATAGGTTCGTCATTTGCTATCGGTGCTTACGGCAGCGGCGCGGTGCTGGCAAAATTACTGGCAGAGAAATTAATTACCGTGCCCTGGCTGTCAATGTCGCGCGGATTTCACGGCACCGAACCCTTCTTTTATAACAAACAGTGGGCACTTCGCCAGGTCCCGCCTGAGCAGGAATTTACCGCCGACGACGTGCGCTATGGTCGTTCTATTTTGCGTCTTCCGCCACATGAACTGGGCTTATTTACCGTCGACGATCACGGTATGGGGCACGTCATGGGCAGCCGTGCGGAATCGCTCATGCAGACGCTGGCCGCGCTGACGCCCTTTTCGCAGGCGTCGGCCACCACCAACCGCGTGGTCGCCACCGACGGGCTGCGCCTGCGTGACAAACCGGACGGCGTGATTATCCGCGATTTAACCATCGGTGAGCAGGTAGAAGATGAAGGCGAAAGCACGCATCCCGGCTGGCGCAAAGTGACGGTGGGGGAGGAGAGCGGCGTGGTGTTCGGTAAATATCTGCGCGACCCGTATGGCACGCAGACGGAGCGCTTTATTCAGGCGGCGATTGCGGAATGGTTGCGCTTTGATAAAGGCAAGGGCAACGAACGGGAAGCGCCTTATTATCACTATGTGCGTGAGATGTGGGCGGCTATCGGTGAACCCTGGGACGGCCGCAGCCGCTTTGATAACGGTGATGAAGTCCCCTGGTCGGCGGCGTTTATCTCCTGGGTCGTGCGGCAGGCGGGCGAGGCGTATGACAATTTCCGCTTTGCCGCCAGCCATTCGGTCTACGTCAATAACGCCATCAAAGCCCGTTATACCGGCCGCACGGATAAACCTTTCTGGGGCTACCGCATTAATGAAGTTAAACCCGCCCCCGGCGATATTATTCAGAAAAACTGGCCGGAACATCATTACTCATTTTCATATGCCGAAAATCACAGCGACTATAACAGTCATGCCGATATTGTCGTGGAGGTGACGCCGGATGTGGTGCGGGTGCTGGGCGGAAATGTCGGGGATACCGTGGCTTTTGGCATTGACGTGCAGGAATATGAACTGGATAAAGACGGATTTATTAAACCGAATCAGCACATCATCGCCATTTTAAAAAACCGCGCCGACGCATTAAACCTGACCAGCGATATCGTTAAAGTCAGTGAACACACCCATTTCAAATAATTTACCTGTGGCCCGGCGGTTAATATAACGTCGGGTGACTATTTAATTTTCCTGCCACGAAACTGCGCCAGTTTAATTTAAGTTTCATTTTTTGCTGCCCGATTTAACTATTTTCCTGTCTACCTACCAGATTTAGGGATATCTGAACGCGCAAGTGGTCCGAGCTTTAGGATTAATCCCCCTTTTCATCAGATGCTAATTTTTAAACAATTTTACATAACTTCACATTGTCTTCATTTCTTATTACACAGCGCGGAACGTCTGATGAATGCGTCACCTAAAATAGCGATAATAATATCGGCTGTAAGCAGCCTTTCCTGCGTGCTTTCTGCCCATGCTGCGGAGCCTGATAATCAATTTATTATTCAGCAGCAACGTCAGAAAGCACTTGAACAGCAACTCACGCCGCCGGTGCCGGATGTGCGCCTGTCGGAACCGACATCCAGCTTCGGGCGCATCGCCTTTCCGGTGGAAACGCCCTGTTTCCCCATTAACCGGGTGGAACTGAGCGGGCAGGACGCGCTGCCGCACTGGGTGCCGCTGCAACGCATCGCGGATCAG
The DNA here is from genome assembly GCF_900116015.1 of Enterobacter sp. kpr-6. Taxonomy (GTDB): domain Bacteria; phylum Pseudomonadota; class Gammaproteobacteria; order Enterobacterales; family Enterobacteriaceae; genus Enterobacter_D. The sequence continues at coordinate 31,479 of NZ_FOYH01000010.1, forward strand.
GCGCAGGGCCAGTGTCTGGGCGGTAAGGGCATCAACCTGTTGATGAGCACCCTGCAAAACCGGCTGGTGGATCACGGCTGGATCACCACCCGCGTGCTGGCCCCGTCGCAGGATCTGAAAAGCGGCACGCTGCGGCTGACCGTCGTGCCGGGCTACATCCGGCATGTAAAACTCACCGACGACAGCGACAAATATATTCAGCTTTACAGCGCGTTCCCGGCGCATGAAGGCAATCTGTTAGATCTGCGCGACATTGAGCAGGGGCTGGAGAACTTACAGCGCCTGCCGACCGTGGAAGCCAATATGGAACTTCTGCCCGGCGAAAAGCCCGGCGAAAGCGACGTCATTATCACCCGCAAGCAGAGCAAAATGTGGCGCGTCGGCCTGTCGCTGGATGACTCCGGCACCAAAAGCACCGGGCGCTATCAGGGCGGTGCGACGCTGTCACTGGATAACCCCTTCTCGCTGAGCGATTTGCTCTACGTTTCCGCCAGCCACGATCTGGATGACAAAGGTGGCAAAGGCAGCAAAAACTACACCGCACACTATTCCGTGCCGTTCGGCTACTGGATGCTCGGCGTCACCGGCAGCGATTATGACTACCACCAGACGGTAGCGGGCCTCGCGGGTGATTATCGCTACAGCGGCAAAAGTAAAAACCTCAACGTGCAGTTAAGCCGCGTCCTGCACCGCAGCGGCACGCAGAAAACGCTCTTTACTTACGACGTGCTGGCGCGCGAAACCCGCAACTATATCGACGATACCGAAGTCGGCGTGCAGCGCCGGCAGACGGCGGCCTGGCGTGCCGGGTTACAGCACACTCACTATATCGGCCAGGCAACGCTGGACGCGGGCATCAGCTATCAGCGCGGGACACGCTGGTTTGGCGCACAGCCTGCACCGGAAGAGTTTGTCGGCGATGCCACGGCGCTCAGCAAAATCCTTCAGCTAAACGCGCAGTTCGATCTGCCGTTTGATCTCGGCTCACAGCATTTCCGTTACAACGTCCAGTACCTGCGCCAGATGAGCAACACGCCGCTGACGCCGCAGGAGCAGTTCGCCATCGGCAACCGCTGGACGGTGCGCGGCTTTGACGGCGAGCGCACGCTCAGCGCCAGCCACGGCTGGTACGTGCGCAACGATCTGGCATGGCGTACGCCGCTGCCAAACCAGGAATTCTATATCGGCGCGGATTACGGCGAAGTGGGCGGCTACAGCTCGGAATACCTGATCGGCAAACATCTGGCAGGCGGCGTGGTTGGCCTGCGCGGTAGCGCGTTCAACACCGGCTACGACCTGTTTGCCGGCACGCCGTTCTCAAAGCCGGACGGGTTTAGCACCAGTTCAGCCACCCTCGGGTTCAACCTCAACTGGAGCTGGTGATGCGCGTAGGCCAATACGACATTAAAGCGCCGCTGATTTTAGGCGGCGACGAAAGCGAAGCCGAAGTGCTCGGCGCGACCGTCTGGCTGTGGATGCACTCGCCGATGCACCGCGATGCGCCGCTGCACGCGCTGCCGACGCTGCTGCTGCCGATCATCAAACGCGGCCAGTATGTGCTGGTGGCGGAACAGGGGCGGCCGGTTTTCTTTCTCAGCTGGGCCTGGCTTAACCTGGAATCGGAAGCCCGCTACCTCACCCGCCCGGCGATTGAGATGCGGGAAGAGGACTGGGCCAGCGGCGACCGGATGTGGTGCATCGACTGGATCGCGCCGTTTGGTCATACCGCCGCGATGAGCGCCCTGATGCGGCGCGACTATTTCCCCGACCGCTACGTGCGAGCGCTCTATCACCGGGGAGAGAAACTCGGTAAACGCGTGGTGCTGCTGCATGGCAACCAGGTGAGCCGCGATCAGGCAAAAGCGTGGCAGCAGGCGCACCCGCTCGCCGTCAACCTGCCGGAAGTGTTTAAAGGAACGAACGATGAATAAGAACCTGTACCGTATTGTCTTCAACAAAGCGCGCGGCATGCTGATGGTCGTGGCGGATATCGCCCGCTCGGGTCGCGCGGGTTCTTCCCGTTCCGCCGGTATCGGCCACACCCACAGCCGCCTGGTCGGTAAAGTCAGCGCCTTAAGTTTAAGCCTGTGGCTGGCGATGGGCGTGATACAGACCGCGCAGGCGAACATTGTCGCCGATGTCGGCGCGGCAAAAAATCAGCAGCCGACGGTGCTGAAAACCGCCAACGGCATTCCGCAGGTCAACATCCAGACGCCGTCGAAAGCGGGCGTCTCGCGCAACAGCTATACCCAGTTCGACGTCAACAAGCAGGGTGCCATTCTTAATAACTCGCACAAAAATACCCCAACCCAGTTGGGCGGAATGGTGTCGGCGAACCCGTGGCTGGCGAAAGGCGAAGCGAAGATCATTCTTAACGAGGTGACTGCCCGCGATCCGAGCAAACTCAACGGCATGATCGAAGTCGCCGGGCAAAAAGCGCAGGTGGTGATCGCCAACCCGGCGGGCATTACCTGTAGCGGCTGCGGCTTTATCAACACCAACCGCGCCACCCTGACCACAGGGCAGGCGCAGATGAATAACGGCAACCTCACCGGGTACAACGTCGAGCGCGGCGAAGTGGTGGTCGAGGGTGACGGGATGGACACCTCCGGCGCGGATTACACCGACATCATCGCCCGCTCGGTAAAAGTGAACGCCGGGCTGTGGGCAAACGATCTGAAAGTCACCACCGGGCGCAACCAGGTGGACGCCGCCCATGACAGCATCGTTAAAGGCAGCGATGACGCGGCCACCCGCCCACAACTGGCGGTGGATGTGTCGAATCTCGGCGGCATGTACGCCGGGAAAATCCGCATGGTCGGCACCGAGCGCGGCGTCGGCGTGCGTAACGCCGGGGCGATTGGCGCGCAGGCCGGGAGCGTGACCCTGACCGCCGACGGTCGCATTGAGAACAGCGGCACCACCCGCGCAAGCGACAGCGCCGTGATTCAGACCGCTGGCGAGTTTAATAACAACGGCGTGCTGACGGCGGGTAATAACGCGCAGATCCGCGCCGCCACGCTCACCAGCCAGAAAAACAGCGTGCTCGCCGCAGGCGTCAACAACGACGGCAAGCTGGCGGATAAAGGCGATTTGCAACTGAGCACCAGCGGGCAGCTTAACGCCCACGGGCAGACGCTGGCGGGCGGCAACCTCAGCGCAAGCGGTCAGGGCGTGGACGTCAGCGGCAGCCAGACCCAGGGTAAACAGGTCACGCTCGACGCGGGCGCGGGCGATCTCAGCACGCAAAACGCCACGGTCAGCGGCGCGGCACTCACCGCGCGCAGCGGCAAACTGCTCAATAACAACGGCGGCACTCTGAGCGCCGATGCCCTGACGCTTAACGCGCAAAGCCTGTCGAACCAGAAAGGCACGCTGGTGCAGACCGGTAAAGGGGCGCTGGCGGTCAATCTGCCGGGCAGCCTCGATAACCAGCAGGGGCAAATCGCCGCTAACGGCGACGTGCAGGTTAACGCGCAATCCATCGATAACACGAAGGGCCAGTTGCTCGGCGTAGCGGGTAACGCCCACATCAATACCGGATCGCTTAATAACAGCGAAGGGCTGATCTCGGCTTCGGCAGGCGAGGGCGATATTCGCAGCACCCAGGTGATTAATAACGCCAAAGGGCGCATCGAGGCGGCGAAAAGTCAGCGCATTTATGCCGCCGGGCTGGATAACCAGCAGGGGGTGATTGTTGCCGATGACGCAGCGCTTGCCCTTAACGGGGGCACCTTCAATAACCAGTCCGGCTCGCTGCTCTCACACGGCGCGCTGGATCTGCAAACCGGGGCACTCAATAACCAGAGCGGCTTTATCGCCAGTAGCGGCGCGCTGACGCTGGCGGGCGGCGAGGTGGATAACACCGGCGGTCAGCTCGGCTCCGAACAGGCGCTTACTGCGCAGTTCAGCGGATTTAAAAATCAGCAGGGCGCGCTGAAATCCGGCGACGGCATGATGTTAACCGGCGGTAATCTGGATAACAGCGCCGGGGTGATTGGCGCAGGCAAAAACCTGACGCTTAACGCCGGTGCGCTGCAAAACCAGCAGGGGACGCTGGTAAGCGGTGACGCCGCGCAGATCCACGCGGGCACGCTGGATAACCAGGGCGGGCAACTGGCCGCGCAGACGGCGCTGACGCTGGATGGCGATACCCTGAATAACGACGACGGCGGCCTGATCCAGAGCGGTGAAAACCTGACGATTGGCGCGCAGACGCTGAATAACCGTCGCAGCGGCGACAAGGGCGGCATCACCAGCCTCGGCGACATGACGCTGGCGGCAGGCACGTTTGATAACAGCGACGGCGTGACGCTCTCCGGCAAAAGCGCGACCCTGACCGGCGGCAGCCTGAATAACACCGATGGACAACTGGTGGCGACCGACAGTCTGACGCTGGCTCATACCGATCAACTGAACAACGCCTCCGGCCTGGTGCAGGGCAACGGGGTGAACGTGATGACCGCCGATCTGAATAACGCGGGCGGTACGCTCAACAGCCTGGGGGCGCTTAATCTTTCCGGTAACACGCTCAATAACCAGGGCGGGACGCTGGCGGCAAAAGGTGAGGCTGATATTTCCGCCGGTTCCATTGATAACCAGAACGGCGGACGGGTGATTGGCGAGGCGGCAACCGCGCTGCATACCGATGCGCTGCGCAACAGCGGCGGGCAGATCCAGTCGGTAGGCGATCTGCTGCTCGACAGCGCCCAGGGTATCATTGATAACGTCTCCGGGCTGATTCGCGGCGGGAAAAGCGTCACCCTGAATGCGATCGATTTTGCCAACCAGAACACCCAGGGCGAAAACCAGGGACTGGAAGGCCAGCGCGTCGCGCTTAATACCTCCACCCTCAATAACCAGAGCGGCAGCATTCTGGCTGACGACGCGCTGACCGTACACAACAACGGCGAACTGAATAACACCGCAGGCGCGCTGGCGGCTTCCGGGCTGGTTGAGCTGAGCGGCGACGGGCTGCGGGTGCAAAACCAGGGCGGCACGGCGAAAGCGGGCGAGAAACTGAGCATTGATGCCGATTATGTCGACGGCAGCGGGCAGTTGCTGTCGCTCGGTGATATGGATCTGCACAGCGGCGAATCCCTAAATAACAGCGGCTCCATTATTGCCAATGGCAACGTGGCGCTGACCACGCCGGGCGATCTCACCAACAGCGGCAAACTGCTGGCGGGCAAGCAGCTTGATGTCAGCGGCGCAAACCTGACCAACACCGAAAACGGTGAGATCACCGCCGGACGCAACACGCTCAACGCCAGCGGTACCCTGCAAAACCGGGGACTGATTGACGGCTCCATCATGCGCATTAACGCCGACACCCTGACCAACACTGGCACCGGGCGCATTTATGGCGATGCGGTGGGCGTCAACGCAAATACCTTTAACAACCTGGCGGAAAACGGCACCGCCGCCACGCTTGCCGGGCGCGAGCGTGTCGATCTGGGCGTGCAGACGCTCAATAACCGCGACCACGCGCTGATCTACAGCGGTGGCGATATGCTGATCGGCGGTTTGCTTAATGAAAACGGCGCGGCGACCGGACGGGCGGGTGAGATCAACAACCATAGCTCGACCATTGAATCGGCGGGCAACATGGCGATCAACGCCGGGCAGATCAATAACATCAACGATCATTTCTCCACCGCGCTGGTCACGGTCTCCCAGGAGCAGCTCACCGAATACCAGCACACCGGTTCGACCAACCGCTGGAAGGCGGGGGACGAGGGCGTGTATGTGGATGGCAACTCGTCGAACGGCTTGCGCAACCTCAACACCCCGGAAAGCACCGCCCCCAATAACGACGACTTCAACCAGTACGACTACACCCGCACGGTGGAAGAGACGCGCATTCAGGAAACCGATCCGGCGAAAATCCTCGCGGGCGGCAATCTCACCTTAACGGGTGACCGCCTGTTTAACGATAACAGCCAGATCGTGGCGGGCGGGACCTTATCCACCGACGCGATGGGCACGGTGAAAAACGACGACGTACCGGGCGTGCGCCACACCACTGATGTCGGCTCCGTCACCCACTACTACCGCATTCGTCACAAGGGCAGCGACGAACAGGGGCGCAGCAGCACCGCTTACGTGCCGCCGACGGCGATCCAGGAGATCGCCCTCAAGCCGGGTCAACTGGTCAGTAACGGCCAGGTTGAGGGCAGCAACATTACGCTGAACCCGGTGGCGGTGCAGGGCACCAGTGTCAGCATCGATCGGGCGAATCTGGTGACGGACGGGGTCAAAGGCGTTGACCATGCGCCCTGGCAGCAGACTGTTTCTGCGGGCGAACCGGTGACGCCACCTGCGGGACAGCAGTTTGAAGTCAATCCGGCGGACGGTGCGATCCGCATTGTCGGCCCGAATACCCGCCTGCCGGACAACAGCCTGTTTACGGTGAATCCGGCAGCGGACGTGCCGTATCTGGTGGAAACCGATCCGCGCTTTACCAACGAGCGCCAGTGGCTCGGCAGCGATTACATGCAGAAGGCGTTTGCGAACGACGGTGACAACACCATCAAACGCCTCGGCGACGGCTACTACGAGCAGCGGCTGGTGCGCGAGCAGGTGGTCGGCATTACCGGCCAGCGCTACCTCGACGGCTACAGCAATGACGAGGAGCAGTACAAAGCGCTGATGGACAAAGGCATTACCTTCGGCAAGCAGTATTCGCTCAAGCTCGGCGTGGCGTTAACGCCTGAGCAGATGGCGCTGCTGACCGGGGATATCGTCTGGCTGGTGAACACCCGCGTGAAAATGCCGGACGGTTCAATGACCACCGTGCTGGTGCCGCAGGTCTACGCCAAAGTGAAACCGGGTGATATCGACGGTTCCGGGGCGCTGATCGCCGGGAACAACGTCTCAATGAAACTCAACGGCGATCTGTTTAACAGCGGCACCATCGCCGGACGCCGGGTGCTGCAACTGGATGCGGATAACATCACCAACCAGGCGGGGATGATTCAGGGGGCGGATGTCCGCCTGAACGCCCGCCGCGATATTAATAACATCGACGGCGCACTCGTCGGGAATAACAGCCTGCTGGCGAACGCGGGACGCGACATCAACGTCACCACCACCGTCAACAGCGCGGAAAGCGCCCTCGGCAAAAACAGCTTTACCCGCACCACCATCAACAGCGTGTCGGGTATTTACGTGCAGGGTGACAACGGCAAACTGGCGCTGCAATCCGGGCGCGACATTACCCTGACCGGGGCGCAGGTCATCGCCAGCGGTGAAAACGGCAAGGCGCAACTGGTGGCCGGACGCGATCTGAACCTGGAGACCGTCACCACTGCCCGCAGCGATAACCTGGTGTGGGATGCGGACAACACGCTCAAACAGAGCAGCCGGGATCACACCGGCAGCACGGTGAGCGGCACCGGCGGCGTGACGATGGCGGCGGGCAACGACATCAACGCCCGTGGCGCGCGCGTGACCTCGGACGGCGCGCTGGCGCTGGGCGCGGTGCGTGACGTGAATATTGAAGGCGTGCTTAACGACAATCAGCTCGACGAGCGGCACAAAGTGGTCGGCGGCAACGGCTGGCTGTCGAAAACCACTACCACCACCCGCGATACCGTGGACAAACAAACCGTGCAGGGCAGCGAACTGAGCGCCGGTTCGGTGAACATCAGCGCCGGTAATAATCTGACCGTGGCGGGCAGCAGCGTGGTCGGCACTGACGACGTGGCGCTGCGCGCGGGCAACGATCTGACGCTGACCACCATGGGCGGTCGCAATGACGAAACACACCTGAAGCAGGAGAAAAAATCGGGTCTGTTAAGCTCCGGCGGCATTGGCTTTACCGTGGGATCGCGCACTGAAACCACTGACCAGGCGAGCCAGGCGAAAGCCGGGCAGGGCGCAATGGTCGGCAGTCTTCAGGGCGACACGGTGCTGCTGGCGGGCAACGACTACCGCCAGACCGGAAGCAGCGTGGCCTCGCCGAACGGCGACGTCGCGATTCAGGGCAAAAACGTCACCATTGAGGCGGCGCAGGATACCTATGCGTCGCAGTACAAACGTACCGTCGAGCAGAAAGGCTTTACCCTCGCGGTGAATGTGCCGGTGGTCTCGGCGGCGATGACCGCTGCGCAAAGTGCAAAAACGGTCGGTAAGAGCAATGACGATCGCATCAATATGCTGTCGGCCGCCAACGCCGCATGGGACAGCGCCCGTGCAGCCAGCGCGATGATGAATACCGCTCAGGGCCTGATGGCCGACGGCGCACAGGCGGCGGCGCAGAACGTCAGCGTGTCGCTGACCTACGGCCAGAGCAAGCAGACCAACACCCAGGACATCAACAGCACCACGGCGCTTGCGAGCAAAGTGAACGCCGGGAAAAACGCGGTGGTGGTGGCGACCGGGGGCGAGAAGTCTGACATCAACATTATTGGCTCCGACGTCAGCGGCAAGCAGGGCACGACGCTGTTTGCCGACAACGATGTGAATATCGTCGCGGCACAGCAGGAGCGCCACGAACGCAGCGACAATAAATCCAGCGGCTGGAACGCAGGCGTGGCGGTGAGCTACGGCGAAGGCGGCGCGGCATTTGGCGTGACGGCGGGTGCGAACGCGGGCAAAGGCTACGGCAACGGGGATGAAGTCTCCTGGCGTAACAGCCATGTCGGGGATATGGACGGGCAAACCCGCATCACCAGCGGCGGCACCACTACGCTGCGCGGCGGCCAGGTGCTCGGTAAAGGGGTGGATATCACCGCTGAGAATCTGAACATCGAAAGCCTCCAGGACACCATGCAGTACGAAGGCAAGCAGATGAACCTCGGCGGCCAGGTGACGGTCGGCTTCGGTTTCTCCGGGTCGGGCAATTACGGGCAGTCGAAGGTGGACGCTGATTACGCCTCGGTGCAGGAGCAGTCCGGCGTCTTTGCCGGGGCCGATGGCTATAACATCAATGTGAAAGATCACACCGATCTCACCGGGGGGCTGATCACCTCAAGCGAAAGTGCGGAACAGGCGGGCAACAACCAGTTCAGCACCGGCACCCTGAGCTGGCGCGATATTAAAAACAGTTCGGAATATGAAGGCAACGGCTTTGGCGTGGGTGGCTCGATGAGCATGAACGCCGATCTGGGGCTGGGCGATAATGCCGCCCGCCAGAACGACAAAACGATGATCAATAAACAGGGTGAGCGCGTGCCTGCCGACGGCTATGCGTCGCTGGACAAAAACGCCACCTTCGGCATCGGGCATGACAGCGGTTCGGACAGTTCGGTGACGCGCAGCGGGATTAATACCGGCAATATCACCATTACCAATCCTGACGGGCAGCTGCAGGCGGTGGAGGGCATTAAAACCGATATCACCACCGAAACGGCAGCGGCGAACTCCGGTAAGCTGGCGAATAACTTCGATAAAGACGAGGTGTTTAAAGAGCTGAACATGCAGGTTCGGGTCACGCGCGACTTCAGGCAGAACGCCAATAACCAGATTAATAGTTATCTGGACGGCAAGCAGGCGGCGGCGAAAGCAGCGCTGAAGACGGCCATCGATTCCGGGGATGTCGCGAAGCGCGAAGCGGCGCTGGCAGAAGTGTATAAGCTCCAGTATCAGCGCCGTTTCCTGCAGACGCTGGTCGGCGTGGTGGCAGGCTCACCGGATACGGCGATCACTCAGGGGACGCTGGCGCTGGCGGCCACCAAAATGCGCGAGGAAACCATTAAAAACTCGCTGCTGTTTGATGGCATCACCGACGGTCAGGACTCATACAGCAACGTCTCCGGTAAGAGCAACGGCTTGTATGACGGGATTAAAGCGGGCGGGGTACGCGTCGGGCTGGATATTCTTTGCCGTTCCGACAACAAACTTTGTGCGACAGTGAATGACGAAGGAAAAGTATTGGTTCGTGATGAACGCGGGCAGGTCATTTATAGGGGGAACGATACATACCCGACTATTGATGCATTCCTGAAAAAAAGCCCGGAAGCGGCGGCGCTTTTCGGCCCGACGGGGGGCTTCCAGGCCACTGGCGGATTATTGGTTCCCTTCGGCGAATATACGCCTGGTTCGTTCTGGGACGATATTGGCGACAAGATTGTTGAGTCCTATGCGGGCACGCACGACTATATTGGCGGGCAGTTGCCGGGATTCTATGACAGCGAAGGTAATACTTCTCGTGGACGTGGACCTCTGACCGAAGCGGCCGCCGGCACCTGGACTATCGTGGCGATCCCGCTGGCAACACCTTTTGCGATGACGGAAATGGTGTCCCCGGAACTGCTTGATTTCATTTTCAACGCTTCTCAGTAAGGATGATTATGCGCTTTCGCAAAAGTCTGTTTTTAATCGGCCTGTTCCAGTTAACCGGGTGCGTGGTGGCGGATATGGATTCCACCAATTACACCTCGTTTCCTTATGTGCAGACGATCCAGAAAAAAGGGCAACTGGGGCATACCGATATTCAGCAGCGTAAAAAGGATCTCCACGCCTGTGGGTTAAGCAAGAATATCGATCCGGAGGTGGGGCCGTTTAATCGTAACCAATTCGCCCCCGGCGAAACGCTGGAGCAGCACAAGAAACGTATTAACAAACTTGAGAGCTGCATGAAAAGCAAAGGCTACGTGTTACTGGATTTTGGTGAATGTGGCCCGCTCAAAGCGCCAACCGGAAAATGTAATTAACCCGGATGAAAAAGGCAGGCTGTTATTTTGCAGCCTGCTGAACCGTTGCGCGGTAGCCTGAATGTTATCCGGCAAGATTTGAGATATGCATCGCTTTCCCTAATACAAATTAAGAGTAATCTTAAAAAGGTAAGAGCGGCTGGAGGTGCAAGATGAACTGGGTATTTTATTTAGACAGGTGGTATCAGGTCACTCCCCAGCCCCTCGTTGGCGAATATAAGCTCTCAATTCCCGGTGAGCGCGGTTACATCATCCTCAACCGAAAACAGTTTGTTCAACTGTCACGCCTGAACCTTAAGCTGAAGCTGAGTCATCCTGCCTGATCCATAAAAAATGAGCCCGGACGCATTTAAGCCAGCATAATAAACTGCTTTAGTGCTATATGTGCGCATTAAACGTCCATGGCGCACGACATCTGAGACTATCCGGTCAATATGCCTGTGAATATCTGAACTCAACCTACACTCAGGCCAGCTCTTTCATAATAGCCAACACCAGCGTGAGAGAGCTGTCTGGCCCGATAGCCCTGGAGATAATTCCGGGTGGCTCCTGATTATTTCCGGGGAGGGGTCGGTATTAAACAAAGGCCACGAGATTTTTCGTGGCCTTTTCTTATCGCGTTGCGGCTGGCATTTTCTGTTGGCCAAAATCGTGTTCACAGTAAATATGTGCAGCACGTCACCTTATCCCCATTATCTTTCACGATTTATTAAGGTTGTCTTAAGGTTTCTTACCCACAATTCATTTCATAAAGCGCACAAGGTTCTGGTGCCATCGTGATGTTGTAGCAGGCAGGAGATGATGTCCCCTGCCGCTTTTTTCTTTATCACTCCGCCTGCAAACGAAACGACTGCTGCATCGCACGCGCCAGTAATTCCACCGCTTCATCCCCACGAGATCCAGCACTCCGCATAAACACAATGTCATGATCTGCAATGACCGGCATTCCTTCGAGGATCTGCATGTGCCTGGTGACTTTGCCACGGTCAATCAGACTGATGGCTAACCCGGCTTCCACACAGGCTTTGACGGCCTGATTCGAGTGGCTTTCGAGCACGATGCGCGAACGCCGGCCTGACGCTTTAAGCGATGTGATCATCGCCTCGCGGTAAGGGCATTGCACGGCGTGGACCGCCAGAGGCAGGGGATCATCAAGCGCTACGGTGGTGCTCGTCGGGCCGACCCACACCGGCGTGGTCGACATTAACACCAGGTCATCCGGGCTGACTTCCTCTTTGAGTTGGGCCACCACCGCCGTCTGCAATTTGCCACGCTGGACCCACTCCCGCAGCGCATAACTCGGCCCCGTCTTAAGCTCCAGCACTACGTTCGGCCAGGCGGCGGTAAAGGTCGGCAAAATATCCCGGATAACGTGGGTCACGTATTCATCAGGCACGCCCAGCGTGATACGTCCGGCGAGAGACGTGCCATGCAGTTCCGCCAGCGCCCGATCGTGGGTGCGTAACAGTTCGGCGGTCGACACCAGCAGGCGCTTGCCGAGGGGAGTCAGAGAGATGGACTGGTTAGTGCGATTCAGCAGTCGCCCGCCCGCCACCGCCTCAAGACGCTGGATGTGAACGCTCACGGCGGCCGGGCTTTTATACAACTCCCCGGCTGCCGCGCTGAATTTCCCGATGCGCACCACGGTATGAAATGTACGCAACAGATCGATGTCGAGAATAGCGGTCATGGTTTAATCCTGTTAAACAACTGCTGCACGATATTTTGATTTACCAGACTACACCAGCGCCGTAGCCTTTGGGAATGAACAAAACAATTCCGGTTCACCCCGACAAACCGACGCGCCGTTCCTGGCGTCAGACACTGCCGCTGCCGCTGCTTGAGGCAGGGCTCCTGCTGACCTGGAGTTCGGGCTTCATCGGCGCGCGCTTCTCCATTGATTACGCCCCGGCACTGCTGGTGGTGTTCTGGCGCTGCGTGGTGGTCTCCGTTGTCTTGTTGCCCTTCGTTTATAAGTCGCTGCTGAAGACCCCTTTTCGGGTGCTGTTGAGAAACGCCGGGATCGGCCTGCTGGCGATGGCGGGGTATATGACCGGGGTGACACAGGGGATTGCGCTTGGGGTGCCGTCCGGACTCGCCGCCCTGTGCGCCGATCTGCTGCCGCTGGGGATGGCGCTGCTGGCCGCTGTTTTTCTTGGCGAACGGCTGGTGCCTCAGGTCTGGCTGGGGCTTATCGTCGGGCTTGTCGGCGTGATATGGGTGACGCATGACGTGCTGGGGCAGGGCAGCGCGCCGTTATGGGCTTACGGCTTACCCGTGGCCGGGATGCTGTCGCTTGCGGTCGCAACGCTGTGGCAGAAACGCGGCAGTGCTTCCCGGTCCATGGATCTGCTGCCTGACCTCTGGCTACAGTGTTTTGTGTCGAGCTTTGCCTTCGCTGCCATTCAGGGCAGCCAGGGGAGCCTGGCACCGATCCCCACCCAGGGCTTCACCCTGAGCGTGCTGTGGACGGTTGTACTTGCGACCTTTGGCGGCTACGGGCTGTACTGGATCTGCCTGCGCCGAAGCAGCGCAACCCGCGTCGCCAGCGTGCTGTACCTTAGCCCGTCGATCACACTGCTCTGGGCGTGGGCGATGTTCGGTGAACCGCTCTCCTGGCAGGTGGCCATCGGGATGGTGATTTCTGCCGTGGGCATCTGGCTGGTGTTGCGTGCCGGGACTGGCCCGGCATCCTGATGCTGCTGCTCCCGGCGGTTAGCGAATGGTTTTTACAGGTGCCAGTCTCAATATCAGTATCCCGGCCAGCGCCGCCAGTACGGAGCCTGCCAGAACGCCTACCTTGACCTCATCAACCAGCAGCGGGCTTCCCGCAAACGCCAGGTTGCCGATGAACAGGCTCATGGTAAAGCCGATACCGCAAAGAACTGATACACCGTAGACCTGTAACCAACTGCTGTTCTCCGGGCGTCTTGCCAGGCCGAGGCTGACCGCCAGCAGTGATAAACCGAAAACACCCACCTGCTTACCCAAAAACAGGCCAAGCGCCACGCCGACCGGCACCGGTGATAACAGGTCATCCATCGTCATACCGGAGAGCGCCACGCCCGCATTGGCGAAGCCAAACAGCGGCAGGATCATGAACGTCACCCAGGGATTCAGGGCGTGCTCAAGTTTGTCCAGCGGCACTTCGTCACCGGCATTCCGGGGACGCAGCGGGATAAAGAACGCCAGCAAAATCCCCGCGATAGTGGCATGTACGCCAGACTGAAGCATGAAAAACCACAGTACGGCACCCGCCAGCAGGTACGGGGAGAGCCGCGTGACGCCGGTGCGGTTCATAATGAACAGCAGGGCAACGATGGCCGCCGCGCCCGCCAGCATCAGAAGGGAAATCGTGCTGGTATAGAAAAGGGCGATGATGGCCACCGCGCCCATATCGTCCAGTATGGCCAGCGCCGAAAGGAAAATCTTCAATGACGGTGGCACGCGGCTCCCCAGCAGTGCCAGAACGCCCAGCGCGAAGGCGATATCCGTGGCGGCGGGGATCGCCCAGCCAGCCATGGTTTCAGGATTTCCTGTATTAAAGCCGACATAAATCAGCGCGGGAATGGCCATCCCCCCCAGTGCTGCAAAGCCTGGCAGCGCACGCTGGTTCCAGGTGGCCAGCTGACCTATTAGAAGCTCACGCTTAATTTCCAGCCCTACCATCAAAAAGAACACCGCCATCAACGCGTCGTTGATCCAGTGCTCAACGGAGAGACCCGCCGCTTTATATTTCAACAGCGCTTCATACCCTTCGCCCAGCGTCGAGTTGGCAACGACAATTGCCGCTACGGATGCGGCAATAAGCACAATACCGCCCGCAATGGGCGAGCTGAAAAAATTGGAAACGGGCGCTATTACCTTACTGGCTAATCTAATCGGTTTTTCTGTCATTTAACTTCCCCCAGAATACGCAGTAAAGGCCATCTATTTAATGTGGATAATGACCTGATTAAAAAACATAATAAATAGTGAGACAGGTGCAATATGTAGCATTATTTCAGTATAAATCATGCGGTTACATGTGTCTTTTTTCGGTGCTATTTTACCATTCTCAATCTGTAACATGCGCTCAGTGAAGTAAATTATCGTAAATACGAGCTGCCGCCTGAGCAGATACAGCGAGGCTAAGTAAAATCCTGGACCGGGAAATGTGATTCAGAACGCTTTTTAGGCATTATTGGTGCTTAACCAGAATTTAATAAATCTTAGAATCAACGAGTTATATTAAAATTGTTTTTAAAAATTGATAAATATCAAAACATATAGAGTAATTCTTCATTTTCCGGTTTTAGCGGTAAATATTGCTACAGAAAATTCTCCCACCTCCGATATTACAGATGAACACGTTAGTTCATTAATCGCTTCAATAATATCAGGTCGGTTCTCAGCCGATCGGAAGTACCTGTATGTAGAAGGAGATGTTGTGAAAATATATAATATGAGCGTTGGCGCACGTATGGGTACGGGGTTTGCTCTATTGCTCCTCATGACAGTCATCATGGGAAGCAGTGCCTTCTGGTTAACCAGAAGCAGTGAAAAAGATGTTCAACAGATGATCAGCTGGCTTCTCCCAAAAGAGCGAATCATTGAAGACTGGACAAGCGCTATTAATGATAACAGTGGGTTAGCGATGGTCTCCATGAGTACATCCGATCCTCAGTTGCGGAAAACATTACAACAACCGATGACCGCTTCCGCAGATAAAATTAATACCCTGCAGCAAGAACTTATTCCCCTGATCCGCCTGGAAATCGGCAAAAAGTTGCTGGCTGAAGTACTTACGGCGCGAGAAAAATATATGTCGCTGCGTCGCGAAGGTTTGCAGATGGCAGAAGAGGGGCAAAGTGCGCAGATGAGCGATTTTATATCTGAGCGATTCTATCCGGCGACGCAAAATTATACGCAAGCCCTTCATGCGCTGGGTGACTATCAAAAAGATCTCATTGACGATTCCTATGCAGGCATCGCAAACCAGTCGGCAATGTCTAAAAATATAATTTCGGCATCTATTCTTCTGAGCATAATTTTGGGTGTTTTAATTGCCTGGTATATCACCCGCAGTATTACCCGGCCACTGGCTGAAGCAGTTCTGGTTGCCAGTAAAGTTTCTGCCGGGGACTTAACGGTTGATGTGAAAGTGACTTCAACAGACCAGTTGGGAATACTCATGCAGTCATTAAAAGATATGGTGGGTGGACTCGCCAATACCGTGACTGACGTGAAAAATGGTGCAGAGACAATCTCCCATGCGGCAAATGAAATTGATGCCGGGAATATTGATCTTGCCTCCAGAACAGAAGAACAAGCCGCCAGCGTGGAAGAAACCGCCGCGACGCTTGAACAACTGACGTCAACGATTAAACGTTCAGCAGATAATTCCCGTCACGTAAATCAGTTATTTAACGAGACCGGGGATATCATCAAGAAAAATAACGCACGGATGAGTGACGTTCTGACAAGTATGCAGGATATACATTCTGAGTCGGGCAAAATGGCGGCCATTGTCACCACAATCGAAGGCATCGCGTTCCAGACTAATATCCTCGCCCTGAATGCCGCGGTAGAAGCCGCACGAGCGGGGGAACAGGGACGGGGATTTGCCGTCGTGGCAGGCGAGGTTCGTACCCTTGCCCAACGAAGCGCCTCTTCTGCGAAAGAGATTAAAGAAATTATTAATTCCTCGGTAACCAAAATAAGCAACTGCCGTGTGCTGGTTGATGAAGCGGGCAGCGGTATGAATGGGATCGTAGAGAATGTGGCTGGCGTTCAGGGGCTGGTGGATGAGATCGCACGCGCCAGTGCCGAGCAAAGCGACGGTATTACTCAAATCAATATCGCGATGGGGCAGATTGATACTACCACTCAGCAAAACGCCGCTTTGGTTGAAGAGTCCTCCGCAGCCAGCGCCTCACTCAAGGATCAGGCCCGTATACTCCTGCAAAGCGTGGAAGTATTTAAGTGCAATGAATCAGGCCGGGTGCAGGATCATGAGCAGCGTACTGTGGTAAAGAAAACCGTTGAGCCTGCCATCAGCAAAACGGTTAACGTCTCCGGCAATGCAGACTGGGTAACATTCTGATGTAAGAATCGATACTGAGTGACGATTCGTGACTTAATATAAATTTTCATATTACTTTTCGCTCCCTGTTATTTACGTGCAGGGAGCGTTAATCGTTATATCGCTGGCTATTTAATTTTTAAAACACCCATTCTGTGTAACAGGGCTAATGTGCAATGACGTTGTGTTCTGAGGAAAATCAACGCTAAATTTTTGACGGGTCTCACACTCATCCTGAGAAGTAAAAAGATTTGGGCTCTGCCTGTGAATTTTTTTGCTTGTATGCCGATAACGGATTACGCGGAAAAGTTGCTGCAATGTCGGATAAGAAGGAAAATGATGAATCTACCTGTACTCACTCCTGGCGTCTCTGATACCGAGCAGACCAAGCGGCTGATAGGTAATGTATTTTCTTATATTGTATCGTTATTGGTGGGTATCTTTATCATCGCGATTATTTCGCTGCTGGTTATAAGGAATAACGTTAATAGCATCAGCGATAAGCACGATGAGTTTTTATTAAAAAAGGCACTGGATATTCATCAGGAAAATATTCGTAGTCATTTAAAAGATAATGCTGAATGGGGAGATGCCTACAAAAACCTTCATGAAAAAATAAATCTTAACTGGGCCTGGGATAAACAGAATCTGGGCAAATCGCTTTATGATAATTTTGGCTATGAAGGGGTATTTGTACTCTCACCGGAAGGTATTACCCGTTACAGTGTGCTCGACGGGAATCTGCGACTTCAGGATCTGGATAGCTGGTTAGGTAAATCCACCAGGGAAAACTTACTTAAAGAAGTGAGCAACAATAACGGAATGCCAGTGTCCGCATTGACGCTAATTGATTCTGTTCCGGCGATTGTATCAGCGGCATGGATCACCGCCGATAATGACAGCAGCGTAATAGCGCGGCCAGGTAAGTTCTCAATAATGGTGTTTATTGAAAAGCTCACGGCCGAAAAACTACTCGCTATTGGCGATGATTCGGGGATTAAAAATGTCCGTGTCCTTCCGGATGCCATGAGGTCTCAGGCAGAGAATTTTGTAGACTTCCCGTTAAACATTAATAAAGGTGTGGTGCGAATTGCCTGGGAAAGTGAAAACCCAGGCCAGGCCCTGATTATCTATTTTCTGCCATTACTTATCTTGTCTGTCGTGCTGATGGCCTGCATGACGATCGTATTAATGCGTCACATTATGCAGAAAGCCAGAATCAACGACGAGCATACCTTTCTCCTTGATCAGGCACGTCTTAAACTTATCACCAGTGAAAAACGTTTTCGGGATGTGAGTGAAACGACCAGCGACTGGTTATGGGAAACGGATTTAAGCCTAAAAATAATATGGTTATCAGAGCGCTTCTCGACCGTGACGGGATTTGATAACAGCGAATGGACGGGGCGTTATCTGCATGAACTGTTCCCTTCCAGAAAAGCCTCTTTTCTGGAGTGTATCAGCCAGAGAGAGGCATCTGGCCAGTTTGCGTTTAAAAACTGTCCTTATATTAACTCTCAGCAATCCACCTCTTATTGCACGCTTCTTGCCAAATTTGTGGTTCAGCCTGATGGCACGGTTGTTATTCGCGGCGCGGCAACCGATGTCACCATTGAAGTGGAAGCCACAAAACGCGTCCAGTTCCTGTCACGCCATGATGAATTAACCGGTCTTCCTAACCGGTATCAAATAAAAGAGTTTCTGGCGGGCGAGCTTAATAAAGACGAAGCCGGGCATTACCCTTTTTCAATGATCTGTCTTGATCTGGATAAGTTTAAACCCGTCAATGATGTGTTTGGACATTCAACAGGCGATGCGCTGCTGGGTGAAGTCTCTTCCCGCCTGAAGGGCTGTATACGCAGCGGTGATTTTGTCGCAAGGCAGGGCGGGGATGAATTTATGATCCTTCTCGCCAATACCAGTCAAATAAGCCAGATTGACGACGTTTGCCAGCGCATTGTTAATGAGCTAAATCGTCCATTCTCTGTTAATGGCAATGATGTGACGATTGGCGTAAGCATGGGAATTGCTCTGGCTCCAAAGGACAGTAATAGCGCGAACGATCTCTTACGCTTTGCGGATATTGCCCTTTACCAGGCGAAACAGTCCGACAGAAATAAGTGGGTTTATTATCAGCAGGATATGTCAGAAAAACTCACCGAGCGCAGGAAAATGGAATCGGAGCTCAGGGCTGCGATTAAAGAAGATCAGCTCTATCTGGTTTACCAGCCCCGCTTCAACCTTAAAAATTCCAAAGTGGATGCCGTGGAAGCGCTGGTACGCTGGCAGCATCCGGAGCGTGGAAACCTGATGCCCGATCAGTTCATCCCGCTTGCTGAAGAAACCGGGCTAATCATTAATCTCAGCAACTGGGTGCTGCACAAAGCCTGTACCGATGCCCTTGAAAAACTGCCGGGGTTGTCGGTGTCGGTCAATATCTCCCCGGTGGAGTTCCAGGCAAGCGATCTTGCTGAACGGGTGAAAGCGATCCTGCAAGCCACCGGCCTTGCGCCCGCGCGGCTTGAAATAGAAGTGACTGAAAATGTGACCCTGTCCGAGCCGGAAAAAACCAGCCAGATCATGAAAGCGCTGAAGCAAATGGGCGTGCGCATTCTTATTGATGATTTCGGTACCGGCTATGCGTCGTTGAGCTATCTGCGGAAATTCCAGTTCGATGGATTGAAACTGGATAAGAGCTTTATCTTTTCAATGGGAGATTCCCAACAAAATCTGTCAGTCGTGGAGAAAATTATCGACCTGGGTAAAGCCTACTCAATGGAGGTGACCGCAGAAGGGGTGGAAACCGCTGAGCAATTAAATTTCCTTAAAAATAATAAATGTGATGAGGTTCAGGGTTATTTTATTGGAAAACCCGTTGCCATTTCAGAATTGAGTTTATCGTTAGCGGATTAATAAATAGCCTGATCTTAATATTTCGCCCTCTTTGTTCAGGGATGAGCGGGGGGCAGGAGAATATCCTTCATTGAGGTTCTACTTTTATTATTGTTTTTGCATGCCGTCTGTCTTTGCCCCCCTCCTGAATGCTTTAGTACCTTGCTTTAAACACACATGATTAATTCCATTGTTGCTCAGTTTATACAGTAAGTTACTGTGCATCTGCCTGTTTTTTTAGCGTGTTTTAAGAATGCTTAATTAAATTTAAGTGGTATTTAAATAAGCTTTTTTTTGATGGGGATATAAAGTTGTTTCTTATTGGGACGATAAATAAGAAACCTAACAGTCGCGGATGAGGCCGTCATGACTATCCTGAAAAAATTAATTGGTATTTTTACCTTCTTCATTATTATTATGATTGCTATGGGTGTTATCAGCCTGTCTGCTCTAAAGAATGCTCAGGAAAGATTTGAGTATGTGACGACTAACAGTTTGTCGAGTATCAATACGCTCAGCCAGGCTTTACGAAGCCGCGAAGAGGCGCGGCGGCAGATACTTATGTCATTACTGGTCAGTCAGAAAGAAATTTTTGATCAGCATATGATCACGGCTCAAAGCGAGCTCGATAAAACGCGTAATACGTTAAATGCCTATAAAGCAACAATGATTTCTGATGATAAAGACGCCGATTTAATTAATAAAACCATTCAGGCGTTTGATACTTATCAGGAAAGAGTTAATGCGATGGTTAAAGCATATAGCTCAGAAGGGATTGAGGCAGCAAGAAAGATGGTTTCAGACGGGGGTATTACGGCAAATGCATCAGTAGCCTTAAGCGCAAGCATTCAGGAAATGCTGGTATATAATAATGAAATAGCCCAAAACTTCGCGAGCAAAAACCATTCTCAGTATATCCAGACGTTGTGGTTCCTGGCGGGTGTAATTATCGCTTCAATAATTATTGGCGTTGCTTTCTGCGGGTGGCTACTCACTTACATGAAAAAGGCGTTGCATAATTTGCAGGATACGATGCGAAATATTGGCGAGACCATGAATTTAACCCTGCGAGTGGATCTTGATAAAAATGACGAACTCGGTATGACCGCGAGAAGTTTTAACGGATTAATCGAAAAAATCAGGGGCGTCTTATCAAATGTGAAAGATGCGAGTAAACAGGTAGATACTGCTGCTCAGGAAATTGCTACCAGTAATGATGATTTATCGTCACGGACTGAATCACAGGCATCATCGCTGGAACAGACGGCTGCCAGTATGAATGAGCTTTCCGTTACCGTTAAACAAAATATGGATAATGCGAAGGAAGCGAATACCTATATAGAGCAGGTGCAATCTATTGTGAATCAAAGCCATCGTGAACTCGGGGCCTTAAAAAATTCAATCGATGATATTTCTACGTCCTCTAACAAAATATCAGAAATCACCTCGATAATTGATGGCATCGCATTTCAGACAAATATTCTTGCGCTTAATGCGGCGGTGGAAGCTGCCCGGGCAGGGGAGCAGGGTAAAGGATTCGCTGTTGTGGCCGGTGAGGTACGCTCGTTATCTCAGCGTTCATCCTCCGCAGCACGGGATATCCGGCATCTGATAGAAGAAGCGATTAAAAACGTCAGTAAAGGCGTCGATTACGCTGCGAATGTCACGTCAAAAATGAATGAAGCACTGGCCGTCGTGGATGACACCACGCAACTTATCAACCAGGTTAATCATTCATCAACAGAACAAAGCTATGGTATCGAACAGGTCAACGTTGCGGTAAGCCAGATGGAAGGTAACCTCCAGCAAAACGCATCAATGGTGGAACAAATGGCTGCCGCAGCGAATTCGCTGAGCCAGCAGGCCACCAAGCTTTCAGGGGAAGTCAGCGCATTCCGGCTGTAGAGGAATGGGGTGGGGCTGTTTTGGCTTGGTTAGGGTAAGCGCCCAGTCAGCGATGGTAATGCGGGTATGGGCGCTTAACGTAAGAGGCCTGAAATTCAGGGGCAGGAACTGAATAATTACGATGGGGCAGGCGAAAAGTAGGGTGGTTGAGTCATAGCAATGATCGTGGGGGAGAACGTTCAAAAGTCCTCAATAATTCCGATTTTTTCCACAAAAAAGCCCGCAATGTTTTCAGCTTGCGGGCTTTTGGGCTAAATCTCAGGCTACTATAGTGACCATCAACAAAGGTTTGGGTGGGACTGACAGAGATGCAGCGCATCAGCATCAGTAACCTACTGAATGATTTTATGCAGGCGCACTGCAAGGAGTTGGCTGCCGCCTTGATACTGGAGCTTATAAATTGCTTCAGCCAGGATCCCGTCGTTCAGCACCGCACCATACAGTATTCGGTCGACTATCTGCAGGAAGTCATGCATGTTTAGCTGGTCGCCAGTGAATAAATTAATTATTCGGCGGAGGATAATGACATTTTAATGACCACCGGTTCGGGCCTGACACGGCTTCAAGAGCGGATTGTCAAGAAAAAGATAACCCTGCGTAGAATCTGATTTATGTTAATAACTGGGCTGAAATGGCTATAGAAAATCCCGCTTAAAAACTCTCAAAAATCCCGCCATTTTTATAATTCAGGCCTTGCATCCACAGGGTGCATGGTTTTGCATGCGTTTCATGCCCTCCCATACTAGTACCGGCTCGGCCTGAGCCTGTCCATGCACCTACATTAAAACCGGCCCGTTAAGCAGGCAGGCGTGGTAGGGAGAGCATTGCTAGTCAATAAATAAAAAATTATCTTCTCTATTACTACAGTACTTAACTGGTGCCTGATCCAGTCCACCTTTAAAAAAATGGATATGTCCATCAATCAATTGAGATTGTGCATATGTTTTCCAAGCCAGCAAGCTTCTGGAAGGCGCTTTTGTATCGCAAAAGTGGGGAATATTTCAGTACAGGCAGGGGCACAAAGTTGAAGGACGTAAACATGCTTTCATGGCACTAAAATTGATGAATATGTGGATTGGAACCAATTGGGCACTGGAAATGGTAGCTGCTAAAGAACTATCAGATAAGGTAAAACGAGAAGAAGCAAGCCTCGGCGGCAAAAATAAAGCGCAGAACTATAAGCGAGTCAAGGATGAAGTTATTAGGTTGTTGAAGAAAAATATGCCTGAAAAAGGGTGGCGAAGTAAAGTCTCCGCTATTAACTCCTTAGAGAAGGAGATCACTAGGTTTATTGAGGTTGATTTCGATAAAAATAGTGACTGGACAGCATGGGAGAAATTACTTAGAACAATTAGTGACTGGTCTAGAAATGATGTTGAGTTAAAGGATATATTTAAAAAGGTAGTGCGGAAATAGATGCTGACAATTGGTTTGGCTATTTTAATTATTATTTTGCGATATTGAATATTGAATATTGAATATTGAATATTGAATATTGAATATTGAATGGGGGTTAAAACATTAAAGTAAATAATCCTCAGGAAATACTGCATAATTATAAGTCTGTCGGTGGTTCTGTGTAACTGCCAATGTATTGAAGGTGCTGTCGGTCAACGAACTTGATAATAAGACGGCTCATTGCCAGCTGCTAGTTTTGGAACGGTATACACCATTTTCTTTACGAATCCTTGATCGCCACATAAATCACCTTTCACGGTGGGCCATCCATTGGGAGCACCTTATGTTTCTTAATGGCAGCCTAGACATGTTGTTCAGCGATTCGATAGCGTCGCACTGAAGATGACCTTGTGCATATCCGGCGGATAAATGAAAGGCGTATTGAGGTTTTCCCAGTACGCACACCCGCATTTTGCCGATTTGCGGGGGAGCTCTCGTCTCAGGTCTCAGCGAACGCATCCAACGACATCAGTTGAAACTCTCTACAACAACTAAAATATTGTACCTTTTACTAAATATGTTACGATAGAAATCTTTGTTTTCTTAATGAATTATAATTCATGACTACACAGACAATTAATAGAGAGGCGGCAAAAACTTCTGGAAGTGGATTATTATTCCAGCGAGTTAGGGCTGTTCATCGGCTTTTAGATTTGATAAGTAGGTTAGGGAAAAAGACTTGTTACTGTGCTACCGAATTTATTGAGGATTCTGCAACGCTGACAGTTAACGATGGTATTGCGACCATCGAAATAGAAGAGAATAAAAAATATTCAAGTGGCTTAAGCTTCAATTCAGAGGCAATAAAGAATACAATCGTAGCTTTTGCAGATCAATACATAAGTCATTTCAATGATTCTAAAACAATCGATTTTTCAATATTCTGCCATGCACAGTTATCAGATGAGCAACTTGAGAACTCAGTATTAAATACGGCTGCTCCTAATTTACCATTGAGTCAAACAAAAACCACCAAGCTAAATATATTAAAAAAACTAGTTATAAAAGAGAGGCTTACGCTAGATGAAATAACAATTGCGAAGTTATTATTTGTTGAGGAGTATGAAAAGCAATATGCAATTTATGCTGATAAAGATAAAAAATTAATCACTTCTTATGGGGGGAATTATAAGATAATATCAAATTGGGATAATGATGATTTTTATTTATTTTTATCTTCCATTTCATTTATTATTATTGAGTCAGATAATGATACTTATGATGATGTAGTTATGAAATGTATTAAAGATTGTCAATTTTATGATCATCGACATTATGGCCTCGAAAGTATAATTCTTGGTGCGTTAGAAAGCTTATTTGACCGAAATCAGCAAGATGGGCGAAAATTTGGCAGGTTTGTGAGTCGTGAAATGGTGCAGGTAATATTTCTGCAAGCAGCCTCAAATCAAAATGAATTAAAACCAATTGATCCTTCATGGAAAGTATTTGAAAGTCTTGATGTTAGCGATCAACGAAATCTTGAAGAGAAAATAAAGGTTGTTTGCACTGATATTAAAGAGAAGAAAATCCAACACTTAAGTTTTACTGCTACTAAGGCAAGAACAAATGAAGGGTTATTTGGACAAGAGTATGTATCATTAAGGTGTAATTTTTATGAATGGTGTAGTGAATATATTGAAAGTAATCTCTCACAGCTAAATTATACTACCGATGATTTAGTAAATCATTTAGATCAAATGACAGATTTATGCTATGCTAACATGCAACAGCTAAAAAAAACATATCGAATGAGCATTGATGATAAACTAACGATTCGTGGAATCATCTTGACATTAGTTGATGACTGTTATCTAGCATTCGACGAAGAATAGAACATAATATGAATTCGAAATTAAACAACGATAAGTTAAAAAGGATAAGCTTCGTTTCTGGCGAAGATTTCTATTTCTTAACTTATTTAATAATTATTTGCCTCAAAGAGTTTTCTAATAAAAAATTGATATTTAAAGATCATAGAAAGCTAACGTACTTGATGCAACTAATTTCTAGTTCAACAGCTATAAATATTTTGATAGAAAATTACAGTGAAGAAGATTTAAAACCCTTCGATAAAGAATTTTTATTTGACATTTATGTAAAAGCTTCATTACATCAAAGAGAAATATATAAAATAATCAGAAGCCTTGAGAAAAATGGGAAGATTACAGTAATTGATACAGAAAAAGTTGATTGCTATAACATCGAAATTGTAGATAAAATTTGGTTGGAATCCTTTTTTGATACTGACATATTTGATAGAGAGTTAAATAATATAGTTATATTGAAGTCTTACTTTAAGTCCATAAACACACTTGGACTTGATGGTCTGATTGGAAAGTTTTTCACTGAATATGGGTTGAAGTTATGGGCCAATTAAAAATACACAAGATGCACTATGAAGGAAAACGCTACGGCTTTAGTTCTCCGGAATTAGATAATTACAAAATCAATATAATCGAAGCACCAAATGGGTGTGGTAAATCTACTTTTTTCGATCTTATTTATTATGGGCTTGGTGGGAAAGTATCACATTTTAATAGCGCCGAAAAAGAGACTCATAAAGAAATAGTAAATGATAAGTCGAATTTCGTCGAACTTGAGGTTTCTCTAAGAAATATTAAATTTAAATTTATCAGAAAAATCGGTGAAAATCTTATAACAATTTTGTCTGATGAACCTTTTTTGATTAAAGACGGTGAATCAGTCGATTTTTTATGCTTGCCCATTAATAGAAATAAATCCGAAGATTATATTTTTTCGGACTGGATTCTGGAACAACTTAATATTCCAAGCATTGAGATTTTCCATGCAGGTAAGAATTTCAAGATAGGTTTCAATGACTTATTGCGCCTCGTATACCATAACCAAGGCACTGATGTTAATGGCATCTATAAACCTGCAGATAATCAAAACTATGTCAGTGATTCTGTTTTTCTTAGAAAAGCTATTTTCGAAGTATTAATGGGAAAAACGTTAATAAAGTTATATGAGGCTTATGGAAATCTTAAACGTAAGCAATCAGAGCACGAAAAAGCTAATGCCATACTTTCTGAATACAGAAATATAGTTTCAGATATGTATAAACAACTCGGATTTAAAGAAGTGATCAATGATTATCACTTGGTTAAGGAAATTGAAGAGTTAGAATCGAGCGTTGAACGTTTAGTTACATATCGTTCGAAACAGTTAACATCAAAGATCAGTGAGAATGCCGGACTTGCCCACACTCAAAAGTTAAAAGAAGCGTATGGTCGAACTGAGTTAAACCTCATTGAGTTACAGAAAAATATTGAACTTAAGTATAAAGATATAGATTCTCTTCATCGTGTAATAAGACAAACTCGAGAGGACGCATTTCGACTTCAAAAGATTATCCATACTCATAGACAGTTGGAGATATTTACACCAGATACATGTCCATATTGCTTGAAAAATGTTGATAGACCAAGCGACAAGTGCGTTTGTGGTCATGAAATTGATGAAAATGATTACCGAAGATACTTTTACGATCCAAGTGAGTATTATACTTTACTTAAAAGTAAAGTTAAATCTCTTGAGACAATGGAAGTTGCTCTTAAATCAGCTAAGGATGAATTAAAAAATCTTGAAAATGAGCTGGAAGAATCAAATGTTGAAAATCTAAATTTAAAGAATGAGCTTTCATTTGCCTTAAGCGAAATTGAATATATAACTGACTTCGATGAGCTGGATAATATAGAAGATCTATTGCTTACAAATAAAGAGAAAATTAGCAATCTAAAGCAAGCTCTTTTGCTTGAGAAAAATCTCCAGTCCTATCAAGGTGTGAAAGACTCTGCAAAAAGAGAGATGGAGTTTGCAAAAATTGCAGTCGAAAAATTAGAAGCATCATCTGAAGCTGAGCTTATCGAAAAAGTCGATAAGTTCAACAAATATTATAATCATTTTATGAAAGCGTCATTGTTGGATTGCAGAGTTGCAGAAATTAACTCTGATGACTATATGCCTCTCATAAATAATGGCGATTATAAAGAGGCCAGCGCAGCCGTTCATAAAAGATTTTTGTATTATTTGACGCTACTTCAGCTTTCACTCTTGGATGATATACCTTTTCCTCGTTTGCTATTAATTGATACCCCAGAGAATATTGGTATTGATAACATTAATTTAAATCGGATGATCTCCTGTTTGGATTTACTTGACAATCCTAACAATGCTGACTATCAAGTAATATTATCTACCGGTGAGAATAAATACCCTGAGTCAATGAAAGGTAATGTGATCATAAAATTAAACGAAAGTAATCGATTGCTCAAAGAGAAGTAAAACAATCGCCTTTCTTGAGGGCGGTTGTCTACGCCCTATAAAGATGTAATAAAGGACTATTATAGCAATCTCTAATAATCATCTAAATAGTAGAATAAAGCTAAACATGTTTGTGATAGTGCTTATATCTATCCGGCTCAAAACGCTTTTCATCTAATGTCTTCTTTATACGATGTTTTTCATCACTTCAATCGTTGAAACTTATCCTCAGTTGTAACGCGTAATGAGTATGAAAACATGGTGAGAATTTCATCTCCTTCCCGAAGCTAATGTATCGTAATATTCCAATATTTATTTCAGGCTTGCGAAGGACATGATTTCAATCAGCTTGACCTGCCCCCAGTATTAGACACAACCATCAGTTATTAATGTCGGTACTACGAACAGCACCGATACTATGAACTGTATCTTGATAAGGGAATTGCGGCTGATCAACATGAGCGAGGGCTGAATCTGCAACATTTCCGCCATGTAATACTGAGGCCATTTCATTGTTTAATACAGATACCTACGTGTCGTTTGATAGCTATTCAGTAGCAGAGAAAGCAGAGCAAAATGCAACTGCATGACTATGCCGCATGAATCCGCATGATCGTTAAAGGATCGTTAAGCAAAGGCCCGTCATTCCTGGCGGGCCTTTGCTTATGTCATGCGGGTGCATGAAAAGCGCTACACAAAGCGGGCAGGCGTGGCGGGGATACGAGCGCGCGCTCACCCTAATAAGTAAGCTTGATTATTGGTTTGTTCAGTAATAAATTTAGATTCTAATTTCGAAACTTGTAAGGTTAGTTCATGGCTTGTAGTAGGGGAAAAGCTTCTCCCAACGCAAATACAATTAGACGGCTTTTTGCCAGTTCAGGCGGTTTTTGCCAAAATCCAAAATGTTTGCAACCTTTGTTTGTTGATGCTGGTGACAAAAATATAACAATTGGGGAGCTTGCTCACATTTTCAGCGCTATTGATAATGGCCCACGAACCAATGCTGATCTAACTGATGAGCAGCGAGGTCATTTTGATAACATTATTCTTCTATGTGCTAATTGCCATACAACAATTGACAAGGCAGAGGAATATTTTACTGATGAAGTTATTCGCTCTTGGAAAAATGACCATATCGATAAAATTAATGCAACTTTTGGTGTTAAAACATACGATAACAGAGAGTCTGTTAGACAGGAGTTAGAAAAATACTTTAGAGAAAATAATGCGATTTTTGTAACATATGGGCCAACTCAAGAGAATAGTGTTGATCCCGAAAATCCAAATGCAGAAATTTGGTTGAGAAAAATTCAATCTCACATCTTACCCAACAATAGAAAAATACAGCGATTAGTGGAACAAAATTATCATCTCATGAGTGAAGATGAAAAAAATACTTTTTCAAAGCTTTGCGTTCATATAGATGATTTTGAATCAAAGCATCTTGGTTTAACTGATGCTAATGGTAGTAGGTTTCCTGAGGCTGCTTCAGAGTTATTTATAGGATGAGACAATGAGTATAAATGCAAGTGAAGGTTATATTTCATGGATGGCTGGGAAATTACAAGAAACCAAAGGTATTGAAAGTGCTGAAGTAAAAGGTAATGGGGCTTTAGTGATTAATACCAAAGAGGGAGAAACCTATTCGATTGGAGCGATCAGTACTGGCCGTATAACATGCCCTGAACTAAATGAATATTTAGAGGATAAGGAAATTGATTTTTTATCAGTTAAGGGCGGCGTTGAATTTATCTCCGGGGATGCAATGAATTTGCTTGAGCAAAAAAAAATAGGAGTGGATTCATTCGGGTATATTGCATCAGCTTTAATAACTAGCAATCCACACGAGCATCTTGATAAAGAACATTTGTTTATCAATCGAGTTTTTAAACAACATTCACATGTTAGTTCTGTAGAGCGAGAAACCAACAAAAAATATAGATTAAAAAGACGCGGGATGGCAGATCTGGTTATTGTGGCAGTGAATGACTATGATATGACGGCGGGTTCTGTAAGAGATGCTGTTGGACTGCATGGTAATTGTGATATTGTTTTTGCTTCAAATCCAAATGGACGATTGACAACTCAGGCAAAAGAGGCTGCTGAAAGCATTGGGGTTGAACTTTACAAACTGAGTGATTTGTTACGAAGAATCTCACGGTAGTGAATTTTCAAAAAGCTATTGAATCTATCTGTGATGTTATTATTTATCATAGTTTATGTGTTGTTGATGTGTATGTGTTTGGATCAGCATTAAATAATTTTAACAGCGCTAATGACATCGATATACTTGTGATAGGTGATTATGTTGATGGCTTATTGTTAAAGGAAAAACTACGAGGGCTAGATTTATTTATTCCAGTTCATGTTATCTCAATGACTAGCTTTGAAGAACGTGAGCTGGATTTTATTAACTCTGTTGGTTCTTCTATGCTTGTTATTGATAAAGGAGTTGAGATTGATTTCGCATTTTATAAATGACAGGTGATAATAGCCTCTCCTTGAGATGATATGTCTCAAGGAGATACTTTAACTATAAGGAATAAACTTGGAATTTTATTACTTTGATCACCTATTCAAATGTTTACTTCTCGAATTCGTTGCTGAAGTGGATTTAATTCATTACGCACAAAAACTGTCGATGCCTTCTCCACATCCCCAAACCCCTCAACAGTGCTAGGCATGATCCCCATCATCTGCGGCGGAACGCGGTGCGCCGCCATCATATCATCCCGGCTCACGTTCTTGATGTTCAGAAACTCATCCTTTGCCACCACCTCTGACAGGGGGAGGATCTGAATACCATCCTTTTTGCCATTGGGTGAGTACATAAACAGGTTACGGAAATTGCCCGGCCCCTTGGCGCTTTTCATGGCCTGGCGGATGTTGTTCACGTCTTCCTGGTTTTGCGCGGCGTCTGTCATGTACATGACGAAGCCCGCGTGGCTGCCGTTGATGTAATACTTCCGGCGGAACAGCGTGGCGGACTCGTTGAGCAGGGCGGAAGGGATGGCGGACAGGTATTCCGGCAGGCCGTAAATCTCCTGATTCAAATCCGGCTCCATCAGGTGGAAGATGCTGCCTTTGGTGAACTCGTAGGGCTGGGTGGTCATGCCGTACTGCACAAACCAGTAAGTATCGAGGTCGATCCCGAGGCGGGTGTATTTCGCCAGTGATGGCTCCAGCGACAAAATGCCGCCCAGCCGGTTCGTCCGTTTCTCAAGATAGGCATTACCAAACACCAGGTAATCCTCCGCTCAGTGAATATGAGTCACGGATAAGCATCAGCAGACGCTGGTTATCTTGATCACGCGCCGAGACCGGGTTGTGCAGCCGCGCGTAGAACCCGGCCCGGGCGACATTCAGTACCCGACACATCGTCATCACACTCCATACAGTGCGGTGTTCATTGATAAAGCGGTACTTCAGTCGAGCTCCCTTGCAAAGTACCGCGCGGCCTTTTTCAGGATATCCCGCTCTTCTTCGGTACGTTTTAGCTGCGCCCGTAGTTTCAGGATCTCGCTTTTGGCTTCCAGTAAATCCCGGGCATGCTGTTCGCTGTTATGGGGTTTAATAGCCCGTAACCACTTATAGAGACTGTGTGCGGAAACGCCCAGACGGTCAGATACTTCGGCAACGGAATAACCGCGTTCCGTTATCTGACGGACGGCTTCTTCCTTAAATTCAGGTGTAAATCGTGTGTGCCCATACGCTCCTCCTATGCTCAAACTATAGGGCAGGATCGTCTACCGGGGTGGGGTCAGTCCATATATGACTCTGAGGTGTCTGTTAAACCCGTAGCGATTCACTACCGTTATCAGCGAGTAAAATAATGAAATTGAAATCTCGCAGCAATTGAGGAGTGTTGAGCGGATGTTTTTATGTTCCGCTAAAAATTCTAATGTACTGATGTTTTTACAGAATTTAATATTTCTAAATTATATTGAATGCTAAATTGAGCATGAGGGATGTCTTGCCTCTAGCTACTTGGTTATTCCTTGATGTAAAGAATAAGGGAATGGTTTCCTCTCTTACTTTTGTAAGGTTTGCCAACTTTGGAAAAGCCAAATTTGTTAAATAAATACTGCATTGCTGTATTATTTTCACGCGTCGTAGAAAAGCATGATTTGTCAGTTAGTTGTTTGCAAATTAATTCCATTAAGATGTGCCCGTAGCCTTTATTTCGTGCTGTTTCTGCAACATATAGCCAGCCTAGCTCAAAGTCGTAATTGCCTTGTCCGGAAACACCAGACCTTTCAAAGGTCTTGGATTTATATGCTTTACTTGGGTTTTTGATAGCTCCTACTGCAACAGTTTGGTCGTTATTGTCGTAGATAAAAATAAGCAGTTCCGCGCACAAAATCCGTTCTTGAAGTCCTGCTGATTCTACTTCTCCACCCTCGTTAACAAGTGCTTCAAATATTGCGATTTCTGCATCGCTACAACAATTAGGTTTTTTAACTAATTTTTTCATGTTTATTACACCTTTTGTAATGAATTAATCTTTTATCAATTTCAATATTGATTATAAACATTCCTAATTACAACATAGGTTAATGAATAGCTCTGTTTTTAGTACTAACGAATCATCCCACAAGCCTCATTCCTTTCATCCCTCCTTCAATCATGCTCCCACGATCCGCAGCCATCACAAAATCAGCCCACCACTGCATCATTGGGCGTCTCTGCTCAAGATAATCTGTACGGTTATAAGCACGGCGAACCTCATTCTTATCCACATGGGCTAATACCGCTTCAATAACGTCAGCTAGAAAACCCTGCTCGTTAAGGGCAGTACTAGCAATAGATCGCAAGCCATGAGAGACGAGCACACCACCAAAGCCAGAACGTTTAAGTGCAGCGTTTACTGTTTGGCTATTCATAGACTGGTTCGGCTTGATACGGCTTAGAAAAATGAATTCTCGGCCACTACTCAAAGGCTTCATCATTTCAAGAATAGAAAGCGCCTCATCCGATAATGGAACCGTATGATCTCGGTTCATCTTCATTCGAGCTGCTGGGATTTTCCATTCTTTAGCATCAAAATCGATCTCATCCCACCGAGCTTCTGCTGCTTCAGCGGGCCGTGAGATGGTCAGAAGTTGCCACATGAACAAACATCGAGTAGGCAAAATAATGTTGGCATTTCTCATTGTCTGCATCACTTGCGGTAACTGATCAGGGCGGATGCTCGGCATGTTCTTTTTCTGAGGTTTCTCAAAGGCTTTGCCAATATTGACACTGGGAACTGCATCAATAAGGCCTGTGTTTTGGGCGTAAATCATGATTTCATTGATACGTTGGCAAAGGCGACGGACTGTTTCTAACGCACCTCTGGCTTGAACTGGTTGGACAGCCTGAACCAATGTATGAGCTTTAACGTCCGTAATATTGATCTTGCCAATTGCGGGGAAAACGTCTCTTTCAAGTGAGCGCCAAATATTATGAGCGTAGTCCTCTGTGACGCTGGTTTTCTTGAGGTTCCACCAACGCTCGGCAATCAACATGAACGTATTGGTTTTTGCCTCCTGAGTGCTTCTTGACTGCTCCTTTTGATGTTCTTGAGGGTCGATATCTTTTGCTAATAAAACTCGAGATTCAGCTCTGAGTTTACGCGCATCAGAAAGCGAGACGGCAGGGTAGGCACCGAAGCTCTGTTTGGTTCGCTGCTTGGTGAGAGGCCGATAGTAACGGAATTACCAGAGCTTACTGCCACTGGACTTGATTAACAGAGTAAGCCCATCACCGTCATACTGCTGGTAATCGGCATCTTTAGGTTTGGCGGCTTTGATTTCCGTATCGGTTAACGGCTTGGTTTTTCTTGCCATGGCGAGTCTCCACGCGTTTAGACCCAACGAAAACAATAGAGCTTTTCGTTGGGCCTATCAATGAGCCTAAAAAGTTCGGATTTAATTAGTTCTCTTCGGACTTTGCGGGACAAATTGCAGGCACAAAAAAGCCCGCAGGGCTTGCGCCGTGCGGGCTCTTAGGACTTCATCGGATGACTCTGGTAATCACCGATGGAGAATTTTGGTGGGCTGGCGGGAGTTGAACCCGCGTCCGAAATTCCTAAATACCATCTTTACTATAATGAAAACAGGTATTTGCGTTTAAAAACAGTTGGTTAGTGTTTTCCGGTGTTTATCAGTTTTATGAGTTTTTATCTCTCTGCCGCCAAATTGTCGCCATTGAGTCTAGGTCAGCGCGTCGATTTTGTCGTAATCGAAAATGCTATCGATGCATACTTCAAGTTTATAAAAATCTGTCAAGGGGTACAGTTTCACAAGGTCCTCATCGAAGTCTGTAATTCCAAACCGTTTCTCTCGAAATTTTAAGTGCTCCATTGCTTCAATTTGCTCTTCCGTTTTATCACCGAAATTCTGGTAATCTAATGTTTTAAGTACTTGCCAAGAAACCGGAGGTGTAAAATCAAACAAAGAAGAAAGGCGGGGGCTAAAATCATTTTCTTCAGTTTGCTTATAAGTAGCTTTGGGCGGAAACACAACGTTTATCGATCTTAATGAATCTTTACTTTTTTTCATTCTAGTTGAGAAATAGGATATTCCTACAATAGGGGATTGGATACGCTGGCTTATCCATTGCATTAGTAAGTTTGGGATTATGTATTCTTGCATGAAGTGTGAATTGTCATGCTTTTTAATGAAACTACAGGCGATTATTAACGGCCAAAGTGTGAGATAGGAAGCCTTTCTTTGAACGAGAGATATTGCTGATTCATCATCTTTATAAATATTATTTAGTAGGCTCGGAGCAAAATTTAGGATTCTGGAGTTTGAATCCTCTGTTGTGAAAGCCGAAATATATAATTTATCAAAATCCGGTTTCTTCATTTCTTGCCAGCAAACGTACAAAGATGTTCCTAAGTAGAGGCATGGTAGTCCCGCAACTGAATATCTCTGAGCACTAACTAAATGGCGCTTTGAAAATGGGATATGAAAAATATCATTTCTTGTTGATAGTGGAGTATCTGATTTTCTCACGCGATATAACGGTTGTTTGTCGTTGCAAATAGACTTTAATGGAACTGTAACATATAGAATGTGCTTGTTGATTCTATCTGGTTCAAGCATTGATTCAAAACATTCATAAGCAGCTTTAATATCACCGGATAAAAATTTTTGAAGACATGTTTCTATACCGTCTTTTAACTCATGAACTCTATTTAAAAGTAATTCTATTTTGAGTTTTGTTTTGTTACTGCTTGAGTACTCTTTAATTAGTTGTATGAATTTATTGCATCGCTCATTGAAGTCCGAAACAATATCTTTTTTTAATTCAAATGGAGGGTTTAAAGATTCGTCAGAGAATAACTTCTCTAATAACTCTGTTAATGATTTACTGGCTAATTTTATTTCGGTCATTTTATTTGTACAAGTTTGTTAGTGGATTTTTTGTAACTGCATCTTCGAGATGTTCTGGTGCAAAATGAGAGTAAATCATCGTCATTTTTATATCGGCGTGACCCAGAATATCGCGAAGTACCAGTATGTTTCCGCCGTTCATCATAAAGTGACTGGCAAACGTATGGCGAAGCACATGTGTGCATTGGCCTTCAGGTAAGTCGATACCGGCCCGCTTTGCTGCTCGCTCAAAAGCTTTTCTGCATGGCGTGAATAGCTTTCCTCTGTTTTTGGGGAGTTCGTCATACAGATCCTGAGATATCGGTACGGTTCGGTTTTTCTTGCCTTTGGTTTTGGTATAGGTGATCCGGTATTTAGATAACTGATGGCCCTGCAGGTTTTCGGCCTCACTCCACCGCGCGCCGGTGGCCAGGCATACCTTTGCGATCATTAACAGGCTGGGGCTTTGAGAATCAGCGCAGGCATCAAGCAGGCGTTTAATTTCGTCCGAGGCCAAGAACGCCAATTCACCTTCTGCGATTTTGAATGTTGGTAGCCCGGCGAGCGGGTTAGGCGCTGACCAGTGGCCCAGCTTTTTCAGGGTGCCAAAAACGGATGATAAGTTACGCTGTTCCAGGTTTACCGTGCGGGGCTTTACTGGTGACATCAGCGCGCCGTCTTCGTTACGTACTTCACCTTTTAATCGTGCTTCGCGATATTTTGTAAAGTCACCGGCGGTTAACTCAGAGGCAACGGGATCGCCCAGGCCATTGCAGATAATATTCAGTTTCGCCATTAGGCGCTTGGGGTCTGCGAGCGTCTGGCCGTAAAGGGAGTGCCACTGCTCAATCAATTCTGACAAACGCCGCCGATCTTCCTTTTCACCCAGCCACGGCTTTTTGTTCACTTCATCCATGGTGAAGTTTTCGAATGCTACAGCCTCGCCCTTTGTCGCAAATTGCTTGCGCACGCGCTTGCCGTCACGCCCGTTCGGGTAACACTCGCACAACCATTTTCCGTTCGGCTGTTTTCTGATGGTCATATCAAAGGCTCTTGATGATTTTCAATGCGCGGCCAACAACCTCGATATCATCCAGGCTGCACTCAAACGAAGAATCATCTTGATGCACAACTAATCTGTTTCCCGGAAGGCGAGTCAGCTTAACAATGCTTTTTATCCCGTCGATATCGACTAACCACATCCCATTCACTGGTGGTGTCTGGTTACGGTCAACTAAATATGAATCGCCATTGGTATTTACGAGAAGCAGCTCGCTTGAGTCAGGGGGAAGCAGGCTGCTATCAATGATGGCCTTCCCAGTTTCAACCAACGAACCTCCTATAAGGCTAGCTTTGTCGATCTCTGGCGATACAAGCTCAGAAAGAGGTTTTACCTTGCTGGAGTTCACGAAATTGATACTTTTTTTATCATCAATTTTTGTTCCTGGTTCGCCTTGTCCTGTGGTTAGCCAGAGTAAAGAAACTCCTGTTTCAAGAGCGCATTGGATCACCCATTCTGCAGGAAAGCTGTCCCTTAAGTATCTGTTTGCCATGGTGCTTTTAGATGCACCAAGGTGATCGCATAGCTGCTGTCTGGACTTGAAATCATAGGCTGCCATCAACCTATGGATAGCCTCTCTACCCCCTGTATTCTCGCCAGCCTTCACCTGTATCATTTTTTAATCCTATTGACGTATCAAATATTGGATCGTAGTATCTCGATTGTTCAAATGTTGAATCACATAAAACAAGATAAAACGACATAAACCAAACCTTAACTGAGAGATACTGCACTATGAGCACTGATATTTCAATTCGTGTACCAAAAGAGATGGCTACACCTGCAGAGTTCGCGGAATGGGAAGGCATTTCCCGCGGCTCTGTTTATCAAAAAATCCATCATGGTCAGCTTGCTAAGTACATGGTTAAGAAAGAAAAAAATAAGGGTCGTGTAAGCCTGCGTTACTTGATGTACAAAACCGATCAGGTTCGTGAGTCCCTTGGTCATTCCAACTTCCGCGTTGTTGTTGGTCAATAAGTTCAATTATGGGAACTTTCTAAGGGGCTCACATGTTTGATTATAAGATTTCCAAACATCCACACTTTGAAGAGGCTTGCCGGGCTTTCGCGCTGCGTCACAACATGGCGAAGCTGGCAGAACGCGCGGGAATGAATGTCCAGACGCTGCGCAATAAGCTGAACCCGGACCAGCCGCATCAGCTCACGCCGCCTGAAATCTGGCTGCTTACCGATCTCACTGAGGACTCCACCCTGGTTGATGGCTTCCTTGCACAGATTCATTGCCTGCCATGTGTGCCGATGAACGAAGTGGCAAAAGAGAAATTGCCGCACTACGTCATGAGCGCCACCGCTGAGATCGGGCGCGTTGCCGCCGGTGCCGTTACTGGCGATGTGAAAACCACTGCCGGACGCCGTGATGTGATCAGCAGCATTAACTCAGTAACTCGCCTGATGGCACTGGCCGCCGTTTCCATGCAGGCCCGCCTGCAGGCCAACCCCGCTATGGCAAGTGCGGTGGACACCGTAACGGGCCTTGGCGCTTCGTTCGGCATTATCTGAGGTGAACATGGAAGAGAAAAATAAAGGCAGCAAACACGCTAATAACTCCTGCTGCCTATGTGCATGTGAAAAGTGTGATCAGGTCCTTAATTCAGCTTCTGAGGCGTTAAAAAACCGCTTAAAAGCTGAGCGAGAGACATTTTTACTTCTGCTTCAACGCCTGCGGTCGCAGCATGTTGATTAACGGTAGCGGTCTGAAGGATTTTAATAATTTGATTTTTTTGTTCTTCGGAAAGAACAGAAAAAATAGCTTGCAGCAGGATTGAGTGGGCGAGGACATCGACTCTGGTTTGATTGCCTGCCTCAGTAAGGACGTTAGTTAACTGTTTAAGAGCTTCGTTCTGTTGTTCGTTATTTTTCATGTCTTTTCCTTTCTGGCTGTGTGGAAACACCAGAATACCACGGGCCGGGCGTGGTTAAACATCCCAGCACATATTGGAGGGGTTATGGAAGAACCAAGTTTTGCATCATTATTGAAAAAACAAAGTCCAGCTATGCACTGCGGCCATGGCTGGATTATCGGGAAAGATGGCAAGCGCTGGCACCCGTCCCGCTCTCAGGATGAACTGCTAGCAGGGCTGACCACTACCAAACGGGGGAAACCATGGCTATTGAAGGCGCTGCGGCGACTGTTCCATTAAGCCCGGGTCAACGTATGGAAGGGCTGAACCGAATAGCGGAATTAAGGGCAAATGTGTTTGGTCTGAATATTGAGCCAGAGCTTGAAAGGTTTATTAAAGATATGCGCGACCGCCGCGATATAAACCTTAAACAAAATGAGCGGGCACTGGCAGCCATATTCTTTATGGCAAAAATTCCGGCAGAACGTCACGGCGTCAATATTAGTGATCTGACTACTGACGAAAAGCGGGAACTGGTTAAAGCAATGAATCATTTTCGTGCAGTGGTGAGCTTATTTCCCAAACGGCTAACCATGCCGAATTAACCCACAACAGAAATTAATGGCGTAAACCCGCCGGGCATTCTTTTGCCCAAATTCAGGAGAAAGAGAAATGCAGAACGAATTACCAAAAATGTTTGTACCAGAAACTGACCAACTCATGGCGGTGATCGATATAGCCAAACGTGAGGAGCGCAAAGGACGCGCACTCGCAGTTTCAATCCGTCTTGAGGCGCTGGCAACACATATCACCAACAAAGGGTTAAACGGTATTGAAGCGGCTGAACTGCTGCGCCGTGAAGCAACCCGCTACGAAAACGAATCACAGGAGCTGCACTAATGGCTGACTCTATGGACCTCGTACAGCAGCGCGTTGAAGAACAGCTGCAGCGCCACATCCACAATGCCCGCAACAGAGCGCCGGGCGTTTCCCGTGTGCTTTGCATCGAATGCGATGCACCGATCCCTCCAGCGCGCCGCCGTGCCATTCCGGGGGTGCAGTGCTGCGTCACCTGTCAGGAAATCGCAGAGCTTAAAGGTAAACACTACAACGGAGGTGCTGTATGAGCACCATCCTGAAATGGGCGGGCAATAAAACCGCCATCATGTCCGAACTGAAAAAGCACCTCACAGCTGGCCCGCGACTGGTTGAACCTTTTGCAGGTTCCTGTGCTGTGATGATGGCGACAGACTATCCTCATTATCTTGTCGCGGATATTAATGCTGACCTGATTAATATGTATCAGGTAATTAAAGATGAAGTAGAACACTTTATTGCTATCTCAAAGGCTCTCTTTGCCTGCAACAACTTTTCTGAACAGTATTATGTTATTCGTGAAGAGTTTAATCATTTGCATTCCTTAGACTTAATCTGGAAGGCTGCTTATTTCCTTTTTCTAAATCGCCATTGTTACCGTGGGTTGTGCCGTTATAACCGTGCAGGGCATTTCAACGTACCTTACGGCAACTATAAAGCTCCCTATTTTCCAGAAGCAGAAATTCGCACTTTTGCGGAAAAGGCCCAGCGTGCAACGTTCATTTGTGCCAGCTATGACGAAACATTGGCGTTATTGGTGCCTGGGGATGTTATTTATTGCGATCCGCCTTATGACGGTACTTTCAGTGCCTATCACACTGCCGGTTTTACTGAAGACGATCAGTATCAGCTGGCCTCTATTCTTGAGCGCCGGGCATCAGAAGGCCATCCGGTCATTGTTTCGAACAGCGACACTTTTCTGACTCGTTCCCTGTATCGAAATTTCACCCATGACCGCATTAACGTAAAGCGCAGCATCGGCGTTGCCGCGGGCGAAGGAATAAGGGCTGACGAACTTATTGCTGTACTCAAGCCGGAAGTATGGGCTGGCTTTGATCCAGCCGGCGGGCCTGATTGCTCTGTCGTGCATGAGGTGCGCGCGTGAGTCATCACGAAGTTGAAAAGCACGGCGGTGCAGAAGATTCCGCCGCTGCTTTTGCCTGGAATGTACCTAAAAAGGCGATTAACCCCTACATGGACCCGGCGGAAGTAGCGCCGGTTTCTACGCTTTCAAACCTGATTACTCTCTATGCTGCGGATAACGAGCAGGAGCAGCTGCGCCGCGAGGCCCTGAGTAATGAGGTCTGGGAACGCTATTTCTACAATGAATCCCGTGATCCTGTTCAGCGAGAAATGGAGCAGGATCAGCTGATAAGCCGCGCCAAAATGGCCCGCGAGCAGCAGCAATTCAACCCCGATCTGGTCATCATTGCAGACGTGAGCGCCCAGCCGGCGCATATCAGTAAGCCGCTGCTTGAACGGATTAAATATTTCGAGGGCCTGGGCAAGCCGAAGGCATATTCCCGCTATCTGTGTGAAACCATCAGGCCGTGCCTTGAACGCCTGGAGCGCGTGCGTACCAGCCAGATTTCTGCTTCATTCCGTTTCATGGCGAGCCATGACGGGCTGGAGGGCTTATTGGTTCTGCCCGAAATGAACCAGGAGCAGGTTAAGAGGTTATCTACCCTGGTGGCGGCGCACATGAGCATGTGTCTGGATGCTGCCTGCGGTGAGCTGTTTACGGATGAAGACGTTACGCCGGAAGAGATCCGCCGGTCATGGGAAAGGGTGGCCGCTGAGGCCATGCGCCTCGATGTTATCCCGCCTGCTTTCGAGCAACTGCGCCGTAAAAAGCACCGCCGTAACCCGGTCCCCTACGAGCTTATTCCGGGCTCGCTTGCCCGTATGCTTTGCGCGGACTGGTGGTATCGCAAGCTGTGGCAGATGCGCTGTGAATGGCGGGAAGAACAGCTGCGCGCTGTCTGCCTGGTTAACAAAAAGGCCTCCCCATATGTCAGCTATGAGGCCGTGATCCACAAACGCGAACAGCGCCGCAAATCCTTGGAGTTTTTCCGCTCGCATGAGCTGGTTAACGCTGAAGGTGACACGCTGGATATGGAAGAAGTGGTAAACGCCAGCAGCAGCAATCCGGCGCACCGGCGCAACGAAATGATGGCCTGCGTTAAGGGGCTGGAGCTGATCGCAGAAATGCGTGGTGAATGCGCCGTGTTCTATACCATCACCTGCCCGTCACGCTTTCACGCAACGCTTAACAATGGTAGGCCAAACCCGAAATGGACCAGTGCCACGGTCCGTCAGAGCAGTGATTACCTGGTGAATATGTTCGCCGCCTTCCGTAAGGCGATGCACAAAGCCGGGCTGCGCTGGTATGGCGTCCGCGTTGCTGAACCACACCATGACGGCACCGTGCACTGGCACCTGCTGTGCTTCATGCGCAAAAAAGACCGCAAATCCATCACCGCGCTGCTGCGTAAATTCGCCATTCGTGAGGATCGGGAGGAGCTGGGCGCCAATACCGGGCCGCGTTTCAAGTCTGAGCTTATCAACCCGCGCAAGGGCACCCCGACCAGCTATATCGCCAAATACATCAGTAAAAACATCGACGGGCGCGGGCTGGCGCAGGAAATCAGTAAAGAAACGGGCAGATCACTGCGCGATAACGCTGAGAACGTAAACGCCTGGGCTTCGCTGCACCGTGTCCAGCAATTCCGCTTCTTTGGTATCCCTGGCCGCCAGGCGTACCGCGAGCTGCGCCTTCTGGCCGGACAGGCTGCCAGGGTGCAGGGTGACCAGAAGGCAGGCGCGCCTGTACTGGAAAACCCGCGACTGGATGCTGTGCTGGCCGCAGCTGATGCTGGCTGTTTTGCCACCTACATCATGAAGCAGGGCGGCGTCCTGGTTCCCCGTAAACATCACCTTGTCAGGACTGCCTACGAGCTTAACGAGGAGCCGAGCGCCTACGGTGATCATGGTGTCCGTATCTATGGCATCTGGTCCCCGATCATTGAGGGCCGGATCTGCACTCATGCAGTGAAGTGGAAAATGGTTCGTAAAGCCGTTGACCTTCAGGAGGCGACAGCCGACCAGGGCGCTAGCGCCCCTTGGACTCGTGGCAATAACTGTCCCTTTGTTGAAAAAACGTACCAGACAGGGGACGAACTACCGGGCAATGAAGAACCTGCAGCGCTGCCAGACTTCGAAAACATGAGCAAAATGGAACTGCGCGAGCTGACGGCAAGGCTGCGGCTGGTTAAACCGAAGCGCCGAAAAGGCTACAAACAGGAAATTACGGAGCACCAACGGCTACAGCTCGATGCGGAGTTGATGTCCAGAGGTTTTGACGCCAGCGAAACGGAAGTGGATCTGCTTCTGCGCGGCGGCAGCCTGCCATCTGGAGCCGGGCTGCGCCTGTTCTACCGGAACCAGCGCCTACAGGAGGATGACAAATGGCGTCAGTGGTACTGAAGGCTCAGAGAAAGGGCATATCTATTAATCAAAGAGTTAGCTGAGTAAAAAACTATTTCAGCTTTAAAATCATATGATGTACTGTATATATAAACAGTAACATTGGGAGGGAGTTGTGAACGATTTGTTCATGGAGTCACTTGCACTGCAGCGGATAGAACTTATGGCCCGGCTGGTTGCCAGCTCAGATTGTAGCGATGACGACAAGGAGGTTGCTATTTCGTGGCTATCGGAGCTGACAAGCGATCTGGTTACCAGGCTGAATGAATATGGAATAGGGCAGAATGAGAGTACGCATTAGTGATTCCGCACCATGGGAAACTCCCTCCCATATGGCATCCTGCGGTTTGAGAACGCAGTGCATGTCTATGGTGCATGGATTCGCATGATCCAAAAAGGATCGCAACGGGGCGGGGCCGCCAGAACTGGCGCGCTTTCCGGCCTGTCATGCACATGCATGAAAACCGCTACACAAAGCGGGCAGGCGTGGCGGGGTTACGAGCGCGCGCTAAGTATGCTCGTTAAGGTTGATAGATTTCGCAGGCGATGGTGGGTATCATGCGTTACTTAAATGCCCAAGAGCAAGTTTGATTAATAGGCCATATATGAATAGTAAATTGATTTCTTTGGATTTATTCGCTGGGGCAGGTGGCCTTACCTGTGGTTTAGATATGGCTGGTTTTCAGCCTGTTCTTGCTAATGAGTTAGTTCCTGCTCATGCGGAGACCTATGCATTTAATCATCCACAGACTGAGGTTGTGGTTGATGATGTAAGAGCTATTGCTGAGAGCAATTTGATGAAGCAATTATCATTAAAACCCGGTGAATTAGATTTATTGGCGGGTGGTCCGCCATGCCAAGGATTTTCAATCAACGCACCTATTAGATCTTTGGATGATGAACGAAATCATTTGTTTAAGGATTTTCTTAGGATAGCTGCGGCGCTAAAACCTAAGGCAATTTTAATTGAAAATGTCCCTGGTATTGTTTCATTGGGTAAGGGAACTGTTGTAGAGCAAATCTACAAAGAACTGGAATCATTAGGTTACAGCGTAGATCATCGTATTTTGTTTGCTGGTCATTATGGCGTCCCGCAAATGAGATTTAGAACCGTTTTCATCGCTATCTATGGTAAAAATAAAAAAATCAACTTTCCTGAGCCAAAATATAATGCGAAGGCAGTCGCTAATTTCGCTGGTGCTAAAGAGCTTTGCCTCCCAATTTCTCCATTGTTTTCAAATGAATTGAAACCTCATACTACTGTTTGGGATGCAATTTCAGATTTACCTATGATTATTGGTGGAAAGAATAATAATGGGCTCGGATATGCATCTGAACCTGCTAGCGACTATCAAAAAATTCTACGTGGCAAATCAGAACTAGCCATGAATCACGTTGCTGCTAATCTTGGAGCTATTAATCTAGAACGTTTGAAACATATCCCGCAAGGTGGAAGTTGGAGAGATATCCCTTGTGAATTACTGCCTGCCGGTTTGAAGAGAGCGAGAAGAAGCGACCATACTAAACGCTACGGGCGCTTACACCCCGATGGTTTGTGCTCAACTATACTCACGAAATGTGATCCTCATTGGGGTAGTTTTTTCCACCCAACTCAAGATCGCGTAATTTCCGTTAGGGAAGCAGCTCGCATTCAGTCGTTCCCTGACCATTATATTTTCAAAGGTAATCTTACCCAACAATACGAGCAAGTTGGAAACGCAGTGCCACCATTAATGGCCAAAGCGATTGGGGAAGAAATCATTAATATGATTGGATATGGACATGAGCAACAGAAGAGATTTGGTTGAAATATTCGGATATAGTCCAGTAGATCTTACTCCGGAAGTTAGATCTTTATGGGCTTTAGGGGCTTGCCCGTTTTTGAACAAAGAATGTGTAAAGATAAATCATGACCAGACCATAATTTATGGTACATGTAGTGTAACATCCCCATATGGGGATGTTATTATTTGCCCAAATAGATTGTATGCGAATAATTATGAAACGCTACTAAAGGTCAGTCATGATGCATTTGGGACTGATATTCCTTTCTTAACGTATGGCCAATATATTGAACAAAGGGCTAA
This sequence comes from Enterobacter sp. kpr-6, assembly GCF_900116015.1. Classification (GTDB taxonomy): domain Bacteria; phylum Pseudomonadota; class Gammaproteobacteria; order Enterobacterales; family Enterobacteriaceae; genus Enterobacter_D. Next base: position 75,471 of record NZ_FOYH01000010.1, read on the forward strand.
TCATAAGGATTGTATAATTGCTCTTGGTAAAAATTCAGGTAAAGAAGTACAAGTAGGTAGAGCATTATCAATGGATTGGGTATTGGTGAGAATGACCGATGGACAAATAAATGAATATGTAGGGATAGAAATACAAAGTATTGATATTACTGGTAATTATCGCGATGCGTGGCATGCTTATAAAAATCTCAAACCTACCGATGTGCGCAATGAATTGCCTACTTCTCAGCACGGTTTGAACTGGGCTAATGTTCATAAGCGATTAATTCCACAGATAATTAGGAAAGGTGTGGTTTATTCTCGCTCAAATTATGTGAAAAAAGGGTTGTATTTTATACTGCCAGATATTGTCTATAGGAAGTTTGAAGATGTTATCGGTAGCGATATTCCACTTTTAGATTATCAAAATAATAAAACAATTACAGTCTACACGTATGGACTTGGTTCGAATGTACCAAATGGCCAACAACGGTCGTTAGAACAAAATAGAAAGATAATATTTGACCTTGATGAGTTTTCTAAACGCTTTACAACGGGTCCAAATTTGCCAAGTGGCGAGGATCTTGATGATGTAATAAAAAGAGCTTTAGGAGTTCTGTAAACGTTAATGTTTTTAATTTTAGGCCGAGTGAACTCGGCCTTGTCCATTAATCAAAATTATAAGGGTGAAAATTTATCACATCCTCGCCTAACCATATATTGAGTTCTCCTAATCTCTTCTGAAGAGGCATTAGCTCGTTTCTCACGAAAACCATGCTTGCCTTCTCGACATCTCCAAACCCACCAACATTGTTAGGCATGATCCCCATCATTTGAGGCGGAACGCGATGCGCTGCCATCATGTCATCGCGGCTTACGTTCTTGATGTTCAGAAACTCATCCTTTGCCGCCACCTCTGACAGTGGGATGATCTGAATTCCGTCCTTTTTACCGTTAGGCGAGTACATAAACAGGTTGCGGAAGTTGCCCGGCCCTTTGGCGCTTTTCATGGCTTGGCGGATATTGTTCACGTCCTCCTGATTCTGCGCGGCGTCGGTCATATACATGATGAATCCTGCATGGCTGCCATTGATATAATACTTCCGACGGAAAAGCGTGGCTGACTCGTTAAGCAGGGCGGAAGGGATGGCGGACAAGTATTCCGGCAGGCCGTAAATTTCCTGGTTTAAATCCGGCTCCATCAGGTGAAAAATGCTGCCTTTAGTGAACTCATAAGGTTGCGTGGTCATGCCGTATTGCACAAACCAGTAAGTATCCAGATCCACGCCACGGCGAGTATATTTCGCCAGCGATGGCTCAAGAGACAGAATACCGCCGAGGCGGTTAGTACGCTTTTCCAGATAGGCGTTACCGAATACCAGATAGTCCTGCACAAACCGGCTGAATGCCTGCTGGCTCAGCAACGGGTGAGGGATAAAAGTGCTGGTCAGAATGTTGCGCTTCACTGAAATCGGTGAGCTGTGATGCACGGCGGCGCGATAGGTGCGCGCCAACCCGTCAAAACTCACCGGCGGCTCATACCAGCGATCCATCTGTACGCACTCTACATAATCCAGCAGTTCCCGGCGGTCCAGTACCGGGATCGGGTCGCCAAAGCTGAATGCTTCTGCAGATACGCCGCTGCTCTGCTGAACGCTCTGTTTAGCTGCAGCGCGGTTTTTATTCATTTTGCCCATTAAAAAATCTCCACAATATTGCTGGTATTGGCGGCTTCGCCCTGCAGCGGTTCGTTAAACAGTGCGTGCATCGTTGCCCAGGCCAGGTCTGCGTGGCTGGCTTCTTCGCTGCGGCTGGCTTCGTAGGTTGGGCGGTTCCCGCTGGCGGTGGTGGCGCGGCGGATAGCCATAAAGGACTGCGCAATGTCGGTGTGCCCGGCGTCAAACTCCAGGCGCCGGTGGCTGATAATGTCGTAGGCCTTGAGCACCAGGGCGTTTTTGACGTTGGGGTTATAGACAAACTCCCGGACCGCCGGGAAGAACGCCTTAACGTTCTCATAGACGCCGTGGCCGACGCCAGTCGAGTCGATGCCGATATAGGTCACGTTATACTGCTGGGTCAGCTTTTTAATGGCGTCAGCCTGGGTGCGGAAGTCCATCCCCCGCCACTGGTGCCGCTCCAGAATGCGGAATTTGCCGCCCGGCACCGTGGGTGGTGCTACCACCACGCACCCGGCGCTGTCGCCGTTCTGCGTACCCTTCGCCGGGTCATAGCCGATCCAGACTTCGCGCCAGCCAAACGGGCGCAGCGCCAGCGCCTGAAAGTCAGACCAGACTTCCCAGCTGTCCACCATGCACGCCTGCAGCTCGCTCAGCGGGAACACTGACGCCAGATCGTCAATGAATTCGCACATCAGCAGGTTCTGGTATTCGTCAGGGCTGTACTCCATCCGCAGCTGGTCCAGGTCGAACAGGTTACAGCCGCCGCGCACCGCATCCTCCACGGTGACGATCTGGCGGTACTGACCGTCCGGGCAAAGCAGGCCCGGGGCCAGATTGCCGTGGGTCAGGTCAATATCCACCTTGTCCGATTTGGCGCGGCCCCGGTTGAACAGCGCGCCGGACCAGAACGGATAGGCGCTGTGGGTCAGGCTGGACGGCGTGGAGAAGTAGGTCTGCCGCCATTTCTTGTGAATGGCCATGCCGGAGGCCACCTTGCGCAGCTCCTGGAATTTCGGTATCCAGAAATATTCATCCAGGTACAGGTTGCCGTGGTAGCTCTGCGCCGTGCGGGCGTTGGTGCCGAGGAAGTACAGGCACGCGCCGTTGCTGAGCGTCATCGGGTCGCCCTTCAGCTCCACATCCACCTCTTTTGCAAAGTCGATGATGTACTGCTTGAAGACGTGCGCCTGTGCCTTGCTGGCAGAAAGAAAAATCTGGTTGCGGCCGGTGGTGATGGCGTCAATCAGTGCCTCCCTGGCAAAAAAGAAGGTCGCCCCGATCTGGCGCGATTTAAGCAGGTTGCGGATACGGTGGCGGTTGCCTGCCTCGTACCAGTGGCGCTGGTAGGCGAACATTGAGCCGTGGAAAACTTCCTGCAGCTTCTCGATCTGTTCGTCGGTGAAAACGTTCTTTTCGGGCTGGCGGCGCGGGCCTTTGTTGCGGTTGGCAACCTTCGGATTTAAATCAGCCTCATTGCCGCCATCGTTAAATTTACCGATCCGCGCGTGGCGCTCTGACTGGCGCGCCAGCAGGTCAATTTCCTTGAAGTCTTTCCCTTCTTTCTGCTCCTTCATAATGAGCTGGCAGTAGCGCGCGGCGGTGGTGAGCTGCATCTGATCCAGCGGCCCATACTCTCCCCACTTATCGCGCTTCTTCCAGCTGTGAACGGTTGCAACTTTCTCGCCCAGCATTTCAGCAATGCGGGCTACGCGGTATCCCTGAAAGTACAGCAGCATGGCCTGCCGACGGGGATCGAGGTCTGCGGGGGTCATTGTCGTGTTCATGGCCCAAACATACGGCCTTGCCCGGCGGCTTTCCCCGGCTGCGGTTTGTGTGGCGGACCGTACAAGTGCCGCGCGTTGTTTCACTCCCCCCATCACCGCAAACATAAGGCTCCAGTAAGTAATTTCTAACGGAGCATGGCTCATGACAGTGAAAGCAAAGCGTTTCCGCATCGGGGTGGAAGGTGCCACCACCGACGGACGCGAAATCCAGCGTGAATGGCTGGTACAAATGGCTGCCAGCTACAACCCTGCGGTTTATACGGCGCAAATTAACCTTGAGCACATTAAAGGCTATTCGCCGGATGGCACGTTTAAGCGTTATGGGCATGTCACCGGCTTAACCGCCGAAGAAATCACGGAAGGGCCATTAAAAGGGAAAATGGCGCTATACGCCGAAATTAACCCGTCGCCTGATCTGATTAGCCTGATTAAGCAGTGGCAAAAGCAATTCACCTCCATGGAAGTCAGCCCGAAGTTTGCCGACACCGGCAAAGCCTACCTTGTGGGGCTGGCCGCCACTGACGATCCGGCGAGCCTGGGCACCGAGATGCTGGCTTTCAGTGCCACCGCCAAACAGAACCCGCTGGCTAACCGCAAGCTAAGCCCTGAAAACCTGTTTACCGCCGCCGAAGAAACGCTGATCGAACTGGAAGAAACCCAGGACGAAAAGCCGTCCCTCTTTGCCCGCGTCACCGCGCTGTTCACCAAAAAAGAGCAGACCGATGATGCGCGTTTTTCAGACGTGCACAAAGCCGTCGAGCTGGTCGCCACCGAGCAGCAGAACCTGAGCGAGCGCACTGATAAATCCCTGTCCGACCAGGACGCGCGCATTTCTGAGCTTGAATCCTCGCTGCAGGAGCAGCAGGCCGCCTTTGCCGAGCTTCAGCAGCAGCTGAGCCGTGAAGACAGCCGTAAAGATTACCGCCAGCGCGCGCCGGGCGGTGACGCACCGGCAGGCACCCTGACCAATTGCTGATGGAGCATAAAACCCGATGAAAAAGAATACCCGCTTTGCCTTTAACGCCTATCTGCAGCAGCTGGCGCGCCTGAACCAGGTGGAAGTTGAAGAGCTTTCCAGCAAGTTCACCGTGGACCCGTCCGTGCAGCAGACGCTGGAAGACCAGATCCAGCAGTCCGCCGCTTTTCTGACGCTGATTAACATCACGCCGGTTGCGGAGCAGTCCGGCCAGCTGCTTGGCCTGGGCGTTGGCTCCACCATTGCCGGAACTACCGACACCACGACCAAAGAGCGCGAACCTACCGATCCGATGCTGATGGAAGACGTGGAATATAAATGCGAACAGACCAACTTTGACACGGTGCTGACCTACGCAAAGCTGGACCTGTGGGCGAAATTCCAGGACTTCCAGGTGCGTATCCGTAACGCCATCATCAAGCGCCAGGCGCTGGACCGCATCATGATCGGCTTCAATGGCGTGAAGCGCGCCAAAACCTCTAACCGCGCTGAAAACCCGCTGCTGCAGGACGTGAATAAGGGCTGGCTGCAGAAAATCCGCGAAGACGCGCCGGACCACGTTATGGGCAGCACCACCCAGGACGGCACCACCACGGCAGGCGCGGTGAAGGTGGGCAAGGGCGGCGACTATGCCAACCTGGACGCCGTGGTGATGGATGCGGTTAACGAGCTGATCGACGTGGTTTACCAGGATGATGACGAGCTGGTTGTCATCTGCGGCCGCGAGCTGCTGTCTGACAAGTATTTCCCGCTGGTTAACAAAGAGCAGGAAAACAGCGAGAAAATCGCCGCCGATCTGATTATCAGCCAGAAACGCATGGGCGGCCTGCAGGCGGTGCGTGCGCCGTTCTTCCCGGCCAATGCCCTGCTGATCACCCGTCTGGATAACGTGTCCATCTACTGGCAGGAGGACACCCGCCGCCGTTCTGTTATCGACAACCCGAAACGTGACCGGATTGAAAACTTCGAATCCGTCAACGAAGCGTACGTGATTGAAGACTACCGCTGCGCGGCCCTGGTCGAAAATATCGAAATCGGTGATTTCAGCGCGCCAGCTGCGCCGGAAGGTGGGGAGTAACGCATGAGCCTGAGTCCCGCACGGCAGCACCGCCTGCGCATTCAGGCCGAACAGGCCGCCCGGGAGGGCGGCAGTGTTCGCCATGCGTCCGGCTATGACCTGATGCTGCTGCAGCTGGCAGAAGACCGCCGCCGCCTTAAGGGTATTCAGTCCACCGTGAAAAAGGCGGCAATCAAGGTGGAGCTTCTGCCGAAGTATGCCGCATGGGCGGAGGGCGTGCTGGCTGCCGGAGGTGCGCAGCAGGATGACGTGCTGATGTACGTGATGCTGTGGCGTATCGATGCCGGTGATTATGCCGGTGCGCTGGAAATCGGGCGCCATGCGCTGCGCCATGGCTGGGTGATGCCGCTGGGCAACCGCAACGTGCAGACCGTTCTGGCGGAAGAAATGGCGGACGCCGCACAAAGCGCCCTGCTGGCCGCCGCCGGTTTTGATGCCGATCTGCTCCTGCAGACGCTGGAACTGACTACCGATCTGGATATGCCGGACCAGTCCCGGGCACGCCTGCACAAAGCCATCGGCGCGGTACTGACCGAAAGCAACCCGGCTTCAGCCCTTAATCACCTTACCCATGCGCTGCAGCTCGATCCCCGCTGCGGCGTGAAAAAAGAAAAGCAGCAGCTGGAGCGCAGATTGCGCAGTGACAGCCGCTAACGAACGTGCCCCGCGCACGGGCGGCACGGGGTGGCGAAAGGCACAGCCACATCAAAACCCCGTCCACCGCCCACTATTTCAGGAGAAAGCCGCATGCAGTTTATTGCGCCAGAACAGGCACCGGAACAGGCGGACGTTATTAAAAATACGCCATTCTGGCCTGATGTAAACCTGTCGGAATTTCGCAGCGTGATGCGCACTGACGGCACGGTGACGCAGCCCCGTCTGAGGCAGGTTGCGCTGACAGCCATTTCCGAAGTTAACGCTGAGCTGTACGACTTCCGCAACCGCCAGCAGATGCTGGGCTACCGGGATCTGGCTGACGTGCCGGCGGAAATGCTGGACGGCAAAAGCGAGCGCATCCAGCACTACCTGAACGCCGTGTATTGCTGGGCGCGCGCCGTGCTCAATGAGCGTTACCAGGATTATGACGCCACGGCGTCCGGGGTAAAGCGAGGGGAGGAACTGGCGGAGGCCAGCGGCGATCTGTGGCGTGATGCCCGCTGGGCTATCAGCCGGGTGCAGGATGCACCGCACTGCACGGTGGAGCTTATCTGATGAAAGTGCGTGCGCACCAGTATGACACGGTGGACGCGCTTTGCTGGCGTCATTACGGGCGCACGCAGGGTGTCACCGAGCAGGTTCTGCAGGCAAATCCGGGGCTGGCAGAGTATGGCCCTTTTTTACCGCACGGGCTGCAGGTGGAGCTGCCGGATATTCCGGCGACAACCACGGCGCAGACCGTCCAGCTATGGGACTGAATTATGACGCTTGAACGAATCAGCGCCTTTATCACGTACTGCATCGCTGTTTTGCTGGCATGGCTGGGCGATCTGTCGCTTAAGGATGCTTCAACGGTTGGCGGCGTGCTGATTGGTGTGCTGATGCTGGCTATCAACTGGTACTACAAGCACAAAACCTACCAGCTGCTGCGCGACGGGCAAATCACGCGGGGGGAATATGAATCCTTCAATCGTTAAACGCTGCCTTGTCGGGGGGGTGCTGGCTATCGCCGCCACGCTGCCCGGTTTCCAGTCGCTGAATACCTCCGTCGAGGGACTGAAGCTGTTAGCTGATTTTGAGGGGTGCCGCCTGCAGCCTTACCAGTGCAGCGCGGGTGTCTGGACTGACGGGATCGGCAACACGTCAGGCGTGGTGCCAGGTAAAACCATCACGGAACGGCAGGCGGCGCAGGGGTTAATCAGCAATGTGTTGCTGACGGAAAAAAGGCTGGATGCGTGCCTGAAGGTCAAGCCCCCGCAGCATGTTTACGATGCGCTGGTAAGCATCGGATTCAACGTGGGCACCGGCGCAATATGCCGATCCACCATGGTGTCCTACATCAACCGCCAGCAGTGGTGGCAGGCATGTAACGAGCTGCCGCGCTGGGTTTACGTCAACGGTAAGAAAAATAAAGGGCTGGAGAACCGCCGCGCGCGGGAGCTGGCATGGTGCCTTAAAGGCGCTGGCGTATGACACGTGCATTAGTAGTAGTGCTGGCGCTGACTGTTGCGGCGCTGGGCTGGCAGTCCTGGCGGCTTAACACTGCCAGCCACACCATCGAGACGCAGGGCGTGGCGCTGAAAAACAAAGCGCAGGAACTGACGAAGAAAAACAGCCAGCTGATCGGCCTGTCCATTCTGACTGAAACCAACAGCCGGGAGCAGATGCGGCTTTATGCGGCGGCGGAGCAGACCTCCGCGCTGCTGCGCAACCGTCAGCACCGGATAGAGGAACTGAAACGTGAAAATGAGGATTTGCGCCGCTGGGCTGACACTCCTTTGCCTGCTGACATTATCCGGCTGCGGGAACGTCCGGCCCTCGCCGGAGGTGCAGCTTACCGTGAGTGGCTGTCCCAGAGTGACGCAGTGCCGCCTGGAAAGGTCAGCGCCGCGCAGTAACGGCGCTCTGAATGCGGTGCTGGATGAAACGGAGGCCGCCTGGGCGGCGTGTGCTGACAAAGTGGACACGATAATTGCGTGTCAGGAGCGAGACAGTGAACAAGCCGCAGTCTTTACGCAGCGCCCTGAATAAGGCGGTGCCGTATGTCCGCAGTAACCCGGACAAACTGCACCTGTTTGTGGATAACGGCTCACTGGTGGCAACCGGGGCCAGCTCCATGTCATGGGAGTATCGCTACACCCTGAACGTGGTGATCGAGGATTTCAGCGGGGACCAGAATCTGCTGATGGCTCCCGTTCTGCTCTGGCTCACGGACAATCAGCCGGATGCCATTAATAACCCTGAGCTGCGCGAAAAGCTGTTTACCTTTGACGTGGATATTCTGCGCAATGATGTGTGCGATATCAGCCTGAACCTGCAGCTGACGGAGCGCGTGCTGGTCAGCACTGACGGGGGCGTGTCGAGCGTTGAAGCTGTGCCGGAACCGAACGTACCGGAAGAAATGTGGACGGTGAAGCATGGGTGATCTGCAGAGAGTGGATGACTGGCTGGCAGCATTGCTGGCGAATCTGGAGCCTGCCGCACGCAGCCGCATGATGCGTCAGCTGGCGCAGGAATTGCGTCGCAGTCAGCAGCAGAATATCAGGCTGCAGCGAAACCCGGACGGGAGCGGATACGAGCCGCGCCGGGTAACTGAAAAATATTATCTCCTGGCTCAGCAATCCGGGCATTGTGTAAAGCATTGCACAATGCCCGGAACGTGCAGTACAGACTAATCATCCAGATGATAGGTGCTCCCACTTAAACCGGAGACTGCCTTATGGCTCAGGATTACCACCACGGGGTGCGCGTTGTTGAAGTCAACGACGGCACCCGATCCATTTCCACGGTGAGCACTGCTATCGTGGGCATGGTCTGCACCGGCGATGATGCCGATGCGTCCATGTTTCCCCTCAATAAGCCTGTCCTGCTGACTGACGTACTGACCGCCAGCGGCAAAGCTGGGGAGTCCGGCACGCTGGCCCGCTCGCTGGATGCGATTGCCGACCAGGCAAAACCTGTGACCGTTGTCGTGCGCGTGGCACAGGGCGAAACCGAAGAAGAAACCACCTCCAACATTATCGGCGGCGTAACGGCTGAAGGGAAAAAGACGGGCATTAAGGCTCTGCTTTCTGCTCAGTCGCAGCTCGGCGTTAAGCCGCGCATTCTCGGTGTGCCCGGGCATGATACGCAGGCGGTTGCCACTGAACTGCTCAGCGTGGCGCAGAGCCTGCGCGGGTTTGCCTACGTGTCCGCCTACGGCTGTAAAACGGTGGAGGAGACTATTGCCTACCGCGACAACTTCAGCCAGCGCGAAGGGATGCTGATCTGGCCTGACTTCATCAACTTTGACACCGTGCTGAATGCGGACGCAACGGCTTACGCTACCGCCCGTGCGCTCGGCCTGCGCGCCAAAATTGACGAGCAGACAGGCTGGCACAAAACCCTGTCCAACGTGGGCGTGAATGGCGTCACCGGCATTTCTGCAGATGTGTTCTGGGACCTGCAGGACCCGGCCACTGATGCGGGCCTGCTGAACCAGAACGACGTGACCACCCTGATCCGCAAAGACGGCTTTCGCTACTGGGGCTCCCGCTGCCTCAGTGACGATCCTCTGTTTGCCTTTGAAAACTACACCCGCACGGCGCAGGTGCTGGCTGACACCATCGCTGAGGCGCATATGTGGGCGGTGGATAAGCCGCTTAACCCCTCGCTGGCCCGCGACATTATCGAAGGTATCCGCGCCAAAATGCGCAGTCTGGTGAGCCAGGGCTATCTCATTGGTGCGGACTGCTGGCTGGATGAATCCGTGAACGATAAAGACTCCCTGAAGGCCGGGAAGCTCACTATCGACTACGACTACACGCCGGTGCCACCGCTGGAAAACCTGATGCTGCGCCAGCGCATCACCGATCAGTACCTGATGAACTTTGCCAGCCAGGTCAGCGCATAAGGAGGCAGCATGGCTTTACCACGCAAGTTAAAACACCTGAACCTGTTCAACGACGGGAACAACTGGCAGGGGATCATCGAGTCCATGACCCTGCCGAAATTTACGCGCAAATATGAGAAATATCGCGGTGGTGGTATGCCCGGCGCGGTTGATGTGGACATGGGGCTGGATGACGGCGCGCTGGACACCGAATTTTCCATTGGCGGTACTGAACTGCTGCTCTTTAAGCAGATGGGTAAAACCACGGTTGACGGCATCCAGCTGCGTTTCACCGGCTCCATTCAGCGGGATGACACCGGGGAAGTGCAGGCGGTGGAGTTGGTTGTGCGCGGACGCCATAAGGAAGTGGATTCCGGCGAGTGGAAGACCGGCGAAAGCAACACCACTAAAGTCAGCAGCACCAACAGCTACGCGAAGCTGACCATTAACGGCGAAGTGCTCTATGAGGTCGATCTGGTCAACATGATTGAAATCGTTGACGGTACGGACCTGATGGAAGCGCACCGTAACGCCCTGGGCCTCTGATTAACCTTAACGGCGCGGGCTTCCGCGCCAGTAACCTCTTAACAGGAAAAGAACATGAGCGATAACCTGACTGAAAAGACCGTACAGCTGGACACCCCTATCAAGCGCGGTAAAACCGAAATCACAGAGATTGTACTGCGCAAACCGCAGTCCGGCGCGCTGCGTGGCACCCGCCTGCAGGCCATTATGGATATGGACGTGGGCGCAATGATGACCGTCATTCCGCGTATCTCCACGCCGACCCTGACGGCGCAGGAAATGGCAGAGCTGGACCCTGCCGATCTCACCGCGCTGTCCGTTGAGGTGGTAACTTTTTTGTTGAAGAAGTCGGTGCTTGCCGGTTTACCGACAGCCTGACGGTTGACGATCTGGTGGCAGATATCGCCACCATTTTTCACTGGCCGCCGTCCGTCACTGACGTTATGCCGCTGACCGAAGTGCTGGAGTGGCGGCATAAAGCGATTCAGAGAAGCGGGGCCAGCGATGAGTGACACTAACCTGCGCCTGCAGGTGATTCTAAATGCGGTTGATAAGCTCACCCGCCCATTCCGTTCTGCGCAGGCCAGCTCAAAGGAGCTGGCTACCGCCATTCAACAGAGCCGCGCCAGGCTGAAAGAGTTAGACGCTCAGGCGGGCAAAATTGATGGCTTTCGTAAATCCAGCGCGCAGCTGGCAATCACCGGTAATAACCTCAAAGCCGCGCGCGAAGAAGCGGCCAGGCTCGCCACGCAGTTTACCAGTACAAACCGCCCGACGGCGGCGCAGGCCCGTCTGCTTGAGCAGGCGAAAAACCGCGTTTCGGAACTTCAGTCCAAATACAACGGCCTGCGGCAGTCGGTCCAGAAGCAACGCCTTGCGCTGAATGAGGCCGGACTTGATACCCGTAAGCTCAGCAGCGCCCAGCGCGAGCTGCGCCAGAACGCCGACGAAACCCGGCAGGCGCTGGACCGTCAGCAGAAATCCCTTAAACGGCTCGGTGAGCAGCAGGCCAGGGTAAATGCTGTCAGGGAGCGGTATTCCCGGAGCCTTGAAGTGCGGGATCGCATCGCCGGGGCTGGGGCCACAACCTCAGCGGCAGGGCTGGCAATGGGGGCGCCGGTCGCGGCAGCAGTGAAAAGCTATGCCAGTATGGAAGACGCCATGAAAGGCGTGGCAAAGCAGGTTAACGGTCTGCGGGATGATAGCGGCAACCGTACTAAGCAGTTTTATGACATGCAGGCCGCTATCAAGGCTGCCAGCGAACAGCTCCCCATGGAGAATGGCGCTATCGACTATGCCGCACTGGTAGAAGGCGGCGCGCGCATGGGCGTGACCAATCAGGACGATCCCTACGAAGACCAGAAACGTGACCTGCTGGCCTTTGCCAGTACGGCGGCCAAAGCGGCCACGGCGTTTGAACTGCCCGCCGATGAACTGGCTGAAGGGCTGGGTAAAATCGCCAGCCTTTACAAGGTGCCGACCCGCAATATCGAGCAGCTGGGCGATGCGCTGAACTACCTGGACGATAACGCTATGTCTAAGGGCGCGGACATTATTGACGTGCTGCAGCGTATGGGTGGCGTGGCTGACCGCCTGGACTTTCGTAAGGCGGCGGCGCTTGGCTCCACATTCCTGTCATTAGGTGCGGCGCCGGAAATTGCCGCCAGTGCATCAAACGCCATGGTGCGCGAGCTGTCCATTGCCACCATGCAAAGTGACCGCTTTATGGATGGCATGGATATGCTGAAGCTCAAGCCCAGAGAGCTTGAAAAGCAGATGGCGAAGGATGCCATGGGCACCATTCTGCGGGTAATGGAGAAGGTGCAGAAGCTGCCGCAGGACAAGCGCCTGTCCGCCATGACGATGCTTTTCGGCAAGGAGTTTGGCGACGATGCCGCAAAGTTGGCTAACAACCTGCCGGAACTGCGCCGCCAGCTGCAGCTCACAGCCGGAAATAGTGCAAACGGCTCGATGCAGAAAGAGTCCGACATTAACAAGGATTCGCTTTCTGCGCAGTGGATGCTGGTAAAAGCGGGTGCGCAGAACGCCTTCAGCAGCCTGGGCGAAACGCTGCGCCAGCCGCTGATGGATATCATGGATTACCTCAAAAGCGTAACGGGTGGGCTGCGGCGCTGGATAGAAACCAACCCGGAGCTGGCAGGCACGCTGATGAAAGTTGCCGCCGCCACCGCCGCAATCACGCTGGCGCTGGGCACGCTGGCTGTTGCGGTGGCAGCGGTGCTGGGGCCGATTGCCGTGATCCGGTTTGGTTTTTCCATGCTGGGCGTAAAAACGCTTCCGTCCGTGTTCACCGCAGTTACGCGCACCGGCAGCGCGCTGTCCTGGCTGGCAAATGCACCGCTTTCCGTGCTACGTCGCGGGATGGCTTCAGCTGGCGGTGGCGCAAGTCTGCTGACTGCTCCGCTGAATGAGCTGCGGCGCTCGGCCGGGGTGGCGGGCAATGCGCTGAAGACCTTAGCCGGTGCCCCGCTTAACCTGTTACGCGCCGGAATGGCGGGTATTCGTAATGTTGTCGGTATGGTAATGAACCCCCTGGCAGCATTACGGGGCGGATTATCCGCCGCCGGTGGCGTGCTGCGCTTCCTGGTGTCCGGCCCGCTGGCATTACTTCGCGTTGCGCTTTATGGAATTTCTGGCTTGCTGGGCGCGCTGCTAAGCCCGATAGGGCTGGTTGTGGCTGCGCTGGCTGGTGTGGCGCTGGTTGTCTGGAAATACTGGCAGCCTATCAGCGCATTTCTGGGTGGCGTGGTGGAGGGGTTTAAGGCCGCCGCAGGACCAATCAGTGAAGCGTTTGAGCCCCTGCGCCCGGTGTTCGAGTGGATTGGCGATAAGGTCAGGGCACTCTGGGGATGGTTCGGCGACCTGCTGACGCCGGTCAAATCCACGACCGCCGAACTGAACAACGCGGCCTCAATGGGGCGGCGGTTCGGTGAGGCACTGGCCGAAGGCCTGAACATGGTCATGCACCCGCTGGAGTCGCTTAAATCTGGCGTGTCGTGGCTGCTTGAAAAACTCGGCATCGTCAGCAAAGAAGCGGCAAAGGCGAAGCTGCCGGAGCAGGTGGTGAAGCAGCAGCCTCCCACGGTGAACAGCGACGGGAAAGTGGTGCTGCCGCCCGGCGGCTTCCCCATGATGGGGTTTGCTGGCATGTATGACGACGGCGGCGCCATCCCGCGCGGCCAGTTTGGCATAGTCGGAGAGAATGGCCCCGAAATCGTGAACGGCCCGGCAAACGTGACCAGCAGACGGCGCACGGCGGCGCTGGCTTCGGTTGTGGCCGGAACCCTGGGCATGGCGGCGGCACCTGCAGAAGCTGCACCCCTGCATCCGTTCAGCCTTCCCGCCATGGCGTATCAACAGAGCCAGCCCGCGAAGGCGGACCGCGCACCTGCAGTGATGCGCTTTGAGACGCACGCGCCGATCACGATTTATGCGCAGCCAGGGCAGAACCCGCAGGATATTGCGCGTGAAGTTGCCCGCCAGCTCGACGAGCGCGAACGCCGCACCCGCGCGAAGGCGCGCAGCAACTACAGTGACCAGGGGGGATATGACGCATGATGATGGTGCTGGGGTTATACGTTTTCATGCTGCGCACGGTACCGTATCAGGAGCTGCAGTATCAGCGCAGCTGGCGGCACGCGGTTAACAGCCGCGTTAATCGCCGCCCGTCAACGCAGTTTCTTGGCCCGGACAACGACTCGCTGACGCTTTCCGGCGTGCTGCTGCCGGAAATCACCGGCGGCAGGCTGTCCCTGCTGGCGCTGGAGCAGATGGCAGAGCAGGGCAAGGCTTGGCCCCTGATTGAGGGCAGCGGGACGATTTACGGCATGTTTGTGATCGAGAGCCTGGGCCAGACAAAGACGGAGTTTTTCGAAAGCGGGATGCCGCGGCGGATTGAGTTCACGCTGACGCTCAAGCGGGTGGATGAATCGCTGTCTGATATGTTTGGCAGCCTGAGTGACCAGCTCAGCAACCTGAAAGACACCGCAACGTCTGCGATAGGGGATATTCAGAATACGGTTGGAGGGCTACTGCAGTGAATTTTAGTTCTGAACTCCTGAGCCTGTACGGCAGAAGTCCGGGCTTCAGTATTGTGATCGAAGGCAAGGACGTTACAACCGTGCTGGATAACCGCCTGATGGGTGTCACGCTCACTGACAACCGGGGCTTTGAAGCGGACCAGCTTGATCTGGAACTGGACGACGCGGACGGGCAGATTGTCCTGCCGCGTCGCGGTGCGGTCATTCAGTTTGCGCTGGGGTGGGAAGGGCAGCCGCTTTTCCCTAAAGGCTCGTTTACAGTGGATGAAATTGAACACAGCGGCGCACCTGATCGCCTCACCATCCGTGCCCGCAGTGCTGATTTCCGGGCAACCCTGAATATCCGCCGTGAGAAGTCCTGGCATCAGACAACCGTGGGGGAGGTTGTCAGGGAAATCGCGGCCCGCCATAACCTGAAAATGGCTATCGGGCAGGACCTGGCTGACCGGCCGCTGGATCACCTGGACCAGACAAATGAAAGTGACGCGAGTTTTCTGATGAAACTGGCGCGGCAGTACGGGGCCATAGCATCTGTCAAAGATGGCAACCTGCTGTTTATCCGGCAGGGCCAGGGGCGAACGGCAAGCGGCAAGCCGTTGCCGGTAGTGACCATCACCCGAAAGGACGGTGACGGGCACCGCTTTACTCTGGCAGACCGTGGCGCTTATACCGGGGTTATTGCCAGCTGGCTGCACACCCGGGAGCCAAAGAAAAAAGAAGTGACGAAAGTTAAGCGCCGGCGCCGGAAGAAAACCACAAAACCAAAGGAGCCGGAGGCAAAACAGGGGGACTACCTGGTGGGGACGGATGAAAACGTGCTGGTACTTAACCGGACCTACGCAAACAGGGCTAATGCTGAACGGGCGGCAAAGATGCAGTGGGAACGACTGCAGCGCGGGGTGGCGTCATTCTCGCTGCAGCTCGCAGAGGGCCGGGCCGATCTCTATACGGAAATGCCGGTAAAGGTCAGCGGCTTTAAACAGCTAATAGATGATGCGGAATGGACCATAACCACGCTGACCCACACTATCGGCCCGGATAACGGCTTTGTTACCAGCCTTGAGCTTGAAGTGAAAATAGATGATCTCGAAATGGAATGATTGGTTCTCATTATTGAATAATGGTGTATCATTATTGCGATATCAGCAAAGGTGAGGGGGAAACTATAATGATGAACTGCCCATTATGCGGACTAGCAGCACATACCCGCAGCAGTTTTCAGGTGTCCAGCGAAACTAAGGAACGCTATAACCAGTGCACTAATATCGAGTGCGGCCATACATTCGTAACGCATGAAACATTTGTTCGCTCAGTGTGCCGCCCTCAAAAAATCAGCGCAGCCCCACCTCACCCAAAAGGCATGCAGGAACAATTTGCATACTAACCCGCTAAGGCGGGTTTTTTTATGCCTGCCGTCGCCACAACCAAAACGCTGTCGCCATTTTGCCGCCACTGGCATAAAAAAAGGAGCTACGTTTTCACGTAACCCCTTGTTTTATTTGGTGGAGCTGGCGGGAGTTGAACCCGCGTCCGAAATTCCTACATCCTCGGCACTACATGCTTAGTCAGTCTTTACATTCGCTTGCCAGCTGCGGACAGACACGCCACTAACAAACTAGCCTGATTAGTTTTAACGCTTCAACCCCAGGCAGGGCATCCACGCGATCTCTTTTTGGTTTGACCTCTCTTGATCCCCGTCCTAAGAGCGGAGGCTAGGGAGAGAGGGCTCTCAGCAGGTTATTAAGCTGCTAAAGCGTAGTTTTCGTCGTTTGCGACTATTTTTTTGAGGCTTTTAACGAGGCAAACCTCCCCTCGGCATGCACCTTGGGTTTCGCAAATCCCGTCGAATCCAGAATCAGCCCCAATGTGTTAGAGACAGTATAACAGATTTATGACGCGGCACACCAGTCCATAAGGTTACAACTTTTGCATACGAATCCACTGCTTAAAGTATGAGCAATCCGCTGCTATGAGTATTTAAGCGGAGCTTAACTAATTTCGCGCCTGAATTAATAAAGAAAGACATAATTAAACAATTGCCAAAATAAGAGGATATACAATATATCGAAAGCAAATAATTACGACTTTACCCGGACTATTAAAATTACATGTAATTCCCCGTAAATACATTTAAGCAGTGCTTAATTTTCTTTGTAAATATTCAGAATATATTCTGTATCACCAAAAATTATGTTTTTTTGTGAAGTAAGAATTTGCCTAATTTGTAATTTTTGATTATATATTTTAACAAGATAAATTTGCCTGCCTGCAACGGATGGAAAATAAAATCCTTTAAAATCAATATATTAATTTTAATCTCCGATAGCTTATAGCATCAAATATCAATCCTGCCAGTTAATTTTGGTCGCTATTGTTTTATCTGCGATATATCTGTCAGGCACGTGGGAATATGCCCAAACTGCAAGAGGAATATTATATGGCTCCGTTAAATGGCCTTCCGGGATCCGTGGATATTATAAATCAGAAAACTGGCGATGTAGTGACGCAATATAGACAAAGTGCGGACCGGGTCGTTAATCTCTCGCAGACAAGCATCGTTCGGGTAAATGCTTCTCCCGAATCCGTTAATTTCTATGAACGTGAAGGAAATGACCTGATCGTCCATATGAAAGACGGGACGACAGTACGCTATCAGAGTTTCTTTGTGCTTGATGAAAATGGCCTGCACAGCGAACTGATTTTTGAAGACAATCTGGGTGCGCACCACGCTGTGTTCCCCTTTGCGGCTGAAGCCGGGCCGCTGGCGGCAGAACCTATTGTGCCTGCCATATCGGAAGTGGCGGTGGACTCGCTCATTGGCGCGGGCGGCATCTCCGGGCTGGCGGTTCTGGGCGGCCTGGCGGCAGTCGGTGGGATTGTCGGTGTGGCAGCGGCGTCCGGTGGTGGCGGAGGTGGCGGCGGTAATAATGATGACAATAACGGCGGTGGCACAAACCCGCCTGGTGGTGAAAATCCCGGCAATCCTGGAAACCCCGGTGAACCCGGCAACCCCAGCGAACCTGGAAATCCCGGCGAACCCGGTAACCCCAGTGAGCCCGGAAATCCCGGCGAGCCTGGCAATCCTGGTGAACCCGGCAACCCCGGTGTCCCCGGCGTCTCGACGCTGACGGTCGCCCCCATCGGCGACGATAACATGCTCAACCTGGAGGCCGTCTCCTTAGCCCAGGTGTTGAGCGGCAGAACCCAGGCCTCAAACGCAGGCAGCGTTATCACCATTACTATGGGCGACCGGGTCTGGACGACGGTGGTGAACAGTGACGGTTCATGGTCATTAAATTTCTCGCCGTCTGAACTGCAGGCGCTGCCGGAGGGGATAAACACTTTCTCTCTGCGCATGGTGGACTTCAGAGGACGTTTCGTTACCACTTCGCTGCGGGTGATGGTGGATACCGTTCCGCCTGATATCGAAACCACCGAATTTGTGCCGAACCAGGTCTTCGACAGTTCGCAACTGAGCGGCGATAAACTGGTGCGTGGCTATTCCAGTTCGGCAGACCAGGGCAGCACTGTGAAATCGTCCTGAATGGCAAAACCTACACGGCTTTCGTTGATGAAAACGGACGCTGGCAAACCACGATCCCGCAGGCCGATTTGCAGGCGCTCGCCAACGGCGAAACCTACACCATCAACTACACCATCACCGATCTGGCGGGGAACACCAACTCCGCCAGCACATCCTTTAGCGTTAACCTGGTCGCACCGCTGATCACCATTAACCCGCTGACCAGCGACAGCGTGCTTAACGGCGCGGAATTGCAGCTCGACCAGACCCTTTCCGGCGATACCGAAAACATCGCCCCCGGTCAGACGCTCACCATCACGTTAGGCAATCAGACCTGGTATGCGATCGTGCAGGGTGACGGGAGCTGGAGCGTGATCCTGCCGAGCGGCGATCTGCTGGCCCTGACCAACGGCAGCCAGACGGTCACGGTCAGCGGAATTGATCGCAACGGCAATCCGGTCAGCAGTACGCTGCCTATCGCGGTTGATAACACCCAGACGGGCATCGCCATCGCTATCGTCTCGTCGGATGACTATCTCAACGCCGCAGAGGTCACGCAGCCGCTGGAAGTGCGCGGTGTGACCACCGTTTTTGGCCCGGGCGTCTCGGTCATCGTGGAACTGAACGGTAAAACCTACACGGCGGTGATCGACAGCACCGGGAACTGGAGTGCGATCATTCCTCCTTCCGATCTGGCGGAGCTGCGCGATGGCCCACGGGCAATCACCGCGACGGTGACCCTCGGCACGCAAACTGCCTCCGATGAGCACATTCTGAACGTCGCCTTCAACCACGTCCCGCTGCCGGTCATTACCACTCCGTTTGTCGATGGCGTACTGAACGCGCAGGAGCGCACGCAGGAGCAGGTGGTGAGCGGCAACACCGGTGTCAGCGGCGGCGGGCAAAAAGTCTCCGTCCAGTTGGGCAGTAAAACCTATACCGGGCTGGTGGATAACGACGGGAACTGGGCGATTACGGTGCCCGCCGCCGATCTGCAACTGCTGCCGCAGGGCACGGTGCCGCTGGTGGTCAACGTCGTCGATGCCGCCGGGAACAGCGCCACGCTGCCAGGCACTACTCTGGTGGATACCCTGCCGCCGGATCTGGCGGTGCTGCCGGTCTCCGGCGATGGTCGCCTGAGCGCCGCCGATCTCAACACCGCGCAGGTGCTCAGTGGCATCTCGTCGGTGAATGAAGCGGGCCAGCCGGTGACCGTGGTGCTGAATAACAAAACCTACACCACCACCGTTGGCAGCGACGGCAACTGGCAGATCTCGCTGCCGCCTGCCGATTTGCAGGGGCTGCCGGCTGGCGTCAGCGTGGCGACCGTCACGCTGGTGGACGCTGCCGGAAACGAACGCGTGGTGCAGCAGACGGTCGATGTTAAAACCACGTCGCCAGCCGCCACCGTCACCGCCTTCGCGGGCAATAACGGGCTGGACGCAGCAGAAATCCAGACCGATCAAATCCTCCATGGAACAACCACCAATGCCGAACCGGGCAGCCGCGTCGTGGTGTCGATTGGCGGCAATACCTTACAGGCGATGGTCGGCAGCGACGGCACCTGGTCGGTGCTGATCCCGTCCGGTACGCTGCATCAGCTTGCCACGGGCGCAAATACCGTGCAGATCAGCGTCACCGATATCTACGGGCAAACCACCAACAGCACTTATCCCGTTAACGTCGATAACAGCACGTCGGCGGTGGCGATCAGCATCGTCTCCGGGAACGACTACCTTAACGATCTGGAAGCCGACGCGGATGTGACGATCAACGGCACCAGCGCCGGGCTGCCGGTGGGGACGACCGTTAGCGTTGACGTCAACAATGTCATTTACACCAGTCCGGTGGCGGCCGACGGTAGCTGGAGCATCGTGATCCCGGCGGGGGCGCTGACAGGCCTGCCGGATGGCCCGTTAGCCATTACCGCCACCGCGCCTGCCAACGGCGGCACGGTCACCGACACCCACACGCTGAATCTGATCATCAACGATCTGCCACAGGTCGCCATCAATCCGATCTTTGGCGACGGCGTGCTGAACAACACCGAACAGTTACAGGATCAGGTGATTACCGGCGGAACCGGGGTGACCGGACCGGGCCAGACGGTGAGCGTCAATCTGGGTGGCAACACCTACACCGGGGTGGTGGATCAGAACGGTAACTGGAGCGTGACCATTCCTTCCGGCGCACTCGATGACTTCACCAGCGCGGATTCGCCGCTGCCGGTGACCGTTACGGTGAGCGATATCGCGGGGAACCAGTCCACCAGCCCGGTCACCAACGTGACTATCGATACCGATGCGCCGGTGCTGACCTTCAACCCGTTTGCCACCAACGACAGCCTGAATCTGCTGGAAGCCGCCAGCGATCAAACCTTCTCCGGTATCGCCAGCGGTGCCGGGGCAAACCAGCCGGTCACCGTCGTGCTGAACGGCACCACCTATAACACGACCACCATCGCAGGCGGCGCGTGGTCGGTGTCGATCCCGGCGGCCGCACTTCAGGCGCTGCCGGACGGACAGGCGACCTTTACGGTCACCGTGACCGACCCGGCGCAGAACAGCACCACCACCACGCACACCATCGACGTTCATATCGATCCGCTTAAACAGCCGCTGCTGACCGTCAATCCTGTCGCCGGAGATAACGTTATTGACGCCGCCGAGCGCGGCGAACCGTTAACCCTGACCGGGACCGCGCTCAACGTCGAACCGGGCCAGACGGTGACGGTCGCCGTGGGCAGCGATACCTGGACCGGCACCGTGGGAGCCGACGGCAAATGGCAGGTGACCATTCCGCAGGGCGATCTCTCGGCCCTGGTTGACGGGAACTACACCGTGACGGTGAATGTCTCCGATGCGGCGGGTAACCCCGGTACGATCAGTCGTCCGTTTACCGTGGACACCACCGTCAGCGCGATTTCCATTGCGCCGCTCGGCGGGGACGACACCATCGGCGTTAACGACGTGACCGGCGGACTGACCATCAGCGGGACGTCCGTAGGGCTGGATGCGGGCGCAACCATTCTCGTCACCCTCAACGGCAAACTCTATCCGGCACAGGTCGTGGCGGGCGGCGGCTGGAGCGTCCTCGTTCCGCAGGAAGATGCCCGCGCGATTGCCGACGGTAACGTCACCCTGACCGCCTCCGCGCAGGACAGCGGCGGCGATAACGTCGTTTCTCATCATCAGTTCACCATCATCACCCACGCTCTGCCTGCGGTGGTGATGAACACGCCGTTCACCGACGGCATCGTCAACGCCAGCGAAGTGCAGACGGGCGGTACGCTTAGCGGCACCACCGGCATTAACGGAGCAGGGCAGGTGGTAACGGTGCAAATCGGCACCCAGACGCTGACCGCAACGGTGGATGCCAGTGGGATCTGGACGGTCACCGTGCCGCCGACGCTGCTCACAGGTTTGCCGGAGACAACCGTGCCGGTCGTGGTGACCGCAACGGACATCGCCGGGAACCAGACCGTACTCAACAGTTCGCTGCTGGTGGATGTCACGCCGCCGGTGCTGACCGTCGATCAGATGGCAGGCAACAATATCGTTAACAGCGCTGAAGCGGCGAACGCCATTGTGCTTACCGGCACCGCCACGCCTTACGATCCGGCGCTTCCACAGACCGTGGTAGTGCAAATCAACGGTCAGACCTATAACGCGCTGATCCAGGACGGCGGCAACTGGAGTGTGACGCTGCCTGCCGGGGCGCTGAGTGGTTTGCCGGATGGCCCGGTCAGCATGACGGTGATCGCCACCGATAACGCGGGCAACGCCACGCCGTTCAAATCCACCTTTATTCTCGATGCCTCCCCGATGAATGCGCCGCAGGTGACGGTCAATTCCATCTCCGGCGATAACTATGTCGGCGCAGGCGAAACCGGCGTGCCGCTGGTGGTGTCCGGCTCGACCACTAACGTGGAGCCGGGCAA
Organism: Enterobacter sp. kpr-6; assembly: GCF_900116015.1. Lineage (GTDB taxonomy): Bacteria > Pseudomonadota > Gammaproteobacteria > Enterobacterales > Enterobacteriaceae > Enterobacter_D. The sequence goes on from NZ_FOYH01000010.1 coordinate 97,544, forward strand.
TACGGTCACGGTGACGCTGAACGGCATTAATTACACCGGGAACGTTCTGCCGGACGGGACCTGGAGCGTGCCGATCCCGGCCACCGCGCTGGCGAATGTGCCGGACGGTGCGCAGGCCATTGTCGTCACCGTCACCGACAGTTCCGGTAACGTGGACGACGCCACGCAAAACGTCACCTTTATCGCCCGTCCGGGCAGTCAGCCGACGCTGAGCATTGACAGCGTGGCCGGGGATAACCTGATCAACGACACGGAAAGCGGCCAGGATCTGACCATCACCGGTATCTCCACCAATCTGGTGCAGGGCACGCTGGTGACGGTGACGCTCGGTACGGGCACTTATACCGGGCGCATCGGGGCCGACGGCAAATGGAGCGTGCTGGTTCCGGCGGCAGACGTCGGGCAGCTTGCTGATCAGAACTGGACGGTAGAAGTCACCGCCCGCGATGTGGCGAATAACCCCGCCACCGATACGCAGGTGATCGAAGTGGACACCAGCGGGCCGCTTCTTGCTGTGGACACCACGACCGGCTTCCTGGCGGATGGCCTGATTAACGTCGGGGAATCCAGCGTCGCCCAGACCCTGAGCGGCACCGCCGACGCGGGGTCTACCGTGGTGCTGACCATCAACAACACCACCATTACGGCGATTGCCAACCAGCTGGGGGAGTGGAGCCTGAGCATTCCGGCGACGGAACTCAAGGCGCTGCCGCAGGGGACATCAACGCTCGATGTGACCGCCACCGATCCGGACGGCAACACCACCAGCGCGCCGGTCGCCATTAACGTGGGCAACCAGACGCTACCGACCATCACTATCAGCCAGACGCTGCTGCTGGCCGACGGGACCATCAATTACGCCGAAGCGCAGGCCCCGGGGCAAATCACCGGTACTGCCACCGGTCTTGAAAACCAGACCATTACGCTCTACATCGGCAACCGGAGTATTGGCACGGCCCTGGTCGGCCCGGACGGAAACTGGACGTCAAATATTGACAGTCAAATCTTCACCCAGTTTGCCGACGGGCAGTACATCATCACGGCGCAGGCCAGCGATGCCTACGCGAACCCGGCCAGCGGCAGCGTAAACGTGGAAGTGCTGCGCACGCTGCCCACCGCGGCGCTGCCTGCCACGCCGTTCACTGATGGCATTGTTAACCAGGCTGAAGCCAGTACCGGGCAGACGCTCACCGGCAGCACCGGGGTCACCGGCGGCGGTCAGACAGTGTCGCTCACCATTGCCGGAGGGGGGCTGGGTACGCCGATCGCCGTGAACGGTACGGTGGATAACAACGGTAACTGGACGGTGCAACTGCCGTCTGGCGTGCTGCAAGGCCTCGACGACGGCGATTACACCCTCGCGGTGACGGTCACCGATAAAGCCAGTAACAGCACCACCAGCCCGCCGGTAGACTTCAGCGTGCGCGCCGACGATCTGCCGATTCCGGTACTCACGCCGCCGTTCGGCAATGGCGTGCTGATTGCCAGCGAAGTCGCTGACACGACCATCAGCGGTACGACCGGCCTCGATCGCGGCGATATTCAGAGCATTCAGGTCAGCATTAACAACGGCCCGTTAATCACCATTCCGGCGGCGAACATCAGCGCCACCGGGGAGTGGACGCTGCCGGTGACGGGCACCACCCTCGGCACGCTGCCGGACGGCACTATCCCGGTGAAAATCATCGTCACCGATATCGCAGGCAACACCGTGCCGGGCGACGGCAGCTTTGTCTCCGCCATCAACAACGTGCCGGACTTCACCCTCGGGCAACTGTTTGGCGACGGCGTTCTCAACAGCGCAGAAGCCGCCGCCGGTCAGGTGCTGAGCGGCAATTCCGGAGCGACCGGAGCCGGGCAGACTGTCACCGTGACCGTCAACGGCGTGCCTTACAATACCGGGGCGACGGTCGGTGCTAACGGCGACTGGAGCGTAACCCTGCCACCTGCGGCCTTTGCCGGGCTGACTAATGGCCAGCAGCAAACCGTGGTGGTGACGGTCACTGACAGCTTCGGCAACAGTGATTCGGCCACTCAGACCTTCGTGCCGCAGACGACGCTGCCGACGCCGAGCGTGGTCAATCTGTTTGGCGGCGATGAGATCCTGAATATCAGCGAAGCCGCCGGGCCGCTGACGCTCACCGGATCTACCGGGATGACGGGCAATAATCAGTACGTCACCGTGACCATTGATGTGGGCGGCGTCACTTACATTGCCGACGTCACCGCAGGCGGGCAGTGGTCAGTCGCGCTACCGGCGGGCTCGTTGCAGGGCTTAAATCCGAACGATCCCCATGCGATCGTGGTCGTGGCGGAAGATCAGTACGGCAACACCAATGACATTACCGTGCCGTTTGAGGTGGCGTTCACCGCACCGACCGTGACGCTCACCCAGCCGCTGTTTGCAGACGGCTATCTCAACATCACGGAATCAACCGGGGCGACCAGCCTGTCGGGCACCTTCACCTCGCGGGATCCGGCGGATACCACCGTAAATGTCACCATTGGCGGTAAAACCTTTGTTGCCACCGTCGATCCTGCCGGGACATGGACGCTGGATCTGGATGCCGCAAGCTGGACAGGCGTGGCGCGCGGACCGCAGAACGTGATCGTCTCGGTCACCGATGATGCCGCCAACACCGGCAGCACCACCGCGCCTGTGGTGATCGCGCTGAACCAGCCAACGGTGAGCGTCAACGCGCCGTTTGGTAACAGCGTGCTTGATTTTAGCGAAAGCCAGCAGCTTCAGACCCTTTCCGGCAGCACCAGCAACGTCGAAGCGGGTCAGGCTATCCGGGTTACGCTGGCGGGGCAGGTCTTTACCACCAGCGTTAACCCGGACGGTACCTGGGCGCTGCAACTGACGCCGCAGCAAATGGCAACGCTCGCCAACGGCAGCGGCACGCTGCTTGTGGAAGTCAGCGACCGCGCGGGCAACAACGCCACCACCGGACCACTGGCGATCAGCGTTGATACCACGCCGCCAACGTACAGCATGACGATTTACCCGATTGCCGGGGATAACGTGCTGAACGGCACCGAGAAGAACGCGGGCACCATTACCCTCAACGGCACCTCGACCGGCTACGCCAGCGGGACACTGGTGGCGGTGACCGTCAACGGCACCGCAGTGGGTAATGCGACGGTGGATGGCGCAGGCAACTGGACACTGAATGTGCCGTCCAGCACCTTCCCGACGGACGCCACGTACACCGTGTCGGCCACCAGCCAGACCGCGCCGGGATCGGCAGCGTCTGTTTCGCTGCTGGTTGATACCACCGCGCCGACGGTACGAATCAATGCCATCGCCGGGGATGATGTGATCAACGCCAGCGAGAGCAATGGGCCGCTCACGCTTTCCGGGACGGCGAGCACCTCGGAAGCCGGGCGCAGTGTGACGGTGACCATGAACGGCAAAGTCTACTTTGCCACGGTTAACCCCGACGGCACCTGGTCCACCGTGGTACCGCAAACGGATGTGGCGGCACTGCCTAATACCAGCGTCCCGGTCGACGCGACCCTGACGGATGCGGCGGGGAACGCAGGCCTGGCGACGCGCCCGGTCAGTGTCGATCGCGATGCACCGCTGTTGCAGGTGAATGCGCTGAGTCTGCCTGCGGTACTGAACACCGTGGAAGCCACCACCGGGATGCTGGTGCAGGGGCAGGGCGATCCGGGCAATACCGTGCGCATCACGGTTGGTCCGTTGAGCTGGACCACCACCGTGGATGACAACGGCAAATGGAGCCACACCTTCCCGGAAGTGGATCTGCTCACACTCACTGACGGCGCGCAGGTGGTGAATATCACCTCCACCGATTCGGCGGGCAACGTCTCGTCGAATAACGTGGCGCTGAACGTGGCGCTGAACCAGGGCCTGGGCGTGCTGGTTAACGATGTGTTTGGCACCGACGGGGTGCTGAACGTCGCCGAATCGCTGGTCACTCAACTGCTCACCGGCCAGGTCAGCGGGGACTATCGCGGCGCGACGGTGAAAGTGACCATCGCGGGGGTGAACGTCAATATCCCTGCCTCCGTCGTCGGCCCTGACGGCCGCTTCAGCATTGAACTGCCGCCAAACCTGTGGACCGGGCTGATCCAGGACACGCTGCGCCTGAACGTGGATGTGACCGATGTGAACGGCAACACCACCAATAAGATTGTAGATGTCGGCCTGGCGCTGACCGATCTGCCGGTGATCGGCGATATTCTGGTGGGTGCCGATAAAGTCATTAACCTGCTCGACAGTACCACCAGCCAGGTCGTTTCCCTCGGCCTGAGTAATGTCGAGAACGTGGCGGCCGTGGCGGTGACCATCGCCGGGCGCACGATCCAGGGGACCCAGGATGCGCTAGGTAACTGGATCGCCACGCTGCCACCGTCGCTGCTCGGCGCGCTGCCGGATGGTACAGTCGCCCTCGGCGTGCGTGTGACTGACAAATTCGGTAACGTGATCTCGGACAGCACCAACCTGACCGTGGCGGTACAAACACAGCCGTCGGTGGTGCTCGATCCGCTGTTTGGCGACGGTATTCTGAGCATTCCTGAACTGTTAAACGGGGCGATCAGCGGCACGGCGACCGGGCTTGCAGGGCGCACCCTGAGCATTAAAGTCGGGGATACCACCGCCTTTACCACCAACGTGGATAACACCGGGAAGTGGTCGATTGCGCTGCCTGATGCAGTGAAAACGGCGTTGCAGAACCTCGGTACCGGCAATGTGGCGGTGAGCATTGAAGCCTCAGATGTGTATGGCAACGTGGCGCAGGTGGGCACGAATGTCACCCTGAATCTGCTGCGTCCGGTGCTGAATGCCGTCACCCTGTTTGGCGATGGCCTGCTCAATGCCGCAGATGCGCTGTTAACCCAGACCATTACCGGCAGCGTGGCGGCCGCGCCGACCGGCTCTACTGTTAACGTCGCCGTGGGCGGCAAAAACTTTGTCGGGCTGGTGGCGAACAACGGCACCTTTACCATTAACGTTAACCCGGCGGATCTGGTGGGGCTGGCGGACGGGACGCTGAATACCAGTGTCACCATCGTGACGCCGGACGGCAACACCTCCACCACCACCGGGCCAGCCATTAAAGTCGGCATCACCAACCTGCCGACGGTGGCGGTTAACCTTAACTCGCTGTTTGGCGGTGACGGCTACCTGAGCCGTGCGAAAGCGGATGTCGCGCAAACCATCAGCGGCGTGACCAGTCTCGCCAGCGGAACGGTGACGGTACGGGTAGGCACCGCCACCCTGACGGGCACCATCCTGAACGGGGAGTGGTCGGTCAGCGTTCCGCCTGCCGTTCTGCGCGGCCTGACGGATGGCGGTGTGACGGTCAGCGCCAGCGTGCGCGATGACGTCGGCAACCAGGGCAGCGGATCGCAACTGGTTAACGCCATTGTGAACGCGCTGCCAACGGTGACGCTGAACACACCGTTTGGTGACGGCAACCTCAGCCTGTCCGATCTGCTCGGTACGCTGGCGCTGAACGGCACCACCACCAATCTGGCGGCGGGCACAGCGCTGACAGTAACGCTGGGCGCGCTGACCTTTAACACCACGGTGAACGCCGACGGAAGCTGGCGCTTACCGGTGCCTTCGGTATCGCTGCAAGGGTTGCTGGACGGTACGCTGGCGGTGGGCGTGACGGCACGGGACGTGGCCGGTAACGTCGCCAGCACCACGCAAAATCTGGTGGTGGCGATCCAGCAGGCCCCGTCAATCCTTATCAATTCGCTGTTCGGCGACGGGGGCCTCAGCGCGGCGGATATCCTCAGCGCGCAGGTGATCACCGGGACCAGCACCAACGCCACCGGTTCGCTGGTGAACGTAACGCTGGGCGGGAAAGTCTATCAGACGCTGGTGGGCAGCGACGGCACCTGGTCTGTCTCGGTGCCGAAGGTCGATCTCAGCGCGCTGCTTGACGGCACCCTGACGGTCAACGCCAGCGTGGTGAACCCGGCGGGCAATTCCGCCAGCACCAGCGGGCTTCTGAACGTCATCACCCACAGTCTGCCGAGCGTTTCGCTGACCTCACTGTTTGGTAACGACGGCTTCCTGAACGTGGCGGAAGCGGCGGGCACCCAGACAATTACCGGGCGTATCGCGGGCGGTATTACCGACGGTTCACGCGTCGTGGTGACCCTGGGCGGCACTAACTACAACGCCACGGTGAACGCCGACGGCACCTGGTCGCTGCCGGTCAGCAGCACCACGCTGAAGGGCCTGACCAGCGGGGCGCTGAAAGTGGGCGTGGCCGTCACGGATAAAGTCGGTAACACCAACAGCACCAGCGCCGATGTGACGGTCAAACTCACCACGCCGGAGCTGTCGCTGAATGCGCTGGCGAGCCTCAACCTGGTGACGTTGCTGACGCGCGGGCTGACGCTCAGCGGTGGTTCGCGCAATCTGGGTGCGAACTCGGTGGTGCATCTCTCGCTGCTTAACGGCACGGTCAACACCACCGCCATTACCGATGCCAACGGTAACTGGTCGACGACGCTCAATCTGGGGCTGAACCTGCTTGAACTGCTCTCCCTGAGCAGCGTGGTGAACCTGTACGCCACCGATACGGCGGGTAACACCGGGTACCTTAACGTCGGGCTGGGCGGCAACATCATCTCCACCACGCCGCCTGCGACCGCAATGGCGATGTCGCTGGCAGTGGATGAGTCGAGCTTCTCGCTGCTGTCGGACAGCACCGATACCACGGTGTCGAACACCGCGCCGGCCACCACTGCGGCGCGCAGTACCCAGACCACAGAAAGTACCAGCGAAACCGCACATTCTGCCGATGACGCCTACACTATTGGAGGCGTCAGCATCACGCTGGCAGACGGCACGCAGGCCAGCGGTGAAAGCGTTGAGGGTAGTAGCGGAAACGACACTATCCATCTCTCCACGCTGGGCTTTATGCAGATCGACGGGGGAGCCGGGACCGATACGCTGGTGCTGGATGGCGTGGAGATGGTGCTCAACCTGATCGATGCCGCCACCCGGGTGCATAACGTTGAAATCATCGACCTCGGTAAATCGGGAACCAACAGCGTGACGCTGGATACCCACGAAGCGCTGAGTATTACCGACAGACCGGAAGACGATTTGATCATCAAGGGGAGCACCGGCGACAGCGTCAATCTGGTGCAGGGCAGCAACGACATCTGGGCGGTCAGCGGTCAGCGGGAAGTGGATGGCCTCCAGTTCGATGTGTATCACAACAGTTCGCAGGTCAATACGTTAGGCGATGTGCTGGTCCAGCATGGGCTGCACGTCAATATGGTCTGACGTTTTCAGGACAGAGGCCTCAGGGATGAGGCGAGGGAGAAGATATCAGCACTATGGGGCAGGGCCAGAGGTGGATTGATGAAATTAACGACGTTAAGTCTGTTACTGCTGGCAACGCTCGGGGCAGGAATGTCGCCCGCACGAGGTGACGATCCGTATCGCTGGCAGGCCGCGCCCGGAGAGCAGCTTCAGGCGCAGTTGACGATCAAAGAAGCAATTTTACGCGCCTTCGCCCGTAATCCGAAAATCGCGCAGGCGGCGGCGCAAATCCAGGTCGGTAAGGCCAATCTGTCGGAAGCGGAAAGCGCGTGGTTTCCGCAGGTGTCCCTGCAGGGAAATGTGGGGCGTTCCCACCGTACCGATTCGGCGGGATCGCTGAACAGCAACGGGGCGGGTGGAGTCAGCTTAAAACAGCTTATTTACGATTTTGGTAAAACCGGCGGCAGCATCGATGAACAGCATGAGCTGTCGGATGCTTATCGTTTTGATCTTTACAATTCGCTCAATGAAGTGGGCATGGAAACGCTGCAAACCTATTTGCAGGTGAAGCGCTACCAGGCGCTTACGGATGCGGCCCGCAAAAATATCACCTCGCTTCAGGCGGTGCAGGAGATGGCGGATTTGCGTGCAGGGGCGGGCTTAAGTTCGCAGTCGGACGTGTTGCAGGCGCAGACGCGTATTGCCGGACTGAATGCGACGCTTGCCCAGTATGAAGCGCAAACCCGCTCCGCCCAGGCCGCACTCAGCGTGCTGACCGGAGTGAGAGCGGATTCGCTGCCGGATCTGCCTGAAGATCTGATGAAGCAAAAAATCACCCTTAACTCCCTCCCTTATGAGCGCAGCAATACGGTGCGCAGCGCGCAGTCGAAGCAGCTTGCCGCCGAGCAGCGCATTCGCCAGGTGCAGGCGCAGCACTGGCCGACCATCTCCGTTCAGGCGGGCCGCACCCGCTATCAGAATGAGCAAAACAGCTACTGGGACGATCAGGTGCAACTGGTGGTGGATGCGCCGCTCTATCAGGGTGGGGCGGTCAGCGCCCGCGTGGACGCCGCCGAAGGTGATCGCGCGAACGCCCGTGCGCAGGTGGAAGCCAGCAAACTGGAGATCAATCAGCGGGCGGCCACCGCGTGGGCCGATCTGACGGGTGCGCAACTGCGTCAGAAGGCGGGGGATGCGCAGTATCTCAGCGCCGATCGCGCACGCGAGGTCTACCGGGATGAGTATCGTCTGAGCAAGCGCAGCCTCAACGATCTGCTCAGTATTGAACAGGATGTTTTTCAGGCGGATACGGCTTCTATTACCGCCCGCTATGACGCATGGGATGCCGCCGTGCGTTATGCCGCCGCAGCGGACAACCTGCTGGATATGTTAGGCATAGAACGTAGTCGCACCATCGGCGACACCCTGCCTTCTCTTTAAGCGCTAACGGCAAAGGAGTCGTCATGCAAGAGCCGGATACCGAAAGCTGGATCAACGTGATGGTGCGCGCGGCAGGGCGGTTTGGCCTGCCTGCGGATGCGCCTGCGGTTCGCCAGCAAATGCGCTGGTTTGAGAGTATGCCGCTGAACGCGCGGCTGGAGAGATTAAGCGGCCTGATGGGATTACAGGTGCGCACCGTGATGCTGGATAAAATGCGCTGGAATGCGCAGAACCTGCCGGTGATTGTGCAACTGGAGTCCGGCGAACTGATGCTGCTGGAGTCCATCGACGGCGACGGGCTGGTGACCTACTGGCTCTCTGAGGGCGGCGATCTGGTGCGCGAGGAGCCGCTGGAAACCCTGCTTACCCGCATTAAACCGGAAGTGGTGATGCTCGGCATCGCCGCCCGCGGCCGTGACGCGCGTATTGATGATTTCACCCGCCCCTGGGAAGCGCACTGGTTCTGGCGGCATTTTCGCCACAGCGGGCGCAAGCTGTCTGAGATTGCACTGGCGTCGATGCTCGGTAACGTACTGGCGCTGGCCGGGATTTTATTTTCCATGCAGGTCTATGACCGGGTGATCCCCGCCCAGTCGATGCCGACCCTGTGGGTGCTGTTTATCGGTGTGTTAATGGCGGCGATGCTGGAGTTTTTCATTCGCCTCGCGCGAACGCACGTCTCTGACATTATGGGTAAACACATCGATCTCAATGTGTCGTCGCTGTTTTTTGCCCGCGCGCTGGCGATCAAAAACGATGCCCGGCCCAAATCCACCGGCTCGTTTATTTCGCAACTGCGTGAGATTGACCAGGTCCGCGAACTGCTGACTTCCACCACGGTGGGCGCGGCGATGGATATCCCCTTTGTGCTGCTGTTCCTCGGCATCATGGCGCTGGTCGGCGGCCCGCTGGTGATCATCCCGCTAATCGCCATTCCGCTGATCGTCATTCCCGGCATTCTTGTGCAGTGGCCGATGGCGAAGCTGGCGAAAGAGGGGATGCGTGAGAGCGCGATCCGCAACGCGGTGCTGGTGGAATCCATCGAAGGCATTGAGGACATTAAAGCATTGCAGGCGGAACCCTATTTTCAGCGCCAGTGGGAGCACACCCACGCGGTCGGCGCGGGTGTGGGTATGAAGCAGCGCGTCTGGGGCGCACGTTTAAGCGGCTGGGCCTCGACCGTGCAGCAAATCACCTACGCCGGAATGCTGGTGTTCGGCTGCTATCTGGTGCTGGAAGGGGCGATCACCACCGGTACGCTGGTCGCCTGTAGCCTGCTGTCGTCGCGCACTATCGCGCCGCTGATGCAGCTCACCATGGTGTTTTCACGCTGGCAGCACGCCAAAACCGCGATGAGCGGGCTTAACGATCTGCTGAAAAAACCGCTGGATAAAACTGCCGGTGAGAAGATGGCCCACTGTCCGGTGCTGGCGGGGCATTTTCAGCTTTCACAGGTTCAGTACAGCTATGACGTGGAGAAAGGCGATCAGGCGGTACAGATCCCGGAACTGGAGATCAAACCCGGCGAGCGGGTGGCGATCCTCGGTAAAACCGGGGCTGGTAAATCGACGCTGCTGAAACTGCTCTCCGGCCAGGCGCAGGCCAGCAAGGGCAAAGTGATTATCGACGGCGTGGATATGGCGCATATCGATCCCAATGATGTGCGCCGCCAGGTGGGGTATTTGTCGCAGGATTCGCGCCTGTTTTTCGGCACGCTGCGCCAGAACCTGATGCTCGGTCATCCTCACGCTACGGAAGCGGAACTGATCCAGGCGCTGCGCATCAGCGGGGCGATTGGCATGGTGCAACAGGATGCGGCAAGTCTCGATCGGCTGATTAACGAAGGCGGGCGCGGGCTCTCTGGCGGGCAGAAGCAGATGGTGCTGCTCAGTCGCCTGATCGTGCGTAACCCGCAGATTGTGCTGATGGATGAGCCGACGGCCTCCATGGATGAACAGCTCGAAGCCTGGGTGATCCGCCAGCTTCAGCAATGGTTAACCGGGCGCACGCTGGTGCTGGTGACCCATCGTCCGGCGCTGCTCAATCTGGTGGACAGGATTGTGGTGATGGAGAACGGCAAGATTGTTGCTGACGGGCCGCGCGATACGCTGTTAAAGCAGGCGGCGCGTAACAGTAATGTGGCGTCGGTGGCCTGAGGAGTAAGCCATGAGTCAATTAAGTATGCAGGACGATCTGGCGCGCCAGGGGCGGTTTTACTCTTCGGTGATCTGGCTGACGTTGCTTGGGCTGGTGCTTTTCGTCGCCTGGGCCTGGTGGGCGATCCTCGACGAAGTGACGGTGGGCACCGGCAAAATCACGCCGTCAACCCATGCGCAGGTGATCGAAAGCCTCGATGGGGGGATCGTCAATGCGATGCTGGTGAAAGAGGGCGATATTGTCGAGCGCGGACAACTGCTGGCGCGTCTCGATCCCACGCGCTTTCAGTCTAATTACGGCGAGGCCGCATCACGGGTACGCACGTTGCGGGCCTCCAGCGAGCGTTTGCGTTCAGAACTCACCGGCGAGCCGCTGCGCTTTAGCGCAGAGTCGATGCGCGAACCGGATCTGGTGGCGCGCGAGCGGCAGCTTTATGAGTCGCGCCGACGCAATCTGAATGAGACGGTGGCGAATCTGCAAAAAACCTATCAACTGGTGATGTCGGAACTGCGGCTGACGCAGCCGCTGGTGGCAAAAGGCGCGGCAAGCCAGGTGGAGGTGATCCGCCTGCAACGCCAGGCCGCCGAGTTGCAGGGGAAAATCGACGAGGCGCGAAATCAGTTTGCGGTGCGCGCCCGCGAGGAGCAGGTAAAAAACAACGCCGATCTGGATGCGCAGATCCAGGTGATGTCCGGTAAGGCGGATCAGGTGGATCGCGCCTCGATGTTCTCCCCGGTGCGCGGGATCGTGAAAGATATCCAGGTGACAACCGTTGGCGGCGTGTTGCAGCCGGGCGGCAAACTGATGGAGATCGTACCGCTGGAAGATCAATTGCTGGTGGAGACACGGATTAACCCGCGCGATATCGCCTATATCCGCCCAGGCCTGCCTGCGACGGTGAAAGTGACGGCCTATGACTCGTCGATTTATGGCGATTTGACCGGGCAGGTGGAAGTGGTGTCGCTGGATACCTTGCAGGATGAGGTCAAGCGCGACCAGTTCTATTACCGGGTGTATGTGCGCACGAAAAGTGCGGAGTTGCATAACAAGAGCGGGAAAAGTTTCCCGATACTGCCGGGGATGGTGGCGAACGTGGAGATCAAGACCGGGCAGAAATCGGTAATGGATTATTTGATTAAGCCGCTGAATAAGGTGAATGAGGCGCTGAGGGAACGGTGATGAGACCCCTCACCCTAACCCTCTCCCCACGGGAGAGGGAACCGCCCGAGTGCGGACGGGATATTATCTGCGGGCTTGTCAGGGAGAGGGCAAGCCGCGCGCGGACTTGCTTTTCTCCCTCTCTTTTCGGGAGAGGAACAGCTTGAGTGCGGACTTGTCTTTCTCCCTCTCCCATGGGGAGAGGGCAGGGGTGCGGGGATTGCGGTCTACCGACCGGCGTGTTTCATAATGCGCGCTTTATCAACCGCCCACTCTTTATCTTTCAGGTCGTTACGCTTGTCGTGCTGTTTCTTACCTTTCGCCACGCCGATCTTCACTTTGCACCAGGCGTTCTTCCAGTACAGTGACAGCGCCACGACGGTGTAACCTTCGCGGTTCACGCGGCCATACAGGGAATCGAGTTCGCGCTGGTTAAGCAGCAGCTTACGGCTGCGGGTGGGGTCGCAAACGACGTGGGTGGATGCCACCGCCATCGGCGTAAAGTTTGCGCCAAACAGGAAGGCTTCGCCTTCAATCAGGATAACGTAGCTGTCGCTGATGTTGGCTTTACCTGCGCGCAGGGATTTGACTTCCCATCCCTGAAGGGCAAGACCCGCTTCAAATTCTTCTTCGATAAAATATTCATGGCGGGCGCGCTTGTTCAGCGCAATGGTGGCTGAGCCAGGTTTGTGTGCTTTTTTCTTCGTCATAATGCCGCTCAGTATAGGTAATCTGATGTTATAAAAACACCCCATTCCGTCCTGCGAGGTGTAACGCGTTATATTAGCATGAGTTTGGCAAGCCGTTTTCCTTTCCTGGAGGGGAAATGTTATTATTTATAGGGTGTAGATCCCAGGAAAACGCTATGCCTCAGATTAGCCGAACCGCGCTGGTACCTTACAGCGCCGAGCAGATGTATCAGTTAGTGAACGATGTGAAGTCCTATCCCGAGTTTATTCCCGGCTGTACCGGGAGCCGGGTGCTGGAATCCGGCCCGACGCAGATGACGGCGGCGGTGGATGTTTCCAAAGCCGGGATCAGCAAAACGTTTACAACGCGCAATACATTGACCAGCAATCAAAGCATCCTGATGCACCTGGTTGATGGCCCCTTTAAGCGCCTCATGGGTGGCTGGAAGTTTACGCCGCTAAGCCCTGACGCCTGTCGCATCGAATTCCAGCTCGATTTTGAATTCACCAATAAGCTGATTGAACTGGCGTTTGGCCGGATATTCAAAGAGCTGGCGGTAAACATGGTGCAGGCGTTTACCCACCGTGCGAAAGAGGTTTACAGTGCCGGGTAACATCGTGGTCGAAGTGGCGTATGCCCTGCCGGAGAAACAGTATTTGCAGCGGGTGACGCTGACGGAAGGTGCGACGGTAGAAGAGGCGATTCGCGCTTCCGGTCTGCTGGAACTGCGTACGGATATCTCGCTTGCGCAAAACAAAGTCGGCATTTTCAGCCGCCCGGTGAAGTTAGGCGATGCATTGCAGGATGGGGATCGGGTGGAAATTTACCGTCCGCTGATTGCCGATCCAAAAGAACTGCGTCGTCTGCGTGCAGAAAAAAGCGCCGATAAAGAGAAGTAATCTGCGGCGCGATTTCTGAAAAGAGCCATAAAAAAAGGTGCCACTGGCACCTTTTTGCATTTCTGAACACCTTACTCTTTGGTGAGCGCAGGTTTGTTATCAATGTTGGTCAATACACCGCTGCTGTTAAACGTCAGCGTCAGGGTCTGCTGCGTCACGCCTTCATGCCCAGGCTGCTGACGGAAAATATAGAACCAGGTATTGGTGCCGAACGGGTCGCTCATCATTGGCGTACCCAGCGCGTAAGCAACCTGCTGTTGCGTCATACCGATACGGATTTTAGATACGTCGTTAGGTGCCAGATAGTTACCCTGATTGATATCAGGACGGTATACCACTCGCTCCAGAGTGGAACAACCTGCGGTCAACATCAGAAGAACCGCTGCGGCAGCAGTCAGCGTTTTACAGCGCATAGTGATTTGATTCCTTTTCGGGCCCGAGCAGTACGCGGCTCAATATGTAATTTGCCGATGATAATAGACCTTTACCCACTTTGAAACCCTTATACACTTCATCCTTCAGGTTGCCTCGTCGTTGGCTACGCTCATTCACCCCAGTCACAGAGTTATCTATGCTCCCGGGGATTCGCTCGCTTGCCGCCTCGATGCAACCAGAAGGCTATTGTGTATAAGTTTCCGGTCTTACGGCGATTTTATGTTTCACTATGACTCTGAATTTTCCGAAAAGTTTAGGCCGCCAGTAGCTCTTTGGCGTTTGCCAGCGTATTTCGGGTGACTTCGCTGCCACCGAGCAGGCGCGCCAGCTCCTGCAGACGGGCGCGTTTATCCAGCGGCTGCATGTGCGTTTCGGTCATTGCGCCGTCTGTTTCTTTGCTGACGTAGAAGTGATGATGTCCACAGCCTGCCACCTGCGGAAGGTGCGTTACGCACATGACCTGAGTGGATTCGCCTAACTGACGCAGCAGTTTACCCACTACCGCCGCCGTTGGACCGCTGATACCCACATCCACTTCATCGAAAATCAACGCCGGGGTTTCCATTTTACGCGCGGTGATCACCTGAATCGCCAGCGCAATACGTGAGAGTTCACCGCCGGAGGCCACTTTCGAGATCGCCTGCAAAGGCTGGCCAGGGTTGGTGGTCACACGAAATTCAATGCGGTCGGCACCCTCTTCGGTCAGATGGCGCTCATCAAAGCTCACGTCAATAGTGAACACACCGTGCGGCATAGAGAGGGTGTGCATACTTTCAGTAATTAACCCGCTGAGCTCTTCAGCATATTTCATGCGCCCTGCGTGCAGTTGCTGTGCAGTTTCCAGCGCCTGTTGATGATGCTTTTTCACCGCCAGCGACAGGGTTTCCTGCGAATCGGCCTGATCGTCGAGCAGTTGCTGTTCATCCAGCAAACCCTGATAAAACTGCGGCAGCTCTTCCGGGCTGACGTGGTGCTTACGCGCCAGCGAAATCTGTTTTGAGAGGCGTTGTTCCAGTTCGTATAACCGGTTTGGGTCGAGATCAAGCCGCTCGCAGTAGTGGCGCAGTTCATCACTGGCTTCGCTAATTTGAATGGCGGCCTCTTCGAGCATATCCAGCACGCTTCCCAGTTTTGCGTCCATTCCGGCAAGCTCGGTCACCATCTGACGAGCGGTATAAAGCTGGCTTTGCAGATTGCTGTCTTCATCATCCGCCAGAACGTTTAACGCCGTCTGGCTGGTACTCAGCAACTGACCACTGTTCGCCAGGCGTTTGTACTCTTCGTCGATTTGCTCATATTCACCCGGCTGCGGGTTGAACTCGTTCAGCTCTTTAAGCTGGTAATGGAGCAGTTCTGCGCGAGCGCTGCGATCGTGAGCCAGTTGTTGATGATGTGCCAGTTCGCGGCAGCTTTGGTTCCACAGGCGATAGTGCTCAACCATCAGTTGCTTTAGCGCGAACTCACCGGCATAACCGTCGAGCAGGGTCTTCTGATGTTCAGATTTGGTTAAAAGCTGATGGGCGTGTTGACCATGGATCTGGATAAGCAACTGCCCCAGTTCACGTAGCTGAGAGAGCGGGACGGCGGTGCCGTTGATAAAGCCACGGGAGCGCCCGTCGCTGCTGATGACGCGGCGAAGTAAACACTCACGCCCGTCTTCAAGCTGGTTGGCTTCCAGCCAGCGCTGTGCGGCAGGAGTATCCTTCAGAGAAAAGCGGGCGCAGAGATCGGCGCGTGACGCGTCGGTGCGCACCATATCAGCATCAGCACGACCGCCAAGGCACAGCCCGAGCGCATCAATAGCAATGGATTTACCCGCGCCGGTTTCCCCGGTGATGGCGGTCATTCCATTGTGAAAATCAATTTCAAGCTCACGAACGATTGCAAAATTGCTGATGGTCAGTTGTGCCAGCATAGCCGCTTTCCTGTATGAAAAACCATAACTGTGTTTTAATACAGTATAAACTGGTTTTATATACAGTAAAGCCCTGTTGGCGCTTTTAAAATAATTTTTTTGACCAGCCGAGTTTCGAGCTTAACGTATTGAAATAGCTGTAGTCTTTAGGGTGAATAAGATTCAGGTGATAATCGCAACGACGGATCAGGACATCTTCTCCCTCCTGGATCGGCAGCGCGATTTGGCTGTCGCAGCTAATTTCCAGGTCGTTGCGGCGGTGAGAAAAGCGCAGCCGGATCGTGCTGCTGCTGTTGATCACCAGCGGGCGGGCGGAGAGGGTGTGCGGGAACATGGGGACCAGGGTGATGGCATCCAGTTGCGGCGTCAGGATCGGGCCACCCGCAGAAAGCGAATAGGCGGTGGAACCCGTCGGCGTCGAAATAATCAGGCCATCCGAACGCTGGGAAAAGGCGAAGACTTCATCAATATAGACTTCAAATTCGATCATGTGCGCCACTTTGCCGGGGTGCAGTACCACCTCGTTGATGGCGGTGCTGATGCGCTTCTGGCAATCCTGCTGGCATACCTGCGCTTCCAGCAAAAAGCGTTTTTCCGCGATGTAGTGACCTTCCAGCACATCGGCCAGTTGCTGTTGCGCGTTATCAGGATCGAGATCGGTTAAAAAGCCGAGATTACCGCGGTTGATGCCAATCACGCTGATGTCGTAACGCGCCAGCGTGCGCGCCGCGCCGAGCATATTGCCGTCACCGCCGACGACGACCGCTAAATCGGCCTGCTGACCAATTTCCGCCAGCGTGCCGGTTTTGACATCATTTAGCCGTAATTCCTGGGCAATTTGTTGTTCAACGATGACGTTGTAACCGTTGTCGCACAGCCAGCGATAGAGCATTTCATGTGTGGTCAGTGCGGTAGGATGACGCGGGTGGCCAACAATACCAATACACTTGAAATGATTATTCATTTTCTGGTGATCCTTGCGCCGAATGATGATGACAATCTCTTCGCTTCCCTTGAAACCCGGAAACAGATCCCCATAATAAGCGAAGTTAGCGAGATGATTGCAAAAAAACGCGGAGAAATTCATGAGTAGTAAAGAACAGAAAACGCCTGAGGGGCAAGCCCCGGAAGAAATTATCACGGAACAGCACGAAGAAGTTGAGGCGGTAGAGTCTGACGCTTCTGCTGAGCAGGTGGATCCGCGCGATGAGCAGATTGCGAACCTCGAAGCGCAGTTAGTCGAAGCGCAAAATCGTGAGCGTGATGGTGTTCTGCGCATCAAAGCGGAAATGGAAAACCTGCGTCGCCGTACTGAACTCGACGTTGAGAAGGCGCATAAATTCGCGCTGGAGAAGTTTATCAACGATCTGCTGCCGGTGGTGGATAGCCTGGATCGCGCGCTGGAAGTGGCCGACAAATCCAACCCGGATCTGGCTCCGATGGTCGAAGGCATTGAGCTGACCATGAAGTCGATGCTGGATGTAGTGCGTAAGTATGGTGTGGAAGTCGTCGCCGATACTGATGTGCCGATGGATCCAAACGTGCATCAGGCGATTGCAATGGTCGAGTCCGAAGAGGTTGCGGCGGGTAATGTGCTGGGCGTGATGCAAAAAGGCTACACCCTGAATGGCCGTACCCTGCGTGCTGCCATGGTGACTGTGGCGAAAGCGAAAGGCTAATCTATAGCTCTATAGCGACAGTGCCGGGTGACGGTTTACGCCTGACCCGGCCTGATTCTCTGATTCATCTGACCACACGTTCTACTTCCCGACGCTTTCCCGCAGCGGTTTCACCGGGATCACCTTCACCTGCTTAATCATATTGTCCTGCACGTCCAGAATATCAATGTCGTAGCTTTCGATACGCATGCGCGTGCCGGTGGCCGGGATCTCTTCCAGCGCTTCAAGCAGCATACCGTTGATGGTGCGGGCTTCTTCTTCTGGCAGTTGCCAGTTAAAAGCCTTGTTGATTTCGCGTACGTTGGCGCTGCCATCAATGATCACCGAGCCGTCATTTTGCGGAGTCACTTCTTCGGCAAGCGTGGGGGACATGGAGGTGGTGAAATCGCCCACGATCTCTTCCAGAATATCTTCTACGGTCAACAGCCCCTGAATATCCCCGTATTCGTTGACCACCAGGCCCACTTTCTTTTTATTACGCTGGAATTTCACGAGCTGGATGCTGAGCGGGGTGCCTTCGGGAATAAAGTAGATCTCATCCGCGGCGCGCAACAGCATCTCTTTGGTGAACTCTTTTCTCTCCGTCATCAGTCGGTAGGCTTCGCGCACGCGCAGCATACTGATGGCATCGTTAAGCGAGTCGCGGTAGAGCACAATACGGCCATGGGGCGAGTGCGTGAGCTGACGCGCAATCGACTTCCAGTCGTCATTAATATCAATCCCGACGATTTCGTTGCGCGGCACCATGATGTCGTTAACGCTGACCTTTTCCAGATCCAGCACCGACAGCAGCATATCCTGATTGCGACGGGAAATTTGCGAGCGGGATTCATGGACGAGGGTGCGCAGTTCGTCTTTGCTGAGGGCACTGCTCACCACCACGTCTGCTTTAATGCCCACCATCCGCATCAGCAAACGCGTCACCATATTGAGCAGCCACACCAGCGGCATCATAATGATTTGCAATGGTCCTAGCAGCACACTGCTCGGGAACGCGACCTTTTCCGGGTACAGCGCGGCAATGGTTTTTGGCAGTACTTCAGCAAACACCAGCACCACAAAGGTCAGTACGCCTGTGGCGATGGCGACGCCCGCATTGCCGTACAAACGCATACCGACAATGGTGCCGATGGCAGAGGCGAGAATATTGACCAGGTTATTGCCGATAAGAACGAGGCTGATTAAGCGATCCGGCTTGCGCAGGAGCTTTTCGACGCGCTTCGCCGCCCGGTTACCCTGCTTTGCCATATGGCGCAGGCGGTAGCGGTTCAGCGTCATCATGCCGGTTTCTGAACCCGAGAAATAGGCCGAGATGACCACCATGACGATCAGGGTAACGATCAGCGTGGTGGTTGAGATGTGTTCCAAAAGAGCTCCCTGGTTGTTTAGCCTGCAAACTGCTGTAAGACGCGACTGCCAAAATAGGCCAGTGTCAGAATGCCCGCACCGGCGACGTTAAACCAGACCACGCGGCGACCGCGCCAGCCTTCATGATAATGTCCCCACAACAGAACAATGTAGACGAACCAGGCCACGATAGAGAGCACCGCTTTGTCGATATTTTCCGTGCTGAACAGGTTATGCATATAGAACAACCCGGTGCACAGCGTGAGGGTGAGCAGGACAACGCCAATTTGCGTGATGTGAAACATTTTCCGCTCAATGCTCATCAGCGGCGGCATTTCACTGCTGAAGGCGAGGCGCTTGTTCTTTAACTGGTAGTCAATCCAGGCCAGCTGCAAGGCATACATGGCGGCAATAATCAGCGTGGCGTAAGAGAACAGCGACAAACCGATGTGCACCATCATGCCGGGAGTGGTTTCCAGGTGCGTGATGTATTCGTTAGGGACAAAAGTGGCAAACGCCAGGTTGATGAGCGCGAAAGCGTAGACGATCGGCAGCAGCAGCCAGCCGCGATTTTTAGACGCAACGATGGTCATCACCGTACAAATCATCAGACTGACCAGCGAGCCGACATTAAGCAGGCTTAAATTCTGCCCGCTGTCGCCGGCGGGGAAAATGCGCGCTTCCAGGGCCACAGCATGACTGACTAACGCAATGATGGCGGAAAATATCGCCATGCGCCGCCATCCACTGTTTTTTTGCAGCAATCCGGGAATGATCAGCGCGAGGCTGATGGAATAAGCGATGAGCGCAATCAGTGCAAAAACGGGCATATAGGTGTCGTTAGTGGCAATTGAAGAAAGAAAAGCAGTATAGCGTTACGTGACGTTGGCTCCAACCGTTGCATCACAACAAAGGCGGCTTCATGTTATACTCCGGCGAAATTGTATTTCGGTGTCGCGAGAGCGACCAACCGTTTCCACCTCAGGCGAGAGACAATGTTTGATAATTTAACCGATCGTTTGTCGCGCACGCTGCGCAACATCAGTGGGCGTGGACGCCTTACCGAAGAGAACATTAAAGAGACACTTCGCGAAGTGCGCATGGCGCTGCTTGAAGCGGACGTTGCCCTGCCGGTTGTGCGTGAGTTTATCAACCGCGTTAAAGAAAAAGCGGTAGGACATGAAGTTAACAAAAGCCTGACGCCGGGTCAGGAGTTCGTCAAGATTGTTCGTGGCGAACTGGTATCGGCGATGGGTGAAGAAAATCAGGTGCTGAACCTGGCCGCTCAGCCGCCAGCCGTGGTGCTGATGGCCGGTTTGCAGGGTGCGGGTAAAACCACCAGCGTCGGTAAGCTGGGTAAATTCCTGCGCGAGAAGCACAAGAAAAAAGTGCTGGTGGTGTCGGCTGACGTTTATCGCCCGGCGGCGATCAAACAGCTCGAAACCCTGGCCCAACAAGTGGGCGTTGAATTCTTCCCGTCTGACGTTGCGCAAAAGCCGGTCGACATCGTTAATGCCGCGCTGAAAGAAGCGAAGCTGAAGTTCTACGACGTGCTGCTGGTGGATACCGCCGGTCGTTTGCACGTCGATGAAGCCATGATGGACGAAATCAAGCAGGTACACGCCGCGATTAAGCCGGTGGAAACCCTGTTTGTGGTCGACGCGATGACCGGTCAGGATGCCGCGAATACTGCGAAAGCCTTTAATGAAGCGCTGCCGCTGACCGGTGTGGTACTGACCAAAGTGGACGGCGATGCGCGCGGCGGTGCGGCGCTCTCTATCCGTCACATTACCGGCAAGCCGATTAAATTCCTCGGCGTCGGTGAAAAAACCGAAGCGCTGGAGCCGTTCCACCCGGATCGTATTGCCTCGCGTATTCTCGGCATGGGCGATGTGCTGTCGCTGATCGAAGATATCGAAAGCAAGGTTGACCGTGCGCAGGCCGAGAAGCTCGCCGCCAAGCTGAAAAAAGGCGACGGTTTCGATCTGACAGACTTCCTTGAGCAGTTGCGCCAGATGAAAAACATGGGCGGCATGGCAAGTCTGATGGGTAAACTGCCAGGCATGGGGCAGATCCCGGATAACGTGAAATCGCAGATGGACGATAAAGTGCTGGTGCGTATGGAAGCCATTATTAACTCCATGACGCTGAAAGAGCGCGCTAACCCGGACATCATCAAAGGCTCACGCAAGCGCCGTATCGCGGCGGGTTGCGGTATGCAGGTGCAGGATGTTAACCGTCTTCTGAAACAGTTCGACGACATGCAGCGCATGATGAAGAAGATGAATAAAGGCGGAATGGCAAAAATGATGCGTGGAATGAAAGGCATGATGCCGCCAGGATTCCCAGGCCGTTAATCGCTTTATAGATTGCAATTTCCCCAGAAATCAGTAAAATTTTCGGGCTTTTAATATGACACCGGACTCCGTTCCTCGATGGGGTCCGGTGTTTTATTCACACAAGAGGATGTTATGGTAACTATTCGTTTAGCTCGTCACGGCGCTAAAAAGCGTCCGTTCTACCAGGTTGTTGTGACTGACAGCCGTAATGCACGCAACGGTCGCTTCATTGAGCGCGTTGGTTTCTTCAACCCGATCGCTTCCGAAAAAGAAGAAGGCACCCGCCTGAATCTGGACCGCATTGAGCACTGGGTTGGCCAGG
Source organism: Enterobacter sp. kpr-6 (assembly GCF_900116015.1). Classification (GTDB taxonomy): domain Bacteria; phylum Pseudomonadota; class Gammaproteobacteria; order Enterobacterales; family Enterobacteriaceae; genus Enterobacter_D. The sequence goes on from NZ_FOYH01000010.1 coordinate 119,186, forward strand.
GCGCAACCGTTTCTGATCGCGTTTCCGCGCTGATCAAAGAAGCAAAAAAAGCAGCTTAATCTGTCACGGTGGTCATGATGAGCAAGCAACACGCCGCACAAGTCCCTGTTGAACCGGTTGTACTGGGAAAAATGGGTTCTTCCTACGGTATTCGTGGTTGGCTCAGAGTGTTTTCTTCCACTGAAGACGCCGAAAGCATTTTTGACTATCAGCCCTGGTTTATTCAAAGGGCGGGTAAGTGGGAGCAGGTACAGCTTGAAAGCTGGAAGCACCACAATCAGGATCTGATCATCAAGCTGAAAGGCGTTGACGATCGTGATAGCGCGAATCTACTCACTAATTGCGAAATTATGGTAGATACGTCACAACTGCCAGTTCTGACGGACGGGGATTACTACTGGAAAGACCTTATCGGTTGCCAGGTCGTCACCACCGAAGGATATGGTCTGGGTAAAGTCATCGATATGATGGAAACCGGATCAAATGACGTTCTCGTCATCAAGGCAAACCTGAAAGATGCGTTTGGTATCAAGGAGCGGCTGGTTCCGTTCCTCGATGGGCAGGTTATCAAGAATGTCGATCTCACTACCCGTACGATCGAGGTAGAGTGGGATCCTGGTTTTTAAAACCTCCGGATAAACAGTAAGAGACGGAGCTAAGGGGATTGGCTGTGTTTATTGGTATTGTTAGCCTGTTTCCTGAAATGTTCCGCGCAATTACTGATTACGGGGTAACTGGCCGGGCAGTTAAAAATGGCCTGCTGAGCATCCAGAGCTGGAGTCCTCGTGACTTTGCTCATGACCGGCACCGTACCGTGGACGAACGTCCTTACGGCGGCGGACCGGGGATGCTAATGATGGTTCAACCCTTGCGGGATGCCATCCACGCAGCGAAAGCCGCGGCGGGTGAGGGCGCAAAGGTGATTTATCTGTCACCTCAGGGACGCAAGCTTGATCAAGCGGGCGTGAGCGAGCTGGCAACGCATCAGAAGTTAATTCTGGTGTGTGGTCGCTACGAAGGGATAGATGAGCGCGTGATCCAAACCGAAATTGACGAAGAATGGTCAATCGGCGATTACGTTCTCAGTGGTGGTGAGTTACCGGCAATGACGCTGATTGACTCAGTTTCCCGGTTTATTCCGGGGGTACTGGGCCACGAGGCTTCGGCAACGGAAGATTCTTTTGCTGATGGATTGCTGGACTGCCCACACTATACCCGACCTGAAGTGTTAGAAGGTCTGGAAGTACCGCCAGTATTGCTGTCGGGAAACCATGCCGAGATACATCGCTGGCGTCTGAAGCAGTCGCTGGGCCGCACCTGGCTTAGAAGACCTGAACTTCTGGAAAACCTGGCTCTGACTGAAGAGCAAGCAAAGTTGCTGGCGGAGTTCAAAAGAGAACACGCGCAATAGCAACATAAACATGATGGGCAGGCGTAAGCCCCCAAATATCAGTTTACCCAGGATAAGAGATTAAATTATGAGCAACATTATCAAGCAAATTGAACAAGAGCAGATGAAGCAGGACGTACCTTCCTTCCGTCCGGGTGATACCGTGGAAGTGAAAGTATGGGTTGTTGAAGGTTCCAAAAAACGTCTGCAGGCATTCGAGGGCGTGGTTATCGCTATTCGTAACCGCGGTCTGCACTCTGCATTCACTGTTCGCAAAATTTCCAACGGCGAAGGCGTTGAGCGTGTCTTCCAGACTCACTCTCCGGTAGTTGACAGCATTGCTGTTAAACGTCGTGGTGCTGTGCGTAAAGCTAAACTGTACTACCTGCGTGAGCGTACTGGTAAGGCTGCTCGTATCAAAGAGCGTCTTAACTAAGATATCGCTTTCGCGACATCCTGTGAAAAAGGGCTGGCCTGTGGGTCGGCCCTTTTTTTATCTTCTCTGTGTTCAAAAATGCCCTTAACGTTAACCCTACAGACATAAATCATTTACAATGACGCCTCGTATCCGGAGGGGCCGTGTGAATCGCGCATTTCATCAATCGACAGTAAAACGCAAAGCGGCATGGCTCGCCCTGTTCGCTATTTTGCTGATCGTGATTGCGCCGCTTATCTCCGTTAGCCTGCAAAAAGATCCCATGAGCGCGATGCCCGGCATGCATCACGACATGATGACAATGTCTGAACATCATGGCGATGCGCCCGTAGTGATGCCTGTCGATCACGCTGAAGCCTGTGGCTACTGCGTCCTGCTGGCGCATGTGCCGGGCGTGATCCTGCTGGTCACGCTGTTGCTCTGCGGCAGAGTGCTGCGTACACCGGTACGCTTTCTACCGCCTGCTGTCCGCTACTGGCATTTTGTCCCCTGGCTCTACCCTCAAACCCGCGCGCCACCGCGCTTGTCTGCTTTTCCCCTTTAAAAAGAAACCGTGCGCCCAGGCGTACCGATCACGTTTTACCTGTGAAAAGGAAAAGTATGACTTCCACTCCTTCACACGCGGCATGGCTGAACCTGCTGCGTCGCCTGCATTTCTATATTGGTCTGTTTGTCGGGCCCTTTATCTTCGTTGCGGCCCTGACCGGGACGCTGTACGTGGCAACGCCACAGCTCGAAAACATGCTCTATCATGACGCGCTTCATGGTGCATCCACGGGTGAGCGCCAGCCGCTGGCCGAACAGGTCGCGGTGGCGGAACAGGTGACAGGCGGGCATTTGCGCCTGCACGCTGTACGACCGGGCCTTGAACAGGGAGAAACCACGCGCGTAATGTTTGCCGACCCGTCGCTCATTGCATCGGAGAATCGCGCTATTTTTATCGATCCGGTGACGCTTGCGGTAAAAGGCGATATGACAGTGTATGGCACCAGCGGTATTTTGCCGTTTCGACAGGTGATTGATTACGCCCACCGTTCGCTGCTGCTCGGCGATCCGGGCCGACTGTACAGCGAGCTGGCGGCATCATGGATGTGGGTGGCGGCACTCGGCGGGATCGTGCTGTGGTTTTTCACCCGCCCCCGACGCCGTATCAACAACCGTTTCCAGAACACCCGCCGGGTGCATGTCACTCTCGGCTGGATCCTGCTGGCAGGCATGCTGTTGTTCTCTGCTACCGGTCTGACCTGGTCGCAGTGGGCGGGCGGTAATGTCGATAAAATGCGCGCGGCGTTTGGCTGGATGACGCCGCAGGTGAATACGCAACTGCGGGGTGAGGCACCCGCGGTCGATCCGCATGCGGAACATCACGGTCACCATGCGGATATGGCGATGCCCGCCAGCGATGATGATGTGGTGCGCTTCGATGAAGTGCTGATGGCAGCGCAAATGGCAGGCATTAACGCGACGAAACTGGAGATCCGCCCGCCGCGCGATGCGAACAGCGCATGGACAGTAACGGAAATCGATCGGGCGTGGCCGACGCAGGTGGATGCGGTAGCGGTCGATCCTGCCACCATGTCCGTTACCGATCGAACGCGCTTTGAGGATTTCCCGCTTATGGCAAAACTCACTCGCTGGGGCGTGGACTTCCATATGGGCGTTCTGTTCGGCCTGCCCAATCAGCTACTGCTGATCGCCTTTGGTCTGGCGCTGTGCGTAATGATCGTGATGGGCTATCGCATGTGGTGGATGCGTCGTCCCGCGCAGGCGAGTGCCAGCCCGGTTCATACGCTGGTGCAGACCTGGCTGGCGTTGCCCGTGGCGGGACGCGTGCTGGTGAGCGTCGTGGCACTGTTGCTCGCGCTTGCCTTGCCAGTGCTGGGAGTGAGCCTTGTCCCGTTTTTAGTCGTGGATGTGATCCGCTGGCGTAAAGCCAGCCGCAGGGTTCAGGCGCTGAGTTAAAGCGTGCGGGAATGACGCTGTTTTGCCTGGTACATGTTTTTGTCCGCAAGCTCCAGCAGGCTTTCGGTCATATCATGTTCCCAGGTCAGAGCGTAGCCAATGCTGAGCGTCATGCTGGCTGTACTGCCGTTGTGCAGATTAATGGGGCGAAAGAATTGTTGTGAAAGCGCCGCTGAAATGCGCTGCACTTCATATTCTGACGCCACATTTGACAGGATCATGGCAAATTCGTCCCCGCCCAGGCGGTAGGCCAGATGGTGCTTACCGCCAAACTCCGTGAGTCGTTTCGCCACTTCTATTAGCACGCAATCCCCGACCGCATGTCCCCAGGTATCGTTGATGTACTTGAAGTTGTCGCCATCCAGAAACAGCAGTGCTGAACAGGCGCGTGAGGTGTCATCCTGCATTAATGTGGTAATGGCGTGGCGGAATGCCGCACGGTTTGCCAGTCCGGTTAACGGATCGTGTAACGCAGTGCGAAGGAGCTGAGCGTTTTTAGCCTGCAGACTTAATTGCCACTCTTCCATTTCGTCCATCAGGCTGTTGAAATCCTGCGCGAAGTGGTGAAATTCCTCAATTCGCTCGTCAGCTACCCGGCGGGAAAAGTTTCGGTGCGTCCGCACGTCATAAACCACGTCAGTGATATTTTGTAGCGCCTGAATAATACCGTTATGCAAATAACGGCTGATTATCAGCGCGACGCAGGAAGCCAGCAGAATACAGCCCGTCAGGACACCCAGGGAAAGTAAAATATAATGGCTGATGAAACTGTCGTGAGCCGTGAGAGGAATATCAGGGCCATACTGTTTTAACGTCAACACCAGGGTAACGGCCAGCAGCAGCCAGATCAGCGTCATGGTAATGATGACGCTGATAATACTGATGCGCCGTAATGTGCGCCTGAACGACGGGCGTGAAATTTCCGTATTCATTTTCATTTCCCCGCAACGACTTCCATTACTGCTACGCGGCTAAAAACGCTGTCATTAGCATCTGGCAGAGACCATAGCTCTGCCAGGGGAATTATAGATAGATTGAGTAAATTCTTATCAAGCCTTATTCACAGATTCGGTATTCCGGGAATTAATTCAGTAACGATTCCCGGGTGCCTTCATCCATGCCTTTCTGCCAGCTCTGGCGAAGCTGGCTGGCGTTTTGCTGAGTATCGCAGCCAGCGGGGTAGATTTTCCCGGCGCGGCCCCAGGCGTAGAGAAGATCATCTTTGCAGATCTTCTTTAAACCATCGTTATAGCCTTCCAGATAGCGCGGTCTGTCGACGTCGGTATCATTAAAATCCAGCGCCAGCGTCTCATTGGCTTTAACGATCGCGCCGGACATCGCATCTTCTTTACCCGCGCTGTACCAGTCGGTTCCGCTCCATTCTGGCGCATGCGTGTAGGGATCGACGGAACAGCCCGTCAGAAAAATAGCCAGCAGCGCAAAATATCCTGTTCTCATTATGACCCTCCTGAAATTTATTTAAGCGTAGCCTGGTTAAACACTTAGCGGTAACTGTATATTTATGTTTACGCGTAAACGGCGAATTATTTGGCTAAAAATGGCTTGTGTAAAGTAAAATGTACGAAATCTGGATTGAAATGTTTACCAGTTATGATATCGTTACGACATCCTCACAGAGGAACCTATCGCAAACGAGCTATACAGGATCGCTATCATGCAAAAAGACGCGCTGAATAATGTACACATTGCCGACGAACACGTTTTGTTAACCCCTGAGCAACTGAAAGCGGAATTCCCGCTGTCAGCGGAACAGGAGGCGCAAATTGAACAGTCCCGCCAGACGATTTCTGAAATCATTGCCGGACGCGATCCGCGCCTGCTGGTGGTATGCGGTCCGTGCTCGATTCACGATCCTGAAGCGGCAATTGAATATGCTCATCGTTTTAAAGCCCTTGCCGGGGAGGTCAGCGATAGCCTCTATCTCGTCATGCGCGTCTATTTTGAAAAACCCCGCACCACCGTAGGCTGGAAGGGGCTGATTAACGATCCACATATGGATGGTTCTTTTGATGTGGAAGCGGGCCTGAAAATTGCGCGTAACCTGCTGGTGGAACTGGTCAGCATGGGCCTGCCGCTGGCGACAGAAGCGCTGGATCCTAACAGCCCGCAGTACCTCGGCGATCTCTTTAGCTGGTCGGCCATCGGCGCACGGACCACGGAATCGCAGACCCACCGTGAAATGGCGTCGGGTCTCTCCATGCCGGTCGGATTTAAAAACGGCACCGACGGCAGCCTGGCGACGGCGATCAATGCGATGCGCGCCGCAGCAATGCCGCACCGTTTTGTTGGTATTAACCAGGCCGGGCAGGTTTGCCTCCTGCAGACGCAGGGCAACCCGGACGGGCATGTGATCCTGCGCGGCGGTAAAGCGCCGAACTACAGCCCGGCTGACGTGGCCCAGTGTGAAAAAGAGATGGAGCAGGCGGGACTGAAACCATCACTGATGATAGATTGCAGCCATGGTAACTCAAATAAAGATTACCGCCGCCAGCCTGCCGTGGCTGAATCCGTCGTCGCCCAAATCAAAGATGGTAACCGCTCGATTACCGGTCTGATGATTGAAAGCCATCTGCATGAAGGTAATCAGTCCTCAGAACAACCGCGTAGCGAAATGAAGTACGGGGTTTCCGTGACCGATGCGTGTATCAGTTGGGAAGCGACCGAGGCGTTGCTGCGTGAGATCGATTCAGACCTGCGCACGCATCTGGCGGCGCGTCTCGCTTAAGAGGTTGTTATGGTTGCAGAATTGACCGCATTACGCGATCAAATTGATGAAGTGGATAAGGCGCTGCTGGACTTACTGGCGCGGCGTCTTGAACTGGTCGCCGAAGTGGGCGAAGTAAAAAGCAAATACGGTTTACCGATTTACGTGCCTGAGCGCGAGGCGTCAATGCTGGCCTCGCGCCGTAAAGAGGCGCAGGCGCTGGGCGTGCCGCCGGATCTGATTGAAGACGTGCTGCGCCGGGTGATGCGGGAATCCTACTCCAGCGAAAACGATAAAGGCTTTAAAACGCTCTGTCCGACGCTGCGCCCGGTGGTGATCGTCGGCGGGGGCGGGCAGATGGGGCAACTGTTTGAGAAGATGCTGCTGCTGTCCGGTTATCAGGTGCGCATTCTGGAGAAACAGGACTGGGGACGTGCGCAGGAGATTGTGGCGGATGCCGGGATGGTCATCGTCAGCGTGCCGATCCATGCGACGGAGCAGATCATTGCCGATCTGCCGCCGCTGCCGGATGACTGTATCCTGATCGATCTTGCGTCGGTAAAAAATGGCCCGCTTCAGGCGATGCTGGCGGCGCACAAAGGTCCGGTTCTGGGTTTACACCCGATGTTTGGTCCGGACAGCGGTAGCCTGGCAAAACAGGTCGTCGTCTATTGTGACGGTCGCCAGCCTGAGGCGTACCAGTGGTTCCTGGAACAAATTCAGGTATGGGGCGCGCGGTTGCATCGCATTAGCGCGGTTGAGCACGATCAGAATATGGCGTTTATCCAGGCGCTGCGCCACTTCGCGACGTTCGCTTACGGGCTGCATCTGGCCGAAGAGAACGTGCAGCTTGAGCAGTTGCTGGCGCTCTCGTCGCCAATTTATCGCCTTGAACTGGCGATGGTTGGCCGTCTGTTTGCCCAGGATCCGCAGCTTTACGCCGACATCATCATGTCGTCAGAGAACAACCTGGCGTTGATTAAGCGCTATTACCAGCGTTTTGGCGAGGCTATTGGCCTGCTGGAGCAGGGCGATAAGCAGGCGTTTATCGACAGCTTCCGCAAAGTGGAGCACTGGTTCGGTGATTATGCGCAGCGCTTCCAGAGCGAAAGCCGGGTGCTGTTGCGTCAGGCGAACGACAGCCGCCAATAACGGCAAAGCTGTTTATACTTGAAAGCCAGCGGGTTAACCGCTGGCTTTTTTTATGATGAGGGATCTGTTATGGCGCAACCGCAACCACTATTCGATTACACCGGTCACCTGCCGGAATGTCCGACCTGGAGTGAGCCGGAGCAGGCGCTCTGGTGGGCCGATATCATTGAGGGTGAAATCCATCGCTATCATCCTGCAACGGGCACGCACCGGGTGCTGCGATTTCCTGAAGAAGTGGGCTGCTTTGCCTTACGGGAAAAAGGTGGATTTATTGTGGCGATGCGCAGTGCCATCTGGCTTGCCGATAAGAACGGGCTTCTTACCCACAAAGTGTGTGATAACCCCTCTAACCCGCCGCTGGCGCGGTTTAACGACGGTGGTACCGACAGGCAGGGGAGATTCTACGCGGGGACGTTCTGGGGACCTGCCGATTACAACGGTGCCATGCTGATGCGCATCGATAATAATCTGACGCCAAAAGTGATCCAGTGCGACATCAAGGGCGCAAACGGTCTGGCGTTCAGTGAAGACGGTCAGTGGATGTATACCTCGGATACGCCTAATGATGTGATCTACCGGACGCCGCTGGACGCGCAGGGCGAGCCGGGAAAACGCGACGTCTTCCGCACATTTAACAATGAGCAAGGCAGCCCGGACGGGGCGGCAATGGACGTGGAAGGGTGCTACTGGAGTGCGCTGTTTGACGGCTGGCGTATTGCGCGCTTTTCACCGGATGGGGAGCAGCTTGAAGAGTACCGCCTGCCGGTTCGCTGCCCGACGATGGTGTGCTTTGGTGGGGAAGATATGAAAACGCTGTTTATCACCACCACGCGCGAAAATATGGAGCAGGACGAAATTGAACAATACCCGCTTTCCGGCGCTATCTTCACCCTGCCTGTCAGTGTGGCAGGGGTGAAGAAGCCGCTGTTTATTGAGCGTTAAGCCGGATCGACAGGCACGACGTTTTCGCCAGGATAGCAGCCCAGCACCTTCATGGATCGCGTGATTTCGCTCAGTTCACGCAGGGCGTTCTGCATGGATGCAGACTCCAGGTTGGCCTGAATATCCAGATAAAACATCTCCTCCCACGGATTGCCATAAATCGGGCGGGATTCCAGCTTGGTCATAATCAGGCTGTGGTTTCGCAGCACCAGGAGCGCCTCCACCAGCGCACCGGCCTGCTGGCCTGTGGCAATAAGCAGTGTGGTTTTGGCCGGGACCTGATCGGAAACCTTAACGGCCTTGCGCGCCAGCACGATAAAGCGGGTGATGTTTTGCGTCTGGTTAGCCAGATTACGCTCCAGAACCTGTAAGCCGTAGAGGCTGCCGCCCGCTTCGCTGCCCAGCGCGGCAACGTGAGGGGAACTGGCCTGCGCCACTTTCTCCATGGCCGCCGAGGTGCTTTCGCAATATTCGATTTTCCAGTCCGGGTAGCGATTCAGAAACTGGCTGCACTGCTGGAAAGGCTGCGGGTGGCTGTACACCGTCTTAATCTCTTCAAGGCGCGTGGAACCTGAAACCAGCACGCAGTGATCGATAGGCACCGTCATTTCCGCCACGATAGATAAGCTGGTGTGTTGCAGGAGATCGTAAACGTCATTAATCGCGCCGGAGCTGGTGTTTTCAATCGGCACGACCGCATAGTCAGCCTGTCCGGTTTCGACCTGATTAAAAATGTCGTGGAATTTCGCGCAGCCGCTTTCGATAAATTGCTCAAAATGACGTGCAGCATACTGACGGGCGGCGAGGTGGGAATAAGAACCTTTCGGGCCAAGAAAAGCCACGCGCGCGGAATGCGGGTTGGTCTGATTAAGGTGATGCTGCAACAGCGCCTGCTGGGTCAGGACCGAATCTTCAATGATGAGCTGGAACAGGCGAGTGATGTAATGCGCGTCCAGATGGTGCGCTTTGCCCAACTGGATGAGGCGCTCAAGCAAATCGCGTTCACGATCGATATCACGCACCGGACGGTGAGAGGCGAGCTTCGCTTCACCGACTTCAACCGCAAGCTGACGACGTTCGGCAAGGAGCGCCAGCAATTTTTCATCCAGTGCACTGATTTTTACGCGCAAATCCAGTAACGGGTTTTCCGGTGTCATAGTGTTGCCTTTATAGTTATTAATAATCTTGTATCAATAAAAAGGCCCCCCGGTGTGGGAGGCCTTATTGTTCGTCTTCGCATTCTTTATCACACGACGAAACGCCTCCCGTTCAGGGGAAGGTAAAAAAGAATGCGAAGAAAAACGGGACATGCTTCATGGTGAAATCCTGTATGAGTACCCTTGTAAAGTAACCGTACTGTTTTCATTGTGTCAATCTTTCGTCAACAAAAAACGCGCCCGGAGGCGCGTTGGCGATACACTCAATGTAAAGGTTACTCTTCTTCCACTTCAACGAAGCTGGCGTCTTTCACCGAGGTGGTGGCGCGACGCGCTTCCCCTTTGTGTTGCACTTTATTGAGCTGCCGTTCCAGCTTGTTAATCAAATCGTTAATAGCGGTGTACATATCTTCGTGCTTCGCACTGGCGACCAGGTGCCCGTTTGGCGTATTCATGGTGGCATCTGCGGTAAAGCCCTGCGGTTCTTTAGACAGAATGATATGTGGGTTAATCAAATGAGTTTGCCATTTTTCTAGCTTGGCGAGACGGTCTGCGACATGCTGGCGTATTGCCGGGGTGATTTCCATTTGTTTGCTGGTAATGTTCATTGTCATAAATTTTACCTCTCGTCTTTCCGTCTTGGTGAGTTCAGCATACCTCGCTCAATGTCAGAAAGTGTGATTTGAATCACATAATTTCGTCACTTTTTGTCAAGGAAGTCTTTTTGTGAGGAAAGACAGGAAGGGGGCAATTTTAGCTTGTTGAAGTCGGGAATAGCGGTCATAGTTGACTGGATGACTTGAAGCAAAAAGTCGTAGCGTAACTCAAAATTGCATAAAAAAACGGCAGCCTGCGGGCTGCCGTTTTGCGTTCAAAGCAACGATCAGGAATTGTTGCTGTTCGCGGCGATAATCTTCGCGACTTTTTCCGCCTGCGCATTTAATTGCAGTTCGCGGTAGGCTCTTTCCATCAGTGGTAACGCATCACGCGTGGCCTGCGTATCCGGGTAATCACGCAACATGCCTTCGACACGGTTGGTGACAGCAACCCATGCGCCACGGTCGGTGTAATACTGCGCCACGGAGTATTCATACTTAGCCAGACGGTCTTTCAGGAACACCAGACGTTTGGTGGCATCGGTGACGTACTGGCTGCGCGGGTAACCACGGACCAGTTTCGAGAAATCATTGAACGCGTCACGTGCGTGCTGCGGATCGCGATCGCTACGATCAACGCCGAAGAAGCCCTGCAATGCGCTGTCATCCAGCGCCATGTCGGTCAGGCCGCGCATATACATCACGTAATCAATGTTTGGGTGAGTCGGATTCAGACGCATGAAACGATCGATCGCGGCCTGAGCCAGCGGCAGATCAGCATTTTTATAATACGCGTAGATCAAATCCAACTGGACCTGCTGGGAGTACGGGCCGAACGGGTAGCGATTATCCAGCGCTTCCAGTTGCGTTATTGCCTGTTTCCAGTTACCGTCCTGGAGCTTTTGCTGAGCAGTCGCGTAGATTTCATTAGGCGGATTATCAGGCACCTCTTCCTTTGAACCGGAGCAACCCACCAAAGCCAGGCTCAGCGTGGCGGCTGCCACCAGATATTTCATGCGCGTCATGACGTTTTGACTTTCCTCAAAATGTTTATGCGGGAGGATTCTCTGTTCCTGCTCCCGATTAAGACCAGCTACAATAGCACACTATATTAAACGGCAAAGCCGTAAAAACCCAAGGTTAACGAAGAAGCTGTCTATGGCACAACTAGTACAACTCACCGCAACGGTGTCCGAAAACCAACTCGGTCAACGCTTAGATCAGGCATTGGCCGAAATGTTCCCGGATTATTCGCGTTCGCGTATAAAAGAATGGATTCTCGACCAGCGCGTGCTGGTTAACGGCAAAATTTGCGATAAGCCAAAAGAAAAAGTGTTGGGTGGCGAGCGCATTGCCATCAATGCGGAAATAGAAGAAGAAGCGCGTTTTGAGCCACAGGACATTCCGCTCACTATCGTTTACGAAGATGATGACATCCTGGTCATCAATAAGCCGCGCGACCTGGTCGTTCATCCGGGGGCGGGTAATCCGGATGGAACGGTGCTCAATGCGCTGCTGCATTATTATCCGCCGATTGTGGATGTTCCGCGTGCGGGTATTGTGCACCGTCTGGATAAAGACACGACGGGCCTGATGGTCGTGGCGAAAACCGTTCCGGCGCAGACGCGTCTGGTTGAGTCATTACAGTTACGTGAAATCACCCGTGAATATGAAGCGGTGGCGATTGGACATATGACGGCAGGTGGCACGGTTGAAGAGCCCATCAGCCGCCATCCGACCAAGCGCACACATATGTCGGTGCACCCGATGGGCAAACCGGCGGTGACGCACTATCGCATCATGGAGCATTTCCGTGTGCACACGCGTCTGCGTCTGCGTCTGGAAACCGGACGTACGCATCAGATCCGTGTGCATATGTCCCATATCACTCATCCGCTGGTGGGCGATCAGCTCTATGGTGGCCGTCCGCGTCCGCCGAAAGGGGCATCGGATGAGTTTATTACTGCGCTGCGTCAGTTTGACCGTCAGGCACTGCACGCGACCATGCTGCGTCTGTATCACCCGATCACCGGCATTGAAATGGAATGGCATGCGCCGATCCCACAGGATATGGTTAACCTGATCGAGGCGATGCGTGCAGATTTTGAAATTCACAAAGACGATGTGGACTGGTTATGACAAAGCTGATTGTCCCGCAATGGCCGATGCCGCAAGGCGTGGGGGCCTGTAGCTCGACCCGCACTGGCGGTGTGAGCGCGTCACCCTGGGATTCTTTAAACCTTGGTGCGCATTGCGGTGACAACCCTGATCACGTAGAGGAAAATCGCAGGCGGTTATTTGCCGGAGGTGGTTTGCCGTCGAAACCTGTCTGGCTTGAGCAGGTACACGGTACAGCGGTGTTGACGCTTTCCGGCGAACCGTATGCCTCTAAACGTGCTGACGCCTCTTATAGCAATACGCCGGGAACGGTGTGTGCGGTAATGACCGCTGACTGCCTGCCGGTGCTGTTTTGTAACCGTGCCGGGACGGAAGTGGCGGCAGCTCACGCGGGCTGGCGTGGACTCTGCGCTGGCGTGCTGGAAGAAACGCTCGCCTGCTTCACCGATGGACCGGAAAACATCATGGCCTGGCTTGGCCCGGCGATTGGTCCGCAGGCGTTTGAAGTGGGGCCTGAAGTGCGCGATGCGTTTATGGCTCACGATGCCGGTGCGGACAGTGCTTTTCGCCCGCACGGCGAAAAATATTTTGCTGATATTTACCTGCTGGCCCGTCAGCGTCTGGCACGCGCAGGCATAGAGCACATCTACGGTGGCGATCGCTGCACTTTCACAGAAACAAATGAATTCTTCTCATATCGTCGCGACAAGACGACGGGGCGTATGGCAAGTTTTATTTGGCTGATATAACCTAAAGAATCAAGACGATCCGGTACGCGTAACTTTCTTTTTATAATACGCAGGCCATTAACCTTGAATAATTGAGGGATGACCTCATTTAATCTCCAGTAGCAAATTTGACCTGTTATTTATGGGAGGAGTTATGCGTCTGGATCGTCTTACCAACAAATTCCAGCTTGCTCTTGCCGACGCCCAGTCACTGGCGCTGGGGCAAGACAATCAATTTATCGAACCACTTCATCTTATGAGCGCCTTGCTGAATCAGGAAGGGGGATCGGTACGTCCACTCTTAACCTCTGCAGGTGTCAACGCCGGACAACTTCGCACCGCCATTGAACAGGCGTTGAGCCGTTTGCCGCAGGTCGAAGGCACCGATGGCGACGTTCAGCCTTCGCAGGATCTGGTGCGTGTGCTTAACCTGTGCGACAAACTGGCGCAAAAACGCGGGGATAACTTTATCTCCTCAGAACTCTTTGTTCTGGCGGCGCTGGAGTCACGCGGTACGCTGGCGGATTTATTGAAATCTGCCGGGGCGAATACGGCGAACGTAACGCAGGCAATTGAAAATATGCGCGGAGGTGAAAGCGTGAACGATCAAGGGGCTGAAGACCAACGTCAGGCCTTGAAAAAATACACAGTCGATCTGACCGAGCGGGCCGAGCAGGGCAAACTTGATCCGGTGATTGGCCGTGATGAAGAAATCCGCCGCACCATTCAGGTGTTGCAGCGTCGTACCAAAAACAACCCGGTGCTGATCGGTGAGCCAGGGGTCGGTAAAACGGCTATCGTGGAAGGGCTGGCGCAGCGGATCGTCAATGGCGAAGTGCCGGAAGGGCTAAAAGGCCGCCGTGTACTGGCGCTGGATATGGGTTCGCTGGTGGCGGGTGCAAAATATCGCGGTGAGTTCGAGGAGCGCTTAAAAGGCGTGCTCAACGACCTGTCGAAACAGGAAGGGAACGTGATCCTGTTTATCGATGAGCTGCACACCATGGTTGGCGCAGGTAAAGCGGACGGTGCGATGGATGCCGGGAACATGCTCAAACCGGCGCTGGCACGTGGTGAACTGCACTGTGTAGGTGCGACCACGCTTGATGAGTATCGTCAGTACATTGAAAAAGACGCCGCGCTGGAACGTCGATTCCAGAAAGTGTTTGTCGCGGAACCTTCAGTGGAAGATACCATCGCTATCCTGCGTGGTCTGAAAGAGCGTTATGAGCTGCATCACCATGTGCAGATCACCGACCCGGCTATCGTGGCCGCGGCGACATTGTCGCATCGCTATATTGCCGATCGTCAGTTGCCGGACAAAGCCATCGACCTGATTGATGAAGCAGCATCAAGCATTCGTATGCAAATTGACTCGAAGCCGGAAGAACTGGATCGGCTGGACCGCCGCATTATCCAGTTGAAGCTGGAACAGCAGGCGCTGCTGAAAGAGTCTGATGACGCCAGTAAAAAACGCCTGGAGATGCTCAACGACGAGCTGTCGGATAAAGAGCGCCAGTACTCTGCACTGGAAGAAGAGTGGAAGGCCGAGAAAGCGTCGCTCTCCGGTACGCAGACGATTAAAGCCGAGCTTGAGCAGGCAAAAATCGCCATTGAGCAGGCGCGACGCGTGGGCGATCTGGGCAGGATGTCCGAACTGCAGTACGGCAAGATCCCGGAACTGGAAAAACAGCTTGAAGCCGCCACGCAGTCAGAAGGCAAAACCATGCGCCTGCTGCGTAATAAAGTGACGGATGCGGAGATCGCTGAAGTGCTGGCGCGCTGGACCGGTATTCCGGTAGCCAGAATGCTGGAAGGTGAACGTGAAAAACTGCTGCGCATGGAGCAGGAGTTGCACAGCCGTGTCATTGGCCAGAACGAGGCTGTCGAAGCGGTATCAAACGCGATTCGCCGAAGCCGCGCCGGATTATCCGATCCGAACCGTCCTATTGGTTCGTTCCTGTTCCTGGGGCCAACTGGTGTTGGTAAAACTGAACTTTGCAAAGCGCTGGCTAACTTTATGTTCGACAGTGACGATGCGATGGTGCGCATTGATATGTCCGAGTTTATGGAAAAACACTCGGTCTCCCGTCTGGTGGGTGCGCCTCCGGGATATGTTGGTTATGAAGAAGGCGGTTATCTGACGGAGGCCGTTCGTCGCCGTCCTTATTCCGTCATCCTGCTGGATGAAGTGGAAAAGGCGCACCCGGATGTCTTCAACATCTTATTACAGGTGCTGGACGATGGGCGACTGACGGATGGGCAGGGGAGAACGGTCGACTTCCGTAATACGGTTGTCATAATGACCTCTAACCTGGGTTCCGATTTGATTCAGGAACGTTTCGGCGAGCTGGACTACAGCCACATGAAAGATCTGGTGTTGGGTGTGGTGAGCCATAGCTTCCGTCCGGAATTCATTAACCGTATAGATGAAGTCGTGGTCTTCCATCCGCTGGGTGAAAAACATATTGCTTCTATTGCACAGATTCAGTTGCAGCGTCTGTACAAACGTCTGGAAGAGCGGGGCTATGCTGTGAATATGTCCGATGAGGCATTGAAGCTGCTTAGCGCCAATGGCTACGATCCTGTTTATGGTGCACGCCCTCTGAAACGTGCCATCCAGCAGCAGATTGAGAACCCGCTGGCGCAGCAAATCCTGTCCGGGAAGCTTATTCCTGGCAAAACGGTACAACTTTTGGTGCAGGATGACCGAATTGTAGCTGTGCAGTAAGTCACATAATGAATAAAAACGAGCCCTTCGGGGCTCGTTTTTGTTTAAAAACCAGGCGGAAAGGTGTTTTTTCTATGGGTTTTGTTTGAAAAATAATCGAACGATAAGTTTTTTGAATTTTATACTTGTCAGCCCGGAGAAACTCCCTATAATGCGCCTCCACTGACACGGAACAACGGCTTACAGGCCGCCGGGTTGGCAGGGTTCCTCCGGGAATTC
>NZ_FOYH01000001.1:0-617443 GCF_900116015.1 Enterobacter sp. kpr-6
GTTGATAGGCCGGGTGTGTAAGCGCAGCGATGCGTTGAGCTAACCGGTACTAATGAACCGTGAGGCTTAACCTTACAACGCCGAAGCTGTTTTGGCGTGATTTGAGAGTACGATTTTCAGCCTGATACAGATACCATCAACAGGTCACAGGACGTGTTGATAACAGAATTTGCCTGGCGGCACTAGCGCGGCGGTCCCACCTGACCCCATGCCGAACTCAGAAGTGAAACGCCGTAGCGCCGATGGTAGTGTGGGGTCTCCCCATGCGAGAGTAGGGAACTGCCAGGCATCAATTAAGTGAAAAGGCCATCCGTCAGGATGGCCTTTTGCGTTTCTGCATATAATTATTCTTAATCTTTAATGCTGTGCCAGTTGCCATACGGTATAGCCTGTCGTCGCACCCGCCACATCCCAGGCAAAATCTTTCCAGCTCCAGCCGCTACCGGCCGGGCGACTGTCCCATAATTCTTTAGATGCGCCAAGCGTCAGAGAAAACATTACTCCAAACGTGGCGCTACGATCCTGACTGACGCCCTGATGCTGTGCAAACTCATTACCCGCTGCGGAAAGCATGGCTGAAGCAAGAAAATGCTGCGCTTTATCCTGACCATGCCATTCATCCTGCGCCATATGGCTACATCCGGTTAAAAAAAGAAGTGTAAGCAGTGGGCAAGATCTCATGATTGCCTCCAATAAAAAGCCCCATCAATGACGGGGCCTGGTGATAAAAGCAAAAGCTAGAGGATACGGCTGATAAGCTTGTCGATGCGGATCCTGCGTAAGCGGCGAATGAGCTTGCGCACTTTTACCGGATAATCGGCAATACTCTGCAAATCGCGGTAATGCTTAACGACAGTTGTATGCGTGCGAATAAGCTCAAGCTCTTTTTCACGCAACTGTGCGAGCTGCTGCTTCGGATCGTGAATCAGGATGGCGTTTTCCAGATCGAGTCGCCATGCCCGCGGATTCAGGTTATTGCCGGTCAGCAACATCCATTCGTCATCCACCCACATACCTTTCAGGTGATAGCTGTTATCTTCGTCCTTCCACAGGCGAACGATCAGCTGATCGGTATTCACATAATATTGCAGCCGACTCAGGAAACGACGCAGATTGATCTCATAGAGATAAGGCAGCGCGCCAATGATCTTGAACGGTTCATCTTCAGGAATAAAAAAGTCATTTGCCATTTTGTCGCCGACGATAATTTCCACTTTTTTACCTTCGCGCAGCAACTGAATGATGTTGCGCACAAGGATGGCTGGCAGGTTGAAATAAGGGGTGCAGATGGTCAGCTTATGCTCCGCGCAGGGCATAAGATGATAAATCGTTTTATTGAGCAAACTGGATTTGCCCAGCCCGACCAGCGGTGTCACCGCGAGTTGCTCGTTATCAGCATCACCCTGAAAATGGTAAGACGCATCGCGCAGTTCCTGACGGTAAAGGCGAATATCGTTTTTAATTTCCGGGCTCTTCGGGCGCTCAGTATTGTCGAGACGGTTTACGCCGCGACCCTGAATCAAATTCTGCTCGACCCAACCGCGCATCACATCCGCCATTTGCGGGTTGCGAATAAGCTGATAGCGGTCGTAGCGGTATTTTTCGTGTTGATGCAGGTAAACATCATTCAGACTGGCACCGCTATAGAGCACGCTGTCATCAATAATGAAACCTTTATAGTGGAGAACACCCAGCGCTTCGCGGGTGTTTACGGGCACACCATAAACGGGGACCTCAACGCCAGGGTTTTCCTGGGCCATACGGCAATACCAGTCGGCATTGGTATTAGAGGCGGCGGCACCAATGCGGCCCCGCTGGGCCCGGTGCCAGTCAACGAGAACGCACACATCCAGCTCAGGACGCTGACGTTTTGCCTCATAAACGGCCGTTAAGATCCCTTTACCGCCGTCATCCTGTTCCAGATAAAGCGCGATAATACAGATGCGGCGCGTGGCGCTGGCGATCTTCTCAAGCAATGTCTCCCGAAAATCAGCGGGAGAATAATAAAATGCGACATCATCAACTGACTGAGAAAGCTTAGGTAGTTGGGCAAGGTGTTGTTGATGTTTATTGCGCTTAAATTTTGACAACATCACAGTGCGTTTCTTCTCTGTTCATTGAAGGATCCTCTGTACTAAGCAGACGACAGAAGCGGACAATGATAACACCAGAGCCTGCCAAAGTGGTCAACATTTCCAGTACCTTACTCTTGATTACTCTTCTGTAATCAGTCTGAGCGTTAAGCCGACAATACCGTCTTCAAGCTGGATATCAACCTCGAATCCGAGTTTTCTCGCCAGCGTAATCATGCCGCGATTGTTAGGCATAGTAATTCCGTTTAAGCGCTTAAGTCCGTGATCGCGGGTATAGCTGATAAGTTTTTCCAGCAAACGGCGACCAAGCCCCAGCCCTTTTAAATCAGAGCGCACCAGTACCGCAAACTCGGCGTCAATGTTATCGGGATCGGAAATGGCGCGTGTCACACCGAGGATCGCTTCCCCTTGATCGGTTCGACGGACGGCGACGAACGCCATTTCCCGATCGTAGTCGATTTGCGTCATATTGGCTAAATCTTCATGGGTAAATTCGTTGATCTCGCTGAAGTAGCGGTAATAAAGATCTTCTTTGGTCACCTGGGAAATGAACTGCCGTAATTGTGGTTCATCTTCCGGGAGGATCGGACGGAACAGGCAACGCTCGCCGTTTTTCATCTCCACCCACTCTTCAAGGTGTTGAGGATAAGGGCGCACGGCCAGACGGCTTTCGTTACTGCCGGTAAACGGGGCCAGCTCCAGCGTGACGTCAAGGGCGGTGAACTCATTGCCGGAGACGAGCAAAGGGTGAATATCAAGGCGCTGGATCTCCGGGCAATCCACAATCAGGTTGGAAACCTGAACCAGCAACTGACTTAACCCCGGAATATCGAGCGGGCGTAATGCGCTGCGTCCACGGATCTTGCGGTTTTTAATCGCCTGGATGACCAGATAGCGCGCCAGATTCATATTCAGCGGCGGCAGCGCGACGGCAGCCTGATCATCAGCCCGCCACTCCACGCCGCCTTCACCCAACATAATCAGTGGTCCAAATACCGGATCCTGTTCGACCACCACGCGAAGCTCCTGTGCACCGGCGCGGTTTGCCATGCTCTGGACCTGTAAACCGTGGATGCGTGCCTGAGGCCAGTTCAGTTTAACCCTGTCGATAATGGCATTAGCCGCCTGTTGGACCTCTGCTGGCGTGCGCAGATAAAGCATTACCCCCTGAACTTCGGATTTATGCGGAATATCCGGCGAGCGCAGTTTAAGCGCGACCGGATAACCGATTTGTTCAGCAATATGCACGGCTTCAGCGCTGTCACTGGCAATCCAGGTGGGCAGGGTGTGTAAGCCATACGCACGGAGTATGGGCTGAACTTCATGGGTGTCCAGCGACGTCGCACCTTCATCAATCGCCCGTTGCAGCAAATGGTGCGCTTCCGTGGTATTGGCGGTGAGATTACCCGGCAGGGCGGGAGTTTCACGCAGTTGCTTTTGGTTGCGGCGATACTCGACCATATGCATAAATGCGGTAATAGTCCCTTCCGGTGTGCGATAGGTGGGTAAACCCGCCTCGCTAAATAGTCGTCGCGCTTCCTGGGATGAAAACTCACCACACCAGTTCGTTAATACGGTGATGTATTTTCCTCGTGGATGGGCTTTTAGCGTCTCAATGAGCGCCTGTGCACTTTCGCTTCCCGGTGCGGCGGCGCTGGGAGCGTGGATCACCATCAATGCATCAACATCAGGACTGTCGAGGAGAATATTGATCGCGGCAATATAACGCTCGCTACTGGCGTCATCGCGTAAATCCAGCGGATTACCCGCCTGCGCATACGAAGGCAGTGCATCTTTCAGGCGCGCCAGCGTCTCTTCACTGAGGGTCGCCAGTTTACCATTACGCAGCCACAATTCATCCAGCGCGAGTGCGGCGGGGGCCGCACCGTTGCTGACGATCATCAAACGCTCGCCGCGCAAGGGGCGCATATGGCTTAACGTTTCCACGGCTGAAAAAAGTTCATGTGTATCCTGCACGCGTAAGAGGCCCGCACGCTGGATGGCGGCATCCCACGCCGCATCCATACCGGAATGCGACTGCAACAGACGCTGCGCGTCCGGGCTACGACCGCTTTTGATCACCAGAATAGGTTTATTGCGCGAAGCACTACGCGCCGCCGAAACAAACCGGCGTGCATCACTGAGGTGTTCCAGATAGAGCAGGATCGCGCTGGTTTTCGTGTCGCGGGCAAGAAAATCGAGCAGTTCATCGACATCAATGTCGAGGCTGTCGCCAAGGGCAATAAAATAGGAAAAGCCCATTTCGCGCTGCTGCGCCCAGTCGAGAATAGTATTAGAAACGGCAGCGGACTGGGAGATGAACGCCAGTTTGCCGCGCGTAATAGGCACCGGCGAAAAGCTGGCATTCAGTCCCTGCCAGGGGGCCAGCAGGCCCAGACTGTTTGGGCCTAACAGCCGCATCTGATAACGGCTGGCGCAGGCCAGCAGTTCGGCGTGCTGTTCCGGGAGCGCGGAAAGAATAATGCACGTCTTACATCCCTTCTGTCCAAGCGACTCTAACAGGTCAAGGTTACGCCGGGCATGCGTACAGAGTACGGCCAAATCGGGAGTAAAAGGCAGGCTGGCAATATCGGGCCAGGCGAGCACCCCCTGCACGGCTTTCCAGGTGGGCGTCACTGGTAATACCGGGCCAGCAAACCCTCCCGCCAGCAGATTGCGCATCATTAAGAAACCGGCGCGATCCGGTTTCATCGAAGCGCCAATAACCGCAATCGACTTCGGGCGCAAAAGCGCTTCCAGCCCTCGTTGGCTCATACCGGTCTCCAGAAAAGAGTGACCTGATGATTTTAAACGCTTTCCGCCTCAATTGCTGTGATACTGCCCTGATGATGCGGTTTTCCTGCCAGATAGCGCTCGCGAAAACAGGAGAAGTGATCGCCCAGGGTTTGCGCGGCGTGTTGATCATCAGCCAGATCCAGCAGAGCAATCGCCACTTCTGCCGTGCAATACTGGCCCTCAGCATGGGCTTCACGCAGGCGGTAAGCGGAAACGCGCGACAGATCGACCGAGATCACCGGCAGGGCATCGAGATAAGGGCTTTTACGGAACATCTTACGCGCTTCGGTCCAGGTGCCGTCGAGCATAATAAACAGCGGGGGTTTGCCTGCAGGCGGCGCAGTTAATATCTGCCGCTCGCTGTGAGCATACGAGGCCGGAAAGACGACCATTGGCTGATAGCGCGGATCGGCAACCAAATCGAGCAGGGCCTGAGGCGGCTCGGTGCGTGACCACTGGAACGCCAGCGTATCCGGAAGCGTATCGGCAATCAGCCGGCCGGTATTGCTGGGCTTCATCGGCTCGGTATCAAACATCACCAGACAAAAACGGCTCCGTGCATCGGCGGTCTGAATGGTTTCGCATAAACATTGCTTTAAGGGGAGCAGGCAGCGCTGGCAGCGGCGGATACGGTTACCGCGCGCCAGGAAAGGACGCGTGGCGCGGGCGAGTCGTTCGGCCCGGAGTTGCAGTACGGCGTTATGAGTCATTGAGGGTGCGCAGAAAAAACGCCATTGTCGCAGAGGAGAAAACGGGGCACAAGTTGCGCCCCGTTGATTCACAGAGATTCGTTAAGCCAGCTATCAAAAGGCGCTTTAGGAACTGCACCATTTAACATATCCACGACTTCACCGTTTTTGAACAGCATGATGGTAGGAATGCTGCGGATGCGGAAGCGGGTACTCAGTTCACGCTCGGCTTCAGTGTTTACTTTCACAAAGCGCACTTTACCGCTGCGCTCTTCCGCCACATCTTCAAAGACCGGCGCAAAGTTACGGCACGGGCCACACCAGGGGGCCCAGAAATCGACAACGACCGGCAGATCATCTTTCAGTAATTTATCCAGGGTTTCGCTGGTGGCATTGATAACGTCGCCATCAAACAGTTCATGACCACAACGCCCGCACTTCGCAACATCATTAACGCGTTCATCGGGAATGCGGTTAAGCGCCTGGCAGCTTGCACATACGGTATTCATAACTAACCTCTGGTAAACCATGGGGTGCAGGTGAATGCTATAAATGTTTCTTATATGTTACATATTATCATTGAGTCTGTTTGAAACGACAATGCGGTTTATTCGATAAGTACAATAGCCCTTAGCTTTTAAACGAAGTAATGGCTATGCGCCTGCACATCGGGTAATCTGCGCGCTTCGCGCAGCGCTGGTGGAGAAAAGCATGAACGACGAACTGAAAAATAAAAGCGGCAAGGTCAAAGTGATGTATGTCCGCAGTGATGATGATTCCGATAGACGCACCCATAACCCGCGTACCGGGAAAGGGGGAGGGCGTCCGGGAACGTCACGTGCAGACGGTGGCCGTCGCCCCGCCCGCGATGAACGAAAAGGCCCGGGCCGCGATCGTGATCGCAGCCGTGACCGCGACAGTGAATCCTCGTCGCCATGGCGCACGGTGTCCCGTCCGCCGGTCGAGCAGACTGTAAAAGAAGAAGGCAGTAAGAATTTCGTTGACCCGGAAGTGATCCGTCGTCAGCGCGCTGAAGAGACGCGCGTGTACGGTGAGAACGCTTGCCAGGCGCTGTTCCAGAGCCGTCCGGACTGTATCGTCCGTGCATGGTTCGTGCAAAGCGTGACCCCGCGCTTTAAAGAGGCACTGCGCTGGATGGCGGCGAACCGCAAAGCTTACCATGTGGTAGACGAAGCGGAGCTGGTGAAAGCCTCCGGCACTGAACACCACGGTGGCGTGTGCTTCATCATTAAAAAGCGCAGCGGTATTTCTGTTCAGCAGTGGGTTGATCAGGCTGAGGCAGAAGATTGCGTGCTGGCGCTGGAAGATGTGGGTAACCCGCATAACCTCGGCGCGATGATGCGTAGCTGTGCGCACTTCGGCGTGAAAGGGGTGTTGCTTGACGATGCCGCGATCATTGAGTCGGGCGCAGCGATCCGTACTGCGGAAGGCGGCGCGGAACACGTGCAGGCCATCACTGGCGACAGCATCATCGGTGCGCTGGATGCATTCCGTAAAGCGGGATACAGCATCGTGACCACTTCCAGCCATGAAGGTACGCCGCTGTTTAAGGCAGAACTGCCGAAGAAAATGGTGCTGGTGTTGGGTCAGGAGCGTGACGGTCTGTCAGATGCCGCTCTGTCCAGCGCTGACATGAGCGTTTCCATTCAGGGGACGGGCAATGTCGAAAGCCTCAACGTTTCTGTCGCAACCGGCGTGTTGCTCGCAGAATGGTGGCGACAAAACAAAGCCTGATGCAAAAATGCCAGCATAACGCTGGCATTTTTTTTATTCGCTGTCGGCGGGTAAAACCGGCATCCAGTCTACGGGTTCTTCTCCCTGCTTTTCCAGCCACTGATTCGCCAGAACAAAATGGTTGCAGCCAAAGAATCCCCGATGTGCAGAAAGCGGCGAGGGGTGCGGTGCCTTCAACACGTGATGGCGCTTACCGTCAATGATGGCCCCTTTCTTTTGTGCATGTGAACCCCAGAGTAAAAACACCACGCCTTCGCGATGGGTATTAATCAACTCAATCACCTTATCGGTAAAGGTTTCCCATCCCAGGCTCGCATGCGAATGCGCCTGACCTGCACGCACAGTCAGCACCGTATTAAGCAGCAGAACCCCCTGACGCGCCCAGCTTTCGAGATAGCCGTGGGTGGGGCGTTGAAAACCGGGGATCGAATTTTCCAGCTCTTTGTACATATTAAGCAGAGAAGGCGGAATGGCCACGCCGGGGCGAACCGAGAAAGCCAGTCCATGCGCCTGCCCCGGACCGTGATAGGGATCCTGACCCAGAATCACCACTTTGACGTCGCCCAGTTCGGTAAAACGAAAAGCATTGAAGACATCTTTTTGCGGTGGGTAAATGGTTCCACCCGCCTGACGCTCAGCAGCGACGGCGCTCAGCGTGTTAATAAAATAAGGCTGCTCTTTTTCTTCGGCCAGCACATCGTGCCACGTTAGTGAAGTCGTCATTCCGCTCTCCTGCGAATCATCGTTATGACTAGCTTAACTGCTTCTGTGTACAGAATAAAATTTGCCTCAATGCCGTCCGCGTTCTACCCCAAAAATAGTTTAAATTTACAAAAATATTGATAATTACTCAGGGTGAAAATTGATATAAAACAAGTGTTTTGCCTTATCACCCTTTTCATGGTGTGGTTTTTATTGATTTATATCAAAGAATCACGGGTGGCTGGCTGGTATATCTACACTCAAGCAACAATGGTTTTACCAATTGGCCGGGACCAGGCCGACGAAATCAAATTATGAAGCCTTGGGAGGCATCACATGATTACAGGTATCCAAATTACTAAAGCTGCAAATGACGATCTGCTGAACTCTTTCTGGCTGCTCGATAGCGAAAAAGGCGAAGCGCGCTGCGTGTGTGCCAAAGGCGGTTTTGCTGAAGATGAAATCGTTGCCGTGAATAAACTGGGCGAGATCGAATACCGCGAAGTGCCGATGGAAGTGCAGCCTGAAGTACGCGTCGAAGGTGGTCAGCACCTGAACGTCAACGTGCTGCGTCGTGAAACCCTGATGGATGCGGTTGAGCACCCGGAAAAATACCCACAGCTGACGATCCGTGTGTCCGGCTATGCGGTGCGCTTTAACTCCCTGACACCAGAGCAGCAGCGCGACGTTATCGCACGTACTTTTACTGAAAGTCTGTAAGTTCTGCAGATAAAAAAAGCCGGGTTATGTACCCGGCTTTTTTATTACTCGTTTGACGTTTCCTGCGAACCGCTTGGCTTACGGCGTTTGCCAATATTTTTGGCGTCGCGGTGACGTTTCTTCACGCGCGGCTTTTCTTTCTCTTCTTTTTTCTTTTCTGCACGCTTCGCCAGCACTTTCTTGGACGGTTTACCCGTCATCTTTTCACTTGGCGGACGAGTCGTTGGACGCAGTTCATCAATAACCCGCGCTTTCACCGGTTCTTCGATATAGCGACCTACTTTTTGCAGCAGCAGATAATCGTGTGCTTCAACCAGTGAAATCGCGGTACCTTTGCGGCCTGCGCGCCCGGTACGACCGATGCGGTGCAGATAAATATCACCGCTGCGTGGCATGTCGAAGTTAATTACATGGCTTACGTCAGGAATATCAATCCCGCGGGCGGCGACGTCGGTGGCGACCAGCACGTTCACGCGTCCTTCTGTCAGACGTTTGATACCTTCGGTGCGCTTGATCTGCGCCATCTCACCTTCGAGGTAACAGTTGGCGATCCCGGCGGCTCGCAGCATTTCTGCCAGTTCGTGCACACGCTCGCGTTTACGCACAAAGACGATTGAGCGGGTGGCATCGTCCTGTTTCAGCAGATGCTTAAGCAGTTCAACCTTGTGTTCAAAGTTATCCGCACGGTAATACCACTGATGGATCTTCTTGCGTTCGCGCGTTGACGGCGTTGCGGACACTTCAGCGGGATCTTCCAGCAGACGCTCCGCAAAGTCCTTAATCGCATCGCCTTCAAGCGTGGCGGAGAACAGCATGGTCTGTTTGCGCCAGCGCGTTTCGCCCGCGATATGCTCAATATCCTGCGCGAAGCCCAGCTCCAGCATACGGTCAGCTTCATCGAGGATCAGCGTTTCAACCGCACGGCAGTCGAAATTCTCTTCTTTAATGTACTGCATCAGGCGGCCGGTGGTGGCCACGACGATATCCTGGTTTTCGCTGAAGACCTCGGCGTGGTTCATATAAGCCACGCCGCCGGTGATGGTGGCGATATCCAGATGGGTATTTGCGGCCAGCTCGCGCGCATGCTCTGCAACCTGAACGGCTAATTCACGTGTCGGCGTCAGAATTAAAATACGCGGGGGGCCAGATTTCTTGCGAGGGAAATCGATCAGATGCTGCAAGACGGGCAGCAGATACGCCGCCGTTTTACCGGTGCCTGTCGGCGCAGAACCGAGTACATCACGGCCTTCTAAGGCAGGCGGAATGGCTGCCGCCTGAATGGCAGTCGGGCGTGTGAAGCCTTTGCTGTGTAGCGCGTCCAGCAGGCTTTCATCGAGTTCAAGTTCGGAAAAAGTCGTTACAGTCATGTTCTACCTCTGTTTGGGGCGCTGATTATAGACGTTATGGCTGCAATCTTCATCTGTTTGTGTGGATAAGCCTTCCCCGGATTATCGCTTTCACCTATGCTAACCCGGTTTCGTTTAGAGAGTTGTAAAGAATGTCCTCAGCCAAAACGCGGCTTCGTCGTGACGGGTTCACATTTAAACAATTTTTTGTTGCTCACGATCGTTGTGCAATGAAAGTCGGTACAGACGGTATTTTATTAGGGGCATGGTCGCCCGTCGCGGGCGTGACTCGCATCCTGGATATCGGCGCAGGCAGTGGTCTGGTGGCGCTGATGCTGGCGCAACGCACCGGCGATTCCGTAACGATTGATGCTGTTGAACTGGATGGTGATGCCGCAGGTCAGGCGCAGGAAAACGTTATGGAGTCACCCTGGTCGGCTCGTATCAATGTGCATAGCGCTGAAATCCAGACGTGGGTAAAAACGTGCCCGCTGCGTTACGATCTGATCGTCAGCAATCCCCCTTATTATGAAAAGGGTGTCGATTGCGCAACCCCCCAGCGTGAACAGGCGCGTTATACCACCTCGCTCGACCATAGCGCGTTACTGGCCTGTGCAACGGAATGCATAACAGAAGAGGGCTTTTTCTGCGTGGTTTTACCGGAGAGTACGGGCAATGTCTTCACGCAAAAGGCGCTGGAGATGGGCTGGCATTTACGGCTGCGTACTGATATCTCCGATACGGAGAGCCGTCTGCCGCATCGCGTACTGCTGGCATTCTCCCCCGCGGCAGGAGAATGCTTTTGCGACAGACTGGTTATTCGCGGTCCCGATCAGCGTTACTCCGAAGGCTATACCGGACTGACGCAGGATTTTTACTTATTTATGTGACAGGATCGACGGCCCGGATCCCACCATGAGCTCCGGGTAATCCAGCGTGTAATGCAGGCCCCGGCTCTCTTTACGCATCATCGCGCAGCGCACAATCAGCTCCGCTACCTGCACCAGATTACGCAATTCCAGCAGATTGTTAGATACGCGGAAATGGGCGTAATACTCGTCAATTTCCTGCTGCAACATGGTAATTCGTCGCAGCGCGCGCTCCAGCCGTTTAGTGGTGCGTACAATGCCTACGTAATCCCACATCAGCAGGCGCAGCTCATGCCAGTTGTGCTGGAGAACCACCTGCTCATCGGCATCATCGACGCGGCTCTCATCCCATACCGGTAGCGATGTGATACTGCGGGCGTAGGGCATGCGCCGGTCGATATCCTCTGCCGCCGACCAGCCATACACCAGACATTCCAGCAGCGAGTTGGAGGCCATGCGATTCGCACCGTGCAGGCCGGTATAGCTCACCTCACCAATGGCATACAGGCCATCGACATCAGTACGGCCAAAGTCATCCACCATCACGCCCCCGCAGGTGTAATGGGCGGCAGGCACGACCGGCACCGGATCTTTGGTTAAATCGATGCCCAGCCCGAGCAGTTTTTCGTAAATCATCGGGAAATGCTGGCGAATAAAGTCAGCGGGCTTATGGCTGATGTCGAGATACATGCAGTCCGCGCCGAGGCGTTTCATTTCATGATCGATAGCCCTGGCAACGATATCGCGCGGGGCCAGCTCTGCCCGCTCGTCAAAATCGGGCATAAAGCGTGAACCGTCCGGGCGCTTCAGGTAAGCGCCTTCACCTCGCAACGCCTCGGTCAGTAAAAAGTTACGTGCCTGCGGATGGAATAGGGCCGTCGGGTGAAACTGATTAAACTCCAGATTGGCCACCCGGCAGCCTGCGCGCCAGGCCATCGCAATCCCGTCCCCGGAGGAAATATCCGGGTTGGTGGTGTACTGATACACTTTTGATGCGCCGCCGGTTGCCAGCACCACTGCTTTCGCCTGGCAGGTTTCCACCACTTCTTTATTACGATTCCACACCCACGCACCTACCACGCGGCGTGTGCCCGGCAGCCCGATTTTGTCGGAGATAATCAGATCGACCGCATTGCTGCGTTCAATTACGCGGATATTAGGATGGCTGAGCGCTTTGCCAACCAGCGTTGTTTCAACCGCTTTTCCGGTCGCGTCTGCGGCATGAAGAATACGACGATGACTGTGGCCGCCTTCACGGGTCAGGTGATAGCCCTCTTCGCCGTTGGGCTGAACGTGAGTATCAAACAACATGCCCTGATCGATAAGCCACTGGACGCAATGACGGGCATTGCTGGCGACAAACTCTGCCGCATGGGGATCAACAATACCTGCGCCCGCAATCAGCGTGTCCTGAACGTGGGAATCAATACTGTCGGTTTTATCAAACACCGCGGCAATGCCGCCTTGCGCATAAAAGGTGGAGCCTTCACTGACCGGGCCTTTACTTAACACAATGACCTTGTGTTTTTCGGCCAGGCGAAGGGCCAGCGATAACCCGGCAGCACCGCTGCCAATAATAAGCACGTCACAGGAGAGTTCAGGCGTCATATTCATGATGGTGTGTTTAATTTACTAAACAATGTTTGCGCAGCATAGCACCGCAAAGTCGGTTTGAGCACGTTTTATTTATCTGGTGTTGTAAAGGCTAAACAGGGAAGGGGACAAGCCAGCGGCAAAAAAACGAAATAATTTTGCGAAGCAGATCGTTAGCATCAGATTATGTGGTGAAATAAAGGTCGCATTGCGTTACTCTTCTGACGGGTTTCCCTGGCATGTCTTCATCGCACAGCACCCGGATGAGAATCAGTAGACTTACAATGAGTCATAACGAACAGTCTGCAAAACGTTACACAAAAACAAAGGTGTAATGGAACTTTTCACGAAACAAGCCTTCTAACCCTCAGCTTGCTCAAAGTACAGTGTTGGAGTGGCGTTTCGATTACGCGTGGAAATAGGGTTTGGGGAGACATTACCTCGGATGAGCGAGCAGTTAACGGATCAGGTTCTCGTTGAGCGGGTCCAGAAGGGAGATCAGAAATCGTTTAACTTACTGGTGGTTCGCTACCAGCATAAAGTGGCGAGCCTGGTTTCCCGTTACGTGCCCTCAGGCGATGTGCCTGATGTGGTGCAAGAATCTTTTATTAAAGCCTATCGCGCGCTGGATTCATTCCGGGGAGATAGCGCTTTTTACACCTGGCTGTATCGAATCGCGGTTAACACCGCAAAAAATTATCTGGTAGCTCAGGGGCGACGCCCTCCATCCAGCGATATTGATGCGATTGACGCAGAAAACTTCGAAAGTGGCGGCGCGCTGAAAGAAATTTCGAACCCTGAGAACTTAATGTTGTCAGAAGAACTGAGACAAATTGTTTTCCGCACCATTGAGTCACTCCCGGAAGATTTACGCATGGCGATTACCTTGCGGGAGTTAGATGGCCTGAGCTATGAAGAGATAGCCGTCATCATGGATTGTCCGGTTGGTACGGTTCGCTCACGTATCTTCCGTGCGCGGGAAGCTATTGATAATAAAGTTCAACCGCTTATCAGGCGTTGACGATAGCGGGATACTGGAAAAGGTATTTAGGCATGCAGAAAGAAAAACTTTCCGCTTTAATGGATGGTGAAACGCTGGATAGCGAGCTGCTCACAGAGCTGTCGCGCGATGCCGGAATGCAGAAAACCTGGGAAGGTTATCATCTCATTCGCGATGCGATGCGAGGTGATACCGCCGATGTCCTTCATTTCGATATCTCAGCCCGCGTTATGGCGGCCATTGAAAGCGAACCGCTACGCCCGGCAACGCCATTGATTCCTGAAGCACAGCCTGCGCCGCAGCAATGGCAGAAAATGCCGTTCTGGAGCAAAGTGCGCCCATGGGCCAGCCAGATTACGCAAATGGGTGTCGCTGCATGCGTATCGCTTGCAGTTATTGTTGGCGTCCAGCAGTATAACGGCCAGTCTGAATCAACCCAGCAGCCAGAAGCGCCCGTGTTTAACACGCTGCCGATGATGGGTAAAGCCAGCCCGGTGAGCCTGGGTGTTCCAGCCGACGCTTCAGCGACGGGTGGTGGTCAGCAACAGCAGGTGCAGGAACAGCGTCGTCGAATCAATGCCATGTTGCAGGATTATGAATTGCAACGACGCCTGCACTCCGAACAGCTTCAGTTTGAGCAGGCACAAACTCAGCAAGCCGCTGTGCAGGTGCCTGGCATCCAAACCTTAGGAACACAATCGCAGTAATGAAGCAACTTTGGTGTGCCATGTCCCTCGTGGCAGGTAGCCTGTTCTTCTCCGTCAACGCCTCGGCTGATGCATCGTCCGGGGCGTTGTTACAGCAGATGAACCTGGCGAGCCAGTCACTCAATTACGAGCTGTCATTCGTCAGCGTCAATAAACAAGGTGTGGAGTCATTACGCTATCGCCATGCCCGCCTTGATAACCAGCCCCTTGCACAACTTCTGCAAATGGATGGCCCGCGCCGTGAAGTCGTCCAGCGTGGCAATGAAATCAGCTATTTTGAACCCGGCCTTGAGCCGTTTACGCTTAATGGCGATTACATTGTCGATTCATTGCCGTCGCTCATCTATACCGATTTCAAACGCATCTCCGCGATCTATGACTTCATTTCCGTAGGTCGCACGCGTATTGCCGATCGCCTCTGCGAAGTGATCCGCGTGGTTGCGCGGGATGGTAATCGTTACAGCTACATTGTCTGGCTGGATTCAGAGAGCAAATTACCTCTGCGCGTTGACCTGCTCGACCGCGATGGCGAAACGCTGGAACAATTCCGCGTTGTTGCCTTCTCGGTAAACAATCAGGTTGGTGCAGGGATGCAAACGCTGGCAAAGGCCAGTCTGCCGCCGCTGTTATCGGTTCCGACCGGTGATAAAATCGACTTTACCTGGTCTCCTTCCTGGCTGCCGCAGGGCTTTAGTGAAGTATCAAGCAGTCGCCGTCAGTTACCTACGGTCGATATGCTTGTCGAGTCCCGGCTCTATTCCGACGGGTTATTTAGCTTTTCGGTGAACGTGAATCGCGCGGGACCTAACAGTTCCGATCAGATGTTACGCACCGGACGGCGCACCGTCAGTACCACCGTACGTGACAACGCAGAAATTACCGTTGTGGGCGAACTCCCGCCACAAACCGCCAAACGTATTGCAGACAGTTTAAAATTCAGGGCAGCACAATGATCAAAGAGTGGGCAACCGTCGTATCCTGGCAAAATGGTGAAGCGCTGGTCAGTTGTGATGTCAAATCCTCATGCAGCAGTTGCGCCTCGCGTTCCGGATGCGGTACCCGCGTGCTGAATAAGCTCGGGCCGCAGACCACGCATACGATCGTTGTTCCTTGCAATCAGCCGCTCATGACCGGGCAAAAAGTCGAACTGGGAATTGCTGAAGGCAGCTTACTCGGCTCAGCGATGCTGGTGTATTTAACGCCGCTTGTGGGATTGTTCGCTGTCGGCGCGCTCTTTCAGACGTTATTTGGTCATGATTTAGCCGCCATGAGTGGTGCATTGCTGGGTGGCGTGGGCGGTTTCTTAGTGGCCCGTGCCTTCTCTCCTAAACTGGCTGCGCGCGAAGCCTGGCAGCCCGTCATTCTCAGCATTGGCTTGCCGCCCGATATGCTGCGCGTGGATGCTCAGCCCGGAAATGCCGGTCAGTAAATCTCTTTATTATCACAGCACATCATCAGCACCGTACCTTACCGCGCCGCCTGCGGGATGAGCATTTCCTCACGTTGAGGTTGTAGTGTAGAATGCGGCGTTTCAGACAACAGACGTGGGCTCAGTACAGCGGCCTCTTAGTTTCCGTAAGGCATAAAATCTCCATATATGAAGAACATACGCAACTTTTCGATCATCGCTCACATCGACCACGGTAAGTCGACGCTGTCTGACCGTATTATCCAGCTTTGCGGCGGCCTGTCCGATCGTGAAATGGCTGCCCAGGTGCTTGATTCCATGGATCTTGAGCGCGAGCGCGGCATTACGATCAAAGCGCAAAGCGTGACTCTCGATTACAAAGCCTCTGACGGTGAAACCTACCAGCTGAACTTTATCGACACCCCCGGTCACGTTGACTTCTCTTATGAAGTTTCCCGTTCCCTTGCCGCCTGTGAAGGTGCGTTGCTGGTGGTTGACGCCGGGCAGGGCGTAGAAGCCCAGACGCTGGCGAACTGCTATACCGCACTGGAAATGGATCTGGAAGTCGTGCCAGTCCTGAACAAAATCGACCTGCCAGCTGCCGATCCTGAGCGCGTGGCGGAAGAGATTGAAGATATCGTCGGCATTGACGCCACTGACGCCGTGCGCTGCTCGGCGAAAACCGGTGTGGGCGTAGGCGACGTGCTGGAACGCCTGGTGCGCGATATTCCGGGCCCTGAAGGCGATCCGGATGCCCCGTTACAGGCGCTGATCATCGACTCCTGGTTCGATAACTATCTGGGCGTTGTGTCGCTGATCCGTGTTAAAAACGGCACCCTGCGCAAAGGCGACAAAATTAAAGTCATGAGCACCGGCCAGACTTACAACGCTGACCGCCTCGGCATTTTCACACCAAAACAGATCGACCGTACCGAACTGAAATGCGGCGAAGTAGGCTGGCTGGTTTGCGCCATTAAAGACATCCTCGGCGCGCCGGTAGGCGATACCCTGACGCTTTCGCGCAACCCGGCGGACAAAGCACTGCCAGGCTTCAAAAAAGTGAAGCCGCAGGTGTATGCCGGTCTGTTCCCGATTAGTTCTGACGATTACGAAAACTTCCGCGATGCCCTCGGCAAGCTGAGTCTTAACGATGCCTCGCTGTTCTACGAGCCGGAGAGTTCTACCGCGCTGGGCTTTGGTTTCCGCTGCGGCTTCCTCGGTCTGCTGCACATGGAGATCATCCAGGAGCGTCTGGAGCGTGAATACGATCTGGAACTCATCACCACCGCACCGACGGTTGTGTATGAAGTGCAGACAACCGGCAAAGAAGTTATCTATGTCGACAGTCCGTCCAAGCTGCCGCCGCTGAATAATATTCAGGAACTGCGCGAACCGATTGCTGAGTGTCACATGCTGCTGCCGCAGGAATTCCTGGGTAACGTGATCACTCTGTGTATCGAGAAACGCGGCGTACAGACCAACATGGTTTACCACGGTAAACAGGTTGCGCTGACCTACGAAATCCCGATGGCGGAAGTGGTGCTCGACTTCTTCGATCGCCTGAAGTCCACCTCGCGCGGCTATGCATCGCTGGATTACAACTTCAAGCGCTTCCAGGCCTCTAACATGGTGCGCGTGGACGTGCTGATCAACGGCGAGCGCGTTGACGCCCTGGCGCTGATCACCCACAACGACAACGCCCCGTATCGCGGTCGTGAGCTGGTGGAGAAGATGAAAGAGCTGATCCCGCGCCAGCAGTTTGATATCGCGATCCAGGCGGCGATCGGTAACCACGTTATCGCCCGCTCCACGGTGAAACAGCTGCGTAAAAACGTTCTGGCGAAATGCTATGGCGGTGACGTCAGCCGTAAGAAAAAGCTGCTGCAAAAACAGAAAGAAGGTAAGAAGCGAATGAAGCAGGTCGGTAACGTCGAACTGCCACAGGAAGCCTTCCTCGCCATTCTGCATGTTGGCAAAGACGGCAAATAAAATTAAGGAGTTGGCATGGCGAATATGTTTGCCCTGATCCTGGTGATCGCAACGCTTGTCACAGGGCTGTTGTGGTGTCTGGATAAATTTATCTTTGCACCCAAACGTCGGGAGCGTCAGGCCGCTGCACAGGCTGCCACGGGCGATGCGATTGATGCCAAAACCCTGAAAAAGGTCAGCCCGAAACCGGGCTGGCTGGAAACAGGCGCATCCGTATTCCCGGTGCTGGCTGTGGTGCTGGTGGTGCGTTCGTTTATTTACGAACCTTTCCAGATCCCGTCAGGATCGATGATGCCTACGCTTTTGATCGGTGATTTTATTCTGGTGGAGAAGTTTGCCTACGGCATTAAAGATCCGATCTATCAGAACATGATCATTGAAACAGGGCATCCGAAACGCGGTGATGTGGTGGTGTTTAAATACCCGGACGATCCGCGCCTCGATTACATCAAACGTACCGTCGGTGTGCCGGGTGACAAGGTAAGCTACGATCCTGTGACCAAGCAGGTTACGGTTTCTCCGAACTGCCAGTCTGGTCAGGCGTGCGCAAGCGCGCTGCCAATCACCTATTCGAACGTTGAGCCTAGTGATTTTGTTCAGACATTTGATCGTAATAACGGCGGCGAAGCGAGCAGCGGTTTCTTCCAGTTGCCGAAAAGCGAAACCCGTGAAAACGGTATTCGCCTGACTGAGCGCAAAGAGACGCTGGGTGATGTGACGCACCGTATTCTGACCGTGCCGATTGCCCAGGATCAACTGGGGATGTACTACCGCCAGCAAGGTCAGCAACTGGCAACCTGGATCGTGCCGCCGGGCCATTACTTCATGATGGGTGACAACCGCGATAACAGCGCGGACAGCCGTTACTGGGGCTTTGTACCTGAGGCAAATCTGGTAGGACGTGCCACAGGAATCTGGATGAGTTTCGAAAAACAGGAAGGTGAATGGCCAACGGGCGTGCGTTTAAATCGCATCGGTGGCATTCATTAATCTGCCGGGTTGCAGTCTGACGGCTGCAACCCAAATTATTTCTCTGATAAATCTATTCCGGTAACGACATCCCCTGCCGTTGTGTATAGAATATTCCCCCGAAGTTTAAGGTTGGCGCTGCAAGGTGCCACGGCACACGAAACCGCGTTGGCTGTTTCAGGTCGGTTTCGTGTGCTGCATTTTTGACGCATTTATTTATCTGGTATCGCATGAATCCCATCGTAATTAATCGGCTTCAACGGAAGCTGGGCTACACTTTTCAACATCAGGAGTTATTGCAACAGGCATTAACTCACCGCAGTGCCAGCAGCAAACATAACGAACGTCTGGAGTTTTTGGGTGACTCCATTTTAAGTTTCGTCATCGCCAATGCGCTTTATCACCGCTTCCCTCGTGTGGATGAGGGCGATATGAGCCGGATGCGTGCGACGCTGGTGCGTGGCAACACGCTCGCTGAAATTGCCCGCGAATTCGAACTGGGCGAATGTCTGCGTTTAGGGCCGGGTGAATTAAAAAGTGGCGGTTTCCGTCGCGAATCTATTCTGGCCGATACCGTCGAAGCGTTAATCGGTGGCGTGTTCCTTGACAGTAGTATTCAGACCGTCGAACAACTGATCCTGAACTGGTATCAGAGCCGTCTGGATGAAATCAGTCCGGGCGATAAACAAAAAGATCCGAAAACGCGTTTGCAGGAATATTTGCAGGGTCGCCATCTGCCGCTGCCGTCCTATCTGGTGGTGCAGGTGCGTGGCGAAGCCCACGATCAGGAATTTACTATCCACTGCCAGGTCAGTGGCCTGAGTGAGCCGGTGGTTGGTACAGGTTCCAGCCGTCGCAAAGCAGAGCAGGCCGCCGCCGAAGGGGCGCTTAAGAAACTGGAGCTGGAATGAGTGACGAAAAACAATATTGCGGATTTATTGCCATCGTGGGACGTCCCAACGTTGGCAAATCCACCCTGCTGAATAATCTGCTTGGGCAGAAGATTTCCATTACCTCACGCAAAGCGCAAACCACGCGCCACCGTATTACGGGTATCCACACTGAAGGCGCGTATCAGGCGATCTACGTTGACACCCCCGGTCTGCATATGGAAGAAAAGCGCGCCATTAACCGCCTGATGAACAAAGCGGCGAGCAGCTCGATTGGTGACGTAGAGCTGATCATTTTCGTCGTCGAAGGTACGCGCTGGACGCCGGACGACGAAATGGTGCTCAACAAGCTGCGTGACGGCAGAGCGCCGGTGATTCTGGCGGTGAACAAAGTGGATAACGTGCAGGAGAAGGCGGATTTACTGCCGCATCTGCAGTTCCTGGCGAGCCAGATGAACTTCCTCGATATCGTGCCCATTTCCGCTGAAACCGGCATGAACGTTGATACGATAGCCGGCATTGTGCGTAAGCATCTGCCGGAAGCTATTCACCATTTCCCGGAAGATTACATCACCGATCGCTCACAGCGTTTTATGGCCTCAGAAATCATCCGTGAAAAACTGATGCGTTTCCTGGGTGCGGAACTGCCTTACTCGGTCACGGTTGAGATTGAGCAGTTCGTGACCAACGAGCGCGGTGGCTACGACATCAACGGGCTGATCCTCGTCGAGCGTGAAGGGCAGAAGAAGATGGTGATTGGCAACAAAGGGGCCAAAATCAAAACCATCGGTATCGAAGCCCGCAAAGATATGCAGGAGATGTTTGAAGCGCCTGTACACCTTGAGCTGTGGGTGAAGGTGAAATCCGGCTGGGCCGATGACGAGCGCGCCCTGCGCAGTCTCGGTTACGTCGACGACTTAAAGTAAACCCTGATGGAAGGCTGGCAGCGCGCTTTCGTTCTGCATAGTCGTCCCTGGAGCGAAACCAGCCTGATGCTGGACGTCTTCACGGAAGAGTCAGGTCGCGTGCGCCTTGTGGCTAAAGGCGCACGTTCCAAACGCTCCAGTCTCAAAGGCGCATTACAGCCTTTTACCCCCTTGCTGGTACGCTTTAGCGGCCGTGGTGAAGTCAAAACACTGCGCAGCGCTGAAGCCGTTTCGCTGGCGCTCCCCTTAAGCGGTATCACGCTCTACAGCGGTCTTTATATCAATGAACTGATTTCGCGCGTGCTGGAGCACGAGACGCGCTTTTCTGAGCTGTTCTTTGATTATCTTCACTGCATACAGGCGCTGGCGGGTGTGAGCGGATCGCCCGAACCGGTATTACGCCGCTTCGAGCTGGCCCTGCTTGGGCACTTAGGTTACGGCGTCGATTTTCTCAGCTGTGCCGGGAGCGGCGAGCCGGTGGAAGACAGCATGACCTATCGCTACCGTGAAGAAAAAGGCTTTATTGCCAGCGTGGTAATGGATAACCGCACCTTTACCGGACGCCATTTGCGCGCGCTCGCCGAGCGTCATTTTCCCGATCAGGATACGTTAAGAGCCGCGAAGCGCTTTACCCGCATGGCCTTAAAACCGTATCTTGGCGGTAAGCCGCTAAAGAGTCGGGAGCTGTTTCGCCAGTTTGTGCCGAAGCGTGCCCCCTCACCCTAGCCCTCTCCCCGTGGGAGAGGGAACCGATCGAGCGCGGGCTTGCCTTTCCCCTTCTCACGGGAAGAGGGCCGGGGTGAGGGGACTTGCCTTTCCCCCTCTCCCTTGGGGAGAGGGCAGGGGTGAGGGGAAAAAATCATAAAACTAAGATCTGAGGATTGTCATGGCTGAATTACTTTTAGGCGTCAATATCGATCACATCGCCACTCTGCGTAACGCGCGTGGCACGGCCTATCCTGACCCGGTGCAGGCGGCGTTTATTGCGGAGCAAGCCGGGGCGGATGGCATCACCGTGCACCTGCGCGAAGACCGTCGCCACATCACCGACCGCGACGTGAAAATCCTGCGTCAGACGCTCGATACCCGCATGAATCTCGAAATGGCTGTCACCGAAGAGATGCTGGCGATTGCGGTCGAAACCAAACCGCATTTTTGCTGCCTGGTGCCGGAAAAGCGTCAGGAAGTGACCACCGAAGGCGGGCTTGACGTTGCCGGACAGCGCGACAAAATGCGCGACGCCTGCCAGCGTCTGGCTGACGCCGGGATCCTGGTCTCACTGTTCATTGACGCCGATGAAGCGCAAATCCAGGCCGCCGCCGATGTAGGTGCGCCCTATATCGAAATTCACACCGGTTGCTACGCTGATGCTAAAGACGAAGCCGCTCAGGCAAAAGAGCTGGCGCGCATTGCCAACGCCGCGACCTTTGCCGCAAGCCTCGGACTTAAAGTGAACGCGGGCCACGGTCTGACCTATCACAACGTCAAAGCGATTGCCGCACTGCCGGAAATGCACGAGCTGAATATCGGTCACGCCATTATTGGTCGTGCGGTGATGAGCGGCCTGAAAGAGGCGGTGAGCGAGATGAAACGTCTGATGCAGGAAGCGCGTCGGTAATGGCGATTCTGGGATTAGGTACGGATATCGTCGAAATCGCCCGTATCGAAGCGGTGATTGCCCGCAGCGGCGATCGGCTGGCAAAGCGCGTGCTCAGTGAAAACGAGTGGGCGATCTGGGAGACGCACCAGCAGCCGGTGCGTTTTCTGGCGAAGCGCTTTGCGGTAAAAGAGGCGGCGGCGAAGGCGTTTGGCACCGGCATCCGCAACGGTCTGGCGTTTAATCAGTTTGAAGTGTTTAACGATGAACTGGGAAAACCCAGCCTGCGACTGTGGGGAGAGGCGCAGGCGCTGGCCCAGAGAATGGGCGTTCGGTCAATGCACGTTACGCTGGCCGATGAGCGCCACTACGCCTGTGCGACGGTCATCATCGAAAGCTAGATTTTATCGGCGTGGTGCATCAGCACAAATTTGTCCCAAAGCTGTTCGTTATTTTCGACATGTGCCGGATCCTTCAAAATCGTATTCGGGATCGGGCACACTTTCTGACACGTCGGCGTTTCATAATGGCCGACGCACTCCGTACAACGATCGCTGTTGATCTCATAAATGCTGTCGCCCATCGAAATGGCCTCGTTCGGACACTCCGGTTCGCACATATCGCAGTTTATGCATTTTTTGGTAATCAACAGCGCCATCAGGAAAATCTCAGAAGCAACACAAACAGGGCGGGCATTATACGCTCATTCCCTGTTCAGACCAGTTTTTTTACCAGTTGCTCGCTGTTGCGGATCCGCTCCGGCGCGTGCTCCAGATCCTGCTGCACCAGGGCCATAAACAGCAAATCAGTGAGCATCATCTGGGCGCTGGTGGAGGACATCGCCGCACTGCGCGTCGCCTGTTCTTCAGCGATGGTGTACAAACAATGGCTGGCCCGCTGTTGCAGCATATTGGGCGTAAACCCGGTGATCGCGAGGATCTTCCCGCCCACGCGGAAGGTTTCGTCTGCCGCCAGATTGATTTCGCGCCGCTCACCGGAATAAGAGATGGCCAGCAGCACATCGGCGGGATCCATCGCCTGCACGGTAGCGAGCAGGGCGTGCATATCCAGTTCCACTACCGCATTAAAGCCAATCTTCATCAGCTTCCAGCCAAAATTGCGTGCCACCAGCCCCGAAGCGCCGATCCCGGTCAGAATGATGCGCCGCGCATCGCGCAGTAACAGCACGCTCTCGCGCAGTTTATCTTCCGTATTCACATCAAGGGTCGCGTGCATCGCGCTGACATTATCCTTAATGAGCTTTTCCCCCACGATACGCAGCGAATCATTCGCGCAAATCTGATTATGCAGCGGCGCGGTATGGGGATTTTTATCGCTGGCCAGC
The DNA here is from genome assembly GCF_900116015.1 of Enterobacter sp. kpr-6. Taxonomy (GTDB): domain Bacteria; phylum Pseudomonadota; class Gammaproteobacteria; order Enterobacterales; family Enterobacteriaceae; genus Enterobacter_D. The sequence continues at coordinate 23,395 of NZ_FOYH01000001.1, forward strand.
GCTTCGCTGATCGCCAGCTTCAGCGCCGGAAAACCTTTAAAACCCAGTTTCTGGGAAAATTTCACCACGCTCGACTGGCTGACGCCAGCTTCGCTTGCCAGTTGCTGCGAACTGAGATGGCGGGCGACATCCGGCTGTGCCAGTAAAAAGTCCGCCAGTTTTCTATCGCTCTGCGCAAGTCCGGGGTAGCGCTGACGAATGCGCATCAAACAGTTCATGGGTTCTCCCAGGCCAAAATGTGACAACGATTGCAAAAACACATTCTGCTCGCATGAATGAATATTATATTCCATTATCGGGCAGTTAGGATGAATTAAAAATTCTTGAGGACTTATTATGAATCTTGGTGCACTTATTTCAGAAACGCGTAATTCCGACACGATGGATCTCGATGCTTTATCGACAATCGAGCTGGTTACCCGTTTTAATCAACAGGATACGCTGGTCGCCCTTGCAGTGAAAGAGACATTGCCGGAAGTTGCCAGAGCGGTTGATGCAGCGGCAACAGCGCTGCGAGCGGGCGGACGCATTATCTATATGGGCGCAGGCACCAGCGGGCGACTGGGCGTACTGGACGCCTCTGAATGCCCGCCGACGTTTGGCGTACCTCACGGTCTGGTGGTTGGGCTTATCGCAGGCGGCCCTGGCGCGCTGTTAAAAGCGGTCGAAGGGGCGGAAGACAACCCGCAACTGGGCGAAGAGGATCTCCACGCGCTTAACCTGACCAAAGACGATCTGGTCGTCGGCCTTGCCGCTTCTGGCCGCACGCCTTACGTCATTGGCGGGCTGCAATACGCCAGAAAAAGGGGCTGTACCACGGTCGCTATCTCCTGCAACCCCGGTTCACCGATTGCGCAGAACGCGGATATCGCCATCTCGCCGGTCGTCGGGCCAGAGGCGCTCACCGGCTCCACCCGCCTGAAATCCGGCACCGCGCAAAAGCTGGTGCTCAACATGATCTCCACCGGCGCAATGGTCAAGTTTGGCAAGGTCTACCAGAATCTGATGGTCGATATGAAAGCCACCAACGTTAAGCTGGTGGATCGCGCCTGCCGCATGGTGGTCGAAGCGACCGGGGCCGATCGCGCACAGGCGGAAGCTGTACTCAAACAGACCGACTTTGACGTCAAACCCGCCATTCTGATGATCCTCTCCGGGCTTGATGCCGCATCCGCACGGGCAAAACTTACTGCTCACCAGGGTTTTTTACGGGCTGCTTTAGAAAACTAACGAGGCGTGTATGGACAAAACAACGGCGCTTGCCAGCGACATTTTGCTGGGCATCGGCGGGCAGGAGAACATTCTGCGGCTGGAAAACTGCATGACGCGCGTGCGTGTAGAAGTGCGTGATGAACAACGGTTGGATATTGCTGCCCTGAAAAAACTGCCCGGCGTCAGCGGGTATGTGAAGCAGGGCGAGCAGCACCAGCTTATTGTCGGCCCCGGCAAGGCGGCACAGGTGGTGGACGCCATGAAATCCCTCATCGGCGGCGGGGCAGCGGCGGCGTTTGACGATATTGAACACAATAAAGCGCAGGCAAAAAGCCGCTACAAAGCGCCAATGAGCGACGCGCTGCGGATGCTCGCCAACGTCTTTATTCCGCTGATCCCGGCGTTTATAGCCTCGGGTCTCATCACCGGCATTATAAATATTCTTAAACGCCCGGATATCGTCGGTGATTTCGCCACCCACTATCCCAATATGCTCGGCCTGCTGGGGATTTTCGGCAGCGCCGTGTTTGCGATCATGAATATCCTCGTCGGCGTGAATACCGCGAAGGTATTCGGCGGCTCGCTGGCGATGGGCGGCGTGATGGCGGGGATTTTATCCAGCCCGCAACTTGCGCAGATCACTCTGTTTGGTGAAGCCCTGCAACCCGGTCGCGGCGGGGTCATTGCGGTACTGCTGGTGGTCGCGCTGATGTGCTGGATAGAAAAACGGTTTCGCACGCTGCTGCCGGGATCGCTTGAGCTGATCCTTAATCCGCTGCTGACCACGCTGATTACCGGCACGATTGCCATTGTCGTCCTGCAACCGCTGGGCGGGGTTATCTCAGAGGGCATCGCGCACGGCGCGTCATGGGCTATCGATCGCGGTGGTTTTCTGGTGGGCGCGGTCATGGCGGGCACGTTCCTGCCGCTGGTGTTGACCGGGTTGCATCAGGGGCTGGTGCCGATTCATGTTGAACTGGTGCAGGCGCACGGTTTTAACGCGCTGCTGCCGATACTGTCGATGGCCGGCGTCGGCCAGGTCGGCGCGGCGATTGCCGTTCTGATGAAAACCCGCAACGCCCGGCTGAAAAAACTGATTAAAGGCGCGCTGCCGGTCGGATTACTGGGCATAGGTGAGCCGCTGATTTTCGGCGTCACCCTGCCGTTGGGCAAGCCGTTTCTGGGGGCGTGTCTGGGCGGTGCCGTCGGCGGGGCGCTCATCAGCTACTGGAAAGTGGCCACGGTGATCACCTTCGGGATTTCCGGTTTACCGCTGGCATTAACGATTGTGACCGGAAAAGTCATGCTCTATCTGTTAGGCTATTTATTAGCGGTCATTGCCGGGTTCCTGTTTACCTGGCTTATGGGGTTCAACGATCCAGAGGAGTAAGGTTTGGCTAACGAGCGTCGTGTTGTCTTTTTTGATCTTGATGGAACACTCCATCAGCAGGATATGTTCGGTACTTTCCTGCGTTACGTGTTACGTCATCAGCCATTGAATGCACTGCTCGTCCTGCCGTTGCTTCCCGTCATCGGCGGCGCGTTACTGATTAAAGGGCGCGCCGCACGCTGGCCAATGAGTCTCCTGCTCTGGGCCTGCACCTGGGGTCACAGCGAAGCGCATCTCAAAGCGCTGGAGAAGAAGTTTGTGGCCTGGTTCCGCAGCCGGGTGACCGCCTTCCCGGTGGTGCAGGATCGGCTGACCAACTACCTGGCGGCCTCTGACGCCGACATCTGGCTGATCACCGGTTCACCGCAGCCACTGGTTGAGCAGGTCTATTTTGATACTCCGTGGCTGCCCCGCGTCAATCTTATCGCCAGCCAGATCCACCGTCGCTACGGCGGCTGGGTGCTCACCATGCGCTGCCTCGGCCACGAAAAAGTGGTGCAACTGGAGCGCAAAATCGGCACTCCGTTGCGTCTCTACAGCGGCTACAGCGACAGTAAGCAGGATAACCCGCTGCTCTATTTCTGCCAGCACCGCTGGCGCGTTACCCCGCGCGGCGAACTTCAGCAACTGGAATAATGCCGGGTACCGGGTATAATGCGCCCCGCTTTTATAACTGGAGTGCAAACCCGTGTCCGACGCTGAATTAACCCACGAATACTGGATGCGCCACGCGCTTACGCTTGCTCAGCGTGCCTGGGACGAAGGGGAAGTGCCGGTCGGCGCAGTGCTGGTACACAATAACCAGGTCATCGGCGAAGGCTGGAACCGGCCAATTGGTCACCACGATCCTACCGCGCACGCGGAAATTATGGCGCTGCGTCAGGGCGGTCTGGTGCTGCAAAATTACCGTCTGCTGGAAACCACCCTCTATGTCACTCTGGAGCCGTGCGTGATGTGCGCGGGCGCAATGGTGCACGGTCGCATCGGGCAACTGGTGTTTGGCGCGCGCGATGCCAAAACCGGGGCGGCCGGATCGCTAATCGACGTGCTGCACCATCCGGGAATGAATCACCGCGTGGAAATCACCGAAGGCGTTCTGCGCGACGAGTGCGCCGCGATGCTCAGCGACTTTTTCCGTATGCGCAGGCTGGAGAAAAAGGCGCTCAGGAAAAGCGCACCTTAGGCTTAAGGCGCTCTGTCCGGGTCTAAGGGAAACAAAAAATTGGGCCGCGCCAGCGCGTCCTGCGGTGCAAAGGCGCTGAAGGGCAGGATGCGGGGCGATGCCGCGGGTTGATCCAGTTCATCCGGCGCGACCACCGGATAGCTCTGCGCCAGACGTAACGCCTGCGCCGCGTTTTTTTCCTTCTCCGCCAGATATCCCACCAGGCTTATCTGATACTTACGGATATTTTCCACATAAGCGTAGGCTTCATGGCCGCGCGCGTAGCCGTAGGTCAGCTTGCTGTACCAGGGCTTCTGGCTGAGCATAGGCAGCCGCTGTTTTACATCTGACCAGCTATCCGGGTTGCCTTTGGTTTTGGCGGTCAGCGCCCGCGCGTCGAGCATATGCGCATAGCCCATATTGTAGGCTGCCAGCGCAAACCAGATCCGTTCCTCTTCCGGCACGGTCTCCGGCACTTTTTCCATCATATCCTGCAAGTAGCGCGCGCCGCCGCTGATGCTCTGCTCCGCATCGGTGCGATCGCTCAGGCCCAGACTTTGCGCGGTATTGCGGGTCAGCATCATCAGCCCGCGCACCCCGGTTGGCGATGTCGCCTGGGTATCCCAGTGAGATTCCTGATACGAGATCGCCGCCAGCAAACGCCAGTCGATCGCCTCGGCATACTTCTCAAACAGTGGTTGCAGATCGGGTAACACGTTGTCTACCGCCCGCAGGAAGGAGCGCGTATCGACATAATCAAACCCGTCGCCGTGGCCGAGATATTTCTCTTCCAGACGCGCCAGCGTGCCGTCTTCATTGATATCGTTGAAGAAATCGAGCATCGCGGCCGACAGGGTGTTATCGCTGTCTTTCTGTGTAAACCAGGTGACGGGCTGCTCGTCGGAGATATCCAGCGCCACCGCCAGCTCCGGGTGAACACGCTGAAACAGGCTAATCGCCACGGAATCGGCAATGGTGTAGGGGAGTTTTCCCTCGGCCACCAGCCCAAGAAGCGCATTGGTGCCGAGCTTTTCATCTACCTTCCAGCCCAAATCGGGATACTTTTTTTCTTTCAGCAGACGCAGATCGTCGATAGCCACATGGCCGGGCGCGACGGTTAATTGCGAGGCATCGACCGTGGCCAGCGTACGCGGGCGGTAGCTGCCGACGCGGTAGACCAGTTGTTGTGAGACAGAGTAGTAAATGGGGCCAGCCTGATAATGACGGACGCGCTCGCTGTTATAGACCAGACCGGCGGCCAGCATATCGGCGTTGTCATGATCGAGATCGTCGAACAACTGGCTGATGTTCTGGCGGACGGTGATTTTAAGCGTGACGCCGAGGTAATCCGCGAAGTGCCGGGCCAGTTCGTAATCGAGACCGTAAGGCTTGCCATCCACCGAAGACAGGGTGAGCGGCGAGGCGATGGTGCTGACGCGCAGTTCTCCGCGCGCCTGAATGGCGGCGATGCGGTTTTCGGCTTTACCGAACCAGGGAACAGAAGGCCATAAGGCCGCTGCCAGCAGCAGGGTGACAATGCCGATAAGCAGATAATTAAGCTTTAATTTTTTCAATTAGTTAATTCTCTGCGTCGTGCGGGGCCTCAGCCTGTGATTGCCATAACTACGATAAATGTCTGCCATTGGTTGAGCGGCATTTTGCTTAACAATAAGATAGTTGGCAACCAATTAGAGAGACAGGTCCCATCAATTAAGAAAATATGAGCTGATTTTATTTCCACGCAAACGGTTTCGTCGGCGCTCAGGATTCTCTATAATGACGCCCGTTTTCCCCCTTGCGCACACTTAACGCGTCGCGACGCTCTAAAGACGAGAGACTTATGATGGAAATTCTGCGTGGTTCGCCTGCCCTGTCTGCCTTCCGTATCAACAAATTGCTGGCACGTTTTCAGGCGGCTGACCTGCCTGTAAGCAACATTTACGCTGAGTATGTCCATTTTGCTGACCTGAAAGACGGTTTAAACGACGAAGAGAGTACGCGACTGGCGCGTCTGCTGAAGTACGGTCCGAATCTCAGCAGCCACACCCCGGCAGGCAAACTTCTGCTTGTGACCCCGCGTCCCGGTACCATCTCCCCGTGGTCTTCCAAAGCCACTGATATCGCTCATAACTGTGACCTGGCGAAAGTGAATCGCCTGGAGCGCGGTGTGGCGTATTACGTCGAAGCGTCCACGCTGACGGATGAACAGTGGCAGCGCGTTGCCGCAGAGCTTCACGACCGCATGATGGAAAGCGTATTTTTCTCAACCGACGAGGCCGAATGCCTGTTTGCGCATCATCAGCCAACGCCTGTCACCAGCGTTGACGTGCAGGGGCAGGGCCGTCAGGCGCTTATCGACGCCAACCTGCGTCTGGGCCTGGCGCTTGCAGAAGACGAAATTGACTATCTGTTCGATGCCTTTACCCGTCTGGGCCGCAACCCGAACGACATCGAGCTTTATATGTTTGCGCAGGCCAACTCCGAGCACTGCCGCCACAAAATTTTTAACGCCGACTGGGTGATCGACGGCGAACAGCAGCCGAAGTCGCTGTTTAAAATGATCAAGAACACCTTTGCCCAGACCCCGGATCACGTGCTGTCCGCGTATAAAGACAACGCCGCCGTGATGGAAGGTTCAGAGGTGGGGCGTTTTTACGCCAGCCATAAAGAAGGGCGTTACGATTTCCATCAGGAGCCGACCCACATCCTGATGAAAGTGGAAACCCACAACCACCCGACGGCGATTTCTCCGTGGCCGGGTGCGGCGACCGGTTCCGGCGGTGAGATCCGTGATGAAGGTGCAACCGGACGCGGCGCGAAGCCGAAAGCCGGTCTGGTCGGTTTCTCCGTCTCCAACCTGCGCATTCCAGGCTTTGAACAGCCGTGGGAAGAAGATTTCGGCAAGCCGGATCGCATCGTCACCGCGCTGGATATCATGACCGACGGCCCGCTCGGCGGCGCGGCGTTTAACAACGAATTTGGTCGCCCGGCGCTGAACGGCTATTTCCGTACCTATGAAGAAAAAGTAAACAGCCATAACGGTGAAGAGCTGCGCGGCTACCACAAGCCGATCATGCTGGCTGGCGGCATCGGCAACGTCCGCGCCGATCACGTGCAGAAAGGCGAGATCGTTGTTGGCGCGAAGCTGATCGTACTCGGCGGCCCGGCGATGAATATCGGTCTGGGCGGCGGGGCGGCGTCATCAATGGCGTCCGGCCAGTCTGACGCGGATCTCGATTTCGCCTCCGTCCAGCGCGATAACCCGGAAATGGAGCGCCGTTGCCAGGAAGTGATCGACCGCTGCTGGCAGCTTGGCGAGGCTAACCCGATTCTGTTTATTCACGACGTCGGCGCGGGCGGTTTATCTAACGCCATGCCGGAACTGGTGAGTGACGGCGGGCGCGGCGGGCGTTTCGACCTGCGTAAAATCCTCAGCGACGAGCCGGGCATGAGCCCGCTGGAAATCTGGTGTAACGAATCTCAGGAACGTTACGTGCTGGCAGTTGCCGCTGACCAGCTGCCGCTGTTTGATGAACTGTGCCGCCGCGAGCGCGCACCGTATGCGGTGATCGGGGATGCCACCGAAGAACAACATTTAAGCCTGAGCGACAGCCATTTTGACAACCAGCCGATCGATCTGCCGCTGGACGTGCTGCTGGGCAAAACGCCAAAAATGACCCGCGATGTAGAAACGCGCAAAGCCGCAGGCGAGGCGATTGACCGTCAGGCGATCACCGTTGCTGACGCGGTCAACCGCGTGCTGCATCTCCCGGCAGTGGCTGAAAAAACCTTCCTCGTCACCATCGGTGACCGCACGGTGACCGGCATGGTCGCCCGCGATCAGATGGTCGGCCCGTGGCAGATCCCGGTGGCGAACTGCGCGGTGACCACCGCCAGCCTCGATAGCTACTACGGTGAAGCGATGTCGCTGGGTGAACGCGCGCCGGTGGCGCTGCTGGACTTCGCGGCTTCCGCCCGTCTTGCGGTCGGTGAAGCGCTGACCAACATCGCCGCCACGCAGATTGGCGATATCAAGCGCATTAAACTCTCCGCTAACTGGATGGCGGCGGCAGGGCACCCTGGCGAAGATGCCGGTCTGTATGAAGCGGTGAAAGCGGTGGGCGAAGAGCTGTGTCCGGCGCTCGGCCTGACGATCCCGGTCGGCAAAGATTCCATGTCGATGAAAACCCGCTGGCAGGAAGGCCACGAGCAGCGCGAAATGACTTCGCCGCTGTCGCTGGTGATTACCGCCTTTGCCCGCGTGGAAGATGTGCGCCAGACCATCACCCCGCAACTCTCTACAGATGACAACGCCCTGCTGTTGATTGATTTGGGTAAAGGCCATAACGCGCTCGGCGCAACGGCGCTGACCCAGGTTTACCGTCAGCTTGGCGACAAACCGGCAGACGTGCGTGATGTGGCGCAGTTGAAAGGTTTCTATGATGCGATTCAGGCGCTGGTGGCAGCACGTCAACTGCTGGCCTACCACGACCGTTCCGATGGCGGCCTGCTGGTGACGCTGGCAGAGATGGCCTTCACCGGTCACTGCGGCGTGGAAGCGGATATTGCGACCCTCGGCGACGATCGCCTGGCCGCGCTGTTTAACGAAGAGCTGGGCGCGGTGATTCAGGTGCGTGCGGCGGATCGTGAAGCGGTGGAAAATATCCTCAGCGCGCACGGACTGGCGGATTGCGTTCACTATCTGGGTAAAGCCGTCGCGGGCGATCGCTTTGTGATTGAAGCGGACGGCAAGCCGGTGTACAGCGAAAGCCGTACCGCCCTGCGTACCTGGTGGGCGGAAACCACCTGGCAGATGCAGCGTCTGCGTGACAACCCGGAATGTGCCGATCAGGAGCACGAGGCGAAGACCCAGGATGCCGATCCAGGTCTGAACGTGAAGCTCTCTTTCGACATTAACGAAGATGTGGCTGCGCCTTACATTGCGACCGGCGCGCGGCCGAAAGTGGCCGTGCTGCGTGAGCAGGGCGTTAACTCCCACGTTGAGATGGCGGCAGCCTTCCACCGTGCGGGCTTTGACGCCATCGATGTGCACATGAGCGATCTGCTGGCAGGACGCACCGGGCTGGAAGATTTCCAGGCGCTGGTGGCCTGCGGCGGCTTCTCGTACGGCGACGTGTTAGGCGCGGGCGAGGGCTGGGCGAAATCCATTCTGTTCAACAACCGTGTGCGCGATGAGTTTGAAACCTTCTTCCACCGCCCGCAAACGCTGGCGCTGGGCGTCTGCAACGGCTGCCAGATGATGTCAAATCTGCGCGAAGTGATCCCCGGCAGTGACCTGTGGCCGCGCTTTGTGCGCAACCACTCTGACCGCTTCGAAGCGCGTTTCAGTCTGGTGGAAGTGACCCAGAGCCCGTCGCTGCTGTTGCAGGGCATGGTCGGTTCTCATATGCCGATTGCGGTGTCTCACGGCGAAGGCCGCGTGGAAGTGCGTGACGATGCGCATCTGGCCCAGCTTGAAAGCAAAGGCCTGGTGGCGCTGCGTTATATCGATAACAGCGGGAAGGTGACAGAACGCTATCCGGCGAACCCGAACGGCTCACCGAACGGGATCACGGCGGTGACCTCGGAAAACGGTCGCGTTACGCTGATGATGCCGCACCCGGAGCGCGTGTTCCGTACCGTCAGCAACTCCTGGCACCCGGAAAACTGGGGCGAGGACAGCCCATGGATGCGTATCTTCCGTAACGCCCGTAAGCAGTTGGGCTAATGCATAACGCCCTGTGTCGGTAATTTGCGACACAGGGCGTTATTCGGTGTCGCCATTTGGCGACATTTAACTAGCTGAATTTAATGGATTATTATTTTTAGTTAGCAGGCTGTTGTTTTTTAGCGACACTCAGGCCAAAAAACAGGCAAAGCGTGCATCCGTCACAAAAATAATAATCCATTAGAAATCAATAGATAAAACATATGTGCTATACATTGGCATAACTTGTGCATATAATTACTCAGTGGCTCATTCACCCTCTTATGTCAGCCCCCTCACGGGAAGCGCTACATAAACCTGGAATGACGCACAAAAAGGTGCCTGCCGTCCAACTTCTGATCATAGCGCTGCTATTTCAGGCCCCGGGCGAAACGTCGAGTAAGGCACCGCCTAATTCAATACAACAAAGCCGGGCTTATCCCCGGCTTTGTTGTTTCTGACGCTTTCCTCAGTTAGCATCCAGTTAACTTCCCGCCACGAGATGAATGCGTTGAAACGCTGGCCCGTATTTCCCCGTTCTCTGCGTCAACTGGTCATGATGGCCTTTCTGCTGATCCTGCTGCCGCTGCTCGTGCTGGCCTGGCAGGCGTGGCAAAGTCTTAACGCCCTGAGCGCGCAGGCCGCCCAGACCAACCGCACCACGCTGATTGATGCCCGCCGCAGCGAAGCGATGACCAACGCCGCGCTGGAGATGGAGCGCAGCTATCGCCAGTATTGCGTGCTCGACGATCCCACGCTCGCCCGCGTCTATCAAAGCCAGCGCAAGCGCTACAGCGAAATGCTCGACGCCCACGCGGGCGTCTTACCGGACGACAAACTCTACCTGGCGCTGCGCCAGGATCTCAACGACTTAGCCCAGCTACAGTGCCGTAACAGTGGGCCGGGCGAGGCGGCGTCGGCTCGGCTTGAGGCTTTTGCGGCCGCCAATACCGAAATGGTGCAAACCACCCGCGCGGTGGTGTTCTCGCGCGGACAGCAGTTGCAGCAGGAGATCGCCGAGCGCGGCCAGTTCTTTGGCTGGCAGGCGCTGGTGCTGTTTCTGGTAAGCCTGGGGCTGGTGCTGCTCTTTACCCGCATGATCATCGGCCCGGTCAAAGGCATTGAGCGAATGATTAACCGGCTGGGAGAAGGGCGGCCGCTGGGCAACAGCGTGGTGTTCAAAGGCCCGCGCGAATTGCGATCGGTGGGCGAGCGTATTATCTGGCTGAGCGAACGTCTTTCCTGGCTGGAGTCCCAGCGCCACCAGTTTTTACGCCACATCTCCCATGAGCTAAAAACGCCCCTCGCCAGCATGCGCGAAGGCACCGAACTGCTCGCCGATCAGGTCGTCGGACCGCTAACGCCGGAACAAAAAGAGGTGGTGGAGATCCTCGATGACAGCAGCCGTAATCTGCAAAAATTGATTGAGCAACTGCTCGACTACAACCGCAAGCTGGCTGACGGCGCGGTGGAGCTGGAAACCGTGGAGATCGAACCGCTGGTCGAGATGGTGCTCTCGGCACACAGTTTACCGGCACGGGCTAAAATAATGCATACCGAGGTGTCGCTGCCTGCGAAAACCTGCCTCGCGGAACCGATGCTGTTGATGAGCGTGCTGGATAATCTCTATTCGAACGCGGTGCACTATGGTGCTGAATCCGGTACCATTTATATTCGCAGCTACGCTTATGGTTCAACGCTACGTATTGAGGTGGCGAATACGGGCACGCCGATCCCGGAAGCGGAACAGGATATGATCTTTGAACCCTTCTTTCAGGGAAGCCATCAGCGAAAAGGAGCGGTAAAGGGCAGCGGGCTTGGACTGAGTATCGCCCGCGACTGCATTCGCCGTATGCGAGGTGAGCTGCACCTGGTCACCGAGAGTCAGTCGGACGTTTGTTTCCGCATTGAGCTACCACTTAGTGCGCCGGAAAAACCCATAAAATGAATCTAAATCTGGTGAGTATGTCGTACATGTTTACTCGCGTCGTGAGCGCGATTTCGCCCTCACGCCTTTTGCGTGCAGGATTGCCTTGTCTGGTGCTGACAGGCTGTATGACTCAGGCCCCCGAAAGCGCTATTAATGGAAAAACAACAGAGAAACTTCCTCAACATCAGGTGGCGGATTTTCTCTCCACGGACTGCAACGATATCTGGTCGCTGTACGGTAAACAGGTCGAAACCAACCCCTTGTACTGGCTAAGAGGAATGGACTGCGCCGAGCGTCTGGCTCCTGCCGTTGCCCGTGCGCAGGCGCGAAGTTGGCCGGATGACACCTGGCAGGACACCTTCAAGCGCGGCATTTTGCTGGCCAGCGCCAAAATCTCCCCGGTTGAACGCCGCCAGTATATGACCCGCCTCGACGCATTAAGCCCGCAGTTGCCGGTGCAAATCCGTGCTCTGTTCCAGGTCTGGCGCGACGGTCAGACCCTGCAACTGCAACTGGCGGAAGAACGTTCACGCTACAGCAAACTGCAACAATCGGCGGACAGCGAACTGGATACCCTGCGTTCGCAGCAGCAATATTTGCGCGATCAGCTTGAGACCACCTCGCGCAAACTGGAAAACCTGACGGACATTGAACGCCGGATGTCAACGCGCAAACCGGTCGGCAGCGATCTGCCGGAAGGTGGACGCCAGGCCGCGCCCGACGTGAAACAAGAGGAAGCCAAACCATGACGAGCCGTAAGCCTGCCCAGCTTTTACTGGTGGATGACGATCCGGGATTGCTCAAACTGCTCGGGCTGCGCCTGACCAGCGAAGGCTACGGCGTGGTGACGGCGGAAAGCGGTCAGGAAGGGTTGCGCGTTCTGGCACGTGAAAAAATCGACCTGGTGATAAGCGATCTGCGGATGGACGAAATGGACGGCATGCAGCTTTTTGCCGAAATCCAGCGCCAGCAGCCCGGTATGCCGGTGATTATCCTGACGGCGCACGGCTCCATTCCCGATGCGGTTGCCGCCACCCAGCAGGGTGTTTTCAGCTTTTTGACCAAGCCGGTGGATAAAGACGCGCTCTATAAAGCCATCGACGACGCGCTGGAGCATTCAGCCCCCGCCGGGGATGACCGCTGGCGGGAAAGCATTGTCACCCGCAGCCCGCTAATGCTGCGGCTGCTGGAGCAGGCACGGATGGTGGCGCAATCAGACGTGAGCGTGCTGATTAATGGCCAGAGCGGAACCGGGAAAGAGATCCTGGCCCAGGCGATCCACACCGCCAGTCCGCGCAGCAAAAACGCGTTTATTGCCATCAACTGCGGCGCACTGCCGGAGCAGTTGCTTGAATCCGAACTGTTTGGTCACGCGCGCGGCGCTTTTACCGGCGCGGTGAGCAGCCGGGAAGGGCTGTTTCAGGCCGCCGAGGGCGGGACGCTGTTTCTGGATGAAATCGGCGACATGCCGATCCCGTTGCAGGTGAAATTGCTGCGCGTATTGCAGGAACGTAAAGTGCGCCCGCTCGGCAGCAACCGCGACATTGATATCAACGTGCGGATCATCTCCGCCACCCACCGCGATTTACCAAAAGCGATGGCGCGTGGTGAGTTTCGCGAAGATCTCTTTTACCGCCTTAACGTGGTCAGCCTGAAGCTCCCGGCGCTGGCAGAACGCGCCGAAGATATCCCCCTGCTGGCGAACCATCTTCTGCGCCAGTCGGCAGATCGCCACAAACCGTTCGTGCGCGCGTTTTCCACCGACGCCATGAAGCGCCTGATGACCGCAAGCTGGCCGGGTAACGTGCGCCAGCTGGTGAACGTGATCGAACAGTGCGTGGCGCTGACCTCATCCCCGGTGATCAGCGACGCGCTGGTGGAGCAGGCGCTGGAAGGGGAAAACACCGCGCTGCCGACCTTTGCCGAGGCGCGAAACCAGTTCGAATTAAACTATTTGCGTAAACTTTTGCAGATCACCAAAGGCAACGTCACCCACGCCGCGCGGATGGCGGGGCGCAATCGCACCGAGTTTTATAAACTGCTCTCGCGCCATGAACTGGAAGCGAACGACTTTAAAGAGTAAGCCGCAAAATCACGATGAATATGCTACTGTGGGCAATCGATTACGATGCTGCTGACAGGCGAGGAATTTAAGGGATCACCATGAAAAAAATTGATGCGATTATTAAACCTTTCAAGCTGGACGACGTGCGCGAAGCGCTGGCGGAAGTCGGTATTACCGGCATGACCGTAACTGAAGTGAAAGGCTTTGGTCGTCAGAAGGGGCACACCGAACTGTACCGTGGCGCAGAGTACATGGTGGATTTCCTGCCAAAAGTGAAAATCGAAATTGTGGTGACGGACGATATCGTGGATACCTGTGTGGATACGATTATCCGCACGGCGCAGACCGGCAAAATTGGCGACGGGAAGATTTTTGTCTTTGACGTGGCGCGCGTGGTGCGTATCCGTACCGGCGAAGAAGACGACGCGGCGATTTAATTTGCTGGCGTTTCCCCTCACCCACCGGGAGAGGGGACTTTTCTCCCTCTCCCATGGGTAGAGGGCCGGGGTGAGGGGAAAAAGAGTCTTACAGCACCTTATGCGGGCCAAAACACTCGTAATGAATATTCTCCGCCTTCACGCCAATCTCAATAAGCTGCTTCGCGGCAAACTGCATAAATGCCACCGGGCCGCAGAGATAACACTGCATCATCGGATCGCGAAACGCGCTTTCGTGCTGGCTTAACTCCATCAATCCTTCGCTGTCAAAACGCACTTCCTCGCGATCCATTTCCGCCGGCAGGCGATACCAGGTGTGAGAGGTAAAGTTCGGCAGCGCTGCGCCGAGGGCCTGAACTTCCGCAGCAAACGCGTGAACTTCGCCGTTCTCCGCCGCGTGCAGCCAGTTGACCTGCGCCGGGTGTTTTGCAGCGGAAAGCGTATCCAGCATCGCCAGCATTGGCGTCTGACCGACGCCCGCTGAAATCAGCGTCACCGGGGTTTGCGGTTCGACAGCCATAAAGAAATCACCTGCGGGCGCAGCCAGATGCACGACGTCACCCACGCTCGCTTCGTTATGCAGCCAGTTAGAGACCTGACCGCCATCTTCGCGCTTCACCGCAATGCGATAGCTTTTGCCATCGGCTTTGCGGGTCAGGGAATACTGGCGAATTTCCTGATATTCAAACTCGTCCGGCTTCAGCCACACGCCCAGGTATTGACCCGGCTGATAATCAGCGACCGGCTTGCCATCGACCGGCGCAAATTCAAAGCTGGTGATAAGCTGGCTTTGCGGCTCTTTCGCAACGATACGGAACGCACGGGTGCCTTCCCAGCCGCCGGTTTTGCTGGCGTGCTCCTGATAAAGCTCCGCTTCACGATTAATAAACACGCCTGCGAGTACACCATAGGCTTTACCCCAGGCGTCGAGCACTTCCTGACCAGGGCTGTAGAGCTCATCCAGCGTCGCCAGCAGATGCGTGCCGACAATGTTGTACTGCTCAGGTTTGATCTGAAAACTGGTGTGTTTTTGCGCGATTTTTTCCACGGCGGGCAGCAGAACGGCCAGATTCTCCAGATTGCTGGCGTAAGCGGCAATGGCGTTAAACAGCGCTTCACGCTGGTCGCCGTTGCGCTGATTGCTCATGTTGAAAATCTCTTTCAACTCCGGGTTGTGCGCGAACATACGATCATAAAAATGGGCGGTCAGCTTAGGGCCGGTCGCCACGAGCAGGGGAATGGTGGACTTCACGGTTGCGATGGTTTGAGCGTCAAGCATAGCGTCTTCCTGTTCAGTATTTATATAAGATGTATTTTTAATGCATCTTATATAAATAACCCTGCGTTTGTAAATGATTCTTTGCATAACTTGCGAGCAGGGTAACGGTCATGAAAAAACTGCATCACAAAGTTGAAAAGAAATCCGCATGAAAGGGGAAGTCGCTTTGGCGTCAAACCCTTGTACAGCGCGGAGCCAATCGTTTGCGTAAAAACGCTTGTCAAGACCTGTTATCACAAAATGAATCGGTTATACTGTTCGCCGTTGCCCGAAAGGGCCCCCCTTCAGAGCTGTAATTTACTGTTAGCTGAGTCAGGAGATGCGGATGTTAAAGCGTGAAATGAACATTGCCGATTATGATGCCGAACTGTGGCAGGCTATGGAGCAGGAAAAAGTACGTCAGGAAGAGCACATTGAACTGATCGCCTCCGAAAACTACACCAGCCCGCGTGTAATGCAGGCCCAGGGTTCTCAGCTAACCAACAAATACGCCGAAGGTTATCCGGGCAAGCGTTACTATGGCGGCTGTGAATATGTAGATATCGTTGAGCAACTGGCGATTGACCGTGCAAAAGAGCTGTTTGGCGCAGATTACGCCAACGTGCAGCCGCACTCCGGTTCTCAGGCGAACTTCGCCGTTTACACCGCGCTGCTGCAACCGGGCGATACCGTTCTGGGTATGAACCTGGCGCAAGGCGGTCACCTGACTCACGGTTCCCCGGTGAACTTCTCCGGTAAGCTGTACAACATCGTGCCTTACGGCATCGATGAGTCCGGCAAAATCGATTACGAAGAGATGGCGAAGCTGGCGCAGACCCACAAACCGAAAATGATTATCGGTGGTTTCTCCGCCTATTCCGGCGTGGTTGACTGGGCAAAAATGCGTGAAATCGCCGACAGCATTGGCGCGTACCTGTTCGTGGATATGGCGCACGTGGCGGGTCTTATCGCCGCAGGCGTTTACCCGAACCCGGTTCCGCATGCGCACGTCGTTACCACGACCACCCACAAAACCCTGGCGGGTCCGCGTGGCGGCCTGATCCTGGCGAAAGGCGGTAACGAAGAGCTGTACAAAAAACTGAACTCTGCGGTATTCCCAAGTGCTCAGGGCGGCCCGCTGATGCACGTGATCGCCGGTAAAGCGGTAGCGCTGAAAGAAGCGATGGAACCGGAATTCAAAGTCTACCAGCAGCAGGTTGCCAAAAACGCCAAAGCGATGGTGGAAGTGTTCCTGAACCGTGGTTACAAAGTGGTGTCCGGTGGCACTGAAAACCACCTGTTCCTGCTGGATCTGGTGGACAAAAACCTGACCGGTAAAGACGCCGACGCAGCCCTGGGTCGCGCCAACATCACCGTGAACAAAAACAGCGTCCCGAACGATCCGAAGAGCCCGTTTGTCACCTCCGGTATCCGTATCGGTACGCCTGCTGTTACCCGTCGCGGCTTTAAAGAAGCGGAAGTGAAAGAGCTGGCTGGCTGGATGTGTGACGTGCTGGACAGCATCAACGACGAAGCCGTGATTGAAAGCACCAAAAAGAAAGTGCTGGATATCTGTGCGCGCTTCCCGGTTTACGCATAATTGCGCTAAACACCAAAAAGGCCGCGCAAGCGGCCTTTTTTATTTCTGGTGGCTGCGTGTTACTGCTCGTTGCGCAGCGTGACCCCCACATCCCCGCCGGGATGCACCGCCAAAAGCGTCTCTTTCGAGTAGCCGCTCTCGCTCATCAGGCAGGCGCAGGCGGCATCAAAAATCGCCAGCACCAGAATGATTGAGGTTGTCGCCAGCATATTCAGCGGATCGACTTCCCGCTGCACGCCCGTTGAAATCACCAGTCTTGCCGCTTTTGCAATCGCCGAAGCGGGGTTTTCCGTCACGCTAATCAGCGGCACGTTTCTCGCCGCCAGCCCCGGCAGCAGGCGGGTGAGTTCATCGGAATTGCCGCCGCGCGACAACATAATCATCAGATCGCCCGGCCGTAAAAAACCGAGATCGCCGTGCGCGGCATCGGTGGCGCTCAGGTAAATCGCCGGACGCTCGACGCAGGCCAGCATATGAGCGATTTTACGCGCCGCGATGCCGGAGGTGCCCACGCCGGTCACCACGATTTTCCCCGTGCAGCCGCGTAGCTCCGCCAGTAAATTTTCCCACTGTTCTTCGCTCAGATGCTGCCCCAGTCCGGCGAGCGCCTGACTGTAGGTGTGCCAGGCCCCGGTGGCCTGATCCCAGGCGCTGCTCATTCGGCCTCCTGCATCAGCTTGCGGTATTTCATGTGATCCTGATACATCTCGTGGAATACCTGATACTTACGGTCGTAATACTGCTTAATGCGATTGGTTTGCGGCGTCACCGTTTTACCGATCCGGCTCATCACCGACATCGCTTCCGGGAAGTTGTCGAACACGCCCGCCGCCACGGTGCCCATCATCGCGCTGCCCAGCAGCATCGCCTCGCTCTCCTCCGGCAGCAGCATCGCGCAGCCGGTGGCGTTGGCGTGCTCCTGCACAAACACCGGGTTTTTGGTGCCGCCGCCGCTGGCCATAATGGTGTCGATGGCGTAGCCGGTCTGATTCATGGTTTCAATGATATGACGGGTCCCCAGCGCAATCGCCTGAATCGTCGCCAGATATTGCAGCGCCATATCCTCCGGCGTACGCGACAGTTTAAGCCCGGTGACCGTGCCGGTCAGCGTCGGGTTAGCGCGCGGCGAGCGGTTGCCGTGGAAGTAGGGGAGAATGTGCATATCGCGGGTCAGGAACGCGATGTTCTCCGGCTCGCCCGCCATTTTGCGCAGCAGGGCGTTGAGCAGTTCATAGATGGTTTGCCCCTGAGTTTTTGCCTGCGCCAGTAGCTGATCGTAGCAGGGGTGCGACTGGATAATATGGTCGATCAGCGCACCGGTGGCCGACTGGCCGCCCTCGTTAAGCCAGTAGCCGGGCAGCACCGCGGAATAGTACGGGCCCCATACGCCACCGATAAAGCGCGCCTCTTTGGAGATCGCCATGTGCCCGGTCGAGGTGCCGCCGATCAGCGCCACTCGGCGGTCAAAATCCGCCACTTCACCCGATACGCCGCAGGCACCGAGGGTACCGAGCGTTCCGGCGTGGGCATCGATAATCGACACGCTCACCGCTGTGCCGGGGATCAGCCCCATTTCGCTGGCGGCGCGCGGCGACAGGCCGTGGCCGAGCGGTTCGCCCATGGTTTTGACGTAGCGGCCAATTTTCTCCGCGTCATGCTCAAGTAAATCCTCAAGCCCGATTTCGCGGAAATAGCTGCCATCCCACTTATCTTCGTGGCCCATGTAGGTCCATTTGCAGACGGTGGAACAGAGTGAGCGGGTATCATCGTCGGTGGCGCGCCAGGTCAGAAAGTCCGGCAGATCAAAATAGTAGCCCGCGTTGGCCCAGGTATTTGGCATGTGCTGTTTCAGCCACAGCAGTTTTGGCGTCTGCATCTCCGGCGAGATAATCCCGCCGACGTAATCCAGCACCCGGTGGTGCAGGGCGTTGATGCGATCAGCCTGGGTAATGGCGCGGTGATCCATCCACACGATGATATTTTGCTCGCTGCGCCCGGAGGGGCTGACGGTCAGCGGCTTGCCCTCTTTGTCCAGCACCACCAGTGAACAGGTGGCGTCAAATCCCAGCCCTTTCACCTGAATCGGGTTGATGTCCGACTGGTTGATGGCATCGCGCACGGCGTTACACACCGCCTGCCAGATATTGTCCGAGGACTGCTCAACGAAATCAGCCTGCGGGCGATACAGTTCAATGGCCCGGCTCGCCTGGCCGACCATCCTGCCGTTCAGGTCAAAGACGCCCGCGCGGGCGCTTCCGGTTCCTACATCCACACCAATGAAGTAACTCGCCATCTTTTTTTCTCCTGAAATCAGGCTTTACGATTCTGTAATGCGATAAAGAGGATCAGCACCGCGCCCCACAGCGCCATGGTCAGATAGCTGCTGATCCCCAGCAAATTGAAGCCGCTTTCCAGCATTTGCAGCACGATGAGCGCCAGCACCAGTCCCAGGATGCGCCCGAAGCCGCCGTCCGGGTTAATGCCGCCGAGCACCGAAGCAAGGATGGTGACCAGCAGGTAGGATTCGCCGTAGCCCGCTTTGGCAGAGTTGAATTTCGCCATCATCAGAATGGCGGCGACCCAGCCGAGCAGCGCAGAAATCACATACACGGAAATCTGTACCCGCACGGTATTCACCCCGCTGTAGCGCGTGGCCTGTTCGTTCGAGCCGACCAGATAGAGGCTGCGTCCGAGCGTGGTGTGCTCAAGCAGCACCCACAGCAGCACCGCGACCAGTAAAAAGAGCAGCAGGGCGACGGGAATGCCCGCAACGGTGGCGTTGCCTAAAAACTGGATCGCCGCCGGGAAGCCGGAAATCACCGTGCCGTTCGAGAACAGAATGTTCAGCCCGGAGATCAGCGTCATGGTGCCGAGGGTGGCAAGGATCGGCGACACGCCCACCCAGGCGATTAACGCCCCGTTGAGCACACCGATTGCCACCGCCACCGCCAGGCCTGCCAGCAGCGCCAGTCCCAGAAAGAGGGGATTGTCCGGCTGGCTGACGATCACCGCAGCCATCACTAACGAACAGGCGTTGGCCCCGGCGATAATCGACAGGTTAATGCCGCCCGTCAGCATGGTGATCCCCATGCCCAGCGCCAGCATCCCGAGGATCGGTAACTGCGAACTGATGGACTGGAAATTGGCGACGCTAAAGAAGCGGCTGCCTAACAGGGCGGAAAAGACCACCGCGACCACGATAATAATCACGCACTGGAGGCGGATGATGGCATCACCGGGTAGGTATCGGGCGAAGGTTTTCATCTTAAAGCTCCCCTGCAAGTTTGCGTTTTTCATTCCAGGCCGTGGCGCTGATGCTGATCAGGATGATGGTGCCGCTAAATACGGTATGCCAGTAAGACGAGACGCTGAGCAGCGTCAGGCCGTTTTGCAAAAAGGCCAGCAGGATCACCCCAAGCAGCGTTCCGGTGAGCGTGCCGCGCCCGCCGGTCATGCTGGTGCCACCGAGCACTACCGCAGCCAGCACCGTCAGCTCAAAGCCGAGCAGCGAGTTAGGCGCAACGGACTGGGTGATCTGCGCCTGCACCACCGCGGCGACTCCGGCGAGAATGCCCATAAAGCCGTAGACATAAAAATGCAGTTTCAGCAGATTCAGTCCGAGGCGCGACGCGGCGTCGCGGTTGCCGCCCATGGCATAAATCTGCCGACCAAGACGGGTGTAATTCATCAGCACGGCAGTGACGATAATCACTGCGGCAAGGCACAGCAGCGGTAGCGTCAGGCCGTAGTCATAGCCGTCGGCGGCGGTGAAGGAGAACCAGTTGATGCCGTTCATAAACCAGTCCGGGAAGCCGTACAGCCAGGTGCCTTTGGTGGCGTACACCAGCAGTCCGTAGTAGACGTTCAGCGTGGCGATGGTGATGATGATTGCCGGCACCCGCAGCCAGTAGACCAGAAAGCCGTTAATCAGCCCGAGCACCAGACCGACCGCCATGGCGAGCAGCAGCGCCAGCGCAAAATTGCCGCCGTGGGCAATCACCCAGCTCGCCATGACGTACTGCGCAATCGCCGTCATCGCCGGGAACGAAATATCAATCCCGCCGGAGATCAGCACCACAAACAGCCCGCAGGCGAGGATGCCGAGAATGGCGTAGCTGGTGGCAACGTCCGTCAGGTTGCCCAGCGAGAGAAACTCATCGGTGCCGACGCTAAGCCCCACGGCCAGCGCAATCACCAGTAGTCCAAGCCAGAATTCATGTTGCCCGACGAGGCGGGAAAGACGCACGTTATTCATTGATCACCTCGACCACTTCAGCAATCTCCGCTTCGCTACAGCGGTGGGGGTTAAACTCCGCGACCAGCTCGCCGCGACGCATCACCAGCACGCGATGGCTGTTGTAATAGGCTTCCGGGATTTCATCGCAAATCATCAGCACCGCCATGCCCTGTTCCGCCAGGTCGCGGGCGATCTGGTAGATCCCTTCTTTGTTGGCGATATCCACGCCCACCGTCGGCGAATCGAGGATTAAGATCCGGGGATTGGTCGCCACCCATTTGGCGATGGCGATACGCTGCGCGTTACCGCCGGAGAGCGTTTTCACCGGCAGATGGGGATCGGAGACTTTAATGTTCAGCTCGCGGATCAGATCGCCCACCAGCTTTTGCGCCTTGCGGTGATCGAGCAGGCCGCTGCGGGTATGAAGCTGGTCGAAGACCGTCACGATGGTGTTGTCGTAGATCGACTGCTCCATGATCAGCCCCTGAGTCAGGCGATCTTCCGACACGTAGCCGATCCCGTGTTTTATCGCGTCGTGATTATTGCGAAGGGTCACCGGCTGGCCGTCGATGCGGATTTCGCCGCTTTCCGGGTGGGTCATGCCGAACAGACTCAGGCACAGTTCGGTACGCCCGGCCCCCAGCAGGCCGACAATCGACACGATTTCGCCGCTGCGCAGGGACAGATTCACGTTGCGGTATTTTCCCCGGCGGCTCAGATTGCGCAGTTCCAGCATCGGCTCCTGGTCAACCGGCGGTTTCTCCGGCAGCGGGCTGTAGTGGAATCGCTGCCCGGTCATCAGGAACGCCAGCTCGTGGCTGTCGAGCTCCTGGGCGGGATACGTACCGACCAGCTTGCCGTCGCGCATCACGCTGATGCGGTCGGCGACTTCCATGACTTCATCCAGACGGTGGCTGACAAACACCACGCAGATGCCGGCTGCTTTCAGTTCATTCACCACCCGCAGCAGGCCATTCACTTCCTGGCGGGTGAGCGAGGCGGTGGGTTCATCCATTATCACCAGCCGGGCATCGGCGGCGATAGCGCGGCAGATCGCCACCAGTTGACGGTCGGCAATGGAGAGCTTTTCAACTTTCTTATCGGGATCGAGAGTGACGCCGATGCGCTTCATCGCTGCCAGCGCCTGCGATCGCATTGCGCCCCGGCGGACCCAGATATCGCCGCCCGGCAGATAGCGGTTGACGGCGATGTTCTCCGCCACGCTGAAATTGGGAAACAAAGAGAGATCCTGGTAAATCACCTGCACGCCGTAATGGCTGGAAAGCTGCGGCGTCAGATGGTGGAACAGCTTGCCATCAAGCATGATCTGCGCGCCTTTCTCCGGGTGATAAACGCCCGAGATCACTTTAATGATGGTGCTTTTTCCGCAGCCGTTCTGCCCAGCCAGACAGTGAACTTCGCCTTTTTTCAGCGTCAGGTTCACGTTATCCAGCGCCAGCACGCCCGGGAATTGCTTGCTGATATTCTCAAGAGTGATAAATGCGGCGGTGTCTGTCATGGACAATACCCCTGCGAGCGCCCTTGCGGGCGCTGAGTGTTAATCGGGTTTATGCGTTTGGTTTCCCTGGTGCGGGGCGGAGAGCCTCAGAAACCGAGTGACTGTGCGTTATCTTTGGTGACTTCGAGGATCTTGTTAAAGCGGATCACTTTCTTCTCCATGTCCACATCGGCTTTCCCTAAACCTTCGATGGTCAGATCCTGAGTGACTTCCTGGCCTTTCAGCAGTTGATTCGCCACGGTTACCAGCGCGTAACCGGCATCTTTCGGGTCCCACAGCAGCGCTTTTTTGATATCACCGCGCATCAGGTACGGCGCAGCCTGGGCTGGCATGGCGATACCGACAACAGCCAGTTTTTCTTTCGCGCGTTTTTTCTGTACCGCCTGGCCTGCACCAATCGGGCCGAGAGAGCCAAAGCCGATAATGCCTTTCATCTCCGGGTAGGTTTTCATCAGATCGAGCGTGGTGGAGTAGGATTTATCGATGCTTTCCGCCACTGGCAGGCGGGAGGTCACTTCATGCATATCCGGGTATTTTTCTTTCTGATATTTGATGGCGTAATCTGCCCACGCATTATGCAGCGGCACGGTTAAGGAGCCGACGTAAATGGCGTAGCCGCCTTTGCCGCCCATATCTTTCGCCAGTTCATCGATGTTGGCCTGCGCGTATTTTTCGCTGTCGATGGTTTCGATATCCCACTGGCCGATCTGCTGATCCGGGGATTCGTGCGTCAGGACAACAATGCCTTTATCGCGGGCTTTTTTCAGCACCGGCTCCAGCACTTTCGCATCATTAGGGACCACGATAATGGCGTTGACGTTTTTGGCGATCAAATCTTCAATCACCTTCACCTGCTGGGCAGGATCGGGGGTGGACGGACCGGTCTGGTAAGCGTTAACGTCCAGTTTTTTCGCGGCGTCATTCACGCCGGTTTCCATGCGGTTAAACCAGGGAATACCGGTCACTTTTGCCACCACGGCAATTTCATACTTTTCTGCCGCAGCAACGTTACCGGACAACATGCTTACAGAAACAAGGGCTGCGCTGAGTAGTGCGAGTTTGAATTTCATAATTTTACCTTTTATGGGTGCAGGGCATGTCACGGAAAGAAGGTTAGCAACGAAGGGAAGAGGGAATGAATCGCAGATTTTTCAAATGTGATCGCTGACCATTTTTGTTAATTTAAGGATCTAATTGCGTTAATTTAAAGTTAAAAATAAACAATGACATCACAGAGTAAAAGGGCTTTGTTGTTAAATAAAGATGATTTGTTAACTATAAATTAACAAATATTTATCATTTGCGATAAATTAAGCGCCTGTTTTGCCCGTTTGCCCTACCGTCACCAGGAAAAATAAGTCTGAATTGTGAGCTGAAACGATATCAGCAAAAATCCCGGATAACCCTTGTGAGATAAGGGTTTTTTATATGGGCATTTTTTCGCACCCGCTAAACGCCGCCCTTTTTGTTAATTTCTTGTTAATTCCCGCCTTGTGTTTATCGCCGTTTATCGCCAGACTATCGCCTCCAAACGGGAGGGATTCATGGTCTTACAATCAACGCGCTGGCTGGCGCTCAGTTATTTCACCTACTTTTTTAGCTACGGTATTTTTCTGCCTTTCTGGAGCGTATGGCTTAAAGGCACCGGGCTTACGCCTGAGACGATTGGTTTGCTGCTGGGCGCGGGACTGGTGGCGCGCTTTCTGGGCAGCCTGCTGATTGCACCGCGTTTCTCCGATCCTTCCCGGCTGGTTTTCGCCCTGCGCGTGCTGGCGCTGTTAACGCTGATTTTTGCGCTGGCGTTCTGGGCCGGGCACCACATTGCCTGGCTGATGGTGGTGATGGTCGGCTTTAACCTCTTTTTCTCCCCGCTGGTGCCGTTGACCGACGCGCTGGCGAACACCTGGCAGAAGCAGATCCCGATGGACTATGGCCGGGTGCGCGTCTGGGGTTCCATTGCTTTTGTGATTGGTTCAGCGGCGACCGGGAAACTGGTCAGCCTGTTTGATTCGCAGGCGATTCTGGCGATGCTTAGCCTTGGTGTGATTTCCATGCTGCTGGGAATGCTGCTGACCCCTTCGGTGATGCCGCAGGGCGCAAGCCGCACTCAGGAAGCGGCGGGATGGCCCGCGTGGAAAAGCCTGATCCGCCAGAGCTGGCGTTTTCTCGCCTGCGTGTCGCTGTTGCAGGGGGCGCACGCCGCCTACTACGGATTCAGCGCGATTTACTGGCAGGAGGCGGGCTATTCGGCTTCGACGGTAGGCTATTTATGGTCGCTCGGCGTGGTGGCGGAAGTGGTGGTGTTCACGCTCAGCAATAAGCTGTTTCGCCGATGGAGCGCGCGCGATCTGCTGCTGCTTTCCGCCTTGTGCGGCGTGGCGCGCTGGGGGCTGATGGGCTGGACGACTGAATTGCCGTGGCTGATTGTGGTGCAGATCCTGCACTGCGGGACGTTTACCGTCTGCCATCTGGCCGCCATGCGCTACATCGCCGCCCGTCAGGGGGCGGAAGTGATCCGGCTACAGGCTGTCTACTCGGCGGTAGCGATGGGCGGCAGCATCGCCATCATGACCATGTTCGCCGGTTTCCTGTTCCAGCATCTGCACCAGGGCGTATTCTGGGTGATGGCGCTGGTGGCGCTGCCGGCGATCGCGTTGCGGCCCCGCGTCACCGCCCGCGCTTAAGCCTCCAGCATGGTGCGGATATGCACCTGCTGCTGTTCGCTCAAGGCTTCCACCGCATGAATGAGCGGCGGGGAAAAGAGCGGCAGTTGCGTGGTGTAGGGCGTGACGATCAGCGCCACTTCGCGCGGCGCACCTTCCTGCTGGAAGGTGGTCAGCGGCAGATGTTTGATATTGAGCGGCAGTAACGTCAGTTCACGGAGCTGCTGCTCAATTTCCGCTTCCCGCGCCGGATCGTTGTCGACCAGGATCAGTACCTGTTTTTCATGCAGATCGGTCTCCTGCATCAGCCAGGCCCCAAAAATCACCGCCACCAGCCCGGTCTCTTCATCGGTAAAACGTAAATCGTACTCCTGCTCCATGCCGGACATCGCCTCACGGGTGGTGCGCATCAGGCGCGGGTAGAGCCGGTTAATCTCTTCAGGCAGGCTGTTATCAATGCCGATGCCAAAATAGCTGCGGTCCAGCGCCAGCGCCAGATGGCTGTAAAGCTGATCTGTCAGTCCCTGCTCGTCGCTAAAACGCATCCCGGAGAGGGCGTAAAAACGGGTGATCATCTGACTGACGGCGCGACGCAGGCGCATATCCTGCAAATGGGCATCGCGGATGGGATCGGGCGTGCGTACCATCATAAACAGCACCGCCAGAAACAGGTGTTCGGACTCCTGGGGCAGGGCGGTCACCCGTCGCTTCCAGTGGCGGATAATCTCCTGCGCGGCAAGATATTCGGCGCGGGTCTGCGTCCACGCCTGCTGCACCGGATTAAATTGCGGCGTCAGGCCAAGCTGATGTTGCAACAGGCAATATTGCAGGTAGAGGCGCAAAAACTGCATGTCCCGGCACTCAAACTGGCGTTGCAACGTGCGGGAGCATAAATTGAGCAGCGCCTGCAAATTGGTGTCGTCATACAGGGTTCGGGCGATGCCATATTCGCGGAGTGCGGTTTTGAGCGACGGCGTAAAATGCTGCGTGATGAAATGCGGGCACAGCCGCAGCGCGCGGCGCAGCCAGTGCACCAGGCACAGGCGTTGATCGAGGATGGACCCTTCAAGCTGGTAGCTGCCGTCAGGCTTTGTGATAATGTTCAGCCGGTGATAACGCTGGATCTCAACCCCCGCGTCGGCTATATCTTGCCGGGTCATCTCATCATCCACACCGTTCAGCTTGCCAATCGACGCCAGGGTGGTGCCGGGTCCGGGCAGCGCGAGCATCAGAAAGGCGTGGCAGCGGCGCTGGGGGCTGGAGAGGGCAGATGGGGGCGTTATCACAAGGGTCATCTGTTAGGCTCCAGTCAGGGTATTAGATAACAATAGCTAAAGGTTAGCGTGATGAAAGCGCACCGGATGGCCTTTCCCTCAGGAATGCGGGGGAGCATCACAGAATTTTTCACGTGAGGAACACATGCAAATAGTTAAACAATGCGGTATTGCACTCTTTCTCGCGCTTTTATCGCTACCCGTTTTCGCACATCCCCACAGCTTTATCAGCCTGCAAACCGAGCCGGTGGTGGAAAATGACCAGCTCATCGCCCTGCAAATGCGCTGGAAGATGGATGAAATCACTTCAGCAGATCTACTGTATGACGCGGGCGACGCAAAGCCTGGCGATGAGGTCTGGAAAAAACTTGCCGCTGAAGTGATGGCGAATGTGCTGGGGCAGAACTATTTCACCGAGGTCTGGCATAACGGGCAAAAAGTAAAATTTCTCAACCGCCCGACGGCTTATGGCCTGGCGCGCGAAGGGCATCAGGCGGTGCTGACATTCACCCTGCCGCTGGCCGCTCCGCAGCCTGTTGCCGGGCAGACCTTCACCTTCTCAACCTTTGATCCCACCTATTACGTGGACATGAGCTATCAGCATGACCAGGATGTGACGCTCCCGGCCCCGCTTAAGACGCGCTGCAACGTCAAGGTGCAGACCCCGACGCCGGGCGAAGACACGCTGATGTTTGCACAGTCGCTCGATAAAGAAGACGCCCCGCCGGAGGATATGGACCTGGGCAAACAATTTGCACAAACGGTGGCGTTGTCATGTCAGTAATCAGCCAGACGATAAAACCGTCCCGGCGCTGGCTGGCACTCTGGCCGCTGGCGCTGTTGCTTATCGTCGCTGTAGCGGGCGGTATTCTGCTCTGGCAGCAGTGGCCGCGCGTGATGCTGATAAGCACGGGCTGGCAGCGTGAAATGAACATGCAGATGAGCCGGTTACTGGCAGGCGTGGCGGAAAACCCGACCCAGGCGGGCGGGGCGCTGCTTCTGTTCAGCTTTATCTATGGGGTGCTGCACGCGCTCGGGCCGGGTCACGGCAAAATCGTCATCACCACCTGGCTTGCTACGCATCCGTCAAAGCTGAAGTCCAGTATCGGCCTGACGCTGGCCTCTTCATTACTTCAGGGGCTGGTGGCGATTGCGCTGGTGGTGATTGTGCTGACGCTGCTGCACCTGCCTGCGCGCCAGCTCCATCTGAGCAGTTTCTGGCTGGAGAAAGCCAGCTACGCGCTGGTGGGCGTACTCGGCGTGTTGCTGTGCTGGCGGGCCATTAAAAAGCTACGGGCGTTGCTGGCCAGGCCGAAATTCCGCGCCTTTAGGCCGCATCATGTGCATCACGAAAACTGCGGCTGCGGGCATCAGCATCTGCCGACTCAGGCGCAAATGGAGAGCGGTGACGACTGGCGCGCGCGGCTGGCGATTGTACTGTCGATGGGGATGCGCCCCTGTTCCGGCGCAATCATGGTGCTGCTGTTCAGTAAAGTCATTGGCGTGTTTGCCTGGGGCATGGCGTCGGCACTGGCGATGGCGGCGGGAACATCGCTGACCATTACGTCGCTGGCCCTGCTGGTGCACAGCTTTCGCCAGCTGGCGGTTAAACTCAGTGGTCATAAAGCACCGGTGCTGTGGCGGCAGGTCGGCTGGACGTCGCTTGCGCTGGCGGGCGGCATCATTTTGCTGATTGCCGCCGTGGTGATGTGGATGAGCGCGGTGCCGGCGGGCAGGGGATTGCGCCCGTTCTGAGCGCGCTACTTTTTCTGCTCCAGCGCATGCAGGTAAAAATCGACCAGCGCATTACGGTAGCGATCGTTATGAACGGGCAGCAGCGCGTCGATGTGGCGTCCACCGTCAATCATGATCTTTTGCCGGGGCGCTTTCGCTTCGGCAAACAGCCGTTCGCTATGCTGCCATGGGATCATGGCATCGTTTGTACCGTGGAAAAACAGCAGGGGAATCGGGCTTAAACCGGCGATATAGCGGCTGGCGCTGTAGGTGTCATCAAGCAGAATGCCCGCGCCCGGCACCTTATCGCTGGCAATGGCGCTATAGGAAAAGAAGGTGGAATCCAGCGCGATGGCGTTGATGCCAGACCGATCGCCCCGTCCCACGGCGGCAACGATATTATTACCGCCCAGGCTCTGACCGAGTAACAGCAGGCGCTGCGGGTCGATGTCCTGACGCTTGCGAACATACTCAATTGCGCTTTGCGTATCATCACATAATCCTTCGGGGCTGGGTTCTCCCTCTGACGCGCCATATCCCCGGTAGTCGAACATAAAGACGTTGAAATTACGCGCGGGAAGCCAGCTTACAAAAGACCAGTAGTGGGTGACATTCCCGCCGTTGCCATGCGCATGAATCACGGTCCCTGCGGCCTCTTTTGGCGACGCGTTTTCTGCGGGGATAAACCACCCGGTCAGTTGCGTGCCATCTTTCGCCCTGAATTGAACGAGTTCGGCCGAGGCGGGCATGGAGGCATAATTTTCTTTATCAGGATGGTAGAAAAGACTCAGCGCAATGCGCGATAACGATGCGGTGCAGTAGCCCAGCATCAACAGAATAGTGACAAGCAGTATTACCCGGCGACGTTTGCTCATTCTCGTTCCTTAAGATGATCTCACTGAAGGGGCTGGAGAGTGCGTAACAGGCGGGGGAAAGTAAAGATGGGGAGGGGGAATTCGGAAGAACGCCCGGGCGGAAGGGGAAAGCCCCTCACCCTAACCCTCTCCCGTGGGGAGAGGGGACCGCCCGGTGCGTAACGCGGGCTGGGCTTTCTCCCTCTCCCGTGGGGAGAGGGCATCACATCGACTTTCTCCCTCTCCCTGAGGGAGAGGGCCGGGGTGAGGGTAAAACGAAATTAACGCTTCAGCGCTTCGCTCAGCTCATCGCGCATATTCGCCAGCATCGCTTTCACCACACGCGGGTTACCGGCAACGAGGTTACCGCTGTGCATGTAGTTGTGGTTGCCGGTGAAATCACAGACCAGACCGCCTGCTTCACGAACCAGCAGTTCGCCTGCGGCGAAATCCCATGGCTTCAGGCCGATTTCAAAGAAACCGTCCACGCGGCCAGCGGCAACGTAAGCCAGATCCAGCGCGGCAGAACCGGTGCGGCGGAAGTCTGCACACTCAGTGAACAGTTTGCCGATGATGTTCATGTACGCCGGTGCGTGGTGTTTTGCTTTGAACGGGAAACCGGTCGCCAGAATGGTGCCATCCAGATCTCGGGCAATGCTGCCGCGCAGACGGTAACCGTTCAGCTGTGCGCCCTGACCACGGGAGGAGGTGAACAGCTCGTTACGCATTGGATCGTAAACCACGGCAACTTCTGTACGGCCTTTAATGCGTACGGCGATGGACACCGCGAAGTGCGGCAGACGTTTGATAAAGTTGGTGGTGCCATCCAGTGGATCGATAATCCATTGCACATCCTGATCTTCGCCAACATGCTCACCGCTTTCTTCGGTGATGATGGTGTGTTGCGGGTAAGATTTGCGAATCGTGTCGATAATCACCGCTTCGGCGGCTTTATCTACGTTGGTCACGAAATCGTTGCTGCCTTTCTGGCTCGCTTCTACGGAGTCAGGAGTTTCATAGTGTTTGGCAATTACATTACCCGCCTTGCGCGCTGCGCGCACGGCGATGGTCAACATTGGATGTTGCATCGGTTACTCTCACTGGATGTTAAAGAACGGGGGAAAACGGCGCGTACTATACCAGCCCATTCGAATTATGTCTTCGGTTTATGATAATATGCGGCAATATTCTTTAGACGTAGAAAAACTATGCTGCAAAATATCCGAATCGTACTGGTCGAAACCTCTCACACCGGCAACATGGGCTCTGTCGCCCGGGCCATGAAAACCATGGGCCTGACTAATCTTTGGCTGGTCAATCCGCTGGTAAAACCCGACTCGCAGGCGATTGCCCTTGCTGCCGGTGCCAGTGACGTAATCGGCAATGCACAGATCGTTGATACCCTCGATGACGCCTTAGCCGGATGCAGTCTGGTGGTTGGCACCAGCGCCCGTTCACGCACGCTGCCGTGGCCGATGCTGGATCCGCGCGAGTGCGGGCTTAAAAGCGTGAGTGAAGCGCAGCACGCGCCGGTGGCGCTGGTCTTCGGTCGTGAGCGCGTCGGGCTGACCAATGACGAGTTGCAAAAGTGCCATTATCACGTGGCCATTGCCGCTAACCCGGAATACAGCTCGCTGAATCTGGCGATGGCAGTGCAGGTGATTGCCTATGAAGTGCGCATGGCCTGGCTGGCGGCGCAGGAAAGCGGTGAGCAGCAGACAACAGAAGAAGAAACCCCATACCCGCTGGTGGACGATCTTGAGCGCTTTTACGGTCACCTGGAGCAAACGCTGCTCTCCACCGGCTTCATTCGTGAAAGCCATCCGGGGCAGGTAATGAACAAACTTCGCCGTCTGTTTACCCGCGCCCGCCCAGAAAGCCAGGAGCTGAATATCCTGCGCGGAATGCTGGCGTCAATTGAGCAGAAAAATAAAGATCAGTGATCTCTTTTGCCCGGCGGAGTGGTCCTTGCCGGGCGCTTATGTCGTCATCCGACATCCCGCATGATTACGCTAAAAGCCATACGGCACGAAAGGTTAAATACCTGACTAAAATGGTCAAGTAAATAGTTGACCATTTTAGTCGGGAATGTCAGACTTGCGCCTGCTATGCAACACACCATTTTAATAACAACCCCGGGCAGGGGCGCGTTTGAGGTTAAGTAAGACATGAGACTAACATCTAAAGGCCGTTATGCCGTTACCGCAATGCTGGACGTTGCGCTCAATTCTGAGTCCGGTCCGGTACCGTTGGCAGATATTTCAGAACGTCAGGGCATTTCACTTTCTTATCTTGAACAGCTGTTTTCCCGCCTGCGCAAAAATGGCCTTGTTGCCAGCGTTCGTGGTCCGGGCGGCGGTTATTTATTAGGTAAAGACGCCAATCACATCGCCGTAGGTGAAGTGATCAGCGCCGTTGACGAATCCGTAGACGCCACCCGTTGCCAGGGTAAAGGCGGCTGCCAGGGCGGCGATAAATGCCTGACCCACGCGCTGTGGCGCGACCTGAGCGACCGACTGACCGGCTTCTTAAATAACATTACGCTGGGCGAACTGGTAAACAACCAGGAAGTGCTGGATGTTTCCGATCGTCAGCACAGCCACGACACACCACGCACTACCCGCGCGCAAGACGCGATCGACGTTAAACTGCGCGCCTGATTACCCGTCATCCTTCGGGTTGCAGATGCGTTGGCTGCATTTGTTCACCCCAGTCACTTACTTGTGTAAGCTCCTGGGGATTCGCAAATTTGCCGCCTTTCTGCAACGCGAATGATTTAGGGTAATAACTATATAAAAAAATAGATTTCTGAATCAGGCCGGGATGCTCGCGTCCCGATCATCCGGTTGTACATCCTCCGGTTGCCTGGTTCCTTGCATTAGAGTGATGTACGGAGCTTAAGAGCAATGAAATTACCGATTTATCTCGACTATTCCGCAACCACGCCGGTGGACCCGCGTGTTGCTGAGAAAATGATGCAGTTTCTGACAATGGACGGGACGTTTGGTAACCCGGCTTCCCGCTCCCACCGTTTTGGCTGGCAGGCGGAAGAGGCGGTGGATATCGCCCGTAACCAGATTGCTGAACTGATCGGCGCAGACCCGCGTGAGATCGTTTTCACGTCCGGCGCGACAGAATCCGACAACCTGGCGATCAAAGGTGCAGCCAACTTCTATCAGAAAAAAGGCAAGCACATTATCACCAGCAAAACCGAGCACAAAGC
Source organism: Enterobacter sp. kpr-6 (assembly GCF_900116015.1). Classification (GTDB taxonomy): domain Bacteria; phylum Pseudomonadota; class Gammaproteobacteria; order Enterobacterales; family Enterobacteriaceae; genus Enterobacter_D. The sequence goes on from NZ_FOYH01000001.1 coordinate 55,660, forward strand.
CGTGCTCGACACCTGCCGTCAGCTTGAGCGTGAAGGGTTTGAAGTGACCTACCTCGCCCCGCAGCGCAACGGCATTATCGACCTGAAAGAACTCGAAGCGGCGATGCGTCCTGACACCATCCTCGTTTCCATCATGCATGTGAACAACGAAATCGGCGTGGTGCAGGACATTGCGACCATCGGCGAACTGTGCCGTGCGCGTGGCATCATCTTCCACGTTGATGCCACCCAAAGCGTGGGCAAAATCCCGGTTGATTTGACCCAGATGAAAGTAGATCTGATGTCCTTCTCCGGTCACAAAATTTACGGGCCGAAAGGTATCGGTGCACTGTACGTGCGTCGTAAGCCGCGTATCCGTATCGAAGCCCAGATGCACGGTGGCGGTCACGAGCGCGGTATGCGTTCCGGCACTCTGCCTGTTCATCAGATCGTTGGCATGGGTGAAGCTTACCGTATTGCCAAAGAAGAGATGGAAGGCGAAATGGCGCGTCTGCGCACGCTGCGTAACCGTCTGTGGAACGGCGTTAAGGATATGGAAGAAGTCTACCTTAATGGCGATCTGGAGCAGGGCGCACCGAACATCCTCAACGTCAGCTTTAACTACGTTGAAGGCGAGTCGCTGATCATGGCCCTGAAAGACCTGGCCGTATCATCCGGTTCCGCCTGTACGTCTGCGAGTCTGGAACCGTCCTACGTGCTGCGCGCGCTGGGCATGACCGACGAACTGGCGCACAGTTCTATCCGTTTCTCTTTGGGCCGTTTCACGACTGAAGAAGAGATCGACTACACCATCGAGCTGGTTCGTAAATCCATTGGCCGTCTGCGCGACCTTTCTCCGCTGTGGGAAATGTTCAAACAGGGCGTGGATCTGAACAGCATCGAATGGTCACATCATTAATCGGTTTCGACATCAGGAGAATTAAAAATGGCTTATAGCGAAAAAGTAATCGATCACTACGAAAACCCGCGCAACGTTGGCTCTTTCGACAACAGCGATGACAGCGTTGGCAGCGGCATGGTGGGTGCACCGGCCTGTGGCGACGTAATGAAGCTGCAAATCAAAGTGAACAACGACGGCATCATCGAAGACGCGCGTTTTAAAACCTACGGCTGCGGCTCCGCGATTGCGTCAAGCTCGCTGGTGACTGAGTGGGTAAAAGGCAAATCTCTGGACGAAGCGCAGGCGATCAAAAACACCGATATCGCTGACGAGCTGGAACTGCCGCCGGTGAAAATCCACTGCTCTATCCTTGCAGAAGATGCGATTAAGGCCGCGATTGCGGATTACAAAAGCAAACGTGACGCCAAATAGTTGAGGTTTGTATGTCGATTACCCTTAGCGACAGTGCTGCCGCGCGAGTAAATTCCTTCCTGGCCAACCGTGGTAAAGGGTTTGGTCTGCGTCTGGGCGTCAGAACCTCTGGTTGTTCTGGCATGGCCTATGTACTGGAATTTGTCGACGAGCCGGCGGTAGAAGATACCGTCTTCGAAGACAAAGGCGTGAAAGTCGTGGTCGATGGCAAAAGCCTGCAATTCCTCGACGGTACTCAACTGGACTTCGTCAAAGAAGGTCTGAACGAAGGGTTTAAATTCACCAACCCGAACGTAAAAGATGAGTGCGGTTGCGGCGAAAGCTTCAACGTTTAATCGTGCCTGAATAAAGAAACCCCACCGCAGCGTGCTGTGCGTGGGGTTTGTTTTAATGGCTTAACAGTGGATTGCTATGGATTACTTCACCCTCTTTGGGCTGTCAGCCAGCTATCACCTTGATACCCAGGCACTGGCAGCGCGTTTTCAGGATCTGCAACGTCAGTATCATCCCGATCGTTTTGCCAGCGGAACGGCCGCCGAACAGCTTGCCGCCGTGCAACACTCCGCCAATATCAATCAGGCCTGGCATACGCTGCGTCACCCGCTGACGCGCGCCGAATACCTGCTTTCCCTGCACGGTTTCGATCTCGCCTCCGAGCAGCACACCGTGCGCGACACCGCCTTTTTGATGGAGCAGCTTGAGCTTCGCGAAGAGCTGGACGACATCGAACAGGAAAAAGACGAGGCGCGTCTTGAAGCCTTTATCGCGCGTGCCAAAAGCCAGTTTGATGCGCGCTTAGCGCAAATGGTTGAACAATTAGACAGCGAGGCGTGGGACGCGGCGGCTGACACCGTGCGTAAACTGCGTTTTCTCGATAAACTTCGCAGCAGTGCTGAACAACTCGAAGAAAAACTGCTCGATTTTTAATTCTGGAAGCAATTATGGCCTTATTACAAATTAGTGAGCCTGGCATGAGTGCTGCGCCGCACCAGCGTCGTCTGGCGGCAGGCATTGATCTTGGGACCACCAACTCTCTGGTGGCCACCGTGCGCAGCGGCCAGGCCGAAACCCTGCCCGACAGCGAAGGCCGCCATTTACTGCCCTCCGTCGTTCATTATCAGTCGCAGGGCCACAGCGTCGGTTTCGACGCCCGCAGCAACGCCGCGCAGGATCCGGTCAATACCATCAGTTCGGTAAAACGTCTGATGGGCCGTTCGCTGGCCGACATTCAGGCGCGCTATCCGCACCTGCCTTACCGCTTCGAAGCCAGCGAAAACGGCCTGCCGATGATGGCGACCAGTGCCGGACTGCTTAACCCGATCCGCATTTCTGCCGACATCCTGAAAGCGCTGGCTGCCCGTGCCACCGATGCGCTGGCAGGCGAACTCGACGGCGTAGTGATCACCGTTCCGGCCTATTTTGATGATGCGCAGCGCCAGGGCACCAAAGATGCCGCGCGTCTGGCTGGCCTGCACGTGTTACGCCTGCTCAACGAGCCGACCGCGGCGGCCATTGCCTACGGCCTGGACTCCGGCCAGGAAGGGGTGATTGCGGTCTACGACCTCGGCGGCGGCACCTTTGATATTTCTATCCTGCGCTTAAGCCGTGGGGTATTTGAAGTGCTGGCAACCGGCGGCGACTCGGCGCTGGGCGGCGATGATTTCGATCACCTGCTGGTGGATTACATCCGCGAGCAGGCGGGCATCACCGATCGCAGCGACAACCACCTCCAGCGCGAACTGCTTGATGTGGCGACCGCCACTAAAATCGCCTTAAGCGATGCCGACAGCGTCGATGTGAACGTCGCTGGCTGGCAGGGCGTCATTACGCGCGAGCAGTTTAACGCGCTTATCGCTTCGCTGATCAAACGCACCTTGCTGTCATGTCGTCGCGCCCTGAAAGATGCTGGCGTCGAGGCCGAAGAAGTGCGTGAAGTGGTGATGGTCGGCGGTTCCACCCGTGTGCCGCTGGTGCGCGAGCGGGTCGGTGAATTCTTTGGCCGCACGCCGCTCACCACCATCGACCCTGACAAAGTGGTCGCCATTGGTGCGGCGATCCAGGCGGACATTCTGGTCGGCAACAAGCCGGACAGCGAAATGCTGCTGCTTGACGTTATCCCGCTTTCCCTCGGCCTTGAAACCATGGGCGGGCTGGTGGAGAAAGTCATCCCGCGCAATACCACCATTCCGGTAGCGCGTGCGCAGGAGTTCACCACCTTTAAAGACGGGCAAACCGCCATGTCGATTCACGTGATGCAGGGCGAGCGCGAACTGGTGCAGGATTGCCGTTCGCTGGCGCGCTTTGCGCTGCGTGGCATTCCGGCGATGCCTGCGGGCGGAGCGCACATTCGCGTCACCTTCCAGGTTGATGCCGACGGGCTGCTCTCCGTGACGGCGATGGAGAAATCCACCGGCGTGGAAGCCTCCATTCAGGTCAAACCCTCTTACGGGCTGACCGACGGTGAAATCGCCACCATGATCCAGGATTCCATGAGCTTTGCCGCACAGGACGTAAAAGCCCGTATGCTGGCTGAGCAAAAAGTGGAGGCCGCGCGCGTGCTTGAAAGTCTGCAAAGCGCGCTCGATGCCGATGCCGCGCTGTTAAGCGCCGCAGAGCGTCAGGCCATCGACGATGCTGTTGCCCATCTGCGGGCGGTAGCGGAAGGCGATGACACCGACGCCATTGAACAAGCCATTAAAAATACAGATAAACAAACCCAGGAATTTGCCGCCCGCCGTATGGATCAATCGGTCCGTAACGCGCTGAAAGGCCATTCCGTAGACGAGGTTTAACATGCCTAAGATTGTTTTTCTGCCTCATCAGGATCTTTGTCCGGATGGCGCAGTTCTGGAAGCAAGTACCGGTGAAACCATTCTCGACGTGGCCCTGCGCAACGGGATCGAGATTGAACACGCCTGTGAAAAATCCTGTGCCTGCACTACCTGTCACTGCGTGGTGCGCGAAGGGTTTGATTCGTTAACGGAAAGCACCGAAGACGAAGATGACATGCTGGATAAAGCCTGGGGGCTGGAGCCGGAAAGCCGTCTGAGCTGTCAGGCGCGCGTCGCCGACGAAGACCTGGTGGTAGAAATGCCGCGCTACACCATCAACCACGCGCGGGAGCATTAATATGGGCCTGAAGTGGACTGACAGCCGTGAAATCGGCGAAGCGCTGTACGACAGCCGCCCGGATCTCGATCCTAAAACCGTACGTTTCACCGATATGCATCAGTGGATCTGCGAGTTAGAAGAGTTTGATGATGACCCGAACGCGTCTAACGAAAAAATTCTGGAAGCAATTCTGTTAGTCTGGTTAGATGAAGCAGAATAGTAAAACGGGCTGCCTTCGGGCGGCCCTTTTTTACATACACAGGCTGAGAAAAGGATAAAACGATGACAACCGAAGCCATGAAAATTACCCTTGCCACCGCGCCTGCCGATGCGCGCTGGGGTGAAAAAGCGACCTACAGCATCAACAACGACGGTATTACCCTGCATTTGACCGGAAAAGACGATCTGGGTTTGATCCAGCGCGCAGCGCGTAAAATCGACGGCCTGGGGATTAAGCATGTGGCATTTGCCGGCGAAGGCTGGGATGCAGACCGCAGCTGGGCGTTCTGGCAGGGCTATAAAGGGCCGAAAGGCAGCCGCAAAGTAGAGTGGGCGAGCCTGCCCGACGATCAGCAAAAAGAGCTGGAAAGCCGCCGCAAAATCATCGACTGGGTGCGCGATACCATTAACGCCCCGGCGGAAGAGTTAGGCCCGGAGCAGCTGGCGCAGCGCGCCGTGGATCTGCTGAGCGGTGTGGGCGGCGATAACGTCTCGTACCGCATCACCAAAGGCGAAGATCTGCGCGAGCAGGATTACATGGGGATTTACACCGTCGGACGCGGTTCCGAGCGCACCCCGGTACTGCTGGCGCTGGATTACAACCCGACCGGCGATAAAGACGCCCCGGTTTACGCCTGTTTAGTGGGCAAGGGCATCACGTTCGATTCCGGCGGTTACAGCATCAAACAGACCGCGTTTATGGACTCCATGAAGTCTGACATGGGCGGCGCGGCCACGGTCAGCGGTGCGCTGGCTTTCGCCATTACCCGTGGGCTGAATAAACGCGTCAAACTCTACCTGTGCTGCGCGGATAACATGATCAGCGGCAACGCCTTCAGACTGGGCGACATTATTCGTTATCGCAACGGTAAAACCGTTGAGGTGATGAACACTGATGCCGAGGGCCGCCTGGTGCTGGCCGATGGCCTGATTAACGCCGACAAGCAAAAACCGCAGATGATCATCGACGCGGCCACCCTGACGGGCGCGGCAAAAACCGCGCTGGGCAACGATTATCACGCGCTGCTGAGTTTTGATGACACGCTGGCTAACCGCCTGCTGGCAAGCGCCGCCGCCGAGAACGAACCGTTCTGGCGTCTGCCGCTGGCCGAGTTCCACCGCAGCCAGTTGCCGTCGAACTTTGCAGAACTGAATAACACCGCCAGCGCCGCTTTCCCGGCCGGGGCCAGCACCGCCGCAGGTTTCCTGTCGCACTTTGTGGAGAATTACCGCGAAGGCTGGCTGCACATCGACTGTTCAGCGACCTACCGCAAAGCGGCAGTTGAGCAGTGGTCTGCGGGCGCGACGGGCCTGGGTGTGCGCACGATTGCGAATCTGCTGACTGCGGAGTGATTTTTACCCCTCACCCTAACCCTCTCCCCAGGGGAGAGGGAATGTACCCCCTCTCCCTCAGGGAGAGGGCCGGGGTGAGGGTGTTATATCGAATGCTGGAACTATCATGACAGAAACAAAAAACGAACTAGAAACGCGCCTTGAGCAGGCGGCGACAGAAGCCGCGCATCGCCCGGCGTTTTTCCGCACACTGATGGATTCCACCGTCTGGGTGCCAGGCACGGCGGCGGAAGGTGAAGCGGTGGTCGCAGACAGTGCGCTCGATCTCCAGCACTGGGAAAAAGACGACGGCACTTCCGTTATCCCGTTTTTCACTTCCCTGGAAGCGCTGCAACAGGCGGTGGAAGGCGAACAGGCATTTGTTGTGATGCCGGTGCGCACGCTGTTTGAAATGACGCTCGGCGAAACCCTGTTCCTCAACGCCAAACTGCCGACGGGAAAAGAGTTTACCCCGCGTGAGATCAGCCATCTGGTCGGTGGGGAAGAGAACCCGCTAAGCCAGCAGGAAGTGCTGGAGGGCGGCACCTCGCTGCTGCTGTCCGAGGTGGGCGAACCGCCCGCACAGATGATCGAGTCCCTGACATTGCTGTTTAAAACGCTGAAAACGGTCAAACGCGCGTATCTTTGCTCAATCAAAGAAGGGGCCGATCAGCCCGCTAACCTGCTGATTGGTATCGAAGCGGAAGGCGATATCGAACGTGTTATTCACGAAGCGGGCAGCGTTGCCACCGATACCCTGCCGGGCGATGAGCCGATCGACATCTGCGAAGTGGTGGAAGGGGAGAAGGGCATCAGCCACTTTATGATGGCGCACATCACGCCGTTTTATGAAAAACGCTGGGGCAGCTTCCTGCGTGACTTCAAACAGAACCGCATTATCTGATTCGCACGGGGTGGACGTTCACCCCGTCGCTTCCAGCAACAGCAAATCCATCAGTAACACCAGATTTGACTCAAATGAGGTCACGCCTGCGGCTTCGGCGGCGAAGTGCACCGCTTCGTCATACAGCGGAAAGTGCAGATCGGCGAGGCCTGCCAGCGTATTGGCCGACGCGCGGGTGAAGGTCACCACCGTCATGCCGACGTTTCTGGCGATCCTGACCTTATCCACCACCTGCTCGGTTTCGCCGCTGCGCGACACCGCAATAAACACTTCATAGCGCGCGGCATTGCTGAGAAAAATATTGCGGCTGTCACCTGGACCGGAGATAAACGCCGTCTTTCCCAGCACCTGCAATTTCTTGGTCAGGTATTCGGCGAACAGATACGAGAAGCCCGCGCCATATAGAAAAAAGCTCTCCTTTTCCCGCAGCAGCGCGGCAAACTGACGGCGCTTCTCTTCCGTCGCCCAGTGAAAGGTCTGTTGATAGTTGGCGATAAACTGGTTGAACAGGGCGGGCAGTTCGGCGCTGCCCTGCGGATGTTCCGCAATGTGCGGCGTATCGGACAGAAGCTGTTTGCAGTGCCAGATCAGTTCGCTGTAGCCGCTAAAGCCGAGCTTCTGGCACAGCCGCATGATGGTGGCTGTGGAAACAAAGGTCGCCTGTGCCAGATCGCGCACCGTGATGTTGCCCACCAGCAGCGGGTGCGCTGTCAGATGGGCGAGCACACGGTATTCCGCGCGGGTCAGCGATGCACCGCGCGTTAACAGCGGTGCCAGTCGGTTGTCCATATTCAGGCGGGTTCAACCGGTAAATCATCGCGCGCGCCCCATTCACTCCATGAGCCGTCATAGAGCGCGCCTTTTACGCCCAGCGTTGCCAGCGCCAGCAACACCACCGCAGCCGTCACGCCGGAGCCGCAACTGGCGATAATTGGGCTGCCCAAATCCACGCCCTGACGCTGGAAAATTTCCCGCAGTTCATCGGTGGTTTTCAGCTCGCCTTCAAACACCAGACTTCCCCACGGCACGTTCAGCGCGCCAGGAATATGACCGCGTTTCAGGCCGGGACGGGGTTCATCGGCCTCGGCGTTAAAGCGCGCTGCCGGGCGGGCATCGACGATTTGGGCGGTGCCTTCATGACTGACCAGCAGCATGTCGGTTAAGCGTTTGACGTCACTCTCATCGAATTTGGCCTCAAACTCGGCTTCCGGCAGCTTTACGTCGCCCTCCTGAAGCGGCAGTTCGTCGCGCTGCCAGCGGGCAAGGCCACCGGCCAGAATCGAAACGTTATCCACGCCAAAGGCTTTTAACATCCACCAGGCGCGCGGGGCAGAGAAGAGATCGCCCTCATCGTACACCACCAGGTGTTTATTGCTGTCGATGCCGAGTTCGCGCATCGCCACGGCAAAGGTTTCCGGGCGCGGCAGCATGTGGGGAAGGGGAGTGGTGTGATCGGAAAGGGCTTCGATATCAAAAAATACCGCCCCTGGCAGATGCCCGGCGCGGTATTCGGCGGCAAGATCCCGGTGTTCCTGACCCGCAGGAGCCATGCGGGCATCAATAATCTGAATGTCTGGATCGTCACTGTGTTCGATGATCCAGTCGGCTGCGACAAAATATGAGGTAGTCATGGTTGCCTCCGTCAGCGTGTGTATTAACGGATTGTCGGTGTTTTTTCTCACACCGACAAGTTAACGCTGCATAAGTCGCGAGCAATCTTCAGAAAATTATACCGATTCACCCTACTGCCAGGCTTTTTGCAACTGCGGCCAGTAGTCGCGGTTGGCCTCGATCATGTCGTCCAGAATCGCTTTCGCATGCTGCATGGTCGGCACGGTGCGGTTGAGCGTGAAGGCCTGCAACGCTTTCTCGTAGCTGCCTTCGATGGTGGCTTCAACCAGCAGTTGCTCGGAAGCCAGTTGCTGCATTAACAGCGTCTGGTGGAACAGCGGCACTGCGCCCATGCGTACCGGTTCCGGGCCTTGCGAAGTGATGTACGCAGGTACTTCCACCATCGCGTCGTACGGCAGATTGGCAATCGCGCCTTTGTTTTCGACAATCACCAGATGGCGCTGGCGCAAATCGAAGGCCAGCGAGCAGGCCACATCCACAATAAACGCCCCGTGCACGCCCACGTGGAACGCGTCCGGCAAAATCCCGCTGCGTTTATATTCTTCTGCGGCGGCGAACAGTTTTTTCTCGCGCCCGTTCATCACTTCATTAGCGCGGGTCACGTCCGGGTCCTGATGTTCCACAATCTGATTCGGCATCAGGTAATACTGCAAATACGGGTTCGGCAGGTATTCCGGGAAGTGGTCCATAATCGGCTTGATGTTGCGCCAGGTTTTCACCCACGACGGATCCGAGTGCTGCGGATCGGTTTGCGCGGCATCTTCCGTCAACAGGCCAAATTTGGCGATGTGACGGCGCAGCTCCGGCAGACGATCAACGCCATCCACCAGCACGCGGGTAAACCAGCCGAAGTGGTTCAGACCAAAGTAATCGACCTGCAATTTATGCCGGTCCACGCCCAGAATCGCGCCCATATTACGCATGGCGGCCACCGGCATATCGCAGATATTCAGCACCCGCGCGTTAGGACGCAGGCGACGCACGCCTTCCGCCACAATCGCCGCCGGGTTGGAATAGTTCACGATCCACGCGTCTTTATCAGCGTAACGTTCCGCGAGGTCGATCAGTTCCACCATCGGCAGGATGGTACGCAGGCCGTAAGCCAGCCCGCCCGGTCCGCAGGTTTCCTGGCCAACAACGCCATGACGCAGCGGGATCTTTTCATCCTGCTCGCGCATTTTGTACTGGCCGACGCGCATCTGGGCAAAGACAAAGTGCGCGCCGCTGAAAGCCACTTCGGGATCGGTGGTCACGGTAAATTTAATGCTGTCGCTGTGGTCGCGGATGACTTTTTCTACCACTGGCGCGATGGTGCTCTGACGGGCCTCGTCAATATCGTAAAGACGGATCTCAGCCAGCGGAAAATCCTCCAGCCGTACCATCAGGCTCTTCACAATGCCCGGCGTATAGGTGCTGCCGCCACCGGCGATAGAAAGAATAAAGGGAGGTTTAAACATGTTTGGCTCCTTTAGAGAAACGTCTCAACGGCTTCTCGCATTTTTTTGACATGCAGCCCGTAGACCACCTGAACGTTATTACCTTGCTTGATGACGCCTTTTGCGCCCGTCGCTTTGAGCTGCGGCTCATCAATCACCGTCACGTCTTTCACCGTGACGCGTAAACGGGTGTAGCAGTTATCCACCACATCAATATTTTCACGCCCGCCAAGACCGGCGATGATTGCTTCGCCCACGCCATCGTTATTGCCTTTGGCCTGGTATTCTTTTTTGCTGTAGAGGCGGGTTTCCTGATCGTCGTCCTCGCGGCCCGGCGTTTTCATATCGAAATGGCGGATCAGGAAGCGGAAGATAACGAAGTAGAGGCTGAACATAATCAGGCCCACGACGATATACATCGGCCAGTTGGACTTCTCAGTACCCAGCGGCAGGTTGTAGAGAATGAAATCAATAATGCCGTTTGCGCCGATGGCGTGAACGCCGAGCAGGTAAAACAGCATCATACCGATGCCGGTCAGCACCGCGTGCACCACAAACAGCAGCGGTGCGACGAACAGGAAGGAAAACTCAATCGGTTCGGTGACCCCAACCAGCAGTGAGGTTAACGCCGCCGGAATCAAAATGGCTTTGGCAATGGCTTTACGCTCCGGTCTGGCGGTCATGTACATCGCCAGTGCCGCTGCGGGCAGGCCGAACATTTTGCTGATCCCGCGCGCGTCCCATACCACGGTGCTGCTCAGTTGCTTAACGTCAGGGCAGGCCATCTCGGCAAAATAGATATTGCGCGCGCCCTGGTAAGTCTGGCCGCAGACGTCCGCCGTCCCGCCAAGCTCGGTATACAGGAACGGGGTATAAACGAGGTGATGCAGACCGGTCGGGACCAGAATGCGCTCCAGGAAACCATAGATAGCGACGCCCACCGGCCCGGCACCTTTGATTGCCATTGCCAGGGCGCTGATGCCCTGCTGCGCGAACGGCCACAGTTCGCTCATGATCACGCCGAGCACCATCGACACTGGCAGCATAATGATCGCCACGAAACAGTGACCGGAGTAGATCGCCATCGCGCCGTTAAACTGCACTCCGGAATAGCGGTTGTACAGATACCCGGATAGCGCACCGGTGAGGATCCCGGCGAACACGCCCATCTCCAGCACCTGAACGCCCAGCACCATGCCCTGACCTGCCGCTTTCATCTGGTCGGCAGGGGCCAGTTCACCCTGCATTTGCAGTGTGACATTCATGGCATTAATAAATACCACGAAGGTGACCAGGCCAATTAACGCGGCGTAGCCTTTATCGCGCGAGGCAAGACCGACGGGAATACCGACCGCGAATACCAGCGCCAGGTTGACCAGCACCGAGACGGCAGATTTAGAAATTAACTGACCGATACTTTGAATAAGGGGATAGCCAAGAAAGGGTAAATACTCAGCCAGATTACCGTTGCCTAACACATTACCAAACGCGATAAACAGACCCACGATGGGTAAAATAAGCACCGGACCGTAAAGCGATTTTCCAAAATTTTGTAGGGCATTAACGGCTCGTTTCATCATGAACTCTCTTATTTGAACCGCGCACACAGGTGCGAAGACCCATTAACGGTAGCAGTCGCAAGCGGCAGCAATCCAGCTATCTGATTGTTTTAAAAACAAATGACGCGCAACGTAACATGTAACGTTGAGGCTTGTGATCGGGGTAACAATGCCTTCGCTTCGGGGACCGCTATTTTTGCGAGGCGTCTTCAGGAGTGTAGATTCCACCTTTTTAAATTCAGAAACTCGCGCATAATACTGAGCATACCGTCGATTAATGGGCCGTGAAGGACAGGGATAAAGGATGAAACCGTTACGATACGCTGTGCTGTCAGCAGCATTACTGGCTGCAATAACTCTTTCAGGATGTGATAACGACGACGCGCCCCAGGCGGCGACGTCCAGTGCGGCGGCCACGCCTGCACCGGCAAAAACAACGCCTCCTGCAAAGCCTGATCCCGCCCAACTCGAAAAGCTGGCGGCCCAAAGTAAAGATAAGCCATTAACCCTGATTGATGCGTCAGAAGTGCAGCTTGAAGGTGCCGCCACGCTGGTACTGACCTTCTCGATACCGCTCGATCCCAACAAGGATTTCGCTCAGAACGTGCATCTTGTCGATAAGAAAAACGGCAAGGTCGATGGTGCATGGGAGTTAAGCCCCAATCTTAAAGAGCTGCGTTTGCGCCACCTGGAGCCGAACCGTGAACTGGTTGCGTCGGTGGATAAGGGACTGCTGGCGCTCAATAAAGCCACGTTAGGCCAGGATATCGAAAAAACGCTCACCACCCGCGACGTTCAACCGAGTGTGGGCTTTGCCAGCCGTGGCTCGCTGCTGCCGGGCAAAGTGGTCGAAGGGCTGCCGGTGATGGCGCTCAACGTCAATAATGTTGATGTGAACTTTTACCGCGTGAAGCCGGAGTCGCTTCCGTCTTTTGTCAGCCAGTGGGAGTATCGCAATTCACTCTCCAACTGGGAGTCGGATGAACTGCTTAAAATGGCCGAACTGGTGTACACCGGGCGTTTTGATCTCAACCCGGCGCGCAACACGCGGGAAAAACTGCTCCTGCCGCTCAGCGAAATCAAGCCGCTGCAACAGGCGGGCGTCTATATCGCGGTGATGAATCAGGCCGGGCATTACAACTACAGCAACGCCGCCACGCTCTTCACCCTGAGCAACATTGGCCTCTCGGTACACCGCTATCACAATCGTCTGGATGTGTTTACCCAGAGCCTGGAGAACGGCAGCGCTCAGCAGGGCGTGGATGTCGTCCTGCTCAATGAGAAAGGGCAGACCCTGGCGCAGGCGGCAAGCGATGGCAAAGGCCATGCGACGCTGAACACCGACAAAGAAGCCGCGCTGGTACTGGCGCGTAAAGACGGCGAAACCACGCTGCTTGATCTCAAACTCCCGGCGCTGGATCTCGCGGAATTCGATATTGCGGGTGAGCCTGGCGTTAACAAACAATTCTTTATGTTCGGCCCGCGCGACCTCTACCGGCCCGGCGAAACCGTCATCCTGAATGGCCTGTTGCGCGACAGCGACGGTAAACCTCTCGCGGCGCAACCGGTGAAACTGGAAGTGGTGAAACCGGACGGCCAGGTGATGCGCACCCTGGTAAGCCAGCCGAAGGATGGACTCTATCAGTTCAATTATGCCCTTGATGCCAGCGCGCAGACCGGCATGTGGCATATCCGCGCCAATACCGGCGATAACCAGACGGTGAGCTGGGATTTCCACGTTGAAGACTTCATGCCAGAGCGCATGGGGCTTAACCTTGACGCGCAAAAAACACCGCTGGCGATGAAAGATCCGGTCAACTTTGGCGTTACCGGCTATTACCTGTATGGCGCGCCCGCTAACGGCAATGCGCTACAGGGCCAGCTCTTCCTGCGCCCGTTGCGGGACGCGGTGAAAGCGCTGCCGGGCTTCCAGTTCGGCAACATCGCGGAAGAAAACCTCTCACGCAGCCTGGATGAAGTACAGGTAACGCTGGATGCAGAAGGCCGCGGCCAGGTCTCAACCGACAGCCAGTGGCAGGAAGCGCACTCGCCGTTGCAGGTGATTTTACAGGCCAGCCTGCTGGAATCGGGCGGTCGCCCGGTCACCCGTCGTGCGGAACAGAGCATCTGGCCCGCTGAATCCCTGCCGGGTATCCGCCCGCAGTTTGCCGCGAAAGCGGTGTATGACTACCGCACCGACACCACGGTCAATCAGCCGATGGTGGATGAAAACAGCAACGCCGGCTTTGATATCGTCTATGCCAACGCCCAGGGTGAAAAGCAGGCGGTATCGGGCTTACAGGTACGCCTGATCCGCGAGCGTCGTGACTATTACTGGAACTGGTCTGAAGGCGAAGGCTGGCAGTCCCAGTTTGATCAAAAAGATCTCGTTGAAGGCGAGCAGCCGCTCGATTTGGCGGCGGGCGAAACGGGTAAAGTGAGCTTCCCGGTCGAGTGGGGTGCTTATCGTCTGGAAGTTAAAGCGCCGGACGATACCGTCAGTAGCGTACGCTTCTGGGCGGGCTATAGCTGGCAGGATAACAGCGACGGCGCGGGGGCAATTCGCCCTGACCGTGTGACTCTCAAGCTGGATAAACCTGCCTATCAGCCGGGCGAAACCATCAACTTACACATTACCGCCCCGGCTGCGGGTAAAGGCTACGCGATGGTGGAATCCAGCGAAGGGCCGCTGTGGTGGCAGGAGATTGATGTGCCTGCCGACGGCCTCGATCTGGCCATCCCGGTCGATAAAGCCTGGAAACGTCACGATCTCTATCTGAGTACGCTGGTGGTACGCCCTGGCGATAAATCCAAATCCGCCACGCCGAAACGCGCGGTCGGCTTACTCCATTTACCGCTTGGCGATGAAAACCGCCGCCTGGACGTTTCGCTGACAAATCCGCAGAAAATGCGCCCTAATCAGACGCTGACGGTGAAAGTGAAAGCCAGCGTTAAAGATGGCGTCGTGCCGAAGCAGGTTAACGTGCTGCTTTCTGCCGTGGACAGCGGAGTGCTTAACATCACCGATTACGTAACCCCCGATCCGTGGGAAGCGTTCTTCGGGCAGAAACGCTACGGCGCGGATATCTACGATATCTACGGTCAGGTGATTGAAGGTCAGGGGCGTCTTGCCGCACTGCGTTTTGGTGGCGATGGCGATGAGCTTAACCGTGGCGGTAAGCCGCCAGTCAATCATGTGACGATCATTGCCCAGCAGGCGCAGCCGGTAACGCTTGATGAAAAAGGTGAAGGCACCATTTCAATGCCGATTGGCGATTTTAACGGCGAACTGCGTCTGATGGCGCAGGCCTGGACGGAAGATGACTTCGGCAGTAACGAAAGCAAAGTTATAGTGGCGGCTCCGCTGATTGCCGAACTGAGCACGCCGCGCTTCCTCGCCAGTGGTGACACCACCCGCCTGGCGCTCGATCTCACCAACCTGACTGACCAGCCACAAACGCTGAACGTGGCGCTGGCAGCCAGCGGTTTAATCAGCCTCGACAGCGAGCAGCCGAAGCCAGTGAGCCTTGCGCCTAACGCCCGTTTCACGCTGTTTGTGCCGGTGCGCGGCCTGAGCGGTTTTGGCGACGGCGAGATCAGTGCGCAAATCAGCGGCCTGACGTTGCCGGGCGAAACTTTCGCGCCGCAGCAAAAGCAATGGAAAATCGGCGTCCGTCCGGTCTGGCCTGCCCAGACGGTGAATACGGGTGTGCAGTTAAATGCCGGACAGAGCTGGAATGCGCCTGCAAATCACATTACGGGCATTTCCCCTGCGACCCTGCAAGGGCAGCTCTTACTGAGCGGCAAACCGCCGCTTAACCTTGCCCGCTACATTCAGGAACTGAGAGCTTACCCGTACGGCTGCCTTGAGCAAACCACCAGCGGATTGTTCCCGTCGCTCTATACCAATAGCGCGCAACTGAAGGCGCTGGGCATTGTGGGCGACAGCGATGAAAAACGCCGAGCGGCGGTGGACGTTGGCATCGCCCGCCTGCTGCAAATGCAGCGTGACGACGGCAGCTTTGCGCTGTGGGATAAAGAGGGAGCAGAAGAATACTGGCTGACCGCATACGTGACGGACTTCCTGGTCCGTGCCGGGGAGCAGGGTTACAGCGTTCCTTCCGACGCGCTCAACAAGGCCAACAACCGCTTGCTGCGTTATTTACAGGCACCGGGCGAGATCTCAACCCGTTACAGCGAGGATAACCAGGCGAGCAAATTTGCTGTTCAGGCTTATGCCGGACTGGTACTGGCACGTCAGCAAAAGGCCCCGCTCGGTGCGCTGCGTGAGATCTGGCAACACCACGATCAGGCGGCAGCCGGTCTGCCTCTGATGCAACTGGGTGTGGCCCTGAAATTAATGGGCGACGATACCCGTGCCAAAGAAGCGCTGACGCTGGCCCTGAAAACGTCACGCCAGTCGGAACACCGCTGGCTGGGGGATTACGGCAGTACATTGCGCGATCATGCCCTGATGCTCTCCCTGTTGCAGGAAAACAAGCTGCTGCCCGACGCGCAAAACACCCTGCTGATGACCCTGTCAGAAGAAGCCTATGGGCAGCGCTGGCTCTCCACTCAGGAAAGCAACGCGCTGTTCCTGGCGGGCAGACAATTACAGAATGTGCCGGGAACCTGGCAGGCGCAAACCTCCCTTGATGCCACGCTGCTCAAAGGCGACAAGCCGCAAACGCAGAAACTGACGGGCGACCAGATTGCGTCGTTGCAGGTCACCAATACCGGCGACACGCCGCTGTGGCTGCGTCTGGATACCTCAGGCTATCCGGAAGCCGCGCCGCAGCCGTCGTCAAACGTGCTGCACATTGAACGGCAAATTCTCGGTACCGACGGGCAGGCGAAATCGCTGGCTTCGCTGAAAAGCGGTGAGCTGGTACTGGTGACGCTGGCGGTCCAGGCCAGTGAGAATGTGCCGGATGCGCTGGTGGTTGACTTGCTGCCTGCCGGGCTGGAACTGGAAAACCAGAACCTCGCCAGCAGCAGCGCGAGCCTGCAGGACAGCGGCGATGAAGTCAGAAACCTGCTTAATCAGATGCAGCAGGCTGACATTCAGCACATGGAGTTCCGCGACGATCGCTTTGTGGCGGCGGTAGCGGTCAACGAAGGGCAGCCGGTCACGCTGGTTTATCTGGCGCGCGCCGTTACGCCGGGCGTGTATCAGGTGCCAATGCCGCAGGTGGAATCGATGTATGTACCGCAATGGCGGGCGACGGGGGCTGCGAGCGGCCCGCTGATCGTAACGCCATAACGTGAGTCAACGCCGTTTCCGGCGCTCCCGCTGGCTCTGGCTGCCGGGAGCGCTGCTGCTGCTTTGGGTGGCGGTGGTCATCGCCGACAGGCTGTGGCCGCTGCCGCTTAATGAGGTCAGTCCTGCCCGCGTGGTGGTTACCGAAAACGGGACACCGCTGTGGCGCTTTGCTGACGCCGAAGGCATCTGGCGCTACCCGGTCACCATCGAAGAGGTCTCGCCACGCTATCTTCAGGCGCTGATCCAGTATGAAGATCGCTGGTTCTGGACGCATCCTGGCGTTAATCCGCTCTCTATTGCCCGCGCCGCCTGGCAGGATCTGACGTCCGGCAAAGTGGTGTCGGGTGGCAGCACCCTGACCATGCAGGTGGCGCGGCTGCTCGATCCGCACTCACGCACGCTCGCAGGTAAGATCCGTCAGCTCTGGCGGGCGCTGCAACTGGAATGGCATCTTTCAAAACGTGAAATCCTCACCCTGTATCTCAACCGTGCGCCGTTCGGCGGCACATTACAGGGCGTGGGGGCAGCAAGCTGGGCCTATCTGGGGAAATCCCCGGCGCAGTTAAGTTACGCTGAAGCGGCGCTGCTTGCGGTGCTGCCTCAGGCACCGAGCCGCCTGCGACCCGACCGCTGGCCGGAACGTGCTCAGGCCGCGCGCGATAAAGTGCTCGACAGAATGGCGCAGCAGGGCGTGTGGTCAGCGCATCAGGTACAGGAATCCCGCGAAGAACCGGTCTGGCTGGCACCCCGGCAGATGCCGCAGCTTGCACCGCTGTTCTCCCGCCTCGTCGCAGGCAAAACGAAAAGCGACAAAATCGTCACCACGCTGGACGCGGGGCTGCAACGTCAGCTTGAAGATATGGCGCTTAACGTGAAATCCCGCCTGCCGCAGCGCAGTTCGCTGGCGATGATCGTCGTCGATCACACCAGCATGAAAGTGCGCGGCTGGGTGGGATCGGTGGATATCAACGATGACACCCGCTTTAGCCACGTGGACATGGTCAATGCGATCCGATCGCCGGGATCGGTGTTAAAACCCTTTATCTACGGGCTGGCGATGGACGAAGGGCTGATTCATCCGGCCTCGCTGCTTCAGGACGTGCCCCGTCTGACCGGAGATTACCGGCCCGGCAACTTTGATTCTGGTTTTCATGGCCCGATCAGCATGAGTGAAGCGCTGGTGCGCTCGCTCAATCTCCCGGCGGTGCAGGTGCTGGAGGCTTACGGACCGAAGCGCTTTGCCGCCCGGCTGCGTAACGCCGGATTGCCGCTCATCTTACCCGCCGGGGCTGAGCCAAATCTGTCGCTGATCTTAGGCGGGGCAGGCGCGCGGCTGGCGGATATTACCGCGGCCTACAGCGCCTTTGCCCGCCACGGAAAAGCAGGCGCATTACGCCTGCAGCCGTCAGATCCTCTCACCGAGCGACCGCTGCTTTCAGAGGGTTCCGCGTGGATTATCCGCCGGATCCTCGCCTCGCAAGCTCAGCCGCTGCCCGATGCCACGCTCACGCAGGTGGTGCCACTGGCCTGGAAAACCGGCACCAGCTATGGCTACCGCGACGCGTGGGCGGTGGGCCTTAACGCCCGGTATGTGATAGGGATTTGGGTCGGCAGGCCCGATGGCACCCCGGTGGCCGGACAGTTTGGTTTCGCCAGCGCCGTGCCGCTGCTCAATCAGGTCAATACGCTGTTGCAGGCGCAATCCGTCGTCGGGCAGGGAAGGCAGCCGGTCGATCCGCGTCCGGCGTCGGTTACCCGCGGCGTGATCTGCTGGCCTGGCGGGCAAAGTCTGCCTGAAGGCGACAGTAACTGCCGCCGTCGTCTTTCGACCTGGCTTCTGGACGGCAGTGAACCGCCCACGCTGTTACTGCCGGAACAGGAAGGGATGAAGGGGATTCGTTTTCCCGTCTGGCTTGATGCTGACGGAAAACGCGTGGCGGCGGATTGCCCGGATGCGCGTAAAACAACCCTGGATGTCTGGCCTTTACCGCTGGAGCCGTGGTTGCCGCCCTCTGAACGACGCGCTGCAAGATTGCCTGCGCCATCCTCCGTGTGTCCGCCGATGCACAACCAGGATGCGCCGCCGCTGATCCTTTCCGGCCTCCAGGAAGGTGCTGTCATCAAGCGCCCGCCGGGTCAGCAAAGCGTGGCTTTACCGCTGCGCACCCTCGGCGGAGAAGGCCGACGCTGGTGGTTTCTGAATGGTGAACCGGTCGACACGATGCGTAACACACTTACCCTGACGCTAACGCAGTCGGGTGCGTATCAGTTAGTCGTCATGGACGAAGCGGGGCAACTGGTCACCGTGAATTTTGAGGTCAGCCTGTAATGAAATATTTTCAGTATTTATATTACATCAATTAATATTTTTAAAATGATTGAATTATTATTTTTATATAAATGAGAATTATATTATTAATTAATAATACGACTAACGGAGTAGTTTGATAAATATCAACGGTACATTTCATTTAAAAAGGGAGAATACATTCTTTTTTGAAGGAATGTAGTGTGAAAAAAATACAATGCCAACGGGATGATGGCCTCGTCTCTATTTCCCGACGAAACTTCTTACAGGCAAGTTCCGCTCTGGTTACTTTGCCTTTCCTGTCCACTACTGCGCAGGGCAGCACGCCCGACGCGGTAGTGGGCGAACAAACACCGCCGGAAAAAATTGTGCAAACGTGCAGTACGTTTGACTGCGGGGGTAAATGCGATATTCGCGCTCATGTGAGTGATGGTGTGGTAACGCGTATTTCAACGCGGCCGGATAATGAACTCGATCCGCAAATGCCGGTAATGCGCGCCTGTGTTCGTGGTCGCGCCTACCGGAAATTTGTTTATCATCCTGACCGGCTGAAATATCCAATGAAACGCGTCGGCAAGCGTGGCGAAGGAAAATTCGAACGTATTTCCTGGGATGAAGCCACCACGCTTATTGCCGGTAAATTAAAATCCATCACCGAAAAATATGGCGCATCCTCACGTTATGTTCATGTGGGAACAGCGGTTTCCGGCGGCACCTTTTCCGGCGATGTGATGGTACGCCGGCTGCTGAATTTAACGGGCGGGTACCTGCAAAGTTACCATTCCGTCAGCATGGGTAACACCGCCGCCGCCACTCCTTATACTTACGGTACCGCCGCCAGCGGCAGTTCACTGGATACGCTGCTTGATACCAAACTGGTGATTTTGTGGGGCCATAACCCGACGGAAACCATTTTTGGGCATACCAACCATTATTTTCAGCGGATGAAGCAAAACGGCACGCGCTTTATCGTCGTCGATCCGCGCTATTCCGATACCGTTTCTTCGCTGGCGGATCAGTGGATACCGTTACTGCCTACCACCGATAACGCGCTGATGGACGCGATGATGTACGTCATCGTCACTGAAAACCTGCACGATAAAGCGTTTATTGCGCGGCACGCTATTGGGTTTGATGAAGCCTCAATGCCGGAAGGCGTCCCGGCGAATGAATCGCTGCTGGCGTATCTGACAGGCGCGAAAGACGGCATCGTGAAAACGCCGGAGTGGGCGGAAAAGATCACCCATGTTCCGGCGCAAACCATTCGCCAGCTTGCGCGTGATTACGCCACCACCAAACCGGCGGCGTTGATTCAGGGCTGGGGCCCGCAGCGGCATAACTGCGGCGAGCGTACCGCGCGCGGTTCAACGCTTCTGGCGACCATCACCGGTAATGTCGGCGTTAAAGGCGGCTGGGCGGCAGGCTACGGCGGCTGCGCTAACCGTAAATTTACCGTTGGCCCGGAAATGCCTGAGAACCTGGTAAAAGCACAAATCTCCGTGATGAACTGGGTGCAGGCTGCCGATGATGCCAGCAAAGTCACCGTCGATGATGGTCTGAAAGAAGCGAAACAGCTCGACAGCAACATCCGCATTCTCTTTTCCCTTGCCGGAAACTACCTCGCCAACCAGAACCCCGATCTGCACCAGGCGGTGCGCGTGCTGGAAGATGAATCAAAAATTGAGTTCATCGTGGCAAGCGATCTGTTTATGACCCCCAGCGCGAAATATGCCGATCTGCTGCTGCCAGAAACCAGCTTTATGGAGCGCTGGAACATCGGCGAAACCTGGGGTACGGCAAGTTATCTTATCCTCTCTGAAAAACTGATTGAGCCGGAATTTGAACGGCGGTCTGACTACGAGTGGCTGCGGGAAGTGGCGGCAAAGCTCAATGTCGAAGCCGAGTTCAGCCAGGGGCGCGACGAAAAAGCCTGGATTGAGCATATCTGGGAGCAAACCCGCCTGGCGATGCCCGATGAGAAACTGCCGGATTTCGCCACCCTGCAAGTCACCCGTCAGCATCTGTTTAAAAGCGCGCCCTGGGTGGCCTTCGAAGACAATATCCGCGACCCGGAGAATCATCCGTTCGCCACGCCTTCCGGGAAAATCGAGATTTTCTCAAAGCGCCTGTACGACATGCATCACCCGGAAATCCCGGCGTTGTCGCACTACGTGCCTGCCCACGAAGGGCCGGAAGATACGCTGGCAAAAGACTTCCCGCTGCAATTGATTACCTGGAAAGGGAAAAACCGCGCCAACTCCACGCAGTACGCTAACCCGTGGCTGATTGAGGCGCAGCAGCAGAAGCTGTGGATCAACCCACAGGATGCACAAAAAAGAGGCATTAATCAGGGCGATAGCGTGAAGATCCATAACGCTCGCGGCATTTGCCAGATCCCGGCAGAAGTGACGCCGCGCATTATTCCAGGCGTGGTGGCAATGCAGGCCGGAGCCTGGTGGCAGCCGGATGAAAAAGGCGTGGATAAAGGTGGTTGCGCTAACGTACTCAGCTCGGCGCGCATCACGGCGCTGGCAAAAGGGAATTCACATCAGACGATGCTGGTGGAGGTTGAAAAAGCATGAGTCAGTTCAAACAATACGCCCCGGTGAGCGAAAAACAGCTTGGATTTTTTATCGATTCCTCGCGTTGCTCAGGGTGCAAAGCCTGTCAGGTCGCCTGTAAAGATAAAAACAATCTGGACGTTGGCCGCCGTTTTCGCCGCGTGTATGAAGTCAACGGCGGGAGTTTTATCCCCACCGGGCAGGGCGGCGTAAGCCAGAACGTGTTCGCCTATACGCTCTCGATTTCCTGTAACCACTGCGACGATCCGATTTGCACCAAAAACTGCCCGACCACCGCCATGCATAAACGTCCGGGCGACGGCATTGTGCGCGTGGATACCGACAAATGCGTGGGCTGCGGTTACTGCGCCTGGTCCTGTCCTTACGGCGCGCCGCAGCTTAACGAGCAGACCGGGCAGATGTCGAAATGCGATTTTTGCATCGATTTACAGGCGAAAGGCGAGCAGCCGGTTTGCGTGGCAACCTGCCCGCTTGAGGCAATCAAATTTGGTCCGGTTGATGAACTGCGTGCCAAATATGGCAGCGTGTGTGAAGTGAAAGGGCTGCCGGATGCGTCCGTGACAAGGCCCAATCTGGTGATCAAAGCGCATCAGGGTGCGGAAAAGGAGGGCAGCCGTCATGCATGAGTTACCGTTGCTGATTTTTACCCTGTTTCTGCAAGGCTCGGTCGGTATCACGCTGTGGCTGGCTTTCAGACATACCACGCTGACGCCAGGCAACGATCTTCGCCGTAGTCTGTTGCCGGTAGCGGCCGGGGCGTTTGTGATGGCTGGTTTAGGGCTGATGGCCTCGGCGCTGCATATGGGCTACCCGCTGAATGCGTTTAACGCGCTGCGTCATGTGGGAAGCTCGTGGTTAAGCCGCGAAATCATCTTCGCCAGCCTCTATCTGGCCGCCCTTGGATTAGCCACGCTGCTGCTTTTCACCGGTAAACCCGGCTGGAAAACGCTGTTGATCCTGGCGGCGGTACTGGGGCTGGTGGATGTGTTCTGCATGGCGCAGATTTATATGCACACCTCGGTTGTCACCTGGCAGCATGTGAATACGCTGGTGCTGTTTATCAGTACGGTGGTGATCCTGGGTTCTGTCGTGGTTTCGCTGGTGTTTCAGGCCCGGCGCGCGGTTATCTACGCCGTAGCGCTGATCGCACTGTTCGTCCTGCTTCGCCTGCTGATCCAACCGCTCTGGCTGGCGGATGTGACGGCGGTGGGCAATACGGTGGTCACCTATGCTCATCAGCCACTGGCAATGCTGGCGCAATTGCGCGGCGTGCATCTGTTCAGCCAGTGTATCTCCGTTGCCGGCATGCTTTGCTTCGCCGCAGGCGGCCTGAAGCGGGCGAACGGGCTGATGGTGACGGGCTGTGCGTTGCTGATCGCAGGTGAAATTATGCTGCGCTTCGTCTTTTTCTGTATCGGCTGATGGTCAGACTGACCTTTGATCCGGCGGTGAACGTAAAGCAGTCATGCGTTCGCCGCCGCTATCGTTATGCTTCCTGTCGTGCCTGCGCGGATGCGTGTCCTGCGCAGGCATTTTCTTTCTCAGGGCTGATCGCGGTTGATCCGCAGCGCTGCATTGAGTGCGGCAACTGTCTTTTTGCCTGCCCGGTTGAGGCGATCGAGGGTATTGCGCCGGTCAAACGTTATCGACGTGGCGATACGCTGGCTGGCCCGTTTTCCACGCTTGCGCCCGTTACTGAAGAACTGCTTCTCTGGCATCGCCAGTTCGGGGTGCGCTTTGTCGCCATGGATCCGCAACAGTCGGCGACATGGATGATCGCTATTGCCCGTCTTAACCTGCGGCTTCGGCAGTACGGTGAGCCGGAATGGGCTTTCGTGCCGCCGTTGCAGACCGGTATCAATGCGTCGCGCCGAACGCTGTTTCATGCGCCGCGTGAAGATGCCGCCGCCTGCCGCGTTGCGCCGGGAAAACGACGCTTACGCGAGGCCTTTCCGCTGATGAGCGATGTTGAACTCACGCTTGATGATTCACGCTGCGAGATGTGCGGGGCCTGCTGGCGCGCCTGCCCGGAACAGGCCATCCGGTTTCAGGGCAGCGACATGGTGATTGAAACGGCCCGCTGTACTGGCTGTGGCATATGTACTGCAGTATGCGGGCATCAGGCGCTGCGGCTTGAGGAGTGTATTGCCCCGGCGCGCGTTGAGAAATTTGGTGCACATGCACGCACCTGCACCGACTGCCAGCGTTCGTTCTGGTCACTCGATCCGCATAAAGAGCGCTGCGGACTGTGTGAGAAGCATCAGTTTGGCATGCGTCTGTGAATGCTGTTGCTAAAACTCGTCTTATTTTAAAAAAATGTTACCTTCGTCCATGGTCAAGATCGCACTTGCTCTCTATAATTCGCGCCAACTCATACACAAGTATGCCTACCCTAAATAATTCGAGTTGCAGGAAGGCGGCAATTGAGCGAATCCTCAGGAGCTTACATAAGTAAGTGACTGGGGTGAACGAAAGCAGCCAACGTACATGCAACGTGAAGTATGACGGGTAAAAACAACAGAACATCATCCAGAGGTAATCATGGCTATTGAACGTACTTTTTCCATCATCAAACCAAACGCGGTGGCAAAAAACGTTATTGGAAGCATCTTTGCGCGCTTTGAAGCGGCAGGTTTCAAAATCGTAGGCACCAAAATGCTGCATCTGTCCGTTGAACAGGCTCGCGGTTTTTACGCTGAGCACGACGGAAAACCGTTCTTCGACGGTCTGGTTGAATTCATGACTTCCGGTCCTATCGTGGTATCCGTGCTGGAAAGCGAAAACGCTGTGCAGCGTCATCGCGATCTGCTGGGTGCAACGAACCCGGCTAATGCGCTGGCAGGCACCCTGCGCGCTGACTACGCTGACAGCTTCACCGAGAACGGCACCCACGGCTCCGATTCTGTTGAATCTGCCGAGCGCGAAATTGCTTACTTCTTCGCAGAAGGCGAAGTTTGCCCGCGTACGCGCTAATCATTTATTTCATAAATGTCACGCGCAGGCATGGCATCCATGCAGTAGAATTTGTACAATGCAACGCCCCAGGATGAGCACCTGCTCTCCGGGGCGTTTCTTTTTAACCCTCCACGGGCCATAACGTGTAATAACGAGGCCGGAATACATTATGTCTGAACAAACTGTTACGCCTGAAATCGTCGTCCCGACGGTCCCTAATAAAGACGCCAAAGTAAACCTGCTGGATCTGAACCGTCAGCAGATGCGCGAATTTTTCAAGAATATGGGTGAAAAACCCTTCCGCGCCGACCAGGTGATGAAGTGGATGTACCACTATTGCAGCGATGATTTTGACGAGATGACCGACATCAATAAGGTGTTGCGTAATCGTCTGAAAGAAGTCGCGGAAATCCGTGCGCCTGAAGTCGTTGAAGAGCAGCGTTCTTCTGACGGCACGATCAAATGGGCTATCGCCGTGGGCGATCAGCGCGTTGAAACGGTTTATATCCCGGAAGACGATCGCGCCACGCTGTGCGTTTCTTCTCAGGTCGGCTGCGCGCTGGAATGCAAATTCTGCTCGACCGCCCAGCAGGGCTTTAACCGTAACCTGCGCGTCTCTGAAATCATCGGCCAGGTATGGCGCGCGGCGAAAATTGTCGGCGCGGCCAAAGTAACAGGCACACGTCCTATCACCAACGTGGTGATGATGGGGATGGGGGAACCGCTGCTCAACCTGAACAACGTTGTACCGGCGATGGAAATCATGCTTGATGATTTCGGCTTTGGCCTGTCCAAACGTCGCGTGACGCTTTCCACCTCTGGCGTGGTGCCGGCTCTGGATAAACTCGGCGATATGATCGACGTGGCGCTGGCGATTTCTCTGCATGCGCCGACCGACGAGATCCGCGATGAAATCGTGCCGATCAATAAAAAGTACAATATTGAGACGTTCCTTGCCGCCGTACGCCGTTACCTTGAGAAGTCCAACGCTAATCAGGGACGCGTGACCATTGAGTACGTGATGCTCGATCACGTTAATGACGGGACGGAACACGCGCATCAACTGGCTGAATTGCTGAAAGATACGCCTTGCAAGATCAACCTGATCCCATGGAACCCGTTCCCGGGCGCGCCGTATGGTCGCAGCTCAAACAGCCGGATTGATCGTTTCTCGAAAGTGCTGATGGAATACGGCTTCACCACGATCGTGCGTAAAACGCGCGGTGACGATATAGATGCAGCGTGCGGGCAACTGGCAGGCGACGTCATCGACCGCACCAAGCGTACAATGCGTAAACGCATGCAGGGTGAACCGATTGCGGTTAAAGCGGTCTGACACCCGTGTCTGCGCGGTATGTTCTCTGTACCGCGCAGCATAATTATGTTGAATGCATCGCTTGAAACTAACTGTGTAGTCAATAATTACGGTGCGTTTCTGTCGTGATTGAGGCAGTATGTAACGATGGAACAACAGTTTAGCCAAAAGGGTGAAAGCTGTTCTGTTATCGTCAGGCTGACAGTTTTATACTGTCCGACTATGGTTAACTGACCCTGAAGTTTCGCGGTGCGGGTGAGCATTGTGAGTCACCGGCACCTCATTTTTACATTTCACGTACCAGCAGTTGTAGCGAATGAATACTGAAGCCACTCACGACCAAAATGCAACTCTATCCACTGGCGTTCGTCTGCGTAGCGCCCGTGAACAACTCGGACTCAGTCAACAGGCGGTAGCGGAACGCCTGTGTCTTAAGGTTTCCACCGTTCGCGATATTGAAGAAGATAAGGCACCTGCCGAATTAGCTTCTACCTTCCTGCGAGGCTACATCCGTTCTTATGCTCGTTTAGTGCATATCCCGGAAGAAGAACTGCTGCCAATGATGGAAAAGCAGGCCCCGATCCGTGCGGCAAAAGTTGCCCCGATGCAGACTTTTTCTCTGGGAAAACGGCGTAAAAAACGCGATGGCTGGCTGAGCACGATTACCTGGCTTATCTTCTTCGTGGTGCTTGGCCTTACCGGGGCATGGTGGTGGCAGAACCACAAGGCCCAGCAGGAAGAAATCACCACGATGGCCGATCAATCCTCGGCTGAGTTAAACGCGAACAATACCGACGCACAAAGCGTGCCGTTAAATAACGAACCGACGGATGCGCAAACGCTCACCGGTACTGAACCTGCCGATGTGACAGCGCAAACTGCACCGGCACAAAGCGCTCCGGCGCAGCAGCCCGCGTCGGCAGCGACTACCCCGGCAACGCCTGCGGATACCAGCGCACAAAATGCCGTGGTTTCTCCTTCTCAGGCTAATGTCGATACGACCAATGCCAACGCATTGCCAACCGATCAGGCGGGTGTGAATGCTACGCCTGCTGCCGATCCGAACGCACTGGCGATGACCTTCACCGCCGACTGCTGGCTGGAAGTGAGCGACGCAACCGGTAAAAAGCTGTTCAGTGGTATTCAGCGTAAAGACGCAAGCCTTAATCTGGCAGGGCAGGCACCGTACAAACTGAAGATTGGTGCGCCGGCTGCCGTTCAGATCCAGTTCCAGGGTAAACCTGTCGATCTGAGCCGTTTTATCAGAACTAACCAGGTTGCGCGACTGACCCTCAATGCCGAACAATCAGCAGCACAGTAACAGACGGGCAACGCGGGAGATTTTTCATGCATAATCAGGCCCCTATTCAACGTAGAAAATCAACACGTATCTATGTTGGTAATGTGCCGATTGGCGATGGTGCGCCTATCGCCGTACAGTCGATGACCAACACCCGCACGACGGATGTGGAAGCGACCGTGAATCAAATTAAGGCGCTGGAGCGCGTGGGGGCCGACATCGTGCGCGTCTCCGTGCCGACCATGGATGCGGCAGAAGCCTTCAAACTGATCAAACAGCAGGTCAATGTACCGCTGGTCGCTGACATTCATTTCGACTATCGCATTGCGCTGAAAGTGGCGGAATACGGCGTCGATTGCCTGCGCATCAACCCTGGCAACATTGGTAATGAAGAGCGTATCCGCACGGTAGTGGATTGCGCCCGCGATAAAAATATTCCTATCCGTATCGGTGTTAATGCCGGGTCGCTGGAAAAAGATCTGCAGGAAAAGTACGGCGAGCCCACGCCACAGGCGCTGCTGGAATCCGCAATGCGCCATGTTGATCATCTCGATCGCCTTAACTTCGATCAGTTCAAAGTCAGCGTAAAAGCGTCGGATGTTTTCC
The DNA here is from genome assembly GCF_900116015.1 of Enterobacter sp. kpr-6. Lineage (GTDB taxonomy): Bacteria > Pseudomonadota > Gammaproteobacteria > Enterobacterales > Enterobacteriaceae > Enterobacter_D. The sequence continues at coordinate 83,494 of NZ_FOYH01000001.1, forward strand.
TGGCCGTAGAATCGTATCGCCTGCTGGCAAAGCAGATCGATCAGCCTCTGCATCTGGGGATCACCGAAGCCGGTGGCGCGCGCGCAGGCGCAGTAAAATCCGCTATTGGCTTAGGACTGCTGCTTTCAGAAGGCATCGGCGACACGCTGCGTATTTCTCTGGCTGCCGATCCGCTGGAAGAGATCAAAGTGGGCTTTGATATTCTGAAATCGCTGCGTATCCGCTCGCGTGGGATCAACTTCATCGCCTGTCCGACCTGCTCGCGTCAGGAGTTTGACGTGATTGGTACGGTTAATGCGCTGGAACAGCGCCTGGAAGATATCATCACGCCAATGGATGTCTCTATCATCGGTTGCGTGGTGAACGGTCCTGGCGAAGCACTGGTTTCCACGCTGGGCGTGACGGGCGGTAACAAGAAAAGCGGCCTGTATGAAGATGGCGTGCGTCATGGCCGACTCGATAACGACGACATGATCACGCAGCTTGAAGCCCGCATCCGCGCCAAAGCATCCATGCTGGACGAAGCTCGCCGCATTGATGTCCGGGAGCTTGAAAAATAACGCGACTGGGAAGCGGTTGTCTTCCCGTGTATGATTGAACCCGCAACGCGCCCGTCACATTCGGGAGGGCGTTGAGGGTTCATTTTATATTTATAAAGAGAATAAACGTGGCAAAGAATATTCAAGCCATTCGCGGCATGAACGACTATCTGCCTGGCGAAACAGCCCTGTGGCAGCGCATTGAAGGCACCCTTAAGAATGTGCTCGGCAGCTACGGTTACAGTGAAATCCGTTTGCCGATTGTAGAGCAGACCCCGTTATTCAAACGCGCGATCGGTGAAGTCACCGACGTCGTTGAAAAAGAGATGTACACCTTTGATGACCGCAATGGCGACAGCCTGACGCTGCGTCCTGAAGGCACCGCGGGCTGCGTGCGTGCGGGCATCGAACATGGTCTCCTCTACAATCAGGAGCAGCGCCTGTGGTACGTCGGGCCGATGTTCCGCTACGAACGTCCGCAAAAAGGACGTTATCGTCAGTTTCATCAGTTGGGTTGTGAAGTCTTTGGTCTGCAAGGGCCGGATATCGACGCCGAGCTGATCCTGCTTTCGGCGCGCTGGTGGCGTGCACTGGGCATTTCTGAGCACGTTACGCTTGAGCTCAATTCTATTGGTTCACTGGAAGCCCGCGCTAATTACCGCGATGCGCTGGTGGCTTTCCTCGAACAGCATCAGGATAAGCTGGACGAAGACTGCAAACGCCGTATGTATACCAACCCGCTGCGCGTGCTTGATTCTAAAAACCCGGATGTACAGGCCCTGTTAAACGATGCGCCTGCGCTGGGTGATTATCTTGATGATGACTCGCGCGAGCATTTTGCCGGTCTGTGTTCATTACTTGAAGCGGCAGGCATTGCTTACACTGTGAATCAGCGCCTGGTGCGCGGTCTGGATTACTATAACCGTACGGTCTTTGAATGGGTCACCAGCAGTCTGGGATCGCAGGGAACCGTCTGTGCGGGCGGTCGTTATGATGGCCTCGTTGAGCAACTGGGCGGTCGTGCTACCCCGGCTGTCGGTTTTGCGATGGGCCTCGAGCGATTAGTTTTGCTGGTTCAGGCAGTTAATCCGGAATTTAAAGCGGAATCCGTTGTCGATATATACCTGGTCGCGTCGGGCACCGATACACAGTCAGCGGCATTACAACTGGCTGAACAGGTACGCGATGCGTTACCTGGCGTTAAGTTGATGACTAACCATGGCGGCGGTAACTTCAAGAAGCAGTTCGCCCGTGCAGATAAGTGGGGCGCTCGCGTCGCACTGGTACTGGGTGAATCCGAAGTCGCTGACGGCAATGTTGTGGTGAAGGATTTGCGCTCCGGTGAGCAAGTTACGGTGACGCAGGATGGCGTTGCGGCGCATTTGCGCACCTTACTGGGCTAATCTTCCCCGGTGAATTATCGTTAAGGAGTAGGACTGCGTGGAAATCTACGAGAACGAAAACGAGCAGGTTGATGCGTTAAAACGCTTCTTTGCTGAAAATGGCAAAGCGCTGGCCGTTGGGGTTATTTTGGGTGTTGGCGCGCTGGTTGGCTGGCGTTACTGGACGGGACATCAGGCTGATAACGCTAAAGCGGCGTCGCTGTCTTATGAAAACTCAGTGTCCATACTGCGCGCTGACAAACCGGAGTCGTTGGTGGCCGCAGAGAAATTTGCCGCTGACAACAAAAATACTTACGGTGTGTTTGCGTCTCTTGAACTGGCTCAACAATATGTTGATAAAAATGAGCTGGATAAAGCCGCTGCGCAATTACAGCAAGGCCTGAGCGCCGCCGATGACGAAAACTTGAAAGCGGTGATCAATCTGCGTCTGGCGCGTGTTCAGGTACAGCTAAAGCAGGCTGATGCCGCGCTGAAAACCCTTGAGTCCATCAAAGGTGAAGGCTGGACAGCGATTGTTGCCGATCTGCGTGGCGAAGCATTGCTGAGCAAAGGCGATAAACAAGGTGCTCGCACCGCATGGGAAAGTGGCGCGAAAAGCGATGCTTCACCGGCGCTGAGCGAAATGATGCAGATGAAAATCAATAATTTGTCCATCTAAGAGGGACCCGATGCAATTGCGTAAATTACTTCTGCCAGGGCTGCTTTCTGTCACCTTGTTAAGTGGCTGTTCTCTGTTTAGCGGCGAAGAAGACGTTGTCAAAATGTCTCCGCTTCCGGTTGTTGAAAACCAGTTTACGCCGTCTACGGCGTGGAGCACCTCTGTCGGTAACGGCATTGGCGACTTCTATTCCAACCTGCACCCGGCCTATGCTGACAACGTGGTCTATGCCGCCGATCGTCATGGCACGGTGAAAGCAGTGAATGCCGATGATGGCAAAGAAATTTGGTCTGTGTCACTGGCTGAAAAAAGCGGTTACTTCTCCAGCAGTGCAGCGCTGCTTTCAGGTGGAGTGACAGTTTCTGGTGGTCACGTTTATGTCGGCAGCGAAAAAGCGCAGGTGTTTGCACTTAATGCCGCTGACGGCACCACCGCCTGGCAAACCAAAGTGGCGGGTGAAGCCCTGTCACGCCCGGTTGTCAGCGATGGCATGGTTTTGATCCACACCAGCAACGGGCAGTTGCAGGCATTGAACGAAGCTGACGGTGCCGTTAAATGGACCGTTAACCTGGATATGCCTTCGCTGTCATTGCGCGGCGAATCAGCCCCGGCTTCTGCCTTTGGCGCAGCCATTGTCGGCGGCGATAACGGGCGTGTGAGCGCGATTCTGATGCAGCAGGGTCAGATGATCTGGCAGCAGCGTATCTCCCAGGCGACCGGTACAACTGAAATCGATCGCCTGAGCGACGTGGATACCACGCCGGTGGTGGTCAACGGTGTTGTGTACGCGCTGGCCTATAATGGCAATTTAACCGCGCTGGATCTGCGTAGCGGTCAGGTCATGTGGAAACGTGAACTGGGCTCAGTCAACGATTTCATTATTGAAGGCGATCGCATTTACCTGGTCGACCAGAACGATCGTGTCCTGGCGCTGACAACCGATGGTGGTGTCACACTCTGGACGCAAAGCGATCTGCTGCACCGCAACCTTACGACGCCAGCGTTGTATAATGGTTCATTAGTGGTCGGTGACAGCGAAGGCTATATGCACTGGATTAACGTTGACGATGGTCGTTTCGTTGCTCAACAACAAGTGGATAGCTCAGGCTTCCTGACTGAACCGGTTGTTGCCGATGGCAAACTGCTGATTCAGGCCAAAGACGGCACGCTGTACGCGATTACGCGTTAAAAACGGGCGGTCGTCAGGATGAAAAAACGGCTCCTGTTGCAGGGGCCGTTTTACTGTTTTTAACATTTACTGTTTTAAGCAACGTTGCCCTCCGGCGGCGTTGTAAATGATTTATTGAAAGAGGCTTTAAACATGGTACCTGTGGTCGCGCTCGTCGGACGCCCTAACGTAGGAAAATCCACACTTTTTAACCGTTTAACTCGCACCCGAGATGCGCTGGTGGCGGATTTCCCGGGGCTGACGCGTGACCGTAAGTACGGTCGTGCTGAAGTGGAAGGTCGTGAGTTTATCTGTGTTGATACCGGCGGTATCGACGGAACAGAAGACGGCGTGGAAACCCGCATGGCGGAGCAGTCTTTACTCGCTATTGAAGAGGCAGACGTGGTGCTGTTTATGGTGGACGCCCGCGCAGGCCTGATGCCAGCGGATGAAGCCATTGCTCAGCACCTGCGCTCACGCCAGAAGCCGACGTTCCTGGTGGCGAACAAAACGGATGGTCTGGATCCGGATCAGGCTGTTGCCGATTTCTATTCGCTGGGCCTGGGTGAAATCCATCCGATTGCCGCTTCACACGGGCGCGGTGTCACCAGCCTGCTGGAGCACGTGCTGGTGCCGTGGATGCAGGAAATCGATCCGCGTGAAGTTGAAGAAGTGGACGAAGAAGCGGCCTACTGGGCGCAATTCGAAGCGGAACAAAACGGGACTGAGCCTGAAGAAGAACCGGAAGATGATTTCAACCCGCTGGATCTGCCGATCAAGCTGGCCATTGTGGGTCGTCCTAACGTAGGTAAGTCCACACTTACTAACCGTATCCTCGGTGAAGACCGTGTGGTGGTGTATGACATGCCGGGGACCACCCGCGACAGCATTTACATTCCGATGCAACGCGATGAGCGCGAGTTCATTCTGATTGATACCGCGGGCGTGCGTAAGCGCGGCAAAATCACCGATACCGTTGAAAAGTTCTCGGTAATCAAAACGTTGCAGGCTATTGAAGATGCTAACGTCGTCCTGCTGGTGATTGATGCCCGCGAGGGGATTTCCGATCAGGATCTCTCGCTGCTGGGCTTTATCCTTAATAGTGGGCGCTCACTTGTTATCGTCGTCAACAAGTGGGACGGCCTTAGCAACGAAGTGCGTGAGCAGGTTAAAGAGACGCTGGACTTCCGCCTGGGCTTTATTGATTTTGCCCGCGTGCATTTCATTTCTGCTTTACACGGCAGCGGCGTTGGCAACCTGTTTGAGTCTGTGCGTGAAGCCTACGACAGTTCAACCCGTCGCCAGAGCACGGCGATGCTGACGCGTATCATGACAATGGCAGCAGAAGATCATCAGCCGCCGCTGGTGCGTGGCCGTCGCGTGAAGCTGAAATATGCGCATGCCGGTGGTTATAACCCGCCGATTGTGGTCATCCACGGCAACCAGGTGAAAGACCTGCCGGATTCCTACAAGCGTTATCTGATGAACTACTTCCGTAAATCGCTGGACGTGATGGGTACGCCAATCCGCATTCAGTTTAAGGAAGGGGATAACCCGTTCGCCAACAAGCGCAACACTCTGACGCCAAACCAGATGCGTAAGCGTAAGCGTTTGATTAGCCATATTAAGAAAGGGAAGTAATTCCTTACCCCTCACCCCGGCCTTCTCCCACGGGGAGAGGGGGAAAACCGATCCATTCCCTCTCCCCGTGGGAGAGGGTTAGGGTGAGGGGAAAAACCAATCCGCACTCGGTCTCTTCCCTCTCCCATTGGGAGAGGGTCAGGGTGAGGGGAAAACAGGAGTCTCTATGAATCTGCAATGTCCGACCTGCCAAAGCCCGATGGAGCTCATCGGAACCCATGCTCACTGCGCAACCTGCCAGCACGACTACGCGCTTGAGGCTCTCTGTCCCGACTGTCAGCAACCGTTAGACGTGCTTAAAGCCTGTGGTGCGGTGGATTATTTTTGCCAGCACGGACACGGGTTGATTTCCAAAAAGCGCGTCGATTTCCGCATTGCCCGTTAAACATCAGGGTGCGTTATTTTGCCTTTCGCGCCCGCGTCTTGCGGATAGCTTTAATCTCTTTAACTTCGCTTTCCACCCAGCCGTCAGACACTCTCGTTGTTAACACATCCCCCGGACTCACCTGTTTTGCCTGCTTAAGCACTTTGCCGTCGCTGGCGGTCGTCACGCTGTAACCGCGCGCGAGTGTTGCAAGCGGACTTACTGCTTCCAGATGAGTGATGGCGTTGCCAAAGCGTTCCCGCGTGCTGCCAAGACGCTCGTGCATGTTTTGCGTCAGCCGGTATTCCAGTTGCTGCATATGAGACTGCGCGCGATGGATTCGCGACTGCGGGGTTTGCTGGTTCAGGCGTTGCGTGATGCGGATCTGGCGCTGACCGGCGCGTTTAAGATGAGACTCAACCGCCTGGTTCATTCGCTGACGCAGACGCTCAAGTACAGTTTGCTGGCGTGCCAGCCGCAGTTGCGGATGCTGCTGTTGCAGACGATGAAAAAGCTGCGTGAAGCGACGGTTGCGGTTCGCCAGATAATAATCCATCGCCATTTCGAGGCGCTGCTGCCCGTTTTGTAACTGGCGCAGTAACTCAAGCTGATTGCGGCTAACCATCTCTGCGGCAGCAGAAGGGGTCGGCGCGCGCAAATCAGCGACAAAATCAGCAATGGTCACATCGGTTTCGTGCCCGACTGCGCTGACAACAGGGATCACGCTGGCAAAGATCGCCCGCGCCACGCGCTCGTCGTTAAAACTCCACAGATCTTCCAGCGAGCCGCCGCCGCGCCCGACAATCAACACGTCGCATTCCTGACGACGGTTCGCCAGCTCAATGGCGCGCACGATCTGCCCCGGCGCGTCGTCACCCTGCACGGCGGTCGGGTAAACCACCACCGGCAATGACGGATCGCGGCGATTGAGGATATGCAAAATATCGTGCAGCGCCGCACCGGTTTTTGAAGTAATGACGCCCACGGTATGTGCGGGGGAGGGGAGTTGTTTTTTAAACTCGCTGTCGAACAGGCCCTCGGCCTGAAGCCGCGCTTTTAGCTGTTCGTATTTCTGTTGCAGCAACCCTTCACCCGCAGGCTGCATGCTCTCGACGATAATCTGGTAATCACCGCGCGGTTCATAAAGCGTAATGCTGGCGCGCACCAGTACCTGCTGGCCGTGTTGCGGGCGGAAAGTGACGCGGCGGTTACTGTTGCGGAACATTGCACCGCGTATCTGGGCGGTGTCATCTTTGAGCGTGAAGTACCAGTGCCCGGATGCGGGCTGCGTAAAGTTCGAGATCTCACCGCTGATCCAGACCTGGCCCATCTCGTGTTCTAACAGTTGTCTGACCGTCTGATTCAGGCGGCTAACGGTAAAAATTGCGGGGGATTGTGTTGGTGACATGTGAGCTGGATCAAATTTTAAATCAGCGGGTTATTCAATCGATAGTAACCCGAAGTGAGGTGAACGCAACTATTTTTCTGAAAAAAGTGTAGATGCAACCGATTACGCTCTGTATAATGCCACGGCAATATTTAACCACCCGGTCAGAGATATTGCCCATGCTACGTATCGCTAAAGAAGCCCTGACGTTTGACGACGTTCTCCTTGTTCCCGCACACTCCACCGTTCTGCCGAATACCGCCGATCTCAGCACCCAACTGACGAAAACCATTCGCCTGAATATTCCTATGCTCTCCGCAGCGATGGACACTGTGACGGAAGCGCGCCTGGCGATTGCTCTGGCACAGGAGGGTGGCATTGGTTTTATTCACAAAAACATGTCTATTGAACGCCAGGCTGAAGAAGTCCGCCGCGTTAAAAAACACGAATCCGGTGTGGTCACTGACCCGCAGACCGTGCTGCCAACGACGACGCTGCGCGAAGTCAAAGAACTGACGGAACGCAACGGTTTTGCCGGTTACCCGGTAGTCACTTCTGATAACGAACTGGTTGGCATCATCACCGGTCGTGACGTGCGTTTTGTGACCGATCTGAGCCAGCCAGTCAGCGTCTATATGACGCCGAAAGAGCGTCTGGTCACCGTGCGTGAAGGCGAAGCCCGCGACGCCGTGTTTGCCAAAATGCACGAAAAACGCGTTGAAAAAGCGCTGGTCGTGGACGCGAACTTCCATCTGCTCGGCATGATCACCGTAAAAGATTTTCAGAAAGCTGAACGTAAGCCGCAGGCATGTAAAGACGAGCATGGCCGTCTGCGTGTCGGTGCCGCAGTTGGCGCGGGCGCGGGTAACGAAGAGCGCGTGGATGCGCTGGTTGCCGCCGGCGTTGACGTGCTGCTGATCGACTCCTCCCACGGTCACTCCGAAGGCGTGCTGCAACGCATTCGTGAAACTCGCGCTAAATACCCGGATCTGCAAATCATCGGCGGCAACGTGGCCACCGGTGCGGGTGCACGTGCCCTGATGGAAGCGGGTGTGAGCGCAGTGAAAGTCGGTATCGGCCCTGGCTCAATCTGTACTACCCGTATCGTGACTGGCGTGGGCGTTCCGCAGATCACCGCCGTTTCTGACGCGGTTGAAGCGCTGGAAGGCACAGGTATTCCGGTTATCGCAGACGGTGGTATCCGCTTCTCGGGCGATATTGCCAAAGCCATCGCCGCAGGCGCAAGCGTGGTGATGGTCGGCTCTATGCTGGCAGGGACGGAAGAATCCCCGGGCGAAATCGAACTCTTCCAGGGCCGTTCTTACAAATCTTATCGCGGCATGGGTTCTCTGGGCGCGATGTCCAAAGGCTCCTCCGATCGCTACTTCCAGACCGATAACGCTGCCGACAAACTGGTGCCAGAAGGCATCGAAGGCCGCGTGGCGTATAAAGGCTATCTGAAAGAGATTATCCACCAGCAAATGGGCGGCCTGCGCTCCTGTATGGGTCTGACCGGCTGTGCTACTATCGACGCGCTGCGAACTAAAGCAGAATTCGTCCGCATCAGCGGTGCTGGCATTCAGGAAAGTCACGTTCACGATGTGACCATTACTAAAGAGTCGCCGAACTACCGTATGGGCTCCTGATTTTCATCGCCCGGCTCCGGCCGGGCGTTTTAGTTTAATTGCTATTTGCCTCGGAATGACCGTCAATGACCGACAATATTCATAAACATCGCATCCTGATCCTGGACTTCGGTTCGCAATATACTCAGCTTGTCGCCCGCCGCGTACGTGAGCTGGGTGTTTACTGTGAGCTGTGGGCCTGGGATGTGACTGAAGCACAAATCCGTGAGTTCAACCCGAGCGGGATCATCCTGTCCGGCGGCCCGGAAAGCACCACTGAGCACAACAGCCCGCGCGCGCCGCAGTATGTCTTTGATGCCGGTGTGCCGGTACTGGGCGTTTGCTACGGCATGCAGACCATGGCAATGCAGCTTGGCGGTCACGTAGAAGGCTCGAACGAGCGTGAATTCGGTTACGCTCAGGTTGAAGTCAAAACCAGCAGCGCGCTGGTTCGCGGTATTGAAGATTCGCTGAGTGCCGAAGGCAACCCGCTGCTGGATGTCTGGATGAGCCATGGCGATAAAGTCACTGCCATCCCGTCTGACTTTGTCACCGTCGCCAGCACCGAAACCTGCCCGTTTGCTATTATGGCCAACGAAGAAAAACGCTTCTACGGCGTGCAGTTCCACCCGGAAGTGACCCACACCCGTCAGGGCCAGCGTATGCTGGAACGCTTTGTTCGCGATATCTGCGAATGTGAAGCGCTGTGGACGCCGGCAAAAATCATTGAAGACGCGATTGTGCGCCTGCGTGAGCAGGTGGGTAATGACAAGGTGATCCTCGGCCTGTCCGGTGGCGTTGACTCATCCGTGACCGCGATGCTGCTGCACCGCGCCATCGGCAAAAACCTCACCTGCGTATTCGTCGACAACGGCTTGCTACGCCTGAATGAAGCGGCGCAGGTAATGGATATGTTCGGTGACCATTTCGGTCTGAACATCATTCACGTTGAAGGGGAAAAACGTTTCCTGGATGCATTAGCTGGTGAGAACGATCCGGAAGCGAAGCGTAAAATCATCGGTCGCGTCTTTGTTGAAGTGTTCGATGAAGAAGCGCTGAAACTGGAAGATGTGAAATGGCTGGCGCAGGGGACGATTTACCCGGATGTGATCGAATCTGCGGCATCTGCTACCGGTAAAGCACACGTCATCAAGTCTCACCACAACGTGGGCGGCCTGCCGAAAGAGATGAAGATGGGTCTGGTCGAGCCGCTGCGTGAGCTGTTCAAAGACGAAGTGCGCAAGATTGGTCTGGAACTGGGCCTGCCGTACGACATGCTGTACCGTCATCCGTTCCCGGGTCCGGGTCTGGGCGTGCGCGTACTGGGCGAAGTGAAGAAAGAGTACTGCGACCTGTTGCGTCGTGCTGACGCTATCTTTATTGAAGAACTGCATAAAGCCGATCTCTACAACAAAGTTAGCCAGGCTTTCACTGTGTTCCTACCGGTGCGTTCCGTTGGCGTGATGGGCGATGGCCGTAAATACGACTGGGTTGTCTCACTGCGTGCGGTCGAAACTATCGACTTTATGACCGCACACTGGGCGCACCTGCCGTATGACTTCCTGGGCCGCGTATCCAACCGAATCATCAACGAAGTGAATGGTATCTCCCGCGTAGTGTATGACATCAGCGGCAAACCGCCTGCGACGATCGAGTGGGAATGATTTAGCGTCTGGCAACAGCCTGAATGTAAAATCAGTAAGTACCTCTAAGCCCGCGTAACTGCGGGCTTTTGGCTTTTTAGGCCAGGCCCTGACGTGTGGATCCTGGTCACAGGCATCATGCGACTGTAAGGCGAGTCAAAGCCCACGCAAAAAATGCGCGTCATTAATACGGGGTAAAGTCTTAGCGTTGTGCGGTGGGGTCGATAGTCTGGCTGATCTGTTGAGACTGGACTTTATCCTGGTGATGATACCAGGCACCAATAGAGGAATAGACGAAGCGGCCGAAGAAAAAGAAAAAGCTGATGAGAAGTACGATACGGGTCATGCGACTGTCAAATCGATGTCGTTTTCGCATAGTGGTTGCCTGACGCACAAAGGGTCCTTAACGGTATACCCGGTTTAACGGGCGGTACAATATTAAGACACAGACTTTAATACGGGTCAATTCTGCATAATGTAAAACTGCGTCAAAGTAAACATTTATAAAGCTAATATAAATATTATTTAATATTCACCCCGCTGATTTAATTCAGAAATAAGTAAAAAAAGAGATAATTATTGCGTAAACTGTTGGTGCTTTTTGATTCGGATCAATCGTCGCTCGTTATACATAAATAAAATCCTCCCACACTTCACGGTGCTCTGCTTCCGTGACTTAGACAGTCGGGTTGGATACCTGCCTGAAACACCCCTTCAGGACGTCGGGTTTTCCGTTGAGCATCTATGAATTTTCTAAATATATATCAGCAACATAAAGATAAATGGTGGGCGCTTCCCCTCATACTGCCTGTTCTGCTATTGCCAATTATTAGCCTTGCTAATACAGCAACGACCGCGGCGGGTGGTGGGGTTATTTTATATTATCTGTCGCTGGCGTTTTTTATCAGCCTTATGCTTTTCTTCGGCTGGGCCGCACTGCCTGGTATTGTTCTCGCTCTCTTCCATCATTACTACGCAGCCTCAGGGGCAATTGAAACCCTGGAAAAGACCGCGCACTATTTGGTGCCGACTATCCTGAGCTGGGGAGGCTATCGCGTCTTTGTATTGCGGCGGCATATGGTCGCTTATGGCAGCGAGCGTCTGATGGGGCAACGTATTTTCTGGCAGGTCATTTGCCCGGCTACCGTATTTCTGATGATCTTTCAGGTCGCCACCTACCTGGGACTTTACGATAATTACTACACGCTGGCGGGCGTGGGTCCACTAAGTATTCGCACGCTCATTAACTTTCAGGCGCTGCTGGTGGGTTGCCTGACCGGTACGCCGCTGTGCTACCTGCTCATCCGCCTGATTCGCCATCCCCGCTATTTGATGAGTTTTATTTCGCAGATGCGGGCAGAATTTGATCCCAAAGTCACACGGCCTGAAGTGATTGCCTGGCTGAGTATTCTTGCGTTGTGCCTGGGTTTGCTGTTGATGCCAGGCAGTGAAAGCGGCACGATTTTTAGCACCAATTATACGTTGTCGTTATTAATGCCAGTGATGCTCTGGGGATCGATGCGTTACGGCTATCGCTTTATTTCGCTGATCTGGACGCCGCTGCTGATTGTCGCAATTCACTTTCATTACTGCTATTTGCCGGTTAACCAGGGTTACGACATTCAACTGGCGATAACCTCGTCAAGCTATCTGGTCTTCTCCTTTATTATTGCCTATATGTCGATGCTGGCGACCTGCCAGCGCCGGATCCATGTGCGCGCGCGCCAGCTTGCCTGTCTCGACCCCGTGTTACATATGCCCAATCTGCGGGCGCTGAGCCGGGCGTTAACCCGTACGCCCTGGTCGGTGATCTGCTTTTTGCGTGTCCCGGAGTTAGAACTGTTAGGGCGCAACTATGGCGTTATGCTGCGGATCCAGTACAAACAAAAACTCTCCGAGTGGCTGGGTCGTTGCCTGCAGGAAGACGAATGCGCCTACCACCTTTCCGGCCACGATCTGGTGATCCGCATGAATACGGAGTCGCACGAAAGCCGCATTCAGGAGCTGGACAAACACGTGAAAAAATTCCGCTTTGTCTGGGACGGGATGCCGCTGCAGCCACAGGTGGGGATCAGTTACTGCTACGTGCGATCGCCGGTGGCGCATCTCTATCTGCTGCTGGGCGAGCTCAGTACCGTCGCCGATCTGTCGCTGGCAACCAATCATCCGGAAATCCTGCAACATCGTGGGGCGGCTAATTTGCAGCGCGGGCTGAAAGATAAAGTTGAAATGATGAACAGGCTGCAACAGGCGCTGGAAGAAAATCGTTTCACTCTGATGGCCCAGCCTATCGCTGGCGTTCGCGGCGATCATTACCATGAAATATTGCTGCGGATGATGGGTGATAATGGCGAACTGATTGGCCCGGACAGCTTCCTGCCGGTGGCGCACGATTTAGGGCTATCGTCACGCATCGACAGCTGGGTCATTGAAAACACGCTGCAATTTATGGATGCCCACCGGGAAGCGCTGCCAGGCCAGCGATTTTCCGTCAACCTGTCTCCGTCCTCGGTCTGCCGCGCGCAGTTTTCGATGGAAATCAGCCGCCTGCTGAAAATCTATAATATTGAAGCCTGGCAATTAATTTTTGAGGTGACCGAGAGCAACTCGTTAACCAACATTGAGCAGGCGAATCAGACGCTCGGCCAGTTACAGAATATGGGCTGCCGGGTGGCAATCGATGATTTTGGTACGGGTTATGCCAGCTACGCACGGCTGAAAAACGTCAACGCCGATATTTTAAAAATCGATGGCAGCTTCGTCCGCAATATCACCTCCAACAGCCTGGACTATCAGATTGTGGCCTCTATTTGCCATCTGGCGCGGATGAAAAAAATGCAGGTGGTGGCGGAATATGTGGAGAGTGAAGAGATACGCAGCGCGGCGTGCGCGCTGGGTATTGATTACTTACAGGGCTATTTAATTGGTAAGCCCGAACCGCTGGCTAATCTGGTAACCCCTGTTCAGGCGCTGCCGCAAACCGCCTGAACAGGAAGCGAACAGGGTGGTGACTTAAGCCGCCACCGTGTTCGGCGATTGATCTTCTTCGATTTTGAGCGCCCAGCCGGTCACTGCCTGCCAGTATTCCTGCTCTTTTTCCAGATCGAACAGCACCAGCGCATTCTGGCTAAACCAGTCGTGCGGGAAGCACAGCGTCCAGTGATTATCGTCCGTTGTCAGACGCAGAAGCGGTGGGGTCGTGGTCGCCTGACGCTGGTTATTGAGCAGTACGCCGAGGCGCAAAAGCTGAATTAACGGCAGGAAATGCTTTTTCTTGAACAGCGTGAAGCGGGGCAAATCGTCAATCTTAATGCCCTTACGGTGGTAGCGAACCAGCGTCGCCATCATCATCTGCTGTTCCTGATTAAAACCAGGCAGATCGCTGTGTTGCAGGATATAGGCCGAGTGGCGATGCATCCCGCTGTGATTAATGTTCAGACCGACTTCATGCAGCATCGCTGACCATTTCAGTAACGCGGCAAGTTGCGGGTTATCGAGTTTCGGGTTTTGCGCCAGCCACTGTTCGTACATCAGCGTGGTGGTTTCCAGAACGCGCTTTGCCTGTTCCCGGTCGATGTTGTACTGATTTGCCAGACTTTGCGCCGTGCGGCTGCGAATGTCCTGATGGCGGAAACGGCCTTCCATTTCATACAGCACGCCTTCGCGCAGCGCCCCGTCGGAAAGTCGCAGTTCGCGGATCGCCAGCGCATCAAACACGCCGCAGAGAATGGCGAGGCCTGGAACAAAGACCGCTTTGCGCTCCTCTGACAGCCCCGGCAGGCTGAGCGAATCAAAGCTTTTACACTTCAGCACCTCTTCCACCAGCAGGTCCAGACGTTCAGGCGTGATGAAACCGTCTTTCTCGCCCATCGCCAGCAGCACCTCATGCGCCGCTTTGATGGTGCCCGACGCGCCCAGCGCCACGTTCCAGCCCTGAATGCGGTACTGCCAGGCGAGGCTTTCCAGTTTTTGCACCGCTGCAATGCGCGCGCGCTGGAAATTTTCCCGGTTGATGGTGCGGCCGGGGAAATAAAGCTGGGCAAAACTCACGCAGCCCATACGGCGGCTTTCCACCAGCTTCGGTTCAAAATCTTCACCGATCACCAGTTCCGTCGAGCCACCGCCGATATCAATCACCAGCTTGCGGCCTTTTTCCGGTTGCGTGTGCTCAACGCCCATAAAAATCAGACGCGCTTCTTCATTACCGGAGATGATTTCAATCGGGTAGGGGATAACCTGCTCGGCACGTTTTAAGAACTCAGATGCGTTAAGCGCCTGACGTAACGTGTGCGTCCCCACAATGCAAACGCTGGACGGCGCGAAGCCCTGCAAACGCTCAGCAAACAGCGCGAGGCAGCTAAGTCCGCGCTCCATCGCCTCTTCACTGAGTCTGTTATTCTCATCCAGCCCATCGGCCAGATGAACGCGCTGCTTCAGGCGGCCGATGATTTGCATTGCGCCATCTACTACACGGGCAATGACCATATGGAAACTGTTCGAACCCAGGTCGACCGCCGCAAATTCCTGTGGCCGTGGGATGGTTTCATTTATAGGCATAGATTAGTCTGGTTGTTCGAGTGATTTAATGTAATCGTAAATCGCCAGTTGCGAGCGCACCTTACGGCGGTTTCCTCGCGGTACATAGCGATTACTCAGTTCTTTGTCGATATACCGGGCTTTCACCGTATCGTTAAGCTGTAGATCAACGATAGTCAGAATTTGTTGCTTCAGGCGGGGATCCAACAGCGGAGTCGCCACTTCAATACGATAATCGATGTTACGTGTCATCCAGTCTGCGGAAGAAAGGTAGACCTGCTTGTCACCGCCGTTCTCAAAAATATAGACCCGATCGTGTTCCAGATAGCGGTCTACGATGCTGATCACCCGGATATTGTCGCTCAACCCTTCCAGTTGCGGGATTAAAGAACACATCCCACGCACCAGTAAATTCACCGGTACGCCAGAGCCTGAGGCGGCATACAGCCGGTCAACCAGCCCTTTATCGACCAGGTTATTGAGCTTCAGCGTGATCCCGGACGGCTGTTTTTTCTGTGCGTTGGCAATCTCGCGGTCGATCATATCATACAGCAGGCGACGCGAGTTTTGCGGCGACACCAGCAGATAGTCGAAGCTGACCGGACGATACGGGTTCTCGATAAAGTTAAACACCCGACGCACTTCATTGGTAATGCGCGCGTCAGCGGTCAGCAGCGAGTAGTCGGTATATAACCGTGCCGTTTTCTCGTTGAAGTTACCGGTGCCGATATGGGCATAACGCACCACCTCATCGCCTTCTTTGCGTGAGATAAGGAACAGTTTGGCGTGAATTTTAAGGCCGGGCGCGGAGAAGATCACATGCACGCCGGCTTCAGTCAGTCGCCGTGCCCAGTGGATGTTAGCTTCTTCGTCAAAGCGCGCCTGAAGCTCTACTACCACGGTCACTTTTTTGGCGTTGTGCGCGGCGTGGATCATCGCGTCAATAATACGCGAGTCTTTCGCCACGCGGTAAATATTGATTTTAATGGCCAGCACGCTCGGATCGAACGACGCCTGGCGCAGCAGTTCCAGCACGTGCTCAAAGGTATGGTACGGATAGTACAGCAGCACGTCGCGTTCACGAATGGCGTCAAAGCCGTTACGGAATTTATCGAACCAGAGATGACGCAGACGCGGCAGCGGCTTGTTCACCAGATTGGCTTTGCCGACATTCGGGAAGCCAATAAAGTCTTTAAAGTTGTGATAGCGCCCGCCGGGAACGATGGAGTCATAGCGCGAAATGGTCAGTTTCTCGCGCAGCATTTCGACCATGGCATCGGGCATATCGCGCTGATAAACAAAGCGCACCGGCTCGGCGGTCAGGCGCTGTTTCAGGCTCGATGACATCAGCTCCATCAGGCTCGATTCCATCTCATGCACCAGATCGTACTCGGCGTCACGGGTCATTTTCATCGAGTAGGCGTTGAGCGCGTCGTAGTCGAAGAAGCCTTTAAAGATATCATCCAGGCAGTAGCGCAGAATGTTATCGAGCAGAATCATTGGCTTACGGCGGCGCGGCGCTTCCGGCGGCAGATTGACGAATCGCGGCACTTTATCGGATGGGATTTCCAGCAGCGCATAGCGGATGGTATCGCCACGAATAATTTCAACCGCCAGGTAGGTGTAATCATCTTTCAGGAACTGCACCAGGTCGGTTTCGCGGTTAATCAGGATCGGCGTGATGTGCTGGCGCAGGTAATGTTTGAAGTAGTTCCGCAGCCAGCCCTGCTGGTTAACGGAAAGCTGGCGTTCGTTGATCAGGAAGATCTGATTACGCGCCATTTCGAGCAGCAGCTCATTATAAAGGCCGTCAAATTCCTGATCGGCTTTCAGCACGCGGGCCTGGATCTTACCGAGTAAATGACGTGAATGGGCGTTCGACCCCTGTTCTTCACTGATGATGATCCGGCGTTTGAGTTCCGCAAAGCGCACCTTGTAGAACTCATCCAGGTTATTCGAATAAATGCCTAAAAAACGCATACGTTCAATCAGCGGGTTGGCTTTATCCGCCGCTTCCTGAAGAACGCGTTCGTTAAATGCTAACCAGCTCAGTTCTTTCTCGATGTATAGCTTTTCCTGACCCATTACAACTCACACTCCGGTTCAATCACGGTACGTGGCAAATCCGTCTCAGCCTTTATTATGGCGAGCTTTGCCACAGCTTGTCCAACTGTGCCAGAAAAGTATGACAGTTATCCGATCCATACGGCGCGCAAATGACAAAGGTGTGTGATTTTGTTGACAATTACAGGGCGTGAAAAGAAGAAAGGTCACCCCGGCAGCACCGGAATGACCTGACAGAGGTGCGATTATTCGTCGCAGGCATGACCCTGAGGCGGAAGTTTGACACCGTCCAGCCACGCGCTGTTATCGCGCATCGCCAGCCGCCCTTCAACAAACCAGCTCACCACCAGCGGGTAAATCGCATGTTCCTGCGACTGCACGCGGGCGGTAATGTCCTCTTCACTGTCACCTTCGAATACCGGCACCGTGGCCTGTAAAATCACCGGGCCGCCATCGAGTTCATCGGTGACAAAATGCACCGAAGTACCGTGTTCGGTATCGCCGTTTTCCAGCGCCTGACGGTGGGTATTCAGACCCGGATATTTCGGCAGCAGGGAAGGGTGGATGTTCAGCAGTCGCCCGTCATAGTGCGCAACAAATTCAGGGCTGAGAATGCGCATGTAACCCGCCAGCACCACCACATCCGGTGCATAGGCGTCGATTTCCTGCATCAGTTCGCGGTCAAACGCTTCACGGCTGGCAAACTGCGAAGCCAGAAGCGTGTGGGCGGGAATACCGGCGTCGCGGGCGCGTTCAAGGCCGAACACGTCGGCCTTATTGCTGAATACCGCACGGATCGTGGCGTTAATTTTTTTTTGTTTGCAGGCGTCGATAATTGCCTGCAAATTGCTTCCGTTACCGGAAATCAGCACCACGATATTTTTCATTGAATGACCACACGCTCATCGGAATCAGAGGCTTTGATGACACCGATTTTCCACGCTTTTTCTCCGCGGGCGGTCATGAATTCAACCGCTTTATCGGCTTCAGCCGCAGGCAGGGCAATGACCATCCCCACGCCGCAGTTAAAGGTGCGGTACATTTCATGGCGGCTGACGTTACCGGCGTTTTGCAGCCAGCTAAACACGGACGGCCACTGCCAGGAGGACTCGTCGATCACCGCCTGGGTGTTATCCGGTAGTACGCGCGGGATGTTTTCCCAGAAGCCGCCGCCGGTCAGGTGAGCGATAGCGTGCACGTCCACATTCGCAATCAGTTCCAGAATGTTTTTCACATAAATGCGGGTAGGGGCAAGCAGGTGATCGGCCAGCGGTTTGCCGTCCAGATCGGTGGTTTCCGGGTTGCAACCGCTCACTTCCACAATTTTACGTACCAGCGAATAACCGTTAGAGTGCGGGCCGCTGGAACCCAGCGCAATCAGCACATCGCCATCAGCGACTTTTGAGCCATCGATGATTTCTGACTTTTCTACCACGCCCACGCAGAAACCGGCCACGTCGTAATCTTCGCCGTGGTACATGCCGGGCATTTCTGCCGTTTCGCCACCGACCAGAGCGCAGCCGGATTGCAGGCAGCCTTCAGCGATACCGGTGATCACACTGGCGGCAGTGTCCACGTCCAGTTTGCCGGTCGCATAATAGTCGAGGAAAAACAGCGGTTCAGCGCCCTGAACCACCAGATCGTTCACACACATCGCGACCAGATCGATGCCGATGGCGTCGTGACGCTTCAGATCCATCGCCAGACGCAGTTTGGTGCCCACGCCATCAGTGCCGGAAACCAACACTGGCTCACGATATTTTTGCGGCAATGCGCACAGCGCGCCGAAGCCACCCAGGCCACCCATCACTTCAGGGCGGCGGGTTTTCTTCACCACGCCTTTGATTCGGTCAACCAGAGCATTACCCGCGTCAATATCAACACCGGCATCTTTGTAGCTGAGAGAGGTTTTATCGGTCACTGCTTGAGTCCCCACGCGTTTGCTTGCGGTAGAAATAAAATTCGGCGCAATTCTAACAGCCCAGGCAAACGTTTGCGAGTCCATTATTCGCGGCCCGCCAGGATTCTTGCGATATACTCTTTTCCAGTCTGATTGATCCGGATCAACGCCGTACCTGTAGCGCAACGGAAAAAAAGCGGTATAATCCGGCGATTTTTTTGTGGCTGCCAACTGTCTGGGGAAGGAGAAGAGTATGAAGATCGTGGAAGTAAAACACCCACTCGTCAAACACAAGCTGGGTCTGATGCGAGAGAACGACATCAGCACCAAACGCTTTCGTGAACTCGCCTCGGAAGTAGGCAGCCTGCTGACCTATGAAGCGACCTCCGATCTGCAAACTGAAACGGTGACCATCGAAGGCTGGAACGGCCCGGTTCAGGTTGAGCAAATCAAAGGTAAGAAAATTACCGTGGTGCCTATCCTGCGTGCAGGCCTGGGCATGATGGAAGGGGTACTGGAGCACGTACCGAGCGCACGTATCAGCGTCGTGGGTATCTACCGCGATGAAGAAACGCTGGAGCCGGTCCCTTACTTCCAGAAACTGGTTTCTAACATCGACGAGCGCATGGCGCTGGTGGTTGACCCGATGCTGGCAACCGGCGGCTCTATGATCGCCACCATCGACCTGCTGAAAAAAGCGGGCTGTTCAAGCATCAAAGTGCTGGTACTGGTCGCCGCCCCGGAAGGGCTGGCTGCACTGGAGAAAGCGCACCCGGATGTGGAGCTCTACACCGCTTCCGTAGACCAGGGCCTTAACGAGCACGGATACATTATTCCGGGGCTCGGCGATGCCGGCGATAAGATTTTTGGTACTAAGTAAGTGAATAAATGAAAAAGAGCCGACTTTGATAGTCGGCTTTTTTTTGAATAAAAGACGCTGTTCGAAGACAAAACACAACACCAACTCAGAGGAAAACACTATGACGCGCCGTGCTATCGGGGTGAGTGAAAGACCGCCGCTTTTACAGACAATCCCGCTTAGTTTGCAGCACCTGTTCGCTATGTTTGGCGCAACCGTGCTGGTGCCAATCCTGTTTCACATTAACCCGGCCACCGTGCTGTTGTTCAATGGTATCGGGACGCTGCTCTATCTCTTTATTTGTAAAGGTAAAATCCCGGCGTATCTGGGTTCAAGTTTTGCCTTTATTTCACCGGTTCTTCTACTGTTGCCTCTGGGGTATGAGGTTGCGCTCGGCGGTTTCATCATGTGCGGTGTGCTGTTCTGCATCGTGGCCTTTATCGTTAAAAAAGCCGGTACCGGCTGGCTGGATGTGATGTTCCCGCCTGCGGCCATGGGCGCAATCGTTGCCGTTATCGGTCTTGAACTGGCGGGCGTGGCGGCGAATATGGCCGGATTGTTACCTGCTGAAGGGCAATCGGCGGATTCCAAAACGGTCATCATCTCGCTGGTCACGCTCGCCGTGACGGTGTTTGGCTCGGTGCTGTTCCGCGGCTTTATGGCGATCATTCCAATCCTGATCGGCGTGCTGGCGGGTTACGCGCTCTCCTTTGCGATGGGCGTTGTTGATACCACGCCGATTGCCCAGGCGCACTGGTTCGCGCTGCCGACCTTCTACACGCCGCGCTTTGAGTGGTTTGCGATCTTCACCATTCTGCCTGCGGCGCTGGTGGTCATTGCTGAACACGTCGGCCACCTGGTCGTCACCGCGAATATCGTGAAACGCGATCTGATCCGCGACCCTGGCCTGCACCGTTCCATGTTCGCCAACGGTTTCTCGACCATTATCTCCGGTTTATTCGGTTCCACGCCGAACACCACCTACGGTGAAAACATCGGCGTTATGGCGATCACCCGCGTGTACAGCACCTGGGTGATTGGCGGGGCGGCAATCATCGCCATTCTGCTCTCCTGCGTCGGCAAGCTGGCGGCGGCGATCCAGATCATCCCGGTCCCGGTGATGGGCGGCGTTTCGCTGCTGCTGTACGGAGTTATCGGCGCATCCGGTATCCGCGTGCTGATCGAATCGAAAGTGGATTACAGCAAAGCGCAGAACCTGATCCTGACCTCGGTGATCCTGATCATCGGCGTGAGCGGCGCGAAAGTGCACATTGGCGCAGCGGAGCTGAAAGGCATGGCGCTGGCGACCATCGTGGGCATCGGCCTTGCGCTGATCTTCAAATTAATCAGCGTACTGCGCCCGGAAGAAGTGGTGCTGGACGCTGACGAAAGCGACGTGAAAGGGCATTAATCACGCGAATTGAACCGGGCGTGATGCCCGGTTCAAACGTAGCGACATTTTATGGTAAACTCGCTGCGTTTTCTGTAAGCCCTGTTGAGGTACCTCTGAACACACCGGCGCAGCTTTCCCTGCCATTGTATTTACCTGACGACGAAACCTTTGCGAGTTTCTGGCCGGGTGATAACCCTTCTTTACTGGCCGCCATGCAAAATGTGCTGCGCCAGGATCACAGCGGATATATCTATTTCTGGTCACGCGAAGGCGCGGGGCGCAGTCATTTGCTGCATGCCGCCTGTGCGGAGCTTTCCGCGCGCGGGGATGCAGTCGGTTACGTTCCGCTCGACAAACGCACCTGGTTTGTCCCGGAAGTGCTCGACGGCATGGAACACCTTTCGCTGGTGTGTATCGATAATATTGAGTGTATTGCCGGGGATGAGCTGTGGGAGATGGCGATGTTCGATCTCTACAACCGCATTCTGGAATCCGGTAAAACACGCCTGTTGATCACGGGCGACAGACCGCCGCGCCAGCTTAATCTCGGCCTGCCGGATCTGGCATCGCGCCTGGACTGGGGGCAGATTTATAAACTTCAGCCGCTGTCTGATGAAGATAAACTTCAGGCGCTACAACTTCGTGCCAGACTGCGCGGATTTGAGTTGCCGGAAGACGTGGGGCGTTTTCTGTTAAAGCGGCTGGATCGGGAAATGCGCACGCTGTTTATGACGCTTGATCAGTTGGATCATGCGTCAATCACCGCACAGCGCAAATTGACGATCCCGTTTGTGAAAGAGATTTTGAAGCTGTAGGTTTTTCCCCCTCACCCCGGCCCTCTCCCCAGGGGAGAGGGGACAGATCGAGCACGGACTGGCCTTTTCCCCTCTCCCTCAGGGAGAGGGCCGGGGTGAGGGAAAAGCGTATTTCAGCCCACAATCTCCAGCACGCTCTCCGGCGGTCGGCCTATCCGCGCCTTGCCACCTGACACCACAATCGGACGTTCAATCAGTTTCGGGTTTTCCACCATCGCCTTGATCAGTTCCGCTTCGCTAAGGTGGCTGTCTGCCAGATTCAGCGTTTTATACAGATCCTCTTTATCGCGCATCAGCTCGCGCGCACTGGTAAATCCCAACTGGCTCATCAGCTCACGCAGCGTGGCGGCGTCCGGCGGCGTCTCAAGATACAGCACCACTTCCGGTTCAATGCCGTTGGATTTCAACAGGCTCAGCGTGTCGCGGCTCTTGGAGCAGCGCGGGTTATGATAGATTTTGACAGCCTCTGACATGAGTATTCCTTTTTACATCTTAGTGTAAGGTTTGAAGCGTTCCTGCATCTGGCGTAGCTGATCGATACGGGCATCGTAACGCGCCTGTTGCTGACTACCGAGCTTCGCCTGCGAGCTGGCGCTGCCAAGCAGAGAAATCGCCTGATCGAGTCGTCCCGCCAGCGCCTGACCTTCAGCGCGAGCGGCCAGTTCTTGATCGCGATGGTTCAGCGCAGCTTCGGCTTGCGCCAGCAGATCCCAGCCATTGACGTCATCTTTATTGCTAAAGGTATAGCGATTCAGCAGCGTGGCGGCTTCGTTCGGCTGACCAGCCTGCAAATAGGCATTGGCAAGGTTTAGCTGGAGCACCGGGTTGGTTTTAAGCTCACGCGCATTTTTCAGGCGGTTGATCGCCTCACCCGCTTTTTTCTGTCCCAGATCGATATCGGTCGCAAGGTCAAGATACCAGGCATTACCCGGCTCGGCGCTGAGCAGCGGCGCGAGCGCCCGGCTTGCCTCGGCGTATTTATTCGCCTCCATCGCCTGAAGCGCACGTCCATACTGCGCGGCATGTTGTTCGCGGACGTTACCTTTGGTCCAGGCGTCTAACAGATCGCTGGTCAGTTGATTACGCCCGGAATTGTACATCCCCAGGGTGCGGGCTTTGGCCAGGTAAAAATCTTCCGAAGACTGCACCACCACCGGACGCATCTGATTAGCGCGGTTACGGGCGTCGGAGAGGCGGCTTTCCGGCAGGGGGTGAGTGAGTAAAATCTCTGGCGGGCGGGAAGAGTAGCGCGCCTGATCGAGCAATTTTTCAAGGAATGACGGCATCGCCTGCGGATCGAATCCGGCGCGCTGCAATACCTGAATGCCAATCCGGTCAGCTTCCTGTTCGTTTTGCTGCGTAAAGCTGATCATCCCCTGACGCGTTCCGGCGAGTGTCCCGGTGAGTGCAGCCATACCTGCCTGCGGGCTGGCCATTGCCAGTAAAATGGAACCTAACGCGCCCGCCCAGGTGAGTGGGGCGCTGTTTTTCTGATCTTCCATTGCGCGGGCCAGATGGCGCTGAGTAACGTGGGAAATTTCGTGCGCCATCACTGAAGCCAGCTGGCTTTCGTTATCAGCGTAGCGGAACAGCGCCGAGTGCAGCACAACGTTCCCGCCAAAAAAGGCAAAGGCGTTAATTTCGTCGTTGTTGATCAGATAAAAATGGAACGGGGTCTTTACCGAGTTAGCGTGCGACACAAGGCGCATGCCGAGAGAGTTGACGTACTGCACCAGCAGCGGATCGTTGATCAGCGGCGCACTGCCGCGAAGCTGGCGAACATAAAAATCGCCCATCTGCATTTCCTGGCCGATGGACAGCGTGCTTCCTGCGGAGGTGCCCATATCCGGCAGTGTGTCAGCGGAATCTGCAAACGCCGGTGCGGTCTGACCGATCGTTAGCGCAGCGATAAGTGTGGCAACCAGGGTCTTTTTCAACTGCCTGAACATAACCTCAATCCTGTGTCTGGGTTGTGACAATTTGACCGGTTACGCCGCGTATTGTTCCACGCGATAACCATGACGATTATCTTAAGCAATCAGTGCCGCAGTTTCTCGTTACGGCAACAAAAAGCGAAGTCTTTTTTGTGACATTTCGATACACTTGCCCCAGTCATTTTTGCTTAAGGCTTTCCTGAGAAGGATAATATGCTCGAAATGTTGATGCAGTGGTATCGCCGTCGCTTTAGCGATCCGGAGGCGATTGCGCTGCTGGTTATCCTGGTTGCCAGCTTCTTTATTCTTTTCTTTTTCAGCGGTTTATTAGCGCCCCTTCTGGTGGCAATTGTTCTCGCCTATCTTCTTGAATGGCCTACCGTGCGCCTGGAGCGCATTGGCTGCTCGCGTCGCTGGGCCTCCAGCATTGTGCTGATCCTGTTCGTCGGCATCCTTCTGTTAATGGCGTTTGTGGTGATGCCGGTGGCCTGGCAGCAGGGGATCAACCTGATCCGCGACATGCCGGGCATGCTTAATAAACTGTCTGATTTTGCCGCCACGCTGCCACGGCGCTATCCCGCGCTCATGGATGCCGGGATTATTGACGCGATGGCAGAAAACATGCGCACCCGCATGCTGACGCTGGGTGATTCGGTGGTGAAGTATTCGCTCGCCTCGCTGGTCGGTTTGCTGACGCTCGCTGTTTATCTGGTGCTGGTGCCGCTGATGGTCTTCTTCCTCGTCAAAGACAAAGATCAAATGCTGAACGCGGTGCGCCGGGTATTACCGCGTAATCGCGGGCTGGCAGGCCAGGTCTGGAAAGAGATGAATCAGCAGATCACCAACTATATTCGCGGCAAAGTGCTGGAGATGATCGTCGTCGGCATCGCCACCTGGATTGGCTTTATCCTTTTCGGGCTGAATTATTCATTGCTGCTGGCGGTGCTGGTGGGCTTCTCGGTGTTGATCCCGTATATCGGTGCCTTTGTGGTAACCATTCCGGTGATTGGCGTGGCGTTGTTCCAGTTTGGACTCGGCACCGAGTTCTGGAGCTGCTTTGCCGTGTATCTCATTATTCAGGGGCTGGACGGTAATCTGCTGGTGCCGGTGCTGTTCTCTGAAGCAGTGAACCTGCATCCGCTGGTGATTATTTTGTCGGTGGTGATTTTCGGTGGGCTGTGGGGATTCTGGGGCGTGTTCTTTGCGATCCCGCTGGCGACGCTCATCAAAGCCGTGGTGCACGCCTGGCCAGACGTTCCTGTCATTGAAGAGTAGTTTTGCCGGATAGCGGCTTCACTTGCCGGGCCTGGACAAACCCAGCCTGGCAAGTGAAGCCGGGCTGGAATCAGGCGTTGGCTTTAAGCCAGTTCAGCACCACATCATGATGATTGCTGGTTTTGAAATCGTCGAACACATGTTCAACGACGCCGTTGGCATCGATCAGGAAGCTAATGCGGTGAATGCCATCGTAAGTTTTACCCATAAACGACTTCTCACCCCATACGCCAAACTGCTGGCAGACCTGATGGTCTTCATCAGACAGCAGCGTAAAGTTCAGCAGCTCTTTCTCCGCAAAGCGGGATAATTTTTCCGGCTTGTCGGTGCTGATACCCAGTACTTCCACGCCGGTATTTTTCAAATCATCCATGTTATCGCGTAAACCGCAGGCCTGAACGGTACAGCCTGGCGTCATCGCTTTCGGATAGAAATAAACCAGTACACGCTGACCCTGGAAGTCGGCCAAATTT
Source organism: Enterobacter sp. kpr-6 (assembly GCF_900116015.1). Lineage (GTDB taxonomy): Bacteria > Pseudomonadota > Gammaproteobacteria > Enterobacterales > Enterobacteriaceae > Enterobacter_D. The sequence goes on from NZ_FOYH01000001.1 coordinate 109,171, forward strand.
ACTTGTTCTCCGTCTTGATCCGGCAAGCTAAATTTCGGTGCAATATCACCGGCTTTCAGTGGATTCATTACTTCACCCCAGTATGTTCATCATTCTGTGAATAGTTGACGACGTTAATACTGCCTTGCGCATTCAATTCTGTACATAGTGCTTTGAACGCTTGCTCAATTATTGATGCATCCTGCGACGCAGGACTGTGTGCGGTAATCTGAATAAAAAGCTGGGCAGTTGCATCGCCACGCGCGGGCTGTGTGCGGGAAACAAGCTCAGCAATATTCATATTGTGAGCATCAAACAGCGCGGTAAAACGTTCGATCAGATGCGGGGAATCAGGTACATCGACCTGCACCCATACCGTCGCGGGCATAGCCACGCCGGGTTTTGCCGTGGTGCGTTTCATCACGATCAGCAAATCCAGTTCTGCGCCTTTTAGTGGCAACGTTGACTCGATAAGCGTAATGGCATTCCACGAACCTGAAAGCAACATGATAAAAGTAAACTCTTCCCCCAACATGGCGAGTCGGCTGTCTTCAATGTTACAGCCGCAGCTACTGACGTGACGAGTGATCGTATTCACAATACCAGGCCTGTCGACACCAAGCGCTGTGATAACCAAATAATGTTGTGATGAGGGCGTCAAACCTGTTCTTCCTTTGCAAGCCGGAGTAATCCTAAGGAAAGCATAAAAAAAACCAGCATACAACCGCCTGAACGTCTCTCGTCGCTTGCTTTTATTACAGCACCAAACGTACCATTGAGAATCTTGTTTGCACAGAGGATGGCCCATGTTCACGGGAAGTATTGTCGCGCTTGTTACACCGATGGATGAAAAAGGTAATGTCTGCCGGTCGAGCCTGAAGAAACTGATTGATTATCACGTCGCGAATGGAACTTCCGCGATTGTTTCGGTAGGGACTACCGGTGAGTCTGCCACCCTGAGCCACGATGAACATGGCGATGTGGTGATGATGACGCTGGAACTGGCCGACGGTCGTATCCCTGTCATCGCGGGTACCGGTGCCAATGCTACCGCAGAGGCGATAAGCCTGACTCAGCGCTTTAACGACAGCGGCATCGCGGGTTGCCTGACGGTAACCCCATATTACAACCGTCCAACACAGGAAGGGTTGTTCCAGCACTTCAAAGCCATCGCAGAACATACTGACCTGCCGCAAATCCTGTATAATGTGCCTTCGCGTACCGGTTGCGATATGCTGCCGGAAACCGTAGGTCGACTCTCGAAAGTAAAAAATATTGTTGCGATTAAAGAGGCAACCGGGAACTTAAGCCGTGTTCATCAGATCAAAGAGCTGGTTTCAGACGACTTTATTCTGCTGAGCGGCGATGACGCGACCGCGCTGGACTTTATGCAGCTCGGTGGTCACGGCGTGATTTCAGTCACCACCAACGTGGCGGCGCGCGACATGGCTGAGATGTGCAAACTGGCAGCCAGCGGTCATTACAGCGAAGCTCGCGTGATTAATCAGCGTCTGATGCCGTTACATAACAAACTATTTGTCGAACCCAACCCTATCCCGGTCAAATGGGCATGTAAGGCGTTGGGGCTTGTGGCGACCGACACGCTGCGCTTGCCGATGACGCCGATTACCGATCAGGGTCGTGACGCTGTTTCTGCTGCGCTTAAGCATGCCGGTTTGCTGTAAAGTTTAGGGAGATTTGATGGCTTACTCAGTACAGAAGTCGCGCCTGGTGAAGGTAGCGGGTGTTTCGCTTGTGATGTTGCTCGCTGCTTGTAATTCTGACTCGCGCTATAAGCGCCAGGTCAGTGGTGATGAATCCTATCTGGATGCTGCACCGCTTGCTGAATTGCATGCGCCTGCGGGGATGATCCTGCCGATTCAAAATGGCGACTACAATGTCCCGGTCACCAACGGCAGCGGCGCTGTCGGTAAGGAACTGGATATCCGTCCGCCAGCACAGGCGCTGGCGCTGGTAACCGGCGCACGCACCCAGTTCACGGGTGATACCGCGACGCTGCTGGTGGAAAATGGCCGTAACAGCAACATCTGGCCGCAGGTGGTTAGCGTGTTGCAGTCCGGTAACTATGCCATTGAAAAACGTGACGATGCCAGCCAGTCGCTGACCACCGGTTGGGTTGACTGGAACCGTCTCGACGAAGATCAGCAGTACCGTGGCCGTTATCAAATCTCGGTAAAACCGCAGGGCTATCAGCAGGCGGTGATTGTGAAGCTGGTGAATCTGGAGCAGGCAGGCAAACCGGTAGCTGATACCGCATCTTTGCAGCGCTACAGCACCGAAATGCTTAACGTCATCTCCGCAGGCCTCGATAAAACCGCGACAGATGCGCAGAACGCTGCGCAAAGCCGCAGTGCCGCCACGCTTGACGTGCAAAGCGCCGCAGACGATACCGGTCTGCCAATGCTGGTGGTGCGTGGACCGTTTAACGTGGTCTGGCAGCGTCTGCCGGGCGTGCTGGAAAAAGTGGGCATGAAAGTGACCGACAGCACTCGCTCAACGGGCAGCATTGCCGTTACCTACAAGCCGCTGTCTGACAGCGACTGGCAGGAACTGGGTGCACGCGATCCGGGCCTTTCCTCCGGCGATTACAAATTGCAGGTCGGCGATCTCGATAACCGCAGCAGCCTGCAGTTTATCGATCCGAAAGGCCACACCCTGACTCAGTCACAAAATGACGCCCTGGTAGCCGTATTCCAGGCCGCATTTAGCAAGTAAAAGCAGAGGCCGGATCTTTCCGGCCTTTTTTATCGCCAGCTACGCACACGTTTGCGTAGCCAGCAAAAGCAGAATTTAGCCTTTAAATCATCACACCTGGAACCTGGAGTAACAAAGATGCAAAAGCAAGCTGAGTTGTATCGTGGCAAAGCGAAGACCGTTTACAGCACGGAAAACCCGGACCTGTTGGTGCTCGAATTCCGCAATGATACATCAGCAGGGGATGGCGCGCGCATTGAACAGTTCGATCGTAAGGGCATGGTGAACAACAAGTTCAACCATTTCATTATGAGCAAACTGGAAGAAGCGGGCATCCCGACTCAGATGGAAGCGCTGCTTTCCGATACCGAATGTCTGGTGAAGAAACTGGATATGGTGCCGGTCGAGTGCGTGGTGCGTAACCGTGCCGCTGGTTCACTGGTCAAGCGTCTGGGCATTGAAGAAGGGATCGAGCTGAATCCGCCGCTGTTCGACATGTTCCTGAAAAACGACGCGATGCACGACCCGATGGTCAACGAATCCTACTGCGAAACTTTCGGCTGGGTGAACAAAGAGAACCTGGCACGGATGAAAGAGCTGACCTACAAAGCCAACGACGTGCTGTTCAAACTGTTTGATGACGCGGGCCTGATCCTCGTTGACTTCAAACTGGAGTTTGGCCTGTACAAAGGCGAAGTGGTGCTGGGCGATGAATTCTCCCCGGACGGCAGCCGCCTGTGGGACAAAGAGACGCTGGATAAAATGGACAAAGACCGCTTCCGCCAGAGCCTGGGCGGTCTGATTGAAGCCTATGAAGCCGTTGCGCACCGTCTCGGCGTAAAACTGGACTGATCCTCCGCTTCTGCACGCCAGAGGAAAATCGCTTCCTCTGGCTATCTGCACCCTATTTCTTATGGTAATCCTGCTCGCGAGCGCCTACGATCTAACACTATAAACTGTGTATGTTTGAGGTGGTTATGCGTTGGCAAGGGCGTCGGGAAAGTAACAACGTTGAAGACAGGCGCAATGACGCGCGCGGCCCCGCAATGGGCGGGCGGGGGATTCGCTTACCTGCTGGCAAAGGGGGCATCATTTTACTGCTGGTCGTTGTGGTGGCCGGGTACTATGGCGTTGATTTGACTGGTTTGCTCACGGGTCAGCCGTCGTCGCAAATGAGCAGCACACCGCGCACCTCCAGCGCGCAGGAAAACGAAGCGGCAAAATTCACCTCGGTGATATTTGCAACGACGGAAGAAACCTGGGGACAAATCTTCGAAAAAATGGGCAAGACCTACCAGCAACCCGTTCTGGTGATGTATTCCGGTGCCACCCGCACCGGCTGCGGCACTGGCGAGTCAGTGATGGGACCGTTCTATTGCCCGGCTGACAGCAAAGTCTATATCGACCTCTCCTTCTATGAAGACATGAAAAACAAACTCGGCGCAGCGGGCGATTTCGCACAGGGCTACGTGATTGCTCACGAAGTGGGCCATCACGTGCAGAAATTGTTAGGCACCGAACCCCGGGTACGTCAGCTTCAGCAAAATGCGACCCCCAGCGAGGGCCGCCAGTTATCTGTGATGATGGAGCTTCAGGCCGACTGTTATGCCGGGATCTGGGGACATAACATGCAGCAGCAGGGCGTGCTGGAAGCGGGGGATTTGCAGGAGGCGCTGAACGCCGCAGAAGCGATTGGCGATGACCGGTTGCAGCAGAAAAGCCAGGGCCACGTCGTGCCCGACAGCTTTACCCACGGCACCTCGGCCCAGCGTTACACCTGGTTTAAAAAAGGCTTCGACAGCGGCGATCTGACGCAGTGCAACACCTTCGGAAATCGTCTTTGATAAACGTATGACATGGAAGCGTTAACTGAACTGACGCGCCAGATGGCGCGGGAAGGTATTCGCCGTCTGCTGGTGTTAGCGGGCGATCCTGACTGGAGTGCTGCACAGGCGCAGGCCTTCAGCCGGGCCCAGCCCGAGCCGGTATTGTGGGTCAGTGACGATACCGACGCGCCCTTGCAGTGCAGCCCGCGCGCGCTGACCACGCTATTAGGGCGGGAATTTACCCACGCGGTATTTGATGCCCGTAGCGGCTTTGATGTGGCGGCTTTTGCAGCACTGAGCGGCACGCTAAGCGCCGGAAGCTGGCTGATCCTGCTCACGCCCGCGCTTGATAAGTGGGCGCTCACCCCGGACGCTGATACCTGCCGCTGGAGCGACACCGCCGTTCCTCTTCCTGCTCCCCGATTGGTGACGCACTTTTGCCGGATGCTGGCCCGCTCCGGTGTGCTGGTCTGGCAGCAGCATCAGCCGTTGACCGTCCCTCATTTTGCCTCCCGCGAACCATGGCACCCGGCAACGGGTGCGCCCGAGCGGGAACAGGCGGCAATCCTCGCCACGCTTGAAGAGATGTCGCCTGGGGTAATGGTGGTGACCGCTCCACGCGGACGCGGCAAATCTGCTCTGGCCGGGATGCACATCGCCCGGCTGCCCGGCAATGTCATTGTCACCGCCCCGACGCGGGCGGCCACTGACGTCATGGCCCACTATGCGGGTGAGCGGTTTTGCTTTATCGCGCCGGATGCGCTGGCAGTCCTGCTTAGCGAAGGCCGCACACCCGACGCCCGCTGGCTGATCGTTGACGAAGCGGCCGCCATTCCCGGTCCGTTACTGCAAACGCTGGTGGCAGGCTTTAGCCACACGCTGTTGACCACTACCGTGCAGGGTTATGAAGGCACCGGGCAGGGATTTTTACTGAAATTTTGCGCAGGCTTTCCGCATCTTCGTCATCAGACGCTCAGCACCCCGCTGCGCTGGGCGTCCGGCTGCCCGCTGGAAAACTTTATCAGCGATGTTCTGTTGTTTGAGGATGACACGCTGCATGCTCTTCCCAAAGGCGAGGCGGAGATCCTGCCGCTGGCACAAGATAGCTGGCTCACATCACCTGAACGGCCCGCCGCGCTCTATCGCCTGCTGGCGTCTGCTCATTACCGTACCTCGCCGCTCGATCTCAGGCGGATGATGGATGCGCCGGGGCAGAGTTTCTGGCAGGCGGTGGTCGGTGAGCAACCCGTTGCCGCGCTCTGGCTGGTGGAAGAGGGCGGTTTATCGCCGGCGTTAAGCTGTGCGGTGTGGGCAGGACTGCGCAGGCCGCGCGGGAATCTGGTGGCGCAATCGCTGGCTGCACACGGAGCCAGTCCACTCGCTGCAACGCTTTCGGGCAAACGCATCAGCCGGATTGCCGTACACCCGTATCGCCAGCGACAGGGCATCGGGGAGCAATTAATTGAACATGTAAAATCCCGCTCGCCGGACTGCGATTATCTCTCGGTCAGCTTTGGCTACACCCGCGAACTCTGGCGTTTCTGGCAGCGCTGTGGCTTCCGGTTAGTGCGCCTAGGCAGTTACCGGGAGGCGAGCAGCGGCTGCTACACGGCGATGGCGGTTATTCCGCTTACCGACGCCGGACGGGCGCTGGTAGAAAGAGAACAGCAGCGGCTGGCGCGCGATTTGCCGGGGCTGGCCCCATGGCGGGACGAAAACTTACCCCTGCCGGTGGCAGAGCAGACTACCCTTAATGATGACGACTGGCTGGAGCTGGGCGGCTTTGCTTTTGCCCATCGCCCGTTATCCGCCGCCCGTGGCGCGCTGACGCGTTTGCTGGCGCATGACCCTCTCCCGCTCGCCGGCGTGCGCGCGCAGCTGGAAGAGGGGCGTGATGAGGCTGAAATCTGTAGCCGTTTGCGACTTGCCGGGCGTAAAGCGCTGCTGGCGACGCAGCGGCAGGAGACGGCCATGGCGCTGCGAACCCTTGACGAAACGCGCTGCCTGCAACTTGAAGAACGCATCGCTAAGCTGCAACTTTTTTAACAAACTCATTCAGTTAATTGTCATGGTCATTAACACCTCGCGGCGTACACTGGCGTTATTGAATTAAGGAGACTGCCATGAAACATGACCATTTTGTCGTTCAAAGCCCGGAAACCCCCGCCCAACAGTTACTGCTGTTATTTCACGGCGTCGGCGATAACCCGGTGGCGATGGGGCAGCTCGGTAGCTGGTTTGCACCCCTGTTTCCGGATGCGCTGATTGTCAGTATTGGCGGCGCAGAGCCGTGCGGCCCGGCCCCGGCGCGGCAGTGGTTTTCCGTGCAGGGCGTGACGGAGGAAAACCGTCAGGCGCGCGTTGACGCGATCATGCCCCAGTTTATTGAGACGGTACGTCACTGGCAGAAACAGAGCGGCGTCGGCCCGCAGGCCACAGCGCTCATTGGCTTTTCGCAGGGATCGATTATGTCGCTGGAGAGCATCAAAGCGCAGCCGGGGCTGGCCTCAAGAGTCATCGCGTTTAATGGTCGCTACGCTACGTTGCCGGTCAGCGGCAGCACGGCCACCACCATTCACTTGATCCACGGCGGTGAAGATCCGGTCATCGACCTTTCGTTTGCGGTGGCGGCTCAGGAAGCGCTGCAGATGATCGGAGGCGATGTGACGCTGGATATCGTTGATGATTTGGGTCATGCCATTGATGAGCGCAGCATGCAGCTCGCGCTGGATCATTTGCGCTATACCGTGCCGAAGCACTATTTTGACGAGGCGTTGAGCGGCAGTAAGCCGAATGATGATGATATCGTTGAGTTTATGTGAGAGGGGATGTACCCCGCACCCCCGGCCCTCTCCCCAGGGGAGAGGGGGAAAACCTGAACGGTGCACGATTCGTCCCTTTCGCCAGGGGAGAGGGGGAAAACCCGCACGGTGCACTATTTATTCCCTCTCCCTAAGGGAGAGGGCCAGGGTGAGGGTTTAAAAACGCACCCTATTTCTTCTTCGGCCAGTCGTCCTCGTCATCCCACTTATCGTTAAAATCACGATGCGGCGGAAGCTCGGGTTTGTTGGCGAGAAACTTTTTATGATCGACACGCTTTAAGTCTTTAATCACGTTCAGCAGTACGCCGATCAGAAAAACCAGGACTAAAATCCACCAGTACTTTGCCAGCCATTCCATGCTCATTTCCTCACTCAGAAACGCTTATCAGGCGACAAGCTGTTCCATAATTCGTTGATACATCCGGGCAAGCAGTTGCAAATCGGCTGCGTTCACACATTCATTAATTTTATGAATGGTGGCGTTAACCGGCCCGAGTTCCACCACCTGTGCGCCCATGCGGGCAATAAAGCGCCCGTCGGAGGTACCGCCGGTGGTTAATAGCTGCGGTTTAATTTCATTATAGTGCGCAATAGCGTTCACGACCGCATCCACCAGCTTACCGCGCTGGGTCAAAAAAGGCTGACCGGAGATCCACCAGTCCACGGTGTAGCGCAACTGGTGTTTATCCAGCAGCGCCGCCACGCGGGATTTAATCATCTCGTCGGTTAATTCGGTACTGAACCGGAAGTTGAACTGGACGTAGAGATCGCCTGGGATCACGTTGTTGCTGCCCGTTCCGGCCTGGATGTTAGCGATTTGCATGCTGGTCGGTGGGAAATATTCATTGCCGCTATCCCATTCGATGCCCACCAGTTCGTTGAGCATTGGCATGGCGCGATGCACCGGGTTATCGGCCAGATGAGGGTAGGCTACGTGCCCCTGCACACCATGAATAATCAGATTACAGGTCATCGAGCCACGACGACCGTTCTTCACCACGTCACCCACTACTTCGGTGCTGGAAGGTTCCCCCACCAGACAGTAATCAAGGCGTTCGTTGCGCGCCATGAGCGCCTCAACCACTTTCACCGTGCCGTTCGTTGCGCTGGCTTCTTCGTCGGAGGTGATCAGAAATGCAAGGCGGCCTTTATGATTCGGGAACTGCGCGACGAAACGTTCAGCGGCGACAACCATCGCGGCCAGCGAGCCTTTCATGTCGGCTGCGCCACGGCCAAACAGCATTCCGTCGCGGATAGTGGGTTCAAACGGTGGATTGATCCAGCGATCGGCATCGCCCGCCGGCACCACATCGGTATGACCGGCGAAAGCCAGCGTCTCACCCTGTCCGCGCCATGCCCAAAAGTTTTGCGTATCGCCAAAATCCATAGGCTCAATGGTAAAACCGATAGCGCGAAGACGCTCAATCATCAACGCCTGGCATCCCGCATCATCGGGGCTCAGGGAAGGGCGGCGAATAAGCTGTTGCGTCAGCTCAATGACCGGGCATGACATAGACTACACCTCGTTAAAATACTGCTCGTAGCTGGATTCTTTGAAACCAAGCAGCATAGGCTTACCAGGCGCGCAGAGCAATGGGCGTTTGATAATTGCTGGCATTTCAAGCATCAATGCCACCGCTTTATCAGCATCGGTAATGCTTTCGCGCTGTTCGGCATCCAGTTTACGCCAGGTAGTGCCCCGCGTGTTCAGCAGCGCCTCCCAGCCGAGTTCAGCCACAAACTGGCGTAATAATGCTTCATCTAAGCCATCCGCACGATAGTCATGAAAACGGTACGGCGTATGATGGTCATCCAGCCAGCGGCGTGCCTTTTTAATGGTGTCGCAATTTTTGATCCCGTAAAGGGTGGTATCCGTCATCAGTTAACCTGCCTGTGATATTAAGTTTGTGAATCAGTTTGCGCCGATTTGCGTTAAGTGCTCAACTAATTTGAATAAGCATCCGGGCAATTTAATATACATTCCTGGGCTTAAGCCTAAGAATAATCGTGCTGCTAATTAATAGCAGCATATTGATTCAGTCACAATGTTCAACCCCTTCCAAGTATCTCTATGAAATTAAATAAGAGAGCCTGCGGAAATTAATAAGCAGGGTTATTAACTCGCGTAATAAATATTCAGAATAACTTCAGGCTATTTCTTTTTGAGAATTTTTTGCATTTAAGGGCTTAATTCAGCCACCGGGGCCAATCCGGCTAAACGCGGGGAAAGCGGGCATTTTTTGAACTGCGTCACGCCAGCGAAACGTTTCTACCGCATGTTTCGGAATGTTGCTATAAGTCACATTAATTAAACGCGTAACAGCTCATAGTTAATTCAGAGCAGTAGAACAGGTCGGGGGAGGAAATTAGCGATTGAGTAAATTATCTTCACAATACCGTTTTGATTTCGTAGAATACGCATAATAATTAGAGAGGCAGTATATGATTGAGCATGAACTGGGGAACTGGAAAGATTTTATCGAAGGTATGCTTCGTAAATAATTTCCACTAAAAGTTGTATCGCAAGAAGCACTTAAAAAAACAATATAATGTATTAAAAGGCGACTTTCTCAAGTCGCCTTTTTTATTGGCTTACGTGGTCGGGCGTTCTTTAAGCGGGAAGCGCTGACGCACCAGCACAAAAAACAGCGGCACAAAATAAATCGCCAGAATGGTAGCTGAAATCATCCCACCCATCACGCCGGTGCCCACCGCATGCTGGCTGGCAGAACCCGCGCCGCTGCTGGTCGCCATCGGCAATACGCCAAACACAAACGCCAGCGAGGTCATCAGAATAGGGCGCAAGCGCTGGCGGCAGGCAAACAGCGTCGCTGAGAGGAGATCCTGCCCTTTGGCATTCATCTCATTAGCAAACTCGACGATCAGAATGGCGTTCTTCGCCGACAGGCCGATAACCGTCAGCAGGCCCACCTGGAAATAAACATCGTTTTCCAGCCCGCGCATCCAGGTGGCGAGCAGGGCACCAATCACCCCAAGCGGCACGACCAGCATGACGGAGAACGGCACCGACCAGCTCTCATACAGGGCGGCAAGGCATAAAAACACCACCAGCAGCGAGACGGCGTACAGCGCCGGAGCCTGCGCACCGGAGAGCCGCTCCTGATAAGACATTGCTGTCCATTCCAGACCAAATCCGCCGGGCAACTGGCTGACCAGATTTTCCATCACGTCCATCGCCGTACCGGTACTCACGCCGGGGGCGGCCTCACCAACAATTTCCAGCGCCGAATAGCCGTTGTAGCGCTCCAGGCGCGGTGAACCCGTTTCCCAGCGCGAAGTAGCAAAGGCGGAGAAGGGCACCATGCTGCCGGCGTTATTACGCACGTACCACAGATTAATGTCCTGCGGCAGCATGCGGTATTTCGCGGCGGCCTGTACATAGACCTTTTTCACGCGGCCCCGATCCATGAAATCGTTCACGTAGCTGGAGCCCCAGGCGGTTTGCAGGGTGTCATTAATATCTTCAATCGACACGCCCAGCGCCTGCGCTTTGCGCTGATCGATATCGACCTGCAACTGCGGGCTGTCATCAAGCCCGTTGTGACGCACGCGGGTAAGCTGTTTGTTGTCAGCGGCCATTTCCAGCAGCCTGTCGCGCGCCGCCATCAGCGCGTCATGTCCGGCTCCCGCATGATCCTGCAACTCCATATCAAAGCCCGCCGAACTGCCCAGCCCGCTGATGGCAGGCGGACTGCTGGCGAACACCCGCGCTTCATTGATCTTCGCAAAGGCTTTGGTCGCCCGCTCGATAATGGCAAACGAGCTACCGGTGGAGGGATCGCGTTCTTCCCAGTCTTTCAGTCGCACAAACATGCGCGCCACGTTTTGCCCGTTCCCGCCGGGGCCAGAACCGATGGTGGCAAACACTGAAGTGACGGTTTCTTTTTCGTGCGTGAAGAAATAGTCTTCGACTTTCTGCACCACTTTTAGCGTCTGCTGCTGCGTTGAGCCGCTCGGGAGCTGCACGGAAGTGGTAAACATCCCGCGGTCTTCCTGCGGTAAAAACGAGGTCGGCAGGCGTAAAAACAGGAACACCATGCCGCCGAGCAGCAGGCCGTAAATCAGCATCCAGCGGACGCTGCGATGGAGGATCTTCGCCACGGCGGATTCATAGCGATCCGCATTGCGGTTAAACATGCGGTTAAACCAGCCAAAGAACCCTTTCTGCCCGTGGTGCTCACCTTTGTTGAGCGGCTTAAGCAGCGTGGCGCACAGGGCGGGCGTGAGGATCAGCGCGACCAGCACCGACAGCACCATGGCTGCCACAATCGTTATCGAGAACTGGCGATAAATCGCCCCGGTCGTGCCGCCAAAAAACGCCATCGGGACAAACACCGCCGACAGCACCATGGCGATACCCACCAGCGCGCCCTGGATCTGACCCATCGATTTACGCGTCGCGTCGCGCGGAGAAAGCCCTTCCTCCGACATAATGCGCTCGACGTTTTCCACTACCACAATGGCGTCATCCACCAGCAGGCCAATCGCCAGCACCATGGCAAACATAGTCAGGGTGTTAATGCTGTAGCCAAAACTGTAGAGCACCGCAAAGGTGCCAAACAGCACCACCGGCACGGCGATGGTCGGGATGAGCGTGGCGCGGAAGTTTTGCAAAAACAGGTACATCACCAGGAACACCAGCGCGATGGCCTCGATCAGCGTTTTCACCACATCAATAATCGACGCCTTCACAAAGGAGGTGGTTTCGTAGGCGACTTTGTACTCAAGGCCATGCGGGAAATAGTTCGCCAGCTCGTTCAGGCGGGCGATGACAAGTTTAGAGGTTTCCATCTCATTCGCGCCGGAGGCCAGTTTCACCCCCAGACCTGAGGCGGCCTTGCCGTTAAACCGGCTGAGATAGTCATATTTCTCTGCGCCCATTTCGATCTCTGCCACATCGCCCAGCCGTACTTCCGAGCCATCCTGATTGACCCGTAAAGTAATATCGCGGAACTGCTCGGGCGTTTGCAGCAGTGACTGAGAATTAATGGTGGCGTTGAGCGCCTGGTTATCAACAGAAGGTGTGCCGCCGAGTTGCCCGACAGCGATCTGCGCGTTCTGGGCTTCAATGGCGTCGGTGACATCGCCAGCGGTAAGCTGAACGCTGTTCAGCTTCGCCGGATCGAGCCAGATGCGCATCGAATACTGTGAACCGTAGGCGTCAATATCACCGACGCCGTTCACGCGGCTTAACGGATCCTGAATATTACTGGCAACGTAGTCGGCGATATCCTGCTTATCCATTGAGCCATCGGTAGAAACAAAAGCGATGGTCAGGATGTTGGTATCCCCGGTTTTACGCACCGTCACGCCCTGATTTTGCACTGCCTGGGGCAGTTTACGCAGCGCGGACTGCAACTGGTTTTGCACCTGCTGCACCGCTTCGTCGGGGTCAGTACCGGCTTTAAAATTGAGCGTAACCGACGCCTGGCCGGTGCTGCTGCTTTGCGAGGTCATGTACATCAGATTATCGAGGCCGGTCATATTCTGCTCGATGATCTGGGTGACGGTATTTTCCAGCGTTTGTGCAGAAGCGCCAGGATAGTTGGCGGAAATACGGACGTTAGGTGGGGCGAGATCGGGATATTGTTCAACCGGTAGCGAAACGATCGCCAGGGTTCCGGTCAGGCATAACAGGATTGCCAGCACCCAGGCAAAAATGGGGCGATCAATAAAGAAATTCGCCATCAGGAATACGACCTCATTTGCTTTTCATTTTTTTCGACATTGCTCACCACAATGTAGCGGTATAAGGCTCACTAAACGTGGAGAAAAAAAGGAGAAAGTGTAAATTATCGTGCTCAATCAACGTATAACTTTGCAATTGTGCTGCATGCACAGTCGCGCCGGGTTCTCTTTACGTCTGGTGACGCCATACCTGCTCCGGCGAATAAAACTGGAAGGTGACCCGCGTGCCGCCACCCTGTGGCTGCGAAAAGGTTAAGGTGCCGCCCAGTCGCTCCGCGCGTTCGCGCATAATATTCAGCCCGTAGTGGCCTTCCGGCTCTTCATCGCTGGTCATGCCTTTGCCGTTATCACGGATCTGCACCGTGTGCTGGCCGTCCGGGGCGGTCACGCAGCTTACGGTGATGTCGCGCGCCTGGGCGTGTTTAATGGCGTTAATCACCGCTTCACGCACGATCTGTAACAGATGCATTTGCTGCTGGGCGTCAAGGGCGAGGGCGGGCAAACGACAGTCCAGGGTGATGCGGGCGGAGGTCTGGCCCTGAAGTAAATCGAGCGTTTCCCGCAGTGCGGAGGGCAGATCCGTTTGCGAAAGGGTCATGCGGAAGGTGCCGAGCAGTTCACGTAGCTGACGGTACGCATCGTTCAGCGCGCGGGAAAAATCATCAATAATGGTCTGCGCCGGGGTGTTTTCCGCCGGTACCGCGCGCTTGAGCAGGGCCAGTTGAATGCGCAAATAGGAGAGCACCTGCGCCAGCGAATCATGCAGTTCACGGGCGATGGTGGCGCGCTCTTCCATTAACAGCAGTTGCTGATAGTGTTTCTGCGCCTGATTAAAGTACAGCCCGCGCCCAAGAATAGTCGCGACGTTGCGCATCAACTGCCCGGATGAGGTATCCGTACTCTGCCAGCGCAATTCGCCCAGTTCCGTTTCCTGCATCCCCACGGTCTGTGCGTTGATCTGCACATCCGGCTGTAGCTTGCCCTCTTTTAAACTCCAGTTATCACCGACGTTAAGCTCCAGGTAACTGGCAGCTTCATGCTTGCGGGCGATTTGCAAAATATGGCGGAAACACTGGATATCAATCTGGCTGGTGTTCAGCGCCTGCGAGCACTGGTACAGCACCTCAAGGCGACGATGCGCTTCGTGCAGATCCTGCGTTTTTTCCGCAACCGTGGCTTCCAGTGACGTGTAGAGCTTACGCAACTCCCCGGCCATCTGGTTAAAGGTCACGGTCAGTTGCCCCAGTTCGTTATCGAGCTGTGAGTCCGGCAGCGGGACATCAAAATTCCCCTGCTGCATATGCTGGCTGGCAATCATCAGTTCTTTTAACGGATTGACCACCCGCAGACGGATGCGGCGCAGGGTAAAGAACACAAGCGTAAAAATACCAATCACGCCGAGCAGCGAAATCACCACCACCATCAGCATCTTAAATTCGGCATGGTGCTGGAGGGCGAGCACAAAGCGGTCGATTTTATCCACATAGCCGCTGATATTGTTTTGATACCAGTTGATATCGCCCTCTGCGAGGTGGCGGTCCATCTCCTGCCAGGTGACATGAAGTTCGGCGTAGTGGGATTTTACTGCGTCAGGCACATAGCCGCGGTTGATGTTTTGCAGCACCGGGGCATTCAGCGTTTGCTGATAAAGGGCGCGATGAGCACTGAGATCGGGCGACTGGCGGAGTAAATCATAGCCCAGGCGATAGCTCTGCATCCGCAGGGAACCCGCGATATTAATGGCTTCGGCATCGCGCAGGCTGCTGGCGAGCGTCATCAGCGCCACACCGGTTGAGAGTAGCGAGAGCAGGACAATACAGAAAAAAGCCCTTGCGAGGCTTGCCGAAACAGGACGCTTCACTCTCACAGATGGGATCCCTGAAGGTTCAGTGATTGAGAAAACCAGCACCAATAACCGGGTTTATTAGAGCAGAAAAGCAGTCGGGCATGAATCCTTTTATTCGGCCGTCCGACGGCCAGAAAAGGGAAGGTAAAACATCCGTCAGACTCAGGCGCTAACGCGGTGATATCGTTACAATTATTAAGAATAAATCTTTAAGAGCTTGATTTTAATGGGGTTAAAAACGTGCATTTTAAATAAATCTATCCGATAAATCCGATTGAGGATGTGTGCCCGGGTGACGAAGATACGCATGTTTGCAATGTGCATATTTTCCCTGGGGTTGTACCGTTCATGCGTTATCGCGTTCTGATGCTTTTCTTTTCTGGCCTGCTTGCGGCGTTTTCGTCGTTGGCTGCGCCCGGCCAACAATCTTTTTCTGACTGGCAGGTGACCTGCAACAATCAGAATTTTTGCGTGGCGCGTAACACCGGTGAGCATCAGGGGCTGGTATTAACGCTGGCGCGCAGTGCGGGCGCGCGTACCGACGCGACGCTGCGTATCGATCTGGGCGGTCTTGAAACGCCGTCTGCCTCCGTCCCGCCGATTGCCCCCAGATTGTTGCTTGACGATAAACCCCTGGTGCTTGATGTCGCGCACTGGAATCTCTCTCCGTGGCATTTAGTCACCGATAATGGCTCCGCGATTAACGACTTTTTGCAAACCATTCAGAATGCCCAGGCCATTACTTTAGAAGATGGCGAAGGCACGATTTCGCTGGTGGGCTTAAAAGCGGCGCTGCTGTTTATCGACGCCCAGCAAAAGCGCGGCGGGAGTGAAACTGCCTGGATCAATAAAGGCGGCAGTCCGCCGCTCAGCGTTCCGCCTGCACCGCCATTAAAAGAGGTGGCGCTGGTCAACCCGACGCCCACGCCGCTGACGCGTGAAGAACTTAACGATCTGCTGGATTACGGTAGCTGGCGGATGAACAACACCCAGTGTTCGCTCGATCCGGCCCGCCGCGAAGTGCGCGTAACGGCATTAACGGATGATAAAGCGCTGCTGATGATTGGCTGCGAAGCCGGGGCCTATAACACCGTCGATCTGGCCTGGCTGGTGTCACGTAAAAAGCCGTATGCCTCGCGGGTGGTGAAACTGCAATTGCCTTTTACACCGGGCAGCGGCAATGAAGAAATGGAATTGATGAATGCGGGATTTGATGCGAAAACCCGCGAACTGACCACGCTTGCGAAAGGTCGCGGATTAACGGACTGCGGCATCCAGACGCGCTGGCGGTTTAACGGCCAGCGTTTTCGCCTGGTGCGTTATGCGGAAGAACCGAGCTGTGATAACTGGCATGGGCCAGATGCCTGGCCCACACTGTGGATCACACGTTAAGCACTTTTTTGGCTTTGGCGACCACGTTCTCGACGGTAAAGCCGAAGTACGGGAACAGCTTATCGGCCGGCGCGGATTCACCGTAGCCGGTCATCCCCACAATGGCCCCTTTCAGGCCGACATACTTGTACCAGTAATCGGCAATGCCCGCTTCCACCGCAACGCGGGCGGCGATATCTGACGGCAGAACCGATTCCCGGTACGCCTCATCCTGCGCATCGAAAATATCCGTTGATGGCAGCGACACCACGCGCACTTTGTGGCCTTCTTCAGTCAGTTTCTCAGCCGCTTTAACGGTGATTTCCATTTCCGACCCGGTGGCGATCAGGATCACATCCGGCGTGCCGTCGGCATCTTTTAAGATATAACCGCCGCGCGCGATGGCTTTCACCTGCTCAGGCGTGCGGTCCATCTGCGCCAGATTCTGACGGGAGAGGATCAGCGCGGTCGGGCCTTTATGCCGCTCAATTGCCAGTTTCCAGCCCACTGCCGCTTCGACCTGATCGCACGGACGCCAGGTGCTGAAATTCGGCGTCAGACGCAGACTGGCAAGCTGTTCCACCGCCTGGTGCGTCGGGCCATCTTCGCCCAGACCGATGGAGTCATGCGTATACACCATGATCTGCCGGGCTTTCATCAGCGCGGCCATACGCGCGGCGTTACGCGCATACTCCACAAACATCAGGAAGGTGGCGGTGTACGGCACAAAACCGCCGTGGTGGGCGATACCGTTGGCAATCGCCGTCATGCCGAATTCACGCACGCCGTAGTGAATGTAATTCCCGGCGGCGTCCTCTTTCAGCGACGTCGAGCCAGACCAGATGGTCAGGTTACTGGGGGCCAGATCCGCAGAACCGCCGAGCAGTTCCGGCAAGGCCGGACCGTACTGGTTCAGGGCGTTTTGCGAGGCTTTGCGGGTGGCGATTTTCGCCGGTTCCGCCTGCAATTTTTCGATATAAGACTGGGTAAGCTGCTCCCACTCTTCCGGCAGGCCACCGCTCATGCGGCGGGTAAATTCAGCGGCCAGTTCCGGGTGCGCTTTTTCATACGCGGCATACTTTTCTTTCCACGATTGCTGGGCTTTTTCGCCCTCTTCGCGGGCATCCCACGCCTGATAAATCTCTTTCGGGATTTCAAATGCCGGGTATTTCCAGCCCAGTTTCTGACGGGTCAGGGCGACTTCTTCCTCACCCAGCGCCGCACCGTGCGCTTCTTCTTTACCGGATTTGTTCGGTGAGCCAAAGCCGATGACCGTGCGGCAGATAATCAGCGACGGTTTATCTTTTACGCTCTGGGCTTCAATGATCGCTTTTTTGATCGCTTCCGGGTCGTGCCCGTCAATCTCGTGCACCACGTGCCAGTGGTAGGCTTCAAAGCGTTTAGCGGTATCGTCGGTGAACCAGCCTTCGGTTTCACCATCGATGGAGATGCCGTTATGGTCGTAGAAGCCGATCAGCTTGCCCAGTCCCAGCGTGCCCGCCAGCGAGCAGACTTCGTGGGAAATCCCTTCCATCAGACAGCCATCGCCCATAAAGACGTAGGTGAAGTGGTCGACGATCTCGTGATCCGGCTGGTTAAACTGCGCGGCGAGAGTTTTCTCCGCAATCGCCAGACCTACAGCGTTCGCCAGCCCCTGGCCCAGCGGCCCGGTCGTGGTTTCAACGCCCGGCGTGTAGCCAATTTCCGGGTGTCCCGGCGTTTTAGAGTGCAACTGACGGAAGTTTTTTAACTCTTCAATCGGCAGATCGTAGCCGGAAAGGTGCAGCAGGCTGTAGAGCAGCATTGACGCGTGACCGTTGGAGAGAATAAAGCGGTCGCGGTCATACCACGTCGGGTCGGTCGGATTGTGTTTGAGAAAATCGTTCCATAATACTTCGGCAATATCGGCCATGCCCATCGGCGCGCCCGGATGACCGGAATTTGCTTTTTGTACCGCATCCATACTGAGGGCGCGAATGGCATTGGCAAGCTCTTTACGAGACATAGTTCACTCCATGGCAAAAGTTACAGTTTAGCGGCGAGCAGATCTTCAAGTTTGCGCTGATCAACGGCGAACAGGCGGATGCCATCGGCGAGTTTGTCCACGGCCATCGGATCCTGATTATGTTCCCAGCGGAATTGCGCTTCGGTCAGCTTTTCCTGACGCTGGAAGGTTTGTGACGAGGGCACCAGTTTGCGCTCGACCGTGCCTTCTTTTTCCTGCATTTCTTTGAGCAGCGCCGGGGAGATGGTCAGGCGGTCGCAGCCTGCCAGCGCCAGGATTTGCTCCAGACGGCGGAAACTTGCGCCCATCACGATGGTTTCATAGCGGTTACGCTTGTAGTAATCGTAGATATTGCGCACGGATTTTACGCCCGGATCTTCGTCCACTACATAGGGTTCCATCGGCTTGCGGTCGTTGTACCAGTCGTAAATACGGCCGACAAACGGCGAGATCAAATACACACCCGCTTCGGCACAGGCGCGTGCCTGGGCAAAGGAGAAGAGCAGGGTGAGGTTACATTTGATGCCCTCTTTTTCCAGCTCTTCTGCGGCGCGAATGCCTTCCCAGGTGGAGGCGAGTTTGATCAGAATGCGCGATTTATCAACACCCTGCTCCTGATAGAGTTCTACCAGGCGGCGGGCTTTGGCGATGCTTTTTTCTTTATCGAAAGAGAGGCGGGCGTCAACTTCCGTTGAAACACGGCCAGGGATGCTTTTCAGAATTTCTGCACCGATATTGACCGCCAGTTTGTCACTGGCTTCTGCCACTTGCTGTTCCTGAGTGCTGCCGCGCGATTTGCCGTAAGCCAGCGCGTCGTCTACCAGATGGGAGAAGTGATCCAGCGCGGCGGCCTTCAGCAGCAGGGAAGGGTTGGTGGTGGCGTCTTCCGGCTGATAGTGACGAATCGACTCAATATCACCGCTGTCGGCAACCACGGTAGTGAATTGTTTAATGCCGTCTAAATAGTTCATTCTCAATTCTCCTTAAAAGCAATCACTTACGTGAGTGTGTTCAGTCACACTTTTGTGAAGCGGTTCACGTGCCTAACAAAAAAGCATAGCAGACGGACACCGGCTTGCTGGCAAAAGGGACGTAACAGGGTTGTTATAAATTGATAACAAATTTGCTTTTGGATTGATGAGAGTATGGCAGCGTTCAAAGTTTATCGATCGCCAGAAGGGGATACTGGGCGGTGCATCAGGATAGCTATCACGCTTCTACCCTACTAACGATACGTGAAAGGATCATTAAAATGGATGACCAGTTAAAACAAAGTGCTCTTGATTTCCACGAGTTCCCGATCCCGGGAAAAATTCAGGTTTCCCCCACCAAACCGCTGGCAACGCAGCGTGACCTGGCGCTGGCCTACTCGCCAGGCGTGGCTGCACCCTGCCTTGAAATCGAAAAAGATCCGCTGGCAGCGTACAAATATACCGCGCGCGGCAATCTGGTGGCGGTGATCTCTAACGGTACTGCGGTGCTGGGGCTGGGTAATATCGGCGCGCTGGCAGGCAAACCGGTGATGGAAGGCAAGGGCGTACTGTTTAAAAAATTCGCCGGGATTGACGTGTTTGACATTGAAGTGGATGAGCACGATCCCGACAAACTGATTGACGTAGTGGCCGCGCTGGAACCGACGTTCGGCGGCATCAACCTGGAAGACATCAAAGCGCCGGAGTGCTTCTACATAGAAACCAAACTGCGCGAGCGGATGAACATTCCGGTGTTCCACGACGATCAGCACGGCACGGCGATCATCAGCACGGCAGCGATTTTAAACGGCCTGCGGGTGGTGGAGAAAAATCTCTCCGACGTGCGCATGGTGGTGTCCGGCGCGGGCGCGGCGGCCATCGCCTGTATGAACCTGCTGGTGGCGCTCGGTATGCAGAAGCACAACATCGTGGTCTGCGACTCGAAAGGGGTGATCTATAAAGGTCGCGAGCCAAACATGGCGGAAACCAAAGCCGCCTACGCGGTGGACGACAACGGCAAGCGCACGCTGGCTGATGTGGTGCAGGATGCCGATATTTTCCTCGGCTGCTCAGGACCTGGGGTGCTAACGCCGGAGATGGTGAAAGAGATGGCGCGTCAGCCGCTGATCCTCGCACTGGCCAACCCGGAACCGGAAATTCTGCCGCCGCTGGCGAAAGCGGTGCGCCCGGATGCGATCATCTGTACCGGCCGTTCCGATTACCCGAATCAGGTCAACAACGTGCTCTGCTTCCCGTTCATCTTCCGTGGCGCGCTGGACGTGGGCGCAACCGCCATCAACGAAGAAATGAAACTGGCGGCGGTTCACGCTATCGCTGAACTGGCCCACGCGGAGCAAAGCGAAGTGGTGGCATCGGCCTATGGCGATCAGGATCTGAGCTTCGGCCCGGAATACCTGATCCCGAAACCCTTCGATCCGCGTCTGATTGTGAAGATCGCGCCTGCCGTGGCGAAGGCGGCGATGGACTCCGGCGTGGCGACGCGCCCTATCCAGGATTTTGACGCTTACATCGATAAGCTGACCGAGTTCGTCTACAAAACCAATCTGTTCATGAAGCCGATTTTCTCCCAGGCGCGCACCAGCCCGAAACGCGTGGTGCTGGCAGAAGGTGAGGAAGCGCGGGTGCTGCACGCCACGCAGGAACTGATTACCCTGGGGCTGGCGAAGCCGATTCTGATTGGTCGTCCGGGCGTCATTGAGATGCGCATTCAGAAACTTGGGCTGCAAATCAGGCCGGGCGTGGATTTTGAGATCGTTAACAACGAATCCGATCCACGCTTTAAAGAGTACTGGAATGAGTATTACCAGATCATGAAGCGCCGGGGCATTACCCAGGAGCAGGCGCAGCGGGCGGTGATCAGTAACAGTACGGTGATCGGTGCGATCATGGTGCAGCGTGGTGAAGCCGATGCGCTGATCTGCGGGACCATCGGCGATTACCATGAGCATTTCAGCGTGGTAAGAGATCTGTTTGGCTATCGTGACGGCGTGCAGACGGCGGGCGCAATGAACGCGCTGCTGCTGCCAAGCGGCAACACCTTCATCACCGACACCTACGTTAACGACGATCCGACGCCGGAACAGCTCTCTGAAATCGCGCTGATGGCGGCAGAAACCGTGCGTCGCTTTGGTATCGAACCCCGCGTGGCGCTGCTGTCGCACTCGAACTTTGGCTCATCCAATTCCCCGGCGGCCTGCAAAATGCGCCAGACGCTGGCGCTGATCCGCGAGCGTGCCCCGGATTTGATGATCGACGGCGAGATGCACGGCGATGCCGCGCTGGTGGAAAGCATTCGCAACGAGCGCATGCCCGACAGCCCGCTGAAAGGCTCAGCCAATATACTGGTGATGCCGAACGTTGAGGCGGCGCGGATTAGTTACAACTTACTCCGAGTTTCCAGTTCTGAAGGCGTGACTGTCGGACCGGTGCTGATGGGCGTGGCGAAGCCAGTGCATGTGTTAACACCAATTGCGTCGGTACGCAGGATTGTGAATATGGTGGCGCTGGCGGTGGTAGAGGCGCAGACGCAGCCGCTGTGAGTGTTGGGGGTTTTTACCCTCACCCTAACCCTCTCCCTCAGGGAGAGGGGACAGATCGAGCGCAAACTGAACACGGACTTGCCTTTCTCCCTCTCCCTAAGGGAGAGGGCCGGGGTGAGGGGACAAACTGAGCGCGGACTCGCCTTTCTCCCTCTCCCTAAACTGAGCACGGACTCGCTTTTCTCCCTCTCCCTGAGGGAGAGGGCCGGGGTGAGGGGGAATTAAACCCACTCCCTTACCCGAATAAACTCACTCAACGCAGCCTCCGGGCTGCCTTCTTCCGGCTGGTAGTTATACTCCCACGCCACTTTCGGCGGCATCGACATTAAAATCGATTCCGTGCGCCCGCCGGTTTGCAGGCCGAACAGCGTGCCCCGGTCCCACACCAGATTAAACTCCACGTAACGGCCCCGGCGGTAGAGCTGGAAATCCCGCTCGCGCTCGCCAAAAGCCATCGCTTTTCGCCGCCTGACAATCGGCAGATACGCATCCGTGTAGCCTTCGCCCACTGCCTGCATAAACGCGAAGCAGTGCTCAAAATCGGGCGTGTTGAGATCGTCAAAAAACAGTCCGCCGATGCCGCGCTGCTCGTTACGGTGCTTCAGGAAGAAGTACTCGTCGCACCACTTTTTATAACGCGGGTAAACGTCTTCACCAAAAGGCTGGCACAGATCCCGCGCGGTACGGTGCCAGTGAATGGCGTCCTCTTCGAACCCGTAAAACGGCGTCAGATCGAACCCGCCGCCAAACCACCAGACCGGGTCCGCGCCCGGTTTTTCCGCAATGAAAAAACGCACGTTGGCGTGGCTGGTCGGCACATAAGGGTTATGCGGATGCACCACCAGCGAGACGCCCATGGCTTCAAAGCTGCGTCCGGCAAGTTCCGGGCGGTGCGCGGTGGCGGAAGCGGGCATCGCCGCGCCATAGACGTGAGAGAAGTTAACGCCCGCCTGCTCAAAGACGCCGCCATTACGCAACACATGGGTGCGACCGCCGCCGCCTGCGTCGCGCTGCCAGTTGTCTTCTGTAAACGGGGTGCCATCCACAGCGGACAGCCGCTGGCAGATGTCATCCTGAAGCGTCAGCAGAAAGGCTTTCACCAGGCTGGCGTCGGGTTTGGTCATTAACGTTTTCTCGCATGTGCTTTCTGGTTATCAAACCAGTTGAAATAACTCACTACGCCTGAAGCAATCGCGCTGGCAATTTTCTGGCGAAACGCCGTGGTGCCTAACAGCTTTTCTTCCGCCGGGTTGGTGATGAACGAGGTTTCGACCAGCACCGAGGGCACAGAAGGCGATTTTAATACCACAAACGCCGCCTGCTCGGTGTGCTTACTGTGCAACCGGTGGACGGGCTTAATCTGCTTCAGGATATGTGAGCCGAGCGTCAGGCTGTTTTTGATGGTGTCCGTCTGCACCAGATCGAACAGCACCTGTTGCAGGAGATGATCTTTATCGGTGGTCTTTTTTCCGGCGACCTCATCGGCGCGGTTTTCCCGGTCGGAGAGGTATTTCGCCATGGCGCTACTGGCCCCGCGATTCGATAGCGCGAACACGGAAGCCCCGGCGGCGCTGGGATTAGTAAAGCCGTCAGCGTGGATCGACATAAACAGATCCGCGCCGTGCTGGTGGGCAATCTCCACGCGATCGTATAACGGGATGAAAGTATCGCCCGAGCGCGTCAGACGGGCATCTATCCCCTGGCTGCGCAAAAGCGAACGCACGTTTTTGGCAATCGCCAGCACCACGTGCTTTTCTTTAGAACCGTTGCGGCCAATCGCGCCGGTATCAATCCCGCCGTGGCCGGGATCGAGCACAACAACGTACTTTGCCCCCCGCTTTTTAGCTTTGGGTTTACTGTGGCCGTTAGCAGTTTTTAACGGGGCTTCTTCCTTTGCGATGGCTTTCGACATGCCGGAGAGGGTCAACGCAGCAAGACCAGCTTTCAGTACCTGACGACGCGACGTTAGTGTTTTTAATGGTTTGAATGTGCTCATACGGCCTGAAGTATAAAAAATGAATCCCTGGTGTTATAGCGTATCGTGTTATCCGTTGCGACAATCCTTGTTAAGAATTGTTTTACTTTTCATTTCAATACATGACAAGCCGTATTATGGCATTTTTTCGTGCTGATTTCGTCGGATATTGGCTTCAACGGCACTTCACGCCATAATCAACGTTTTAAGCCAATGGGGTAGGTCATATCATGGAGATTCGCGTATTTCGCCAGGCAGATTTCGAGGAAGTCATCACCCTGTGGGAGCGCTGTGAACTCCTGCGCCCCTGGAACGATCCAGAAATGGATATCGAGCGTAAGGTTAATCACGATGTCAGCCTGTTTCTGGTGGCTGAAGTCAACGGTGAAGTGGTGGGAACGGTAATGGGCGGTTATGACGGCCATCGCGGTTCTGCTTATTATCTGGGCGTGCATCCGGAATATCGCGGACGCGGTATTGCCAATGCTTTACTTAATCGCCTTGAGAAAAAGCTTATTGCCCGCGGCTGCCCGAAAATTCAGATTATGGTGCGGGAAGATAATGATGTGGTGCTCGGCATGTATGAACGTCTGGGCTATGAACATTCGGACGTGCTGAATCTGGGTAAGCGCCTGATCGAAGATGAAGAGTACTGAGTTTTTTCCCTCTGATTTTGACCACCACGGGCGGCTGCGGCTGCCGTTTTTGTTCTGGTGCCTGCTGCTGCTTCAGGCGCGGACCTGGGTGCTGTTTATTATTGCCGGATCGTCACGGGAGCAGGGGGCGTCGCTGTTAACGCTGTTCTATCCCGATCACGATAACTTCTGGCTCGGTCTTATCCCCGGTATCCCGGCGGTGCTGGCCTTTATTTTTAGCGGTCGCCGCCAGCAATTTCCGCGCGGGTGGCGCGTATTGCGTAGCCTGTTAATCAGCGCCCAGACGATCTTATTACTCTGGCAGCCGCTGTTATGGTTCACGGGAGAGAGCCTCACCGGCATTGGGCTTACGCTGCTGATGGCTGACCTGTTTGCGCTGTGGTGGCTGCTCACTAACCGCCGTCTGCGCGCCTGCTTTCGTGCCGACACAGAATGAGACGGGCACTTTTTGCCGTTCCTGCACTCCAACTGGCGTTGAATTAATTAAGAAGGAAGTCTTCATGAAATCGCTGCGTTTACTCTTATGCGTTCTGCCCCTGGCGCTGACCGGTTGCTCCACGCTCTCGTCGGTGAACTGGTCGGCGGCAAATCCCATGAGCTGGTTTGGCTCATCAACAGAAGTGACGGAAGAGGGCGTTGGCGGCCTGACGGCGGAAACGGCCCTGGAAGAAGCGGCGATCAACGATGCCCTCGACGGCGAATATCGTCTGCGCAGCGGCATGAAAACCGCTAACGGTGCCGTCGTTCGCTATTACGAAGCGCTGAAAGACGACAAAGTCGCGCTGGTCATTAACGGGGAAGAGGGCAAAGTCAGCCGCGTCGACGTGATGGACCGTGACATTACTACCGCAACAGGTGAGGAGATCGGCCTGCCATTCAGCGATCTCTACGACAAAGCCTACGGCAACTGTGAAAAAGCCACTGGTGATGACAATAACGGCGTGATCTGTAAAGCGAAGGGCAGCCAGCATATCAGCTATCTGTTTACCGGCGAATGGAGCGGCCCGGAAGGATTAATGCCTGCCGACGACGCCCTGAAAACCTGGACGCTGAGCAAAATTATCTGGCGTCGTTAATTTGCCTGGGATCATCCAGTCTGCGAAAAAAAGCGGGTACAATGCGCCCATCAATGCCACGGTTGCGTGGCATCTTTTTTTCAGGAGAACGTATGTCCCAGAGTCAGAGCGGCATCTTGCCAGAACACTGCCGTGCGGCGATTTGGATCGAAGCGAATGTGAAGGGCGACGTTAACGCCCTGCGCGAAGGCAGCAAAATTTTCGCCGATAAACTGGCGACCTTCCAGGCGGCATTACCGGAGGCGAATCTCGGTGCAGTTGTCGCCTTTGGTCATACGACCTGGCGCGCGCTGAGTGGCGGTGTCGGGGCGCAGGAACTGAAAGATTTCGTTCCTTACGGCAAAGGCCTGGCTCCGGCCACGCAGTACGACGTGCTGATCCATATTCTTTCCTTACGTCATGACGTGAACTTTTCCGTTGCGCAGGCCGCACTGGAAGCCTTTGGCGATGCGCTGGAGGTCAAAGATGAAGTGCACGGTTTCCGCTGGGTGGAAGATCGCGATCTCAGCGGCTTTGTGGACGGCACCGAAAACCCGGCGGGCGTAGAGAAACGCACCGACGTGGCCGTGATTAAAGAGGGTGAAGACGCGGGTGGCAGCTACGTGTTTGTCCAGCGCTGGGAGCACAACCTCAAGCAGCTTAACCGCATGAGCGTGCACGATCAGGAGATGATGATTGGCCGCACCAAAGTCGCCAACGAAGAGATTGACGGTGATGACCGTCCGGTAACGTCCCACCTCTCGCGTGTTGATCTGAAAGAAGACGGCAAGGGGTTGAAGATTGTGCGCCAGAGCCTGCCGTACGGCACGGCGAGCGGCACCCATGGCCTCTATTTCTGCGCCTACTGCGCACGACTGTATAACATCGAACAGCAACTGCTGAGTATGTTCGGCGATACCGACGGCAAGCGCGACGCTATGCTGCGTTTCACCCGCCCGGTGACCGGCGGGTATTATTTTGCGCCGTCGCTTGAGCGGTTGCTGGCGCTGTAACGCTCTCACCCTCACCCCGGCCCTCTCCCTGAGGGAGAGGGGGAAAAGTGGGTGAACCCTCTCCCTGAGGGAGAGGGGGAAGGGCAAGTCTGCGCTCGATCCGTTCCCTCTCCCTCAGGGAGAGGGTTAGGGTGAGGGTCCCCCTCACACTTATTCCCTTTTCAACTTGCAAATCACCAAACGGTATATAAAACCGTTACTCCTTTCGTACTGCTTATAAATAAACTGTGTGCTGATCGTCATCACAACTATAAGGGTGCGCAATGGCCGTTAAATTACTGAAAAAAGGATATCTGACGCTGGCAGCATCCGTGTTGCTGGTGGCGCAGGCGCAGGCAACTGAACTGCTCAACAGCTCATATGATGTGTCCCGCGAGCTGTTCGCCGCCCTGAATACGCCCTTTGAGCAACAATGGGCGAAAGATAACGGTGGCGACAAACTGACTATCAAGCAGTCCCATGCGGGCTCCTCGAAGCAGGCGCTGGCGATTTTGCAGGGGCTGAAAGCCGATGTGGTGACCTATAACCAGGTGACAGACGTGCAGATCCTGCATGACAAAGGCAAGCTGATCCCGGCTGACTGGCAGAGCCGTCTGCCGAATAACAGCTCGCCATTCTATTCCACCATGGCGTTCCTGGTGCGTAAGGGCAACCCGAAGAATATCCATGAATGGAACGATCTGGTACGCAGCGACGTAAAGCTGATTTTCCCGAATCCAAAAACCTCCGGTAACGCGCGCTATACCTATCTCGCGGCCTGGGGTGCAGCTGATAAAGCCGACGGCGGCGATAAAGCCAAAACCGAACAGTTCATGACTCAGTTTTTGAAAAACGTCGAAGTGTTTGATACCGGCGGCCGCGGTGCGACTACCACCTTTGTTGAGCGCGGTCTGGGCGATGTGCTGATCACCTTTGAATCCGAAGTGAACAACATCCGCAAGCAGTATGAAGCGCAGGGCTTCGAAGTGGTGGTGCCGAAGGTGAACATTCTCGCCGAGTTCCCGGTCGCATGGGTGGACAAAAACGTGAAAGCCAACGGCACGGAAAAAGCTGCCAAAGCCTATCTGAACTGGCTCTACAGCCCGCAGGCGCAGACCATCATTACTGACTACTACTACCGCGTGAACAACCCGCAGGTGATGGAAAAGCTGAAAGACAAATTCCCGCAGACCGAACTGTTCCGCGTGGAAGATAAGTTTGGTAGCTGGCCTGAGGTGATGAAAACCCACTTCACCAGCGGCGGCGAACTGGACAAGCTGCTGGCGGCGGGGCGTAGCTAATGTTTGCTCTGACCACCAAACGGGTGCTGCCAGGCTTTACCTTAAGCCTCGGCACCAGTTTGCTGTTTGTCTGCCTGATTTTATTACTGCCGCTGAGCGCGCTGGTCATGCAGCTTTCCGAAATGAGCTGGGCGCAGTACTGGGAAGTTGTGACCAATCCACAGGTGGTGGCGGCTTATAAAGTCACGCTGCTGTCGGCGTTCGTGGCCTCGATTTTCAACGGCGTGTTTGGCCTGCTGATGGCGTGGATCCTCACGCGCTATCGTTTTCCGGGCCGCACGCTGTTAGACGCGCTGATGGATTTACCCTTCGCGCTGCCGACCGCAGTAGCCGGCCTGACCCTGGCATCGCTCTTTTCGGTGAACGGCTTTTACGGTCAATGGCTGGCGCAGTTCGATATTAAAGTCACCTACACCTGGCTTGGCATCGCCGTGGCGATGGCCTTCACCAGCATCCCGTTTGTGGTGCGTACCGTGCAGCCGGTGCTGGAAGAGTTAGGCCCGGAATATGAAGAAGCTGCCGAAACGCTGGGCGCAACGCGTCTGCAAAGTTTCTGGAAGGTGGTAATGCCGGAACTCTCCCCGGCGCTGCTGGCGGGCGTGGCGCTGTCGTTTACCCGCAGCCTCGGTGAATTTGGCGCGGTGATTTTTATCGCCGGGAACATCGCCTGGAAAACAGAAGTAACCTCGCTGATGATTTTTGTGCGCCTCCAGGAATTTGATTACCCGGCGGCAAGCGCGATTGCATCGGTGATCCTCGCGGCCTCGCTGCTCCTGCTGTTTTCTATCAATACATTGCAAAGTCGCTTTGGTCGACGTGTGGTAGGTCACTGATGGCGGACGTAACGCAATTGAATCGCTATGACAGGCCCCGGATTAACTGGGGTAAATGGGCTCTTATCGCCACCGGGATGGTGCTTTCGGCACTGATTCTGGTGGTGCCGATGGTTTATATCTTCGTGCAGGCGTTCAGCAAAGGCCTGATGCCGGTGCTGCAAAACCTCGCCGATCCGGACATGCTTCACGCCATCTGGCTGACGGTGTTGATCGCGCTGATCACCGTGCCGGTAAACCTGGTGTTTGGCACTCTGCTGGCTTGGCTGGTGACGCGCTTTGATTTCCGTGGCCGCCAGTTGCTGCTGACCCTGCTGGATATTCCGTTTGCCGTCTCGCCGGTGGTGGCGGGACTGGTGTATCTGCTGTTTTACGGCTCTAACGGCCCGCTCGGTGGCTGGCTGGATGAGCACAATCTTCAGGTGATGTTCGCCTGGCCCGGTATGGTGCTGGTGACGATTTTCGTGACCTGTCCGTTTGTGGTGCGCGAACTGGTGCCGGTGATGTTAAGTCAGGGCAGCCATGAAGACGAAGCCGCGATTTTGCTCGGCGCGTCGGGCTGGCAGATGTTCAGGCGCGTCACGCTGCCAAATATCCGCTGGGCGCTGCTCTACGGCGTGGTGCTGACCAATGCCCGTGCCATCGGTGAGTTTGGTGCCGTGTCGGTGGTGTCTGGCTCGATTCGCGGCGAAACGCTGTCGCTGCCGTTACAGATAGAATTGCTGGAGCAGGATTACAACACGGTCGGCTCGTTTACCGCTGCCGCCCTGCTGACGTTAATGGCTATTTTGACCCTGTTTTTAAAGAGTGGGTTGCAGTGGCGTTTGCACAATCAAGAGAAACGCGCGCAACAGGAGGGAAATCATGAGCATTGAGATTGCCAATATTAAGAAGTCATTTGGTCGCACCCAGGTGCTGAATGATATCTCGCTGGATATTCCTTCCGGTCAAATGGTGGCGCTGCTGGGGCCGTCCGGCTCCGGGAAAACCACGCTGCTGCGCATTATTGCCGGGCTTGAACATCAGTCGAGCGGGCGCATTCGCTTCCAGGGCACTGACGTCAGCCGCCTGCATGCGCGCGATCGTAAAGTGGGTTTCGTGTTTCAGCATTACGCGCTGTTCCGCCATATGACGGTGTTCGACAACATCGCTTTTGGCCTGACGGTGCTGCCGCGTCGTGAGCGTCCGAACGCCGCCGCGATTAAAGCCAAAGTTACCAAACTGCTGGAGATGGTGCAGCTCGCTCATCTGGCGGATCGCTATCCGGCGCAGTTGTCCGGCGGGCAGAAACAGCGTGTGGCGCTGGCCCGTGCGCTGGCACCCGACCCGCAGATTTTGCTGCTCGACGAACCCTTCGGCGCGCTGGATGCGCAGGTGCGTAAAGAGTTGCGCCGCTGGCTGCGTCAGTTACACGAAGAGCTGAAGTTTACCAGCGTGTTCGTGACTCACGATCAGGAAGAGGCGATGGAAGTGGCCGACCGCGTGGTGGTCATGAGCCAGGGGAATATTGAGCAGGTGGATGTGCCGGAACAGGTCTGGCGCGAACCGGCCACCCGCTTTGTGCTGGAATTTATGGGCGAAGTCAATCGCCTGAAGGGTACCATTCGTGGCGGACAGTTCCACGTCGGTGCACACCGCTGGCCGCTGGGGTACACCCCGGCGCATCAGGGCGAGGTCGATCTGTTCCTGCGTCCGTGGGAAGTGGACATCAGCCGCCGCACCAGCCTCGATTCACCGCTGCCGGTGCAGGTGCTGGAAGCCAGTCCGAAGGGTCACTTTACTCAACTAGTGGTGCAGCCGCTGGGCTGGTACGACGAACCGCTGGCGGTAGTCCTGCGCGGCGATGATGCGCCAGCGCGCGGCGAGCGTCTGTTTGTCGGCCTGCAAAATGCCCGCTTATATCATGGCGATCAACGCATCGAAACGCGCGATGAGGAGCTTGCTCTCACTCAGAGCGCCTGATAGGTTAAAGGACTGGTTTTTGCCGGGTGGCTTTTCGCCAGCCCGGCCTACAACATACTCTCTGTAGGCCCGGTCAGCGTAACGCAGCCGGGCTTTTTATTGGATTGCGTTTGTGAACACATTAGAACACACCATCGGTAATACTCCTCTGGTCAAACTCCAGCGCATGGGGCCAGAAAACGGCAGTGAAATCTGGGTCAAACTCGAAGGCAATAATCCTGCGGGATCGGTAAAAGATCGCGCCGCGCTCTCGATGATCGTTGAGGCGGAAAAGCGCGGGGAAATCAAACCCGGCGATGCGCTGATCGAAGCGACCAGCGGCAATACCGGCATTGCGTTAGCGATGATCGCGGCGCTTAAAGGTTATCGCATGAAGCTTTTAATGCCGGACAACATGAGTCAGGAACGCCGGGCTGCGATGCGGGCCTATGGCGCGGAACTCATTCTGGTCACCAAAGAGCAGGGAATGGAAGGCGCGCGCGATCTGGCGCTATCGATGGCGGAGCGCGGCGAAGGAAAGCTGCTCGACCAGTTTAATAATCCCGATAATCCCTATGCACACTACACCACCACCGGGCCGGAAATCTGGCAGCAAACCGGCGGTCGGCTCACCCATTTTGTTTCCAGCATGGGCACCACCGGCACCATTACCGGGGTGTCGCGTTTTTTGCGCGAGCAGCCGAAAGCGGTGACCATTGTGGGCCTGCAACCGGAAGAGGGGAGCAGCATTCCGGGCATCCGTCGCTGGCCTGCGGAATATATGCCGGGGATCTTCAACGCCACGCTGGTGGATGAGGTGCTGGATATTCATCAGCGCGAGGCGGAGAATACCATGCGCGAGCTGGCCGTCCGTGAAGGCATTTTCTGCGGCGTCAGCTCCGGCGGCGCGGTCGCGGGTGCACTGCGCGTGGCGCGGGCGACGCCGGGCGCGGTTGTCGTGGCAATCATTTGCGACCGGGGCGACCGGTATCTCTCCACCGGCGTGTTCGGTGAGGAAAGTTATTCTCAGGGTGCGGGTATTTAAGGAGGCTGTGATGGACATGGTGTTGTTCAATGATAAAAGCAGAGCGATGCAGGCGGATATTGTCGCCGTGCAGTCGCAGGTGGTGTATGGCAGCGTGGGGAACAGCATCGGCGTGCCGACCATCAAACGTCATAATCTCAATGTGATTGCCGTCCCCACGGTGTTGCTCAGCAATACGCCGCATTACGACACTTTTTACGGCGGGGTGATCCCAACCGAATGGTTCAGCGGCTATTTGCAGGCGTTAACCGAGCGCGAGGCGCTGCGTCAGGTGCGGGCGGTTACCACGGGCTATATGGGTAACGGTGAGCAGATTGCACTGCTGGCAGGCTGGCTGAAGACGCTGAAAGCGCAGCACCCGGAACTGCTTATCCTGGTCGACCCGGTGATAGGCGACACGGACAGCGGGATCTACGTGAAACCTGAACTGCCGGAAGCCTATCGTCAGCATCTGCTGCCGCTGGCGCAGGGGCTGACGCCGAATGTGTTTGAGCTGGAAGTGCTCAGCGGTAAATCCTGTCACACGCTGAATGAAGCGGTTGAGGCGGCAAAATCGCTGCTCTCCGATACGCTGAAATGGATTGTCATTACCAGTGCCCCCGGTCAGACGGCAGAGACGATCAACGTTGCGGTGGTTACCGCGGAAAGCGTGGACGTGATTGAACACCCGCGTGTGAAAACGGATTTAAAAGGAACGGGCGATCTTTTCTGCGCCGAGCTGGTGAGCGGGCTGGTGAAAGGCAATGCGCTCGCGACCGCAACGCGCAATGCCGCAGAGCGCGTACTGGAAGTGATGAGCTGGACGCAGCAATGTGGCTGTGATGAATTGATTCTGCCGCCAACTGGCCGTATAGATTAAGCCCGACAGACGAAAAATTTTGTAGTGATAACAGGGATCCCCCCGCTAAGGAGAAACAATGAAGGCGACAACAACTCTACATTATATTTATGACCCGCTTTGCGGATGGTGCTACGGCGCTGCGCCGCTGGTGGATGCGGCGCAAACGGTCCCGGATTTATCCATCGCGCTGCACGCGGGAGGCATGTTAACAGGCAGCAACCGTCGGAAGATTGATGCGCACTGGCGGGAGCATGTCGTTAAATCGGATACCCGTATTGCAGCCATGACCGGGCAACTTTTTGGCGACGCCTATATCAACGGTCTGCTGCTGGATACGTCCGCTATCATGGATTCAGCGCCACCTACCAGCGCGATTTTGGCGGCGGAAAATCTGGCGGGCGCGGGCCTTGCGATGCTGCATCGTATTCAGACCGCGCATTATCAGCACGGACTGCGCGTTGCGGATCTGCCCGTGCTTGAGAAGCTGGCAGCGGATATGGTTCTGGATGCTGTCGCATTTAGCGAAGAAATGAAAACGGTCAACAATGGGGCGTTGCAGACGCACATTACTCAGAGTCGAATGTTACTTGCCCGCGTTAACGGTTCAGGATTTCCCACTTTCGTGCTGGAAGATCGTCATGGGAAATACCATGTTCTTCAGGCCGGGCACTATCTGGGAAATGTTGATGCGTGGAAAAAGACGCTACAGGACTTTTTGACTGCTAAATGAGATGCATAAAAAACCCGGAAATGCAGAACATTTCCGGGTTTTACAACAACGTTAACCGTCCGAATTACTTCTTGATGCGGATAACCGGGGTTTCACCCACAGTCACGCTACCAGACAGTTTGATCAGTTCTTTGATTTCGTCCATGTTGGAGATAACAACCGGCGTCAGGGTAGACTTGGCTTTTTCTTCCAGCAACGGCAGGTCGAATTCGATGACCGGATCGCCAACTTTCACACGCTGGCCTTCTTCGGCGATGCGTTTGAAACCTTCGCCTTTCAGTTCAACGGTATCAATACCGAAGTGAACGAACAGCTCAATGCCGCTATCGGATTCGATAGAGAAAGCATGGTTGGTTTCAAAGATTTTGCCAATGGTGCCGTCTACAGGCGCAACCATTTTGTTGCCGGTTGGTTTGATAGCAATGCCGTCACCAACAATTTTCTCAGCAAACACGACATCTGGCACATCTTCAATATTGACGATCTCGCCAGACAGCGGAGCAATAATCTCAATGGTTCCGGTATCTTTCTTATCGTCAGAAACCAGAGATTTCAGTTTATCGAACAAACCCATGATCTTCTCCTAAGCAGTAATTTGGGCCGCATCTCGTGGATTAGCAGATTGTTTTTTCTTCAATGAACTTGTTAACCAGCGTCATTAACTCGTCCGTTGTCGGTTGAGCAAGAGCCTGCTCTGCTAATACCTTCGCATCTTCGAAGTTCGTGTTACGAATAATCTTCTTAATGCGCGGGATAGAAATGGCACTCATACTGAATTCATCCAGACCCATCCCCAGCAACAGAAGTGTAGCACGTTCATCGCCTGCAAGCTCACCACACATACCAGTCCATTTGCCTTCTGCATGAGAAGCATCAATGACTTGTTTAATAAGTGTGAGAACAGACGGTGACATCGGCTGGTAAAGATGTGAAATCATATCATTACCACGGTCAACTGCCAGCGTATACTGCGTTAAATCATTTGTACCAATACTAAAGAAATCAACTTCCTTCGCAAGATGACGCGCAATTGTCGCGGCGGCAGGTGTTTCTACCATCACGCCAACTTCAATGCTCTCGTCAAAGGCTTTACCTTCGTCACGCAGCTCTTGCTTGTAGATTTCGATCTCTTTTTTCAGCACGCGCACTTCTTCCACGGAGATGATCATCGGGAACATGATGCGCAGTTTGCCGAACGCAGAGGCACGCAGGATGGCGCGAACCTGGTCACGCAGGATCTCTTTACGATCCATCGCGATACGCACGGCACGCCAGCCCAGGAACGGGTTTTCTTCTTTCGGGAAGTTCATGTACGGCAGCTCTTTGTCGCCGCCAATGTCCATGGTGCGGACGATAACCGCTTGTGAGCCACAGGCTTCAGCAACGGCTTTGTACGCCTGGAACTGCTCTTCTTCAGTCGGCAGAGAGTCGCGATCCATGAACAGGAATTCGGTACGGTACAGGCCAACACCTTCAGCGCCATTGCGCTCTGCGCCGTCAACGTCACGCACGGTGCCGATGTTTGCACAGACTTCAACCTGGTGACCATCCAGCGTGATGGCCGGCAGATCTTTGAGCTTCGCCAGTTCGGCTTTCTCTTCTGCGACCTGAGCCTGTACGTTACGCAGGGTTTCGATCTCTTCGTTAGTCGGGTTAACGTAAACTTTGTTGTTAACCGCATCAAGGATCAGATAGTCGTCGTTTTTCACCTGAGAGGTGATGCTGCCGGTACCCACAATCGCAGGCAGTTCAAGCGAACGCGCCATAATGGAAGTGTGAGAGGTACGGCCGCCAACATCGGTGATGAAGCCCAGCACCTTGTTCAGGTTCAGCTGTGCGGTTTCAGACGGGGTTAAATCCGCTGCAACCAGGATAACTTCATCTTTGATGGAGCTTAAATCAATGATTGCCAGACCCAGGATGTTGCGCAGCAGGCGCTTACCGATGTCACGCACGTCAGCCGCACGTTCTTTGAGGTATTCATCATCCAGCTCTTCGAGAGCAGTGGCCTGACCTTCGATAACTTCATGGGCCGCAGCGTCGGCGGTCATGTGCTTATCTTTAATCAGGGCTATGATTTCCTGCTCCAGCTCCTCATCTTCGAGCAACATAATGTGGCCTTCGAAGATGGCTTCTTTTTCTTCACCGAAAGTTTCGCCAGCTTTAGTCTTAATGGCTTCCAGTTGCGCTGATGCCTTGGCACGACCGCTCAGAAAACGCTCAACTTCCTGATCAACCTTGTCGGCAGAAATTTTTTTCCGGTCAATGACGATTTCGTCTTCCTTCAGCAACAGTGCCTTGCCGAAAGCGATACCCGGGGATGCTAAAATGCCTGAAATCATAACCCTACCTTACTTGTGACTGATTTTAAAAAGAACCGCGAACTTACTCGAGTTCTGCCATCAGTTTAACCAGATGCTCAACTGCTTTTTGCTCGTCTTCACCTTCAGCGGACAGGGTTACAACGGTGCCCTGAGTCAGGCCCAGAGTTTGCAGTTTGAACAGGCTTTTTGCGCTCGCGCTTTTGCCGTTGGAAGTCACAGTGATTTCAGATGTGAAGCCTTTCGCTTCTTTAACAAACTGAGCAGCAGGGCGGGTGTGCAGACCGTTCGGAGCGGTAATGGTAACTTCTTGCTGGAACATTGTATTTCCCCAACTTATAGGTTTAGTGTTGTGGAACTAAAGTCTAGCCTGGCGGCTTCACTTTAGCCTGTATTGTTAGCACCGGCGGTAACGGAACGTGGCGCAGAAGCCTGTATAACGCAATCCGGAGCTGAAAAACTTCTGGCCGATGGCGAAAGTATCGCCTTCAAACATTATGCCGCGAAAGCAAGACTTCAACCAAATCATTAAATCGATTCAGCTGGCGTTAAGTCACAAAACGATTAATTTCGCGCATCGAAATAAATGTGCTGCTTAAATACCAGACCCTGTGGGGCTGATCAATGGCGGGAGAGTAGAAAGTTTGACGTACTCCACAAAAAAGCACCTTAACAGGTGCTTTTTTGCGCAGATTTAAGCGAGGGCGTTACTGCTGCAATTCTTTCTCGGTAAAGAGATCCGCAAACAGTGCGGTACTCAGATAGCGCTCACCAGAAGAAGGCAGGATAACCACAATATTCTTATTGGTAAAGGCCTCGTCTTCCTGCAATTTCAGCGCAGCAGCCACGGCAGCACCGGAGGAGATCCCGGCCAGAATGCCTTCATCTTCCATCAGGCGACGTGCAGTGCTGATCGCTTCTTCATTGGTGATGGTGACCACTTTGTCGATTTGCTTCAGATCCAGGTTGCCCGGAATAAAGCCCGCGCCGATACCCTGAATTTTATGCGGGCCTGGCTTGAGCTCTTCGCCCGCCAGCGCCTGGGTGATCACCGGAGAATCAGTCGGCTCAACGGCCACGGTCACCAGGTCAGTTTTACCCTTGGTATTCTTGATATAACGGCTCACACCAGTCAGCGTACCGCCGGTACCCACGCCAGAAATGAACACGTCGACCTGACCATCAGTATCTTCCCAGATCTCCGGGCCTGTGGTCTTTTCATGAATTTCCGGATTCGCCGGGTTGCTGAATTGCTGGAGCAGCAGGTATTTTGCCGGATCGCTGGCAACGATCTCTTCGGCTTTCTGGATCGCGCCTTTCATGCCTTTTGCGCCTTCGGTCAGCACCAGATTTGCGCCCAGCGCTTTAAGCAGCTTACGGCGTTCAATACTCATGGTTTCAGGCATGGTCAGGGTCAGTTTGTAACCGCGCGCGGCGGCAACGTACGCCAGCGCGATACCGGTGTTACCGCTGGTGGGCTCGACCAGTTCGACGCCCTGCTTTAACACACCACGTTTTTCGGCATCCCAAATCATATTGGCACCGATACGGCATTTGACGCTGAAGCTTGGGTTGCGGGACTCGACCTTCGCCAGGATGCGTCCATTACCGATGCGGTTCAGTCTGACCAGCGGCGTATGACCGATAGTCAACGAGTTGTCTTCAAAAATCTTGCTCATAGCCCGTCCTTAACTGTATGAATTTTGGGAACGTCATCAGCATACGCGGTTAAGGAATATGCGGAAGTACGGATTTCGCATATCTATATGCTGATGAGAAATAATGGTGATAAGTATGGAATAAGAAGTGGAATAATCCACTCAGTGCCAGCGCGCATGTTTTGAGCGATAACAATCAACCCACATCGCCGTCGCACCGCAAACCGCGACCGGCATAATGACCAGGTTCAGTACCGGGATCAGCGTAAACAGGCTGGTTAGCGCGCCAAATTGCATATTTGTCGCCTTTTGCGCGCGCAGGGCAGTGCGCATCTCTTTAAACGGCACTTTATGGTTGTCGAACGGGTAATCGCAATACTGAATCGCCAGCATCCACGCGCTGAATAAAAACCACAGCACCGGGGCCAGCGTCTGCCCGATTCCAGGGATGAAATAGAGGATCAGCAGTAGTAGCGCGCGCGGGAGATACCAGGCCAGCTTTTGCCATTCACGCTTCATAATACGCGGTACATCTTTGACGATACCAAAAATACCCGTATCCGGCGGTGTGGCTCCGGTCAGACGCGCTTCAAGCTGTTCTGCCAGCAGTCCGTTAAAGGGGGCTGCAATCCAGTTCGCTATAGTAGAAAAAAAGTAGCCAAAGACCAGTACCACGGACACCACGGCAATCGGCCAAAGCAGATAGCTCAGCCATTGCAGCCAGTCGGGGACATGGCTCATCAGGGAAGGGATCCAGCTATCCAGCTGGCTGAATAACCAGAAAAAGGCGCAGCCTATCAGCACGATGTTGACCAGCAGCGGCATGATAACGAAGCGACGAATGCCGGGCAGGGTGATGAGCTTCCAGCCCTGTGAAAAATACCAGACGCCACTGCGCGGTGTGGTTGCAGATGATAAACCCATATGAGGCTATACTCCTTTTATCAAGCCCTGGAAAGTATCGGGCTACAGTATCCGTTTATACCCGATGTCCTTCAAGTGACAGCAAGCGTAGCCGCATCCTGATGTCATTCAGCGGTAAATTGCACTGACCCGTTCGGAAATGTTCGAAAAAACAGCAAAAAGCACGATTTTATTCATCTTTATGCGGTGAAAGTCATGTGCACACTTGCACTTGAGGTAATCGGCAAATACTCTTAGTGAGTAAATGTTTGCCGTGGTGGCAAGGTGTTAGAACAACAGAGAATATAATGATGCAGGATTTGCGTCTGATATTAATCATTGTTGGCGCGATCGCCATACTTGCTTTACTGGTTCACGGTTTCTGGACCAGCAGGAAAGAGCGTTCGTCCATGTTCCGCGATCGCCCACTGAAGCGCATGAAGTCGCGTCGTGACGATGATGAATCCTTCGATGATGAAGGCGAAAATGACGTCGATGATGGCGTGGGTGAAGTGCGTGTTCACCGGGTGAACCCTGCCCAGCATGCCAGCCAGGAGCAAGAAGCTCCTCGCCAGCCTCAGCACCAGTACCAGCCGCCTTATGCGTCTGCACAACCGCGCCCTGCGGCACCGGTACAGCGCGAAGAGCCTGTCATGCCGTCATCGCCGTCATCGCCGCCAGTGCAACAGCAGCAGCCACAACCGCAGCCCGTTACGCCTCGAGTT
Source organism: Enterobacter sp. kpr-6 (assembly GCF_900116015.1). Classification (GTDB taxonomy): domain Bacteria; phylum Pseudomonadota; class Gammaproteobacteria; order Enterobacterales; family Enterobacteriaceae; genus Enterobacter_D. Next base: position 147,952 of record NZ_FOYH01000001.1, read on the forward strand.
GAACCTCAGCCTGTTCAGCAGCCTGCGCCGCAACCTGCACCTGCGCCTTCTTATCAGCCAGAGCCCGAACCTGCTCCTGCGCCAGCACCTGTCGTAGAAGAGCCCGTTGCCGCTAAACCAAAGCCGAAAGAAACGGTTATTGTTATGAGCGTGGCGGCGCATCAGGGCACTGAGCTTAATGGCGAACTGCTGATTAACAGTATCCAGCAGGCCGGATTTATGTTTGGCGATATGAACATTTTCCATCGTCATCTTAGCCCGGACGGTAGCGGACCGGCATTGTTCAGCCTGGCGAATATGGTTAACCCGGGTACGTTCGATCCGGAAATGACCGGTAACTTCAGCACCCCGGGTGTGACTATCTTTATGCAGGTGCCGTCTTATGGCGACGAGCTGCAAAACTTTAAGCTGATGCTTCAGTCTGCGCAGTATATCGCTGATGAAGTCGGTGGCATGGTCCTTGACGATCAACGCCGCATGATGACGCCGCAGAAGCTGCGTGAGTATCAGGACAGAATTCGCGAAGTAAAAGACGCCAACGCCTGATTTTCATCTGAGCGTCTGAAACCCCTCCTGAACCCCCGCCTGTCGGGGGTTTTTATTATTGATGGTGCGTTATGGAATCAATCGAACAACAACTGACTGAACTGCGAACCACGCTTCGCCACCATGAATATCTCTATCACGTCATGGATGCGCCGGAGATCCCAGACGCCGAATATGACCGCCTGCTGCGCGAACTGCGTGAGCTGGAAGCCTTGCGCCCGGATTTGATTACCCCGGATTCGCCCACGCAGCGCGTCGGGGCCGCGCCGTTAAGTGCATTTACTCAGGTGCGCCATGAAGTCCCGATGCTGTCGCTGGACAACGTCTTTGATGAAGCGAGTTTCCTGGCATTTAATAAACGGGTGCAGGACAGACTCAAAAGTACCGATGCCTTAAGCTATTGCTGCGAACTGAAACTCGACGGCCTGGCGGTCAGTATTCTGTATGAAAATGGCGTGCTGATCCGCGCCGCCACACGCGGTGATGGCACAACGGGCGAGGACATCACAACCAACGTGCGTACGATCCGCGCTATTCCGCTGAAGCTGCACGGTGACAACATTCCGGCCCGCCTCGAAGTACGCGGTGAAGTCTTTTTGCCACAGGTTGGGTTTGAGAAAATCAATGAAGACGCCCGCCGCAACGGGGGGAAAATCTTTGCAAACCCTCGTAATGCCGCGGCCGGTTCACTGCGCCAGCTTGATCCCCGTATTACGGCGAAACGACCACTTACTTTCTTCTGCTACGGCGTAGGCATTCTTGAAGGCGGAGAGCTGCCGCGTAGCCATCTTGGGCGCTTGCAACAATTCAGGGCCTGGGGGTTACCGGTCAGCGAACGCATTCGGATTTGCGATACCCCGGAAGCGGTGCTGGATTTTTATCATCAGGTTGCCGCCGACCGCCCGACGCTGGGCTTTGATATTGACGGCGTGGTGATCAAGGTTGATTCGCTGGATTTACAGGAGCAGCTTGGCTTCGTCGCCCGCGCGCCGCGCTGGGCAGTAGCCTTTAAATTCCCGGCACAGGAGCAAATGACCTTTGTGCGCGATGTGGAATTCCAGGTCGGGCGTACCGGGGCCATAACGCCGGTAGCGCGGCTGGAGCCTGTGCAGGTAGCGGGCGTGCTGGTCAGTAACGCCACATTGCATAACGCCGATGAAATCGCCCGCCTTGGGCTGCGTATCGGTGACAAAGTGGTGATCCGCCGCGCGGGAGATGTTATCCCGCAGGTGGTGAACGTGATTGAATCGGAGCGCCCACAGGAGACGCGTGAAATCGTCTTCCCGGCGCAGTGCCCGGTATGCGGTTCAGACGTGGAGCGGGTGGAAGGCGAAGCGGTCACACGCTGCACCGGCGGCTTAATCTGTGGTGCACAGCGCAAAGAGTCTCTGAAGCATTTCGTCTCCCGCCGGGCGATGGATGTGGACGGCATGGGCGATAAAATTATCGACCAGCTTGTTGAGAAAGAATACGTCCATACGCCTGCCGATCTCTTCACTCTCACGGCAGGTAAGCTGACAGGGCTTGATCGCATGGGGCCGAAGTCGGCGCAAAACGTGGTCAATGCGCTGGATAAAGCCAAAGACACGACTTTTGCCCGCTTCCTCTACGCGCTGGGTATCCGTGAAGTGGGTGAGGCAACAGCGGCTGGCCTTGCAGCGCACTTCGGCACCCTTGAGGCGCTGGAAGCAGCATCCATTGACGATCTGCAAAAAGTCCCTGACGTTGGCATTGTCGTGGCGACGCACGTGTTTAACTTCTTCGCCGAAGAGAGTAACCGTGAAGTCATTCAGCAGTTGCTTAAAGAAGGCATTCGCTGGCCTGCGCCGCTGGTGGTTAACGCCGACGAAATCGACAGCCCGTTTGCCGGGAAAACCGTGGTGCTCACCGGCAGCCTGAGTCAGATGTCACGCGATGATGCCAAAGCGCGGTTAATTGAACTTGGCGCAAAAGTGGCGGGTAGCGTCTCGAAGAAAACCGACCTGGTCATTGCTGGTGAAGCGGCAGGTTCTAAACTTGCCAAAGCGCAGGAACTGGGTATTGAGGTTATCGACGAGGCGGAGATGCTCCGGCTGCTGGGCGCGTAATATGGATAAGGCGCAACTGATTGAGATTGCCAATACCATCATGCCGTTCGGTAAATATAAAGGCCGCAGGCTGATCGATTTACCGGAGGAGTATTTGCTCTGGTTTGCCCGCAAAGATGAATTTCCTGCCGGGCATCTGGGTCAGTTAATGGCATTCACTTTGTTAATCAAAAGCGAGGGGCTGACGCATCTGGTGCAGCCCCTGAAGCGGCCTTAACCCTTTGCAGCGTGGGAAGCAGCGGCTTCCTGCGCCTGTAATTTCTCCGTCTGGCGCTTATAGCGACGCGCCATCACCGCGCAGACCATCAACTGGATCTGGTGGAATATCATCAGCGGCAGCACCATCATCCCAATCACTGACGTCGGAAAGAGAATGTTCGCCATCGGGATACCATTGGCGAGACTTTTCTTCGAGCCGCAGAACACGATGGTAATTTCATCGGCCTTGTTAAAACCGAAACTGCGTGCAGCCACAATATTCACCGCAATCACAATCGTCAGCAGCACCAGACTGACAATAACGATAAACAGCAGCGAACCGACGCCGACTTTATGCCAGATGCCATTGACCACGGCCTCGCTGAAAGCGGAATAGACCACCAGCAAAATCGATGTCTGATCGGTTTTGGAAATCCACTTTTTATTCCGGGCCACAAACGCTCCTGTCCACGGTCGGGAGAGGTGTCCGAGGACAAACGGCAGCAGCAGTTGCAGCATGATCTTACCGACCTGTTCCAGGCTGCCTTCCGCGCCGTGCATATCCATCACCAGCCCCACCAACAGCGGCGACAGGAATATCCCCAGCAGACTGGACGCTGACGCTGAACAGACCGCCGCCGCGACATTACCTCCGGCCAGCGATGTAAAAGCGATCGCTGACTGAACGGTAGCGGGCAGAATACAGAGGTAGAGAAAACCGGTGTACAACTCCTGGCTGACATTTACCGGCTTCCACCAGGCAAAAAGCACACCCAGTACCGGGAACACCACAAAGGTGCTGCACATCACCCACAAATGCAGCCGCCAGTGGCTACCACCCGCAATAATGGCCTCGCGGGAGAGTTTTGCGCCATGCATAAAGAAGAGCAGCGCAATCGCCGCCGTCGTCAGGCCTTCGAAAAAGGGCACAAAACCGCCGCGTGCCGGAAAGAAGGAAGCGAGTAAGACGGTGACAATCAGCGTCAGGGTAAAGGGATCAAGGATGCGAAAAAATTTCATAAAGTCTCCTGAAAGCAGATAACCGCATTGTGCTTTCTTACGGCGGAGAAATAAAACTGATTTATCAAGTCAGTTAACAAATGTTTAACTTTGCAGGAAATAAGATATTGCGGAAGGACAGAACAGGCCCGGCGGTTAACCGAAGCCTGAATTTTATTTACCGCCTGAGCAATCAGACATAAATATCGATTTGATGTTCGGCGGAAGGGGAATTTACGCCTTCGGTGCGGGCCTGCTTCTGTTCTTGTTTAGCCTGCGCTTCCTGTGCCTGCTGACGTTGCAACTGGGCAATTTGCGATTGCAGCATTTTGATCTGGTTCTGGATCAGTTCCTGCTGCTTACGCTTTTCGTCCGTTGTACCGCTGCTGTTAGCAAGATCTTTTAACTGGGCAGTAAGTTTGTTGATTTGCTTAGTCAGGCGAGCAATCTGCGAGGCCAGATCGTTACCACCGGATGCAGCGTCGCTGCTGGAGCCGCTCTGGACAGAGGGTGTGGATACGGAAATCGTGGTCATTCATGTCTCCTTTTGCCGTAAATAAGGATTATCGGCAGTACGCTTCAGAGCTTGAGTCGGGAAAAATGAATATAAATGAGCGCTACTGGCATTAATGCTGGAGTCGTGAACGGCAGGTTCGAATTTTTGGCTTTTGCAGATAGCAAAAAGGCACCTTTAGGGTGCCTTTTTACATTGGTGGGTCGTGCAGGATGACTCGCTTCGCTCGCCCTTCGGGCCGTCGCCGCAGGCGGCTCCGTTGTCTCACTGCGTTCGACACGAACCTGCGGCAGGTTCTCATCCTGCATATCACGCATAGCAAAAAGGCACCTTTAGGGTGCCTTTCTACATTGGTGGGTCGTGCAGGATTCGAACCTGCGACCAATTGATTAAAAGTCAACTGCTCTACCAACTGAGCTAACGACCCGAAATGGTGGGTGATGACGGGCTCGAACCGCCGACCCCCTCCGTGTAAAGGAGATGCTCTACCAACTGAGCTAATCACCCATTTCGGTACTGCCACTAATAAGAGTGTTTGAGAATGGTGGGCGATGACGGGCTCGAACCGCCGACCCCCTCCGTGTAAAGGAGATGCTCTACCAACTGAGCTAATCGCCCAATCTCAAATTCTTATCTACACTGCGAGTCTACGTAAAGTAGATGGTGGGTGATGACGGGCTCGAACCGCCGACCCCCTCCGTGTAAAGGAGATGCTCTACCAACTGAGCTAATCACCCCCGCTGTGTGGAGTCGCATTATAGGGAGAGTTGAAAATGAGTCAACGCCTTTTCTACAGATTTTGTTTGTTCGTCGTAAAATTAAACAATGCGGCAGTTAAACCATCGCGTATGCATGATTTCTAAACAAAAAGCGGATTTGATGGCGCGTTTAGAGTAACAACATTGAGGAATCAGCCCACGGTGATAGAATATTGCCCATTCTCTTTTCCAGCATTTGCCGGTTGTCGGCATCTTTATCAACGTAAGGCCATTTAATGAAAATCAAAACTCGCTTCGCGCCAAGCCCGACCGGCTATCTGCATGTCGGTGGTGCGCGTACTGCTCTCTATTCCTGGCTTTTTGCACGTCACCATGATGGTGAGTTTGTGCTGCGTATTGAAGACACCGATCTTGAGCGCTCCACGCCCGAGGCTATTGAAGCCATTATGGACGGCATGAACTGGCTGAGCCTGGAATGGGACGAAGGCCCGTATTTCCAGACCAAACGTTTTGATCGTTATAACGCCGTTATTGATGACATGCTGAAAGTCGGCACCGCTTATAAATGCTATTGCTCGAAAGAGCGTCTGGAAGCCTTGCGTGAAGAGCAAATGGCGAAAGGCGAAAAACCGCGTTATGACGGCCGCTGCCGCCACGGGCATGAACATCATGCTGATGATGAGCCTTGCGTGGTGCGTTTCGCTAACCCGCAGGAAGGTTCCGTTATTTTTGACGATCAGATCCGTGGACCGATCGAATTCAGTAATCAGGAGCTGGACGATCTGATCATTCGCCGTACCGATGGCTCGCCAACCTATAACTTCTGTGTGGTGGTTGACGACTGGGATATGGAAATTACCCACGTGATCCGTGGTGAAGACCATATCAACAACACCCCGCGTCAGATTAACATCCTGAAAGCGCTGAACGCGCCGGTACCGGTGTATGCGCACGTTTCGATGATCAACGGCGACGACGGCAAAAAACTCTCTAAACGCCACGGCGCAGTGAGTGTTATGCAATATCGTGATGACGGTTATCTGCCGGAAGCACTGCTGAACTACCTGGTGCGTCTGGGCTGGTCAAGCGGCGATCAAGAGATCTTCACGCGTGAAGAGATGATCAACCTGTTCTCGCTCGGCGCGGTAAGTAAATCTGCCAGTGCATTCAATACTGAGAAACTGCAGTGGCTGAACCACCACTATATCAACACGCTTGCGCCTGAATATGTGGCTACGCACCTGCAATGGCATATTGAGCAGCAAAATATTGATACCCGAAATGGCCCGCAACTGGCCGATCTGGTGAAGCTGTTAGGTGAGCGCTGTAAGACGCTGAAAGAGATGGCTGAAACTTGCCACTATTTCTACCAGGATTTCGCAGAGTTTGATGCCGACGCGGCGAAAAAACACCTGCGCCCGGTCGCTCGTCAACCGCTTGAAGTCGTGCGCGACAAACTGGCCGCGATCGCCGAGTGGACGGCAGAAAACGTACACCATGCAATACAGGATACTGCGGATGAACTTGAAGTGGGAATGGGTAAAGTCGGCATGCCGCTGCGCGTTGCGGTAACGGGGGCAGGGCAGTCCCCGGCACTGGATGTGACCGTTCATGCTATTGGCAAAAACCGCAGCGTTGAGCGTATTAATAAAGCGCTGGATTACGTCGCCACGCGTGAAAATCAGCAGTAATTATCAACTGCTACAGGTAAAACAAAACGGCAGGGAATTCCCTGCCGTTTTTTTATTCTTCGCTATCGGAAATATCGAGGCGCTTCAGAAATTCCCGCAGGCCTTCTCGTGCCAGAAACCGCTCCAACATTTTTTCTTCCACAGGCGTCATATTTTGCAGCACAGTGCAGATCTGACGTAAGGCCGGAGAAAGGTTGTTGTAATTGTATTCAGCAATAGGTTCCGCTGCCGATGTCAGGGAATGACGCTGGCGCATCATAGACGTTTTCATAATGAAATCGTGAACAGGTCGGTTGATGAGAATCAGTCGTGCTCTTCCGCCTTTCACACCGGGTAATTTTTCTGTTGGCCAATTTTGTTCCCGGATCCAACGATTTACTGTTTGCTTTGCCACACCGAGATACTCTGCCAGCTCTTCGGTGGTCATTTTTTCAGGAATTTTCATCATATTATTGTTGGTCGCGAATGCCGAGCCGTTGTAATAAACCACTAATTCCCTCACGCAGTAGCAGTGATGTGAGCTGTTTTTGCTCTGAGGGTGTCATTTCTTGTGCCAGAGTAGTCAGCAAAACATCGAGCGATGAATCCGTCGCTGGGGTAAAATTGATGTTTGCTGACCGGTGGGCGCTATCGATAAATTCACGTACCTTATCGTTAACATGTACGAGACGCGCTTTGCCTCCCTGAACGCCGGGTTTTGGTGACGTAACCCAGCCTTCTTTGCGTACCCATTTATTAATGGTCTGGCGACTATAGCCCGTGAGTCTTGCTAACTCTTCCGGCGTCATCCGTTCCTTGATCATGTAATTTCCTGACTACAAGTAGGGGAATTAGTTGAACATCTTATACCATCAATTTACGCGAAAGTGTGACGTGATCTGCGGCTGGTTGCGAGGATGCTCGCAATCTCATTCATTTGCATGCTTTTTCAGCGATTGACAGGGGCTGGCTGATTTTGCCGTTGACACCTGAGCAGGGAATTCATATTATGCCGCCCGTCAACACGACAGCTTTACGCATGGGGCTATAGCTCAGCTGGGAGAGCGCTTGCATGGCATGCAAGAGGTCAGCGGTTCGATCCCGCTTAGCTCCACCAAATTCTGAACCCAACAGATTTGGTCCGTAAAGTAAATTGTGGGGCTATAGCTCAGCTGGGAGAGCGCTTGCATGGCATGCAAGAGGTCAGCGGTTCGATCCCGCTTAGCTCCACCAACATTCAAACCCTCGCCAGTGGCGGGGGTTTTTTTATGCCTGCTTTTCAACCCTACATACTTAGTCAGTTTTCCTGTATTTAACGCAAATAAATCCTGGCGTGTTTATCACCTTTGTCACCGCAGGGTAATGAACGGTTTGATAACTTGCTTCACACCATAAATAAACCTATTATTTCTGGCAGATAAATTTCGCCGATTGAGATCATATAATTAACCTTAATGAAAATTAAAATATACAACCATGGAAGAGTGTTTCTTGCTGTATTCATTCTGAGCCTGGTGACGGTCTCTTTCTCTCAATACCTTTCTCCCGTATCCAGCGTGGATGGCGTCAATATTTTCCTTGCCTGGTTACCGTTAAGCGCAATGCTGTCTCTTATTTTTATTTTTGGACGCCACGCGATTGCACCCCTCATAATCAGTTTTGCTTTAGTCAATAACTGGCTGATGGATTTGACGTTAAGCCAGGCATCGTTACTGTTATTGTGTCAGTTCGTTCCGGTGCTCCTGGCGTGCGCCATCGTGCGCTGGCGGCTGGGCAACCGCTGGCGTCACGGTATGCCCAATAAAAAAATGGGCGTGCGAATATTCTGGTTAGGTTTTTTTGCCCCGGCGGCGATTAAGCTCTCCCTGTTTATTTCATCAATATGGGTGGCATATCCGGCAACATTTGCAGATTTTTTTGATTCACCATCAACTATATATAATATTATTTCCGTTCAAAGCCTTATCTGTGCAGCGCTCATTTTTTCCATGATGTTTTATTACCCGTTGCGAATGCTGGTTAATCCGCATTATGCCCGTGCATTCTGGCGTCGCAGCGTTAAATTAAGTTTCTCAGCGCACAACCGGCTTTTTACGGTAAGCTGGTTACTGGCAGTCGTCACGGTCGTTATTATTCTTTGCGCACCGTTTGAATCGAAATATATAGCGGGATATCTTGTACCAGTAATATTCATTTTATTTATGTCTGGTATTCGTCATCTCACTGCTCCGTTGATTTGTTTTAGTTGGGCTGTCACTGCATTTTTCCTTATCTCCCATAACCATAACTTTTTTCACGGTGTGCAAACCGAGTATTCCCTCGCTTTTATCCTGTCGGTGCTGATATCGGTGACCATCTGTATTCTTTATATGGCCTACATATATAATCACAGTGAATGGTTGAAGCGGGTCTGGCGATCGCAGGCTATGACCGATCCGTTAACCGGATTAGCCAATTTACGCGCGCTGGAACTGCACCTGGCTAAGCACGACTATAATATCGTTTGCTGTCTGCACCTGAATAACCTTGAGTTTCTGAGCCGGCATTACGGCATGATGATGCGCGTGCACTGTAAGCGCACCATCACGCGTGAACTCCAGCCAATGATGTTAAAAAATGAGAAGCTGTTCCAGCTCCCCGGCAGCGAATTACTGCTGGTTCTGAAAGGACAGGACCCCACGGCGCGCCTGCAACAGATGGTTAATTTCCTTAACGGGCGAAAAATTCTCTGGCACAGCACCGCCATTGATATGGAATTTGGGGCTTCCTGGGGGCGCATTGAAGGCTCTGGTGAAAGCCTGCACCATATGCTCGGCCAGTTGAGCTGGCTTTCGGAGCAGGCCTGCAAAACGCAGCACGTTATGGCGCTGACCACCAGTCTGGACGCGGTCTCCGATCAGACCACGGAGCGCGTTCTGTTGCTGCATAAAGTAAAGCTGGCGCTGGAAGAGGGCGGGCTAAAACTCTATGCCCAGCCGATTCAGAAAGCGGATGGCAGTGGATATCACGAAATCCTCACCCGCCTTATCAGTAACGGCGAAATCCTTACTCCCGATCAGTTCATTCCCATCATCGCCCAGTTTAATCTCAGCGTTCGCTTTGATATGCAGGTTGTTGAAACGCTGCTGCAATGGTTACAGGCACACCCCATGCCTTCACCGCTGGTGCGTTTTTCCGTCAATCTGATGCCCATGACGCTGATGCAGAAAAATGCCGCCCAGCAACTGATGGCGCTTTTTCAGCGCTATTGCGTTTCACCCTGTAGCGTCATCATTGAGATCACCGAGGAGCAGGCGTTTTCCCATGCTGAGATTAGCCTCCACAATATTCAGCAATTACAGGATTACGGCTTCCTGATTGCGATCGATGACTTTGGGACTGGCTACGCCAACTTCGAAAGGTTAAAGCGCCTGAATGCAGATATCGTCAAAATTGACGGCTGCTTTGTGAAGGAGATAGCGCGTGAATCTATGGACGCCATGATTGTTAAAGCGATTTGCTCGATGGCAAAAGCTAAATCACTGGCTGTCATCGCGGAGTATGTTGAAACAGAAGAACAGCGCGCAATACTGTTGGATCTGGGGGTGGACTATCTTCAGGGGTATTTAATCGGCAGGCCGCAGCCGCTGGCAGATTGAGGCGTTTATGCCCGGCAAACGTAGCGCCGCCGGGCAAATTAAAACCGGGAAGAGTCCCGGTTTTTTTATGGCTGATTACAGCACCAGTGCCGCGATAGACGCTGACAGAACGCTTACCAGCGTTGAGCCGTATACCAGTTTCAGACCAAAGCGGGATACCACGTTACCTTGCTCTTCGTTCAGACCTTTAATCGCCCCGGCGATGATACCGATAGACGAGAAGTTGGCGAAGGAAACCAGGAAGATGGACAGGATGCCTTCCGCGCGCGGGGAGAGGGTGCCTGCAATTTTTTGCAGATCCATCATCGCCACGAATTCATTCGACACCAGCTTGGTGGCCATAATACTGCCGACCTGCAGCGCTTCGTGAGACGGAACGCCCATCACCCAGGCAACCGGATAGAAGATATAACCGAGAATACCCTGGAAGGAGATGCCGAACACAGTCGCGAACAGGGCGTTCAGCGCAGAAATCAGCGCGATGAAGCCAATCAGCATCGCAGCAACGATAATCGCCACTTTAAAGCCTGCCAGAATGTATTCACCCAGCATTTCGAAGAAGCTCTGACCTTCGTGCAGGTTAGACATCTGCAGATTATCTTCGCTTTCGTCCACGCGGTACGGGTTAATCAAGGACAGAACGATAAAGGTGCTGAACATGTTCAGTACCAGCGCCGCCACGACATATTTAGGTTGCAGCATCGTCATGTAAGCGCCAACGATAGACATTGATACGGTAGACATCGCCGTAGCCGCCATGGTGTACATGCGGTTGCGGGACATTTTTCCGAGGATATCTTTATAGGCGATGAAGTTTTCTGACTGCCCCAGAATCAGGGAGCTGACTGCGTTAAAGGATTCCAGCTTACCCATGCCGTTGACTTTTGACAGTACGGTACCGATAGCGCGGATCACGATTGGCAGAACACGGATGTGTTGCAGAATACCAATCAGCGCAGAAATAAAGACGATAGGGCAAAGCACTTTCAGGAAGAAGAATGCCAGGCCTTCATCATTCATTTTGCCGAAGACGAAGTTTGTCCCTTCGTTAGCGAATCCAAGAAGTTTTTCGAACATCTCGGAGAAGCCTTTAACAAAGCCCAGGCCCACGTCTGAGTTCAGGAAGAACCAGGCCAGTAATACTTCAATGACAAGTAATTGAACAACAAAGCGAATGCGGATTTTTTTGCGGTCGCTGCTTAACAACAAGGCCAGCAACGCCACAACAGCAAGCGCCAGAACAAAGTGCAGAACGCGGGACATATTTGCTCCAAATATGAGGCAGGTTAAATTTCCGTGCACATTCTATGTAACAAGCATAAAGAAAACGAGATCAAATCCACACTATAGTAAGACCCTGTGACGGAACTCAAAAATAGTGATCAAACATACATTTCTGTTATGTTAAGTAAAGAAGCATAAAGCAGCATGATGATGCTACACTTTTAACAAATTGATGTCATGAATGCGGCGAGCCTCATCCCTTTCTTAACATTCACTTCAGCTATCGTTCCAGACTATCAGAGCAATCAATTTTAACCATTATGGCGCACTTGATAATGATTCGCATTTTGTTAGCATGAAACATAGCAAAGGCTATATTTGAGGCAAAAATGAACGACAGTCGCGTTGAAAGCAGCGGTCGCGCTGCGCGCAAACTCCGGTTCGCATTGATGGGCCCGGCGTTCGTTGCTGCCATTGGCTACATCGATCCCGGCAACTTTGCCACTAACATTCAGGCAGGTGCGAGTTTCGGCTATAAGCTGCTGTGGGTGGTGGTATGGGCTAACCTGATGGCAATGCTCATTCAGGTACTGTCCGCCAAACTGGGTATCGCTACCGGAAAAAACCTCGCCGAACAAATTCGCGATCATTACCCGCGTCCCCTGGTGTGGTTTTACTGGGTGCAGGCGGAAATCATCGCCATGGCGACCGATCTGGCGGAATTTATCGGTGCGGCGATAGGGTTTAAGCTGCTTCTTGGCGTCTCGCTGTTACAGGGCGCGGTGCTTACGGGCATCGCCACGTTCCTGATCCTTATGCTGCAACGACGCGGACAAAAACCGCTGGAAAAGGTCATCGGCGGGCTACTGCTGTTTGTGGCGGCGGCTTATATTGTCGAGCTGATCTTCTCACAGCCGAAGCTGGCGGCCCTCGGTAAAGGAATGCTGATCCCAAGTCTGCCGACCACGGAAGCGGTGTTTCTCGCCGCCGGGGTGCTGGGCGCAACGATTATGCCGCACGTTATCTATCTACATTCGTCCCTGACGCAGCATCTGCATGGCGGCAGTCCGCGCGAGCGCTACTCGGCGACCAAATGGGATGTGGCCATCGCCATGACCATTGCGGGCTTCGTTAACCTGGCGATGATGGCGACCGCCGCCGCTGCGTTTCACTTCAGCGGACATACCGGCGTGGCCGATCTCGATGAAGCCTATCTGACGCTTGAACCATTACTGAGTCACGCGGCGGCAACTACGTTTGGTTTGAGCCTGGTGGCGGCAGGTTTGTCGTCAACCGTAGTGGGAACGCTGGCCGGGCAGGTGGTCATGCAGGGCTTTATTCGCTTCCACATTCCCCTGTGGGTGCGCCGCGTCGTCACCATGATGCCGTCATTTATTGTGATCCTGATGGGCCTCGACCCCACCCGCATTCTGGTGATGAGCCAGGTGCTGTTAAGTTTCGGCATTGCGCTTGCGCTGGTCCCGCTGCTGGTCTTCACCAGCAATAAGAAACTGATGGGCGAGTTAGTAAACACGCAACTGGTCAGAACCCTCGGCTGGATTATTGTCGTGCTGGTGGTGGTGCTGAATCTCTGGCTGCTGGTGGGCACCGCGCTGGGGCTGTAAATACGCTACGTCGTGGTAAAGGGAAAAGGTGCTGATGAGAGCGGTCGGGTAAGCGCAGCGCCTACCCGACACAGGAAGGGATTAATGGTGATGGCCGTGACCATGACCGTGGCCGCGAGGACCGCGTCCACGATGGTCATCACGATCGCGCCAGCCTTCACGGTAGCCGCGTTCATAGGCTTTGCGTTTATCCCAGCCGCGATGATAGCCGCGGTCATGTGGACGCCAGCGGTTGTCGCGCCACTGGTAATGGTTATGCCAGTAACCCCGGTCACGCCAGCGGCCGCCGTCCCAGTAGTTACCGTAATTATCCCGATCGCCAATTTGTAATTTAACGGATGGCAACAGGGTGATTTCGCCCGCATTAGCTATCAGCGGTGCAGACGTCAGTAAAATGGCTGCCAGAATCAGTGACCTGAACATAGTTATCTCCTTCACGATCGGGCCGAACGGCCTGTTAACGGTATATTACGAGGCTGTAAAGCCCCGTCGAATCCGCTTAACTCTTAAATCGCAAACGAGAGCATTTTTTGCTAAAAGTGCGGTTAATTTGCGCCGTTCAGAATAGCGTCTATCTGCGCGCATTCCTCTTTGCTGAAATGCCGGTTCGCCAGCATTCCCACCGCATCTTCCAGTTGCGCGATTTTACTGGCACCAATCAGCACCGAGGTCACTTTATCCTCGCGCAGTACCCAGGCCAGCGCCATCTGCGACAGCTTCTGACCGCGCTTTTCCGCCAGGGCGTTAAGCTGACGCACTTTTTCAAGCGTCGCATCGGTCAGTTGATCGGGATTCAGGAAGCGGCTGCCGCTGGCGGCGCGGGAATCTGCCGGAATACCGTGCAGGTAGCGGTCGGTCAACTGACCCCCCGCCAGCGGTGAGAAGGCAATGCTGCCGACGCCTTTTTCCTGGAGCAGATCCAGCAGGCCATCTTCAACCCAGCGCTCAAACATCGAATATTTAGGCTGATGGATTAAGCACGGCGTACCCAGGTCGTTGAGGATATCAATCGCTTCACGCGCCATCTCTGCCGGGTAATTTGACAGTCCGACGTACAGCGCTTTACCCTGACGCACAATGTGATCGAGCGCGCGCATGGTTTCTTTAAGTGGCGTCTGCGGGTCCGGGCGGTGATGATAAAAAATATCCACATACTCCAGCCCCATGCGTTTTAAGCTCTGGTTGAGGCTGGCAATCAGGTATTTACGCGATCCCCAGTCACCGTAAGGTCCGTCCCACATGGTGTACCCGGCTTTGGTCGAGATGATCATCTCGTCGCGCCACGGGCTTAAATCTTCCTGCATAATGCGGCCAAAATTGCGTTCGGCGGAGCCGGGCGGTGGGCCGTAATTATTGGCCAGATCGAAGTGGGTGATCCCCAAATCAAATGCCCGCTGCAAAAGCTGGCGGCTGTTTTCCAGCAGCGTCACATCACCGAAGTTGTGCCACAGACCCAGCGATATGGCAGGCAGTTTTAATCCGCTCTCGCCACAGCGGCGAAATTCCATACTCTGGTAACGTTCAGGATCGGCCTGATAAACCATGCAATTACCCTCAATAGCCCGAAGTGAGAATCTGTGTATACGTTTACACTAGCAACCAGCGGGAAGATTACACCGCCTTTTCCTGTGCGGGGGGAATCTTTGAGACTTTGCTGAAACGGTAAAGTTATTCTGTGATGAAGTTCAATAATCCGTGGGCACTCGTGCTATGGTCATTGTCGTTACAGCGCCTTGAATTTACAGTGTGCCAAAGATTTTTTCTGACTTTAGCGGAGCCGTAAAAGAATGACAAAGTATGCTTTAGTAGGAGACGTAGGTGGCACTAACGCCCGCTTAGCGTTGTGTGACGTCGCCAGCGGCGAAATTTCCCACGCTAAGACCTACTCTGGCCTGGATTATCCCAGTCTGGAAGCGGTGGTGCGCGTTTATCTCGATGAGAAAGGCATCAGCGTGGAAGACGGTAGCATTGCGATTGCCTGCCCGATTACCGGTGACTGGGTGGCAATGACCAACCACACCTGGGCTTTCTCCATTGCCGAAATGCAAAAGAACCTCGGCTTTGCCCATCTGGAAATCATTAACGATTTTACCGCCGTTTCTATGGCAATCCCGATGCTGAAAAAAGAGCATCTGACGCAATTTGGCGGCGGTGAGCCGGTAGAAGGTAAACCGATTGCCGTTTACGGCGCAGGCACCGGTCTTGGCGTCGCGCATCTGGTGCATGTCGATAAGCGCTGGGTGAGCCTGCCGGGTGAAGGCGGTCATGTGGATTTCGCGCCGAACAGCGAAGAAGAGGGGATTATCCTCGAAGAACTGCGCGCTGAAATCGGCCACGTTTCTGCTGAACGTGTGCTCTCCGGCCCGGGCCTGGTTAATCTCTACCGCGCGATTGTGAAATCCGACGGCCGCCTGCCGGAAAACTTACAGCCGAAAGATATCACCGAGCGTGCGCTGGCAGACAGCTGCACTGACTGCCGCCGCGCCCTGTCGCTGTTCTGCGTGATCATGGGACGCTTTGGCGGCAACCTGGCATTAACGCTCGGCACCTTCGGCGGCGTTTATATTGCCGGGGGCATCGTGCCGCGCTTCCTCGACTTCTTCACCGCGTCCGGTTTCCGGGGCGGGTTTGAAGATAAAGGCCGCTTTAAAAGCTACGTGCAGGATATCCCGGTGTATCTGATTGTCCACGACAACCCAGGCCTGCTGGGTGCCGGGGCGCATATCCGCCAGACGCTGGGCTACATCCTGTAAATTTACAGGTGCATGAGCTGGCGAAACTCTTTGACCTTGCTGCGGCTGACCGGGACCTGGAATTCCAGATCCCGCAGTCGCAGAATATAGGTGTTATTAAACCAGGGTTCGATCTCGCGGATCTTATTTAAATTCACGCAGTACGAGCGGTGGCAGCGGAAAAAATGCGCCTGCGGCAGCTTGTTACAAAACTCCGTAATATTCATCGGCATGACGTACGATTCCCGTCGCGTATAAACAAACGTCATTTTTTCATGTGCTTCCGCATAATAAATATCGTGAATGGACGTCACGATAATCCGCTCATCTTTCACCAGGTTAATGGTGTCATTTTCACGCGTTACCGTGCCGGTGGTGCTCAGGGCGGTTTGCTGCTGTGAGGCGGTTTCCAGCTTTTGCAGCATGGTAATAATGCGCGATTCCTGGTACGGCTTGAGAATGTAGTCGAAGGCTTCCAGCTCGAACGCCTCCACCGCATGTTCCTTCCATGCTGTAATAAATACGATAAACGGCTTATGCGCGAACTGACTGATATTTTGCGCCAGCAGCACGCCGTCGAGCGACGGGATATTAATATCCAAAAATATCGCATCGACTTTGTTGTGCTGGAGGAATTTCAGCACGTCCAGCCCGTCGTCAAAGGTGCCGACTATCTCCATCTGGCTGTGTTCTTTAATCAGCCAGCTCAGTTCCTGTTGCGCCAGGATCTCATCTTCAACAATGATGACTTTCATCTTTTCTCTCCTGATCACTGCAACAGCGTGACGGGGGCGGGCAGGGGCGTGCGCTGGTGCGGCACATAAAAGGCGATTTCTGTGCCAGGCTCCAGACGGCGAATATTCAGCCCTTCGCCGTACAGCAGTTTCACCCGGTGATGCACATTGAGCAGGCCGATTTTATTGCCGGGCATTTCGTTGGCTTCCACCCGCGCGATGACTTTCGGATCGATGCCGTTGCCGGTATCGCGCACCGCGATCCGTACCCGGTTTCCGCACTCAGCGACGCTAATGGTCACGACACCTTTTCCCTTGCAGGGCTGAATGCCGTGCACGATGGCATTCTCGACCAGCGGCTGGATCAGGAGACTTGGGATCACGCAGGTGACCTCTTCGTCGATGTCATAAATCACCGTCAGCTTGTCGCCAAATCGCGCCTGTTCAATGGCGATGTAATCTTTGATCTGATACAGCTCTCTTTTGATATCAATCTGCTCATCGTCTTTTAATTCAATGTTGTAGCGCAGATAGCGCGACAGATTGTAGATGAGCTGGCGGGCGGTATCCGGGTTCATGCGAATGGAGGAGGAAATCGCATTCAGCGCGTTAAACAGGAAGTGAGGATTAATTTTACTTTGCAGGGCGCGCAGTTCGGCTTTATTCGCCATCTCCCGTAGCTGCTCCGCGCGGGATACCTCCAGTTGCGTGGAGATAATCTGCGACAGCCCGACCGCCATCTCCTGCAATGACGAGGTGATCTGGTGCGCGTGACAGTAGTAAATCTTCAGCGTGCCGGTCACCACCCCCTTTTCCCACAGCGGGATCACCAGCATAGAGTGGATCTCTGGCGTGCGGTGGGCTTCATCATTGTTTTTAATAATGATTTTACCGGAGTTAATCGCCTCAAAGGTGGTCGGGCTGATGATGTCATCGGAGTCCCGGTAATTATTTTCACCAATCCCCACGTAGGCCAGCACGTGATCGACGTTCGTGATCGCCACCGCATCGGCGTGAATATCACGGCGGATAATGTCGCAGACCTGGCGCAGGGACTCGCTGTTAACGTGGCGAAACAGCGGCAGCGTTTTGTTGGCGATATCCAGTGCCAGTTTCGCCTGCCGCGCGGCGCTGGCTTCCTGCTCGCCTTCCACGCTTTGCACCAGCAAAACGATAAAGCCGATGCATACCGTGCCGAGGATCATCGGAATGCCGATTTTCGAGACGATATCCAGCCCCAGATCCATGGTAGGAGCCCAGGCAACCACCAGGATCATGGTCAGGGATTCGCACAGCATCCCGGCGACAATGCCAATCCGCCAGTGCTGTGCTTTCGGCGTTTTACGGCTGATCCAGCCCGCCATACAGCCCGCGATAATACTGGTAATAAAGCAGGGGATGGCGGTCACACCGCCGATATCAATCAGGTAGCGGTGTATTCCGGCGATGATGCCGGTAATGATGCCCACCCAGGGGCCGAACAAAATCCCGCCGGACATCACCGCAATAATGCGCACATTCACCAGCGAGCCTTCAACAGGCACCCCGGACCAGGTACTGAACAACGCAAACAGGGAGAAGATAGCGGTGACGGCCAGAAGTTCTTTTGGCGAGTGGGCCGTTTTATGCAGCAGTTCGCGAAACAGGCGGATGCGAATCAAAAAGAAGAGGCAGATCAGCATTAACGCCGCCCGGTCAAATACCGCCAGCAGCATGTTAAATATTTCGTGCACGGATAACTCGTGTAAATGGCGTGAAAAAGGGATGATAAAAAATCTGACGCCGGATGACCAGTTAACTTCTGTGTCAATTAAAGAGGAAAAACCCTGTTATCAAAAGGGGATTGTTGCCAGCAGCCCATTGTCTGAAGAAGTTAAACGTAAATAGCGTGGTTGATGTAAAAACAACTTTATCAACACGTTAGCTTTTTTGTTAATTACAGCCAAATAGAGTCCGTTATCTTTAATCCCTGCGAACAGCGCTTCCGCATTTTGCCGCTGGTTAAAATTTTTTCTATTGCCTCTCGACAGCAGGAAAATTTTCGGGCTATGTTCATAGCTCGCCACAACAGTGGCAGCGTCGCTCGGACGGTCCGGGCGCTCACGTTATCCGAGGAATCTATGGCTGAATTCAGTCCTGAACGTCGCTTTACGCGTATCGATCGTCTCCCCCCTTACGTTTTTAACATTACCGCTGAGCTGAAAATGGCTGCGCGTCGGCGCGGCGAAGATATTATCGATTTCAGTATGGGCAACCCTGACGGCCCCACGCCGCCGCATATCGTCGAAAAGCTGTGTACCGTGGCGCAGCGCCCGGATACTCACGGCTACTCCACCTCAAAAGGGATCCCGCGCTTACGCCGGGCGATTTCCCGCTGGTATCAGGATCGCTACGAGGTGGATATCGATCCGGAAACCGAAGCGATTGTGACGATTGGTTCGAAAGAGGGGCTGGCGCATCTGATGCTGGCGACGCTCGATCACGGCGACACGGTGCTGGTGCCGAACCCCAGTTATCCCATTCATATTTATGGGGCGGTGATTGCCGGCGCACAGGTGCGTTCCGTGCCGCTGGTGGAAGGCGTCGATTTCTTTAACGAACTCGAACGCGCCATTCGTGAAAGTTACCCCAAGCCGAAAATGATGATCCTCGGTTTCCCGTCGAACCCTACCGCGCAGTGCGTAGAGCTGGAGTTTTTCGAGAAAGTGGTCGCGCTGGCAAAACGCTACGATGTGCTGGTGGTGCATGACCTCGCCTATGCCGACATCGTGTACGACGGCTGGAAAGCGCCGTCAATTATGCAGGTGCCGGGCGCGCGCGACGTGGCGGTTGAATTCTTCACCCTTTCCAAAAGCTACAACATGGCGGGCTGGCGCATCGGCTTTATGGTCGGTAATAAGACGCTGGTGAATGCGCTGGCGCGCATCAAGAGTTACCACGATTACGGGACGTTTACCCCGCTGCAGGTCGCGGCGATTGCGGCGCTGGAAGGCGATCAGCAGTGCGTGCTTGATATTGCCGCTCAGTATAAACGCCGCCGCGATGTGCTGGTGAAAGGGTTGCACGAGGCGGGCTGGATGGTGGAAATGCCGAAGGCGTCGATGTACGTCTGGGCTAAAATTCCCGATCACTACGCGGCAATGGGCTCGCTGGAGTTTGCCAAAAAACTGCTTAACGACGCGAAAGTGTGCGTTTCGCCGGGGATTGGTTTTGGTGAGTACGGCGATACCCACGTGCGTTTTGCGTTGATTGAAAACCGCGACCGCATCCGTCAGGCGGTAAGGGGCATCAAAGCGATGTTCCGCGCCGACGGGGTACTGCCTGCGCAGTCCTGATCGTTTACTACCCTTTGCCGATAAAAAACAGGAGCCAAAAGGCTCCTGTTTTTTTGCATTAACTTTGCTCAGATCATCAGGGCGAACGTGCCGGCCCAAACAATGACCATTACCGAAATGCCCATAAAAAAATATTTCACGTTTCATCGCTCCGCACACACGCTGTATGCATTATGAACAATCAGGACTGAGTATAGAGAGGTGTCACTCTTTGGTATTCAAAATGAGATTTATCTCCCATTTTGCTAAAGCAGCACCTCAGAATTTCGGGTGTGGGTCACACCAGACGGCGCTAATGTACGCTTAATTTTCAGGGTGTACAAGAGGGGTTTTTCTAAATAGTTTCCGTCACTTAGCGAGTGTCGGGGAACGGCGACAGTTTAATTTCGCCCATCAATTAATCTCCATTGAGCGACGATTTTTCTCTAAGCTAAACCCCCCTTTGTTGCGCTTGATTTGTAAGGTTAAATTGTGCGCAATCTCTCATTTTTGGCCGAGGCATCGAAAACAAAGCGAAAAAGAAGTGACAAAAAAGTGACGATGATTATTGTGCTTTCTTCCACAAAAGCAAAATCCTTCCCGCTGTTTATCCTCGTCGTGCGGCCTTTCGCGGCATCATGAGGGCTGATGTTTTCACTGCAGTAAAAGGGCCGCCCGATGCGTAAAGATGATTTGCTCACCTTCCTGATCAACCAGACCGATTTTTTCGATCCGCACGATGTTAGCGCCATTTTCACCGCCAGCCATCTCGCGGAGCGTTTTGGTCTACAGCGCAATACGGTCAGCCACTACCTCAATCAGCAGGTGGCGCAGGGGGTGCTGATAAAAATCAATACCCGCCCGGTTTACTTCCTGCATAAGGCCAGCTTTGAGCAGCAGTTTTACCCGCTCACGCGAAATGAGTTTGCCAGCATCACCGATTTGCTGGCGGAAAATAACGGCGAGCGCGTACAGCAGGATCATTTTTCGTTGCTGATAGGTCACGAAGGCTCGCTGAAAAAGCCGATTGAACAACTCAAAACTGCGCTTTTTTATCCCGACGGCGGGCTACCGCTGTTGATCACCGGGGACAGCGGCACCGGTAAAAGTTATCTGGCGCATCTGCTGCACGAATACGCCATCGCTCACGGACTGATCGACGCCAGCGCGCCTTTTGTCAGCCTGAACTGCGCCCAGTACGCCAGTAACCCGGAGCTTTTGGCCAGCAACCTGTTCGGCTATGTCAAAGGGGCGTTCACCGGCGCAAGCCAGGATAAAGCCGGGGCGTTCGAGGCGGCAGACGGCGGCATTTTATTTCTTGATGAAGTGCACCGGCTTCATGCGGAAGGGCAGGAGAAACTCTTTACCTGGCTCGACCGGGGCGAAATCTACCGCGTGGGGGAAACCGCCGCCGGGCGGAAGGTGTCGGTACGGCTGATTTTCGCCACCACCGAAGATATTCACAGCACCTTTTTGACCACCTTTATTCGCCGCATTCCCATCCAGGTGGCGCTGCCGGATCTGGAAAGCCGCAGCCGCAAAGAGAAAGAGGCGCTGATCCTGCAATTCTTCTGGCTGGAAGCCAAAAAGGTCGGACTTGGCCTGCGCATCAGCCCGCGCCTGCTCTCTGTGCTGACGCACTATGTTTTTCGCGGCAATGTGGGCGAGCTTAAAAACGTCGTCAAATATGTGGTGGCGTCTGCGTTTGCCAAACAGGGCGGGGGAGAGACGCTGACGGTATCCATTCACGATCTGCCGGAGTCGGTGATGGCGCAACTCTCCGTACTCAACGAGGCAGCGAGCGGCTATAACGAGGAGATTGTGCTCAATGAAAACACCCGCCTGCCGTGGTTGCTTCAGGCTCAGAACGCCACCCAGAACCTGATTCACGATGTTCAGTTGAACGTACTGACGCTATTTGAACACTATCGCCAGGCGCACTCCTCGTGGGATGACGTTGAGCAGCGTATCGGCCAGGAGATCGAAAACCTGTTCGATCGCCTGATCTTCGATAATCAGGACCAGGCCAGCTCGCAGATGCTGCTGCTGGTGACAAGCCAGGTGCGGGAAGAATTTTATCGCCTGGAAAAAAGCTACAACGTGCAGTTTAACGGCAACTGTATTTACGCCATCGGGCACTATCTGGTGCATCGTTCCAGCCTTGAGCCGTCGCGCTTAAACGTCGATCTCTGCAAACTTCTGGATCACTTTTTAGCGCAGAAATATCCGCTGCTGACGCTATTTTGCGAGGAGGTGCTGGCCTCGCTCACCCGGCGGCTGGATCTGCGTATTCAGCCCATGGATCGGGTTTTACTGCTGCTCTGGCTCAACAAAACCGGCGTCCAGGCCAGCCAGTTAATTACCAAAGCGGTCATTCTGGCCCACGGTTATGCCACTGCGAGCAGCATCGCCAACGTGGCCAACCGGCTGTTAAAACAGACCGTATATGAATCCTTTGATATGCCGCTCGACGTCACGCCGGAAGCCATCGCCCGGCAGGTCACGGAGTACGTGGAGCGCAATAGCCAGGCCAGCAGTCTGGTGATTCTGGTGGATATGGGATCGCTCAATGACATTCATCAGTATTTCAGCCGCCAGGTGACGATGCCGGTGGTGATCATCAACAACGTCTCCACGCGTATGGCGCTGTATGTGGGGGAGCGCATTTTGCAGGGCGATTATCTGGAAACCATCGCCGATGCAATCGCCGCCGATCTGCCCATTGAGCACAACATCATCTGGCCTGAACTGAACAAACCCAAAGCGATTATTACCACCTGCGCCACCGGTATCGGCGCTGCCAGCAATTTAAGCAGCCTGTTAAAAGCGAGCATTCCGCAGGAACTGGGCATTGAAGTGGTGGCGTATGAATATGACACCCTGGCGGAAAACAAACGCCGGGAGCCGATTTTCTCGCGCTTTGAGGTGCTGGCGCTGATCGGCACCCTCGATCCGGGCATTCCGGATGTGCCGTATATCTCGCTGGATACGCTGATTTCCGGGCAGGGTAACGACACGCTTTTAGCGCTGTTTGGCGCGATTACATCCACGGAAAACATCACCCTGATTAACGAGCGGATCGTTAAAAACTTCTCCCTGCGACGGGTAATTGAATCGGTCACGATCCTTGATACCAGCAAAGTGATTAATCAGGTGGAGCAATTTCTGACCCGCTACCAGCATCTGACCGCGATTGCGGTGCCGAACGATCGCAAGGTGGCGCTCTATATTCACGTCAGTTGCCTGATTGAGCGTCTCATCCGCCAGGCGGCCATTCAGACCTATTCAGGCGCACGCTTGCAGTGTCAACGAAATCACCTCCCGGCGCTGCGCGAAGCCTTTAGTGTCATTGAGGCCAGTTATAGTGTCAAAATCCCCGAAGCGGAGCTGTTTTATATCCACGATATTCTGCATCTGGAAACAGAATTTCTTCAGTACGATCAACAGTTTTAATCTTTCTGCCTCCTGAAAAATCCCGACGCCGCCCTGTGCCACTATTTCTGGCACGGCGGTTGCAATTTCCCTGTTAACAGGTGGAATTTATTTCGAGGTCAGGATGAAACGACACTATATCTTTGCCAGTCACGGCACCTTTGCTACCGGTATTCTCAATTCCGTCGAATTGATTCTCGGCAAGCAAAATAATATCCATACGCTTTGTGCCTATATTGGCGACAACGACGATTTAACCGAGCAGGTTAATCATCTGATGGCCTCATTTCCGGCCCAGGACGAACTGGTGGTCATCACCGATATTTTTGCCGGCAGCGTGAATAACGAATTTATCCGTTTTATTACGCGCCCCGGTTTTCATCTGATCGCCGGACTTAATTTGCCGCTGATTATTGAAATGCTGATTGCCCCCCAGGATGAAGCATTACCGTTACTGATTACCGACTCCCTGAGTAATGCCCGCGAGAGCATTCAGTATTGCAATAAAACGCTGGATGCCGCGTTGCTGGCAGATAAAGACTTTTAACCGAGGACATTAAAATGATAACACTCCTGCGCGTTGACCACCGTTTACTCCATGGACAGGTGGCATTTTCCTGGACCCAGTATATCGGTGCCGACTGCATCTTAATTGCCAACGATGCGGTAATGAATGACGAGTTACGTAAAACCACCATCAAACTTGCGAAACCCCCGGCGGTAAAACTGGTCATGAAAAATATTGATGACGCCATTGCCGCCATCAAAAGCGGCGTCACCGATAAATATAAATTGTTTATCGTGGTGGAATCCGTTCAGGACGCCTGGCGTCTGGCCAGCGCAGTACCAGAAATAAAGAGCATTAATTTAGGCGGTATTAAAGCCAAAGAGGGGAGCCAGAATATTTCGAAGGCAATAAATGTCCTGCCAGAGGAAATTGCCTTACTGAATGAACTGGTGAAAGCGGGTACGGAAGTGGAAATCCGGCAGGTGCCTAACGACAGAAAACAATTATTTACCGAGTGTTTTTAATGTGAGGGACACATTATGTTAGAAGCATTATTGCTGGGGCTGGTGGCCTTTATTGCCCAGTCCGAATACGCCTTAGGCACATCCTTAATTTCCCGCCCGATTGTCACCGGTTTACTCACCGGGCTGGTATTAGGCGATGTGCAAACCGGCGTCATTATGGGGGCGACGCTTGAGCTGGCATTTATCGGCTCTTTCTCCGTCGGCGCATCCATTCCACCCGATGTGGTCACAGGCGGTATTCTCGGCGTGGCCTTTGCCATCACCTCCGGGGCAGGCACGGAAACCGCGCTGCTGCTGGGCTTACCCATCGCCACCCTGACGCTGGTGTTAAAAAATATCTACCTTGGGCTGTTTATCCCGACGCTTAACCAGAAGGCCGATGCCTATGCTGACCGGGCCGACACGCGCGGCATAGAGCGTATGCATCTGATCGCCGGATTTGGCCTGTCGCTAATGCTGGCCACCGTGGTCACCGTCTCGTTCCTGGTGGGCAGCGGTGCGGTGAAAAGCCTGCTGGATGCCATTCCTGAGTTCATCAAACACGGGCTGAGCGTCGCCACCGGCATCATCCCTGCGCTCGGCTTTGCGATGCTGGCTCGCCTGTTAATCAACAAAAAAGTCGCACCTTACTTCTTCCTCGGATTTGTGCTGATGGCCTATCTGAAAATCCCGGTCACCGGCATCGCCATTTTAGGCGCGATTACGGCGGTAGTGATGGTGAACGTAATGCAATTTTCTTCCCCCCGCCCGTCTGCGGCGCAAGGAGTCCAGAATGACGATGAAGACGATTTCTGAGGAAACTCAGGTGGCCGACGACGCCGCAAACACCATTACCGATAAAGAATTGCGCAGTGTGTTCTGGCGCTCATTCCAGATGGAGTTTTCCTGGAACTACGAGCGGCAGATGAACCTGGCGTTTGTTTACGCGATGATCCCGGTGCTGAAAAAACTCTACACCCGTAAAGAAGATCTGGCCTGCGCGCTCAAGCGTCATCTGGTGTTCTTTAACACCACGCCGCATATCGTGACGCTGATCCTCGGCATTACGGCGGCCATGGAAGAGAAAAACAGTCAGTCAAAGGGAATGGATGCGGCATCCGTTGACAGCGTAAAAGCCTCGCTGATGGGGCCGCTGGCGGGGCTCGGGGACTCCTTCTTCTGGGGAACGCTGCGGCTTATCGCCACCGGTATCGGCACCAGCCTTGCGCTGAAGGGCAATATCCTCGGGCCGATCCTGTTCCTGCTGGTGTTTAACGTCCCGCATCTGCTGGTGCGTTATCTGTTTACCCGCTGGGGTTACGTGCTCGGCACCGGTGTCCTGCAACGGATCCAGAAAAGCGGAATGATGGAGAGCCTGACCTACGGCGCGTCGATTATCGGCCTGATGGTAGTGGGCGCGATGACCGCTTCGATGATCAATATCACCATCCCGGTGACTTTCGGAACGGGCGAAGCGAAAACGCAGGTGCAGGACATTATTAACGACATCATGCCGTCGCTGTTACCGCTGCTCAGCTTTGGCATCGTCTACTGGCTGCTGGGTAAAAAAGTGAAGCCGTTAGCCATTCTCGGCGGCATGGCGGTGGTCGGCATTGCCGGTTCGTGGATTGGGTTATTCTGAGGAGAAAAAGATGTCAACGATGTTGGATTATATTGACCAGGAATCAGAGACGCTGGCGGCGATATTAAAGTCATACCCTGAAAAACTGGCGCAATTAACAGATTATGCTGCCGGTAAACCGGTAAATAAAATCATGATCCTCGCCACCGGATCATCGTATAACGCCGCGCTGTGCGCCCGCTATTATTTCGAAGAGCGCTTCGGCATTCTGGTGGATATTAAAGAGCCGTATAACTTTACCCATTATGAACGCGTCGATCCGGCGACGGATCTGGTGATTGCGGTATCCCAGAGCGGTAAAAGCGCCTCCACGCTTGCGGCGATGAAAAAGGTGCAGGCGCTGGCTATTCCGGTTTTTTGCCTGACCTCCAGCCCGCAAAGCCCGGCGGCGTTACAGGCCGACGGCATTCTGGATATCAATACTGGTATTGAAAGCGTCGGTTTTGTGACGCGCGGTTTCAGCGCCACGGTGCTTAATCTGCTGTTAATCGCGCTGATCGTGGCTGAAAAGCGCGGGCTGATGTCGCCAGCGGAAAAGGCGGCGGCGCTTGCCGACCTTAGCGCGGTGGCCCTGGCGATACCGGGCGTAATTGAGAAAACCAACGCCTTTATTGCCCGGCATCAGGCGCATTTTATTCAGGCCTCGCGCTTTGTGGCGATTGGCTACGGCGCGCTGGTCGGGGTGGCGAAAGAGTTTGAAACCAAGTTCACCGAAACCGTGCGCCTGCCGTCCAGCGGCTTCGAGCTGGAGGCGTATATGCATGGCCCGTACCTTGAGGCTAATACTCGTCATACGCTGTTTTTTATTGAGGATGACGTCCATACCCGCACCCGCGCGCTACGGGATTATATGCAGCCTGCTGTCGATGCGGTATTTACCGTCACGCTTGCCGCGGATAATCACGAGGCCAATAAGCTGGCGCTGGATTTTACAGCCGACCATAACTTTGCGCCGCTGTTATTAATTGTGCCTTTTCAATTAATGGCGTTCCATATTGCCACCGCAAAAGGAACCGATTTAAGCGTGCGTATTTTTGATGATTTCGACCGTGTATTAAAAAGCAAGATTTAATTCCTTTTCAGGAGAATAACTATGTTAGGTTTTAATCAGGACGAGTACCTGACCAGTGCTCGCGATATTATCGCTGCGCGTCAAAAAGCTGAGCAGGTTGCTGAGAATATTCACGAGCAAGGCTTCAGTAATATTTTCTTCGCCTCCGTTGGTGGCTCACTGGCACCGATGATGGCAATGCAGGAATTCGCCAAAGAAATAACTGCGCTACCGGTTTATACCGAACAGGCCGCCGAATTAATCTGCAAAGGAAATAAAAAACTCACTAAAGAGTCGGTGGTGATCACGCTGTCAAAATCGGGTGATACCAAAGAGTCGGTGGCGATTGCCGAGTGGTGCAAAGCGCAGGGCATTCGGGTGGTGGCGATCACCAAAAACGCCGACTCACCGCTGGCTGCGGCGGCAACCTGGCATATTCCGATGCAGCATAAAAACGGCGTGGAATATGAGTACATGCTGCTGTACTGGCTGTTCTTCCGCCTGGTGGCGCTTAACGGTGAATTTAGCGGTTATGACCGTTTTGCCCGCCAGCTTGAATTACTGCCGGAAAACCTGCTCCAGGCCAAACGCCAGTTTAACGATCGCGCCGACGAGATTGCCCGTCGCTACCACACCTCCGATTACATGATGTGGATTGGCGGCGCGGAGATGTGGGGCGAGGTGTATCTGTTCTCAATGTGCATCCTGGAAGAGATGCAGTGGAAGCGCACCAAATCCGTCAGCTCTGCGGAGTTCTTCCACGGCACGCTGGAACTGCTGGAAAAAGAGGTCCCGCTGTTTCTGGTGAAAGGGGAAGGCAAGTGCCGCGCGCTCGACGATCGCATCGAAGCGTTTGCCAGTAAAATCACCGATCACCTGGTGGTGATCGACCCACGCGAGTTTGCACTCACCGGCATTGATGACGAATTCCGCTGGATCATGGCCCCGTGCGTGGCTTCCACGGTGCTGGTGGACCGGCTCGCCGCCCACTTTGAGCATTACACCGGCCACAGCCTGGATATCCGCCGTTATTACCGGCAGTTTGATTATTGATTAACGTTGCCCGGCGGCGCAGGCTTGCCGGGCACAACAACGCCCGCTCAACTTTTCCCGTCCATTTTCCCTGTCATGACGACACTCCCCAAATTCTCGCTGTTTTGTAACAAAGTCCCTCTTCGCCCCGTTGCCGTTTGCAGTCTCATCGGGGACAGCTACCTTTAAACTTTACATAAGCTTTACAATCGATACGTCACCTACAGACATCCCGCGCTTTTTGCCGCTGAGGACAAGGGAGTGAACGTACATGACTGGTTTAAGGAAGCAAAATGAGCCTGCAAAAATGTACCCTGATTTACGACGGTAAAGCCCTTGTCGGGCCAGCCGACGTTCCCCTTATCGACTTTCTTGAAGCCTGCAACATCACTCTGCCTCATGTCTGTTACCACCCGTCGCTTACGCCGTTGCAAACCTGCGACGTCTGCTGGGTGGAACAGGATGGCGCGCTGGTGCGCGGCTGCACGCTGCGAAGTGCAGAAGGGATGATTATTAACAGCGCCACCGAACACGGGCGTGCGGCGCGGGAGGAGGGCATGGATCGCCTGCTGGCGAAGCATGAACTCTACTGCACCGTCTGCGAGCACAATACCGGCGACTGTACGCTGCATAACACCATGGTGGATATGCACATTCCCATTCAGCGCTATCCCTTCGAGCGTAAGCCTTATGTAAAAGATCACTCCAACCCGTTTTACACCTACGATCCCGACCAGTGCATCCTGTGCGGTCGCTGCGTGGAGGCCTGTCAGAATGTGGAAGTGAACGAGACGCTGAGCATTGATTACACCCAGGAGCACCCGCGCGTGCTGTGGGATGGTGGCACGCAGATTGCCGGTTCCAGTTGCGTAAGCTGCGGTCACTGCGTCACGGTTTGCCCCTGCAACGCGCTGCTGGAAAAATCGATGCAGCCCGATGCCGGGCCGTTTACCTCCATGCGCCAGTCGCTAAAACGCCCGCTGATCGACGTGATAAAAACGCTGGAAAATTCCACGGGTGCGGAAATCATCTCCGGTATCTCGGTCATCGATACCCATCTGCGCCAGCAGGAGATCAAACGCACCAAGACGGTTTGCACCTACTGCGGTGTGGGATGCAGCTTCGAGATGTGGACGCGTGACCGCCATCTGCTGAAAGTTCAGCCGGTCGTTGATGCCCCGGTCAACGGCATCTCCACCTGCGTGAAGGGCAAGTTCGCGTGGGATTTTATCAACAGCCCGGAACGGCTCACCACGCCGCTTATCCGTGAAAACGATCGCTTCCGTCCCGCTAGCTGGGATGAAGCGCTGACGCTGATTGCCCAGCGCCTGCTGGTCATCCGCGATGAATCGGGGCCGGACAGCATCGGTTTTATCGGTTCCAGTAAAGGCAGCAATGAAGAAGCCTACCTGACGCAAAAAATTGCTCGTCTGATTATCGGCACCAACAGCGTCGATAACTCCTCGCGCTACTGCCAGAACCCCGCGACGGAAGGGCTGTTCAGAACCGTCGGCTACGGCGGCGATGCGGGCACGATTAAGGATCTGGAGCAGGCGGAGCTGATCGTGATTGTGGGCAGCAACACCGCGGAAAACCACCCGGTGATCGCCTCGCGGTTAAAATCGGCGAAAAAGCATCACGGGCAAAAACTGCTGGTTATCGATCCGCGTCGTCATGAGATGGCCGAGCGCGCCGATTTGCACTTGCGCATCCATCCCGGCACCGATCTGGTCTGGGCCTCGGCGATGTCCCGCTACATGTTTGATAACGGCTACGCTGACGACGCATTCCTTTCCGCGCGGGTCAACGATGTGGAAGCCTATCGCCAGTCGCTCGCGCCTTTTACCCTCGACTACGCGGCGCAAATTACCGGTCTGCCGGAGGCCGATCTGCGCGAGGCGGCGGAGCTGATCGGCCGCGCGGGGAGCGTGTGCATCATGTGGGCGATGGGCATCACCCAGCACAGCCACGGCGCTGACACCAGCACCGCGCTCTCGAATTTACTGCTGGTGACCGGCAACTACGGACGGCCTGGCACCGGCGGCTACCCGATGCGCGGTCACAACAACGTGCAGGGCGCGAGTGATTTCGGCTGCCTGAAGAATTTCTATCCGGGCTACGAGTCGGTGAGCGATCCAGCCGTGCGCGAGAAATGGGCGCGCGCCTGGGGCGTTGCGCCGGAAAAACTCTCCCTTGAGGTGGGCGAGGATAACTTCATGATGGTCAAGCTGGCGCGCAGCGGCGAGCTTCGCGCGATGTATGTCATTGGCGAGGAGACGGCGTTTTCCGATGCGGATACCACCAGCGTGCATGAGGGCTTTACTAACCTGGATTTCCTGGTCGTGCAGGATCTCTTCCTCAGCCGCACCGCGCAGTTTGCCGACGTGGTGCTGCCGGGCTGCCCGAGCGTGGAAAAAGAGGGCTCGTTCGTGAATACCGAGCGACGCATTCAGCGGTTTTATCCGGTGATGCCGCCGCTGGGCGACAGCCGCCCCGACTGGCTGATCCTCACTCAGCTTGCCGCCAGAATGGGCTACGACTGGGGTTACACCCATCCGGGAGAGATCATGGCGGAGGCGGCGGGCATCGCCGAGAGTTTCGCGGGCGTCAGCTACGCGCGGCTCGACGGCTGGAAGTCGCAGGTCTGGCCCGTCAGCGCCGACGGAACCAGCACGCCGCTGCTCTATACCGACAAATTTAAATTCCCGGACGGGCGCGCCCGGCTCTACCCGTTAAGCTGGCAGCCGCCTGCGGAGGAGGCTGACGCGGAATTCGACCTGATCCTCAACAATGGACGGATGCTGGAACATTTCCAGTCCACTAACCAGAGCGGTAAGGGCGGGCGAACCACCAGTCTTTCTCCCGACTGGTACGTGGAAATCAGTCCTGAACTGGCGGCCGGAC
This sequence comes from Enterobacter sp. kpr-6, assembly GCF_900116015.1. GTDB lineage: Bacteria > Pseudomonadota > Gammaproteobacteria > Enterobacterales > Enterobacteriaceae > Enterobacter_D. The sequence continues at coordinate 179,024 of NZ_FOYH01000001.1, forward strand.
GCAGCCTGAACGAAGGCGACTGGGTCCGGCTCAGTTCCCGCCGGGGAGCGATTGACCTGCCTGTCGTGGTCACTGACCGGGTGCAGGGAAAAGTGCTCTTTGTCTCCATTCATCAGGGCAAACCGGGAATTAATCTGCTCACCGGCGAGCATCACGATCCGGCGGTGAATACCCCGGCCTACAAAGAGATCGCCATCCGGATGGAGCCACTGGCGCGGCCTGCGCACCCCGGCCCGTTACCGGCGCACAATTTCCGTCACGGCAAGCGCACTCCGATCGAAAAAGTCCCGGTCGAAGAGAAATGGCAGCGTGATGATTACCTTGAACCGCCCGCAACCGAACCACATCCGGAGAGATTCTGATGGCTAAATCGATAGAGTATCAGCCGGAACCGGCAAAAATCGGGCCTGACGCCCGCGAAGAACTGGACCGCCTGCTGGAAACGCTGCACCAGCACGGCGTCCTGCGCCTGATGAACGATCTGGTGGCGGCCAACAACGAGGTGGCGCAGGTGCTGGTGAAGGGGCTACAGCGCGAGGGTACGCTGAATGTCATCCAGAATATCTCGGTGATCATCATGGCGCTCTCCTCGCTGCCGCCTGAGCGTGTCTACAAGCTGGCGTTCGGCCTGCGGGATATGGCCGATGCCCTGAGCACGCCTGCTCAGCATGAGTCGCAGGCCGCGCCCGGGGTGCAGGGCGTATGGAAGATGTTGCAGGATGAGGATCTGTGGCGCTCTTTAACGCCGGTGCTCAACGGGCTGAAGGCGTTTTCCCGCCGCATGGATGAGCAGGTGGACAAGCCGATTTCGTCATTTACCGGCAAACCCAGCGACGCCTGACATGAGCCCGGAAACCGCGCTGTGGCTGGCGCGCAGCCAGTTCGCCTTTACCATCGGCTTTCATATCGTGCTGGCGGCGTTCACCATCGGCCTGGCACAGTTCCTGATGCTGCTGGAAGGGATGTGGCTGTGGCGTAAACAGCAGGTCTGGCTCAGCCTCTGGCGCTACTGGAGCAAAGTCTTTGCGCTCAACGTGGCGATGGGCGTGGTCACCGGCGTGGTGATGGAGTTTTCTTTTGGCACCAACTGGAGCGGGCTGTCCAGCCGTACGGGAGCGGTGCTCGGGCCGATGCTCTACATGGAAGTGCTGGTGGCCTTTTTTCTTGAAGCCGGATTTATGGGGGTGATGCTGTTCGGCATGGGAAGAGTGCGCCCGTGGGTGCATTTTCTCTCTACCTGCGTCGTGGCGCTCGGATCGCTGTTCAGCGCCTTCTGGATCCTGGCAGCTAACTCATGGATGCAGACGCCGGACGGCTACGCGCTGGGCGCAGACGGGCGCTTTGTGCCTGTCGACTGGTGGGCGGCGATTTTCAATCCCTCTTTTCCGTGGCGGATGGCGCACATGGTGACCGCCGCCATGCTCGGCACCGCCTGCCTGGTGGCGGGCTGCGGCGCGTGGCATTTGCTGCGTGATGCGCGTCATCCGGCGGCGCGAAAGATGTTTTCACTCGCCATGTGGCTGCTGCTGGTGATGGCCCCGGTGCAGGTCGTTCTCGGCGATCTGCATGGCGAAAACACCCGCGACCACCAGCCGGTCAAGCTGGCGGCGATAGAAGGCAACTGGGACCCGCCGCCGCCGGGTGAAGGGGAGCCGCTGCGACTGTTTGCGATCCCCGATATGAGCGCGCGGCGCAATCTGTATGAGGTGGCGATCCCTGACGTTGGCTCGCTCTACCTGCGCCATAATCTGCACGGAACCATTCACAGTCTTAATCAATATCCACAGGACGAACTGCCCTGGGTGCCGCTGGTGTTCTGGTCTTTTCGGCTGATGGTTGGCCTGGGTCTGCTGATGGTGGTGGCGGGCGTCGCCGGGCTGGTGCTGCGTCTGCGCCGACGCCTCTGGCACGCGCGCTGGCTTCACCGGCTGATGGTGCTGATGGCCCCGGCGGGGTTTATCGCCATGCTCGCAGGGTGGGTCGTTACCGAGGCCGGACGCCAGCCGTGGACGGTTTATGGCCTTGTGCGCACGGCGGAAAGCGCGTCGCCGGTTGCGCCCGGTCTGCTGCTCGGCTCCTTTATCATTATTGTGACGGTGTGCTGCGCCCTGTTCGCCATCGGGCTGTGGTGCCTGCTGCGACTGCTCTGGCGTCCGCCGCAGCCGGATGAAGAGGGGCCGGTGCCGGACGTGGCGCGGCGCACGGAAGGAGGGCAGGGCAATGAATGAGTTTCTGGGGCAGTCCTGGCTTGAGGCGCTGTCGGCAGCGGCGCTGGTGCTGAGTCTGTGGATTTACGTGCTGCTCGACGGTACGGATTTGGGCGCGGGGATGCTGTCTGGACTTGAGCGCGATGAAACGTCCCGGCAACGCATTCATTTGTCGTTACTGCCGGTCTGGGACGGCAACGAAACCTGGCTGGTGCTGGCGGCAGGGGGCCTGCTCGGGCTGTTTCCGCTCGCCTACGCCATTATTTTCAGCGCCCTGTATGTGCCGGTTTTCGCGATGCTGCTGGCGCTGATCGTCCGGGGGATGGCGATTGAGTACCGTCCCAACGCGCCGCGACTTTTTGATCCGATGCTGTGGGGCGGATCGCTGGTCGCCAGTCTGTCGCAGGGGATCATCATGGGCAGCCTGATTGCGGGCATTCCCAACGACGGCCAGCAATTTACCGGCACCGGCTGGGAATGGTTTAGCCCGTTCCCGCTGTTCTGCGGCGTCGCGCTGATCGCAGGGTACTGTTTAATGGGCGCGGGCTGGCTGAACTGGCGCTGCACGGGCGGGCAGGAAGAACGCGCGCGCCGCGCTATTCCGGGCCTGTTGGTGCTCACCGCGCTGATGCTGGCGGGCGTGTTGCTCTGGACCGCCTCTATGCAGGAAAGCTGGCGGCAACATTTGCTGAACATATGGCTTTGGCTGCCGCTGACGGGCATTGCGCTCGTGGGCATTCTTGCGCTGTGGGTGGGCCTCGCCAGACGCTACGCTTTCCTGCCGCTGGCGGCGATACTGGTGCTGGTCAGTTGCGCGTTTGGCGCGCTGGTATTTACCCTGTTTCCGTTTATCGTGCCGGATAACATTCTCATCCGTCAGGCCGCTGCGCCGCCTGCGACGCAGCGTTTTCTGCTGGTGAGTTTCGGCTTACTGGTGCCGATCACGCTGATTTACAACACCTGGGGATTCCGGGTCTTTAGCGGAAAAATTCATTAGCGCCCGGCATCACCGGGCGGGGCGTTATGATTTTTTGCCGGGCATGATCCCTTTCACGATCTGGCTGGCGGTGTCAGCAACGATTTTCCCGGCGGAGCGATCGCCTTTGGCCATCGACGCCATAAACGCTTTCGCCTGTTTCAGCGTGATGTGCGGCGGCAACGGCGCGACTTCCGGGTCAGTTTTCACTTCCAGCACGACCGGGCGATCGGATGACAGCGCTTCCTGCCAGGCGCTCTGCAACTGCTCCGGATCGTCAACGAAAATACCTTTCAGTCCCAGCGATTCCGCGAACCCGGCGTAGCTGAAGTCAGGGATATCCTGGGTAGCTTCGAAACGGGGATTGCCCTCCATCACCCGCTGCTCCCAGGTAACCTGATTCAGATCCTGGTTATTGAACACGCAGACGATGAGCGTCGGATCGCTCCATCCTTTCCAGTATTTCTGAATGGTGATTAGCTCCGCCATGTTGTTCATCTGCATCGCTCCGTCGCCCACCAGCGCCACCACCGGTTTTTGCGGGTAAGCGAATTTGGCGGCGATGGCGTAGGGCACGGCCGCGCCCATGCAGGCCAGGCCACCGGAGAGCGAGGCGCGCTGGCCCTGCTTAACTTTATAATCGCGGGCGAACCAGTTGGCGCAGGAACCGGAATCGGAAGTGACGATGGCGTCATCCGGCAACAGCGGTGACATTTCCCAGACCACCCGCTGCGGATTGACGGGTTTGGCCGCAGCGTGCGCGCGATCGTCAAGCGTCTGCCACCACTCCTTCACCCCTTTGGCGATCTCTTCCTGCCAGCCACGATCGGTTTTTTGCGTAAGCAGCGGGATCAGCGCCCGCAGGGTTTCTGCGGCGTCGCCGTGCAGATTGACTTCCACCGGGTAGCGCAGCCCCAGCATCGCCGGATCGATATCCACCTGCACGGCACGCGCCTGGCCCTCTTTCGGCAGAAATTCGGTCCACGGGAAGCCGGTGCCAATCATCAGCAGGGTGTCGCAGTTCATCATCATGTCGTAAGAGGGTTTGGTGCCGAGCAGACCAATCGCCCCGGTAATAAAAGGCGCGTCATCGGGCAGCACATCTTTTCCCAGCAGCGCTTTGGCGACGCCCGCACCCAGTATGTTAGCCAGTTGCACCACTTCCAGCGCCGCGCCGCGTGCGCCTGCGCCCACGAGGACCGCCACTTTCTTCCCGGCGTTAAGCACATCGGCCGCTCTTTGCAGATCGGCGTCATAAGGTACGATTTTTGGCCGCTGATAGCCGGGACCGGAGTGGGTAAAGCCGTGGGTATGCGGCGGCTCCTCCCAGGGTTCATCCTGAATGTCTTTGGGCAGCACCAGCACCGTTACGCCATTTTGCGCCACGGCGATGCGTACACCGCGATCCACCAGATGCCGTAATTGCGCGGGCGAAGCCGCCTCCTGCACAAAGTTCGCCACGTCAGCGAATACCCGGTCGAGGTTTAATTCCTGCTGGTAGCTCGCGCCACGTGCGGTGACTTCCGCCTGTCCGGTAATCGCCAGCACCGGCGCGTGGTCCATTTTTGCGTCATACAACCCGGTCAGCAGATGCGTGGCTCCCGGTCCGCCGGTGGACAGACACACCCCCAGCTCGCCGGTAAATTTGGCATGGCCTGCCGCCATAAACGCCGCCATCTCTTCATGGCGCACCTGAATAAATTCAATGCCATCGCCCGCTTTGTTAGCCCGTTGCAGCGCGCCGAGCACGCCGTTGATGCCATCGCCGGGATAGCCATAAATCCGGGTCACTCCCCACGCTTTCAGGCGCTCAATGAAATAATCGCTGGTCATCTTTGTCATTGTTCTGCCTCTTGGCTGAAAAAAGTAAATGCAGCGTTAAGGATAGTTGACATGCAATGAGTTGGTTGGGGGGAGGGATTGTTTTCTTACATTAGTAGAAACTGAAAATGGCAAAGCTAATATCAGGTGTTGGTGATTACTATAAAATAATGAAGGCTGAAATGGCCTTCATTATTTTCAAACAGGATGCTAATGCTCGCCGGTGTCTGATAGGTACATATCACGGCTAATGGTATTAAACATTTATAAAGTCCCGCCGTGATATTTACTTTTTTGATGAAAATAACAAATATCAATTGGCTGAGTCATAAAAATGATGGAAACCTGTATATGCCGTCATTTTTCACATCCGCAGATACGTCCTGTCTCTCCTTTTTTGTTAAAAGTATAAAATCAGACATTTCATGCAATTGATGTGATTTTGTACATGTTCAGCTCTAAGTTTAATTACTGATTTACTGCACGCCCTTCTCCCATCAGGCTTAACCGGGTTATGCAAGAAATTTCTTATAATTTAGAATGGTAATCTTTAATTGTTAAATATTTTATATGCAAAAAATTGTTACATTTTTTTAATTCCGCTCAAGCAGAAAACGTTTCTAGACTACCAGTCTAGTGGGTTTTATCCGAATTTCTCATTTCAGGTACATGCTCGGATTTACAGTCTCAACCAGCAAATTCTGCCGGTACTGAGCCAACAGCTGCTGACTCACATGGCTGTAAGGTAATAACCCACGTCCCTGACTCTGAAATGGAGGTAGGAAGAAGGAATAGGGCTGGAGTTTGATTAACAGGCTTATCTAAAAGGTAACAATTATGGACAGCGCGAAAGAAATTGCCAGGGATATGCTTGAGGCTATTAATATCGATGGCTCTGGTTTTTGGGGGGCAATAGGAAAAGGTTTTATTTCATTTCCAGTCAGTCTTGGCTACCTGGGATATGATTTTATTGATACTGATCATCGCAGAGATAACCTTGATGATAAATTCAGGCTGGCTCAATTGATTAAAAATGGCGTGTTTAATCCTCAGGTTATTGAGCAAATTATTAAAACCTCTCTCGAGGATTTTATTTCACGCATTCACATCGAAAAAATATCTTCTTTCGTGAAAAATGTTTCCGGTTCGTTCATGGGGAAAATGGCATTTACTGAACTAACGGGTGTGAAGCTGGGTGAAGCAATAGCATCCAGAGGTGTATCAGCCTTTTTTGCCGGAAGTTTGGCTGGCTTATTGTTATCTGTTGGTGCTGAAACATCCAGAGCAATTTATACATCAAGAGACCTCGAAGACAGAAATCCTGTTTTGCACAATAAGCTCCAACGCCTTGGTGACCTCGATCTTCTTTATTTTATTGTTGAAGATATCGTTAAGCCTTTTGAAACAGCCTGTGAGGTAGGAGACAGAAATCCTGCCGAGTTTGATAAAGTATGCGAATACTTTTTTGGAGGCTTATGAATATCAAGATAATTCTTCTGGTAATCATTTCCCGATTAATTCGCGGAGCGGGGATAGGGCTGGGAAGTTCTGGTATTGTATTTACTATTTGGTTTTTTTTGTTATCTTCAAGCGAATCCAGATATCTCTGGGGTATGTTTTCGATAGCAGGATTTTTTGTAGGCTATTTCATATATCGGTTTGCTTATACATATGTTTATGATGAATAACGTTTTTTAGCTGAGCATCGCGCTACTGTTATAGTTGAATTGGAGTGAGTAATAGTTATTATTTTTTTTTGCGTGTTAGTGATTGAGTATTTACCTGGAAAAACAGTCAGTGCTGGCTGGGACAGAGTCCCAAAATAAAAAATAAATCACGGATATGGAAATGAAAAAATTAATCTTCCTTCTGGTTTCAGGAATACTATTCACGGCACAAGCCGATGCCGCGCGTGGAAGGCAACCCTGTTCGGGTTCAAAGGGAGGCATTGCGCACTGCTCATCGGATGGACGCTTTGTCTGCAATGACGGGAGTTTGAGTCAGTCGAAGCGATTCTGTTCCGGGTATGGTTCTTCAGAGGTCAGCAACCCGGTAAAACCGTCCACTTCCACCCGCAAAACGCAGACGAAAAAGGTGACAACTGCGAAAAATAAAAAACCGCGACGTATTACAGAAAACGACGAACCGGTCAGTACGCAACCCCGTCAGCCAACATGCACCCCGCTCTATATGGCCAACAAGCCCGGATACACCCATTTACCGATTTGCTCAGGGAACCAATATTAATCTGGCATGGCAAAAAGCCCTTGCCTGTCCTTCAGATTAAATAATCAGGATTGAAATAAGAAGAGGGAAATAAAATATGGCACGAAGAAAAAAAGATGATAATGCTTCAGGTATTATTCTTGTCATTATTGGCGTCATTGCCTGGGGCGTTTATGTCGCAGCAAGAGCACTCATCAATCTAAATGAACAATTTATTGAGTCTGTTTCAAATCCGGCAGGAATCATCACTCTGTTCTTCGGTTTGTTAATTGCCGTTGCACTAATAATGCGGGTTTTCATTTACCGGGGTTTTCGAAAGAAAACAGCGGAGCTTGAACAGGCCGTGTCGGAGTTAGCACAGAAAGAGAAAGCCTTTGAAGAAACCGTCAGTACCGAAGTGGCTCGCGGCCTGTACCAGGAAAAGAAACAGCTTTCCGGTCAATGGGATGAATTTCACGATGCCAAAAATAAAGCCTCCCGGGCGCTGCAGCGTATTGTGGACGCAGCGTATCAATTCAAAGTCAAAACTCTGCTTTCCGGCACCACTGTAAATAACTGGCAAAGCAAGTACGACCAGCTCAGGAAGGAGAGAGAGGCTTACGCGGCCATCAGCGAGAAAATCACCTTTCTGAAACTTGAGGATAATGCTGACTGGGAAGGCGTAAAACAGCAGTTTCTGGATAAGGTCGCCCTGCTGGAAAAGGCGCAGGAAGAAAAAGAATACCAGGCTGAGCTCAAGCGTCAGATGCGGGAAGAAAAACAGCGTCAGGATGAACTGGACCAGCAACAGCGTGAGGCAGAGGAGGAGAAACAACGCCTTGCTGAGCAGCAGCGTCTACTGGATGAAGCCCTGCTCGCTGCTGAAGGTGCTCACAGGGAAGAGCTGGAAAGACAGCGTCTGGAGCTGGAGCAGAAAATCCAGGATGTGCATCAGCAGTATGAACGCGCCAAATCCATGGCCCAGCTTACAAAGCAGGGACATGTATATGTGATTTCAAATATTGGTTCCTTCGGTGAAAATGTCTTCAAAATCGGTATGACCCGACGGCTGGAACCGATGGAACGCGTGAAAGAACTGAGCGGGGCAGCCGTGCCGTTTGATTTTGACGTCCATGCCATGATTTCCTGTGATGATGCCCCCGCACTTGAAAAGACACTACATGACCATCTGGAACGCTACCGGATTAACCGAATTAACCTGCGTAAGGAGTTTTTCCGGGTTGAGCTCAGCAGAATTATTGATGAGGTAGAGCGTCACCATGGACAGGTTGAATATATTGCCGACCCGATGGCGCTACAGTATCTGCAGAGTCTCAAATATGCAGAGAGCGAAGCCGCATAACATCATATCCTGATGTTTTGACAGCAGAGCTAATGTCGTGCTCTGCTGATGTACTGCATTTAAGTGGATAACATTGTATGGCGAAATTAATGACATCCCTGACGCTATGCTCAGGCAGAATGACGCACGGGGAGCGGCGTGTAGCCCAGCGTCTTGAATCACATCTCGGGGAGGACTGCCTTATCTGGTATGACATTCCAGTGGGGCGGGAATACAGGCATCCTGACTTTGTTGTTATCGATCCCGCAAACGGACTTATTTTTCTTGAAGTTAAAGACTGGAAGCTGAGCACACTTCAACATATTGACCCGCAGACTGTAACTCTCCTGACTGCGCAGGGAGAAAAGCAGGAACAAAATCCGCTGGTACAGGTCAGGGAGTACGCCTGTGCGACCGTCGAATCGTTATCCCGTGAGCCGAAACTGCAGCAAAATACTGGCCTGTACAAAGGAAAGCTCAATATTGCCTGGGCTTATGGTGTTATTTTTACGAATATCACCCGCCAGCAACTGACCTCCCTCTCAGACGACGGGGCAGTCGAATCTTTATTTCCCCGGGCACTGACAATTTGTCAGGATGAAATGACGGAATCTGTCTCTGCTTCTGCGTTTCGTTCTAAAATTTCTGGCTTGTTTACCACCCGATTCAGACCGGCAGTCACTCCGGCAGTCAGGGATATTCTCCGCCAGCATTTGTTCCCGGAGATTGCTATTCGGACGAAGAAAAAGAGCAATCAGGTCTGCAGGGTAATGGACCTGCAGCAGGAGGTGCTGGCACGCAATCTTGGGGAAGGGCACCGCGTTATCCATGGTGTGGCGGGTTCCGGCAAGACACTTATTTTACTCTACCGTTGTCTGTATCTTTCAGAAACGACAACGCGTCCTGTATTAGTGCTTTGTTTTAATATTATTCTTGCAAACTACATCCGCGATTCTGTTGCTGAAAGAGGGCTGTCGGATAAAGTGCACGTGTATCATTTCCACGACTGGTGTGCGAGTGCCGCCCGAAAATTCAAACTCAATGTGAGCCGGGAAGGGCTGTTCTTCGATAACTGTTTTGCCGCGCTCGAAAATGCGGTTAACAGCGGAGCCGTGACAGATAGCGGTTATGATGCTGTGCTGGTTGATGAGGGACATGATTTTGACCAGCGCTGGCTTTCGCTCATTGCCCGACTGTTTGATAACACAACCCGTTCGCTGTTGCTGATGTACGATGACGCGCAGTCGCTGTACCGACGTGAAAGAGCACTTAACTTCTCGCTGGCGAGTGTGGGTATCCAGGCTCAGGGGCGCACGTCGGTTCTTCGCGTTAACTATCGCAATCCCTGCCGTATACTCAATTTTGCGTATGCCTTCTCGCGTGATTATTTTGACGGTCATCATAATCAGGAGCTTCCTCTGGTGCTGCCGGAGGCCTGCGGAGAGGAGGGTGATATTCCTGATATTGAATTATGCCAGTCGGAAGCAGAGGAAGCCCGTCGCGTTGTGGCATGGCTGAAGGAAAAACATGCGGTTACAGGTCGATGGGGAGATATAGCTGTCCTTTGCCCGACGCGTTATTCGGTAGACGGACTCACCGGATTGCTGGAGCAGCATAAGATACCCACCGCCATTAGCTTTACCTCCGGGGATAAAAAAGCCTACTCACACCGCGACGATGTTGTACATCTCATGACTTTCCAGAGCAGTAAAGGTCTGGAATTTCCTTACGTTGCCGTCATCAATGCGTCTTTTGTTCATAAAGGCGCTGAGGATGAGTCGGAAGTTATCCCAGCGCTTTATGTGGCATTTACCCGCGCAACGCGTTCGCTGCTGGTGACCTGCTACAAAGAAAACAGCATCAGTCGTCAGTTGACGAAATTTGCCGGCGTTGACCTGCAAGAGCGACAGGATGGCTATGCATAAAATGTTAAAACCGGTAGCGACCCCATGCGCGCTATCGGATTATGCCGCCCTGCGCGATGAGATGAATAAGCTGTGAACTGGCGTTCTGCCGAAAAAATCTGCCTGTTACTGTTTAAGCAAAACGGTGTGGAGCTACAGACGGCGGCCTGATACACGCTGGCACGTACGCACCTGGTCAAAATAGAGGTTTTTTCACTGATGATGAGGGGATTTTATTGAATTCGGTAGACGTCAGGAGAGTTGTATATGGTGTCCCCTGCAGGAATCGAACCTGCAACTAGCCCTTAGGAGGGGCTCGTTATATCCATTTAACTAAGGGGACGAGGCGGCACGAGTATAGCGTCATTTTGTCAGTGCGTTAAGCGCGTGACCGCCTGAATGCTTAAAGTGTCGCCATTTACGTATCTTTCTTCGCAGACTTTCGTTCTTCCTGCGCTTTATCGGCCTTTGCTTTGGCTTCGGCTTTGCGTTTGTTGCTCATGTCGTTGCGGATCTGAGCATGGCTTAACAGCGCAAAAATAAACGTACCGCCGCAGATATTGCCGGCAAGCGTTGGCAGGGCGAAGGGCCAGAGGAATTCGCTCCAGTGCAGATTACCGTTAAACACCAGGTAGAAAATCTCCACCGCGCCGACCACGATATGCGTCGTGTCGGCAAGCGCGATAAGCCAGGTCATCAAAATGATCACCACGATTTTGGCGGCACCCGCAGACGGGAACATCCAGACCATGGTGGCGACCAGCCAGCCGGAGATAATGGCGTTCGCAAACATCTCTGACGGCGTGTTTTTCATCACTTCCATGCCGATTTTAACGAACGCATCGCGCGTCTCTTCATCAAAAATCGGCATATATTCAAACGCCCAGGCGGCAATCGCGGTGCCGATCAGGTTGCCGAGTAATACCACGCCCCACAAACGCAGTAACAATCCGCCGTTACTGAACGTCGGATTATGCATGAAGGGTAAAACGGCGGTGACGGTGTTCTCGGTGAACAGCTGCTGGCGCGCCATGATGACGATAATAAAGCCGAAGGTGTAGCCGAGGTTTTCCAGTACAAATCCGCCGGGTATGCCCTCTAACTGGACATGAAAAATGCCTTTTGCCAGTAGCGACGCGCCCATGGAAAGTCCGGCGGCGATAGCTGACCACAAGAGCGCCATTGCATCGCGCTCCATCTCCTTTTCCCCATCCTGGCGAATATGTTCATGGATAGCCATGGCGCGCGACGGGAGATGATCTTCATCCATCTCGATATCTTCACCGCGTGAGTTCTCTTCACTTTCAACTTCAATTTCGTCGCTATGTTTATCTAATTTATCTTCTTTTAACTCGTCCACGATGGCCGCTCCCGTTCTTCATTCACTGCATTAAGCGTAGCGGCTTGCACCTAAATTGCCTGTAATCGCAAGAAAGGTGATAACGATGTTTCAAAGTATGTATAAAATTGCAGCCAAATACCGCTATGCTGAATACATCCCCCGGCGTCAGCCGGACATAGACAGGTTTAAACGTGCTGATACAATTGCTTGCGTATTCAAACCAGGTACATAAGTGAAGCGTGTTTGTACCGTTACGGATGACATTCCGCAAAGGCCATTTTTACAGGGAGACACCCATGAAACTTCGCCTGTCGGCGCTCGCGCTGGGAGCCACGTTATTGGCTGGTTGTGCCAGTTCCGGGGAACAACAAGGGCGCTCGGATCCGTTAGAAGGATTCAACCGCACAATGTACAACTTCAACTTTAATGTGGTTGATCCGTATGTCCTGCGGCCGGTTGCCGTTGCCTGGCGTGATTATGTTCCGCAGCCGGCCAGAAATGGTCTGAGCAATTTCACCAGCAACCTGGAAGAGCCCGCCATCATGGTGAACTTCTTCCTGCAGGGCGATCCCTATAAAGGTATGGTCCACTTCACTCGCTTCTTCCTGAATACCTTGCTGGGTATGGGTGGGTTTATTGATGTGGCGGGCTTGTCGAATGAAAAACTGCAACGCATTGAGCCGCATCGCTTCGGCAGCACGCTGGGGCACTATGGCGTAGGTTACGGCCCGTATGTCCAGCTTCCTTTCTATGGCAGCTTCACGCTGCGTGAAGATGGCGGCGATATGGCGGATACGCTCTATCCGGTGCTCTCCTGGCTGACCTGGCCGCTCTCGGTGGGTAAATGGACGGTGGAAGGGATCGAGTCCCGCGCTCAGCTTCTGGATTCCGACGGCCTGCTGCGCCAGTCTTCCGACCCGTATATTCTGGTGCGCGAAGCCTATTTCCAGCGTCACGACTTTATTGCTAACGGCGGTCAGTTGAAACCTGATGAGAATCCTAACGCCCAGGCGATTCAGGATGATTTAAAGGATATCGATTCCGAATAAGTCCGGACGAAAGAAACAAAAAAAGGTGAACCGAAGTTCACCTTTTTTATTACGCGATGATTAGAACGCGTAGTTAAAGTTAGTACCGAACAGCCAGGCTTTACCTTCAGAGCGGAAAGTATACGGGCCTTCGTTGACGGTCACTTTCTGGCCGTGCATATAAGAGGCACCCACATCCACCGACGCGTTGTCGTTGAAGGCGTAGGTGGTCCCTGCGCTCAGCCACAGACGATCCTGATCCGGGATGGAGATGGAGCGTTTGCCAGCCGGAACCGGGCTATCGTCATAGGCGATACCGGTACGGAATGTCCAGTTGTCGTCCATGTAGTAGGTGGTACCCAGCGCCAGGCGGTAAGAGTCTTTGAAGCCTTCATCTTTATAGAACAGAGTCTGGCCGTTGGTGCCGGTGGCTTTCAGCTCCTGGAACTGGCTCCAGCTTGTGTAAGCGATGCTGTAATGCACAGCCCATTGCGGCGCAACGCGGTTGTAACCGGACAGCTCCCACATTTCAGGCAGATGCAGCGACAGCGAGCCAGGAACAGTTTGGCCGGAGGTGCCAAACGGATAAGCAGTGCCCGCGCCCGGTACAACCGAGTTGATTGGGGTCGCGATGCTGCCTTTATAATCGCCATCAAAGTCGACTTTCACTTCTGAGCGGTAGGTCAAACCGTAGCGGTTGTCTTTATCCAGCTCATACAGGATCCCGGCGTTCCAGCCAAAGCCCCACTCGTCACCTTCAAGGCTGGCGATTTTATTGTTCACTTTCGGTAACGCAGCAGTTTGCTCACCGGAGTAACGTTCGATTTTTGCGTCAGCATAGACGGCATCGAAACCGAGGCCGAAGCTCCAGTTATCGTTTAAGCGATATGCGCCGCTCAGGTTCAGGTTCAGCGTGGTCAGATCGGTTTTGCCACCGTATTCGCCCGCGATGTAGTTATCGTTGAATTCGGTGGCCAGACCGTAGTTAGAGGTCACGGACGCGCCCCAGCCAAATTGTTCATTGATCGGTGCAACAAAGTGCAGGTTAGGTACCCACGCGGTCGGCGCGATGTTATCCGCGTTAGTGCTGCGGCCTGTAAACGGCGAGCGACCGGAAATATTCACATCGGGATCGATATAGACAGCACCGCCAGAAAACGTCGGGCGATCGTACATCGTGATGAGGGCAGGGTTACGGCTGACGTTACCGGCATCATCCGCAATCGCACCTTCACCAGAATAAGCCCGGCCAAGTCCGGACGAAGAGAATTCATTTAACTGGAAGCCTGCTGACCAGGCCTGTGTAGAGACGATTGCCACTGCAACAGCAAGTGCAGATTTGTTAAAAAGGGTTTTTTGGCTCATGACCATAACCTCATCCGATTTATTTTTATTCAATCATTGTTACATGCCGTAACAGGAGCGCGAAGTGTAGGGTCTGAGGTACGGCTTGGAAATCAGACCAGTGGCGCAAGTATAGGTCTGACCAGATGGAATGTTGCAAGGTTGTTTATAAAAATTTTCAGTTGTGATCATCGAAACGAGATCTACCTGGCAAAATTGCGGCCAGGCGCACTCAGAAGAAAGGGCGATAATTGTTTTAGATCATTTTTAAGTGTGATAACGGTCACTTATCTGATTTCCGCTCAAACTCGACTGGAGCACATATCCGGTGGCGCGTAAAATACACACATCGTTTATCTGGCAAAATACAGAGGAAATCTACCATGAGTAAATGCAGTGCTGATGAAACCCCGGTTTGCTGCTGTATGGATGTGGGCACCATTATGGACAACACCGATTGCACCGCATCGTACAGTCGCGTGTTTGCCAATCGCGCAGAAGCCGATGAAACGCTGGCCGCGCTGACCGCTAAAGCCCGCAGCGTGGAATCTGAACCGTGCGAAATCACCCCAACTTTTACTGAAGAAGCTGATGGCGTGCGTCTGGATATCGATTTTGTCTTCGCGTGTGAAGCCGAAACCCTGATCTTCCAGTTAGGCCTGCGTTAATCCCCTCTCTAAAACGCTCCTCTCTCAGGAGCGTTTTCTCAATTATCTTCGCGTGTTAGCTCCCAAAATTTCGCTCCCCCGGTTGGCTAAATGTAAAAAAATGGTTAAGACTGTTGAGGTCAGACCACTTAGTAAATTACGTTGTTAACAGGGGAGTGTTATGAGTCAGGCATTACCGCTTGTCACCCGTCAGGGCGACCGCATTGCCATTGTCAGCGGGTTGCGTACCCCTTTTGCCCGCCAGGCCACCGCTTTTCACGGCATCCCGGCCATCGAACTTGGGAAAATGGTCGTGAGCGAACTGCTGGCGCGCAGCGAAATTCCGCCGGAAGCCATCGAGCAACTGGTGTTCGGCCAGGTTGTTCAGATGCCGGAAGCCCCCAATATTGCCCGTGAAATCGTGCTGGGCACCGGCATGAATATCCATACCGATGCCTACAGCGTCAGCCGCGCCTGTGCCACCAGCTTTCAGGCGGTGGCAAACGTGGCGGAAAGCCTGATGGCGGGTACCATCCGCGCGGGCATTGCGGGCGGGGCTGACTCTTCCTCCGTGCTGCCTATCGGCGTCAGTAAAAAACTGGCGCGCACGCTGCTCGATCTCAGTAAGGCCCGCACTACCGGGCATAAAGTTAAATTGCTTTCCGCGCTGCGCCCACGCGATCTGTTGCCGGTCCCGCCCGCCGTCGCAGAGTATTCAACCGGACTGCGGATGGGCGATACCGCCGAACAAATGGCAAAAACCTGGCAAATCAGCCGCGAAGAGCAGGACGCGCTGGCGCATCGCTCTCATCAACGTGCGGCGCAAGCCTGGGCCGAAGGGAAACTGACCGACGAGGTGATGACCGCTTACGTGCCGCCATACCGTGAACCCGTCGATCAGGACAACAATATTCGCCATAACTCCACGCTTGCGGATTACGCAAAACTGCGCCCGGCATTTGACCGTAAACACGGTAGCGTCACGGCGGCGAACAGTACGCCGCTGACCGACGGCGCGGCAGCGGTGATCCTGATGACCGAATCCCGCGCCAGAGAATTAGGCTTAACGCCGCTCGGCTATCTGCGCAGCTACGCGTTTACCGCGATTGGCGTCAAAGAAGACATGCTGCTCGGTCCGGCGTGGTCAACACCGCTGGCGCTGGAGCGGGCAGGGCTCACCCTGAACGATTTAACCCTGTTTGATATGCATGAGGCTTTCGCTGCGCAAACGCTGGCGAACCTCAAGCTGCTTGCAAGCGATCGGTTTGCCCGCGACGTATTGGGGCGCGCGCAGGCGACAGGCGAAGTGGATGACAGCAAATTTAACGTGCTGGGCGGCTCCATCGCCTACGGGCACCCGTTTGCCGCCACGGGTGCGCGGATGATCACCCAAACGTTACAGGAATTACGTCGCCGGGGCGGGGGATTCGGCCTGGTTACGGCGTGCGCCGCAGGCGGGCTCGGCTCGGCAATGGTACTGGAGGCTGAATAATGGAACTGACATCCGCGTTTTCCCTCACCCTGCGCCCCGATAACATCGGCGTCGTGACCATTGACGTGCCGGGCGAAAAAATGAATACCCTGAAAGCGGAGTTCGGCAGCCAGGTGCGGGCCATTTTAAAAGAACTGCGCGAGAACAAAGCGCTGCGCGGCGTTATTTTTATCTCCGCGAAAAGCGACAATTTTATCGCCGGTGCCGATATCAACATGATTGACCGCTGCCACAGCGCGCAAGAAGCAGAAGCGCTGGCCCGTCAGGGGCAGCAGATCATGGCAGAAATTCATGCGCTGCCGGTGCCGGTGATTGCCGCCATTCACGGTGCCTGTCTGGGCGGCGGGCTGGAATTAGCGCTGGCCTGCCATGGCCGCGTCTGTACCGACGATCCCAAAACCGTGCTCGGACTGCCGGAAGTGCAGTTAGGGCTTCTGCCCGGCTCCGGTGGCACGCAACGCTTGCCGCGATTAATTGGCGTCAGCACCGCGCTGGATATGATCCTCACCGGCAAACAGCTTCGCCCGCGTCAGGCGCGCAAAGTGGGGCTTGTCGATGACGTTGTGCCCGTCTCGATATTGCTGGAAGCTGCCGTAGCGCTGGCCAACAAAGGCCGCCCGTCGACCCGTCATTTACCCGTACGCGAGAAAATCCTCGCCGGCCCGCTGGGGCGCACGTTGCTGTTCCGCATGGCTGAGAAAAAGACGCAGCAGAAAACGCACGGCAACTATCCTGCCGCGCAGCGCATTCTGGATGTGATCCAGACCGGGCTGGCGCAGGGCCGCAGCAGCGGTTATGAGGCTGAAGCGCGGGCCTTTGGTGAACTGGCGATGACCCCGCAGTCGCAGGCGTTACGCCATATCTTCTTTACCAGCACCGAGATTAAAAAAGATCCCGGCAGTGCTGTTGCGGCAGGGCCGCTGAAATCAGTCGGCATTCTTGGCGGCGGGTTGATGGGCGGGGGCATTGCGTATGTCACGGCCAGTAAAGGTGGGCTGCCGGTGCGGATCAAAGATATTAATCCCCGTGGGATCAATCACGCCCTGCAATACAGCTGGCAGCAGCTTGATAAAAAAGTCCGCCGCCGCCATATCAGAGCCAGTGAGCGCGACCGTGAAATGGCGCGGATCTCCGGTGCCACCGATTATCGGGGCTTTTCCCACCGCGATGTGGTCATTGAGGCGGTGTTCGAGGATTTAAGTCTCAAACAGCAAATGGTGGCGGAAGTGGAAGCGCACTGTGCGCCGCACACGATTTTTGCCTCTAACACATCGTCGCTGCCGATTAGCGATATTGCCGCTAACGCCGCGCGACCGGAAAACGTTATCGGCCTGCATTTCTTCAGCCCGGTGGAAAAAATGCCGCTGGTGGAGGTCATTGCGCACGTAAAAACCAGCGAGCAGACTATCGCCACTACTGTGCAACTGGCGAAGTTGCAGGGCAAAACGCCGATTGTGGTAGCCGATAAAGCCGGGTTCTACGTCAACCGCATCCTGGCTCCCTATATTAACGAGGCCATCCGTATGCTGACGGAAGGTGAGCAGGTCGACAAGATCGACAATGCGCTGGTGAAATTTGGCTTCCCGGTCGGCCCAATCCAACTTTTGGATGAGGTGGGAATCGACACAGGCACTAAAATTATTCCTGTGCTGGAAAGCGCTTACGGTGAACGTTTTTCCGCGCCTGCAAATGTCATTACCGCAATTTTGAATGACGATCGCAAAGGCAGAAAAAATGGCCGTGGATTCTATCTTTACGCGGCGAAAGGGCGTACAAGCAAAAAACAGGTTGATCCGGCGATCTACCCGCTGACAGGCGGTACAGGCAACGGTAAATTGTCGTCCGATCAGATTGTTGAACGCTGCGTCATGCTGATGCTCAACGAGGCGGCGCGCTGTCTTGATGAGAAGGTGATCCGCAGCGCGCGCGATGGCGACATCGGCGCGGTGTTTGGTATTGGTTTCCCCCCGTTTTTGGGTGGCCCGTTCCGTTATATGGATTCTCTCGGCGCGGGGGAGGTTGTTGCGAGACTGACACGTCTGGCCTCGCAATATGGAGAGCGCTTTACACCCTGCCCGCCGCTGGTTGATATGGCAGAGCGTGGTGTAAGGTTTTGGTCAACAAAGGAAACTGACCCCGTAAGTTAAGGTCAAAAAAGAGTAAATCTGACGTTGAATAAGATAGTCCTGCTCAATATGTAAACGGAGATTGACTATACTTGCGCCAATGATGTAAAACACAGCGTTTCATTCAACGAATGGATAAGGCACAATGCCCGGCCATTGGTCTTCCCGGCAAAAAGATTCTGTTTTGCCCGACATGGCCAATGCTTCTGGTTAACAAAAGCGGTGCAATATGCAAGTTTTTATCATGCGTCACGGCGACGCTGCTCTGGATGCAGCCAGTGACTCGGTTCGACCTTTGACGACGTGCGGCTGTGATGAGTCCCGTCAAATGGCAACCTGGCTGACAAGCCAAAAAGTGGATATCGAGCGTGTTCTGGTCAGCCCGTTCTTGCGTGCTGAACAAACGCTGGATGAGGTGGGGGAGTGTCTTAACCTGCCAGGGAAAGTTGAAGTATTGCCTGAGCTCACGCCAGGCGGCGATGTGCGTGTCGTCAGCGCTTACATTCAGGCGCTGGCGAGCGAAATTACCGGCTCAATACTGGTGATTTCTCATCTGCCGCTGGTCGGTTATCTGGTGGCAGAACTTTGCCCGGGCGAAACACCGCCTATGTTTTCTACCTCCGCCATCGCCAGCGTCACGCTGGACGGAGCGGGTAAAGGGGTATTTAACTGGCAAATGAGTCCCTGCAATCTGAAGGTCGCCAAAGCGATCTGATCCGCCGGAAGTTGTGAAATGGAGCCGCGTAATGCGGCTCTTCTTGTTTCTGGACCGGGTAAACAGGCGATAAATCAGGGCAATTCTGGCGGCTGCCACTCTTCGACTTCAATCAGCACCAGCAAGGCTGCATCACCGCCGTACTCT
This sequence comes from Enterobacter sp. kpr-6, assembly GCF_900116015.1. GTDB lineage: Bacteria > Pseudomonadota > Gammaproteobacteria > Enterobacterales > Enterobacteriaceae > Enterobacter_D. The sequence continues at coordinate 198,320 of NZ_FOYH01000001.1, forward strand.
TTCGGGGCCTGATGAAAAGCCATCACATGCGGATGCTGCGCCAGCCACAGCGGTGTTTGCTGCTTCAGTACGTGCTTGCCATGGCCGTGCATCACGCAGGCGCAAAAAACATGCTCACGGCGGCAGGCGGCAATCAGCGCGCCCAACTCCTGTTTTGCCTGCATCTGCGTCAGACCATGTAAATCGAGAAACAACTCTGGGGAGTAATCACCGCGACGGATCTTCTTTACTTCAAAATGGCTTACGTCCGGGCGCACATATTTTGCCGGACCGTCGGTATTAAGCAGCGGCTGAAATTCATCAGAGAAATAATGGCTGGCGTCCGCCTGCTCGGAAAGCAGACGTTTTACCGGCACCTCGGTGATTTTTTTGCGCACCGGGCGATGAACAATGGTGTCCTGCTTAATTTTGCGAGTGCCTGCCATCAACTGCTGGAACAGCGCCTGATCCTCCTCGCTAAGCGATGTTTTCTTCTTCATTTATTCATCTCATTTTCTGTTTTCGACAGTTTACCCGACAAGGTGCCAGCTGTGTTCAGACAAAACGCATTTTTCCAGGCCTGCCACGCGCGTGAATGCTGATTTATCGGCGTCTTCATGGCAAACTAGCCGCCGAATTTAAAGCAATGCATGTCTTGGAGGATAGTGTGGATAAAATTTTTGTTGATGAAGCAGTGAGTGAACTGCATACCATTCAGGACATGTTGCGCTGGTCGGTTAGCCGATTCAGCGCGGCGAATATCTGGTACGGACACGGTACCGATAATCCGTGGGATGAAGCCGTACAACTGGTTTTACCGACACTCTACTTGCCGCTGGATATCCCGGAAGACATGCGCAACGCGCGCCTGACCTCCAGCGAGCGCCACCGTATCGTTGAGCGCGTGATCCGCCGCGTTAACGAGCGCATCCCGGTGGCCTATCTCACCAATAAAGCCTGGTTCTGCGGCCATGAATTTTACGTTGATGAGCGCGTGCTGGTGCCGCGTTCGCCGATTGGCGAACTGATCCAGAACCGTTTTGCCGATCTTATTAACACCCAGCCACAGCATATTCTGGATATGTGTACCGGCAGCGGTTGCATCGCGATTGCCTGCGCCTATGAATTCCCCAACGCGGAAGTCGACGCCGTGGATATCTCCCCGGACGCGCTGGCGGTGGCCGAGCATAATATTGAAGAGCACGGTCTGATCCATCACGTCACGCCGATTCGCTCAGATCTGTTCCGCGATCTGCCGAAGGTGCAATACGATCTGATCGTCACCAACCCGCCGTATGTTGATGAAGAAGACATGTCCGATCTGCCCAATGAATACCGCCACGAGCCGGAACTGGGCCTTGCCTCCGGCAGCGACGGTCTGAAGCTGACGCGCCGCATTCTGGCCTGTGCACCGGAGTATCTGACCGACGAGGGCATCCTGATTTGTGAAGTCGGTAACAGCATGGTACATCTGATGGAGCAGTATCCGGACGTCCCGTTCACCTGGCTTGAGTTCGACAACGGCGGTGACGGCGTCTTTATGCTGACCAAAGCGGAGTTGCTCGCCGCGCGCGAACACTTCAGCATTTATAAAGATTAAGCCGCAAATCTAAGCCACGTAACAACACAACAAAATAACGGAGCCGTGATGGCAGGAAACAGCATTGGACAACTCTTTCGCGTAACTACGTTTGGTGAATCACACGGCGTGGCGCTCGGTTGTATCGTGGATGGCGTGCCGCCGGGCATTGCGCTGACAGAAGCCGATCTGCAACAGGATCTTGATCGCCGCCGCCCAGGTACATCGCGCTACACTACCCAGCGCCGCGAGCCGGATCAGGTCAAAATCCTCTCTGGCGTCTTTGAAGGCGTGACGACCGGCACCAGTATCGGCCTGCTGATTGAGAATACCGATCAGCGCTCTCAGGACTACAGCGCCATCAAAGACGTATTCCGTCCCGGCCACGCTGATTACACCTACGAGCAAAAATATGGCCTGCGTGACTATCGTGGTGGCGGACGCTCTTCCGCACGCGAAACCGCGATGCGCGTGGCGGCGGGTGCCATTGCCAAAAAATTCCTTGCCCAGAAATTCGGCATCGTGATCCGGGGCTGTCTCACGCAAATGGGCAGCATCCCGCTTGAAATCAAAGACTGGGATCAGGTGGAACAGAACCCGTTCTTCTGCCCGGACCCCGATAAAATCGAGGCGCTGGATGAACTGATGCGCGGCCTGAAAAAAGAGGGCGACTCGATTGGGGCGAAGATCACCGTGGTCGCCGAGGGCGTGCCCGCAGGTCTTGGCGAGCCAGTATTTGACCGCCTGGATGCTGACATCGCCCATGCTTTGATGAGCATCAACGCGGTGAAAGGCGTCGAGATTGGCGACGGTTTTGACAGCGTGGCCCTGCGCGGCAGCGAAAACCGTGATGAAATCACCAAAGAGGGTTTCCAGAGCAATCATGCGGGCGGCGTGCTCGGCGGCATCAGCAGCGGTCAGCCTATCGTGGCCCACATCGCCCTGAAACCAACGTCCAGCATCACCGTGCCCGGCCGCACCATTAACCGTTTCGGTGACGAAGTGGAGATGATCACCAAAGGACGTCACGATCCCTGCGTGGGTATTCGTGCGGTGCCTATCGCCGAAGCGATGCTGGCGATTGTTTTGATGGATCACTTTATGCGCCAGCGCGCGCAGAACGCCGATGTCACAACGACTATTCCACGCTGGTAACTGATGAAAAAAACCGCCATTGCTCTGCTGGCATTGCTCGCAAGTTACGTTAGCCTTGCGGCAACACCCTGGCAAAAAATTACGCATCCCGTCGCTGGTAGCGCCCAGTCGATTGGGGCGTTTTCAAATGGCTGCATCGTGGGAGCCGCTGAGCTTCCCGTGCAGTCAGAAACGTATCAGGTAATGCGTACCGATCAGCGTCGCTATTTTGGTCACCCGGATCTGGTGCTTTTCATTCAGCGCCTGGGGAATCAGGTATATAACCTGGGTCTTGGGACAATCCTGATTGGTGACATGGGGATGCCCGCAGGCGGGCGGTTTAACGGCGGCCACGCCAGTCATCAGACCGGGCTGGATGTGGACATTTTCCTCCAGCTTCCGCAAACCCGCTGGAGCGCGGCTCAGTTATTAAAACCGCAGGCGCTGGATCTGGTTTCCCGCGATGGCAAGCATGTCGTGCCGTCGCTGTGGCAGCCTGAGATCAGCCATCTGATTAAGCTGGCGGCAGAAGATAATGACGTGACGCGCATTTTCGTGAACCCGGCAATTAAACAGCAGCTTTGCCAGGACGCCGGAACCGACCGCGACTGGCTGCGTAAAGTCCGTCCATGGTTCCAGCATCGTGCGCACATGCATGTCCGGCTGCGCTGCCCGGCGGGAAGCCTGGAATGCGAAGATCAACCTCTGCCACCACCAGGTGATGGCTGCGGTGCGGAACTGCAAAGCTGGTTTGAACCACCAAAACCCGCAACAACCAAGCCTGAGAAGAAGACACCGCCACCGTTGCCGCCTTCCTGCCAGGCGCTACTGGATGAGCATGTACTTTAATGGACAATTTTAGCGATATTTTTCTGGTGTCACCGCTTCTGCTGGCAGTGCTGTTTGTCGTCGCGCTACTGGCCGGATTTATTGATGCGCTGGCGGGCGGGGGAGGGCTGTTGACCGTTCCGGCACTGCTGGCAGCCGGGATGACGCCTGCTCAGGCGCTGGCAACCAATAAACTTCAGGCCTGTGGCGGATCAATCTCTTCTTCTCTCTATTTTATTCGGCGCAAAGTCGTGAGCCTGCACGACCAGAAGCTCAATATTTTGATGACCTTTATTGGCTCCACCTCTGGCGCGCTGCTGGTGCAGTACGTTAAATCTGACGTCCTGCGCCAGATTTTGCCGGTACTGGTGATCTGCATCGGCCTCTATTTTTTGCTGATGCCGAAGCTTGGTGAAGAAGATCGCCAGCGTCGTCTGTACGGTTTGCCCTTTGCGCTCATTGCGGGTGGCTGCGTCGGTTTTTACGATGGCTTTTTTGGCCCTGGTGCGGGATCGTTCTACGCGCTGGCATTCGTCGCGCTGTGCGGGTTCAATCTCGCTAAATCCACAGCCCACGCCAAAGTGCTGAACGCTACGTCGAATATCGGCGGCCTGCTGCTGTTTATCATCGGCGGCAAGGTGGTCTGGGCGACAGGCTTCGTCATGCTGGCCGGGCAGTTTCTCGGCGCGCGTATGGGGTCACGTCTGGTATTAAGCAAAGGACAAAAACTGATCCGCCCGATGATTGTGATTGTCTCGGCGGTGATGAGCGCAAAACTTCTTTTTGATAGCCATGGACAGGAGATCCTTCACTGGTTGGGGATGAACTAATGAACAGCACGCACAATTACCAACAACTTATAGAAATTTTCGACGGCTGCTTTGCCGACGACTTTGATACACGTCTGATTAAAGGCGACGACGAACCCATCTATCTTCCTGCGGATGCCGACGTGCCGTACAACCGCATCGTGTTTGCTCATGGCTTCTATGCCAGCGGACTGCATGAGATTTCCCACTGGTGTATTGCCGGGAAATCACGCCGCGAGCAGGTGGATTTTGGCTACTGGTATTGCCCGGATGGGCGTGATGCCAAAACACAGGGGCAATTTGAAGACGTCGAGGTTAAACCGCAGGCGTTCGACTGGCTGTTTTGTGTGGCGGCAGGTTACCCGTTCAACGTCAGTTGCGACAATCTGGAAGGGGATTTTGAACCCGACCGCATTGTTTTTCAGCGCCGTGTACACGCGCAGGTCATGACGTATCTGGAAGAGGGGATCCCTCCGCGTCCGGCGCGTTTTATCAAAGCATTACAGGATTATTACCATACGCCGCCACTCGCGGCGGAACAGTTTCCGTGGCCAGAAGACCTTAACTGAAGCCACGTTATAAAGAGGAAAGAAGATGATCGCGGAGTTTGAAGCACGCATTCTGGCGTTAATAGATGACATGGTGGACACGGCCGGAGACGACGAGCTGTTTGCCAGCGGTTATCTGCGTGGCCACCTGACGCTCGCTGTGGCGGAACTGGAACATGGCAGTGACCATTCACCGGAGGCGGTTTATGCGAATGTCAGTTCAAGCCTTGAGAAAGCTATCCAGGCCGGGGAACTCTCACCGCGCGATCAGGCACTGGTACTGGGCATGTGGGATACGTTGTTTAAACAGGCACAAGAGAAGTAATCGCTAAATTTCCCTCAGAAATACCTACATTTCTCCATACTATTCTCATTTTAAAGGCCGATGTCATGTATATCGGCCTTTTACTATGGTTTTAACCAGTGCTTAAACTACCAGCATATTTAAATTAAATCGTTTTTCTGGAACGATAAGATTTATATGTGTTTATAAATTACATTACCTAATAATAATGCACATGGATAAAATCTGTATGCAATATCCATATGTTTTAATACATCCATCAAATTAAGTGCATGTTTTTATAGTTCTTTTTTCTTTTTTAAGAAAATGGCAATAATCTCGGGCTATATATTAACGACAATAAATCTATTTAAATTCATATTATGAATCTAAATTTTTTCCTAAAAACCCCGCAATCGCTTAGGTTTTTCAAAATGCGAGTTCATACTAGTTGACGTTTGCTGGTGGCTTAAAGAAGTGCCAACGAACAGGGTATTTAATATTAAAAGGGAATTGAAAAGAAATGAATGATTTGTTAATCAAAGCATATGTCAAGAGTTTAAATGGGGTTGAGCGCGCACGTGACTTCTTGAAAGACGAGCGTGGTGTTACTGCTGTTGAATATGCAATCGTATTAGCTGGTGTGGCAGCTGTAGTGGCAGTTATCTTTGGTCGTAACGGTACTGTCGAAAATATGATTAAGGGCATCTTCTCCACGGTCTCTGCACAAGTTCAATCCTCAATGTCAGCGCCGAAGCCATAAGTAGATAGTTCGAATACTGAAAAAATCATGCGGGAAGGGGAAACTCTGCCCGCATTATGCTATGACTTATCAAAGGTGATATTTCCAATTAATAAGAAACTTTAAATAAAACATCGGTGGTTCTTGTGTTAATAATGGTCATGACAATGGCTGATTAATATCAAACTGTTTTTAATCAGTTTGTGCGGTAGCTATGGTTACTTATAATTATATACAGCTCATCAATATATCTCACTCAATATATATAAAACATTTATTTTTTATCTAAATATACTCCTTATAATTTAACTTGGCTTCTGAATGGCATAAGTATTTTATACGTCCATGAAAATCATCTATATTAGATGCATTATATATTTCTGAGGATATCCATGAATAAGAAGTACGCGTTAATAATTAATATCGCCATGTTAGTTGTTGGTTTAATTGGTATATTAATCTATTTTGCAATCAATAAAAAACCAGCAGTGGTGGTCCAGGCACCACCAGTAGTTGAGCAGCAGGTAAAAGAACCTGAAGTCATCAAAGAAAATATTACTGTAGCTGTTGCCCAAAAAGATTTAAAGAAAGGGAAATTATTAAATGCGGAAGATTTCGTACTTAAAACATTAAATATCCCTGAAGGTAGTAATGAAAAGGATTTATATGCTATATCAAAAAATATTGATAGTTGGATGACCGGGAACGATATTACGGCTGGTTCATATATACCAAAAGAGTCATTAATTGAACCTGGCAGCGAGCAATACGTTGCAATGTCAGTGCGGCCAGGAAATATAGTTTATGGTTTTTCAATAAAACAGACGGATAGTTATCTTTTTACAAATGCTCATGCTGGCGAAGGGTTAGATATTTACCTTTCTTATAATTTAATGAAGATAACAAATGAAAATGGGGATGTCAGCACAACACCTACAGTTAACACTACAGATGAAATCAACGATCGTCATTTTAAACTTCTAATGAAGAATAAAAAAATACTATTTATTAAAAGTAACAATTTAAAGGTTGGTGATAATCCGTTGACTAACGAAGGTTATGTTTTAGTCGAGTTAACACCTGCAGAAGTCAGAACCTTAAAAGGACTGGATGACGCAAAATTATATATTTTCCCAACAACAGAAAATATGACTCAACTTGATTTCGCACATTCTGTACTCGTTGGTAACGAGGGCCAGTGGCCAATTGATAATCGTGATATTTTATCTATAGATGTAAGAAGCGGTGGTGCGGGTGATAGTGTCACTGAGTACCGCGGTTCCGTTGAAACCAAAAAAGAGACGGAGGAAAAAGAGTAATTTGCTAAATAAAATAACGCATTTTTGCAAAATAATTTCTAAAAATACGTACTTTAACAAAAGGACAGATGTATGTTAAGGATAGTGAAAGTATTAACAATATTACTATTTGCATTACCAGGATTAACCCCGCTCGCTTATGGTGAAGATTTAGTGCTTAAAGAAGGGCAAGCGAAAAATATTTCCACAACACAAAAAATAGATACTGTTTTTATTTCAAATCCGACAGTTGCAGATTATAAAGTCATAAACAATACAAAAATTGTCGTTTATGCAAAAGAAATTGGCGTTGCTGATTTAACAATTTATGGTGAAAAAGGAAAAGTTCTCAAAAAGATCAGCATTGCGGTTGATGGAATAGGAAGTGCATTGGCCGAAAAGGTCAATAAACAATATCCTGGTACGCATATCCAGATTGAACGCTTTATGAATGGTGATAAACTTGCGTACATTATTAAAGGTGATGTTGCTACAGAAGAGTTACGTGACCAAATTTATCAAACGGTAGGGAGTTTAGTAGGTGGGGAAAATAGAGTACGTGAAACCAAATTAAAAAGTGGTGGTTCAGAATCAGATGAAACTGATATTGATATGCTTACCAAAAAAATTTGGGATAATGTAATTGATCGCATGACAATAATCTCGTCACCTCAACAAGTTAATGTTAAATTGACGGTTGTAGAAGTAACTAAGCAATTTACAGATGCCTTAGGGATTGAATGGAGCAGTTTAACGTTAAATAGCATCATTAATAGTGGTAGCTCAGCCAATCCGACCGGAGTATTCAGCCTCATCGGTTTTAAAGGTGGTTTTGATGCGCAAAATATTAGTACAGTGATTAATGCAGTTAAAGACGACAGCATTGCTCGAGTGATGGCGCAACCCAATTTAACCGTTCTTTCGGGAGAGTCAGCAAATTTCCTTGTAGGAGGTGAAATTCCAATTGTTACGGATGGCGGTGATGATAATGAAACGACTATTACATATAAAGAATATGGTATACGTCTTAACATTGGCGCAAAAGTAAACCGCTCGGATAAGATCCGATTATTTATCTCGAATGAATTGAGTAATATTACCGGTAGTTATACATATAATTCTTATGCTATTCCGACAATAAATACCCGGAGAACGCAATCAACAATTGAACTTGCAGATGGTGATAGCTTTGTTATCAGTGGCCTGCTGACTGAGTCAGATAAAGAGTCCTTATCGAAGGTGCCATTTGCCGGTGATATTCCTATTTTGGGCGCATTTGCTCGCAACTCGCAAACTGAAAGAGAAAAAAGCGAATTGGTTGTATTTGCAACAGTGAAATTAGTTAAGCCTATTTCTGCAACTGAAAATTATCAGATACCTACTCCTCGGTTCCATAAAACCTCAGTAAACAAGTTATTCTTTAATGTTGGTGTAGCTGACGAACATAAAGACAGACTAACCAGGGATGAGGGTCGTGAGTTTATTTCACGTGGTGGCTTTGTTCGATAAACAAGGGTAGCAAATTATGTTGGACTTAACAAAAATCAATAAAAGAAGTGTAGAAAATAAAACGACAATTTCTTCAGTAGGTTCTGCTACCATTATATCTTCACGTCCGCATATTATCTCCGCCATATCCATTCAAATTCGAATGAATGGTGGGCATGACGTTAATGTTATTGCCGAGTTTTTTGATAATATTGTCGACAATAAAGATATGCTTTCCAGTGAGTATATAATTGTTGATATAGAAGATTATCGTGACATTGCTGGTATTCAACAAAAAATAAAATATCTTTTCCCTGTGACCAGTAAAAAAATATTTGTTGGGGATGTAGACTCGATCAGTTTTTATGACGAAATGAAGCGTATGGGTGCATTATATTTGCACCTTGATTCTCAAATGATGCTATTGGGTACGGCAATAAAAAAAGCGGGTGAAATAGGTTCAGAAATCAGTTATACGCAAAAAATCAGTGTTCTCGGCTGTAAGGGTGGATGTGGTAGTACTCTTATGGCTTTTCAGCTTTATAAGGCAATAGGCGAACTTAGCCATTTGCCTACTTTATTAGTCCAAGGACATACCGGAACGCCGGATCTGGACCTTATATCAGATGTGGCGTTACAACGTGATGGCGTAATTACTCATGTAAGCCCTTACCAGGCTATGAAAATTGCTACAGAAGAAGAACAATGGCAATTTGATGCCCCAGATTTTAAAAATTACAATGTGGTAATTTTTGAACATAATGTTTCAACGCAGGCTCGAGATAAGCTCGCATATATAGTTCCAGAGTCTGACTTTATATTTATTGTTGTAACACGAGAGTTATCGGCGGTACGTAACGCTCGATTAATTATTGATGAGTTAGAACGTACAGCACCTACTCATGATGGGAATAAAACATTCTCGAAGAATATAATTATTTTAAATGAAAATCACCTTTCACGCCCGAACGATTTATCAAACGAAGATATTGAAAATTATTTAGGGAAGAAAATAGATATTTATTGTTCATACATAAAAGATCTTGCAAAGAAAAAAACAACATCGGAGTTAGATCTTTTTGTCGCAAAAATGCTGGGAAAAAAACCTGGTAATGAAAAAAGCCATGACAAAAACAGTAAAATATTAAATATTTTGAGGTTTAATAAGAAAAAATAAATTTTAGTTTTATTAATTACTGATCATGGATGATATATGAATAAGTCGGCTTCGATCGTTTATTTTAGGCAGGAAGTTCTTAAGAGCATTGATCTAGAACAGATTGAAAATATAAAGGAAAATAGAGGTGAGTTAATTAATGAAGTTAATTCTGTTATACGCACTGTAATTAATAACAATCGCACAGAGAATTATCTATCAGCGCCAGAACGACAAGAGTTATGTGAGCTTGTTGTTGATGAAATTACAGGATACGGGCCATTACGAGAATTAATGGAAGATGATTCAATCAGTGATATTCTCGTTAATGGCCCCAACCGAATTTTTGTTGAGCGTAAAGGTAAATTAGAGCTTTCTGAACGGCAGTTTATAAATAATGAGCAATTAACCGATATTGCCAGACGACTGGTGGGTAAAGTTGGCAGACGCATTGATGACGCGCAACCGTTAGTGGATGCTCGTATGCCAGATGGTAGTCGATTGAATGTTGTTATTTCACCCATATCGATTGATGGCACATCCATGTCAATCCGTAAATTCGGTAAAGGCAATATAAATTTAGGTGATTTAATAAAGTTTGGCAGTATGAATGAGACAATGGCAAATTTTCTGGTTATTGCCAGCCGCTGTCGAGTAAACATTATCGTATCTGGTGGTACGGGGTCCGGTAAAACAACGCTTTTAAACGCCATGTCTCAGTATATCGATGAAAGTGAACGAGTGTTGACACTCGAAGATGCTGCAGAATTACGATTACAGCAAACTCATGTTTTGAGGCTTGAAACCAGGCTGGCAGGTTCTGAAAATCAGGGGCAAATTAGTATGCGCAATCTGGTGATAAACGCATTACGTATGCGGCCAGATCGTATCATTATTGGTGAGTGTCGTGGCCCTGAGGCTTTCGAAATGCTTCAGGCTATGAACACTGGGCATGATGGGTCAATGTCTACGCTACATGCAAACAATCCCAGAGATGCAATAGCACGTCTGGAAAGTATGATAATGATGGCCAATGCTTCATTGCCTCTAATTGCTATTCGGCGAAATATTTCAACAGCGGTTAACATCATCGTTCAGGCTTCACGTTTACCAGATGGCTCAAGAAAAGTTACAAATATTTCTGAAATAATGGGGATGGAAGGGGAGAATATTATTCTACAAGATATTTTTGCATTTAATGCTAACCCGGAAAGAGACCATAACGGGATGATTGTAGGAACTTTTACAAACAATGGCCTCTTACAACGTTCTGCGGTATACCGCCAGGCGTTAGTACACGGTTATTTAGATCCGTTACGACAACTTTTTGGAAATAAAGTATCATGATGATAATAATCATTTCTCTGGCTATGTTATTTTTAGGTGCGGTGCAAATTTACCTTTCCGTCAAAAATACCAAAGAGATAAAAGCTAAATTATTTTCTACTAACGTTATAGCGAGTCAAGAGGAAGAGGTTAAAAAACAAGCGCTGAATAATTTCCTTATTGCGCTAAGTGCAAAGCTTAAAAAAATCCGTGTGAACTTAATAGGTAAGAATAACGAACTATTTGCAAAGCACCTGGCAATTATTATTGTAGCATGCGGGGTTGTTTTATATGTCAATATGGAATTTTTGAATTTTGATAAAATCATTATGTTATCTGTGACTATACTTGCTGGTTTTTATATTTTATATATTCAGCAAGTCAAGAAAAGTCGTCGTGATTTTGAAAGGGATTTTTCAGAAGCATTAAATATCATTAACAGTGCTGTGAGAGTAGGCCGACCAGTTATGCAAGGATTTGAGGAGTGTGGCCGAGTTATTGATAGCGATTTTGGGCGCGAATTTAAAAGAATTTTAATGCGTCTGGATATCGGTGATGAACCAGAACGAGTATTTATGGATTCATACTCACGTTATCCATATAGTGAATATTTCTCATTTGTCATTACGGTGCTGATTAATATGAAAGGCGGAGGACAGGTTAGTGAAGTAATGTCTCGTTTAACGATGTTAATTTCTGCGAGCAAGATATTAGAAAGAAAGAAAATAGCTATGACAGCCGAAGCAAGAATGTCAGTAAAGGTTTTGGTCATAATACCTGTCTTTTTTTTCCTTTTCTTGAAATTTGTTGCCCCTGACAATTTTGAAGTATTAATAGGAACAGATGCTGGGAAATACATTCTTTACTATGCACTGGGAAGTATATTGACAGGCTTGCTTATCGTTTGGTCAATGATGAATAAGGTAGGGTAATATGTCATATTTTATCTTTTTTATGATTTTTTTAATGGGTTTGAGGGGGGTGATATTTTTAGTCTATAGAAAACAGCGTATTAAAAAAGTTGAAAAGTTAGTAAACTTTAGTATTAATGCTACTGATAGAAGCAATTTATTAGCAAACGGTTCTAATTTGATTGAAACTCAGTTGGAAAAAACCTTCAAAAAGAATAGCAAGGTTGTTTCTATTGCATCTGAGCTTGATAAAAACGTTAAAGTCAAAGCATTATTGTTCTCTTTTATAGCAGGCCCCATTTTTATAATTGATTACATAGGATGGATCGAGTTAGATGATCAGATGTTGTTAATCACCCTGTTGGCTATACTTTCTGTAATCATCATCGTTCCAGCAAGAATCCAGGCCATGGTGAGCGGGAATCGTATTCGTAGAATAACTAATGATATTCCTTACGCTATTGATCTCCTGGCGGTTTGCATACAATCTGGAATGACAGTTGAAGCATCATTGAGTTATATTGCTCGCAAAATGGAGGTGATTAATAAAGACCTTTCATCATTGTTAGTACGCACTGTGATGCGTGCAGATGTAAGCGGTATAAACGCTGCTCTCGAGCAACTTTCTTCAGAAATAAACAATGAAGAGCTCAGGATGTTATGCTCTGCTTTATTACAAAGTACTAAGTTTGGTTCTTCAATATATGCTGTACTGATTGATTTATCTAAAGAGATCAGGCAAATGCATCTCTTGGCTATGGAAGAAAAAGTTGCTGCACTTTCTGCAAAAATGACGTTTCCAATGATTGCCTTTATTTTATTTCCCCTGATCGCAATCGTTGCGTGTCCGGGCCTTATTAAGATGAGCTCAACATGGTAAAAAAATTATTATCTGTATTTGTTACAATTGTGTCGCTTACGGGGTGTTCTCATGAACTTTCAAATGCTAGCGCGGATGCGCAAAAAGAATATATTCTTACTCAGTTGAACGATTATCAAGGCTTAATCGAAATATCCAGGAAAAAACTGAGCGCTAAGGATAATAATGATGAGCGATTTAATCTATCGCAGCTTTATCATAAAATAGGAGATTATAGTTCATCGAATATTTATCTCGAACCATTAGTTAAAAAACATGGTGATGAAAAGTATCGATTGTTGCAAGCTAAAAATTATCTCGAACTTGGGCAGGAAGAAGAATGTGAGATGGTTTTAAAAGATTTACTTGCAAATGATTCCACCAATGGAGAGCTGTGGAATTTAAACGGAAGTTTATTAGCGCAGCAGGGAAGGTATTCCGAGGCAATTAAATCTTTCGAGCATGCGCGTGGGTTGTTTTATAATGAATCAATTGTAATGAATAATCTGGCAATGATGGCTATTTTGCAACAAGATTATCCGAGCGCACGAAATTATTTGTTATCTTTATATTCCAGAAAACAATATAAACCGCAAACCGTATATAATTTGATTTATACCTTAGTAAAATTAAATGATTATGAAAGTGCCAGGAAAATTATCAATGATGAAAGATTATACTCAGGCGATGTTAATGAATTGCTTTATTCATTGGCCAATTTGACGCCTAAGGAAAAATTTAATTTAGAAATGCAATCTATAGCATCGACAAAAAAAGATGAAACAAAATTAACTGAAAATATCGTCACTGCAAAAGACCCCATCGTTACATCCGCCATCAGTCCTGAAAGTAATGCATTAACAGAAAATTCCGGTGTTAAGACTGAATCATCTGACATATGTGCTATCGAAATGAGCACGCAATTAAAAGCAGAAAATTTTATCGGTAACATCAAAAATGGGAAAGAAATTAAAAAGATCAGCTTCTCTCCTGAACCTTCAGCAGGAAGGTTTACTTTATATTCCGCTTATCCTATTAACTATATTGTCCATCCGCAAAAGTACAATAATCAAATTGAGCTGGAGTTATTTAATGCACAGCCGATAAAATCTTTGTACCAAACGCAGTTATCCATTCTGCAAAAGAATCCTGATATTAAATTGATTGATTTCACAAATAAAAATGATGGGAATGCTCTTTTGCGGATAGTGACAGGCAAGTGTATCGCAAGTAAAAAAATTGAGCGAAAAATCTCAAATGGAAATCTAAAGGAACAAATTAATATCAGCTTCACATACAAAGATTAAGTGATTAATTATCAGTATATGATTATATATGTGCTATAGAAGTAAAAAATCAGTAAATTTTGTTTCTTTGCTGCAAAATGGATTTGGGAGTGCGTATGGAACATGAAGTAGATACTTTATTGGATGAAATATCAAAAATTGATGGCGTAAATAAAGTTGCAGTAATAAACAATATAACAAAAAAAATTGAACGCTGCATTAACATACATGATAGATGCGATGCTTTAGTGCAGGCTATGAGTGACGTCGTAAGAGTGAATATGAAATACTCCCGTCTTACGGAAAAACATAACGAGATAGAAGATGTTCTTATTACATATTCTGATGAAATTCATCTTCTTAAACCACTTTTCCGTACAGCAAAATACTTCATCTATATAAGCATTTCTCGCGGTGCAAACATTGCTCTTACACGCCTGAGGTTAAACGAGACCTTAGAGCGTTATTTGAAATAGCGGTTTGCTTAAGATTAACCAGGATGATTTTCTGTAAATGCAGACAAGTCATTATTCATTAACTTACTTAAGGGGATTATTATGAATTTTCATAAATTGCCTTTCGATATACAGACGCCAGAACAGAAAGAACAATTGGATGATGTTAAAGAGATTGAAGAAATCAAAGAAAAACCTGCTGAGAAAGATGTTAGCAATATTTCAGAAGAACTCATTGTGGCGCTAAAATCTGAGTTAAAGTCGTTTTCTCAGGATAATCAGATAATTAAAAATGTATTAATATCAACGGCGGATGGGTTTGAAGTTGCTTCATTATTTACCGCTGGGTATGAACTTCATATAAGAAAGGTATCCGCATTAACAAGTTCTTTATTGGGTATAAGTTCTGCTATGTTAAAAGAAGTTGGTAAAGGTGAGCAAAATGCTGTTTTCATGGAAAGCGATGACAGCATGATTCTTTTTAACCGAATACCTGCTGCTCAAAGAATGCTGTGCTTGATGGCTGTAACAAGCAAAGATGAATCAATAGGGCAAATATTTTGGCGAGTACGTAAGCTTTCAGACAATGTAGTTGAAATCTGTAATCAACATATTTAAATTTGCAAGGTTATATCATGAATAATGCTTTTCTGTTTGATTGTGCTGTTAAGTTATGCTGTTCTGACCATGTGAGTGGCTTTATTTCAGCGAAACCCGTTATTGATACGCGTGAAAAACTCACCGAGCAACGTCTTAATTATGTTTATCAATTAGTAAACAAGGTTAAAGAAAAAATTCAGTCACAAAATCAAAGTGAGACTGAGGAGAAAGTAATATATTGCTTTAAAAAAGCAATTGAATTAACGTGTTCTGATATATCATGTGGTGTTATAGCAGTTGAGCCTATTCTATATGATCGTAACGACAAGATTTGTGAAACCATTGAGTTTTATTTTGATCTTACACTAGCTATGACATCTTCATTGCAAGTTTCTCCGGCTCTTCCTGCTAATATACAAAATTCATCCATTAATAATTCATCAGACTCTAAGAGTGCAGGTGGTTATAAAACAATAGTAGTTCCTGTTTACCAAAAAATGAAAAAAGCAAAATTAAAAAAAGGCAAAAGATAAAAGATATTGTTCTGAAACCTAATGCTTCCGCATATATTATTATGCGGAAGCATATTGTTCTATGCTGGAGTTACAGGTGCCAATTGTAGTAAAAATTATCACATTTATTATATTTTTCCTTTTGCTATACGCCTCGACAACAGATTTTTTAAAAAGAGAGATAAAAAATCACTGTGTTTTACTCATTTTAGTGTGTTCCATTGGAATGGCTTTTTTTTTAGGGCGTATTAATTTTTTTATTCCTGTGGTTGTCATGATATTGGGTTTTTTATTGACGAATGTTGGGGTAATAGGCGCTGGAGACATTAAATTATTAGCTGTTCTTCTAATTGGTATGCCGCAAGCTAATTTTGACGTGTTCTTTTTCGCTATTTGTTGCCTGGGTTCTCCTGTATCAATTATCGCATTAATCATTTCAAAATATATTATTAAAGCCCATTCGGATACCGTACCTTTTGGCATCGCGATCTCGATTGGATATATAGTTGCTATGTCTGGAATTTTTTAGCATGTTAAAAAAAAAGAGTTTAATATTTAGGAATGAAGGTTTTGTTGCCATTGAGTTTGCGTTAGTGGTTATCCCATTTATTATATCTATATTGTTTATTATGGAACTTTGCCGCGTTATATATATAATGTCGTCAATAGATATAATTCTTTCCGAGACGAGTAGCGCAGTCGCAACATCACAATCATCTTCAGGAAATAAAGAATTTCAAAAAAGATTTTCCGAGGTGTCTGATGGTTGGGCGCTACTATTAACAGGAAAGAATATAAATATCAAAACGGATATTAAATATTGCGCGACTATTAATGATTTAGTAATTGGTCGATGCTCAAACGCTCCCGCCGTAGCTGCTAATGCAACTCTTGCTATTTATCAAGTAAACGTCCCTTATGAACCAGTTTTCTTTATTTTCCCTACATCGTTTGTTCAAAAACAAATGTTTCGCAGAGTAGTTCTTATCCTGGAAAATAATTTCGCTCACTAATTATAAGGAATGAAAATGTTTTTGGGTAAATTGAAAAACGAAAACGGATCTTCATCAATCGAATTTGCAGGTTACTTTTTTATTTTTGTACTTATGAGTTGGTTTATGATTGATATGAGTTCATCAGTCGTTAGAAAAGGACAATTAGAAAGAGTAAGTAATTCGTTAATATCTATTTTACGTGAAAGGAATGCTTTTTATAATGGTCGAATGAATATTACTAACGCTGACTTAACGCAACTAAATGGCATTGCGAATGTATTGTTGACAAACAGCGATGGCACTATTCAGCCACATCAATTAACTATTAGAGCCGTAACTTTTGCTCCTCAACCAATACAATTTCCTCAACCTCCAGGGACAGTCATTACTTTATCAACTGATGCTATAGCAGGTTGTAATTTTAGAACAGATCCAACGACACCAATAGCGCAGCTAAGTGCATTATCCTCCTGGGGACTTCCTCCTGTTACTACTACACGAACGGGGGCAGCTTTTTGGTACCCTGTCTATGAGATTACACTTTGCGTTGCAGGGGCCAATAGTTTTTTTCAACAATTCATCGGCGGCGCAAACCAAAATATGGCTAACTTAACTATTAGAAATGCTGCGATACCACGCCTATAAATTGAGATGAGTTTTGGAGACAAAAAGTGAAAAAATTTTATTTACTTAGTCTGAAATTTTGCAAGGATAAACGTGGTGCTATAGCAGTAAGTTTCGCATTTATGTTGCCTGCGCTAATCGGTTTTTTTTCTATAGCTGTCGATGGTTCTCGTTTCAATGCAGAACGCTCCAGGCTAAATGATGCTCTCAATCAAAGTGTATATGCTGTTGCGATAACTAATAACGGAAATAATACGGCTGCTTTTAGAGCACAAAATAACAACCAGGTAGTGAGTTATTTGTCTTATTACTTTCCAGATAAGCAAATTAGTGAAAATGATGTGACTGTGACTGTCAATAACCAACTGGTTCCTGGTCCTGGAGGGACTCCAATTCCAGCAGTTGACTATCAGGTTAATGCACGTGTAATCGCTAATCCTATTTTTGATTTATCGAAAAACGGTTCACCTGGTTTTAGTTCTAACGTCACTATAACGGGAAACGGCTTGTCTGGGATTGTCCGTCGTACATTAGTGGTAAATCCGTCTCCTGGAGATTATGTCTTTGTAGTGGATTTTTCGGGATCTATGGCTGAGGATTCTGCGCAATCTGGATTAACACGTGAAAAGCTACTTAAAAAAGTTGTCAGAGATATAGGTGATGAAATTTTTGATCTGCAAGATGGTAGTACCATTGGTATAGTGCCTTTTGGTTCAGGAGTTCCAGTAATACTTAATAAAAAAAATTACGCATCATCTCAAAGTAAAGAATATGGATGTTCTTTTATTGGTAAAATGCATGGTCGATTTGAAAAGCTTGACTGGAATTTCTGGTATAATAAGCCAGGAGGAAAGGGTTTACCGACTGAAATATCTAAATATGTAACAAAGACTGATGATGCGCTTTACGATTATTATTGGTATATTTCTGATTTTCAAGGATATCGTATTGATAGAAGAAGAACAAATTGGTTAATAGACAATAATTACTGTAGACAATCTGGAGATAAATTACTCTGTGATGCTGATCCTAAGTCAGATATACATAATCAGCTTAATCAGTATAAATTGAAGGAACAATATAGTGATTTTGTGGCTTTTACCGCCCTAGAAGAAGACTATCATTCTATTTTGAACTCAGGAACAGTGGACGTTGCCGGTACGGTGTCAGGTGATTATTTATTTGATGAATCCAATGTGCGAACTATAAGTAGTTTTCACAATAGTTATTCTTTGTATAAATTGCCACCGGACGGCGACAGGAGTATTTTTCCTGCTACTCACTATAGTTGTAACTGGGCATCACCTATTAAAACAAAGTTAGAAACTTTAACAACCATTAGTAAACCAATGTATTACCTCCTGGAGTTATCTACCCATAAACAAATTATCAATGAATTCGAGGGTATGAAGCCATCTGGAGGTACAAACAGTCTTTCAGGATTATTACGTTCAGTACCTTTAATTGCTAAGGGTAAGAATCCGAGAAAAATTATTTTTGTTATATCTGATGGTGATGATGATTTTCCTAAACTTCGGCAGGATATGATGGCCAAAGATAATCTATGTGGCGTTATTAAGGAGGGCTTAAAAAAATACCCTGCAAATACGTCAACTACAGAATCTGACATTTATTATATTTCATTGGTTCATAATAATACCATCAAAGACTGGGCCGAGAACTGTGTAGGTCAGGATAATGCTTTTATTGCGACCAATATCAAAGAATTGATGGATGTGATAAGGCAAGCTATATATAAAAATGAGATCGAGTACCTTAATCCCAATGATGTGAAATAATTTTTATTATGATCGATTTTCCTGCTATTGCATTACAATGTGGACCAGATGTCTTCACTGATACTTTACAGCGTATTGTCAGTGTAGAGTCCTCATTTAACCCTTATGCTATTGGAGTTGTTGGCGGGCGACTGGAGCGCCAGCCCAAAAATAAAAATGAGGCTGTTGCTACCGCTAATTATTTAGCAAGCAATGGCTGGAATTTCTCCATGGGTTTAGCGCAAATCAACCGTTATAATTTGCCTAAGTATGGGCTCGATTACGATTCAGTTTTTGAGCCTTGTTCAAATCTGCGCGCAGCTGCTTCCATTTATAATGAATGTTTTGTACGAGCAAATAAACTGTCTGATGCTGCTACTGCCCGGCTTCAGGCATTTTCATGTTACTACAGTGGAAATTTTACTCGTGGGTTCATGGCTGACGCTAGCGGAAGCAGTAGTTATGTAGAGAGAATAGCGAACGTTAAAATCCCTGATGGAACAGATAGTAACGTTTTACCTATACCTGTTATATCAACCGGAGCGAAAGGTAGCACTCCCTCTACAAATACTTCTGCTTTAGGTAAAGATAGCGCTGCAAGTTCAGATCCTGAGCAACGGCGTTATAATAAAATTAATTCCAAAAATAACTCTGCGGGCGGAATTAAACAATTAAGAGGTGAATGATCTTTTCAGTGTTACATCGTTAATCATCAATGATGAGTTAATTATATATTTAATTTTCAATTACCTTATTTTTGTTTCATATATATATTTTATTTATAATTCATTGGTGTTTATTACATAATTTTTATGGAAATTATTTTTGAATTGCTTTCAATTTTCCATGGTGGTTACTATTTTTTGTGGTTATAATGCCGCTTATAGCTAAGTAGGTACTGGATGTTATGTCTGAACAAGAATGCCCTTATTTAAGGTTGGGTGCTTTTATATATGGACGAAATAAAAATACTGTTTGCAGGCCCTACAGGTGCGGGTAAAACCACCGCGATTGGTGCTGTGAGTGAAATTTCTGTTGTGAGCACAGAAGTTTTCCGCTCCTCGCTAGATACTGAATCTCTGAACAGCCAGACTTCACCAAAAAACACTGTCACGATTGGAATTGACTATGGTGAGTTTAATTTAGATGCCCATACGCGTATAAGATTGTATGGTGTGCCTGGACAAGTTCGTTTTGAGTTTTTATGGGATCTTATTTATCAAGGCGCTAGTGGGATCGTTATTCTTTTTGATATAACAAGCAACACTTATTTATCCGAAGTTGATTTTTTTATAAATCGATTTCGTGACATTTTACTTTCGGATCGATGCATCATTGGTATCAGTAAGTTTGAAAATAGTTACTTATCACGTGTCGACCAGTTAAAAGACTTGTTAAGTGAATTACAGATCGATGTTCCTGTTGTCGCAGTTGACGTCAGGAATAAGGAGGATATGCTTAAGTTAATTACAATGCTTGTTAGATAGTTGTGTTTAGGACGTTAATTAATATTTTATAAGGGATTTATCATGAGTAATATCACTGAATCTTTAGATTCATTAATGACAGTTTCTGGTGCGATCGTTGCTTCTGTTGTCGACTCTAACAGCGGCATGATGTTGGGCCAGGTTGGTTCAGGTATTAACCTTGAGCTTGCCTCTGCGGGTAACACTGAAGTGGTACGCGCTAAGCTGAGAACAATGGAAACATTGAAACTGAATGATAAAATTGATGATATTCTGATTACTTTAGGCAAGCAGTATCACATCATTTGTCCAATCGATAAGAATCCGGGTTTATTCATCTATTTTGTTCTGGACAAAACTAAAGCTAATCTGGCATTAGCGCGTCATCATGTAAAAGAAGTTGAATCTCAGTTAGTGGTATAATTTTTATAAGCCTGTAGAATAATAATCTACAGGCTTTTTTTATTTTATACTATCATCTTTAACTTACTCACTACTCCTTCCCATTACTTTTCTTCAATATATACGTTTTGCAATCCGGATTTTCAAGGGCTTATTCCATTATGGATATGGATAATAATTTGTGGTCATCTATTGCGGTTGTATTATATTTATTTGCTTTTTATTTTTTAATTAAATCTGTTAGCCGTGGTTTAATCGGCGGTGCAATTGCAATAACTTTTTCGATAGTCTCTCTGCTCTTTAGTTTACTCACGGGAAGTTATCTTATTGCTAATTGGTTTACTGGCATTGGTTTTGATGATTCTGTTTTTTACCAGTTTCGCTTTGGTACTGAGGGCATAGGGCTTTGGGAATTTCTGCCACTCATATTACTTTTTGTTTCTGTACAGATATTCTTTTTTCTTCTGATTGTTTTTTATATCCGGATTTTCTTCATAAATAAAAGTAAATCTTTTTTAATACTCCCTTTTTTCATGGGGGTAGGGATGATCTTTTGCGCCTTTTTTGTTGCGCCTGCCACGTCAAATTTAATTTCTTATCTATTCACAACACAGATAATGGAAGACTTCCCAGAATATTTTGTTAAACCTCAAATCTCGAAAATACAAAATGTTAACAAACCTAAAAATGTTCTTTATTTTTACCTTGAAAGCCTTGAGAGAAATTATATGGATGAAAATCTCTTTCCTGGGCTTTTACCTGAGTTGCATAAGATCGGACAAGATAGCGTAACATTTACTCATATCGGTCAAACGATTGGTGGAAGCTGGACGATGGCAGGTATGGTCGCCAGTCAATGTGGTTTACCTTTACTATCGGTTTTTACCAACGATAATTTTCATATGAATAACTTTATGCCAGATGCCGTTTGTCTTGGTGATATATTAAAATCACAAGGCTATCATCTGGAGTTTATGGGCGGGGCCAACAATGAATTTGCTGGTAAAGGTTTGTTTTATAAAAACCATGGTTTTATCAACGTTGAAGGCCAAAAGGAGTTTATTGATAAGGATATAGGAGATGGGTATCTAAATAGCTGGGGGTTATTTGATGATACTTTATATGAACAATTGTTTAATCGAATAAAAACTTTGCATAAAAAGAAATCCCCATGGGGTGTTTTTTCGATCAATATTGGTACGCATCAACCAGAAGGTTACCTGGCTCGGCAATGTGAGAAAGTTAAATACGGTGATGGCAATGACAATCTTTTGAACGCTGCTCATTGTACTGATGCTCTGATTGGTCAACTATACCGTGCCCTGAAAGCAGAAGGCATCTTTGACGATACCGTCGTCGTTTTTGCGTCAGATCACCTGGCCCCTGTTACTGTTAAACCTTATGAGACATTAGAAAAAGCGGAACGCCATAATCTGTTTATGGTGTCCGGTGCAGGCATCCATCCTGCAAAAAAAACCCGGCCAGGAACGACGTTAGATATTGCTCCGACTCTACTGAATTATTTACAATTCGGTTCGCAGGCTATCGGATTGGGGCGGGATTTAAACGGGAAATTACCAACCCTTGCTGAAACCTTTCCCTTACAAAAATTAATTGACGCTAAACTTATATCGTGGCGTAAAGTTATTGATATGTCTTTTTGGGGATATCCAGATTTAAAGAATAATTTAGCTATTAGCCTCAATGATAAAAAAATTGTTATCGATAACCAAAAATTCCCATTCCCTGCTTTAATTCGCTATACGCCTTCTGGCAAGATCGAAGAGATATTATACGGAAGTGAAAATGTTCTTTCATCGGGTGATAACCGTTTTTTGCTTGAGTTCTTTTTGAGTAGTTTAATTGTTAATAATCAATTGTTTTTATGGATTGACCGATGTGATGCATTGGCCACCTTGAATCCGGGTTTGGGAGGATACAAAGGAAGCTACTGTTATTATAATGGTTCTTTGGCCTCTACGCGTTCTGTTTCATCCCTGATATCAAATGATAATTCATCGATAAAGTTGGAGATGGATAATGCTTTCACTATTTCCTCATCGCAGGCATCTTACTTTAGAAAAGAACTTATAGATAAAAACCTTATTCACTGGGGAAAAGTAATTTTTACTCCTGAGACCCAAATTAGTCATACGGAAAACACAGTTTCAGCGGCCGGTATTAACGCTATTGTTAAATCCACCAGTGTTGCAGGAACCGAGATTTCTGATCCAGGCCTTTTCCTTGTGCGTAACAGTTACAATTATTCTCCTGCATCAGGAATTAACTATAAAACTGAAGTTATGAGTAAAATTTCTCTATGTGATAAATCGTCAGATAGTTTCTCTATTGCACAATTAAGCAATACGTTACCGCTTGAAAAAGGTTACGTGCCCTTGTTTTACGCTATCGTTGGGAATCTGGATCAGGAATGTAAGCAGGGCGTCACTCATCCTTTGACAGATAGTTCTTTGAATGACCTCAGCAATCTTAAACCAGGAGAACCTTATATCGCTCTCTTCGATGAGAAGATGAATACAGTGCATGAAAAGACGGGTCATTCAAACCAGACAATTGCCATTTACCTTAAATTCAACGATAACGAGTAGCCTTAATCAGGGCACGCACTGCGTGCCCTGGCAATAAGAGTTTCTTTCTTAGATTTAGTCCTGCTTAACCGCCTTACCCTTCAATAACTTCCTCACCCACAATCTGTTCGGATTAAGCGCCGCCAGCGTTTCCCCATCCAGCGGAATGGGTTCTTCACTCATCTGCGAGGCCAGAATCTCAGCCGCCAGCGGGGCGCTGCACATTCCGCGTGAGCCTAGCGCGCCAATCAGATACAACCCTTCATACACCGGGGCGCTGACGGCCTGCTCGGTGCTATCCGCAAGATCCGCATATTCGCGTAGTGTCGCCGCTAAATCCGCCACATTTCCCATCATAGGCAAGTGGTCGCGTGTCGCGCAGCGCACGCCGTTACGTGCCGCTTTAGCGCTTACATCCACCTCTTTTGCCCACTCCGCATCCGGGAAGCAGTCGATCAGCCGCTGGCGGTTATGCTGTTGATCGTCTTCGCTGTATTCTGTGCTTTCGCTACCACGGTGGTAGCTCGCGCCAATACAGTGCTGCTGATTTGTGGGGTTTTGTGGCGTCAGGTAGCCGTCGTAGCACAGTACCTGGCGCAAATTTGCCAGCGCAGACGTAGAGGGAATATGGCTGACCTGCCCGGCGACAGAATAGACTGGCAAATCTTCCGTCTGCGTATAACGATTAATCCTGTGACCATTCGCCAGCACCACGTTCTGATGCATTGCACACTCTCCCCCGGCAAAACCCAGTTGCCAGCCATGCTCACTGGATGAGAGCGAAGCGACCTCATGCTCATAATGCACCCGCAACCCTTGCGTAACGGCCAGTTCAATCGCTGCGGTGGTCAACTGCGCCGGACACAGCCAGCCGCCGGAAGGATAGTGGATCCCGGAACAACCCGTTTCCACCCCGGTAAGTTGTTTTACCTGCGCGTCATCCACCGCCGTGGCAATCCCGTCCGGCAGGTTGAGCGCAAGCATTTGTTCGATCTTACGCTGGCTTTTTTCGTCCCAGCCCAGTTGCGTGACGCCGCACCAGTCATGATCAAAGGTGACGGGCAGGGAGTCATAGAGTCGGCGGGCAAAGGTAAACGCGGCGGGGAAAAAACGCGCCAGTGCCCGATCGTGCTGACTTAATAGCGGATACAACGCCCCCTGGCGATTACCGGATGCCCCCTGTGCGGCCGCAGAATCGGCGCAATAGAGCGTCACCTGCCAGCCGCGACGCAGCAGGGCGAGTGCAAGCAGTGCGCTGGCGACGCCGCCACCAATAATTGCTGCTTCGCGGCTTTCGCTACCGGTGCGGGCAAACCAGGGCACGCGAGGGGAGAGCGGGCGGGTTTGCTTCATCACACCGGTCAGCATTTCGCGCTTGCGGCCAAAGCCTTTGCATTTTTGCATGGTGAAACCCGCATCCTGTAATCCCCGACGGACAAATCCGGCGGAGGTGAAGGTAGCAAGCGTGCCATCTGGCCTGGCCAGCCGCGCCATGGCGTTAAAGAGCGCGGGTGTCCACATATCCGGGTTTTTCGCGGGCGCAAAGCCATCAAGAAACCAGGCATCTACTTTCTGCTCCAGCGAGTCATCCAGTTCGTTGGTCAGGGAGTTGATATCGCCAAACCATAAATCGAGCGTGACACGCCCGCCATCCAGCAGCAGACGATGACAGCCTTCAAAAGGCAGGGGCCATTGCGCCTGGAGTTGTTCCGCCCAGGGCGCAAGCTCTGGCCAGTGCTGATGCGCTTTCTGTAAATCGGCTGCTTTGAGCGGAAATTTTTCAAAGCTGATGAAATGTAATCTTTGCAGGGTAGCCTGAGGATGCGACTGGATGTGTGCTTCAAACGCCTGCCAGAGCGTGAGGAAATTAAGCCCGGTACCAAATCCGCTCTCAGCCACCACCAGCAGCGGGCGGGGATGGGTTAAAAAACGCGGGGGAAGCTGGTTACCGCCCAGGAAAACATAGCGGGTTTCCTCAAGTCCATTATCATTAGAAAAGTAGACATCATCAAAATCTCGGGAAACAGGTGTACCCTCAGCATTGAATTCAAGGTTAGCAGATTGTATAGCGGTTGGTTTCACGTAAGTTACTCGTCTGACAGGCAGTGGGATGATCTTAACGAGGTGTGTCAATTGGTGCAAATTTCCGCAGAAATTGTCTGATCGGACTTGTTCGGCGTACAAGTGTACGCTATCTTGCCAATCGAAACTTAAATAGTGCGACTTACAGAGGTATTGAATGAAACGTGCAGTGATTACTGGCTTGGGCATCGTTTCCAGCATCGGTAATAACCAGCAGGAAGTCCTGGCATCTCTGCGTGAAGGGCGTTCAGGGATCACTTTCTCTCAAGAGTTTCTTGATTCCGGCATGCGCAGCCACGTATGGGGTAACGTAAAACTCGACACCACAGGCATGATCGATCGCAAAGTGGTCCGTTTCATGAACGATGCCTCCATTTATGCCTACCTCTCCATGCAGGAAGCTATCGCTGATGCTGGCCTGAAAGAAGAGGTTTACCAGAACAACCCGCGCGTGGGCCTGATTGCTGGCTCCGGTGGTTCTTCTAAAGCGCAGGTATTCGGTGCGGACGCAATGCGTAGCCCGCGCGGCCTGAAAGCGGTCGGTCCGTATGTCGTGACCAAAGCGATGGGCTCAGCGGTTTCTGCCTGTCTCGCAACACCCTTCAAAATTCACGGTGTAAACTACTCCATCAGCTCCGCCTGTGCGACCTCTTCCCACTGTATCGGGAACGCGGTAGAGCAGATCCAGTTAGGCAAACAGGACATCGTATTTGCTGGCGGCGGCGAAGAGCTGGGCTGGGAAATGGCCTGTGAGTTCGATGCGATGGGCGCACTGTCCACCAAATACAACGAATGCCCGGAAAAAGCTTCCCGTACTTATGATGCGAACCGTGACGGTTTCGTTATCGCAGGCGGCGGCGGCATGGTCGTGGTTGAAGAGCTGGAACATGCGCTGGCCCGTGGCGCGCACATTTATGCTGAAATCGTCGGTTACGGCGCAACCTCTGATGGCGCTGACATGGTTGCTCCGTCAGGTGAAGGCGCAGTGCGTTGCATGAAGATGGCAATGCACGGCGTGGATACCCCGATTGACTACCTGAACTCCCACGGCACCTCAACCCCGGTTGGCGACGTGAAAGAACTGGGTGCGATCCGCGAAGTGTTCGGCAACAACAGCCCGGCCATCTCCGCGACCAAAGCAATGACCGGTCACTCTCTGGGTGCGGCTGGCGTGCAGGAAGCCATCTACTCTCTGCTGATGCTGGAACATGGCTTTATCGCCCCAAGCATTAACGTTGAAGAGCTGGATGAGCAGGCCGAAGGTCTGAACATCGTGACCAAACCGACTGACGCGGCACTGAACACCGTCATGTCCAACAGCTTCGGTTTCGGCGGCACCAACGCCACACTGGTTATGCGTAAGCTGAAAGCGTAAGTTTTTGAACGTATAGTATAAGGGAGCCGAATGGCTCCCTTTTTTTTATGCTTGTCTTTCGGAGCGTTGCATGACTGCCATCACCTCAGCACAAAATACACCCCCGGCAAATATCCCGCTGTTTCGCATCGCCTTCGCGGTGTTCCTCACCTATATGACCGTTGGCCTCCCGCTGCCCGTGATCCCGCTGTTTGTGCATCAGGAACTGGGATACGGCAACACAATGGTAGGCATCGCGGTCGGTATCCAGTTTCTGGCTACCGTTCTGACGCGCGGTTACGCCGGGCGACTGGCCGATCAGTTTGGTGCCAAACGTTCCGCCTTGCAGGGGATGTTAGCCTGCGGCCTGGCGGGTGTCGCCTGGCTACTCGCCGCGCTACTGCCGGTTTCTGCGCCGGTACAATTCGCGCTGCTTATTGTTGGCCGCCTTATGCTGGGCTTTGGGGAAAGCCAGTTGCTCACCGGGACGCTGACGTGGGGCATGGGGCTGGTCGGCCCGGCGCGCTCAGGCAAAGTGATGTCGTGGAACGGGATGGCGATCTATGGCGCGCTGGCTGTCGGCGCACCTTTAGGACTGTTTATTCATAGCCATTATGGTTTTGCCGTACTGGCCGCGACCACGATCCTGCTTCCGCTGCTGGCGCTGCTCTTTAACGGAACGGTGCGAAAAGTGCCGGCCCATGCGGGGGAGCGTCCGTCGCTGCTTAGCGTTATTGGGCTTATCTGGAAACCGGGTCTGGGGCTGGCATTACAGGGCGTAGGGTTTGCGGTGATTGGCACCTTCGTTTCCCTTTACTTCGTCAGCCACGGCTGGGCGATGGCGGGCTTTACCCTGACGGCCTTTGGTGGCGCATTTGTATTAATGCGCGTGCTGTTTGGCTGGATGCCGGATCGATTTGGCGGCGTCAATGTGGCGATTGTGTCGCTGCTGGTGGAGGCCGCCGGGCTTCTCCTGTTATGGCTGGCTCCGGTTGAAGGAATAGCATTACTCGGCGCGGCATTAACGGGCTGCGGCTGCTCGCTGATCTTCCCGGCGCTGGGTGTCGAGGTGGTGAAGCGCGTTCCGCCGCAGGTACGCGGTACGGCGCTCGGCGGGTACGCTGCGTTTCAGGATATCTCCTACGGCGTCACCGGCCCGCTGGCGGGATTGCTGGCTACCGCATATGGTTACCCGTCTGTCTTCCTCGCAGGCGCGGTTTCGGCGCTGGCAGGCGTGGCCGTAACGCTGGCGGCTTTCCGTCGCAGAGCAGGCCAATAATGTGATGTCGATCCGGCAATGCTGACGCTTCGTTGTTATTCTCTTTGAGTTATCAACGGAAAGGAGGTAAACATGCCAGGATTCAAAGCGGATTTTCTCTGGGGCGGCGCGGTCGCAGCACATCAACTGGAAGGCGGCTGGCGCGAAGGCGGTAAAGGGGTCAGCGTCGCGGATGTCATGACCGCGGGCAGACACGGCGTCCCACGAGAAATTACCAACGGTGTGATTGAGGGGAAATATTACCCGAATCACGAAGGCATCGATTTTTACCATCGCTATAAAGAAGACATCAAACTGTTTGCGGAACTCGGCTTTAAATGTTTCCGCACGTCTATTGCCTGGACGCGTATTTTCCCGAACAGTGATGAGAAAGAGCCTAATGAAGCAGGCCTGCAGTTTTATGACGATCTGTTTGATGAGTGTCTGAAATACAATATCGAACCGGTGATTACACTTTCCCATTTTGAAATGCCTTATCACCTGGTGACAGAATATGGCGGCTGGCGTAATCGTCAGGTTATCGAATTCTTTGTCCGTTTTGCCAAAGCGGTATTTACCCGCTACCAGAAGAAAGTCAAATTCTGGATGACGTTTAACGAAATTAATAACCAGGCTAATTTCCACGAAGATTTCGCGCCGTTCACCAACTCCGGCCTGCATTATAAGCCGGGTGAAGACCGTGAAAAAATCATGTACCAGGCGGCGCATTACGAGCTGGTCGCCAGCGCGCTGGCCGTCGAAGCCGGACATGCGATTAATCCCGATTTCCAGATTGGCTGCATGATTGCCATGTGCCCCATTTATCCGCTCACCTGCGCGCCGAACGATATGATGATGTCTGTCCGCGCTATGCACCGCCGCTACTGGTTTACCGATGTGCACGTACGTGGATATTACCCGAAACACATTCTTAATTACTTCGAGCAAAAAGCCTTTAATCTCGATATCACCGACGCGGATCTCGATATTCTTACCCGTGGCTGCGTCGATTACATCGGCTTTAGTTATTACATGTCGTTCGCCACCAAAGCGACGGAAGATAACCCGCATCTGGATTATGACGAAACCAAAAGCCTGGTGACCAACCCCTATGTCAAAGCGTCGGACTGGGGCTGGCAAATTGATCCGGTCGGTTTACGTTATTCGCTGAATTATTTCTACGACCTGTATCAGTTGCCGCTGTTTATTGTGGAAAACGGCTTTGGTGCAATCGATCAGAAAGAAGACGACGGCACGGTTAACGATCAGTATCGTATCGATTATATGGACAACCATATTCGTGAAATGAAAAAAGCGGTCGTTGAAGACGGCGTGGATTTAATGGGCTATACGCCATGGGGCTGTATCGATCTGGTGTCGGCGGGGACGGGCGAAATGAAAAAACGCTACGGCTTTATTTACGTCGATAAAGATAACGAAGGCAACGGCACGCTGGCGCGTAGCAAGAAGAAATCCTTCGACTGGTACCAGAACGTGATTAAAACCAACGGTGAGAATCTGTAATTTCACTCTGAAGCCGGGTAGGGTGACTACCCGGTTTTAATGGTCAGGACTAAATAACAATCCACACCAGCAGCAACGCTACCATCAGTGCAATAAACAGCAGGCCCGGCCGGGCAGAAAGTGATTTCACCGACTCCATCACCGGGGCAAACAGCGGATTGTAGATCGGCTGAATGTCACGCACTTCCAGTGTTTCCTGCGCGCGATCGGCACGACGCAGGAAGACGAAATTGAGTAAATCCTGAACCTGAGCGGTGGTCAGAATGGTCTGCGGCGTAATCTGATACGTCTGCTGAGCATAATCCTGCATCGTGTTCCACTCGTTGCTATCCAGCGGCTGTTTTAGCGCCGCCTGAAGCGTGTGCAGCGTGGGAGCCGTCTGGGTGCTGAGCGTCTGACGCGCCTGAAGCCAGGTCATCAGCGGGGCAAAGTGTTTTGCCGGGATCATCTCGCCACTTTCGACGCCAGACAGTTCCATCATCGACTGCCAGACAACCTTCGCGGATTCTCCCGTGGCGGCGGTCAGTTTGGTGACGGCCTGATTGAGCGTCTGATGCTCTGCCGGCAGCAACGGGCGGTCGGTGACCGGGCGCTGTTGCGGCTGCGGGATCGTCAGTTCGCCTTTTTG
Source organism: Enterobacter sp. kpr-6 (assembly GCF_900116015.1). Lineage (GTDB taxonomy): Bacteria > Pseudomonadota > Gammaproteobacteria > Enterobacterales > Enterobacteriaceae > Enterobacter_D. Next base: position 228,812 of record NZ_FOYH01000001.1, read on the forward strand.
CAGCATCACCAGCACCGTCTTGAGTTGCTCTGGTGACAACTGGCTGAGCGCGGTCTGCCCAAACTGCTGGCGGATAAAATCACTCACCGCCTGGCGATTGTTGCCCTGACTTAACAGCTCGGTAAGCTGCGAGAGCACCTGACGGTTGCCGTGATTTTGCGTGGCGGTTTCCAGACGCTGACTGAGGCTTTGTTCCGCCGCCGGGAAATGCTTCGACAGGAGCGGGGCGTCGCTTTTAAGCCCTAAATCGTTTTTTACACCCGCCCAGACCTCCGCACCCTGTTGCTGCGTCAGGGCAATCAGGCGGGTGATAAGGCGTTCCAGAACCGTGCGCTGCTGCGTGGATAATGGCTGTTCGCCCGCAATATTGGCGGGGCTAATGGGGTCGTGCCCTGGAGGGCGCACCGGCGCACCCTGGATGGGTTGCATCATCTAAATCCTCGTTACGGTGGTCGGCATTGTCGGTATGCCTGGCGGCGAGATTATGGCACACTTGCGCGGTTATCTCCCGTTATCATACAGGTACTGTAACGTGAAAATTCTCGTTGATGAAAATATGCCTTATGCCCGCGATCTCTTCAGCCGACTGGGGGACGTAGTGCCTGTACCGGGCCGCCCGATCCCGGTTGAAAAGCTCGCCGGCGCTGATGCGCTGATGGTGCGTTCGGTAACAAAGGTCAATGAATCCCTGCTCAAAGACACGGCCATTCAATTTGTCGGCACGGCGACCGCCGGGACCGATCATGTGGATGAATCCTGGCTTGATTCCGCTGGTATCGCCTTTTCCGCTGCCCCCGGCTGCAATGCCATTGCGGTGGTCGAATATGTATTTTCTTCTTTGCTGATGCTCGCTGAGCGCGACGGGTTTACGTTGACCGATCGCACTGTCGGCATTGTCGGCGTCGGTAATGTCGGTTCCCGTTTGCAGGCGCGGCTGGAAGCGCTGGGCATGCGCACGCTGCTGTGCGATCCACCGCGCGCCGATCGCGGCGATGAAGCCGATTTCCACCCGCTGGAAACACTGGTGCGTGAAGCCGATATCCTGACCTTCCACACGCCGCTGTTCAAAGACGGGCCGTACAAAACGCTGCATCTGGCCGATGAAGCACTTATCAGCAGCCTGAAGCCGGGCGCGATTTTGATCAACGCCTGCCGGGGACCGGTGGTGGATAACGCCGCGCTGTTACACTGCCTGAATGCGGGTCAGGATCTCAGCGTAGTGCTGGACGTGTGGGAGCCTGAACCGGATCTTAACGTTGAACTCCTGACGCAGGTGGATATCGGCACTCCGCACATTGCGGGCTACACGCTTGAAGGCAAAGCGCGCGGCACAACCCAGGTCTTCGAAGCCTACAGCGAATTTCTCGGCAAACGCCAGCAGGTTGCGCTGGATACACTGCTGCCCGCGCCGGAATTTGGTCGCATCACGCTGCACGGCCCGCTCGATCAGCCAACGCTGAAAAGGCTGGTGCATTTAGTGTATGATGTGCGCCGCGATGATGCCCCCCTGCGTAAAGTAGCGGGCATACCGGGCGAGTTTGACAAGCTGCGTAAAAACTATCTTGAGCGCCGCGAGTGGTCGTCGCTCTATATTCAGTGCGATGACGCCGATGCCGCCGCGCTGTTACAAAAACTGGGTTTTAGCGCCGTACATACCCCGGCTCGTTAATTTCATCTTCTCACGCTCTCTGCCAGCAGGTCTGGCAGGGACGCGCTTTTACTGGAGTAAATCACCATGTCTGAAGGCTGGAATATTGCCATCCTGGGCGCAACAGGTGCTGTAGGCGAAGCGCTGCTCGACACGCTGGCCGAGCGCGAATTCCCGGTAGGCGATCTGTATGCTCTGGCACGCAACGAAAGTGCGGGTAAATCGCTGCGTTTTAACAGCAAAACCGTCTATGTCCAGGACGCCGAAGCGTTTGACTGGACGCAGGCACAACTGGCGTTTTTTGTCGGCGGCGTTGAAGCCTCGGCCCGTTATGCGGAAGAAGCGACTAACGCAGGTTGCCTGGTGATTGACACCAGCGGCCTGTTCGACATGGAACCGGACGTTCCGCTGGTGGTGCCGGACGTGAACCCGTACGTGCTGGCCGATTACCGCAACCGCAATATTATTGCCGTGCCGGACAGCATCACCAGCCAGTTGCTTACCGCGCTGAAACCGCTGATCGAAGAGGGCGGCCTGTCGCGCATTGCGGTCACCAATATGCTTTCTGTGTCCGCGCAGGGGAAAGTGGCCGTCGACGCGCTGGCAGGGCAGAGCGCCAAACTGCTCAACGGCATTCCGGTGGATGATGACGATTTCTTTGGTCGTCAGCTCGCGTTCAACATGCTTCCTTTACTGCCGGACAGCGAAGGCAGCGTGCGCGAAGAGCGTCGCGTGGTCGATCAGGTGCGCAAAGTGTTGCAGGACGACGGCCTGATGATTTCTGTAAGCTGCGTGCGTTCACCGGTCTTCTACGGTCTCGCGCAGATGGTCAGCTTTGAAGCGCTGCGCCCGCTGGCGGCTGAAGAAGCCCGCGATGCATTTATCCGTACCAGTGACATCGAACTCTCCGATGCCAGTGACTTCCCGACCCAGGTAGGCGATGCCTCCGGCAATCCGCATCTCTCTATCGGCTGCGTGCGTAACGACTACGGTATGCCGGAGCAAATCCAGTTCTGGTCGGTGGCCGATAACGTCCGTTTTGGCGGCGCACTGATGGCGGTGAAAATCGCTGAAAAACTGGTGCAGGAGTATATGTACTAATGTCCGACGCGCAGGAAAGCCCGGTTTACAAAATTGCGCTCGGCATTGAGTACGACGGCAGCAAATATTACGGCTGGCAGCGGCAGAACGAAGTGCGCAGCGTGCAGGAGAAGCTTGAGAAAGCGCTCTCGCAGGTTGCTGCTGAACCTGTTAGCGTCTTTTGCGCCGGGCGCACCGATGCGGGCGTTCACGGCACGGGGCAGGTGGTGCACTTCGAAACCCGCGCCCTGCGAAAAGACGCCGCCTGGACGCTGGGGGTAAATGCGAATTTACCTAAAGACATTGCGGTGCGCTGGGTCAAGAATGTGCCCGATGATTTTCATGCCCGTTTTAGCGCCACGGCTCGCCGTTACCGCTACGTCATCTACAATCATCGTTTGCGCCCGGCGGTTTTAGGCCAGGGCGTCACCCATTACTATCATGAGCTTGATGCCGAACGGATGCACCGGGCGGCGCAGGTGCTGATAGGGGAAAATGACTTTACCTCGTTTCGTGCGGTGCAGTGCCAGTCGCGCACGCCGTGGCGCAACGTGATGCACATTAACGTGGCCCGTTTTGGCGCGTATGTGGTGGTCGATATCAAAGCCAATGCCTTTGTACATCATATGGTCAGGAATATTGTTGGCAGCCTGATGGAAGTAGGTGCCCACAACCAGCCGGAGAGCTGGATAGCAGAACTGCTGGCGGCAAAGGACAGAACGCTCGCGGCAGCAACGGCGAAAGCGGAAGGATTGTACCTGGTGGCGGTAGATTACCCCGACCGGTTCGGGCTGCCCACATCGCCAATGGGCCCGCTATTTTTAGCGGACTAAATGCATTCAGACAAAGGCAAAAGACATGGATCTGATTTACTTTCTCATCGACTTCATTTTACACATTGACGTGCATCTGGCGGAGATGGTCGCGCAATATGGCGTCTGGGTGTACGCCATTCTGTTTCTGATTTTATTTTGTGAAACGGGCCTCGTAGTGACCCCTTTTCTACCCGGCGACTCGCTGTTGTTCGTGGCAGGGGCGATTTCCGCATTGCCGAGTAACGATCTGAACGTGCACCTTATGGTGGCGCTGATGGTCGTGGCGGCGATTGTGGGCGATGCGGTGAACTACACCATTGGTCGCCTGTTTGGTGAGAAATTATTCAGTAACCCGGACTCCAGAATCTTCCGCCGCAGCTATCTTGATAAAACCCATGCGTTTTATGACAAGCACGGCGGTAAGACCATCATTCTGGCGCGATTTGTCCCTATCGTCAGAACATTTGCGCCATTTGTGGCGGGAATGAGTCATATGTCGTATCGTCATTTCGCGGCGTATAACGTCATCGGCGCGCTGCTTTGGGTGTTACTCTTCACCTACGCAGGCTATTTATTCGGTGATTTGCCGGTGGTTCAGGAGAATCTAAAATTGCTGATTGTGGCGATTATTGTGCTCTCCATTCTGCCGGGCGTTATCGAAATTATTCGCCATCGACGGGCGGCAGCACGACAGGCAAAATAAGAACCTGGCAACGGTTCGACCACTTTTTTGTCCCAAGTTGCCGACTGTTATGTTTTAATGTGCCCCATTTATGGGCTACCAGGTTCATGCATAAAGGTTATCAATGAGCTGGATTGAACGAATTAAAAGCAATATTACCCCCACCCGCAAGGCAAGCATTCCTGAGGGAGTGTGGACCAAATGTGACAGCTGCGGTCAGGTGCTTTACCGTGCCGAACTGGAGCGTAACCTTGAGGTCTGCCCGAAATGCGATCACCACATGCGAATGTCAGCGCGTAACCGCCTGCACAGCCTGCTGGACGAAGGATCGATGGTGGAACTGGGTAGCGAGCTTGAGCCGAAAGATCTGCTGAAGTTCCGTGACTCCAAAAAGTACAAAGATCGTCTGGCGTCCGCCCAGAAAGAAACCGGCGAGAAAGACGCGCTGGTGGTGATGAAAGGGACGCTGCATGACATGCCGGTTGTCGCTGCCGCCTTTGAGTTCTCCTTTATGGGTGGCTCCATGGGCTCGGTAGTGGGTGCTCGCTTTGTACGCGCGGTTGAACAGGCGCTGGAAGATAATTGCCCGCTGATCTGTTTCTCCGCCTCCGGTGGCGCACGTATGCAGGAAGCATTGATGTCGCTGATGCAAATGGCGAAAACGTCCGCAGCGCTGGCGAAGATGCAGGAGCGCGGTCTGCCGTACATTTCCGTGCTGACCGACCCGACCATGGGCGGCGTTTCTGCCAGTTTCGCGATGCTTGGCGATTTGAACATTGCGGAACCGAAAGCGCTGATCGGCTTTGCCGGCCCTCGCGTTATCGAGCAAACCGTGCGTGAAAAACTGCCGCCGGGCTTCCAGCGCAGTGAGTTCCTGATTGAAAAAGGCGCGATCGATATGATCATTCGCCGTCCGGAACTGCGTCTGAAGCTGGCGAGCATTCTGGCGAAGCTGATGAATCTGCCTGCGCCAAACCCGGATGCACCGCGCGAAAGCATCGACGTGCCGCCGGTACCCGATCAGGAAGCCGAAGCCTGATAATCTGAAGGCAGGGCCAGCAGGCTCTGCCTTTTTACTTTTCAAACAGCACTGAATCCGGGCATCATGGAAACGAAAAGCACTCCTCAAGCCACGTCGCCCCTGGCCGCGTGGCTTTCTTATCTGGAAAATCTGCACAGTAAAACGATCGATATGGGGCTTACGCGCGTCCAGACAGTGGCGGCTACGCTCGATGTGTTAAAGCCCGCTCCCTTCGTTTTCACTGTGGCAGGCACCAACGGTAAAGGGACGACCTGCCGCACTCTGGAATCCATTTTGCTCCGCGCGGGTTTTCGCGTGGGCGTTTACAGTTCTCCGCATCTGGTGCGCTACACCGAGCGCGTGCGCGTGCAGGGCGAGGAACTGAATGAATCCGATCACACCCGCTCTTTTGCCGCTATTGAAGCCGCGCGCGGCGACACCTCGCTGACCTATTTTGAATACGGCACGCTCTCCGCGCTGTGGCTGTTTAAAGAAGCCGGGCTGGATGTGGTGATCCTCGAAGTCGGGCTGGGTGGTCGTCTGGATGCCACCAATATCGTCGATGCTGACGTGGCAGTGGTTACCAGCATCGCGCTGGATCATACCGACTGGCTGGGGCCGGATCGCGAAAGTATTGGCCGTGAGAAAGCGGGTGTTTTCCGCGCGGGCAAACCGGCCGTGGTCGGTGAGCCGGATATGCCGCACACCATCGCGGATGTGGCGGGCGAGAAGGGCGCAAATCTGTTACGTCGTGACGTGGACTGGCATTTTGCGGTGACGGGCGACAGCTGGCGCTTTAGCGATGCGGCAGGCGAACTGACCGGTTTACCGCTCCCGCAGGTACCGCAGCCGAACGCAGCCACGGCGCTGGCGGCGCTGCGCGCAAGCGGGCTTCCGGTCAGTGAAACGGCTATTCGCGACGGCATTGCCAGTGCAATTTTACCGGGGCGTTTTCAGACGGTGAGCCAGTCGCCGCGCGTCATCCTCGACGTAGCGCATAATCCCCACGCCGCCGCGTATCTCGCCGGACGACTGAACGCACTTAACAAAACCGGACGCGTGCTGGCGGTGGTCGGCATGTTGCACGATAAAGATATCGCCGGAACGCTTGCCTGTCTGGAGAGCGAGGTCGATAGCTGGTATTGTGCCCCTCTGGAAGGGCCGCGCGGTGCGAAAGCAGAACAACTGCTGGCGCATCTGCAAAGCGGTCGCACCTTTGAGAACGTCGAACAGGCGTGGCGTGCTGCGATGGCAGACGCACAGCCTGAAGATACCGTGCTGGTGTGTGGATCGTTTCATACCGTAGCGCATGTCATGGAAGCGATGGACGCGGGGAGAGCCGGTGGCAAGTAAGTTTCAGAACCGTTTAATGGGCACAATTGTGCTGGTAGCGCTCGGGGTGATTGTGCTCCCCGGGCTGCTCGACGGGCAAAAAAAACATTATCAGGATGAGTTCGCTGCGATCCCGCTGGTGCCGAAGCCTGGCGATCGCGATGAGCCGGATATGCTGCCAGCGGCAACGCAGGCACTCCCGGCACAGCCGCCTGAAGGCGCGGCCGAAGAGGTTCGCGCAGGCGATGCCGCCGCACCTTCGCTGGATGCCTCACGGCAGGCCGCTAACAACAGCGAAATTGATGTCGCGCCTGAGCCGGTGGTGACCCCAAAACCGAAGCCGGTCAGCAAACCTCAACCGCGTGAAGAAGAGCCGCCGAAAAAGGTGGAAGAAGAGAAGCCCGCCGCACCGACCGGTAAAGCGTATGTCGTGCAGCTCGGCGCGCTGAAAAATGCGGATAAAGTTAATGAAGTGGTGGGTAAACTGCGTGGCGCGGGCTATCGCGTTTATACATCGCCCACTACACCCGTTCAGGGTAAAATCACCCGCATTCTGGTGGGACCGGATGCCTCGAAAGATAAGCTTAGGAACTCCCTTGGCGAGCTTAAGCAGATCTCTGGTTTGAGCGGCGTGGTGATGAATTATTCCGCGAATTGATGGGGCGGGTTTTACCCTCACCCCGGCCCTCTCCCTGAGGGAGAGGGAACAGATCGAGCGCGGGTTTGCCTTTCTCCCTCTCCTTGGGGGGAGGGGACAGATTGAGCACGAACTCGCCTTTCCCCCTCTCCCCTGGGGAGAGGGCCGGGGTGAGGGGACCCCCTCTAAAAAGGTGCCATCAGAGGCCAAAGTACCCCTGGCGTTGAATATTTTTTCAGCGCCATTTTTATTTACGCATGGGAAGGAAATCCCTACGCAAACGTTTTCTTTTTCTGTTAGAATGCGCCCCGAACTGGACGACAGGGCGTAAAATCGTGGGACATATATGGTCTGGATTGATTACGCCATCATTGCGGTGATTGGTTTTTCCTGTCTGGTTAGCCTTATCCGTGGCTTTGTTCGTGAAGCGTTATCACTGGTGACATGGGGTTGTGCTTTCTTTGTTGCCAGTCATTACTACACTTACCTGTCAGTTTGGTTCACGGGCTTTGAAGACGAACTGGTTCGAAATGGGATTGCTATCGCGGTGCTGTTTATCGCGACGCTCATCGTCGGCGCGATTGTTAACTACGTTATCAGTCAGCTTGTAGAAAAAACTGGCCTGTCGGGTACTGACAGGGTGTTGGGGATTTGCTTTGGTGCGCTGCGTGGTGCGCTGATCGTCGCCGCCATTCTGTTCTTTCTCGATACCTTTACCGGTTTTTCTAAAAGTGAAGACTGGCAAAAATCGCAGCTGATCCCTCAGTTCAGTTTCATCATCAGGTGGTTCTTTGACTATCTGCAAAGCTCGTCAAGTTTCTTGCCCAGGGCGTAAGCCCTGAGATGTGGCTTAACGAGGAAAAGACGTATGTGCGGTATTGTCGGTATCGCCGGTTTCACGCCGGTCAACCAGTCCATTTATGATGCACTGTCGGTGTTACAACACCGTGGGCAGGATGCCGCTGGCATCATCACTATTGATGAGAATAACTGCTTCCGCTTGCGTAAAGCGAACGGGATGGTGAACGATGTATTCGAAGCCCGCCATATGCAGCGTCTGCAAGGCTCGATGGGCCTTGGACATGTGCGTTACCCGACCGCTGGCAGTTCCAGCGCCTCAGAAGCTCAGCCTTTTTACGTTAACTCGCCGTACGGTATTACGCTTGCCCATAACGGCAACCTGACCAACGCGCACGAACTGCATAAAAAACTGTTCGAAGAGAAGCGTCGCCACATCAATACCACTTCCGATTCTGAAATCCTGCTCAATGTCTTTGCCAGCGAGCTGGATAACTTCCGTCATTACCCGTTAGAAGCGGATAACATTTTTGCAGCCGTTGCAGCGACCAATCGTCTGATCCGTGGCGCGTATGCGTGCGTGGCGATGATTATCGGTCATGGCATGGTGGCCTTCCGCGATCCGAACGGCATCCGTCCGCTGGTGCTCGGTAAACGCGATCTCGGCGATGGCCGCACCGAATACATGGTGGCCTCCGAAAGCGTGGCGCTGGACACCCTGGGCTTTGAATTCCTGCGCGATGTCGCACCGGGTGAAGCGGTATACGTCACCGAAAAGGGTCAGCTGTTTACCCGCCAGTGTGCAGACAACCCGGTTACCAATCCGTGCCTGTTTGAGTACGTCTATTTCGCCCGCCCGGACTCCTTTATCGACAAGATTTCCGTGTACAGCGCGCGCGTGAATATGGGTAAAAAACTCGGCGAGAAGATTGCCCGCGAGTGGGAAGATCTGGATATCGACGTGGTTATCCCGATCCCGGAAACCTCCTGCGATATCGCTCTTGAGATTGCCCGCATTCTGGACAAACCGTATCGCCAGGGCTTCGTGAAAAACCGCTACGTTGGCCGCACCTTTATCATGCCGGGCCAGCAGTTGCGTCGTAAATCTGTACGCCGCAAGCTCAACGCCAACCGCGCTGAGTTCCGCGATAAAAATGTCCTGCTGGTGGACGACTCTATCGTGCGTGGCACCACCTCCGAGCAGATCATCGAGATGGCTCGCGAAGCCGGTGCGAAGAAGGTTTACCTGGCCTCTGCCGCCCCGGAAATCCGCTTCCCGAACGTTTACGGCATTGACATGCCGACCGCTAACGAGCTGATTGCACATGGCCGTGAAGTGGATGAGATCCGCAAGATCATCGGCGCAGACGGGCTGATTTTCCAGGACCTGAACGATCTGATCGACGCGGTGCGCGCTGAAAACCCGGACATCCAGCAGTTTGAGTGCTCGGTGTTTAACGGCGTTTACGTGACTAAAGACGTAAACCAGCAGTACCTCGATTATCTCGACTCCCTGCGTAATGACGATGCCCAGGCGGTACAGCGTCAAAATGAAGTGGAAAATTTAGAGATGCATAACGAAGGGTAAGTTTTACCCTCACCCCGGCCCTCTCCCTCAGGGAGAGGGGGAAGGGCAAGTCTGTGCTCGATCTGTCCCCTCTCCCTCAGGGAGAGGGGGAAGCGCAAGTCTGAGCTCGATCTGTCCCCTCTCCCACGGGGAGAGGGTTAGGGTGAGGGGTGTTGCAACTCCTGCCAAAATCCTGCAAAGTCCTCACCTGATTAGCGAAAGGGGACGGACATGAAACGACTCATTGTAGGGATCTCAGGTGCCAGCGGTGCCATTTATGGGGTACGCCTGCTACAGGTACTGCGTGACGTCGCGGATATCGAAACCCATCTGGTGATGAGCAATGCCGCTCGTCAGACCCTCTCTCTTGAAACCGATCTCTCTCTCAGAGATGTTCAGTCGCTCGCTGACGTGGTGCATGATGCGCGCGATATCGCCGCCAGCATCTCCTCCGGCTCGTTTAAAACCGCAGGCATGGTGATTCTGCCGTGCTCCATCAAAACGCTCTCCGGCATCGTTCACGGTTATACCGATAATCTGCTCACGCGCGCGGCGGACGTGGTGCTGAAAGAGCGCCGACCGCTGGTGCTGTGCGTGCGTGAAACACCGCTGCACCTCGGGCATTTACGTCTGATGACCCAGGCGGCAGAACTCGGCGCGGTCATCATGCCGCCGGTTCCGGCGTTTTATCATCGTCCGCAAACCCTGGATGACATCATTAACCAGACCGTCAATCGCATCGTCGATCAGTTTGATATTGAACTCCCCGCTGACCTCTTCACCCGCTGGTCGGGCGGCAATGCCTCAAACTAGTGCGGAAAAATCTTCGTTGCCCCATTCAGGGGCAATTCTGCAACCGCGATCAAATCCTCAACATTTAATCCCTGTTTTCTCTTTTTAACCTGCAAATCTGTTGGGCAGACCTGCTATCTTTCACTGTAAGTTAATGTTGCAACGTTTTATTAACATATTTAACGCTGTAAATTCTGCGCGGCGTCAAACTGGCATAAGACATGCAAGCATGAACGAGTAGCAAACACACAACACCACGCAATACATAATAAAATCAGAAAACTTGAGGGGAATGTATGAAGAAGACGGTTGTTGCTCTGTCTTTACTGCTGGGACTGTCCAGTGCCGCCAGTGTCTACGCCGCACTGCCTCAGACCGTGCGCATTGGTACAGACGCGACGTATGCACCTTTTTCATCCAAGGATGCGAAAGGGGACTTTGTTGGCTTCGATATCGATCTGGGCAACGAAATGTGCAGCCGCATTAAGGTCAAATGTACCTGGGTGGGCAGTGACTTCGACGCGCTGATCCCGTCCCTGAAAGCGAAAAAAATTGATGCCATTATCTCTTCGCTCTCCATTACGGAAAAACGCCTCCAGGAAATCGCCTTCTCGCAACCGCTGTATGCCGCTAACGCGCGTCTGATCGCGGTGAAAGGCTCCCCAATCCAGCCGACCACCGACTCGCTGAAAGGCAAGCATGTGGGCGTGTTGCAGGGCTCTACTCAGGAAGCCTATGCCAATGACAACTGGCGCAGCAAAGGGGTGGATGTGGTGGCCTACCAGAACCAGGATCTGATCTACTCTGACCTGGCTGCCGGGCGCGTGGATGCTGCTTTCCAGGACGAAGTGGCCGCCAGCGAAGGCTTCTTAAAACAGCCTGCCGGTAAAGAATATGACTTTGCAGGTCCGGCCGTTAAAGACAAAAAATACTTTGGTGACGGCACCGGTATTGGTCTGCGCAAAGACGATGCCGAGCTGAAAGCGGCGTTCGATAAAGCGTTCGATGAAATCCGCAAAGACGGTACCTACGACAAGCTGGCGAAGAAGTATTTCAACTTTAACGTCTACGGCGACTAAGCCACGGTGCACCACGTCAGCCGATGTGGTGCATAGATTGTATGAATGCTTCGTGGTGGTGCAATCGATGCACCGAAACGGGGCATTCATGCATAGTTAAGCAAAACTGATGCAAAAAAAAGCGTGACCTGAGACAGAATATTTTGCCTTGCCGGGGCGAATAATGGCACGATACCAGCAGCCTTCTTTATTAAATCCCGTAGGAAAGACAGTCTGTTGAGGATAATTATGAAAAAACTGGTGTTATCTCTTTCTCTGGTGTTCGCTGTTTCCAGTATCTCCGGTGCATTCGCTGCCATCCCGCAAAAACTTCGCATTGGTACCGATCCGACTTATGCTCCCTTCGAATCAAAGAATGCACAGGGTGAATTGGTTGGTTTTGACATTGATCTGGCAAAAGAGCTGTGTAAGCGAATTAATACGCAATGTACTTTCATTGAGAACCCGCTGGATGCCCTTATTCCTTCGCTGAAAGCGAAGAAAATTGACGCCATCATGTCATCGCTATCGATTACTGAAAAACGCCAGCAGGAAATTGCTTTTACCGACAAGCTCTACGCGGCGGATTCCCGTCTGGTCGTGGCGAAAAATTCTGATGTTGAGCCGAATCTGGCGAAACTGGCAGGTAAACGTATCGGCGTTCTGCAGGGCACCACACAGGAAACCTACGGCAACGTGCACTGGGCACCGAAAGGCGTGGAAATCGTTTCCTATCAGGGCCAGGACAATATCTATTCGGACCTGACCGCAGGCCGTATCGACGCCGCATTTCAGGATGAAGTCGCCGCCAGCGAAGGTTTCCTGAAAACCGCGATGGGTAAAGAATACAAATTTGGCGGCCCGTCGATCAAAGATGAAAAACTGTTTGGCGTCGGCACCGGCATGGGCTTGCGTAAAGACGACACTGAACTGCGTGAAGCACTGAACAAAGCCTTTGCGGACATGCGCGCTGACGGCACTTACGAAAAACTGGCGAAAAAGTATTTTGATTTTGATGTTTACGGTGGCTAATCACCACGCAGGATAACGTGCAGCCCCTCCTCGCCAGGAGGGGAACAGACACGGCAGACAACACACAGGACAGGCAGCATGCTGTACGGGTTTTCTCAAGTTATTTTACAAGGTGCTCTGGTCACCCTGGAACTGGCGCTCAGTTCCGTGGTGCTGGCGGTGCTGATAGGCCTTATCGGGGCGGGCGGAAAGCTGTCCGGCAACCGTCTGCTGCGTATCATCTTTGAGGGTTACACCACGCTTATCCGTGGCGTGCCGGATCTGGTGTTAATGCTGCTGATTTTTTACGGTCTGCAAATCGTGCTCAACACCCTGACCGATGCCGTTGGCATGGGGCAAATTGATATCGATCCTATGGTGGCCGGTATTATTACGCTCGGCTTTATCTACGGCGCGTACTTCACGGAAACCTTTCGCGGCGCTTTTATGGCGGTGCCGAGAGGCCATATTGAAGCGGCGACGGCGTTTGGTTTTACCGGCGGGCAGACGTTTCGTCGGATCCTGTTCCCCGCCATGATGCGCTATGCGCTGCCAGGCATTGGCAACAACTGGCAGGTGATTTTAAAAGCCACCGCGCTGGTGTCGCTGCTCGGACTGGAAGATGTGGTCAAAGCTACCCAGCTTGCCGGGAAAAGCACCTGGGAGCCGTTCTATTTTGCGGTGGTGTGCGGATTGATTTATCTGGTCTTTACGACGGTGTCCAATGGTGTGCTGCTTCTTCTCGAACGTCGCTACTCCGTGGGTGTGAAGAGGGCTGACCTGTGATCGAGATTATTCAGGAGTACTGGCAGTCCCTGTTGTGGACCGATGGCTACCGTTTTACCGGGGTGGCGATCACCCTGTGGCTGCTGATCACCTCCGTGATAATGGGGGGCATCCTGGCGGTCTTTTTGGCTATCGGGCGCGTCTCCAGCAATAAATTTGTCTGGTTCCCCATCTGGCTGTTTACCTATATTTTTCGCGGCACGCCGCTGTACGTGCAGTTGCTGGTGTTTTACTCCGGCATGTACACCCTTGAGATTGTCAAAGGCACGGAGCTGCTCAACGCCTTTTTCCGCAGCGGTCTGAACTGTACGGTGCTGGCGCTAACGCTCAACACCTGCGCATACACCACGGAAATTTTTGCCGGTGCCATCCGCTCGGTGCCGCATGGCGAGATTGAAGCCGCGCGGGCGTATGGCTTCTCGTCATTCAAAATGTACCGCTCTATTATTCTGCCGTCGGCGCTGCGCATTGCGCTGCCCGCCTACAGCAACGAAGTGATCCTGATGCTGCACTCCACGGCGCTGGCGTTTACCGCCACGGTGCCGGATTTGCTGAAAATCGCCCGTGATATTAACTCGGCGACCTATCAGCCCTTTACCGCGTTTGGCATTGCGGCGGTGCTGTATCTGATTATCTCTTATGTGCTGATTAGCTTATTCCGCAAGGCGGAAAAGCGCTGGTTGCAGCATGTGAAACCTTCTTCGACGCACTGAGAAAACGATGTCTGAGAACAAATTAAACGTAACTGATTTGCACAAACACTACGGCGAACACGAAGTGCTGAAGGGCGTCTCGTTGCAGGCGAACGCGGGGGATGTGATCAGCATTATCGGCTCGTCCGGTTCCGGGAAAAGTACGTTTCTGCGCTGCATAAACTTCCTCGAAAAGCCGAGCGAAGGCACGATTGTTGTGAACGGCCAGAACATTACCCTGGTGCGGGATAAAGACGGCCAGCTCAAGGTGGCGGATAAGCATCAACTGCGTCTGTTGCGCACGCGCCTGACGATGGTGTTCCAGCATTTCAACCTGTGGAGCCACATGACGGTGCTGGAAAACGTCATGGAAGCGCCGATTCAGGTGCTGGGGCTAAGCAAGCAGGAAGCCCGCGACCGGGCAGTGAAGTATCTGGCGAAAGTCGGCATCGACGAGCGCGCTCAGGCGAAATACCCGGTGCATCTCTCTGGCGGTCAGCAGCAGCGTGTTTCCATTGCCCGCGCGCTGGCGATGGAGCCGGAAGTCTTACTCTTTGATGAGCCGACTTCGGCGCTGGATCCTGAGCTGGTGGGCGAAGTGTTGCGCATCATGCAGCAACTGGCGGAAGAGGGGAAAACCATGGTGGTGGTAACGCACGAGATGGGCTTTGCCCGCCACGTTTCTACCCATGTGATTTTCCTGCATCAGGGCAAGATTGAAGAAGAGGGCAGACCGGAAGCGGTGTTCGATAATCCGCAAAGCCCGCGTTTGCAGCAGTTTTTGAAAGGGTCGTTGAAGTAACCCCTCACCCCGGCCCTCTCCCCATGGGAGAGGGAGAAGGGCGGCTCTATTCCCTCTCCCTCAGGGAGAGCGAAAGCCGGGATCGCGCTCAATCTGTCCCCTCTCCCTCAGGGAGAGGGTTAGGGTGAGGGTGAAAGCACGCCTTTAAAATCGCACGCCACCAGCCGGTACACGCAATCGTCATGAAACACCCCATTCACCCGGTACACTTTATGCAGCACATCCACCTGCACAAATCCCTGTTTCTCCAGCACCCGCTTTGAGCCGGTGTTCTCCGCCAGCACCCAGGCGTTAAGTGCCGTCACGCCGCGCTCAGCAAACGCATACTGGCAGATGCCGTGTAGCGCTTCGCTGGCGATGCCTGAGCCCTGAGCGTGAGTCGCCACGCTGTAACCCACATCCGCTTCCTGCGGGTTTTGCGTACTGATACGCAGGCCGATATCCCCCAGCGGTGTCTCCTCGTCTTTCCGGCGGATCACAAACGCGCCCCCATCCAGCAGACGGCTGTTAAATACCTGGCGAATAGCGTCTTCAGAGGTGATGTCAGCCATATACCGCATGATGGCGCTGTCCTGACGCAGGCGTAAAAAGAACGGCCAGTCGGCTTCCTGAAAAGGGGAGAGAGTCAGTCGCGGAGTTGTCAGAGTGATCATTGCCATCGCCATTCCGGTGAACAGGGTTATACCTTAACACCGGAATGGCGGGCAGGGCGCTACGAATATTAGCAGGTCAACGCACCACGTCCGTCAGCGCTTCTTCCAGATCGTACCAGCGGAAGCCAAAGCCGGAATCTTCGAGACGCTTGGGCAGCGCGCGCTGGCCGCCGAGCACCAGTACCGCCGATTCGCCCATCATCAGGCGCACGGCGGTGGCTGGCGCGCGCATAAACGCCGGGCGGTGCAGCGCATGGCCCAGCGCGTGGGCAAACTGTTCATTACGCACCGGGTAGGGTGAAACCATATTGAACGGGCCGCGCAGATCGTTATCCAGCAGCCAGAGAATGCCGTTAACCATATCGTCGATATGGATCCACGCCAGATATTGTCGGCCACTACCGATAGGGCCACCCAGACCTAAGCGAAAAACCGGCAGCATTTTGGCGAGGATCCCGCCTTTCGGGGAAAACACCACCCCGGTGCGCAGCAGGCAGACGCGGGTGCGATCGCTCTGTGCACCGCAGGCAATTTGCTCCCAGCGGGCACAGAGTTTATGGGTGAACTCGTTATGCGGCGGTTCTTCTTCCGTCACCACCACTTCGCCCAGATCGCCGTAGTAGCCTGCGGCGGAACCGGAAATCAGCACGGCGGGCGGCGTCTCACTGGCATGAAACAGATCGACCAGCTTCTGCGTGATCTGCCAGCGGCTGTTACATAAACGCTGTTTTTGCGCTTCCGTCCAGCGTTTATCCGCGATAGGCTCGCCCGCCAGATTGATCACCGCGTCAATATCATTCAGGTTTTGCCGGTCATTCAGCCCCTTCCACAGCACAACGCGGGCATCCAGCACCCCCTGCGCCTTGTCCGGGGTTCGGGTTACCACGGTAACCGTATGCCCCAGATCCAGCAGACGTGGAATAAGATGGCGGCCTATCAGGCCCGTGCCGCCGGTAATCAAGATCCGCATGCAACCTCCCGGTTGCGCTTAGCGTTGCCAGCTCATCGTCATCGAAACGGAGTCGGCGTAACGCAGCGCGTGAAGTTTATCGATTTCCACTTCAGCATAGGTTACCCAGTGGTGTTCCCGCGCGATGTCGAGCACATCCTGAGTTAATTTTTCCAGAAGCGAAAAACGGTTATTTTCAATGTGCTGGATAATGCTTTTGGTGATCGTCCGGTAATTCAGCGCATCGTTGATGTCTTCGCTGGCGCGGGCTTTATCGGCCGGATAGTGGATCACCACATTCACCACGATGTCCTGGCGATTGGCGATCTCTTCATTCTTAATGCCGATAAAGGTACGCAGGCGCAAATTTTTGATACGGATAATGGCGTCAGGCTGTGACATTGAATAGCTCCTTCTTGTAATAAGCCGCGCTATCATACACGAGGTTTGCGCCTAAATTTGCTGTGCTTTTTGCATGGCGCGTATTGTTGAGGGGCGCGTGCGGATGCGCTCATACCAGTTATAGACCGCCGGGTAATTATTGAGATCGACGCGCTGGCGCTCCCAGGCGTTGACCCACGGCCAGGCCGCGATATCTGCGATGCTGTAATGCTCGCCGCCAAGCCAGGGTACGCGCTCAAGTCGCGCGTTCAGCACACTGTAAAGTCGCTGGGTTTCCACCTGAAAACGCTCAATGGCGTAGGGAATGGGTTTCGGCGCAAAGTAATTAAAATGATGATTTTGCCCAAGCATCGGCCCCAGCCCGCCGACCTGCCAGAACAGCCACTGGAGTGTGCGGTGGCGCTCACGCAATTCGCCGCTTAACAGCTTGCCGCTTTTTTCCGCCAGATAAAGCAGGATTTCCCCGGATTCAAACAGACTCAGCGGCGCACCTCCGTCGGCAGGGGTGTGATCGACAATGGCCGGGATTTTGTTGTTCGGGGAGATTTCGAGAAAGTCGGCGCGAAACTGATCGCCTTTGCTGATATCCACGCGGATCAGGCGATAATCCAGCTCCGCTTCTTCGAGGAAAAGCGTGATTTTATGTCCGTTTGGCGTTGGGGCGTAATAGAGATCGATCATGTCAACTCCTGTCATGGCAAAAGCCTTGCAAAGAAGTATAGGCGCACTCGTCGCTGTATGAGTTTTCCGCAGGTGACAGCGTGCACAAGACATTATACTTTTGAAAATAAACCCGAACATTTAACGAGGAAGTCATGAGCGAGCCGAAAATTACGTTGTGGTCAGATGCGGATTACTTTTCTCCGTATGTCATGTCTGTCTATGTAGCCCTGCATGAAAAAGCGCTGCCGTTTACCCTCAAAACCGTGGATTTATCCGGGGGAGAAAACCTGCGCCCCGGCTGGGAGGGCTACACGCTGACCCGTCGTGTACCGGTGCTGGCAGTAGACGATTTTGAATTAAGTGAATCCTCGGCTATCGCTGAATATCTGGAAGAGACATTTGCCCCGCCGGAGTGGGAGCGGATTTATCCCCACGATCGGCAAAATCGCGCCCGCGCCCGGCAAATTCAGGCGTGGCTGCGCAGCGACCTGATGCCGATCCGCGAGGAACGCTCAACGGACGTCGTCTTCGCGGGTGCTAAAAAAGCGCCGTTAAGTTCCGCAGGCCTGGCGAGTGCAGCAAAACTCTTTGATACAGCGAATCTTTTACTGGCCCACGGTAAACCAAATTTGTTCGGCGAATGGTGTATTGCAGATACCGATCTGGCGCTGATGCTTAACCGGCTGGTGCTTAATGGCGATGACGTGCCAGAGCGTCTGGCGGAGTACGCCGCATTCCAGTGGCAGCGCTCCTCCGTACAGCGTTTTGTGGCGCTTTCAGGCGCGCGTTAGCGCCGTAATTCCGCTATTATTAGACGGGATTTTTGGCAGGTTCAGACAATCGCAGCGCTTCGTCTGCAACGGGAAAAACGTTTTACGCGTAATCGCACTCAATGATCAACGCGATATTGCACAGGTAGTGATTAATACGTAACTTACCCCTCAACCAAAAACGCGCCATAAGAGCGCTTAGAGAGATGATTTCCTGATGGTGGAACAACGTCAAATTGCTGGTACGGAATGGGTGGATATTGTCAGTGAAGACAATGAGGTGATTGCGCAAGCCAGCCGCGCGCAAATGCGTGCGCAGTGTCTGCGTCATCGCGCGACCTATATCGTTGTGCACGACGGGATGGGCAAGATCCTGGTACAGCGCCGCACTGAAATTAAAGACTTTATGCCGGGTATGCTGGATGCCACGGCGGGCGGTGTCGTGCAGTCTGACGAAGTGCTCATTGATTCCGCACGTCGCGAAGCGGAAGAAGAGCTGGGTATTGCGGGCGTACCGCTGGCTGAGCACGGGCAGTTCTACTTTGAAGATGAGCACTGCCGCGTCTGGGGCGCGCTGTTTAGTTGCGTCTCACACGGGCCGTTTGCCCTTCAGGAAGAAGAAGTGAGCGAAGTGAGCTGGATGACGCCGGAAGAGATCACCGCGCGCTGTGACGAGTTCACCCCTGATTCACTCAAAGCGCTGGCACTGTGGATGAGCCGCAATGCCAACAATGACGTGCCGAAGCTGGAAGAAGCGCAGTAACTAGCAACTTTCACGCAGACAAAGCGTTGAGGCAATCGGCGCTTTGTTACTCCACACCTCATCATTCAGGCGCGCCAGCAGCGCGCGTCCTGCTTCAATACCAATCTGACGATGCGGCACGGCAATAGTCGTCAGCGGTGGCTGACACACCCGGCTGACATCGCTGTCACCAAATCCCACAATCGCTAAATCATCCGGGACTTTAATACGCCGTCGCTGACACTCGTACAGCGCACCACAGGCCAGTTCATCGGAGACGCACACCAGCGCGTCCAGCTCCGGCCACGCCAGCAAAAACTCCGGCAGTTGCGATGCCCCCGTTGAGAAGGTAGGCGGGGCCGCCGCGTTAATCACCCGGTTGGGCGACATATGATGCCGCAGCATTGCCTTATACCAGCCCTGAAGATGCTGCTGAAAAATCCACTGTTCCTGATTAGCGCACAGCAAACCGATGTTCTGATAGCCGCGCTGGATCAGCATCTGCGTGAGTTCCTGCATCGCGGCGACGTTATCAATCCCGATATTCATATCAATGGGATCGGCGCGGGTTGCGCCAATTTCCATCACCGGAATACTGGCATTCGACAGCCAGCGGCGCACGGTTTCGCTGTGCTCCACGCTCAGTAAAATGGCGGCGGCCAGGTTTGACGCCAGCAGCGTTTCCAGCAGTTTTTCTTCCTGCTCCAGCCGGTGCTGAGACTCTGCCAGCATAATTTGATAGCCCGCCGGTTGCAGTACCTGCTGTAACCCGGCAAACATTTCAGAGCACCCGGACTCCGCGAGATTAGGCACTACCATCGCAATGGTCCATGACGACGCTGAGGCCAGCGCGCTGGCGGCCAGATTCGGCATATATCCCAGCTCGTGCACGGCGGCTTCGATTTTTTCCCGCAGTTTATCGGACACCTGCTCAGGCGTGCGGATCGCGCGCGAGACGGTCATCGTCCCCACGCCCGCAAGCTGCGCCACATCAGCCAGCGTGACTTTACCGGTATTACGCCGTTTTCGGATTATAGACATTCTCTATCCTGCTTAAACGCAATGATCTTAGAGGTTTTTTTCTTTGAGTTGATCCTCTCATGTAGTCCGAAGTATACGCCGGAAATCCCTGAACTTGCTGAGATCTGCAACAATGATTTTGATTTGATAGCGCTATCACATTTCTGATATGTGCCTTTTGATAGCGCTATCTTTGTGATTATTGTCACGGTTAACTTGGTTTTCCTTGCATAAAGTTTGTGCATCATTTCTGCAACATGAGGAGAGCAAGGTGCTGGAAAAATGGCTGAATGACACCACGCTGCAATGCCTGGAGAGCGTCAGTGACTGGCAACAGGCACTGGAAATCTGCGCACAGCCCTTGTTAGTGGCCGGAACGATCACCGCAGACTATGTGCCCGCTATCGTCAGGCAGCATGAGACGCTGGGGCCGTATTACGTTCTGGCTCCCGGTCTGGCGATGCCACATGCCCGCCCGGAAGAGGGCGCAGTGGGATTAGGTTTGTCGCTGCTGAAATTACAGCGTGGTGTGGCATTCCAGTCAGAGGATTTTGATCCGGTCGATCTGATTATTATGCTTGCCGCGCCAGATAAACACAGCCATATCGAAATGATCGCCGCGCTTGCGGAATTATTTTCCAGCGAAAGTGATATGGAGGAATTACACCAGGCAAACAGCCGGGAGGAAATAAAAAACATTATTCAACGATTCTGATTTATACGCATTAGTCATGTTTTACATTACGCATTTACTGCGTGATGCGCCTGTACTCTACCCTACAAAAGGTGACAATAATGAAAATTATGGCAATTTGCGGCTCCGGCCTGGGCAGCAGTTTTATGGTCGAAATGAATATTAAAAAAGTGCTTAAAAAGCTGAATATCGAAGCTGAAGTCGAGCACTCGGATCTCTCCTCCGCCACGCCCGGTGCGGCTGATGTCTTCGTCATGGCGAAAGATATCGCCTCCAGCGCCAGCGTGCCTGAAAGCCAGTTAGTGGTTATCAACAACATTATCGATATTAACGAGCTGGAAGCGAAAATAGCCGCTTTCTTTGCCAACCGGTAATTATTGAGTGAAAGAGGCGAATATGTTTATTCTCGATACACTGAATTTCGTCGTTGATATTCTGAAAGTGCCATCAGTGCTGGTAGGTTTAATTGCGCTGATTGGCCTTGTGGCACAGAAAAAATCGTTTTCCGACGTCGTGAAAGGCACAGTTAAAACCATTCTGGGGTTTATTGTTCTCGGCGGCGGGGCGACGGTATTAGTCGGCTCGCTTAATCCTCTCGGCGGCATGTTTGAGCACGCCTTTAATATCCAGGGCATTATTCCGAACAATGAAGCGATCGTTTCTATTGCGCTGGAAAAATACGGTGCCTCGACCGCGCTGATTATGGCGTTCGGCATGGTGGCGAACATTATCGTGGCCCGCTTCACCCGGCTGAAATACATCTTCCTGACCGGGCATCACACCTTCTATATGGCGTGCATGATCGGGGTGATCCTGACGGTGGCGGGCTTTGAAGGCGTCGGACTGGTGTTTACCGGCTCGCTGATCCTGGGCCTGGTGATGGCTTTCTTCCCGTCGATTGCCCAGCGTTATATGAAGCGCATCACCGGCAACGACGATATCGCCTTCGGGCACTTCGGCACCCTGGGTTATGTGCTGTCTGGCTGGATAGGCAGCGTCTGCGGGAAAGGTTCACGCTCAACAGAAGAGATGAACCTGCCGAAAAACTTAAGTTTCCTGCGCGACAGTTCCATCTCCATTTCGCTGACCATGATCATTATCTACCTGATTATGGCGGTCTGCGCCGGGCGTGAGTACATCGAAAGCAACCTGAGCGCCGGGCAGAACTTCCTCGTGTACGCCATCATTCAGGCCATTACCTTCGCCGCCGGGGTATTCATCATCCTGCAGGGTGTGCGCCTGATCCTCGCGGAAATCGTCCCGGCGTTTACCGGCTTCTCTGAAAAACTGGTGCCCAACGCCCGCCCGGCGCTGGATTGCCCGGTGGTCTATCCCTACGCGCCAAATGCGGTGCTGATTGGTTTCCTGTTCAGCTTCCTCGGCGGGCTGGTGGGACTGTTCCTGCTCGGTCAGATGAAACTGGTGCTGATCCTGCCGGGCGTGGTGCCGCACTTCTTTACCGGGGCGACGGCCGGTGTCTTTGGTAACGCTACCGGAGGACGACGCGGCGCGATGCTGGGCGCGTTTGCCAATGGTTTGCTGATCACTTTCTTGCCCGTGCTGCTGCTGCCGGTCCTCGGTGCCATCGGCTTTGCTAACACCACCTTCTCGGATGCGGATTTTGGCGTTATCGGGATTGTGCTGGGGAATCTGGCCCGCTATCTGTCGCCGCTGGCGATAACGGGTCTGGTGGTCGCGCTGTTTGCCGTGCTGGTGGCATACAACCGATTTGCGAAACATAAACCTGTGAATAACGGCTCGCAGGAAAATACCGGAGCGAAGTTATGACAAAGATTGATGAACTGACGATGCTTGCGCGCGACATCCGTGTTGCGACGCTGAAATCACTGACCACGCTCGGATTCGGGCATTACGGCGGCAGCATGTCGGTGGTTGAAACTCTGGCGGTGTTGTACGGCGAGGTGATGCGCATTGATCCTGCCGATCCCGACTGGCCGCAACGCGATTACTTTGTGTTGTCAAAAGGTCACGCAGGTCCGGCGCTGTACAGCACGCTGGCGATCAAAGGCTACTTCCCGATCGAGGAGTTGCAGACGCTGAACCAGAACGGGACGCGGCTGCCGAGCCACCCGGATCGGCTGAAAACGCGCGGCGTGGACGCCACCACCGGTTCACTGGGGCAGGGGATTTCAATCGCGGGCGGGATGGCGCTCTCGCACCGGCTGGCCGGGCGCGATAACCGGGTGTTCTGCATCGTGGGCGACGGCGAGCTGAACGAGGGGCAGTGCTGGGAGGCGTTTCAGTTCATTGCCCATCATAAGCTCAATAATCTGACGGTGTTTATCGACTGGAACAAACAGCAACTGGATGGCGAACTGGATGAAATCATCTGCGCCTTCGATCTGGAGGGGAAATTCCGCTCTTTTGGTTATGACGTGTTTACCGTTAAAGGTGATGACATCGCCGGACTGCTGGAGGTGGTTGCACCCCGCCCGGCGGCAGAGGCGCGCCCACGGGTGGTGATCCTCGACAGCATCAAAGGGCAGGGCGTTCCGTATCTTGAACAGCTTGGCAATTCACACCACCTTCGCCTGACTGAAGAGATGAAGCAGGCGCTCGATCAGACCATTAAAACGCTGGAGGCCGCGCATGATTAAGGTTGCACCCGCTGGAGGCACAGACGACACCGAAATGCGTAAGGTTTACGCGGCGTTTGTGACAGAGCAGATTGAATCTGGTGGCGACATTATCGCCCTGGAAGCGGATCTGATGAGTTCGATGGCGATGGATGGCGTGCATAAAAAGTACCCGCAGCAGGTGGTTAACTGCGGGATTATGGAAGCCAACGTGATTGGCACAGCGGCGGGGCTATCGCTCACCGGGCGCTCGCCGTTTGTGCATACCTTTACCGCGTTCGCCAGCCGCCGTTGCTTTGATCAGTTATTTATGGCGCTCGATTACCAGCGTAATAACGTCAAAGTGATCGCCTCGGACGCGGGCGTCACCGCCTGCCACAACGGTGGCACGCACATGTCGTTTGAAGATATGGGTATCGTGCGCGGGCTGGCGAATTCCGTGGTGCTGGAAGTCACCGATGCGGTGATGTTTAAGGACATCCTCAACCAGCTCGCCGATCTGAAAGGGTTTTACTGGGTTCGCACCATCCGCAAACAGGCGGCGACGATTTATGCGCCGGGCTCCACCTTTACCATCGGCAAAGGAAACGTGCTGCGGGAAGGTACCGACATTACCCTGATCGCCAACGGCATCATGGTGGCGCAGGCGCTGGAGGCGGCGCGTCAGCTTGAGCAGGAGGGGGTGAGCGCTGCGGTGATCGACATGTTTACGCTAAAACCCATCGACCGGATGCTGGTGAAAAACTATGCCGAAAAAACAGGGCGGATAGTGACCTGCGAAAACCACAGCATTCACAACGGGCTGGGGTCGGCGGTGGCGGAAGTGCTGGTGGAAACCTGCCCGGTGCCGATGCGTCGCGTGGGGGTGAAAGAGCGTTACGGTCAGGTCGGGACGCAGGATTTCCTGCAAAAAGAGTATGGCCTGACGGCGCACGATATCGTCACGGCGGCGCGGGAATTACTCTGATCTACCTTGCCCGGTGGCGCGTGCCTGCCAGATAAACGCCAATAAAAAAGCCCCTGCATGCAGGGGCTTTTTACAGGCAGTAAGTAATTACTGCTGCTGGGACGACTGGATCGCCGTCAGTGCGATGGTGTAGACGATATCGTCAACCAGCGCGCCACGGGAAAGGTCGTTAACCGGTTTGCGCATGCCTTGCAGCATCGGCCCGATGGAGATCAGGTCGGCAGAACGCTGTACCGCTTTGTAGGTGGTGTTACCGGTGTTCAGATCCGGGAAGATGAACACGGTAGCACGACCGGCAACCGGGGAGTTCGGCGCTTTGGATTTTGCCACGTCAGCCATCACAGCCGCGTCATACTGCAGCGGACCGTCGATAACCAGATCCGGGCGTTTTTCCTGCGCGATACGGGTCGCTTCACGTACTTTCTCAACGTCGCTACCCGCGCCGGAGTTACCGGTAGAGTAGGAGAGCATTGCCACGCGCGGTTCGATACCGAATGCGGTTGCAGAGTCTGCGGACTGAATCGCGATTTCAGCCAGTTGCTCAGCGGTCGGGTCCGGGTTAATCGCACAGTCGCCGTACACGTAAACCTGTTCCGGCAGCAGCATGAAGAACACGGAAGAAACCAGCGAGCTGCCCGGTGCGGTTTTGATCAACTGCAACGGCGGACGGATGGTGTTCGCGGTGGTGTGAACTGCACCGGAAACCAGACCGTCAACTTCGTCCTGTTCCAGCATCAGTGTACCCAGCACCACGTTGTCTTCGAGCTGTTCGCGGGCAACGGCTTCGGTCATGCCCTTGCTCTTACGCAGCTCAACCAGACGCGCAACGTAGCTTTCACGCACTACTTCCGGGTCAACGATTTCGATACCGGTGCCCAGTTCAACGCCCTGAGAAGCCGCAACGCGGGTGATTTCATCCGGGTTACCCAGCAGCACACAGGTGGCGATGCCGCGTTCCGCACAGATAGCGGCGGCTTTCACAGTACGCGGTTCGTCGCCTTCTGGCAGCACAACACGTTTGCCTGCCTGACGAGCAAGCTCGGTCAGCTGGTAGCGGAAAGCTGGCGGAGAGAGACGACGGCTGCGCTCGGAGGTCGCGGTCAGAGACTCAATCCAGTCGGCGTTGATGTAGCTTGCCACGTATTCCTGCACTTTCTCGATACGCTGGTGGTCATCCGCCGGCACTTCGAGGTTGAAGCTTTGCAGGCTCAGGGAGGTCTGCCAGGTGTTGGTGTTCACCATGAATACCGGCAGGCCGGTGGCGAAAGCACGTTCACACAGTTTGGCAACGCGCGGGTCCATCTCGTAAGCACCGGTCAGCAGGATCGCACCGATTTCCACGCCGTTCATCGCTGCGAGGCACGCGGCAACCAGCACGTCAGGACGGTCAGCAGACGTCACCAGCAGGGAACCTGCACGGAAGTGTTCCAGCATGTGCGGAATGCTGCGCGCACAGAAGGTCACGGACTTCACGCGACGGGTATTGATGTCACCTTCGTTAACGATGGTGGCATTCAGGTGACGCGCCATGTCGATGGCACGGGTGGCGATCAGATCGAAGCTCCACGGCACCGCGCCTAATACTGGCAGTGCGCTGGAATGTTGCAACTGCGCCGGATCGATGTTGCTGACTTTCGCTTTGGAGGAGTCATCAAAAATCTCAGACAGATCCGGGCGGGTGCGGCCTTGTTCATCAACCGGGGCGTTCAGTTTGTTGACGATAACGCCGGTGATGTTAGCGTTTTTCGCGCCGCCAAAGCTGCTGCGGGTCAGTTCGATACGCTCTTTGATCTGCTCAGCGGTATCGGTGCCCTGAGACATCACAAACACGATTTCCGCGTTCAGGGTTTTGGCGATTTCATAGTTCAGGGACTGGGCGAACTGATGCTTACGCGTCGGCACCAGGCCTTCAACCAGAACCACTTCGGCATCTTTCGCGCTGTCGTGGTAGCGGGCGATGATCTCTTCCATCAGCACATCTTTCTGGTTGCTGGACAGCAGAGATTCAACGTAGCTCATCTTCAGCGGTTCAGCCGCAGGCAGATTGGAGTTGGCACGCACGATGGTGGTGGTCTGGTCTGGCGCATCGCCACCAGCACGCGGCTGGGCGATAGGTTTGAAAACGCTCAGACGAACGCCTTTACGTTCCATCGCACGGATCACGCCCAGGCTAACGCTGGTGAGACCGACGCTGGTTCCGGTCGGGATCAGCATAATAATACGGGACACGGTTTATCCTCTTTCGTTACCGCCGAATGTGGCGGGATACAAAACAGCACCGCCAGCTTAGCTGGCGGTGTGGAATCAGGCAGTCAGACGGTTCGCGTCTTGCGCGATGACCAGCTCTTCGTTGGTCGGGATGACCATCGCAAGGGTGGTGCGTTCTTTGTTGATGAAGCCAGACTTGCCGAAGCGGGCAGCCAGGTTGCGTTCGTGATCAACATCGAAGCCCAGTACGGCCAGTTTGCCCAGAGACAGTTCACGCACCATGGCGGCGTTTTCACCGATACCACCGGTGAATACCACGCCATCCAGACGACCATCCATCAGCGCAGTGTAAGAGCCGATGTATTTCGCCAGACGGTGGCAGTAAACGTCCATCGCACGCTTGGCGTCTTCTTTCGCGGTGTAGTTGTCTTCAACGTAACGGCAGTCGCTGGTCACTTCAGTCAGGCCCAGCAGACCAGATTCTTTGGTCAGCATTTTGTTGATGTCATCAACGCTCATGCCCAGGTTGTCGTGCAGGAAGAAAATGATCGCCGGGTCGATGTCACCGGTACGGGTGCCCATCACCAGGCCTTCCAGCGGGGTCAGACCCATGGAGGTGTCAACGCACTCACCGTTACGGATAGCAGAAACAGAACCGCCGTTGCCCAGGTGGCAAGTGATGATGTTCACTTCTTCCACCGGCTTGTTCAGCATTTTGGCCGCTTCTTGCGTCACATAGTAGTGGCTGGTGCCGTGGAAACCGTAACGACGAACGCCGTGCTCTTTGTACAGATTGTACGGCAGGGCGTAGAGGTAAGATTCTTCCGGCATGGTCTGATGGAACGCGGTGTCGAATACAGCCACGTTTTTGTCTTTCAGAGTCGGGAAGGATTTCAGTGCTTCGTGAATACCGATCAGGTGAGCCGGGTTATGCAGCGGTGCAAACGGCGCTGCATCTTTGATGCCCTGAATCACAGTGTCGTCGATAATAACGGATTTGGTGTACTTCTCGCCGCCGTGCACGATACGGTGACCAATCGCGGTCAGCTGTGCAGACAGTTCTGGTTTTTGTGCCAGAATAGTGTTAACGATAAAGTTCAGTGCTTCACTGTGAGCAGCGCCTGCACCTAAAGCAGCTTCTTGTTTACCACCGTCCATTTTCCATTTGATGCGGGCTTCAGGAAGATGGAAGCATTCGGCTAAACCAGAGAGGTACTCTTCACCGTTCACAGCATCGATGATCGCGAATTTCAGTGAGGAGCTACCGCAGTTCAGAACCAGTACTAACTTACTCGACATGGAAGTACCTATTATTGATACGTGGCTAAAAAAACGTCAGTTAGTCTCTCAGCGTAGCGCATGATGAGGCTGACATTTATGATTAACATCATGCCAGCTTAACTTTTTTGGCATAATGAAAAGGAATACAGACTATTTTATGCCATTTTGCGCAAATTTCAGGCAATGGCAGAATAAGCGGCAAATTGACGATGCGACAGTTGTCGTCTATGGCCAACTCAGGCTGGCACAGGATACCTGATACCACCCTGGTATGACAAAATATTTTGAACGTTGTCATACACAGTTGTTGTTTTGCACAAATTTTTTAATTTTTATATGTGAAGTTGAGGTAACGCCATGTCCACACCTGAGAATCGCCCTGTCAGCTTTTTCAGTTTGTTTCGCCGGGGACAGCATTACGCCAAAACCTGGCCCATGGAAAAACGCCTCGCCCCCATGTTTGTCGAAAACCGTGTCATTCGCGCCACGCGTTATGCGATCCGTTTTATGCCCCCCGTCGCTGTCTTTACCCTGTGCTGGCAAATCGCCCTCGGTGGACAACTCGGGCCTGCGGTTGCGACTGCGCTGTTTGCGCTAAGCCTGCCGATGCAGGGGTTATGGTGGTTAGGTAAACGCTCGGTCACGCCGCTGCCGCCGACTATCCTGAACTGGTTTTACGAAGTACGCGGTAAATTACAGGAAGCGGGGCAGGCGCTGGCACCGGTTGAAGGCAAGCCCGATTATCAGGCGCTCGCTGACACGCTTAAGCGCGCCTTCAAACAACTGGATAAAACTTTCCTGGATGATTTGTAATTCGCCCGCGATTACGCATATAAAGAAGGCACATAATTTATGTGCCTCTTTTTTTTGCCGCGACGCAACAGGAGTAGAAAGATGGAAATGACTAATGCTCAACGTCTGATTTTATCCAATCAGTACAAAATGATGACCATGCTCGATCCGGATAACGCAGAGCGCTACCGTCGCCTGCAAACTATTGTTGAACGTGGTTTTGGCCTGCAAATGCGCGAGCTGGATCGTGAATTTGGCCAGTTGCCCGAAGAGACGTGCCGTACCGTTATCGACATTATGGAGATGTACCACGCGCTTCACGTCTCCTGGGCTAACCTGAAAGACACCCAGTCCATCGACGAGCGCCGCGTCACTTTCCTCGGCTTTGATGCCGCCACCGAATCCCGTTACCTGAGCTATGTGCGCTTTATGGTCAATACCGAAGGGCGCTATACCCATTTTGACGCCGGGACGCACGGCTTTAACGCACAAACGCCAATGTGGGAAAAATATCAGCGGATGCTGGGAGCCTGGCACGCCTGCCCGCGCCAGTACCATCTGAGCAGCAATGAAATTAACCAAATTATTAATGCCTGAGGAGTTGCACGTGCTGTGTAAAGGATTTCTGTTTGATCTGGATGGAACGCTGGTGGACTCACTGCCTGCGGTAGAACGGGCATGGTGTAACTGGGCCGATCGGTTCGGTATCGCGCATGATGAGGTGCTGAATTTCATCCACGGTAAACAGGCCATCACCTCGCTGCGTCATTTTATGGCGGGCCACAGCGAAGACGAGATCGCCGCTGAATTTACCCGCCTGGAAAGCATCGAGGCCAGCGATACTACCGGTATTGTTGCGCTGCCGGGTGCGGTCGCCTTGCTTAATCATTTAAATGAAAGCGCGATCCCCTGGGCGATTGTGACTTCGGGTTCTATGCCGGTCGCCCGGGCGCGCCACAAAGCAGCCGGTCTGCCGCTGCCTGAGGTGTTCGTGACGGCAGAGCAGGTCACGCGCGGTAAACCCGAGCCGGATGCGTATCTGCTAGGTGCAAAACTGCTGGGGCTGGCACCTGAGGATTGCACGGTGGTGGAAGATGCTTCCGCCGGGATCCTCTCAGGCCTGGCGGCGGGTTGCCACGTGATTTCCGTCAGCGCCCCGGAAAATTCGCCGCGTCTGGATGAGGTCGATTTCGTGCTGCAAAACCTCACCGAAATTACCGTCACCCGCCAGCCCGATGGCCATGCGCATGTGTTAAGAAATACCTGAACAATGATGTAACCCCGCTCAGGCGGGGTTTTTTTATGGCAAAATCCTTTGATTCCCTCATTTAACAAGGATACGTGGTGAACGGAGAACTGATTTGGGTTCTGTGCTTATTGGGATTTGCCGTGCTGCTCTTTGCTACCGGCAAAATTCGCATGGATGCTGTTGCTTTACTGGTAATTATTGCTTTTGTCCTCAGTGGTACTCTGACGCTTGCCGAAGCCTTTTCGGGATTCAGCGATCCTAACGTCATACTTATTGCCGCCCTGTTTGTGATTGGCGATGGCCTGGTGCGCACGGGCGTGGCCACCAGCATGGGTTCCTGGCTGGTAAAAGTGGCGGGCAGCAGTGAAACCAAAATGTTGGTGCTGCTGATGATCACCGTGGCAGGCCTGGGCGCATTTATGAGCTCCACCGGCGTGGTCGCTATTTTTATTCCCGTCGTGCTGAGCGTGTCGATGCGGATGCAAACTTCCCCCTCGCGCCTGATGATGCCCCTGAGCTTCGCCGGGCTGATCAGCGGCATGATGACGCTGGTGGCAACGCCGCCTAACCTCGTGGTAAACAGCGAACTGCTCCGCGAAGGGTTAGAGGGATTCAATTTCTTTAGCGTCACGCCAATAGGTCTGGTCGTGCTGGTCCTCGGTATTGTGTACATGCTGGTGATGCGCTTTGCGCTGAAGGGCGAGCAGCACAGCCCGCAGCGTGACGGCTGGAAGCAGCGGACGTTTCGCGATCTGATCAAAGAATACCGCCTGACCGGGCGGGCGCGGCGTCTGGCAATCCGCCCCGGCTCACCAATGATCGGGCAGCGGCTGGATGATTTAAAACTGCGCGAGCGTTATGGTGCGAACGTCATCGGCGTGGAGCGCTGGCGGCGCTTTCGCCGGGTGATTGTTAACGTGAACGGGGTGTCCGAATTCCGCGCCCGCGACGTACTGCTTATCGATATGTCCGCAGCGGATGTCGATCTCAGAGAGTTTTGCAGCGAGCAGCAGCTTGAGCCGATGGTGCTGCGCGGCGAATATTTCTCCGATCAGGCGCTGGACGTAGGGATGGCGGAAGTGTCGTTAATTCCCGATTCTGAACTGATCGGCAAAACGGTGCGCGAGATCCGCTTTCGCTCCCGCTATGGCCTGAACGTGGTGGGCATAAAACGTAACGGCAGCGCAATCGAAGGAACGCTGGTGGACGAGCCGCTGCAACTGGGCGATATCTTTCTGGTGGTCGGTAACTGGAAACTTATCGGCGTGCTCGGCCACAAGGGGCGTGACTTTGTGGTGCTGAATATGCCCATTGAAGAGAGCGACGCGTCGCCCGCGCACAGCCAGGCACCACATGCCATTTTTTGCCTGGTACTGATGGTGGCACTGATGCTCACCGACGAAATCCCTAACCCTATCGCGGCGATTATTGCCTGTATGCTGATGGGGAAATTCCGCTGCATTGATGCCCAGAGCGCGTACAAAGCGATTCACTGGCCGAGCATTATTTTGATTGTCGGCATGATGCCTTTTGCGCTGGCGCTGCAAAAAACGGGTGGGGTGGCTCTGGTGGTGAAAGGGCTGATGGAATTCGGCGGCGGCTACGGGCCTTATATGATGCTGTTGTGTTTGTTTATCCTCTGTGCGGCGATTGGCCTGTTTATCTCTAATACCGCCACAGCCGTGCTGATGGCCCCCATCGCCCTGGCCACGGCAAAATCGATGGGACTGTCGCCGTACCCGTTCGCCATGATGGTGGCAATGGCTGCCTCAGCCGCGTTCATGACGCCGGTTTCCTCGCCGGTGAACACGCTGGTGCTCGGACCGGGTAATTATTCGTTCAGTGATTTTGTGAAGATCGGCGTGCCGTTTACGTTAATTGTGATGGTGGTGTGCGTGGTGCTGATCCCGATGCTGTTTCCGTTTTAACCCCTCATCCCGGCCTTCTCCCCAGGGGAGAAGGAGAAAACCATCCCCTCTCCCTTAGGGAGAGGGCCAGGGTGAGGGGATATAAACTAAAGCGGAGAATCCTGACTAATCTCATCCAGCGACAAATGAAAACTCGGTACGAACACCGTCATAAAATAGTCCATCTCCTCACTACGGCGCGCAGCCAGCGTTTTTTCCAGCCGCGATTTTGCCAGTGAAAATTCGTTATTACCGGCGGAAAGCTCTTCCAGACATTTCAGGTAAGCACAAAGCGCATCTGCCTGTTTCACCAGCGCTTTCTCTTCATCACTGTACTGGTGCTCGTCAATCAGCGGCGTAAAAATATCCCGTAAATCCTCCGGCACCATGTCGATCAGTTTTTGCTGGGCGATTTTCTCGATCGCCTTGTACTCCTGAGCAATCTGCGAGTTGAAATATTTCACCGGGGTAGGCAGATCGCCGGTCAGCACTTCCGAGGCATCGTGATACATCGCCAGCAGCGCAATGCGTTCCGGGTTAACCGTACCGCCAAATTTGCGGTTTTTAATGGCGGCCAGCGCATGCGCAACCATTGCCACCTGCAAACTGTGTTCAGAGACGTTTTCCGTGCGCACATTGCGCATCAGCGGCCAGCGGTTGATTAATTTAAGGCGGGAAAGATGGGCGAAGAAATGACTTTGACTCATAAGTGACCCTGTCAGTGGTGACAACTCAGGCCATTGTGCGCAGAGAGCGGGGAAGATGCAAATCTTCCCCGGAGAGGCGGTTACTGGTGATAACCCGACAGGAAACGACCAAAACGGGTGATGGACATTTCCAGATCGTCCATGCGCGGCAGCGTGACGATACGCACATGATCCGGCCACGGCCAGTTAAAGGCTGTGCCTTGTACCAGCAGTACTTTTTCCTGGAGCAGGAAATCGAGCACCATTTTCTGATCGTCGTGAATATTAAAGCGCTTCGCGTCGATTTTCGGGAACATGTACAACGCACCTTTCGGTTTAGTACAGGAAACGCCCGGAATATCGTTGATCAGCTCCCATGCACGGTTACGCTGTTCATACAGGCGGCCGCCCGGCACGATAAATTCACTAATGCTCTGATAACCCCCCAGCGCCGTCTGGATAGCGTGCTGAGCCGGTACGTTGGCGCACAAGCGCATCGAGGCCAGCATTTCCAGCCCTTCAATGTAGCCTTTCGCATGCTTTTTCGGGCCGTTTAATACCATCCAGCCCTGACGGAACCCGGCGACGCGATAGGTTTTTGACAGACCGTTAAACGTAACGGTCAGCAGATCCGGAGCCAGTGGCGCAATGGAGTGGTGCTCGGCTTCGTCATACAGAATTTTGTCGTAAATCTCATCAGCAAAAATAATGAGATTATGCTGGCGGGCGATTTCCACGATTTCCAGCAGCAGTTCTTTGGAATACACCGCGCCGGTTGGGTTGTTCGGGTTGATGATCACAATGCCGCGCGTGCGGGGGGTGATTTTAGCGCGAATATCATCCAGATCCGGGAACCAGTCAGAAGATTCATCACACAGGTAATGCACGGCTTTGCCGCCAGAGAGCGATACCGCCGCCGTCCACAGCGGGTAGTCCGGTGCAGGAACCAGCATTTCGTCACCGCTGTTCAGCAGCGCCTGCATGGCCTGCACAATTAACTCAGACACGCCATTGCCGATATAAATATCTTCAACGGTGACGTCACGCATCCCGCGCGCCTGATAATGTTGCATGATCGCTTTACGCGCCGAGTAGAGTCCTTTGGAGTCGCAATAGCCCTGAGCGGTAGGGAGATTACGAATAACATCCACAAGGATTTCATCCGGGGCGTCAAAGCCGAATGGCGCAGGATTGCCAATATTCAGTTTTAAAACTTTGTTGCCTTCTTCTTCCAGGCGTTTCGCTTCTTTCAGAACCGGGCCACGGATGTCGTAACAGACGTTTTCTAATTTGCTGGATTTTTCAATGGGGGACATGAACCTTCAACCTTTTAGCCGTTATTGCCACTCCCTGCCGTGGAAGTCAGCACGGAACAATGTACTCCCCCGGATGGCAGTTTAGAAGGCTTTGCAGAAGAAGATTTTGTCTTAATACCCGCGATAGCGCAGCATCGGGTCACTGTATTTGGTAAGAATTACCTGTGAAAATCGTCATTAAAGGCAAATTGGTAGTGCCTGATGCTAATAATTTTATTATTAATCGATTTATTTACTCTACGGGTGCTTACGTTTAGCGGGCGTTTGGGATGCGCCTCGTAACATTTACAAAGTACGCTTGCGTAAACCCGGTCATAGCTTTACCTTCACTCTTATGTGAGCAGATGTAGAAAAGGCAATGTTAAATTATATTAACCATTCCTGTAATTAGGTATTAATAATAATTTAATATCGATCTATGAGGTCTTCGTAATGGAAAATATTAATAAGAATTAGCTACAATGCCTGGGCGGTAGAGTCCCGATTATCCGCAATGGTACTTATAAATATACGGTTAATGCGGTAGGATAGAGCTCAGAAAATGTGACCAGGCTGCATAATGCGTCCTTTTTTCTGTAACATTCCAGCTTAATTTATTGTTAACTATGGCTTTTAGGGCATAAGGCTCCAGCAAAGTCACAGCACAATATAATTTCCGTTATGGGCTATGTAACCTCATAACAATGTAAATTTGCATAAGCATTTACAGCGCGCTGTTGATTTGTAAATATCAAAGGCTTAGGAATTGACAAAATAACATCGTAACGCAGTAGGGTTTATCCCAACTGTGAAATAGATACTTAATACGGGTCTGTTCGCGTTGCGAGCTCTGACCTTGCAGGATGCATGTTTCAAATGGAATTGCTTCAATTTTCTGAACACAGCAAAGACCAGTCAGCAAATCACCTGCTGTCTGTAAGTGAAAACATATGATAAATGCAAATCGTCCGATAATTAATCTCGACCTCGATCTGCTAAGAACGTTCGTTGCGGTCGCCGATCTGAATACCTTCGCAGCAGCCGCTACCGCTGTTTGCCGTACTCAGTCTGCGGTGAGTCAGCAAATGCAACGTCTGGAACAGTTAGTGGGTAAGGAACTGTTTGCTCGCCATGGTCGTAATAAGCTCCTGACCGAACACGGCATTCAGCTTTTAGGCTACGCGAGAAAAATTTTACGCTTTAATGATGAGGCCTGTACGTCGCTCATGTTCAGCAACCTTCAGGGCGTGCTGACGATTGGTGCGTCAGATGAATCAGCAGATACTATTCTGCCGTTCCTCCTCAATCGCATCAGTTCCGTCTATCCGAAGCTGGCACTGGAAGTGCAGGTGAAACGCAGTCCTTTCATCATCGACATGCTACAAGAGCAGAAGGTGGATCTGGTGGTGACGACATACCGTCCGGGTACTTATGACTGCCTGACGCTGCGTAATTCACCGACCCACTGGTATTGTGCCGCAGAATACATGCTGCAAAAGGGTGAACCTGTTCCTCTGGTCTTGCTGGAGGATCCAAGCCCGTTCCGTGACAAGGTGATTCAGGCATTGAATGCAGCGCAGACTCCGTGGCGTATCGCTTATGCGGCGTCAACGCTTTCGGCGGTTAAAGCGGCAGTCAAGGCCGGTCTGGGCGTCACCGCCCGGCCTGTTGAAATGATGGGACCTGATTTACGCGTACTGGCACAGTCTGACGGATTACCGGCATTGCCGGATACCGAATATTTTTTATGCCATAATCCGCAAAGCCAGAGTGAACTCGCGCAGGTGATTTTTCAGGCAATGGAAACCTGGCAAAATCCCTGGCAATACGGCAATGTTACTCCCGAAGGGGGAGGCAGCTCGCTGATTGTCGAAGGTGATTTTGAATAAACGCTGCTTCATTAACTGGTAACAAAATGTAAGCATGCGATGTAACCAAAGGCAGCCTAAAAGCTGCCTTTGGCATTATAAATGCTCTTCGGGCGCTAAATTTTTCATTTTTCTGCTGGTTACCTTTTACTTTCAATGAGTTAACCTCTGCCAATCTTTCTGCTGTTTCTATTCGTTCACGTTATACTTAGCCCTGACTCATGTTAAAAAACGCGTAGTTTTGTTGCCGATTTTTTGTATGAATTAACAAAAGCGTGTCACAGATCAAGAAAATACTCCCATTTAGGGGGAGGAATCCTTTGGAAATCCTGTCAAAATAAGAGGGTAATACTTGTTAATCCTCACAACGGACACGATTCAACAGCCGCGTGCCTGCACTCAGGTTTTCACGCTGGAGAAGAAAAAAGCATTAAATGTTAATGAAATGCTGCCGATGTAAACTAATGTGAGGAAACTTTTGTTAAGTTGACAAAAGGTTATAGAAAGGAGTAAAAAACCGCATCATTGACCTGCCTGGCTAATTCAGACAGTACGTGTAGGGTTTTTTTTGTTCCTCCCCATGAATCGATGTGGCGTTCATCTGCCGAAAAGAGCAGAGGTTTTAGCGCTACTTTTGATGAGTAAGCAATGAGTATGTCAACATCCACTGAAATCATCGCTCATCACTGGGCATTCGCTATCTTTCTTATTGTTGCTATAGGCCTGTGCTGCCTGATGTTGGTAGGTGGCTGGTTCTTAGGCGGTAGAGCCCGCGCCAGGCACAAGAACACGCCGTTTGAGTCGGGTATCGACTCCGTCGGATCGGCCCGTTTGCGCTTGTCTGCCAAGTTTTATCTGGTAGCTATGTTCTTCGTCATCTTTGACGTTGAAGCGCTCTATCTCTACGCATGGTCAACTTCCATTCGCGAAAGCGGTTGGGTCGGCTTTGTTGAGGCCGCAATTTTCATTTTAGTGCTACTGGCCGGACTGGTTTATCTGGTGCGCATTGGTGCGCTTGACTGGACGCCTGCGCGTTCACGTCGTGAGCGTCTCAATCCGGAAGTCAACAGTAACGCTAACCGTCAACGCTAACAGCGAGGCAATAAGATGGATTATACGCTCACCCGCATAGATCCTAACGGTGAGAACGACCGTTACCCCCTGCAAAAACAGGAGATCGTAACCGACCCCCTTGAGCAAGAAGTCAACAAAAGCGTGTACATGGGCAAGCTCGAAAATGCCGTGCACGATATGGTGAACTGGGGCCGTAAAAACTCAATCTGGCCTTATAACTTCGGCCTTTCATGCTGCTACGTTGAAATGGTGACGTCATTCACTGCGGTGCATGACGTTGCGCGCTTTGGTGCAGAGGTTTTGCGTGCTTCCCCGCGTCAGGCTGACCTGATGGTCGTCGCTGGTACCTGCTTTACGAAAATGGCACCGGTTATTCAGCGTTTGTACGATCAAATGCTGGAGCCAAAATGGGTTATCTCGATGGGAGCCTGTGCAAACTCTGGCGGTATGTACGACATTTATTCGGTAGTGCAGGGCGTTGATAAATTTATCCCGGTGGATGTGTACATCCCTGGTTGTCCGCCGCGCCCGGAAGCGTATATGCAAGCGCTGATGCTGTTACAGGAATCCATTGGTAAAGAACGTCGTCCGCTCTCATGGGTGGTTGGCGATCAGGGCGTGTATCGCGCCAACATGCAGTCAGAGCGCGAGCGCAAACGCGGCGAACGCATTGCTGTTACCAATCTGCGTACACCTGACGAGATTTAATTTGCGCCTGCGGGCCGTGGAACGATCCTTCGCATAATAATCCTATAGCGCGAAGCCACGCCCGACAGTCACCACGGACCATTTGCAATGGTGAACAATATGACCGACTTAACCGCGCAAGAAGCCACATGGCAGACTCGGGATCACCTGGATGATCCGGTCATCGGCGAATTGCGCAACCGTTTTGGGCCGGATGCCTTTACCGTTCAGCCTACCCGCACCGGGGTACCTGTTGTTTGGGTGAAGCGCGAACAGTTACTGGAAGTGGGTGATTTCCTCAAGAAATTACCAAAACCTTACGTCATGCTGTATGACCTACACGGCATGGACGAACGTCTGCGCACGCACCGTGACGGTTTACCCGCCGCGGATTTTTCCGTTTTCTACCATCTCATTTCTATTGAGCGTAATCGCGACATTATGCTCAAGGTGGCATTGTCCGAAAACGACCTGAACGTGCCGACCTTTACCAAACTTTTCCCCAACGCTAACTGGTATGAGCGTGAAACATGGGAAATGTTTGGCATCAATATCGAAGGCCACCCGCACCTGACGCGCATCATGATGCCGCCAACGTGGGAAGGCCATCCGCTGCGTAAAGACTACCCGGCGCGCGCCACCGAATTCGATCCGTTTGAGTTGACCAAAGCCAAGCAGGATCTGGAGATGGAAGCGCTGACCTTCAAGCCGGAAGACTGGGGCATGAAGCGTGGCACCGAGAACGAGGACTTCATGTTCCTGAACCTCGGCCCGAACCACCCGTCTGCGCACGGTGCATTCCGTATTATTCTTCAGCTCGACGGCGAAGAGATTGTCGATTGCGTCCCGGATATCGGCTACCACCACCGTGGTGCTGAGAAAATGGGTGAGCGTCAGTCCTGGCACAGCTACATTCCGTACACTGACCGTATCGAGTATCTCGGCGGCTGCGTGAACGAAATGCCGTACGTGCTGGCGGTTGAGAAACTGGCGGGCATCAAAGTGCCGGAGCGCGTTGACGTTATCCGCGTCATGCTCTCTGAGCTGTTCCGCATCAACAGCCACCTGCTGTATATCTCCACGTTTATTCAGGACGTCGGTGCCATGACGCCGGTGTTCTTTGCGTTTACCGACCGTCAGAAAATCTACGATCTGGTCGAAGCGATCACCGGTTTCCGTATGCACCCGGCCTGGTTCCGCATCGGCGGCGTGGCGCACGATCTGCCGCGCGGTTGGGATCGCCTGCTGCGTGAATTCCTCGACTGGATGCCGAAGCGTCTGGATTCTTACGAGAAAGCGGCGCTGCGTAACACCATTCTGAAAGGCCGCTCTCAGGGCGTGGCTGCCTACGGCGCGAAAGAAGCGCTGGAGTGGGGCACCACCGGTGCAGGCCTGCGTGCAACCGGTATCGACTTCGATATCCGTAAAGCGCGTCCTTATTCTGGCTATGAAAACTTTGACTTTGAAGTGCCGCTGGGCGGTGGGGTATCCGACTGCTACACCCGCGTGATGCTGAAAGTTGAAGAACTGCGTCAGAGTCTGCGCATTCTTGAGCAGTGTTACCGCAACATGCCGGAAGGCCCGTTCAAAGCGGATCACCCGCTGACGACGCCGCCGCCGAAAGAGCGCACGCTGCAACATATCGAAACCCTGATTACTCACTTCCTGCAAGTATCGTGGGGCCCGGTCATGCCGGCCAACGAATCCTTCCAGATGATTGAGGCAACCAAGGGTATTAACAGTTACTACCTGACCAGCGATGGCAGCACCATGAGTTACCGCACCCGCGTGCGTACGCCGAGCTTTGCGCATTTGCAGCAAATCCCGTCGGCGATCCGCGGCAGCCTGGTATCGGACCTGATCGTCTATCTGGGTAGTATTGATTTTGTTATGTCAGATGTGGACCGCTAATTATGCACGAAAATCAACAACCACAGAGTGAGGCTTTTGAGCTGAGTGCGGCAGAGCGTGACGCCATTGAGCACGAAAAACATCACTACGAAGATCCGCGTGCGGCCTCCATTGAAGCGCTGAAAATCGTCCAGAAGCAGCGTGGCTGGGTGCCGGATGGCGCGATTTATGCCATTGCTGAAGTGCTGGACATTCCGGCAAGCGACGTTGAAGGCGTGGCCACGTTTTACAGCCAGATTTTCCGTCAGCCGGTCGGTCGCCATGTGATCCGCTACTGCGACAGCGTAGTGTGTCACATCACCGGTTATCAGGGCATTCAGGCAGCGCTTGAGCAAAAGCTCAACATCAAGCCGGGGCAGACCACGTTCGACGGTCGCTTCACGCTGCTGCCGACCTGCTGCCTGGGGAACTGCGACAAAGGCCCGAACATGATGATTGATGAGGACACTCACAGCCATCTGACGCCGGAAGGTATCCCTGACCTGCTGGAGCGGTATAAATGAAAAACGTTATCCGTACTCCCGAGATGCATCCGCTGACCTGGCGTCTGCGCGATGACAAACAGCCGGTGTGGCTCGAAGAATACCAGAGCAAAAACGGCTACGAAGGCGCGCGTAAGGCGCTCCTCGGCATGGCCCCGGATGATATCGTCAACGCGGTAAAAGATTCCGGTCTGAAAGGCCGTGGCGGCGCGGGCTTCTCTACGGGTCTCAAGTGGAGCCTGATGCCGAAAGACGAATCCATGAACATCCGTTACCTGCTGTGTAACGCCGATGAAATGGAACCGGGCACCTATAAAGACCGTCTGCTGATGGAGCAATTGCCGCACCTGCTGGTGGAAGGCATGCTGATTTCCGCGTTCGCGCTGAAAGCGTATCGCGGCTACATCTTCCTGCGTGGCGAGTACATCGAAGCGGCTGTGCACCTGCGCCGCGCGATCGCTGAAGCCACCGAAGCGGGTCTGCTTGGCAAAAACATTCTCGGCACCGGCTTTGATTTCGAACTGTTCGTGCACACCGGGGCAGGGCGTTATATCTGCGGTGAAGAAACCGCACTGATTAACTCGCTGGAAGGCCGCCGCGCCAACCCGCGTTCCAAGCCGCCATTCCCGGCAAGCTCCGGCGTATGGGGTAAACCGACCTGTGTAAACAACGTCGAAACCCTGTGCAACGTTCCGGCCATCCTCGCGAACGGCGTTGAGTGGTACCAGAACATCTCGAAAAGCAAAGATGCTGGTACCAAGCTGATGGGCTTCTCAGGCCGCGTGAAAAACCCAGGCCTCTGGGAACTGCCGTTTGGCACCACCGCGCGTGAGATCCTCGAAGATTACGCGGGTGGTATGCGCGATGGCCTGAAATTCAAAGCCTGGCAGCCAGGCGGGGCAGGGACCGACTTCCTGACCGAATCGCACCTTGATCTGCCGATGGAATTTGAAAGCATCGGTAAAGCAGGCAGCCGTTTAGGTACTGCGCTGGCGATGGCCGTTGACCATGAAATTGGCATGGTGGGGCTGGTGCGTAACCTGGAAGAGTTCTTCGCCCGCGAATCGTGCGGCTGGTGTACGCCGTGCCGTGACGGACTGCCGTGGAGCGTGAAAATTCTGCGCGCCATTGAGCGTGGCGAAGGCCAGCCTGGGGATATCGAAACACTTGAGCAACTGTGTCGTTTCCTTGGGCCGGGTAAAACCTTCTGTGCACACGCGCCAGGCGCGGTTGAGCCTCTGCAAAGTGCGATTAAATATTTCCGCGAAGAATTCGAAGCTGGCATCAAACAGCCGTTCAGCAATACCCATTCGATCAATGGTATTCAGCCGAACCTGTTAAAAGCGCGCTGGTAATTGTTTTATCACCCTCACCCTGACCCTCTTCCTGAGGGAGAGGGGATCGCCGGACTTCTCCCTCTCCTGGGGAGAGGGCCGGGGTGAGGGTGAAAAGGCATCGGAAGGAATTTTGATTAACGCCCGGGATTTTTCGGGCCAACTGGAAGCATGCTAATGGCTACGATTCATGTAGACGGCAAAGATTACGAGGTCAACGGGGCGGACAACCTGCTACAGGCTTGTCTCTCGTTAGGTCTTGATATTCCGTATTTTTGCTGGCATCCGGCGCTTGGTAGCGTCGGTGCTTGCCGCCAGTGTGCGGTGAAGCAATATCAGAACGCGGAAGACACACGTGGCCGCCTGGTGATGTCATGTATGACACCTGCCACCGACGGTACGTTTATTTCCATTGATGACGAAGAAGCAAAACAGTTCCGCGAAAGCGTCGTTGAGTGGTTGATGACCAACCACCCGCACGACTGCCCGGTCTGTGAAGAAGGCGGTAACTGCCACCTTCAGGATATGACCG
This sequence comes from Enterobacter sp. kpr-6, assembly GCF_900116015.1. Lineage (GTDB taxonomy): Bacteria > Pseudomonadota > Gammaproteobacteria > Enterobacterales > Enterobacteriaceae > Enterobacter_D. The sequence continues at coordinate 270,296 of NZ_FOYH01000001.1, forward strand.
TGATGACCGGTCACAGCTTCCGTCGTTACCGCTTCACCAAGCGTACCCACCGTAATCAGGATCTGGGGCCGTTCATTTCTCATGAAATGAACCGCTGCATCGCCTGTTATCGCTGCGTGCGTTACTACAAAGATTATGCAGACGGTACCGATCTCGGGGTATACGGCGCGCACGATAACGTCTATTTCGGTCGCCCGGAAGACGGCGTGCTGGAAAGCGAGTTCTCCGGTAACCTGGTGGAAATCTGCCCGACCGGCGTGTTCACCGATAAAACGCACTCCGAGCGTTACAACCGTAAATGGGACATGCAGTTTGCACCAAGCATCTGCCAGCAATGTTCTTTAGGCTGTAACACCAGCCCGGGTGAGCGCTACGGCGAACTGCGTCGTATCGAAAACCGTTATAACGGCACCGTTAACCACTACTTTCTCTGCGATCGCGGTCGTTTCGGCTATGGCTATGTGAACCTGAAAGACCGTCCGCGTGTGCCGGTTCAGCGCCGTGGCGATGACCTGATCACGCTGAACGCCGAGCAGGCGATGCAGGGCGCGGCAGATATTCTGCGCCAGTCGAAGAAAGTGATCGGTATCGGTTCCCCGCGTGCCAGCGTTGAAAGCAACTTCGCGCTGCGTGAACTGGTGGGTGCCGATAACTTCTACACCGGCATCGCGAGCGGCGAACAAGAGCGCCTGGAGCTGATGCTGAAAGTGCTGCGTGAAGGGGGTATCCATACTCCGGCACTGCGCGAAATTGAATCCTACGACGCCGTACTGGTGCTCGGCGAAGATCTGACCCAGACCGGTGCGCGCGTTGCGCTGGCGGTACGTCAGGCGGTGAAAGGTAAAGCGCGTGAAATGGCCGCAGCCCAGAAAGTGGCTGACTGGCAGATTGCCGCGATCCTTAACATCGGCCAGCGCGCCAAACATCCGCTGTTTGTCACCAACGTTGACAGCACGCGTATGGACGACATCGCGGCATGGACTTACCGTGCACCGGTTGAAGATCAGGCGCGCTTAGGTTTTGCCATCGCCCATGCGCTTGATAACAGCGCCCCGGCGGTTGAAGGCATTGACCGCGACCTGCAAAACAAAATTGACGTTATCGTTCAGGCCCTGAGCGGCGCGAAAAAACCGCTGATTATTTCCGGCACCAACGCCGGCAGCACGGCGGTGATTCAGGCGGCGGCAAACGTAGCCAAAGCCCTGAAAGGTCGCGGCGCGGATGTTGGCGTGACGATGATTGCCCGCGCGGTGAACAGCGTTGGCCTCGGTATGATCGGCGGCGGTTCGCTTGATGAAGCGCTGACTGAACTTGAAACCGGGCGCGCGGATGCCGTGGTGATCCTGGAAAACGATCTGCACCGTCATGCTTCTGCCGCGCGCGTTGACGCAGCGCTGGCGAAAGCGCCGCTGGTTATGGTTATCGACCATCAGCGCACGGCGATCATGGACAATGCCCATCTGGTGCTCTCCACCGCCAGCTTCGCCGAAAGCGATGGCACGGTCATCAACAACGAAGGCCGCGCCCAGCGTTTCTTCCAGGTTTACGATCCGGCCTATTACGACAATAAAGTTGTGATGCTGGAAAGCTGGCGCTGGCTGCACTCGCTGCACAGCACCGTGCTAAGCCGCGAAGTGGACTGGACGCAGCTTGATCATGTCATCGACGCAGCTATCGAAGCGCTGCCGCAACTGACAGGCATCAAAGATGCCGCACCGGATGCGAGCTTCCGTATTCACGGTCAGAAACTGGCACGTGAACCGCATCGTTACAGTGGCCGTACCGCTATGCGCGCCAACATCAGCGTGCATGAACCGCGTCAGCCGCAGGACAAAGACACCATGTTTGCCTTCTCAATGGAAGGGAACAACCAGCCGTCCGCACCGCGCTCGCAAATTCCGTTTGCCTGGGCACCGGGCTGGAACTCACCGCAGGCATGGAACAAATTCCAGGCCGAAGTGGGTGGCAAACTGCGTCATGGCGATCCGGGCGTGCGTCTGATTGAAGCGTCCGAAAACGGTCTGGATTACTTCGACCTGATCCCGGCTGGCTTCCAGGCGGAAGAGGGCAAATGGCGTGTGGCACCGTACTACCACCTGTTTGGCAGTGACGAAATGTCCCAGCGCTCGCCGGTCTTCCAGACCCGGATGCCGGAACCTTACCTCAAGCTGAACCCGGCAGACGCCGCGAAACTTGGCGTGAACGTCGGCGCGAAAGTGGCCTTCAGCTACGAAGGTCAGACGGTCAGTTTACCGCTGGTGATTTCCGAAGGGCTGACGGCAGGGCAGGTGGGCTTACCGATGGGTATGCCAGGCATCGCGCCAGTGCTGGCGGGTGCGCGTCTTGAGGATCTGCAGGAGGCACAGCAATGAGTTGGTTTACCCCGGAGTTGATTGACATCCTGCTCAGCATTCTCAAAGCGGTCGTTATCCTGCTGGTGGTGGTGACATGCGGCGCGCTGATGAGTTTCGGCGAGCGCCGCCTGCTCGGTCTTTTCCAGAACCGTTACGGACCAAACCGTGTCGGCTGGGGCGGATCGCTGCAGATCGTCGCCGACATGATCAAGATGTTCTTCAAAGAGGACTGGATCCCGAAATTCACCGACCGGGTGATCTTCACCCTGGCTCCGATGATCGCCTTCACCTCGCTGCTGCTGGCCTTCGCCATTGTGCCGGTCAGCCCGTCGTGGGTGGTGGCCGATCTGAACATCGGTATCCTGTTCTTCCTGATGATGGCAGGCCTGGCGGTTTACGCCGTGCTGTTCGCGGGCTGGTCGAGTAACAACAAATACTCACTGCTCGGGGCGATGCGTGCATCTGCCCAGACGCTGAGCTACGAAGTGTTCCTCGGTCTGTCGCTGATGGGCGTTGTGGCGCAGGCGGGTTCATTTAACATGACCGACATCGTCAACAACCAGGCAGACATCTGGAACGTCATCCCGCAGTTCTTTGGTTTCATTACCTTTGCTATCGCGGGCGTTGCAGTGTGTCACCGTCACCCGTTTGACCAGCCGGAAGCCGAGCAGGAACTGGCCGACGGTTACCACATTGAATATTCCGGCATGAAATTCGGTCTGTTCTTCGTGGGTGAGTACATCGGTATCGTCACCATTTCCGCGCTGATGGTTACCCTGTTCTTCGGTGGCTGGCATGGCCCGTTCTTACCGCCCTTCATCTGGTTCGCCATTAAAACCGCGTTCTTCATGATGATGTTCATTTTGATTCGCGCAGCATTACCTCGTCCACGTTATGACCAGGTGATGTCCTTCGGCTGGAAAGTGTGCCTGCCGCTGACGCTACTCAACTTGCTGGGCACCGCGGCTGTCATTCTCTGGCAGGCGCAATAAGGGGTGAAAAGACCATGACTTTAAAAGAATTATTGGTGGGCTTCGGCACCCAGGTGCGCAGTATCTGGATGATCGGCCTGCATGCGTTTGCGAAACGCGAAACGCGAATGTACCCGGAAGAGCCGGTTTATCTGGCTCCCCGTTATCGTGGCCGTATCGTGTTAACCCGCGATCCTGACGGTTCCGAGCGCTGCGTTGCCTGTAACCTGTGTGCGGTAGCGTGTCCGGTAGGCTGTATCTCTCTGCAAAAAGCCGAGACGGTAGATGGCCGCTGGTACCCGGAATTTTTCCGCATTAACTTCTCACGCTGCATTTTCTGTGGCCTGTGCGAAGAAGCCTGTCCGACGACGGCGATTCAGTTAACGCCGGACTTCGAACTGGGCGAGTACAAGCGCCAGGATTTGGTCTACGAAAAAGAGGATCTGCTGATCTCCGGTCCGGGCAAATACCCGGAATATAACTTCTACCGGATGGCAGGTATGGCAATCGACGGCAAAGATAAAGGCGACGCAGAAAACGAAGCCAAACCTATCGACGTCAAGGGCCTGTTACCGTAAGGAGAGGGGCAATGGAGTTCGCTTTTTATATCTGTGGCCTGGTCGCCGTACTGACGACGCTGCGGGTGATCACCCACACCAATCCGGTACATGCGCTCTTGTACCTGATCATTTCGCTTCTCGCGATTGCCGGGGTGTTCTTCGCACTGGGCGCACATTTTGCCGGGGCGCTGGAAATCATCGTTTACGCCGGGGCCATTATGGTTCTGTTCGTGTTCGTGGTGATGATGCTGAACCTTGGCGGTGCTGAAATTGAACGGGAACGCCAGTGGTTAACGCCGCAAATCTGGATTGGCCCGGCGATTTTGTCTGCCGTGCTGCTGGGCGTAATGATTTACGCCATTCTGGGTGTGAACGATCAGGGCATTGACGGTACGCCAATTAGCGCTAAAGCCGTGGGCATTTCGCTGTTCGGGCCTTACGTTCTGGCTGTTGAACTGGCGTCAATGCTGCTGCTTGCCGGTCTGGTTGTGGCCTTCCATGTCGGTCGTGAAGATCGTGCCGGTGAAGTCCTTAGCAATCGTCCAGGCGATGCGAAAAGAAAAACGGAGGAGCACGCATGATCCCCTTACAACATGGACTGATCCTCGCCGCGATCCTGTTTGTTCTCGGTCTGACGGGTCTGGTTATCCGCCGTAATCTGCTGTTCATGCTGATTGGGCTGGAAATCATGATTAACTCGGCTGCGCTGGCGTTTGTGGTTGCCGGTAGCTACTGGGGCCAGACGGATGGTCAGGTGATGTATATCCTCGCAATTACCCTTGCGGCAGCGGAAGCCAGTATCGGCCTTGCGCTGTTACTGCAACTGCATCGCCGTCGCCAGAACCTGAATATCGATTCAGTAAGTGAGTTGCGTGGATGAACATGCTTGCCTTAACCATTATTCTGCCATTGATTGGCTTTTTACTGCTCTCCTTCTCCCGCGGGCGCTGGTCGGAAAACCTCTCCGCCGCCGTGGGGATGGGTTCCATTGGACTGGCTGCGCTGGTAACGGCCATTGTTGGCGTCGACTTCTTCAGTAACGGCCAGCAGGCGTACAGCCAACCGCTGTGGACGTGGATGGCGGTCGGTGATTTCAACATCGGCTTCAACCTGGTGCTGGATGGTCTGTCGCTGACCATGCTGTCAGTGGTCACAGGCGTTGGTTTCCTGATCCACATGTACGCATCCTGGTACATGCGCGGTGAAGAAGGTTATTCGCGCTTCTTCGCCTACACCAACCTGTTCATCGCGAGCATGGTGGTGCTGGTGCTGGGCGACAACCTGCTGCTGATGTACCTCGGTTGGGAAGGCGTGGGCCTCTGCTCCTATCTGCTGATCGGCTTCTACTACACCGATCCGAAGAATGGCGCTGCCGCGATGAAAGCCTTCGTGGTAACCCGTGTAGGTGACGTGTTCCTGGCCTTTGCACTGTTCATTCTTTACAACGAACTGGGCACGCTGAATTTCCGCGAAATGGTCGAGCTGGCACCTGCGCACTTCGAAGCAGGCAATAACATGCTGACCTGGGCGACGCTAATGTTGCTCGGCGGTGCGGTCGGTAAATCGGCGCAGTTGCCGTTGCAGACCTGGCTTGCTGATGCAATGGCAGGCCCAACGCCGGTTTCCGCGCTGATCCACGCCGCGACCATGGTAACCGCGGGCGTCTACCTGATTGCCCGTACTCATGGCCTGTTCCTGATGACCCCGGAAATTCTGCATCTGGTGGGTATTGTCGGTGCGGTGACGCTGGTGCTGGCAGGCTTTGCCGCGCTGGTGCAGACCGATATCAAACGTGTTCTCGCTTACTCCACCATGAGCCAGATCGGCTACATGTTCCTGGCGCTGGGCGTTCAGGCGTGGGATGCGGCGATTTTCCATCTGATGACGCATGCGTTCTTTAAAGCGCTGCTGTTCCTCTCATCCGGTTCGGTGATCCTCGCGTGTCATCATGAGCAGAACATCTTCAAGATGGGTGGCCTGCGTAAATCCATTCCGCTGGTCTATGTTTGCTTCCTGGTCGGGGGCGCGGCGCTGGCTGCACTGCCGCTCATTACCGCAGGCTTCTTCAGTAAGGACGAAATCCTTGCCGGTGCGATGGCGAATGGTCACATCAACCTGATGGTTGCGGGCCTGGTAGGGGCGTTTATGACTTCCCTCTATACCTTCCGCATGATCTTCATCGTCTTCCACGGTAAAGAGCAGATTCACGCTCATGAAGTTAAAGGCATCACTCATCACCTGCCGCTGATTGTGCTGCTGGTGCTGTCGACCTTTATCGGCGCAATGATCGTCCCGCCGCTGCATGGCGTACTGCCGGAAACGACCGAGCTTGAGCATGGCCGCGTTCTGATGCTGGAAATCACCTCAGGCGTGGTTGCTATCGTCGGCATTCTGCTTGCCGCATGGCTGTGGCTGGGCAAACGCACGCTGGTGACCTCTATCGCCAACAGCGCGCCGGGCCGTCTGCTGGGGACCTGGTGGTACAACGCCTGGGGCTTCGACTGGCTGTATGACATGATCTTCGTGAAGCCGTTCCTCGGTATTGCGTGGCTGCTGAAGCGCGATCCACTGAACGCGGTAATGAACATTCCGGCTATCCTGTCACGCGTTGCGGGCAAAGGGCTGCTGTTTAGCGAAAACGGTTATCTGCGCTGGTATGTGGCTTCCATGAGCATCGGTGCGGTGGTTGTGCTGGCACTGCTGATGGTATTGCGTTGATCATTAAGTGAATTTAATTCGAATTCGTTGAAAATCAGGTCCAAAAGGACAGGCGTTATCGGTGAAGTCAGAGTGAACACCGTCTGCGCGCAGTAACCGGAGCGTACTGAAGTACGTGAGGATTGCGAGCACAGCCGGGGTTCGCTATGACGAGCAAGATAGCCTGAGCCGGACTTAAACAAGGAACACATATCGCCATGTTATTACCCTGGCTAATACTAATCCCCTTTATTGGCGGTTTCCTGTGCTGGCAGACCGAACGCTTTGGCGTGAAGATGCCGCGCTGGATCGCGCTGATCACCATGGGACTGACGCTGGCGCTTTCTCTGCAACTCTGGTTGCAGGGTGGCTACTCTCTGACTCAAGCATCAGGCCTGCCGCAGTGGCAATCTGAGTTCCTGCTGCCGTGGATCCCACGTTTCGGCATCAGCATTCACCTGGCGCTGGATGGATTGTCATTGCTGATGGTGGTGCTGACCGGCTTCCTCGGCGTGCTGGCGGTACTCTGCTCCTGGCGTGAAATCGAGAAATATCAGGGCTTCTTCCACCTCAACCTGATGTGGATCCTGGGCGGCGTCATCGGCGTGTTCCTGGCCATCGATATGTTCCTGTTCTTCTTCTTCTGGGAGATGATGCTGGTACCGATGTACTTCCTGATCGCGCTCTGGGGCCATAAGGCTTCTGACGGTAAAACGCGTATCACGGCGGCGACCAAATTCTTCATCTATACCCAGGCGAGCGGTCTGGTGATGTTGATTGCGATTCTGGGCCTGGTGTTCGTGCATTACAACGCCACCGGCGTCTGGACGTTCGACTATCCGGCTCTGCTGAAAACCCCGATGTCTCACGGTATCGAATACCTGCTGATGCTGGGCTTCTTCATCGCCTTTGCGGTGAAAATGCCGGTGGTTCCGCTGCACGGCTGGCTGCCGGATGCACACTCCCAGGCACCGACCGCAGGTTCTGTTGACCTCGCAGGTATCTTGCTGAAAACCGCTGCTTATGGTCTGTTGCGCTTCTCGCTGCCGCTGTTCCCGAATGCGTCTGCCGAGTTCGCACCTATCGCTATGTGGCTTGGCGTTATCGGCATTTTCTACGGTGCATGGATGGCGTTCGCGCAGACCGATATCAAACGTCTGATTGCTTACACCTCCGTTTCGCACATGGGCTTTGTCCTGATCGCCATTTATACGGGCAACCAACTGGCGTACCAGGGTGCGGTGATCCAGATGATCGCACACGGTCTGTCTGCCGCCGGGATGTTCATCATCTGCGGTCAGCTCTACGAGCGTATGCATACCCGTGACATGCGTATGATGGGCGGTCTGTGGAGCAAAATTAAATGGCTGCCAGCGCTGTCGATGTTCTTTGCTGTGGCAACCCTCGGGATGCCGGGCACCGGTAACTTCGTCGGCGAATTCATGATCCTGTTCGGCAGCTACAAAGTGGTACCGGTCATCACCGTGATCTCCACGTTCGGTCTGGTCTTCGCATCGGTTTACTCGCTGGCGATGCTGCACCGTGCGTATTTCGGCCCGGCGAAAAGTGAAATCGCCAGCAAAGAAATGCCGGGGATGTCACTGCGCGAACTGTTTATCATTCTGTTGCTGGTCGTGCTTCTGGTACTGCTTGGCTTCTATCCGCAGCCGATTCTGGATACATCGCATTCCGCGATGAGCAATATCCAGCAGTGGTTTGTTAATTCTGCTTCTACTACAAGGCCGTAAATCGCCATGACAATAACTCCACAACACCTGATTGCGCTGCTACCGCTGCTGATCGTCGGATTGACGGTGGTGGTTGTGATGCTCTCCATTGCGTGGCGACGCAATCACTTTTTCAATGCCACGCTGTCGGTACTTGGGCTTAACGCCGCGTTACTTTCGCTCTGGTTCGTAGGCCAGGCCGGAGCCATGGATGTCACACCGCTGATGCGCGTTGACGGGTATGCGATGCTTTACACCGGGCTGGTTTTGCTGGCGAGCCTCGCGACCTGTACCTTTGCTTATCCGTGGCTTGAAGGCTATACCGACAACAAAGAAGAGTTCTACCTGCTGGTGCTGATTGCGGCCCTGGGTGGCATTCTGCTGGCGAACGCAAACCATATGGCGTCGCTGTTCCTCGGTATTGAACTGATTTCACTGCCGCTGTTCGGCCTGATTGGTTACGCCTTCCGTCAGAAGCGTTCCCTTGAAGCGAGCATCAAATACACCATTCTGTCTGCCGCAGCGTCGTCGTTCCTGCTGTTCGGTATTGCGCTGGTGTACGCGCAGACCGGCAACCTGTCGTTCCTGGCTATCGGTAAGAGCCTGGGTGACGGGATGCTGCACGAGCCGCTGCTGCTCACTGGTCTGGGTCTGATGATCGTGGGTCTGGGCTTTAAACTCTCTCTGGTGCCGTTCCACCTGTGGACGCCAGACGTTTACCAGGGTGCGCCTGCGCCGGTCTCCACCTTCCTGGCAACGGCCAGCAAGATCGCCATTTTTGGCGTGGTGATGCGTCTGTTTATGTACGCACCGGTGGGTGACAGCGAAGCCGTTCGCGTCGTGCTGGGCGTTATTGCCTTCGCGTCGATCATCTTCGGTAACCTGATGGCACTGAGCCAGTCCAACATCAAGCGTCTGCTCGGTTACTCCTCAATCTCGCACCTCGGCTATTTGCTGGTGGCGCTGATTGCGCTGCAAAGCGGCGAGATGTCGATGGAAACCGTGGGCGTTTACCTGGCCGGTTACCTGTTCAGCAGCCTCGGCGCGTTCGGTGTGGTGAGTCTGATGTCCAGCCCGTACCGTGGCCCGGATGCCGACTCGCTGTTCTCCTATCGCGGCCTGTTCTGGCACCGTCCGGTGCTGTCGGCGGTAATGACAGTTATGATGCTGTCGCTGGCGGGTATCCCGATGACGCTCGGCTTTATCGGTAAGTTCTACGTGCTGGCGGTCGGTGTGCAGGCACACCTGTGGTGGCTGACGGCGGGCGTGGTATTAGGTTCGGCGATTGGTCTTTACTACTACCTGCGTGTGGCAGTGAGCCTGTACTTAAGCGCGCCGCAGCAACTTAACCGCGATGCGCCATCTAACTGGCAATACAGCGCAGGCGGTATCGTAGTACTGATCTCCGCGCTGCTGGTACTGCTGTTAGGTGTCTATCCGCAGCCGCTGATTGACATTGTTCAACTGGCGAAGCCGCTGATGTAAGACGTTAAGCCAATAAAAAACCGCCGAATATTCGGCGGTTTTTTTATGCTTGCGACCTGGCTATGACGACCTATGATTACGTCGATTTACCGGTTACACAAACTGCTTATGGCTGATGAGCGGACCACTGATGTTCTGCGTCGCGCGATCCAGCACTTCCTGAATCACCGACGAAAGCTCGTTGACTTCAAACTTCGCTACGTAGCCGTCAGCCTGCACTTTACGCACGTGATCTTCGTTGGCGCTGCCGGACAGGGAAGAGTGGATCACCACCGGAATGTTCTTCAGGCGCGGATCGGTTTTGATTTTGCGCGTTAAGGTAAAGCCATCCATTTCCGGCATTTCCAGATCGGTCAGCACCATGGAGATTTTACTGCTCACCGGTACGCCTTCCGTTTCAGCCTGTTGTGCCAGAAGCTGAATTCTTTCCCACGCATCTTTGCCGGTGATGTGCATCGTATTCGGGATGTTCATCGACTCCAGACCCTTCTCAAGCATGGCGCGCGCCACTTTTGAGTCTTCGGCCACGATGGCAACCGCACCTTCTTTAATATTAAATTTCTTGGCGTTTTTGAGATTTTTGGCGTGCATCTCATGATCGGAAGGCACGATGTCATACAGGATCTGCTCAACGTCCAGCACCAGGGCCAGATTGTTGGAATCCTTATCTTCATCGAGACAGGCGATGCTGGTGATGTAGCGCCCGTTCACCGCTTTTTCCGCTGTGTGCACCTGCTTCCAGTCGAGACGAATAATGTTTTCCACTGATTCCACGGCGAAGGCCTGCACGCTACGGGCGTATTCGGTAATCAGCAAAATATTCAGACCCGTCGTCGGCTTACAGCCTGCCACCGCCGGTAAGTCAATCACCGGGATAATCTGATCGCGAATATTAACCATGCCGAGCAGCGGTGCTTTCATCCCGGCAGGGCGCGTGAAAGTGGGCATAGGGACGATTTCACGCAGTTTAAAAACGTTAATACCAAAAAGCTCTGACTTCGCATCATGCACTGACGTGCCAAGACGAAACAGCAAAAGCTCGAAGCGGTTGGACAGGGTCAGATTGGCCCTGTCATCAATATCTTTCTGGAAACTATCCATCATGCCCTCGGAGTGGAATGCCTGCGTTAATGAGGTTATCGGCACGCAGAGGGAAAAATGGAGGTGCCTTTTTCATCAAAGTGTGATGACGGCGAAATCTTCAGCCAGAAAACTGTCAGGAAAAATGGCCCGGCACTCGTCGAGCAACTGCTTACAACCGTCGGCATCGTAGCGCGAACTGAAATGGGTCATGATGAGCCGGCCTGCGCCCGCGTCGCGTGCAAGCTGTGCCGCCTGCCGCGTCGAGCTGTGCCCCCGGCTGTTGGCTTTCTCCTCCATGGCGGTTTCCAGCGTGGTTTCATGCACCATCAAATCCACTTCTTTCGCCAGCGTCAGGGCCGTCGGGCAGGGGGAGGTATCACCGAAAATCGCCAGCTTTTTACCCGGAATTGGCGCAGACACATATTGTGCGCCGTCAATCGTGCGCCCATCTTCCAGCGTCACGGTTTCACCCGCTTTCAGACGCTGGAACAGCGGTCCCGGCGTTACACCCGCAGCCACCAGCGCATTCGCATCCAGAGTGCCCGGTTTGTCGTGCTCTTCAATGCGGTAGCCATAACATTCCAGCGGATGATTAAGCGGCACGGCTGTCACCGTCCGCAGCCCGTCATCCAGCACCATGCCCCCGGTGATTTCCACGATGGTTAACGGAAAGTCGGTCCAGGAGCCGCTCAGACGCAGGGCGGTTTCGACAAACTCCCGCAGGCCTTTTGGTCCATAAATCGTCAGGGGATGGGCAATGCCCGCCATCGAGCGGCTGCAAATCAGCCCCGGCAGGCCGAACAGATGATCGCCGTGCAAATGAGTGATAAAAATTCGCTCTATTTTTCCCGGATGGTATGAGGTTTCCAGGAGCTGATGCTGCGTGCCTTCGCCGCAGTCAAACAGCCATACGCCGGGCTGGGTTGGGTGGGTAAGATTGAGCAGTATGGCGGTCACGTTACGCGTGCGCGTCGGCACGCCGCCGGAGGTGCCAAGAAAAATCAATTCCATAGGCGTTTTGCACCTTTGCGATCCATGAAAAGACATTAGTATAGCGGGATAGAAAATGAATAAGGAACCGATCATGATCCGCTGGCAAGACATTCATCACTCCGAACTGACCGTCCCTGAACTCTACGCGCTGCTGAAATTGCGCTGCGAAGTCTTTGTCGTTGAGCAAACCTGCCCCTATCTGGATGTGGACGGGGACGATCTGGTCGGCAACAACCGCCATCTGCTCGGCTGGAAGGATAATGAGCTGGTGGCGTATGCGAGGATTCTGAAAAGTGACGACGAACTGGAGCCGGTAGTGATTGGTCGGGTCATCGTCAGCCCGGCCGTACGCGGCGAAAAACTCGGGTATCAACTGATGGAACGCGCCGTCGCCAGTTGCCAGCAACACTGGCCGCAGAGCGCGCTGTATCTGGGTGCGCAGGCTCATCTGCAACCTTTTTACGCGCACTTTGGCTTTGTGCCCGTCACCGATGTTTACGATGAAGACGGCATTCCGCACATCGGCATGGCGCGAGAAGTTCGCCAGGCGTAACCGCAAGTCATTGACTATAGTTAGCGGACAGGTGAAAAACATGGAGAAAACGTATGACTAATCAATTTACTGATACACGAATCGATGACGATCTGGCTCTGCTAAGCGATACGCTGGAAGAAGTTTTACGCTCCTCAGGCGATCCTGCCGATCAGAAATACATTGAACTGAAAGCCCGTGCGGAACAGGCGCTGACCGATGTTAAAGCACGCGTAAGCCAGGCGTCTGACACCTACTACGTTCGCGCGAAGCAGGCGGTTTACCGTGCTGATGACTATGTGCACGAAAAACCGTGGCAGGGTATCGGTGTAGGTGCGGCTGCGGGCCTGATTCTGGGTCTGTTGCTGCGTCGTTAATCCCGGCCAGCCTGACCTCTCCCCCTTAAAATCCTGCTTAAAAACGTGGGTACTGCTTTTTACATACAGTACCCCGTATAATGCAGCCTTTTGGGGGAGGAGTTCGCGTGTATTCCATCACTACAGCCCTTGCAGACCTGCAACGCCAGTTAACCAACGACTTTCCTCACGCGCCAGGTTTACGCTATCTGGACACCACTTTCCCGTTAAACGACAGCTTTGATCCCTTAGGCTGGCTGGCCTCTCAGCTTCATTACCCGCAATTTTACTGGCAGCAACGCAACGGCGATGAAGAGCTTGCGGCACTCGGCTGTGCCCGGAATTTCCCTTCGCTGGCGCTGGCGCAACACTTTTTGCGCGCGTATTCCACCCTTACGGATGTGCGCATCAGCGGCCTGAACGCCTTTGATCCTAATGCCGGTGCGCTTTTTTTACCGCGTCTGGAATGGCGACGGGCGGGCAGTGTCGCCACCTTGCGCGTTTATTTGTGGAGCGCGGAGTCGTTGCGCGATGACGCTCTGAACGCGCGACATTCTCTGGCTTCGCTCATGCCGCCCACACCTGCTGCCCGGCTGCATCCGGTGTTAATCCAGCAACAGCATTCCCCCGATCAACAGGGCTGGCAGAAGTTAATCCAGCAGGCGCTTGAGTCCATTGAACAAGGGCTGCTTGATAAAGTCGTGCTGGCGCGCGCCACCGATTACACCTTTGCCCAACCGGTGAATGCCGCCGCGCTGATGGCGGCCAGCCGTCGGCTGAATCATCACTGTTTTCATTTCTTTATGGCCTTCGACGCGAAACAGGCCTTTCTCGGATCGACGCCGGAGCGGTTATGGCGGCGGCGGGGGCTGGATTTGCGCACCGAAGCGCTGGCGGGAACGGTGGCAAACGACGCCTGCGACGATCGCGCCCGCGCCCTCGGCGACTGGCTGATGAAAGATGACAAAAATCAGCGCGAAAATATGCTGGTGGTGGAGGATATCTGCCAGCGTTTACAGGCCCACGTGGCGCTGGTTGATGTCCTTCCCCCGCAGGTGGTGCGACTGCGGAAAGTGCAGCATTTGCGCCGCTGCATCTGGACGCAACTGCGAGATGCCGACGACGAAACCTGTCTCAGACAGCTTCAGCCTACCGCTGCTGTCGCCGGACTGCCGCGCGATAAAGCCCAGCATTTCATCCACCAGCATGAACCTTTTGCCCGTGAATGGTACGCCGGGTCGGCAGGGTATCTCTCTTTGCAGCAAAGCGAATTTTGCGTGTCGCTCAGATCGGCGCGGGTTAACCAAAACGTGGTGCGCCTGTATGCCGGGGCGGGGATCGTTCGCGGCTCTGATGCCGGAGAAGAGTGGCAGGAGATCGAAAACAAAGCCGCCGGATTGCGCTCATTACTCCTGATGGATTAATACAGACTCACGCATTACCGATTCATATCAAAAATCCATCGTTCCGTATTCTTTATACTGTGTCGCAATATTGATACCGGACAAACTCATGTCAGTAAGCTCATTCAACCGACGCTGGGCAGAGGTCATTCTTGAGGCCTTAAGCCGCCATGGTGTCAGCCACGTTTGCATCGCACCGGGTTCGCGCTCCACGCCGTTGACGCTGGCGGCGGCCGAAAACCGCGCCTTTGTGCATCACACTCATTTTGATGAGCGCGGCCTTGGGCACCTCGCCCTTGGGCTGGCGAAGGTCAGCCAGGCCCCGGTGGCGGTGATTGTCACCTCCGGCACGGCGGTGGCAAACCTCTATCCGGCGTTGATTGAAGCGGGTCTGACGGGCGAAAAACTGATCCTGTTAACCGCTGACCGCCCGCCGGAACTGATTGACTGCGGCGCGAATCAGGCCATCCGTCAGCCCGGCATGTTTGCCTCACACCCCTCTCAAACGTTGTCATTACCGCGTCCGACGCAGGATATTCCCGCCCGCTGGCTGGTGAGCACGCTCGATAATATGCTGGGATCGCTGCACAGCGGCGCGGTGCATATCAACTGCCCGTTTGCTGAACCGCTGTATGGCGAACTCGATGATACCGGGCTTAGCTGGCAGCAGACGCTTGGCGACTGGTGGCAAAGCGATAAACCCTGGCTGCGTGAGAGTTCGCGCCTGATGAGTGAAACCCAGCGCGACTGGTTTTTCTGGCGGCAAAAGCGCGGGGTGATCGTCGCCGGACGAATGAGCGCCGACGAAGGCAAACGGGTCGCGGAATGGGCGCAAACCCTCGGCTGGCCGCTGATTGGCGACGTGCTGTCGCAAACCGGGCAGCCGCTGCCGTGCGCCGATCTCTGGCTGGGGAATGCCCGTACGGTCACCGAGCTGGCGCAGGCGCAAATAGTCATTCAGCTCGGCAGCAGCCTGACCGGTAAACGCCTGTTGCAGTGGCAGGCCACCTGCGAGCCGGAGGAGTACTGGCTGGTGGATAACCTGCAAGGGCGGCTGGACCCGGCGCATCATCGCGGACGCCGGCTTGTCTCGACGGTAGCCGACTGGCTGGAACAGCACCCGGCCCAGCCGCGTCAGCCCTGGTGTACCGCCATTCCTGACATCTCACAGCAGGCGTGGCAGGCGGTGGCGGCCATGCGTGAAACCTTTGGCGAAGCGCAACTGGCGCACCGGCTGGCAGAATACCTGCCGGAGCAGGGGCAACTCTTTTTAGGCAACAGCCTGGTGGTGCGTCTGGTGGATGCATTAGGCCAGTTGCCGGCGGGCTATCCGGTATACAGCAACCGGGGGGCCAGCGGGATCGACGGCCTGCTTTCCACCGCCGCGGGCGTGCAACGGGGCAGCGCGAAGCCGACGCTGGCCATCGTTGGCGATCTGTCAGCGCTGTACGATCTTAACGCGCTGGCGTTGCTGCGCCAGGTGCCCGCACCCTTTGTGCTGATCGTGGTAAACAACAACGGCGGGCAGATTTTCTCCCTGCTGCCGACGCCGCAAAGCGAGCGCGAGCGTTTTTACCAGATGCCGCAGAACGTCCATTTTGACCATGCGGCGGCGATGTTTGGCCTGAACTACCATCGCCCGGAAGACTGGCTGGCGCTTGAAGAGGCACTCGCAGGGGCATGGCACACCACTCAGGCGACGCTTATTGAACTGGTGGTTAATGACACTGACGGCGCGCAAACGCTCCAGCAGCTTCTGGCGCAGGTGAGCCAGCTATGAAACTCAACGCCGTTGTGAAACACGGCGAACCAGGCCGCCCGTGGTTAGTTTTTCTGCACGGTTTTGCCGGCGATTGCCGGGAATGGCAGGAAGTGGGCGAGCAGTTCCCGGCGTTCTCCCGGTTGTACCTTAATTTACCCGGCCACGGCGGATCGGTCGCAATACGCGCGGAGATCTTCTCTGCGCTCGCTGGCTCACTGGCGGACTCTCTGGAGAGTTACGACGTCCCTGATTACTGGCTGGTGGGCTATTCGATGGGAGGCAGAGTCGCCATGCAGTACGCCTGTAACTTTCGTCATACGGGACTGAAAGGGGTGATTGTCGAAGGTGCACATCCCGGGTTACAGGATCCCATAGCAGCCGCTGCCCGCTGGCGCGCTGACTCACGCTGGGCCGGGCGCTTTCGTAACGAACCGCTGGATCAGGTTTTTACCGACTGGTATCAACAGCCGGTATTTGCCAGCCTGAGTGCAGAGCAGCGGCAAGCGCTGGTGACACTGCGCCAAAAAAACAACGGTGAAGCGCTGGCGCAAATACTTCTGGCGACATCCCTCGCCAGGCAAGAGGATTTCCGTCCTTCTCTTCGCGACAGCAATGTCCCTTTTCATTACTTATGTGGCGAGCGCGACAGCAAGTTCATGGCGATAGCCCAAGAGCTTGATATGCCCTGCCATGTGATTCAACACGCCGGACATAACGCGCACCGGGAAAACCCCGCAGGCGTTGTCGATGCTCTGGCACAAATTCTGCGTTACCGACCCAAGGAACCCTTATGATCTACCCTGATGAAACAATGCTTTACGCCCCGGTTGAATGGCTTGACTGCTCCGAAGGCTACAGCGATATCCGTTATCAAAAATCTGTCGATGGGATTGCCAAAATCACCATTAATCGCCCGCAGGTGCGTAACGCGTTTCGTCCTGTCACCGTCAAAGAGATGATCCAGGCGCTGGCTGACGCCCGCTACGATGACAACATCGGCGTGATTATCCTCACCGGGGAAGGGGAGCAGGCGTTCTGCGCAGGCGGCGACCAGAAAGTGCGCGGCGACTACGGCGGTTACCAGGATGACTCCGGCGTTCACCATCTCAACGTGCTCGATTTCCAGCGTCAGATCCGCACCTGTCCGAAACCGGTCGTGGCGATGGTCGCGGGGTATTCCATCGGCGGCGGTCATGTACTGCACATGATGTGCGACCTGACCATTGCAGCGGAAAACGCCATCTTCGGTCAGACCGGGCCAAAAGTCGGCTCTTTTGATGGCGGCTGGGGCGCATCCTACATGGCGCGTATCGTCGGGCAGAAAAAAGCGCGTGAAATCTGGTTCCTGTGCCGCCAGTACGACGCCAAAGCCGCGCTGGATATGGGCCTGGTCAACACCGTTGTGCCGGTGGCCGATCTCGAAAAAGAGACCGTGCGCTGGTGCCGTGAAATGCTGCAAAACAGCCCGATGGCGCTGCGCTGCCTGAAAGCCGCACTCAACGCCGACTGCGACGGCCAGGCCGGATTGCAGGAACTGGCGGGCAACGCCACCATGCTGTTCTACATGACCGAAGAAGGGCAGGAAGGCCGCAACGCCTTCAACCAGAAACGCCAGCCTGACTTCAGCAAATTCAAACGGAATCCGTAATGCGTCGGGCGCAGGTGTACCGCTGGCAAATCCCCATGGACGCGGGGGTGGTGCTGCGTAATCAGCGACTTAAAACCCGCGACGGCCTGCTGGTTCACTTACAGGAAGGCGATCGCGAAGGCTTTGGGGAAATTTCCCCACTGCCGGGTTTCAGCCGGGAATCCCTGGCTGACGCGCAAGCCGCGCTGTTGGCGTGGGCATCGGCCTGGCAGACGGGTGACAATCCGCCGTTCAGCGCCTTGCCGTCGGTGGCGTTTGGCACCAGTTGTGCGCTGGCTGAAGTGCAGGGTGAACTGCCCGAGGCGGCGGATTTTCGCGCCGCCCTGTTGTGCACCGGCGACCCGGATGAACTGATCCCGGCCCTCGCCGCTCTGCCCGGCGAGAAAGTGGCGAAGGTAAAAGTCGGCCTTTACGAAGCGGTGCGCGACGGCATGGTGGTCAATTTGCTGCTTGAGGCGATCCCTGATTTGCAGCTCCGGCTTGACGCCAACCGCGCCTGGACGCCGCTAAAAGCACAGCAGTTTGCTAAATACATCAAACCAGAAAACCGCCCGCGCATCGCTTTTCTCGAAGAGCCGTGTAAAACCCGCGACGACTCGCGCGCTTTTGCCCGCGAAACCGGGATCGCCATCGCCTGGGATGAAAGCCTGCGCGAAGCAGATTTTCAGTTTGCCGCCGAGCCCGGCCTGCGCGCGGTGGTGATTAAGCCAACGCTGACCGGCAGCCTTGACGCGGTACGCGCCCAGGTCGATGCGGCTCACGAGCTGGGGCTGACGGCGGTGATCAGCTCATCGATTGAATCGAGCCTTGGCCTGACACAACTTGCCCGCGTCGCCGCCTGGCTGACGCCGGGCACCATCCCCGGCCTCGACACATTAAGCCTGATGCGCGGGCAGCTTGTTCGCCGCTGGCCTGACAGCACGCTGCCGTGTCTGACGCGGGACGATCTGGAGTCTTTATTGTGATGTTCAACGACTGGCCGTGGCGGCACTGGCGTGAGGTGCGCGGTGATGCGCAGGCCATTCGCCTCGGTGATGAAACCTTAAGCTGGCGCGAACTGTGCGCGCGCATCGATACGCTGGCAGCGGGTTTCAGAGAACAAAATGTACAGCCGGATCAGGCGGTGATGCTGCGCGCCAGTAATCATCCCAACACGCTGCTCGTCTGGCTGGCGCTGTGGCAGTGCGGAGCGCGGGTGCTGCACGTCAACCCGCAACTGCCCGGTGCGCTGGTGGATGTGCTGATCCCGCAACTGTCGTTACAACATACTTATTGCCCGGAAGGCGAAAAACTCACGCCTGTGCTGAACGCGCTTTCTTTGCGTCAGGCAGAAGGGCAGTGGGCGGAGCCCTGGCAGCCTGAGCGCCTGGCCTCCCTGACGCTGACTTCCGGCTCGACCGGTTTACCTAAAGCCGCAGTACACACTTTTGCCGCGCACCTGGCTAGCGCGAAAGGCGTCTTATCACTGATGCCCTTTGGCCCGGAAGACGACTGGCTGCTTTCGCTGCCGCTGTTCCACGTCTCCGGGCAGGGGATTATCTGGCGCTGGCTGCTTGCCGGAGCCAGACTGACAGTGCGGGAAAAACAGCCGTTGGCGCAGGCATTGCAGGGGTGTACGCACGCCTCGCTGGTGCCCACGCAGCTCTGGCGCTTACTGGCGGATGATTCGCCCGTCGATCTACAGGCCGTGCTGCTGGGCGGCGCAGCCATTCCGGTGGAGCTCACCACCCGCGCCCTGCAACGGGGGATTCAAACCTGGTGTGGCTACGGTCTGACGGAATTTGCCTCGACGGTGTGCGCCAAGCCCGCCGACGGCGCGCCCGATGTCGGTTACGCGTTGCCGGGCCGGGAAGTGCGTATCGTGAATGGCGAAGTGTGGCTGCGCGCGGAAAGCATGGCCGCCGGATACTGGCGCAACGGCGTGCTGGTGCCGCTGGTCAACGAAGAAGGCTGGTTTGCTACCCGCGATCGCGGTGTAATGACCGACGGCAGACTGTCGATTGCAGGCCGGATGGACAACCTGTTTTTCTGCGGCGGCGAAGGTGTTCAGCCGGAAGAAGTCGAGCGGGTGATCGTCGCGCACCCGCATGTCCAGCAGGTATTTATTGTGCCGCTGGAGGATAATGAGTTCGGCCAGCGCCCCGTGGCGGTGGTGGAGTGCGAAAGCGGCGTCAACACTGGCGCGCTCGCCGACTGGGTTAAGGGCAAGCTGGCCCGCTTTCAGCAGCCGGTACACTGGCTGATTTTGCCCGACAGCCTGAAAACAGGCGGCATAAAAATCTCCCGTAAATCGCTGGGCGACTGGGTTTTCCAGACGCTGCGGGCGCAATAAGGCTGGTCACACCACTTTTCGTGCAGCGATCCCATGGCAAGGGTTGTACACTACGGCCCGTTTTTGGGACGTTTAATTTTTTGCGCGGAAGATCGGAACATGAAAAAAATAGCAATGGTGGGCTTACTGCTGGTATGCGGTAGTGCAAATGCAATCAGCATCAGCGGTCAGGCGGGTAAAGATTACACCCATATCGGCGTCGGTATCGGCACAGAAACCTCGGGTCTGGCGATGAACGGTGGCTGGACGCATAACGACGATGATGGCGATGCGGCAAGTTTGGGGTTAGGTCTGAACATTCCGGTCGGCCCGATGCTGGCAACCGTTGGCGGCAAAGGGATCTACACCAACCCAAATTACGGCGACGAAGGCTACGCAGCCGCAGTGGGCGGTGGTTTGCAGTGGAACTTCGCTAACAGCTTCGGCATTTTCGGTGATTACTACTACTCCCCGGATTCTCTCTCCAGCGGCATCGACAGCTACGAAGAAGCCAGTGCCGGTGCGCGCTGGACCATCATGCGTCCGATCACCGTGGAAGCGGGTTATCGTTACCTGAATCTGGCCGGTAAAGACGGTAACCGCGACAACGCGGTGGCTGACGGCCCGTACGTGGGCGTCAGCGCAGGTTTCTGATCCTCCGGCGCGGCGTTCTGCCGCGCCAGTTTGTTTCTTCTTCTCATCTCTTTCTCACCGCTGATTGCGCTATAGTGTTTTCACCAAATTTTCGGGAGAACACGATGATTAACGTGGAAATGTTGTCCACTGGCGATGAAGTGCTGCATGGACAAATTACGGATACCAATGCCGCCTGGCTGGCGGATTTTTTCTTTAATCAGGGATTACCCTTAACGCGCCGTAATACCGTCGGCGACAGTCTCGAAAGCCTGGTCGCTATTCTGCGTGAGCGCAGTGAACACGCCGATGTGCTGATCGTTAACGGCGGTCTGGGCCCGACCAGCGACGATCTCAGCGCGCTGGCTGCCGCCACCGCCGCGGGAGAAGAGCTGGTGCTGCACGAAGACTGGCTTACGCACATGGAACAATTTTTTAGCGAGCGCGGCAGGGTGATGGCCCCAAGCAACCGCAAGCAGGCGGAAATCCCCGCCAGCGCCGAACTGGTCGATAACCCGGTTGGCACCGCCTGCGGGTTTGCCCTGAAGCTCAACCGCTGCCTGATGTTTTTCACGCCGGGCGTTCCCTCTGAATTTAAAGTGATGGTCGAGCGGGAAATTCTGCCGCGTCTGCGCGAGCGTTTTACGCTGCCGTCGCCGCCGGTGTGCCTGCGTCTCACCACCTTTGGTCGCTCCGAAAGCGATCTGGCGCAAAGCCTCGATCATCTGCCGCTGCCCGATGGCGTGGTGATGGGCTACCGCTCGTCAATGCCGATTATTGAACTGAAACTGACCGGACCGGCCACGCAGCGTGACGCGATGCTCGCCCTGTGGCCTGAAGTGCAGCGCGTGGCGGGCGAAAGCCTGATTTTTGAAGGCACCGAAGGGCTTCCGGCGCTGCTGGTGCGTCATCTGCGGGAAAAACAGATCAGTCTGACGCTCAGCGAGCAGTTCACCAGCGGTCTGGTGGCGCTCCAGCTTTCCCGCGCCGACGCGCCATTGCTGGTCAGCGAAGTGCTGCCGTCACAACCCGAAACCCTTGAGCAGTCGGCCCGCTGGGCAGCCGAGTTACGCAGCCGTCATCTCGCCGGGCTGGCGTTAACCGTGGGTGGCATGGACGATGAGCATCTCAACTTCGCGCTGGCGACACCGCAGGGAACGCACGCGCTGCGCGTGAAGTTCAACACCAGCCGTCACAGTGTGGTGGTGCGGCAGGAAGTGTGTGCGATGATGGCGCTTAACATGCTGCGCCGCTGGCTGCTGGATAAAGAGGTGACGTCTGAGCACGGCTGGATCAATGTGGTGGAGTCGCAGTTTTTTGCGTAGTTTCCCCCCTCACCCCGGCCCTCTCCCGCGGGGAGAGGGAGAAACCGGGGCCCTCACCCCGACCCTCTCCCGTGGGGAGAGGGAGAAAGTCAAAATCGGCACGATCGATCCCCTCTCCCTGGGGAGAGGGCTAGGGTGAGGGGGGGAAAAGGAATTAACCCAGCGCCCGCGCCAGGAGAGAAACAGGGTGCTCGCAGCGTAAATTTGTCGACATCTCAATCTGCCATTTACAGGTTTCGCAATCGGTAATGGCGAGGTCAGCGCCGCTCGCATCTATCTGCGCAAACAGCGGTGCGCCGATGGCCTGCGAGGTGGCGTAATTCTCCGCTTTAAACCCATAGGTTCCGGCAATCCCGCAGCACTGCGAATCCAGCACGATCAGCTCCAGACCGGGGATTTTACGCAACAATTCCAGGGTGTAATGCGTCCAGCCCATTTTCTCCAGGTGACAGGGTGTGTGATACACCACTTTCAGCGGCAGCGGCTTTAACGCAAGCGTGCGGCCTTCGTCCAGCTTGCGCCACAGCCAGCGGGTGGCTAAATCGATATGCGAACGCACAGGCTGGTTGTCGATATCCAGCAGATGCGGGTACTCGTCGCGCAGGGTAAAAGTGCAGGTCGATGAGGTGGCGATGACCGCCAGGCCGTCGTCGGTAATAGCCCGGTTTAACGCAGTCATATTTGAGGCCGCCTGCTTTTTGGCTTTGTCGAAAAAACCGTTGGCAATCAGCGGCACGCCGCAGCATTTCTCGTTATGCAGCAATTGCACGCCTATCCCCAGCGCGTTCGCCACCTTCACCAGATCCTTACCCAATTGTGGATGGTTGTAATTGACAAAACAGCCGTGGAAAAACGCCACCTGTTCAGCAAACACCGCCTGACGCGAGGCCTGGCTGCGGTACCACTGACGAAACGTGCCCGCGGAATATTTGGGCAATGTGCGACGGTGATCGATTTTCAGCGCTTTATCCAGCAGTGCACGCACCGGTTTTAGCCCGGTCGCGGCATTCACCAGTGGGGCGACGGGGGTGGATAGCGTCCCCATCAGATCGGTGTGACTTAAAATGGCATTGCGTAACGAGGCAGTGTGCGGAGCATGTTGCGCCCGCGCGCGCTGAATAATATCACCAATTTTTACCCCTGACGGGCAGGCGGTTTCACAGCGTTTGCAGTTGGTGCAATACTTCAGCGCCTCATCATACAGCGCGGCATCTTTCAGGCGCAGGCGTTCGCCGTCCGGCCCGGCCTGTTTCGGGCCGGGGTACGCCGGATTGACGCGGCTGACCGGGCACACCGTGGTGCACACGGTGCATTTAATGCAGCTTTCAAAGCCGGTGGTGCTCATGATGTGCCTCCCTGAGTGCAAATGTGCTGCGCGGCGTGTAATGCGGTGACGGCACAAACGCCGCCGCCACAGCCCTGCGCGATGGCATCAAAGCCGCCGAGAACGGAGCCAATCGCATACAGATTCGCCAGCGTCTCGCCGTTTTGCTGTCCGCGTAGCGAGGCATCGGTACGCACGCCAAACTGCTGCCAGGGCTGGGCGTCAAATACATCGTCACGATACCAGTCGGTGCGGTCGGCGCACTGGATCACATCGAGGCCAAACACCGCTTCGCGCACGCCGTCGCGCCCGGCAATCAGCCCGTTGCTGAAAAAGCTGCCGCTGGCCAGCACCACATTACGCGCGCGCAGCGGAATATCTTCATGCTTACGCGTCCAGAGATGGGTGACCACGCCGTTATCAATGCGGCCCCGGATCACCTCATCGCCCGGCATCCAGGTGCCGCCACTGCGAATAAACTGCTGTGAAAGCCGCGTTTGCATGCGCATCCCCGGCACCGAAGGGGGCAGGGTGGGCAGCAGCCGCACTTCGCAGGCGAGGGTGTGATTAAGCCGGGTATAAACCTGATTGTCGGTCAGCCCGATGCAGGCGGGGAGGTAAAGCACATCGTGCTGTTCGCTCAGAGGCGCGAGCGCATCGCACAGCGCGGTGAAATTCGCCTCCTGATCCAGCACGCGGGCAATGTTTACGGCGCGAAACTCGCTCGGGTTATCGCGAAGCGTATCCAGCAGCGGTAGTTCAATGTCGGTCGCCGTCGCATCAATCCCGCGCTTACGCAGCGCCTGTGCCGCAAGCTGCGGCTGAAAGTCGAGAAAACCGCTGATGCCGACCACGCCCACGCGCAGCCCGGCGTTGGGGGAAACAGGCACTTCCGGCGGGCTTAGCCACGCCAGGCGCTGCGTTCCGAGCGGCGTGATGCGGTAGTGCGGCGCGTCGGCATTGCCATAAAAATCCAGCCCGCACGCTGCGAGCAGCGTTTGCGCCTCATGTGCGTAACGGTAAACATGCTCCGCGCCGATTAACGAATAGGGGTGTTGCGGGGCGAGTGTGGCCAGTGACGCCAGCCCCGCGCGGGTGTCGGTGACCGGCTCGCCCGTCGGCAGATGCGAGAGCAGATCCAGCGATCCCGACGAAAAGTTCAGTGCGCTTTGTCCCCGGCTGACGATGGCGCAGCGCTGCCCGGCCTGGTTTAAGCGGATGCCACACAGCAAACCGGCAAGGCCCCCGCCGATAATCACCGTATCAAAATTCATCGGTACTCTCCTTTTCCAGCCCGCATAACCCCTGATAAACCCAGCGGGTAAATTCGCTTTCGCGCAGCGCATCGCCCCAGGCGACAGGCCGGATACCTTTCCAGCGTTCGTTGAGAAACGCCGAAAGCTGGCTGATGGACTGCGCTTCGCTGGTGATGTTCAGGCGATTGAGCAAGCCTGCCGCCCGGCAGGCGCACAGTTCGCCCTGACAGGTGCCCATGCCGACGCGGGTGCGGCGGCGCAAATCGAGCAGCGTTTGCACGTTGAGATTATCGACCGCGTACTGCACTTCGCCCGCCGTGACCGCTTCACACTCGCAGACCAGACTGCGGTGCAGGCGCTCGTTGCCCAGCCATTCCGGGGTGCGATCGCCATGACGCCAGACGGCAGAACCGCGCAGCGGCGCGGGCAGTGAGATAATTTTTTGCAGCGTGGCTTCAGCAGGCTGACGCGAGCCGGGCAGCGGATCGCTGGCGGTGCGGCAGGTAACGTGATTATTGAGCTTGCGACACACCGCATCGGTGGCCCATTCCGCCATCAGCCGGTAGGTCATCAGTTTGCCGCCGGTGATGGTAATAAACCCTTCCAGCCCATCGCGCTGAGCATGATCCATCAGCACGATCCCCCGGCTGACGTTACGCCCGGTGGGATCGTCGTCGCTCGCTACCAGCGGTCGGACGCCTGCATAGGCGCGCAGAATGCGTGATTTCGCCATCACCGGGGCGAGCTTTTCGCCCTCACGCAACAGCACATCCACCTCTTCCGGCGTAACGCGGGTGTCGTCAATATCGCGATAGTTGAGGTGAGTGGAGGTGGTGCCGATCAGCGAGATGGTATCGCCGGGCACCAGAATGTCGGCATCGGCAGGTTTGCGGCAGCGGTTGATCACCTGCTGGTTGATGCGATGATCGAGGATCAACAGCGCGCCTTTCGCCGGGAACATGCGGATACTGAGATCGGCATATTCTGCGATGCGCTGGCCCCAAATCCCGGCGGCGTTGACCACCACCGGGGCGTGAAGCGTTTGCACGACGTGAGTAGAGGGATGGCGGATTTGCACGCCGCTGACCCGATCGCCCGTACGCACCAGCCCGCAGACTTCGTGCCCGGTGAGTATCACGGCACCGTGCTCGCGCGCATCCAGCATATTCGCGGCAGTCAGACGAAAAGGATCGACGGTGCCGTCCGGTACCTGTACCGCGCCGATGAGCGCCGGATTAACGCAGGGCTCAATGCGCCGGGCCTCATCGGGGGCAAGCGCTTTTGCATCGATTCCGGCGCGGGTGCAGGCGGCGATAAACTGCTGCTGCCAGCTGAGATCGTCTTCCGGGAGAGTAATGAACAGGCCGCCGGTGGGTTCAATGCAGTGGCGGGCGATGCGGCGCAGGATTTGGTTTTCGCTGATGCACTCGCGGGCGGATTCTTCGTCGGTGACGGCATAGCGCGCGCCGCTGTGCAGTAAACCGTGGTTGCGGCCCGTCGCGCCGGTGGCGATGTCGTGGCGCTCAAGCAATATCACCCGTAGCCCGCGCAGGGCACAGTCGCGGGCGACGCCTGCTCCGGTTGCGCCGCCGCCAATGATAATGACGTCGTACTCCTCTGCGTTGCGCATTCTCCTGTCCTTATTTGATTCAGTGAACCTTTACGACGCATTTAGCCACATTCAGGCTGTGGTTTGTTTGATATCGCGCATATTCGAACAACAAACGAAAGTAAAAGAACATTTCAGCCGTTAAATGCGCGTTTTGTCATACTTTTGTGATGATGAGCGTCAGGGGTTGCAGTGCGGAGTGAAAAAGCTTTTCAGGATTAAATGCTGCCATTGCCTGAAAAATTAACAGATTACGTTAATGATTCTCAATGCGACGGATCAGAGCGGGTGTTCGCTATATATTGGTCTTAGAGTATGAGTAAATACTCAATATTTGCTTTAGGTAAGTAAATTGGTTTGTTTGATCATGATATCGCGTGTAAAAATAAGCGGCCAATTGTATGTTGTAAGAATTCAAGGCAGCCATATAATCGACCTTATTAATAGTATGGCTGATCACCAGAGGTTAAATAAGCTTTCGATGGAAAGCTTCAGGACACATGGGCTAAAAAACGATGGGATATCGGCTGTACGGGTATGTAATAGGTAAAGAAATTCACTTCGAGATTGAAAACCGAAGACTTTATCGGCTGCCACAAGGAAGTTCTGAGAAATATTTCCTGTTTGGCTCGGTTTTATTTAATCACACGATGTTGCAACTCTTTGTTTATTTACTCCAGCATGGTCGCCAGAACATTGTGACCAGAGAAGAATTATTGCGGGTTGTCTGGGAGGAAAACGATCTGGTTCCCTCGACCCAGCGCCTCTGGCAGGTGCTGAAAAACCTTAACCGGCGACTAAGTCTGCTGGGCCTGCCTGAAGATTTTATCGTCAATGTGAAGGGCAGTGGCTATATCATAAACTATATCGACATTACGCCAATTTATTACAGGGAAAGTGAACTCCATCATCACCCTGAGGAAATAACGGAGAACTGACTATTCCTGAGTGAGTGATGTCAACCAGGATTTTACCCCGAGCATGTCTGTGTGCTCGGGGTCTTTTTATATATGGGGATACGTCAGGTTGCAGATGCGCTGGTTTTCGTGGCGTCGCTGCCTGTAACCCAGGTAATTCAGGATATAAAATATTGAACGTGACGCTTTTAATTAAGCAGAGAAATAAAAGCGCTACAGTTCAATCTCAATATCGCCTTTCGCCCGACAGCAACAGGGCAATATTTCATCCGGTAAAATAAAAGCCAGCGGTTCAGTCAGCCAGTCGACCTGACCGGTAACCAGTCGGGTGCGACAGGAACCGCAATAGCCTTCGCGGCACTGGTACTCAACGTTAACCTGATGATGTTCGAGCGCGATAAGCAGGGAAGGGTGGTCATCCTGGCACAGAAGGTCTGTGCCAGTGATGCGCAGGGTTACGCGACTCATCAGAGCTGGAAGTCGCTCAGGTCGTCAGTATTGACTTCAGAGTCGATCTGACCAACCAGGTAAGAGCTGACTTCCACTTCCTGCGGAGCCACCTGGACGTTGTCAGAGACCAGCCAGGTATTGATCCACGGAATCGGGTTAGAGCGGGTCTGGAACGGCAGATCCAGGCCAACCGCCTGCATACGGATATTGGTGATGTACTCAATGTACTGGCACAGAATATCTTTGTTCAGGCCGATCATGGAGCCGCCTTCGAAGAGGTATTCAGCCCACTCTTTTTCCTGCTCCGCCGCCAGCACAAACAGATCGTAAGATTCCTGTTTGCACTCTTCAGCGATCTCCGCCATTTCCGGATCGTCCACACCGCTGCGCAGCAGGTTCAGCATATGCTGGGTGCCGGTCAGGTGCAGAGCTTCATCGCGGGCGATCAGGCGAATAATTTTGGCGTTACCTTCCATCAGTTCGCGCTCGGCGAAAGCGAATGAACAGGCAAAGCTGACGTAGAAGCGGATCGCTTCCAGCGCGTTAACGCTCATCAGGCACAGGTAAAGTTTCTTTTTCAGCTCGCGCAGGCTTACGGTCAGCGTTTTACCGTTCACCGTGTGAGTGCCTTCGCCTAAAAGATGCCAGTAGCTGGTCAGCTCAATCAGATCGTCATAGAAGTGCGAAATGCCTTCCGCGCGCTTGAGGATTTGCTCATTGGTGACGATATCGTCAAACACTACCGCCGGATCGTTCACGATATTGCGAATGATATGGGTGTAAGAGCGGGAGTGGATCGTCTCTGAGAACGCCCAGGTTTCAACCCAGGTTTCCAGTTCCGGGATGGAGATCAGCGGCAGCAGCGCCACGTTCGGGCTACGGCCCTGAATGGAATCCAGCAGCGTCTGGTATTTCAGGTTGCTCAGGAAGATGTGTTTTTCATGCTCCGGCAGCGCCTGGAAGTCAATGCGGTCGCGGGAAACGTCAACTTCTTCCGGACGCCAGAAGAAGGAGAGCTGTTTCTCAATCAGCTTTTCGAAGATGTCATATTTTTGCTGATCGTAGCGCGCCACGTTAACCGACTGACCGAAGAACATCGGTTCCAGTAACTGGTCGTTTTTCGTCTGTGAAAAAGTGGTGTATGCCATTTTAGGTCCTGTAGGATGAATTTCCCCTCACCCTAACCCTCTCCCGCGGGGAGAGGGAACGTTCGGTTTTCTCCCTCTCCTTTGGGGAGAGGGCCGGGGTGAGGGGGCAATATAATCAGATCTTACACGCGCCGCTTTCGCAGCCGTCGTCCTGAATAGACGGTACCAGATCGTCCTGCGCATCTTCAGCACCGTCGCGGGTGTTCTGATAGTACAGGGTTTTCACGCCGAATTTGTAAGCGGTGAGCAGGTCTTTCAACAACTGCTGCATCGGTACTTTACCGGACGGGAAGCGCGTCGGATCGTAGTTGGTATTGGCAGAGATCGACTGGTCGATAAACTTCTGCATGATGCCAACCAGTTGCAGGTAGCCGTCGTTATTCGGCATTTCCCACAGCAGTTCATAGTTGTTTTTCAGCAGTTCGTAGTCCGGCACCACCTGACGCAGGATGCCGTCTTTCGACGCTTTAATGCTCACGTGACCGCGCGGCGGCTCGATACCGTTGGTGGCGTTGGAGATCTGCGAAGAGGTCTCAGACGGCATCAGGGCAGAGAGCGTGGAGTTACGCAGGCCGTGCGTTTTAATCGACTCGCGCAGGGTTTCCCAGTCGTAATGCAGTTCGCCGCTGACAATCGCGTCGAGATCTTTTTTGTAGGTGTCGATCGGCAGAATGCCCTGCGCGTAGGTGGTTTCGTTGAACCACGGGCACGCGCCTTGCTCTTTGGCCAGCTCGTTCGAGGCTTTCAGCAAGTAGTACTGAATGGCTTCGAAGGTGTTGTGCGTCAGCACGTTAGCGCTGCCATCGGAGTAGCGTTTGCCGTTTTTCGCCAGCCAGTAAGCGAAGTTGATCACGCCAATACCCAGCGTACGACGGCCCATTGCACCGCGTTTGGCCGCAGGGATCGGGTAGTCCTGATAATCCAGCAGAGCATCCAGCGCACGGACCGCGAGGACCGCCAGCTCTTCCAGCTCGTCCAGGTTCTTAATCGCACCCAGGTTAAACGCGGAGAGCGTACACAGAGCGATTTCGCCGTTTTCGTCGTTAACATCCATCAGCGGTTTGGTCGGCAGGGCGATTTCCAGGCACAGGTTGGACTGGCGCACCGGAGCAACGGCCGGATCGAACGGGCTGTGGGTGTTGCAGTGGTCAACGTTCTGGATGTAGATACGGCCCGTTGAGGCGCGTTCCTGCATCATCAGTGAGAACAGTTCAACCGCTTTGATACGCTGTTTGCGGATGCTGTCATCTTTTTCGTATTGGGTGTACAGGCGCTCGAATTCGTCCTGGTCGGCGAAGAAGGCGTCATACAGGCCCGGCACGTCGGACGGGCTGAACAGGGTAATATCTTCACCTTTCAGCAGACGGGTATACATCAGTTTGTTGATTTGTACGCCGTAGTCCATGTGGCGGACGCGGTTGCCTTCCACGCCACGGTTGTTTTTCAGCACCAGCAGGCTTTCCACTTCCAGATGCCACATCGGGTAGAACAGCGTTGCTGCACCGCCGCGCACGCCGCCCTGAGAGCAGGATTTTACCGCGGTCTGGAAGTGCTTGTAGAACGGGATACAGCCGGTGTGGAAGGCTTCGCCGCCACGGATCGGGCTGCCGAGCGCACGGATGCGGCCCGCGTTGATACCGATACCGGCACGCTGGGAAACGTATTTCACAATCGCGCTGGAGGTGGCGTTGATGGAGTCCAGGCTGTCGCCGCACTCGATCAGTACGCAGGAACTGAACTGACGGGTCGGGGTACGCACGCCAGACATGATCGGCGTCGGCAGTGAAATCTTGAACGTAGAAACGGCGTCATAGAAACGCTTCACGTAGTCCAGGCGGGTTTCACGCGGGTAGTTAGAGAACAGGCAGGCCGCCACGAGAATATAGAGGAACTGCGCGCTCTCGTAGATCTCACCGGTCACACGGTTCTGCACCAGATATTTGCCTTCGAGCTGCTTCACTGCGGCATACGAGAAGGTCAGGTCGCGATCGTGGACGATGAACGAATCCATCTGCTTGAACTCTTCTTCCGTGTAGTCTTCCAGCAGATGATTGTCGTACTTGCCAAGCTCAACCATTTTCAGCACGTGGTTAAACAGAGCCGGCGGTTCAAACTGGCCGTAGGCTTTTTTACGCAGATGGAAAATGGCCAGACGGGCAGCCAGATACTGGTAGTCAGGCGCTTCACGGGAGATCAAATCTGCCGCCGCTTTAATGATGGTCTCGTGAATATCGGAGGTTTTAATCCCGTCGTAAAACTGGATATGTGAGCGCAGCTCAACCTGAGAGATAGAGACGTTATTCAGTCCTTCTGCCGCCCAATCCAGTACACGATGGATTTTATCAAGATTGATGCGCTCAGTACGACCATCACGCTTTGTCACCAGCAGACTCTGATTCATATTTACCTGTCCGTGAAATAAAAAAATATCCCCCCGTTTATCCACAGATCCGCGCTGTGGCTAAACCTGTGGATAAATACTATATGTAGGGGGTTTGCGATAAGAGAAACGCTATATGGTGAGTATTCTAGTAGGGATTCTTTTCAGCACAAGAGTTGATTTTGAGGTTAAATTGAGGTTGCGAAAAGGTAAGAATCGCTAAGTCCCCGAACCATAAGGCCTACAGGGGAAGTCAATATTCAGTAAAAAAAAATCAAAATTTGATCGAGTGCTGATTTCTTCGACGGCGGGGGAAATTGCGCAACGCAATATTGCGCAATCTTTATAAATTAACGTCACTCTTTTTTCGCTGTTGTATGCAACATATAGTTAACATCAACGCCCGGCGCGAGTTTAAAAGTGTTGGTGAGCGGATTGTAATGCAGGCCGGTGATGTGGCGCTCTGTGAGCGGGGTGGCGTCAATCCAGCCCAGCAGTTCGGCAGGCTTAATAAACTTTTTCACATCGTGCGTGCCTTTCGGCACCATGCGCAGCACGTATTCGGCCCCGACTACCGCCATCAGCCACGATTTCGCGTTGCGGTTGAGCGTGGAAAAGAAAACATGTCCGCCGGGTTTGACCAGCTTCGCACAGGCGTTAACCACGGACTGCGGATCGGGAACGTGCTCCAGCATCTCCATGCAGGTCACTACATCGTACTGCTGCGGGTTGTTGTCGGCATGTTCTTCAACGGTTTGCAGAACATAATCCACCGCAATGCCGGACTCCAGTGCGTGCAGGCGCGCAACCTGCAAGGGCTCAGCCCCCATGTCCAGCCCGGTGACGAGTGCGCCTTCACGCGCCATGCTTTCTGCCAGGATGCCGCCTCCGCAGCCCACGTCCAGCACCTTTTTGCCAAATAATCCTTCGGCGCGTTCGGTGATATAACCGAGGCGCAACGGGTTAATACGGTGCAGCGGTTTAAACTCGCCTTCGGTATCCCACCAGCGAGACGCCACGGCTTCAAATTTCGCGATCTCTTCATGGTCAACATTCTGAGCCATCGACGGTTTTTCGGCATTCATGGGCGCTTTTACTCCTTTATCAACAAGACCGTTGAGTATATCAGGCCGTGAGCGTGAATAAACGGTATTGGTTTACCCCTAACACCGCGGCTGTGTTATAATTTGCGACCTTTGAATCCGGGATACAGTAGAGGGATAGCGGTTAGATGAGCGACCTTGCGAGAGAAATTACACCGGTTAACATCGAGGAAGAGCTGAAGAGCTCCTATCTGGACTATGCGATGTCGGTCATTGTTGGCCGTGCGCTGCCGGATGTCCGCGATGGCTTAAAACCGGTTCACCGTCGCGTACTATACGCCATGAATGTATTGGGCAACGACTGGAATAAAGCCTACAAAAAATCTGCCCGTGTCGTGGGTGACGTTATCGGTAAATACCACCCTCATGGCGATAGCGCGGTTTATGACACCATCGTTCGTATGGCGCAGCCATTTTCCTTACGTTATATGCTGGTCGACGGCCAGGGTAACTTCGGCTCGGTAGACGGCGACTCCGCGGCGGCGATGCGTTATACGGAAATCCGTATGTCGAAAATCGCCCACGAGCTGATGGCCGATCTGGAAAAAGAGACGGTTGATTTCGTCGATAACTACGACGGAACGGAAAAAATCCCTGAGGTCATGCCGACCAAGATCCCGAACCTTCTGGTAAACGGTTCGTCGGGCATCGCAGTCGGGATGGCAACTAACATTCCGCCACATAACCTCACCGAGGTCATCAACGGCTGTCTGGCTTACATCGATGATGAAGACATCAGCGTTGAAGGGCTGATGGAGCACATCCCGGGGCCGGACTTCCCGACGGCGGCGATCATCAATGGCCGTCGCGGCATTGAAGAGGCGTACCGCACCGGTCGCGGTAAAATCTACATCCGCGCCCGCGCAGAAGTTGAAGCTGACGCGAAGACGGGCCGCGAAACCATCATCGTGCACGAAATTCCGTATCAGGTGAACAAAGCGCGCCTGATCGAGAAAATCGCCGAGCTGGTGAAAGAAAAACGTCTGGAAGGCATCAGCGCGCTGCGCGATGAGTCTGACAAAGACGGTATGCGCATCGTGATTGAAATTAAACGCGATGCGGTCGGCGAAGTGGTGCTGAACAACCTTTATTCCCAGACGCAGATGCAGGTCTCCTTCGGTATCAACATGGTGGCGTTGCACCTTGGTCAGCCGAAGATCATGAACCTGAAAGATATTCTTTCTGCGTTTGTGCGCCATCGTCGTGAAGTGGTGACGCGTCGGACCATTTTCGAACTGCGTAAAGCGCGCGATCGTGCGCACATCCTTGAAGCGCTGGCGGTAGCACTGGCCAACATCGACCCGATTATCGAGTTGATTCGTCGAGCGCCGACTCCTGCGGAAGCTAAAGCGGGCCTCGTGGCGCGTTCATGGGATCTGGGCAACGTATCTGCAATGCTGGAACGTGCTGGCGGCGATGCAGCGCGTCCGGAGTGGCTGGAACCTGAGTTTGGCGTGCGCGACGGTCAGTACTACCTGACTGAGCAGCAGGCACAGGCGATTCTGGATCTGCGTTTGCAGAAACTGACCGGCCTTGAGCATGAAAAACTGCTCGACGAATACAAAGAGCTGTTGGATCAGATTGCTGAACTGCTGCGCATTCTGGGCAGCGCGGAACGCCTGATGGAAGTGATCCGCGAAGAGCTGGAACTGGTTCGCGATCAGTTCGGTGATGAGCGTCGCACTGAAATTACCGCCAACACCGCGGATATCAACATTGAAGATCTGATTAGCCAGGAAGACGTCGTTGTCACCCTGTCGCATCAGGGCTATGTGAAGTATCAGCCGCTGACGGATTACGAAGCGCAACGCCGTGGTGGTAAAGGCAAGTCCGCCGCCCGCATTAAAGAAGAAGACTTTATCGACCGTCTGCTGGTGGCGAACACCCACGATACGATCCTGCTCTTCTCCAGCCGTGGCCGTCTCTACTGGATGAAGGTTTACCAGTTGCCGGAAGCGAGCCGTGGTGCGCGTGGGCGTCCTATCGTCAACCTGCTGCCGCTGGAAGCGAACGAACGTATTACGGCGATCCTGCCGGTACGTGAGTACGAAGAGGGCGTTAACGTCTTTATGGCGACCGCCAGCGGTACGGTGAAGAAAACCGCGCTGACCGAGTTCAGCCGTCCGCGTTCTGCCGGGATCATTGCGGTGAACCTGAACGACGGTGACGAACTGATTGGCGTCGATCTGACCGCCGGTAACGATGAAGTCATGCTGTTCTCTGCCGCCGGTAAAGTGGTGCGCTTCAAAGAGAACGCGGTGCGCGCAATGGGCCGTACGGCGACCGGCGTACGCGGGATCAAACTGGCAGGCGAAGATAAAGTCGTTTCTCTGATTGTTCCGCGCGGCGAAGGGGCGATCCTGACGGTAACCCAGAACGGCTACGGTAAACGTACCGCAGCGGCGGAATACCCGACCAAATCCCGTGCCACGCAGGGCGTTATCTCCATCAAGGTCACCGAGCGTAATGGCTCTGTGGTGGGTGCGGTGCAGGTAGACGATTGCGATCAGATCATGATGATCACCGATGCGGGCACCCTGGTGCGTACCCGCGTGTCAGAAGTGAGCGTCGTCGGTCGTAATACTCAGGGCGTGATCCTCATCCGCACGGCGGAAGATGAAAACGTCGTCGGTCTGCAACGCGTTGCCGAACCGGTTGATGAAGAAGAACTCGATGCAATCGATGGTACGGTAGCTGAAGGCGATGATGAAATCGCCCCGGAAACCGATGCTGACGATGATGTCGCGGATGATGCTGAAGAATAATACGCTGTTATAACAGCCGTATTTAAACAGTGCAAAAGGGAGGCTTAGCCTCCCTTTTTATTGCACGATGGTTAATTCGACATCGCCAGTGCCTCATTGACCTCCTGCCGTACTAATGCCACATGGCTTCCGAAAATGATTTGTATGTTCTGACCATTGCGCACGATACCCATCGGATTCGCCTCCTGGATGATGGATTCATCCACCCGCTCTGGATGACGAATTTCTACCCGCAGGCGGGTATAGCAGTTCTGCACATCAACGATGTTCTCTTTCCCACCCAGGCCCTGAATAATGGCGGCTGAGTTGTATTTGCCCACGGCGTTATCAATCGTGGCGACGGAACCACTCGTTTTTTTCGCTTTGTAATCGGCTTTGGTGTGCAGTTTCATTTCAGCGTCACCGCGACCGAGCGTTTTCAGGTTCAGCTTCGTGATCAGAACCCGGAAGACAATGTAGTACGTCGCACATTGCACGACGCCGAGCAGCAGATAGTAAGGCCAGTCGGTCTTCGCCACGCCCAGCGGGACATTGTACATAATCAGGTCAATCAGGCCGCCTTTCCCGATAGTCACAATGTCAAAGACAGAGACCAGTATCATGAACGCACCGCAGAGAATGGCGTGCACAACAAAAAGGATCGGCGCAACGAACAGGAAAGAAAATTCGATAGGTTCCGTTACCCCAACGAGGATTGAAGAAGCAACGGCAGGCACCAGGATAGCTTTGACATGGGATTTTTTCGACTCATCCGCGCAGTGATACATTGCCAGCGCCGCCCCCGTCAGGCCGAAGATTTTAACCAGCGAGCGGGCATCATAAACCACCGTGCTGGAAAGACGCGTAATGGTGGGGTCCGTCATTTCTGCCAGGAATATGTTCTCAATACCACAGTACGTCTGGCCCGAGACGTGAGCACAGCTGCCGACTTCCGTGAAATGAAGCGGGATCCACAGTAAATGGTGAAGGCCGGTAGGAATAAGAATGCGCTCCATAAAGCCGTAGATCCCCACGCCGATGTGCCCTGATTCCATAATGTGCGAGCCTGCGCCCTGAATGGCGTGCTGCACGGGAGGCCAGATATGCGTGAAAGCAATGCCCAGGAACATGGCAACCGGGATCATGATCAATAAAACGAGACGGGATTCACCGTATAGCGCAAAAGCCCCCTGAATAACTTTTTGGCTGTATTTATTGTGAACCGCAGCGTTGAGGATGCCGACCAGCATACCGACGAAAATCCCCGTATCGACGACCTGCAAACCCAGCACATTACTTTGCCCGGTGCCTTTCAGTTCCCCCTGAATTAACAGGCCGTTAAGACCCATATAAGTGTTCATTGCGTACAGATAAACAAAATACAAAATCAGCGCGTTAAAACCGGCTAAATGCTTATCTTTTTTTGCCAGCCCCATCGACAGGCCGACCGCAAAAATAATATGCAAATTAATCAAAACAGAGAGCGTGCCCCATTTTAAAACCTTTCCTGTGCCGGCAAAAAACGCGTTATCCAGAAAGGGAATGGCACTCACAATGGAGGGATTTGTGACCGCCGCGCCGATAGCAATGGCCAGACCGACCATGGGGAGAACATAAATGGGTGCCAGCATCGCCCTGGATAAGTCACTCAGGTAAGCGGTTATAGCTTGTTTATTCATATCTTTGTTCCATAAAAATAATCAGTGAATATTATTGGATTTATTTGGTCACTTTATTCCTTTATCTTTGTATGACAACTTTAAGGGATGTGTTTTGTGATGTATGACTTATTTTAACCAAATACGTCATGTTATTATAATAAAAATAGTACCAATTAATTGAGGCGAGCATGTTATATATAAAAATCCTGGACGATCTTAAAGAAAAAATTAATACAGGTGTTTATGAGATTGGCGCGGCGCTGCCTACAGAAAAAAAGCTCATTGGAGAATATAACGTCAGCCGGATTACCATCCGAAAAGCCGTCGAGGGACTTGTAAAACTCAATCTGGTGGAGAAGCGCCGCGGCTCTGGTACCTATGTGCTGGGTAAGCAGTATTCCCACGAAATGCGCGGTCTGGCGGGCACCACTGAAATCCTTGTTGGCTGTAACAAAACCGTGAAATACAAAGTCTTTCAGTTCAGCTTGATTACAAACAATGTCTCGGTTCACAAGCTGCTGGAACTGCCGGAAGGCGAGCCGCTCTACTACATCCGCCGGGTAAAATATATTGATGACAAGCCCCATATTGTTGAAGACAGCTACATGCCGGTCTCGTTATTCACCGACTTAAACATTTCAACGCTGGAGAAATCCAAATTTGATTATGTTGAGCGCGATAAAGGGATGCAGATCCAGGGCAGCCGGCAGGAATTTACCGCTGTAGAACCCGATAAAGCGATTATGCAAATGCTGGAGATGGAAAAGAGTTATCCCGTTATGAATTTACGCTCGGTCTCTAATCTGATGGATGGCCGTCGCTTTGACTTTACCGAAGCCTGGTTTCATCCTGACGCCCATAAATTAGCTATTTATCTTCCTCGCTAAAGTGGTCTTATTTATTTATGGGAAATATAACCTATCGTAAAAATAATTAGTGAAGGATCACATAATCTATTTTGAATATTTGTCATGCCGTCCTGTAACGATACGATGCAGCCAATTCAACAAAGGTTATAAGAAAGATAACCTTTTTATATTGCTGGTTTATCTGGAATGAATTGAGGACGGTCATGAACAAACAGGCACAAATCATTGCAATCGCGGGCGGCGGATCAACTTATACCGCAGGTATTGTGAAAGCACTTCTGATGAAAGGCGAAGATTTTCCCGTGGCGGAAATTCGGCTGTATGACATTGATAAAGCGCGCCAGGATAAAGTGGCGATTCTGGTCGATTACGTGGTCAAAACCCACGCCCCTCAGGTGAAATTAATTGTCACGACCGAACCCGAGGTTGCTTTCTCACAGGCCGATTTTGTTTTCGCCCAGATCCGTGTGGGTCAGTACAAAATGCGCGAATCCGACGAAAAAATCCCGCTTCGCCATGGATGCGTGGGCCAGGAAACCTGCGGGGCAGGGGGGCTTGCTTACGGAATGCGCACCATCTTCCCTATGATCGCATTAATCGATTTTATGGAACGCTATGCGAAAGCCACCTGCTGGATGCTCAACTACTCAAATCCGGCCGCAATCGTTGCGGACGCCGTCAACCGTCTGCGCCCGAACGCGCGCGTACTGAATATCTGTGACATGCCGGTTGCGATTCAGCGTAACCTGGCCAACATTCTGGGCGTAAACCGCTACGCGCTTGACGTGGAATACTTTGGTCTTAACCACTACGGCTGGTTCACCTCTGTTAAGGTCGATGGCGAAGAGAAAATCCCGCAGCTTCGTGAGCATATCCAGAAATTTGGGATGTTGACCGAGAAGGAAGTTGAAAATGCGTGCCACTCAGAGCCTTCGTGGATCAAAACCTTCAGCAATACGCAGCCTTTGATGCAAATGTTCCCGGAGTACATTCCTAACACCTACCTGCAGTACTACCTGATGGCCGATGAAATCGTGGCGCACTCCAACCCGGATCGCACCCGCGCCAACGAGGTGATGGAAAACCGGGAGAAGAAAATGTTCGATATGATCGAGCAAATTCGCCTCTCCGACGGCAAGGTCGAAGATAAATTCCACGTTGGCGTGCACGGTGAATTTATTGCTGACGTGGCGATGTCAATGGCTTACGACCTGCGGCAAAAATGGCTGGTGATTATCCCGAACAACGGGCTGATAAAAGGACTGCCGGACGACGCGATGGTTGAAGTGCCTGCGCTACTGGGCCGCGATAAAGTGTATCCCATTCAGGTGGGAAACGTTTCGCACTTCTACCAGGGAATGCTTCAGCAGCAACTGATGTCCGAGAAATGCCTGGTGGATGCGGCCCTTGAAGGCTCTTATGAAAAAGCGCTCCAGGCGTTCACTCTGAACAAAACCATTCCCTCTGCGAGCGTGGCGCGGCAAATCCTTGATGAAATGATCGAGGCAAATAAAGGCTACTGGCCTGAGCTTAAATAACAGGAAATGACGCCATGAAATTTAAGCAAATCAAAGATCTCAGCGCCTCCGCAGTAGGGTTTGGCTGCTGGGCTATCGGTGGGACATGGAATAACGTCACGGACGATGAATCGGTTCGCGCCATCAGAGCCGCCATTGATGCGGGTATTAACTTCTTTGATGTGGCTCCGGTCTATGGCAAAGGTCATGCTGAAACGGTGCTGGGCAAGGCGCTGCAACATGAAAAGCGCCATGAGATCATCATCGCCACCAAGTGTGGTCTGCCATGGTCACAGGATGAGCGCAAAAAAACGCGTAAGGATTTGAGCAGGGCGAGCATATTCAAAGAGATCGACGACTCCCTGATGCGCCTGAAGACAGATTACATTGATTTGTACCAGGTACACTGGCCCGATCCGAATACGCCTGTTTCTGAAACGGCTGCCGCCCTCGCTGAACTTAAGGCACAGGGTAAAATCCGCCACGTTGGGGTGTCCAACTACTCGCTGGAAATGACGCGCGACATGATGGCAGGTACTGAGGTTGCGACTTTTCAGGGGCTGTATAACCTGCTGGAGCAGAATCCTGAGCATTACCATACTATTCCTTTGCAATATCGCGCGCGTGACGAGGCGCTGCCATTTTGCCAGGAGCACGATATCAAGTACTTGCCTTACTCACCGTTGATGCAGGGTCTGCTCACAGGAACGTTAGGTCGCGCGGGTAACTGGGATGAAAACGATGACCGCCGGAATAACCCCAAGCTCAATGGCGAGGCGTTTGAACCTTACTTTAACTGTGTGGAAGAGCTCAAAGCGCTGGCAGCGCAAGCCGGGGTGTCACTGACGCATCTGGCCATTCAATGGCTGGTTGCTCAGGACGAAATCGGGCCTGTCATCGCAGGGGCGCACACGGTTGAGCAAGTGCGAGACAACGCAGCCTCTGTGCAGACCTCTTTCAGCACGGAACTGCTCAGTCGTGCCGAAGCTATCGTTGCACGGTGGCATCTGCAATAAACGCGCTTGCGTGAAGAAATCCCAATGGACTGGCGTTGGGATTTCTCCGTCGGAGAGCTTTTTTTCAGGCAAAGCGCGTTTTTCGGCACGATAACGTGCTCCGGAACAGAGAGAACATTGCGACGCGGGGCTTTTACCGCTACTTTATCCACACTGTTTTAACATTCTGCGGCGGAGCTTCGCCCCCTTGAAATACCTCGTCTCTTTTCGCACCACGCTGAAAGTCTCTCGCTACCTTTTCCGGGCGCTGGCGTTATTACTTTGGCTATTAATTGCCTTATGTTCGGTGTTTTACATCCTGAACGCCCTGCAACAAAAAGAATCTGAAATCCGCAAAGAGTTAACGCTCAGTGCAGAGCAGGCGCAGCGCTACGTCCAGCGCACTTCTGACGTGATGAAAGAGCTAAAGTACATTGCGGAAAACCGCCTGACGGCGGAAGGCGGCGTTCTGACGCCGCGCGGACAGAGCGTCGCCAGTGAGGTGCCGGACTTCCAGCCGCTGTTCCCGGACTCTGACTGTTCCGCGATGGGTAATACCTGGCGCGGGTCCCTCGAATCGCTGGCGTGGTTTATGCGTTTCTGGCGGGATAATTTCTCGGCGGCGTATGATCTGAACCGCGTATTCCTTATCGGCAGTGAAAATCTCTGCATGGCTGATTTTAGCCTGCGTGATGTGCCCGCAGAGCGTGAAACGGCGCTGAAAAGCCTGCATGAGCGCATCCTCAAATACCGTAACGCTCCGCAGGAAGAGCGCGGCAACAACATTTTCTGGATGAGCCAGGGTTCGCGTCCGGGCATGGGCTATTTTTACGCGCTCACGCCGGTGTATCTGGCTAACCGCCTTCAGGCACTGCTCGGCATCGAGCAAACCATCCGTATGGATAACTTCTATACGCCGGGCAGTTTACCGGTCGGCGTCACCATTATTGATGAAAACGGCCATACGCTGATTTCCCTTACCGGGCCGGAGAAGCGCTTTGAAGTGGATCCGCGCTGGATGCAGGAGCGCACCTGGTTTGGCTACACCTCCGGCTTCCACGAACTGGTGCTGAAGAAAAGCCTGCCGCCTTCATCGCTGAATATTGTCTATTCCGTGCCGGTGGATCTGGTGCTGGAACGCATCCGGATGCTGATCCTCAATGCCGTACTGCTTAACGTGCTGGTGGGGATTGCGCTCTTTACCCTGGCGCGGATGTACGAGCGGCGTATTTTTATTCCGGCCGAAACGGACGCCCAGCGCCTCGAAGAGCACGAGCAATTCAACCGCAAAATTGTCGCCTCCGCCCCCGTGGGGATCTGCATTCTGCGTACCCTCGACGGGATTAATATCCTCAGTAATGAGCTGGCGCATAACTATCTCAACATGCTGACCCACGAGGACCGGCAACGGCTGACGCAGATTATTTGCGGTCAGCAGGTTAACTTTGTCGATGTCCTGACCAGCAACAATACCAATCTGCAAATCAGCTTTGTGCATTCGCGCTACCGCAACGAAAACGTAGCGATTTGCGTGCTGGTGGACGTCTCCGCCCGCGTCAAAATGGAAGAGTCGTTGCAGGATATGGCGCAGGCGGCGGAGCAGGCCAGTCAGTCAAAATCGATGTTCCTGGCAACCGTCAGTCACGAACTGCGTACCCCGCTGTACGGGATCATCGGCAACCTGGATCTGCTGCAAACCAAAGAGCTGCCCAAAGGGGTTGATCGTCTGGTGACGGCGATGAATAACTCGTCGAGCCTGCTGCTTAAGATCATCAGCGATATTCTCGATTTCTCAAAAATTGAATCGGAACAGCTCAAAATTGAGCCGCGTGAGTTTTCCCCGCGTGAGGTGATGAACCATATCACCGCCAACTATTTGCCGCTGGTGGTGCGCAAACAGCTTGGGCTGTACTGCTTTATTGAACCGGACGTGCCGGTGGCGCTGAATGGCGATCCGATGCGTCTGCAACAGGTGATTTCAAACCTGCTCAGTAACGCCATCAAGTTCACCGATGTCGGCTGCATCATTCTGCATGTGCAGCGTGCCGGGGATTATCTGTGTATCCGGGTGCGTGACACCGGCGTTGGCATTCCGTCTAAAGAAGTGTTGCGGCTGTTCGATCCGTTCTTCCAGGTGGGGACAGGCGTGCAGCGCAATTTCCAGGGCACCGGGCTTGGGCTGGCTATTTGCGAGAAGCTGGTCAGCATGATGGACGGCGATATCTCGGTGGATACCGAGCCGGGCATGGGCAGTCAGTTTACCGTGCGTATTCCGCTCTACGGCGCGCAGGAACCGCAAAAGCTCGACGTTGATGGGCTTTCGGAAACGACCTGCTGGCTGGCCGTACGCAATGCGTCCCTGTACAGCTTCGTTGAATCGCTGCTTAAGCGTAACGGGATCCGCGCGTTACGCTATGAGGGCCAGACGCCCGATGCGAACGATACGCTGATCGCAGACGATGAACTCAGTGAAAGCTGGCCGGGCAGGGCGGTTATCACGTTCTGCCGTCGGCACATCGGTATGCCGCTGGAGCGTACGCCGGGGCAGTGGGTACATGGCGTGGCTTCGCCGCATGAACTGGTGCTGCTGCTGGCTCGTATTTACAGCATTCAGGTGGAGAGTAACGATCCTTCGCCGACGCAGCAAAATGCCGATTCGCCGGATTCGCGTAATGACGACATGATGATTCTGGTGGTGGACGATCATCCGATTAACCGCCGCCTGCTGGCCGATCAGCTTGGATCGCTGGGCTATCAGTGCAAGACCGCGAACGACGGCGTGGATGCGCTCAATGTGCTGAGTAAAAACCACATCGATATTATTCTCAGCGATGTAAACATGCCGAATATGGACGGTTACCGCCTGACGCAGCGTATTCGTCAGCTCGGCCTGACGCTGCCTGTGGTGGGCGTAACGGCCAACGCGCTGGCAGAAGAGAAGCAGCGTTGTCTGGAGTCTGGTATGGACAGTTGTTTATCGAAGCCGGTGACGCTGGATGTGCTGGAGCAAACGCTGGCGATCTATGCGGAAAGGGTCAGAAAGGCGCGGGGATAAGGTGGAAAGCGCCCCGGCTGCGTTACCGCGCCGGGGACGGGCTACATTACTCTTTGGTGTCTGCCGCGCTCAGCGTAACGGACGAAAGGTAATTAAGCAGGGCGATATCGTTATCCACGCCCAGTTTCATCATGGCCGACTTCTTCTGGCTACTGATGGTTTTGATGCTGCGGTTCAGCTTCTTGGCGATCTCCGTCACCAGGAAACCTTCTGCAAACAGACGCAATACTTCGCTCTCTTTCGGTGACAAACGTTTGTCACCGTAACCGCCCGCGCTGATTTTCTCCAGCAGGCGGGAGACGCTTTCCGGGGTAAACTTCTTCCCTTTCTGCAGCGCCGCCAGGGCTTTCGGCAGGTCGGTTGGTGCACCCTGTTTCAGGACAATCCCTTCGATATCCAGTTCCAGCACGGCACTTAAGATGGCCGGGTTGTTGTTCATGGTCAGAACAATCACGGACAGGTGAGGGAAATGACGTTTGATATATTTGATCAACGTAATGCCATCGCCATATTTGTCGCCAGGCATTGAAAGAT
The DNA here is from genome assembly GCF_900116015.1 of Enterobacter sp. kpr-6. GTDB lineage: Bacteria > Pseudomonadota > Gammaproteobacteria > Enterobacterales > Enterobacteriaceae > Enterobacter_D. The sequence goes on from NZ_FOYH01000001.1 coordinate 313,698, forward strand.
CGGTAATCAATACGTGAGCGTCAAGTTTAGGGAGGTTATTGATCAGCTGTGTTGAGTCTTCAAATTCACCGACTACATTCACCCACTCGATTTGTTCAAGTGATTTGCGAATACCGAACAGTACAATCGGATGGTCATCGGCAATAATTACGTTCATATTGTTCATGTATTAGGCTACCTTGCTTACAGCAAGCTCTTGACGTAAGCGTCAATGTCGCTGATGTATTTTTCTATGCCTGGAGCATCATTCTCATGAATTAAATGTTCCAGCGTTTCACATAACTGCTTGCCGGGTACCAGATTTAGCATGGCAAACACCCCTTTCAGTCGGTGTGCTGTCTGTGCCAGCGCAGCGTAGTCGCTTGTCGCGGATTCAGTATACAACCTCTTAACATCGTCGGGTACTGTATCAACAAACAACGCATAATAGCCGCTGGCATGCAGTTCGGCGTTCTCGTCTCCCCCTAATGGTGATTCGGAAACGTCGCCCTGCGCCAGTTGCTCTTCAATAACCTGCAATATCGCTTCCTGCATGGCATTGCTCATATTGAAATTAACACGCCAAAGGCCGGGGCCAATTTTGCGCGCGCCGGGCTCATCATCGCTTAAAAGCAAGCCCGAGGCAGTAAGATTAGACGGATTATCTGTTAAAAAGAGATCATATTCTTGACTGATAAGTCTTTCGTCCGGCGTGATACAGCTCGCCCCCCAGTTTTCCAGCTGACGAACAACAATATGCCGGATGTCGCTGGAGGTAATATCAATCATGGCGACAACATCATCCAACAGCCTTTCTTCAGATTCGCCTTCCTGCGGAAGAGCGGCCATCTTCACATGTAAAGAGTAGCGCGTACCCAGGCTTTCACGCGCTTTAATATTCAGGTGACCACCGAGTTTGCGCGCCAGTTGATTACACAGCCAGAAGGTGAGGGCGTTGGCTTTACCGTAGCTGTCACTCTGGGTGTCGTGCAGGAACGGGAAGTGCAGGTTATCCACTTCGCTTGAGGTTACCCCTTCACCGGTATCCAGAATGCGGAAGGTCAGACGGTCATCAGCCGATTCGTCAGCGTCCACTTCGAGGGTAATCTTGCCGATTTGCGTGGTGGTGACCGCATACTGGATAAGCATGGTCAGAATGCGCGACAGCGCTTCACGATCGCCGTGGCGCTCTTCATTGGCAGGCAAATTATTGTTAATCAGTAATTGCAGGCCCTTACGCTTCACCACCGGCAGGATCTCTGGCACCACTTCGTCAATCAGATCCTGAATGGAGAACATGGTCGGAGAGCCTTTCCAGCTATCGCTCTCCAGCATGTTCGCCAGCTGAATTTCATCCACTACCCGCACCAGTTCATCTGCCTGAAGCGCGAGCTTTTGGCTTTCATCCGAACTGAGCGCAGCGGCACTGGCGGCCAGCGTTTTCACAGGACGCTTCAGCGCATCGCCAATATGCTGCATAAAGGCGGTACGACCCTGCTGATTTTTCTCATACAGACGCTGCGCCTGCTTGAGCTTTTTATTTACCAGCACTTCACGGTCCTGATCGCGGATCACAAAAATCTGCGTACGCGGCACGACCTGGCTGCGGAACTGGCGGATCTCATAGAGTTCGTTATTCACCGTCGCCTGGATCACCCCCTGGTGCTGGTCAGCCATGCTGGTGATGTTCTGTAAATTCAGGTGAGGCAGCAGGTGATCGGCGATCTTATTGCTGATCACCGTGCGGTTGGCTTCCTGATCGTGCACCAGCAGGCCCAGCGGCAGCAGCGAGACGATTTCTTCATTGAGCGCCCGCAGCACGCGCAATTCATTATTCGCGCCCGGCGAAGCGGTGCTTTCAGCCAGACGGCCCGGCTGGTGGCGAAAGGTAGTGTAACCAAACAGCGCCAGTGCCAGCAGACCGATGTTCAGCAGCAGCGGCAGCAAAATGTTTTGCAGCGTGTCGAGCAGCAGCGTACCAAACGGCACCTGCCACACCAGGCGCATCCCGGTGGAATTCAGCGATGACGAGATTTCAATCTGCGAACTGTTGAAATTCACCAGTGCGCTGTCCGCCATCTCTTTATCCTGCGTGCGCAGCGTGGCCTGCGAAGCGTCCTGCTCAAGACGGAAGCTGTCCAGTCCCATGCCCGGCGGGATTAAATCATTAATGGGCAAGTCAAACGCCACCACCGTCGCCAGGTGTCCCGGCTGATTGAAGGTGGTGCGCAGGGTGAAATAGTAGCCATTTTGCCAGGTCAGACGGCGTAATGGAGAGAAACTTTCCCGCTCATCCAGCGCGTTCGCCTGTTGCAGCATCTCGGCGCGGCGGGCGTCCACCACATTACCTACTGCTGAATCTTTAAAGCCGGATGAGAGATCTTTCAACGGCAGTGTGGACACCAGGATCATACTGTTGTCCTGGCCGTTAAGGTAATACATCGACCAGGGAATGGTTTCCGCGCCCCACAGGGTGTCCAGATACGCGGAGATCCGCTGAGTCATTTCAAGCGTGGTGCCATCGTGCGAGCCGAAAATCAGCGCTTCGGTTTTGCGGCGCGGTTTTTCCAGGTAATACACATCCTGTTTTAAGCGCGTTTCCTGTAGCCCTTCAGCGGACGAGGCGGGTGCCGCGGCGATGTTGTCATAAATCTGCCAGGTCGCGTAGCGCCAGGTATCAATGCGCTTATGCATGGCATGGGTGATATCGACAATCTGATAGCTTTTATCTTTCAGCCAGGTATTGACGGCGCTTTGTACCATGACGCCCATGGTCACCAGCAGAACAATAATCAATAAAAGAAAGAAACGGGTAATGCTGCCCGGTATCAGGGAAAACTTGCCAGGGATCATTGTGTCAGATCGACTCATTCGTGTGTGTAACCCGTTATAACAACACTTGAAGATAAGGTCTTTGCGCGCTTAATGTGCGACGAAAACAGGCGATGGACGCGTGTAGTCATTATGTTACGCGGCAGTATACAGCAGGCAGTATAAAGGGTAATGAATGAATTTCCAGATTCATGTGCATGTGTTTGCACGGATGCAGGGATAAAAAAGGATAAACGTTAGCGAAGGGCAAAAGATGGACAATCAACGCGCGCTTGTATAAATATGCGCCGGAATGGGTATGTTAAAAGCACGAAATAACAAGAAATTATAAATTAAAACGTAGCGGTAAAAAGAATTCGCCAATCATATTGTTTAATTAATAGTCATTATAATTTAGTGGAGTTACCACATTATTAGTAATTTCCAGAAAAGCGGCAAAAAAAAACCGAATGCAGAGCATTCGGTCCTAATAGGGGGGTAAACAGACATTCAAAACTGAATGACGGTAATAAATAAAGTTAATGATGATAGCGGTATTTATTTTAGTCGTGCATTGGCAAAGTTTTTTATCATTCAGTGCTGTAAAATTAAACTTATTTAACTGATTGATTTTATTTATAAAAAATAATTTATTGTTTATTTATGCTTTATTCTTTACCGCTTTGTGCTAAATAAAGTTCCGTTATATTTACAAACTGAAACGCGATGGTAGTACTTTGAAACATCTTTAAAGTTTTCGTATCATATTCTTATTGGATTATTCTGTATTTTTGAGGAGAATGAACTTGCAGACTGATTCATACCATCAATCAGAAAGCAGTGGCATATAAAAAAAAGCATATAACAGAGGGTTAATAATATGAAAGTCAAAGTACTGTCCCTCCTGGTACCGGCTCTGCTGGTAGCGGGCGCAGCAAATGCGGCTGAAATTTATAATAAAGACGGCAACAAATTAGATCTGTACGGTAAAGTAGACGGTCTGCATTATTTTTCTGATGACAGCAGCGCAGACGGCGACCAGACCTATGTGCGTATGGGTTTCAAAGGCGAAACACAGGTTAACGATCAAATCACCGGTTACGGCCAGTGGGAATACAACGTTCAGGCTAACGACTCTGAAAGCGCCAGCGATCAGGCCTGGACCCGTCTGGCATTCGCCGGTTTACGCGTAGGTGATGCAGGCTCTTTCGATTACGGTCGTAACTATGGCGTGATTTATGACGTCACTTCCTGGACCGACGTACTGCCAGAGTTCGGCGGCGATACTTACGGTGCAGACAACTTCATGCAGTCCCGCGCAAACGGCGTGGCGACTTACCGCAACACCGATTTCTTCGGTCTGGTTGACGGTCTGAACTTTGCCCTGCAGTACCAGGGTAAAAACGGCAGCGTCAGCGGCGAAAACGTCGGTGGACGCAGCCTGCTGAAACAGAACGGCGACGGTTACGGCGCATCTGTGACTTACGATCTGGGCGAAGGCTTTGGCATTGGCGGCGCAATGTCTACCTCCAAACGTTCCGCTGACCAGAATGCAGCAGGCGTATACGGCGAAGGCGATCACGCTGACGTTTACAGCGGCGGCCTGAAATACGACGCGAACAACATCTACCTCGCGGCACAATATTCCCAGACCTATAACGCGACGCGCTTCGGTACCTCCAACGGTTCCAACCCGACCACCGCGTTTGGTTTTGCTGACAAAGCACAGAACTTTGAAGTGGTTGCTCAGTACCAGTTCGACTTCGGCCTGCGTCCGTCCATCGCTTATCTGCAATCCCGTGGTAAAGACATCTCCAACGGTGCGACCAACTTCGGCGACCAGGATCTGCTGAAATACGTTGATGTGGGCGCGACTTACTACTTCAACAAAAACATGTCCACCTACGTTGATTACAAAATCAACCTGCTGGATGACAACACCTTTACCGACCAGGCGGGCATCAGCACTGATGACGTCGTCGCGCTGGGTGTGGTTTACCAGTTCTAATCGCTTAATATAAAAAGCATCAGGGGCCGAATGGCCCCTTTTTTATGGGTCACAAACCCGGACTTTTGGTGTACCCTTGCGCCTGTTCAGCAAGGAGAGAGTAGACATGGGACTGAAATATTTACGTGCAGCGATGCTGGTCATTGCTGTCATTTTGACCGGCTGCGATGCCGCATCCAGCCCTGCACCGGCGGTGCCTGCCGCGACGGTATTATCGGGCAAAACCATGGGCACCTCCTGGCGCGTCAGCGTCATCGGCCTCGATCAGACGCAGGCGACGGCGCTACAACAAAAAATTCAGTCGCAATTAGATGCGGACGATCAGCTTCTCTCCACCTGGAAAAAAGATTCAGCGCTGATGCGGTTTAACGCCTCAGAAAGCCTCTCGCCGTGGCCGGTGAGCGAGGCGATGGCCGACATCATTACCGGTGCCATGCGCATCGGCACGAAAACCGACGGCGCAATGGATATCACCGTTGGGCCGCTGGTGAATTTGTGGGGCTTTGGCCCTCAAAACCAGCCGGTGACGACGCCCACGGATGAGCAAATTGCCGCCGCCAAAGCGCGCACGGGCCTGCAACATTTGACGGTGACGCAGGAGGCCGGACGGCAATACCTGCAAAAAGATCTGCCCGATCTGTTCGTCGACCTCTCCACGGTCGGGGAGGGGTACGCTGCCGACCATCTGGCGCGATTAATGGAGCAGGAAGGGATCGTCCGTTATCTGGTTTCCGTCGGTGGCGCGCTTGCCAGCCGGGGCATGAACGGCGAAGACAAACCCTGGCGGGTGGCGATCCAAAAGCCCACTGACCAGGAAAATGCTGTGCAGGCGATTGTGGATATCAACGGTCACGGCATCAGCACCTCCGGCAGCTACCGTAATTATTATGAGCTGGACGGCAAACGTATTTCGCACGTGATCGACCCGCAAACCGGGCAGCCAATTACCCACAATCTGGTGTCGGTAACGGTTATTTCCCCGACCGCGCTGGAAGCGGACGGCTGGGATACCGGCCTGATGGTGCTTGGCCCGAAGAAAGCGCAGGAAGTGGTCCGTCGCGAGGGGCTGGCGGTGTATATGATCGTCAAAGAGGGCGACCGTTTCGTTCCGTGGATGTCACCGCAGTTTGCCGCCTTCCTTGTCCATGATAAAAATTAAAAAGCAAGATTGCCAGTTTATCCCTTGCGGCATGTAGGCATCCTCAGACTACACTGACGTAAGGAGCCGATCATGCCGACACTCACTTTGCTTAACGACGAGCACCGCTGGCAGGCAGTGCTCGATCGTAATCCCGCCGCCGATGACCAGTTTGTTTTTGCGGTCATCACCACCGGTATCTATTGCCGCCCGTCATGCCGGGCGCGGCACGCCCTGCGACAAAATGTGCAGTTTTACCCGGATGCATCAGGTGCGCGGGCGGCGGGTTTTCGTCCCTGCAAACGCTGCCATCCGGATGCCGCGAACGCCGATGAGCATCGTCTTGAGAGTATCGCCCGTGCCTGTCGCATTCTTGAGCAGGACACGCCCGTTACGCTTGAATCGCTGGCGCAGCAGGTAGCCATGAGTCCGTATCATTTTCATCGTCTGTTTAAAGCTGAAACCGGGCTGATGCCAAAAGCCTGGCAGCAGGCTTTTCGCGCCCGCCGCCTGCGACAAACCCTGGCGCAAAGCGGCACCGTAACCGATGCGGTGCTGGCCGCCGGTTTTCCTGACAGCGGCAGCTATTACCGTAAAGCCGATGAAACGCTGGGAATGACCGCGCGGCAATACCGCAACGGCGGCGAGCAGACGGTGGTGCGTTACGCGCTGGATCACTGCTCGCTGGGGCGCTGTCTGGTCGCCGAAAGCGCGCGCGGAATTTGCGCCATTTTGCTGGCCGACAATAACGATCAACTCATCGCCGAACTGACACAGTTGTTTCCCCGCGCCCGGCGTGAGCAGGCTGATGCTGAATTTCGTGCGCGGGTTAACGAGGTGATCGCCTGCCTCGACGATCCGCGTGCTACCTTGCGTCTGCCGCTGGATATTCGCGGCACCGCCTTTCAGATGCAGGTCTGGCAGGCGCTGCGCCAGATCCAGCCGGGTGAAACGCTCAGCTATCAGCGCGTGGCCGAGGCGATCGGCAAGCCGCGCGCGGTCCGGGCGGTGGCGAGCGCCTGTGCCGCGAATAAACTGGCGATTGTCATTCCCTGTCACCGCGTATTACGCGGCGACGGCGCGCTCTCCGGTTATCGCTGGGGCGTGGCGCGCAAAGCCCTGTTACTGGGGCGTGAGTCTGTCATTGAGGAGGAGTAATGCTGGATCTGTTTGCCGATGAACATCCCTGGCTGGAACCGCTTGCCCCCGGCGCGGTGATCCTGCGCCGCTTTGCCGTTGACGGTGCCGGAGCGCTGATGACGGCAATAGAGCAGGTGGCGAGCCAGTCGCCGTTTCGTCAGATGGTCACGCCCGGCGGCTACACCATGTCGGTGGCGATGACCAACTGCGGTCAACTTGGCTGGACCACCAACGCGCGCGGCTACCTCTATTCACCTGTCGATCCGCAAACGCAGTCCCCCTGGCCTGCAATGCCGGAAGTCTTCCGGTCGCTGTGCGATCGGGCATCCGCGGCGGCGGGCTACCCGGACTTTACCCCGGACGCCTGCCTGATTAACCGCTATGCCCCTGGCGCTAAGCTGTCGCTGCATCAGGACAAAGACGAGCCGGATCTGCGTGCGCCGATTGTCTCCGTTTCCCTTGGCCTGCCCGCAGTATTTCAGTTTGGCGGGCGCAAGCGTAGCGATCCCCTGACGCGGTTGATGCTGGAGCACGGTGATGTGGTGGTGTGGGGCGGCGAGTCGCGCCTCTTTTACCACGGTATTCAGCCGCTTAAGCCTGGGGAGCATTCGCTGACGGGGGAGTTCAGGTACAACTTAACGTTTCGTCAGGCGGGGTGATCGTTTTGCCCCTCACCCCGACCCTCTCCCAAAGGGAGAGGGAGAAAGGCGAGTCGGTGCACAATTTTTCCCCTCTCCCAAAGTAAGGGGGAGAAAGGCAAGTCTGCGCACAGTCTGTCCCCTCTCCCTGAGGGAGAGGGCCAGGGTGAGGGTCCCCCAACAAGAAGATAAATAAGAATTATTCTTGATCCACAACAGGAGCAGTTTACACTGCTGGCTGTTTTTCTCTGCCCGGATCATTTATGCAACTTCTTCTTCTTGTCTGGCGACAATATCGCTGGCCTTTTATTGCCGTCATCGCGTTAAGCCTTGCCAGCGCAGCGCTCGGCATCGGGCTGATTGCCTTCATTAATACGCGTCTGATTGAGAATGTGGACGTGTCCTTATCCGTCCTGCCGGAATTTCTCGGACTGCTTATCCTGCTGATGGCCGTGACTCTCGCCTCGCAACTGGCATTGACCACCCTCGGCCACCACTTTGTCTACCGTCTGCGCAGCGAATTTATCAAACGTATCCTCGACACCCACGTCGAGCGCATCGAACAGTTGGGCAGCGCGTCACTGCTGGCCGGGCTCACCAGCGATGTGCGCAACATCACTATCGCCTTTGTGCGCCTGCCGGAACTGGTGCAGGGGATCATCCTCACCGTCGGCTCGGCGGCTTATATGGCGTGGCTGTCCGGTAAGATGCTGCTGGTGACCGCCCTGTGGCTGGCCATCACCATCTGGATTGGCTTCGTGCTGGTGGCGCGGGTGTATAAACACATTGCGATCCTGCGTGAAACCGAAGACAAGCTGCATAACGATTACCAGATGGTGCTCGAAGGGCGCAAAGAACTGACCCTCAACAGCGAGCGCGCGGAGCATATCTTTAACGAGCTTTATAAGCCCGATGCCCGCGAATACCGCCAGCATATTATTCGCGCCGACACCTTTCATCTGAGCGCGGTGAACTGGTCCAACATCATGATGCTGGGCGCGATTGGCCTGGTGTTCTGGATGGCAAACAGTCTGGGCTGGGCCGATACCAACGTCGCGGCGATCTTTTCTCTCACCGTGCTGTTCCTGCGCACACCGCTGCTCTCTGCCGTGGGTGCGCTGCCCACGCTGTTAAGCGCGCAGGTGGCGTTTAACAAACTCAAACAGTTTGACCTCGCGCCGTACAGCGCCGACTTCCCGCGTCCGACGCCGATGCAAAATTGGCACACGCTGGAGATGCGCGACGTGGTATTCAAATATCAGGACAACGATTTTACCGTCGGCCCGCTGAATATGACGCTTAAGCGCGGCGAGCTGGTATTCCTGATTGGCGGCAACGGCAGCGGGAAATCGACGCTGGCCATGCTGCTGACCGGGCTGTATCAACCGGTGTCGGGCGAGATTTTGATTGACGGTAACGCGGTGGCGGCCGGCAAACCGGAGGATTACCGCAAACTGTTCTCCGCGGTCTTTACCGACGTCTGGCTCTTTGATCAACTGCTTGGCCCGGAAGGGAAGGCCGCCGATCCGCTGCTGGTTGAGAAATGGATCAACCAGCTACAAATGGCGCACAAGCTGGAGCTAAAAGAGGGCAAAATCCTCGATCTTAAGCTCTCCAAAGGGCAGAAAAAGCGCGTGGCGCTGCTGCTGGCGCTGGCAGAAGATCGCGACATTATTCTGCTGGATGAGTGGGCCGCCGATCAGGACCCGCATTTCCGCCGCGAGTTTTATCAGGTGCTGCTGCCGCTGATGCAGGAGATGGGCAAAACCATTTTCGCCATCAGCCACGACGATCACTACTTTATCCACGCCGACCGGCTGCTGGAAATGCGCAACGGTCAGCTTTCTGAGCTTACCGGTGAAGAACGCGCGCTCGCTTCCCGCGACGCTGTCTCACGCACCGCGTAATGCGCACTGCCCGGCATCACCTGCCGGGCAATTCCTCTTTTCTGCCGCTATGCTTAACCCTGTTATTTTTGCCAGGACGCACCGATGCATTCATCCCCTAAAAACAGCGCCCGACTTCGCGATGAAGAACGCGCGCGACTGATTTGGCTTCTGACCACCGATAAAGCCATTACCTCCAGCCTGACGGGTAAACTGACCCTCGCCGAACAGTATGACGTGGGCACACTGGCTGAAGACATGGCGGAAGTGGAAGTGCTGGTCGCCCATTTGCCGCCGCCCGATCTCGCCGATACGCTGGAGGCGTTGCCCTCAGAGGAACGGCGCGCCCTGTGGCGGCTGGTGGACAAACTCAAGCAGGGCGAAGTGCTGCTGGAGGCATCGAGGAACGTCTGGGACGACGTGATCGAGGACATGAGCGACAAAGCGCTGCTTGAGGCGCTGCAAATGCTCGACATTGACGAGCAGATTTACCTGGTGTCGCGCCTGCCGCGTAATCTCACCGGGCGTCTGGTCGCCTCGCTGCCCGCCAATGAACGCGCCCGCGTACGCCAGGTGCTGAATTACGAGCAGAACAGTGTCGGGGCGATCATGGCGTTTGAGGTGATCACCATCCGCGCGGATATCACGCTTGCCACCGTGCAGCGTTTTCTCCGGCGGCGCGGGACGATGCCCGACAACACCGACAAACTTTTTGTCACCAGTCGCGACAACGCCCTTTACGGTGAACTGACCCTGCAAACCATTTTGCTGCACCCGCCAGAGGCGCTTGTCAGCGAGGTGATGACCCCCGATCCGGTCACTTTCTTACCGGAGGACAATGCGGAAAAAGTCGCCCGTACCTTTGAACGTGACAACCTGCTCAGTGCGGCGGTTATCGACGATCGCGGCATGCTCATGGGCCGCCTGACCATCGATGAGATCGTCAACGTCGTGTACGAAGAAACCGATAACGACATGCGCCTGATGGGGGGCCTGAGCGCGGAGGAAGACGTTTTTGCTCCGGTCGGCAAAGCGGTGAAAACACGCTGGGCGTGGCTGGCGCTGAACCTCTGTACCGCCTTTATCGCCTCGCGGGTGATCGACGGTTTTGAAAACACCATCTCGCAACTGGTGGCGCTGGCTTCACTGATGCCAATTGTCGCCGGGATCGGCGGCAACACCGGCAATCAGACAATCACCATGATTGTTCGCGCGCTGGCGCTGCAAAACATTCATCCGGGTAACTTTCGCTTTTTGATTTTCCGCGAAATGGGCGTGGCGCTGATTAACGGCGTGGTGTGGGGCGGGATTATGGGCGGCGTCACCTGGGGGCTGTATGGCGACATGGCGCTCGGCGGGGTCATGATGCTGGCGATGGTGCTGAATCTGCTGGTGGCCGCGCTGATGGGCGTGCTTATCCCGATGGTAATGTTAAAACTGGGGCGCGACCCGGCGGTCGGCTCCAGTGTGATTATCACCGCGGTAACGGATACCGGCGGCTTCTTTATTTTTCTTGGTCTGGCGACGCTGTTTTTGCTTTAGCGTGTTTACGTCTGAAGGTGCGCGGCAGTACAACCATCAGCGCGACACCGGCGATGACGCCAATGGCCAGATTCCCGGTGCTGACGGTGGCGATCACCGTCACCAGCATCACCAGCGTTTCGCTCACCGGCGCGTGTTTTAGCGCCGTGGGCTGAATGCTGTGCCAGTTGAAGGTCTTAATCGCCACAATCACCATAATGCCCGCCAGCACCGCCATCGGGATTTTAGCCATCACCTCGCTGAGCGCCGTCACCAGCAGCAGCAGCACAATGCCCGCCGCGATAGTCGACACCCGGCTGCGGCCTTTGCCCATCTCAACGTTAACGATGGTCTGGCCAATCATTGCGCACCCGGCGATACCGCCGTAAAACCCGGAGAGAATATTTGCGATCCCGAGTCCCACGCTCTCCCGACGCTTGCCCGACGGCGTATCGGTTAAATCATCCACCAGTTTGGCGGTCAGTAGCGATTCCATTAAGCCGACAAACGCGATACTGAGCGCGCAGGGCCAGACGATCGCCAGCGTGCTGAGATTAAACGGCACCAGCCACTGGGTCAGACCCGGCAGGCCGCCGGACATCGGGCCTTCATCCCCCACGGTTGGCAGGATCTGCCCGGTGGTGACGGTAAATACGGTCAGCAGGACGATGGCGACCAGCGGCGCGGGAACACTTTTCACCCAGCGCGGCAGCCACAGCACAATCAGCAGCGTCAGGGCGAAGAGGGCGAGGATCAGCGGATCGCGCGTCCAGAAATGCGGCACCTGAGCGAAGAAAATCAAAATACCCAGCGCGTTCACAAACCCGGTCATGACCGTATGCGGAATAAAACGCATCAGGCGCGCCATGCCCGCGAGGCCGAAAATAATCTGGATAAGCCCGGCCAGTAAGACTGCCGGAAGAATGTATTCCACCCCGTGCTGATGCACCATCGGGCCGATCACCAGCGCCACGGAACCGGCTGCGGCGGTGACCATTGCCGGACGTCCGCCGAGAAACGACATCGCCAGACAGAGTACTACTGATGCGACCAGGCTAACCTTCGGATCGACGCCCGCAATGACGGAAAAAGAGATGACTTCCGGGATCAGCGCCAGCGCGGTGATCACGCCTGCGAGGGATTCGCGCAGTAAAAGCGAAGGCGAACGCAGCACGGTGCTGACGCTACCACTATTTTTTGAAGTTATAGATGCATGTGAGTCAGGCATAAGGATTCGCAGATAGTAAACGCCACGCGCAATGCGGGCTGACAGGCATCCATGCAGTGTAAGAAAGCGCGAAATAGTAGCCTCAGAGCGCAGGAGATACCAGTTTTTTTGTCATTAACCTTATAAATCCCTAACTTTAAGTTAACAATAATCAACTTAATTTTTAGTATTTAAACAATATTTAATTTACCAGCCGATGGTGTTACGTTAGTTCCGTGAATAATTTCAACCGCATTAACATCCATTAAAGCGGCACTAAAAGTAAGGCATTATCATTATGAAAAAGATGCGTGCCAGGCTCTTTGCTAAAGCACCACGTCTGCGTGCGGCAACCGCAGCAGCGAAAACGACAGTGACGGTTACTCAGCAAACGGACGTGCTTTTGATTGGTGGCGGGATCATGAGTGCAACACTTGGCACCTACCTCCAGGCGCTGGAGCCGGACTGGTCAATCACCCTGGTTGAGCGGCTGGATGCGGTGGCAAAAGAGAGTTCCGACGGCTGGAATAACGCCGGAACGGGGCACTCCGCACTGATGGAGCTGAACTACACGCCGAAAAATGCCGATGGTTCAGTCAGCATTGATAAAGCGGTTGAAATTAACGAAGCCTTTCTTATTTCCCGCCAGTTTTGGGCGCATCAGGTAAAAGCCGGAGTCCTGAATAATCCCCGCTCATTTATTAATACCGTTCCGCACATGAGCTTTGTGTGGGGCGACGACAACGTTAAATTCCTGCGCACCCGCTACGCCGCGATGCAGCAAAACGACCTGTTCCGCGGCATCCGCTATTCCGAAGATTATGCGCAGATCAAAGCCTGGGCACCGCTGGTGATGGAAGGACGCGATCCGCAGCAAAAAGTCGCCGCCACCCGTACCGAACTGGGCACCGACGTTAACTTCGGCGAAGTCACCCGCCAGCTTGTCGCTGCCATGCAAAAGCACGATAACTTTTCCCTGCAACTGAATACAGAAGTGCGCGGGATCACGCGCAATGCAGATAATAGCTGGACGGTGACGGTGGTGGATCTCAACAACCGCCAGGTCAAACAGACTATCAACGCGAAGTTTGTGTTTATTGGGGCAGGGGGCGCGGCGTTAAAACTGTTGCAGGCATCGGGTATCCCGGAAGCGGCGGATTATGCAGGCTTCCCGGTGGGTGGTCAGTTCCTGGTGGCGGATAACCCGGAGGTGGTTAACCGGCATCAGGCCAAAGTCTACGGTCAGGCATCGGTCGGCGCGCCACCGATGTCGGTCCCTCATATTGATACCCGCATCATCGACGGTAAACGCGTTTTACTCTTCGGACCTTTCGCCACGTTCTCGACGAAATTCCTGAAAAACGGCTCCCTCTGGGATCTGCCTCGCTCCACTAAACCCGCCAACTTTATGCCGATGGTTAACGTCGGCCTGAGCAACTTTGGCCTGGTGAAATATCTGGTCGGGCAGGTGGTGCAGAGTGAAGACAACCGCCTCGCGGCGCTTCGTGACTATTATCCGCAGGCGAAGAAAGAGGACTGGCGTTTGTGGCAGGCCGGACAGCGCGTACAGATTATTGAGCGCGTGGCCCGTAAAGGTGGCGTGCTGCGTCTCGGTACCGAAGTGGTGTGCGATGAGCAGGGCACGATTGCCGCGCTGCTGGGCGCATCGCCGGGTGCGTCGACCGCCGCGCCGATCATGCTGCATCTGATGGAAAAGGTGTTTAAAGAGAAACTCAATTCCGCAGCGTGGCAGGAGAAGCTGAAAACGATGGTGCCAACTTACGGCGTGGCGTTAAGCCGTCATCCGGCGCTGGCGGAGCAGGCGCTGTACTCCACCAGCCAGGTGCTGGGTCTGAAGTACGATCTGCTGGCGGCGGATGTTGCCAGTGCCGCAAATGACCAAGTGCAAAATGAACCAGAGTGTGTGGCGGAAATTGCCTGAACTGAAATTCCGCGCATAAAAAAACCAACCGTTAAGGTTGGTTTTTTTTGGGGAAATTTTTGGTCGGCACGAGAGGATTTGAACCTCCGACCCCCGACACCCCATGACGGTGCGCTACCAGGCTGCGCTACGTGCCGAACTGTGGCGGTAATACTACCCGTTTTGCGAGTGATTGCAAGCCGGGGTCAGCCTGATTGATTTATAATTAATCAATCAGTTAGCGATGAACCGTTTTTCATCCGTCAGAACCTGAAGCAGTAAACTGAGCTGCGGTTTCTGATCGCGGATCTTCTCGCCCTGGGCGTTCCAGGTCTGATAATTCCCGCTGTGATCCAGAACCAGCGTCATCTGCGGAGTGGTGATGGCCAGCGCCGTAGCGTTGGCGGCTGTAACCCAGTTATGACGGCGCGTGGCGTTAAACAGATCCTGACCCTGAGAGTATTCATTCGCTGGCGTATTGACCTGTAACAGGCGCTGCATCAGCGTGGTCATGACATCTTTATGATCGGTCAATTTATTGATGTGCTGCGCCGGTGTGCCCGGCCAGTGGATCACCAGCGGCACGTGCAGATTTGGCCGTGACCAGTCAAAAGTGCGCTCGGATTTATCGATCGCCATGCCGTGACCTGCGGTAATAATCACCACCGTTTTATCGAGCTTACCGGCGTCACGCAACGCGCTCAGCACGCGTTCAATCTGGTCGTCTACGTTACCCGCCGCGCGGGCATAACGACGGGCAAAGCCCTGCTGATTGGTGTCTTCAAGCGACGTCCCATTCAGCGCAACCCACGAGAACCAGCGGTTATCTTCTTCGGCGTAGCGGCCCAGCCAGTTGATCCACTGATCGGCGGTCTGCTTGTCCGACTGCGATTTTGCCGCAGGCAGCGAGAAGTCAGAGAGCAACGCCTGACGATACAGCGCGCTGCTAAAGCCATCGGAGGAGAAGAGGCCCAGTTGATAGCCCTGCTGATTCAGCGCGGTGATCAGCGCCGCCGGGGTGCGTGAAGAGAGTACACCATCCATATACGCCGGAGAAATGCCGTAAAACAGCCCGAAAAGGCCGCTGTCGGTGTTATTACCGGTGCTCATATGTTGCGTAAAACTAATGTTCTGTTCCGCGAAGCTGGCAAGCGCGGGCATCTGCTTCTCGTAACGGGAATAATTCAGCCCGTCGACGGTAATCAGCAGGACGTTTTGTCCCTGGCCCATATCGCGATAGCGCAATTCGCTCAGCGGATATTGCACCGATACCGCTTCCGGATTGCCTTGCTCCACCAGCCGACGCTGATACTCCTGCGCATCAAGCAGGCCGTGTTTTTCCAGAAAACGACGAGCGGTCATGGGGTAGGAGAGCGGCAGATTCGCGCGCTGCATGGTTACCGGGCGGTAAAAGTTAGCGTCAGCCCAGATATACATGACGTGCGAAGCGATAAACGCCACAAAGAAAAATCCGGCGACGGGCTTGGCATAATGGCGGCGGCGCGTCAGGCTACGCAGTTTTTGCCAGCTCCAGGTCGCAAACAGCATCTCAATGAGTAACACCACCGGCACGCTGATAAACATCAGTTGCCAGTCGCGCGCCATCTCATTTTGATCGGGGTTGATAACCAGTTCCCAGACGAGGGGATTAAGGTGCAGGTGAAAGCGGGTAAAGACTTCGCTGTCTATCAGCAGCAGCGTCATGCCCACCGTCGCCAGAATGGCAGACAGCAGACGCATCAGACGCTGCGACATAATAATAAATGTCAGCGGAAACAGGATCAGCAGATAGGTGGCGAACACTAAAAAGCTGAAATGCCCGACAATGCTCAGGTACGAATAGATCCGCCCGACAAGCGTTGTCGGCCAGTCGGCGACAAACAGGTAGCGGCTGCCGAATACCATGGACAACAAAATGTTGAACAAGGCAAACCAGTGCCCCCAGCTAACCATCTGGGAGACTTTTTCACGGTAGCGCTGACGATGAGTCACCATAAAATGTCGTCGTGTTCCTTAATGCGCGGGGTCGTCGTTAACCGAGGACTGGAGCGCCTGAGCAAAAGACCGTGCAATGGCCTGACGCTGAGCCGGAGCGATACTGGTATTGATAAGATTGGTCACCATATTTCCCAGAACCATCAGGGAAAGATCGGTTGGCGTCTTATGTTTTTCCAGCACGTTCGCCAGTTCACTCAGCAGTTGTTCAACGTGTTCATCACTGTAGCGGGAGATTTGTGGCATAAAATCGAAATCAGTCTGTTCATGAAAGGGCAACATATTACCGTAGAGACATCTTTTTTTCTGCTTTTTTATCCGCTAATGCACTGTTGCACTGTTCTCCCTGCAGTGGTTGAATACCGCCCGGTCTAACAGGAGAGTTTATCATGAGTCTGGATATCAACCAGATTGCCCTGCACCAGCTTATCAAGCGCGATGAACAAACCCTTGAGCTGGTGCTGCGCGATTCATTACTGGAACCGACGGCAACCGTCAACGATATGGTCGCAGAGTTGCATCGCGTCTATAGCGCAAAAAATAAAGCCTACGGTCTGTTTAGCGAAGAGAGCGAACTGGCACAGGCGCTGCGTCTGCAACGTCAGGGTGAGGAAGACTTTCTGGCCTTTAGCCGGGCGGCAACCGGACGCCTGCGCGATGAGCTGGCAAAATACCCCTTTGCCGACGGTGGCATCGTGCTGTTCTGCCATTACCGTTATCTGGCGGTCGAATACCTGCTGGTCAGCGTGCTGAACAACTTAAGCAGTATGCGCGTTAACGAGCAACTGGACATCAGCTCCACGCATTATCTGGATATCAACCACGCGGATATCGTGGCGCGCATCGATTTAACCGAGTGGGAAACCAACCCGGAATCCACGCGTTACCTGACGTTCTTAAAAGGGCGGGTAGGGCGCAAAGTCGCTGACTTCTTTATGGATTTCCTCGGGGCGAGCGAAGGGCTGAACGCCAAAGCGCAAAACCGTGGCCTGTTACAGGCAGTGGATGACTTTACTGCCGAAGCCCAACTGGATAAATCTGAGCGGCAAAATGTGCGTCAGCAGGTCTACAGCTACTGCAACGAGCAGTTGCAGGCCGGGGAAGAGATCGAACTGGAGTCTCTGTCAAAAGAGCTGGCCGGTGTGAGTGAAGTGAGCTTCCAGGAATTTACCGCGGATAAGGGCTATGAGCTGGAAGAGAGCTTCCCGGCGGATCGCAGTACGCTGCGTCAGCTCACCAAATACGCGGGTAGCGGCGGCGGCTTGACGATTAACTTCGATGCCATGCTGCTTGGCGAACGTATTTTCTGGGATCCGGCAACCGACACCCTGACTATCAAAGGCACTCCGCCAAACTTGCGCGACCAGCTACAGCGTCGTCTGAGCGGCGGCAAATAATAAAAAACCCCGCCGGAGCGGGGTTTTTTTTCAACCTGTTGCGATTACGCGCGAACGAAGTCGATGTGAGTCAGTTTCGGCTTGAACGCGTGACGCTGTACAGCCTGCACTTTAACTTTTACTTCAGTACCGTCAACAACCAGGGTCAGAACTTCGCCGTAAAAACCTTCTTTGGCTTGCATGTTCATCACTTTGTCGTGATCCAGTTCAATCGCGATTGGGGCTTCAGTGCCACCATAAACGATTGCCGGGAACTTGTTAGCGGTACGCAGGCGGCGGCTCGCACCCTTACCCTGCTCTTTACGTGCTTGTGCTTCAATAGTAAACATTTGAATCTCTCTTCAATGAGTTCCTGTTACAGGCGACCCAGCAACAGGCAGATGATCGGCTTTACGGTTGTAAAGCGGGCGGTATTCTATACTCGAAAGCCCGCTACTTCAACGAAAAGTGCCGCTAGCCGCGCAATTCATTGGCGCGTCGGTAACGTCCTTCGTAATCAAACACCTTTTCACGCACCTGCCAGAACTGCCCTTTTTTACGGGCGACCACAAAATCCGGGTGGCGCAGCAGCGCCTGTTGTGCCGTGATATCTGCCGCCACGATCCAGCGCAGCGGCACGCCCGGCGTGCGCGTGTGCGGGCGGATAAACAACTGCTCAAACGCGGTGCGCTGGGCAGGGGTTTGCAGGCGAAAGCGTTCGCTCACATCCGCGCCGTCTTCATCGTAATAGGTGACTTTCAGCCATTCGCCTTTTTCGTCTGCTCCGTGTTGTAACGTCATGCCGCCACAGCGCAGGACCAGCGCGTCTTTCAGTTTCAGCGCCGCTTTGAGCATATCGTCCGGGTCGACCAGCACCGTGTCGCATTCGCGGCAACGTCTTGCGGCGATATCATTCTCCGCGTTGCACTGCGGGCAGTTTTTGAAGCGAAAGCGGTAGTCACACTGGGCGCGGTGGCCGTCGTCATCTTCAAACCAGCCCTGACAGCGGCGGCCAAAATGCTCGATAAGCGTTCCGTCAGCGGTGGTTTTGCCCCAGAAGGTGTTGGCAAAGCCGCAGTCCGGGCAGAACACCTGCACCGGCACGTTGTCGCTTTTCCCTTTGGGCGCACCGACTTCCGGGGCGTAGAGATCGTGCGGGTTGCCCGCATAATCCAGAATCAGGCAATCGGTTTTGCCCGGTGCCAGTCGCAGCCCACGGCCCACAATCTGCTGATAAAGGCTGACAGATTCGGTCGGACGCAGGATGGCAATCAAATCCACATGCGGCGCGTCAAAGCCGGTGGTCAGCACCGACACGTTCACCAGATAGCGAAACTGCTGGGCTTTAAACGCCTCAATCAGCGCATCACGCTCGTTACCCGGCGTGTCGCCGGTAATAAGCCGGGCATCGTCGGCAGGTAATAACCCGGTGATCTCGCGGGCATGTTCCACCGTGGCGGCGAAAATCATCACGCCCTTGCGGGTGGCGGCAAACTCTTCAATCTGGCTGATGATATGCGGAGTAATGCGCTGCTGCTTTTTCAGCTCGCCATTCAGGTCCGCTTCGCTGAACAGACCGTTGTTTTGCACCTTCAGGCGGCTGAAATCGTACTGCACCACGGGCATATCAAGGCGTTCCGGCGGCGTCAGATAGCCGTGCTTGATCATATAGCGCAGCGGCAGTTCATAAATGCAGTCGCGGAACAGCGCTTTTTCGTTGCCGCGCACCATGCCGTGATAATGAAACTGATAAATCCAGCCTTTACCGAGACGAAAGGGCGTGGCGGTCAGCCCAAGCAGGCGGATGTTTGGATTAACCGTGGCCAGATGCGCGAGGATCTGCTGATACTGGCTTTCGTCTTCATCGCTGATGCGGTGGCATTCATCGACGATCAGCAGGGAAAACTCCCCCTGAAAATGGTCAAGGTTACGCGCCACCGACTGCACGCTGCCAAACACCACTTTACCGTGGCTCTCTTTGCGCTTAAGTCCGGCGGCATAGATATCCGCCTCAAGACCGAGCGCCTGATATTTTGCATGGTTTTGCGCTACCAGCTCTTTAACGTGGGCGAGGACCAGCACGCGCCCACGCGCCACGCGGGCCAGTTCAGCGATCACCAGACTTTTGCCCGCCCCAGTGGGCAGGACAATCACCGCAGGTTGTTGGTGTTTTCGAAAATGGGCGAGGGTGGCATCCACCGCTTCGCGTTGATAGGGGCGAAGTGTAAAAGTCATTGCATCTCAGTGTTCATCAGCTTGCTAATATACCCGTCATACTTCAAGTTGCATGGGCGTTGGCAGCGCTCACTCACCCCAGTCACTTACCTTTGTAAGCTCCCGGGGATTCACTCCCTTGCCGCCTTCCTGCAACTCGAATTATTTAGGGTATAGTATGCCACGGATCTTTTTCCCTTGAGCGATGCTCAGACGCCGTTATACTTAAACGGTAACACTGTACATTACTTCTTTTTTGGGCGCTCTGCCCGACTCCAGCATCATTACAGGCTAATAAGAATTCATGCGACTTGATAAGTTTATCGCTTTGCAACTCGGCGTAAGCCGGGCTATTGCCGGGCGTGAAATCCGTGGCAGCCGTATCACCGTTGACGGCGAAATTGTAAGAAACGCAGCGTTTAAACTCCTGCCTGAACACAACGTCGAGTTTGATGGCAATCCCCTGGCGCAGCAGAACGGCCCGCGCTATTTCATGCTGAATAAACCCCAGGGCTACGTCTGTTCAACCGACGATCCCGATCATCCGACCGTTCTCTATTTTCTTGATGAGCCTGTGGCGCATAAGCTGCACGCCGCCGGGCGTCTGGATATCGACACCACCGGTCTGGTGCTGATGACCGACGACGGGCAGTGGTCGCACCGCATTACCTCTCCACGCCATCACTGTGAAAAGACCTACCTGGTGACGCTTGAATCCCCGGTCAGCGATGACACGGCAGAGCAGTTTACCCGTGGCGTTCAGTTGCATAACGAAAAAGATCTTACCAAACCGGCACAGCTTGAGGTCATCACACCGACGCAGGTGCGTCTGACCATCAGCGAAGGCCGCTACCATCAGGTTAAACGCATGTTTGCCGCCGTCGGTAACCGTGTGCTGGAACTGCATCGTGAACGTATCGGCGCGATTGCGCTTGATGACGATCTCGCCCCCGGGGAATACCGCCCGTTAACGGAAGAAGAGATCGCCAGCGTTGGGATGCCTTCTCGCTAACCTCAGGAGTTTTACGTGACCACCAGGCAGCAATCTTCATTCAGTATCGTCTTTATCCTTGGCCTGCTGGCCATGCTGATGCCGCTCTCCATTGATATGTACTTGCCCGCGCTGCCGGTGATTGCTGAACAATTTGGCGTACCGGCGGGTAGCGCACAGATGACGCTCAGTACCTATATTCTGGGCTTTGCGCTGGGGCAGCTTCTGTACGGGCCGATGGCAGACAGCATCGGGCGCAAACCGGTGATCCTTGGCGGTACGTTGATTTTTGCGGCGGCGGCGGTCGCCTGTGCGCTGGCGCAAAGCATCGATCAGCTTATCACCATGCGCTTCTTCCACGGGCTGGCAGCAGCGGCCGCGAGCGTGGTGATCAACGCCCTGATGCGCGACATTTACCCGAAAGAAGAGTTTTCGCGCATGATGTCGTTCGTCATGCTGGTCACTACCATTGCGCCGCTGCTCGCGCCGATGATTGGTGGGGCGGTGCTGGTGTGGTTTAGCTGGCATATGATTTTCTGGATCCTCGCCATTGCTGCGCTGCTGGCTTCGCTGATGATCTTCTTCTTCATCAATGAAACGCTGCCGGTCGAGCGGCGGCAGAAATTCCATATCCGTACCACCATCGGGAATTTTGCCACCCTGTTTCGCCATAAGCGGGTACTGAGCTATATGCTCGCCAGCGGCTTTAGCTTCGCCGGGATGTTCTCATTCCTCAGCGCCGGGCCGTTTGTCTACATCGAGATCAACCACGTCTCGCCGCAGGATTTTGGCTACTACTTCGCGCTGAATATTGTCTTCCTGTTCATCATGACCATCATCAACAGCCGTTTTGTACGGCGGGTGGGGGCGGTGAATATGTTCCGCACGGGGCTGTGGATCCAGTTTGTCATGGCGTTGTGGATGGTGCTTTGCGCCGCGTTCGGCGCGCCGTTCTGGACGCTGGTGATTGGTGTGGCGGCATTTGTCGGCTGTGTGTCGCTGGTGGCCTCAAACGCGATGGCGGTTATTCTCGATGAGTTTCCGCATATGGCGGGCACCGCGTCATCGCTGGCTGGCACGTTTCGTTTCGGTATCGGGGCGATTGTCGGCGCGTTGCTGTCACTGGCGACATTTAACAGCGCCTGGCCGATGATCTGGTCCATCGCTTTCTGCGCCAGCAGTTCCATTCTGTTTTACCTCTACGCCAGCCGCCGTAAAAAATCCGCGCAGTAATCCTTTCGGAGGGGCAAAAAATGCCCCTTTCGTTGATGTATATCAACCCCAAAACCGCACAATTGTTTATTTTATGTAAAATCTATTTATGTAAAAAGTCACACCTTTGTAGTTAAAAAGGTTGAGTTAGATCGCATAAACGGGTACATATAGCCCGAAATATGATGTAACGCAGAGTGCTAACACCCTAATAATTAGGCTGCTAATCCGCATTGTGACTGGATGTAAGCGGTTACTGCATCGTGACAGGACGACTTGTCAATGATGTGTTAATATAGATGTAAAATAATTGTGAAGTATCCAGGCTTCGGGGAAAGAACGTGAATTCATTAAACCTCTCTATCGTGCATCGCTTGCCGCAGAATTATCGCTGGCTGGCAGGATGTGCAGGTTCAAAAGTTGAACCGATTCCGCAGAATGGACAGAGCGGTGATAATTGTCTGGTTGCGTTAAAGCTGCTGAGTCCGGACGGCGACAAAGCCTGGCCAGTGATGCATAAACTCAGCCAGGCCCTGAGCGACATTGAAGTGCACTGCTCGGTACTCGAATGCGAAGGCGAGCCGTGCCTGTTTGTGAACCGTCAGGACGAGTTCGCGGCGACCTGTCGCCTGAAAAACTTCGGCGTTGCTATCGCGGAACCTTTTTCTAATAACAATCCTTTCTGAGCGTCAGCTTAGCGCCAGTAGCTGACGCGTATAGGGCTGTTGCGGATCGGCAAACACGCGTTCGCACTCGCCCTGTTCCACCACCTCTCCCTGCCGCAGCACCACGACCTGATGGCACAACGCGCGCACCACATGCAAATCATGGCTGATGAAAATGTACGCCAGGCGGTGCTTTTGCTGGAGCGACTTTAACAGCGCCAGGATCTGCGCCTGCACCGTGCGATCCAGCGATGAAGTCAGTTCATCAAGAATGATCAGTTCAGGCTTCAGAATGAGCGTGCGGGCAATCGCAATGCGCTGACGTTGCCCGCCGGAAAATTCTGCGGGGTAGCGATGACGCGTCTCCGGATCCAGACCCACTTCCATCATCACCGCTTTCACCTGATCTTCACGCGCCTGCGGTGAAAGAGCAGGCTGATGCACGCGCAAGCCCTCTTCAATGATTTGCTGCACGTCCAGTCGCGGGTTGAGGGACGAGTTGGGATCCTGAAAAACCACCTGAATGCGGTGGCGAACCGGCAGCATTTTTTTGCGATCCCAGGCGTGCAACGGCTTGCCGTCAAACATAATCCGCCCTTCAGAGGCGATAAGACGCAGCAGGGCGAGGCCGGTAGTGCTTTTACCCGAACCGGATTCACCGACCAGCCCCAGCGTTTCGCCAGGACGCAGCCGGAAGCTGACGTTATTAACCACCGATTTTTTGCCCACGACGCGGCGGAAAACCCCTTTACGCAGCGGGAAGGCGACGGCGAGATTGTCCACCTCCAGCAGCGGCGGCGCGTCGGCCTGTAAAGGGACCGGCTGACCGGACGGCTCGCTGTCGAGCAGGCGCTGAGTGTAAGGGTGCGCCGGGTGAGCAAGCAGGGTACAGGCGCGGTTTTGCTCCACGCACTGACCGTTGTGCATTACCGCCACGTTGTCGGCCAGTTTTTTCACAATGCTGAGGTTATGGGTGATAAACAACAGCCCCATGTTCAGCTCGTCGCGTAACTCGCGCAGCAGTTGCAGAATTTGCGCCTGTACTGAGACGTCAAGCGCGGTGGTCGGTTCGTCGGCGATCAATAACTCCGGGCGGGTCAGCAGCGCCATCGCGATCATCACGCGCTGGCGTTCGCCGCCGGAAAGCTGGTGGGGGAAATCAGCAAGCCGGGAGCGGGCATTGCGGATGCCGACCCGCTCAAGACAGTCGAGCATTTCACCGCGCGCGGCTTCACGGCGCATTCCGCGATGCAGCGACAGCACTTCATAAAGCTGTTTTTCCAGCGTGTGCAACGGGTTCAGCGACACCATCGGTTCCTGGAAAATCATCGCAATTTTGTTGCCCCGCACGCCGCGCAGCACCTGCTCACTGGCATGCAGCAGGGTTTCGCCATGAAACAGAATATCGCCGCCTGGGTATTCCACGGGTGGCGAGGGCAGCAGGCGCAGCACCGACAGGGCGCTGACGCTTTTCCCGGAGCCGGATTCACCGACCAGCGCCAGCGTTTCTCCGGCGTGGATGTGCAGCGACAGATCGCGCACCACGGTGCGCAGTTCATTTTGCTGACGAAAGGCAATGGTCAGGGAATCAATGCTGAGCAGGGGAGTGGTCATGCTAAACCGCCTTGTTCGGATCAAACGCGTCGCGCACCGCTTCGCCGATAAAAATAAGCAGCGACAGCAGGACTGCCACCGACAAAAACGCCGCGATCCCAAGCCACGGGGCCTGGAGATTGTTTTTCCCCTGTAACAGCAACTCGCCCAGCGACGGCGATCCCTGCGGCAAACCAAAGCCCAGGAAGTCCAGCGAGGTCAGCGTGGTGATCGAGCTGCACAGAATAAAGGGTAAAAACGTCAGGGTGGCGACCATGGCGTTCGGCAGCATATGGCGGAAAATAATGCCGCGATCGCCCACACCGAGCGCCTGCGCCGCGCGGATATAGTCAAAATTGCGCGTGCGTAAAAACTCCGCCCGCACCACGCCCACCAGACTCATCCAGCCAAACACCACGGTCACCGCCAGCAGCCACCAGAAGCCCGGCTGGATCACGCTGGACAGCAGAATAATCAAAAACAGCGTCGGCATTCCTGCCCAGACTTCAATGATGCGCTGCCCGAAGAGATCGATTTTGCCGCCGTAATAGCCCTGAATGGCTCCTGCCGTCACGCCAATCACGCTGGAAAACAGGGTGAGCAACAGGCCAAACAGCACCGAAATCCGCGTGCCGTACAAAATGCGCGCCAGCACGTCACCGCCGTTAGCGTCCGTGCCCAGCCAGTTTTGTGCAGAGGGCGGGGAAGGGAAGGGGGTATCGGTGGCGAAATTAATACTGCGCGCACCGAAGCGGACGGGGGCCCAGAGAACCCAGCCTTTGTCGGCAAGCTGTTTTTGCAGCCAGGGGTCCTGATAATCCGCAGGGGTGGTGAACTGACCGCCAAACGTGGTTTCGCTGTAATCTTTTAAAACCGGCGCATACCAGTGACCGTCGTAGCGCACCAGCAGCGGTTTATCATTGGCGACCAGCTCCGCGCACAGGCTTAAAGCGAAAATCACCAGGAAGATCCACAGCGACCAGTAACCGCGCCGGTTATGACGAAAACGTGCCCAGCGGGCCTGATTTACATGGCTCAATTGACGCATCAGCGGCCCTCAAAATCGATACGGGGATCCACCAGCGTATAGCTGATATCGCTCAAAATATTCAGCAGCAGGCCGATCAGGGTGAAAATATAGAGCGTGCCGAACATCACCGGATAGTCCCGCGAGACGGTGGCCTCGTACCCCAGCAGGCCCAGCCCGTTTAAGGAAAACATCACTTCTATCAGCAGCGATCCGGTAAAGAACATGCTGATAAAGGTGGCGGGAAAGCCCGCGATTACCAGCAGCATGGCGTTACGAAACACATGTTTGTGCAGAATGTTGCGCTCACTCACCCCTTTGGCGCGGGCGGTGACCACGTACTGTTTGCGGATCTCATCCAGGAAGGAGTTTTTAGTCAGCATCGTCAGCGCAGCAAATCCGCCGATGACGGTAGCGAGCACCGGCAGCGTGATGTGCCAGAGGTAGTCGGTGATTTTCTGATACCACGGCAGGGTGTCGAAATTAGCTGAGACCAGTCCGCGCAGCGGGAATATATCGAAATAACTGCCGCCTGCGAAAAAGACAATCAGCAGCACCGCAAACAGAAACGCCGGGATCGCGTAGCCGATGATGATAAAGGCGCTGCTCCAGATATCGAACCGGCTGCCGTTGTACACCGCTTTACGAATACCCAGCGGGATCGACACCAGATAGATAATCAGCGTCCCCCACAGTCCGAGGGTGATGGAAACCGGCATACTGTCTTTGATCAGTTGCAACACCGAGGCACTGCGAAACAGGCTGTCGCCAAAATCGAAGCGGGCGTAATCCCACAGCATTTTGAAATAGCGCTCGTGGATCGGCTTGTCGAAGCCGTAGCGTTGGGTGATCTCCGCGATCACTTCCGGGTCCAGCCCGCGCCCGCCGCGATAGTGCCCGTCGGTGGCGTTACTCACCCCGGTGCGTGCGTGGGAAGCGCCCATATTGTCGCCACCGCCGCCCGGTAACGTCCCCTGCTGACCAAACTCGATGGCGGCAATGGCCTGATCCACCGGGCCGCCGGGGGCGATCTGCACGATAAAAAAGTTAATAGTGATGATCGCCCAAAGCGTCGGGATCAACAACAGTAAACGACGGAGTAAATATGCGCCCATTGTCTCTCCTTAACGTCTGGCGGCGGGCAGTTTTGCCGCTTTATTGACGTCGTACCACCAGGTATCAAACCCGATGGTATAGATGGGGCGCTGGGCGGGCATGGAGAATTTATCCCAGTACGCCAGGCGATCGGAGGGCATATACCACATCGGTAACATGTAATAATTCCAGGTCAGCACCCGATCCAGCGCGCGTCCCAGCGGGACCAGCTTCTCTTTATTCCCTTGCGCGGCAATGATCTGCGCGATCAGATTATCGATAACCGGACTGGTGACGCCGGGGGTGTTATAGGTGGAATCAATGTATTCCGAACCCCAGGAGATTTGCAGATCGGTGCCAGGCCAGGGCGTTGTCTGCACAGTGCGCGGCATCATGTCGAAGTCGCGGGAACGCAGGCGGTTGGTCAGCTGGGAGTTATCCACCTGACGCACGTTAAGCGTAATGCCGAGACGTTCCAGATTGTGCTGAAACGGCATCACCCACAGGTTATTGCTGCCCGCCGGAAGCAGCAATTCAAAGGCGAAGGGCTTGCCGGTTTTGGCGTCAACCAGCTTTTTGTCTTTCAGCTCCCAGCCTGCCTCTTTCAGCAACTGGCTGGCCTTCAGCAGATTACCCCGATCAAAGCCGTTGCCTTTCGACACGGGCGGTTGATAAATCGCGGTGAAGACTTCGGGGGGCAGTTGCGCTTTCATCGGAGCCAGCAGCATCAGTTCAGCCGCATCCGGGTAATTGCGCGCGGCGTATTCCGTATTCTGGAAATAACTGTTGGCGCGCGCGTAGGCGTTATAAAACAGCGCCTTGTTCATCCATTCAAAATCAAACGCCAGCGTTAAGGCTTCGCGCACGCGGCGATCTTTAAACAGCGGACGCTGGTTATTGAAGGCCAGCCAGCGTGTGTTCTGCGCCGACTCGTTTTTCTGTTCGTCTTTAACGATATAGTGGCTGGCGAAATTCTTGCCGAGATAGCGGGTGGCCCAGTTTTTCGCGTCTCCTTCCTGGCGGAAGTCATACGCGCCCGCTTTGAAGGCTTCAAAGGAGACATTGTCGTCGAGATAGTAATCGTAACGGATATTATCGAAATTCCAGCGGCCACGGTTTACCGGCAGCGATGCGCCCCAGTAATCTTTCACTCGCGTATAGGTAATGTATTGCCCCATGCGCCACTGGCTGATGCGATACGGACCGCTGCCGAGCGGCGGCTTGCCCAGCGGATCGCTGAGTTTATGATCTTTCCAGAATTTCTCCGGCATCACCGGTAGCGTAAACAGGCTTAACAGATCCTCTTTCCCCGGCTTTGCCAGCGCAATGCGCACGGTCAGCGGCGCAATAGCTTTCACCGTGGTGCCTTTATAAATCAGCCGAAACTGCGGCACCCCTTCGGTCATAAATTTATTGAACGTAAACGCCACATCGCGCGCGGTAATGGGGGAACCATCATGAAAAGTAGCTTTGGGATTGAGGGAGATTTCAGCCCAGGAGAAATCGTCGGCGTAGCGGGTCATTTCAGCAATGAGCGGATAGTAACTGCCTGGCTCATCGTCGGAGGTGGTAAACAGCGCGTCATACAGATCTTCCGTGCGAACGGCGGCATTACCGCGCAGGGCGTAGCGGTTGAAGTTATCAAAGGTGCCGATCACCGCCAGAGTAATATTGCCGCCTTTCGGCGCTGCCGGATTAACATAATCAAAATGGGTGAAGTTAATGGCGTATTTGGGTTCGCCAATAACTGCAAAAGCATAATTTTCTTTAATAGTCTGCGCTGCAGAAGACAGACTCCATAACGCCAACAGCATCATCACTACGCGCACTAACATCATCAGGTCATCATCCTTTTACCAGACGCAGGGGCCAAATGAATCATAATGGACGCGCTGGCGCTTGGGAAATATTTCACGGCGCAGGCAGGGGAGCAGTAATGCAGATAAAAGGAATTCGTTAAAAAAAAAGCAAAAAAAAGCACTGCCGGAGCAGCGCTTCTTTTTTGTATCTTTTGCCAGCCAAGGGAAAACCGACAAAAGATCGCTTAACTACGACTTAAAACGCGACGCGCTTCGTTATAGCGCTTTTTCCAGTATGGCTCGTCCATACTCGAAATCACTACCCCACTGCTGGTGGAGGCGTGAACAAACTGGTTATTACCGATGTAGATACCTACGTGTCGGCCCGTAGAACCGGCGCGGAACAATACCAGATCGCCGGTACGCAAACTGGTGCGTGACACGGACTTACCCATCTCTTGTTGTTCATAGGTAGAACGCGGCAATTCTAAACCAAATTGCTCACGGAAAGTGCGCTGAACGAAACCAGAACAGTCGATACCTTTTTTGGTTTCGCCGCCAAGACGATAACGAACGCCTTTCCAGCTCGCGTACTGATCCATAATGCGTGATTTAACATCAAGATTACGAACCATACTTTCAAATTCATCCTGAGAGGCTTGCAGTGAAGAGGCATCTTCAATACCCACATCAAGCGTCTCAGGGTGCATATTCTTTGCGGTATTAGTTGAACAAGCTGAAAGCAGTACCGCGACTGCTAACGCGGGGATTGCCCGCAAGAGATATCTCAAAAACGGTTGAGATTTGACCATGTTGTTTATTTTCCCTTGAAGTCCTTAACGATAAATATCGCTATATAAATGCCAAACGTGACGAGATTAATTACCTGCGCACAAGGAGACAATTCTTGTTGGTCAAATCTGTGGCGAAACGCACAAATTAATTTACCGCTTGAATACTTTATCTCTGTGAGGCGAAACGTCCCCGAGATTACCCTATCACCCTATGCATTGCGAGCGCTTTTCTGTGATTTTTTATAAGAAATTGTGATACAGACAGACACAAATTAACTTTGCTCAAAATGTAAGCAATTTGAGTTAAAAAACAGGCATATCACTCATTTGCAAGAGGAATTTTATTACGGCGTGATGACAGCAGCAGTGAGAGGCAATACTTTTTTGCAGGGATCGAAAGCGACCCCTGCGGATTTGCGTTAAATATTGTTATTTATTTGTTTAAAAGTTGTTTGTTTTTATTAGGCAGATAATGATCAAATAGTGAAATTAATTTATCACTCAGCGGCGTAAGCAGAAACCAGGGCAATCCTATTAGCACGGCGGAAAGCGATCCAACGGCAATATCCGTAAACCAGTGCGCGCCAATCATTACGCGTGGGAAAGCAAAAACCACAAATATAATGAGGGCAATAAATCCTGCCGCGCGGCCAAAATAGCGGAACATAATTGCTGAAAAAATAAGCAGCATCATGCCGTGATCGCCAGGGAAGCTGTCTTTCGACGCATCTTTAGTCGGAATAAAATCCAGTAATTCACTGACGCGGTGAATATGATCAAAAAACAACGTCGGGCTGGCGCGTTTTACCGGATAAAACGCCTGCGCTAACTGGTTAATGATGACAGCGGTAAGCAGCATCACCAGCCCGATGATGAGAATGCGACGGCGACCAGTTTTGTCTTCTTTTAACCAGAACCACAGCATCAGACCGCCCATCGCCAGCAGGGAACAGCCGTCAAACGCGCGATTGTTGGTGATCGCCACCAGCCACAAAAAGGCATTGCTCTCAACCAGTTGATGGTTAAAGAAGTGAAAAATGGCGGCATCCAGGCCAAACCATATTCCGTGATTGACGGGTAAATACCAGGATAAAAAGAGCGCCAGTCCGGCGGCGTTGAGCAAAAGAATCAGGGAAAGTCGCGTCTTCATATTTTTTATCAATCCAGAAAAATCAGCCGTAACGTTAGTTCCCGTCGGTTAAACGAAGCTTCAACAAAGCGGACTGAAGTGCGTTCCAGTCAGCCTCTGAAGCGGTGATTAACTCGATGCGACTGTCAGGCGGGGCCACGTTTTGCGTTTCGATGTGCAGATCATGCCCCTGGCGATTAATGCGTACCAGGCCTTCAGCAATGCGCATCACGCCTTTTACACGATCGACCGGCGCGAGACGTGCCCACTCCAGCAGTCCGATGGTGTCAAAGCAGGTATCGGCATCAAAAATCCAGCCGCAGGCCTGATGCCCCTGGCCGCTGTTCAGACTGCGCCGCCAGCGCTGGTTCGTGGGTAAACTGAGTGCCGCCAGGCCTTTGTTCTGCGAATGTCCATGCTGATGCGCGGCGCTGGCCGGTAGCTCACGATGATTACGGCGCGGCTGATCCAGCAAAGCGGGGGAGAGATTGCCCTGGGTGGCGTGGATCAGTTCACGGTCGCCGCCGAAGGTCTGCCACCATTGCGTAAGCGCGGCTTCACTTTCCGGCGTCGCGCGGTCGGCTTTATTAGCGATGATGATATCTGCCGCCGCCAGTTGATCGCGGAAGTTTTCATTGTTAACCGCTTTTTCGTCCAGCAACTGACGGGGATCGAGCAGGCACAGTGTCGCCTGCAAATCGATCCAGGGTTCATAGACGGGAGCGGTCAGCATATCGAGGATTTGCTTCGGGTGACCGAGGCCGGTCGGCTCAATCAGCAGACGATCAGGTTTCCCCTGGCGCAGTAGCGTGTTTAATCCAACCTGCATCGGCAAACCATTCACACAACACATACAGCCGCCGGGGATCTCTTTTAACAGCGCGCCGCTGTCGGCCAGCAGGGCACCATCAATGCCCACTTCGCCAAATTCATTGACCAGTACAGCCCACTTTTCAGCCGGATCTTTTTGCGCCAGCAAATGCAATATGGAGGTCGTTTTTCCGCTACCGAGAAAACCGGTGATCAGGTTGGTTTTAGTCACATTTACTCCGTGAATTATTCTTGATGTTGTTATCCTGTAACAATAAAGATAATCCTGGCGAAAAAAACGGGAAAAGAGAAGGGAAAGGGCGGACAGAAGCATTTTCTGTCCGCGATAAGGGCAGGAATTGTTAACTATTGAGGGAGTCGATTACCGCCTGATGCGCGCCTTTACGGGCGATCAGTGCAAAGGCAGACGTAATGGCTTTCACAAAATCAGGGTTCTGTGGCAAATCGGTACCAAAGATTTCTTTCAGTTCGAGCAGAGCGGCTACGCGCTCGCTTTCGTTACTGGCATCGGTAATGGCACGGAATTTATCGGCCAGCGGATCGCGTACATCAATCGGCTCTCCGGCATCATCCACGCCGCTCACGTAGCGCATCCATCCGGCAACGCCAAGCGCCAGCAGCGGCCACGGCGTGCCACGCTGTAAGTGCACGCGAATCCCGTCGAGCATACGCTGGGGCAGTTTCTGGCTGCCGTCCATGGCGATTTGCCAGGTGCGGTGTTTGAGCGCCGGATTAGCAAAGCGTTCAATCAGGCTGTCAGCATAGGCGGTTAAATCCACATCGGTGATGCGCAGCGTCGGGGCCTGCTCGTCCAGCATTAAACGGCGGGCGGCAGTGCGAAAATGCGTGTCTTCCATGCAATCGCTGATGTGGGCAAACCCGGCCAGGTAACCGAGATAAGCTAAAAATGAATGGCTGCCGTTCAGCATCCGCAGCTTCATCTGCTCCCACGGCAGCACGTCCTGCACCATTTGTACGCCCGCCACTTCCCACTCCGGGCGGCCCGCGACAAAATTATCTTCCACCACCCACTGAATAAACGGCTCGCAGCTGATGGCGCACGGATCTTCCACGCCGAGGGTTTGGGTGATTTCAGCCAGCGACTCGTCAGTGGCCGCCGGGACAATACGGTCAACCATGGTGCCGGGGAAGCTCACCTGTTCGCTTATCCACGTGGCCAGTTCAGCGGAACGCTGCTGCGCCATGCCGAGCACCGCGTTTTTCACCACGTGACCATTATCAGGAATGTTATCGCAGGAGAGCACCGTAAAAGGGGCCAGTCCGCGTTCGCGGCGGCGGTGCAGTGCCTCAACCAGAATGCCCGGTGCGGAATGGGGTTCAGAGGGGTTTTGCAGATCGTGGGCAATACGCGGCTGGTTGAGATCGAGTTTGCCGGTCGCCGGATCGATGCAGTAGCCTTTTTCGGTAATGGTCAGGGAAACAATGGCGACCTGCGGCTCGCAGAATTTTTCAATAATTGCAGCGAGAGAATCGAGTTTTGCGTTCAGGCATTCATTCACGGCACCAATGATAATGGCCTCATTGCCGTTGGCCCCTTTTTCCAGCACGGTAAACAGGTGATTCTGCTCGCGCAACTGCGTCATCAGTTTATCGCCGCTGAACAGGCTGATTTCGCAGATCCCCCAGTCGCCACCCTGGGCATTCAGTGCCCGGTCAGTTAACAGCGCCTGATGGGCGCGGTGAAAGGCACCAAAGCCAAAATGTACGATGCGCGAACGCAGGTTATCACGATCGTAGCGCGGTAACCGCACGCTTTCCGGCAGCGGCGCGGTGGCAATTGTCTTCATTAGATACACACCTGATTAACCAATAATTAACAAAATGCAGTGTAAAGTTATATGACAGCAAATTGAATTGGTAAGCCGTAAATATCCGGGGTTTGTGAGCTGGATCAATCAAACGTTGGGCGGTGTTTGATCCCTAAACAGAAACATGTATGGTAGTCGTCATTGAGTCAAAATACATTGGTATAACAACTTTTAGAGGGTTAGGCGATGGAACACACCTGGCGTTGGTATGGCCCAAACGATCCGGTATCTCTTGACGATGTGCGTCAGGCTGGCGCAACGGGCGTCGTAACTGCACTTCACCATATTCCTAACGGTCAGGTCTGGCCGGTAGAAGAGATCAAACAGCGTCAGGCGCTGCTGGCTGAAAAAGGCCTGACCTGGTCTGTTGTTGAAAGTATTCCGGTGCATGAAGATATCAAAACTCACAGCGGTGACTATCAGACGTGGATTGCGAACTACCAGCAAAGCATCCGCAATCTGGCCACCTGCGGTATTGATACCGTGTGCTACAACTTTATGCCGATCCTCGACTGGACGCGTACCGACCTGGAGTATGAACTGCCGGATGGTTCGAAAGCGCTGCGTTTTGATCAGATCGCGTTTGCTGCTTTTGAACTGCATATTCTCAAGCGTAAAGGTGCTGAAGCCGATTACAGCGATGAAGAGCAGCGTCAGGCGAAAGCCTGGTTTGAGGCTGCCAGTGAAGCTGAAATCGAAAAGCTGACCCGCAATATTATTGCCGGTCTGCCGGGCGCAGAAGAGGGCTATACGCTGGATCAGTTCCGCGCACGTCTGGCGGACTACGATGGCATTAATAAAGATCAGCTGCGTGAAAACATGGCGGTCTTTCTGAAGGCGATTGTACCGGTCGCGGAAGAAGTGGGCGTGCGCCTTGCCGTTCACCCGGACGATCCGCCGCGTCCGATCCTCGGTCTGCCGCGTATTGTTTCGACCATTGAAGATATGCAGTGGCTGAAAGAGTGTGTAGACAGCATCAGCAACGGCTTCACCATGTGCACCGGTTCTTACGGCGTGCGCGCCGATAACGATCTGGTGCGGATGGTGGAAACCTTCGGTGACCGCATTCACTTCACCCACCTGCGTTCCACCTGCCGTGAAGAGAACCCGAAAACCTTCCATGAAGCCGCGCATTTGCAGGGCGATGTGGATATGGTGTCGGTGGTGAAAGCGATTCTGGAAGAAGAGTTGCGCCGTAAAAACGCAGGCGATCTGCGTCCAATCCCTTTCCGCCCGGATCATGGTCACCAGATGTTGGACGATCTGCGTAAGAAAACCAATCCAGGCTATTCAGCGATTGGCCGTCTGAAAGGAATGGCAGAAGTGCGCGGTGTTGAACTGGCGCTGAAGCAAACGCTGTTCCGTGAACTGCTGTAGGTTAACGGTTATCCCCTCACCCTAACCCTCTCCCTCAGGGAGAGGGGACAGAGCGAGCACGAACCTGCCTTTCTCCCTCTCCCATGGGGAGAGGGCGGGGTGAGGGGAAACGCAGACTTAATCCGCGCGGCCCATATAGCGGCTTTCTTCGATATGGATACGGATTTTCTCACCCGTCGTCAGGTATTCCGGCACCTGAACCACCAGACCGGTGCTCATGGTCGCAGGCTTGGTACGTGAACTTGCTGACGCGCCTTTGATCCCCGGAGCCGTTTCAACGATTTCCAGATCCACCG
Source organism: Enterobacter sp. kpr-6 (assembly GCF_900116015.1). Taxonomy (GTDB): domain Bacteria; phylum Pseudomonadota; class Gammaproteobacteria; order Enterobacterales; family Enterobacteriaceae; genus Enterobacter_D. The sequence goes on from NZ_FOYH01000001.1 coordinate 348,170, forward strand.
TCTGCGGCAGTTCCAGCGCCAGCAACTGGCCGTCCCAGGTCAGTACCTGCATATCCGGCATCCCGCCTTCCGGGATAAACAGCAATTCTTCTTCGATCTGCTCTTTGGTAAAGATGTACGGCGTATAGTCTTCTTTATCCATGAACACGTATTCGTTGCCATCAACATAAGAGAAGTCAACGAAACGACGGGTCAGGGTAACGGTATCAACAATGTCATCGCCTTTAAAACGTTCTTCCACTTTCAGCCCGGTGCGGACGTCAGAAAAACGCATTTTATACAGCGTGGCAGCGCCACGGGCGCTCGGAGACTGAATATCAATATTTTTAACAATCAGCAGTTTGCCGTTGTAATTCAGCACCATACCTTTTTTGATTTCGTTAGCTCTTGGCATTATTAATCCTGTTTAGAAAAATGGCGAAAATATCGCGACAAATTACTCGCGAGGCGTGCGCCAGGCAAGCGGAATCAGCATGTTTTGCATGTTCACCACAAAAAGTGATAGCGTGCGCGCGAAGACCACTCATCCCACCCAAAAAAGCGAGCCGAATATGGAGTGTCGTCCGGATTGCGGAGCCTGTTGTACCGCCCCGTCAATTAGCAGTCCCATTCCCGGCATGCCCGACGGCAAACCCGCGAATACCCCCTGCGTGCAGCTTGATGAGCACCTGCGCTGTAAGCTGTTTCGCTCGCCGTTGCGACCGAAAGTGTGTGCGGGGCTACAGCCATCGCGGGAGATGTGCGGCGCAACGCGCACCCAGGCGATGGTGTATCTGATCGATCTGGAAACGCAAACCGCGCCCTAAACGTCTTTAATCCGACCGAGGCACAGGATGGTGATAACGATCATCGCCAGCGCAAACCAGAACACGGCGTGGTAGCTCCAGAACTCGGCCACGATCCCGGCCAGCGACCCGGCAATGATCCAGCCCACGCGCGTGGTGTTGGTATACAGTGTGGTCGCCGCGCCTGCCTGACCGGGCATCAAATCCTGAAAATAGAGCATACCGATGCCGGCGAGAATGCCGATATAAATGGCGTTCAGCAATTGTAAAGCCAGCAGCACGGCTGGGGAGTGCGCGGTTAACATCCCGGCATAGAAAATCAGCCCGGCGATGACCGCGATGCGCATCAGGAAACGCTTACCAAAGCGTTTTGCGTAATAGCCTGCGATCAGCATGGTCGGGATTTCCAGCCCGGCGGCGGTCCCCATCATCACGCCCGCCAGTTTCTCCGGCAGATGCAGTTCATTAATGATAAACAGCGGCATATTAATGATATAGAGACTGTTGGTGCCCCACATTAATGTGCAGATGACAAACAGCAGCAGCGCATCACGCCGGTTAGTGCGCGGCGCTTCCAGCACGCCCGTGGCAAGCGTCGGCTCTTTGCGCATGGTTGGCAGAAAGCACCACACCATAATCCCACAGACAATAAAGGCAATGGCCGCGCTCAGGTACATCACCGTAAAGCCAAATCCCATCGCCAGCGCGTAGGCCAGCGGCGGGCCAATGACCCATGCCAGTGAAACCTGCGCACGCAGAATGGAGCTGAACATCACCGCTTCACGGCCCGTGCGATCGGCATGTTCACGCGCCAGTGCGAACATCTGCGGGTTGGCGGTCGAGCCAAAACTGCTCAAAAACACGCCCACAAACAGCAGAATGAAATAGTTACGGTTCCAGGCGAACAGCAGGCAGGCCATCACGCCCAGCAGACAGCAAAAAACAATCAGATTTTTACGGTCGCCCTTGCGGTCTGAGCGCCCGGCAAGAAACTGGCTGACCAGAATGCCGATGACCGCGCTACCGGTGAAGAAAAAGCCGACCATCGCCGGGCGGGCGTGGACTTCATTAGTCAGGAATAAGCTCAGCGTCGGCGTTTGCAGTGCACCGGCAATACCAGTGAGGAAAGCCACAATCAGGAAAGCTGATGACGTCCAGTCGCGTGTTTTTGGGGAGGCGGCAGCGGGTGAACTTTGCATCTGTTTATATCGTGTTTTGAAAGAGACGCGGAGTGTACGCCGCCTGTCAGAAAATGAACAGTAATCTGACCGAATCTGCCACGAAAAATCAAAATAGCATTTCAAAACGATTATCGTTAAGGCTGACGTTGCTGAAACAGACGCAGCGGCAGGCAAAAAGCGTCAGCATTTTTTAAATCCGTGTTGCGGAAATGTGCTTTACATCTAAATTATGAAAGCAGATATACAACATTTCTTGCTTGCAGACGTAGAAAGATCAAGACTTCTTGAAACGTTTCAGCGCTATCTGTATTCATTCTGAAATCAGGATAGCGCATTAATTCACAAAGTAGCTGAAACGATTCAATTTCAGCAGGAGTGGAGACATATGTTCCAGTTATCCGTTCAGGACATCCATCCAGGCCAGCAGGCCGGTAATAAAGAAGACGCCATTCGCCAGATCGCCGCTGCCCTCGTGCAGGCGGGGAACGTCGCTGATGGCTACGTAAATGGCATGCTTGCCCGCGAGCAGCAAACCTCAACGTTCCTTGGCAATGGCATCGCTATTCCTCACGGCACTACCGACACCCGTGACCAGGTGCTGAAAACCGGCGTTCAGGTTTACCAGTTCCCGAAAGGCGTATTGTGGGGCGATGGGCAGGTGGCGTATGTGGCCATCGGTATCGCCGCCAGTTCTGATGAACACCTGGGCCTGCTGCGTCAGCTGACGCATGTGCTGAGCGATGACGCCGTTGCCGCGCAGTTGCAGTCCGCGACCACGGCGGAAGAACTCCGCGCCCTGCTGATGGGTGAAAAACAGAGCGAAGCGCTGAAGCTCGACAACAGCCTGCTGACGCTCGATATCGTTACCAGCGATCTGGTGACCTTACAGGCCATCAACGCAGGCCGTCTGAAAGAAGCGGGCGCGGCTGACACCACCTTCGTTACGCGTGCGATTAACGACAAACCGCTGAACCTCGGTCAGGGCATCTGGCTGAACGACAGTGCTGAAGGCAATACCGGCAGTGCGGTTGCTGTCAGCCGTGCCGCCAGCGCGTTTGACGTCGACGGTGAGCAGGCACAACTGCTGGTGAGTGTGGCGATGACCGACGATCAGCCGCTTGCTGTGCTTAAACGCCTGAGCGATCTGCTGATTAACAGCAAAGCTGACCGTTTGCTGAATGCTGATGCTGCCACCCTGCTGGCACTGCTGACCAGCGATGATGCGCTGGCGGAAGATGTGCTGAGCGCGGAATTTGTGGTGCGCAACGAACACGGTCTGCATGCGCGTCCGGGCACCATGCTGGTTAACACCATCAAACAATTTAACAGCGAGATCACCGTCACCAACCTCGACGGCACTGGTAAACCGGCCAACGGCCGTAGTCTGATGAAAGTGGTCGCGTTGGGCGTGAAAAAAGGCCATCACCTGCGCTTTACCGCTCAGGGCGATGATGCTGAACAGGCGCTGAAAGCGATTGGCGACGCCATCGCCGCAGGTCTGGGGGAGGGCGCATAATGAGCAGACGTGTCGCAACGATCACCCTCAACCCGGCTTACGATTTAGTCGGCTATACCCCTGAAGTGGAGCGCGGTGAAGTCAACCTCGTGCGTACCACCGGTCTGCACGCCGCCGGTAAAGGCATCAACGTTGCTAAAGTTCTCAAAGACTTAGGTATTGATGTCACCGTCGGTGGTTTCCTCGGTAAAGATAACCAGGATGGCTTTCAGCAACTGTTCAGCGAACTGGGCATTGCTAACCGTTTTCAGGTGGTGCAGGGCCGTACCCGCATCAACGTCAAGCTGACCGAAAAAGACGGTGAAGTCACCGATTTTAACTTCTCTGGTTTTGAAGTAACGCCTGCCGACTGGGAGCGTTTTGTAACGGATTCCCTGAGCTGGCTGGGCCAGTTCGACATGGTGTGCGTCAGCGGTAGCCTGCCGTCGGGCGTCAGCCCGGAAGCGTTCACCGACTGGATGACGCGCCTGCGCAGCCAGTGTCCGTGCATTATTTTCGACAGCAGCCGCGAAGCGCTGGTCGCCGGTCTTAAGGCCGCGCCGTGGCTGGTGAAACCAAACCGCCGCGAGCTGGAAATCTGGGCGGGCCGCAAATTACCGGATCTGAAAGATGTGATTGAAGCCGCTCACGCGCTTCGCGAGCAGGGGATTGCCCATGTGGTGATCTCTCTGGGCGCAGAAGGGGCGCTGTGGGTTAACGCTTCCGGCGAATGGATCGCCAAACCGCCGTCAATGGAAGTGGTAAGCACCGTTGGCGCAGGGGACTCGATGGTTGGCGGGTTGATCTATGGCCTGCTGATGCGTGAATCCAGTGAACATACGTTACGTCTTGCTACCGCTGTTGCAGCCCTTGCTGTCAGCCAGAGTAACGTTGGTATTACCGATCGTACCCAGTTGGCCGCGATGATGGCGCGTGTTGACTTAAAACCCTTTAACTAACAGCAGGAGAGGCATAATGAAAACGCTGCTGATTATTGACGCCGGACTCGGACAGGCTCGCACTTATATGGCGAAAACCTTGCTGGGCGTGGCGGCGCAAAAAGCAAACATTGAACTCATCGACAACCCGCACGAAGCGGAGCTGGCGATTGTACTGGGCGCAAGCGTGCCGAATGACAGCGCGCTGAGCGGTAAAAAAGTGTGGCTGGGCGATATCAATCGCGCCGTCGCCCACCCGGAACTGTTCCTGAGTGAAGCGAAAAATCACGCCGCGCCGTACAGCGCGCCGGTGGTTGCCGCCGCACCTGCGACCACGGGTGGCGTGAAGCGCATCGTGGCTGTGACTGCCTGTCCGACTGGCGTAGCCCATACCTTTATGGCGGCTGAAGCCATTGAAACCGAAGCGAAAAAACGCGGCTGGTGGGTAAAAGTTGAGACTCGTGGCTCCGTGGGCGCTGGCAATGCCATCACCCCGGAAGAAGTGGCCGAAGCCGATCTGGTGATCGTGGCGGCGGATATCGAAGTGGATCTGGCGAAGTTTGCCGGTAAGCCGATGTACCGCACCTCGACCGGCCTTGCGCTGAAGAAAACCGCGCAGGAGCTGGATAAAGCGCAGGCAGAAGCGAAACCTTATCAGCCATCGGGCCAGACCCAGACGGCAAGTGAAGGTAAGAAAGAAGGCGGCGGCGCGTATCGTCACCTGCTGACCGGCGTGTCTTACATGCTGCCGATGGTGGTGGCGGGCGGTCTGTGTATCGCGCTGTCCTTCGCTTTTGGTATCGAAGCGTTTAAAACCCCGGACACCCTGGCCGCCGCGCTGATGCAAATTGGTGGGGGTTCAGCCTTTGCCCTGATGGTGCCGGTTCTGGCAGGTTATATTGCCTTTTCCATCGCTGACCGTCCGGGTCTGACCCCAGGTCTTATCGGCGGTATGCTGGCGGTGAGCACCGGTTCCGGCTTCATTGGCGGGATTATTGCGGGCTTTATTGCCGGTTACGTGGCGAAAGCCATCAGCCAGAAGGTGAAGCTGCCGCCAAGTATGGAAGCGTTGAAACCGATCCTGATCATTCCGCTGTTCTCCAGCCTGATTGTGGGTCTGGCGATGATTTACCTGATCGGTAAACCGGTTGCCGGCATCCTGACGGGTCTGACCCACTGGCTGCAAACCATGGGCACCGCCAACGCGGTTCTGCTGGGTGCAATCCTCGGCGGCATGATGTGTACCGATATGGGTGGTCCGGTGAACAAAGCGGCTTACGCCTTCGGGGTTGGCCTGCTGAGTACCCAGACGTATGCGCCAATGGCGGCGATTATGGCTGCCGGTATGGTGCCACCGCTGGCGATGGGCATTGCGACCCTGGTTGCCCGCAACAAGTTTGATAAAGGTCAGCAGGAAGGCGGTAAAGCGGCACTGGTTCTCGGTCTGTGCTTTATCTCTGAAGGGGCGATCCCGTTCGCTGCACGTGACCCGATGCGTGTGATCCCATGCTGTATCGTGGGTGGCGCAGTGACCGGTGCTATCTCCATGGCGATTGGCGCGAAACTGATGGCACCGCACGGTGGTCTGTTCGTGCTGCTGATCCCAGGCGCAATCACGCCGGTGATTGGTTATCTGCTGGCGATTGTTGCCGGTACGCTGCTGGCAGGCCTGGCTTACGCTTTCCTGAAACGCCCGGAAGCGGTCGCCGAAGTGAAAGTCGCGTAATTGAGAACTGCATAAACGAAGGGACAGCGAAAGCTGTCCCTTTTTTTTTGATTAGGCTGCGTGCTGCTGCGCTTTCAGCCAGGCAATTTCTTCTGCCCAGATATCCGGATTAATGGTTTCCAGAATGAGCGGAATACCGTCAAAACGCGCGTCCTGCATAATCCAGCTAAACGGCGCATGACCGATATTGCCTTCGCCCAGACTATGATGACGGTCAACGCGGCTGCCAAAGGTGCTTTTCGCGTCGTTAAGGTGCATACCGCGCAGGTACTTAAAGCCGACGATGCGATCGAATTCAGCAAAGGTTTTTTCACATTCTTCAGGCGTGCGCAGATCGTAGCCGGCTGCAAAAGCGTGACAGGTATCAATGCAGACGCCGACGCGGGATTTGTCTTCCACGCCGTCGATGATGGCGGCCAGATGTTCAAATTTAAAACCGAGGTTGGTGCCCTGGCCTGCGGTGTTTTCAATCACCGCCGTAACGCCTTCGGTTTGCGCCAGCACGATGTTCACGGACTCAGCAATGCGCGCCAGGCACGCGTCTTCCGGGATCTGCGACAAATGGCTACCGGGGTGGAAGTTGAGCAGGCTCAGGCCAAGCTGTTCGCAGCGCTGCACTTCATCCAGAAACGCATGACGGGATTTCTCCAGCGCTTCGGTTTCCGGATGCCCGAGGTTAATCAGAAAGCTGTCGTGCGGCAGGATTTGCGCGGAGGTGTAACCGTGTTTTTCACAGGCGGCTTTGAACTCATCAATAGTGGCCGTGGTGAGTGCCGCGGCGCGCCACTGACGCTGGTTTTTGGTGAACAGAGCGAACGCCGTCGCTCCGATTTCAGCGGCACGCACCGCAGCATTGGCTACGCCACCCGAGGCGCTGACGTGCGCTCCAACATATTTCATAACGACTCCTGTTAAGCCCGCCGGGGGAAAGGCAGTATGATAGCGGTTTAACAATATTTTTACCTGCCCGATTATGCGATCACCTGATGCACCAGCAGATTAATCGCGCCGCCGCCCACCACCAGCCAGACGAACAGCAGAAGCCCCATCAGCAGCGGTTTGATGCCTGCGCTTTTCAGGGCGCTGATGTGGGTGGTGAGACCAAGGGCGGCCATGGCCATCGCCAGCAGGACGGTATCCAGCGTGATCAGCAGGTTGACCACCGCTTCCGGTAGCAGGGCGAGCGAGTTGAAACCCGCCACCAGAATAAACAGCAGGGCGAACCAGGGAATGGTGATTTTGCTTTTTTCGGTGCGGGCATGGCCCGTCTGTTTAACGCGCATCGCCAGCAGCAGCAGGAACGGGGCCAGCATCATCACGCGCAGCATTTTGGCGATCACCGCTGCGTTCTCTGCTTCCGGGCTGATGGCATGACCTGCGGCCACCACCTGCGCCACTTCGTGCATTGTCGATCCCATATAGATGCCGTACGTTTCCGGACTGAAAAGCGTGGCGAGCCACGGATACAGTGCCGGATAGAGAAAGATCGCCAGGGTGCCAAAAATCACCACCGTGGCGACCGCCACGGTCACTTTTCCTGCTTCCGCTTTCACCACCGGTTCCGTCGCCAGCACCGCGGCCGCACCGCAAATGCTGCTCCCCGCACCAATCAGCCAGCTTGTCTGTTTATCGAGGCCAAAAATTTTTTGCCCGAGAAAACAGGCCAGCGCAAAGGTACTGCACAGGGTTAATACATCAATCGCCAGGCCGCTGATGCCCACGTCAGCGATTTGGGCAAACGTCAGACGAAAACCGTACAATATGATCCCCAGACGTAATAAATGCTGTTTGGCAAAGAGCACGCCGGGTTCACAGCGGGGCGCAATTGAGGAATAGCCGGTGTTACCGATCACCATGCCCGCCAGAATCGCCAGCGTCAGGGCGCTGAATCCGGCTCCGGAAACAGCCGGAATGTTGCCAAGCCACAGCGCGGCTCCAGCAACCAGAACGCTCAGGGCGAGGCCCGGTAAGTAACGCGGTAATGCGCGATGATGGGGTAATGTCATTTCAGCCATGATGTTCTCCTTTCTGATGAGGAAAGGGTACGGCGCTCTGGCTTAAAAATAAAATTGATTATATATTTATAATTAATCTATATAAGTGGTAAGTAGGCTTACCTGGCGCGGTGAAAACGATGCATATCACGTTACGGCAACTGACGGTTTTTACAGAAGTGAATAAGAGCGGATCCACCACTCAGGCCTCGCAAAAGCTGTCGCTGTCGCAATCGGCGGTCAGTGCGGCACTGACCGATCTGGAAGGTCAACTGGGCGTGCAGTTGTTTGACCGGGTGGGCAAACGACTGGTGGTGAATGAGCACGGGCGTTTGCTCTACCCGCGTGCGCAGGCGTTGCTGGAGCAAGCCAACGAAATCGAGCAGCTTTTTCGCGAAGACAATGGAGCGATCCGCGTCAGTGCCAGTAGCACCATTGGCAACTATATCCTGCCGGAAGTGATTGCCCGCTACCGCCACGATTTCCCGACGCTGCCGCTGGAGATGAGCGTCGGTAACAGTCAGGACGTGGTCAATGCCGTGCTGGATTTTCGCGTCGATATCGGCCTGATTGAAGGGCCATGCCACACCGCGGAGATCATCGCCGAACCCTGGCTGGAAGATGAGCTGGTTGTCTTCGCTTCTCCGGCCTCGCCGCTGGTGCAAACAGAGGTCACGCTTGAGCAACTCGCCGCTGCGCCGTGGATTTTGCGTGAGCGCGGTTCCGGTACGCGCGAGCTGGTGGATTACCTGCTGCTCTCCCATCTGCCGCAGTTTCACCTCGGCATGGAGCTGGGAAATTCGGAAGCCATCAAACACGCGGTGCGCCATGGCCTGGGCATTAGCTGTTTGTCGCGGCGGGTGATTGCCGAACAGCTCGCCGCCGGGACGCTGGTGGAAGTGCCCGTTCCGCTGCCCCGTCTGGTGCGTACCCTGTGGCGCATCCATCACCGGCAAAAACACCTCTCCAGCGCGTTAACCCGTTTTCTGCGCTACTGCGAACTGTAACGGTTGTGCCGCTCCCGCCGTTTTACGCGGGAGCGATAACGTTGCGTTATCGCAAAAGCGTTCTTCACCTGCTTTACTTATAATCCGCAAGCAATCATGAAGGTCTCTTATAACCGGTCATTTCTACCGGAAGGAGGGCGCTTCGTCTGCTACAATCCGGCCTCATTTTTTGGATGGACAGCATTTTCATATGGTTTCCGAAACTAAAACCACACAAGCGCCCACGCTACGTCGTGAACTCAAGGCGCGTCACCTGACAATGATCGCCATCGGCGGCTCTATCGGCACCGGGCTTTTTGTTGCTTCCGGAGCGACAATTTCACAGGCAGGCCCTGGCGGGGCGCTGTTCTCATATATTCTTATCGGTCTGATGGTCTATTTCCTGATGACCAGCCTCGGCGAGCTGGCCGCGTATATGCCGGTTTCCGGCTCTTTTGCCACCTACGGGCAGAAATACGTTGAGGAAGGCTTCGGTTTCGCGCTCGGCTGGAACTACTGGTACAACTGGGCGGTGACCATCGCGGTTGACCTGGTGGCGGCGCAACTGGTGATGAACTGGTGGTTCCCGGATACGCCTGGCTGGATCTGGAGTGCGGTGTTCCTGTGCGTCATCTTCCTGCTGAACTGGATCTCAGTAAAAGGCTTTGGTGAGGCGGAGTACTGGTTCTCGTTAATCAAAGTGGCGACGGTGATCATCTTTATTATTGTCGGTCTGATGATGATCCTGGGGATTTTCCAGGGTGAGCAACCGGCAGGCTGGAGCAACTGGGAAATCGGTGAAGCGCCGTTCGCTGGTGGTTTTGCGGCGATGATTGGCGTGGCGATGATCGTCGGCTTCTCCTTCCAGGGCACTGAACTTATCGGTATTGCCGCCGGTGAATCCGAAGATCCGGAAAAGAACATTCCGCGCGCGGTGCGTCAGGTGTTCTGGCGAATCCTGCTGTTCTATGTGTTTGCGATCCTGATCATCAGCCTGATTATTCCGTACACCGATCCGAGCCTTCTGCGTAACGACGTGAAGGACATTAGCGTCAGCCCGTTCACGCTGGTCTTCCAGCATGCTGGCCTGCTCTCAGCGGCGGCGGTGATGAACGCCGTGATCCTGACGGCGGTGCTGTCGGCGGGTAACTCCGGCATGTATGCCTCCACACGTATGCTTTACACCCTGGCCTGTGACGGCAAAGCGCCGCGCATTTTCAGCAAGCTGTCGAAAGGCGGTGTACCGCGTAATGCGCTGTATGCCACCACGGTGATTGCGGGCCTGTGCTTTTTGACGTCGATGTTTGGCAACCAGACCGTTTACCTGTGGCTTTTGAATACCTCCGGCATGACAGGCTTTATCGCCTGGCTGGGTATTGCGATCAGTCACTACCGTTTCCGTCGCGGTTATGTAGCCCAGGGTCACGATATTAATAATCTGCCGTACCGCTCAGGTTTCTTCCCGCTGGGGCCGATCTTCGCGTTTGTGTTGTGTCTGGTCATCACGCTGGGTCAGAACTACGAAGCGTTTCTTTCCGATACCATCGACTGGGGCGGCGTAGCGGCGACCTATATCGGCATCCCGCTGTTCCTGCTGATCTGGTTTGGTTATAAAGTTAGCCGTGGTTCAAAATTCGTGAAATACAGCGAAATGGAATTCCCTGAACGCTTCAAACAATAAGCGCTTTACCCGGTCTGCACACAAAAGCCCTCTGAAATCAGAGGGCTTTTTTATTTCTCCCTACTATTCCATCTTGACATAACTTTTAACAATTCAATTGATAATCGTTATTGTTTGCATTATCGTTACTCGCGAAATCAAAAAGGATGACGGACAAGGACGCAACCGCGCCGGGTCACGACACCTGCATTAAAAGATTACGCTCTGCCAATGCAGCCGGGCGAAACCCTCGCAATGTGAGTAATACCAGTTTGCTTTGTTGTCTTTTATCTCATGGAGAAACGGAATGTTTAGGTTAAATCCCATCGTGCGGGGAGGCCTTTGTGCGTCCGCAATATCTCTGGCGCTGCCAGCTATCGCCGTGGAAAGTGCCGGAGAAACGATGGTCGTTACGGCTGCCGCGACCGAGCAGAATGTGAAAGATGCGCCCGCGAGCATCAGCGTGATCACGCAGCAGGATTTACAGCGCCGTCCCGTTCAGAACCTGAAAGACGTGTTGCAGGAAGTTCCTGGCGTACAGCTCACCAACGAAGGCGATAACCGTAAAGGCGTCAGCATTCGTGGTCTCGACAGCAGCTACACGCTGATCCTCATTGATGGTAAGCGCGTAAACTCCCGTAATGCCGTTTTCCGCCACAATGATTTTGACCTGAACTGGATCCCGGTGGATGCCATCGAGCGTATCGAAGTGGTGCGCGGCCCGATGTCGTCACTGTATGGTTCCGACGCGCTGGGCGGCGTGGTGAACATCATCACCAAAAAAATCGGCCAGAAGTGGTCGGGCAGCCTCACCGCCGACACCACCATCCAGGAGAACCGCGACCGTGGTGATACCAACAACGGTCAGTTCTATACCAGCGGCCCGCTGATTGACGGCGTGCTCGGCGTGAAAGCCTTCGGCAGCGTGTCGAAGCGCGAAAAAGATAAAGCCGAACCGTCGCAAACGGCGGCGAGCGGTGAAACGCCGCGTATCGAAGGCTTCACCAGTCGCGACGCCAACGTCGAATTCGCCTGGACGCCGCTTGAAAATCACGATTTCAGCGCGGGCTACGGCTTCGACAGGCAGGATCGTGATTCCGATTCCCTCGACCAAAACCGTCTTGAGCGCCAGAACTACTCTTTAAGCCACAACGGACGCTGGGATCTGGGCAACAGCGAGCTGAAATTCTACGGCGAAAAAATAGACAACAAAAATCAGGGCAGCGCAGGCGCAATCACCTCTGAAAGCAACACGCTTGATGGCCGGTTTGTGATGCCGGTTGAACCCATCAATCAGTTCATCACCTTCGGCGGGGAATGGCGTCACGATAAACTCAGCGATCCGGTTAATCTGACCGGCGGTGACAGTTCTTCGACCTCCACCAGCCAGTACGCGCTGTTTATCGAAGACGAATGGCGCATCATCGAGCCGCTGACGCTGACCACCGGCGTGCGCCTGGATGATCATGAAACTTACGGCGATCACTGGAGCCCGCGTGCGTATCTCGTGTACAACGCCACCGATACCCTGACCGTGAAAGGCGGCTGGGCCACGGCATTCAAAGCGCCGTCGCTGTTACAGTTAAGCCCGGACTGGACAACCGGTTCCTGCCGTGGCGGGTGTGAAATCGTCGGTAGCCCGGATCTGAAACCAGAAACCAGCGAAAGCTACGAATTCGGTCTGTACTACGCAGGCGAAGAGGGCTGGCTGGAAGGCGTTCAGGCGAGCATCACCACCTTCCAGAATGACGTGGAAGATCGTATCAGCATCAGCCGCAACGCTGATGTGGATGTTGCGCAGGGCTACCCGAACTACGTCGGGCTGAATGCCGACGGTGAGCCAATCTTCCGCTATTACAACGTCAATAAAGCGCGTATTCGCGGCGTGGAAACCGAGCTGAAAGTGCCGTTTGACGACCAGTGGAAACTGACGCTGAACTACACCTACAACGATGGTCGCGATCTGAGTAACGGCGGCAACACGCCATTGCAGGAACTACCGTTCCACACTGCGAACGGGACCGTTGACTGGCAGCCGGTGCAGGACTGGTCGTTCTACGTGTCGGGTAACTACAGCGGCGAGAAGCGCAACGTCAGCGCGACCGGCACGACGCCTGGCGGCTACGTGATCTGGAACGCGGGCGGCGCATGGCAGGCCACGAAAAACGTGAAGCTGCGCGCCGGGGTGCTGAACCTGATGGACAAAGATCTCAGCCGCGACGATTACAGCTACAACGAAGACGGACGCCGTTACTTTATGGCGGTGGATTACCGCTTCTGACAGACGCCGTGCTGCCCGGCAGGCACGCGCTGCCGGGCGATGGGTGAATTACTTCAATAAATGCTGCGCATGGAAGCGCAGATGATCTTCAATAAAGGTCGCAATAAAGTAATAGCTGTGGTCGTGCCCGGGTTGAACGCGCAGCGTCAGCGGCCAGTTGGTCTGGCGAGCCGCTTCAGCAAGACGCGCCGGTTGCAGTTGATCGGCCAGGAACTGATCGCGATCGCCCTGATCGATTAACGTCGGGATCGCATCTTCCGCCTTGCCCGACAGCATCAGCGCGCAACTGTCCCACGCCCGCCACTCAATCGCATCTGCCCCCAGATAGGCGGTAAAGGCTTTTTGCCCCCACGGTACCTGAGTCGGATTCACAATCGGCGCAAATGCCGACACGCTGACATATTTACCCGGATTTTTCAGCGCCATGATCAGCGCCCCGTGACCGCCCATCGAATGCCCGCTAATAGCGGCACGATCGCTGACATTAAATTGTGACTGAATCAGCGCCGGTAATTCATCGCGCAGATAATCATACATCCGGTAATGCGCTGCCCACGGCTGCTGCGTAGCGTTGAGATAGAACCCGGCACCTTTACCCAGATCGTAGCCTTCATCATCGGCGACCGCGTCACCGCGCGGGCTGGTGTCGGGCATCACCAGCACAATGCCTAACTCGGCGGCTACGCGCTGCGCCCCGGCTTTGGTGGTGAAGTTTTCATCATTACAGGTCAGGCCGGAGAGCCAGTAGAGTACCGGCGGCGGTGTGGTACCCCGATCCGGCGGTAAAAAGATGCTAAAGGTCATCGTACAATTGAGTACGGCGGAGTCGTGCCGCCAGCGCTGCTGCCAGCCATCAAAACAGCGGTGTTCTTCCAGCATTTCCATGCCACGTTCCTCTTCTCGTCATACTGTCTGGGAAGCATTCATAATACAGATTATTCATCCCCCTGTGAGTAACTTTCACTTCCGCATTCATGCAACATACTGCATCATAAACATAACTTTACATTAACGTGGGTATGACGCATGGCGCTAAGAATTGCGCTAAGTGGCTTTGTCGTGCTGATTGTGGCGATGGGCATTGGGCGGTTTGCCTATACGCCGCAGGTGCCGCTGATGATTCAGGACGGTCAGCTTACTCTCACCAGCGCAGGCCTGGTCGCCGCCCTGAACTATCTTGGCTATCTGCTTGGCGCGTGGGATGCCATGCGGGCGCACCGCCACGTTGAGCGCCGCCTCTGGGCCGGGGTAGTGGGCGCGGTGGCGCTGACCTTTCTCTCGGCGCTGGCTGATAACGCGTATACCCACGGCGTCGTGCGTTTTGTGATTGGCATGATGAGCGGCTGGGCGATGGTGCTGACGGCGGCGTGGATCAATGAACAACTGGCCCATGCCGGGAAACCGGCCCTTAATGCGGCGGTGTTCGCCGGACCGGGGGCAGGCATCGCCCTGAGCGGTCTGCTGGCGATTGGCATTCAGGCAAAAGGGCTGTCGGCGCAGGCGGCATGGCAGGTGTATGGCGTGCTGGCGCTGGTCTTAATCCTGCTGATTGCCCGCTACCTGCCTGGACCCGGCCAGCTTCACCGCAGCGGTGAACAACCGCAGCCGTTAGCGTTAACCGCCGACATCAAACGGCTGGTCTGGAGCTACAGCCTCGCCGGATTCGGCTACATTCTGCCCGCGACTTTTTTATCGCAAATGGCGGCGCTGCGGTTTCCCGGCAGCGTCTTTGCTCAGTTTGTGTGGCCCGTATTTGGCGCGGCGGCGGTTCTGGGCATTGCGCTGAGTATTGCCTTACGCCACGTCGGACACAGCCATCAGCGGCTGGCAATCGTGCTGTGGTTGCAGGGCCTGGGCGTGATTGCCGCGTGGTTATTGCCGGGGATGGCAGGTCTGGTGAGCGGGGCGCTGTTAGTCGGCGGCGGTTTTTTGTGTGCCGTGCAGCTCTCATTGCTGTATGGCCGCGAACTGGCCCCGCATCACGCCCGCTACATGGCGGGGCTGTTAACCACCGGCTATGCGGTCGGGCAACTGGTAGGGCCGATGACATCGGCTTTTTCGACCTGGCTTACCCACCGGCTTGAACCGGCGCTGGGCCTTGCCGGGCTGGCGCTGTTTATCGGCGGGGCGCTGGTCTGGAAACGTCATGATGAAAGGCAGCGGCAATTTCAGTAATTATCGCTGTGAAGGCTGGATTATGTGCGTGACCTCACGCACAATGGCTGCGCACTTTACCCCCTGAAGCGGTAAAGGAAAGCAACACCTGCGGAGAATAAATAATGTCATCACTCAGTAAAGAAGCGGCCCTCGTCCACGAAGCACTGGTTGCCCGAGGTCTGGAAACCCCCCTGCGTGCGCCAGTCGATCTGGACAACGAAACGCGTAAGCGCCTTATTTCCGGCCACATGACCGAAATCATGCAACTGTTAAATCTCGATCTGAGCGATGACAGCCTGATGGAAACGCCGCAGCGTATCGCCAAAATGTATGTCGATGAGATTTTCTCCGGCCTCGATTACGCCAACTTCCCGAAAATCACCGTCATTGAAAATAAAATGAACGTGGATGAAATGGTGACAGTGCGTGACATCACGCTGACCAGCACCTGCGAACATCACTTTGTGATCATCGACGGCAAGGCGACCGTGGCGTACATCCCGAAAGATTCGGTGATTGGCCTGTCTAAAATTAACCGCATTGTGCAGTTTTTTGCCCAACGTCCGCAGGTGCAGGAGCGCTTAACCCAGCAGATCCTGATCGCGCTGCAAACGCTGCTCGGCACTAACAACGTGGCGGTATCTATTGATGCGGTGCATTATTGCGTGAAAGCGCGCGGCATTCGCGACGCCACCAGCGCCACCACCACCACCTCACTCGGCGGATTGTTTAAATCCAGCCAGAACACTCGCCAGGAGTTCCTGCGCGCCGTGCGTCACCACAACTAAGACAGGGCAGAATACATGGAACGAAATGTCACGCTGGATTTCATTCGTGGCGTCGCCATTCTGGGTATTCTGCTCCTGAATATAAACGCGTTTGGTTTACCCAAAGCCGCCTATCTCAATCCCGCCTGGTACGGCGGCATCACACTGCGTGATGCCTGGACCTGGGCGGTGCTGGATGTCACCGCCCAGGTGAAATTCCTCACACTGTTTGCCATTTTATTCGGTGCCGGGCTGCAAATGCTGCTCGGGCGCGGCAAACGCTGGATCCAGTCACGCTTAACGCTGCTTGTATTGCTGGGATTTATCCACGGCCTGCTGTTCTGGGACGGGGATATTCTGCTGGCCTACGGTCTGATCGGACTGGTGAGCTGGCGCATGATCCGCGATGCGCAGTCGCTGAAAACCTTATTTAACACCGGCGTGATGCTTTACCTCACCGGGATTGCCGTGCTGTTGCTGTTAGGGTTTATCTCCGGGAGCGAGCCTAACCGCGCGTGGATCCCCGATGTTTCCAGCCTGCAATATGAAGCCTGGTGGAAAACGCACGGCGGCTTTGAAGCGGTGAGCAACCGCGCAGATATGCTGTCGAATAGCCTACTGGCGCTGGGCGCGCAATACGGCTGGCAACTGGCCGGGCTGATGCTGCTGGGCGCGGCGCTGATGCGCAGCGGCTGGCTGAAAGGGCAGTTTAGCCTGCGTCATTACCGCAAAACCGGCGTATTGCTGGTGCTGGTGGGACTTCTGATTAACATACCTGGCGTGGTTGCGCAGTGGCTGCTGGGCTGGGAATACCGCTGGTGTGCGTTTATTTTACAGGCACCGCGCGAGCTGAGTGCGCCGCTGCAAACCGTCGGGTATGCGTCACTGATATTTGGCTTCTGGCCGCAACTGGTTCGCTTCCGTCTGGTGAATGCCGTGGCCTGCGTCGGGCGGATGGCACTGAGTAATTACCTGCTGCAAACGCTTATCTGCACCACGCTTTTCTATCATCTGGGTCTGTTTATGAAGTTCGACCGCCTGCAATTACTGGGCATCGTGCCGCTGATCTGGACCGTCAATATTATCTTCTCCGTCTTCTGGCTGCGTTATTTCCGCCAGGGACCGCTGGAATGGCTGTGGCGTCAACTGACGGCGCGTGCGGCAGGTGTTTCATTACCGCACACATCCAGATAACGATCTGGATCACAATCATTAACAAAACGGATGTAACCGTTTCCATCAATGTGATGTCCTTCACGTAGTCTCATTCATCAGACTGCCAGAATACCCCTCTTGCTCAACACAGGGGGTATCTGTGAGTCGCTGCAATCCGATGAAGGAAGATATGTATGATCACCATTCGTGACGTGGCCCGGCTTGCGGGCGTTTCCGTCGCGACGGTTTCGCGCGTGCTGAACAACAGCTCGCTGGTGAGCCCTGAAACCCGTGAATCAGTCATGAAAGCGGTGGCGCAACTGGGCTATCGCCCGAATGCCAATGCCCAGGCGCTGGCCACCCAGGTCAGCGACACCATTGGCGTGGTGGTGATGGATGTCTCTGATGCCTTCTTTGGCGCGCTGGTCAAAGCGGTCGATATGGTGGCCCAACAGCATCAAAAATATGTGTTGATCGGCAACAGCTATCACGAAGCGGAAAAAGAGCGTTATGCCATTGAAGTGCTGATCCGTCAGCGCTGTAACGCGTTGATTGTGCACTCAAAAGCCTTAAGCGATGAAGAGCTTGCCGGATTTATGGAACAAATTCCTGGCATGGTATTAATCAACCGCGTCGTGCCGGGCTATGCCCACCGCTGCGTTGCGCTCGACAATGTCAGCGGCGCGATGATGGCGACCCGGATGATGTTAAGTCAGGGCCATCAGCGCATCGGCTATCTGGCGTCCAGTCATCACATTGAAGACAACGACTTACGCCGCGACGGCTGGCAGCGCGCGCTGGCGGAGCAGGGGATTATTGCCCCGGAAAGCTGGGCGGGAACGGGCGAGCCGGATATGCAGGGCGGCGAAGCGGCGATGGTGGAACTGTTGGGGCGCAACCTGCAACTCACCGCGGTGTTTGCCTATAACGACAGCATGGCAGCCGGGGCGCTGACTGCGCTGAAAGACAACGGCATCGCTGTGCCGCAGCACCTTTCACTGATTGGGTTTGATGATATTCCCATTGCCCGCTACACCGATCCGCAGCTAACTACAGTGCGTTATCCCATCGCGTCAATGGCGCGGCTGGCGACCGAACTGGCGTTACAGGGAGCCGCAGGAACGCTGGATATGAGCGCCACACACTGCTTTATGCCGACGCTGGTACGCCGTCATTCTGTCGCTGTCCGACAAAATGTGGCACCGATCACTAACTTATAACGCTGTTGGATGTAACCGTTTTCAATCTGTGAGTAAATTCACAGTATCTTAACATCGGCCTGACTATGATGTCAGCGTTTCATGGGCTGAAACAGAATGTAACGGTGCACACATACACCACCGTCTCATGGCCCCTGAACATAAAGAATAAAGCGAATTCTGGAGCGTTACCGAACACGGAAGAACGAATTTTTAGAGTGACCTTCGGCGACAGTAGCGTTTCACTAACTTATTGCCCCGCCGATCATTATTCACAAGAACTACCCTGCAAAAAACCGGAGATACCATGAATAAGAAGGTTTTAACTCTGTCTGCTGTAATGGCAAGCATGCTTTTTGGCGCGGCTGCGCATGCGGCAGATACCCGTATTGGCGTGACCATTTATAAATACGACGACAACTTCATGTCTGTTGTGCGTAAAGCAATTGAGAAGGATGCAAAAGAAGCGCAGGGCGTCGAACTGCTGATGAACGACTCGCAGAACGACCAGTCAAAACAGAACGACCAGATCGACGTTCTGTTGGCGAAAGGTGTTAAAGCGCTGGCCATCAACCTGGTTGACCCGGCCGCAGCGGGCACCGTTATCGAAAAAGCACGCGGTCAAAACGTACCGATCGTGTTCTACAACAAAGAGCCTTCACGCAAAGCGCTGGACAGCTACGACAAAGCCTATTACGTCGGTACTGACTCTAAAGAATCTGGCGTTATCCAGGGCGATCTGATTGCCAAACACTGGGCAGCAAACCAGGGTTGGGATCTGAACAAAGACGGTCAGATTCAGTTCGTACTGCTGAAAGGCGAGCCGGGCCACCCGGATGCTGAAGCACGTACCACTTACGTTATCAAAGAGCTGAACGACAAGGGCATCAAAACCCAGCAGCTGCAGCTTGATACCGCGATGTGGGATACCGCAATGGCGAAAGATAAGATGGACGCCTGGCTCTCTGGTCCTAACGCTAACAAAATCGAAGTGGTTATCGCCAACAACGATGCGATGGCAATGGGTGCAGTAGAAGCACTGAAAGCGCACAACAAATCTTCTGTGCCGGTATTTGGTGTGGATGCACTGCCAGAAGCGCTGGCACTGGTGAAATCTGGCGCGCTGGCCGGTACCGTACTGAACGATGCCAACAACCAGGCGAAAGCGACATTCGATCTGGCGAAAAACCTGGCTGACGGCAAAGGTGCCGCTGACGGGACTAACTGGAAAATCGAAAACAAAATCGTACGTATCCCGTACGTTGGCGTTGATAAAGATAACCTCGCTGAATTCAGCAACAAATAAGTTTTACTTAGTTTGATTACACAGGGCGCATTCATTTGCGCCCTTTTATAACGCGATGTGCCAGGCCAACAAGGTATAATTATGGTCAGCAATAATACTCAGTCGTCAGGCGAATTCTTGTTGGAAATGAGCGGCATCAACAAGTCATTTCCTGGCGTTAAGGCCCTCGATAATGTGAATTTAAAAGTTCGTCCTCATTCCATTCATGCATTAATGGGAGAGAACGGTGCGGGTAAATCCACATTATTAAAATGCCTTTTTGGGATCTATTCAAAAGATTCCGGCAGCATTCTATTTCAGGGGAAAGAGATCGATTTCCATTCGACGAAAGAAGCACTGGAAAACGGTATCTCAATGGTTCACCAGGAATTAAACCTGGTATTACAGCGTTCCGTAATGGACAACATGTGGCTGGGACGTTATCCCACCAAAGGCATGTTTGTCGATCAGGACAAAATGTATCGCGATACCAAAGCGATATTTGATGAACTGGAAATTGATATCGATCCGCGCGCACGCGTCGGCACTTTATCCGTTTCACAAATGCAGATGATCGAGATTGCGAAAGCGTTCTCCTATGACGCCAAAATCGTCATCATGGATGAACCGACTTCGTCGTTAACCGAAAAAGAGGTCAATCATCTGTTTAAAATTATCCGCAAGCTGAAAGAACGCGGCTGCGGCATCGTCTATATCTCGCACAAAATGGAAGAAATCTTCCAGCTTTGCGATGAAATCACCATCCTGCGTGACGGCCAGTGGATTGCCACTCAGTCGCTCGACGGGCTGGATATGGACAAAATTATCGCCATGATGGTGGGGCGCTCCCTCAACCAGCGTTTCCCGGATAAGCAAAACGAACCGGGTGAAACCATTCTCGAAGTGCGTAACCTGACTTCTTTGCGTCAGCCTTCCATTCGCGATATCTCGTTTGATCTGCGCAAAGGGGAAATCCTCGGTATTGCGGGTCTGGTCGGTGCAAAACGTACCGATATCGTTGAAACGTTATTTGGTATTCGTGAGAAATCAGGCGGCACAATTAAGCTGCACGGTAAAGCCATTAATAACCATACCGCTAACGAAGCGATTAATCATGGTTTTGCGCTTGTGACCGAAGAGCGTCGCTCAACCGGGATTTATGCTTATCTGGACATTGGATTTAACTCATTAATCTCAAATATCCAGAACTACAAAAACAAAGTCGGCTTGCTGGATAATACCCGCATGAAAAGCGATACCCAGTGGGTGATCGACTCCATGCGCGTGAAAACGCCGGGCCACCGCACGCAGATTGGTTCCCTCTCTGGCGGTAACCAGCAAAAAGTCATTATCGGTCGCTGGTTGTTAACGCAGCCTGAAATTCTGATGCTTGACGAACCCACGCGCGGTATTGACGTTGGGGCGAAATTTGAAATTTATCAGCTGATCGCAGAGCTGGCTAAGAAAGGCAAAGGGATCATTATCATTTCGTCTGAAATGCCGGAACTGTTAGGGATCACCGACCGTATTTTGGTTATGAGCAATGGCCTCGTTTCCGGAATTGTTGACACTAAAACGACAACGCAAAACGAAATTTTGCGTCTTGCGTCTTTGCACCTTTAAGATCAGGGGCTCCTCATGAGTGCGTTGAATAAAAAAAGTTTCCTTACTTATCTGAAAGAAGGCGGTATTTACGTTGTTCTTTTAGTGTTACTGGCCATTATTATTTTCCAGGATCCAACATTTTTAAGCCTGCTGAACTTAAGTAACATTCTGACCCAGTCATCAGTGCGTATTATTATCGCGCTCGGTGTTGCGGGATTGATTGTGACTCAGGGTACTGACCTGTCAGCCGGTCGTCAGGTCGGTCTTGCGGCGGTTGTGGCGGCGACGCTTTTGCAGTCAATGGATAACGTGAATAAGGTGTTCCCGGAGATGGCAACCATGCCAATCTTTGTGGTTATCGCCATCGTTTGTGTTATTGGCGCAATTATCGGTCTGATTAACGGCATTATCATTGCGTATCTCAACGTAACGCCGTTTATTACTACCCTCGGTACGATGATTATCGTTTACGGTATTAACTCCCTGTATTACGACTTCGTGGGTGCGTCACCGATTTCTGGCTTTGATTCGGGCTTCTCCACCTTTACACAGGGCTTTATTGCACTGGGCTCGTTCCGTCTCTCTTACATCACTTTCTACGCGCTGATTGCCGTGGCGTTTGTTTGGGTGCTGTGGAATAAAACCCGCTTCGGTAAAAACATTTTCGCTATCGGCGGTAACCCGGAAGCAGCGAAAGTCTCAGGTGTTAACGTTGCACTCAACCTGCTGATGATTTATGCCCTGTCCGGCGTGTTCTACGCGTTCGGCGGGATGCTGGAAGCAGGCCGTATCGGTTCTGCGACCAACAACCTCGGCTTTATGTACGAACTGGATGCTATCGCAGCCTGTGTGGTCGGCGGCGTTTCCTTCAGCGGCGGCGTGGGTACGGTGTTCGGCGTGGTTACCGGTGTGATCATCTTTACCGTTATCAACTACGGCCTGACCTATATCGGCGTGAACCCGTACTGGCAGTACATCATCAAGGGCGGCATCATCATCTTCGCCGTGGCGCTTGACTCCCTGAAGTACGCACGTAAGAAATAACAGCCTGTTCAGATGTAAAAAAGCCCACTTAAAAGTGGGCTTTTTTTATGGAAAGTATCAGTGCTTGAGAGCCATGGATTTGTAGAGTTCAATCGCTTCATTAATGTTATTCGTCTCCAGGGACGCAATTTTTTCCTGATTCGCAAAGACATCGTACTGCTCGCCATTCAGCCGAAAAATCAGTGAAAGGCCACGGTAACGTATGATTTTTTCTCTTACGCCAATGCCCCGGCGACGCAGTGCGATTTTACCTATTCTGTCGATTTTACCTTTCCTCGGATCACGGCTTGTACCCACATAAAGTATAGAACCATATAGATGAGTTTTACCTTAAGCTTTACGCGTGAATTCCGCGTTTATCGCGGGATCAGGATGATACAGGAATAATCGAGATATGCCCGTTCTGCTCAAGGATAGCGAATTTAATCTCTGAAAGGTTCTCAATGCCATGATTCACCCTCGCTGAAACCATAATGTCATCACGGCTGATGTCCGCTTTTTTAAGTTTGTCATTTAATAATCGCCCATTCTCAACAAGGATAACCGGTGTACCGTCGATGGCGGCTTCCACTGCCGGCACAACCCGTTTGAGCTGACCAAAAAGAATATCCACCACCACCAGGGTCACAATAGTGAGTGCCGCGCCGGTGACAGAAAAATCATTGCCCAGCAACGCCTGCTGTGTCGCTTCGCTGATAATTAATAGCAGGATCAAATCAAACGAGGTCATTTGTAATAGCGTGCGACGCCCGGCCACTTTAAATACCACCACCAGAATCAGATAGATCGCTATCGCTCTGAAAACCATATCCATAACGTGCTCCTAAGGGTAAATAAACTGCCAGAAAGGCAGGGGCTTGCCGCCATTTACTGAAAGCCAGCTATGACTGGTGCCCGCATTCAGTGGGTTCACAGAAAGCCAGAGGGTGACACCTTCGGGTTTACCCGCGTGTTGATAAACCAGCACCAGCGTATTGTGTAGGGTATACATTTTGTCTGGCTGAGGTTGTAAGGTCTGAACGTCGAAATCATCCATAAAGTCGCCGCCCAGCACGACGGTGGTGACCGGATCTCCCGCAGGTCGGGCAACAATTTTTATTTCTGCATCACTTAGCAGGCGGCCAAAACGCTCATATTCCAGCGCCACCTTGCCATCTGCGGCGGTACGGGTGTGGTGGCTGAAATAGCCTTTTGAGAACAGCCCGCCGGTCGCGGCAACCACGATGAGCAGCATAATCAGCAGGCCCACCTGTCTTACTCTGGCTTCGACATTCAACCAAAATGGGCTCTCCTGCACCGGACTTGAGGACGATGATTTAGGCATAATCACTCCCTGAAATTAAGTTTTGTAAGGTTTTGTCTGCATTTAGTCAGTATAGGAGAAATGCACACGGGCGATGGCGAGCAGTCAGAGAGGTGAAGGGGTAAAGATAAGTAAAGAAGGGCCGTATTGACGGCTATGGCTGGATTTGCCCGTTAATATCCCTTTAATGCTTGTAAGCAATGCTGGATATATTTTGTTAAGGCAACATTCTCGCAGTAAATGAGCAGTTAAGATTTTGCTTAAATTGATTAATAATTTATCTTTAGTTCAACGGGTTATCCGGCTTTGTATATCCGGATGTCTGTGCAGGCAAAATCATGGTATAAGATACATGTATGTTATCGATGGCCAGTCCGCGATAGTTGCATTAGTTCACGCGTATACGCCATGGAGGGAGTCTCATGTATTCATTTATTGCAAGGCAGCCTGTTTTTGATAAAAACATGTCAACGGTCGCCTATGAGTTGCTCTTTCGCGACGGCATGACTAACCGCTTTCCCGACGTTTCTTCAGAGTACGCGACCAAACAGATCATCTCCGACCTGTTCTTATCGACCTCGTTACCCAAACTTGTCGGCAACAACCGGTGCTTCATCAACTTCCCGCCTGAAATGATCGTCGAAGGTTTCGCCGATATCCTGCCGCATGACAAAGTGGTTATTGAAATCCTCGAAACCGCCGAACCGAATGACGAGCTTTATTCTGCCGTGCGGCGCTTACATGGCTGGGGTTATAAACTCGCGCTGGATGACTTTAAAATGGAAAACGGCTGGGAGCGGTTTATGCCGTTCATCAGTATTGTGAAGTTTGATATCCGGGCTTATTCCTTTGAAGAAATATCCCAGTATGTCCGCCAGCAAAAAAAGTATCTGAGCAAAGTAAAACTGTTGGCGGAAAAGGTCGAGACGGCAGAAGAGTTTGAGCAATATAAGAAGTTCGGCTTTCATCTCTATCAGGGTTATTTTTACAGCAAGCCGGAAATAATAAAAAATAAACGCCTCACGCCGGGTAAAGTCCTGCAATTTGAGCTTATTCAGGAAGTTAACCGACCGAACCCGGATCTGTTTAAAATTGAGAAATACCTCAAGAGTGATTTGACCCTTTCATACACGCTGATGCGCTATACCAAAAATGTGCTCTTCACCAACCGGGGCATTGAGCGTGGTAAAAACTCAACTTTAAAAGATACCCTGCTCTGGCTCGGAATTAACGAAGTGCGCCGCTTTGTCTCTATCTCCTGCCTGACAAACTTAGGCACGGTGACAACGGACGAGCTGTATCACATGAGTCTGGTCAGAGGCATGTTCTGCGAGCGTATTGCGAAGGCTACGGGGCACGATCATCTGGCGAGCGACGCCTTTTTCTGCGGTCTTTTTTCCCTGCTGGATACCATTCTTGGCATCTCGTATGAGGACTTATTTAAACAAATTACCCTCACCGATAACGTCGTGAATGCGCTGGCGAAGTATGAAGGGATTCTATATCAGTTCCTCTACCTGGCGAGACTCTACGAGCAGCAGGATTGGGACAATGCCGCGCAGATAATGGAATCATTCGGGCTGGAACAGGAAACGGTGATTGATGCGATGAATCATTCCACCCAGTTTGCGGATATGATCATCGCCTGAGGTTATTCGCGTGGCGTCCCGGCGGGTTTGGTTTTATCCGGGATTTCCAGCAGTTGTTCGGGCGTCACCGCAGGATAACCTTGCGCATCTTCCGGCACATCATTGATGGAAGTGATGGGCATCAGCGGGCCGAGGAAGCGCGGTTCACGTTTAAAAATATAGAGATCGGCTAATGCGCCAAGGCGCGCGCCGAACTCACGCACGCGTACGGTCAGCATATTTTTCGGGGAGGGGACAGAATAGCACTGCGCCTGAATCCCTCTGTGCTGAGCGATAAACAGCGCGCGCTCGCAATGAAAACGCTGCGTGATGATGATGAAATCATTGGTATCAAACACCTTGCGGGTGCGCACGATGGAATCGAGCGTGCGGAAGCCCGCATAGTCCAGCACGATGTCCTGCGGATCGACGCCTGCGGCAATCAAATCTTTACGCATGGTGACCGGTTCATTGTAGCTTTGCAGCGCATTGTCGCCGCTCAGCAGCAGGTAATTCACCTTGCCGCTGTTATAGGCATTAAGCGCGCCCTGAATCCGGTAGCGGTAGTACTGATTAATTACGCCGGTGCGATAGTATTTCGCCGTGCCGAGGACCACGCCAACCTGTCGGTAGGGTAAATCCTGCAAATCATCGTAAATGAAGGGAGCGGTTTTCCAGCTCATCCAGCGGTCAAGTCCAAGCGCCGTTAACAGCAGTAAGCCGATAATGACTGACAGACTGTAAAACAAACGCTTCAACATGCAGATAACTCAGACAAAGGGTGAAATTTCACTCAGGCTACTTTACGCGCCGCTTTTGCGCAAGAAACGGCAGTTTGATTGCGGGGATTTTCATCACTACAGGCATAAGCGCCTGTAGTGAAAGGGTGATTTAGCCAAGCAGGACGCGGTCGATGCTCTGACAGCCCAGCGCCCTGAGCGTCGCGGCGGTGGCATCCCACTGCGTCAGCGGTGCATCTGCTTTTTCAGCGAGGATCGCG
The DNA here is from genome assembly GCF_900116015.1 of Enterobacter sp. kpr-6. Classification (GTDB taxonomy): domain Bacteria; phylum Pseudomonadota; class Gammaproteobacteria; order Enterobacterales; family Enterobacteriaceae; genus Enterobacter_D. The sequence continues at coordinate 374,359 of NZ_FOYH01000001.1, forward strand.
CGCTGAATGTCCGGGTAGTCGTAACCGTTCAGGCTTAGCAGATTAAGCGCGGCTTGCAGCGGAGGTAAAGACGGGTTAAACGCGGCGTTTTCCGCATAGCGCCCGGCGAAAATACGCCCGTCACGGCACTCCAGCGCAAGACCCGCCGGGGCCTGGCTGTACGGCGCATGACTTTTATTGGCGGCGGCAATCGCGGCCTCGGTCAGCGCATCACCGGTCAGCGCGTAACCGTGATCTTCCTCATCCATCAGCAGCGTTTTGATATCCAAATCCTTCGGCCCAAAGGCGTCCGGCAGATAATCGCCCAGCGTATGCGGGGAACGACCCGGCAGATTGATGCGCAGGCCAAGACCGCTGTTCAGTTCATTCATAAACTGACGGCAGTGTCCGCAGGGGGTGTAGTTGACGGTCATCGACGCGAGGGATTTTTCACCGCGCAGCCAGGCGTGGGTAACGGCGCTTTGTTCGGCGTGAACGGTTTGTTGCATCGTCGCGCCGAGGAATTCCATGTTGCCACCAAAATACCAGATACCGCTGACGCCGCGTGCAATCGCGCCAACGTTGAAGTGCGAGAGATCGGCACGGGCGCAGGCGGCGGCAACGGGAAGCAGAGCGAAAGCCAGCGCGTCGTCGTCAAGCCCGGTCGCCTGTTTCAGCGTGGTGACCTGGTCTGCGCTAAGCATGGCGGGAAAATGCTCATCCGCAAGGACAGGTGCCAGAGCGGCCTGCAAATCCTGCGCAAGACTGGCGAAAGCTGCCTGAAAACGTGAATGCATAGCGTTGCCTCTTAATCGTGTGATGAAAGCGTAGTTTACGGGCCGACTGGCGCTTTATATGTGATTCAATTCACACTGTAAATGCAACTTATGAAATTCAAATGAAAAATGCGCGACGCATCGCAAATTTTAGCCCATTACCGCGAGGATCAGCGGGAACAGGAACGGCGCAATAATCGAGGTGATAATGCCGCAAATCACCAGCGCCAGTGAACTAAACGCCCCTTCCTGATAATCCAGTTCCGCGCAGCGCGCGGTGCCCAGCGCGTGCGACGCGGTACCCATTGCCAGTCCGCGTGAGGCTTTAGTGCGAATACGCATTACATTCAGCAGCGTATGACCAAACACCGCGCCCAGAATCCCGACGAAAATCACGCACATCGCGCTGATGGCCGGGATCCCGCCCAGGCTGCCGCCCACTGCCATCGCAATCGGCGTGGTGACGGATTTCGGAAGCACGGAGGCGGCGATTTCCGGCGTCGCCCCCATCAACAGGGCTATAGAGGTCCCGGTCACCATCGCCACGACGCTGCCCACAAAGCAGATGGTAATGATCGATTTCCAGCGCGCGCGGATCTGGTGTAGCTGCTCATACAGCGGGTACGCCAGCGCCACCACGGCAGGTTGCAACAGATCGTTTAAGATTTTGCTGCCCTGAAAATAGCGCTCATAAGGAATACCAGTCAGCAGCAGGAAAGGAATAATCACCACCATGGCCACCAGCAGCGGGTTCAGGAGCGGGATTTTAAAGCGCATCGCCAGCCGGCGTGCGGCAAAGAACACCGCCAGGGTGAGGGGTAAAGACCACCAGATTGACGCCATCATAATTTTGGTCCTTTCTGACCCACCACGGCGCGTTCACCGTGGACTAAATGCGAGCTCCAGCTAACGACTAAAAACACCACCAGCGTACTGACTGCGCAGGAGACCACCACCGGGCCGAACTGAGCAATCAGCACGTCGTAATATTGCATCACGCCCACGCCAATTGGCACGAACAGCAGCGCCATATAGCGGATCAGCACATAGCAGCCGGGGTTGACCCATTTAGCCGGAAGAATTTGCAGCGCCAGTAACACAAACATAATCAGCATGCCGATAATGCTGCCCGGAATGGTGATAGGCAGCAGCGAGGCAATAAAAATTCCGGCATACAGACAGGCATAAATAAGCGCAAAGGCGCGCAGATATTGCCAGATAACATTGAGTGATTTCTTCATGGCGACAACCTTTGAGGAGACGCAATCATCATACAATTTAACGGTAAACTGTGCTACCGATCACAACATGAATTCTGAGCATACCAAATATTCCATTCAGGAACGTTATGCATTCACACAAGATTAGGCGCAAAAAGGCGATAAATCAGGGGCGCGCGGCCCGCGAAAAGCCGCTTTCTTCAGGGGCACAGAGACGCTACCATACGCGCCTCTTTATAGACGGGTACTGATATGCGTGTATTACTGGCTCCGATGGAAGGCGTGCTTGATTCGCTGGTGCGCGAGCTGCTGACCGACGTGAATGATTACGATCACTGCATCACCGAATTTTTGCGCGTGGTCGATCAACTGCTGCCGGTAAAATCCTTCTATAAAATCTGCCCGGAATTACAGCACCAGAGCCGCACGCCGAGCGGTACGCCGGTACGCGTTCAGCTTCTGGGGCAATACCCGCAGTGGCTAGCGGAAAACGCCGCCCGCGCCGTTGAACTCGGTTCCTGGGGCGTGGATCTCAACTGCGGCTGCCCGTCGAAACTGGTGAACGGCAGCGGCGGGGGCGCGACGCTGCTGAAAGATCCCGAACTGATTTATCAGGGCGCAAAAGCGATGCGCGAAGCGGTGCCCGCCAGTCTGCCCGTCACGGTGAAAGTGCGCCTCGGCTGGGATAGCGGTGCGCGACAGTTTGAGATCGCCGACGCCGTCCAGCAGGCGGGCGCATCTGAGCTGGTGGTACACGGGCGCACCAAAGAAGATGGCTATAAAGCCGAGCGTATTAACTGGCAGGCGATCGGTGAAATTCGCCAGCGGCTGCGCATTCCGGTGGTGGCGAACGGCGAGATCTGGGACTGGCAAAGCGCGCAGGATTGCATGGCGGTCACCGGCTGTGACGCGGTAATGATCGGGCGCGGCGCGCTGAATGTGCCGAACCTGAGCCGGGTAGTAAAATATAACGAACCACGGATGCCCTGGCCGGAGGTGGTGCAACTGTTACGCCGTTACAGCCTGCTGGAAAAGCAGGGCGACACCGGGTTGTATCACGTCGCGCGTATCAAGCAATGGTTGGGGTATTTACGAAAAGAATATGTCGAAGCTACCGATCTGTTTGCGCAGGTGCGTACGCTTAATCATTCGTCTGCTATTGCCGCAGCCATTGAATCCGCAGCCCAATAAAGCAATGCCCCCTTGCGGGGGCACTCATCAGAAAATCATTTTAAATACGCCCGTCACCACCAACAGCCCAATCAGAAAAATAATCAAAACTGCCCATAGTAAGATTTTCATATCATGTCCTTTTAACGTTAATTATGGCCCTACCTGAGAAAGTTTAGGCAAACATTCACAGCCTTGCCTCCCCGATCGCGACACCCGGTTAATTCCTCGCCAAATCCGTGCGTTTTCTATACTTACCCTTTCGATGCATTTATCCGCCATCTGTTAGGGAGAAAGTTATGGGCTCGACAAACAAAGTTGCCATCGTGACAGCATCAGATTCAGGTATTGGTAAGCAGTGTGCGCTCGTGCTGGCGAAGCAGGGATTTGATATCGGTATTACCTGGCACTCCGACGAGGAGGGGGCAAAGAAAGCGGCGAGCGAGGTTGAGGCGCTGGGCCGTCGCGCGGAGATCATCCAGCTTGATCTCGGCCACCTCCCCGAAGGCGCTGAGGCCATCAGCACCCTGATTGAGCGCTTCGGGCGACTTGACGTGCTGGTGAACAACGCGGGCGCGATGAGCAAAGCGCCTTTTCTTGAGGTGGAGTTTAAAGACTGGCGCTCGATTTTTACCGTGGATGTGGATGGCGCGTTTTTATGCTCGCAAATTGCCGCCCGCAAAATGGTGGAGCAGGGCGAGGGCGGGCGCATCGTGAACATTACCTCCGTGCATGAGCACACGCCGCTGCCGGAAGCGAGCGCTTACACGGCGGCGAAACACGCCCTCGGCGGCCTGACTAAATCCATGGCGGTGGAGCTGGTGGATCACCACATTCTGGTCAACAGCGTCGCGCCGGGAGCCATTGCCACCCCGATGAACAATATGGAAGAAGATGAGGTGCAGGAAGGCTCTATGCCGAACATCCCGCTGACACGCGCAGGGAAAACCCAGGAGATCGCCAGTCTTGTGGGTTGGCTCTGCTCGGCAGATGCGACCTATACCACCGGCCAGTCGTTTATTGTGGATGGCGGGTTTATGCTGTCGAATCCGCAGGTTAAGGCGCAGTAGGATCCAGGGGGCACCCTCACCCCGGCCCTCTCCCTTAGGGAGAGGGAGAAAAGCAAGCCCGCGCTCGATCTGTCCCCTCTCCCTGAGGGAGAGGGTTAGGGTGAGGGTAGACCGTCCCTCAATTCCCCTCTTTCCCGCGCCGCTTAAACCAGAACCTCAGCCCCAGCGCAATCGCCACGGCCAGCCCCAGCCAAATCCAGTGCTTCAGATGCTGGTTAAGGTCGTGCAGCCACGGGCCAATCACTTCGCCGCCCGCATAGCCGAGCGTGGTGAAAATTAGCGCCCAGACAATCGCACCAAAAATATTCAGCGGTAAAAAGATCTTCGGCGGCAGGTGGCTTGCGCCTATCAGCAGCGGGCCGATGATGCGAAAGCCGTACATAAAACGTGAGCCGATGACAAACAAATAGGGCCGCCGCTGGATCAACCGCTGGGCGCGGCGAATTTTATCCTGATGACGGGAGAAGCGGCGCAGGATCTGCCCGCCATAGCGTCGTCCGACGAGGTACAACAGCTGATCGCCAATCATGCCGCCCAGCGCCACGGACGCCACCACCAGCCAGAATCGAAGTAATCCCTGATGCGCCGCCACGCCGCCCAACAGGGTAATGGTTTCACCTTCTGCCACACTGCCAATCACCAGCGTCGCGTAGCCGTACTGCGCTATCAGAGCGTTGATATCCACAAAAAACCAGTCATCCATTCATATCGTGAATAAAGCATACACCCTGAAAAGCGATCGGGGTAACGCACGCCCGGTTTCGTTTTGATGTTGAACAAAAAATAATCAATATTTGCATTATACTGAAAGTGTCCAGTTCGGGCTGACTGCAAGGGGGCGTTATGAACCATGTCTGGGGACTCTTTTCCCATCCCGATCGTGAAATGCAGGTGATTAACAGCGAAAACGAAACCGTTTCGCATCACTACACGCACCATGTTCTGCTGATGGCCGCTATCCCGGTGATCTGCGCGTTTATAGGAACGACGCAACTCGGCTGGCACTTTGGCGACGGCAATGCGGTTCAGTTGTCGATGTTTACCGGCTTATACCTTGGCATCATCTTTTACGCACTGATGCTGGCCGGGGTGGCGGTCATGGGCCGGGTGATTTACTGGATGGCGCGTAACTATCCGCAGCGACCGTCGCTGGCCCACTGCATGGTCTTTGCGGGCTATGTGGCCACGCCACTGTTTTTAAGCGGCGTTGTGGCGCTTTATCCGCTGGTCTGGCTGTGCGCATTAATCGGCACGGCGGCGCTGTTTTATACCGGTTATCTGCTCTACGTCGGCATTCCCAGTTTCTTAGGCATTAACCGCGAAGAGGGGCTGAGCTTCTCCAGTTCAACCCTCGCTATCGGCGTGCTGGTACTGGAAGTGTTGCTGGCGCTCACCGTGGTACTGTGGGGCTACGGGTATCGGTTATTTTGAGTTGTTTGTATTGCTGGTGTGAATGCCAGCAATGCAACGTCCCGCAATGAATCTTCTCTGGCAGCAACGCAAGCTGGCGGCTATCATGGCTTAGCCAGCTTTTGTTATTTTTCATGCCAACAAAAGCGGCGTGCGTTCAATAACGTGCAGATATCATTCTCAGAAGTCTCACCATGCTGAAATTTCGTGTTTCTTTATTAAGCCTCGCGCTTTTACTGACCGTTCCCGTAGCGCCTGGTGCGCTGGCTAAAACGCCTGCGGCCACCGCCGCGTCTGCCCAGCCTGAAATTGCCTCCGGCAGCGCGATGATTGTCGATCTGCAAACCAATAAGGTGATCTATTCCAGCCACCCCGATCTGGTGCGCCCGATTGCCTCTATTACCAAATTAATGACCGCGATGGTGGTGCTTGATGCGCGACTGCCGCTGGATGAAGTGTTGAAGGTCGATATCAGTCAGACCCCGGAGATGAAAGGCATCTACTCCCGCGTGCGGCTCAACAGTGAAATCAGCCGTAAAAATATGCTGCTGCTGGCGCTGATGTCGTCGGAGAACCGTGCGGCGGCGAGCCTCGCGCACCATTATCCGGGCGGTTACGGCGCATTTATCAAGGCGATGAATGCCAAAGCGAAGGCGTTAGGCATGAGCAACACGCGCTTTGTCGAGCCGACGGGATTATCGATTCATAACGTCTCGACCGCGCGGGATCTCTCCCGTCTGCTGATTGCCAGCAAACAGTACCCGCTGCTTGGTCAACTCAGCACAACGCGTGAAGAGATGGCGACCTTTGCGCACCCGGCCTACACGCTGCCGTTCCGCAACACCAACCATCTGGTGTACCGCGATAACTGGAACATCCAGTTGACCAAAACCGGCTTCACCAACGCCGCCGGGCACTGCCTGGTGATGCGTACCGTTATTAATAATAAATCGGTGGCGTTAGTGGTGATGGATGCGTTTGGCAAATATACCCACTTCGCTGACGCCAGCCGCCTGCGCACCTGGATTGAAACCGGGAAAGTCCAGCCTGTTCCGGCCTCGGCGCTCGCCTATAAGCGCCAGAAAGCGGCGCAGATGGCCAGCACCGGCCAGGCTGCGGGCGAGCAAACCGCCCAGAACGACTAATTATTCCGGCAGCGTCCCGTCACCCTCGTTGAGGGGACGCTGCATAATCAACGTATCCCGCCAGTCGCCCTTTTTGAATCCCACACTGCGCAGCGTGCCTGCGATCTCAAACCCGTGTTTTTGATGCAAACGTAATGAGCCGGGATTGTTATGCCCGTCACCCACGATGGCGATCATTTGCCGCCACGGACCTTCTTCACAGCGGGCAATCAGCGCATTCATCAGCGCGCTGCCGATGCCGCGACCGTTCATGCCGGTGGTGACGTAAATGGATTCTTCGATGGTAAAGCGGTAGGCGGGGCGAGGGCGATATTGTCGGGCGTAGCAGTAGCCAACGATGTCGCCGCCAGAAAGCGCGATCATCCACGGCAGGCCTTCGTTTGCCACCGCGCGCATACGTTCGGTCATTTCCGCCACCGTCGGCGGCACTTCCTCAAACGAGGCGCGGCCGTGCAGCACATGCCAGGCGTAAATCGCGGTAATCGCCCCGGCATCCTCTGCACGGGCATCACGGATCTCAACAACGCTCTCAGTAAAAACATCCACAGCAGACATGCAGGTGCTCCTTAACGTCCAGATAACAAACTCGTTTTCGCTACTCTGGCACGAAAAAGGCACCGGCAAAAGTCCACGCGGATGGGTGAAAAAGTGGCAATCGCGCTATTTCTCTGGCGTTGCCGCTTCCCGCCAGTATTTCTGCTTTGAGGTTTTACCTATACCTGGGTTCATACTGTTGGTCGGGTCATTTTCGCGATAAAACTGTTTCAGGCTTTCCGGCGCTTCATACAGATGCCCGACGTTATGCTCCGCCGGATATTGCGCCCCGCGCTCGCGCAGCAGAGCCAGCATCTGTTCTTTCAGGGCATGAACGTCCACGCCTTTTTTGACGATGTAATCCTGATGGAAGACGTAGCACATGAAGTGACCGTAATAGAGCTTGTGAACCAGTTGACTGCCGATCTCATCGGGCAGACTTTCAAACCAGTCGGGATCGTTGCGCCGCAGGGCGATATCCAGCGCCAGAATATCCTCCACCTCATCGGCGTGTACTGCCTGATAGCGAATGGCGGCACCCGCCGCGGCAAAGCGGTGTAAAAAGGCCTTGCTGCCTTCTTCCGGCGTGCAGGCGAAGAAGTCGCCCTCCGCCTCGCTGAAGTATTCTTTGAGCCACTTCTGCGCTTCGGCAATGCCGTCGCCGGACATTTTCAGCAGCAGATGATGTTCATATTTATCCCGCCAGCTTTTCATCCGTGGCGGCAGGTGATCCGGGAAAATCTGCGTCAGTTTCTGCATCGCCCGGTCGGTGAAATTCGGCTTAAACAGCGGCACTTTCGCCAGCGCCGCATCGGTACGGCCTTTCAGCGTAAAGAACAGCGGCATCTTGTCGGTGCCGAGCTTGTCGATCATTAAAAAGGTGTCTTTACCGTAGCGCCCGGCGATGTCGTAAATGTCGCGGTGCATATACTCCCCGGCGACCGGAAGGTGGGTAAAGTTCGCCAGAATATGACGGCGGATCTCGCCCAGTACCGCAGGCTGATTGGTGCCGATATAAAAGACCTGCTGGTTTTTCTCTGCGGGGAAGGTATCAAGGCGCACGGCAAAGACCGCCAGTTTGCCCGCACAGCCGGAGGACTCGAACAGCCGTTCGGGATCGGCGTTATAACGCGCGGGGGTATCCGCTGAGATATCCCGCACGCGGGTGATGTAATCGTGATCGTGCGCGTGCCGCCCGTCATGGCGGACATCGGCGGCGCTGATGCGCTCATCATCCAGCCGGCTCAGGATCTGCTCCGGCGTGATACCTAAATCAATCCCCAGATGATTAACCAGTTGAAGCTGACCCTGCTCCGTAATGCGCGCAAAAAGCGCCATTTCGGTATACGCCGGGCCGCGCTGCACCAGTGCACCGCCGGAGTTATTACAAATGCCGCCCATTACCGACGCGCCAATGCATGACGAGCCGATCACCGAATGCGGTTCGCGGCCCAGCGGCTTGAGCGCTTTTTCCAGCGAATACAGGGTGGTGCCGGGGTAGGCCAGCACCTGTTCACCGTTATCCAGCAGATGCAGTTTATCGAGGCGCAGCGTGCTGATAATGACGATGTCGCGGTCGTAATCATTGCCGTTGGGCGTGGAACCCTCAGTCAGCCCGGTGTTGGCGGCCTGCATCAGAATAATTTTGTCGGCCTGCACGCAGGCGCTCAGTACGTGCCAGAGTTCCAGCAGCGTGCCGGGGAAAACCACCGCCAGCGCGTCGCCCTGGCCGGAACGAAACCCTTTACGGTAACGCGCCGTTTTGGCCGGATCGGTAAGCAGGTGAGTGCGGCCCACCAGACGGGTCAGTTCAGCAAGAAAAGCGTTGTTATCATGAGGTAAGCCAGTCGGCATCATCCACTCCTGTGGCGGGACAAAATTCACGTCTTAAAGCATAGCGTGGGAAAATCACGACGCGGCACTAATCATCAGAAAAATAAGAGAATAACCCTGCAACAGCGACTACGATTATGGCACACTGCGGTTTTCGCCCTTCTTCCCGCTGATTCGGCTGTAAAAACGAGAGAGTGAACGACATGAAATGGCTATGTTCTGTAGGTGTCGCTGTGAGTCTGGCGCTGCAACCCGCGCTGGCAGACGATATGTCCGGCAACCATCCCCTGACCCCCGAAGCGCGTGACGCGTTTGTCACCCAACTGCTGCAAAAAATGACCACCGATGAAAAAATCGGTCAGCTGCGTCTTATCAGCGTCGGGCCGGATAACCCAAAAGAAGCCATCCGCGACATGATCAAAACCAGCCAGGTCGGGGCGATTTTCAATACCGTGACCCGTCAGGATATCCGGGCGATGCAGGATCAGGCGATGCAGCTCAGCCGCCTGAAAATCCCGCTGTTTTTTGCCTATGACGTGGTGCACGGCCAGCGCACCGTGTTTCCGATTAGCTTAGGGCTGGCGTCGTCGTTTAACCTCGACGCGGTAAAAACCGTCGGGCGGGTGTCGGCTTATGAAGCCGCCGACGACGGGCTGAACATGACCTGGGCTCCGATGGTTGACGTCTCCCGCGATCCGCGCTGGGGCCGCGCCTCGGAAGGGTTTGGCGAAGATACCTATTTAACCGCCATCATGGGTAAAACCATGGTGGAATCAATGCAGGGCAAAAGCCCGGCGGATCGTTACTCGGTGATGACCAGCGTGAAACACTTCGCCGCCTATGGCGCAGTGGAAGGCGGGAAAGAGTACAACACCGTCGATATGAGTTCCCAGCGTCTGTTTAACGATTACATGCCGCCATACAAAATGGCGCTGGACGCGGGCAGCGGCGGGGTGATGATGGCGCTCAACTCGCTGAACGGCACGCCTGCGGCCTCCGATGCCTGGCTGCTTAAAGATCTGCTGCGCGGCGACTGGGGCTTTAAGGGCATTACCATTTCCGATCATGGTGCCATCAAAGAACTGATCAAACACGGCACCGCTGCCGATCCTGAAGACGCCGTGCGCGTGGCGATCAAAGCGGGCGTGGATATGAGCATGGCCGATGAGTATTACAGCAAATACCTGCCGGATCTGGTGAAAAGCGGCAAAGTCACCATGGCTGAACTCGACGACGCCACCCGCCACGTACTGAACGTGAAGTACGACATGGGGCTGTTTAACGATCCGTACAGTCACCTCGGCGCGAAAGAAACCGATCCGCAGGACACCAACGCTGAAAGCCGTCTGCATCGCAAAGAAGCGCGTGAAGTGGCGCGGGAAAGCCTGGTACTGCTGAAAAACCGCCTCGACACGCTGCCGCTGAAAAAATCCGCCACCATCGCCGTGGTTGGACCGCTGGCTGACAGCAAGCGCGACGTGATGGGAAGCTGGTCGGCGGCAGGCGTGGCTGATCAGTCTGTTACCGTGTTGACCGGCATTAAAAACGCCGTTGGCAACCAGGGCAAAGTGATTGTCGCGAAAGGGGCCAACGTCACCGACGATAAAGATATCGTGGCGTTTTTAAACCAGTATGAACCGGCCGTACAGGTCGATGAGCGCACGCCGCAGGCAATGATTGATGAAGCGGTGCAGGCTGCGAATCAGTCAGACGTGGTCGTGGCGGTGGTTGGCGAGGCGCAGGGTATGGCGCACGAAGCCTCCAGCCGTACCGATCTGACCATTCCGCAAAGTCAGCGCAACCTGATCGCCGCCCTCAAAGCCACCGGAAAACCGCTGGTGCTGGTGCTGATGAACGGCCGTCCGCTGGCGCTGGTGAAAGAAGATCAGCAGGCAGACGCGATCCTTGAAACCTGGTTTGCCGGTACTGAAGGCGGCAACGCAATTGCCGACGTGCTGTTTGGCGATTACAACCCGTCGGGCAAACTGCCGATGTCCTTCCCGCGCTCTGTGGGTCAAATCCCGGTTTACTACAGCCATCTGAACACTGGCCGCCCGTATAACGCCGATAAGCCGAACAAATACACCTCGCGCTATTTCGATGAAGCGAACGGCCCGCTCTATCCGTTTGGTTATGGCCTGAGCTACACCACGTTCAGCGTTTCGGACGTGAAACTCTCCGCGCCGACCATGCAGCGTGACGGCACGGTGACGGCGAGCGTGGATGTAACCAACACCGGTAAGCGCGAAGGCGCAACGGTAATGCAAATGTACGTGCAGGATGTGACCGCCTCCATGAGCCGTCCGGTGAAGCAACTGAAGGGCTTTGAGAAAGTTACCCTGAAACCGGGCGAAACCCGTACCGTCAGCTTCCCGATTGACGTTGAAGCCCTGAAATTCTGGAACCAGCGCATGAAATATGACGCGGAACCGGGCAAATTTAACGTCTTTATCGGCACCGACTCCGCCCGCGTGAAAAAAGGCGAGTTTGAATTGCTGTAACTGTTTTCCTCGCTTCCCAACGCCACCATCCGGTGGCGTTTTTTTTTGCTTTTCCGGGCGTTAAACGCTGAAAGCGGATCACAAAATCACCCGCCTGAACATCGCATAATAACGATCTCTGCCCCGGCTAACCGTTGGGGTTTCTTTTTGATGAGGGATCGCAACAGGATATGACGGAACAGAGCGTATTTATTCAGCAGGGGATCTGGGCGCGCCTCGGTTTACCGCGCGAGCTGAGCTGGGGATTTATCGGCGTTTTTCTTTTTATCACCGGAGCCACCATCGAGCAGAGCTGGCTGGCGTCGATGCTGCAATCCCGCGGCTTTGCGGAAGTGGAAATCAGCCTGATGCTGTCGGTTTTTGGCCTCTGTGTGGCGGCGGTGTCGTGGTTTTCCGGCATTGGCGCGGGAGTGCTTGGCCTGCGTCGGCTGATGTGGATCGCCACACTGTGTTATTTCGCCGGATCGGTGCCGTTTATTTTTGTGGCCCTGCCGATGAATAATTATCCGATGATGATCGTGAGCTACGCCCTGCGCGGCGTGGCCTATCCGCTTTTTGCCTACTCGTTTCTGGTGTGGATCAACCAGCGCTGCGAAGCGCGTATTCTGGGCCGCGCGGTATCGTGGTTCTGGATCGCCTTTGGCGTCGGCATGACCATCGTGGGCCCGTGGTTCTCCGGCTGGATGCTGTCTCGCGTCGGTGAAAGCAACACCTTATTGAGCGGCTTTCTCTTCGTGGCGCTGGGCGCATTTTGCGCGCTGATCCTGAATCGTGACGAACCCGTCTGGGCGCGTAACCAGAAGATTAGCCAGGCGATGGGTGAGGGGATCATGGTGCTGGTGCGCGAACCCAAAATGCGCCTCGCGGTGGTGGTAAAAACCATTAACGACATCGGCAAGTTTTCACTGGTGATCCTGATGCCGGTCTATCTGCCGCGATTTGGTTTCAGCATTGCTGAGTGGCTCACCATCTGGGGACTGGTGAACGTGGTGAATATTTTCGCCAACTATCTGTTTGGCTGGCTGGGTGACAAAATCGGCTGGCGCATGACGGTGGTGTGGTTTTCCGGCACCCTGTGCGGGCTGGCGTCGCTCGCGGTGTGCTATGCGCCGGTGATGTTTGGCCACAGTCCCACGGCGCTGTTTATCGCCCTGACGCTTTATGCCGTAGGCCTTGGCGCATTCGGGCCGCTGAGTGCGCTGATCCCCTCGCTGCTGCCGGAAAACAAAGGCGCAGCGATTTCCTGCCTTAACCTCGGGTCAGGATTAAGTAACTTTGCCGGGCCGTTTATCGTCACCCTGTGCGTCGCCCCGTTAGGCGTGGAGGGGACGCTGTGGGTGATTGCACTGCTTTATTTTGCCGCCAGCCTGCTGACGGTGCCGCTAAAACTTCCCGATAGCGCCACAAAAGAGTGATATATCGTCTACGCTTTTGTCTCAAGCTGCTGAAAAAGAGCAGCAAAATAATGAGGAAAGCGCAATGACAATCACGAAGGGGATGTTGGGCTCGCTGGCGCTGATGGCGGCGGTGAGCCTGCCTGTACTGGCGGCTGAGCCGATTAAAGTCGGCTCAAAAATTGATACCGAAGGCGCGCTGCTGGGCAATATTATTTTGCAGGTGCTTGAGAGCCACGGCGTCAAAACGGTCAATAAAGTGCAGCTTGGCGCAACGCCTGTCGTGCGCGGGGCGATCACCTCCGGCGAGCTGGATATCTACCCGGAATACACCGGCAACGGGGCATTTTTCTTTAAACAGGAAAACGATCCGGCGTGGAAAAACGCGCAGCAGGGCTATGAGAAAGTCAAAAAGCTCGATGCCGAACAGAACAAACTGGTGTGGCTGACGCCTGCGCCTGCCAACAATACCTGGACCATTGCCGTGCGTCAGGACGTGGCGCAAAAGGGCAAGCTGACCTCGCTTGACGATCTCAGCCGTTACCTGAAAGAGGGCGGCACCTTCAAACTCGCCGCCTCCGCGGAATTCATTGAGCGCACCGATGCGCTGCCCGCGTTTGAAAAAGCCTACGGCTTCAAACTTGAGCAAAACCAGTTGCTGTCGCTGGCAGGGGGCGATACCGCCGTCACCATTAAAGCGGCTGCCCAGCAAACGTCCGGCGTGAATGCGGCGATGGCCTACGGTACCGATGGCCCGGTCGCGGCGCTCGGCCTGCAAACCCTGACCGATCCGAAAGGCGTACAGCCGATTTATGCGCCGACGCCGGTTGTGCGCGAGGCGGTGCTGAAAGCCTACCCGGAACTGGATAACTGGTTAAAACCTGTCTTTGCGAGCCTGGATGAAAAAACGCTGCAACAGCTTAATGCGAGCATTGCAGTAGAGGGTCTGGATGCGAAAAAAGTCGCGGCGGATTACCTGAAGCAGAAAGGACTGGTGAAGTAACAGGACTGGAACGTGTCAATTCGTTGTCATAACCGCGTGTTGCTGCTGCTGGTGCTGATCGGCCTGGCAGCGGCCATGCTTCCGTTTGTGAATTACGCCCCTAACCGGCTGGTGTCGGGCGAAAGCCGTGCGCTCTGGCAGATCTGGCCGCAAACAGCCGCGCTGTGGTTGTCCGTTCCGCTGGCGCTGGTGGTGCTGAGTTTTATCCCTAAACGCGGAGCGCTGATCGTCACGCTGCTGCTGGCGGAGCTGCTTTTCGCCGTGCTGCACTGGGCGGCGGGACAGGCGGCGACCGATCTGGCCCAGGGCGGCAGCACCGTAGCGCGCACCTCAATGGGCAGCGGGCTGTGGCTGTGGATGGCGCTCGCGCTGCTGGCTGCCAGCGATGCGATTCGCCGTCTGACGGTGAATCCGGTCTGGCGCTGGTTGCTGCATGCGCAAATCTGGCTGCTGCCGGTGCTGATCCTCCAGTCGGGCCAGCTTGACCATCTCTCCCTGCTCAAAGAGTACGCCAACCGTAAGGATGTGTTTAACGATGCGCTCGCCCAGCATCTGACGCTGCTTTTTGCCACGCTGGTTCCGGCGCTGCTGATTGGCGTGCTGCTGGGGCTGTGGTGCTATCGCCATCCGACGCGGCAAAGCCCGGTGTTTGCGGTGCTGAACGTGATTCAGACCGTGCCGTCTGTGGCGCTGTTTGGGCTTTTAATCGCCCCCCTGGCCGGACTGGTACAGGAGTTTCCATGGCTGCGGTCGCTCGGCATCGCCGGGACGGGTATCACGCCCGCGCTTATCGCCCTTATTTTGTATGCGCTTCTGCCACTGGTGCGGGGCGTTGTGGCGGGGCTGAATCAGGTTCCGCACGAGGTCTTAGAGAGCGCGGCGGGGCAGGGGATGAGCGCCCGGCAGCGGTTTTTGCAGGTGCGACTGCCGCTGGCATTGCCCCTGCTGTTACGCAGCCTGCGCGTGGTGACGGTGCAGACCGTCGGCATGGCGGTGATCGCCGCCCTGATCGGCGCAGGCGGTTTTGGTGCGCTGGTGTTCCAGGGACTGCTCAGCAGCGCGCTGGATTTGGTGCTTTTAGGGGTGATCCCGGTGATCGCTCTGGCGGTGATCGTCGATGCGCTGTTCGGCCTATGGATAGCGCTGCTTAAGGTAAAAGAGGCATGATTGAATTCAGACAGGTCAGCAAAACGTTTAACGGGCAGAGGGCGGTCAGCGATCTCAATCTGCACTTTAAAACCGGCGCATTTTCGGTGCTGATCGGCACCTCCGGGTCGGGCAAATCCACCACGCTTAAGATGATCAACCGGCTGGTGGAGCACGATGAAGGCACCATTTTATTTGCCGGGGAGGAGATCCGCTCGTTCCCGGTGCTGACGCTGCGGCGGCGCATGGGGTATGCGATCCAGTCAATTGGCCTCTTTCCGCACTGGACGGTCGCGCAAAATATCGCCACCGTACCGCAATTGCAGAAGTGGCCGCGCGCGCGAATTAACGCCCGTGTCGATGAGCTGATGGCGCTGCTTGGGCTGGACACCGCGCTGCGCGGGCGTTATCCCCATGAGCTTTCCGGCGGGCAGCAGCAGCGCGTCGGCGTGGCGCGCGCCTTAGCCGCCGACCCGGAAGTGCTGTTGATGGATGAACCCTTCGGCGCGCTGGACCCGGTAACGCGCGGCGCGCTGCAACAGGAGATGCGCCGCATTCATCAGCTTTTAGGGCGCACCATTGTGCTGGTGACGCACGATATCGACGAAGCCTTACAGCTTGCCGACCATCTGGTATTAATGGACGGCGGCCAGGTCGTGCAGCAGGGCACGCCGCTGGAGATGCTGACTCACCCGGCAAATGATTTTGCCCGCGAGTTTTTTGGCCGCAGCGAACTGGGCGTGCGTCTGCTCTCTTTGCGCAGTGTGAGCGATTACGTTCGCCGGGGCGAACAGGCGGCAGGCGAGCCGCTGGCAGAAACCCTGTCGCTGCGCGATGCGCTGTCGGCGTTTGTTGCCCAGGGGCGCGACGTGCTCCCGGTGACGGACAGTCAGGGTGCAGCGCTTGGCAGCCTGCATTTTCAGGATCTGCTCAGCGCGGAGGTAACGCATGAAAATCGTCCGTGATCCGCTGCTCTGGCTGATTGCGCTGTTTATCGCGCTGCTGCTCCTGCTGCCGCACAGCACGGCGCTGTTCAGCGCGCTGTTTCCTGAGCTTCCACGCCCGGTCTACCAGCAGGAATCGTTTGTCATGCTGACGCTGGCGCATATGTGGCTGGTCGGCATATCGAGCGTGATTGCGATAGTGCTGGGCGTGGGGGCAGGCATTGCCGTCACCCGTCCGGCGGGATTTGAATTTCGCTCGCTGGTGGAAACCATCGCCGCTGTCGGTCAGACCTTTCCGCCCGTGGCGGTGCTGGCGATTGCGGTGCCGGTCATGGGCTTTGGCCGGGAACCGGCGATTATTGCGCTGACGCTCTACGGCGTGCTGCCGATTTTACAGGGAACCCTGGCGGGTCTGACCGCCGTGCCTGCGGGTGTGCAAAGTGTGGCGATGGGGATGGGAATGAGTGCCTGGCAGCGTCTGCTGAAGGTGGAATTACCGCTGGCCGCGCCGGTGATCCTCGCGGGGGTGCGCACCTCGGTGATCATCAACATCGGCACGGCGGCCATTGCCTCGACCGTGGGCGCAAATACGCTCGGCTCGCCGATTATTATCGGGCTCTCCGGGTTTAATACCGCGTATGTGATTCAGGGGGCTGTGCTGGTGGCGCTGGCGGCGATTATCGTCGATCGCGGCTTTGAACGTCTGACAGAGGTGCTGACTAAGCACGCACAATAAAGGAATAACCCGCCAGCATTACGCCGCCGATGCCGCCAACGGCCATAAGGAAAAACAGGGTGATGACAGCGATTTTGGTTGCGTTCATGGTGTGCTCCTGGTTGATTGCCGCATGAGTATACCGTGAAGCCGGACTGTTAATAAAACATTAAATACCCAGCGCGTGCACATGGTGTCCGGCTTCGCGCCACGCGGCCAGTTGCTGTATCTGGATCATCGAAGGACATTCTCCGCACCACAACAGCACCGTTTGTCCGACAAACAACTCCGGGCGGAAATGCGTCAGCGAATGCGCCAGCACGTCCACGCGCCATTCATGCTGACTGGCGATCCAGCCCTCTATCCACAAGCGTGTGGTGTCATGAATATTCCAGCCAACCACCAGCGCATCGTTACCGGCACGTTTTCGCGCCGAGGTCAGGCAGCCGGAAATATAGTTAATCAGCACGCCATCCAGCAGACTGAGCATCGCCACCAGCGCAGGTTCGGGGCTGCGTAAACGCAGGCGGAGCGGGATCAGAAGCTGAGTGGCAAGGGTGCGGGCAGGGTATTCGCGGCCATGCTCTTTCAGCCATCCCCGCAGGCGGTTGATATTGCCCTCCTGCAACAGACGCAGCACGAACTCCTGCTGCTCGCGCCAGTTGCTCAGGCTTTCCGGCGTACCGCTACAAAGCAGGGTTTTGACTTTGCTGACCTGCACGCCTGTGTCGATCCAGCGCTGAATTTCACGGATACGATCGATGTCGGCTTCGTTAAACAAACGGTGACCACCATCGGTGCGCTGGGGTTTGAGCAATCCATACCGACGCTGCCAGGCCCGTAATGTAACGGGATTGATATCGCATAACTGAGCCACTTCACCGATGGTGTAAAGCGCCATGATGTCACCCTTGCTGTAAGACCCCAGCATAACTGTAGACCCAGTTTCGTGCCCCCGTGAAATGTGGCGGTTTTTCGCACAAAAAGTGCACGAAAAGGTGACAAAGCGCAGGGATATTGTGACGATGTGCACGTTTTTTGATTTTTTCAGAAGGCTTCACAGAAAGTTCAGCACACACCCTGTATGTTACGCGCTTTGGCGTTATCGGTAAGCGGTATTGAGTATGTACGAGTTTAATCTGGTGTTGCTGCTGCTACAGCAGATGTGCGTTTTTCTGGTCATTGCATGGTTAATGAGTAAAACCCGCCTGTTTATCCCGCTGATGCAGGTTACCGTCCGGCTCCCGCATAAACTCCTGTGCTACGTCACCTTCTCTATTTTTTGCATCCTGGGTACTTACTTCGGCCTGCACATTGAGGATTCCATCGCCAACACCCGCGCGATTGGCGCAGTGATGGGCGGTCTGCTGGGTGGCCCGGTGGTGGGCGGGCTGGTCGGACTGACCGGCGGGTTACACCGCTACTCGATGGGCGGTATGACGGCGCTCAGTTGCATGGTCTCCACCATTGTTGAAGGGCTGCTCGGCGGCCTGGTGCACAGCTTTCTTATTAAGCGCGGGCGCACCGATAAAGTCTTCAATCCGCTGACGGCGGGGGCGATCACCTTTGTGGCAGAACTGGTGCAGATGCTGATCATCCTGCTGATTGCCCGGCCTTTTGAAGATGCGTTGCATCTGGTTAACAGCATTGCCGCCCCGATGATGGTCACCAACACCGTGGGTGCGGCGCTGTTTATGCTGATTTTGCTCGACAAGCGCGCGATGTTTGAAAAATACACCTCCGCGTTCTCGGCAACCGCGCTGAAAGTCGCCGCCTCGACCGAGGGCATTCTGCGGCAGGGGTTTAACGAAGAGAACAGCATGAAAGTCGCTCAGGTGCTGTTCCGCGAACTGGATATTGGTGCGGTGGCGATCACCGATCGGGAAAAGCTGCTGGCGTTTAAAGGCATCGGTGACGATCACCATCAACCGGGGCGGCCCATTTCTTCCGCCTGGACGTTAAAAGCGCTGGAGACGGGCGAAGTGGTGTATGCCGACGGCAACGAAGTGCCATACCGCTGCTCGCTGCACCCGAACTGCAAACTGGGGTCAACGCTTGTGATCCCGCTGCGCGGTGAGAATCAGCGGGTGGTGGGCACGATCAAACTCTATGAGGCGAAAAACCGCCTGTTCAGTTCAATCAACCGCACGCTGGGGGAGGGGATCGCCCAGTTGCTGTCGGCGCAAATTCTCGCCGGGCAGTTCGACCGGCAAAAAGCGCTGCTCACCCAGTCGGAAATTAAACTGCTTCACGCGCAGGTGAACCCGCATTTCCTGTTTAACGCGCTCAATACGCTGAAAGCGGTGATCCGCCGCGACAGCGATCAGGCCGCGCAACTGGTGCAGTTTTTATCGACCTTTTTCCGTAAAAATCTCAAGCGCCCGTCGGAAGTGGTAACGCTCGCCGATGAGATCGAACATGTGAACGCCTACCTGCAAATCGAAAAGGCGCGCTTTCAGTCGCGATTACAGGTGACGCTGTTTGTGCCGGATGAGCTGGCAAATCAGCATCTGCCCGCTTTTACCCTGCAACCAATCGTCGAGAACGCCATCAAGCACGGCACTTCGCAGCTACTCGGCACCGGCGAAATCAGCATTACCGCCAGCCGTTTACAGCAGCATCTGGTGCTGGCTATTGAAGATAACGCCGGTCTGTATTCACCCGGCGCTGAAGCGGGCGGGCTGGGGATGAGCCTGGTCGATAAACGGCTGCGCGCCCGGTTTGGTGACGACTGCGGGATCACCGTGAACTGCGAGGCTGACAAATTTACCCGTATTACCCTACGACTGCCGCTGGAGGAGAGCCCATGTTAAAAGTGCTGATTGTGGATGATGAGCCGTTAGCGCGGGAAAACCTGCGCGTGCTGTTAAACGAGCACAGCGACATCGACATCGTCGGCGAATGTGCTCATGCCATCGAAGCGATCGGGGCGGTGCACAAGCTGCGCCCGGACGTGCTGTTTCTCGATATCCAGATGCCGCGCATCAGCGGGCTGGAGATGGTCGGGATGCTCGATCCTGAGCATCGCCCCTATATCGTCTTCCTCACCGCTTTTGATGAATACGCGGTAAAAGCCTTCGAAGAGCACGCGTTTGATTATCTGCTCAAGCCGATTGAAGAGAAGCGGCTGGATAAAACCCTCGCGCGTCTGCGTGTTGACCGCAACGTGCAGGACACCTCGGTGCTGCCGGAAAATCAGGAGGCGCTGAAGTTTATTCCCTGTTCCGGTCACAGCCGTATTTATCTGCTGCAAATGGCGGAAGTCGCCTATGTCAGTAGCCGGATGAGCGGGGTGTATGTCACCAGTCAGGACGGCAAAGAGGGGTTTACGGAACTTACGCTGCGCACGCTGGAAAACCGCACGCCGCTGATGCGCTGCCACCGGCAATATCTGGTGAACATGGCGCACTTAAAAGAGATCCGCTTTGAGGATAACGGGCAGGCGGAATTGCTGTTACGTGACGGTCATACCGTGCCGGTCAGCCGTCGTTATCTGAAGAATCTAAAAGAAGCGCTGGGTCTGTAAAACAGCGGGATCGTGGTAAACTGCGTTTTTGTATTTTTCTTCACCGAAGGCATTATGATCAGTAACGATATTTTACGAAGCGTCCGCTACATCTCTAAATTCAACAATCAAGATCTGCTGCGTATCTTCGCACTGGGTGAAGCGGACGTAACCGCGGAACAACTGGTGCCGTGGTTGCATAAAGAAGATGAAGAGGGCTTTGTGCGCTGCCCGGATATTCTTCTGGCCTGCTTCCTGAATGGTCTGATTTATGAAAAACGCGGCCGGGACGAATCAGCCCCTGCGCTGGCGGTGGAGCGTCGTGTTAATAACAATATCGTGCTGAAGAAACTGCGCATTGCTTATAACCTGAAGACCGACGATATTCTGGCGATCCTTACTCAGCAGCAATTCCGCGTGTCGATGCCGGAAATCACGGCGATGATGCGCGCCGCCGATCATAAAAACTTCCGTGAGTGTGGGGATCAGTTCCTGCGTTATTTCCTGCGCGGGCTGGCGGTGCGTGTACACGCGGAGAAACCGTCAGCGTAATCATGAAGGCCCGGCAACTGGCGCTGCCGGGCTTTAAGAGAGTTACTTAACTTCTTTAAATCCACGTGATTTCAGCAGCGCTTCCGATTTGGACATGCTGATGCCTTCTTTCACGTCACCGGTAAATTCCGCGCCCTGAATTTTTTGCAGCGCGTCGCGGTCAACCACGGAATAATCCACTTTCAGTGTTTCAGTCGCGTAGGTATCGCTGTAGTCCAGGCTCTCTTCCACGCCTTTAATCGATTTGTATTTTTCGCTGATTGGCCCCAGACGCTGCATTGCTTCTTCTTTATTCGCAACGCCCAGACCGGCGTAGTGCAGGGTATTTTTTGCTGTCTGACGCAGCACGACGTCATTTTTGTAGTAGTAAGTGAGGGAGAGATCGGTTTTGCCATCAGACCATTCGAAAGTCTTACTCTCTTCTTTATCGCCACAGGCGCTGACAGCAATGACCAGCACAGAGGCAAAAAGAATGGCGGCATATTTTTTTATGATATTCATACTGTTCCTTAAAATGTAACGGTGTCCTCCTGAAGAATAGTGCAATAAAAAAGGGCGCTGTCAAAACAGCGCCCTTTTCGGATTATTTAACCTGCTGGCCCGGTTTGGCTCCTTCGTCCGGGCTTAACAGGAAGATATCGCTCCCGCCAGGTCCTGCGGCCATCACCATGCCTTCGGAAATACCAAAACGCATTTTGCGCGGGGCCAGGTTTGCGACCATCACCGTCAGGCGACCAATCAGCACCTGCGGGTCCGGGTAGGCGGAACGGATACCGGAGAAGACGTTGCGCTTCTCACCGCCCAGATCCAACGACAGGCGCAGCAGCTTGTCAGAACCCTCAACGAATTCGGCGTTTTCAATCAGCGCCACGCGCAGATCGACTTTGGCGAAATCATCAAAGGTAATGGTTTCTGCAATCGGATCGTCTGCCAGCGGGCCAGTTACCGGCGCGGCGGCGGCCTTCACTTCTTCTTTCGAGGCGTCGACCAGCGCTTCAACCTGTTTCATTTCGATACGGTTGTAGAGCGCTTTGAAGGTGTTGACCTTGTGGCCGAGCAGCGGCTGCTGGATGGCGTCCCAGGTGAACGTGGTGTTCAGGAACGCTTCGGCGCGCTCACTCAACTCCGGCAGCACCGGTTTCAGCCAGGTCATCAGCACGCGGAACAGGTTCAGACCCATGGTGCAGATGGCCTGCAGATCGGCGTCACGGCCTTCCAGTTTCGCCACCACCCACGGGGCCTGCTCGTCAACGTAGCGGTTTGCCACGTCAGCCAGCGCCATGATTTCACGTACCGCTTTACCGAACTCGCGGCTTTCCCACGCTTCGCCAATGCTGGCTGCGGCATCGGTGAAGGTCTTGTAAAGCTCAGGATCGGCAAGCTCAGACGCCAGCACGCCATCAAAACGTTTGGCGATAAAGCCCGCATTGCGTGACGCCAGGTTAACCACTTTGTTAACGATGTCGGCGTTCACGCGCTGCACGAAATCTTCCAGGTTCAGGTCGATATCGTCGATGCGCGAGGAGAGCTTGGCGGTGTAGTAGTAGCGCAGGCTGTCAGCGTCGAAGTGGTTCAGCCAGGTGCTGGCTTTAATGAAGGTGCCGCGCGATTTGGACATCTTCGCGCCGTTCACCGTCACGTAACCGTGTACGAACAGATTGGTTGGCTTACGGAAGTTGCTGCCTTCGAGCATCGCAGGCCAGAACAGGCTGTGGAAGTAGACGATGTCCTTACCGATAAAGTGATAAAGCTCGGCGGTGGAGTCTTTCTTCCAGTATTCGTCAAAGCTTGTGGTGTCGTTGCGCTTGTCGCACAGGTTCTTGAAAGAGCCCATATAGCCGATTGGCGCATCCAGCCAGACGTAGAAATATTTGCCCGGCGCGTTCGGAATTTCAAAGCCGAAGTAAGGCGCATCGCGGGAGATATCCCACTGTTGCAGGCCGGATTCAAACCATTCCTGCATTTTGTTCGCCACCTGCTCCTGCAACGCACCGCTGCGGGTCCAGGCCTGCAGCATTTCGCTGAAAGAGGGCAGGTCGAAGAAGAAATGTTCAGAATCGCGCATTTCAGGCGTTGCGCCGGACACCACGGATTTCGGCTCGATAAGCTCAGTCGGGCTGTAGGTTGCGCCGCAGACTTCGCAGTTATCGCCATACTGATCCGGGGATTTACATTTCGGGCAGGTGCCTTTCACAAAACGATCCGGCAGGAACATGCCTTTTTCCGGGTCGAAAAGCTGAGAAATGGTGCGATTCTTAATAAAACCGTTCTCTTTCAGGCGGCCATAAATCAGTTCTGACAGCTCACGGTTCTCGTCGCTGTGCGTCGAGTGGTAGTTGTCATAGCTAATGTTAAAGCCTGCGAAATCGGTCTGATGCTCCTTGCTCATCTCACCAATCATCTGCTCCGGGGTGATCCCAAGCTGCTGGGCTTTCAGCATGATCGGGGTGCCGTGAGCGTCGTCAGCGCAGATGAAATTGACTTCATGGCCGCGCATTCGCTGGTAACGGACCCAGACATCAGCCTGGATGTGCTCCAGCATATGGCCGAGGTGGATGGAGCCGTTGGCGTACGGCAGTGCGCACGTTACCAGAATTTTCTTCGCGACTTGAGTCATAGTGGGCATTACTTCTTCTGTAAAAAAAGGGGTTTTGATATTACCAAAACGGTCATTATTAAGTAAGCACAAACCTTTTTCTTTCAGGTAAACTTGCTACACGAGCAAACCTACAAGAACAAAGGAGTCGGGATGACCTCGCAATCCCACGCCAAATCACCGGAAGCCTTGCGCGCACTGGTTGTCGGCACGCTGGCAAACTTTCAGCACCCCACACTTGCGCATAATCTCACCGCCCTGAAAGCCGTGCACCACGTTGCGTGGCTGGATGACACCGTGCATATCGAACTGCTGATGCCGTTCGCCTGGCGCAGTGCGTTTGAAGAGCTGAAAGAGCAAAGCAGCGCTGAGCTGTTGCGTCTGACCGGTGCCAAAGCCATTGACTGGAAGCTGTCGCATAACATCGCCACGTTAAAACGTGTGAAAAATCAGGCCGGTATTAACGGCGTAAAAAATATTATTGCTGTCAGCTCCGGCAAGGGCGGGGTGGGTAAATCCTCCACTGCCGTTAACCTTGCGCTGGCGCTGGCGGCAGAAGGGGCGAAAGTCGGTATTCTGGATGCTGACATTTATGGTCCGTCGGTCCCGATGATGCTCGGCACCGAAGGCGAGCGCCCGACCTCACCGGATGGCACCCACATGGCACCGATTATGGTGCATGGGCTTGCGACCAACTCGATTGGTTATCTGGTGACGGACGAAAATGCCATGGTGTGGCGCGGGCCGATGGCCAGCAAAGCGCTGCTGCAATTGTTGCAGGAATCTCTGTGGCCGGATCTGGATTATCTGGTGCTGGATATGCCGCCGGGCACCGGTGATATTCAACTGACGCTGGCGCAAAACATCCCGGTAACGGGTGCGCTGGTGGTCACCACGCCGCAGGACATTGCGCTGATCGACGCCAAAAAAGGCATTGTGATGTTCGAGAAGGTCGAGGTGCCGGTACTGGGTATCGTTGAAAACATGAGCATGCACATTTGCAGCAACTGTGGTCATCATGAGCCGATTTTCGGCACCGGTGGCGCGCAGAAGCTGGCAGAGCAGTACCACACGGAACTGTTAGGCCAGATGCCGCTGCACATCAGCCTGCGTGAAGATCTGGATAACGGTACGCCGACGGTGATTCACCGCCCGGACAGCGAGTTTACTACGCTGTACCGCAAGCTGGCTGGCCGCGTTGCCGCGCAGTTGTACTGGCAGGGTGATGTGATCCCATCGGAGATTGCGTTCAGAGCGGTGTGAAATTGCCCCTCACCCCGGCCCTCTCCCTCAGGGAGAGGGTGAAAGGCGAGTCCGTGCACTGACTGTCCCCTCTCCCTGAGGGAGAGGGTTAGGGTGAGGGTCAACCTTACAGCGTATGCTCAGTACGGGCGATAATATCGTCCTGCGCATCCGGCGACAGCGCCGTAAAGAACGCCGAATACCCCGCCACACGCACCACTAAATCACGATACTGATCCGGGTGTTTCTTCGCTTCCAGCAGCGTTTCACGCGACACGATGTTGTACTGAATATGCCAGCCTTTATGCACTTCAAAGAAGGTGCGCAGCAGCATCATCAGCTTCTGGCGGTCAGAATCATTTTCCAGCGTTGCCGGGTTCAGCTTCTGATTAAGCAGCACGCCGCCAAGAATCGAATCCGTTGGCAGTTTACCCACCGAACCCATTACCGCTGTCGGCCCCAGATGATCCGTACCGGATGACGGGCTTGCGCCTTCCGCCAGCGGGGTATAGGCCTTACGTCCGTCTGGCGTTGCCATCGTTGCTGCGCCAAACGGCACGTTAGCGGAGATGGACGAGGTGCCTGCGTAGTAGTTACCACCCACCGGACCGCGACCGTAGCGCGGGTTGTGGTACTGCTTCAGCTCTTCAATATAAGTCTGGTACGCACGGGCCAGCAGCAGATCGACGCTGTCATCGTCGTTGCCGTATTTCGGCGCGCTGTTGATCAGGCGCTGACGCAGTTGTTCATGCGTCAGGCCCTCATAATCTTCCGCCAGCGCTTTGGCCAGTTCCTGTTGCCCGATTACGCCCTGGTCAAATACCAGTTTTTTCACTGCCGCCAGGCTGTTGCCGAGGTTGGCGATGCCGACCTGCAAACCGGATACCCAGTCATACTTCGCGCCGCCCTGTTTGATGCTCTTTGCGCGCTCAATACAGTCGTCCACCAGCGCGGAGCAAAGAATATCGTGCACGTTCTCTTCCAGCATGGTGTCAACGACATATTCAATCTCAATGGATTTACGGGTGTAGTAGCGGATCTGGGTGTCCCAGGCGTCCATGACTTCGTCAAAGGCCGTGAAGTTGCCCTGTGACAGGGCTTTGGCCTGCGGCAGGAACACTTCGCCGCTGGTGGCGTCGCGACCGCCTTCGAGGGCTGCGAGCATCACGCGGGCAAAGTTGATGAAGCTCATGCCGGTGCAGCGGTAGCCCCATTTGCCGCCGACGGCGGTTTCGATGCAGCCAATCGCCGCGTAGTCATAGGCGTCAGACGGCTCGATACCCAGTTTGATAAATTCCGGGATCACGATTTCGTCGTTGTTAAAGGCCGGCATCCCGAAGCCGCAGCGGATCACCTGCACGCAGGCGTCGAGGAAGTCGTTGCTCATGCCCGCATGGTAACGCACGCTGAGGTTTGGCTGCGTGGAGCGCAGGCGACCGCAGGATTCGAGAATGGCATACGACAGCGGGTTTACTGCGTCGCGCGCCTGACCGTTGACCAGATTTTGCCCGCCGATGGTGACGTTCTGGTACAGCGGGCTACCGGCAGAGGCTTTGGAATGTGAGCCGGAGCGGATCTTGTTCACTTCCAGCAGCTTCAGCCAGCAGGAGTGCAGCATTTCAATGGCGTCTTCACGGGACAGGGTCTGATCCAGTTCCACGTCGCGGCGGTAGAACGGGTAGAGATACTGATCCATGCGGCCAAAGGAGACGGAGTGACCGTTAGATTCAATCTGCAAAATCAATTGAATGAAGTAGCACAGCTGCAACGCCTGCCAGTAGGTTTTCGGCGCGCTGTGGGCAATCACGTCGCAGTTTTCCGCCATCGCCAGCAGTTCATTGCGGCGGCTTTCACGGGATTCATCGCGCGCCATCTCACGCGCCAGGTTTGCGAAACGGGTAATGTGATCGCTGACGGCGGCCAGCACGATATCAATCGCTTTCAGGAACTGGTCCCCGTGCAGATCGTCAAGCACGGTCAGGTTGATGCGCGAGCGGCGTTCAGCCACTTTTGCCCGCAGGCCGTCAAGACCTGAATCCAGCAGCAGCGGGTAGTTCACCGCCAGATGCGCATCGCCGGAGGTCATGTTGCCTTCCGCTTTAATAATGCCGGTCGCCAGCAGCGCTTTTTGCTCATCGGTAAACATCCCGTAGCAGCGATCCTGCACCGTCTGGCCACGCCACCACGGGCAGACCGCGTGCAGCACCTGTTTATTTTCTTCACTGACGGCAAAACCCGCACCCGGACGGTCGGCCAGATCGTCGATCTCTTTTTCAATCCACGTGACGGTGTATTCCGGGAAAATCGGCGCGGCGCGCACTTCACTGGCCTGGTTGCCGATGATCAGCTCGTCGTGTTTGATCCAGATGGTACGGCTGGCGAGGTGATGGGCGAGGGCGATCGCGCGGCGGACCGGGATCGGCTTGTCCATATTCTGCTGGTAGGCTTCGGTGTAATGCAGCGCACGTTCGGTGCACACCGGCGGTTTCACGATGTTAATCAGCGCGGCTTTGTGCGCTTTGATGCGGTCGGTCAGGGTATCAAGACGTAATGTGGTCATAGGGTTATCCTCGTAACGTGGCGGTCAGACCGCTTTCGCGTGCATAGTCTTGTGCAAACGTCAGCAGATCCGTTGCGTCTAGCGGTTTGTCTGGCGCAGTGTAGGGCTGGCCGAGCAGGTGATACTTATTCATGCCCAGCGTGTGGTAAGGCAAAAAGTGAATGTCGCGGACGTTAAGCTCGTCAGCGGCAAAACGGGTAATGGCTTTGATGGACGCTTTATCCGCGTTAAAGCCAGGGATCAGCGGCACGCGGATGGTTATTTCCTTGCCCAAACGGGCGAGGCGCTTGAGGTTTTCCAGCACGCGCTTTGCCGAGCCGTCGGTCCAGTCTTTAAAGATTTTGTTGTCGACGTGCTTAAGATCGGCAAGAAAAAGGTCGACACAGGACAGTGAGGGTTCAACGTAGTGCCATGGTACGTGCAGGCAGGTTTCCACGGCGGTATGAATACCCGCCTCATGGCTGGCTTTAAACAGCGCGGCGGCCATTTCCGGGTGCATAAAGGGTTCGCCGCCGGAAAGGGTGATGCCGCCGCCGCTGCGATCGTAAAACGGCTTATCGCGCAGGACGGTCGCCATGATCTCCGCAACCTGTTTTGTTTCGCCGCAAACGCTCAGGGCCTGCGTCGGGCAGCAGTCTGTCAGCGCATCAAGGCATTTATCATCAAGACGCTCACGGTGAATGAGCAGACCATTCAGCGCCCGGCTTATCACCTCCGGCGCGGCCTGCTGGCATAATGTGCAGCCGTCCAGACACAAACGCGCGTCATACAACAGATCGCGCTTAAGCGAGCGGCTTTCCGGGTTCTGACACCAGCGACAGCCGAGTGAGCAGCCTTTCAGAAACACCACGGTACGGATACCGGGACCATCGTGGGTGGAATAGCGCTGAATGTTGAAAATCATAACCTGCCCCTTATCTTTCGTATGAAGATTAAAATACTTTCGAATGAAAGTTATTTTGATTCGGGTCAAGTAAAAGGCAGGTAATGTGAGGTAAATTTAAATCCATACTCACTGTCACATTTTAAGGAACACCCATGGAACTCTATCTGGATACGTCAGACGTCGCGGCAGTCAAAAAACTGGCGCGTATTTTCCCGCTCGCAGGCGTAACCACCAACCCGAGCATTGTTGCTGCCGGGAAAATCCCGCTGGAAGATCTGCTCCCCGCGTTGCAGGATGCACTGGGCGGCAAAGGGCGTCTGTTTGCCCAGGTGATGAGCACCACCGCAGAAGGGATGGTGATGGATGCGCGTAAACTTCGCAGCATTATTGCGGATATCGTGGTGAAGGTGCCGGTCAGCGCCGAAGGGCTGGCAGCGATTAAATTGCTGAAAGCCGAAGGTATTCCCACACTCGGCACCGCTGTGTATGGCGCAGGTCAGGGGTTGTTAAGCGCGCTGGCAGGCGCAGAATATGTTGCACCTTACGTTAACCGCGTGGATGCGCAGGGCGGGGACGGCATTCAGACAGTGTGCGATTTGCAGCAATTGTTAACGCTGCATGCGCCGGGGGCGAAAGTGCTGGCCGCGAGCTTTAAAACGCCGCGTCAGGCGCTGGACTGCCTGCTTGCGGGCTGTGAATCCATCACGCTGCCGCTGGATGTGGCTCAGCAATTTATCGCCGCTCCGGCTGTGGATGCAGCGATTGCGAAGTTTGAGCAGGACTGGCAGGGAGCGTTTGGTACGCTGGCGCTGTAGGTTTTACCCTCACCCTAACCCTCTCCCTGAGGGAGAGGGGATTAAGACCTCCCTCTCCCTCAGGGAGAGGGCCGGGGTGAGGGTGTTGTCACCGTCACCGCTCCCTGCATACCTCACACGCCGCATCGCGCATCAGCTTCATCTCCCTGAACTGGCAGGTCATCGCGTCGTACATCACGATTTTCCCGCTCGCGGGCGTGCCGTAGTGCGCCAGCAATTTAATCGCTTCCATCGCCTGTAGCGTGCCGATCACCCCGACCAGCGGGGCCATCACGCCGGCTTCCACACAGGTGAGGGCATTTTCCCCAAAAAGACGGCTCAGGCAGCGATAACACGGCTCGCCGGGCTGATACGTAAACACGCTGATCTGCCCCTCCATGCGGATCGCCGCCCCCGACACCAGCGGGATTTTAGCCAGATAACAGCCCGCGTTAAGCTGATTACGGATAGCCACGTTATCGGTGCAGTCGAGCACCAGATCGTGGGCGGCGATCTGCTGGTTCAGCGCTTCGCCTTCGAGTTGTGCATTCAGAGTGGTGAAAGTGACATGCGGATTAATACGCGCAAGCGCGGCGTGCGCCGATTCCACTTTCGGCTGCCCGAGGGTGGCATCGCTGTGCAGCGTCTGACGCTGAAGGTTGGAGAGCGACACGGTGTCAAAATCGAGTAGCGTCAGATGACCCACGCCCGCCGCCGCCAGATATTGTGCCGCCGCGCAGCCCAGTCCGCCGAGGCCGACGACCAGCACGCGGGCCGCTTTAAGCCGCTCCTGCCCGTCGAAATCAAATCCGCGCAGCACGATTTGCCGGTTATAGCGCATCATCTCCGCATCAGTTAATTCGACCGCCATCACAGCCCTCCAAACAGATGATTAAACGGCTCCACTTCGACCCATTCCCCGGCTTCCACCGTGCCGCGCTCGCGTTCAAGCACGATAAAACAGTTGCCCTGGCTGAATGAGCTAAAAATATGCGAGCCCTGATGCCCGGTGGTGCTGACGGTTAACTCGCCCTGGGCATCACGCGCGAGCAGGCCACGCTGGAAATCAAGCCGCCCCGGTGATTTTTTCAGGCGGGTGGCGGCACGCACGCGCAAACGTGTCGGCAGGGCGGGCGTGGTTTTACCGCTGAGTTTGGCCAGCAGCGGCACGACCAGTTGATAAAAGGTCACCGCCGCCGACACCGGGTTACCCGGCAGCCCGCAGAACCAGCTTTCTGACAGTTTGCCAAAGGCGAAAGGTTTGCCGGGCTTGATCGCCAGCTTCCAGAAGCCGATTTCGCCCAGTTCATCAAGAATAGTTTTAGTGTAATCCGCCTCGCCCACCGACACGCCACCGGAACTTATCACCACATCCGCCTCGCGATTCGCGCGGATAAACGCCTCGCGCAGCAGGTCGGGATTGTCCGGGATAATGCCGAGATTAATGACTTCACAGCCGAGCTGTTCCAGCATCACCTGCACCGCCAGCCGGTTGGTATCGTAAATTTGCCCCTCACTGAGCGGCTGACCGGGGAGTTGCAGTTCATCGCCGGTGGAAAACAGCGCCACGCGGATCTTACGCACCACATTGACTTCCGCGATGCCAAGCGACGCGATCACCGGAATTTCTGCCACCGTCAGCGTCTGGCCTGCGGCAAAAACGCTGGCCCCAAGACGAATATCTTCACCCAGACGGCGAATATTTTGCCCGGCGCGCACGGACTGAGTAAAGCGCACGCCCGTGTCGGTTTGCTCGGTCTCTTCCTGCATCACCACCGCGTCGCACCCGGCAGGCACTGGCGCACCGGTCATGATGCGCACGCAGGTATGCGCAGGCCATGCGTCGTTAAACGGCTGCCCGGCGAAGGCTTTTCCCGCCAACGGCAGCGGTTCACCTGAAGCCAGATCGGCCAGGCGCACGGCATAGCCGTCCATCGCAGAGTTATCAAAACCCGGCACGTTCATTGGCGAGACGATGTCGCCCGCCGTCACGCGCCCAAAACTTGCAGCCAGCGGCAGCGTTTCATGTTCATTCAGCGGCGTGATTTGCGCCAGCATCCGGTTAAGGGCGGTATCGAGAGGAATAAGGCCAGCGTTAAAATCCATGATTACACTCCTGCGCACTGCCTCCGGGGGAAGCATCGGAAACGGGCATTATGGCAGAAAAGCCCCGTGGAATGTATGACCCTTCAGGAGAGGTAAGTTATAAGGTTTCTTTACATCACTGATTCGTCTTTCTATATTCAAAATTCTTCTGATGTAGCGGCGTTGATAATGATATCTATAGAAAAAGCCGCTGAGTGAGCAATGAAAATGAACAAAGCTGTCATCGCGATACACGGCGGAGCGGGGGCGATTGCCCGCGCGAACTTAAGTCCTGAACAGGAAATGCGCTATATCGAGGCGCTGTCGTCGATCATTGAAGCAGGGCAGGCCATGCTTGAAGCGGGAGAAAGCGCGCTCGACGTGGTGACCGAAGCGGTGCGACAACTGGAAGAGTGCCCGCTGTTTAATGCCGGCATCGGCGCAGTTTTCACCCGCGACGGCACGCACGAACTGGACGCCTGCGTGATGGATGGCAACACATTACAGGCGGGCGCGGTGGCCGGCGTACGCCATCTGCGTAACCCGATCCTCGCCGCCCGGCTGGTAATGGCGCAAAGCCCGCACGTTTTGCTAATCGGCGAGGGAGCCGAGCAATTTGCCTTTGCGCACGGCATGGAAAAAGTCGCTCCGGATCTCTTCTCCACGCCCGAACGTTATGCGCAACTGATGCAGGCGCGGGAGGCGGGCGCAACCGTTCTGGATCACAGCGGCGCGCCGCTGGATGAAAGCAAAAAAATGGGTACCGTCGGTGCGGTGGCGCTGGATAAAGCCGGAAACCTGGCTGCCGCGACCTCCACCGGCGGCATGACGAACAAACTGCCGGGCCGGGTGGGTGACAGCCCGCTGGTCGGCGCGGGATGCTATGCCAATAACGCGAATGTGGCGGTTTCCTGCACCGGGACGGGGGAAGTCTTTATCCGCACCCTGGCGGCCTATGACATCGCCGCGCTGATGGAGTACGGAGGCTTAAGCCTCGCGGAAGCCTGCGAAGCAGTCGTAATGGACAAATTGCCCGCGCTGGGCGGTGAAGGCGGGCTGATCGCCGTGGATCGCGAAGGCAACGTATCGTTGCCGTTTAACAGCGAAGGCATGTATCGCGGCTATGGTTACGTTAATGATGCGCCCAGCGTCGGTATTTATCGTGAGTGAGGAGGAAGGGTTGTCGCAACCACACGAAACAGACACCAGCGAGGTGCTGCGGGTCAGTAACCTGAATATTGCCTTTCCGGGTGAGGAGCAGACCACGCAGGCGGTGCGCAACCTGTCATTTACCCTTGATCGTGGTGAAACGCTGGCGATCGTCGGTGAATCGGGCTCAGGAAAATCGGTCACCGCGCTGGCGTTAATGCGTCTGCTGGAGCGGACCGGCAGTCTGGTCAGCAGCGATGAACTGATCCTGCAACGGCGTAATCGCCAGTTTGTCGATCTCAATGCGTTGACCCCATCGCAGATGCGCAGCGTGCGCGGCGCGGACATGGCGATGATTTTCCAGGAGCCGATGACCTCGCTCAATCCGGTGTTTACCATCGGCGAGCAAATTGCGGAGTCGATCCGCCTGCATCAGAAACTGGGGCGTGAAGCCGCACTGGCGGAAGCCCGGCGAATGCTGGAGCAGGTACGCATCCCGGAAGCCGATGCCATTATGTCGCGCTTCCCGCACCAGCTTTCCGGCGGGATGCGCCAGCGGGTGATGATCGCCATGGCGCTGTCGTGCCGCCCGGCGGTGCTGATTGCCGATGAGCCCACTACTGCACTGGATGTGACAATCCAGGCGCAGATCCTGCAACTGATCCGCGTGCTGCAAAAAGAGATGGCGATGGGGGTGATTTTTATCACCCACGACATGGGCGTGGTGGCCGACATCGCCGACCGGGTGCTGGTGATGTATCAGGGCGAAGCGGTAGAAACCGGCCCGGTGGCGGAGATTTTTAGCGCGCCGCAACACCCTTATACCAAAGCGCTGCTGGCCGCCGTGCCACGGCTGGGTGCAATGAACGGCAGCGATCTGCCCCGCCGTTTTCCTCTGCCGACCTCCACCGATCCCGCGCGTTTTGAAGCGGAAGAGGAGCAGGATACGGTGGTTGACGGCGAGCCGGTGTTACAGGTGCGCGATCTGGTCACCCGTTTCCCGCTGCGAAGCGGAATTTTAAATCGCGTCACCCGCCAGGTGCATGCGGTGGAAGGGGTGAGTTTTGACCTGTGGCCGGGCGAAACCCTGTCGCTGGTAGGCGAATCCGGCTGCGGGAAATCGACCACCGGGCGCGCGCTGCTGCGTCTGGTCGCTACGCAGGGCGGCAGCATCACCTTTAACGGTAAGCGCATCGACCTGTTGCCCGACGGTCAGTTGCAGCCGCTGCGCCGTGATATTCAGTTTATTTTTCAGGACCCTTACGCCTCGCTCGATCCGCGTCAGACCGTCGGCTATTCGATTATGGAGCCGCTGCGGGTGCACGGCTTGCTGAACCTGGAAGAGTCCGAGCGGCGGGTGGCGTGGCTGCTTGAGCGCGTCGGCCTGAAGCCCGAACATGCCTGGCGCTACCCGCATGAGTTTTCCGGCGGTCAGCGCCAGCGGATCTGTATCGCCCGCGCGCTGGCGCTCAATCCCAAAGTGGTGATTGCCGATGAGTCGGTGTCGGCGCTTGACGTGTCGATCCGCGCGCAAATCATCAATCTGCTGCTCGATCTCCAGCGTGAAATGGGCATCAGCTATCTGTTTATTTCCCATGATATGGCGGTGGTGGAGCGCATCAGTCACCGCGTGGCGGTGATGTACATGGGGCAGATTGTCGAGATTGGCCCAAGACGCGCGGTATTCGAAAATCCGCAGCATCCTTACACGCGCAAACTGATGGCGGCGGTGCCGGTGGCCGATCCGGCGCATCGTCCGGCGCAGCGCGTGCTGCTGTCTGATGAGATGCCAAGCAATATTCGCAAACGCGGAGAAGCACCCGTCCGCGTCCAGTTACAGGAAGTGGGGCCGGGCCATCTGGCAGCACGCACGATGCCGGGCAGCACGCCTTCTTCATTCTAATAACACAACATTAACAACGGGCAGGGAGCCTCAGGAGAATCACATGAGACAATTTGTTGCGCGTAACTGGCTGGTGGCGTTTGGCGTGGCTTCAGCGCTGTCTGCCACGCCTGCGTTTGCTGCCAAAGACGTGGTGGTCGCCGTGGCGTCCAATTTCACGACCCTCGATCCGTACGATGCGAACGACACTCTGTCGCAGGCGGTGGCGAAATCCTTCTATCAGGGGCTGTTTGGCCTTGATAAAGACATGAAGCTGAAAAACGTGCTGGCAGAGAGTTACACCGTTTCCGACGACGGGCTGGTGTATACCCTCAAGCTGCGCACGGGCGTGAAGTTCCAGGATGGCACCGACTTTAACGCCGACGCGGTGAAGGCTAACCTCGATCGCGCCAGTAACAAAGAGAACGGCCTGAAGCGCTACAACCTGTATAAAAACATCGACAAGACCGAAGCGGTCGATCCGACCACGGTTAAAATTACCCTTAAACAGCCGTTCTCGGCGTTTATCAATATTCTGGCCCACACGGCGACGGCGATGATTTCACCGAAGGCGCTGGAGAAATACGGCAAAGAGATCGGTTTTCACCCGGTCGGCACCGGCCCGTATGAACTGGATACCTGGAATCAGACCGATTTTGTGAAGGTGAAAAAGTACGCCGGGTACTGGCAAAAAGGGCTGCCGAAGCTTGATACCATCACCTGGCGTCCGGTGGTCGATAACAACACCCGCGCGGCGATGCTGCAAACCGGCGAGGCGCAGTTTGCCTTCCCAATCCCTTACGAGCAGGCGGCGGTGCTTGAGAAGAACAACGCGCTGGAACTGGTCGCCAGCCCGTCGATCATGCAGCGTTACATCAGCATGAACGTCACGCAAAAACCGTTCGATAACCCGAAAGTGCGCGAGGCGATCAACTACGCCATTAATCGTCAGGCGCTGGTGAAAGTGGCCTTTGCCGGGTATGCGACCCCTGCGACCGGCGTGGTACCGCCCGCGCTTGCCAACGCGCAGCAATATCAGCCGTGGCCTTACGATCCGGCAAAAGCGCGCGAACTGCTAAAAGAAGCGGGCTTCCCGAACGGCTTTAGCACCACCTTGTGGTCATCACACAATCACAGCACCGCGCAGAAAGTGTTGCAGTTTACCCAGCAGCAACTGGCGCAGGTGGGTATTAAAGCGCAGGTCACGGCGATGGACGCCGGGCAGCGTGCCGCAGAAGTTGAAGGCAAAGGGCAAAAAGAGAGCGGTGTGAGAATGTTCTACACCGGCTGGTCCGCCTCGACGGGCGAAGCTGACTGGGCGCTGTCACCGCTGTTTGCCTCACAAAACTGGCCGCCAACGCTGTTTAACACCGCGTTTTACAGCAATCCGCAGGTGGATAAAGATCTGAGCGAGGCGCTGAAAACCACCGATGCTGACCAGAAAGCGAAGCTGTATAAATCCGCGCAGGATACGATCTGGAAAGAGGCCCCATGGGTGCCGCTGGTGGTGGAAAAACTGGTGTCGGCCCATAACAAGAAACTGACCGGGTTTTACATTATGCCGGATACGGGCTTTAGTTTTGATGACGCGGATTTGAAATAGCTGATGTGTTTACCCCTCACCCTAACCCTCTCCCCAAAGGAGAGGGGACCGATCGAGCGCGGACTCAGGTATTGGGCACGGCCCGCCTTTCCCCCTCTCCCTGAGGGAGAGGGCGGGGTGAGGGTTGGCGTTCTCCCTCTCCCTGAGGGAGAGGGCCGGGGTGAGGGTAAAAAAATGACATCAGAATCAGGGTAGAACATGCTTAATTATTTTCTAAAACGCCTGCTGGGTCTTATCCCGACGCTGCTTATCGTGGCGGTGCTGGTGTTTTTATTTGTCCACATGCTGCCAGGCGATCCGGCGCGGTTGATTGCCGGGCCGGAGGCGGATTCTCAGGTCGTGGCGCTGGTGCGTCAGCAACTGGGTCTCGATCAGCCACTGCATGTGCAGTTCTGGCACTACATCACCAGTGTATTGCAGGGAGATTTTGGTCACTCGCTGGTATCCCGGCGTCCGGTGGCGGAGGAGATCGCCAGCCGCTTTATGCCGACGCTCTGGCTGACGCTTTCCAGCATGGTATGGGCGATGCTGTTTGGCCTCGCGGCGGGGATTGCCGCCGCCGTCTGGCGTAACCGCTGGCCGGACCGAATCGGCATGGCGCTGGCGGTGACCGGGATTTCGTTTCCGGCCTTCGCCCTCGGTATGCTGCTGATGCAGGTCTTTTCCGTCGAACTGGGCTGGCTGCCCACCGTCGGAGCCGATAGCTGGCGGCACTATATTCTGCCTTCCATCACCCTTGGGGCCGCCGTTGCCGCGGTGATGGCGCGTTTTACCCGCGCCTCGTTCGTGGAAGTGCTGAGTGAAGACTATATGCGCACGGCCCGCGCCAAAGGGGTCAGCGAAAAGTGGATTATCCTTAAGCACGGCCTGCGCAACGCCCTGATCCCGGTCATTACCATGATGGGGCTCCAGTTCGGCTTTTTGCTCGGTGGTTCGATTGTGGTGGAAAAAGTCTTCAACTGGCCGGGCCTTGGGCGTCTGCTGGTGGACTCGGTCGAAATGCGCGATTACCCGGTGATTCAGGCAGAAGTTTTGCTCTTTTCGCTGGAGTTTATTCTTATCAATTTAATGGTGGATATGCTCTACGCCGCCATTAACCCGGCTATCAGGTACAAGTAAGGATGCGACTTTTAAACTGGCGTCGTCAGGCGGTATTAAACGCCATGCCCGGTATTAAACCGGATCATGTCCGCACGCCATGGCACGAATTCTGGCGGCGTTTTCGTCGTCAGCCGGTGGCGATGACGGCGGGACTCTTTGTGCTGCTGTTGATCCTGCTGGCGGTCATTGCCCCGTGGATCGCCCCGTTTGATGCGGAAAACTATTTTGATTACGACCGGCTTAATGAAGGCCCGTCGATGATGCACTGGTTTGGCGTGGATTCGTTAGGCCGCGATATCTTCAGCCGCGTGCTGGTGGGCGCACAAATTTCGCTGGCGGCAGGGGTGGGCGCGGTGATTATTGGCGCGGCCATCGGTACCGTGCTTGGGCTACTGGCGGGCTATTACGAAGGCTGGTGGGACCGGATCATCATGCGTATCTGCGATGTGCTTTTCGCCTTCCCCGGCATTTTGCTGGCGATTGCGGTGGTGGCGGTGATGGGCAGCGGGATGGCGAATGTGATCATCGCGGTGGCGGTGTTTTCTATTCCGGCGTTTGCCCGCCTGGTGCGCGGGAATACGCTGGTGCTGAAACAGCAGACCTTTATTGAGTCGGCGCGCAGCATTGGCGCAAGCGATGCGACGATCCTGTTTCATCACATTCTGCCCGGCACGATTTCGTCGATTGTGGTCTATTTCACGATGCGTATTGGCACGTCGATTATCTCAGCGGCGAGCCTGTCGTTTTTAGGTCTGGGCGCACAGCCCCCGACGCCGGAGTGGGGCGCAATGCTCAACGAGGCGCGGGCGGATATGGTGATGTCCCCGCACGTGGCGCTGTTCCCGGCGCTGGCGATTTTCCTCACCGTACTGGCATTTAACTTGCTGGGGGATGGGTTAAGGGATGCGCTGGATCCGAAGATAAAGGGGTGAGTTTTTTTACCCTCACCCTAACCCTCTCCCTGAGGGAGAGGGGACAAAACCTCCCTCTCCCCTGGGGAGAGGGTCGGGGTGAGGGGAAAACCTAAACCCTCACGCCCCACAGATCATACTCGTCGGCGTTCTCCACCTTCACACGTACCACATCACCCGGCTTCACCTTCGTTTCACCGTTCAGGTACACCGCGCCGTCGATTTCCGGGGCGTCGGCCATGCTGCGGCCAATTGCACCTTCTTCGTCCACTTCGTCGATGATCACCAGAATTTCGCGGCCCACTTTTTCCTGCAGGCGTTCAGCGGAAATCTGCTGTTGCAATTGCATAAAGCGGTTCCAGCGCTCTTCTTTGATCTCTTCCGGCACCTGATCCGGCAGTTCGTTGGCACCTGCGCCTTCGACCGGGCTGTATTTGAAGCAGCCGACGCGATCCAGGCGCGCTTCGGTCAGGAAGTCGAGCAGCATCTGGAAGTCTTCTTCGGTTTCGCCCGGGAAGCCAACAATGAAGGTGGAACGCAGGGTCAGATCCGGGCAGATTTCGCGCCACTGTTTAATGCGCGCAAGCTGGCGATCAACGGAGCCAGGGCGCTTCATCAGCTTCAGAATACGCGGGCTGGCGTGCTGCAGAGGGATGTCCAGATACGGCAGGATTTTGCCTTCCGCCATCAGCGGGATCACGTCGTCCACGTGCGGATACGGGTAGACGTAATGCAGACGCGTCCAGATGCCCAGTTTTGAAAGCTGTTCGCACAGGCCGACCATGCTGGTTTTCACCGGCTCGCCGTTGTGGAAGCCTGAACGGTGCTTCACGTCCACGCCATAAGCGGAGGTGTCCTGCGAAATCACCAGCAGCTCTTTCACGCCGGCATCGGCCAGACGTTTCGCTTCTGCCAGCACGTCACCGATGGGGCGGCTCACCAGATCGCCGCGCATCGACGGAATGATGCAGAAGGTGCAGCGGTGGTTACAGCCTTCGGAAATTTTCAGGTACGCGTAATGACGCGGGGTCAGCTTGACGCCCTGTTCCGGCACCAGACTTAAGAACGGGTTATGTTTTGGCTTTGGCACATAGTGGTGAACATGTTCCAGCACCTGCTCATAGCTGTGCGGCCCGGTGATCTCCAGCACTTTGGGATGCACTTCGCGGATCTGATCTTCTTTTGCGCCCAGGCAGCCGGTAACAATCACTTTGCCGTTTTCTTTCAGGGCTTCCCCGATGGCTTCCAGCGATTCCTGAACGGCGCTGTCAATAAAGCCGCAGGTATTCACGATCACCATATCGGCGTCGTCGTAGCTCGGAACCACATCGTAACCTTCGGTGCGTAATTCGGTCAGAATGCGCTCTGAATCCACCAGGTTTTTCGGACACCCTAATGACAAAAATCCAATCTTAGACATTTTAAAATACATTGCTCGGAAAAAAGGGGGAGTATACATCCGGCTTTGTCGCACAGCTATACGCGCGCGCTCATTCGGTAAACCCCGTGGAACGTTGTCCCAGTGTAAATAATGTTAATGATCGGATAATTATTGACCGAGCGCATGAATTTGGTCAAAAAACGCTCATACTATATTTGCATACTTGCTGACAAGGGGAGGAAAGAGAGATGACCGTTGACAGACTCGTGCCCGGCCTGACAGAAAAACTTATGGATGCCCGCCTCAATCTCGCGGCTTACGTCCAGCTTCTGAAGGCAAAAGGTTATATGTCAGTCAGCGAAAGCAATCAATTGCGTGACAATCTTTTTAAACTTTCTACTGAAATACGCAGTCTGGCGGATAACTATCCGTCAATGAAGGATCCGGATGACTTAGAGATCCTCACCCGTGCGGAGGGCACCCTCTCCTCCGCCGCGGTCTGTTTGATGAGCGGGCATCATGATTGCCCGACGTACATATCTGTCAACGCAGAGAAACTTGAACGCTGTCTGAATGCCTTAACATGCTGCATCGAAGGCCTGGAGCATACACCGCTCGCAGAAGCCTGAAATCCAGGGGGAGGCAACTCCCCCTTTAAGTTAAAACTTTGTAAAAGTAAAAACGCGTGCGGCTGCGCTGGCTACCCTTTATCCCATCACGCTATAAAGGAGTGCATTATGCGCCGCTCGTCTTATGCCATTCTTCCCACGCTGTTATTGAGCGCTTCCCTGTTTGCCGCACCCGCTGCGGTAAAGGTTGAGGTGCTCCAAACCAAACTCGATCACCCCTGGTCGCTGGCGTTTTTGCCGGAGGATAAGGGCATGTTGATTACCCTGCGCGGCGGGCAGTTGCGCCACTGGCAGGCAGGTGAGGGGCTCTCCGATCCCATTGTCGGGCTGCCGAAGGTCTGGGCCAATGGCCAGGGCGGGTTGCTCGACGTGGTGCTGGCCCCGGATTTCGCCCAGTCGCGCCGGGTGTGGCTGAGTTACGCCGAAGCGGATAAAGAGGGCAAGGCCGGCACCGCGGTCGGTTACGGGCGCTTGAGCGACGATTTCAAACGGCTGGAAAATTTCCAGACGGTGTTCCGTCAGATGCCGAAACTCTCCACTGGCAACCACTTTGGTGGCCGGATGGTGTT
This sequence comes from Enterobacter sp. kpr-6, assembly GCF_900116015.1. GTDB lineage: Bacteria > Pseudomonadota > Gammaproteobacteria > Enterobacterales > Enterobacteriaceae > Enterobacter_D. Next base: position 414,644 of record NZ_FOYH01000001.1, read on the forward strand.
TGATGGCAAAGGCTATCTGTACATCGCGCTCGGTGAAAATAACCAGCGGCCCACCGCGCAGGATCTCGATAAATTGCAGGGCAAACTGGTGCGCCTGACCGAAGACGGAAAAGTGCCGCCGGATAACCCCTTTGCCGGTAAAAGTAACGCACGGCCCGAAATCTGGTCCTACGGCATTCGCAATCCGCAGGGGATGGCAATCAACCCGTGGAGCAACGCCCTGTGGCTTAACGAGCACGGACCGCGCGGCGGGGATGAAATCAATATTCCTGAACCGGGCAAAAATTACGGCTGGCCGCTGGCCACCCACGGTATCAACTACAGCGGTCTGAAAATCCCGGAAGCGAAGGGCGGGATTGTGGAGGGGACCGAACAGCCGATTTTCTACTGGCGAAACTCCCCGGCGGTGAGCGGCATGGCTTTTTACGACGCCAGCGCCTTCCCGCAGTGGAAAAACAAACTCTTTATCGGCGCGCTGAAAGATAAAGATGTGATCGTGATGACCGTCAACGGCAACAAGGTCACGGAAGACGGGCGCATTCTCGGCGATCGCAACCAGCGTATCCGCGACGTGCGCACAGGCCCCGACGGGTATCTCTATGTGCTGACGGATGAATCTGACGGCGAGTTACTGAAAGTCAGCCCCGGCGCGTAAGCGTGCACCGGGACTGCCTGGCGATTAGCGCATGATGCGCCTGAGGATGCGGTTGGCTTTCTGTTCCAGATCGCTGGCTGCTTCTTCAACGCTCATTTTGCCGTAATCGATGTTTTCACGGGCGGCGGTAAACAGGGCGTTAATCTGCATATCCTCCATAAACGGCGTGGCGGCGAAGGCGTTCGGCACGGCAAAGGACTGTAACAGTCCGGCGATCACCGGATCGCTGTCCTTAAGAATACCTTTTTCCCGCAGCGTGGCGTCCGCGATTTTACTCAGCGGTGCGCCGCGCTCCAGCCCTCCCGGAAGGATGCCTGCGGGATCGTTGACGAGGAAATTCATCAGCAGCGCTGCTTCTTTCGGGTGTCTGGTGTTGCGTCCAATGGAGTACATCAGCGCCGTTTTCTGGAACTGCCCGGCGTCTCTGGCGTCCGGGAACATCGGATAAGGCCCGAGTACCAGATCGGACGGGTTTTTCAGGGTGATACTTTGTGAGGGATAGAGCACGTTCCAGTTATAGCTTCCGGCCCACTCGCCGTTCATCCAGGGTTTCAGTTCATAGTGAGGCGTTATTTTCGCCCCATAGGATGCCACCACTTTGGTGCTCGGCAGGACGTGGTTGTCGATCAACGTCTTATAAAAACCCAGCGCTTTCACGATGTCTGCGTGATCCCAGGCCAGCCGTTTCTTTTCGATGTCGATCATCGGCTTCTGATTCTGCTGATACATCCACGAGAAGATCATCAGCATGCTGTCCTGCTCACCGGCAAAAACCGGGTAGTAACTTTCCCCCAGTTTTTCCTTAAAGACGTTGCCCGCTTTAATCAACTCATCCCAGTTTTTCGGCAGTTCAAGGCCCGCTTTCTGCCAGGTCGTCTGGTTATAGTAAAACGCCATCACGTTGGTGGAGAGCGGCAGAGCGTTGAGCTTGCCGTTGACCGTGGTGGTGGCCAGCGATGCGGGGGTGTATTGCGTCAGATCGAGGGTCTCTTTCAGCGTGTTGAGATCGTAAAAGCCATCGCCTTTTTTTGACATCAGCGTCAGCCAGTTCCAGTTGGTCTGGATCAGATCCGCTTCAGTGCCGCTGTTAACCTGGGTGGTCAGGCGCGAAAAGTAGCCGTCCCAGCCGGTGTATTCCGCTTTGACTTTGATATCGGGGTATCTGGCTTCAAACGCTTTCAGCGCTTCAAGGGTCGCCTGATGGCGGGCTTTGCCACCCCACCAGGAGAAGCGTAGCGTCACCTGGTCGGCGCTGAACGCGGGGGCAACGGCACTGACACAGCAGCAGGCAATGAGGAGAGGTAAGAGTTTTTTCATGATTTATACCTCATCGGCTGTGTCAGGCTGACGCGTTTGCTGGTGGTGCGCCGTCAGGTGTTTGACCAGATGCATCTCCTGCTCGCTCCAGGGTTTGCCCTGCGGAGTCAGCACATCGTGGAACCACAGCGAGTCGGGAGCGGGATGCGTTTTTCGTACGCCCGGCCACGGCAGCCAGGTCTGGGTTTTCCCCTGTACCAGCCCCCAGTGATAGCTGCCGGTCTGGTAGTTGCAGAACAGCGGAAGCTGCTCGGTGAACAGGCAGCCGGTATGACGGGCGAGCCATTCGGTGCAGAGGACCGGGCGGTTGTAACGCGTGAGCGAATGGAGGATCTCCAGTTGCATCGTGGTGGGGGCGTAGGCGTGATAGCTGATGATGTCGGACAGCTCCAGCGCGGCAACGTCAATCGGATGCAGGAATGCTTTACTGGCGGCCACATCCGCATGCCACGCGCCAATCGTCAGCGGCTGATCCGGATTCACGCTGCGCGCCCAGGAAAAGACGGAATAGACCAGATCTAACGCGTAGCCTTCCAGCGCTTCGTCGTACTCGGCGAACTCCACCGGCGAGACGAACATTCCCCGGTTGCCGGGTTCGTTATACAGATCCCAGATGGCGATGCGCTCGTCGTGAGCAAAATGGCCGATCACATCCCGGACGTAGGCCTCAACGCGCGGCCACTGGGTCGGGTCCATGACGATTTTCCGCCCCGGACTCGACGCCGCCTGGCTGTTGTGCAGATTCGGTCTGGGCGCTTTTTGCGGCCCGTAGAAGGGATCGTCCCCGGAGAATTCGCAGTCATCCATCAGGGTGAGCATGACAGAAATGTTGTGGTACGCCGCAATGCTTAGAAAGGTTTCAATACGTTCCAGTAAACCATCACGATCGTGTTCCCAGACGATGAACGGTAAATTGGTGCGCAGGCTGTTATAGCCATAGTCCTGCGCCCAGCCGAGTTCCTCATCAATGGTGGCCGCATCAAAAGTGTCCGCCTGCCACATCTCCGTCCAGTTCACGGCGGTGCGCGGCAGATAGTTAAAGCCGCACGCCCAGCCGTGCTGTTGATACCAGCGGTTCGCCCGCTCGTTGCTCCAGCGCATAGTCATTATTAGCTCCTTGCGTTAATAAATTTAGCTAATATTTATTAGCTTGAGCAATTCTGAGCAAAATGCCGCCGCGATACTGTTATTTCTTTCACAAAATCAACATGTCCGGGGGCAGAGGGCGGTGTGGTATAGTCAGGCGTTGGCGGGAGGATGAAAAATGCAAAAAAAGAATAAAATCACCATGGGCGACATTGCGAGAGAGGCGGGGGTTTCGCAGGCCACCGTGTCGCTGGTGCTGAATAACAGCCGGACAATCCGGCTGAGCGACGCGACGCGGGAACGCGTTTTTGCCGCCGCGAAATCACTCGGTTACCAGAAAATGTCGGTAGCGCACCGCCCGGAAGGGCAGGAAGAAGTGGCCATGCTGATCAGCGGTATGCCCGGCTACGATCCGTTTGGCGATGCGCTGAGCGAGGCCAGCGCCACCGCCTGGCAACAGGATACGCTGCTGTCGGTCTACGATTACGGTGACGACATTGAACTGGCGCGCCACATCCTGCGACAACTGGATAAACGCCGCTGCGCCGGGGTGATTTTTGCCAGTCCCGTCACCCGGCCCTTTGATTTTTCGCCTTTTGCCGCACTGATGAATTTACCGGTTGTGCTGCTCAATCAGTACGATCTTGCCCGCCCGCTGCTGCCGACGTTTCTGCCGGACGACCGGGCGAACGCCTCACAGGTCACCCAGCATCTGCTCGATCAGGGCGTCACGCGCATCGCGCACATTTCCGGCGACGAATGGATGGATGCCAGCAATCAGCGTCTTGAAGGCTATTGTCAGACGCTGCGCCATGCGGGAATCGCGCCGGATACGGCGCTGATCCATAAAACCGACTGGTCACTGAATGCCACCTTTGCCGCCACGCTTGAACTGATGAAATTACCGGAGCCGCCGGAGGCGATTTTCTGCGCCAGCGACTGGATGACGCTCGGCTGTTATCAGGCGTTAAGTCAGTTAGGGAAGAAAATTCCGCACGATGTGCTGGTGTCCGGGTATGACGATCAGCGGATTTCGCACCAGCTCACGCCGGTTCTGACCAGTGTGCAACTGGCTTATAACGAGCTGGGAAGGATGGCGGTGGAGTATTTGTGCGCCGGGGAAGATGCCGCAACGCACATTAAACTGGTCGGGAAATTACAGCCGCGCGCCAGTACGCAGCGCCAGTAGTGCCATGCCGGGCAAGCCACAGCCGCCCGGCATGATGACTCAGGTTACCGGGATCATCACCACGTTTTTCACCGTCGGGCGGGCGGTAAGCTGTGCATACCAGCGCGTCAGATTAGGCCGTTCGGTCCACGCCGAATGAATGGTAAACAGGCTGTAGATGAACGGTGCCAGAGCAATATCCCCCAGACCAAATTCGTCGCCGGAGAACCACGGCGCGCTGCCAAGTGACTCATCCAGCAGGCCCAACAGCTTATCGCAATTGACAATGGCGGCATCAACGGCGGCCTGATTGCGCTGCTCCGGCGGCGTGCGGATAAGATTTTTCAGGATCACGCTATGCTCAGGTGCGAGCGTGGTACTGGCCCAGTCCATCCATTTTTCTGCCTGCGCACGCGCCGCTGGCTCGTCAATCCACAGCCGCCCCTGACCGTATTGCGCGGCGAGAAAACGGACAATCGTATTCGATTCCCACAGTACGCTGTTGGTTTCATCATCGCGCAGCAGCGGCACCAGGCCGTTGGGATTCATCGCCAGATACTCAGGATCGTGATTAAGGCCGAACTGTAAGCCCGCCAGGATTTGCGTGTAGGGAAGTTCAAGCTCTTCGAGGATCAGGCGCACTTTTTTGACGTTGGTGGAATTATTTCTGCCCCATAGGGTAATCATAGTATTTCCTTGTTAACAGGCCGTGCGAACAGGTGAGAACAGTGAGGATGGAATTAACTTAACATTCACGCAATGAATTACAAAAAAATCCTTCTGCTCACGGCGGGGTATGCCGTTTTTGGGTAAACTTTAAAAAACTTTACCTGCTGTTGGTTTTTTTCATTGCCTGAGTGCGTTATTACTCACCGCTTGTTGCGAAACGGCGATGTCTCGCGATTTGTTGAATGGATACACGGGTGGTCATTATGAACTCTTTCTCTTTATCTCTCCGCGGCCTCGCTGGTTCCGCGCTGTTATTTCTTTTTTCTCCTGCGCTGTACGCGGTCGAACAGGCTCCGGCTGCGCCTGCCATCGACGCCAGGGCGTGGATCCTGATGGATTATGCCAGCGGCAAAGTGCTGGCTGAAGGTAACGCCGACGAGAAGCTGGATCCTGCCAGCCTCACCAAACTGATGACCAGCTACGTGGTCGGACAGGCGCTGAAAGCCGGAAAAATTCACCTCAATGATAGCGTCACGGTCGGCAAAGACGCCTGGGCCACCGGTAATCCGGTCCTGCGCGGCTCTTCTTTAATGTTCCTGAAACCCGGCGATCAGGTGCCGGTTTCGGAACTCAATAAAGGGGTGATTATCCAGTCGGGCAACGATGCCAGTATTGCCATCGCGGATTACGTCGCCGGGAGCCAGGATTCTTTCGTCGGCCTGATGAATAACTACGCGAAGCTGCTTGGGCTGACCAACACCACCTTTAAAACGGTGCACGGCCTTGATGCGCCGGGGCAGTTCAGCACCGCGCGCGATATGGCGCTGCTCGGCAAAGCGCTAATCCGCGATGTGCCGGAAGAGTACGCGATTCATAAAGAGAAAGAGTTTACCTTTAATAAAATCCGCCAGCCGAACCGCAACCGCCTGCTGTGGAGCACTAATCTTAACGTCGATGGGATGAAGACCGGCACGACCGAAGGGGCGGGCTATAACCTCGTGGCTTCGGCTACCCAGGGCGATATGCGCCTGATCTCAGTGGTGCTCGGCAGTAAAACCGACCGCATCCGTTTTAATGAATCGGAAAAACTGCTGACCTGGGGCTTCCGCTTCTATGAAACCGTCACCCCCATCAAGCCTGATGCCACTTTCGTCAGCACCCGCGTCTGGTACGGTGACAGCGATGAAGTCAAACTCGGTGCGGGCGAAGCCGGTTCCGTGACCATTCCGAAAGGACAGCTAAAGAATCTGAAAGCGACCTGGAAACTGAACGAACCGCAGCTCACCGCACCGCTGAAAAAGGGCCAGGTAGTGGGCAGCATCGATTTTCAGCTTAACGGCACCTCCATCGAACAGCGTCCGCTGATTGTGATGGAGGCGGTGGAAGAGGGGGGATTCTTCAGCCGGATGTGGGACGCCGTGCTGATGAAATTCAACCAGTGGTTTGGTAGCTGGTTTTCTTAAACGCGCTTAATACAGCAGCGTGATCTGCTTTGCCCTCGCCAGCGCGACCAGTTTGTCATCGGGACGACAATCGCTGGCGATGGCATCAAATGCCGTCAGGCTGCCCATGCACGCCGGGCGCACTTTGCCAAATTTGCTGTGATCCACCACCAGCACATGATACTGGGCGTGCTTCATCGCCCAGTGCTTCACCGGTAATTCTTCCAGATTAAAACAGGTTGCCCCCAGTTCGCAGTGCACGCCTGCCGCCGAATAAAAGGCCAGGTCCGGGCACAGGTTATTCAGCGTCTCATTAAAATTCAGCGGCTTGAAAATGGCGTTGCTGGCGTGGAATTCACCCCCGCAGAGAATAGCCCGGCAGAGCGGTTTCTCCTGGAGGGCGAGAAAGGTGTTCAGCGAATAGCAGATGGCGGTAAACGGCAGGTCGGCAGGGATGGCTTCAATAATCCACGGGGTCGTGGTCCCGCAGTCAAAGAACACCATCTGATGCGCTTCGACCAGGCGGGCCGCATGTTGCGCGGCAATGCGTTTTTCATCCACCAGGCGCGTTTTTTGATCGCTGAGCAGATAATGGCTGGCGGTACGGGGTTCCAGAACCAGATAGCCGCCGAGCAGCACCACGGGCGTATTACTGGCATTAAGATCGCGACGAATGGTCATCTCTGACACGCCCAGTAGCGTAGCCGCTTCCTTGAGATGCAGCTTATCGCTCCGCTTCAGCGCCTGAAGCAAAAGGCCAATGCGCTCGTCACGTCTTGTTTCCATAAATCCCCTGGCAGCATGGTAAAACCCCGCACCGTGCGGGGCGTTCAATCTTACCTGTGCAGGCAGGGTTAGTCACGTATCCAGCCTTTACGAATGAGGATGGCAAAGCAAATCCGGTAACCGCGTTGCAGCGAGTCATGCAGCGGCGCGCCCATGATCTGCCACAGGATCTGCGCCGTCAGGCAGCCGCTTAAACCCACCAGCAATCCGCCGAGCATATCCAGCGGCCAGTGCACGCCGAGATAAACGCGCGACCAGGCAATCGCCAGCGCGACGCCCATCAGCACCATGCCCGACCAGACGCGGTGCCAGAGCAGAAACGCCAGCGCAAAGGTAAAGGCAACGGTGCCGTGATCGCTGGGGAAGGAGTCGTCCGGTGCGTGCGGGAGAAAGTGATAGCCCACGCCGTCCACAAAGGGGCGATCGTGCGGGAACAGATGTCCCATCACCCAGGAAAGCAGCAGGCTTACGCCCATCGCCATGGTCACTTTGATCACTAACTGTCGCTGGGCGCTGACCTGGCCGCGCGGCCCCCAGAGCCAGAGTGCCACCGCCAGCAGTGGCACAAGGGTGATGACATCTTTGGCAATAAAAATCGCGGCATTGATCAACCAGTCAGGCGACGCAGGCGTCGCGTTGAGGGCGTAAAACAGGGTGTAATTAAGATCTTCTAACATACCTTGTCACTCTCTTAGGCGTGCTCCGCATCACCATGCGAAAAGGGGCTACCTTAAAAGCAGGCCGATGGGGGGTAAACCAGTTTTGTCTTAGTTATCTGGAGCATGAATATTTTCCGGCGTATTCTATGCCGGGCTATCATGCCGGGGCGGGATTAAACCGTTACAAAATAGAGGGCGCTAAATAGAGGGACGGCGGTAAAATTGTGCGAATTTTTTGCGCTTACGCATAATTCACTGTCACCGCGACCGCTGTTTCATTACACTTTGCGCGATTTTTAAGGATAAATAATTGCATGCAAAACCATTCTCTTTCTGGAGGCCGTTTAGGTCGCCAGGCACTGTTGTTTCCGCTTTGTCTTGTGCTTTACGAATTCTCAACCTATATCGCCAACGATATGATTCAGCCGGGGATGCTGGCGGTAGTTGAGCAGTACCACGCCGGTATTGAGTGGGTACCCACCTCGATGACCGCATACCTTGCAGGCGGCATGTTCCTCCAGTGGCTGCTCGGGCCGCTGTCGGATCGCATTGGCCGCCGCCCGGTCATGTTAACCGGTGTGGTGTGGTTTATTCTCACCTGCCTTGCGACCTTGCTGGCGCAGAATATTGAGCAGTTCACTATCCTGCGTTTTTTACAGGGGGTAAGCCTGTGCTTTATTGGCGCGGTGGGGTATGCGGCGATCCAGGAATCCTTTGACGAGGCGACCTGCATCAAAATTACCGCTCTGATGGCGAACGTCGCACTGATTGCGCCGCTGTTAGGCCCGCTGGTCGGCGCAGCCTGGGTGCACGCTGCGCCCTGGGAAGGCATGTTCATTTTGTTCGCTGTGCTTGCCGCTATCGCTTTTTTCGGGTTGCAGCGCGCGATGCCGGAAACTGCCACGCGACTGGGTGAACCGCTCTCGCTGAAAGCGCTGGGACGCGATTACAAAGCGGTACTGAAAAACGTGCGCTTTGTGGCGGGCGCGCTGGCGACCGGGTTTGTCAGCCTGCCGCTGCTCGCGTGGATCGCCCAGTCGCCGATCATCATCATCAGCGGTGAAGGCATGTCCAGCTATGAATATGGCCTGCTCCAGGTGCCGATTTTTGGCGCGCTGATTATCGGTAACCTGGTGCTGGCGCGACTCACCTCCCGCCGCACGGTGCGTGCGCTGATTATTTTCGGCGGCTGGCCGATTGTTTTCGGGCTGGTGCTGGCGGCGGTGGCGACCGTGGTGTCGTCTCATGCCTATCTCTGGATGACCGCCGGGCTGAGTCTGTATGCCTTCGGCATTGGGCTGGCTAACGCCGGGCTGGTGCGCCTGACGCTGTTCGCCAGCGACATGAGTAAGGGCACGGTTTCAGCGGCGATGGGGATGCTGCAAATGGCGATTTTCACCGTCGGCATCGAGCTGAGTAAACATGCGTACCTCAGCGGCGGCAGCGGTCTGTTTAGCCTGTTCAATCTGGCGAACGGCGTGCTGTGGGTGGCGTTAATGGTGGTGTTTTTAAGAGATAAATCGGTAGGCAACTCACTCTCGTAGGCCCGGCAACGTACGCCGCCGGGCCTCAGGCGATTAACTCTCGCAGATCTGTTCCTGAGGGGCGGGTTTTGCCACCGCCCGCGCTACCAGCGCCGCAACGATCACCAGCGCCAGCACCACCATCATGGCGCTGCGCAGGCCATAATGCTCGCCTAAAAAGCCCAGCAGCGGCGGCCCGACCAGAAAGGCCAGATACCCGGTGGCGGCGACCACGCTGACCCGCGTTGGCGCATCCGGTCCGGTATCGCTGGCGGCGGAGATGGTCAGCGGGAAGCCCAGCGACGCGCCCAGTCCCCACAGGATCACCGACACGCCCGCCACCCAGTCAATATCAACAAAGATAATCAGCGCGATGCCCAGCGCGCCCATTATCGCGCTCGCCCGCACCACCGCGACCCGGCTGTAGCGGTCGATAAACCAGCCCCCGGTAAAGCGTCCGACGGTCATGCCGAGCGTAAAGCCCGCGTAGATCATTGAACCCGAGGTAGGGCTAAAGCCGTGACCATCCACCATCAGCAGCGGCAGCCAGTCATTCGCTGACCCTTCGGCAAATGCCATCGCCAGCACCACCACGCCAATCAGCATCAACTGAACGTCGCGATAAAACGGCAGCCCTTTTTCCGCGTGTGCGCCCTCATCCACGGGATTTTTACCCGTTCCGTGCGGGATCGCGGTGATGGCAATAATGATAGGCAGGATAGTGACCAGCGCCGCCAGCAGAATATGAATGTTGGCCGCGACGCTGAATGCGGTAAGCGCCATACCGACGCCTGCGCCCACCAGCGTGCCGAGGCTGTAAAAACCGTGCATCATCGGCAGGACGGTTTTGTTCATCTCCTGCTCAACCGACGCGCCTTCGACGTTTATCGCCACTTCCGCCGAACCCAGGCTCGCGCCAAATACCGCCAGCCCGAGGGCGAAAACAAGGGGAGAGGCCAGCCACAGGGCAAGGCTTAAAATAATCATGCCGCAGACGGAAAGCGACATCGTGGCCCGGATCACCTTACGGGTGCCAAAGCGTTTTACCATTTTTGCCGACAGAAGAATGCCGGTCATCGAACCGATCGACAGGCCAAACAGGACCGCACCCATTTCAGCGGTCGATACCGCCAGAATGTCGCGGATGGTGGGGGTGCGCGAGGCCCAGGAGGCCATCAGTAAACCGGGCAAAAAGAAAAACATGAACATTGCCCACATGCGCCTGCGCAGTGCCTGGCGCGGAGATAATTCCGTCATAACATCACTTCCCTGAGAACAGTTGAGACCACAGTAACTCTTCTATTGTACACAAAAGCGGGTGAAGCGTTGGTCCGATGGGCGAGCACGATGGGGAGGCGGGATATTCCCCTCTCCGGAAGGAGAGAGGAATAAAGATAAAAAGAGGAATTATTTTTTCTTATAGACTTCAGCGGTGCCGTGGATTTTATCTTTGGTTTCAGCGGAAGTGACCACAAAAATATCCCCGCCTTTTTCTTCGGCTTTTTTCTCCAGCTCTTTTCTGGCATCAGACGGTGCCATTTCGTCAGAGGTAGTAATTGTGCCGACTTTTGTATACTCATCCTTAACTTTTGCAAAATCCGCTTTTGACATTAATTCCGCAGCAAAAGCACTGACACTAAGCGTGCTAATGAAAATACCGACGATGACTTTTTTCATATCAGATTTCCTTTTGGCATGGTTATGTATAAAAGCTCATTACTCTACAATTATGGTATAGATTGCCGCTGGGGTTTAATCAAGGGATGGATAAAATCCCAGTTGTTATCAAAAGCCGAAAAAAATTAATGATCGAGATAAAGGTAATGCATCCAGCTTGTCATTCGCAGTAATACTTTACGCATCACGGCGACGTGAGTGAAATGGTCAGAATAAACAGCCACCTGAGCAAAAATACCATCCGGCAGGGCGTCGATCGCTTTATTTGGCTCCAGATCGATAATCGCCAGCACCCGGTCAGAATCGGGCGTGGTCGTAAGAGATTGCAGCGTACCCTGCGCCTGATAAGTACCACCGGAAACAACGGGCAAAACTTTTACCAGCTTTCCGGGAAATATCTGTCCGGGAAAAGCGTTAAATACCACTTCAGCGTCATCGCCCGCTTCCAGACGCAGCAGCGAATTTTGCCGGAACTGGGCGATAATTTGCCGTTTTTGTTCCGGGATAAATACCATCACCGGGCGTAGCGGAAGGGCGGCTGCATAGGTGCCGGGGCGAATCAGTACCTGCGTGACATAGCCGTTGTCGGGAGCGCGGATCACCGTCTGCTCCAGGTTATAGGTCGCTTCTGCCAGTTGCGCCCGCAGGCTGACAATCTGCGACTGCTCGCCGTTTATCACGCTGTCCAGCTCGCTTTTAATCTGCGACTGTTCGGCAACGGACGCTTTTACCATCGCATCCTGTGCCAGATAATTTTGCCGCGCATTATCAATGTCGCTTTCAGAAAACGGATTGACCCGCGCCCGGCTTCCCCGCAGATAGCGCTGGTAATCCTTGTATAAGCGGTCGCGTTCGGCTGAAACCCGTGACGTGTTAGCGATGGCCTCATCAAGTTGACCTTTAAGCGTCCGGATACTGGAGATAGCGGTGGTCAGTTCGGCCTTCAGGCGGTTTACCCGCGTCTGATAACGGGTCGGATCGAGTTTGAATAACACCTCACCTTTCGTCAGTCGCTGGTTTTGTTTATTTGTCACTTCAATCACCACGCCGGTGACCTGTGGCGTTATAGGAATAGAAATTACCGCTTTTTGCGCCGTAAAAGTATAAGGGTGGTTATAATTCATTAAAAGAATAAGCGCGCTAATTAAAAATATACCGCCGAGGGCAGCGGTAGGCACCGTCCATTTATTTACCGGTATTTTAAATATTTTAAAAATGGACCAGGCGATAGCCACATAGGTAAGAATAATGAGCAGATCCATACAATTACTCCGCCGGAGGAACAGGGTTAGCGGCCTGAATTTGCTCCAGTTCCGCTACGCGCTTTTCAAGATCTGCATAGGCTGCGCTCTGATTTTGCATTCCCCAGCCCCGCTCAGGGCGATAAAGCGTGGCCCATATCCATAAAAAAGGCCAGATAACATGTAGCGTAAATAAACTTACCCAACCGGCGACATGGATAGCATCTGCATGCGGATGATTGCGCGCTTTGGCAATAAGATAAGGAATATCATGCAAGATGATGATTCCGTAAAAAATAACCAGAAACACGAAGATCAGGACGCCTAACGCAAAATAATTAAGAAACATAATTGCCTCTTATCAACGTTATTACGTTAATGGTAAACGTAGCGGTTTATTTTCCTGATTAAAATCATACGAAAATCGTAATGATAAAAGGCATGGCAAGAGCGTTAAAATCGCGCTACCTGGCGATAGCGCGTTTTATTTATTTTTTGCTCGCGTCAAACAGGGTGGTATCAGTGGCTAAATCATCAACCACTTTGCGCAAGGTATCCACCGTCACCGGGGCATTGGCATTGTTGACGTCTTTCCCTTCGCCCTGACGCACGACTTTGATCACCGGTTTGTTGGTCGCGGCATCAATTAACTCACCTTCAAAAAAGATCTGGGTATCCATAGTGCGATGCCCGGTCGTGGCCTGAACGCCTGCAACCACCAGCGCGACGGGGACGACTTCATAAAATTGCAGACCCTCGCGGCTGGTATTCACACCGGTTATCGCACCGCGGAAAATCAGGCTGCGTGGACCCGGCGAGGCCACTAACGGCTTACGCTGGGCCGCGGCGGCTTTCAGTTTGGTATTGGTGTAGGTCAGGAGGCTGTCCAGGGTTTGCTGGCTAATCTGACTGGTTGGCCGGGGAGTGGGGTAGTAGGTAACCGGCTGGAAGGCGATGCTGTCATATTTGCTTTCATCAAAGCTGGGATCGATCCAGCGCATCACGGGTTTACCGGTGGCGGATTTGGTTTCCTGTAAGCCAGAGTAGTCTTTCAAAAAACCGGAATAGCGATCCGGTTGCGTGACCTTTGACGCGCAACCGGATAACGCCAGCAGACCTGAAAGCACTGCAATTTTTACTACAGTGGAAGCAGACATAAGGATGTGGCCTTTTGTTGATTATATGCATTCGCAAGTATAGAAGTCTGGTGAATAGGTTGGAGGGTAAAATAGGGAGTAGGATCAAAGTTTGGTGAAAAGAGACGCGCGCGCGGGGTGAAAATCAAACCCTGATATTCTTTGCACTTATTGATTCCTGATATCTTATGGCCTCATCAATCGGGATTGCTTGATTTATTTGGGGGAGTAATGAGTTTACGTGTCACGACGCAGCAGGTTGATACCTGGAAGAAACGCATTCAGCGCGACGGTTTAAAGGGGTCAACCTACTTTTGCCAACAGAGCGGGGCCGTGTGGGTTTCCGCATCCAGCGATCACTTAGGTAAGGATTCGGGTAATAGCTCTTTGTCGAGTTATCTGCGCTGGGATAATGTGAGCGCGGCGGCGTTAGTTGAGCTTTTGTATGCTATTGAAACGGCGTGAATGAGTAATCAGAACAGCCAGAATAAATGCCCTGGCATAGCAATCATAAATTTCAGGCAACAAAAAACCCATCAACCTTGAACCAAAGATGGCGGGGTTGATGGGCTCCACAAATTGGGGACATCAAAGAAAAGCAGTGGCACTAGTTATGACTGACACCCCGCGAAAAAGTTCTGGGGATGGCGAAAATATTTAGCGCCAGCGTTTAACTTCAGACTTATCCGAGCCCCGGCCAGATGATGATAATCAGTGTACCGGCGAGCGTCAGCAGTACGTTGGCGATGGCGTAGGTGCCGGCATAACCCAGCGCCGGGATATTGCTGCGGGCGGTGTCGCTGATGATCTCCATCGCCGGTGCGCAGGTACGCGCGCCCATGATTGCGCCGAACAGCAGGGCGCGGTTCATGCGCAAAACGTATGCGCCAAACAGAAAACAGATCACCACCGGAACCAGACTCACCAGCAGGCCCGCAATCAGCATCTGTCCGCCGACCGCGCCGAGGCTGTTGCCGATGCCGCTACCGGCGCTTAAACCGACGCCTGCCATAAACACCATCAGGCCAAACTCTTTCACCATATTCAGCGCGCCCTGCGGGATGTAGCCGAATGTCGGGTGGTTAGCACGCAAAAAGCCCAGCATGATCCCGGCAAACAGCAGCCCGGCCGCATTGCCAATGCCAAAGCTGAAGGTGCTGAACTGGAAGGTGATCATGCCGATCATCAAACCGACAATAAAGAAGGCACAAAACGCCAGCAGGTCGGTCACCTGGCTGTGAATAGAGATAAACCCGATGCGGTCGGCAATGGTTTTAACGCGGCGGGCGTCGCCGCTGACCTGGAGAACATCGCCTTTATTGAGCAAAATATTGTCATCAATCGGCATCTCAATCTGGCTTCTGATCACGCGGTTTAAGAAACAGCCGTGATCGGTGAGCTTCAGTTGCGCGAGACGGCGGCCTACCACGTTGTGGTTTTTCACCACGATCTCTTCGGTGACGATGCGCATGTCCAGCAAGTCGCGGTCAAAGACCTCTTTCCCGTTACGGAAGCTCGGATCGAGGCGGGCGTGAGCGTCGGGGTAGCCCACCAGCGCGATTTCATCGCCCATTTGCAATACGGCGTCGCCGTCGGGTGCGGCGAGGATACCGTTGCGGCGAATGCGCTCGATGTAGCACCCGGTCTGACGATAAATACCCAGTTCGCGCAGATTCTTGCCATCGGCCCAGGCCACCAGTTCCGGGCCGACGCGATAGGCGCGGATCACCGGCAGGTATACTTTGCGGTTGGTATCGGTATCGAGGCCGCGCTCGCGGGCAATTTGCTGGGCGCTGGTCTGCAAATCCTGATGCTGGAGCTTAGGCAGATAACGCGCGCCGACAATCAGGCTGACCAGCCCGATAAGGTAGGTGAGGGCGTAGCCGAGGCTTAAATGATCGAGCGCGCTGGAAAGCTGAACGCTGTCCATTCCGGAGTGGCGCAGCGTGTCTCCCGCGCCCACCAGCACCGGCGTTGAGGTCATCGATCCGGCCAGCATCCCGGCAGTAAGACCAATATCCCAGCCAAACAGTTTGCCCAGACCGAGAGCGATCAACAGCGCGCTGCCGACCATCACCAGCGCCAGCATTAAATAATTTTTACCGTCGCGAAAGAAAATAGAAAAAAAGTTTGGACCCGCTTCCACTCCGACACAAAAAATAAACAACATAAAGCCTAAATTAAGGGCGTCGGTGTTAATAGAAAAATGCTGTTGGCCTAATAAGAGTGAAACCACCAAAACGCCAATGGAATTACCGAGTTGTACAGAACCGAGGCGTAATTTCCCGAGGCAAAGGCCGAGCGCCAGCACCACGAATAATAACAGTATGTAATTCCCATTTAACAAATCTGCGACGTTTATATTCACGGAGTCTAACTTCTTGTTTACTAGTAAGCTGTTGAAAGAAATAATGATTTACGCTAATGTTTTGCAGGCCGTCAGCAGGCTTTTACCCCTCACAGACTGGCGGAAAATATACTGAAAAACAAAAAACAGGCCGTAGTTTAATCGCATTAAGAAACATCGGCTAGTCAAGATTCCTGCGTTCGTATGAGTGCTTTTTGGCATGGACTGCCGCAATGCTTTATCTGACCGGGCGTTCCACTGGAACGAAACCCGCAGCTACCAGGGGCAGTATCAGGAGGCTTGTTTGAAGTATAAACGTGGTTGGGCCAGCGCTTTTTGCTGCTTTTTACTCTTTATTGTGGTTTGCCTTTCATTGCTGTTAAACATGAAGGGCGCATTTCGCGCATCCGGTCACCCTGAACTGGGGTTATTGTTTTTCATTATTCCAGGCGCAATCGCCAGTTTTGTCTCCCGCACCCGCAATGTGTTGCTGCCCTTACTCGGTGCGATGCTGGCCGCGCCGTTATGCCTGCTGATAATGCGGCTGTGGCTCACGCCGGATCGCTCCTTCTGGCAGGAACTGGCCTGGCTCTTCAGCGGCGTCTTCTGGTGTGCGCTGGGCGCGCTGTGCTATCTGTTTATCAGCACTCTGGTGAGTCGCCGCAGTTAAGGCCATGTTTTGCCAGGTACGCCCTGTCAAATCTGACCTATACTGGTTTTCCTGTTTGACGCGTATCGCGCCGCGCCTGCGGTGACGATGCCACCACCTGAAGACTAAAGCCTGAGAAATTCTGATGACTCCAACTATTGATTTGCTGCGCGCCCACCGTTCTATTCGTCATTTTACCGATGAACCCATCTCGCAGGCGCAGCGTGAAGCCATTATTGCCAGTGCCCAGGCGGCGTCCAGTTCCAGCTTTTTGCAGTGTTCTTCCATTATCCGCATCACCGATCCGGCTATGCGCGAGCAGTTTGTCACGCTCACCGGCGGGCAAAAACATATCGCTCAGGCGGCGGAGTTCTGGGTCTTTTGCGCCGATTTTAATCGCAACCTACAGATTTGCCCGGACGCCCAGTTAGGGCTTGCCGAGCAGTTGCTGCTGGGCGCAGTAGACACCGCGATTATGGGGCAGAACGCCTTTACCGCAGCGGAATCGCTCGGGCTTGGCGGCGTGTACATCGGCGGTATTCGTAACAGCATTAATGAAGTCACCGACCTGCTGGCGTTACCAAAGTACGTGCTGCCGCTGTTCGGGATGTGCCTCGGCTGGCCTGCGGATAACCCGGATGTGAAGCCGCGTATGCCTGCCGCGATGCTGGTGCATGAGAACCACTATCAGCCGGTAGACGAAGAGGTGCTCGCAGAGTACGACGAAACGCTGGCGCAGTACTACCTCACGCGCGACACCAATAATCGCCGCGATACCTGGAGCGACCATATTCGTCGCACCATCATCAAAGAAAGCCGTCCCTTTATCCTCGATTATTTGCATAAGCAGGGCTGGGCGACGCGTTAAATCCCGTTCATCCTTTATGCCGCTGAGTGTATGATACCGGGGCAGTTGCCCCCGTATTATTAGAGAGGTGCAGGGTGAAAATAGCCATATTGTCCCGGGATGGAACGCTCTATTCATGCAAACGCCTGCGTGAAGCGGCAATTCGCCGGGGTCATCTCGTCGAGATCCTCGATCCGCTTTCCTGTTATATGAATATCAGTCCGGCGGCCTCGTCCATTCATTATAAAGGCCGCCAGCTTCCCTTTTTTGATGCGGTGATCCCGCGCATCGGCTCCGCCATTACCTTTTACGGTACGGCGGCGCTGCGTCAGTTTGAGCTGCTCGGCAGTTATCCGCTCAATGAATCCGTGGCCATTACCCGTGCGCGCGACAAGTTGCGCTCGCTGCAATTGCTGGCCCGGCAGGGCATTGATCTGCCGGTAACGGGCATTGCCCATTCGCCCGATGACACCAGCGATCTGATCGACATGGTGGGCGGCGCGCCACTGGTGGTGAAGCTGGTGGAGGGGACGCAGGGCATCGGCGTGGTGCTGGCGGAAACGCGCCAGGCGGCAGAAAGCGTCATCGACGCATTTCGCGGGCTGAATGCGCATATCCTGGTGCAGGAATACATTCAGGAAGCCAAAGGCTGCGATATCCGCTGTCTGGTGGTGGGCAACGAAGTGGTCGCCGCCATTGAGCGCCGGGCGAAAGAGGGCGATTTCCGCTCCAATCTGCATCGCGGCGGGGTGGCGTCAGTGGCAAACATCACCCTGCGCGAGCGGGAAATAGCTATTCTGGCGGCCAAAACCCTGGGGCTGGACGTGGCCGGAGTGGATATTCTGCGGGCAAATCGCGGGCCGCTGGTGATGGAAGTGAACGCCTCGCCAGGTCTTGAAGGCATCGAAAAAACCACCGGCATAGATATCGCCGGGCGGATGATTGAATGGATTGAACAGCAGGCCACGCCGGATTTTTGCCTGAAAACAGGCGGCTGACGGGTAGGAATGGCATGAGCAGGCATTTTTGCGTAAGCTAGGCACCGCGTAATTTTTTTAAGAGGTAACACATTTTATGGATTCACTCGTCGTTCCCGGTCTGGACACCTTGCGTCAGTGGCTTGACGAGCTGGGCATAAGTTTTTACGAATGTGATACCTGTCAGGCGTTGCACCTGCCGCATATGCAGAATTTTGACGGCATTTACGATGCAAAAATCGACCTGGTGGATGAAATTATTCTTTTCTCTGCCATGGCGGAAGTGAAGCCTTCCGCGCTGCTGCCCCTGGCCTCGGATTTGTCGGCCATTAATGCCAGTTCCCTGACCGTGAAAGCCTTCCTTGATATTCAGGATGATAATCTGCCAAAGCTGGTGGTTTGCCAGTCTTTATTCGCCGCACCGGGGATCACCTTTAAACAATTCTCCTGGTTTATGCGCCAGAGCGAAGAGCAGATCTCCATGGTGATCCTTGAAGCCTGCGCCCATCAGTTGCTGTTCACCAGCGAAGAAGAGACCCCGGCGGGCGAAACGCCGCACAATTTTCTTCACTAAGCTGCAGAGACATTAGCGCAGTCGCTACCGTGGCGGCTGCATAATTCCCGTTTTTATTCTGCTTTTAACCTTTCCTTAAAGAATATTTCACCTCCCTTTCTGCTATTTCGGCTTATCACATAGACGTTTCCTGCATAAAAAATTGGTAAAAGGCGTTTTTTAATCTGACCTATAGCCCCGAACCCTGGCTACAGTTATTCTTGCGGGGCTTCAATAGCATGCAGCGTCTGCCGGGTGACGAGCTTTACCCGAAGCTGTTCTGAGTGACAAAGTATGCATGATTCTTGCATATGATGAATGCGACGATTTAGTTCGTATGTTAACGAACTTTCCAGAAGGAATGAGATATGACCACCCTGAATAAAAAATGGTTGTCCGGTCTGGTTGCGGGTGCACTGATGGCGGTCACGGCCAGCACCTTCGCGGCAGAACAAAAAACGCTGCATGTTTATAACTGGTCTGATTATATTGCGCCGGACACGGTCGCTAACTTTGAAAAAGAGACCGGCATTAAAGTCGTCTATGACGTGTTTGATTCCAACGAAGTGCTCGAAGGCAAATTAATGGCGGGCAGCACCGGCTTCGATCTCGTGGTGCCGTCGGCGAGCTTCCTTGAGCGCCAGCTTACCGCAGGCGTATTCCAGCCGCTGGACAAGAGCAAGCTGCCGAACTGGAAGAATATGGACCCGGAAGTGTTGAAGCTGGTGGCGAAACACGATCCCGAAAACAAATACGCTGTGCCGTACCTGTGGGCGACCACCGGGATTGGCTTTAACGTCGATAAAGTCAAAGCCGTGCTGGGCGACGTGCCGATTGATAGCTGGGACGTGGTGCTGAAGCCGGAAAACCTGGAAAAATTAAAAAGCTGTGGCGTCTCCTTCCTTGATGCCCCGGAAGAGATTTTCGCCACCGTGCTGAACTACCTCGGTAAAGATCCGAACAGCAGCAACGCCTCTGATTACACCGGCGCGGCCACGGATCTGCTGCTGAAGCTGCGTCCGAATATCCGCTACTTCCACTCCTCTCAGTACATTAACGATCTGGCCAACGGTGATATCTGCGTGGCGATCGGCTGGGCAGGGGATGTCTGGCAGGCAGCGAACCGCGCGAAAGAAGCCAAAAACGGCGTGAATGTTTCCTACATCATTCCGAAAGAGGGCGCGCTGGCGTTCTTCGACGTCTTCGCCATGCCGAAAGACGCGAAAAATACCGAAGAAGCCTACCAGTTCCTGAACTACCTGATGCGCCCGGATGTCATCGCGCACGTCAGTGACTACGTGTTCTACGCCAACGGTAACAAAGCCTCTGTGCCGATGATCAGCGAAGAAGTGCGTAACAACCCGGCGATCTACCCGCCAGCGGATGTCTTCGCCAAACTCTACACGCTGAAAGTGCAGGAGCCGAAAATTGACCGCGTGCGCACCCGTGCGTGGACGAAGGTGAAAAGCGGTAAGTAACCGTTTTACAGGCCGGGCAAGCTGCGTGCTGCCCGGCGATACGCACCCCTCTGGTGCGTGTGCACCGTGAGTGATATATGCCGGAGAGCATTTGAGTGAATGACGCTATCCCCCGCCCCCAGGCGAAAACCCGCAAGGCATTAACGCCGCTGCTGGAAATCCGTAACCTGACCAAATCGTTTGACGGTCAGCATGCCGTTGATGATGTCAATCTGACCATCTACAAAGGTGAAATCTTTGCCCTGCTGGGCGCATCCGGCTGCGGTAAGTCAACGCTGCTGCGTATGCTGGCGGGTTTTGAGCAGCCAACCACCGGGCAAATCATGCTCGACGGCGTCGATCTGGCGCATGTCCCGCCCTATCTGCGTCCCATTAATATGATGTTTCAGTCCTACGCGCTGTTCCCGCACATGACGGTGGAACAGAACATCGCCTTTGGTCTGAAGCAGGACAAACTGCCGAAAGCGGAAATCACCAGCCGTGTGGCGGAAATGCTGAGCCTGGTGCATATGTCTGAGTTTGCCAAACGCAAACCGCATCAGCTTTCCGGCGGGCAACGGCAGCGCGTGGCGCTGGCCCGCAGCCTCGCCAAACGGCCTAAATTACTGCTGCTTGACGAGCCGATGGGCGCGCTGGATAAAAAACTGCGCGACCGGATGCAGCTTGAAGTGGTGGATATTCTTGAGCGCGTCGGCGTCACCTGCGTGATGGTGACCCACGACCAGGAAGAGGCGATGACCATGGCCGGGCGAATTGCGATCATGAATCGCGGTAAGTTCGTGCAAATCGGCGAGCCGGAAGAGATCTACGAGCACCCGACCACCCGCTACAGCGCCGAATTTATCGGTTCGGTGAATGTCTTCGAAGGGTTGCTGAAAGAGCGCCAGGAAGATGGCCTGGTGATCGACGCGCCGGGGCTGATGCATCCGCTGAAAGTCGATCCCGACGCCTCTGTGGTGGATAACGTGCCGGTGTTTGTCGCCCTGCGCCCGGAAAAAATCATGCTCTGCGAAGATCCGCCTGCCGATGGCTATAACTTCGCGGTCGGCGAAGTGGTACACATCGCCTACCTCGGCGATCTCTCTATTTATCACGTCCGTCTGCAAAGCGGGCAAATGATCAGCGCGCAGTTGCAAAACGCGCACCGCTACCGCAAAGGCTTACCCACCTGGGGCGATGAAGTTCGCCTGTGCTGGGATGCCGACAGTTGTGTGGTTTTAACGGTTTAAGGAGCGGCGATGAGTAAACCTGAACCACCGGCCCGTACGGTCAACGCGGGCGGTTTTACACTGTGGCTGGCGCGGATGCAGATGAAGCACGGGCGAAAGCTTGTGATCGCCATGCCGTACATCTGGCTATGTCTGCTGTTTTTACTGCCGTTTTTGATCGTCTTCAAAATCAGCCTGGCAGAGATGGCGCGCGCGATCCCGCCGTATACCGACCTGATGGCCTGGGAAGACGGGCAGCTTAGCCTGACGCTGAACATTAACAACTTCCTGCAACTGACGGACGATCCGCTCTATTTTGAAGCCTATCTCCAGTCATTACAGGTGGCGGCTGTCTCAACAATCTGCTGTCTGTTAATGGGCTATCCGCTGGCCTGGGCGGTGGCGCACAGCAAACCCTCCACGCGCAATATTTTGCTGCTGCTGGTGATTTTGCCGTCGTGGACCTCGTTTCTGATCCGCGTTTACGCCTGGATGGGGATCCTGAAAAACAACGGCGTGCTGAATAACTTTTTGCTGTGGCTCGGGGTTATCGACCAGCCGCTGACTATTCTGCACACCAACCTGGCGGTCTATATCGGCATCGTGTACGCCTATCTGCCGTTTATGGTGCTGCCGATTTATACCGCGCTGACGCGCATTGATTACTCGCTGGTGGAAGCCTCGCTGGATCTGGGCGCGCGCCCGCTGAAGACCTTTTTCAGCGTCATTGTGCCGCTGACCAAAGGCGGGATTATCGCCGGTTCAATGCTGGTGTTTATCCCGGCGGTCGGGGAATTTGTGATCCCGGAACTGCTCGGCGGCCCGGACAGCATCATGATTGGCCGTGTGCTGTGGCAGGAGTTCTTTAACAACCGTGACTGGCCGGTGGCCTCGGCGGTGGCGATCATCATGCTGTTGCTGCTGATCATGCCGATCATGTGGTTCCACAAACACCAGAGTAAAGCCACAGGAGATCACGCATGAATAATTTACCGGTCGTACGTTCCCCATGGCGTATTTTAATCCTGGTGGTCTGCTTCACGTTCCTGTATGCGCCAATGCTGATGCTGGTGGTCTATTCGTTTAACAGTTCAAAACTGGTGACCGTCTGGGCGGGGTGGTCTACCCGCTGGTACGGCGAGCTGTTCCGCGATGACGCGATGATGAGCGCGGTGGGCTTAAGTCTGACTATTGCCGCTTGTGCGGCCACGATGGCAGTGGTGTTGGGCACCATTGCCGCCGTGGTGATGGTGCGCTTTGGCCGGTTTCGCGGGTCGAATGGCTTTGCCTTTATGATCACCGCGCCGCTGGTTATGCCGGATGTGATCACCGGGCTGTCGCTGCTGCTGCTGTTTGTCGCCCTCGGCCACGCGATTGGCTGGCCGGCCGATCGCGGGATGCTGACCATCTGGCTGGCGCATGTGACCTTCTGTACCGCTTACGTGGCGGTGGTGATCTCATCGCGCCTGCGCGAGCTGGATCGCTCGATTGAAGAGGCGGCGATGGATCTGGGTGCGACGCCGCTGAAAGTGTTCTTCATCATTACGCTGCCGATGATTATGCCGGCGATTGTCTCCGGCTGGCTGCTGGCCTTTACGCTGTCCCTCGACGATCTGGTGATCGCCAGCTTTGTTTCAGGGCCTGGGGCGACCACGCTGCCGATGCTGGTCTTCTCCAGCGTGCGCATGGGGGTAAACCCTGAGATCAACGCCCTGGCGTCAATTATTCTCGGTGTGGTGGGAATTGTTGGATTTATCGCCTGGTATCTGATGGCGCGAGCAGAAAAGCAGCGGGTGCGCGACATCCAGCGTGCAAGACAGGGCTAATCGCACTACAGTAAACGGGACGCAGAGGCCGCGTGGGGTGCGGCCTCTTTTTGCAGGGAAGATAACGCCTTGGGAATTCTGACAAACATGCCGCGCACCCATGCCCGGCTAAACGTTCCGACGCTGGTGCAGGTGGCGGCAATTGCCATTATTGCCACGCGCTGCGTCGATCTGTTGATGCTGTTTAATCTGCTGGGTCTGCGCGGGGTGCTGGATTTTATCCATCGCAGCGCTCAGACCTGGAACCTGACGCTGATTTTTCTCGGCAGCCTGGTGCTGCTTTTTATCGAATTTCTGTGCGCGTTTTCACTGGCCAAAGGGCGCAACTGGGCGCGCTGGCTCTACCTGATCTCGCAGATTATCGCCAGCGGCTATCTGTGGGCCGCCTCGATTGGCTACGGCTACCCGGAACTGTTCAGCATTGCCGGCGAGTCTAAGCGCGACATCCTCCATTCTCTGTTCCTGCAAAAACTGCCCGATCTGCTGGTGCTGTTTCTGCTGTTTGTGCCCGCCTCCAGCCGACGCTTTTTCCGTTTGCATTAACGGTGGTACAATCCCCGCCCCGCAAAAAAGAAGGTTTTTATCATGCAGTGCGCACTCTATGACGCTGGCCGTTGTCGTTCATGTCTTTGGATTGAACAGCCAGTTTCGCAACAGCTGGCCGCCAAAATGCACGACCTCCGGACACTGCTGGATGGGCTGCCGGTGGCGGAGTGGTGCGCACCGGTGAGCGGCCCGGAAAGCGGGTTTCGCAATAAAGCCAAAATGGTGGTCAGCGGCAGCGTCGAGAAACCGCTGCTCGGGATGCTTAACCGCGACGGCACGGCGGTTGATCTCACCGACTGCCCGCTCTATCCCGCCTCTTTTTACCCGGTATTTGCCGCGCTGAAACCCTTTATCGCCCGCGCCGGGCTGACGCCTTATAACGTCGCGCGTAAACGCGGTGAGCTAAAGTACATCCTGTTGACCGAAAGCCAGCAGGACGGCGGCATGATGCTGCGCTTTGTGCTCCGTTCGGAGGCAAAACTTGCCCAGTTGCGCGCCGCACTGCCAGCGCTTGTGGCAGACCTGCCGCAACTCGCGGTTATCAGCGCAAACATTCAGCCGGTGCATATGGCGATCATGGAAGGGGAGCAGGAGATTTTCCTTACTGAACAGCAGGCACTGGCGGAGAATTTTAACGGCGTGCCGCTGTGGATCCGTCCGCAGAGTTTCTTTCAGACCAACCCGCAGGTGGCGAGTCGCCTTTACGCTACCGCCCGCGACTGGGTGCGCGCGCTGCCGGTGAAGCACATGTGGGATCTGTTTTGCGGCGTCGGCGGTTTTGGCCTGCACTGCGCCACGCCGGAAATGAAGCTGACGGGTATTGAAATCGCGCCTGAGGCGATTGCCTGCGCAAAGCAGTCGGCTGAGGTGCTCGGTTTACAGAATCTGCATTTCCAGGCGCTCGATTCCACTCAGTTTGCCACCGCGCAGGATGACGTGCCGGATCTGGTGCTGGTCAACCCGCCGCGTCGCGGCATCGGCAAACCGCTGTGCGACTACCTGAGCCAGATGGCACCGGCGTTTATCATCTACTCAAGCTGTAATGCGCAAAGCATGGCAAAGGATCTCCGGGAACTCCCCGGTTACCGCGTCATCCGCGTGCAGCTTTTCGATATGTTCCCGCACACCGCGCATTACGAAGTGCTGACACTACTGGTGCGGGCAGATGCCTGAAGGCCCGGCAAGCAAGCGCCGCCGGGCAGGAGGAGATTACTGCGGGAACCACTGGTCGCTGATTTTCTGATAGGTGCCGTCAGCTTTGATCGCTTTCAGGGCGGCGTTCAGTTTTTCCAGCAGCGCGGTGTTATCCGGGCGAACGGCAATGCCAAGACCGGTGCCGAAGTATTGCGGATCGGTCACTTTTGGCGTAGCGGTGCCTAACTGCGGGTTGGTTTTCAGCCACTCGTTAACCACGGCGGTATCACCAAACACGCCGTCAATACGGCCATTTTTCAGGTCGATAATCGCATTCTGGTAGCTGTCATATGCCACGGTTTTCACTTCCGGGTGTTTGTCCTGGAGGTATTTCTGGTGCGTGGTGCCGTTTTCCATACCGATACGTTTGCCTTTCAAATCTTCAAAGGATTTAAACGCATCTTTCTTCGCGATCACGACAGCGGAGTTGGCGTAGTAAGCGTCGGTAAAGGCCACCTGTTTGCTGCGCTCAGGGGTAATGTCCATCCCGGAAATCACCGCGTCATATTTCTTGAATTTCAGTGCCGGGATCAGGCTGTCGAATGCATGGTTAGTGAATGTGCATTCAGCCTGCATTTGTTTGCACAGCGCTTTCGCCAGGTCGATATCAAAACCAACAATCTGGTTGCTGGCGTCAAAGGATTCGAACGGCGGATAGGTTGCTGAAGAGCCAAAGCTGATTTTATCTGCGGCGGAGGCACCCGCGGCAAAGGTAGCAAGGATCGCGGCCAGAACTAACTTTTTCATTATGAAACTCCCGTCTGTCAATCTTATTGTTTTTACCGTGTCTGCGGCATGGGAGTCACTTTGCCATCATGTGAATTTGTATGCAATAATTTTGTATAAATATTTATTATGGAACACCCTCACCCCGGCCCTCTCCCTGAGGGAGAGGGGGAAGGGCGGGTCAGTGCACAGTGCTCCCTGAGGGAGAGGGGGAAGGGCGAGTGAGTGCACGATACGTCCCCTCCCTAAGGGAGAGGGAGAAGGGCGGGTTAGTGCACAATACGTCCCCTCTCCCCTGGGGAGAGGGCCAGGGTGAGGGGAAAACTAATTCCGGCGCTCAAACGCCAGCGCTCGCCGCTCAATCAGGCGCATCATCAGCGTCAGCAGGCCATTCACAATTAGATAGATAAGCCCGGCTGCGCCAAACACCATCACATCGTAGGTGCGGCCATACAGCAGTTGCCCGTGACCCATCACTTCCATCAGGGTAATGGTGTACGCCAGTGAGGTACTTTTAAACACCAGCACCACTTCGTTGGAGTAGGAGGAAAGCGCGCGTTTGAAGGCGTACGGCAGCAGGATCGCCAGCGTATCTTTCTTGCTCATCCCCAGCGCACCGCAGGACTGCCACTGGCCTTCCGGGATCGCGCGGATCGCGCCAAAGAACAACTGCGTGGTGTAAGCGGCGCTGTTCAGCGACAGGGCAATCAGTGCGCACAGCCAGGGCTCAGACAGCAGATGCCAGAGTACCGGGTACTCCTGCAACGTCGGGAACTGCCCCGGTCCGTAGTAGATCAGGAAGATCTGCACCAGCAGCGGCGTACCGGTAAACAGCGTGATGTAACCGCGCACGATCCACACCAGCACCGGCGTTTTCAGCGTCAGCACGATGGTAAACAGCACCGAGAGGATCAGTGCTACCGCAATCGAAGCCACCGTCAGCGTCAGACTGGTATGCAGCCCTTTTAATAGCTCAGGTAAATACTCAAGCATCAGTTCGGCCTCCGCTCAAAACGGGTCGCGCGCAGGTCAATGCGTTTGAGAATGTACTGGCTAAGCAGGGTGATGACCAGGTAAATGGCCGCCGCCACGATGTACCAGGTAAACGGCTCCTGGGTACGGGTGGCGATACTGCGGGTTTGTAGCATCAAATCGTTCACGCTAATCAACGACACCAGCGCGGTATCTTTTAACAACACCAGCCACTGATTGCCGAGGCCCGGCAGCGCATGACGCCACATCTGCGGCATCACCAGACGGAAGAAAATCGCGCTTTTCGACAGTCCCAGCGCCTGACCGGATTCCCACTGGCCCAGCGGCACGGCTTTTAATGCCCCACGCAACGTCTGCGAGGCGTAGGCCGCATAGAGCAGGGACAGGGCGATCACGCCGCACAGGAACGGACTGACATCGAAGTTTTCAATCTGCATTTGCAGCGGAATTTGCACCACGCCGAGATTCAGCGTAAAGCCATCCGATAACATCAACAGCAACTGTGAGGAGCCAAAATAGATAAACAGCACGACCAGAATTTCCGGCAGGCCGCGCAAAATGGTCACCAGCGCTGAACCCGCCCACGCGACAGGTCGCCACTTAACGGACTCCCATACCGCGAACAGCATCGCCAGCGCAAGGCCGATGACCAGCGCACAAACGGCAAGGCCGACGGTCATCCCGGCGGCACTTGCTAAAGGAAACATTTCATTCATCAAGGATTACTTCTGGAACCATTTTTGGTAGATGGTCTCGTAAGTGCCATCTTTCTTCACTTTATCCAGCGCGGTGTTGAATTTCTGCTGAAGTTCAGTGTTGCCCTGACGTAACGCGATACCCAGACCGGTGCCGAAGTACTCTTTATCGGTCACTTTGTCGCCGACCGCAGCCAGTTTGTCGTTCGCTTTCAGCCACTCGGTCACGACCGCTGTATCGCCAAATACCGCGTCGATACGGCCATTTTGCAGATCCAGTTTCGCGTTCTGGTAGCTGTCGTAAGGCACGGTGGTAATTTCCGGGTGCTTATCGTTGATGAATTTCTGGTGCGTGGTGCCGTTCTGCACGCCAACTTTCTTGCCTTTCAGGCCATCAATGCTGGTGTATTTACCCTGCTGACCGATAAACAGCGCGGAGTTGTCGTAGTACGGGTTGGTGAACAGCACCTGTTTCTGACGCTCAGGCGTAATATCCATGCCCGCCATTACCGCATCAAAACGACGGAATTTCAGGCTTGGGATCAGGCTGTCGAACGCCTGGTTGGTGAAGGTGCAGGTCGCATCGATCTCTTTACACAGGGCGTTAGCCAGATCGACATCGAAACCGACGATTTTGTTGTTCGCATCCGTGGACTCAAACGGAGGGTAGCTCGCTTCGGTCGCAAAACGAATGGTCTGGGCGGCGGTAGCGGAGAGGCTAACGCTTGCGATCAAGGCGGCAATCAGTACTTTTTTCATTATGTGTTTCCCGAAAAGATCAGTGAGACAAGTAGTGTTTAAAAGCATCGGTCTGCGGCGCGGCGAAGCGACTGGCATCCCCCTGCTCGACAATATGACCGTTTTCCATGTACACCACCCGGCTGGCCGTTTTGCGCGCCACTTCAACTTCATGCGTCACAATGACCTGGGTAATGTTGGTTTCCGCCAGTTCGCGAATGATGCTGACAATCTGTGCGGTGATTTCTGGATCGAGCGCTGCGGTCGGTTCATCAAACAGCAGAACCTGCGGCTCCATCATTAATGCACGCGCAATGGCGACGCGCTGCTGTTGACCACCGGAGAGGTGCAGCGGATAGCGATCGCTGTAAGGCTTTAAGCGCAAACGATCGAGCAACTTTTCCGCACGCGCCAGCGCCTGCTCTTTGCTTAAACCCAGCACGCGGCAGGGGGCTTCGATCAGGTTTTGCACCACCGTCAAATGCGGCCACAGATTGTATTGCTGGAAGACCATGCCCACGTTCTGGCGCAGCGCACGGATGGCTTTGTCCGACGGGGTATGGGAGAAATCGAACTGATTGCCTGCAATCGCGAGCGTGCCGGAGCGCGGCATCTCAAGCAGATTAAGTACGCGCAGCAGGGAGCTTTTGCCCGCACCGCTTGGACCAAGCAGCACCAGCGTCTCACCCTCAGGGCAATCCAGTGTGATATCGAACAGCGCCTGATGTGCGCCGTAGAAACAGTTAATGCCGTTTAATTGAATACTCATCGAGGCAATCTAATAGCTATTGAGGCCGCAAATAGTAACGTTGACAGAATAGTTATGCAATATTTATGCGTGAAAAGGTAAATATAAGACGCTTACCCTTTTAAACTTAGCACAAAATACTAAACCCTGAGTCAGGCAGGAATAAATGTCGGCATTCGCTCAGGAATGCCGGACATTGAGTGGGGATTAGTGATTTTTTGTACAGATGGCCTGCATAAAGCGCTAGCGGTGTTCGATGGACTGGCGCAGGGAACCGGCAGGCGCGTGGACGCTACCGCCCAGATAGCGCACATCATCAACGGCCCAGCACTGGCCTTCGCGGATCATCAATACTTCGTCCTGCCACGTCTGTTCGCCCTGAGTCAGGGTCACGCGCAGCGGAATATTACGCGCGTCGGTATTAGGGATGGTGGAGGCACTGGCGACGACGGCGCTTTGCGGCAACGTGGTACGGCTGGAGAAGGGATCGCTTTGCAGGAGCGCGGTGTTGCGGTTATCGCGACCGGCATCTGCCAGCATCTTCGTCAGATCGTCACTCAGGTAAGGGCGCAGCGCGGTAAAATCGCTGCTACGATTTTGTATGCGAAAATCATAAAACTTTTGTGCGACGCTATCGGGGCCGCCTTCAACGCACGGGCCGCTGCGGGTACCAATATCCTTGAATGCGGGTGTAACGGTTGTACAGGC
The DNA here is from genome assembly GCF_900116015.1 of Enterobacter sp. kpr-6. Taxonomy (GTDB): domain Bacteria; phylum Pseudomonadota; class Gammaproteobacteria; order Enterobacterales; family Enterobacteriaceae; genus Enterobacter_D. The sequence goes on from NZ_FOYH01000001.1 coordinate 444,236, forward strand.
GCTCAATGCCAGTGCGCAGGGTACAACGATAGCTAAAATCGGGTAGCGCATAATGAATTCCTTCCAGGCTAACGACATGATGAAAGTCTTTTAAATCATAGCGTATCCATTTGATAATGCGCTTCTTAAGGCATTGAACGTTAAAAAGGAGTCTTACCATGCGGTTCAGCCTGTTTGCGCTGGGGTTACTTATGCTGGCGGGGTGCGCCAGCGAAAAGGGCGTGATCGACGAGGCGGGGTATCAGCTCGATACGCGCCATCAGGCACAGGCCGCGTATCCGCGTATCAAAGTGCTGGTGATCCACTATACAGCCGATGATTTTGACTCCTCGCTGGCGACGCTCACCGATAAGCACGTGAGCTCGCACTATTTAATTCCCGCGCGTCCTCCGGTGAATCACGGTAAACCGCGCATCTGGCAACTGGTGCCTGAACAGGATCTCGCCTGGCATGCCGGCGTCAGCTTCTGGCGCGGTGCCACACGCATCAACGACACTTCCATCGGCATTGAACTCGAAAATCAGGGCTGGCAAAAAACGGCTGGCGTGAAGCGCTTTACGCCGTTTGAGGCGCAGCAGATCGCCGCACTGGTACCGCTGGCGAAAAACATCATTCATAGTTACAACATACTCCCGCAGAATGTGGTCGCGCATTCCGACATCGCACCACAGCGCAAGGACGATCCCGGTCCGTTATTTCCCTGGCAACAACTGGCAGAGCAGGGGATCGGTGCCTGGCCCGATGTGGGACGAGTGGCGTTTTATCTGAACGGACGTAATCCGGCGCAGCTTGCCGACACGGCAACGCTGCTGGATCTGCTTGCCCGCTATGGGTATGAGGTGAAACCGGAGATGACGCCTGCTCAGAAAAAGCGGGTGATTATGGCGTTTCAGATGCACTTCCGCCCGGCGCGCTGGGACGGGATTGCCGATGCGGAAAGCGTGGCGATTGCCGAGGCACTGCTGGAGAAATATGGGCAGGGGTGATGGCGGATCCCCTCACCCTAACCCTCTCCCCCCGGGAGAGGGAACAGCCCGAGCGCGGACTTGCCTTTCTCCCTCTCCCTGAGATCGAGCACGGGCCTGGTTTTCTCCCTCTCCCTCAGGGAGAGGGTCAGGGTGAGGGTGAAAGAATCACTCCCACTCAGCGATGAAGCTTACCGTGATCCTTCAACCACAGCGCCGTCTGCCTGATCCCTTCATCCAGCGTCACAACCGGCTGATATCCCAGCTCATCCCTTGCCCGCGTGGTATCTAACGTAAAATCAAAATTAAGTTTCGCCACGCCATAATGGGTCAGCGCAGGCTCTTTGGCTTTTTTATCGCCAAAACGCTCCAGACTTCGGGCGATCATATCCAGCATTGGCCAGGGGACGGAGCGGATACGGCAGTGGATATCCAGCTCATCAATCAGCTTTTGCACGATGTGCCGCAGCTTACCCGGCTCACCGTTGGTGATGTTATACGCACGCCCGGACGGCAGCGAATCGCACACCTCCTGACTTGCCAGCCACATCGCATGCACCGCGTTTTCAAAACAGGTCATATCCACCAGCGCGTCGCCGCCGCGCGGGAGCAGGATGCTGCGGTAGTGATGCATCATCTGCACCAGGCGGGGAACAAACACCTTATCGTGCGGCCCGAACAGGCTTTGCGGGCGCAGCACCGTAAAACGCGTATTAGGGTTAGCCTGCGCCAGCAGGTGAATAACTTCCTCGGCGGCGGCTTTGCTGCGGGCAAACTCATTGGCGAAGCGCACCGGACGGAAATCTTCGTTGATGTTGCGATGATGATGGTAATCAAAATAGATGGAGGGCGAGGAGATATGAATAAAATTGCGTACGCCCCATGCCACGGCCCACTCCCCCAGACGGCGGGTGGCGCGCACGTTCGCCAGATCGAACGCTTCCTGCGTTCCCCATGGCGAGGTAAAACTGGAGCAGTGCCACAGCGTATCGACACCCGCGAGCATAACTTTTGCCTGCGACGACACCAGTTCAGTCAGATCAGCATGGACAAATTCAGCGCCCATTTTTTGTAAAAGCTTACCCATCGCTTCATTACGACCGGTTGCCCTGACGCTGATGCCTTTGCGCCGCAAGAATTCGACCGCGTTTCGGCCTAAACCGCTGGTTGCGCCCGTGACCAGAACCTTCATAACAATCCACTGTGTTTAAAGAATTTCGCGGCATTCTTTCGTGAAAATCGCCGCTGTGCAATGGGGAATATAAAAGATTATTACCTGAATGCAGACTTTTACGGTTTTTGTTCGGCAAGCCGTGCAATGCGCTCTGCCATGCCGCGGAAAATAAACAGATGGGCGGGCATCATTAACAGCCAGTAAAACAGCCCCGGCATCCCGTGCGGATGCCACCAGGCGCGGACGTCCAGCTCCCGGTGCGTGCCTCTGTCCTCAATGGTAAAACTCAGCCGTCCAAGCCCCGGCGCTTTCATGCCGAACAGCAGCGTGAGCTGGGATTGTGGCTCAACGACAATCACCTTCCAGCTATCAACGGTATCGCCCGTCGCGAGATGGGGTGCGTCGGGCCGCCCTTTAGCCAGTTTATGCCCGACCAGCCGATCGAGCGCCGCGCGGGTTTTCCACAGCAGATTGCCGAAGAAATAGCCCTCTTCGCCGCCGATGTGGTTGATGACTTCCCAGAGGGCGTCCGCGCTTGCCGGGGTCTGTACCCGGTGCCCGGCCTGTTTTGCATAAAACCCGTATTCCGGCCGCCAGCGGGCAAACGCCTGCGGGTCATAGCCCCAGTCACTGGAATTGACCAGCGCCGCTTCCTCCGCAAGCGTCCGGCGCACCGCGTCGTCAAACGGGATCAGCGTTTGCGGAATAAGGGCGCGCAATTCACGATCGTCAGCCAGCAGATCGTGTTTAAGACCCTCGATCAAGGCTTTCGCGATGGTCGGCGGCACAGAGGTGATCACCTGTAAAAACCAGACCGAAATCAGGCGGGTGGGAAGGGGGATGGGAATGAGCGGACGATGACGCCCGCTGACCGCCATAAAACGGTCGAACTGTTGCTGGTAGCTCAGCACCTCCGGCCCGGCGGCTTCCAGCACGCGGTGCGCCGACGCCGGGTGGTGTTGCAGTTCTACCAGATAAAAAAGCAGATTTTCCAGCGCGATGGGCGTGGTCCGTGAGCGCACCCAGCGGGGCGGAGTCAGCACCGGCAGGTTATAAACCATATCGCGCATCACTTCGAAAGCGGCGGAGCCTGCGCCGACGATAATTCCCGCGCGCAATTCGGTGACCGGCACGCCCGCGTCACGCAAAATATCGCCGGTAAGCTGGCGGGCGCGCAGGTGATCGGACTGCTCGTCTTCAGGAGCCTGAAGCGAGCTTAAAAAAATCATCTGCTTGACCGGCGTGTCGCGCAGCGCATCACGCACGTTGAGCGCCACCTGACGCTCATGGGCGACAAAATCACCGCCTTCGCCCATGGCATGAACCAGATAATAAACAATATCGATATTGGTCAGCAGCGCTGCCAGCGCCTCAGGCCAGTTCAGATCGACGGCGTGGCAGGTGACGCCAGGCAGATGGCGCTTTTGCAGACGGGAAATATGCCGTGCCGCTGCCCGCACCTGATGGCCCTGCTGACTTAAGGCGCAGACCAGATGCTGACCGATATACCCGCTGGCACCGAGTACCAGAATGCGTTGCGGCACGGAGATTCCTTAGCGGCGTAAAAACGCCTGCCAGTGTGCGACCACTTCTTCAAGCTGCGCGCGGCTGACGTCGAGATGCATCACCAGACGCGTCACCGGCGAGGCGTTCAGCAGCACGTTGCGCGCGCGCATAAACTCACCCAGTTCAGCGGCATGTTCATCGCCAACGCGCACAAACAGCATATTGGTGTCGTGACGGGAGACATCCGCGCCGATCTCACGCAGTGCCGCCGCCAGCCATGCGGCGTTCGCGTGATCCTCTTTCAGACGCTGCACGTTGTTTTTCAGCGCATACAGGCCCGCTGCGGCCAGAATGCCCGCCTGACGCATGCCGCCGCCGGTCATTTTCCGCCAGCGGTTCGCGCGCCTGATGTAATCGTGACTGCCAACCAGCAGCGATCCCACCGGCGTTCCCAGGCCTTTCGACAGGCAGATGGTGAAGGAATCGCAGTACTGCGTAATCTCTTTCAGCTCGCAGCCATATTCCACCACCGCGTTAAAGATGCGCGCGCCATCGACGTGCAGCGCCAGGCCTTTTTCACGGGTGAAATCCCAGGCCTCTTTTAAATATTCGCGCGGCAGCACTTTGCCGTTATGGGTATTTTCGAGGCTTAACAGGCGGGTGCGGGCGAAGTGGATGTCGTCGGGTTTGATTTTGGCGGCGACTTTATCCAGCGGCAGGGAGCCGTCCGGGTTGGCGTCAATCGGCTGCGGCTGAATGCTGCCTAATACCGCTGCGCCACCCGCTTCATACAGATAATTATGCGCGCCCTGGCCGACGATATACTCTTCGCCGCGCTCACAATGGCTGAGGAGGGCGACCAGGTTTGCCTGAGTGCCGGTAGGTAAAAACAGTGCGGCGTCCTTGCCCGCAAGTTCAGCGGCATAGCGCTGAAGTTCATTAACGGTCGGGTCATCCCCGTACACGTCGTCACCCACCGGGGCGGCCATCATATATTGAAGCATGGCGCGCCCTGGACGGGTCACGGTATCACTGCGTAAGTCGATCACGGCATTTCCTTATTTTGATCAGGATTTGCCTTCTGTTTTACCTGAGCCAGTTGGTTTTCGCCAGTTCCATGACCTCATCGCCGCGTCCGTTAATGATCGCCCGCAGCATGTAGAGGCTGAATCCTTTGGCCTGCTCCAGCTTGATTTGCGGCGGGATCGCCAGTTCTTCTTTGGCGACCACCACGTCCACCAGTACCGGGCCGTCGATGGCAAACGCGCGTTGCAGGGCGTCGTCCACATCGGCGGCTTTCTCTACGCGAATGCCGGTGATCCCGCAGGCTTCGGCAATGCGCGCAAAATTGGTTTCATGCAGATCGGTGCCGTCGGTGAGATAGCCGCCTGCTTTCATCTCCATGGCCACGAAGCCCAGCACGCTGTTGTTAAAGACGACGATTTTGATCGGCAGCTTCATCTGCGCCACGGAGAGAAAATCGCCCATTAACATGCTGAAGCCGCCGTCGCCGCACATCGCCACCACCTGGCGGTCCGGTTCTGTGGCTTTTGCGCCCAGCGCCTGCGGCATGGCGTTGGCCATGGAACCGTGGTTGAACGATCCCAACAGGCGGCGTTTGCCGTTCATTTTCAGGTAACGCGCGGCCCAGACGGTGGGCGTGCCCACGTCGCAGGTGAAAATGGCGTCGTCGTCGGCAAACTGACTGATTTGCTGCGCCAGATATTGCGGGTGAATGGCTTTATCACTCGGTTTCGCCAGATCGTCGAGGCCTTTACGCGCGTCGCGGTAATCGTCGAGCGCTTTATCCAGGAAGCGGCGGTCGGTTTTCTCCTCAAGCAGCGGCAGCAGCGCGGTGAGCGTGGCGTTGATATCGCCAATCAGCGCCATATCCACTTTACTGTGCGCGCCGATGCTGGCCGGGTTGATGTCGATCTGAATAATTTTGGCGTCGGTCGGATAAAACGCGCGGTAGGGGAACTGGGTGCCGAGCAGGATCAGGGTGTCGGCGTTCATCATAGCGTGGAAGCCGGATGAAAAACCGATCAGCCCGGTCATCCCCACGTCATACGGGTTATCGTATTCGACGTGCTCTTTACCGCGCATGGCGTGGATAATCGGCGCTTTCAGCGTTCCGGCGAATTTGATCAGCGCATCGTGCGCCCCAGCGCAGCCGCTGCCGCACATCAGGGTGATATTGCTGGAGTAGCGCAGCAACTGCGCCAGCTTTTTCAGTTCGGCTTCGGTGGGGGTGACCACCGGTTGCGGGGCGGGATACCAGTGCGTACTGGCGCTTTCCGGCGCGGGCTGGAGCGCCACGTCGCCTGGCAGCACGATTACCGACACGCCGCGATTCAGAATGGCTTTACGCATGGCGATCGCCAGCACCTGCGGGATTTGCTCCGGACTTGAAACCAGCTCGCAATAATGGCTGCATTCACGAAACAACTCCTGCGGGTGCGTCTCCTGAAAATAGCCGCTGCCGATTTCGCTCGACGGAATGTGTGCGGCAATCGCCAGCACCGGAACGTGATTGCGGTGGCAGTCAAACAGGCCGTTAATCAGGTGCAGGTTACCAGGGCCGCAGGAGCCCGCGCAGACCGCCAGTTCGCCGGAAAGCTGGGCTTCTGCACCGGCGGCAAAGGCAGCGACTTCTTCATGGCGCGTCGGCATCCAGTCAATCGTCCCCATGCGGTTCAGACTGTCGCTTAATCCGTTAAGGGAATCCCCGGTGACGCCCCAGATGCGTTTGACGCCAGCCTGTTCGAGCATTTTCGCAATATATGCGGCAACGGTTTGTTTCATGGTTCTCCATCTCCTTGTCTGTGATCTCGCTTACAAGCGTAGATGAAAATGGCCGTCACACTTTTCACAACCACGTTTGAAATGGGGGTTTATTTTCGTCCGGATTAGGAATAATCTCGAAACCACATAATGAAAACAGGAATCATTTCAAATGGTTAAATCAATGTTAAATACAGTTAACAGGTTGTTGGCGCATGAAGACGGTGGCAGATTTTTACTGCGGTTAACTGTGGGTGGCCTGATGTTGTTCCACGGATTGCACAAACTGTTTGATGGTGTGGATGGGATTAGCGCCATGTTAGTGGCAAAAGGCTTACCGGGTTTTATCGCCTATGGCACGCTGGTGGGTGAGGTGCTGTGTCCGATCCTGATTATTCTGGGTGTGCTGACCCGTCCGGCGGCGCTGGTGCTTGCTTTCACCATGGTTGTCGCCTGGCTGATGGTGGGAATGGGCAAAACCGGCTCGCTGGATGTGACCGGAGCCTGGGCGATTGAAAGTATTGTTTATTTCTTTGCCGGTGCGATCGCCGTGGCGATGCTCGGTGCGGGCCGTTATTCGGTGGCACCGTCGCCGGAATGGCGCTAAGACGAGTAAAAAGCCCGGCAATTGCCGGGCTTTTTTATTACGCGAGAACTAAATCACTCTGAGGATGACACGAGCAGGCCAGCACGTAGCCTTGCGCCACTTCCGCATCCGTCAGCGTCATGCTACTGGTGACGCTGTACTCCCCGGAAATCACCTGCGTTTTACAACTTCCGCACACGCCCGCGCGACAGGCCGCGTTGACATAAACTTTGTTGCTTTCCATCGCTTCCAGCAGCGTGGTGCCTACTGGCGCATAGAAATCGCGTGCAGGTTGCAGTTTGCTGATTTTCAGCCCGCTGGTGGCGGCTTCAGCGACCGGCGTAAAGAACTGCTCTTTGAAGAAGCGGGTCACGCCGAGCGCTTTCACTTCTTTTTCGACCAGATCCATATACGGCGCGGGGCCGCAGGTCATGACGGTGCGCGAGGCCAGATCCGGTACGGATTTCAGTAAATCGGTGGTCAGGCGACCGGCAACAAATCCGTGCGTGGCGTTGTTTTCAGCAACCAGCGTCACCGGATACTGCCGCCACTCCCCGGCAAAAATCACATCCTGCGGCGAACGCACGTTGAAGATCACCTGTACATCGGCGTCAGGACGATGCTTTGCCAGCCAGCGACGCATCGACATCACCGGCGTCACGCCACAACCCGCCGCCAGCAGCAGCAGACGATCGTTTGGCTCGTTATCGCAGGTAAATTCCCCCTGCGCATCGGAGAGCCACAGATAGTCACCGCGCTTGACGTCGCGGGTCAGCCACTGCGAACCCACGCCGTCGTCGAGGCGGCGGATAGTCAGCGTAATGTATTCGCTCACTCCCGGCGTGGACGACAGGGTATAGGCGCGCAGCGTGTCAGCAGAATTATTGATGCTGACCAGCGCATATTGCCCCGCGCGGTACGGGTAGTAGTCGTGGCACAACAGTGACAGCGTCCAGACATCCGGCGTTTCCTGATGGATGTGATGAACCTGCATACGCCACGGGCATTGTGAAACGGGCATCGTCATGACTCTTTCTCCTTACGCGCTCAGCAGTTGCTGCATGTCCTGCTCAACGGTGGTCACCGAACGCAGACCAAATTTCTCGTTAAGCACCGCCAGCAGATCCGGCGTCAGGAAGCCAGGCGCGGTCGGGCCGGTCACAATATTGGTGACGCCGAGCGACAGCAGGGTTAACAGGATCACAATCGCTTTCTGTTCAAACCAGGAGAGCACCAGCGACAGCGGCAGGTCGTTCACGCCACAGCCCAGTTTTTCCGCCAGCGTGACGGCGAGGATGATCGCAGAGTAGGCATCGTTACACTGACCGGCATCCACCAGACGCGGCAGGCCTTCGATGTCGCCGAATTCCAGTTTGTTAAAGCGGTATTTACCGCAGGCCAGGGTCAGGATCAGGCAGTCATCCGGCACGCTGGTGGCGAAATCGGTGAAGTAGTTACGTTCGCCGCGTGCGCCGTCGCAGCCGCCGACGAGGAAGATGTGACGCAGTTTTTCACGGCTGACCAGGTCGATCAGGGTATCCGCCGCGCCAAGCAGCGTCTGGCGACCGAAGCCGACGGTGATCAGATGTTCGATTTCGCTGAACGGGAAGCCGCCCATCTCCTGCGCCTGCGCAATGATCGGGGCAAAATCGTCGCCTTCGAGGTGGCTTACGCCCGGCCAGCCAACAATGCTGCGCGTCCAGATGCGGTCGTTATACGCGCCCACGGTCGGGTCGATGATGCAGTTGGAGGTCATGACAATCGGGCCCGGGAAGCGGGCAAATTCCACCTGCTGATTCTGCCAGCCGCTGCCGTAGTTACCGACCAGATGTTTAAATTTGCGCAGTTCCGGGTAACCGTGCGCAGGCAGCATTTCGCCGTGGGTATAGACGTTAACGCCGGTGCCTTCGGTTTGTTGCAGCAGGTTGTAGAGATCTTTTAAATCATGACCGGAAATCAAAATACATTTTCCGGCAACGGCTTTCACGTTGACCTGGGTTGGCGTCGGGTGGCCGTAGGTTTCGGTTTCGCCCGCGTCCAGAATGCTCATCACTTTGAAGTTCATCTGACCGATTTCCATGGAGCACTCAAGCAGCGCGTTCATGTCGGAAGGCCAGGTGCCGAGCCACGCCATGATTTTATGGTACTGGGCGTAGATGGCGTTGTCGTATTTGCCGAGCACGTGGGCGTGCTCCATGTAGGCCGCCGCCCCTTTCAGGCCGTACAGGCACAGCAGGCGCAGACCGAGAATGTTTTCGCCGATGTCGGCTTTGTCTTTATTTGGCGTGAAGGCGTCGGCCTGGCGTTGCAGATCGCCCAGATCGTCGCTGACCAGTTGCAGATCGGCCATCGGGTTATCCACCGACGCGGCAGGATCGATGCTCAGGCAGAGCGCTTTTAACGCTTCACGTTTAGCAATGGCTTCGCGGGCATAGCCCACAATGCGCGGGGAATCGAAGTTAACGTTGGTTAAGGTTGAGAAAAAGGCGCGTGGGGCAAAGTTATCAATATCATGATCGATAATGTCGTAATCGCGTGCTTTTACCGCCCAGGCGGACAGGCCTTGCAGCGCCGCAATCAGTAAATCCTGAAGGTCAGAGGTTTCGGCGGTTTTACCGCACATCCCCTGCGCGTATGAACAGCCGTTGCCAGCCGGGGTACGGATAGTTTGTTCACATTGCACACAAAACATGATCACACCTTTAAAGTTATATTTGAAATACATGTTAAAGGTTATGTCGGGGCTGGATGGGTGAAAAGGGATTTCTGAGACAACTTACAGGGAGATTGATTTAGCGCAACTTTGGCGGTAGCAGCCTACCGCCAAAGGAGTATCACGCGGAGAAAAAGGCCATCAGAATTGGCACCAGCAGGCTCAAAACAAAGCCGTGGACAATCGCCGCAGGGACCATCTCGAGTCCCCCGGTACGTTGCAGAACGGGCAGGGTGAAGTCCATCGACGTGGCTCCGCACAGTCCCAGCGCGGTTGAACGACTGCGACGAACCAGCGCCGGGATCAGCATAATGGCGATAAGCTCGCGCCCTAAATCGTTAAAGAAGGCGGCGCTGCCAATTACCGGGCCATAAGATTCGGTCAGCAGAATGCCGGAAAGGGAGTACCAGCCAAAACCGGAGGCCATGGCCAGGCCCGCTTTCAGCGGCAGATCGAGAACGAAAGCGTTAATGACGCCACCCGCCAGCGAACTGATCAGCACCACCACCGCCACAATCATTCCCCGGCGATTAAGTACAATCTGTTTTAAGGTCATGCCGTTATTACGCAGTTGAATACCAATCAGGAACAGCAGGAAGATCAGCGTATATTCACTGGCTTCGCTGGCGTGCTGTAAAAATGCCAGCCCGCTTAAACCGACAACAAAACCGATAATCACCACGCCGCACAATTTCAGGGATTCGAGGGCCATCGCAATACGCGACGGCAGCTTTTCCTGCTGGTGGTTATGCCGCCAGGGAAGGGTGCGTTCAAGCCAGAATAATGCCGCGATATTACACAGCAAAATAACCACAATACTGACGGCGGAATAATGAAAAATAGCCAGCAGATTGGTCGCCAGATTATCCAGAAACGCCAGGCTTATTCCCATAAAAAATAGAATGACGTAAACAATCCAGCTTAATAAACGGTTAATCAGTTTAAGCGCGGCAGTATGGTGCAGGGGAATAAGATATCCCACGATAAGTGGGACAAGAATAATTAACAGTCCGGAAAACATGAACGGCCCAAATCCTTTGCATAAAATGTGATGGCAGCCAGACACACTACCCAATCGCGCGGGGGGAGTAAAGCGGCTAAAAACAGCCAAATATCAGGGGAATCAGTCAGCTTTATAATCTGTCGGGTTATGCAAATTTTACTTTTTCCCGTCCCGCTATACTGTTTATTCAATGGAGCAGACTTCTGGCCGGAGGGCATATGATTCTGGAACGTGTTGAAATTGTCGGGTTTCGCGGCATCAACCGATTATCGTTAATGCTTGAGCAAAATAATGTGCTTATTGGTGAAAATGCCTGGGGTAAATCCAGCCTGCTGGATGCGCTGACGCTGTTACTGTCACCTGAGCCGGATCTTTATCATTTTGTCCGGGACGATTTCTGGTTCCCGCCGGGAGATATTCGGGGGCGGGAGCATCATCTGCATATCATTTTGACCTTCCGTGAAACGGAGCCAGGCCGCCGCCACGCCCGCCGCTACAGGCCCCTGAGCGATTGCTGGGTGCCCGGCGACGATGGCCTGCACCGAATTTTCTACCGCCTGGAAGGGGAACTGGCGGGCGACGACAGCGTGATGACGCTGCGCGGTTTTCTGGATGACCAGGGGCATACGCTGCCGCTTGAAGATATCGACGAGCAGGCGCGCCATCTGGTGCGGTTAATGCCGGTTTTACGCCTGCGTGATGCGCGGTTTATGCGGCGCATTCGTAATGGTACGGTGCCGGAGGTGCCGGAAGTCGAAGTCACCGCCCGCCAGCTGGATTATCTCGCCCGCGAGCTGGTCACCCGGCCACAAAACCTTACCGACGGGCAGATCCGCCACGGCCTCGCGGCGATGGTACAACTGCTGGAGCACTATTTTGCCGAGCAGAGTAGCAGCCAGGCGCGGCACCGTTTGATGCGCCGCCACTCCCACGATGAACAACGTAGCTGGCGTTATCTCGACATCATTAACCGCATGATCGACAAGCCCGGCGGGCGCAGCCACCGGGTGATTTTGCTCGGCCTGTTTTCCACGCTGTTGCAGGCGAAAGGGACTATTCGCCTCGACAGAGACGCCAGGCCGCTGCTGCTGATTGAAGATCCCGAAACCCGCCTGCACCCAATTATGCTCTCCGTTGCCTGGCATCTGCTAAATCTGCTGCCGCTTCAGCGGGTGACAACCACCAATTCCGGCGAACTGCTGTCGCTCACCCCGATGGAGCATGTCTGTCGGCTGGTGCGCGAGTCATCGCGCGTTGCCGCGTGGCGTCTGGGGCCGGGCGGAATGAATCCTGAAGACAGCCGCCGCATCGCGTTTCATATTCGCGCCAACCGCCCCTCGTCGCTGTTCGCCCGCTGCTGGCTGCTGGTGGAAGGTGAAACCGAAACCTGGGTGATCAACGAACTGGCGCGCCAGTGCGGGCATCACTTTGATGCGGAAGGGGTGAAAGTGATCGAATTTGCCCAGTCAGGGTTAAAACCGCTGATTAAATTTGCCCGGCGGATGGGCATCGAATGGCATGTGCTGGTCGACGGCGACGAGGCAGGGAAGAAATATGCGGCGACGGCCCGCAGCCTGCTGAATAACGACAGCGTCAGCGAGCGCGATCATCTGACTGCGCTGCCGGCGCTGGATATGGAGCATTTTATGTATCGCCAGGGCTTTGCCGGGGTTTATCACCGGGTGGCGCAACTGCCGGAAAACATTCCGATGAACATGCGCCGGGTGATTATCAAAGCCATTCATCGCTCGTCAAAACCGGATCTGGCGATTGAAGTGGCGATGGAGGCCGCCCGGCGCGGCGTGGAAGCGGTGCCGCCGCTGCTGCGTAATATGTTCTCCCGCGTGCTGTGGCTGGCGCGCGGGCGGGCAGATTAGCGCAGGACGTCGACAATCTGGCTTTGCAGGCTATCCTGTAAGGCGTAACGGCGGCGGTATTCCGCGCGTTTTTTGCTGGCAATCTCTTCCATCAGCTTGCGTGGCAGGGTGAGCGGCAGGGCGAAATTCCCGTTCGCGTCGTGCCCGCCGCCCAGCGAAAGCCAGAAGCTGTCGTAATCAGCGTGCAGTTTGCCCTGTTTTTTCTTGCGATAGCGCAGGCTTTTATAGATATGGGTGCTGTTGCTGACCGCCACAATGTGCTGCACGGCGAGCTGAGTACCCAGCGCCATCGCCGCTTCCACCAGCAGGCGTTTCGGGAACAACCCGTGACAGGCTTTGGTCGCCTCCTGAATCCGTTGATGATCGACATGGGCTTTGGCTCCCTGCAGCCCGCCAATATAGAGCGTGTTACGGCCCTGGTAGTGGCACAGCGTGAAGGTCAGTTCTGCCAGCACGGTTTGCTGCGGATCGCAAAAAATCAGCGTGGCTTCACCCTCTTTATCCTGCATGGCTTCGGCACGCAGACGAATGCGGTATACCTGCTCGTCTTTGCCCGTGAGGTGCACTAACTCCGCGCCCTGACGGGAGAGGTAGCCGTTGAGCACCGCTGCAGGGAGTTGCTGCGTCAGGTGCTGGTAGTGCCAGTCCAGCGCGGCAATGGCCGTCTGGCGATCGGTGTTCACCGACAGCCACGGGCGGTGCAGACGGCAGGGCAGGCCTGGCTGAGCATACAGTAACTGCAACAGACGCGGCTGCCGGGCGAGTGTCGTCATCCATTTTGCGGTACTGAGCGGGGTGAGCAGCGAGCGCAGCATAAATTTGCGCCGGTATGCCGGGTTTTGCCAGGCAAGGCCTGGAGTGAGCGCGCCTGAAACCAGGTGCTGAAAAAGTTGCCAGCCCGATGCGGGTTGCGGTAAAGCGGAGTGCGGTGTGTCGGTAACAGAAGACATGATAAACCTGCGCATGTTGACGTTTTGTTCATTTCAACAAGCGCAGGCTTAACGCCACCTCAATGGAAAGCCACGATAAAATAAAGGTAGGGTTTCGTTGAGACGAGGTTTAGGTAGAATCGACACGAATTGTCGTCAGCTCAATAAGTGGAATTTTTATGACCTTTAAGGGAAAACGCAAAACGGTGGTTTTGCTGCTGGCCGTAGTCGTGCTGATTGCCGGATTCTGGCTGTGGCGTCAGCTTAATGCGCCGCTGCCCCAGTATCAGACGCTGATTGTCCGGCCGGGCGATTTACAGCAAAGCGTGCTGGCAACGGGCAAACTGGATGCGTTGCGTAAAGTGGACGTGGGTGCGCAGGTGAGCGGGCAGCTTAGAACGCTGTCGGTGAGCATCGGCGACAAAGTCAAAAAAGATCAGCTATTGGGCGTTATCGATCCTGAACAGGCGCAAAACCAGATTAAAGAAGTGGAAGCCACGCTGATGGAGTTGCGGGCGCAGCGACGTCAGGCGGATGCCGAAAAACGGCTGGCGCAGGTGACGCTGACACGTCAGCAGCAACTGGCAAAAACGCAGGCTGTTTCACGGCAGGATCTGGATAAAGCCATTACCGAACTGGCGGTAAAAGAGGCGCAGATTGGCACTATTGATGCGCAAATTAAACGCAATCAGGCGACGCTGGACACCGCGAAAACTAACCTGGATTACACCCGGATAGTCGCGCCGATGGCCGGAGAGGTCACTGAAATCACCACCCTGCAAGGGCAGACGGTGATCGCCGCGCAGCAGGCACCGAATATTCTGACCCTGGCGGACATGAGTACCATGCTGGTGAAAGCTCAGGTTTCGGAAGCGGATGTGATCCATTTGAAACCGGGGCAAAAAGCCTGGTTTACCGTGCTGGGCGATCCGCTCACCCGCTATGAAGGCACCCTGAAAGATATCCTGCCGACGCCGGAAAAAGTGAATGACGCCATTTTTTATCATGCGCGCTTTGAAGTGCCGAACCCGAAAGGTGTGCTGCGCCTGGAGATGACCGCGCAGGTGCACATCCAGCTTGCCGGTGTGAGTAATGTGCTGACGATCCCGCTGGCGGCGCTGGGCGATCCGATTGGCGATAACCGCTATAAAGTGACCCTCCTGCGTAACGGGGAAACCCGCGAGCGTGAAGTGACTATCGGCGCGCGTAATGACACCGATGTGGAGGTCACCAAAGGGCTTGAAGCGGGTGACGAAGTGGTTACCGGTCCGTTAGTACCTGGAGTGACGCCATGACGGCGCTGCTTGAGCTGCGCGATATTCATCGCAGCTATCCGTCCGGCGACGGGCAGGTGGACGTGCTAAAAGGGATTTCACTCAGCATCGACGCGGGCGAAATGGTGGCGATTGTTGGCGCGTCCGGCTCAGGCAAATCCACACTGATGAATATTCTCGGCTGCCTCGATAAAGCCACCTCCGGGCAGTATCGGGTGGCGGGCACCGACGTCGCGACCCTTGACGGCGATGCGCTGGCGAGGCTTCGCCGCGAACATTTTGGCTTTATCTTCCAGCGCTATCATTTGCTCTCACACCTGACCGCGGCGCAGAACGTCGAAGTCCCCGCCGTGTATGCGGGCACCGGGCGTAAAGCGCGGCTGGAAAGGGCGCGGTCGTTACTGCAACGGCTGGGACTTGCCGATCGCGAAACCTATTCTCCGGCGCAGCTTTCTGGCGGTCAGCAGCAGCGCGTCAGTATCGCCCGTGCGCTGATGAACGGCGGGCAGGTGATCCTCGCCGATGAACCGACCGGGGCACTGGACAGCCATTCCGGGTTTGAAGTGATGTCGATCCTTCACCAGCTCCGCGATCAGGGCCACACGGTGATCATCGTGACGCACGATCCGCTGGTGGCGGCGCAGGCAGAACGCATTATTGAGATCCGCGACGGGGAAATCATCAGTAATCCGCCGCCGGTAGCGAAAACACCACGCGGGCCAAAACCGCAGGTGAAAGCCACCGCAGAAAGCGGCTGGCAACAGTTCAGCAGCGGTTTTCGTGAAGCGCTGATCATGGCCTGGCGGGCGATGGCGGCGAATAAAATGCGCACCCTGTTGACCATGCTCGGCATTATTATCGGCATTGCGTCGGTGGTGTCGATTGTGGTGGTCGGCGATGCCGCCAAGCAACTGGTGCTGGCGGATATCCGATCGATTGGCACCAATACCATCGATATCTATCCCGGCAAGGATTTTGGTGATGACGATCCGCAATATCAGCAGGCGCTGAAATATGACGATCTGATTGCCATCCAGAAACAGCCGTGGGTCAGTTCGGCGACGCCTGCGGTCTCGCAAAATCTGCGCTTACGCTACGGTGGAACAGACGTGGCGGCGAGCGCCAACGGGGTCAGCGGCCAGTATTTTAATGTCTACGGCATGACGTTCAGCGAAGGGGCCACCTTTAACGACGAGCAGCTAAAAGGGCGCGCTCAGGTGGTTGTGCTCGACGCGAATACCCGCAGGCAACTGTTCCCCAACAAAGCGCGGGTAGTGGGTGAGGTGATTCTGGTGGGCAATATGCCTGCCACCGTGATTGGCGTGGCGCAGGAAAAACAAAGCATGTTCGGCAGCAGCAAAATCCTGCGCGTCTGGCTGCCGTACTCCACCATGTCCGGGCGCATTATGGGACAGTCGTGGCTGAACTCAATAACGGTGCGGGTGAACGAAGGCTACAGCAGCGACAGCGCGGAACTGCAACTCACACGACTCCTTTCGCTACGGCACGGCAAGAAAGATTTTTTCACCTGGAATATGGACGGCGTCTTGAAAACCGCCGAAAAGACCACACGTACTCTTCAGCTGTTCCTGACGCTGGTGGCGGTGATTTCGTTGCTGGTGGGGGGCATTGGCGTGATGAATATCATGCTGGTGTCGGTGACCGAGCGGACGCGTGAAATTGGTATCCGCATGGCGGTCGGGGCCAGGGCCCGCGATGTGCTGTCGCAATTTTTAATCGAGGCGGTGCTGGTCTGTCTGGTGGGCGGGGCGCTGGGCGTGACACTCTCTATGCTGATTGCGCTGGCGCTGCAACTGGTGCTTCCCGGCTGGGAAATCGGTTTTTCACCGGTCGCGCTGTTGACGGCGTTTCTCTGTTCTACCTTTACCGGCGTGCTGTTCGGCTGGCTGCCAGCCCGTAATGCTGCCCGCCTTGATCCGGTTGACGCGCTGGCCCGTGAATGATTTCTGCGTAAAGCAAAGAAAAATGCCAGCCGCTGGCTGGCATTTTAGTGACAGGATGTACACAATAACTTAAGCGCTAAGCGACAGCTTCGACAGTGGCTTCAGCTTCAAGCGGGACGATGACGCTGGCGTGATTGCCTTTTGGCCCCTGGTGTACATCAAACCGGACGACCTGCCCGGCTTTGAGCGTTCTGTAACCATCCATCTGGATGGTGGAATAATGTGCGAAGATATCTTCGCCGCCGCCTTCAGGGCAGATAAAGCCAAACCCTTTAGCGTTGTTGAACCACTTAACAGTACCCGTTTCCATGCTTCGACATCCTTCGTAAATCTTATTCAAGTAAGATGGAATGAACCGGTGGCAGAGTCTGGGGGGTTGTATAAAACCTCGCCAACTCCCGACTGTACAATTTAGATAAATCAGACTTTGCGTCAAGCGTTTGGCACATCCGGGGCGCATGATTCAGTCAAAATTTTGAAGCAGTTAACGCAATTGAAGTGGTTTGTGACGGCCATCGCGGATGGCAACGATAGATGATAGTTATCTCACTTATGATGTAGATTCAAAGTGCATCTCAATTCAAGTTAACAACGGTGTGCACGCCGTTGGAAACTTCAACCGACGATGAAGACGAGCGATGGGCAAGAGTAATACGTGGTTAGATTTTGACCAACTGGCGGCCGATAAACTGCGCGACGCGCTAAAACCGCCATCTATGTATAAAGTTATGTTAATGAACGATGATTACACGCCGATGGAATTTGTTATTGACGTGCTACAAAAGTTCTTTTCTTATGATGTAGAGCGCGCAACGCAATTGATGCTCACAGTTCACTATCATGGGAAAGCCATCTGCGGTGTGTTTACTGCAGAAGTTGCAGAAACGAAGGTGGCGATGGTGAATAAGTATGCCCAGGAAAATGAACATCCGTTGCTGTGTACGCAGGAACTCGCCTGATTAAGGCAAACTATTGAGGGGGTGCCCAATGCTCAACCAGGAACTGGAACTCAGTTTAAATATGGCTTTCGCCAGAGCGCGCGAGCACCGACATGAGTTTATGACCGTAGAGCACTTGTTACTGGCTTTGCTCAGTAACCCATCAGCTCGCGAAGCGCTTGAAGCGTGCTCCGTGGATCTGGTCGCGCTGCGTCAGGAACTCGAAGCCTTCATCGAACAAACCACACCCGTACTGCCGTTAAGCGAAGAAGAGCGTGATACGCAACCGACGCTCAGCTTCCAGCGAGTCCTTCAGCGTGCGGTTTTCCACGTTCAGTCGTCGGGCCGCAGTGAAGTGACCGGGGCGAACGTGCTGGTCGCTATCTTTAGCGAGCAGGAGTCGCAGGCGGCCTATCTGCTGCGCAAACATGAAGTCAGTCGTCTTGATGTGGTGAATTTTATTTCTCACGGTACGCGCAAAGATGAGCCAGGCCAGGCGTCCGAACCGGGTAACCAACCTAATACAGAAGAGCAAGCAGGCGGGGAGGAACGTATGGAAAACTTCACCACCAACCTTAATCAGCTTGCTCGCGTCGGTGGGATTGACCCGCTGATCGGTCGCGATAAAGAGCTTGAGCGCGCGATCCAGGTACTGTGCCGTCGCCGTAAAAATAACCCGCTGCTGGTGGGGGAATCCGGTGTTGGTAAAACGGCCATTGCCGAAGGCCTCGCCTGGCGTATCGTGCAGGGCGACGTGCCGGAAATCATGGCTGACTGCACCGTCTATTCGCTGGATATTGGCTCGCTGCTGGCGGGAACGAAATACCGCGGCGATTTCGAAAAACGCTTTAAGGCGCTGCTTAAACAGCTTGAGCAGGATACCAACAGCATCCTGTTCATCGACGAAATCCACACCATTATCGGTGCGGGCGCGGCGTCCGGCGGTCAGGTGGATGCAGCAAACCTGATTAAACCGCTGCTCTCCAGCGGCAAGATCCGCGTAATGGGTTCCACGACATACCAGGAGTTCAGCAATATCTTTGAAAAAGATCGTGCGCTGGCGCGTCGCTTCCAGAAAATCGACGTGACGGAACCGTCTGTTGAAGAAACGGTGCAGATCATTAACGGCCTGAAACCGAAGTACGAAGCGCATCACGATGTGCGCTATACCGCGAAAGCGGTGCGTGCGGCGGTTGAGCTGGCGGTGAAATACATTAACGATCGCCATTTACCGGATAAAGCGATTGATGTGATCGACGAAGCGGGCGCACGTGCGCGTCTGATGCCGATCAGCAAGCGTAAGAAAACCATTAACGTGGCGGATATTGAATCGGTCGTAGCCCGCATTGCGCGTGTGCCTGAGAAGAGCGTTTCGCAAAGCGACCGCGATACGCTCAGAAGCCTCGGCGATCGCCTGAAAATGCTGGTCTTTGGTCAGGATAAAGCCATTGAGGCCTTAACCGAAGCCATTAAGATGAGCCGCGCGGGACTTGGGCAGGATCACAAACCAGTAGGGTCATTCCTGTTTGCCGGGCCGACCGGGGTAGGGAAAACCGAAGTGACAGTGCAGTTGTCGAAAGCGCTGGGCATTGAACTGCTGCGTTTTGATATGTCCGAATATATGGAACGCCATACGGTGAGCCGTCTGATCGGTGCGCCTCCGGGATACGTTGGTTTCGATCAGGGTGGCCTGTTAACGGACGCGGTGATCAAACATCCCCATGCGGTACTGCTGCTCGATGAAATCGAAAAAGCGCACCCGGATGTCTTTAACCTTCTGTTGCAGGTGATGGACAACGGTACGCTGACCGATAACAACGGCCGTAAAGCGGATTTCCGTAATGTGGTGATGGTGATGACCACCAACGCCGGCGTGCGTGAAACCGAGCGCAAATCCATCGGCCTTATCCATCAGGATAACAGCACCGATGCGATGGGTGAGATCAAGAAGATCTTTACGCCGGAATTCCGTAACCGTCTCGACAACATTATCTGGTTCGATCATCTCTCCACTGAGGTGATTCATCAGGTGGTCGATAAGTTTATCGTCGAGCTTCAGGTCCAGTTAGATCAGAAAGGCGTCTCGCTGGAAGTCAGTCAGGAAGCACGTGACTGGCTGGCAGAGAAAGGCTATGACCGGGCGATGGGCGCACGTCCTATGGCGCGTGTCATCCAGGATAACCTGAAAAAACCGCTCGCCAATGAACTGCTGTTCGGTTCACTGGTTGATGGGGGTCAGGTAACCGTGGCGCTGGATAAAGAGAAAAATGAGCTGACTTACGGCTTCCAGAGTGCGCAAAAGCACAAAGCTGAAACGGCACATTAATCTCGCGATAATAAAAAACCGGGCAAAAGCCCGGTTTTTTTATGCGCGGTATTCCCTGTCAGGGAAATAAAAAAGACCGGGAATGCCCGGCCTTTCATATTTATGCGCCAGCGATGGCGTAATTAGCGACTACGGAAGACAATGCGGCCTTTGCTCAGGTCGTACGGGGTCAACTCAACAGTCACTTTGTCGCCCGTCAGAATGCGGATATAGTTTTTACGCATTTTACCGGAGATATGCGCAGTTACCACGTGACCGTTTTCCAGTTCTACGCGGAACATAGTATTAGGTAACGTTTCAAGAACGGTACCCTGCATTTCAATATTGTCTTCTTTGGCCATCTAGTCCTCGGGGGTATCACTACCAAAATTTTTGAACCGGCAAGATAATGCCGAAATTCGTCTGTTAAGTAAAGATTTGCGCTGATAAAACGCAGCAAAGCAGCCTTGGCGCATTACCCTCACGCCGCGAACGGGCGCGTAATAGCGCAAACGTAAAGGGGAGCGATAAGATAAACGAAGGGCGTTACCTGATTCGAACTATTCCCAAACGGTGGCGGGGCAACAGGCAGAAGCTACTCTGCGCGTCCATTATAACACCCTGATAAAAAATGTGCCGAAAACATTCATCCACCGGGGGTAAATAACGTCCGGGGAACCCAAAAGAGTGGACTTAGCTTTTGCTGGCGTAACAAATCGAGCTGCTGAAGATATTCCCGGCGGGAAATTTCCGCAGCGCCCAGCGACGCGGTATGTTCATTCAGCACCTGGCAATCAATTAACCGACCGCCCTGACGCAGAAAATCGGCGCAAAAAATAAGCAGGGCAGTTTTAGACGCATTAATACTGCGGCTGAACATCGACTCGCCGCAAAATAACGCGCCCTGCGAAACACCATACATGCCGCCAACCAGATCATCACCTTCCCACACCTCGATAGAATGCGCGTGGCCCAGTTCGTGTAACCGGTGATAGGCCAGCAGCACATCCGGGGTGATCCAGGTACCTTCCTCACGATCTTCGGCACAGCCTTGAATCACCCCGCCAAAATCATGATTTATCGTCACACGATAGGGCGAGCTTTTATGGAAGCGCTTCATGCTACGGCTGAGATGAAAGTGCGCCGGGTCCAGCACGGCGCGGGGATCGGGCGACCACCAGAGGATCGGATCGCCTGAGGAAAACCAGGGGAAAATGCCACGCTGATAGGCCATTAACAACCGCGCCGGGCTGAGATCGCCGCCCAACGCGAGTAATCCGTTTGGCTCCCGCAACGCCGCTTCAGGCGAAGGAAAAGCAATCGAATGGCGAGAAAGCTGAACCAGGCGCATGACAACAACGCTCCACGACGCGACAAGGGATAAATTTACAGACGCTGCTTAAACTGGTAATACCGACCCTGTTTCGCCAATAACGCTGCGTGATTACCTTGCTCAATTATTTGAGCGTTGTCCATCACTATTATTTGATCGCAGCGCGACAAACCGCGCAGGCGATGCGTCACCATCAGCACGGTTTTTCCCTGTGTAACGCGATGAAGTAAATCGAGGATCTGGCTTTCGGTAGTGGCGTCCAGTCCTTCGGTCGGTTCATCGAGTAACAGCAGCGGTGCATCGTGCAGCAGGGCGCGCGCAATCGCCAGACGGCGCAGTTCGCCGCCGGAAAGTTGACGACCGCCTTCACCCAGCCAGCTATTCAGCCCTGCATCCTCAAGTAACTTCTCAAGCCCGACCTGATGCAGCACCTCTGCTAATTTGTCATCGCTTGCCGCAGGCGCGGCGAGCAGGAGATTGTCGCGCAGGGTGGCACTAAACAGATGGACGCGCTGCGGCACCATGCTGATGCTGGCGCGCAGTGCGGCCTCGCTCAGCGCCGCCAGCTGTTGACCGTTAAGCTGTATTTCGCCTGCCTGAGGGTCCCAGGCGCGGGTCAGCAGTTGCAGCAGCGTCGATTTACCACAGCCGGTGCGTCCAAGGATCGCCACCCGCTGTCCGGCGGTAACATTTAAAGTGACGTTATCCAGCGCTTTCTGCACCTGTCCAGGGTAGGTAAAAGAGACAGCATTAAGCTGCAATTCCACCTGTGTGGGGACGGTCGAGGGCGCATCCGGGAAAGTGACTTCTGGCGGGCATTCGGTGATTTCGGTGATCCGGCGTGCCGAAGCGATGACCTGGCCAAGGTGCTGAAATGCACCGGTGACCGGAGCCAGCGCTTCAAACGCTGCCAGGGCGCAGAAAACAAACAGCGCGATCAGCGCACCCGGCTGGGTATTCGCCCCGACGCCACCGGCTGCCAGCCAGAGCATGGCGATCACGGCAAAACCACCAATCAAAAGCATGAGCGCCTGGGAAAGAGCCGTTAGTTCAGACTGGCGACGTTGCGCGTCGTGCCAGCTTAATTCCGTATTTTCCATTTGCGAACGATAGCGCTGGCTGGCACCAAAAATGGTCAACTCAGCCTGGCCCTGGAGCCAGCTGGTCAATTGCTGGCGATACTGCCCGCGAAGGCGGGTGAGCTTTTCACCTGTCGGCTTCCCGGCGCGGTAAAACAGCGGCGGCAAAATAAACAGCGTCAGCAGCATAATGCCGCCGAGCGTTAATGCCAGCGTCACATCCAGTACGCTCAGCCCCAGTGTCACAATGGCGATCACCACCAGCGCGCCCACCAGCGGTGAAATTACGCGCAGGTACAGGTGATCCAGCGTGTCGACATCGGCCACCACACGGTTGAGCAGTTCGCCCTGACGAAAGCGCGCGAGGCCCGCCGGAGAAAGCGGTAATAGTTTGCTGAAGGTGGAGACGCGCAGGTGTTCAAGCACGCGGAACGTGGCATCGTGGCTCACCAGTCGTTCAAAATAACGCCCGGCGGTGCGGGTGATCGCCGCGCCGCGCACGCCTGCCGCTGGCAGCATATAGTTGAAGCTGTAAAGTCCGGCGACGCCGACAACGGCGGAAGCGGATAAAAACCAGCCCGACAGCGTTAACAGGCCAATACTGGCCTGTAAAGTGACGATAGCCAGCACCACGCCCAGCGTGAGCAACCATTTATGACGTTTATACAGCGCCAGATAAGGGAGAAGTGCGCGCATTTAAATTTCCTCCTGGCGATGGGCGAGCAGGGCGGCAAAAGCACCGTCGGCTGCCGCGAGGGTGGCGAAATCACCCTGTTCAATAATCTTCCCGTTCTGCATGACCCAGATGCTGTCCCAGTCCGTTAAACCTTCAGGCTGATGGGTGACCATCAGCGTAGTCTGACGTAGCGACGCTTCGCCCAGCGCCTGCATTACACGCTGCTCGCTGTGGGCATCAAGGCTGGCGGCGGGCTCATCCAGTAACATTAACTGGCAGGAATTCAGCAGTGCTCTGGCCACCGCCACTCGCTGTGCCTGACCCACCGACAAACGTGCAGCCTGATCGCCGACCGGGGTATCAATCCCCTGGGGCAGCAGGGGCAGAAACTCGCTCACCCAAGCGCTGTCCAGCACGGTATTAAGTTCCGCGCCGGTGGCATCCGGGCGCGCCAGCAGAATGTTTTCCCGCAGCGTCGTGGCCGGAAGCTGAGGGTTTTGACCGACCCAGCTCAGTTGCTTACGCCACGCCAGCGGATCGAGATCGCGCAGTTCCACGCCGTTAATCAGCAGCGATCCTTCATAAGAGAGAAAACCGGAGAGAGCATTGAGCAGCGAGGTTTTCCCGGAGCCGCTTTGTCCAACCAGCACCACGCGGCTACCCGCACTCAGCGTAAAGTTAAGCGGCCCGGCGAGAATTGCCCCCTCCGGAGATTTAATCACCGCATCCTGTGCAACCACGCTGACCGGTTCCTCGGCACTCAGCACCTGCTCGCCCTGTTCAGGGTGCGCCAGCGGCGTTTCAAGGAAGGTTTTCAGGCTGTCGGCGGCACCTACCGCCTGTGCTTTGGCATGGTAAAAAGTGCCCAAATCGCGCAGGGGCTGGAAAAATTCAGGGGCCAGAATTAAAGCCAGGAATCCGGCAAACAGCGTTACGCCGGTCCCGTAATGACCGAAATTCAACTCACCCAGGTAAGAGAACCCAAAGTAAACCGCGACCAGCGCGATGGATAGCGAAGTGAAGAACTCCAGCACGCCAGAGGATAAAAAGGCCATGCGCAGCACTTCCATGGTGCGGCGACGGAAATCCTGGGATGCCTGGCGGATATTCTCGGTTTCTGCCTCGCCGCGACCAAAAATACGCAGCGTTTCCATCCCGCGCAGGCGATCGAGAAAATGCCCGCTCAGCCGCGCCAGCGCTTTAAAGTTGCGACGGTTAGCGTCGGCGGCACCCATTCCCACCATCGCCATAAACATTGGGATCAGCGGTGCGGTAAGGAGCAGGATCAGCGCGGCGGCCCAGTTGGACGGGAAAATAGTGATCACAATCAGCAGAGGGACAATGGCGGCCAGCGCCATTTGCGGCAGATAACGCGCGTAGTAATCGTGCATATCGTCGATTTGCTCAAGCACCAGCGTCGCCCAACTGCCTGCGGGTTTTCCTGAGATCCAGGCCGGCCCCGCCTGTTGCAGTCGGTCGAGTACCAGCCGACGAATTTCAAAGCGGATATGCAGACCCGCATGGAAGCCCACGCGCTCACGCAGCCAGACAACCCATGCACGGAGAACGAAAATCAACACCAGCAGGATAAAGGGCAGGAGAATCGCCTCGCGGGGAATGTTCTCCATAATCATATGGTTGAGGATCCGGGCGAGCATCCACGCCTGCGCCACGATTAACAGCCCGCTGACCAGCCCCAGAATCCGGGACATCATCAGCCAGCGACGGGAAATCACACTTTGCTGTTTAAGCCAGCGGGTTAATTCTTGTTGACGGGTTTTATTCATTGCGCGCTTTGCAGGTGG
This sequence comes from Enterobacter sp. kpr-6, assembly GCF_900116015.1. Taxonomy (GTDB): domain Bacteria; phylum Pseudomonadota; class Gammaproteobacteria; order Enterobacterales; family Enterobacteriaceae; genus Enterobacter_D. Next base: position 469,147 of record NZ_FOYH01000001.1, read on the forward strand.
TTAGCTATTGAGATTCTGCGCAATGTTACAACGCGGCAAAAATAAAGGCGACTGATTGTCGCCTTCTTTACCTGGTCTTTAAAACGAGTAACTGCTGAAATTATTGATTGTTTTCAGCCAGTCCGTCGAGATAACGCTCAGCATCCAGCGCGGCCATACAGCCCGTACCGGCGGAGGTGATCGCCTGACGGTAGATATGATCCATTACGTCACCAGCGGCAAATACGCCCGGAATGCTGGTTTGTGTGGCATTACCATGAATACCGGACTGCACCTTGATGTAGCCATTTTCCAGCGCCAGTTGACCGTCAAAAATGGCGGTATTCGGGCTGTGACCGATAGCGACAAATAGCCCGGCAACGTCAAGAGACTCTACGTTATCGGTGTTGCGCGTATCGCGCAGACGCAGACCGCTTACGCCCATCTGATCGCCGGTCACTTCTTCCAGCGTACGGTGGGTGTGCAACACGATATTGCCACTTTCCACTTTATCCATCAGACGTTTAATCAGGATTTTCTCTGCGCGAAAGCTGTCGCGACGGTGGATCAGATGCACTTCAGAGGCGATGTTGGCCAGATAAAGCGCTTCTTCAACCGCCGTGTTACCCCCGCCGATGACGGCGACTTTCTGGTTGCGATAGAAAAAGCCGTCACAGGTCGCGCAGGCTGACACACCGCGACCTTTATACGCCTCTTCCGACGGCAGGCCGAGGTAGCGCGCAGAAGCACCGGTTGCAATGATCAGCGCGTCACAGGTGTATTCACCATTGTCGCCGGTCAGACGGAACGGACGGTTTTGCAGATCCACTTTGTTGATATGATCGAACAAAATTTCAGTTTCAAACTTTGCAGCATGCTCGTGCATGCGCTCCATCAGCAGCGGCCCGGTTAAATCGTTCGGATCGCCTGGCCAGTTTTCTACTTCCGTGGTGGTCGTGAGCTGACCGCCTTTTTCCATGCCGGTAATCAGTACCGGATGCAGGTTGGCGCGTGCGGCATAGACAGCCGCGGTGTAGCCCGCAGGTCCAGAACCAAGGATAAGTAGCTTACTGTGTTTGGCCGTGCCCATGAGATCCCCATTGTTGTTGGCAGACATTAGGCAGGATTGTAGGGAATTTACAGACGTAAAAAAAGAGTGCAGAAATTTTGTTAACGATTTGTGCAATAGGCGCAGCGATGGGTCCAGGCTTCGCGGTATGGCAATAATATAACAAAATCTACTGAAAATCGGTCAGTTATAAGGTGATAAAATGAGGTTTCATCAGTGCCCGTGATGAATATCTGGCATGTTGTACTAAAAAAAGATGTTTTGCTTTGACAATCCCCTGCGCATTTGCGAAAACATTCGAGGAAGAAAAAAAGCAGTGTTTCGTGCATGGCTATTCACTATGTATGTAAACACCATTTTACCGGGTTACTGCCATCGCGAATGGAGTGGACAGACACCATTCATGATGCCAATAGCTGCCGCAGGCAACGGTCTTCTCAATACAGACCCAGGTATTGCGTATCGCGACAAATAATAACGAGCGGTGCGCAGGGCCACGGGCGAAGACTCTCTACAGTGAAGTGCACAGGGTCAAGGCAGGAGTAGGGAAGGAATACAGAGAGACAATAATAATGGTAGATAGTAAAAAGCGCCCTGGTAAAGATCTCGACCGCATCGATCGCAACATTCTGAATGAGTTGCAAAAGGATGGGCGTATTTCCAACGTCGAGCTTTCTAAACGAGTGGGACTTTCACCAACGCCGTGCCTTGAGCGCGTGCGCAGGCTGGAAAGACAGGGTTTTATTCAGGGCTATACTGCACTGCTAAACCCGCATTATCTGGATGCATCACTTCTGGTTTTTGTTGAGATTACTCTGAATCGTGGCGCGCCGGATGTGTTTGAGCAATTCAACTCCGCAGTGCAAAAACTTGAAGAAATTCAAGAGTGTCATCTCGTATCCGGTGATTTCGACTACCTGTTGAAAACACGCGTACCGGATATGTCGGCCTACCGCAAACTGCTGGGCGAAACCCTGCTGCGTCTGCCGGGCGTGAATGACACCCGTACCTATGTGGTGATGGAAGAAGTCAAACAAAGCAATCGTCTGGTAATTAAAACGCGCTAACACGGAACAGGTGCAAAATCGACGCAGTTTGATTACACTCCTGTTAATCCATACAGCAGCAGTGCCGGGGAATACCCGGCGCTGTTCTCCGTTTTAGCATCAAGGACCTGGAGAGCCTTTCTTGAGCCAGGAATATACTGAAGACAAAGAAGTCACACTCACAACGTTAAGCAGCGGACGCCGACTCCTGGAGGCGTTACTCATTCTTGTTGCGCTTTTTGCCGTTTGGTTGATGGCAGCGCTGCTCAGCTTTAATCCATCCGATCCCAGCTGGTCACAAACTGCATGGCACGAACCTATCCATAATCTGGGTGGGGTTCCGGGTGCCTGGCTTGCCGATACGCTATTTTTCATTTTTGGCGTGATGGCCTACACCATTCCCGTCATTATTGTCGGCGGTTGCTGGTTTACCTGGCGTCACCGCACTACCGAAGATTACATTGATTATTTCGCGGTCTCGCTGCGTTTAATCGGCGTGCTGGCGCTGATCCTCACCTCCTGCGGACTGGCGGCTATTAACGCCGATGATATCTGGTACTTTGCCTCCGGTGGGGTCATTGGCAGTTTGCTCAGTACCACCATGATGCCGTTACTGCATAGCAGCGGCGGCACCATTGCCCTGCTGTGCGTATGGGCCGCAGGCTTAACGCTCTTTACCGGCTGGTCATGGGTCAGTATTGCTGAAAAAATCGGCAGCGTGGTGTTGAATGTGCTGACTTTTGCCAGCAATCGTACGCGTCGTGATGATACCTGGGTCGATGAAGAATACGACGATGACGAGTACGAAGAAGAAGAGGCACCTGTCGCGAAAGAGACGCGTCGCGCCCGTATCATGCGGGGTGCGCTTGCCCGCCGTAAGCGTGTCGCGGAAAAGTTTGCCAACCCGTTAGGGCGTAAAACCGATGAAGCGTTGTTCTCCGGTCGCCGGATGGATGACGACGAAGACATTCAGTACAGCGCGCGCGGTGTCGCAGCCGACGCGGACGACGTGCTGTTTTCCGGTCATAAAGCGAACGCTGATGCATCGTGGGATGAGTACGATCCGCTGTTAAACGGTCATAGCGTCAGCGAACCGCTGGCAGCGGCAGCCGTAGCAACAACGGCTGCACAGGCCCACGCTGCGCCCGTTGAGCCGGCGATGCCATTTGCCGCACAGCCGGTCGTTACCCAGGATATTCCCTGGTCGCCACCGCAGCCAGAGATTGCTCCACCGCCACAATCTTATGCGTCACACGCAGCCCCCGCTGAGGAGCTTCCTCTCCAGCAGCCGCCTGCGTATCAACAGAGCGCTGAGCCTGTGCATCCGCAGCCTGATTATTATGCTGCGCAACATGCACAACCTGAAGCCTGGCAGCAGCCAGCGCCGCAGCCTTATATTCCGGATGCGGAGCCTTATGGTGCGCAGCCGCAGGCATATCAGCCAGAGCCTGAAGTACAGCCTATAGCCGAGCCGGAACCGGAACCGGAACCGAATGACGTTAAACAGACGCGTCCACCGCTTTACTATTTTGAAGAAGTGGAAGAAAAACGCGCCCGTGAACGCGAGCAGCTTGCAGCCTGGTATCAGCCTATCCCTGAGCCTGTTGAGCAGCCTGCACCTGTGATCCCGCAGCCGCCTGTGGTCGAGCCTGCTCCTGTCGTTGCGCCAGTTGCAGCTGGCGTAAAAGAAGCCGCCGCAGCCACTGCGACAGGTGCTGCTGCCGCAAGTCCGGTATTCAGCCTGGCTGGCGGTGGTGCGCCACGTCCGCAGGTCAAAGAGGGGATTGGTCCGCAACTACCTCGCCCGAACCGCGTACGTGTACCGACGCGCCGGGAACTGGCGTCATACGGTATTAAACTGCCTTCTCAGCGAATGGCGGAAGAGCGCGCCCGTGAAAACGAGCTGCCATCAGATGACTTTAATGAAGATGATGCGGATGCGATGCAGCAGGACGAATTAGCCCGTCAGTTCGCCGCCACGCAGCAAAATCGGTATGGCGAGGAATATCAGCATGATGCGCCTGCTTACCAGCAAGAAAATGAAGATGATGCGGCTGAAGCAGAACTGGCCCGCCAGTTTGCTGCCACACAGCAACAGCGTTACGCCGGCAATCAGCCTGCGGCTCAAAGCCCGTTCACGCCTGCTGATTTCGACTTCTCACCTACGAAAGCGCTGGTGAATGACGGCCCGGTTGAACCGCTGTTTACACCGGGTGCGATGCCAGAAGCGCCGGTACAGCAACCGCAGTATCAACAACCAGCTCAACCTGTAGCGCAGCCGCCACAGTATCAACAGCCTGTTCAACCTGTAGCACAGCCGCCGCAATATCAGCCGCCTGCGCAGCCGCAGTATCAGGCACCGCCAGCGCCGAAGGAGAGTCTGATCCATCCGCTGTTAATGCGTAATGGTGACAGCCGCCCGGTGCAAAAACCGACGACGCTTCTGCCGTCGCTGGATCTGCTGACGCAGCCGCCCTCTGAAACTGAACCGGTGGACACCTTTGCCCTTGAGCAAATGGCTCGCCTTGTGGAAGCCAGACTGAACGACTTCCGCATTAAAGCCGACGTGGTGAACTACTCGCCAGGCCCTGTGATCACCCGCTTTGAGTTAAACCTGGCCCCCGGTGTGAAAGCGGCACGTATCTCCAATCTGTCCCGCGATCTGGCGCGTTCTCTTTCCACCGTCGCGGTGCGTGTCGTGGAAGTCATTCCGGGCAAGCCTTATGTGGGCCTGGAGTTACCGAACAAAAAGCGTCAGACCGTCTATCTGCGTGAAGTGCTGGATTGCGATAAATTCCGCGATAACCCATCTCCGCTTACCGTGGTGCTGGGTAAAGATATCTCGGGCGAACCGGTGGTCGCCGATCTCGCCAAGATGCCGCATCTGCTGGTAGCCGGTACGACGGGTTCCGGTAAATCGGTCGGTGTGAACGCCATGATCCTCAGCATGCTCTATAAAGCGCAGCCGGAAGACGTGAAGTTCATCATGATCGACCCGAAAATGCTCGAACTGTCAGTCTATGAAGGCATTCCTCATCTGTTGACCGAAGTTGTCACCGACATGAAAGACGCGGCCAACGCGCTGCGCTGGAGCGTCAATGAGATGGAGAAACGCTACAAGCTGATGTCAGCGCTCGGCGTGCGTAACCTGGCGGGTTATAACGAGAAAATTGCAGAAGCCGCGCGGATGGGGCGTCCTATCCCGGATCCTTACTGGAAGCCTGGCGACAGCATGGATGTGACTCATCCGGTGCTGGAAAAACTGCCTTACATTGTTGTCCTGGTGGATGAATTTGCTGACCTGATGATGACCGTCGGCAAGAAAGTCGAAGAGCTGATTGCCCGTCTGGCGCAAAAAGCGCGTGCGGCGGGTATTCACCTGGTCCTGGCGACGCAGCGTCCATCCGTGGATGTGATCACCGGACTTATCAAAGCCAACATCCCAACGCGTATTGCGTTTACGGTGTCGAGTAAAATTGACTCCCGTACCATTCTCGATCAGTCGGGTGCCGAATCGCTGTTAGGCATGGGGGATATGCTCTATTCCGGGCCGAACTCCTCATCAGCGCCGGTGCGTGTTCATGGTGCCTTTGTCCGTGATGAAGAAGTTCATGCCGTGGTGCAGGACTGGAAAGCGCGCGGACGTCCGAAATATATTGAAGGCATTACTTCCGACAGCGAAAGCGAAGGCGGCGGTGGTGGTAGCGTCGACGGGGGCGAGGAGCTGGATCCGCTGTTCGATCAGGCGGTCAATTTTGTCACCGAAAAACGCAAAGCCTCCATCTCCGGCGTACAGCGTCAGTTCCGCATCGGCTATAACCGTGCGGCGCGTATCATTGAGCAGATGGAAGCGCAGGGTATCGTCAGCGAGCAGGGGCATAACGGTAACCGTGAAGTGCTGGCACCGCCGCCGTTTGAATAACGGCTGCGTTTGCAAAGATGGGTAAACGAACGAAAAATCAGTCTTTTCCTCTGTCACCACTGACCAGTTAGCCCTACAGTGAATGCCAGAAGCTTCTCCCGGTTTGGGAATGACGTATTTAAGGATTAATGATGAAAAAAATTGCCATCACCTGTGCATTATTAACAAGCCTTGCAGCCAGCAACGTCTGGGCGGATGCCGCCGGCGATCTGAAAAGCCGTCTCGACAAGGTCGGCAGTTTCCACGCCAGCTTCACCCAAAAAGTGACCGATGGCAGCGGCGCTGCGGTACAGGAAGGTCAGGGCGATCTGTGGGTGAAACGTCCTAATCTGTTCAACTGGCATATGACGCAGCCGGATGAGAGCATCCTGGTATCGGATGGTAAAACGTTGTGGTTTTACAACCCGTTTGTTGAGCAGGCCACCGCAACGAACCTGAGCTCCGCAACCGGTAACACACCGTTTATGCTGATTGCCCGGAATCAGGCCAGCGACTGGCAGCAGTATAATATTAAGCAAAATGGTGATGACTTTATCCTGGTACCGAAAGGCAACACCGGTAACCTGAAGCAGTTCACCATTAACGTCAGCCAGAACGGCACCATCAACCAGTTCAGCGCCGTTGAACAGGATGATCAGCGCAGCACATACCAGCTGCGCTCGCAACAAAACGGGGCTGTCGATTCCTCAAAATTCACCTTTACCCCGCCGCAGGGCGTAACGGTGGACGATCAACGTAAATAGAGGCATGAGTGAGCAACCTGTCGCTCGATTTTTCAGATAATGCATTTCAACCTCTGGCCGCGCGTATGCGGCCAGAAAATTTAGCCCAGTACATTGGCCAGCAACACCTGCTGGCCGCGGGCAAACCTTTGCCACGCGCTATTGAGGCCGGGCATCTTCACTCAATGATCCTCTGGGGGCCGCCTGGCACCGGTAAAACCACGCTGGCAGAAGTTATTGGCCGCTACGCCAGTGCTGATGTTGAGCGTATTTCTGCCGTGACCTCCGGGGTAAAAGAGATCCGCGAAGCGATCGAGCGCGCACGGCAAAACCGCAACGCCGGGCGTCGCACCATTCTGTTTGTCGATGAAGTCCATCGCTTTAATAAAAGCCAGCAGGATGCATTTCTGCCGCATATTGAAGATGGCACGATTACTTTCATCGGCGCGACGACTGAAAACCCATCCTTTGAACTTAACTCCGCATTGCTTTCCCGCGCCCGTGTCTATCTGTTGAAATCATTAACGGTAGAAGATATCGAGCAGGTGCTCGAACAGGCGATGACCGACAGCGCCCGCGGTTACGGCGGCCAGGATATTGTACTCCCGGATGACACCCGCAAAGCCATTGCTGAACTGGTTAACGGCGATGCAAGGCGCGCACTCAACACGCTGGAAATGATGGCGGATATGGCGGAGTTGGACGCCTCCGGCAAACGCGTGCTCAAACAAAGTTTGCTGACCGAAATCGCCGGGGAACGCAGCGCGCGTTTTGATAATAAAGGCGATCGCTTTTACGATCTGATTTCCGCCCTGCACAAGTCAGTGCGCGGTAGCGCCCCGGATGCGGCACTCTACTGGTATGCGCGCATCATCACCGCAGGCGGCGATCCGCTGTACGTGGCGCGCCGTTGCCTGGCTATCGCCTCAGAAGATGTTGGCAACGCCGATCCGCGCGCGATGCAGGTAGCACTTTCCGCGTGGGATTGCTTTACCCGCGTCGGCCCGGCAGAAGGGGAACGCGCCATTGCTCAGGCCATTGTCTATCTCGCCTGCGCGCCAAAAAGCAACGCCGTTTATACCGCATTCAAAGCAGCGATGGCCGACGCCCGCGAGCGTCCGGATTATGACGTGCCGGAACATTTGCGTAATGCGCCGACCAAACTGATGAAAGAAATGGGATACGGTCAGGAATACCGTTATGCTCACGACGAAGCCAACGCTTACGCGGCAGGCGAAGTCTATTTCCCGCAGGAAATAGCGCAAACACGCTACTATCATCCCACTAACAGAGGTCTTGAAGGCAAGATTGGCGAAAAGCTCGCCTGGCTGGCTGAACAGGATCATAAAAGCCCCACAAAACGCTATCGCTAAGTGAGACGTTGCGGTAAGGTTATCGGTGATTCTTGTGGTCGCAGGCTGTGGCCACTTTCTCTCAATTTCAATTCGATAAGCACAGGATAAGCATGCTCGATCCCAATCTGCTGCGTACCGAGCCAGACGCAGTCGCAGAAAAACTGGCACGCCGGGGCTTTAAGCTGGATGTAGATAAACTGCGCGCTCTTGAAGAGCGTCGTAAAGTTTTGCAGGTCAATACAGAAAACTTGCAGGCGGAACGTAACTCGCGATCGAAATCCATTGGCCAGGCGAAAGCGCGCGGGGAAGATATCGAGCCATTACGCCTGGAAGTGAATAAGCTGGGCGAAGAACTGGATGCGGCGAAAGCCGAGCTGGAAACCCTGCTGGCAGAAATTCGCGATATCGCGCTGACCATCCCGAATATGCCGCACGATGATGCGCCGGTTGGCCGTGATGAAAACGATAACGTTGAAGTAAGCCGCTGGGGTACGCCGCGCACCTTCGATTTTGACGTTCGCGATCACGTAACGCTGGGTGAAATGCACAGCGGGCTGGATTTTGCGGCCGCCGTTAAACTGACCGGTTCACGCTTTGTGGTGATGAAAGGCCAGATCGCGCGTATGCACCGTGCGCTGTCGCAGTTCATGCTCGATCTGCATACTGAACAGCATGGCTACAGCGAAAACTACGTTCCGTATCTGGTTAACCACGATACGCTATACGGTACCGGGCAGTTGCCGAAGTTTGCTGGCGACCTGTTCCATACCCGTCCGCTGGACGAAGAGGCTGACAGCAGCAACTATGCGCTGATCCCAACCGCAGAAGTACCGCTGACCAACCTCGTGCGCGATGAAATCATCGACGAAGACGACCTGCCAATCAAAATGACCGCGCACACGCCGTGCTTCCGTTCTGAAGCGGGCTCTTACGGTCGTGATACCCGTGGTCTGATTCGTATGCACCAGTTCGATAAAGTGGAGATGGTGCAGATCGTTCGCCCTGAAGACTCCATGGAAGCGCTGGAAGAGATGACCGGTCACGCGGAAAAAGTGCTGCAATTACTGGGCCTGCCGTACCGTAAAATCATTCTTTGCACCGGTGATATGGGCTTCGGTGCCTGCAAAACCTACGATCTGGAAGTCTGGATCCCGGCACAGAATACCTACCGTGAGATCTCTTCGTGCTCCAACATCGGGGACTTCCAGGCGCGTCGTATGCAGGCTCGCTGCCGCAGCAAAACCGACAAGAAAACCCGTCTGGTTCACACGCTGAACGGTTCTGGTCTGGCGGTAGGACGTACGCTGGTCGCGGTGCTGGAAAACTATCAGCAGGCTGATGGCCGCATCGAAGTGCCAGAAGTGCTGCGCCCGTACATGAAAGGGCTTGAGTTTATCGGCTAATCGCCAGCACTCTCCATTTAAAAGCGCCTGCGGGCGCTTTTTTATTGGCGCATTGACATCAAACAATACCCACATGAAGTAAAGTTGTAATACTCACTTTGTATTAACGCAGCATAAAAAACTTAAAAATCGTTCAGTCGTTGTATTTAACACTATATAGCGTTTGTTTTTTTGTGAGCAATCAAAGTGAGTCCCTATGAAGCCAACAATTCCCTCGTTGCTGGCCGCTGAAGTTACTCGCCGGGGTTTAGTAAAAACCACGGCGCTCGGCGGTCTGGCTGTTGCCAGCAGTACCCTGACGTTACCCTTTTCCCGCTTTGCCCGTGCGCTGACGCCGACTGAAAACGTTGAAAAAGTCGTCTGGAGCGCCTGTACCGTAAACTGCGGCAGCCGTTGCCCGCTGCGTATGCACGTCGTAAATGGCGAAATCAGCTACGTTGAAACCGACAATACCGGTGATGATAATTACGATGGCCTGCACCAGGTGCGCGCCTGCCTGCGCGGGCGTTCAATGCGTCGTCGCGTCTATAACCCGGATCGACTCAAGTACCCGATGAAACGCGTCGGTAAGCGTGGCGAAGGTAAATTCGAGCGTATTAGCTGGGAAGAAGCCTTCGACACCATCGCCAGCAACATGCAGCGGCTCATCAAAGACTACGGCAACGAATCGATCTACCTGAACTACGGCACCGGCACGCTCGGCGGCACCTTAACCCGTTCATGGCCGCCAGGAAAAACGCTGATCGCGCGGCTGATGAACTGCTGTGGCGGCTATCTCAATCACTACGGTGATTACTCTACGGCGCAAATTGCGGCGGGCCTGAATTACACTTACGGCGGATGGGCCGATGGCAACAGCCCGTCCGACATCGAAAACAGCCAGTTAGTGGTGCTGTTCGGGAATAACCCTGGCGAAACGCGCATGAGCGGCGGTGGGGTAACCTACTACATTGAGCAGGCACGACAAAAATCGAATGCCCGCATGATCATCATTGATCCGCGCTATACCGATACCGGGGCCGGGCGCGAAGATGAATGGATCCCCATTCGTCCCGGCACTGATGCCGCGCTGGTGGCGGGTCTGGCCTGGGTGTTGATTAACGAAAACCTGGTCGATCAACCGTTCCTCGATAAATACTGCGTCGGCTACGACGAGAAAACCCTGCCAGCAGATGCGCCCGCTAACGGCCATTACAAAGCGTATATTTTAGGGCAGGGTGCAGACGGCATCGCCAAAACACCGGAATGGGCTGCGCAAATCACCGGCATTCCGACCTCACGGATCGTCAAACTGGCACGTGAAATCGGCCAGGCAAAACCGGCATTTATCTCCCAGGGCTGGGGGCCGCAGCGTCATTCCAACGGTGAGTTAGTCTCCCGCGCTATCGCCATGCTACCGATTCTGACCGGCAACGTAGGTATTAACGGTGGCAACAGCGGCGCGCGGGAAGGCTCTTATTCGCTGCCGTTTGAACGGATGCCAACGCTGGAAAACCCGGTCGCCACCAGCATTTCCATGTTTATGTGGACGGATGCCATTGAGCGCGGCCCTGAAATGACCGCCACCCGCGACGGCGTGCGCGGCAAAGACAAGCTCGACGTGCCGATTAAAATGGTCTGGAACTACGCCAGTAACTGTCTTATCAACCAGCATTCAGAAATTAACCGCACCCATGACATTCTTCAGGATGAGAAAAAGTGCGAACTGATTGTGGTGGTGGACTGCCATATGACCTCGTCGGCGAAGTACGCCGATATCATCCTCCCGGACTGCACGGCGTCTGAGCAGATGGATTTCGCCCTCGATGCCTCCTGCGGCAATATGGATTATGTGATTTTTGCCGATCAGGTCATCAAACCGCGCTTTGAATGTAAAACCATTTATGAGATGACCACCGAGCTGGCGAAGCGCATGGGCGTGGAAGCCCGCTTCACCGAGGGGCGCACGCAGGAAGGCTGGATGCGCCATCTTTATGAGCAATCCCGCGCAGCCCTCCCGGCGCTGCCCTCGTTTGATGAGTTCCGCAAACAGGGGATCTTCAAACAGCGCGACCCGGAAGGCCACCATGTGGCATACCGCGAGTTCCGCGCCGATCCGCAGGCCAATCCGCTGACCACCCCATCCGGCAAAATTGAAATCTACTCCGCACAACTGGCTGAGATCGCTGCCACCTGGCAACTGGATAAGGACGATGTTATCGATCCGCTTCCGGTCTACAGCCCCGGCTTTGAAAGCTACCGCGATCCGCTGACCAAAGATTACCCGCTCCAGTTAACCGGGTTTCACTACAAAGCACGTACCCACTCCACCTATGGCAACGTGGACGTGCTGAAAGCGGCCTGCCGCCAGGAAATGTGGATTAATCCGCTCGATGCGCAGTCACGCGGGATCGCTAATGGCGACAAAGTGCGCATTTCTAACGGGCGTGGTGAAGTGCACATTGAAGCGAAGGTCACGCCGCGCATTATCCCTGGCGTGGTGGCGCTGGGCGAGGGGGCCTGGTACGACCCGGATGAGAAGGGCATTGATAAAGCAGGCAGTATTAATGTGCTCACCACGCAGCGTCCGTCGCCGCTGGCGAAGGGCAATCCGTCGCACAGCAATCTCGTCCAGGTCGCTAAGGTTTAAGGAGTAACCGATGACTGTTCAGTATGGTTTTTACGTCGATTCCAGCCGCTGCACCGGGTGCAAAACCTGCGAGCTGGCCTGCAAGGATTACAAAGATTTGACCCCCGACGTCAGTTTCCGCCGCATTTATGAATACGCGGGCGGCGACTGGCAGGAAGATAACGGCGTCTGGCACCAGAATGTCTTTGCCTCCTATCTGTCGATTGCCTGCAACCACTGCGAAGATCCGGCCTGCACCAAAGTCTGCCCGAGCGGGGCGATGCACAAGCGCGAGGACGGGTTTGTGGTGGTCAATGAAGACGTGTGTATCGGCTGCCGCTACTGCCATATGGCCTGTCCGTATGGCGCGCCGCAGTACAACGCCGCCAAAGGCCATATGACCAAATGCGACGGCTGCCACTCGCGGGTGATGGACGGCAAGAAACCGATCTGCGTCGAGTCCTGCCCGCTGCGCGCGCTGGATTTCGCCCCGATTGACGAACTGCGTCAAAAATACGGCACGCTGGATGCGGTCGCGCCGCTGCCCGCCGGGCGCTTCACTAAGCCCAACCTGGTGATTAAACCCAACGCCAACAGCCGCCCGACCGGGGACAAAACCGGCTATCTGGCTAACCCGCAGGAGGTGTGAGATGGGAAACGGATGGCATGAATGGCCGCTGATGATCTTTACTGTGCTCGGACAGTGCGTGGCGGGCGGATTTATTGTCCTCACCTTTGCGCTGCTGCGTGGGCGACAAACGGATACCCAGCGGCACCGCATTATCCGCACCATGTTCGGGCTGTGGGTGCTGATGGGCATCGGTTTTGCCGCGTCTATGTTGCACCTGGGTTCGCCGCTGCGCGCACTGAACTCGCTCAACCGAATCGGCAGTTCGGCACTCAGCAATGAGATTGCCGCCGGCTCGCTGTTTTTTGCCGTCGGCGGGCTCGGCTGGCTGTTAGCGGTATTCAAAAAACTGCCGCCTCCGCTGTACCGTGTCTGGCTGCTAATTACGGCGGTGCTGGGCGTGGTATTTGTCTGGATGATGGGACGGGTGTATGACTCCATCGACACGGTGCCCACCTGGTTTACGCTGTGGACGCCGCTGGGCTTTTTCCTGACGATGTTCACCGGCGGCCCGCTGCTCGGCTACCTGCTGCTGCGTCTGGCAGGGTATCAGGCCTGCGCCATGCGCGGATTACCGGTGGTCACGCTGCTGGCGCTGGTGGCAAGCCTGGCAGTGGCTGTGATGCAGGGCATCGGGCTGGGGACTATCTCCAGTTCCGTCGCCCAGGCAGGCAGCCTGGTGCCCGACTATGGCGAGTTAATGGTCTGGCGTGCGGGACTGTTACTGGTGGCTCTTGGCATCTGGGTTCTGCCTCAGCGCAGAAACAGCCTGCCGGGACTGCCCGTGCTGTCGCTGGCTTTTGTTCTGCTGCTCGCGGGTGAGTTGATTGGCCGTGGCGTCTTTTATGGTCTGCATATGACCGTGGGCGTGGCGGTCGCCGGATAAGCCTTCTGCATTCACCGGGGCTGCGGTCCCGGTGATGTTATTTTGATGAAATATTTCAACTGACCGCTGCGAGTGATTCATAATATTAATCTTATAAATCAGCGTGATGATTAAGCGCATTTGACGATCCCCGCTGCGTTGCATCAGTAATTTCAATCGACGCCGATAAAAGCAGCAGAATTGACATTTTGTGTGGATTGACAAAGTTTTAGCGAGTGGCATGATGCGCTCGAATTCTGAACTTCCTCACGGTTTTATCATCCATGTCTACGTATACCCGGCCAGTGCAATTGCTGCTCTGTGGCCTGCTGCTTTTGACCCTGGCGATTGCGACGCTCAACACGCTCGTCCCGCTCTGGCTCGCCCATGAACATCTGCCAACCTGGCAGGTCGGGATGGTCGGGTCTGCCTTTTTCACCGGTAATCTTATCGGTACTCTCATGACCGGGCGCTTAATTAAACGCATAGGATTTAACCGCAGCTATTACATCGCCTCGCTGGTCTTTGCCGCAGGGTGCGTGGGGCTGGGCATTACGGTGGGCTTCTGGAGCTGGATGATATGGCGTTTTATCGCCGGTATCGGCTGCGCGATGATTTGGGTGGTCGTGGAAAGTGCGCTGATGTGTAGCGGGACGTCACGCAATCGCGGACGTCTGCTCGCCGCTTATATGATGGTGTACTACGTGGGCACCGTTCTCGGTCAGCTGATGGTCAGCAAACTCTCCACAGAACTGATGCACGTTCTGCCGTGGGTGACCGGACTGGTGCTGGCGGCGATCCTGCCGCTGCTGTTTACCCGCATTGTGAACGCGCACAGTGAGCATCAGGAAGCCACTACCATCTGGCCAATGCTGCGACTGCGCCAGGCGCGCCTTGGCGTCAACGGCTGCATTATTTCGGGAATAGTGCTTGGCTCACTCTATGGATTGATGCCGCTCTATCTTAATCACCGTGGCGTGAGCGATGCCGGCATTGGTTTCTGGATGGCGGTCATGGTCAGCGCCGGGATTGTCGGTCAGTGGCCGATAGGACGTCTGGCAGATCGCTTTGGTCGCCTACTGGTATTGCGCGTGCAGGTTTTCGTGGTGATCATCGGCTGCTTTGCGATGTTAAGCAATGCGGCCATGGCTCCGGCACTGTTTGTGCTGGGTGCAGCGGGCTTTACGCTTTATCCAGTGGCGATGGCCTGGGCCTGTGAGAAAGTGGAACATCATCAACTGGTGGCCATGAATCAGGCGTTGCTGCTCAGCTATACCGTCGGCAGCCTCCTGGGGCCAACTCTGACCTCCATGCTGATGCAAAGCTATTCCGATAGCCTGCTGTTTATCATGATCGCCAGCGTGTCGTTTATCTATCTCCTGATGCTGCTGCGAAAAGCGGGTCAGCATCCAACCCCTGTGGCGCACGCCTGATATAAAAAAGCCTGTCGATGACAGGCTTATGAGTGTTCAGTGCTCATGTTTGCCAGGTATGCGTAGCGCCGCCTGGCAGACAAACTCAGTACATGACTTTGTGACCGTACTGTTCCAGGATGCCTTTAACGCGATCCATGGTCTCTTTTTTCGGCGGATGGATGCCATCCAGTTTGTATTCTTCGCCCATCGCCACCCATTTATGTTTACCCAGCTCGTGATAGGGCAGCAGCTCGATTTTCTCGACATTGCCCATGTCACGGGTGAATTCCCCGAGGCGATGCGCCGAATCATCATCATCTGACCAGCCCGGCACCACAACGTAGCGGATCCAGACTTTAATATTTTTGTTCGACAGGTATTTGGCGAATTCGAGCGTGCGGTGGTTAGACACGCCAACCAGATTCTGGTGGATCTCATCGTTCATCTGCTTGAGATCGAGCATCACCAGGTCAGTAACCTCCAGCAGTTCATCAATCACCGGATCGTAGCGACGGACAAAGCCGTTGGTATCCAGACAGGTGTGAATGCCTTCTTCGTGGCAGGCGCGGAACCAGTCGCGGACGAACTCTGCCTGGAGAATAGCCTCGCCACCGGATGCCGTTACGCCGCCGCCGGAAGCGTTCATAAAGTGGCGATAGGTCACCACTTCTTTCATTAGCTCTTCCACGGTAATTTCTTTCCCGCCATGCGTATCCCAGGTATCCCGGTTATGGCAGTACAGGCAGCGCATCAGGCAGCCCTGAAGAAAGGTGATAAAGCGAATGCCCGGGCCATCAACTGTGCCACAGGATTCAAATGAGTGAATGCGACCGATAACTGACATTGCGATGTATCTCCAGGTGTGGTTCATCCGGAACCTGTTTTTGCACAGCTCAATCCGGCTGTGTTAAGTCTGTTTTGGCAAGTGCCTGAATAGACAGTTGGCAAAGCAGGCTCGTTGGAGAAGAGGGGCTTGTTAAAAAGGCCCCACGAATGTGGAGCCTTTATTGTACGCTTTTTCAGCCAGACTTGAAATTACATGGTCTGGGTGAAGGTACGGGTAATAACATCCTGCTGCTGTTCTTTAGTCAGGGAGTTAAAACGTACCGCGTAACCGGAAACACGGATGGTCAACTGCGGATATTTTTCCGGGTTTTCCATGGCGTCGAGCAGCATTTCACGGTTCATCACGTTCACGTTGAGGTGCTGACCACCTTCAATGGAAGACTCGTGATGGAAGTAACCATCCATCAGGCCTGCCAGGTTGGTTTTACGCACTTCGTCGTCTTTACCCAGTGCGTTCGGCACGATAGAGAAGGTGTAAGAGATACCATCTTTAGCGTAAGCGAACGGCAGTTTAGCAACGGAAGTCAGAGAGGCAACAGCACCTTTCTGGTCACGACCGTGCATCGGGTTAGCACCTGGGCCAAACGGCGCGCCAGCGCGACGACCATCCGGGGTGTTACCCGTTTTCTTACCATAAACCACGTTAGAGGTGATGGTCAGAACAGACTGAGTCGGGATAGCATCACGGTAAGTGGTCAGTTTCTGAATTTTCTTCATGAAACGTTCAACCAGGTCAACCGCCAGGTCATCTACGCGAGAGTCGTTGTTACCAAACTGCGGGTATTCGCCTTCGATTTTGAAGTCAGTCGCCAGACCATCTTCATCACGAATCGGGGTCACTTTCGCATATTTGATTGCAGACAGGGAGTCAGCGGCAACGGACAGACCTGCGATACCACACGCCATGGTACGGATAACGTCACGGTCATGCAGTGCCATCAGTGACGCTTCATAGCTGTACTTGTCGTGCATGTAATGGATGATGTTCAGTGCGGTAACGTACTGTTTAGCCAGCCAGTCCATGAAGTGATCCATGCGATCCATCACTTCGTCGAAGTTCAGCACATCGCCTTTGATCGGCTCAGATTTCGGGCCAACCTGGATTTTCAGTTTTTCATCAACGCCGCCGTTGATTGCGTACAGCATGGTTTTCGCGAGGTTAGCGCGCGCACCGAAGAACTGCATTTGCTTACCAACAACCATCGGGCTTACGCAGCAAGCGATCGCGTAATCGTCGTTGTTGAAGTCAGGACGCATCAGGTCATCGTTTTCATACTGCAGAGAGGAGGTGTCGATAGACACTTTCGCTGCATATTTTTTGAAGCCCATCGGCAGTTTTTCTGACCACAGTACGGTGATGTTTGGCTCCGGTGACGGACCCATGGTGTACAGGGTGTTCAGGAAACGGAAGCTGTTTTTGGTGACCAGAGTACGGCCATCAACGCCCATACCGGCGATGGATTCAGTTGCCCAGATCGGGTCGCCTGAGAACAGTTCATCATACTCAGGGGTACGCAGGAAGCGAACCATACGCAGTTTCATGACCAGGTGGTCAATCATTTCCTGAGCGTCTTGTTCGGTGATTTTGCCTGCTTTCAGGTCGCGTTCAATGTACACGTCGAGGAAGGTGGACACACGACCGAAGGACATTGCTGCGCCGTTCTGGGATTTAACTGCAGCCAGGTAGCCGAAGTAAGTCCACTGTACAGCTTCCTGAGCGGTGGTTGCCGGGCCGGAGATATCGCAGCCATATTTCGCTGCCATTTCTTTGATCTGACCCAGAGCGCGATACTGCTCGGAGATTTCTTCACGCAGACGGATAGTCGCTTCCAGATCAACGCCATTTTCCAGTTTGTCTTGCAGAGACAGGAACTGAGCGTATTTGTCTTTCATCAGGAAGTCGATGCCGTACAGCGCAACACGACGGTAGTCACCGATG
Source organism: Enterobacter sp. kpr-6 (assembly GCF_900116015.1). GTDB lineage: Bacteria > Pseudomonadota > Gammaproteobacteria > Enterobacterales > Enterobacteriaceae > Enterobacter_D. The sequence goes on from NZ_FOYH01000001.1 coordinate 486,944, forward strand.
ATACGGCCACGGCCATAAGCATCCGGCAGACCGGTCAGCACGCCAGATTTACGGCAGTTCAGGATGTCTTTGGTGTAAACGTCAAACACGCCCTGGTTGTGAGTCTTGCGGTATTCGGTGAAGATTTTTTTCAGCATCGGGTCCAGTTCGCGGTTGTACGCTTTGCAGGAACCTTCAACCATTTTGATGCCGCCGAACGGGATGATCGCACGTTTCAGAGGCGCTTCAGTTTGCAGACCAACGATTTTCTCAAGCGCTTTATTGATGTAGCCCGCGTCGTGAGAAGTGATAGTGGAAGCAACGGAAGTATCGAAATCAACTGGCGCGTGAGTGCGGTTTTCCAGTTTAACGCCTTCCATGACTTTGTCCCACAACGTGGTGGTGGCATCAGTCGCGCCGGCCAGGAAGGATTCGTCGCCCTCGTAAGGAGCGTAGTTTTTCTGGATAAAGTCGCGTACGTTGACTTCGTTCTGCCAGTCACCTTTCGCAAAACCTTCCCAGGCTGTGGCTAACTTTTCATTAAGTTCGGACATGTAACACCTACCTTCTTAAGTGGATTTTTTATTTACTGCCTGAAACAACCATTAATGATGATCGTCGCCACGCAGGTAAATGACCCAGTATGTCAACCCAACGAGTAAACCCCCACCGATGATGTTCCCGATTGTTACCGGAATCAGATTGTCTGTGATGAAGTTCATTACTGTCAGGTGAGAAAAATTCTCCGGAGACGAACCAACTGCGGTCCAGAATTCCGGTGTCGCAAAGTGGCGGATTACGATACCCATTGGGATCATAAACATGTTGGCGATGCTGTGCTCAAAACCGCTTGCGACAAACATACCAACGGGTAAAAGCATGATGAACGACTTGTCCATCAGGCTACGGCCAGAGTAGCTCATCCACACCGCCAGACAGACCATCAGGTTCGCCAGGATACCCAGTGCCACGGCTTCAATAAATGTGTGATGCAGCTTATGGTCGGCGGTTTGCAGAACGTTAAGTCCCCATCCGCCATTGGCGACCATATATTCGCCAGATAACCACATCAACAGTACGAATAATAGCGCACCCACCAGGTTCCCGACATAGACGTTTAACCAGTTACGTCCCAGTTGGCCCCAGGTGATGCGTCCGCTGGCTTTAGCCACGACGATAAGCACTGTTGAAGTAAACAGGTCAGCGCCACAGATGACGCAAAGGATCAAGCCCAGTGAGAAGCACAGGCCGCCAATCAGTTTGGCGATGCCGTAGGGCATGGTCGCCGTGCCGGTGGTGGCAGTGATATAGAACACGAAGGCGATGGAGATAAAAACGCCCGCGGTGATCGCCAGATAAAAGGTTTTCAGCGGATGTTTTGTTGCTTTATAGACGCCTGCTTCTTCGGCCACTTTGGCCATCGCAGGAGGAAGCAATATATCAAAAGGGTTGTCAGCTTTCACACTAACTCTCTCTTTATTAAGTCGGCGACGAGATACTAACAAAGCATTATAGAAGAGAATTTGATATGGATCATATCTCGCCTGGCTTATAGGCCCGCACACTGTATGGTTTTACGGCAAATGCGGAGTAAAGTGTTGATTATGCAAATAAAAATAAATTTTAAAGTTTATGCAAAGAGTTGAATATTTTTATACGCGCTCCCATCTAACAGTTAATTAAAATGGAGTAATTGCCTCTAAAAGTAACAATTATGCCTGGGTACATAAATAATATTCACCCATAATTAACTTAATTATTACATTTGGCATTCATTGCCGAAATTATAAAAAACGGGGCAATGAAATTGCCCCGTAATATAGCCTTAACCCAGGCTTAAGCCTACTGCTTGTAATGTTATTTTACTTATTTCGCCCAGTAAGCCTTCTTCGCGCGTTGCAGATTCTCATAAGCCTGTAACAGTGACTGGTGCGCCGGGAAGGCGTCAAGCGTACCGTCAGCAGGCTGCAAGCCGTAGAACGGCGCTTCACCGCTGAGCGCTGCGCTCGCGGCTTCAACCGCTTCAGTGCCATACATACGGATAAATGCATGATGATATTGCAGCGGGTCACGCTCTTCTTCCTGCGCCAGCAACAGCAGCGTTTGCAGGCAGCGGTAATAGTTGGCACGCGCCGGGGTAAAGACGGAGGCATTAAACTCCATCGTCCATTCGGTCCAGATCAGCGCCTGTTCAGTATCACCGCCCGCCAGAGCCAGCATCGCTTTCAGTTCGCCAATGCGCAGGGTATACCAGCCGTTGTCTTTACCGGTCGCGATACCGAGCAGTTCACGCACGCGGGTAAAATCGTCATGACCTTCTTCATCAAGCTGAGCGATGAGGTTGAGGTAATCTTCTTTATCCCACTCGCTGCCCGGCAGCGCCAGCAGGGTCTCGCGCAGATGGCTGCCCATGGTGTTGTTGGCCAGCCACAGATCTTCTGCCGGATAAATATCAGACATCCCCGGCACAATGATGCGGCAGGCGTACACGCTCAGATGCTCATAGTCGGCAATGTAAACTTCCTGATCTTCTGCATCGAAGATCGCCATCAGCGTGGCGAACTCTTCTTCGGTAGTACCGGCGAAGCTCCAGTCAACGAACGGATAATCGGCGTCCTGCTTGAACATATCCCAGGAGATCAGACCGCTGGAATCGATAAAGTGGGTTTCCAGATTGGCGTGCTCAGCCACTTCTTCGTCATCGAAGGTCGGCGGAGTAAAGACATCGAGATCTTTCAGACCACGGCCCTGAAGCAGTTCGGTCACGGTACGCTCAAGGGCTACACCAAAGTCCGGATGCGCGCCGAAGGAGGCGAAACAGGTGCCGTTGGCCGGGTTAAAGAGCACCACGCAGATCACCGGATATTTGCCGCCCAGCGAGCCGTCATAGGCAAAAATCGGGAAACCTTCTGCTTCCAGTTTTTCGATGGAAGCCACCACGCCAGGATAGCGGGCCAGCACCTCTGCCGGGATCTCAGGCAGGCTGATGCTTTCGGCAATAATGCGATTTTTGATATGGCGCTCGAACACTTCCGACAGCCCCTGTACGCGGGCTTCGTTACGGGTGTTACCGGCAGACATACCGTTGGAGACATACAGGTTGCCGACGATATTCATCGGAATATAGACGGTCTGCTGGTCAGACTGACGGGTAAACGGCAGGCCACAAATCCCGCGCTCGTCATTGCCGGACTGCAAATCGACCAGCATGCTGGCAGCCAGTTCGTTCTCTGCATCGTAAAAAGCGCGCAGGCGCTCGTCCAGAATGCCTTCCGGCAATTCGTCATTTTCTGGCAGCGGGAACCATTTTTCATTCGGATAATGCACGAATTCGCCATTGGCGATAGCGTCGCCAAGCCAGAAGTCGGCAAAGAAATAGTTGGTGGACAAACGCTCAAAATATTCGCCCAGCGCGGAGGCCAGCGCCGCTTTTTTGGTCGCGCCCTTACCGTTGGTAAAGCACAGTGCGCAGGCTTTATCACGGATATGCACCGACCAGACGTTAGGAACCGGGTTAAGCCAGGAGGCTTCTTCAATATCAAAACCCAGATCGAGCAGTTTTTGCTGGAAGCGGGCGATGGAATCTTCCAGAGCGGCATCTTTGCCGGGGATAAATGTTTGCGTCATTGTCTTCACTTTATTCGTACGGAAAGCGCGCAATGATACGGGTTTTGCGTGGCAGGCGCTATCTTCTGGCGGCAGGCGGCAAAAATAAAACTACTGGCTATGCTTAGTAGCAGTAACTCACTGTTAAGGCTAAAAAAATGAAAGCGTTTGATCTGCAACGGATGATGCTCGATAAAGTCCCTCTGGAGTTTCTTGGAGAAGTGGCACTGCGCAGTCTCTTTACCTTCGTACTGGTATTCCTGTTTCTCAAAATCGCCGGACGCCGTGGCGTGCGGCAAATGTCGCTGTTTGAAGTGCTGATCATCCTGACGCTGGGTTCAGCGGCGGGTGACGTGGCCTTTTATGATGATGTCCCGCTGCTGCCGGTATTTATCGTGTTCGTCTCGCTGGCCGTGCTTTACCGCTCCGTGATGTGGGCGATGGCGCACAGTGAAAAGCTGGAGGATCTGCTGGAAGGCAAACCGGTAGTGATCGTGGAGGAGGGTGAACTGGCGTGGGAGAAGCTCAATAAAGAAAACATGACCGAATTTGAGTTTTTCATGGAGCTGCGCGTCAACGGCGTAGAGCAACTGGGGCAGGTGAGACTGGCGATCATGGAAACCAACGGCCAACTGAGCGTCTATTACTATTCTGATGACGAAGTGCGCCCCGGATTATGTATTTTGCCCCTTGAATGCAATACCCGTTACACCACGGTTCCCGATGATGGCGATTACGCCTGCGTACAGTGCAGCGAGGTGATCACCATGAAGGCGGGCGATCATCAATTATGTCCTCGCTGTGCAAATCCAGAATGGTCGAAGGCAAGCCGGGCATTACGCATTACCTGACAGCGTTTTTATCGTCCCTGCGCGGGCGTCTGCCATACATTCTACTGGTCTGCATCCGGCGCAAATCCCTGCTGCGCCGGAATACCCGTTGCGACACATGTCACTGAATGGTAAAACCAAGGTCACAGGAATAACTTATTGCTTTTAGCGTGGTGAGGGTAAATGGCTCAGGTTTACAATTTCAGTTCTGGCCCGGCAGTGTTACCGGCGGATGTGCTCAAACTGGCTCAACAGGATCTGTGTGACTGGCAGGGTCTGGGTACCTCGGTGATGGAAATCAGTCATCGTGGTAAAGAGTTTATTGCGGTCGCCGAAGAGGCAGAAAAAGATTTTCGTGACCTGCTAAATATTCCCTCTAACTATAAAGTTTTGTTCTGTCACGGTGGCGGTCGCGGTCAGTTCGCCGGTGTGCCGCTGAACATTCTGGGTGACAAAACCACCGCCGATTATGTTGATGCCGGTTACTGGGCTGCCAGCGCAGTAAAAGAAGCGAAAAAATACTGCACGCCGAATGTCATCGACGCCAAAACCACTATTGACGGTCTGCGCGGCGTTAAGCCGATGCGCGACTGGCAACTGAGCGATAACGCAGCCTATCTGCACTACTGCCCGAACGAAACTATCGACGGTATCGCCATTGATGAAACCCCGAACTTTGGCAACGATGTCATCGTGGCAGCGGATTTCTCCTCCACCATTCTTTCCCGTCCGCTCGATATCAGCCGTTATGGTGTGATCTACGCGGGCGCGCAGAAAAACATCGGTCCGGCCGGGCTGACGATTGTGATCGTGCGTGACGATCTGCTGGGTAAAGCGCACACCGCCTGCCCGTCGATCCTGGATTACACCGTGCTCAACGATAACGACTCTATGTTCAACACGCCGCCGACGTTTGCCTGGTATTTGTCAGGTCTGGTATTTAAATGGCTGAAAGCGCAGGGTGGCGTGGCGGTAATGGATCAGATCAACCAGCAAAAAGCCGACCTGCTGTACGGTGTCATTGATAACAGCGATTTCTACCGTAACGACGTTGCCGTGGCGAACCGCTCTCGCATGAACGTGCCGTTCCAGCTTGCTGACAGCCAGCTTGATAAAGTGTTCCTGGAAGAGTCTTTCGCCGCGGGCTTACATGCACTGAAAGGCCACCGCGTCGTCGGCGGGATGCGTGCTTCAATTTATAACGCGATGCCGCTGGAGGGCGTTAAAGTCCTTACCGATTTCATGACTGATTTCGAACGTCGTCACGGCTAATCGCCTGCCTTTATTACCCCCGCAGCCTCTCTGCGGGGTTTTTTTATTCTGTTCAGTTGAGAGTTAAGTTTCATGGAATCCCTGACGTTACAACCCATCGCCCGGGTAGATGGCACAATCAATCTGCCGGGCTCGAAAAGTGTCTCTAACCGCGCCCTGCTGTTAGCTGCGCTGGCACACGGCACCACCGTCCTGACCAACCTGCTGGACAGTGACGATGTCCGCCATATGCTCAATGCCCTGAGTGCGTTAGGCGTTCAGTACACCCTGTCAGCCGATCGTACCCGCTGTGAAATCACCGGCGTGGGCGGCCCGCTGCACTCGACTGAAAAACTGGAGCTGTTCCTTGGAAACGCGGGAACAGCCATGCGCCCGCTGGCGGCGGCGCTGTGCCTGGGCAGTAACGATCTGGTACTGACCGGTGAGCCGCGCATGAAAGAGCGCCCGATTGGTCATCTGGTTGATGCCCTGCGTCAGGGTGGCGCGCAGATTGATTATCTGGAGCAGGAAAATTACCCGCCATTGCGACTGCGCGGTGGTTTCACCGGTGGCAACGTTGAGGTCGATGGCAGCGTCTCCAGTCAGTTTTTAACCGCACTGCTAATGACCGCACCGCTGGCCCCACAGGACACGGTGATCTCCATCAAAGGCGATCTGGTATCGAAGCCGTACATCGACATCACCCTGCATCTGATGAAGACCTTCGGCGTGGAGGTTGATAACCAGAACTATCAACGCTTTGTGGTACGCGGTACACAGCAGTATCAATCGCCAGGCCAGTATCTGGTGGAAGGCGATGCGTCTTCAGCTTCCTATTTCCTCGCCGCAGGCGCAATTAAAGGCGGCACGGTCAAAGTGACCGGCATTGGCCGCAACAGCGTGCAGGGCGATATTCGTTTTGCCGATGTGCTGGAAAAAATGGGCGCAAGCGTGGAGTGGGGTGATGACTACATCGCCTGTACCCGTGGTGAACTGAACGCCGTGGATATGGACATGAACCATATTCCCGATGCTGCCATGACTATCGCTACCGCGGCGCTGTTTGCACGTGGAACCACAACGCTGCGTAATATCTATAACTGGCGCGTGAAAGAGACCGATCGTCTGTTCGCAATGGCGACCGAGTTGCGCAAAGTCGGTGCTGAGGTGGAAGAGGGCGAGGATTACGTCCGTATTACTCCGCCTGCCACGTTAAAGGTGACGGAAATCGGCACCTACAACGATCACCGCATGGCGATGTGTTTCTCGCTGGTGGCGCTCTCTGATACGCCAGTGACGATCCTTGACCCGAAATGTACGGCGAAAACCTTCCCGGACTATTTCGAACAACTGGCGCGTATTAGTACCCCCGCGTAAGTCTCTGTGCTGCGACAGTGTTTGTCGCAGCGTTTCCTTTATTTGGCCCATCTCACACTTTTAACTATTCATTATTTCAATTGTCTGGCGTGATTAATAACCATTACTCCTAACTCATTGTTTTTAAGGTTTTTTAGATGCCTGCTGCTTTGATTATTTAATTATTCAATACTTATTTTCTGATATTCAATTACGCAACGCTTTTTCTCCGCCACATACTCCCTGTGAAATAAACCCAAAAACCGGAGTGAAGATGAATAAGCTGACAACGACAGATCGCTTATCTTATGCGGTAGGTGGCGGTCTGGCATCAAATTTAGGCTTTTATGTAACCCTGATTTTCTTTATTACTTACGCAACCGATATTCACGGCGTTGATCCGATGACCGTCGGTTTTATTACATTAGTATCGCGGTTACTGGATGCCTTTATCGATCCTATTATGGGAGCCATTGGCGATAAAACCCGCACACGGTTTGGTAAATATCGCTTCTGGGTAATTTTCAGCGCGCCTTTTGCAGGGCTGACGACATGGGCCGTATTTGCCTGCCCGGATATTAGCGCGGTGGCGAAAGTCGTTTATATGTATGCCGCTTATATTATTTATTCTCTTGTCTCGACGGCAGCCAATATTCCTTATCATTCACTGACGGCATATCTCACCGACGATGTAAAAGAACGTTCCAATATCGTATTAATTAAACAATTTACCGGTCTTATCGCGCAATTTATTGTCAGCGCGGGCGGCGTCTGGATCCTGCAAACCTGTAGCGAGCGTTATGATGCTAACGGGCGTGCGATCATTGACAGCGCCGGATACCACACGCTCGGCGTGACTTTTGGGCTGTTAATTATGTTTGGCTTCTGGCTTTGTGCCTGGGGTGCAAGAAATAACGACACGGCAGAACGTCTGCTGCTGGAGAATTCAGAAGAAGATAAATTATCGGTTATCGCTGTTTTCCGCCAGGTTGTTAACGCCTTTCAGAGCCGTTCATTGCTGAGCCTCGCGATTATGTCTGCGGCCAGTACGCTGGTACTGGCGATGTCTTCCGGGATCACGGTACAGTTTTTTACCGCTGTGCTTAACGATCCGGCAATGGTGAAAACCGCAGCCCTGATTAATGTGGTTTTTGGTGCTGTCGTTTACGTGATCGTCAAGCTCTGTGTAACGCGTTACGGTAATAAACATAGCTTTGTCATCATGTGTTATCTCACGATTATTCCGGCGGTTATTCTCTGGTTTACCTTTAATAAAGAGGCGGTCTGGTATGTGATGATTATGCTCGGCCTGGTCATGTGCTTTACTCAGGGCGCAACACTGGTGACATGGATGATGGTGACGGACTGTGCCGATGAGTTGTACTGGAGAACGAATCAAAACTCCGCGGGTATTGCTTCATCGACGCTGACCTTTTCCAATAAGTTTGGTTCAGCTATTGGTGCCTTCGTTTTAGGTTATTCTTTAAATCTTATTCATTACGTCCCCGGCGCATCGGTGCAAAGTGCGGAAACGATTAGCGGCCTGATATTTTTAATGATTATCGTACCCGTCACAGGCAAGGTAATTGGCTTATTAAGCATGCTGTTTTATCCATTAAGCAAAAGCCGCCATCAGCAGATTCTTAATGAAATTCATACAAGGAGGTTTAATGAAAGCCGTCATTCTGATGTTTGATACGCTGTGCAGAAATAAACTGCCTAATTACAACCCGGCTGTCTGTAATATGCCTAATTTTGAACGCCTCGGACGGCATACGACAACGTTTAATAATTTTTATGTGGGCTCAATGCCCTGTATGCCTGCACGACGTGATTTACATACCGGCAGACTGAATTTTTTGCATCGCAGTTGGGGGCCGCTTGAGCCTTTTGATGACTCCGTTTTTGCGATGCTGAAAAAGCACGGTATCTATTCGCATCTGATCACCGATCACCAGCATTACTGGGAAGACGGCGGGGCGACTTACCACAACCGTTACAGCAGCTATGAATTTGTCCGGGGGCAGGAGGGCGATCTCTGGAAAGCCAGGCTGGGTGATAAAAGCGCCGAGGGGCTTGAAAATTACCAGCGCGTAGAGCCGCTGCGCAAAAATATGATTGCCCACGATCGGGTTAATCGCCAGTATCATCGCGATGAAAAAGATTACCCGCAGGCACAGTGTTATCAGCTTGGTCTGGAGTTTTTAAGCGAAAATTATCAGCAGGATAACTGGCTGCTGCAAATTGAATGCTTCGATCCGCACGAGCCGTTTACCGTGCCGGATCGCTTTAAAGCCATGGTGGATCCGTCGTTAATTACCAGCCAGTATGACTGGCCCGATTATTGTGCGATTGAACCCGGAAGCAGCGATAAAAAATTAAGCGATGAGCAAAAGAATTATCAGGCGCTGTTGCTGATGTGCGATGAATATCTGGGTAAAGTACTGGATTTCTTTGATGCCCATAATTTGTGGCAGGACACGTTGCTTATCGTGAATACCGACCACGGCTTTATGTTTGGCGAGAAAAACTGGTCAGGAAAAAGCGTGATGCCGGTCTATAACGAGATCGCCCATGTGCCTTTTTTTATCTGGCATCCGCATTATCCCTGCGCCGGACAAACCCGTAACGCGCTGGCACAGATGCATGACGTCACCGCGACGCTGCTGGACTATTTCAACGTCGCGCCAACTGAAACTATGACCGGGCATTCGCTGTCCCGCATCATTGCGGATGACACCAGCAATGCGGATGAGATTATCTTCGGCTATTTTGGCGCGCATGTAACGGTAACCGATGGCCGCTACCTTTATATGCGGGCTAACGCCTGTTATGACAACAAGCCACTTTATGAATATACCCTGATGCCGATGCGCATGCGGCGGATGTTTAATAAAGATGAGCTGGTCAATATGGAAATTGAGCATCACTTGCCCTTTACCAACGGTATGCCGGTGCTGAAAGTTCCGGGGCAGGCAGGCTTTTATTCAGCCTGGGCGCACGGCAATTTATTATTCGATCTGCAAAGCGATCCTGAACAGTTACAGCCGCTCACCGACTATGCCCTCGAAGCCCGGATGATGACGCTGTTGCACACCTGTCTGAAAAACGCCGAGGCACCTGAAGATGAATGGCGGCGTTTAGGTCTTCCGCCTGATGGGGCAGGGATCAACAAAGAAAACGTTCGGCTGGAACATAAGCAGCGGCAGGCAACGCTTACTGCATTAATCGGCGAGCTTTGCCAGGTGCGGATGCATCCTGAAACGCTCACATTATTGCTGGATATCGTTGCCGCTGGTGGGCAAAAGCTATTGCAGGATATCGCCAGCGATATCAGATCGGACGTGCTATGCAGGGAAGATATTTTACGCGTTTACGCAAAGCATCATTACCCGGTGGATTTATCGCCGCTTTTTGAACGTCACTGGTAATCTGCCAACAGATTAGCCGCAAATAATGCCTGGGCTGAATTTTCAGACCCAGGCATTTTTCTGTGTGATTAGGCTAACGTTCTTTTAAGCCCGTTGCGATTAATCTGTCGTGCAAATAAATAAGCGGGCCGGAGTCGTTAGCTTTATGTATTTACATAAATTATTCCATCAATTTAAAGTGCTGGTTGATGAACAGTCGTTTACGCGCGCGAGCGATAAATTGTGCATTTCTCAGCCTACGCTGACCCTCAATATTCAGCGCCTGGAAGAGCACCTGTGCGTTAAACTTTTAGTCCGTCATAAGAAAGAACTTCTGCTTACGCATATTGGTGAAAATCTGTATAAACATGCCTGTCTTCTGGAACGCAACTATAATCAGGCGATCCAGGAACTGGACTATCTGAGAAAAGTAAAGCGTTATACGGTGACACTCTTTTGCGGATATGCCTGGACGCACGGGAAACTTTTTAATTTGCTGGATGATTATTTAAAAAAACACGCCGAACTCAAAGTAGTACTAAAAAATGTTACCTCGGACGGCGGGCAAACGGCATTAATGGCGGGGCTGTGCGATATCGTATTAGGGGCTATCCCTCCCGTGGAGCAGCGAAAAAAGGAGCTCAACTACGTCGCTATATTTAATACGCAGTTTGTTCTTTTTTGCTCCGCATCCCATCCCTTTGCCCGCGAGCGCTTTGTTACGCATGCGCAACTTGAAGCCAGCGACTGGATCATGCTCAGGCATGAAGACCGCGAGAATAATCCGGATCCGTACCGTTATCCCTGTCATACCGACCGCATTCGTTTTGAAGTCTTTTCCGTAGCCAGCGCCATCAGTCTGACCCGCGCCAGTGATTGCCTGATTATGCTGCCTGTACAATTGCAATCAGAAGTATTACGACAAGGATTAGTGGCTCTTAAAAGCGAATTTGAATTTCAGCAATATGAAACGGGACTCATGTTTACGGACGAAGCGTTGTTACAGCAACATAAAAAAGATCTCATCGATACCATTATTTCATTAAAACTTAAATTTTCTTCGTAAAATTAATAAGTAAGGTGAATGATTCTGCAAAATATCCGTATTGTATAAGAGTGATAAAGCGGAATATAATTGCGCTGTTTTAACTCTTTTCTATATGAAAAAATAATTAATAATCAATGGATGATTTATATGAAGAATACAAAGCTCTGCCTGGCGCTGGCCATTTCAACCACTCTACTGGTGGGTTGTAATAGCATGAACGGTCTTGATGGCAATAAACTCGCCAGTTCCGGCCTGTCTGCTTTTAAAGCCGCGACCCTCAGTGACGCTGATGTTAAATCTATCTCCGATCAGGGCTGTAAAGAGATGGATAGTGAAAATAAAATAGCGAGCGCCTCCAGCAAATATGGCAAACGCCTGGCAAAAATTTCTAAAGCCCTGGGTAACAACATTAATGGCGTGCCGGTTAACTATAAGGTGTATTTGACCAGCGATGTTAACGCATGGGCGATGGCAAACGGCTGCGTGCGCGTGTACAGCGGGCTGATGGATCTGATGACCGATAATGAAGTGGAAGGGGTGCTCGGTCATGAACTCGGACACGTGGCTTTGGGCCATTCCCGCAAGGCAATGCAGACTGCCTATGCCACCGTTGCCGCACGTGATGCGATAGCCGCAACCAGTGGCGTTGCGGCTCAGTTGTCCAGTACGCAGTTAGGTGACATCGCAGAAGGAGCGATCAACTCCGCATTCTCCCGCAGTCAGGAATCGGACGCCGATGATTTCTCCTACGATCTGCTGAGAAAACGCGGCATCAGCACGCAGGGGCTGGTCGGCAGTTTTGATAAGCTGGCAAGCCTCGATGCCGGCCACAGTAAGTCTTTATTTGATTCTCACCCGCCTTCAGCCGAACGCGCGCAGCATATTCGCGATCGCATCGCAGACGATAAAAAGTAAGAAATTGTCACATTTCGGGCTGACCTCCTGTCAGCCCTCTATAATTGCGCAATCCTTCCCCAGACAGTTCGCCTGACAGCGGTTATTTACGCACGACAGTAACGGTCACTCGCATTGCAGCGTATAATGCGCGCCGTTCATGTTAACGGTATGCCTTTATTAAGGAGAAAAAGATGACGGCAGTTGCCCCGGTAATCACGATTGATGGGCCAAGCGGTGCGGGAAAGGGCACCCTGTGCAAAGCAATGGCAGAAGCACTGCAATGGCATTTGCTGGATTCGGGCGCAATCTATCGTGTGCTGGCGCTGGCAGCGTTGCATCACCATGTGGATGTCAGCTCTGAAGATGTGCTGGTACCGCTGGCGGCGCATCTGGATGTCCGCTTTGTGTCGACCAATGGTCATCTTGAAGTGATCCTCGAAGGTGAAGACGTGAGCGCAGAAATCCGCACCCAGGAGGTGGCGAATGCGGCCTCTCAGGTTGCTGCTTTCCCGCGCGTGCGCGAGGCGCTTTTGCGTCGCCAGCGTGCATTTCGCGAGGCTCCTGGTCTTATCGCCGATGGTCGCGATATGGGTACCGTGGTCTTCCCCGATGCGCCCGTGAAAATTTTTCTCGACGCCTCATCGGAAGAACGTGCGCATCGCCGCATGCTACAGTTGCAGGAAAAGGGCTTTAGTGTTAACTTTGAACGCCTTTTGGCCGAGATAAAAGAGCGCGACGATCGCGATCGTAATCGACCAGTAGCGCCTTTAGTACCCGCTGCCGATGCTTTAGTACTGGATTCAACCCGTTTAAGTATTGAGCAAGTGATTGAAAAAGCGCTACAATACGCCCGCCAAAAGCTGGCGCTCGCTTAATGCAACCAAATTCTGAAGTACCTGCTGCAAAGGAATTGTGAGCAGGCATGTGAAACAACCCCATCCGGCATGAAGCCAGGTGGACGTTAAATTGAAGAATCCTGAAGATTATCAATATGACTGAATCTTTTGCTCAACTATTTGAAGAATCCTTACAAACAATCGAAACCCGTCCGGGTTCCATCGTTCGTGGTGTTGTTGTTGCTATCGATAAAGATATCGTACTGGTTGATGCCGGTCTGAAATCTGAATCCGCCATCCCGGCTGAGCAGTTCAAAAACGCCCAGGGCGAGCTGGAAATTCAGGTTGGTGACGAAGTTGACGTTGCGCTTGACGCAGTAGAAGACGGCTTCGGTGAAACTCTGCTGTCCCGTGAGAAAGCTAAACGTCACGAAGCTTGGATCACGCTGGAAAAAGCATACGAAGACGCTGAAACTGTTGTTGGTGTTATCAACGGCAAAGTTAAAGGTGGCTTCACTGTTGAGCTGAACGGTATTCGTGCGTTCCTGCCAGGTTCTCTGGTAGACGTGCGTCCGGTTCGCGATACTCTGCACCTCGAAGGCAAAGAGCTTGAGTTCAAAGTAATCAAGCTTGACCAGAAGCGTAACAACGTGGTTGTTTCCCGTCGTGCGGTTATCGAGTCTGAGAACAGCGCAGAGCGCGATCAGCTGCTTGAAAACCTGCAAGAAGGCATGGAAGTTAAAGGTATCGTTAAGAACCTCACTGACTACGGTGCATTCGTTGATCTGGGTGGCGTTGATGGCCTGCTGCACATCACCGACATGGCGTGGAAACGCGTTAAGCATCCGAGCGAAATCGTAAACGTTGGCGACGAAATCACTGTTAAAGTGCTGAAGTTCGACCGCGAGCGTACTCGTGTTTCTCTGGGCCTGAAACAGCTGGGCGAAGATCCGTGGGTCGCTATCGCTAAGCGTTATCCGGAAGGTACCAAACTGACTGGGCGCGTGACCAACCTGACCGACTACGGCTGCTTCGTTGAAATCGAAGAAGGCGTTGAAGGCCTGGTGCACGTTTCCGAAATGGATTGGACCAACAAAAACATCCACCCGTCCAAAGTTGTTAACGTTGGCGATGTAGTGGAAGTTATGGTTCTGGATATCGACGAAGAACGTCGTCGTATCTCCCTGGGTCTGAAGCAGTGCAAAAACAACCCATGGCAGCAGTTCGCGGAAACCCACAACAAGGGTGACCGTGTTGAAGGTAAAATCAAGTCTATCACTGACTTCGGTATCTTCATCGGCCTGGACGGCGGCATCGACGGTCTGGTTCACCTGTCTGACATCTCCTGGAACGTTGCAGGCGAAGAAGCAGTACGTGAATACAAAAAAGGCGACGAAATCGCTGCCGTTGTTCTGCAAGTTGACGCAGAGCGTGAGCGTATCTCCCTGGGTGTTAAACAACTCGCAGAAGATCCGTTCAACAACTACGTTGCACTGAACAAGAAAGGTGCAATTGTTAACGGTAAAGTGACTGCTGTTGACGCGAAAGGCGCAACCGTAGAACTGGCTGACGGCGTTGAAGGTTACCTGCGCGCTTCTGAAGCTTCCCGTGACCGCGTTGAAGACGCAACTCTGGTTCTGAATGTTGGCGACGATGTTGAAGCTAAATTCACCGGTGTTGATCGTAAGAACCGCGTAGTTAGCCTGTCTGTTCGTGCGAAAGACGAAGCTGACGAGAAAGATGCAATCGCTACTGTTAACAACAAACAGGAAGAAGGCAATTTCTCTAACGCAATGGCTGAAGCATTCAAAGCAGCTAAAGGCGAGTAATCAGGCACTTGATTCCTTCATGTTGAAACGTCCGTTACAGCATGAAGGATGATGAGCAGCTTGACAGATTACAAGATTCATCCTGTAATCAATAACAAAGGGCGGCCCTGGCCGCCCTTGTTTACTATGCTGTTAGCTAATTTTCCTTACTGAGGAAACCGGAGGAATCATGACCAAGTCAGAATTGATTGAAAGACTTGCCACTCAGCAATCGCACATCCCGGCCAAAGCCGTAGAAGATGCGGTAAAAGAGATGCTGGAGCATATGGCCTCGACCCTTGCAGAGGGTGAGCGTATTGAGATCCGCGGTTTCGGCAGTTTCTCTCTGCATTATCGTGCACCTCGCACCGGGCGTAACCCAAAGACAGGCGACAAAGTGGATCTGGAAGGCAAATATGTCCCGCACTTTAAGCCAGGTAAAGAATTACGCGACCGCGCCAACATTTATGAAGATTGAGTTTTGCGGCTTTCAGGCAAAACTTGATTATTAAAAAGAGCACCCACTGTGGTGCTTTTTTTATGCCTGCTATTCCGTATCGGCTGTTATCTCCGCCTGCCACCGTGTAATGCTGTCCTTTTTGAAGACGCCTCGCATTTTTCTGATAGTGCTCAGGCTCTTGCTTAAAAACTTCCCGGCCATGGCCGAAGAACCGATAAATCCCGCCCGACATTCGACGCTGTTTTGCGCACACTGCCTGAAACAAGGAGGATGGAATGAACGTGCCGGGAATTGCATTATGTTCACTCATTGCCGCATTACCGCTGCTATGGCTACCTGCGCTACCCGATCTGGGGTGGGTAATTGCCATGGTGTTTTGTGGTTTTGTGGTTGCGTGCTGGGAAGTTTTTCGTCTCTTTCGGTACGTTACATTGGTCTTGGGCTGCTTTTTGTCGCCTGGGCACTTCTCGCCGCGCTGGAAGCCGTCTGGCCTGCACAAACGTTGTCCGGCACACAGGTACAGGCAGAGGTGCAGCTTGTCGCCACGGATAATGCCACCACGCACCGGGCCATCATTGAACGACTAAACGGGCAGCGATTATTCCCCCGGCCCGGCATCATTCTGTATGGCGAGTATCTGCCGCAGGCGGCGTGTGCAGGCCAGCGCTGGGCAATGACGCTGAATGTTCGTGCGGTACACGGTCAGCTCAATGAAGGCGGCTTTGACACTCAACGTTATGCGCTGACCACGCATCAGCCGCTTACCGGGCGATTAATTGAGGCGACTGTACTGGACGCAGGTTGCAGCCTGAGGGCAAATTTTCTGGCCTCCTACACATCAAGCCTCAGCGCCTTGCCCTGGCATGCGGTTATGCTGGCGCTGGGAATGGGCGAGCGCAGCGTGCTGGATGCAGAGGTCAAAGCGATCATGCGACAAACCGGCACCGCTCATTTGATGGCGATTTCTGGTTTACATATCGCGCTGGCCGCGATGCTGGGCTGGTTATTTGTACGCGGCGTGCAGTTTTTTCTGCCGGTACGCTGGATTAACTGGCGTCTGCCGCTTGTGGCGGGCGTGGTGCTCGCTGCCGGTTATGCCTGGCTCACAGGGTTGCAGCCACCCGCACTGCGTACGGCTGCATCACTTGCCGTATGGGGGGCATTACGTCTGTCAGGACGCCAGTGGAGCGCGTGGCAGGTATGGTTGTGCTGCGTGGCGGGGATTGTCTTTATCGATCCGCTTGCCATGCTGTCAGAGAGCTTATGGCTTTCAGCTTTTGCCGTGGCAGGGCTGATATTCTGGTACCAGTGGTTTCCGGTTCCGGTATTTCGCGGCGGGAAAATAGTGCGCAGCCTGGTCAGTCTCATTCACCTGCAGGCGGGAATGATGGTGCTGCTCCTGCCGTTACAGGTCATGCTGTTTCACGGCATCAGTCTTACGTCGCTGGTCGCAAATCTGGTGGCCGTTCCGCTGGTGACATTCGTGACGGTGCCGCTCATTCTGCTGAGTATGCTGCTCCATCTCAGCGGCCCCGTTATGTTTGAAACCAGCGCCATGTATCTGGCGGATCGCACCCTGGCGATACTTTTCTGGTTTTTACGCCAGTTACCCGACGGCTGGTACAGCGTTGACCAGCGCTGGCAATGGCTCACCTGTGCACCCTGGCTGCTGATTGTCTTCTGGCGACTGAGTGCCTGGCAGCGTATGCCGTATCTCTGCACGGCAACGCTTATGCTGTTAATGCAGCCACTCTGGAAGACCACACCTGCCGATCGCTGGTCGGTGCATATGCTGGACGTGGGGCAGGGACTGGCGATGGTCATTTCCCGCAATAACAAAGCGATCCTTTATGACACCGGACTCGCCTGGCCGGGTGGCGACAGCGCGCAGCAGCTGATTACACCCTGGCTGCGCTGGCACAACCTGCAACCAGAAGGGATCATTCTCAGTCATGAGCATCTCGATCACCGGGGTGGATTGAATACGCTAATGAAAGACTGGCCGGATCTTTGGGTGCGTAGCCCTTTGGGTTGGGCCGGGCATCAGCCCTGTTTTCGCGGTCAGCGCTGGAACTGGCAGGGGCTGACCTTCACCGTGCACTGGCCTCTCGCTGGGACAGTAGCGAGCGGGAACAATCGTTCCTGCGTGGTTAAAGTCGAGGAGGGCAACAACAGCATCCTGCTGACGGGAGATATTGAAATCCATGCCGAACTCGCCATGCTGAGTCATTACTGGCAGCATCTTCAGGCTACACTTATCCAGGTGCCGCATCATGGCAGCCGGTCGTCATCCTCTTTGCCGCTCCTGCAGCGGGTTAATGGGCGTGCTGCGCTGGCATCAGCATCGCGCTATAACGCGTGGCGACTGCCTTCCGCAAAGGTGACGCAGCGCTACAAACATCAGGGCTATGAATGGTTAGATACCCCACATCAGGGGCAGATAACGGTAAACTTTTCACCACAAGGCTGGGAAATCCTGAGCTTACGAGATCAAGTTTTCCCGCGTTGGTATCATCAGTGGTTTGGCGTACATAAATATAACGGGTAGAATATGCGGCTATTTCAACAAGTGCTGGTTTTTTGAATGCATAACGACAAAGATCTCTCCACGTGGCAAACATTCCGCCGTCTCTGGCCAATGATTGCACCTTTTAAAGCAGGTCTGCTCGTGGCGGGCGTCGCGTTAATCCTTAACGCAGCCAGCGATACCTTCATGCTATCGCTTCTCAAGCCCTTACTGGATGAAGGCTTTGGTAAAACTGACCGCTCAGTGCTGCTTTGGATGCCGCTGGTGGTTATCGGGCTGATGATTTTACGGGGTATTACCAGTTACATTTCCAGCTACTGCATCTCCTGGGTTTCCGGCAAAGTGGTGATGACCATGCGTCGCCGCCTGTTCAGCCATATGATGGGGATGCCCGTTTCGTTTTTTGATAAGCAGTCCACTGGCACCTTGCTCTCCCGAATCACCTACGATTCCGAGCAGGTTGCTTCGTCGTCTTCCGGCGCACTGATAACCGTTGTGCGTGAAGGTGCGTCGATCATCGGCTTATTTGTGCTGATGTTTTATTACAGCTGGCAACTGTCGATCATCCTGATCGTGTTAGCACCGATTGTCTCTATCGCGATCCGCGTTGTGTCGAAGCGTTTTCGTAATATCAGCAAAAGCATGCAGAACACGATGGGGCAGGTTACTACCAGCGCCGAGCAGATGCTGAAAGGGCATAAAGAAGTGCTCATTTTTGGCGGGCAGGGCGTGGAAGCTAATCGCTTTGATAAGGTGAGTAATAAGATGCGTCTGCAGGGCATGAAAATGGTCTCTGCATCGTCTATTTCCGATCCTGTCATTCAGCTTATCGCTTCACTGGCACTGGCGTTTGTGCTCTATGCCGCCAGCTTCCCGGCCGTCATGGAAACCTTAACGGCCGGTACCATCACCGTGGTGTTCTCCTCCATGATCGCCCTGATGCGCCCGTTGAAGTCGCTGACCAACGTTAACGCCCAGTTCCAGCGCGGGATGGCCGCCTGTCAGACGCTGTTCGCCATTCTGGATAGCGAGCAGGAAAAAGACGAAGGCACGCGCCAGATTGATCGTGCTAAAGGTGATATTGAGTTCCGTAACGTGACCTTCACCTATCCGGGCCGTGACGCCCCGGCGCTGCGTAATATCGATTTAACCATTCCGGCGGGTAAAACCGTGGCGCTGGTTGGCCGTTCCGGCTCCGGTAAGTCCACCATGGCGAGTCTGATCACGCGTTTTTATGACATCGACCAGGGCGAAATCCTGCTTGATGGTCACGATCTGCGCGAATACACGCTGGCCTCGCTGCGCAATCAGGTGGCGCTGGTGTCACAGAATGTCCATCTGTTCAACGACACGGTGGCAAATAACATTGCCTATGCCCGTACGGAAGAGTACAGCCGTGAGCAGATCGAAAAAGCGGCGCGCATGGCCTATGCCATGGACTTTATCAATAAGATGGATAACGGTCTGGATACCATCATTGGTGAAAACGGCGTCCTGCTCTCTGGCGGTCAGCGTCAGCGTATTGCTATCGCCCGTGCGCTACTGCGCGACAGCCCGATCCTGATTCTGGATGAAGCAACGTCGGCACTGGATACCGAGTCCGAACGCGCGATCCAGTCAGCACTTGATGAGTTGCAGAAAAACCGCACCTCAATGGTGATTGCTCACCGCCTCTCCACCATTGAACAGGCCGATGAGATCGTAGTGGTCGAAGACGGGCGCATCGTGGAGCGTGGCAGCCACACCGAACTGCTGGCGCATCGCGGCGTTTACGCGCAGCTACACAAGATGCAGTTTGGCGAATGATCGCCCGCATCTGGTCAGGTGAGTCGCCGCTCTGGCGACTCTTGCTTCCGCTCTCCTGGCTCTATGGCCTGGTGAGCGGCGCAATCCGCCTGAGTTACCGGCTTGGACTAAAAAAAGCCTGGCGTGCACCGGTACCGGTCGTGGTGGTGGGGAATCTCACCGCGGGCGGCAACGGTAAAACGCCGGTGGTGATCTGGCTGGTGGAACAGCTTCAGCAGAGGGGCGTGCGAGTTGGCGTTGTCTCGCGCGGTTACGGTGGCAAAGCCGAACGGTATCCGTTGTTGCTAGCGCCGGAAACCACGACTGACCAGGCCGGGGATGAGCCGGTCTTAATTTATCAGCGCACCCGTGCGCCGGTGGCCGTTTCTCCCGACAGGTGCGAGGCGGTACAGGCAATTCTGGCGCAGCATGACGTTCAGCTCATCATTACCGACGACGGGTTACAGCATTACCGTCTGGCCCGTGACAAAGAGATTGTGGTCATCGACGGCGTTCGTCGTTTTGGTAACGGCTGGTGGTTACCTGCCGGGCCGATGCGCGAACGCGCGTCCCGCCTGCGTACCGTTGATGCGGTTATCACCAACGGCGGAATAGCCAAACCGGGAGAGATCCCGATGCGTCTGCAACCGGGTCTGGCGATTAACCTGAAAAGCGGCGAGCGCCGTGAAGTCGTCACGCTGCCGCATGTGGTCGCGATGGCGGGCATCGGTCATCCTCCCCGTTTTTTTAACACGCTGGCGGAATGCGGCGTACAGGTCGAGAAATGCATCGCGCTCGCCGATCACCAGGCACTCAGTAAAGCACAGGTTAGCGGCTTTACAGGCCCTGGTCAGACGCTGGTAATGACCGAGAAAGATGCGGTCAAATGCCGGGCTTTTGCCGACGAACACTGGTGGTATCTGCCGGTTGATGCCCAACTCGCGGGCGACAAGCCCGAACAGCTTCTTCAGGAACTGCTTACGCTGGCGCGCGGACGGTAGCATTTCCCGGCGCGTTATTGACAACAGGAACCTCTATGTCCGTACCGCACCTCTCACTTGCTGCTGCTCGCCGCTTACACCTTGCTGCTCAGGGGCTGCTTAAAAAGCCCCGCCGTCGCGCCCGTCCTGCCGATATTCTCAGTACCATCAGCCAGATGTCGCTGCTGCAAATTGACACCATTAATATCGTGGCGCGAAGCCCCTATTTAGTGCTGTTCAGCCGCCTTGGGGATTACCCGCAGCACTGGCTTGACGAGGCATTACGCAACGGCGATCTGATGGAATACTGGGCGCATGAGGCCTGCTTTTTACCGCGCAGTGATTTTGCTTTAGTGCGCCATCGTATGCTGGCCCCGGAAAATATGGGCTGGAAATATCGCAGCGCATGGATGGCTGAGCATGATGAGGAGATTGCAAAGCTCATCGCGCATATTGAACAAAACGGACCGGTACGCTCGGCAGATTTTGCGCATCCGCGTAAAGGAGCCAGCGGCTGGTGGGACTGGAAACCGCATAAACGCCATCTGGAAGGGTTATTCACCGCCGGAAAAGTGATGGTCGTTGAGCGGCGCAATTTCCAGCGCGTTTACGATCTCACCCATCGCGTGATGCCGCACTGGGATGATGAGCGCGATATGCTCACCCAGGTGGAAGCCGAAACCCGGATGCTGGAAAACAGCGCCCGCAGCCTGGGACTGTTTCGCCCACAATGGCTGGCCGACTACTACCGCCTGCGCCAGCCCGCGATGCCGGGGCTACTGGCACGCTTACAGGAAGAACAAAAAATTATCCCGGTGAGCGTCGATGAGTTAGGTCCGGCCTGGGTACATGCTTCCCTGGCTGCGGAACTCACCCAGGCAGTCGAGGGTAAACTTACCGCCACCCACAGCGCAGTGCTGTCGCCATTCGACCCGGTGGTCTGGGATCGCAAACGCGCCGAACAACTGTTTAACTTCAGCTATCGGCTGGAGTGCTACACCCCTGCGCCTAAGCGTCAGTATGGCTATTTCGTTCTGCCGCTGCTGCATGCCGGTCAACTGGTCGGGCGAATGGATGCCAAAATGCACCGTAAAGAGGGCGTGCTGGAGATCATCGCGCTGTATCTTGAAGCGGGCGTCAGGCCGACAACCGCGCTTGAAGGCGGCCTGAAATCCGCCATCAGCGAATTTGCCCGCTGGCAACATGCGACGCGTGTAGTGCTAAAACACCTCCCGGACGGGCTCTTCGCCGCCGAGCGGTCAGGCTGGGAAATTGACTCGGCCTGAGAAACGATTATGGTAAACTTCAGTCATATCTCATCCGTTCCATTGGGAGGAACTATGGATCACCGTCAGCTTGAAATCATTGCCTGCCCGGTTTGCACCGGTAAGCTCTACTACAGTCAGGATAAGCAAGAGCTTATCTGTAAAATCGACAGCCTCGCTTTCCCGGTGCGTGAAGGCATTCCGGTGCTACTGGAAAACGAAGCCCGTTCGCTGACTGCGGAAGAGAGCCATCCATGAGTTTTGTCGTCATTATTCCCGCCCGTTATGCTTCCACCCGTTTGCCGGGTAAACCGCTGGTGGATATCAACGGCAAACCGATGGTGGTGCATGTGCTGGAGCGCGCCCGTGAATCCGGGGCCGAACGCATTATTGTGGCAACCGATCATGAAGACGTGGCGCGGGCGGTGGAAGCCGCAGGCGGCGAAGTCTGCATGACCCGCGTTGATCATCAGTCCGGCACCGAGCGTCTGGCGGAAGTGATTGAAAAATGCGGCTTTGATGACGACACCGTGATCGTTAACGTTCAGGGTGACGAGCCGATGATCCCACCTGCCATTATTCGTCAGGTTGCGGAAAATCTGGCGCAGCGGCAGGTTGGGATGGCGACGCTGGCTGTTCCCATCCATAGCGCGGAAGAAGCGTTTAATCCGAATGCCGTCAAAGTCGTGATGGACGCGCAGGGCTATGCGCTGTACTTCTCGCGCGCGACCATTCCCTGGGATCGCGACCGCTTTGCTCAAAGCCGTGAAGCGATTGGCGACACCTTCCTTCGTCACATTGGTATTTACGGTTATCGCGCCGGATTTATCCGTCGCTACGTGACCTGGCAGCCGAGCCAGCTTGAGCAGATTGAAATGCTCGAACAGCTTCGCGTGCTGTGGTACGGCGAGAAAATTCACGTTGACGTGGCGCACGTAGTGCCGGGTACCGGCGTGGATACCCCGGAAGATTTGGCCCGCGTTCGTGCTGAATTGATCTGACCTTCCATCCCCTCCATCCCGGAGGGGAGCAAAATTTCGTTATCTCATTTTGTTTTGATCTCATCCAGGTGACAACGACGTGACAGACGCCCATTATGAAAGCAGTAGTCTTTCTGAGGGTAATCTGAATGGAACAACTGCGTGCTGAACTAAGCCATCTGCTGGGCGAAAAGCTGAGCCGTGTCGAGTGCGTGAATGAGAAAGCGGATACCGCACTCTGGTCGCTGTATGACAGCCGTGGCAACGCGATGCCGCTGCTGGCCAGAAGCTATACCACGCCGGGGCTGGCGCAGCAGATGGCCTGGAAAATATCGATGCTGGCGCGCAGCGGCACGGTGCGTATGCCGGTGGTTTATGGCGTGATGACGCATGAAGAACACCCCGGACCGGATGTGCTGTTAATGGAGCGGTTACGCGGCGTTTCAGTAGAAGCCCCGGCCAGAGCACCGGAGCGCTGGGAGCAACTTAAAGATCAGATTGTCGAAGCCCTGTTAGGCTGGCACCGTCAGGACAGCCACGGTTGCGTTGGCGTCGTGGACAGCACGCAGGAAAATATCTGGCCGTCCTGGTACCGCCAGCGCGTCGAAGTGCTGTGGAACACGCTTAACCAGTTCAAAAACACCGGCCTGACAATGCAAAACAAACGCATTCTGTTCCGCACCCGTGAATGCCTGCCCGCGTTGTTTGATGGCTTTAATGACAACTGTGTGCTGGTGCACGGCAATTTTAAACTGCGCAGCATGTTGAAAGACGCCCGCAGCGATCAGCTTCTCGCCATGGTCGGCCCCGGCGTGATGCTGTGGGCACCGCGCGAATATGAGCTTTTCCGGCTGTGTGAAAGCGATTATGCCGAAAGCCTGCTCTGGCATTACCTCCAGCGCGCGCCGGTAGCGGAATCCTTTATCTGGCGGCGCTGGGTGTACACGCTGTGGGATGAAGTGGCGCATCTGGTCAACACCGGTCAGTTCAACCGCGCCCGCTTCGATCTGGCCTCGAAATCACTCCTTCCCTGGCTCTCCGGCAGTACCTTTTAACCACTGCCAGATTCGCCCGAGCGTTTCATACCCCACCCGGTCGCTGTGCATCAGCCAGACCGGGGAGGGGATGATGCGCTCCCACGGATTTAACGGTGAGGCAATCGCCAGTTGATTGGCGGGGGCAGGGAGGGGATGCAGGCCCGCCTGCTGGAAGAAAATCATCGCGCGTGGCAGGTGTGAAGCCGACGTCACCAGCAGGAAAGGGACATCGCCAATCGCCTGTTTTACCGCCGCCGCTTCCTCTTCGGTGTCTCTCGCCGTATCCAGCGTCAGGATCTCGCTGCGCGGAACGCCGAGCGTTTCAGCCACCCGCGCGCCCGCTTCAGCGGTGCTAACCGGATTGGTGCTGGCCGCCGCGCCGGTAAAAATCATCTTCGCGCCGGGATTCAGTCGCCACAACCGCACCGCTTCATTCAGACGCGGCAAACTGTTGTTGATCAGATTCGAACTGGGTGCCCACGCGTCATTCCAGGTGTAACCGCCACCCAGAACCACAATTGCGTTGACCCGCTGTTCGCCCCGCCAGGTAGGGTACGTATCTTCAATAGGTTTTAGCAGCCCGTCAGCGACAGGTTGCAGGCTTAACAGCAGCAAAACCAGCCAGCTTGCGCTCACCATTGTTTTGCCGGTTTTCTGGTAACGGGAAAACCAGATGAGAAGAAGGCCGAGACCCATTAATAAAAGCAATAACGGCAGAGGGAGAATGAAACCACCAATATATTTTTTCAGGGTAAAAAACACCGCATCCGTCTCCTTTTTAACCATACAGCCAGGGAATTCCGGCGATATTACACCAGATGGGTTCCTTCTGGGCGCGGCTGTGACAAAATAGCGGTTTTGCCAGGATCGCGGGGTAGGCATGCAGGATCGCAATTTCGATGACATCGCGGATAAATTCTCCCGCAACATTTACGGCACGACCAAGGGCCGGTTGCGGCAGGCGATTTTATGGCAGGATCTTGATGCCCTGCTCGAAAAGAGCGGTTCGCAGCCGCTGCGGATCCTGGATGCAGGCGGCGGGGAAGGGCAGACGGCAATCAAAATGGCGCAGCGTGGTCATCATGTTACCCTGTGCGATGTTTCGGCTGAAATGATTGCCCGCGCTAAGGCCGCAGCCGAGGCGGAAGGTGTGAGCGACAACATGCATTTTATCCAGTGCGCCGCTCAGGATATATCCCGCCATTTGGAAACCCCCGTTGATCTGATATTGTTTCACGCGGTGCTGGAATGGGTAGCGGAACCGTTAATCGCCCTGCAAGCGTTGTGGTCAACGCTGCGTGAGGGCGGCACATTATCGCTGATGTTCTATAACGCCCACGGACTGTTGATGCGTAACA
This sequence comes from Enterobacter sp. kpr-6, assembly GCF_900116015.1. Lineage (GTDB taxonomy): Bacteria > Pseudomonadota > Gammaproteobacteria > Enterobacterales > Enterobacteriaceae > Enterobacter_D. The sequence goes on from NZ_FOYH01000001.1 coordinate 512,357, forward strand.
TGGTGGTCGGCAACTTCGATTATGTGCAACTCGGTATGCCGAAGAAGAAAAGGCGTACGCTTTCACCCAATTACCCGCGCGATCCCGCCGAAGTGTACCGCTGGCTTGAAGCGATCGGCTGGCAGATCACCGGTAAAACGGGCGTGCGGGTGTTCCACGATTATCTGCGTGACAAACAGCATCAACGCGACTGTTTTGACATGCTGGTTGAATTAGAGACGCGCTATTGCCGTCAGGAGCCTTACATCAGTCTTGGCCGCTATATACACGTGACCGCGCTAAAGCCGCAGGTGCAAGGATAAACGATGAGTGAATTTTCTCAGACAGTACCCGAACTGGTAGCCTGGGCCAGAAAGAACGATTTTTCTATTGCCCTGCCGGTCGACAGGCTGTCATTCCTGCTCGCCGTCGCCACGCTCAACGGTGAGCGTCTGGATGGCGAAATGAGCGAAGGAGAACTGGTGGACGCATTCCGCCACGTCAGTGATGCGTTTGAGCAAAGCAGCGAAACCATTAACGTGCGCGCCAACAACGCAATCAACGATATGGTGCGTCAGCGTCTGCTGAACCGCTTTACCAGCGAACAGGCCGAAGGCAACGCCATTTACCGACTTACGCCGTTGGGCATGGGGATCACCGATTACTACATTCGCCAGCGCGAGTTTTCCACGCTGCGTCTCTCCATGCAGCTTTCCATCGTCGCCGCCGAATTAAAACGCGCGGCCGATGCCGCCGGTGAAGGCGGTGATGAATTCCACTGGCACCGCAACGTCTATGCGCCACTGAAATATTCGGTAGCGGAAATCTTCGACAGCATCGATCTGACGCAGCGCATCATGGATGAGCAACAGCAACTGGTAAAAGACGACATCGCCCAGCTGCTTAACAAAGACTGGCGCGCGGCGATCTCCAGCTGTGAACTTTTACTGTCAGAAACCTCCGGTACACTGCGCGAGTTGCAGGACACCCTGGAAGCCGCAGGCGATAAACTGCAGGCCCATTTGCTGCAAATCCAGGAAGCAACCCTGACGCGCAACGATCTGGAGTTTGTCGATCGGCTGGTCTTTGAGCTGCAAAGCAAGCTCGATCGCATTATCAGCTGGGGCCAGCAGGCTATCGATCTGTGGATTGGCTATGACCGTCACGTGCATAAATTTATTCGTACCGCCATCGATATGGATAAAAACCGCGTCTTTGCCCAGCGTTTGCGCCAGTCGGTACAATCCTACTTCGACGCGCCGTGGGCGCTGACCTACGCCAGCGCTGACAGGCTGTACGATATGCGCGATGAAGAGATGACGCTGCGCGATGAAGAAGTGACCGGTGAACTGCCGCCGGATCTGGAATTTGAAGAATTTAATGAAATCCGCGAGCAGCTCGCCGCGATGATCGAAGCGCAACTGGAAGTCTATAAAACCAGACAAGTGCCACTCGATCTCGGCCTCGTGGTACGCGAGTATCTGACGCAATATCCGCGCACGCGTCACTTTGACGTCGCGCGCATAGTGGTCGATCAGGCGGTACGCCTCGGCGTGGCGCAAAAAGATTTCACCGGTCTGCCGCCAGAGTGGCAGGCGATTAACGATTACGGAGCCAGGGTACAGGCGCATGTCATTGACAAGTATTGAAAAAGTGATGCCAGTTAAACTGGCACAGGCGTTGGCGAATCCGTTATTTCCCGCGCTGGACAGCGCACTGCGTGCTGGTCGCCACATTGGTCTGGATGAACTGGATAATCATGTCTTTTTAATGGATTTTCAGGAGTATCTGGAAGAGTTTTACGCGCGCTATAACGTCGAGCTTATCCGCGCCCCGGAAGGTTTCTTCTATCTGCGCCCGCGTTCAACCACGCTCATCCCGCGCTCGGTGCTGTCCGAACTCGACATGATGGTCGGCAAAATTCTCTGCTACCTCTATCTCAGCCCGGAGCGTCTGGCTAACGAAGGCATCTTCAGTCAGCAGGAGCTGTACGACGAACTGCTGTCACTGGCCGATGAAATGAAACTGCTGAAACTGGTGAACAACCGTTCCACCGGTTCCGATGTGGATCGGCAGAAATTGCAGGAAAAAGTGCGTTCTTCCTTAAATCGCCTGCGTCGCCTCGGCATGATCTGGTTTATGGGTAACGACAGCAGCAAGTTTCGCATCAACGAATCGGTGTTCCGCTTTGGTGCGGATGTGCGCAGCGGCGACGATCCGCGTGAAGCGCAGCGCCGCCTGATCCGTGATGGTGAAGCGATGCAGATTGATAACAATCTCCAGCTTAATGATGAGCAGGAAGAGACTCAACCGGATGGAGGGGAGGAAGAATAATGATTGATCGCGGTAAATTTCGCTCACTCACGCTGATTAACTGGAACGGCTTTTTTGCCCGCACCTTTGACCTCGACGAGCTGGTGACCACGCTCTCCGGCGGTAACGGTGCCGGTAAATCCACCACCATGGCGGCGTTCGTCACGGCGCTGATCCCGGATCTGACGCTGCTGCATTTCCGTAACACCACCGAAGCGGGCGCGACCAGCGGTTCGCGCGACAAAGGGCTGCACGGCAAACTGAAAGCGGGCGTCTGCTATTCAGTGCTGGATGTGATGAACTCACGTCACCAGCGCGTAGTGGTCGGCGTGCGCCTGCAACAGGTTGCCGGGCGCGATCGGAAAGTCGATATCAAACCTTTTGCTATTCAGGGCCTGCCGACGTCCATCCAGCCGACGCAGTTGTTAACTGAAACCCTGAACGACCGCCAGGCGCGCGTGGTATCGCTGAACGAGCTAAAAGAGAAGCTCGACGAGATGGAAGGGGTGCAGTTCAAGCAGTTTAACTCCATCACCGATTACCACTCGCTGATGTTCGATTTAGGCATTGTCGCCCGCCGTCTTCGCTCGGCATCGGACCGCAGCAAGTTCTACCGCCTGATTGAGGCCTCGCTGTACGGCGGGATCTCCAGCGCCATCACCCGCTCACTGCGCGACTATTTGCTGCCGGAAAACAGCGGCGTGCGTAAAGCCTTCCAGGATATGGAAGCGGCGCTGCGCGAAAACCGTCTGACGCTGGAGGCCATTCGCGTCACCCAGTCGGACAGGGATCTCTTTAAGCACCTGATTTCAGAGGCCACCAACTACGTGGCGTCTGACTATATGCGTCATGCCAACGAGCGCCGCATTCATCTCGATCAGGCGCTGACACTGCGCCGCGAGCTGTTTACCTCCCGCCAGCAACTGTCGGCGGAGCAGTATAAGCACGTCGATATGGCGCGCGAACTGTCGGAGCACGCCGGAGCGGAAGGGGATCTGGAAGCGGATTACCAGGCGGCCAGCGATCACCTGAACCTGGTGCAAACCGCGCTGCGTCAGCAGGAAAAAATCGAGCGCTATGAAGCGGATCTCGACGAGCTGCAAATCCGTCTCGAAGAACAGAACGAAGTGGTGGCAGAAGCCGCCGACATGCAGGAAGAGAACGAAGCCCGCGCCGAAGCCGCCGAACTGGAAGTGGATGAGCTGAAAAGCCAGCTTGCCAACTATCAGCAGGCGCTGGACGTGCAGCAGACCCGCGCCATTCAGTACAGCCAGGCGTTGCAGGCGTTACAGCGCGCCCGCGAGCTGTGCCATCTGCCGGATCTGACGGCGGAAAGCGCCGACGAATGGCTGGAAACCTTCCAGGCCAAAGAGCAGGAAGCGACTGAAAAACTGCTGATGCTCGATCAGAAAATGAGCGTCGCGCAGACCGCGCACAGCCAGTTTGAACAGGCGTATCAACTGGTGGCGGCCATCAACGGCCCGCTGGCACGTGACGAGGCCTGGAGCGTGGCGCGTGAATTGCTGCGCGACGGCGTTAACCAGCGCCATCTGGCGGAACAGGTCCAGCCGCTGCGTATGCGTCTGAACGAGCTGGAACAGCGTCTGCGCGAGCAGCAGGATGCCGAACGCCTGCTGGCCGATTTCTGCAAACGCCACGGCAAAAACGTTGAGGCCGACGAGCTGGAAGCGCTGCATCACCAGCTTGAAGCGCAAATCGCCGCGCTGTCGGACACCGTTTCCAGTGCCGGGGAACAGCGCATGGCGCTGCGTCAGGAACTGGAGCAGTTGCAGTCGCGCATTCAGCTATTAATGAAGCGCGCTCCGGTGTGGCTGGCGGCGCAGAACAGTCTTTCGCAACTGTGCGATCAGACGGGCGAAGCATTCGAAACCAGCCAGGACGTGACCGAGTACCTGCAACAGTTGCTGGAGCGCGAGCGCGAAGCCATTGTTGAACGCGATGAAGTTGGTGCGCGCAAGCGGGCGGTCGATGATGAAATTGAACGTTTAAGCCAGCCGGGTGGCTCGGAAGATCCGCGTCTGAATACGCTGGCGGAACGTTTTGGTGGCGTGCTGCTGTCAGAAATTTATGACGATGTAAGCCTCGAAGACGCGCCTTATTATTCTGCGCTGTACGGCCCGTCGCGCCACGCGATTGTGGTGCCGGATCTGTCGCTGATCACCGAACAACTGGAAGGGCTGGACGACTGCCCGGAAGATCTCTATCTCATTGAGGGCGATCCGCAGTCGTTTGATGACAGCGTGTTTGGCGTCGACGAACTGGAAAAAGCGGTGATCGTCAAAGTCGCCGACCGCCAGTGGCGTTACTCGCGCTTCCCGGCGTTGCCGCTGTTTGGCCGTGCCGCGCGTGAAAGCCGTATCGAAAGCCTGCATGCCGAGCGCGAAACGCTGTCCGAACGCTTTGCCACGCTCTCGTTTGACGTGCAGAAAACCCAGCGTCTGCACCAGGCGTTCAGCCGCTTTATCGGCAGCCATATTGGTGTGGCGTTTGAAGACGATCCGGAAGCGGAGATCCGCAAACTCAACAGTCGTCGCGGTGAGCTTGAGCGCAGTCTGAACACCCATGAAAACGACAATCAGCAAAGCCGCGCGCAGTTCGAGCAGGCGAAAGAGGGTGTCAGCATCCTCAACCGTCTGTTGCCGCGCGTCAGCCTGCTGGCCGATGAAACATTAGCTGACCGGGCTGATGAAATTCGTGAGCGTCTGGACGAAGCCCAGGAAGCGGCACGGTTTATTCAGCAGTTTGGCAATCAACTGGCGAAACTGGAACCGGTGGTCAGCGTGCTGCAAAGCGACCCGGAACAGTACGAGCAGTTAAAAGAAGATTACGCGTATTCGCAGCAGGTGCAGCGCGATGCACGTCAGCAGGCGTTTGCGCTGATCGAAGTGGTCCAGCGCCGCGCGCACTTCAGCTACAGCGATTCGGCGGATATGCTCACCGGCAACAGCGATCTCAACGAGAAGCTGCGCCAGCGCCTGGAGCAGGCGGAAGGTGAACGTACCCGCGCCCGTGAAGCGATGCGCAGCCACGCGGCACAACTGAGCCAGTACAGCCAGGTGCAGGCGTCGCTGAAAAGCTCGTATGACACCAAAAAAGAGCTGCTTAACGATCTGCACAAAGAGTTGCAGGACATCGGTGTGCGTGCCGACAGCGGCGCGGAAGAGCGGGCGCGGATTCGTCGTGACGAACTCCATGCCCAGCTTTCCGGTAACCGCTCGCGCCGTAATCAGCTTGAAAAAGCCCTTACGCTGTGTGAATCGGAGATGACGAACCTGACGCGCCGACTCAAACATCTGGAACGCGATTACTTCGCCATGCGTGAGCAGGTGGTGACGTCGAAAGCAGGCTGGTGCGCGGTGATGCGCATGGTGAAAGACAATGGCGTGGAGCGCCGTCTGCACCGTCGCGAGCTGGCGTATCTCTCCGCCGATGAATTGCGTTCGATGTCGGATAAGGCGCTCGGCGCGCTGCGTCTGGCGGTGGCGGATAACGAACACCTGCGCGATGTGCTGCGCATGTCGGAAGATCCGAAGCGGCCTGAGCGTAAAATTCAGTTCTTCGTGGCGGTTTACCAGCATCTGCGCGAACGTATTCGCCAGGACATTATCCGCACTGACGACCCGGTCGAAGCCATCGAGCAGATGGAAATTGAACTGAGTCGCCTGACTGAAGAACTGACTTCCCGCGAGAAGACGCTGGCGATCAGCTCCCGCAGCGCGGCGAACATCATCCGCAAAACGATCCAGCGCGAACAGAACCGTATCCGTCAGCTCAACCAGGGCCTGCAGAGCGTTTCCTTCGGCCAGGTGAACAGCGTGCGGCTGAATGTGAACGTGCGGGAAACCCACGCCACGCTGCTGAACGTGCTCTCTGAACAGCACGAGCAGCATCAGGATCTGTTTAACAGCAACCGCCTGACCTTCTCGGAGGCGCTGGCGAAACTTTATCAGCGTCTGAATCCGCACATCGATATGGGGCAGCGCACGCCGCAAACCATCGGTGAGGAACTGCTGGACTACCGCAACTATCTGGAGATGGAAGTGGAAGTTAATCGTGGTTCCGACGGCTGGCTGCGCGCGGAATCTGGCGCGCTGTCGACCGGGGAAGCGATCGGTACCGGGATGTCGATTCTGGTGATGGTGGTGCAGAGCTGGGAAGATGAAGCCCGACGCCTGCGCGGTAAAGACATTTCGCCGTGCCGTCTGCTGTTCCTCGATGAAGCGGCGCGTCTGGATGCCCGCTCTATCGCCACGCTGTTTGAGTTGTGCGAGCGCCTTGAAATGCAGCTGATCATCGCGGCACCGGAAAACATCAGCCCGGAAAAAGGCACCACCTATAAACTGGTGCGTAAGGTGTTTAACAATCAGGAACATGTGCATGTGGTGGGGCTGCGCGGATTTGCGCCTCAGTTGCCGGAACCGTTGCCCGGTGAAACACAGGCCACCGCGTCCTGACAAACGCTGAATAAAAAGGGTGGCATTTTTGCCACCCTTTTCTTTTTCATAAAAATCGCCATAAGCCATTCCGCTTCTTTAAAGTTCTTTACATTTGGATGGGCAAATGTTTTTTAGTCTTTATATACTGATTAAACGTAACGCGTTAATTGATGCGTTAAAGATAAAAAGCAGGGGGCAAGGGATGATGCTAAAGAAAAGAAATGGTCGCAGAATGTCCGCACTCAGTTTGTGCCTGGCATTCGCGTTTGCTCCGCTGTTTAACGCCCTGGCCGATGAGCCTGAAGTGGTGCCTTCTGACAGTTCGGCAACGACGGGCGCGCAGCCGACGACGCTGTCGCAGCCGCTTGCACAGTCGCATGCGACGGCGGTAATGGCCGGGCTGGAAACGCTGCCTGACGGTGCGCTTGCCAGCAGCCGCAGCACGCTGACGGCAGAATTGCCTGCCGGTTATACACCTGTCTATATGAATCAGCTCGTTGCCCTGTATGCCGCCCGTGAGCAAAAGCCGATGTGGGACGATCGTGAAGCGGTGAAAGCCTTCCAGCAGCAACTGGCTGAAGTGGCGATTGCTGGCTTCCAGCCGCAGTTTACCGCCTGGGTTGAATTACTGACCGATCCGGCAGTGACCGGTATGGCGCGTGACGTGGTGCTGTCGGACGCAATGATGGGGTATCTGCAATTTGTTGCCGGTATCCCGGTCAAAGGCAATACCTGGCTCTACAGCAGCAAACCTTACGCCATGGCGACGCCCCCGCTTTCAGTCACTAACCAGTGGCAGCTGGCGCTGGATAACAATACGTTGCCGGCATTCATTGCCCGCCTGACGCCGCAGCATGACCAGTATGCCCTGATGCACAGTTCGCTGTTAAAGCTGGTGGCAGATACCCAACCCTGGCCGCAGTTAACCGGTACGGCGACGCTGCGCCCTGGCCAGTGGAGTAATGACGTGGCGGCGCTGCGGGAAATCCTTCAGCGTACCGGGATGCTGGACGACGGCCCTGACATTGCGCTACCGGGCGATGACGCATCGGATGGCGTGGTGGTGAGCCCGTCGGCGGTGAGCGTGACCGATACTGCGGCTAACGAACCCACGCCCGTTCAGCGCGCGAAGAAAGCAAAGCCGGTGACCGCCGTGCGCAGCGCCTACAACAAAGAACTGGTCGAAGGGGTGAAGCGCTTTCAGGCCTGGCAGGGGCTGGGTGCAGATGGAGTAATTGGGCAATCCACGCGCGAGGCGCTGAACGTCTCCTCCGCACAGCGCGCGGGCGTACTGGCACTCAACATTCAGCGTTTGCGCCTGCTGCCGGGGAAAGTTTCAACCGGCATTATGGTGAATATTCCGGCCTATTCGCTGGTCTATTACCAGCAGGGTAATCAGGTGCTGGCTTCCCGCGTCATTGTCGGGCGACCGGATCGTAAAACGCCGATGATGAGCAGCGCGCTCAATAACGTGGTGGTGAACCCGCCGTGGAACGTGCCGCCGACGCTGGCACGCAAAGATATTCTGCCAAAGGTATGGAACGATCCGGGCTATCTGGAACGCCACGGTTATACCGTGCTGCGTGGCTGGAACAGTAAAGAAGCGATCGATCCGTGGAATGTCGACTGGGGCACCATTACGCCATCCAATCTGCCGTTCCGCTTCCAGCAGGCACCGGGGGCGACCAACTCGCTGGGGCGCTATAAATTCAATATGCCGAGTTCCGATGCTATCTATCTGCACGATACGCCGAACCATAATCTGTTCCAGAAAGATGCGCGCGCGTTGAGTTCCGGCTGTGTCAGGGTTAACAAAGCCTCTGAACTGGCCAATATGCTGCTGTCAGATGCCGGGTGGAACGATACGCGGATTTCCGACGCGTTACGCCAGGGCGATACCCGTTACGTGAATATTCGCCATAACATTCCGGTGAATCTCTATTACCTCACCGCCTTCGTCGGTGCAGACGGGCGTATGCAGTATCGTACAGATATTTACAATTACGATCTCACCGCGCGATCGGGCGCACAAATCCTCACAAAAGCTGAACAATTAATCAGGTAAATGAAGCAGTTCGGAATTGTCCGATGTCGTAGTACCGGGCAGAAACAGGTCTTAGAAGCATAAGCGCCTGTTTCTGTCGGGGGGAGGCCACCTTGACGCAGGCAGCATTGCCCGGTAAGGTGCCTTTCGTGCGCCAGAAGTGCATAAATTACGCAACTTTTTACCTGTAGACCTGATTATCATGGATAAATTTGACGCTAATCGCCGCAAACTGCTGGCGTTAGGTGGCGTTGCCCTTGGGGCGGCTGTCATCTTACCTACGCCTGCACTTGCGACACTCTCCACCCCACGCCCACGTATTTTGACGCTCAATAACCTGCATACCGGTGAGACGATCAAAGCACAGTTTTTTGATGGACGGGGCTATATTCAGGATGAATTAGCAAAGCTTAACCATTTCTTCCGCGATTACCGCGCGAATAAGGTTAAATCCATCGATCCTAAACTGTTCGATCAGCTGTTTCGTTTGCAGGGGCTTCTCGGCACGCGCAAACCGGTACAGCTAATCTCTGGCTATCGTTCCCTCGATACCAACAATGAGCTTCGCGCTCACAGCCGCGGTGTGGCGAAGAAAAGCTACCACACCAAAGGTCAGGCAATGGATTTCCACATTGAAGGGATTTCCTTAAGCAATATTCGCAAAGCCGCGTTATCTCTGCGCTCGGGTGGTGTAGGATATTACCCAAGTAGCAACTTTGTGCATATTGATACCGGGCCGGTTCGGCACTGGTAAGCCTAACTACACAGGAGCTGTATGAACTATCGTATTATTCCGGTTACCGCCTTCTCTCAGAACTGTTCTTTAATCTGGTGCGAAGAAACACGGCAGGCAGCGGTTGTCGATCCTGGCGGTGATGCAGAGAAAATCAAACAGGAAGTGGACAGCCTCGGCGTAACACTGACGCAGATTTTACTCACCCATGGTCATCTTGATCATGTGGGTGCCGCCGCAGAACTGGCGCAGCATTATGGTGTGCCGGTGATTGGCCCGGAAAAAGAAGATGAGTTCTGGCTTCAGGGTTTACCCGCCCAGAGCCGTATGTTTGGTCTGGACGAGTGCCAGCCGTTAACGCCCGATCGCTGGCTGAGCGAAGGGGAGAGCGTTAACGTGGGGAATGTTCGTCTGGATGTACTGCACTGTCCTGGTCATACGCCGGGCCATATCGTCTTTTTTGACAACGCCTCACGTCAGCTGGTCTCAGGGGATGTGATTTTTAAAGGCGGCGTCGGACGCAGTGATTTTCCGCGCGGCGATCACGGTCAACTGATCGATTCGATTAAGCGCAAACTGCTGCCGTTAGGTGATGACGTGACATTTATTCCCGGTCACGGGCCGATGTCTACGCTCGGTAATGAGCGTCTGCACAATCCCTTCCTGCAGGACGAAATGCCGGTGTGGTAATGAAAGGTGTGGTAATGAAAAAAGGTCGCTTAAGCGACCTTTTTTATTTGTGCACGAGCCTGCAACAGTGTTGTTGTGACTTATAGCACCGCGACAATCGCTTCACATAACGGCGACATGTTATCCGGCGTCATCCCGGCGACGTTAACGCGACCGGATGCTACCGCATACACACCGAACTCTTCGCGTAGGCGCAACACCTGCTCTTTGGTCAGTCCGCTGAATGAGAACATGCCGTTTTGCTTGATGATAAAGCTGAAATCACCTTTCGCGCCTTTCTCTGCCAGCGTGTTCACAAACAGTAAGCGCATGCGCTGGATACGCTGACGCATATCGGTTAACTCCTGTTCCCAGAGCGTGCGCAGTGCTTCGTTGCTGAGAATGGTTGCCACCACAGAAGCACCGTGTGCCGGTGGGTTAGAGTAGTTTGCGCGGATGGTCGATTTCATCTGGCTAAAGGCGCGGTCAACGGTTTCAGCATCGGCTGAGACCAGCGTACAGGCACCGACGCGCTCGTTATAAAGACCGAAGTTTTTCGAGTAGGAGCTGGCAACAATCAGTTCCTGATGCAGAGCGGCAAAGGCGCGCAGGCCTTCAGCATCTTCTTCCAGACCACGGGCAAAGCCCTGATAGGCGAAGTCGAACAGTGGCAGCCAGCCTTTCTGTACTGACAGTCCGGCGAGCGTCTGCCACTGCTCAAGAGTCGGGTCGATCCCGGTTGGGTTATGGCAGCAGCCATGGAACAGCACCACGTCACCGGCCTGAGCGTCGTTCAGGCTTGCCAGCAGACCATCAAAATCCAGCGTGTGATTAGCCGCGTCATAATACGCGTACTCACACACTTCAAGACCTGCGGAGTTAAACACGCTCTTGTGGTTCGGCCAGCTCGGATTGCTCACCCAGACGCGTTTCACGTCGGTGTTTTTCGCGAGGAAATCCGCCGCCACGCGCAGTGCGCCGGTGCCGCCAGGCGTTTGCGCCGTGCGGGCGCGTTTGTCGTTGATAATGGCGCTGCCTTTACCAAACAGCAGTTCCTGGGTGCAACGGCCAAATTCTGGAATACCGTCAATGCCGAGGTAATTTTTAGTCGTTTCATTTTCCAGCAGATACTGCTCAGCTTTTTTTACGCTGGTCAGCACAGGGGTCTTGCCGGTTTCATCTTTATAAACGCCGATGCCCAGATTGATTTTAGTCGGGCGTTCATCGGCACGAAACAGATCGGCCAGGCCCAGAATAGGGTCGGCAGGGGCAGCGGTAATTTTCTCAAACATGACGAGGTTCCATTGTGGTGACAAAAGGGAAATCCGCTATCAGGTTAACGGCAGAACAGGCAAATGCCAACCGTTTGCGAGAAAAAGAAATAAGAAGAGTTCTGAAATTAGCAGCATGAATGACAGGCATAAAAAAACAGGGCCGAAGCCCTGTTTAATAAGCATATAACGAGGTTTTACCGAGATTAGAACTGGTAAGTCACACCCAGAGTAACCTGGTCTGCTGTGCCAACCCAGCTGGTCGCTGCGTCTTCGTCATCCAGCAGGTTGATACGGTAGTCGCCGTATACGTTGAAGTTTTTGTTGAAGTAGTAGTAAGTACCAACAGTCACGTATTTAGCCAGGTCGCGATCGTACTGAGCGGTGCTGCCAGCGTCTTGCAGGTCTTTGCCTTTAGACTGAACGTAAGACACGGACGGACGCAGACCGAAATCGAACTGGTACTGAGCAATCACTTCGAAGTTCTGAGTTTTGTTAGCAACGTTGTAAGCAACCAGGTCGCCGTCATCGTTGGTAGTGATGGTGTTAGAACCGGTGCTGGTGCCAACGATGCTCATGTTGCGGGTTTCAGCATACACAGCGGCCAGGTAGATGTTGTTTGCGTCATATTTCGCACCAACAGCCCACGCGTCAGCGCGATCGCCTTTACCATCTTCTTTCTGCTCAACAGTACGGTTAGCCGTGCTGTAAGAACCGATTACAGCGAAGCCTTCGCCGAATTCATAACCCAGGGAAGTACCGAAGCCGTCACCATTTGACTGACGCAGGTCACCACGGTCGTTTTTACCCTGGTACTGCAGGCCCAGGCTCAGACCGTCAACTGCACCGAAGAAATCGCTGGTGCGGTAGGTCAGGAGACCAGTAGAACGGCTGGTCATGAAGTTGTCGGTGTAACCGCCGCCCCAGGTTTCGCCAGAGAAGGACGGAGCCATATCGGTGTAGGATTCTACGTCGTATACGATGCCGTAGTTACGACCGTAGTCCAGAGAGCCAGCGTCAGCAACTTTGATACCTGCGAAAGCCAGACGAGTTACGTTGTCCTGGTTGCCTTCAGCGTTGCCCGCTTTAGTACGGTATTCCCACTGGCCGTAACCGGTAACTTGATCGTTAACCTGAGTTTCGCCTTTGAAGCCGATCTGGCCGTAAGAGGAATCTTTGTTGGAGGTGTTGTCACCAGAGGTCACAAAGCCGTGCTCGCCAACAACTTTACCGTACAGGTCCAGCTTGTTGCCGTCTTTGTTGTAAACTTCCGCGGCGTTAGCAGCACCTGCTACCAGCAGTGCAGGGATAACCACTGCCAGAATATTGCGCTTCATCATTATTTATTACCCTCATTAGGTTTTTATGAACACCTGCCACTGCTCGCAATAAATTCCGTCAATAATTATTTACGGAACTATTGATGAGAGTTTGGTGTCTCTCTGTGTCTGAGAGGCATCTTTCCATTCATGTAATCGTTTCGCTAGCCCCAAAGTGCTACAAATGTCTTAAAGCAGTAACAAAAAGAAATTATGTGTAACTAAATGTGTAATTTGAGGAACTTTGTGAACCACCTCAAATTTCCGGACTGCCTGCCTGGAAAAACAGCGCTTCCATTCCTATATATATGAATTGCTTATATTTAATGTTGATAACGGCATTTCTTATTTAGGAATCATTCTTATCTCACTTTTTCTTATAGTTGGGTTTAGCCATCCAGAATGCCGGGTATAATTATCCAAATGTGCTAATGCTTAAGACAAAACTTATCCGCAATAAACGTATGGGATAAATTTTGTACACATTTGTTTCAGGGAAATGACAATTATAAAGAAGCGAAGGAAAGGGAGTGCAGTCTAATTATGCTGAGGTTTTGTTAACAAAAGTTGACATTACGGATAATAAAAAGGGCCAGTTTGCACTGACCCTTTCTGTTTTTTAGAAGCTGGCGTTACGTGGCGTACGTGGGAACGGGATCACGTCACGAACGTTCTGAACACCGGTGACATAGGCAATCAGGCGCTCAAAGCCCAGGCCGAAGCCTGCATGTGGAACGGTGCCATAACGACGCAGATCGCGATACCACCAGTAGTCTTCTTTATTCAGACCCATTTCCGCCATGCGCGCATCGAGCACATCCAGACGCTCTTCACGCTGGGAACCGCCGATGATTTCACCGATACCCGGCGCTAACACGTCCATCGCGGCAACTGTTTTACCGTCGTCGTTAAGGCGCATGTAAAACGCTTTGATCTCTTTCGGGTAGTTCTTCATCACCACCGGGGCTTTGAAGTGTTTCTCGGCGAGATAGCGCTCGTGTTCAGAGGACAAATCCACGCCCCAGTAAACCGGGTTTTCGAATTTCTCACCGCAGTTTTCCAGAATGGTGATCGCATCGGTGTAATCCACCTGGGCGAAATCTGCCGCAACGAAACGCTCAAGGCGGGCAATAGCGTCTTTGTCCACGCGTTCAGCGAAGAATTTCAGATCGTCCATACGCTCGTTCAGTACAGCCTGGAATGCGTATTTCAGCATCGCTTCAGCCAGACGGGCGTTATCTTCCAGATCGGCAAACGCCACTTCCGGCTCTAACATCCAGAATTCCGCCAGGTGACGGCTGGTGTTGGAGTTTTCCGCACGGAAAGTCGGCCCGAAGGTGTAGATTTTAGACAGCGCACAGGCGTAGGTTTCGCCGTTAAGCTGGCCGGAAACGGTCAGGAAGGACTCTTTGCCAAAGAAATCTTTGTCGTAATCCACTTTGCCCTGATCGTTGCGCGGAAGGTTTTCCAGATCCAGTGTTGAAACACGGAACATTTCACCTGCGCCTTCGGTATCGGATGCAGTAATCAGCGGGGTAGATACCCAGAAGAAGCCCTGCTCATCAAAGAAACGGTGCAGTGCCTGCGCCAGGGTATGACGAACGCGCGCAACGGCACCAATCATGTTGGTACGCGGACGCAGGTGAGCCACTTCGCGCAGGTATTCAATGCTGTGGCGTTTCGCCGCCATCGGATAGGTATCCGGATCGTCAACCCAGCCGGTCACTTCAACGTGGGTCGCCTGAATTTCAAAACTCTGGCCCTGGCCCGGTGACGCAACAACCTGGCCGGTTACGATAACGGAGCAACCGGTGGTTAAACGCAGCACTTCTTCATTGTAATTGGGCAGAGAATTATTGATGACGGCCTGTACAGGATCAAAGCAGGAACCGTCATAGACGGCCAGGAAGGAGATGCCAGCTTTTGAATCTCGGCGGGTACGCACCCATCCGCGCACGGTGACTTCACTGTCAACGGCTACGCGGCCCTGGAGTACGTCGGCTACAGGCACAACGCTCATAATATTCTCTCTGTTAATAGTCGGGAAAAATAATCACTTGTCCGCCCAAATGGGGGGATACCTATGTTACCTGGCGCGAGCAATCAGACAAGCAGAATTCGCAGCAACGGGTAAGAATTGAGAAATTAATAAGAAAGAAGGGAGCCAGTGAGGCTCCCTTACGACATTAACTTGCTTTTTTCACCTTGGGTAAATCAAAGGCTTCACGTAGCGCACGGACAAAGGCTTTATCGTGGCAGATGGTTTTACCGGGACTATCCGAAAGTTTCGCCACCGGCTTACCGTTACATTCCACCAGTTTGATCACGATATTCAGTGGCTTCACCTGCGGGATATCACAGGTCAGGCGTGTGCCAATGCCGAAACTTAAATTCACGCGCGACGAGAAGTGTCGATACAAATCAAGCGCTTTGTGCAAATTGAGGTTATCGGAGAACACCAGCACTTTGCTTTTCGGATCGATGCCCAGCGCCTGATAGTGAGCGATGGCTTTCTCACCCCATTCCACCGGATCGCCGGAGTCATGGCGCAGCCCCTGATAACGGGTGGCAAATTCCGCGCCGAAATCGCGTAAAAAGGCGTCCATGGTGATGCAGTCAGTGAGTGCGATACCCAGCTTGTCGGGGTATTCGAGCAGCCAGGCCGCAAGCGCCGCACGCTGACTGGTGGCCAGATCCGGACTAATTTGCTGGTGCGCCTGGAACCACTCGTGCGCCTGAGTGCCCATCGGGGTCAGCGACAGGCGACGCGCCAGATCGTAATTGCTGGTGCCAACAAACCATGGCTCTTTTTGCAAACGCTCAACGATGGCCTGCTGAACATCGCGGGAGAAACGGCGGCGGGTACCAAAATCCATCAGACGGAAAGAGGACATATCCATGCCGTCGGTCAGGCGGGCAAAATCCTGAAGTTTCTCTTCAAGGGTCACCAGTGCCTGTTCAACCCCAATGTCAGGCGAACGATAGCGGTGCACCAGCTCGCTGATCACCGCCAGCAGCGGCACTTCCCACATGATCACTTCGCGCCACGGCCCGGTGAGGCGGATATTCAGCTTGCCATTATCATTGGTCACCACGACCTGAGCGGGATCGTAGCGGAAATCGCGCAGCCAGTTCAGATAGTCAGCTTTAAAGAAGGGGAGGCTGGAAAGCCACTGGAATTCATCATCCTGCAAGCGTAAATGTTGCATGGCATCCACCTGCTCGCGGATGGCATCAGCATAGATGCCCAGCAGGTCGTCACCACGGCAACGGAATTCGGCAGCCACCTGCACATCATCGTAGTGATGGTACACGGCCTGTTGCATATGCAGCTTGTAAGCGTCCGTATCAAGCAGCGTTTGCAGGATCGGGGAACTGAGTCGAGTCATGGCGTGCAGTAGCATCCTCTCACAGGAGCGTTTAGTACATTAAACATCAGGGGAGAATCGCAGGAGTATACCTTGTTTAGCGATTTATTGAACCCCGATCACAACACAAGCTGCTTTTAGGGTCGAGAGCAATTCGTGCCGCTGTTACAAAAATGTAGCAAACCGGGCTTTTCTACCTGAAAAGATGAAGATTCTGCGTGGCGTGATTTCCACAACAGGAATAGACTGGAGCGATACCATACAAAAGATGCTAAAGGTTTTTTATGACACAACAGCCACAAGCCAAATACCGCCACGACTACCGTGCACCTGATTATCTGATTAGCGATATTGACCTGACTTTTGACCTGGATGCGGCCAAAACCGTGGTGACTGCGGTAAGCCAGGTGTCCCGCCAGGGCGCGGCTGATGCGCCCCTGCGTCTTGATGGTGAAGATTTGACCCTGGTGTCATTACATATTAATGATGCCGCCTGGTCTGATTACAAAATTGAAGATAACAGCCTGGTGATCTCCGGGCTGCCTGAGCGTTTTACCCTGCGGATTGTGAATGAAATCAGCCCGGCGTCTAACACCGCGCTGGAAGGCCTGTACCTGTCGGGCGTGGCGCTCTGTACCCAGTGCGAAGCGGAAGGGTTCCGTCATATCACCTGGTATCTTGACCGCCCGGACGTACTGGCACGCTTCACCACCAAAATCATCGCCGACAAAACCCTCTACCCGTTCCTGCTCTCCAACGGTAACCGCATGGGGCAGGGCGATCTGGACAATAATCGTCACTGGGTGCAGTGGCAGGATCCGTTCCCGAAACCCTGCTACCTGTTTGCGCTGGTGGCGGGTGATTTCGACGTATTAAGCGACACCTTCACCACCCGTTCAGGGCGCGAAGTGGCGCTGGAGCTGTACGTTGACCGCGGTAACCTTGACCGCGCGCCGTGGGCGATGACCTCGCTGCAAAACTCGATGAAGTGGGACGAAGAGCGCTTTGGCCTCGAATACGATCTCGACATCTATATGATCGTGGCTGTGGATTTCTTCAACATGGGCG
This sequence comes from Enterobacter sp. kpr-6, assembly GCF_900116015.1. Classification (GTDB taxonomy): domain Bacteria; phylum Pseudomonadota; class Gammaproteobacteria; order Enterobacterales; family Enterobacteriaceae; genus Enterobacter_D. The sequence goes on from NZ_FOYH01000001.1 coordinate 529,578, forward strand.
CGATGGAGAACAAAGGCCTGAACGTCTTTAACTCCAAATATGTGCTGGCACGCAACGATACCGCGACCGACAAAGACTACCTCGACATCGAACGCGTGATTGGTCATGAGTATTTCCATAACTGGACGGGCAACCGCGTGACCTGCCGCGACTGGTTCCAGTTAAGCCTGAAAGAGGGGTTGACCGTATTCCGCGATCAGGAGTTCAGCTCTGATTTAGGCTCCCGCGCCGTGAACCGCATCAACAACGTGCGTACCATGCGCGGCCTGCAATTTGCGGAAGACGCCAGCCCAATGGCGCACCCGATCCGCCCGGATAAAGTCATCGAAATGAACAACTTCTACACGCTGACCGTGTATGAAAAAGGTTCTGAAATCATTCGCATGATCCACACACTACTGGGCGAAGAGAACTTCCAGAAAGGGATGCAGCTCTATTTCGAGCGTCACGACGGCAGCGCCGCCACCTGCGACGATTTCGTACAGGCGATGGAAGATGCGTCTAACGTCGATCTGTCGCATTTCCGTCGCTGGTACAGCCAGTCCGGTACGCCGATTGTCAGCGTACGCGACGACTACAACCCGGAAACTGAGCAGTACACCCTGACCATCAGTCAGCGCACGCCGCCGACGGACGATCAGCCGGAAAAACTGCCGCTGCACATTCCGTTTGATATCGAACTCTATGATAACGATGGCAAGGTCATTCCGTTGCAGAAGGGCGGTCATGCGGTTCACCACGTGCTGAACGTGACCCAGGCTGAACAGACCTTTGTTTTTGATAACGTTTATTTCCAGCCGGTGCCGTCATTGCTGCGTGAATTCTCCGCGCCCGTGAAGCTGGAATATAAATGGAGCGATCAGCAACTGACCTTCCTGATGCGCCATGCCCGCAATGATTTTTCCCGCTGGGATGCGGCGCAAAGCCTGCTCGCTACCTGGATCAAACTAAATGTGTCGCGCCACCAGCAGGGCCAGCCGCTGTCACTGCCGCTGCATGTGGCCGATGCCTTCCGCGCGATCCTGCTGGATGAGCAAATCGACCCGGCGCTGGCGGCGGAGATCCTGACGCTGCCATCAGCCAATGAAATTGCCGAGCTGTTCGACATCATCGATCCGATTGCGATTGTCACCGTACGCGAAGCGCTGACCCGCACTCTGGCAACAGAGCTGGCCGACGAATTCCTCGCGGTGTACAACGCCAACAAGCTGAACGAATACCGCGTTGAGCATGCTGATATCGGCAAGCGCACCCTGCGTAATATCTGTCTGCGCTACCTGGCCTATGGCGATCGCGATCTGGCTGACAAGCTGGTTACCGCGCAATATCACGATGCCGACAATATGACGGACGCGCTGGCTGCACTGGCAGCAGCCGTTGCCGCTGAACTGCCCTGCCGCGACACCCTGATGCAGGAGTATGACGACAAGTGGCATCATGACGGTCTGGTAATGGACAAGTGGTTTATTTTGCAGGCCACCAGTCCGGCGAGCGATGCGCTGGAAAAAGTGCGCGAGCTGTTAAATCACCGTTCGTTTACGCTTTCCAACCCGAACCGTGTCCGCTCGCTGATTGGCGCGTTCGCCGGAAACAACCCGGCAGCCTTCCACGCCGAAGACGGCAGCGGTTATCGCTTCCTGGTGGAAATGCTGACCGAGCTGAACAGCCGTAACCCGCAGGTGGCGTCCCGTCTGATTGAGCCGCTGATCCGCCTCAAACGCTATGACGAAGGCCGTCAGGCGCTAATGCGGATTGCGCTGGAGAAACTGAAAGGGCTGGAGAATTTGTCGGGCGATTTGTATGAGAAAGTGAGTAAGGCGCTGGCGTAAGCGGCTTTCCCCTCACCCTAACCCTCTCCCAATGGGAGAGGGGACAGATCGAGCGCGGACTGGGGTTCTCCCTCTCCCTGAGGGGCAGATCGAGTGCGGACTGGTTTTCTCCCTCTCCCTGAGGGAGAGGGCCGGGGTGAGGGTCACACAATCACCCCATCTTCACCGCCTTCACCGGCACTTCCCCCCGCTGCATCACCCGATCCAGCACCTCCGCTTCCAGCTCCGCCAGTCTGGCTGATCCCACCCGGCGCGGGCGGGCAATATCCACGTTCAAATCCAGGCCGATTTTCCCCTCCTCAATCAGCAGCACCCGGTCAGCCATCGCCACTGCTTCGCTGACATCGTGCGTCACCAGCAGTACCGTAAAGCCGTGCGTTTGCCACAGGGATTCAATCAGCGCCTGCATCTCAAGGCGGGTGAGGGCGTCCAGTGCACCCAGTGGCTCATCCAGCAGCAGCAAACCTGGGCGATGGATCAGCGCCCTGGCCAGTGCCACGCGCTGTTTTTGTCCGCCGGAAAGCGCCGCCGGCCATTCGCCTGCTCGATCCTCCAGCCCGACGGCGGCCAGCGCCTGATGCGCCGCCTCGCGCCAGTCGCCTTTCAGCCCCAGCCCCACGTTGTCGATAACCGACTTCCACGGCAGCAGGCGTGCATCCTGAAACATCATCCGCGTATCGCCCTGAATCTGCGCAAGGGGCGTGGTCCCCGCGAGGATTTCGCCGCCGTTGGGCGTTTCCAGCCCCGCCAGCAGCCGGAGCAGCGTACTTTTTCCGCCGCCGCTGCGACCAACAATCGCCACAAACTGCCCGGCGGGAATATGCAGATCGAGATCGCGCAGGATCGTGTTTTGTCCGTAGCGTTTGGCAACGCCGTTAAGCAACAGCGGAATGCCACGGTTCAGGCGAGCGGTATTCATGCATTAACCTCCTTCGCGGCATAAGCCGGATTCCAGCGTAGCCAGATGCGCTCCAGCCACTGAGCGCTCACGTCGGCCAGTTTACCGAGCACGGCATAAAGAATAATGGCGACCACCACCACGTCGGTCTGTAAAAATTCCCGCGCGTTCATCGCCAGGTAACCGATACCCGCATTCGCGGAAATGGTTTCCGCCACGATCAGCGTCAGCCACATCAGCCCGAGCGCGAAGCGGATGCCGACCAGAATAGACGGCAGCGCGCCCGGCAGGATGACGTGTGCAAACAGGGCGAAACCGGACAGCCCGTAACTGCGCGCCATCTCCACCAGCCCGCGATCGATATTACGAATCCCGTGCCAGGTGTTGATGTAAATTGGGAACAGCGTGCCGAGGGCGACGAGAAAAATTTTGGCGCTCTCGTCGATACCAAACCAGAGGATCACCAGCGGGATCAGCGCCAGATGCGGCACGTTGCGCAGCATCTGCACCGAGGTATCCAGCAGACGCTCGCCCCAGCGCGACAGGCCGCTGATCAGCCCCAGCGTCAGACCTATCGAGCCGCCGATGGAAAAGCCAATGACTGCGCGCCAGGAGCTGATCGCTAAATGCTGCCACAGCTCGCCGCTGACGGAGAGCGACCAGAACGCTTCCACCACGCCCTCCGGTGAGGGCAGGATCCGGCTCGAAAGCCAGCCGGTCGAGGAGGCGATTTGCCAGACCACCACAATGCCCACCGGCAAAAACCAGGGCGCGGCGCGTAACAGCCAGGTGCGGGATGAAGACATAGCGTGCTCCTTAACTCTGCGCCACTTTGCGTGGGATAAAGTCATTGGCGACCGCCTCGCCCTGCGGCTGCAACGGCTGCGGCTGGGGAACAGAGGGGATAGCGACATCAAGATGCGGGAACAGCAATTCGCCGACTTTATACGCCTCTTCCAGATGCGGGTAACCGGAGAGGATAAAGCTGTCGATGCCAAGTGCTGCGTACTCATTAATACGCGCCGCCACCGTCGGGCCATCGCCCACCAGCGCGGTTCCCGCACCGCCGCGCACCAGACCGACCCCGGCCCACAGATTCGGGCTGATCTCCAGATTCTCGCGTCTGCCATTGTGCAGCGCCGCCATCCGCTGTTGTCCGACCGAATCCTGACGGGCAAACGCCTCCTGCGCTTTGGCAATGGTTTCGTCATCCAGATGGGAAATCAGCCGATCCGCCGCCTGCCAGGCTTCGTCGGTGGTTTCACGCACAATCACATGCAGACGAATGCCAAACCGCACGGTGCGGCCATGTGCGGCGGCTTTGGCGCGCACCTGGGCAATTTTTTCTTTCACCAGCTCCGGTGGTTCGCCCCAGGTCAGGTAGAGATCGACCTGTTCGGCGGCCAGATCCTGCGCCACATCCGACGATCCGCCGAAATAAAGCGGCGGGCGCGGCTGCTGCACCGGCGGGAAGAACAGCTTCGCCCCACGAACATGAATATGCTTCCCGGCATAATCCACGGTGTCGCCTTCCAGCAGACGCCGCCAGACGTGGGTGAACTCCGCCGAGGCTTCATAGCGTTCGGTGTGATCGAGGAAGACGCCGTCCGCGGCCAGCTCCTGCGGATCGCTGCCGGTGACCAGATTAAACAGCGCCCGTCCGTTGGAGAGCCTGTCCAGTGTCGCCGCCTGACGTGCCGCCACGGTCGGCGAGGTCACGCTTGGGCGCAACGCCACCAGGAATTTCAGCCGCTGGGTAACCGGGATGAGCGAAGCGGCGACCAGCCAGGCGTCTTCGCAGGAGCGCCCGGTAGGGATGAGTATACCGCTAAAACCGATGCGGTCGGCAGCCTGGGCAATCTGCTGCAAATACCCGTGATCGACCGGGCGCGACGCTTTTTCCGTGCCCAGATAATGACCATCACCGTGAGTCGGTAAAAACCAGAACAGATTCAGGCTCATGATTTTGCTCCTTCTTTATGAGTCGGTTGCCAGATGCGGTCGCGGATCTCCACTTTCTTAGGCACAAGGCGATTGTCATAGAACAGGTCCGCCGTTTGCTGTTGCAGCGCGGCAGTGGCGTCGTTGACCGGGGTAATGCGGGTCGGCGGACGGTGATCGAGATAGCTGGCGATCACCGGGGCGGGTAAGCCCATGGTTTTTGCCAGGAGCGCAATGCTGGCCTCACGCTGGCTGTGGGTCAGCGCATCGGCCTCGCTGAAGGTGTCGAGTACGCCCTGAATAAATGTGCCGTTTTGTTCTGCATACGGACGGGCGGCGAGGTAAAACGATCCGGTTTGTTTCAGATCGGTGCCATCTTTCAGCACCCGCACGCCACCCTGCAACAATGCCGCAGAGTAATAAGGGTCCCAAATCGCCCAGGCGTCCACATTGCCCTGTGTAAAGGCGGCGCGCGCGTCAGCCGGGGTGAGATAGGTCGCCTGAATATCGCTGAATTTCAGCCCGGCCTGTTGCAGGGCGCGCAGCAGTAAATTGTGCGAACTGGAACCTTTCTGGAAGGCGACTTTATGTCCCTTCAAGTCAGCCACCGTTTTAATCGGGCTATTTTCCGGTACCAGAATCACTTCCGCTTTCGGCTTTGGTGGTTCAACGCCGACATAGACCAGATCGGCACCGGCCGCCTGCGCGAAGATAGGCGGAATATCGCCGGTGCTGCCCAAATCAATACTGCCCACGTTCAGCGCTTCCAGCATTTGCGGGCCTGCCGGAAATTCCACCCAGGAGATTTTGGTGTCCGGGTAACGTTTTTCCAGAAGCTCATGGCTTTTCGCCAGCACCATGCTGACGCTGCCTTTCTGATAGCCAATGCGCAGCGCGTCCGGAACAGTTTCTGCCGCCTGCGACCAGGCCGAAAGGGTCAACAGCCCGGAAAGCGCCAGCCACTGAGCTCGATGAAGAAAAAGATTAAACATGGGCGACTCCTTGTGGATGAACGAGCGACGGGACATAGCTTTCACGGCGATGCAGCGCCTGCCAGAAGGTTTCCAGCGCGCTGTCGAGACGGCCCTGGAGATGAGGACTGAAGGCGGGTTTGTGCTGGTAATCGCTCACCTGGCTGTCATCGGCAAACACGCCATGTAAAATTTCCTGCGCTTTCAGGGCGTTCAGCACCGGTTTGAGGGCGTAATCCACCGCCAGCATGTGCGCGACCGTCCCGCCCGTTGCCAGCGGCAGGACGACTTTTCCGTCCAGCGCGCGCTCCGGCAGAATATCCAGCAAGGTTTTCAGTGCGCCGGAAAAGGACGCTTTATAGATCGGCGTGGCGACAATCAGCCCGTCGGCGTCTTTAAGCTGTTCGTTAAGCGCCAGCAGCGCCGGGCTGTCAAAGCGTGCGTAGAGTAAATCTTCCGGCGCAAAGTTATGCAGATGCCAGTGGCATACTTCAATTCCCTGCGCGTTTAAACGTTCGCGGGCATATTCCAGTAGCGCGCTGGATCGCGAAGGGAAGCGCGGGCTTCCGGCTAAAGTCACTACACGCATGTCTTCTCCTTATAACCAATTGTTTGCTTTTATCTAACATTAATAACAATTGGAGTGAGTGTGACAGAGGCCGTAACGTCCGCTAAATGATTTATCTGAGCAATCAATGCCAAAAATTGTATAAACCGTGAGCGCAAGGAAAACGTTTGCGTTTTTCCGGGCTTTTTTGCCTCAGGTCAATTCCCTTTCCTGGCGCAATCGCAGATAATACGCCCCCGGTTTGCACACCGGGAATCCAGGAGAGTTCATGTACTACCCCTTCGTTCGTAAAGCCCTTTTCCAGCTCGATCCAGAGCGCGCTCATGAATTTACTTTTCAGCAATTACGCCGGCTTTCAGGCACACCGTTTGAAGCGCTGGTGCGTCAGACGCTGCCCGCAAAACCGGTGTCCTGCATGGGGCTGACCTTTAAGAATCCGCTTGGCCTGGCGGCGGGTCTTGATAAAAACGGTGAATGTATCGATGCCTTTGGCGCGATGGGATTTGGTTCCATTGAAATCGGTACGGTGACGCCGCGCCCGCAGCCGGGTAACGATAAGCCGCGGATCTTCCGGCTGGTCGATGCCGAAGGGCTCATCAACCGCATGGGGTTTAACAATCTCGGCGTGGATGTCCTGGTTGAGAACGTCAAAAAAGCGCATTTTGACGGCATTCTCGGGATTAATATCGGTAAAAATAAAGATACCCCGGTTGAGAATGGCAAAGATGACTACCTGATTTGTATGGAAAAAGTCTATGCGTATGCGGGTTATATTGCGATTAATATCTCCTCACCAAATACGCCGGGGTTGCGCTCTTTACAATATGGCGAGGCGCTGGACGATCTGCTTAGCGCTATTAAACAGAAGCAAAGTGAGCTGCACATTCAGCATCATAAATATGTGCCTGTGGCAGTAAAAATTGCGCCGGATCTCAGTGAAGAAGAATTGATTCAGGTCGCCGACAGCTTAATTCGCCATAATATTGATGGTGTTATTGCCACCAATACCACACTGGATCGTTCGCTTGTCCAGGGAATGAGGCACTGCGATGAAACGGGCGGGCTGAGCGGTCGTCCTCTGCAATTAAAAAGCACTGAAATTATTCGTCGTTTATCGCTGGAGTTAAACGGACGCCTGCCCGTTATTGGCGTGGGCGGAATCGATTCGGTGATTGCTGCGCGTGAGAAAATAGCGGCGGGTGCAACGCTTGTACAAATTTATTCCGGCTTTATTTTCAAAGGCCCACCGCTGATTAAAGAAATCGTTACGCATCTTTGACTTTATCCCGCGAAAAGGCAACCAGGGCTTTATTTCCTGCCCTGGTTGATTTATATTCCGACGTTGTTGCTTATTTAGACATAATGCGCTTGTATTATTTTGAGCGAAAAGCGAAGCGGTAAAAACGGAACGGGCAGGCACTGGACGCCTGAGTAACGGGAGAGGCAAATGCGTATTAAACCTGACGATAACTGGCGCTGGTATTTCGATGAAGAGCACGATCGCATGATGCTCGATTTAGCCGATGGTATGCTGTTTCGTTCTCGTTTTGCCCGAAAGATGCTGACCCCTGATGCCTTTGCGCCGTCCGGTTTTTGTGTCGACGATGCCGCTCTCTATTTCTCTTTTGAAGAAAAATGCCGCGAATTTGAATTAACCCGCGCTCAACAGGCCGAGCTGGTGCTAAATGCCCTGGTCGCCATTCGTTTCCTTAAACCGCAGATGCCAAAAAGCTGGCACTTTGTCGCGCATACCGATCACTGGTCACCGGTGACGGGCGAATCGGCATGTGTCTGGTTAAGCGATACCGAACAGCAGATTAATTTGCTGGTGGTGGAACCGGGTGATAACGCGTCGCTGTGCCTGCTTGCCCAGCCCGGCGTGACGATTGCCGGGCGGACAATGCAACTGGGTGATGCGATTAAAATCATGAATGACCGCTTAAAACCCCTGTCGCATTCTGTCAGCTACTGCTTCGAACAGGCGGTTTAACTCTCAAGCGTCAGCGCAGTTTTAGGAATACAGCTACAGCAAAGAATGGTGCCATCGTTCCCAATGGCCGATTTTTTCAGCGCGCTCACTTCCCCTTCGACCAGACGTATCCGGCAGCAGCCGCAGATCCCGGCGCGGCAGGAGTAGGGTACGCGAAATCCCTGATTTTCCAGTTGCTCAAGCAGTACCTGTTGGTTGTTGCCGGTAAAGGTCTGTCCCTGCCAGGCGATTTCAACGGTGGATTCGGCTTGCGGCTCTGCTTCCAGCGTTTCAGCTACCTCACCCGCACCGTATTTTTTCCCCGGCGCACGGCTTAACACGGTGAGTTCATCACCCACGCGGATCACGCCGCTGTTGCGGGCAATTAGATTCTGACCAAAATCGACATCGCCGTTATCCGTGGCGGTACGGAAACGTTGCAGGGTGGCTAACGGTTCGCCCGAGGGATGCTTCTGCCCGCGCGCCGGACTGATGGTGGTGAAAATACAGCGGCTGCACGGTTTCACGACGTCAAAAATCACCTCGCCAATACGCACCACTTTCCAGGTGTCCTCATCCCAGGCCTCGGTACCCGCAATCACCAGATTAGGCCGGAACTGCTCCATCTGGACGCTCGCCGGACAGCGGTTTTGCACATCGCGTAGCGACGCTTCGGTGGTGAGCAGATACGGGAAGCCATCAGCAAAAGAGAGCGGCACGCTGTCGTGGCGTTTGACCCGGCGGGTGGGCGCAGGGCCGACCCAGCGCAATTGCACGTCGCGGTTGAAAAAGCCGCTCAGCCAGCGGTTAATCGCCCCGGGCGCAATTCGCGCGGTGAAGTGATTACCCCAGACTTCGGTGGGTTCATCCGGCTGAGCGAAATCGGCAAAACGGACCAGCGCACTGCTGCCGTCGGGCGCAGTCAGATGTAAACCATCGTGCACGGGGGAGGGGGTGAAGCGAACCATGTCGGGATACTGACGGGCGGTAATAAAGGTGCCATCAGGTTCGGTGATCATAAAAATACGATCGAATGCCAGGCCGCTGATGTCGGCCAGCGCATGCGTAAGGCCAATCCCGCGCATCGATTTAACCGGGTGAATGAAAAGTCGTGATAACGTCGCCACGCCGTCCTCCCTGCAAATGAAAATAAGCCCTCAACTTTATGACATAGCGTTGAGATTAGCTATAATGCGCAACAATTTTCTAAGTGTAAAAGTGACGATATGATTTCTCTGTTTGCCAGTACGGCCCGCGGGCTTGAAGAGCTGTTAAAAACTGAACTGGAAAGCCTGGGCGCACAGCACGCGCAGGTCGTTCAGGGTGGTGTCCATTTTGAGGGTGACACCCGGCTGCTCTACCAGAGCCTGATGTGGAGTCGTCTGGCCTCGCGCATCATGATGCCGATGAGCGAGTGCAAGGTGTACAGCGACCTTGACCTCTATCTTGGTGTTCAGGCGATTGACTGGACGGAGATCTTCAGCCCGAACGCCACCTTTGCCGTGCATTTCAGCGGCCTGAACGAAACCATCCGCAACAGCCAGTACGGCGCGCTGAAAGTGAAAGACGCCATTGTGGACAGCTTTACCCGCAAAAATCTTGAGCGCCCGAACGTCGATCGTGAAAACCCCGATCTGCGCATTAACGTCTGGCTGAATAAAGATATCGCGCACATTGCACTCGATCTCAGCGGTGAAGGCCTGCATATGCGTGGCTACCGCGACAGCACCGGCCTTGCTCCCATTAAAGAAACGCTGGCGTCGGCCATCGTCATGCGCTCCGGCTGGCAGCCGGGTACGCCGCTGCTCGATCCGATGTGCGGTTCCGGTACGCTGTTGATCGAAGCGGCGATGCTGGCAACCGATCGCGCACCGGGTCTGCATCGCGGTCACTGGGGCTTTGGCGGCTGGGCGCAGCATGACGAGGCGATCTGGAAAGAGGTGAAAGCCGAAGCCCAGGTGCGCGCACGTAAAGGGCTGGCCGATTACACATCACGTTTCTATGGCTCTGACAGCGATGCCCGCGTTATTGAACGCGCCCGCAGCAACGCCCGCCGCGCCGGGATTGGCGAGCTGATTACTTTTGAAGTGAAAGATGTCGCGAAGCTGATCAATCCGGTGCCGGATGCGCAACCGGGTACCGTGCTCAGTAACCCGCCTTACGGCGAGCGTCTGGAGAGCGAACCGGCGCTGATCGCGCTGCACAGCCTGCTGGGACGGATCGTGAAAAGCCAGTTCGGTGGCTGGAACCTGTCGCTGTTCAGCGCCTCACCGGATCTACTCAACTGCCTGCAATTGCGCGCTGAGCGCCAGTTCAAAGCTAAAAATGGCCCGCTGGATTGCGTCCAGAAAAACTACGCCATTGCACAAACCAGCGGTGAAACCGCAGCACCGGTGATGGCGGAAGATTACGCAAACCGTTTGCGTAAGAACCTCAAAAAGCTGGAGAAATGGGCGCGTCAGGAAGGCATCGAATGCTATCGCCTGTATGACGCCGATCTGCCGGAATACAACGTGGCGGTAGACCGCTACGCCGACTGGGTGGTAGTGCAGGAGTACGCGCCGCCGAAAACCGTTGATCCGCAGAAAGCCCGTCAGCGCCTGTTTGACATTATCGCTGCCACCATCGCGGTGCTGGGCATTGCGCCGAACAAGCTGGTGCTAAAAACCCGCGAGCGTCAGAAGGGCAAAAACCAGTATCAGAAGATGAACGAGAAGGGCGATTTCATGGAGGTAAGCGAATACAACGCCCGCCTGTGGGTCAACCTGACCGATTATCTCGACACCGGCCTGTTCCTCGATCACCGCATCGCACGCCGTATGCTGGGGCAGATGAGCAAGGACAAAGATTTCCTTAACCTCTTTGCTTATACCGGCAGCGCCAGCGTGCACGCCGGGCTTGGCGGGGCGAAGTCCACCACCACGGTGGATATGTCGCGCACCTATCTGGAATGGGCCGAGCGCAACCTGCGCTTAAACGGCTTAAGCGGTCGCGCGCACCGTCTGATCCAGGCGGACTGCCTGGGCTGGCTGCGCGAAACCGATGAGCAGTTCGACCTGATCTTTATCGATCCACCAACCTTCTCCAACTCCAAACGTATGGAAGAGGCGTTTGACGTCCAGCGCGATCACCTGGCGCTGATGACCGATTTGAAACGTCTGCTGCGTAAAGGCGGCACCATTATGTTCTCGAACAACAAACGCGGTTTCCGTATGGACCACGACGGCCTGGCTGAACTGGGGCTGAAAGCACAAGAAATCACGCAAAAAACGCAGTCGCAAGATTTCGCCCGCAACCGTCAAATCCACAACTGCTGGCTGATTACCGCAGCCTGAAGGAATTATTATGTCATTGATTAGTATGCACGGTGCCTGGCTCTCCTTTAGCGATGCGCCGCTGTTAGATAACGCTGAACTGCACATTGAAGATAACGAGCGCGTCTGTCTGGTTGGGCGTAACGGCGCGGGCAAATCGACGCTGATGAAGATCATCAACCGTGAACAGGGGCTGGACGATGGCCGTATTGTTTACGAACAGGGTCTGGTGGTTGCGCGTCTGCAACAGGACCCCCCGCGTAACGTGGCAGGCAGCGTGTATGATTTTGTCGCCGAAGGCATTTCGGAGCAGGCGGAATACCTGAAGGGCTATCATGAGATTTCCCATCGGGTGATGACCGATCCGAGCGATAAAAACCTCAACGAGATGGCCCGTTTGCAGGAACTGCTCGATCATCACGGCCTGTGGCAGATCGAAAACCGCATTAACGAAGTGCTGGAGCAGATTGGTCTGGAGCCTGATATGGCGCTGGCGTCGCTGTCCGGCGGCTGGCTGCGTAAAGCGGCGCTGGGGCGCGCGCTGGTGAGCAACCCGCGCGTGCTGCTGCTTGATGAACCGACCAACCACCTGGACATCGAAACCATCGACTGGCTGGAAGGGTTCCTGAAGAACTTTAACGGCACCATTATCTTTATTTCCCACGACCGTTCGTTCATTCGCAATATGGCGACGCGCATTGTCGATCTCGATCGCGGCAAGCTGGTGACCTATCCGGGCAATTACGATCAGTACCTGCTGGAAAAAGAAGAAGCGCTGCGCGTGGAAGAGCTGCAAAACGCCGAATTCGACCGCAAGCTGGCGCAGGAAGAGGTGTGGATCCGCCAGGGGATCAAAGCCCGCCGTACCCGTAACGAGGGCCGCGTGCGTGCCTTAAAAGCGATGCGCCGTGAGCGCGGCGAGCGCCGTGAAGTCATGGGCAGCGCCAAAATGCAGGTGGAAGAAGCCGCCCGCTCCGGCAAAATCGTCTTCGAAATGGAAAACGTCCATTACGGCGTCGATGGCAAAGTGCTGGTCAATGACTTCTCCGCGCAGGTGCAGCGCGGCGATAAGATCGCCCTGATTGGCCCGAACGGTTGCGGTAAAACCACGCTGTTAAAATTGATGCTCGGTCAGTTGCAGGCCGATAGCGGTCGCATTCACTGCGGCACCAAATTAGAAGTCGCTTATTTCGATCAGCACCGCGCAGAGCTTGATCCGGACAGAACGGTGATGGACAACCTTGCCGAAGGCAAACAGGAAGTGATGGTCAACGGCAAGCCGCGCCATGTGCTGGGCTATTTGCAGGACTTCCTGTTCCACCCGAAACGTGCGATGACGCCAGTGCGTGCGCTGTCCGGCGGGGAGCGTAACCGCCTGTTGCTGGCCCGTCTGTTCCTCAAGCCCAGTAACTTACTGATCCTCGATGAACCGACTAACGATCTGGACGTGGAAACCCTGGAACTGCTGGAAGAGCTTATCGACAGCTATCAGGGAACCGTCATGCTGGTCAGCCACGATCGTCAGTTTGTCGATAACACCGTAACCGAATGCTGGATCTTCGAGGGCAACGGTCACATTGGACGTTACGTGGGCGGCTACCACGATGCACGCGGGCAACAGGCGTCCTCGCTGGCGCACAAGCAGAGTGGTGCGAAAAAGAGCGCGGAAGTGGCTCTTCCTAAAGCAGAAACTGTCAAACGGACGGCGAACAAACTAAGCTATAACTTGCAGCGCGAGCTTGAGCAGTTGCCTGCTCGTCTCGAAACCCTGGAAGCCGAACTTGAAGCCTTACAAGCGCAGGTGGCAGACGGCGCTTTCTTTAGTCAGCCTCACGATCACACACAAAAAGTGCTGGCCGATATGGCACTGGCTGAACAGGCGCTGGAAGAGGCTTTTGAACGTTGGGAATACCTTGAAGCCCTTAAAAACGGCGCATAATTTCAGGTAAACACATTTCAGGTAAACACTATGTGTGAGCACCACCATGCCAGTCGGCACATTTTGTGTTCCCAGTGTGACTTGCTGGTGGCGCTTCCCGATTTACAAAAGGGACATAAAGCGGATTGCCCACGCTGTGGGCACACGCTGAGTACCAAGTGGGACGAGCCGCGGCAGCGTCCCACCGCGTATGCGCTTGTCGCGCTCTTTATGCTGCTGCTGGCGAATCTTTTTCCCTTTATCAATATGAAAGTGGCGGGTATCAGCAGCGAAGTGACGCTGATGGAAATCCCGCACGTCATGTTTTCGGAAGATTACGCCAGCCTCGGCACCTTCTTTCTCCTCTTCGTGCAACTGGTCCCCGCCTTTTGCCTGATTACCCTGATCCTGCTGGTTAACCGTGCAAAACTGCCCGCGCGGGTAACGATTCTGCTGGCGCGCGTGTTCTTCCAGCTTCGCGCGTGGGGAATGGCGGAAATCTTTCTCGCGGGCGTGCTGGTCAGCTTCGTTAAGCTGATGGCCTATGGCGATATCGGCGTGGGCAGTAGTTTCCTGCCGTGGTGTTTATTCTGCTTACTGCAACTGCGCGCGTTTCAGTGCGTTGACCGTCAATGGCTGTGGGACGATATCACCCCTGCGCCGCAGATTAACCGCACCTTACAGGTCGGCGTGCCGGGCATCCGCCAGGGGCTACGCTCCTGCCCCTGCTGCACGGCGATTTTGCCGGTTGACCAGTTAACCTGCCCGCGCTGCCATACAAAAGGTCATGCCCGGCGCAAAAACAGCCTTCAGTTAACGATGGCTCTGCTGATTACCTCCATTCTGCTTTATCTGCCCGCCAATATTCTGCCGATTATGATCACCGATCTGCTGGGCGATAAAATGCCGTCCACCATTCTGGCGGGCGTAGTGCTGCTCTGGGGGGAGGGGTCGTACCCGGTGGCGCTGGTGATTTTTATCGCCAGCATTATGGTGCCAACGCTGAAAATGATTGCCCTGGGCTGGTTGTGCTGGGACGCGAAAGGGCACGGTCCGCGCGACAGCGAGCGTATGCATTTGATTTATGAAGTGGTCGAATTTGTGGGCCGCTGGTCAATGATCGACGTGTTTGTCATTGCAGTCCTCTCTGCGCTGGTGCGCATTGGCGGGCTGATGAATATTTACCCCGCAATGGGCGCGCTGATGTTTGCGCTGGTGGTCATCATGACGATGTTTGCGGCAATGACTTTCGATCCGCGTTTGTCGTGGGATCGGGAGCCAGAATCAAGCCTGGAGGAGAGTTAACACCATGGAGACGAAACGTGGGGAAGCGAATGTGCAGAAGGTAAAAAACTGGTCACCGGTCTGGATCTTCCCGATTGTGACCGCGCTGATTGGCGCGTGGATCCTTTTTTACCACTACAGCCATCAGGGGCCGGTGGTGACGCTGATTACCACCAATGCGGAAGGCATCGAAGCCGGAAAAACGCCGATTAAAAGCCGCAGCATCAATGTCGGGGTCGTAGAGTCCGCGACGCTGTCGGACGATTTAACGCGGGTGGAAATCAAAGCGCGCCTGAACGCGGATATGAGTAAGTTGCTGCACAATGATTCCGTGTTCTGGGTGGTGAAGCCGCAGGTAGGACGTGAGGGGATCAGCGGGCTGGGGACGCTGCTATCCGGGGCCTACATTGAACTCCAGCCGGGATCGAAGGGCACGCAGCCGGAGAGTTATAAACTGCTGGATTCCCCGCCGCTCGCGCCGCCTGATGCGAAAGGTATCCGCGTGATCCTCGACAGTAAAAAAGCCGGGCAGCTTTCTCCGGGCGATCCGGTACTGTTCCGGGGTTATCGGGTCGGGTCGGTGGAAACCAGCAATTTCGATTCGAAAAAACGCACCATCAGCTATCAGCTCTTTATCAACGCGCCAAACGATCGCCTGGTGACCAGTAACGTACGTTTCTGGAAAGACAGCGGGATTGCGGTGGATCTGACCTCTGCGGGGATGCGTGTCGAAATGGGATCATTGACCACGCTGTTTGGCGGCGGGGTGAGTTTTGATGTGCCGGAAGGCATGGAGCTGGGTGCGCCGGTCGCAGAAAAAACGGCCTATACGCTGTATGACGATCAGCGCAGCATCCAGGAGTCTCTCTACACCGAACATATTGATTACCTGATGTTCTTTGATGACTCTATCCGTGGTCTTCAGGTGGGCGCACCTGTTGAATTCCGGGGGATTCGTCTGGGTACGGTCAGCAAAGTTCCGGCGGCCATTCCGGGTCTGCGGCAGGCATTCAATAACGATTACCGCATTCCGGTGCTGGTGCGCATTGAGCCGGAACGCCTGGCGCTGCAGTTGGGCGAAATACCCGACGTGGGCGCACACCTGAAAAACCTGATTGAGCGGGGCCTGCGTGCGTCGCTGAAAACGGGCAACCTGGTGACGGGTGCGCTGTATATCGACCTCAATTTTGATAACAAAGCACCGCCGGTGACGGGGATGCGGGAGTTTGGCGGCTATCGAATTATTCCTACCACCAGCGGTGGGCTGGCGCAGATCCAACAGCGCCTGATGGATACGCTGGATAAGATCAACAACCTGCCGTTGAATCCAATGATTGAACAGGCGACGAATACGCTGACGGAAAGCCAGCGCACCATGCGCCGTCTGCAAACCACGCTGGATAATCTGAATAACCTGACGGCCAGCCAGTCGGTGCAGCAGTTGCCGACCGACATGCAGCAAACCCTGCGTGAACTGAACCGGAGTATGCAGGGCTTCCAGCCGGGATCGGCGGCTTATAACAAGATGGTCGCGGATATGCAGCGGCTTGACCAGGTGCTGCGCGAATTGCAGCCGGTGCTGAAGACACTGAATACCAAGAGTAACGCGCTGGTATTTGAAGCGAAGGATAAAAAAGATCCTGAGCCTAAGAGGGCGAAATAATGAAAAAAGGATGGGTGGTTGGCGCAGCGATGCTTCTGGCAGCCTGTAGCAGCAACGTCGAAGAGACGAACTATTACCAGTTACCGGGGCCGGTAACGCCTGCGACACAAAGCCACGGCGGTCAGAATGCCCGACTGCTGTGGGTTGAACAGGTGTCAGTGCCGGATTATCTGGCCGGTAATGGCGTGGTGTACCAGACCAGCGACGTGAAGTATTCGATTGGCACGCAAAACCTGTGGGCCAGCCCGCTCGATCAACAGCTACGCACCACGCTGGTGTCGAACCTCAGCCAGCAGTTGCCTGGCTGGGTGGTGGCGTCGCAACCGCTCGGACACGATCAGGATACGCTTAATGTGACCGTAACAGGGTTTCACGGGCGCTATGATGGCCGGGTGATCGTCAGCGGCGAATGGCTGCTCAATCATCAGGGACAGCTCAGCAAACGTCCGTTCCATATCGAAATGACGCAGCAGCAGGATGGTTATGACGCGATGGTGAAAGTGCTCGGTGAGGCGTGGAGTCGTGAAGCCAGTGAAATCGCTCGCGAGTTAAAACAGATGCCCTGAGTGCAATTAATCTGAAAAAAACCGCGCCGGTCATGTGATCCGCGCGGTTTTTTTATGGCCGCAAAATGGCGCTTAATACTTGTTCCCGCTCACACTTTTTGTACAAATGATTTTCTATGTATCTCACATTTATGACACTGGTATGAATTTTGTGCATTGACGATCGCCATTATTCGCGGTATTGGTTAAACGTGATTGCGCATTTTGTAATCACTGTTTTCTTTTCCACCAGACTCAAAAAATGAGGGAAACGAGGCATGAAGAGACAAAAACGAGATCGCCTGGAACGGGCACATCAACGTGGTTATCAGGCCGGTATGACCGGTCGTTCGAAAGAAATGTGTCCCTATCAGACGCTGAATCAGAGGTCGTACTGGCTGGGAGGCTGGCGAGAAGCCATGGAGGACAGGACGGCTATCGCCTGATTCTGTCTCTTTAGTAAGAAACCTCCGCCTGCCGGAGGTTTCGCCTGTTGGGGGTCAGAACGCAGATGTGTCCTGGAACAGCCCAACTTTCAGATCGTTTGCAGTATAGATAACGCGGCCGTCAACCAGCACTTCACCATCGGCCAGACCCATAATCAGACGGCGGTTAACCACACGTTTGAAGTGAATACGGTAGGTGACTTTCTTCGCGGTTGGCAGAACCTGACCGGTAAATTTCACTTCACCCACGCCCAGCGCACGGCCTTTGCCTTCACCACCGAGCCAGCCCAGGTAGAAACCGACCAGTTGCCACATCGCATCAAGGCCAAGGCAGCCAGGCATTACCGGATCGCCGATAAAGTGGCAACCGAAGAACCACATGTCCGGGTTGATATCCAGTTCCGCTTCAACATAGCCTTTGTCGAAGTTACCGCCGGTTTCGGTCATTTTGACCACACGGTCCATCATCAGCATTTGTGGAGCCGGTAACTGCGGGCCTTTCGCGCCAAACAGTTCACCGCGACCAGAGGCAAGAAGATCTTCTTTCGTATAGGATTCGCGTTTATCTACCATGTTCTCAGTAAGCCTTATAGTAAGTTTCGGACGCAGGATAGCTAACACGTGTACGCTGAACAAGTCCGATCAGTTCGGCGTAAACCACGTTAACCAGCGTAACGGCCACGGAAAGCGGTGCCGGGCTTCCTGCTGCGTCGCCTGGGCAATACGTTCCTGAATAGTCTGACTCAGGGTGGTTTGACCTTCGCCATCCCACTGCAGGTTCGTCAATAAGGGTAGCGCATCCGTGACATCATCAATGGCCCAGACAGAGAATTGCCCGGCCTCAACCGCTTCCAGTAACTCCTGCTGTAAACAGAGATGACGGGCATTAGCGGAAGGAATGATGACCCCTTGTTTGCCCGTTAAGCCACGCTGCTGACAGATTGAGAAAAAGCCTTCAATCTTTTCATTTACACCACCGACGGGTTGCGCACGGCCAAACTGATCGACAGAGCCGGTAATAGCAAGGTTCTGGTTCACCGGAACTTCAGCCAGAGCGCTGATCAGCGCACACAGTTCAGCCATTGAAGCGCTGTCGCCGTCCACTTCGCTGTAGGACTGCTCAAAGGTTAACGACGCTGAGAAGGGCAGTTGCTGCTCAAGCTGCAGTTCCGCCATCAGGAACGACTGCATGATCATCATGCCCTTGGCATGGATATTCCCGCCCAGTTCAGATTTACGTTCGATGTCGTTAAATTCACCGTCACCGATATGCACCACGCAACTGATGCGCGAAGGCTCACCAATGGCACGGGGGTGGCCTGGGAACTCAACGACTGAGAGGGCGTTGATTTGTCCGATGCGTTCGCCTTCGGTTTCAATGAGGATCTGCTCAAGCAGGATTTCATCCTGCATACGCTCCGGCAGATAACCTTCACGCCATTCACGTTGGGCAAGCATGGTCTGCAATTGCTCTGCATCAAAGCGTTGCTCAGCGCCAAGGGCGGCAACTTCCTGCAACTGACGCCCCAGCCAAAGCGGGCAAAGCGGCAGGGTTTCCTGATCGCCGGTATAGCGCACCGCTTCATGGATAAGCACAGGCCACGCATCGGCCGCTGGTGCGGGCAGGGACGCTTCATGAGCGACTTGCAGAACCCACTGACACCATTGCGCCATCACTTCAGCATCCGCAATTTGCAGATTTTCTTCGTATTCGCTGTAAATTGCGCGCGCGGCCAGCTCTGGTTCCATTTCCTGGAATTCCGCCAGTGAATCGCGCTCGCCAATCAGAATGACCTTAAGCTGCAAAGGCATCGACGGGACGCTTACCGGCAGGGGACGCGATTCGTCAAAGGAGACCCAGTCAAAGCGCTGGCGGGTCACCATAGTCTTTAAACGCATCCACAATAACGGTTGCGCCAGCAGGGTGCGCAGGGAAATCACCAGCACGCCGCCGTTCGCCTGATGGACCAGACCCGGTTGCAGAGAGAGTTGATTATTAAACTGGCGCAGGCAGCCAAATAGCTGTTCCGCTTCGACCCATTCGGCAACCACGACATGGCTGCGCGTGGCGAAATTTGCCAGTGCATCGGTAGCCGGTGTGAAACTCACCGTGTTTCCGTCAATATGATATTGACCACCGACAAACGGGGGATCTTCTGGCAATAACTGCCCGGCCGCTTTCGCAATAAGGCTTAAATACTCTGTCTCTTCTGGCGCTTTGGCCAGTAAAAAGGAATTTGATGCCAGCGGATGAAGCAATTGCTCCAGCGCATACTGCAAACGGGGTTGCGTATCGCTTAAGGTAACGTCGCTGGTCAGCGCTGCTTCAGACTGAGCAAACACGTCCTGATAACTTTCGGTATCAGGGATAAGATCCTGGCAGGTAAGTTTAGTAATCGTCAAAGTCGAGGTTTTTATCGTCAGAAGTAAAGTGCGGAATTATACCGTAAGCCGCAATTCAGCACACGAGGAATACACATTTTACACCGGCCAAAGTCGGCTCTGAGCTCACAGGATGTGATTTCTTTTCAGCAGATTGCTAAAAAACTGATATTCTGAACTAAGTTACACGGTAACACAGAGATCGCGATGAAATACCAACAACTGGAAAATCTTGAAAGCGGCTGGAAATGGAAGTACCTGGTGAAGAAGCACCGTGAAGGTGAATTAATCACGCGCTACTTAGAAACCAGTGCGGCAAAAGAGGCTGTCGATCTTCTGTTAACGCTTGAACATGAGCCGGTCCGCGTGAATGAGTGGATTGACGCGCATATGAATGCAGCGTTAATGAATCGTATGAAGCAAACCATCCGTGCTCGCCGTAAACGACATTTCAATGCTGAACACCAGCATACGCGTAAGAAATCTATCGACCTTGAATTTATGGTCTGGCAACGTCTGGCAGGGCTGGCGCAGCGGCGGGGCAAAACACTGTCGGAAACAATCGTGCAGTTGATTGAAGATGCCGAGCATAAAGAAAAATATGCCAGCCAGATGTCCACCTTAAAGCAGGATCTTCAGGCCTTATTAGGCAAAGAATAAGTTCTTTTGGTAACTAACAGGCAATAAAAAACCCCGCAATGGCGGGGTTTTTTTTAAGACGTAAACTTAAGCCTGCGGCTGAGTTACAACGTCTTTGATACCTTTCACTTCGATCTCTACGCGACGATCAGGTGCCAGGCAATCGATCAGCGCCGGACGTGCTTTCACGTTGTCACAGGTGCTGCCGGTAACCGGGTTAGATTCGCCCATACCACGTGCGGAGATCTTGTTGGAAGGGATACCTTTAGAGATCAGGTAATCAACAACAGACTGAGCACGTTTCTCGGACAGACCCTGGTTGTAAGCGTCAGAACCGATACGGTCGGTGAAGCCCAGAACCACAACGGAACCGTCTTTCGGATCCAGGTTGCTCAGCTGGCTGTACATCTGATCCAGAGCCTGCTGACCTTCTGGTTTCAGAGTCGCTTTGTTGAAGTTGAACAGAACGTCAGACTTCAGAGTGAAGTGCTTGGTCTGTACTTCTGGAGCCGGAGCCGGAGCCGGTGCAACTACAGGAGCCATTTCTTCCTGCTGACCGAAGCGGTAGGAAACACCTAAGCTCAGCAGACCGTTGTCCTGACGGGTGCCCACAGTTTCAGCGTCACCGATGTTGTTAACCCACTGGTATTCCAGACGGGTAGCGATGTCACGGGTAACAGCCCACTCAACACCACCTGCGAAGACCGGAGAAACGCCGGTATCGTGGTCTTTAGCGTGGAAGTCAGCGCCCGGAACGTTCGCTTTAGCGTCTGCACGCCAAACCATACCACCCAGACGGGTATAAACGTCCAGATCGTCTGCTACCGGGTAGCTCAGCTTAGCGGTCAGCTGTACGCCCTGAGCTTTAAAAGCGCCATTTACGGTATCGCCTTTATACTCTTCACGGCCCAGCCAGTCGTAGCCCATTTCAAAGCCAACGTACGGGTTAACCTGATAGCCACCGAACGCGCCAGCACCCAGTTGGTTTTCGTGAGTCGGGCCGTCATTAGGAATGAAACCGGTGTCGTGGAATTGGGACCAGCCCAGTTTGCCACCTGCGTACCAGGTATTATCTTTCGGAGCGGCCTGCGCTACGGTAGCGAAACCAGCCAGTGCCACTGCAATCGCGATAGCTGTCTTTTTCATTTTTTGCGCCTCGTTATCATCCAAAAATCGCCATGAATTTCTCGCCAGAGAAAACACGGTTAAATCCTTCACCCGGGGTATTGCTCATTATTAACTCTACCGATATCTTCGGCTTAGGCTGAGCACCCCTGGCGATGTAAAGTCTACAACGTAGTTGGAAACTTACAAGTGTGAACGCTGTCAGGCTTATGAAAAAAAAAGCTTTGTGAACACAATATTTAACATTTGAGGCGAAAAAATAATCACCTCAAAATGCGCGAACCGCACCAGACAAGCTTCGGCGGGGAATTTGACTTAGTTCCTCACCGAAGAGAATATTGATAAAATAAATGCCAGGAATTATCTTAAATTCCATTAATGATAAAAATTAGAGTGAATTTTTAGTCCTGAAAGCTGTCTTGTGGCGTGAGAGTCCGATCGTACAGGACGCATCACAAACCCCATCGCATTACCTTTTTCTGCTGCCTGAACCAGACGACGATGCTCATCATCAGTCAAATCGTCCGCATGCCAGCCAATGACCACACTATAGTTTCCGGTGCGTAAAGCCCTGATCATCGACTCAAGCGTATCGTCAGGAGAAAGCTGGCTAATTTGCATCAGCTTAGTTAAGGGCAGGCCAGAAGCCTGAACCCACTGGCGGCTCAGCTTTTGCTGCGGCGTCAGCCACAACTGCCAGCGCGATTGTTGACCAAGTTGCTGAAGCAGCGGTAATAAAAGCAGTTGAGTCATCATGGGCTGGTCTTCGCGATAGACCACTTCGCTGATAAGTCCGGTTGAGTCGCCAGCGGTGTTAGCCTGGGCGCTGTTACCTTTAATGGCAGCGAGTTTTGATGAGCGATTAGCATAGCCTGAAGTGTACATAATCATTCCAGCCCTGATAGTTACTGTATATCTATACAGTACCCCCTGAGCGTATAAAGATCAACCTCATTTTCTGAAAGCGCATCGCAAATTTTGTCGATATCCGCTGCGATTGCAAAAATCATCTTGCCGACGGCGCGCAAGTTGCCTATGTTCCTCACTAACGGATCCGTTAACGAATAAAAATAGCTTTACCACATGATTTTAAAGGAATAATCATGAAAGATTTGTCGTATCAAAGGATCTATAAATCCCGAGAATATCTCTCAGCGCTAGGCCAGATTCGCTACCGTGCTCTGTTTGGCGGCTACAGTTTGTCAGTAGATGGAACGGTGTTTGCCATGGTATCAAACGGCGATCTTTATCTTCGCGCCTGCGAACAAAGTGCTGAATATCGCTCACAGCATGCCGCGCCCCTTCTAACCTTTATGAAACGCGGCAGGCCGGTATTACTGAATTACTATCGGGTCGATGAAAGCCTCTGGCACGATCCGCAAAAGCTCAATACGCTGTCGTCATGGTCACTGGCCGCTGCAAAAACGGAAAAAATGCAGCGCACGGGGGCACCCCGGTTAAAAGATTTGCCCAACCTGACTTTTCAGCTTGAGACGCTGCTGCGGGAAGCGGGTGTTCCCGATTACGCCACGCTCCGTCAGCTCGGGTCGAAAACATGCTGGGTCCGCATACGACATCTTAATTCTCACCTTGGTATTAAAGTGCTGTTTGCTCTCGAAGGTGCGATAGTCGGATTGCATGAAGCCGCACTCCCGGCGCTGACACGCCAGGCGTTAACGGACTGGTTCAATGATTTTCAAAAAGAGCACGATGCGCCTCACTGGGGGATCTGACGCTGTAAGCGGCAAATTTCCGGTAACAGCGCCAGCATAAGACCAATTTGCTGTAATACCAGCGGCTCTTTATTGTCGGAACGTGGCTCAACATGGCGCAGACGTTCCGACAATTGATCCAGACGCTGTTGTACCCGCTCTTCATCGGCAGGGGGGCGATGTAGCGCGTCGTCGACGTAACAGACCGTATCATCCAGTAAAGACAGGATCTCCGGATGGGTTAACCGTTCACGATGCGCCCCAAGCGCGGAAACGTAGCTGGTAAAGGTATGATTCAGACACAGCAGCCTGAACGCCGCCTCGCGCAGTTCAGCAGAGGCTCCCGGCTCGGTTGACATATTTGAAACCACGGACGCGAACTCAGCATCACGATTGTAAGCGTCGCGCCGGGCGATACGGTAGGCAAGACGGTTATCACGACCCTGGTGATACTGTTCAAGAATCGCATCCAGATAGCGGCAGTTAGCGTCAATAGCGCGCGCCAGCACGCGGGGTAAATGACGAAACCGCCAGTCTGGCCAGATAAAACTCACTGCCGCCCAGGCGATAAGACAACCTATTAACGTATCAATGATGCGCGGAATCGCGACTTCAAATCCTTCGCCGAGGAGGTTAAAGCACAGCAAAACCAGCAGGGTGATAAAGAGCGTGGCATGGGCATATTGCACAGTGCGAAAAACAAAGAACAGCACGCCGGTAATGACAATCAGCAGTAACTGGCCTTCCACAGAGGGCACAAAGTAGAGCACCGGCAGGCCAATAGCGACCCCCACGAGCGTACCAATCACGCGCAACGTCAGACGATGGCGCGTAGCGTTATAGTTAGGCTGGCAGACGAAAAGGCTGGTGAGCAGGATCCAGTAGCCATGTTCCAGCCCGGTGAACTGGATAAAGGCATAGCCAACGCAGAGCACAACCGACATGCGTACCGCGTGGCGAAAGAGCGCCGACTCCGGCGTCAGGTTACGGCTTAAGCGTAACCAGATGTCACCGATCCCGTTCAGACTGTCGTCAGCCAGTTGATGTTCTGTGTCATTTCCCGGCTGAGCCTGCGCTTGTTCCGATTCGATGGTTGCCAGTTGGGCATCAATCGCGCGCAAATTATCGAGCAGGAACCCCAGCGTATTCATCAGATCGGCAGGCGTACCGCTGGCGCGCAGACGCTCAAGAGCCGCATCAAGATGGGTAAAGGCACGTTCAAACCGTTTGTCGTGCTGATAAGGTTCGCGCAGCAATATACAGTGTGAGAGGTTTATGCAGGCCTGCGACTGCATGGCGAGCAGGCGCTGAAAGCGAAACATTACATCGCTGTAGCGAAAATGCGCGCGCAACTTTTCGTACTGAATGTGTGAAGAACTGGCGCGTTCATGAATATCCTGGGCGACAAAATAGTAGTGCAGCGTACGACGGGTGCCACGCTGCCCGCGATCCCCGCGCAGTCGGGTGAGTAAGGACGCTTTTGTCTGATTAAGGGTGGTGACCAGTTGCCCGTTTGCCAGCGCCAGATCGTAGAGGGGAGCCTGACTTTCATCTTCGATATCTGGATCAAAAAGGCGTGATTTGAGCTCAAGATAATGCGCGAGCTGCTCATAGCAGCGGGCCAGATTATCCTGTAAGGGGCGCACAGGAAACACCAGATGACCGATCAACGTCAGCAGGTTAAACCACACGGCACCGGCCAGCAGCAGCAGCGGTTGCTGATACCAGCTGGCGTAAAGCGATATCCCCAGCGTGGTATAGATGGCAATTAATAGCGCGCCGAAGGCGATGGTCGCGTAGCGCGGACCAAGGCCGCCCAGCAGAATAAACCCGCTGGTAGAGATAATTAACCCCAGCGCAAACAGCCAGGGCGAGGGGAAGAGTAGCTCCACGCTTGCCGAGGCGATAAAAAACGAAACCAGCGTAATGAAAATATTGCGTAGCCGCCCGGTCAGCCGATCGTCCAGATCGGCCAGCGCCGCCGCGACCACGCCGAGGGTCAACGGGATAGTGAGTTTGACATCATGCAGCCACCAGGGCAGCGCTGTGGTTCCGCACAGGGCAACAGCAATTTTGACATTAGAAAGCCAGGTACTGTTTAAGGTATAGCGGCGGAACAGGGGACTAAGCATGACAGCAGACATCCTTATTACTGGAAACGACGGCGGGCGTTAGCTTCCCGCGCGGCCTGGGCGGTTTCCACCGAGACAACCCGGCGACCCACCGGCCACAGTGCAATGGCAGCAATTTTAAAATTGGCGATGCCCACCGGAATACCAATGATGGTCAGGCACTGCGCAATGCCGGAAACGATGTGCATCACGCACAGCCACCAGCCGAAAAGCACCAGCCACACCAGATTGAGCAGCGTGCCGCCCGTATTCAGCAGCACGTTTTTTTCACCGGGGGTCAGTTCATCTACATGTACCGCTTCATTACCGTAAGGTACCAGCGAAAGTTTGGTAATTTCCCAGCACGAGCGGGTAAGCGGCAGCGTAATGATTAACACCACGCTCATCACTGTCGCCAGTAACCACGCCAGAGTGGTGAAAAAACCACCGAGCACAAAATTCAAAATATTCAGTACAGTACGCATAAATCCTCGATCCAGACCCGTTAACGAAAAGTCCCAGCAATTGTAGCGATTTTTTAGGCTGGAGCACGCATTCTCTGACGGTTAAACTGGCAGGCAACGATACCGGCTGGAAATGACACGTCATGGAACTGAAAGCGACATCATTAGGAAAACGTCTGGCGCAACACCCTTATGACCGGGTTGCGATTCTGCACGCGGGCGTCAAAGTGTCTGGCGATCGCCATGAATATCTCATCCCGTTTAACCAGTTGCTGGCGATTCACTGCAAGCGCGGTCTGGTCTGGGGCGAACTGGAGTTCATGCTTGCCGATAACCAGGTGGTACGCCTGCACGGGACTGAATGGGGACAAACCCAGGTGTTCTGGCAACACCTCAGTACGCTCTGGGAGACGTGGAGCGCCGAAATGAGCGAGGTGGCCGCCCAGGTATTACAAACGCAACTGGATGAGCTTTCCCGGCATATCGATCAGGGAAAATGGCTGACGCGCCAGCAGACGCTTGGCCTGCAACAGCAGATCTCACGGGCGTTTGAGGCTTTGCCTCTGCCCACTGCACGGCTGGCGTCTTTCGATAACTGCCGTGAATTATGGCAGCGCGCGCAGGCCTGGCTTAATGATGTTGAAGGCTGCCGGACGGAACATAATCAGGCCTGGACGACGGCTATGCTCAAAGAGTACGCGCCGTTTTTCGAACAGATCGAGTCCTCGCCGCTTAACCCGTCGCAGGCGCGGGCGGTGGTCAACGGCGAGCAGTCGTTACTGGTGCTCGCCGGAGCGGGCAGCGGTAAAACATCTGTGCTGGTGGCGCGCGCAGGCTGGTTGCTGACGCGAGGCGAAGCGGCCGCCGATCAAATTCTGCTGCTGGCGTTTGGCCGACAAGCCGCGCAGGAGATGGATGAACGCATTCGCCAGCGGCTGCATACCGATGAGATCACCGCGCGGACGTTTCATGCGCTTGCGCTGCACATCATCATGCAGGGGAGTAAAAAAGCGCCGGTTATCAGCGCGCTGGAAAACGACACGCAGGCGCGAACCGCGCTGTTTATTGACGCCTGGCAGCAGCAGTGCAGTGAGAAAAAGGCCCAGGCCAAAGGCTGGCGTCAGTGGCTGGAAGAGGAACTGGGCTGGACGGTGCCGGAAGGCAATTTCTGGAACGACGAGAAATTACAGCGTCGGCTGGCGGGCCGGCTGGATCGCTGGGTCAGCCTGATGCGGATGCACGGCGGTACGCAGGCTGAGATGATCGAGAGCGCGCCGGAAGAAATCCGCAGCCTGTTTTCGAAACGGGTGAAGTTAATGGCTCCCTTACTGAAAGCCTGGAAATCGGCGCTGAAAGCGGAAAACGCCGTCGATTTTTCGGGGCTTATCCATCAGGCCATTAATGTGCTGGAAAAAGGGCGCTTTATCAGCCCGTGGAAGCATATTCTGGTGGATGAATTTCAGGACATTTCACCGCAACGCGCCGCGCTGCTCGCTGCACTGCGTCGACAGAACTCGCAGACGTCGCTGTTTGCTGTGGGTGATGACTGGCAGGCAATCTACCGTTTCAGCGGCGCGCAACTCTCCCTGACCACCGCGTTTCATCATAATTTTGGCGAGGGCGATAGCTGCGCACTCGACACCACCTACCGCTTTAATACGCGCATCGGTGAAGTAGCGAACCGGTTTATTCAGCAAAATCCCTGGCAACTGAGCAAACCGCTAAACAGTCTGACGCCGGGAAATAAGCAGGCGGTGACTCTGCTGGCGCAGGATCAGCTGGATGCGCTGCTCGATAAGCTCAGCGGTTACGCCACCCCGCAGGAACGGATCCTTATCCTTGCGCGCTACCATCACCTGAAGCCCGCGGCGCTGGAAAAGGCTGCGACCCGGTGGCCGAAACTTCAGCTCGATTTTATGACTATCCATGCCAGTAAGGGTCAGCAGGCGGATTATGTGATTGTGCTGGGATTGCAGGAAGGGCAGGAGGGCTTTCCCGCGCCCGCCCGGGAGTCGATCATGGAGCAGGCGCTGTTACCGGAACCGGAGGATTTTGCTGATGCGGAGGAGCGTCGTTTGCTCTACGTGGCGATCACCCGGGCAAAAAACCGCGTCTGGCTGCTGTTTGATAAAGCGCAGCCGTCACGGTTTGTCGAGGTGCTTAAAGCGCTGGATGTGCCGGTAGCCCGCAAGCCTTAAGGTGTCCGGGTAAGCATGGCGATACCCGGCAACCGCCTGCCTTTTACTTCAGCCGTTCGGCCAGATAGCGTGGGTAATCGGGGATCGTAATCTCCACGCTGTCGTTAAACTGCGGGGATTCGATAATAAAATTCGCGGTAGAAACGTTAGTGGCGACCGGAATGTTCCAGACCGTCGCCAGGCGCAGCAGGGCTTTGACGTCTGGATCGTGCGGGACGGCGTTGAGCGGGTCCCAGAAGAAAATTAACACGTCAATTTTGCCTTCGGAAATCATCGCTCCGACCTGCTGGTCGCCCCCCATCGGGCCACTCAGCATGGCATTGACTTCCAGGCCCGTCGCCCGCTGGATCAAATTACCCGTAGTGCCCGTCGCATACAGTTCGTGCTGTGCCAGCAGCGGCTGGTGACGCTCAACCCAGTTCATCAGCATTTTCTTGCAGTGATCGTGTGCAACAAGTGCAATATGTTTTCGCGCTGGTAAGGCGCGCGTGGTCAGTTCCATAATCCCCGTCCATCAAAAAGGTTTGCTACAGATTACTGGAAGCGTTTGATGCTGCAATAGAAAGGCACAAAAAAAGCAGAAGTGAAAAAGCGTTTGTGAAGCGACGCACGCTTACGAGGGCGGTTGCTGTTTTGCCCACTGCATAAAACGGTTGCGGGTCTGCGGATCGGCCTGTTGATACCAGAATTTCAGCCGCTGTTCGGTGAGGGTCTGGGATTGCGGGGGCAGAACGTCCAGTTCAGAGACGCCGGAGAGCAGGGTGCTGTCATCAGCCATCATGGTGGCAAACTGCGGCAGCGAAGCCTCTTTTCCCTCTTTGTTATAGCGCTCGGTATCCCGCTCATAATTCATGCCGCTGGGCGTCTGGGTGAGAGTCAGAATGTCGAGTTTGACCGGAATCGGCGTGGATTCCCCGTCCACCAGCGTTACCGCTGGCGTGGTATCAAAGAGTTCCGTTTCACGTTGTGTCTCAAGGCGCGGAAGTGAAAAATTCACCAGACTGACCAACTGTGTGTTGAAACTGGCAATCAGCGGCGGAGAAATATAGAGCCGTTGTTCATGATTGTTTAGCCGGATGGTCTTTTCCACCCGGAAAACCAACTGATGCGGGCCATTATCCAGCTCAATACTGTCGGCTCCCCGCAGCAACGAACTGGACACTTTTTTGCCATCCAGTACCAGTAAATCAACCTCGCTGGAGAGGCGCAGAGTAGTGGAGAAAACGGTGACCGGCATCAGGCAGAGGAGCAATGTCGTAAATATGCCGGTTTTCATAAACGTCTCCTGCCAGACTGGCACGTTGCGAGTTGTATCAAAATTTTACAAAGGCTGTGGTTACTAACATATAGATATATATCGCCTTTTGCTCTCATACGGATGTATGGGATAAGGGGCTGGTCGGTACGCTGTGGTGTACACTTGAATAAATCGCCTGGAGGAAACCATGAAAGAAACCGATATTACTGGCATTTTGAAATCCACCCGTACCATCGCACTGGTTGGCGCAAGTGATAAACCCGATCGTCCGAGTTACCGGGTCATGAAATACCTGCTCGATCAGGGCTATCACGTGATCCCTGTTTCACCAAAGGTCGCCGGGAAAACCCTGCTTGGCCAGCCTGGTTACGCGACGCTTGCCGACGTTCCGGAAAAAATCGATATGGTGGATGTCTTCCGTAACTCAGAAGCAGCGTGGGGCGTTGCGCAGGAAGCTATCGCTGTGGGGGCTAAAACGCTGTGGCTACAGCTTGGGGTTATTAACGAGCAGGCCGCCGTACTTGCAGACGACGCGGGGCTGAATGTGGTGATGGACAGATGCCCGGCGATTGAGATCCCGCGTCTGGGGCTGGCTAAGTAGTATTGGATTGCCCCCTCACCCCGACCCTCTCCCTCAGGGAGAGGGGGAAGGGCAAGCCAGTGCTCGATCTGTCCCCTCTCCCTTGGGGAGAGGGCTAGGGTGAGGGGAGTTTTAATTCCGCAGTCGCGGAGCCTGTAATTGTTTGCGGATCGTACGCGCCAGTTCATCCATGGAGGGTTGTTCAGGGTGTTCTTGCCGGACTTCGCTACTGAGCTGGGCTTCCGCCAGATAAGTATGCATTGGCTGCCCCTCGTCATCTTCCATCACAACATGATACCAGGGGGCAGCGCGTAGCGTGTCGTTAACCGCCAGCTCGTCCGCTGACGGTTCATCAAGGGAATATTCAGGGTCGATATCCACCACCACGCCTAGGTAGCCTAACAGCGAGTGGCGTACCTGCTGGCCGATACCGAATTTGCTGGCAATCATAGTCACCTCCGGAGAACCGTTACTGACATGAGATATGTGGGCAAGGTTCCCTATATCAAGTTACATGACGCGACAGGCAAACCCTTTCAGATAAAGCCCTTCCGGGTAAGTCGCGATCACCGGGTGATCGGCGGCCTGACGGAACTGCTCTATAAATTGTACATCACGACCCGCATCTATAGCGGCATCAGCGATGATTTTCTGAAATAAATCGGTGGTCATCAGACCGGAGCAAGAAAATGTCAGCAGCACGCCGCCTGGGTTCAAGAGCTGGATTGCCAGCATATTGATGTCCTTATAGCCACGACAGGCACCCATGAGCTGGCTTTTGTTTTCGACAAACTTCGGCGGGTCCATCACGATGACATCGAACTTCTCGCCCTGATCGCGGTATTTACGCAGCAGTTTAAACACGTCGTCACGCACGAATTCCGCTTTACTGAGATCCAGTTTGTTCAGTTCGACGTTCTGTTTTGCCACATCGAGCGCTTCCTGCGAGGTATCGACGCTTACGACCTGACGGCAGCCGCCCATCAGTGCCGAAACGGCAAAACCACCTGTGTAGGAGAAGCAGTTCAGCACGCGTTGATTTTCTACATAACGACGCGTCGCCAGGCGGCTGTCGCGCTGATCCAGGTAATACCCGGTTTTGTGGCCGGCCTGAATATCTACCAGCAACTTCATGCCGTTTTCTTCAATCGGCAGCAGGGCTGGAGGCAGTTCACCGTGAACGGGACCTTGCGTCAGTTCCATCCCCTCTTTTTTACGTACCGCAACGTCGCTGCGATCGTAAATGGCGCATTCCGGATAGCACGTCTGCAAAGCGGCGACCAGCGCCAGACGCTGATACTCGGCACCTGCGCTGAGTAATTGCAACACCAGGAAATTGCCGAAGCGGTCAATGGTCACGCCCGGCATTCCGTCGGATTCACCGGCGATCAGGCGGTAGCTGTCGAGGCCATCACGCTTTGCCAGCCAGTCGCGCCACTGTTGCGCCTGCGTCAGACGACGGGTAAAGAAGGCGATATCGATGCTTTCGTTTTTATCGAACGTCCAGACGCGAGCGCGAATTTGCGAAGCGGGAGAATACGCACCACGGGCCAACCATTTTCCCTGATGGTCAACAATATCAATCGTTTCACCGAGACTGGCTTTGCCTTCCATGCGAGCAACCGCTCCGGAGAAGACCCAGGGATGACGGCGCAGTAAAGATTTTTCGCGCCCTTTGGTTAACACTAAACGTACACTCATAATTGGCTATATTGTCATATTGATGAAATTGGGGGGCATTTTCCCGAGTTCAGTGGGGAAATGCAATGTACCGGCACGTAAAGGAGAAGAAAGATGTCACAAGTATGCGTAATGGCCTGGGTTCATGGCAGAGTTCAGGGCGTCGGCTTTCGCTACAGCACCCAGCATGAAGCACAGCGACTGAATGTGAAAGGGTATGCCCGCAATCTGGATGACGGCAGTGTGGAAGTTCTGGCCTGCGGCGAGGCAGACAGCGTGGATGCGCTGGTGGCATGGCTTAAAGCTGGCGGGCCACGCAGCGCGCAGGTGGATAAAGTGTTAACCGAACCGCATCAGCCCAGCAAAGAGATGAGCAATTTTTCGATTCGTTATTAAATGCACTTTACCGGTTTAGGCAGGCCAGCGACTTTGGTTGCCTGCTTAGCCGGGCCTTTCGGGAACAGACGATACAGATAGCGGCTATTGCCTTTCTCCTCGCCAAACTTATTCGCCATCGCTTTTACCAGCATGCGAATAGCCGGGGAGGTATTAAATTCCAGATAAAACTCGCGCACAAAGCGCACCACTTCCCAGTGTTCAGCGGAAAGGGTGATCCCTTCTTTTTCAGCGATGATCGTCGCCAGCGCTTCATTCCACAGGGTAGTGTCTTTCAGATAGCCTTCGCTATCGGTTTCGATTTCACGGCCTTCAAACATCAACATAACGTATCGCTTTGTCAGTCAAAAACCCGGCCAGTTTACCAAATAAAAAGGCCCCGCATAAGCAGGGCCTCAGAGTAAGCGTGCGCGTTAGTCGCGGCTTGCAAAACCCAGAATGCTCAGCAGGCTGACAAAAATATTGTACAGCGAGACATACAGGCTGACGGTGGCGCGAACGTAGTTGGTTTCGCCGCCGTGAATAATGTTACTGGTTTCAAACAGGATCGCGCCGGTTGAAATCAGGATAAACACCGCGCTAATGGCCAGGTGCAGGGCAGGCAGTTGCAGGAAGATATTAGCCACCATACCAATCAACACCACCACGATACCGGCCATCAGCATCCCGCCGAGGAACGACATATCTTTACGGGTCGTCAGCACATAAGCGGAGCAGCAGAAGAAAGTCAGTGCTGTACCGCCGAGCGCCAGCCCGATAAGATCGCCCATGCCCGCAGACAGGAAGCTGTTAAGCATTGGGCCCAGGATGTAACCCAGGAAACCGGTGAAGGCAAACGCCGCCAGGATACCGGACGGCTTATTCGCCAGTTTATAGGTTAAAAACATTAAGCCGTACATACCCACCAGCGTCAGGATCAGACCCGGTGAGGGCAGGCCCAGCACGGTGCTCGCGGTCGCGGTGATGGCAGAAAATGCCAGCGTCAGACTTAACAGGAAATAAGTGTTACGCAGTACTTTGTGGGTACTGAGTAGCGATGTACGTTCACGTGATGAACTGACTATACGTTCCATGCGTCAC
Organism: Enterobacter sp. kpr-6; assembly: GCF_900116015.1. Taxonomy (GTDB): domain Bacteria; phylum Pseudomonadota; class Gammaproteobacteria; order Enterobacterales; family Enterobacteriaceae; genus Enterobacter_D. Next base: position 562,549 of record NZ_FOYH01000001.1, read on the forward strand.
TCTCTTATGACAGATGTTAATTAGGCCAAAGAATAGGAAAACATCCCCGCTGCGCCTACCGGTTTTACCCATCTTTACCCAGCTGGGCATCGACTGACGATGTACATATTAAAAATCTGGCGATCGGAAATAGACTCGCCAGGAAAATGAGGTGTGAAAGTACGCTGCAGTAAACGTTGTTAGTGCAATAGGGAAGGTAGCAGAAAGACCCGTCCTGCAGGGCAGGCATGCCATGAGCATGCCGCCTTCCTGCAACTTATATTATTTAGGATATAAAAAACTCAGAACTGGTATTTGATACCCACCATGCCTTCGTAACTTTCAAGATCGTTTTCGCCATACTGCACACCTGCATGGCCCCAGGCTTGCCAGCCTTTAGCAAATTCGCCCTGAAGACCTACTTTCACTTCAACGCGATCGCCAGGAAGATCGCTATGGACTGAGTCGCTGTCAAAGGACATTTGGGTATCCAGATCGTCATGCCACCAGTTCACTTCGACAAACGGTTGTATGCCGTTTACTGTTTGGGTGTCACGGGTATAAGCCCGCAAGCCAAGACGGGAAATAAACCCGTCGGCATCGCCCTGAGTTACGCGCGTGCCGTCGCTTTCGTGCACATCATCCTGGCTGTACCAGTTCCAGGCAAACTGTGCCTGGGGTTCAAGCAGCCATTGGCGGTTGTTATTCTCATTGACGATAAAGGCCCATCCCGCTTCGACTGACGCCGTCAGGTTGTGGCTGTCATAGCTTTCATTTGCCATGCCATTACCCTGAACGCTGTTGTCATACCAGCCATACATCAGCCAGGTATCAACATAGGGGCCACTCGGGTAAGCATTTTTTTCTGCTTCATTCTGAAACCAGGTTCCGTAAATGCCCACGCTGTAGCCTTCAACTGATCCTTCTGCTTTTCGACGGGTGCCGTTATTGGTGTATTTCACGTCATTGCTGGCAATGTCAGTGTCGCTTTTACCCCAGCCCCCCATAATCCCCAAATGGTAGCGTCCCTGGTTGTCAGTATCTGACCAACTGGCGATATCTCCACCCAACTGAACAATAGTGGTATCTACCTCTCTGTCCATGGTGCCGTTTGCTTCATTACTTTTCGCATGGCGACTCACAATGCGTCCCCATGCTGAGCCGGTATGGGCGTCGCCCGCAGTGCGGTTAGCGTCTGTATATTGCACCTCGCCAAGCCTGTCATGCAGAGTATGGAGAAACATGTTGGTTGCAGCATAGCGGTTGCTTAAATAGGCCCCTGTTTCCGGAGAATATGACCAGTCAGACTTGTCGGCGTTGCCGCCACCGTTCGAATCAGGAATACCGGATGAGTTATCGTTCGGATCAGGGATACCGGATGAATTGCCGCTCGTGTCAGGAACACCGGATGAGCCGTCGTCGGGAGCGGGAGGAGGATTATTGTCATCAGGATTGGGAATCGGTTTATTATCATCCGGGTTCACAGGTGCTTTTACGCCACGTAAATACCAGTTTCCGTCCTGTTCATCAGTTACGCTGCCCTGATGTAGGTCATACTCGTAGGCACCGATACCCACGCGGCCATCAAGGACAAACGCGTCTTCTGCGGATTTGCCTTTCCCTCCCAATACGTGCACCAGTTCAATGCCGTTGTCTACTGTTACAGCACCACTACCACCCGCATTATTCACCTTGATCAACGTAGCTTTAGAACCGAGTGCGACTGTATCAACAACCAACATATCGCTTTGGGAATTTGCGCCTCCTTCATTCAGTACGGTATCCAGTGTCAGTGTGCCGCCATTAGAAATGTACACTCCATCACCAGACGTACCGGCCACATTACTGCCGCTAATAACTAAAATATCACCCGCTTTGCCGCCTGCAGTCAGGTCGATCATACCTGCGTTGTCGAACGAGCCAAGTTCCAGCATTTGCGCCTGGACAACGCCATCGTTAGCAATACTGTGCACGCTGCTGTCCAGCGTGTACTGGTCCGTCAGATCTTGTTTCGTATCGTTGGCGACTGCCACCAGCGCAACCGTGCCAGTATTAACAAATTTGCTGTCTGCGCCGCCAAAAGTAGAAACAGAAACTGCTTTAGCATCACGCGTGCCATCATTGTCACTGTCGGTAAAATTGCGCAGGTTCAGGTTCTTAGCGTTAGTAAAGGTCAGTGAGGTATCTGTCTTGGTCTGCACAAATCCGGTAATGGAACCCGTATTATTGATTTGGGACGGGGAGGAGGCATCAAGATAAATTGCGCGGTCATTAATTGCGTCAATGGTACCCGCGTTAGTTAAGGTAATGTTATCCGCTCTGAGGAAAACGCCCGCCGTGGGCGCTGATGTGTCATCGGTACCGCCTGAAACCGTGGATTTAGCATCAATGGTGACATCCACGTTTTTGGCCTGCTTCGATGAGGCATTATTCACCACTATGCCGTTAGCGCTGCCCGCGACCGACACGTTGCTGTTGCTAAGCGTTATCTCGACATCGCCGCCCTGAGATTGCGCCTCTATGCCATTATTTCCTGTCTCTTTACCCAACGTCTGAATATCGCCGCTGGCATTGATAGTCGTTTTACCGGTTTCTGTCTGGGTAAAAATAGCCGATGACTGCGTTTTCCCGCGTGTTTTGATATCGCCCCGGTTGGTAATGAAGGCTTCCCCTGCTCCGGAACGCATGACAGTAATTCCGTGATTCAGGTCGCTTGTTTCGCGTCCAATCTCAAGGGCGGCATCGTTCGTCACCGTTGCGGTACCTGTTCCGTTTGTCACGGAAATGCCACTGGCTTTACTGCCGGCCACATCAACAGTGCCACTGAGGTTGTTTACCGTAATATCACCGCTCGCTGCGCTTGCCTGAATAGCGTTCGCGCCCATACCCGTAGTGATCAACGTCCCTGCGTTATCAATAGTTACATCGCCCGACCCCAGATTCTCACCGTACAGCGCATAAGCTGACTCGCCATGCGTGGTGACCGTCCCCTGTTTGACATCGATTTTTGTATCGGCACCCAGGTTCGCTTTTGTATAAATCCCGTGGGATGTTTGCCCGTTGGTTTCAATCAGATCAGCATCGTGTTTACCGAACATGATGGATGCTGTTTTTCCGGTGGTATCGGCGTTGCTCAACGTAAGTGCATCATAGATGCCCACGTCAGCATAAATTCCAAAGTTATCCAGACCGTCTGCGGCGGTACCCGTTGTCACTTTGCCGGATGCGTTAACGATAGCGTTGCCGCTTCCGCTACGGGCGATAATACCCCGGGAATGTTGCTTACCGTCGGTTGAAATAGTACCGGCAGAGGTGATAGTCGCGTTCCCCTGGTTTGCTTCGGCACGTATACCATCCCGATAATTGTTTTCTTGCAGAACAGAAGAGGTGTTTTTTAATTGAATATTTCCTGCCAGAAAGTTGACCGTCGCGTCTCCAGTAGAATTTTTGCTGGCGTTTGTCGCTGAAGCGTAGAGTCCGGCGAGATCTTTCTCCCCGCTCATTTTAATACTGCTGTCTTTACTGTTGAATTCAATTGAAGCATTGCCATTTTCATGTGCAATCGCGTTAATGCCCGCAATAGATTGTTCCGGAGATGTGCCGCTTCCTTCGATGTCAATGGTCAGGGTTGCTTCCGGTGCTACTTTGACAATGGCATTGCCACCCATGGTGCCGGCAAATATACCGTTCGCATTACCGGTAGCATTAATATTAAGCACACCTTTAGCGATATCAATTTGCGCGTTATCAGTGGTGGCTGACCCTTTATTATGGGCATGTATGCCATCGACAGCGGCTGAAAATTGAGTATCCGGTGAGGTGCCGGAATCACCCTTAGTAGTAATCGTAGTAATCGTAGTAATCGGCGGGTTATTATTATCTTGACCTATTGAGTCAAAACGAATTTGGGCGGTGCCGCCTTCCGTTACCTGGGCATAAAGCCCATTCCCGTTAGTCGTTTCAATCTTCCCATAACCACTAAAATTAATCGTCGCATTTCCCTTTTGGGCTGTTGCTTCAATACCATCGCGTTCTTTGCTCGCGGACTCTACCGTATTCGTAATCGAAATATTGGCACCTTCCTGAACCGTAATTGTCGCATTTCCTTCGGTTGCAGACCATGCAATCATGGCAGTGTTGGAGGCAGGATCTGATAAGTTAATGTTAAGGAAAGTACCCCCGATAACGTTAATCGCTGCATCACCTTTAAAACCGTCGAGTATCATGGCATACCCAAAATCTTGAGAGTCGTTCGCTTGCTCAAAACCATTCAGTGACATGGTATATTTGCCGTCTAACGCCGGGGACGTATATCGACAGACAACGTTACCATCCCCCATATTATTATTCACATTGACAACCGTTGACCCGTCTTCTTCATTGCTACAACTGTCTGCCGCCGCCCAGACCTCGCCAGTCATAAGCGATAGCGCGACAATAATTGCGGCAGCACCTTTTTTTACGCAAATGGCTTTTGACGCCAGTTCAGATGCAACAATATACTTCTGTCGCGCTTCACTCCATACAATACTGTATGTTTTATTCATTCCACTGTTCCCTCAGAAAAAAGAATTACCTGTTCATGGCGCAATGATTAATACATTATTCATAACATTTTCATAAAAACGCTTTAGCTTTAATAGAAAGAGATAATGATATTAATAAAATACCATCGTGTTGCTTAGCGTCAGACTGCACTGCCATTACGCACCTAAAATAGCGGGAGGCATTTTATCAACTTGGTTACACCTGTTCAATGGATATAATATTCATACGGAATGTCTATTACTATATGTAAATATATATATTATATTTATTTATGGTTTATTCATAATTAGGGCAAAGGCAATATATTGTTTTTAGAAAGATATAATTATAAAACTATTGGCTCTGTTTATATTCCACGCAACAAAAAAGGAGATTATTGCCACCAATGTGAATCGGAGAAAAACCAGACCAGTCTCTTATAATTGGTTGAAAAACATTGCATTGTCAGGGCCCGACCGCTAATAGTGATAAGTGCATCGTCATCATGTTTAGCAATAAGGCGAAGGAAATGAAACTGCAAAAACAATCAGGATTGAGGCTTATATTATTGGCCACGGGGATGGTAGGTTTGAGCACAACGACTATCGCCGCCCAGGTGCCACCCGGCACGGAACTGGCAGCCACGCAGGAACTGGTGCGCAACAATGGCAGCGAGCCTGCATCGCTGGATCCGCATAAAGTAGAAAGCGACGTTGAATTCAATATTATCAGCGATTTATTCGACGGGCTGGTGGCCGTGAAGGCAGATGGCACCATTGAGCCGCGACTGGCGGAGAAGTGGGAAAATAAAGACAACACCGTCTGGACCTTTCATTTGCGCCCCGGCATCACCTGGTCTGACGGTACGGCAATTACGGCACAGGACATCGTATGGAGCTGGCAGCGCTTAGTGGATCCTAAAACCGCGTCGCCCTACGCCAGCTATCCGGGAAATATGCATATCGTTAATGCGGCGGATATCGCCGCAGGCAAACAGCCAGCGACAAATCTGGGCGTAAAAGCGCTGAACGATACGACGCTTGAAGTCACGCTCACCCAGCCAACGGCCGCATTTTTACCCATGCTGGCCCATCCTTCGCTGGTGGCGGTCGATAAAGTCCTGATCGGGCGTTTTGGCGATAAGTGGACGAAGCCGGAACACTTTGTTGGCAGCGGGGCCTATAAGATTTCCCAATGGATAGTGAACGAAAAAATTGTCGCCGTGCGCAACGCGCGTTACTGGGACAATAAAAACAGTGTCATCAATACCGTCACGTATTTACCGATTAGCGCTGAAACCGCCGACGTGAACCGCTATAAAGCCGGTGAAATTGATATCACCTACACCGTGCCGGTCAATCAGTTTGCGCAGTTACAGAAGACCCTCGGCAAGGAAGTCGATATTTCGCCGCAGCTTGCCACCTATTACTACCAGTTCAATACCACAAAGCCGCCGTTTAACGATCCCCGGGTGCGACGTGCGCTCAATATGGGGCTGGATAAAGATATCATCGCCCAGAAAGTGATGGGGCAGGGCCAGCGCCCGGCATGGGTGACCAGTCAGCCTGAAATTGGCGGCGTCACGATTCACAACCCTGATTACGCCAGTTGGCCGCGCGAGAAACGTCTTGAAGAGGCGCGCAAACTGCTCAAGGATGCGGGCTTCAGTGAAACCCATCCGCTCAGTTTTAATTTGCTCTATAACACCATGGAAACCCATCAGCGGATTGCCATTGCCGCCAGTTCCATGTGGAAGAAAAATCTCGGCGTGGAGGCGAAGCTGCAAAACCAGGAGTGGAAAACCATGCTCGATACCATGCATACCGGCAATTTTGACGCCGTGCGCTATGCGTGGATCGCGGATTACGACGATGCGGCGACGTTTTTGAATAATTTCCGCACGGGTGATAGCGAGAACACCACGAAGTACAGCAATCCGGCCTATGATGAAGCGTTGCATCAGGCCGCGAAAGCCGGAAGCGTGGAAGAACGCGGCAAATACTATCAGCAGGCTGAAGATTTACTGGCCCAGGACGTGCCCGCGCTGCCGGTTTATCACTATGTGAGAACACATCTGGTGAAACCCTGGGTCGGAGGATTCGCGCCGGACAGCCTCGGTTACTACTTTACGAAAGATCTCTATATCCTGAAACACTGAGATTAATGCTGAATAAATGGTCAGTATGCAGTTATTTCAGTCGATTAATCACATTTTGCCTGTTTTTCAGGCAAACAAACACATGAGGGGTTTACACGCCGTCACGGGATGTTTATAGTGCGCCTCATTGGAAGTGTGGCCGAGCGGTTGAAGGCACCGGTCTTGAAAACCGGCGACCCGAAAGGGTTCCAGAGTTCGAATCTCTGCGCTTCCGCCAAATACAAAACCCCAGATAAGCGATTATCTGGGGTTTTTTGTTTTGTGCCTTTCTTCATTTGCTCTCTGTTTTCATCCTCTCACTTACGTTTCTACATGCCTGCTGCGGATTAGCGCATGGGCCGGCAGATAAAATACAACGCAACAGCGCTACAAAACGGAAAGAAAGCTAATTGTAACCACGGGATGACTGCGGCAGGTGAGGGGATTAACGCCTGGTCGAGCTGGCTGCCCAGCATGAAATTTCCTGCCAGTACTGCGCAGCCACCGGCGGTAGACAGCGCGCCATAGTGCGCACCAAGCGTATTGTGATCGGCAAACTGTGGGATGAGATCTTTCGCGGCAGGCACCAGTAACATCTGTCCCGTCGTCAACAGCGCCACAAAACATGCCGCAGGCAGTAAACGCTGCCAGGAATCCGGCGGTTCTGACCCGGCAAACAGCGCGACGCAGAGAAAAGCGGCGGAAAGAAACAGGAATCCTGTCGGCAGGATCCGCGCAGCACCGATCCGCCGTGCGAACCGGGCCAGAGGAAGCTGGAACAGAATGATGAGCACTGACGCCAGCATAAACAGCGGGCCGAGATCTTTCTCACTGCCGCCGGACCGGGCGATTTCCACCGGTAATGCCAGATAAAGCTGGTTGTAGCTCAGCAGCCATGAACTGTAAGCAATAATAAAAGCCACAAAGCGTGGCTGACGGAAGGTTGTCCACCACGGGATAATCTTCAGCGCCTGCTTGTGCGATGTATGGCGCGGCAGGCACAGATGCAGCACGCCGAGCGCGATTAAGAATACCGCCGCCCCTGCCAGCGCGATCTGTCGAAATCCAAATCCTGCCAGCAATGCGCCCGCCACCGGGCCGAGCACTGCCCCAAGCTCCCCGCATACCGCAAACAGCGCAAACCATTCGGCGCGGCTGCGCTTTCCCCGCGCCTCGCTGTCGGTACCGGCTTTGGCCAGCAGCGCTTCAATGGACGGCGAAAACAGCGCGCCCCCGATGCCGGTCAGACAGGCTCCGAGGACGATCGGGCTTAAACTGTCGCCCAGGGCCAGTAACAGATAGCCCGCCACCCGGATCACGCAGCCGCACAGAATGACGCTACGCGCGCCATATCGGTCGGAGAGCGCGCCGCCGACAATAAACATTCCCTGCTGCGAAAAAGTGCGAAGCCCCAGGATCAGGCCGATAGCGCCACCTGAAAGCAGCAGATCATCGCGAAGGAAGATCGCGAGAAAGGGAACAACAGCGTAAAAACCGATGTTGAAAACAAACTGGCTGCCCAGTAACACGGGCGGCCAAAGGTGCGTCGCGGGACGGAAAAAAGGCATGCTGATGGCTTATTGCAGAAGGTAGTGGATATGTTTTTTACCGTGATACGCCGAAATCTCAATTCTGGTTTTCACCCGGAACACATCCCAGAGCAGCGCCTCCGTTAAAATCTCCTCCGGCGTACCCATCGCAATCACCTGACCTTGCTGCATCACCATCAGCGCATCGCAAAACATGGCGGCATGATTAAGATCATGAATGGCAACAATGCTGGTGACCGGCAGTTCACTGATGAGCTGCATCAACTGCATCTGGTGATGAATATCCAGATGGTTGGTCGGCTCATCCAGCAGGATCTCGGTCGGCGTCTGGGCCAGCGCTCTGGCAATGTGCACGCGCTGGCGCTCGCCACCGGATAAACTCAGCCAGCCCTGAGCGCTTTTTTCCAGCATATCGACCCGCGCAAGCGCCGCGTTGACGGTTTCATCATCGTGGGTGCTCCAGCCGGAAAAGGCGGTATGGTGCGGAATACGCCCCAGTTTGACCACATCACGAACCCGCATGTTGGCCTCCGTTGCGCCATGCTGTTCCACAAAGGCAATGCGGCGGGCAAGCTGCTTCTTCGGCATCCGCGCAATGTTATTGCCATCAAGGGTTACCGTCCCGGCGTGCGGGCGACGTAACCCGGCGAGAATACGCAACAGCGACGATTTACCGGAACCGTTGGGGCCGAGCAGCCCGACCGTTTGCCCCGGCGAAACGGTGAGGGAGACGTTATTGACGATGATCTTTTTACCTACCTTCCAGGTAATATTTTCAGCGGTGATACTCATCACTTATTCCTTGAACGATAGATAATGACGGCAAAGAAGGGCACGCCAACCAGCGCTGTCACCACACCAACCGGCAGGCTTTGCGGGGCGATAAGCATTCTCGACGCAATATCTGCCAGCACCATCAGAATGGCCCCGGCGAGCGCGCTGGCAATAAGCAGGGTACGGTGAAGCGGGCCGAAGAAGAAGCGCATCATATGCGGCACTACCAGGCCCACAAAACCAATGGAGCCCGCCATGCTGACAATCGTGGCCGTCATCAGCGCGGTGGCGGTAAACAGGATCAGGCGAACCCACGGCACATTAATGCCTAACGAGGCCGCTGCGTCATCGCCAAAGGTAAAGGCATCCAGCGCACGTGAGTAATAGAGACAAACAGCCAGGCCGATCAGGATGACGACCAGCGCCAGCTGAAACTCAGGCCAGCGTACGCCGCTAAAGCTACCCAGTAACCAGAACATGACATCGCGGGCCTGCTGCGCACTGGCTGACGTGCTGATGGTATACGCGGTGATCGCGTTGAAGAGTTGCGATGCGGCAACGCCCGCCAGTATGGTGCGCTCATTGCCACCCCGTGCGCCGTTGGTCAAAAAGGCTACAAAGGCGAAGGCGGCGAAGGCACCGGCAAACGCCCCTGCGGAAAGGGAGACTGCGCCGGTGCCAATCCCCAGCACCACGACCGAGACGGCACCCGTAGAGGCTCCCGCCGAGACGCCCAGCACGTAAGGTTCTGCCAGGGCGTTCTTCAGCAAACTTTGCAGTACGGCTCCGCAGATTGCCAGTCCCGCGCCACAGCAGGCAGCAACCAGCGCCCGGCTCAGGCGAAAGTCCCAGATAACGCTTTCATAAATGCGGCTGAGCGGCACCTCAGTGAGCCCGGCTTTATTGGTGAGCGCATCTACCACGCTGCGTAACGGAATGGAGAGTTCGCCTACGCTAACGCCAGTGGCGATGACCAGCAGCAACAGGATGAGGGCAAAAAGCGCCGACAGAGTCAGTAGCAGGCCCTGTGGGGCCTGTTTAACTGCCTGCATCATTAGTTCAGCCCCATTTTTCTGAGCTGTTCAGCAACCTGTTCTGCGCCGTAAATCGTGCGGATGGTGGGGTTCATGGCCTGACCGTCCATCACCACAATATGGCCTTTTTTAACGGCGTCGAGCTGACTGATCGCCGGGTCGCTTTTCAGTAATTTGATTTTTTCTTCCGCGTTATCCAGCGCCCAACGATTGCGGTCGAGGCTTGAAACCACAATCACGTCCGGGTTGGCGGCGATGATGCTTTCCCAGCCAACGGTAGGCCATTCGGTTTCGGAGGTAATGGCGTTATGGCCGCCCAGCACGTTAGCAATAAAACCCGACGCGCTGTTTTTGCCGCCAACATAGGCATCCGCAGAAGGCGAAGAGCTGGAGAACCAGAACACAAACGACAGATCTTTTTTGTTCTTGCTGAACTCTGTGCGCAAATCGTTTTCGCGTTTTTTGAAGTCATTGATCAGCGCTTCACCACGATCCTGAACATTAAAAATAGTCGCAAAATCAGTGATTTCTTTATAGAGGTAGGTCATATCCCACAGCTTCTGGCGGCTGCCGTACATATCGCCCACCGCTTTTTTTGTGGCGCACATGCCGGGTGACATGTAGCTGTTAACGCCGACGGTGGCGAGATCTTCCCGTTTGGCGACCTTACTTTCCGGGCCAAGCAGTAAAGGCAGTTGTGCGGGAACGAAGTCAGGATTTTGCGCGAGAATAGACTCAAGCGTTGGGATCTCAACCGTCAGGGTTTTAATTTTCTCGTTCTTCGCCGCCAGTGAGGGCAGCACTTTGGTGGGCCAGAACGCGCTGGCAACGACCTTATCCTCAAGACCCAGCAGCAGCAGGATCTCAACGGTATTTTGCCCCAGTGCCACAACCCGTTCAGGTGCCTTGTTAAACGTTTCCTGATATCCACAGTTCTCGATGGTGACAGGATAGGTGGTGGCAAATGCGGAGCTGACCGAAGCGAAAACTAAACCTAATGCACTGATGACTTTTTTCATAAAGCACTATCCGTAACGGGCTGTGATAATGACCTGCTGGTCAATTTAAGACGCACAATGATAATGAAAATTATTTGCAAGGCCAGATTTTATTGAACGTATTTGTTTACTTAGCGGTCATTCTTATCGGCGGGTTAGCAGACTTATCACAAAAATCCCCCCGATACCGGCCGTGATGATGCCAATGGGCAGTTCTTGCGGGGCGAGCAGCGTCCGGCTGACAATATCGCCGCCGCAGAGCAAAATCGCACCGGTAATAGCGCACCCCGGCAGCAGAAGCAGATGTTTAACACCGGAAAAATGCCGGCAAAAATGCGGCACCATCAAGCCGACAAAACCAATCACCCCGGTCAGGGCCACCAGAAGCGAAGTCGACACCGCGCAACACAGAAAAATTTCTCCCCGCAGACGGTTCACATGAATGCCCAGCGACAGAGCCGTTTGTTCTCCCGCCAGCAGTCCGTCCAGCGCACGAGCGCGCAGGGCGACAAAAACACTCAACAGCAGCACGCTCAAAAGAGCAAAAGGGAGATTATCCCAGCTCGCTAATCCCAGTCCGCCAAGCGACCAGAACATCACGGAACTGGCCGCGCGCTGATCGCCGGAAAAAATAAGGTAGCTGGTTAACGCACCGAACAGAAAAGAGATAGCCAGCCCGCAGATCACCAGATGCTCTGCGCCGCGCTGCTTCTTAAAATGAAACAGCAGCATGACCGCCACCGCCGAGCAGATACCGCCCGCAAAGGCCGCGACGGGCAGCGTCAGTGCGCCAAGCGTGTCACCAAAGCGGGTGATCACCAGCACCGCCCCGGTGGACGCGCCAGAAGAGAGGCCAAACAAAAACGGATCGGCCAGATCGTTACGTGTGGTCGTTTGTAACAGTGCGCCGACCATCGCCAGTCCGGCCCCGGTCAGAACAGCAAGCAGGGTTCTCGGCACACGGATATCAACCACAATTCTTTTGACCATCTCTGACACAGGCTCGTCGGCCAGTTGCAGGGCACCCAGCAACTGCATCAGCGGTAATGACACCGAGCCTTTAGCCACGCTAATGAGCATCAGCACAATAAGAACCAGGAAGGCACTTCCCATCGCCAGGGCGTAACGATACGAAAAAGAGGTCATTGCGTGACCATCGGATACAGTGCACTGGAGAGTTTTTCCACTGCCTTAATATTGGCGGGGCCGGGGGTAAGCTCTGCATACTGAAGTTTAAGGTAGCGCTGATTTTTCACGGCGGGCGTGAGTTTCATCAGCGGGTGATTTTCAAGGAAATGACGCAGCGCCTCTGCTCCGCTGCCGGTCTGGTAATCCAGCAGAATAATAAAATCGGGTTCAGTGGCAGCCACGCTTTCCCACGAGGTTGTCCCCCAGCTCATTTCCAGGGCTTCCATGGCGTTTTTACCGCCAGCCGCTTCGATGATGGCCGTTGGCATGGCATATTTGCCGCTGGTGAAAGGCTTATCTTCGCCAGAATCATAGACAAACACCTTTAAGGGGCGCGTTCCCTTTGGTGGTTCAGGCAACTGACTTATCGCTTCTTTCCAGCTATCGACAAGAGCCTGCGCTTCCTGTGGTTTGCCAAAGATTTTTCCCAGCGTCAGCTCGTCGTTATAGAGTAAATCCATGCTCGCTTTACGTTTAACCTTGTCGGTAAAGACGCAGCTTTCGCTGAGCACAAAGGTCTTAATACCAAATTTGCTCAACGACGCGGGCGTCACGTCGCCGCCGACTTTCATGCCATAATTCCAGCCAGCGAAAAAGAAATCCGGACTGGCTGCGAGTAAGGTTTCCAGAGCAGGGTATTTTGGTGCCAGTTCAGGGATTGTCCCCATCGCCTCTTTAAATTGCGGCGTCATTTTGTACCAGCCGCTTATACCAGTCAGGCCAACGATATGATCCTGCAAATTCAGGGCAAAGGCCATTTCCGACATATTAAGATCATTAATAATGGCTCTTTCTGGCGGCTTATTAAAGGTAAGCGGGACGCCACAACTTTCTATCGTGACCGGAAAATGTGCCGCATTCGCAGTACAGGCAGAAATAAGCACGGCGAGGCCCATAAATAAATTTTTCATTATCATTCTCTGTTAGTTTTTAAGCGGTATGTGGAACTTCAAAAATGCGTAACGCATTTCCCGTTTGAGGGTGGGGTACGGTAAAACTCGTCAGGCCAAATACCGGATAAAGATATTTCGATAACAGCGCGCGTGCGGGCTTATCACAAATAACTTGTCTGCCGTGAGAGAGAATAAGTACCCGGTCTGCGAAATTTTCAACCAGAGGGAGATCGTGCAACACCGCCACGACGGCAATGCCTTTGCTTTTCACCAGCGAAAGCAATTCCACGCGCCCGCTCGGATCAAGATGATTGGTGGGTTCATCCAGCAGCAGTAAATGCGGCGTCTGGGCCAGCACCCGCGCAATCGCTGCCCGCTGCCTTTCGCCACCTGAAAGCGCTGATAACGATCGCCGACGCAACGTTAATAAACCCGTCTCTTTAATGGCATTCTCTGTAATAGCATGATGATCGCTATGCGGGAGATCCTGCGCATGGGGAATACGCCCCAGTGCGACATAATCTTCAAGCGTCAAACGCAGGTCCGGAATATCATTCTGCGCCAGGACGGCAATCTGCTTTGCGCGTCGCTGACGTGTTACCGATGACATCGGTATTCCCTGTAATGTGATATTCCCGTTGAGATGTGTTGAGCCGTCGAAAATAGCCCGCAGCAACGTCGTTTTACCGCAACCATTAGGCCCAATGATAGCCAGCGACTCCCCTTTACTGACAGTAAAATGAATGGTGCCAGAATGTGGCTCTGCGGGATGAGACAGTAATGAGCGGATATTAACGCTAAGAATAATATCGGAAGTGCGCGGGACGAATGTGGATGACATCATATTCAGTAATCCGACCGTGTTCCTGATGAAAATCTCCTTAATCCATGTCGCCCATGGCAGGAAGATGCCCGTGGCCTGATCAGGGACGATCCCTGACAGACTTTGTTGATGTTATAACATAGCATTTCGGCGTGTCAAATCCACTGCTTCAGGGAGGAGAGGGACGGCAAAGAGGCTCCCGTTTTTATCTTTCAGGCAGAGATAAAAACGGGCATGGCGATATGATTTTTCCTATGACACAGGCATAAGCCTGATTCCGTCGGGGCTTTGTTCGGTGAGAATGCCATACACCCGCGCGCGCTCAAGGACGCTCGCTGCCCACCGACGATGGGTGGCGGGTTCACACATCGCACCCTGCGACTTAAACACAGCCTGAGTTGAATTAAGAATACGCAGCGCGTCTGAATGTTCACCGGGCGCAACCATCAGCGCCTTTTCAATCATGGCAATCTGGGTGGGATGGATAGCCGTTTTTCCTACCAGACCGTGGGCGATATCCAGCGATAACTCACGCGCCATCACATCCTGATCGTCAATGTGCTCGCAAACAGGTGCGGTCAGGGCAAAATCCAGCGGACCAAAAATAGCCACCAGCATTTTGATGACATATCCCATCGGGCTGTCATACAGCGTCAGATTGCGCGGGCGGCGCAATGAAACGATGTTCATCAGATCGTTTTCTTCGCCAGAAGCATTATGACAATATATTTTTATCCCTGACGTAATAAATAAATTCCCCCCAGCAATTCAAAATTAATAAAAACAAGTGACAGAAAGCACCCCATTAATCTTAATTTTTCCAGTATTGTCATAAGCATGGATTGTTTCTTTTGAGTAACAGGATCAATGGGTCTGCCACTAAAAATTATTCCAGTGCATAGGGCTAACATTATGATTATTCCTGAACTCGTTGAAAATATTAATATTGTTGCTGCAATTGAGTGCGGATCTTTGAGCGCTTTCCCCAGAGCTAATAATGCAATGCCCTCCAGAAAAAAGAATAATATAAAAAGAATAACGCCGATCGTTGATTTTTTCACGCTGACTTAAACCCCTGCTGCATGTGAAATGCATTTCTTCACGGATAATAAAGCGAAGTATTATTTCATTGATGACAAAAGGGGTAAATTACAAACAGGCTGCGTGGCTTTTAAAATTAATGATATTAACTACATTAAATTTTAAGTATTTAAGGCAAACAATTACAAGTTGACAGGTTGGCGCAGCGCCCGAATATGACTTTCCCAGGCGCGCATAACGCCGCGCCTGGTTTACAAAAATTACACGTCAATAAACGGCAGCCGCTTACGGGAATAAGCCGCTGGTTGCGCCAGCGCTTTTGCCATCGCAGCGCCAATTTCCGCGCACTCGGTCAACCCCTGAACAAAGGGATGATCGTGCATCAGCCAGGGCAGCGCGCCGAACGCGATGCGCCCGCGAGCGCACGCCGGTTCCCGCAGCGTGTAATGACTGTCCACTTCCGGGATCTCTTCCCCGGTCGCTTCAAGCTGTTTACGCAGCGACGGAAACGGCAGGTCGTTGGTTTTTAGCGGACGCTGCCCGCGCGCATCGATAAAAACATCGAAGGTATAACGCTGTTCCTGTGCGCAAATAACCGTCTGATGCGCCTGCACATCCTTTTCATACTCTGCGCCCAGCTCAAGGATGCTGATGATCCCGGCTTCACGCAACGCCAGTAACCGGCGAATAGACTGAGAGGGAATCGCCGCATAATTATCAATAAAAACGCGGGCAAGGCCGACATCAAAGCGCTTGCGATCCTCTTCATCCAGATGCGGCACACACTCCTGCACCACTTCATGTAATCGCAGAATCGCGTAGCGCCAGGGCACCGTTCGTCGATCGCGCTTGTTGCGTTCGACTTCGTTCAGATTGGAGAGCGCCCAGCGGAAGGGATCGTGCTGATGCCTGTCGGCAAACCAGGCGCTGGCAAAACTGTCGGCATCCAGATTATTCAGCTTGATGTGTTCACACCACTGCGGATCGGCCTGTTTAATTTCAGCCACCATCAGGTGGAAAATCCTGTCCAGCAGGCCTGTGCTCCCGGCCGCGATTTCGCGCTCCAGCGCCTGTTGCGTCAGCACGCGCAGCGGTTCATAAGGAATAGGGCAGTAGAAATCGGCTTCCGGCAGGATCCCGGAGCGGGACATGAGCACAATATTCAGCGCCTCGCTTCCGCTATCCAGACTGAAATGCATCTGCCCGTCATCGGATTCATAAAAAGCGCCATGTTGTACCACCACGGCCATTGCCGCGTCGATTGCGCTCAGGGAGGTGCCCATGATCCCCACTTTACACGCCGGAATTTTCGCCTCCATCAAGCCGGACCAGGGACTGGGAAAGAACGAGCGCGTGGATTCTTCCTCACCCGGCCAGACATGCCCGGTGGCAATGACGGCAAGATCAAAGGCTTCCGGTGTCGGTTTATCCTGCATCCACAGGTTCACGCCATCGGCGGTCGCCTCCAGATCCGTGACCTGGCAGGATTCCTTGACGTTCACCTCAAAGCCGCGTTCTTTGGCCCGCGCCACCAGTTGCAAAAACTGATCGCGGAAATACTCGCCCAGCAGAATGCGCGGCAAAAATTGCCGGACGTGCAGGGACGCAGCCTCAACGCCATACCGCGCCAGATGCTCGTCGCTCAGGCTTCGCAGCCAGTCGATATAGGTTGAAAAAACGGGGGGGATTTCAATACTGGCAATATTAGCCAGCATCATTCTGGAGTTTTCAGCATTGTTGTAGGGCATGCCGACACCGGCCTCAGCTGACTGTTCAAAGACAGTGACGGCCAGAGGCTCTCCATGCTGTAAAAGTGAAAGAAAGGTATAAATTCCCGTCGGGCCTGCACCGACAATCGCGATTTTCTTCATGCTGTTCACCGGTCATTATTGTTATATCGCCCCTTTATCTGCCGGGGCTTAAGCTCACTCTTAAGTGCAGGTCAGATCCCTGTGGGAAATGCACATGCTGCCTTAAGTGTGGTTTAAAATGGCCGTTGCGTCATGGAGATAAAAGATCTTATCCGTAGCAGAGTGGATTTGCGTAATTACTCGCCAACCAGCCACATATCCGCTTCTTCAAACATCTCTTCAAGCATTCTGTTGAGCTTCTCGCGATCGCTTTTGCTGGCGTCGCTGTTAAGACCATTGGCCTGCATCGGCTTCACGCGCACATCTGCGTCCGGGAAAATGCGGTGCACACGGCGGGTTAATTCTTCCAGTATGATCTCACGCGCGCCAGGCAGACCGGCTACGTTACGCTTATCATAAACTAACTCTACAAACACATTTCCTCCGGGAACTGTTTATTTATACAGGCGTTACTATAAAGAGAAAACGCCGTTCCCGCCAGGTAAAAATGCGCCGTTCTGTAACCAGGTGCAAAGTTTGCGTGAGCGCTTCAGGTAAAGCGTCATAAATCTGTCACACTTACTTTTTCTTTGATGGGAAGGGGAACGCAGGATGAAAAAAACACAACTGGCAATATGGACGGCGCTGGCGATGCTCCCGGCATTCGCGCAGGCGCAAACGGCACCGCAGGGGTACCAGCTTGAGCAGGTGCTGATCATGAGCCGCCACAATCTGCGCGCGCCGCTGGCGAATAACGGCAGCGTACTGGAACAGTCCACACCCAATAAATGGCCGGAGTGGGATGTGCCCGGCGGGCAGCTCACCACCAAGGGCGGCGTGCTCGAAGTTTACATGGGGCATTACATGCGCGAGTGGCTGGCAGAGCAGAAGCTGGTGACTTCCGGCGAATGTCCGACCGGCAATAGCGTCTATGCCTATGCCAACAGCCTGCAACGCACCGTGGCGACCGCCCAGTTCTTTATTACCGGCGCGTTTCCGGGCTGCGATGTGCCCGTCCATCACCAGGAAAAAATGGGCACCATGGACCCGGTGTTTAACCCGGTGATCACCGATGATTCTGCCGCCTTCGATCAGCAGGCTGTGCAGGCGATGAACACTAAACGCAAAGAGTTTCAGCTAAACGAAAGCTATCAGCTGCTGGAAAAAATCACCGATTATCAGGCAGCACCGGCCTGCAAAGAGAAGCAGCAGTGCTCGCTTACCGGCGCGCAGGATACATTTAGCGCTAAATACCAGCAGGAGCCAGGCGTATCCGGGCCGCTGAAAGTGGGTAATTCGCTGGTGGATGCCTTCACCCTGCAATATTACGAGGGCTTCCCGATGGATCAGGTGGCCTGGGGAGAGATCAAAACCGATCAGCAGTGGCGCGTGCTGTCGAAGCTGAAAAACAGCTATCAGGATTCGCTCTTTACCTCGCCGGAAGTGGCGCGTAATGTCGCGGCCCCGCTGATTGGCTATATCGGAAACGTGCTGGTGAATGACACCGCTAAAGCGGCAAAAGTGACGCTGATGGTGGGGCATGACTCCAATATTGCGTCATTGCTGACCGCACTCGACTTCAAGCCCTATCAGTTACACGATCAATATGAGCGCACGCCGATTGGCGGCAAAATAGTCTTCCAGCGCTGGCATGACACCACCGGTAATCGTGAACTGATGAAAATTGAATACGTCTACCAAAGTACGCAGCAATTGCGTAATGCTGATGTGCTCACCCTGCAATCGCCCCCGCAGCGCGTGACGCTTGAACTGGCAGGCTGCCCGGTGGATGCAGAAGGATTTTGCGCCATTGATAAATTTAACGCGGTGATTAAGTCGGTCGCCAAAGAGTAAAACAGAACTCCCCCGCCGGGCGGCGGGGGAGGCAGATCAGACGTTTTTACGTTCGATAGTTTGTTCGCCCCAGAACAGCGAATCTTTATCCGTTTTTTCGAAGGCGCGGATCAGCACTTCATCGTTACCTTCCTCCCAAATCTGCTCGGCCATTTTTTCGTCATAATCAGCCAGTTCAAAAATGGCTTCTGCGATCTCCGGAGAGGTATTACGCAGGCTTGCCCATTCTCCTACACGGTGTGCTTTTGATTCTGAAGTCGGCATAAATGTCTCCTTTAACAGTTAGGCTTTTAGCTTCGCGGCAAATCCTGCCACGTATTCGCCCTGATAACGGGCAATCACCAGCTCTTCTTCGCTGGGCTGGCGGGAGCCATCGCCACCGGCAATGGTGGTCGCCCCATAAGGTGTCCCGCCGCGAACCTGTGAAATATCAAACAGTTCTTTGACCCCATAACCGATGGGCACAATCAGCATCCCATGGTGGGCAAGGGTGGTCCAGGTGGATGAAATCGTGTGCTCCTGGCCGCCGCCGGTACCGGTCGAGCTAAAGACGCTGGCGACTTTGCCGCGCAATGCGCCCGAGGCCCACAGGCCACCCGTCTGGTCCAGGAAAGTGCGCATCTGACCCGCCATGTTGCCAAAACGCGTCGGTGTACCAAAGATAATCGCATCGTAGTCCGCCAGTTCCTGCGGCGTGGCTTCAGGTGCAGTTTGCGCTTTACCGCCTGATTTGGTGAATAACTCCGGCGGCATGGTTTCCGGCACACGCTTAATGACCACTTCAGCGCCACTGACTTTTTGCGCGCCTTCCGCTATCGCCTGTGCCATGGTTTCGACATGTCCATACATGGAATAGTACAGCACCAGAATTTTAACGTTTTTGCGCTCCGTTCCTTCCATCTCTCACCCCTTAGGTTGCGTTAAGCCTTTAAAAAGCGTAGCACACGCGCGCTTTCAGATGTCTTCAGGCAGCACGTGTTGCCATGGATTTAAATGGTCGCCCGCGCGGCTGCCATGCCCGGCACCAGGATCACTTTACGGCAATCTTCCTGCCGTTTTTCGAAGATCTCATAGCCGCGTGCCGCCTCTTCGAGTGGCAGATGGTGAGTCACAATCTCTTCAGGCGTCAGATGCCCGCCCTCAATCAGTTCCAGCAGTTCCGGCAAGAAAGCATGAACGTGCGTCTGGCCCATTTTAAAGGTCAGTCCTTTGTCGAACGCATCGCCGAACATAAAGCCGTGAATGAAACCGGCATACACGCCCGGCACGCTGACAATACCGCCCCGGCGTACCGCAGCAATACACTGACGCAACGCTTTACCGCTACTGCCTTCAATCTTCAGATTGGTTAAGACAGTTTCAGTCAGGCTACCTTTTGCTTCAAAGCCCACGGCGTCGATAACCGCATCGACACCCCGATTGTTACGGGTGTGCTCAATGATCCACGCGGCAGGATCGTCATTCTGATCGAAATTAATCGGGATCACGCCATAGCGCTGCTGGGCAAAATTAAGCCGGTAGTCGTTATGGTCAATCATGAAAATCTGCTCTGCACCCGCCAGACGCGCACAGGCGGCAGACAGCAGTCCGACCGGGCCCGCGCCAAAAATGGCTACGCTGGAACCTTGCTTGATCTCGGCGTTTTTTACCGCCTGCCAGGCTGTCGGCAGGATATCGGAAAGGAACAGCACTTTTTCATCGGGCAGAGTGTCAGGCACTTTAAACGGGCCGACGTTAGCCTTCGGCACACGGACGTATTCGGCCTGACCGCCGGGGATGCCGCCATACAGTTTGCTGTAGCCAAACAGGGCTGCCGGAGGCGTAATGCTTTTGCGGTTCAGGGCCGCGCCTTTACCACTGTTGGTATTTTCGCAGGCGGAATATTGATGCAGATGGCAAAAGAAGCAGTCGCCGCAGGCAATCACAAAGGGAATAACTACCCGATCGCCTTTCGCAACCGCAGTGACATCTTTACCGGTTTCGACCACTTCACCCATAAATTCATGACCGAAAATATCGCCATGCCCGGTGCCGGGAATTTTGCCGCGATAAAGATGCAGGTCAGATCCACAAATAGCCGTGGCCGTTACCCGCAAAATAATGTCATCGCCCGCCTCAATAGACGGATCGGGCATGTTATCAACGCTAACTTTATGCGGGCCATGGTACGTGAGTGCTTTCATCAGATATCTTCCTGCGTTGGATAACCTCACCGCAATAAGCCGGGGAGAGAAGCTCCCCGGCGGCGGAAAAGTCCATATCATGAAAAACGCCAGTCACAGTGACTGACAGCCTTTACAGCGTGCCCGTACCGCCATCTGAGCACCAGACCTGGCCGGAGCAGTAGCTGCTTTCATCCGAGGCCAGAAGCACATACATCCCGGCAATTTCTGCCGGTTGTCCCGGTCTGCCAAGCGGTGCAGACGCGCCAAACTGCTCCAGTTTTTCCTGCGGCTGTCCGCCACATGCCTGCAACACCGTCCAGTACGGCCCTGGTGCGACGGCATTAACCCGGATGCCTTCTTCAGCCACTTGCTGTGCCAGCGATTTGGTGAAGACGGCAATACAGGCTTTGGTCTGGGCATAATCCATCAGCGTCTTGCTCGGCTCATAAGCCTGGACGGATGAGGTGTTAATAATCGACGCCCCGCGCGGCAAATGCTCTAAAGCGGCTTTAGTGATCCAGAAAAGGGCATAGACGTTGGTTTTAAACGTGGCGTCAAAATCCTCGGTCGACAAATCACGTATGTGTTCGCGGAACTGCTGGCGACCCGCGTTGTTCACCAGGATGTCCAGCCCGCCCAATTCTTGCGCCGCCTGATTTACCAGCGTCTGACAGAATTTTTCATCACGAATATCACCGGGAATTGCCACGGCTTTGCGGCCTGCGGCTTCAATCAGCTCGATCACTTCACGCGCATCTTCTTCTTCAGCGGGAAGATAGTTGATGGCAACGTCGGCCCCTTCACGCGCATAAGCGATAGCAACGGCGCGACCGATACCGGAATCCCCGCCGGTAATCAGCGCCTTACGGCCAGCCAGACGATTATTCCCTTTATAGGATGTCTCGCCATGGTCAGGACGGGGTTTCAGTTTGCAGGCAAGTCCAGGGAAGGGTTGCAGTTGGCGCTCAAAGGGGGGAGTGGGGTACGATTTAATGTGTTCCGGAATAATATCTTTATTACTGCTCATACTTTTCTCCTCTGTAGCGACTTGATTCAGTATTCAAGCATAGAACATCAATGGCTATTTCTGTGAAAGCGATAAGGACAAAGGAAATTAATTAAGTAAGAGAATGTACCGCCAGAGGGCGATATTAGGCTTACGAAGAAAGATGTCGCTTGTATCAAATAATTTTAAAATTAGGAATTATCTAAAGCAGAGCCGATAAGCATTAATACAGGCTGGCGGAATTAAGACTATGCTTTCTAACAACAATCATCTTAGAAATGGCGGGATATATTATGGCTGTGGAAAATCATACTGATGTCTATTTTGAGCACCGCTCGCTTGAGCAAATTACCGGCGATCTCAGTGAATTACTGATGCGTCGTCATTTACATCTGACCACCGCCGAATCCTGCACCGGTGGAAAACTGGCCTCCGCGCTTTGCGCCGCTGAGAATACACCGGAGTGGTTTGGCATTGGTTTTGTGACGTTTAATGATGACGCCAAAGCGCATATTTTGGGCGTGTCGCGCGAGACACTGGCAGAGCACACGGCGGTGAGTGAAGCAGTCGCCCGCGAAATGGCCGAGGGTGCGCGTCAGCGTGCAGAGCAGGATATCGCTATTTCCATTACCGGTTATGGCGGGCCGGACGACGGGGAAGACGGCACCCCGGCCGGTACGGTCTGGTTTGGCTGGAGCTTTGACGATCGCACCGAAACCGCGGTCAAACGCTTTGGCGGCGAGTGTGAAGAGGTTCTGGATCAGGCCGTGACGTTCGCGCTGGGTGAATTACTCGATAAATTAATGTCGTAAAATGTCACATTTTCAACCGCGATATTTTTCTCAGTCATAAGAAGGGCTTATTAATTACAGTGTAAAAATATCACCCGTTTGGCTGATTTCCTGTTGCAGAATATTGCGGTTGACTGGCCGGATAACCAGATTTTACTAAGCTTAATTTCACGCGGCGGCAATACAGGTTCTTTCATCAACGCCGTGAAGTGAAAGGAACCTCTTTTACTTAATGCAGTATGATGTCTAATGTTTAACAATTCTGGAGGTCAGAAATGGCAAACCATCGTGGTGGTTCAGGTAATTTCGCTGAAAACCGTGATCGAGCATCAGAAGCAGGTCGTAAAGGTGGCCAGCAAAGTGGGGGCAATTTTAAAAATGACCCGCAGCGCGCATCCGAAGCGGGTAAAAAAGGGGGCAAAAACAGCCATGGCAGCAGCCGTAACAGCTAGCGTAGCTGCATGGTAGTGTGATGGCGCAATAGTCATCTATTCCCGTCACAACAGTCCCACCGCCGGATCGCTCCGGCGGTTTTTTTTGCCCAAAATTTGCGTCTCAATGATTCGCCAGTAAGTTGCGCAGCAGTGTTCTCGCATACACTTCCGAACGCGTCCGGTAGAGGATATCCACATTCAGCATGACATCCTGCGCGGCGTTAAAGAGTTCGCCCATCCCGGCACAACTGCTGTCCCCGACCAGTAAATCACCCTCATTGGCAGTACATGCTGAAAGCACCAGCGCAATGATGAACTCACCGTGTTCATTCAGGCTGCACATGCAGCCTGTTTTGCGGCTGAAATGCAGAATGACATGGCACAAAGCGCGCCCCCTGTTTGCTGCTCAGTTAACCGGACGCAGCGTCGGAAACAGGATGACATCGCGGATCGTAGGCGAATTGGTAAACAGCATCACCATCCGGTCGATGCCAATGCCCAGCCCGGCGGTAGGCGCTAATCCGTACTCCAGCGCGGTGACATAATCCGCGTCGTAGTACATCGCTTCATCATCACCGGCATCTCGCGAGGCCACCTGCTCCTGGAAGCGCTCCGCCTGATCTTCTGCATCGTTCAGTTCGGAGAAACCGTTGCCGATCTCCCGGCTACCGATGAAGAATTCAAAGCGATCGGTAAATTCAGGATTTGCGTCGCTGCGGCGGGCGAGGGGAGAGACTTCCGCCGGGTATTCGGTAATAAACGTCGGCTGGATAAGCTCGCTTTCCGCCACGGCATCGAAAATCTCGGTGATAATGCGCCCGTGCCCCCAGCTTGCCTCAATCACGATCCCCAGCCGCTCCGCAAGCGCCGTGGTCAGTGCCGGCGAGCCAAGTTCCTCCATCGTGATGCCTTTGCCATGCTTAACAATGGCCTCTTTCATCGTCAGGCGCTCAAACGGTTTTCCGAAGTCAAACGCCCAGTCACCGTAGACAATCTGAGTGCCGCCGGTCACCTCCAGCGCGACCTGGCGGAACAGCGATTCGGTCAGGTCAATCAAATCGTTGTAATCCGCATAGGCCATATAGAGTTCCATCATGGTGAACTCAGGATTATGACGCGGGGAAATCCCTTCATTGCGGAAATTACGGTTGATCTCAAAGACCCGCTCAAAGCCGCCCACCACCAGCCGCTTGAGGTACAGCTCCGGCGAAATACGCAAAAACATATCCTGATCGAGCGCATTGTGGCGGGTAATAAACGGCCGGGCAGACGCGCCGCCGGGGATGAGTTGCATCATCGGCGTTTCGACTTCCATAAACTGCCGTGCCTGCATGAAGGTACGGATCACCGACATGATTTTCGAGCGGATACGGAAGGTGTCGCGCGTTTTCTCATTCGCAATGAGATCCAGATAGCGCTGACGGTAGCGCCGTTCCTGATCGGTAAGGCCGTGGAATTTATCCGGCAGCGGCTTCACTGCTTTGGTCAGCAGGCGAAGTTCTTTGCATTCAACGGTCAACTCGCCAGTCTGGGTTTTAAATAACACCCCTGAGGCACCAACGATATCGCCCTGATCGAACATCTTCAGATGCTCTTCGTAAGCCTGCTCGCCTATCCCTTTCGCGGTGACATAAAGCTGGATCTTCCCGCCCATGTCCTGGAGCGTAATAAACGAGGCCTTACCCATGACCCGGCGGGTCATCATCCTGCCCGCCACGCGCACGGTAATATTATGCGAACGCAGCGCATCAGAACTGAAATCATCGTAAAGCTGATGCAAACGATCGGAAGTGGTATCGCGGCGGAAATCATTGGGGAAAGCATTACCGTTACGGCTTAACAGCGCCAGTTTCTGCATACGCACGCTGAACTCATCGCCCAGCGTCTGCTCGTTATGTGGAGTTTCCATACTTTTATCAGCCTCTTTGACAGTGATAGCTGACAGCCACTTTACGTCCAGTGTACGCAATAAAGCAAGAAAATGATCTTAATGGAGATCAAAATGATCTCCATACCTTCTCAGCTTAATCCTCTGAGGCGCGACTGGCCTGCTGAATGGCGCTCATCAGGCCGCTGGCCTGCGTATAAAAAAGCTCGCGTTCGGCAGGGGTCAACATGTTGAGTTGCTGGACAAAATCGGCGCGCAGCCGGGACTGATACAAAATCCCCTGAATCCCTTCTTTATGAATGAGCTTAAGCAGCGCTTCTTTCTCGCTCTTAT
Organism: Enterobacter sp. kpr-6; assembly: GCF_900116015.1. GTDB lineage: Bacteria > Pseudomonadota > Gammaproteobacteria > Enterobacterales > Enterobacteriaceae > Enterobacter_D. The sequence goes on from NZ_FOYH01000001.1 coordinate 587,814, forward strand.
CCAGCGAGCTAAACACCATTGACCAGGCGAACTCCAGCGGGTCAGAGACAGGGGCGGGCTGAGATTTCACATGCCACTGCGCTCTTTCTTCATCAAGCGCGATGGGCGTCTCCTTACTGTCGCCGCAGGCCAGCCACTCCACCGAAACCCCTTCACGTTCTGCAATTTGCCGGGCCACGCTCAGTGAAGGTTCAGTGCCACGGTTGAGGTAATTATTCAACGTCGAGTAAGAGAGATCCCATGCCTTAGCCGCTGCCCGCGTGCTGCGGGAACCAATCAGCGTCCGTAATCGATCGGCAAGTAACCCATCCTGCTCACCCCCATCCACAGACTGATTTTCGTTGTTCATCGTCTTCCATCCAGAGTCGTACAACAATGCAATTGATTTACATTGGGATCAGGAAAAATGCGAAAGAAGCCGCATTTTAGTAATCAGGGGCTTTTTATTATCTCAAAAGAGATCAATTCTAGCGCCGCTGTTATCACATTGAATTCACTCCATGGCGTAATCCCATGGGGTAAATAATGAGGTTAATTGAATTATGACCACAAATGAAGTGCCTGCTGACTGGAACCGCATCGATATCGTTGCGGCCTTGCATAAACGGGGAGTCTCCATTCGCGCCTTGTCGGTTCGCTCTGGTTTGAAGCCCGACACGCTCAAAAATGCGCTGTCCCGCGCCTATCCCAAAGCCGAACGCATCATCGCAGACGCGCTTGGCGTCGCCCCGGAAAAGATCTGGCCCAGCCGTTATCTCAATGCGCAGCGCGCTTCAACCTCTCATCCCGCAAATACCGTCAATCAGTAAGGAGTCTCTGATGTCCTGGCGTTAAAAAATATCATCCGTTGGTTTTAGAAAAATTACAGAGAGTCATTCTTCATTATTAAGAGATGGAACTATGAGCAATCCCGGAAATAAAATGGGAGTTATGCACCTGACTATATTAACTGCCGTTAATATGTTGGGGTCAGGCATTATTATGCTTCCCACCAAACTTGCTGAAGTTGGAACAATGTCAATTCTCTCCTGGCTGGTTACCGCGCTGGGTTCACTGGCATTAGCCTGGGCTTTTTCAAAATGTGGATTATTTAGCACCAAAAGCGGGGGCATGGGCGGGTACGCCGAATATGCGTTTGGTAAATCAGGAAACTTTATTGCCAATTACACTTACGCCATCAGTCTGTTAATTGCCAATATCGCAATTGCCATTTCCGCCGTCGGTTATGGCAGCGTATTATTTGGCGCAAATCTCTCGCCCGTAGGCGTGTGTCTCGCCACCATTGTCGTGCTGTGGATCACCACCGTCTGTAATTTCGGCGGCGCTAAAATCACCGGGCAAATTGGCTCGGTCACGGTGTGGGGCGTCATTATCCCCGTGGTTGGACTGTGCGTGATCGGCTGGTTCTGGTTTAGTCCTTCACTCTATATCAGCGCCTGGAATCCCAATAATCTTGACTTCTTCTCGGCGATTTCTACCTCCATCTCCATGACGCTGTGGGCCTTCCTCGGTCTGGAATCCGCCTGCGCTAACATGGACGCGGTGGAAAACCCGCAGAAAAACGTGCCGATCGCCGTCTTCGGCGGCACGCTGGTATGCGCCGTTATTTATGTGCTCTCCACGAACGTCATTGCCGGTATTGTGCCTAACCTGGATCTGCTGCACTCCACCGCGCCTTTCGGTCTGGCGTACGCCACCATGTTTACCCCTACGGTCGGCAATGTGGTGATGTTCCTGATGGCGCTGGCCTGTATCGGGTCGCTGTTAGGCTGGCAGTTCACGGTCGCTCAGGTCTTCAAGTCCTCCTCCGATATCGGTTATTTCCCGAAGATTTTCTCAAAGGTCACGAAACAAGACGCGCCGCTGGTGGGGATGGTGATCCTCGGTATCATCCAGACCTTACTGGCTCTGATGACCATCAGCCCGTCACTCAACAAGCAATTTAACAGCCTCGTCAATCTCGCCGTGGTCACCAACCTGGTGCCTTACGTGCTCTCCATGGCGGCACTGGTACCGATGCAGCGTCTCGCCGGGGTGCATATCGGGCAGGCAAAAGCCAATGTGCTGATTGCCTTCGTTGGTACGGTGTACAGCTTCTACGCCCTCTACGCCTCCGGTGAAGAAGCCATGATGCTTGGCGCACTCGTCACGTTCTCCGGCTGGACCTTCTGGGGCATGTTTATTCAGAAACAAGACAAGACCGCGGAAAACATTTATCAGGGATAAGATATGAAAACGATAGCCATCATGAATCATATGGATGTCTTGTTTAAAGAAGCACCCATTCACGAGCTGCAAAATACGCTGGAAGCGCAGGACTACCGCGTGATTTATCCTCATGACACCGACGATTTGCTGGAGCTTATTGAAAACAATGCTCAGGTCTGCGGCGTTATTTTCGACTGGGCGAAATACAATCTCCAGTTGACCAAACAAATTACCGCGCTTAATGAAAAGCTGCCGATGTATGCATTTGCCGACAGGCACGCATTAAAAAATATCGATATTCACGATCTCGGCCTGGCGGTGAATTTTTTCGAGTATGAACTCTACGCCGGCAGTGAAATTGCCGACCGGATCAAGCGCGGTACGGAAGCCTATTTCGACGCGATTTTACCGCCCTTTACCAAAGCGCTATTTAATTACGTCGAACAAGGGAAATACACCTTCTGTACGCCGGGGCACATGGGGGGCACCGCATTCCAGAAAAGCCCGGTAGGTAGCCTGTTTTATGACTTTTTCGGTGCCAACACCATGAAGTCAGATATCTCGGTCTCCGTGGGTGAACTGGGGTCGTTGCTGGATCACTCCGGGCCGCACCGGGAAGCCGAGCGCTATATTGCCGAAACCTTTAATGCCGAACGCAGCTATATGGTGACCAACGGCACCTCCACCGCTAACAAAATTGTCGGTATGTATGCCGCGCCGGTCGGCAGCACCATTCTGGTTGATCGTAACTGTCACAAGTCGCTCACCCACCTGATGATCATGAGCGATATTACGCCGCTCTACTTACGCCCGACGCGCAATGCATGGGGCATTCTCGGCGGTATTCCGCGCAGTGAATTCCAGAAAGAAACCATCGCGCAAAAAGTGAAGCAGACGCCGGGGGCAAGCTGGCCGGTGCATGCGGTGATCACCAACTCCACCTACGACGGCCTGCTCTATAACACGGACTACATCAAACAGACGCTCGACGTGAAGTCGATCCATTTTGATTCCGCCTGGGTTCCTTACACCAATTTCAGTCCGATTTATAAAGGACTGTGCGGGATGAGCGGCGATCGCGTTCCCGGAAAGGTGATTTACGAAACGCAGTCGACGCACAAACTGCTGGCGGCGTTCTCGCAGGCGTCGATGATCCACATTAAAGGGGAGGTGGAAGAAGAAACCTTTAATGAAGCCTTTATGATGCACACCTCCACCTCGCCGCATTACGGTATCGTCGCCTCAATTGAAACCTCTGCGGCGATGATGAAAGGCAACGCCGGGAAGCGCCTGATCAACAACGCCATCCAGCGCGCGCTGCGTTTCCGCCACGAGGTCAAACGTATTCGCGAGGGCGTTGAGGGCTGGTTCTTTGACGTCTGGCAGCCGGACGAGGCCGAACTTGCGCCAGAGTGCTGGAACCTGAAGCCAGGCGCGAAATGGCACGGCTTTGACGCCATCGATGATAACCACATGTATCTCGATCCGATAAAGGTCACGCTGCTGACGCCGGGGATGAATCGCCACGGTGAAATGGAAGAGCAGGGGATCCCGGCGTCTATCGTCGCGAAATACCTGGATCAGCACGGCATCATTGTGGAAAAAACCGGCCCGTATAATTTGCTGTTTTTATTCAGCATCGGCATCAATAAAACCAAAGCGCTGGGGCTGCTGCGCGCGCTGAATCATTTCAAGCGCGACTATGACCGTAACGCCACGGTGAAAGAGATGCTGCCGGATGTATACCATTGCCAGCCCGCGTTTTATGAAAACATGCGCATTCAGGAACTGGCTCAGGGTATCCATACGCTGATCCGTCAGCATGATTTACCTGAGCTGATGTTCCGCGCCTTTGAAACGCTGCCGGCAATGGTGATGAACCCGCATCATGCCTTCCAGAAAGAGCTGCATGGCGAGATCGAGGAGGTCTATCTGGAGGAGATGATTGGTCGCGTCAGCGCCAACATGATCCTGCCGTACCCGCCCGGTGTGCCGCTGGTTATGCCAGGCGAAATGCTGGCGGAAGAGAACCGGCCCACGCTTGAGTTTCTGCAAATGCTGTGTGAAATCGGGGCCTGGTATCCCGGTTTTGAAACCGACATCCACGGCGCATATCGTCAGGCAGATGGACGCTATACGGTGAAGGTGATTAAAGACTAAACCCTCTCACTCTTTTGCTCCGTTGTGATATTTAATGGCACCTCGTGCCGCCGCCGGTATCGCCCGGCGGTTTTTTTTGCCTGACGAGTTGAACCTGAGCGGACATCACCGCAGACTACAACCCTCTTTTCTTAACAGGTTGTCACATGGCCTCTTTTTTCTCCCGCTATGCCTTCTCCGTCAAGCCGCAGGAAGCGCTGCTTATTTTGATCACCATGTTCTGGGGCGGCACCTTTCTGGCGGTCCAGTATGCCGTTACCCTCAGCGGCCCGTTTTTCTTTGTCGGGTTGCGTTTTGCGATGGCGGCGCTGGCCGTGGGGCTGATGTCGATCAGGGTGCTGCGCGGTGTGACCTGGCTTGAAATCAAAGCGGGCGTGGCTATCGGCGTTTCGATAGCCCTAGGCTACGGGATGCAGACCTGGGGATTACAGTCCATCTCCAGCAGTAAATCGGCGTTTATCACCGCCATGTACGTGCCGCTGGTGCCCTTACTACAATGGCTGTGCCTGGGCAGAATGCCGGGATTGATGTCCTGCATCGGGATTGTGCTGGCATTTACCGGGCTGATTTTACTCGCCGGGCCGGAAGGCAATTTGCTGGCGCTGGGCAAAGGCGAGCTTATCACCCTGGCGTGTGCGGTGGCGGTGGCCGCAGAGATTATCCTCATCAGCGCCTGGGCCGGGAAAGTGGATATTCGCCGCGTCACGGTGATCCAACTGGCAACCGCCTCGCTGGTGGCATTTTTTGCCATGCTGCCCGCCGGCGAGCCCATACCGCCCATCTCGAACGGGCTGCTGTTTGTAGCGGTGGGCCTGGGCATTTTCAGCGCGATTATTCAGGTGGTGATGAACTGGGCGCAGCGCAGCGTGTCACCTACACGTGCGACCATTATTTACACCGGCGAGCCGGTCTGGGCGGGCATTTTTGGTCGCCTTGCCGGAGAACGCCTGCCGTTGCTGGCGCTCCTTGGCGGCGCGTTTATCGTGCTGGGCGTGCTGGTGAGCGAGCTTAAATTCAAAAAGAAACAGGCACCCTCACAGGTGCCTGATAAACCGGAAAACCAGCCGGATTAAAGCCGGGGAGCGGGGTGCGCCAGCGCGTGATAGCCCCGGTTAAACCACACCAGTCCCTCCGGCGTCGCGTCGCGGGCAATCGTCACAATGTCGCAGAAGAGAATGTCATGCGTCCCCACGCTGACCACCTGACTGATGCGGCAGTCGAAGTTAACCAGCGCGCCAATAAGCATCGGACTGCCGGTTTCTCCGCTTGTCCACTGCGCCGCGCTAAAGCGTTCTGCCATCGCCGTTTTACCGCCAAACAGGTTGGACAGCGATTCCTGACCTGCCGCCAGCGTGTTCACGCACAGGGTTTGATTGGCGTTAAATACCGGCCACACGGAAGCCGAGCGGTTGAGGCACACCAGCAACGTGGGCGGCGAGTCGGTGACGCTGCACACAGCGCTGGCGGTAAACCCGGCGCGACCGCCCGGACCTTCCGTGGTGATGATATTCACCGCCGCGCCCACGCAGGCCATCGCATCTCGAAACGTCTGTTTATCGGGAATTGCCATTGTGCCTCCTCAGGCCAGCGTGCAGGCGTCGTCAAAGTCCAGGCGCGGCAGGCGGTCATACAGCTTTTCCGCGTCGCCGTAGCCAATGTTAATCAGCAGATTGCTCCTCCAGCCGCTGTCGGCAAAAAAGGCGGCATCCACTTTATTGCGGTCAAAGCCGGACATCGGCCCGGTATCCAGCCCCAGACTACGGCAGGCAAAAATCAGATACGCCGCCTGCATGGAGCTGTTGCGAAAAGCCGTTTCCTCCGCCAGTTGCGGGCTTTGGGTAAACCAGCTTCGCGCATCGCCGTGGGGGAACAGCGCGGGCAGTTTGTCGTAAAACAGCGGGTCCCAGGCCACAATTGCCGTCACCGGCGCAGTCATGCTCTTATCCAGATTGCCGCTGGAGAGCGCCGGGCACAGTTTTTCTTTCCCCTCATGGGTGCGCACAAACACAATCCGCGCAGGCGAGCAGTTCGCCGACGTCGGCCCCATTTTCAGCAGATCGTAAATCGCCTTTAGCGTCTCGTCGCTGACTGACTTTGCCAGCCAGCCGTTATGGGTGCGGGCCTGGGTGAACAGCGCAGCCAGCGCGTCGGGATTGACCGCGTCTCTCATATCATCTCCTTCACTGCGGATTGGCTAACGGGCAGCATCGTTGCCAGCCCGTCGATTAACAGGGTGTTAAAGGTATCGCTGTCGGTCACGTTGCAGGCGTGGCCGCCCCAGTCCATGACCACCAGTTCACTGTCAGGCAGGGCCTCACCAAGCTCGCGGGAGCACTGCCAGGGCACCAGCAGATCGTCGCGTGAGCAGAGGATCAGCGCCGGGCAGGTCACGTCCCCGGCACGGCGGGAGAAATCCGCCTGCGTCAGGGCGCTCAGGCGGCGCAGCAGATTGTCTTTGCCCTGAAAATGCGCCAGTGCCAGCGCATCTTCGGCTTCCAGACGCGGCGCGCGCTCGGCCATCCACTGTGCCGGGTATAAAAACAGCGGCTGCGCATCGACCCACGCCTGTGCGCCGCCCGCATGGAGTAACCGCTCGCGGGTACGAAAACAGCGTCGGGTATGGGCGTTCAGCGTCAGCCAGCCGTTGACCAGCACCAGCCCGCTGACCGACTGCGGATAATCCAGCGCCAGTTGCAGCCCCATTAGCGCCCCCAGCGCATGACCGATCGCGCAATAGCGCGTAATGCCCGCCTCAGCCAGCGCGGTATGCAGTTCGGCAGCCATCGCCGCCATGCTGTAATCCGCCGGTAGCACCGCCGGATTGTTGCCGGTGCCGCGCTGGTCGTAGCTCACCACCTGATAACGGGCAGAGAGCGCGGGGATTTGCGGCTGCCAGTAGTGGCCCGCGCCGCCCAGTCCGGCGATCAGCACCACCACGGGCGCGTCGGGAAAGGGGGCGTCGGCAATGGAAAGCTGCATCATGACCTCACTTAGCGATATGGGCGACGCTGGCGATTTCCACCAGCGCTTCCGGTTTCACCAGCCCGCACTGAATGCAGAAGCGGGCCGGTTTATCGCCGGGGAAAAACTCGGCGTACACTTCGTTAATCGCGGCGTAGTTTTTCCAGTCGGTGATAAAAATGCTGTTGAACGTCACGTCCTCCATGGTGCCACCCGCCGTCTCGATCACGCTCCTGATGGTTTCCAGCACGTGACGGGTTTGCGCCTTTGGGTCGTCAACAAACACCACGTTGTTCTGCTTATCAAAGGGCAGGGTGCCGGAGACATACACCACGCCGTCAGCGAGCGTTCCGGGCACAAACGGGGCGATGGGCGTGGTGGTGCCCGGTGGGATAATGACCTGTTTTGGCATAGGTTATTCCTCAGTCACAAGGTGAGTGGTGGCGGGTTGCAGGGCCTGGCAGAAGGTGCTGACGTCGCTCACCCAGCCAAAGAACGTTTCAATGTTGAACAGCGCCGCCTGTTGCGCAAACGCCGGACCAGCCTGATGGGTGGCGTCTTCCAGCACCACGCCGAAGTATTCGAGGAAAAAGCCGTCGCGCAGGGTGGATTCCACGCAGACGTTAGTGGCGATGCCGGTAAACACCAGATGGCGAATGCCCCGGCTGCGTAAAATGCTGTCGAGTGGGGTATTGAAAAAGCCGCTGTAGCGCGATTTGGGCAGCACGATGTCGTCGGGCTGCGGCGTCAGTTCCGCCACCAGTTCGTAATCCCAGCCGCCTTTCGCCAGCAGCGTGCCCTGAAGTTCCGGGCGCTTGCGCATGGTTTTCAGCGCATTGGATTTGTAATAGTTGGGCGAGCCGGGGCCGCCCGCTTCAACGTAGCGATCGTCCCAGCCGTTCTGGAACCAGATAATCGTCATGCCCGCTTCGCGCGCGGCGCTGACGGCGGTTTTGATATTTTCAATCACCGGACGGGTGGCGGAGACATCAAACCCGGCGAGATCGAGATAGCCGCCGGGACTGGCGTAGGCGTTCTGCATGTCGATCACGATCAGGGCGCTCTGTTCCGGCTTTAAGGTCACGGCTTCCGGGCGGGCAGAAAAAGTAATCATCAGGCCACCTCCCGCGTCGGAGCAGGGATCGCGGCGCGGCACTGCATCAGCGGCTGAATGCGCTCGCCAAAGGCTTCAATGCCTTCCAGGAAATCATCAAAGGTTAACAGCACGCCCTCGGTGCCGGGGACGGTGGCGACCTCATCCAGCAGGCGGGCAACGGTGGCGTAAGAGCCGACCAGCGTACCCATATTGATATTGACCGCAGACGTGGGATCGGCCATCTGGCGCACGTTGGTGTCGCTGCCGGAGCGGGTATCTTTCTGGCTTTGTTCGGTCAGCCAGGAGAGGGCTTCTTCGTCGGCACCCGCTTTGTAGTGTTCCCATTTCGCGCGGGCGGCTTCGTCGGTTTCATCGGCGATCACCATAAACAGCACATACGAACCCACATCGCGTCCGGCTTTTTCGGCGGCGGTTTTCATGCGTGCGGCGGTCGGTGCGAAGGCGGCGGGCGTGTTAACCCCTTTGCCAAAGCAGAAGTTGAAGTCGGCGTATTTCGCGGAAAATTCCATTCCGGCGTCGCTTTGTCCGGCGCAGATCACCTTCATCGGCGAGGCGGGAACCGGGCTGACGCGGCAGTCGTTCATGGTAAAGAACTCGCCTTTGAAATCGCTCTTGCCGGTGCCCCACAGATCGCGCAGCACCTGCACATATTCAGTCAGGTAATCGTAGCGCTTGCTGAAATAGTCATCGCCCGGCCACAGGCCCATCTGCTCATATTCCGGCTTTTGCCAGCCGGTCACCAGGTTGACGCCAAAGCGACCACCGGAAATTGAGTCGATGGTGGAGGCCATCCGCGCCACGATCGCCGGGGGTAGCGTCAGCGTGGCGGCCGTGGCGTAAATCTGGATCCGCGAGGTCACCGCCGCCAGCCCCGCCATCAGGGTGAACGACTCCAGGTTATGATCCCAGAACTCGGTTTTGCCGCCGAAGCCGCGCAGTTTGATCATCGACAGCGCAAAATCGAAGTGATAGTGCTCGGCCTTCTGCACAATGGCTTTGTTCAACTCAAAGGTTGGCTTGTACTGCGGCGCATGGGTGGAGATCAACCAGCCGTTGTTGCCAATCGGAACGAAAACACCAATTTTCATCACGTACCTCGCATCAATTAGGGAGAATCAGTCGTGGCGCTGCATCCTGCATTTCCGTAAGCCTCGCAGGAGGAATTTGCAAAGGCGATGCCAGGTTTGAAAACTGCAATGTTATTAACGTGTTAATTAAAGGTTGGCTTTTTTGGCGCTAAAATGTGGACTGTCTGGTCAAATTCAGTGCACAAAAAGCAGGCGCTTATGCACGCTCAGAGAGCATTCCGTCGTGTGGGGCAGGGAGATTTGCTATGCTCTGGGCATTGATAAAGGGAGTGAATAGATGAAGCAGGATACGGGGAAGAAAACCGGTAAGCGCTCGCAGGCGGTCAGTGAAAAAAGAGCCGCGATCCTGACGGCAGCGCTGAGTTTGTTCTCACAGTTTGGTATTCACGGCACGCGCATCGAGCAGGTGGCGGAGCAGGCCGGGGTATCAAAAACCAATTTGCTCTATTACTACCCGTCAAAAGAGGCGCTCTATATTGCCGTGTTGCGCCAGATCCTCGACATCTGGCTTGCGCCGCTGAAAGCCTTTCGTGAAGACTTTACGCCGCTGGTCGCCATCAAAGAGTACATCCGCCTGAAGTTAACTGTGTCACGGGATCACCCGCAGGCTTCCCGGCTGTTTTGCCTGGAAATGTTGCAGGGTGCGCCGCTGCTGAAAGCTGAACTGACGGGGGATTTAAAAACGCTGGTGGATGAGAAGTCGGCGATCATCGCCGGATGGGTCGCCAGCGGTAAACTGGCGGACGTCGATCCCCATCATCTGATTTTTATGATCTGGGCCACCACCCAGCACTACGCCGATTTCGCCACTCAGGTGGAGGCGGTCACCGGCGCGACGCTGGCCGATGAGGCCTTCTTTGCGCGCACGGTCGATAACGTCCAGCGGATGATCGTCGAAGGCATTCGCGTACGTTAATTCCCCGGCGGCAGCGGGCAACTGAGGTCGCCTTCTTCACACTGCAACAGCGAGGCGAGCCAGGCTTCGCGCTCCACGGCTTTGTCGTGCAGGCACTGGTTATGAACCATCGGCTGCACGCTGCCCCCTTCGGTGGCTGAACTGACAAACTCGCAGTCTGCATCGCGCAGGGTGATCCACGCCTGTTGCGCTTTTTGCAGCAGGTCGCGCTGCGGTTTATTCGCCCGCTTTATCGCCGTCTGGTAGGTGTCATTAAGTTTTTTATCGGCGGCCTGATACTGGCTGGCGGTGCATTGATTAAGGTCGGACTGGGTCGTGGCGTTGTCGCACTCATCGGCAAGAGCGGGCGCGCTGAGCAGCAGGGTGGCGAGAAGGAAGGTTGAGCGTTTCATAGTGTCTCCCACACAGGTTAAAACAAAAGCCTACAGGGATCTGATGTGCCCGGCAAGCGTGCGCCGCCGGGCGTGTTTTCAGCGGGTTAGCCGATGGTCATCAGACTGGCGTTGCCGCCTGCCGCTGCGGTGTTCACGCTGAGCGAGCGCTCGATGTACAGCCGTTCCAGCAGGATATTGGTCTCCCCGCGGGCAAAGCCCTGTACCGAAACTATCGCCCCGTCGCGGGCGGCAATCTGTTCGCACCAGACGCGCAGCTTGTCGGAATCGCCGTGGAAAATCACCGCGTCCATCGGCTGCGTCGCTAACGTCTCCGGGTTCGCAAGCTGAATACGCGCGGCGACCGTCTGCGGCAGAAGTTTGACCAGATCGCGATGCAGCGCATCGTCCGGCCACAGTACTTCGCTGCCCACGGCCAGCACCGCCGCCAGTTGGGTGAGGGCGTCCTGCTCGTTATCCGCGATACAGGCGACCCGCTCGCGCGGCATCAGCGTCCAGGTGTTGCGCTCCCCGGTCGGTCCGGGCAGTAAACGCTGCGTTCCGCTTTGCGACTGCTGCGCATACTGCTGGCACAGGGCGTGCAGTTCCGGGCGGTTCTGCGCCCAGTCGGTCAGCGCCGTCAGCGGCTGCGTCAGCAGGGTTTTCAGCTGCCCGTCCACTGCGTTACCGCCGTCCTGACGGGCGAGCGTCACCGCGAGCGCATTCTCCGGACGGTTCGCCAGCAGGCGATAGAGATAGAGCGGCCCGCCCGCTTTCGGTCCGGTGCCGGAAAGCCCCTCGCCACCAAACGGCTGTACGCCCACCACTGCGCCAACCATATTGCGGTTCACGTACAGATTGCCGACGTGCGCGTTGCCGGTGACCTGCGCGATGGTTTCATCGATGCGGGTGTGCACGCCCAGCGTCAGGCCGTAACCGGACGCATTGATCCTGTCGATAAGCTGACCGAGGGTATCGCGGCGGTAACGCACCACGTGCAGCACCGGGCCAAAGACCTCTTTTTCCAGCTCATCGACGCTCTCAAGCTCAATCAGCGTCGGCGCGATAAAGGTGCCGCTCTGCCATTCCCGTGCATCCTCGCGGTTATCGCGCACCGCCTGGAACACCTTGCGGCCTTTGGCGCGCATCGCCTGAATATGTTTTTCGATGCTGGCTTTGGCTTCCGCGTCGATCACCGGGCCGATGTCGGTCGAAAGTCGTCCGGGGTTCCCCATCCGGCATTCGGCCATTGCGCCTCTGAGCATCGTCAGCGTGTGATCGGCCACGTCATCCTGTAAGCAGAGAATACGCAGCGCCGAGCAGCGCTGGCCTGCGCTGTCAAACGCCGAGGCCATGACGTCCACCACCACTTGTTCGGTGAGCGCGGAGGAGTCCACGATCATGGCGTTCATGCCGCCGGTTTCCGCAATCAGCGGCGTCGGGCGACCCTGCGCATCGAGGCGGGTGGCGAGGTTACGTTGCAGCAGCGTCGCCACGGCGGTGGAGCCGGTAAACATCACGCCGCGCACGCGATCGTCGGTGGTAAGCTGCGCGCCCACCGTCTCACCGAGGCCGGGCAGAAGCTGCACCACGCCCGGCGGCACGCCTGCTTCACGTAAAATCGCAATGCCCTGCGCGGCAATCAGCGGCGTCTGCTCGGCGGGTTTCGCCAGCACGCTGTTGCCTGCGGCGAGCGCGGCGGCAATCTGTCCGGTAAAGATCGCCAGCGGGAAGTTCCACGGGCTGATGCAGACCACCGGACCCAGCGGGCGGTGCGTTTCGTTATCAAAATCGTGCTGTACCTGACCGGCGTAGTAGTGCAGGAAATCGACCGCTTCGCGCACTTCGGCAATCGCGTTGCTGAAGGTTTTCCCGGCTTCACGCACCAGAATGCCAATCAGTTGCTGCATCTGGTTTTCCATCAGCATCGCGGCACGTTCGAGGATCGCGGCCCGCTCCTGCGGCGGGGTGGCAAACCAGATCGGCGCGGCGTTGACGGCACTTTCCAGCGCCTGATCCACTTCGTCAGCGGTGGCTTCACGCACATATCCCACAATGTCTTTCGGCTCGGCGGGGTTGATCACCGGCGTCAGTTCGCCGTCAGCCACCGGCGCTTCCAGCATCGGCGTGGCCTGCCATTTTTGCAGGGCGCTGTTGAGCAGGGCGGAGGAGAGAGAGGCGAGGCGGTGCTCGTTCGCCAGATCCAGACCCGCAGAGTTCAGGCGATCGTTGCCGTACAGTTCACGCGGCAGCGGGATTTTCGGATGCGGCAGCCCGGCTGCGCCTTCTTTCGCTGCCAGCGCTTCGACGGCGGCAACCGGATCGGCCACCAGTTCGTCGAGCGGCAGCGTGGTGTCCGCGATGCGGTTAACGAACGAGGTGTTCGCGCCGTTTTCCAGCAGGCGACGCACCAGGTAAGCCAGCAGCGTTTCATGGGTGCCGACCGGGGCATAAATGCGGCACGGACGGTTGAGTTTGCCGTCGGCGATTTTGCCTACCACCTGCTCGTAGAGCGGCTCGCCCATACCGTGCAGGCACTGGAATTCATATTGCCCCGGATAATAGTTCTGCCCGGCAAGCTGATAAATCGCCGCCAGGGTGTGGGCGTTGTGGGTGGCGAACTGCGGGTAGATCAAATTCGGCACGCCCAGCAGTTTTTTGGCGCAGGCGAGGTAAGAAACGTCGGTGTACACCTTGCGGGTGTAAACCGGATACCCTTCCAGGCCTTCCATTTGCGCGCGCTTGATTTCGCTGTCCCAGTACGCGCCTTTTACCAGGCGGATCATCAGGCGGCGACGGCTGCGGGTCGCGAGATCGATCAAGTAATCGATCACGAACGGACAGCGCTTCATGTAAGCCTGGATCACGAAGCCAATGCCGTTCCAGCCCGCCAGTTCTGGCTCGAAGCAGAGTTTTTCCAGCAGGTCGAGGGAGATCTCCAGCCGGTCGGCTTCTTCAGCGTCGATGTTAATGCCGATGTCGTACTGGCGCGCCAGCAGGGTTAAGGATTTCAGACGCGGGTAAAGTTCTTCCATCACGCGCTCGTACTGGGCGCGGCTGTAGCGCGGGTGCAGCGCCGACAGCTTAATGGAGATCCCCGGTCCTTCATAAATGCCGCGACCGTTGGAGGCTTTGCCGATGGCATGGATCGCCTGTTGATAGGAGATCATGTAGGCCTGGGCATCGGCCTGCGTCAGGGCCGCTTCACCGAGCATATCGTAGGAATAGCGGAAGCCTTTCTCTTCCAGCTTGCGGGCGTTAGCCAGCGCTTCGGCGATGGTTTCCCCGGTGACGAACTGCTCACCCATCAGGCGCATCGCCATGTCCACCCCTTTGCGGATCAGCGGTTCGCCACTCTTGCCGATAATCCGGTTCAGTGAACGGGAGAGACTGGCTTCATTATGGGTGGAGACCAGACGCCCGGTAAACAGCAGGCCCCAGGTGGCGGCGTTAACGAACAGCGACGGGCTGCGGCCAATGTGCGACTGCCAGTTGCCGTTGCTGATTTTGTCGCGGATTAACGCATCGCGGGTGGCTTTATCGGGAATACGCAGCAGCGCTTCCGCCAGACACATCAGCGCAACGCCTTCCTGCGAGGAGAGGGAGAACTCCTGCAAAAGGCTTTGCACCATGCCAGCACGCCCGGTGGCGGTTTTCTGGTTACGCAATTTTTCGGCAAGCTGGTACGCCAGATTATGCGCGGCGCTGGCCACCGGCTCCGGCAGGCGCGCCTGCTCCAGCAGCATCGGCACCGCATCGGTTTCCGGGCGGCGATACGCCGCGGTGATGGTGGCGCGGGTCACCGACTGCGGCAGAATATGTTCAGCAAAGTCGAGGAACGGCTGGTGGTTTTCTTCAACCGGCGCGGTCGTCTCTTCGATCTCACCACTTGCCGCAATCTCTGCCAGCGGCTCGTCATTTTCGAGTCTTTCCAGATAATTAAAAATGGCCTGTTTAATTAACCAGTGCGGCGTGCGGTCAATTCGCGTCGCCGCTGATTTAATTCTTTCGCGCGTGGCATCGTCAAGTTTAACCCCCATGGTGGTGGCAGCCATCTTCCGTACTCCCTTTATTCTGTTGGATTACTTTTTTGATTAGCCGACTATCCAGCATGTTGCAACTTTGTGCAACCATGTTAAATGTGACCTGGCTTGCAAGCTCAAAAATGTCTGAATTGTTAATGACAGGTAACGCCGAAAAAGGAATCACCCGTTATGCGGAGCGCCAGGAATTATGCGGCGCTTAACAGTTTTTTAAGGTGCAACCAAAAAAAATGTGAGCGAGTGCAACCTCCAGGAAAACATGCAGAAATCAGGGATGAATTTGATGTAAATGCTGTGTTAAATCGATTGTGGTTCAGCAACGCTTGCGGCAGGATACGGTCGCCCCATAAAGAGTGACGCTTTTCCCCGTTCCGGAAAGGGCGCACGCGGCAAGTATTTTTGCCGATAAATAATTCTGGAGATCTTTGAATGGCAATTAGCACACCAATGATGGTGACGTTTTTAATTTATATTTTTGGCATGATCCTGATAGGTTTTGTCGCGTGGCGTTCGACGAAAAACTTTGACGATTATATTCTTGGCGGGCGCAGCCTGGGTCCCTTTGTGACCGCGCTGTCGGCAGGGGCTTCTGATATGAGCGGCTGGCTGCTGATGGGGCTGCCTGGCGCGATTTTCATCTCCGGGATTTCTGAAAGCTGGATTGCCATCGGCCTGACGCTGGGCGCATGGATCAACTGGAAGCTGGTCGCGGGCCGTCTGCGTGTACATACCGAGTACAACAATAACGCGCTGACGTTACCGGATTATTTCACCGGGCGTTTTGAAGATAAAAGCCGCCTGTTGCGCATTATTTCCGCGCTGGTGATCCTGCTGTTCTTTACCATCTACTGTGCCTCCGGCATCGTTGCCGGTGCGCGTCTGTTTGAAAGCACCTTTGGCATGAGCTACGAAACCGCACTCTGGGCGGGGGCGGCAGCCACCATCGCTTATACCTTTATCGGCGGCTTTTTGGCCGTGAGCTGGACGGATACGGTGCAGGCGAGCCTGATGATTTTCGCCCTGATCCTGACGCCGGTGATGGTGATTATTTCGGTTGGCGGGTTTGGTGATTCGCTGGAAGTGATCAAGCTAAAAAGCATCGAAAACGTGGATATGCTGAAAGGGCTGAACTTCGTTGCCATCGTGTCGCTGATGGGCTGGGGGCTGGGCTACTTTGGTCAGCCGCATATTCTGGCGCGTTTTATGGCGGCGGATTCCCACCACACCATCGTCCATGCGCGTCGTATCAGCATGACCTGGATGATCCTCTGTCTTGCAGGTGCGGTGGCAGTCGGCTTCTTCGGCATTGCGTACTTCAATAACAACCCGGCAGAGGCGGGCGCGGTGAACCAGAACGCCGAGCGCGTGTTTATCGAACTGGCGCAAATCCTGTTTAACCCGTGGATCGCCGGGATTTTACTGTCGGCAATTCTGGCGGCGGTGATGTCCACCCTGAGCTGTCAGTTGCTGGTGTGCTCCAGCGCGATCACCGAAGATTTGTATAAGGCGTTTCTGCGTAAAGGCGCAAGTCAGACGGAACTGGTCTGGGTTGGGCGTGTGATGGTGCTGGTGGTCGCGCTGGTGGCGATTGCGCTGGCGGCAAATCCGGAAAACCGTGTGCTTGGTCTGGTGAGCTATGCTTGGGCAGGCTTCGGCGCAGCGTTTGGCCCGGTGGTCCTGTTCTCCGTGCTGTGGTCGCGGATGACCCGCAATGGCGCGCTGGCCGGGATGATTATCGGTGCGGTAACCGTGATCGTCTGGAAGCATTATGCACTGCTTGGCCTGTATGAAATCATTCCGGGCTTTATTTTCGGCAGCATCGGTATTGTGGTCTTCAGCCTGCTGGGTAAAGCGCCGTCAGCGGCGATGCAGCAGCGTTTTGCTGATGCTGATGCGCATTACAACAACAAATCTGAAACGGCGTTAGAAGCGAAATAACCTTCGCTGATCCACGTTTCACTCTGACTCACGGCGGGGCAACCCGCCGTTTTATTGTCCAGCCATCTCGCACCTGCTTTTCCTTACCCCGCTAACCGTTTACATCCTGTGATTATTCGAATCAGATTTTCCTTGTGTTTCGTCTCGTCGTAATGATAATCACTATCATTCTATTTTTACGTTTCTTTGCATCCGTTGACAGCGATTAACATTTAAGGGTTTTTTACGCATGTTTGTGCCATTTCTCATTATGTTACGTGAAGGACTTGAGGCAGCGCTGATTGTCAGCCTGATCGCCAGCTACCTGAAACGCACCCGGCGCGGGCGCTGGCTGGGCGTGATGTGGATCGGGGTATTTCTCGCCGCCGCGCTTTGCCTCGGACTGGGCATTCTGATCAACGAAACCACCGGTGAATTCCCGCAAAAAGAGCAGGAGCTGTTCGAAGGTATCGTCGCGGTCATCGCGGTGGTGATCCTGACGTGGATGGTGTTCTGGATGCGTAAAGTCTCGCGCAACGTGAAGGTGCAACTGGAGCAGGCGGTGGATAACGCTCTGCAAAAAGGCAATCACCACGGCTGGGCGCTGATCGGCATGGTGTTTTTCGCTGTCGCGCGTGAAGGGCTGGAATCGGTGTTCTTCCTGCTGGCGGCGTTTCAGCAGGATGTGGGCATCTGGCCGCCAGTGGGGGCAATGGCAGGCCTCGCCACGGCGGTCGTGCTGGGCTTTCTGATTTACTGGGGCGGCGTGCGTCTGAACATGGCGGCCTTTTTCAAATGGACCAGCCTGTTTATTTTACTGGTTGCAGCAGGCCTTGCCGCCGGTGCGATCCGCGCTTTCCATGAAGCGGGCCTGTGGAACTATTTCCAGAACGTGGCGTTTGATATGAGCAATACCCTCAGCACGCACACCCTGCTGGGTACGCTGCTGGAGGGGATTTTCGGCTATCAGGAAACGCCAAGCGTCAGCGAAGTGGCGGTGTGGTTTATCTATTTGATCCCGGCGCTGGTGCTGTTCGCGCTGCCGCCGCGTTCGGGCGTTCAGCCATCGCGCATGACGCCTTAGCATTGACGGGAAATTTGTCTTTCTTAGTTACAACATACTCATTAAAGGGAAGGTCATGGCCATACAATATCGTCGTACTGCTTTGCAGGCTGGTATCGCAGCCTTATTCTCCTGCGCGATGAGCGCCGGGGCTGCGGATATTCCTCAGGTTAAAGTCACCGTGACAGACAAACAGTGTGAACCGATGACCGTCACGGTCAACGCCGGTAAAACCCAGTTTGTGATCCTCAACCACAGCCAGAAAGCGCTGGAGTGGGAGATCCTCAAAGGCGTAATGGTGGTGGAAGAGCGCGAGAACATCGCCCCTGGTTTTAGTCAAAAACTGACCGCCAACTTGCAGCCAGGTGAATATGACATGACCTGTGGCCTGCTGACCAACCCGAAAGGCAAGCTGATCGTCAAAGGCGATGCGACGGGCGATGCCGCGCAGGGCAACGCTCTCTTAAGCCTGACCGGACCCATTACCGATTATAAAGCTTATGTCACCAAAGAGATGGAAGGGCTGGTTTCCGGCACCAAAGCCTTTACCGACGCGGTGAAAGCGGGCGATATCGAAAAAGCCAAATCGCTATACGCGCCGACGCGCCAGCACTACGAGCGCATTGAGCCGATTGCTGAACTCTTCTCCGATCTCGACGGCAGCATTGACGCCCGCGAAGATGATTATGAGCAGAAAGCGGCCGATCCGAAATTCACCGGTTTCCACCGCCTGGAGAAAGCGCTGTTTGGCGACAACTCCACCAAAGGCATGGAACAGTACGCCGCACAGCTCAACACCGATGTGCTGGAACTGCAAAAACGCATCAGCGAGCTGGCTTTCCCGCCGTCTAAAGTGGTGGGTGGCGCGGCGGGCCTGATTGAAGAAGTCGCCGCCAGCAAAATCAGCGGCGAAGAAGATCGCTACAGCCACACCGATCTGTGGGACTTCCAGGCTAACGTTGACGGCGCGCAAAAGATCGTGGATTTACTGCGTCCGCAACTGCAAAAGAACAACAGCGAGTTACTGGCGAAAGTGGATGCCAACTTTAAAAAGGTCGATACCATTCTGGCGAAATATCGCACTAAAGAGGGCTTCGAAACCTATGACAAGCTGACCGACGCTGACCGTAATGCGCTTAAAGGGCCGATTACTACCCTGGCAGAAGATCTGGCGCAACTGCGTGGCGTGCTCGGTCTGGACTAGATGAATGAAAAAAGATGAAGAATACGGCGTGAGTGAACCCTCGCGTCGTCGTTTGCTGAAAAGTATTGGCGCGCTGGGAGGCGCGCTGGCGCTCACCGGGGGCTGCCCGGTCGCGCATGCGGCAAAACCGGTCAGTGCACCGGGGACCGTTTCACCTGACGCGCGAATGGAAAAGCAGCCGTTTTACGGTCCTCATCAGGCGGGCGTGCTGACGCCGCAACAGGCGTCAATGATGCTGGTGGCGTTCGATGTGCTGGCCAGCGATAAAGCCGAACTGGAGCGTCTTTTCCGTCTGCTCACGCAGCGCATTGCGTTTCTGACCGCGGGCGGCCCCGCGCCGGACACGCCTAATCCGCGTATGCCGCCAATGGATTCCGGCATCCTGGGGGAATTCATTGCCCCGGATAATCTCACCATTACCGTTTCGCTCGGCAAATCGCTGTTTGATGAGCGCTTTGGTTTAAGCGCCCATGCGCCAGTAAAACTCGAAAAGATGACGCGCTTTCCAAATGATTCGCTGGACGCGGCGCTTTGTCATGGCGACGTGCTGTTGCAGATCTGCGCCAACACTGGCGATACGGTGATCCATGCGCTGCGCGACATCATCAAGTACACGCCCGATCTGCTCAGCGTGCGCTGGAAGCGCGAAGGGTTTATCTCCGATCACGCCGCGCGCAGCAAAGGCAAAGAGACGCCGATCAATCTGCTTGGCTTCAAAGATGGCACCGGCAACCCGGACAGCCGCGATGATAAGCTGATGCAGGAGGTGGTCTGGGTCAGTGCCGATCAGAATGAACCGGCGTGGACCCGTGGCGGCAGCTATCAGGCAGTGCGCATCATTCAGTTTCACGTTGAGTTCTGGGATCGCACGCCGCTGAAAGAGCAGCAGACGATTTTCGGGCGCAACAAGCACAGCGGTGCGCCGCTGGGGATGCTGAAAGAGCACGACGTGCCGGATTATGCCAGCGACCCGGATGGCGATGTGATCGCTCTCGACAGCCATATCCGGCTGGCGAATCCGCGCACGCCGCAGACGCAGTCCAGCCTGATGATGCGTCGTGGCTACAGCTATTCGCTGGGCGTCACCAACGCCGGGCAGCTGGATATGGGATTGCTGTTTGTCTGTTATCAGCACGATCTGGAAAAGGGTTTTCTGACGGTGCAAAAACGGCTCAACGGCGAGGCGCTGGAGGAGTACATCAAGCCCATCGGCGGCGGTTATTTCTTTGTTTTACCGGGCGTGGTGGACGAAAAACACTACCTCGCGCAATCCCTGCTTGAAGCCTGAATCGTCACACTCTGCCGGCAACGGCAGGGTGTACGCGCCTGATGTATTTGCTCACACTTTTTCGCGCTTTTAACCATCATTTTTTTGTATGGGCAAGCCCTTGTTATATTTCTGTAATATAAATGTCAGAAACTTCCCTAAGTAAAAGGGTGAGGTATTGCGTTACTTTTTCGTAAATATGATGTTGCATTTTTGATAATTTTTGTTGTAATTAAAGCAGCAGTCGTAGTTCCCGGCAGTGATGAGTTTCACAATGGAGATCGCGAATGGTAACGTCCTGTACTGGACAACGCATTGAAACATCCCGCAAAGCCCGGTGCGGTAACTCTTCTACCGCCAGCGATTTCCTCGCCGTTAAATTTTCCTCCTCCCCAACAATTCTTGTGTATACCGATGCAGCAGATGACATTGGCGGTCGTTTTGTTGCGTCATTTTGTCAGGCAAGTCATGGCTTACAAGGAAGCCAAACCTCAGACGTTCGTGCGCATAATCGCGTCGACAGTGACGCGTGTGATGTAAACCAACAACTCAAGGTGCGATCCATGGGAAGACAAAAAGCAGTGATCAAAGCTCGTCGTGAAGCAAAACGTGTGCTGAGACGGGATTCACGCAGTCACAAACAACGTGAAGAAGAGTCGGTCACCTCGCTTGTGCAGATGAGTGGCGTAGAAGCAATTGGCATGGCGCGGGACAGCCGGGATACCTCTCCAGTCGCAGCGCGTAACGAAGCTCAGGCGCACTACCTGAATGCAATTGAGAGTAAACAGCTTATCTTTGCAACCGGTGAAGCCGGATGCGGTAAGACCTGGATCAGCGCAGCGAAAGCGGCGGAGGCTCTGATCCATAAGGACGTGGAGAGGATCATAGTCACCCGACCGGTCCTGCAAGCCGACGAAGATCTCGGCTTCTTGCCCGGTGATATCTCGGAGAAGTTCGCTCCCTATTTCCGGCCCGTCTATGACGTGCTGTTGAAACGGCTGGGCGCGTCCTTTATGCAATACTGCCTGCGACCAGAGATCGGTAAGGTGGAAATCGCGCCGTTCGCCTATATGCGCGGACGTACATTTGAAAATGCGGTCGTCATTCTTGACGAGGCTCAGAACGTGACCGCTGCGCAAATGAAGATGTTTTTGACTCGCCTCGGGGAGAACGTGACCGTCATCGTAAATGGTGACATCACCCAGTGCGATCTGCCGTCGGGCGTCCAGTCCGGCCTGAGCGATGCGCTGGCACGTTTTGAGGAAGATGAGATGATTGGTGTTGTACGCTTTACCAAAGATGACTGCGTGCGTTCGGCTCTTTGCCAGCGCACGCTGCAAGCGTACTATTGAACGTAATAAACATGATGACAAAGCCCGGGAAACCGGGCTTTGGTTTTATTCACCGGGCGTTCAGGCAAGATTATTCAACGGGGCAGGCACGCAGTGACCAGTAGCGGGCGCGCAGAGGGTTATCTCCGCTAAAAGTGAGCAGCGCTGGCTGCGTCGGGAAATAGCGACTGCTCATCACTCCTTCGCCATCGTTTATAAAAATCTCCACGCTGGAATGATCGCAAAGTATGTGAAGTCCGCGTACCGCGCCTGTCCAGTAGCGAACTAGCCATTCACCGGTATGCAGACTACGCCGGGCAAGCCGTAGCTGGTCCTGCTGCCATTCCAGAATCAGCGTGTCGGCAAAGTTCAACGTTATTCCGCCACTGCTCTCCACCCTAAGTTCAAGACGTTGTGCAGATAACCACGGTGCGGCGTTTGCACTCCCTTCATACGTCTGCATGTCGCCCCGCAGTGCCTGTAATTCCACAATCGGCTGCTGATAAAGTTTTCCATTACGTGAGGAAAGTTCACGCAGGCAGGTCATCTGGTGGAGCCAGCCATAACCAATTGTAGGCTGACTCATCTCTTCGCCATCCGGGACGCCCATCCAGCCGACCAGTAACCGTCTTCCGTCTGCCGTCAGGGTTGTCTGAGGCGCATAAAATTCAAAACCGGCATCCAGCTCATGCAGCGGGCCGTGCTGGAAAGTGAGCGTTTGCTCGTCAAACTTGCCGCTAAGGTAGGCGCTGGAATAAGTATTAAGGAAGCGCTGCGGTTCCTGTGGCAGGCCCTGCGGGCAGCAGAGTAAATAAGTATGATGGCCAAGCGTAAATAAATCCGGGCATTCCCACATATAGCCCGCGGCTCCCAGGCCGCCAGTATCGCTGCCCGCTATCTCGCCCATGTTCTCCCACTCCCTGAGATCCGCTGAACGAAATAACAAAACCTTTCCCCGTCGCCCAAGATCCTGGGCACCTAACACCATGTACCAGTGTTGTCCGCAACGCCACAATTTAGGATCGCGCACATGACCGGTATAGCCTTCCGGCAGGGCGATAACCGGGCCCTGCTTTTCGAACCGGCCCTCCGCATTTTGCACGGCAAGGCACTGGAAGGCGGTACGCGTACCCTCATCAAATTTCACATTACCGGTATAGCAGAGCGTTAACCGGCCATGATCGTCTATTGCGCTGCCTGAATAACAGCCGTTTCGGTCATAGTCGGAATCCGGCATCAGCGCCAGAGGCTCATGTTGCCAGTGGAGCAAATCCTCTGAACTCCAGTGGCCCCAGCATTTATGTTGATGCTGGCAACTCAGCGGATTCCATTGATAAAACAAATGGTACCGGCCATTAAAATGAATAAATCCGTTCGGATCGTTCATTAACCCCGTGACCGGGGCCAGATGCCAGCCAGGATAGTGCGCATCCTGTTGCGCTTTGGGTTGCCCCCGCATAACCGCTAACAAAATAGCGGGCAACGATATTTGTGAATTTATCATTCAGAATCCGCGTGTCATTAATCCAGATTGCCCACTAAAAGGGAGTTTGCGGTACCGTTCGCTGTCGTGATTATTCGAGCTTCTTGTATTTGCCGATAATAAAACAAAGCGTAAAGGTGGCAATCAGTGAAATAGTGGTAGCCACAAAGAAATTAACCATATCAACAGGCTTTATTGATAAAAATCCAATATAACCTGCCGGGCCGGGGGCGATATTAATAATATGTTTATGGATAGAATAAGCGCATCCCAGTGCCGATCCGATCATCGCACACAGGAAAGGGAAGCGTAGTTTAAGGTTAACCCCAAACATCGCCGGTTCACTGATGCCGAGGAAAGCGGAGACGCCTGATGATAATGCCATGCCTTTGAGTTTTTTATCACGCGTCAGGAGCATCACACTTAACGCGGCACCGCCATGAGCGACGTTATTACAGGCG
The DNA here is from genome assembly GCF_900116015.1 of Enterobacter sp. kpr-6. Classification (GTDB taxonomy): domain Bacteria; phylum Pseudomonadota; class Gammaproteobacteria; order Enterobacterales; family Enterobacteriaceae; genus Enterobacter_D. Next base: position 611,404 of record NZ_FOYH01000001.1, read on the forward strand.
GCCAGGGCCAGCAATAACGATCCTCCGGCGGCGATCATCTGGATATCGACAGGCAACAGGCTGTGATGTAATCCGGTCATATTAACCAGTGAAAGCACAAAACCATATAAGCCACCGCCAATCACACCCGTAAATTCAAATAACCAAATCAGGCCATGCGCTAAACTGTCTCCCGCCGCGCGTAACGCGCCGCCCACGACAGAGAACACCAGGAAAGCAGTGATGAAAACGGATAAAAGGGGCGTCAGGATGCTGTCCAGAATCTCAGGGATCACTTTTCTTATTTGCGTTTCCAGAGTAGCCAAAATCCATGATGCCGCCAGAACAGGGAAAATCGTTCCCTGATAGCCCACCTTTTCAATATGTAATGCCTGAATGGACCAGAAGGGGACATTATGGCTGAGTAAAGCTTCTCCGTAGGAATACGCATTTAATAATGCGGGATGAACCATAATCATCCCCACGACGGCACCCAGATAAGGATTGCCACCAAAGGATGCAGTGGCAGAAAATCCGATGAGTATGGGTAAGAAAATATACGCCGCGCTTGAGAAGGTGTTAACCATATCAGCGAGTCCGGTTATCGCGGGAAAATGCTGAACTAACGATTCATCCTGATAAAAAATACCCTGTGCCGTGAGAATATTATTTATACCTAACAGCAAACCTGCCGCCACCAGTGCCGGAATAATAGGCACAAAAACATCTGAAATGGCTTTAATTAGCCGCTGGAAGAGATTTAATTTCTGTAACGATGCTTTCTTTACATCGCCAGTCGTGCTGGTGGCGAGTCCTGTCACCCTGATAAACTCTTTATAAACCTGATTTACTGTACCTGTGCCTATAATTATCTGGTATTGCCCGGCATTGCTGAACTGACCTTTTACCAGAGGTAATTGGGTGATCTCCTCTGTGTTAACAATAGACTCATCTTTCAGTACCAGGCGCAGTCGCGTTGCACAGTGAGAAGCCTCGATAATGTTTTCCTTACCTCCCAGAAAAGAAACTAATGCCTGAGTTGTTTTAAGTACGTCATGACTGGACATCGTTTACTCCATTATATTTGATTTTATAAATAATGGCTTCATAAGGGCGTAGCGTTAAACGGGAAACGTCGCCCTCTGGTTTTTTATAGTTACTTAACAGGCAAGAGCATTCGTGAATGTTATTGTCTGTAAGAGAGAACTGTGTAGTGACATTATGAAAATTACAAATGATTAATAAAGATTCATCGGTGCCATTTCGGTAGTAGGCAAAAATATCCGGGTCATCTTCATATATCAGTTCATACTCGCCGGTAATAAATAACGGCTCCGTTTTTCGTAAGGCGATCAATTTTTGATAGTGATAAAAGACAGAGTTTTTGTCGTCCAGGCACTGCTGAACATTAATAAATGGATAGTTTTCATTGAGTTTCATCCATGGTATTCCGGCGGTGAAACCCGCGTTAGGCGAGGCATCCCATTGCACAGGGGTTCGCGCGTTGTCACGCGCTTTCAAATATAATGCGTGATCAAGCGCTGCTTCATCAAAGCCAGACGCCAGGCGTTCGCGAATAATTCCTTTTGTTTCAACATCAATATAATCTTTACGCGTGCGAGGTCTGAAATTTGTCATTCCAATTTCTTCCCCCTGATAGATATAGGGGGTGCCCTTCATGCCGTGGAGCAATGTCGCCAGCATTTTAGCACTTGCAATGCGGCAGTCAGCGTCATTCCCCCAGCGGGACACAATGCGCGGTAAGTCATGGTTATTCCAGAATAAACTATTCCAGCCATTAACTTGCAGTGCACGTTGCCAGCGGCTCATCACATCTTTAAGTTCGTACAGGTCAAGGGGTTTGATGTCCCAGCGACTTTTACCCGCAATTTTGTCCAGTTGCATATGTTCAAACTGAAAAATCATATCCAGTTCTTTACGTCGCGGATCGCAATAAAGGCTGGCGTTATCCACCGTAGCCCCCCACGTTTCACCAACGGTGACAATATCCTTACCGTCCAGCACGTTCTGGTGCATTTCCTGTAAATAGGCATGCAACTGCGGACCATTTTCTTTAATTTCCAGATCGGGTATTTTTCCTATAAGATCAATAACATCTAATCTGAATCCTTTCACCCCTTTGTTGATCCAGAAATTCATCATTGCCCATATTTCTTTTCTGACTTCAGGGTTTTCCCAGTTTAAGTCGGGCTGTTGTTTACTATAAAAGTGAAGGTAATACTGTCCGGTTGTCTCATCATACTCCCAGGCAGAACCACCAAAGTTAGAACTCAAATCGTTAGGCGCACCATTATTAACACCATCCCGCCAGATATAATAATTACGATATTTATTATGACGTGATTTTTTGGCTTCCTGAAACCAGTAATGCTGATCTGACGTGTGATTAACAACGATATCAAGCATTATGGCGATTTGTCTCTTGTTTGCCTCGGCGAGCAATTCATCAAAATCACTCATCGAACCGAAAACGGGAGAGATGGAGTAATAATCGCTAATATCATAACCATTATCTATAAAAGGCGACGTGTTTATTGGGGATAACCAGATAATGTCGGTGCCTAGCATTTTAATGTAATCCAGTTTCTGGATTATCCCCCGAATATCACCCACGCCATCAGCATCAGAGTCATAAAAGCTCTTAGGATAAATTTGATAGATAACGCTTTCTGACCACCATTTATTGGGTTTCATGTATACCACCGGCACTCTTAAATTAAAACTATCTTTCTGGTTGCACGCTAAAGTCCTGTTAGCGGCTAAACTAATCACTGTATGAATAGTTATTTGGCGATCTGTCCCTGTTGATATAGCGGTAAAAGACAGATGAGGGGATCTGCTGCGTACATTATCGAATGTTGGGCATTGCTGGAAATTGATTTTCTGCCTTACGATATAGGCAAAACCTATATCATTGGGGAGAATTGTGACCGTGGATAAAATTCTTGCGCAGTTCATCGAAGTCGCTTTGCTTAAAAATGTGAGTCATGCAGCAAAAAAATTGCATCTGAGCCAGCCCACACTGACGCAAAACATGAAAAAACTGGAGGCAAGGCTGGGCATACCGTTGTTTGAACGGACGGCCAGCGGAGTGACAACGACGGAGTATGGCGATCTGCTGCTTGAACAGGCGCAGATGATGCAGCGCATTTACAGCAATACCCTGATAAAACTGGAATCCTTTAAGGAAAGGCAAACGCATAATTTACGCATCGGCACCGGCCATGCCTGGTGGCATCTGTTTGTTAGCGACTGTTTTAACCGCTACCGAATGCTCCATCCGGAAGTAAACATTCATATCGACCTGGGAAATCATCTCCGGCTTATCGATCTCCTGTTAAGTGGGGATATCGATTTATTTATCGGTCATGAAATCCACGGGCTTAACCCACGAGTCGGGATTCATTTTCATCCCCTTTTCACCGTTACGGACAGCATGTTCGCGCGAGACGGGCATCCGTTATGCGGGCAGAAGGTGACGCCGGAAGCACTACTGGATTTCCCTCACCTGAAGTTAACACCGGATGAGAAACGCTACCGGCAAATTGTCGAGGATGTACAGCAACAGAAATTGAGCAGAAACCGGCTGCATCTGACAGAGCAGGTGGTCTGGTCGACCAACTCGTTAGTCTCGGCAATTGATATGCTGAATCATTCGGACGCCGTGCTGCAGTCATACCCGGCATGTATGGCGGATTATTTTGCCGCTCACCACATCATCCCGTTAAAAGGCACACAACAAGGACAGAAAAATATCGTGGGCGTATATATTTTACGCGAGAAAATAGATGCCCCTCACGTAATACAAGTGCAAAAAATGATGCTTCAGCAGCTTGAAAATAAAAATATCATTTAAATTATTGGTGAATGTATTAATAGCACAGATGCAAAAAAGCCCGCATTTTCATGCGGGCTCTTCTCTAAATATGGCGGTGAGGGGGGATTGACTCGCTTCGCTCGCCCTGCGGGCAGCTTCCTCGCAGGCTCGTCAGCTGTCCAAATGCGCGGGCGCATTTGTCGAACCCCGGTCGGGGCTTCTCATCCCCCCTGAGCGCAGATGCAAAAAGAGCCCGCATTTTCATGCGGGCTCTTCTTTAAATATGGCGGTGAGGGGGGGATTGACTCGCTTCGCTCGCCCTGCGGGCAGCTTCCTCGCAGGCTCGTCAGCTGTCCAAATGCGCGGGCGCATTTGTCGAACCCCGGTCGGGGCTTCTCATCCCCCCTGAGCGCAGATGCAAAAAAGCCCGCATTTTCAAGCAGGCTCTTCTTTAAATATGGCGGTGAGGGGGGGATTCGAACCCCCGATACGTTGCCGTATACACACTTTCCAGGCGTGCTCCTTCAGCCACTCGGACACCTCACCATATTGTTTTGCTGCCGTCCCGTAGGGGGCAACGGGGCGCTACTATAGGGAGTTGAGCTAAAACGGTCAAGCAGATTTTATGCGTCCTTGCGCGTTCGGTTACGCAATGAACAATCAGCAGAGCACGGACCGCTCCCTCTCCCCTGGGGAGAGGGCTGGGGTGAGGGGATAAGCCCGCTATCCACACCTGCCTTTGACCTTATCGTCAGAAAAATGCATTCTGAACTGTCATTTATTCGTCGTGAAGCTAACTTATTATGACCATGAAAAATAATAAGTTATGCGTATTCAGGGGAGAGCTATGAATCCATATATCTATTTAGGTGCCGCGATCGTCGCTGAAGTCGTCGGTACAACGGTGATGAAATACTCGGAAGGGTTTACCCGGCTGTGGCCTTCCGTCGTGACTATCGTGTGTTACTGCGCGGCGTTTTATCTGCTCTCCCAGACGCTTTCCCATATTCCCACCGGGGTGGCCTACGCTATCTGGTCGGGAGCGGGAATTGTGCTGATTAGCCTTGCGGCCTGGCTTTTAAGCGGGCAAAAACTGGATCTTCCCGCCATTGTGGGTATGACGCTGATCTGCGCCGGCGTACTGGTGATTAATCTCTGGTCGAAGAGTTCGGCGCATTAAAAAGTGTAATTTTGCCGGTATTTTTATACGGGCTTTTGTCTATAGAAAACCTCCAGCGAGACTGGAGGTTTCGGAAAGCTTTCAACTTTGAGCCAGTTATCAAAACCCCTGTTGATTTGTTAAAACACCGTGCAGTCCGGCAACTGCAAAGGCTAAACAAAAAATCAATAAGAGTTTCCAATGCGGGATGAAAAGAGCTTAGCGCATATCCGATGGAACGGTAATATCGCATCGTTTTTGGCCAAAATACCTCAGGAAAGCGTTCCACGGTGAAAAACACAGAGCAACAGGCATCAAACTCTATTACGCTAAAAATAAAGAGTATTACAGAAAATGTTAAAGATTGATTGCGAAGGAATGACGTCAATGAGTAGAAAGCGCTTTACAGATGAACAAATTACAGAATTTCTTCGGCAAGCTAAAGATGGCGTGCCTAATAAAAAACTGTGCGAAAAATATGGGTTTAGTGTTAGCACACTTCGTCGCTGGAAAGAGTTACATGATAATGTCGTTAGAAATCAACTAGAAAAAATGGAATCTACGGCTGCAATAGTCTATCTGGGTATTATCATCGCGAGTTTGTTGCTGACGATTTTTTCGCATAAGGCCGCTGGTGTGCTATTCACATTGCTCATGCCGGGTCATTGTATTTATTATATTGTTCGTTATCGTAAGGTGTCTGGAAAATTTATATCAAGTGATAATGTTTTTCTTTCCCGGTCAGGGCGTGGAGCAAATAATGTATTTTATAGATTGAGTTGGGTGTTTGTTTTTATAATTCTTTCCTCCATTGTATATGCTATTTTAACTTAACTGATAATTTGTCATCACGCTATGTATATGATAAGGAATCATAGTGCTGATGTTTTTTTGATTTGACAATAAATAATAATTGTACTGAAAAATAAGTGTGATGATTTTGTCAAACCCCGGTCGGGGCTTCTCATCCCCCCTGAGCGCAGATGCAAAAAAGCCCGCATTTTCATGCGGGCTCTTCTCTAAATATGGCGGTGAGGAGGGGATTGACTCGCTTCGCTCGCCCT
>NZ_FOYH01000001.1:617768-961537 GCF_900116015.1 Enterobacter sp. kpr-6
TGGCGGTGAGGGGGGGATTCGAACCCCCGATACGTTGCCGTATACACACTTTCCAGGCGTGCTCCTTCAGCCACTCGGACACCTCACCATATTGTCTTCCCGTTGTTGTGCGGGACGGCGCTAATGTAGGGAAATCCTCACCCAGCGTCAATCTTCTTTTTCAATAAATTAGCGCGTTTAGACAAACTTCAGGCAACCTGCTTCTTAATCGTTCTGGAATTGATTTTTTTATCATCATTACACTCGCCGCCCGCAGGTCCGGAAATTTGCTATGCTGCTAACCTGATAAATCTCATGAATAAAAACTACGCATACTGGTCATGCCAGGGGAGCTAAAATGGATATCATTTTCTATCACCCGTCGTTTGATACCGCATTCTGGTTGGACGAACTGAGCAGGGTGATGCCCGCCGCCCGCATCCGCGAATGGAAAGCCGGTGACAATGACCCTGCTGATTATGCGCTGGTCTGGCACCCGCCAGTCGAAATGCTGCAAGGCCGCTCGCTGAAAGCGGTTTTCGCATTAGGCGCAGGCGTGGATTCGATTTTAAGTCAACTGAAAGCCCACCCGGAAATGCTGCCGCTGTCTGTTCCTCTGTTTCGCCTCGAAGATACGGGCATGGCGTTGCAAATGCAGGAGTATGCCGTCAGCCAGGTGCTGCACTGGTTCCGTCGTTTTGATGATTACGCCTTATTAAAACAGCAGGCGACGTGGCAGCCGCTCGATGAGTATCAGCGTGAAGACTTTACTATCGGTATGCTGGGGGCAGGCGTTTTAGGTTCAAAAGTTGCCGAAAGTCTCCAGGAATGGGGATTCCCGCTGCGTTGCTGGAGTCGTAGCCGCAAAAACTGGCCCGGCGTAAAGAGCTTTGCCGGAGAGGAAGAACTGGGCGCGTTTTTGCAGGGCACGCGGGTGCTGATTAATCTGCTGCCATACACCCCGGAAACCGTCGGCATTATCAATCTTTCTTTATTAAACCAGCTGGCAGACGACAGCTATCTGATCAACCTTGCTCGCGGTGTGCATGTGGTGGAAGACGATCTGCTTAAGGCGCTTGATGAGGGCAAGCTCAAAGGGGCGATGCTGGATGTGTTCAGTGAAGAGCCGCTTCCTGCCACCAGCCCGCTGTGGGCGCATCCGCGCGTGGCGATGACGCCACATGTTGCCGCCGTCACCCGGCCACTGGAAGCGATCACCTATATTGCGTGGACCATCTCGCAACTGGAAGAGGGCAAGCCGGTTACCGGACAGGTCGATCGCACGCGGGGTTACTGATTTCACCCGGCGCACGCCGGGTTTGTCATAAAAAAGTGGTATCCTTGCGGAAACAATACAGGAGAGAATTATGTATCCCGTTGACCTGCACATGCATACCGTCGCCAGTACCCACGCTTACAGCACATTGCACGATTACATTGCTATCGCCAAAGCGAAAGGGCTGAAGCTCTTCGCGATCACCGATCACGGGCCGGATATGGCCGATGCGCCGCACCACTGGCATTTTATCAACATGCGCATCTGGCCGCGTCTGGTGGATGGCGTCGGCATTTTGCGCGGTATCGAAGCCAATATTAAGAATACCGACGGTGAAATCGACTGTACCGGCCCGATGCTGGACTCACTGGATCTGATTATTGCCGGTTTCCATGAGCCTGTGTTTGCTCCGCAGGATCAACAGACCCATACCCAGGCGATGATCGCTACGATGGCGAGCGGGAATGTACACATCATCAGCCACCCCGGAAATCCAAAATATCCCGTTGATATTCAGGCAATTGCTGAAGCCGCTGCAAAATATCAGGTGGCGCTGGAAATCAATAACTCGTCCTTTATTCATTCGCGTAAGGGCAGCGGGGCGAACTGCCGGGCGATTGCCGCCGCCGTGCGCGATGCCGGGGGATGGGTCGCGCTGGGCTCGGATTCGCATACCGCCTTTTCACTGGGCGATTTTACCGAATGCCGTAAGGTGCTGGATGACGTAAACTTCCCGGAAGAGCGCATCCTGAATGTGTCGCCACGTCGCCTGCTGGATTTCCTGGAATCGCGCGGGATGCCGCCAATTGCTGAATTTGCTGAACTTTAATGAGTAATGGAATAAATCAATGAATGAGTTTTCAATCCTTTGCCGCGTGCTCGGCTCGCTTTTTTACCGTCAGCCGCAGGACCCGGTTCTGGAGCCGCTCTACACGCTGATCCGCGAAGGCAGGCTGGCACAAAACTGGCCGCTGGAGCAGGACGAGTTGCTGGCACGTTTGCAAAAAAGCGTCGATATGCCCGCGCTGACCGCGGATTACGACGCGCTGTTTGTTGGCGATAACGCCAGCGTGCCTCCATTCCGCAGCGCCTGGGTTGAGGGTGCGACTGATGGTGAAACGCGTAACTTTTTAAGCACACGCGGGATGCCGCTGACGGATGCGCCAGCCGATCATTTTGGTACGCTGCTGCTCGCCGCTTCATGGCTGGAAGATCATGCGGGCGAGGGTGAGAGCGAAGCGCTGGAAGAACTGTTTGCGGATTACCTGTTGCCATGGTGTGGCACCTTCCTGGGCAAAGTCGAAGCCCATGCCACTTCTCCATTCTGGCGCACGCTGGCACCGCTCACCCGCGATGCGCTTTCAGCGATGTGGGATGAATTGCAGGAAGAATCCGCAAAATAATGTGATTCACGTCACTATATAAATGTAACGACATCAACCGCATTGCAAATTACGTGCGGGAGATCGCATAAAAATGGCGCGCATCTGCTAACATGCGCGCCATGAACATACTCTTTTCTATCGCACTCACGACGGGCATTCTCTCCGGAATCTGGGGATGGGTTGCCGTTTCCTTAGGTTTACTGAGCTGGGCCGGTTTTCTCGGTTGTACGGCCTATTTCGCCTGTCCGCAAGGGGGAATGAAAGGGCTTCTCATCTCATTTTGTACCCTGTTAAGCGGCGTCGCCTGGGCACAGTTAATTATTCATAGCAGCGCGCTGATGCCCCATCTGGAGATCGCCAGTTATGCCATTACTGGCGTGGTGGCTTTTCTCATGTGCATGCAGGCAAAAAGCCTGTTGCTCTCATTCGTGCCGGGCACCTTTATTGGGGCCTGTGCGACGTTTGCCGGGCAGGGCGACTGGCGACTGGTTGTACCGTCGTTAATCGTTGGGCTGATCTTTGGCTTTGCGATGAAAAACAGCGGCCTGTGGCTGGCAGCACGACGGGAAAAAGCGGGCAAAAACCTTGCGCTGACCGAATAAAAAAGGCGTGACGAAAATCGTCACGCCTGCGCACGTTATTATTATTATCAGGACTCGGGCGGCGTCGCCATCTGGCGATATTTCACCAGGATCGGGTTCTTACTTTCTTCTTTACTCTGCAAATCCCACAGCCCGCGATCGATGCCATCATTGATCAGGAAGATGACGCCGGTTTCAATGGCTGACATCAGACACAGCATCACCGGTTCGTTGGCGGTATAGCCAATCTCACCTTCCAGCAGACGCTGATAATCAATGAAGCGGAAGACACCCGCCTGCACTTCATAAGACAGAATGGTTTTGCTGGTGTTAACGGAGGAGAGGATCTCGCCGGTGCTGACGTTAACCACACGCAGGTTTACCGCCACCTGATCGAGCTGATACTGCGTATCACCGCCGATACCGAAGTACCGCGCACCCACGCCGCCGGATTTTACGTTGCTCTCATAGCCAATAATCGAGCCTTCAATCATCACGTTTGCGGCAGTCAGAGACTGTAGCGGGAAGCGGTTATTGACGGCGACGGTGCCGTTTTCCTGCGCCGCACGAATGATCTTACGTTCATTCAACAGGTTTTGCAGGCCCTGGCGCTCAAGCGGTACAAACCAGCGGGAGTCTTTCAGCGCGGTAACCAGCATGGCTGTCGCACTTTGCGGCACCGCGGTTGAGAAGTTACTTGCCGGATACGCCTTAAACTGCCCGGTTTCATCCTGAATGTTATAGACCGAAACAAAGACTTTACCCGCTGGCATCGGCAGGTGCGTCAAATCGCGAAAGCTTTGCGCCCTTGGCATCAGGGTCGGTTTGGCTGCCTGCTTCGGCGGAGCCGTTAAGCATCCGCTGAGTAAACACACCGCCAGTAAAATAAGTAAGCGCCGCATGATAATTATCCTGTGTGTAGTAGTAATAACTTAAAAGTCGGTAGAATTGCTCTGCAAACCAGAGACCTGAATAGTTGATGTTTTACCGGTCTTTCTGTCGGTAACATTGAGTTGTAATTGCCCGTCTTTGTTGGCGATATCGACGATATAATCCGTCGTCACCATGCGGCCAGGCTTGCCGGTATTAATATTGGTGAGTAAGCCACCTAATATTTGCGACTGAATAGCCTGAGTAAAGTTGTCCAGGGCTGATGGCGTCTCAATGCCAAAATCATCCTTGTATTTAGGATCGGTATAGGAGTTTTGTGCCTGCGCACTATTTAGTAAAAACGCACCGTTATTTGGGTTGCCACCGAAATTAGGATTTCGGAACTGGAACGTCATATTTCCAGCCCAGGTCAGGGGCGAGACAAGCATAAGCGTGACTACGGCATAGGCGATACGCATAACAGCCTCCGGATAAAAAGGTAAAATTTAGAATTCGTCTTGCGCCAGATCGCCGGTACTGAGTAATACCTGATCGATTTGCCGCCGGTTTAATGCTTCTTCGGTTTGCGCTATTGCGATATTCACGTTGTTATCGAAATCGCGTTTGGTCGGAAATAAAAAGGTCTGATAAACCAGATCCTGATTAACCGTAATGGTGATCCAGCTACCCCAGCGCGCACTGGGGCGTTCATTAATCGTTAAGTTGCCGGTATAACTGCTTTCCCATTTATCGCTAAATGCACGATAAAAATCATGTCCAACGGAAGAGACAGTATGGTCAGTCAGTAATCCCGGCACTTCCACTTCAACAGCGTGCAAATCCCCCGTAGCCAGCATGAGTTCTGCGGCTACAAGCCAGGCTATGTAAGGTTTCATAATGCTATCGCCTGAGGTTGTCGTTTGCCCAGGAAACCGCCTGCGTACGATTTTTTACCGCTATCTTCTTGAAAAGATTATAAAGATGCGTTTTAACCGTATTTTCGCTGATGAAGAGAGATCGGGCGATCTCGATATTTGATGCCCCGATACGCAGCTTATTCAAAATCTCCTTTTCACGGTGAGTGAGCAGGGCAGATTCGGCGCTGTTGTAACGGTAATTACCCGAGTGGGTAATCAGATAGCTGGCCAGCTTTTGCGAAAAGTAGCATTCACCACGTTGCACACTTTGCAGGCCGTCGACTACGCGGGATTCGTCTTCTGTCACATAAAATACACCATTGATATGTGGCCAGTTTTCGATGTCGCGGAAGGGATATTCGTCGGGAGTATTGAGTAACAGCAATTTTATGCTGTTGTTTCTGCGGCTTAAATTTTCCTGCCAGTAACTGATAAGTTTCTTATCCGCCTCCATCATATCAAATAAGATCACACTGCCTGAGGGAATATCCTCAAGAGATCGTTGAATATTATGGAGTTTCCCTGTAATGACCAGAGAATTTTTTAAATGCTGTAACAATGCTGTCGCTTGAAGAGATGGTTTAGTGATCAACAAGATAGATTGACCATGCAAACTATGGACTTCATTTAACATGATGAAACCCCGCTGTTAGGTACACCTGCAGTTATCCCTCGCGCTAACGAGGAAACCAGAAGTACTGTCAGATGTGGCACTGCTGTGTGTAGTAAAAATAAGGAGCCCGCATATGGGCTAAATTAACAAAATAAAAACATACTGCTGATTTCAATCTAGTCATAACCAACCTTAAAGCAAGTGTTAAACATGTAACAAGATGTAAAATTAGATATTAATTTGTGTAAATGGCGGTTTTTGACGCCTCTTTTTTAATGGTTAAGTTGTACAAAGTAATACGCTTGTATCAAATTTAAAAATGTGATTTTTTAATATAACATCATGTTTTTTAAGTAAATTATAGTGTCCAACTAAGGATATATTCTTACTGAAAAAGAATGATACATCTCTGGTACTCCAGCAGGATTGTTAACATCGAAAGAAATGACGACGATGATCAAATGATATGAAAATTGCTGTCAGGAGCCGTCACGGGGTAGGGGCGGGGGTATAACTCAGTACGCACAATTATAATGGCCTTATTTTTTACGCGCGCCTTAAAGAGAAAACACAGAAATAAACCCGCTTTTCTTTTAACTCATACTTTGGGGTGAGCATAAATATAAAAATACGAATGGCGGGTGAGATATTTAGGAAGTGTCCAGGGACATACTGTCTAACGTAACGAGGCGTTAACAAATATTGAAATAAGTTAACGCCAGTAAATAAGCGATATTAACCGTTAACCAGGTCCCGGTGACAACATGAAAAACAGAGCGTTATTTATGGTGTTAACGATGCTGGGTGCGCCTGGAATTACCTTCGCAGCGGGTTATGATCTGGCATCATCGGAATATAACTTTGCAGTGAATGAGCTGAGTAATGCTTCCTATAATAAGGCGGCTATTATCGGTCAACAAGGTAACAGTAATAGCGCTCAGCTTCACCAGGAAGGATCGAAGTTATTGTCGGTTATTTCACAGGAAGGTGCAAATAACCGGGCAAATGTTCAGCAGTCTGGCAGTTTCAACATTGCTTATATCGATCAGGGGGGTAACTCCAACGATGCGAATATTACGCAAGGTGCTTATGGTAATACCGCGATGATTATCCAGAAAGGCTCGGGTAATAAAGCGAATATTACGCAATATGGTACACAAAAAACGGCAGTTGTAGTGCAAAGGCAGTCGAATATGGCAGTTCGCGTTATTCAACGCTAATACCTGTTCGACGCTTACATATCAATCCGATGGGGGTTTACCATGAAATTTATCAAAGTGGCAGTTTTGGCAGCAGTTGTTGTTTCCACCAGCGCTTTCGCAGGTAGCATTCCGCAGTACGGACACGGTGGTCCAGGCAATGGCGGCTACAATGGCCCGAACTCAGAACTGAGTATTTACCAGTACGGTAGCTCTAACTCCGCACTGGCGCTGCAAACTGACGCCCGTGATTCCAGCCTGGAAGTGACTCAACATGGCCAGGGTAACGCCGCCGATGTGGGTCAGGGCTCTGATGACAGCACCATTTCTCTGTCTCAGACCGGTAGCCGTAACAACGCCACCATCGACCAGTGGAACAGCCGTAACTCTGACATCAGCGTCAGCCAGTACGGTGTAGCAAACGGTGCTCTGGTTAACCAGACTGCTTCTCAGTCTTATGTTGAAGTTCGCCAGGTTGGTTTTGGCAACAACGCAACAGCTAACCAGTACTAATCTTCCGTATTGCTAAAAACAGGGCTTCGGCCCTGTTTTTTTATCTGGAGACGACCATGCATCCTTTATTGTTGCTGGCAGCCCTGTCCAGTCAAATCACCTTTGATACCCAACGACAGGGAGAAATGTACATCATTACTCCGCAAATCGTCCTCACTCAGGCCTGCGTATGTCAGGTACAAATCAGCGCAGTACGCAGCGGCGAAAGCGGGCAAAGCACCACTCAGCAGCGCAACACCCTCAATTTTAATGCGAACCAGTTAACCCCCTTGTCCCGCATGAGTATGAATATTTCCCCGCAGGATACGGTGAAGATCACCGTTACCGTCTCTGACGGCAACAGTTTGCATTTATCCCGGCAATGGTCGCCGGAACAGGAAATGTAATCGCTGTGCAATAAGCCGTTACTGACGTTTTCCCACTGCTGTACACTTAGCCTTAAGAAATGATTGATGGAGGCGTGTATGCATTCGCGTATAGCAGTGATTCAGGGTGATATAACCACGCAGGCGGTGGATGTCATCGTTAATGCGGCAAACCCATCGTTAATGGGGGGCGGCGGCGTGGACGGGGCGATCCACCGTGCGGCAGGCCCGGCTCTGCTGGAAGCCTGTAAAGTTGTGCGTCAGCAAATGGGGGAATGTTCGCCAGGTCATGCGGTGATCACGCTTGCCGGTGAGCTGCCCGCTAAAGCCGTCATTCATACCGTCGGCCCCGTCTGGCACGGCGGCGAGCATAATGAAGCCCGGATATTAGAAGACGCATATCTCAACAGCCTGAAGCTGGTGGAGGCTAACGGTTATCGCTCTGTGGCATTCCCGGCAATCAGCACCGGTGTGTACGGTTATCCGAAAGCGGCAGCGGCAGAAATCGCCGTGAAGACAGTTTCGGAATATCTAACCCGGCACCCTTCGTTTGGGCAGGTATACTTTGTCTGTTATGACAATGAAAATGCAAGCCTTTACCAGCGCCTCCTTACCCAGCAGGGAGATGAGCCTGGCGCATGATACGCGCCTGGGCCGAGCTATCACGCCGGTTCGCGCCGCGCATCCTGATGAATGTGGCATTCTCGCCCTGGATGACAGTCTGGATGCATTTGCCGCGCGTTACCGGCTGGCTGAGATGGCCGAGCGTACGCTCGATATTCAGTACTACATCTGGGAAAACGACATGTCCGGGCGGCTGTTGCTATCCGTTATTCTGGATGCGGCAACCCGTGGCGTTCAGGTCCGGATGCTACTGGACGATAACAACACGGTAGGCCTCGACGACACGTTGCGTATGCTCGATGCGCATCCCAATATTGAAGTCCGGTTGTTTAATCCCTTTTCCTTTCGAACGATCCGCGCACTGGGTTATCTGACCGATTTCGCGCGCCTGAATCGCCGTATGCATAATAAAAGCTTCACGATTGACGGCGAGGTGACACTCATCGGCGGCAGAAACGTGGGTGACGCCTACTTCGGTGCCGGTAAGCAGCCGTTATTTTCCGACCTGGATGTGCTGGCGATAGGCCCGGTGGTCAAAGATGTGGCAGAAGATTTTGAGCGCTACTGGTCGTGTAAGTCGGTGGCGACACTGCAAAAAGTGCTGGATATTCCCGAGCAGGATATTGTTCAGCATATTCGCATTCCTGAATCCTGGTACAACGATACCACCGCACAGCGTTACCTGAACAAGCTGGAATCTACCCGTTTTGCCACGCACCTTGAAGCCGGTACGCTGCCGTTACTGTGGGCAAAAACGCGACTATTGAGTGACGATCCGCGTAAAGGGCAGGGGAAAGCGCGTCCCCATACGCTGTTGCCGCAGCGCATCGTCAATGTCATGGGTATGCCGGAACAGCAGATTGATATCATCGCCTCCTATTTTGTACCGACGCGGGCTGGAGTGGCGCAGCTTCTGCAACTGGTGCGCAAGGGGGTAAAAATCGCCATCCTCACCAATTCACTGGCCGCAAATGACGTGGCCGCCGTCCATGCAGGGTATGCCCGCTGGCGCAAGAAGCTGTTGCGACACGGAATTGAACTGTATGAACTCAAACCCACCCAGGAAAACCGCCGCCAGCCGCATGACCGCGGGTTAACCGGGAACTCCGGTTCCAGTCTGCATGCCAAAACGTTCAGTATCGATGGCAAGAAAGTTTTTATTGGTTCCTTTAATTTCGATCCCCGCTCGGCAATGTTGAATACGGAAATGGGCTTTGTGATCGACAGCGAACCGCTGGCGCAGCTTATCCATAAACGCTTTTTGCAAAGCCAGCGCGATGTGGCGTGGGAATTACGCCTCGATCGCTGGGGACGCATTAACTGGATTGAGCAAAACGACGGGCAGGAGATTATCTGGAAAAAGGAGCCGAAAACCCGATTCTGGGAGCGGATGCTGGTCCGTCTGGCGTCGCGGTTGCCGATTGAATGGCTGCTCTGACCGGCAGAGCAGCTCCCGATACTACGCCTGACTTTTTACCGGCTGCTGTTGCGGCTTGCCGGAGAACAAAAATCGTAACAGCGGAACTCGCAAATGCACTTCGTAGAGAATAATCGCGCTGCCAATCACAAACACCAGCCCGGAAATAAAACCCAGCAGATTGGAATGAATGTGCGGCGTGACCCACGCGCCAAAAAACAGCGTCAGCGGGTGGTGCACCAGATAAATAAACAGTGAGGCATTAACGAAATAGGTCACCCGTGCGGACTGGAAATTCAGCAGGCGATGACCGAGTGAAAACACCACATTCACCATCCACAATCCCAGTACCATCGTAATTACGCTTTCGGTTTCATACATCCATACATCCCCGCTGCCATAGCGTTGATTGAGCAGGTAGGCGCAAAACGCCACCGCAGAGCCGACGATACAGGCAGGGGAGGGGGTGGTGAACAGCGCTTTAAGCCGTGCGCTGATAAACGCCAGTGCGCCAAGCATGAAAAACGGGATATAAAACAGCGTCTGCATCACGGTGAAGTTGAACAGACCGTCGCTCAGGATCGGCGGCCAGACGATGAATAACGTCCGGCGGATCGCGGCGTAGGCAATGCCCAGCAGCAAAAACAGCACGGTCAGTTTACCCATGGTGACATGGCCAAACAGACGCTGCGTCCAGGTGCAGTCTTTTAGCAGGCGAAAAATCCCCATGCCGAGCGTCGTCAGAACGACCAGCACCAGCAGGAACCACAGGTGAGAAATCAACTCCCACACAAGGGTGTTATACTTGTCGTACAAAGAAAGAGTGTGCCAGCTATCGGCCTTGCCTTTGACGTATTGCAGCATCATGAATTGTGGCAGCGTCAACAGCGGGATCGCCGTTAACATCGGTATGCCCACTCGCTCAACGCGCACTTTCCACCAGCGTTTTACCGGGTAGCGTAAAAACAGCATGTAGGAAAAATAGCCGGAAATTACAAAAAAGACCTGCATCCGAAAAGAGTGGATGAAATCGTTAAACAGGGTGAGGCCCCAGGAGGGCGTCGCGCTATTGACGTGCCAGATATGGCTGGAGTAGATGAGGGAAATGTGAAAAGGGATACCTAACAGCATTAACCACGCGCGAATCGAATCCAGAAAATATTCACGTTGTGCAGGAACTTTACTCATATAACTCCATACATTATCAGACTTATCGCCTTAATCCATGAGCCAAATAATGGTTACATTCGGGGCCAACCCTACACGAAGTCAACGGATCTGTCTTTAGGATAAACGAGGTTTTGAGAACAGGATGACTTTCATTTGCTTACACACTGAGCCAGCGCGCGAACAAAGCGGGGATTAAGTTGTCGGATTGCCAGAGTTTCCATTAAAATGGATCGGATCGATTTAAGCACACAAAGGGGGAAGTGCTTAGTTATATGAAACATAATATACAAGTGATGAAAATGCGTTGGTTGGGCGCAGCGGTACTGTTATCCCTGTATACCTCATCGGGTTGGGCATTTACCCTCGATGACGTAGCAAAACAGGCACAGTCATTAGCCGGAAAAGGCTATGAAGCCCCTAAAAGCAACCTGCCTTCTGTTTTCCGCGAAATGAAGTATGCGGACTATCAGCAGATCCAGTTCAATCACGAGAAAGCCTACTGGAACAATATTAAAACCCCATTTAAGCTTGAGTTCTACCATCAGGGCATGTACTTCGATATGCCTGTCACCGTCAATGAAGTGACCGCGACGGCCGTACGTAAAATCAAATACAATCCGGATTACTTCAATTTCGGTAATGTGCAGCACGATAAAGAAACGGTTAAAGACCTCGGTTTCGCCGGATTCAAGGTGCTCTACCCCATCAATAATAAAGATAAAAATGACGAAATCGTCAGCATGCTGGGTGCCAGCTACTTTCGTGTGATTGGTGCCGGGCAGGTTTACGGACTTTCAGCACGCGGTCTGGCTATCGACACCGCCTTGCCATCAGGTGAAGAGTTCCCGCGTTTTCGTGAGTTCTGGATCGAGCGTCCAAAACCGACCGATAAACGCCTGACCATCTATGCGCTGCTGGATTCCCCACGTGCAACCGGCGCTTACCGTTTTGTGATCATTCCGGGTCGCGACACCGTGGTGGACGTGCAGTCTAAAGTCTATCTGCGTGACAAAGTGGGTAAACTGGGCGTGGCCCCGCTGACCAGTATGTTCCTGTTTGGTCCAGGCCAGCCGTCGCCTACCACCAACTTCCGCCCGGAGCTGCATGACTCCAACGGTCTGTCGATCCATGCTGGTAACGGTGAGTGGATCTGGCGTCCGCTTAACAACCCGAAACACCTTGCCGTTAGCAGCTACGCCATGGAAAACCCGCAGGGGTTTGGCCTGTTGCAGCGTGGCCGCCAGTTCTCGCGCTTTGAAGATCTGGATGACCGCTACGATCTGCGCCCAAGCGCCTGGATCACTCCGCAAGGCGACTGGGGCAAAGGCAAAATCGAACTGGTTGAAATTCCGACCAACGATGAAACCAACGATAACATCGTCGCTTACTGGACACCGGATCAACTGCCGGAAGCCGGGAAAGAGATGAACTTCAAATACAGCATCACGTTCAGCCGCGATGAAGACAAACTGCATGCGCCGGATAGCGCATGGGCGCTGCAAACTCGTCGCTCAACCGGTGATGTGAAACAGTCCAATCTTATTCGTCAGCCGGATGGCACTATCGCCTTTGTGGTGGATTTTGTCGGTCAGGATATGAAAAAGCTGCCGCCGGAAACACCGGTTGCTGCGCAGACCAGCATTGGTGACAACGGTGAGATCGTTGACAGCGCGGTGCGTTATAACCCGGTCACCCAGGGATGGCGCTTAACGCTGCGCGTAAAAGTGAAAGATCCGAAGGCCACCACCGACATGCGTGCGGCGCTGACCAATGGCGATCAGCCGCTGAGTGAAACCTGGAGCTACCAGTTACCTGCCAATGAATAAGACTACTGAATATATCGACGCGCTGCCGATTTCGGCTGCTGATAAAGCGCGCTTGCCCGACACGGATCTGCGTGCGGTGCATGAAGCGCTGGATGCAGAGCATCATCACTATGCGCGAGATGATGACAGCCCGTTGGGGTCTGTGCAGGCACGTCTTGAACAGGCCTGGCCGCACTCCCTCAAAGAAGGCCAGTTGATCAAGGACGACGAAGGACGTACCCAGCTTGAGGCGATGCCGAAAGCCACGCGTTCTTCGATGTTCCCTGAGCAGTGGCGCACCAACCCGATTGGACGCTTCTGGGATCGGCTGCGCGGTCGCGATGTGCCGCCGCGCTATCTGGCCCGTCTGACCAAAGAACAGCAGGAGAGCGAAAAACAGTGGCGTACGATGGGCACCATCCGTCGTTATATCCTGTTGCTGTTGACGCTCTCGCAAACCGTGGTTGCCACCTGGTATATGAAAACCATCCTGCCCTATCAGGGGTGGGCGCTGATCAACCCGACAGACATGGTCGGGCAGGATCTGCTGGTGTCGTTTATGCAGTTGCTGCCTTACATCCTGCAAACGGGGATCCTGATCCTCTTTGCCGTTCTGTTCTGCTGGGTGTCAGCCGGTTTCTGGACGGCGCTGATGGGCTTTTTACAACTGCTTATCGGTAAAGACAGATACAGCATTTCGCACTCCACGGTCGGGGATGAACCACTTAATCCCGAGCACCGTACCGCGCTGATTATGCCTATCTGTAATGAAGACGTGGATCGCGTCTTCGCCGGGCTGCGCGCCACCTGGGAATCGGTCAAAGCCACGGGCAACGCCGCGCATTTTGACGTTTATATCTTAAGCGACAGCTACAACCCGGATATCTGTGTTGCTGAGCAGAAAGCGTGGATGGAGCTTATCGCTGAAGTGCAGGGCGAAGGGCAGATCTTCTATCGTCGCCGCCGCCGTCGCGTGAAGCGTAAAAGCGGTAACATCGATGACTTCTGCCGTCGCTGGGGTAACCAGTACAGCTACATGGTGGTGCTGGATGCTGACTCGGTCATGACGGGCGACTGTCTCTCCGGGCTGGTGCGCCTGATGGAAGCAAATCCAAACGCCGGGATCATTCAGTCCTCGCCGAAAGCGTCCGGGATGGACACGCTGTATGCGCGCTGCCAGCAGTTCGCCACCCGCGTCTATGGGCCGCTGTTTACGGCCGGTCTGCACTTCTGGCAACTGGGTGAATCGCACTACTGGGGCCACAACGCCATCATTCGCGTGAAGCCTTTTATCGAGCACTGTGCGCTTGCGCCGCTGCCGGGCGAAGGTTCTTTTGCCGGTTCCATTCTGTCCCATGACTTCGTTGAAGCTGCGCTGATGCGTCGTGCGGGTTGGGGCGTGTGGATTGCCTACGATCTGCCGGGTTCTTATGAAGAGCTGCCGCCAAACCTGCTGGATGAACTGAAACGCGACCGTCGCTGGTGCCACGGTAACCTGATGAACTTCCGTCTGTTCCTGGTGAAAGGGATGCACCCGGTACACCGCGCGGTGTTCCTGACGGGCGTAATGTCCTATCTTTCCGCGCCGCTGTGGTTCATGTTCCTGGCACTCTCCACCGCCTTGCAGGTGGTGCATGCCCTGACGGAACCGCAGTACTTCCTGCAACCGCGCCAGTTGTTCCCGGTGTGGCCGCAGTGGCGTCCTGAACTGGCGATTGCGCTGTTTGCCTCAACGATGGTGCTGCTGTTCCTGCCGAAATTGCTCAGTATCATTCTGATCTGGTGCAAAGGCTCCAAAGAGTACGGCGGCTTTTTCCGCGTGACTGTGTCACTGCTGTTAGAAGTGCTGTTCTCCGTCCTGCTGGCCCCGGTGCGTATGCTGTTCCACACCGTATTTGTGGTCAGCGCGTTCCTCGGCTGGGAAGTGGTCTGGAACTCGCCGCAGCGTGACGATGACTCCACGCCGTGGGGTGAAGCCTTTAAGCGCCATGGCTCTCAGTTGCTGCTGGGTCTGGTCTGGGCGGCGGGTATGGCGTGGCTGGATCTGCGCTTCCTGTTCTGGCTGGCACCTATCGTCTTCTCGCTGATCCTGTCGCCGTTTGTGTCGGTGATTTCCAGCCGTTCGACGGTCGGGCTGCGCACCAAGCGCTGGAAGCTGTTCCTGATCCCGGAAGAGTACTCTCCGCCGCAGGTGCTGGTGGATACCGATAAGTATCTGACGCAGAACCGCGCACGCGCGCTGGACGATGGCTTTATGCATGCGGTGTTCCATCCGTCGTTTAATGCCCTGGCAACCGCCATGGCAACTGCACGTCACCGTGCAAGCCACGTGCTGGAAATCGCCCGCGACCGTCACGTTGAGCAGGCGTTAAATGAAACGCCGGATAAACTTAATCGTGACCGACGTTTGGTGCTGTTAAGCGATCCGGTCACGCTGGCCCGCCTGCACTACCGTGTGTGGGCCGCGCCGGAGCGCTATTCATCGTGGATTTCACACTATGAAGGCCTGGCGCTTAACCCGCAGGCCATCCGCGAAAAGTAAGACTCAGGTAAAGGAAAATACCGGCCAGCGTGCCGGTATTTTTTTGGCTGGCTGCCGGGTAAAGCAGTCCGATGATATTAAGAGGGGTGTGCGTGAAAATTATCGCCGTTGCGATTATGGCGCTGTTACTGAGCGGGTGTGGCAGCATTATCAGCCGAACCATGCCGGGGCAGGGGCATGGAAACCAGTATTATCCCGGCGTCCAGTGGGACGTCCGGGATTCAAAGTGGCGCTATATCACCGTTCTCGATCTGCCGTTTTCACTGGTTTTCGATACGCTGTTGCTGCCACTGGATATTCACCATGGGCCGTATGAATAATTAACGCTCATCCCATTCGTCTGCTGCCGCGCGGCCTTCTTCCGTGTCGAGCGGCGGCTCGAGCTGGAATTCGCCTTCATCCCATTCATGCAGCGTATTTTCTTCCAGCCATTCCTGGCGGATTTCAATCTCATCAAAGTCATTGTCAAACACGCTTTGCGCCGCCTGGCCGGTAAGCATCGGCAGGCACTCGCTGTCCTGACCTTCATCGGCAAAAAATTCTGCCTGCCACATGATTTCGCCATCCTGTAGCACGTACTTCTGCACATTAAACTGCTGGATATCGGCGCTTTCTTCATCCAGCGTCGGGTTATTCGCCAGAAATTCCTCACGTGCGGCATCAATGGCTTCTTCAAGCGTGGCGTACATAGTCATTGGTTTCTCCCTGTGGTTTGACGTGGTGTTCAGGGAAAGAATAGTTGAAGATCAGGCTTTGCAAGTATGAATGCGGAAAAATCAGAGAGCGCGTTATTCCATGACCGTCACGCGCCGCGGGCGTCGCAGGCTAAACCAGGAATAAAAAACATTAAACAGCACCACGCAGGCGGTCACGCAAAAGACTGCCCGGAAGCCATAACTTGCTGAGACGGCCGCGCCGATCAGCGGCCCGGTCACATTACCGATATCGCGAAACGACTGGTTATAGCTGAAGATGCGTCCGGCGATCTGATTGGTGGTGTTATAAACCAGCAGCGTTTGCACCGCAGGCAACAGCGCGCCATCCGCCGCGCCAAGCAGGAAGCGTAATATGCCAAGCTGGAAGGGCGTCTGGACGAAAGCCATCGGAATGAGCAGCAGCACAGAGAGCATCAGCGCAGCAATCAGGATCTTCTCCGGCCCGATGCGATCGCCCAGCTTGCCGAGCCGGGGCGCACTTAACAGCGCTGCCACACCGGGCACCGAGGCAATCATGCCGCTGATAAAGGCGATATTAGTGACATCCCCCGCCAGATCGCGCACGTAGAGCGTGAGAATGGGCGCAATAGAGCCGGTGGCGACCTGGATTATCAGCGTGGTGATAAACAGGCTCAGCACCAGTCGCGGGTTTTTGAGTGAACCGATCACCTCGCGGGCGTGCAGCATCTCTTTTCTGGTGACCGTGGTGAAATTTTCACGAATGCAGAATAACGTCAGCAGGAAACAGGCGAACAGCACCGAGGCAGTAATGAAAAACACCGGACGCAGACCGTAGCTGTCAGCCAGCAGTCCCCCTGCCAGCGGACCTAACAGCGCGCCGCTGACGCCGCCCGTTGAAAGCGTACCCAGCGCCCAGCCGCTTTTATTACGCGGCATTTGCGTGGCGATAAGCGCATTGGCATTGGGAATAAACCCGCCCAGCAGCCCAAGGCAGGCGCGCAGGATCAGCAAATGCCAGATATTTTGCGCCAGCCCCATCAGCATCATCACGATCGCCATACCGAGCGCTGAACGCAGCAGCATCAGTTTACGCCCCTTGCGATCGGCAAGGCCGCCCCAGAACGGCGAGGCAATAGCAGAAAACAAGAAGGTAATGCTGAAGACTAAACCAGACCAGAGGTTCAGTGCGCTGTGATCCTGAATACCCAGTTGCTCGATATACAGTGGAAGAAAAGGCATCACCAGGCTGAACGCTGCGCCGGTTAAAAAGCAGCCAATCCAGGCAACAGCAAGATTACGCTTCCAGTTTACGGGGGTCTCTGAGGATGACATAGCCTTCCGGTTTATACGCGTTTGTGACGTGAGCAGGGGAGTAAGAAAAATCGTAAGCCTGCTAATCATACGCCGGGTAGCCAGAAGCGGCAATGCGATAAGCCCGGAAAGCTAAAAAGGCAGGATTGCGCCTGCCGGAGGGTTAATAGCGCGAGGGAACGCCTTCAGGTCGCGTTTTAAAGCGGCGATGCAGCCACATATACTGCTCGGGTGCCATCAGAATGCATTTCTCAACCACTTTATTCATCCACGCGGTGGTGGTTTCGGCATCGTCCAACGGCGGATCGTTTTCGGGATCCAGCATCACCAGTTCATAGCCTTTCCCGTCAGGCTTGCGCCGTGGCACAAAGGGCACCAGGCTTGCTTTGGACATCTTCGCCAGCATCCAGGTACCGGAAGTGGTGGCCGCCTGCTCAACGGCAAACAGCGGGACAAACACGCTGGCACGCGGGCCGTAATCGTGATCCGGCGCGTACCACACTACTTCACCGTTTTTCAGCGCTTTGACCATGCCCTTAAGATCTTTGCGATCCAGCATACTTTTGTTCGAGCGCAGGCGTCCCCATGTCTGGAGCAGGTCGATCACCGGATTATCGTTCGGACGATAAACGCCAATGCCCGGCGTTTGCATGCCGAACATCCGCGCACCCAGTTCCAGCGTTAAAAAGTGCACGCCAATTAACAAAATGCCGCGCTTCTGGCGCTGTAATTCATACACCGGCTCAAAATTGATAATCTCAGACCAGCGGGCCATGCGTTTATCTGACCAGAACCAGGCCATCCCCGTCTCGATCAGGCCCATGCCGACAGATTCAAAATTCTTTACTACCAGCGCATGTCGCTCCCGGGCGCTCATCTCAGGAAAGCAAAGTTCAAGATTACGTGTTGCCACATGCGCACGGCGTTTCATAAAACGCATGGCGAAGCGGCCAAGCCCCATCCCCAGGCGGTAAAGCAGCGGATAGGGCAACTGAACCAGCAGCCATAAAAAGCCAATTCCAGTCCATGTCAGCCAGTAGCGAGGGTGCAGTAATGCTGCCGAAAATTTGGGTAAATGCGTCATGTCATTCCTGTTGTTCAACCACTTATCCTGTGAATTTTCGCATTTTTTTATGCGTAGCCCAAATTAAGTCGGTAAAAGGCGGGCGAATCAGGGGATTGTTGATGAGAAAATCCTGATGTGAGAAATGTAGCAAAAAATGTAAGGATGTAAATTATCAGTATTTGCTATATGATGCCGCCCGTTTTTTCATCGTTCACGCTTCATTGCAGGAAAAGTACACCATGCCAGTGTTACACAACCGCATTTCCAATGAAGAGCTGAAGGCACGCATGCTGGCTGAAGTCGAGCCGCGTACCACAGTCTCGTTCTACAAATATTTCACCATCGTTGATCCGAAAGCGACCCGCGATGCGCTGTACCAGGCGCTGATCGCGCTCAACGTTTTTGGCCGTATCTATCTGGCGCATGAAGGGATTAACGCGCAAATTAGCGTCCCGCAGAGCAAACTGGATGCGCTGCGCGCCTGTCTGGATGGTTTTGATCCGGCGTTGAAAGATCTGCGTCTGAACATCGCGCTTGAAGATGACGGTAAATCCTTCTGGGTGCTGCGCATGAAAGTGCGCGACCGCATCGTGGCCGACGGCATTGAAGATGCGTCATTCGATGCCAGCAACGTCGGTGATTACCTGAAGGCGGCGGAAGTTAACGCCATGCTGGACGATCCCGATGCCGTGTTTATCGATATGCGTAACCACTACGAATATGAAGTGGGCCATTTTGAAAACGCGCTGGAGATCCCGGCGGATACCTTCCGCGAACAGTTGCCGAAAGCCGTTGAGATGATGCAGACGCACAAGGACAAGAAAATTGTCATGTACTGCACCGGTGGCATTCGCTGCGAAAAAGCCAGTGCCTGGATGAAACACAACGGTTTCAGCAAAGTCTGGCATATCGAAGGCGGCATCATTGAGTACGCCCGCCGCGCCCGTGAGCAGGGGTTACCGGTACGCTTCGTTGGTAAAAACTTCGTGTTTGACGAGCGGATGGGTGAGCGAATTTCAGAAGATGTTATTGCCCATTGCCACCAGTGCGGTGCGCCGTGCGATACCCATACCAACTGTCTGAACGATGGCTGTCATCTGCTGTTTATTCAGTGCCCGTCATGTGCAGAGAAGTTTAAAGGCTGCTGTAGCGAGTTGTGTAAAGAAGAGAGCGAGTTGCCGGAGGAAGAGCAGCGCCGTCGTCGTGCCGGGCGTGAAAACGGTAATAAAATCTTTAACAAATCACGCGGTCGCCTGAATACCAAACTGGGCATCCCCGACCCCGAGTGATCATTTCTGCCCGGTCGCATTATGCCACCGGGCAGCAACATTATTTCTGGCGCACGCCTTCCACAGAAATCACCAGCTCCACGTCCTGAGACGCCGGACCGAGATCGGTGGTGATATTAAAATCTTTCAGCGCAATTTTGCCCGCCGCTTCAAAGCCCGCACGCACGCCGCCCCACGGATCGTCACCCTGGCCGATCATTTTGGCTTTCAGCGTCACCGGTTTTGTCACGCCATTCAGCGTCAGGTTGCCGGTTACATCCAGCGCATCGCCGTCCTGCTTCACTGCTGTTGAAACAAACGTCGCCTGCGGGAATTTCGCCACGTTCAGGAAATCCGCGCTGCGCAGGTGCTTATCACGCTCCGCATGGTTAGTATCCACGCTGTTGGTGTTGATGGTGACGTTCACTTTATCCGCGGACGGATTCTTTTCATCAAAAGTAAAGCTACCGTCAAAGTCGTTGAATGTACCGTACAGCCAGCTATAGCCCAGGTGCTGGATGCGGAAGTTCACAAAGGCATGCTGGCCTTCTTTATCGATTTTATAATCTGCGGCGACGGCAGAACCGGTAGTGAACAGCAATGCGCCAAGGGTCAGGCCGAGTAAACTTTTTTTCATGTTACGCTCCAGAGTCAGGTGACGATTTTCCCAGCATGCGCTTCAGGGTGTCGTCTTTATCAATGAAATGGTGTTTGAGGGCCGCAAGCCCGTGTAAAACAGAAAGGATCACCACGCTCCAGGCCAGCCAGAGGTGAAGGTCGCCTGCCAGATCGGCCTGTGCACCGGCGTCGGCAAACGTTGCCGGTACGTCGAATAGGCCAAAGACGCTGATGGGCTTCCCGTCTGCGGTCGAGATGAGATAACCGCTGATGACAATGGCAAACAGCAGAGCGTAAAGCGCGATGTGCCCGGCAATGGCACCGAGTCGGGTTGTGCGGCTCCAGCTTTTCAGCGCAGGCGGCGGCGGGGAGAGATGCCGCCAGACGATGCGTACCACCAGCGCCATCATCAGCAAGACGCCGATGCTTTTGTGCAGTTCAGGGGCCTGGTGATACCAGCCGTCGTAATAACTGAGCGTCACCATCCACAGTCCCAGGGCAAACATCCCATAAACCACGATGGCAACCAGCCAGTGAAGCGTTATTGATACCGCACCGTAGCGGCGAGCAGAATTACTCAGTTGCATACATATAACCGCATTAAATAACAAAGTGGGCTTAACATGGCGCGGCGTAAATAATATTGCAACTGAAAAAGAACCAAAATAAAGACTATTTTATTTTAATCAAATTTATTGATTTAAAATATGATTTCCTGTTCAGTTAATTCGCTTAAAAGAGTCCTGAAAAGGCATGTAGAGGGCTTTGAGTCTCTTTTTTTGTGTGGATTTATCGTTCAAAAAATCTGTTCTAAATTTATTTTTATATAAAGAAGTGTCAGCTTTTGTCAGTGTTATTCATTTGGCGAATACAATATAAATAATATCGATAAGCGCGAGCAGTAACCATAATGCAATATAGAGCATTAAATGCTCACGTATATTATTAACGAGATAATGATAAAGGCGGCGCATCATAACTCCGGGGCGGGATAAAAAAGTCAGGCCCGGAGGGGCCTGACGCGGGATAGATTAGCGGGGATCAAAACGACTCAGCGCAAAGGGGGTTAAATCAAACGCGGGCGGGGTGCCCTGCGCAAATCCGGCGGCGATTTCACCCAGCACCGGGGCAAATTTAAAGCCGTGCCCGCTAAGCCCGGTCACCAGCAGCGTTTGCGGATGGCCTGGCAGCGTACCAATAATAAAATCTTCATCCGGGGAGTTATCGTAGGTACAGGCCGCACCGTGCAGGCAGCCGCCAATGCCCGGCAGGAACTGGCGCAGAAAGGCGAAAGACTCGGAGCCATCGGTACTGACGCTGCCAAACGGCACGCGTTCATCTTCGCTGGCAATCACCTGGCCGCCGTTGTGCTTGCCAATCTTCAGCGCGTTATCGTCCGCCGGGAAGCCATAATATTGATCGCCGTTGGGCATCTCGCCGGTAAACGCCGGGAAATTATTTTTGACGCTGTAGCGACCGTCGGCCTGGAACCAGGCAAAGATTTTACGCACTGGCTGAACGGGCAGAGAGGGGAGCAGGCGATTGACCCAGGTTCCGGCGCTGACCAGCAGTTTCGCGCCATGGTATTCGCCATCGGCGGTTTCGATGGTCACGCCGTCTTCGGTGTGATGAATGGCCGTCACCGGGCAGTTAAACAACTGCGCGCAACCGGCGTCACGGGCAAGCTGAACCCAGGCTTTTATCGCCAGCTCGCTGCGCAGCACCCCGGAATTGGCTTCGAACAGGCCAATGTAATCCTCAGGCACGCGGATCTCAGGCCAGCGGGCCATCAGCGCCTGGGCATCAAGACGCTGCACGTCAAGGTTAAACTCCTGCGCGCTTTGCGCCACGGTTGCCAGAAAGGTTGAATCAGCCGGACCGAGATTAACGACCCCGGTACGTTCAAAAACCGGCTCTCCGCTAAGTTCAGCCAGTTCATCCCACAACGTTTGCGCCCGCAGGACCAGCGGCACGTATTTTTCCCCTTCACCATAAGCGTGGCGAATGAGTCGGGTCTCTCCGTGGTGGCTGCCATGTTGATGGGGGGGCAGCCAGGCATCGGTCATCAGTACGTTAAGCCCGGCTCGGGTGGCGTAGTAGCCTGCAGCGGCTCCAACCGAACCGCTGCCGACAATAATCAGGTCATATTTCATGGCATTCTCCTGGCAAATTCTTTACGCAGGAGAGTAATTAACCTGGCTTTTTTATACAAGCCACAAATAAATAAGGCACCCCTCAGGGTGCCTGTTTAACAGAGATTGCATTAAGATTATTAATGCCTGCGATACTCGTTTTCCTGGTAGTCCCCGGATTCGATTTTGGCAATACCTGCCTCTAAAATCGAAATAAATTGCCGGGCAACGTCAGTGGTGAGCCACAAAGTCTGTCCGACCTCAGTATCGTCACGGTCGGCCTGACTGGGGGTCTGGTAATGCAATCGCAGCATCAGCGCATCGTAGCTGTCTACGGTGCTGATGTCCCATCCTACGAGCGGATGAGTCTGAATAACTTCATTATTTTTTACCATCATAACCCCCTAATGCGTGTGATAAGACAACGACTCTCGAGGTTCTATGCGTATTTTCTGAAGCAGTTTAAGTATATCAATAATTAACGACCGCGCGTTAATTATTATAGTTATCGGCATTTCCACGTTGTTTTTTAGTTTTATCTGAAAAATTAAGCGGCAACGCGGATATATTTTTTGTGAATGCTGAAAGTGCAATGAGAAAAATGATTAAAAAAAAGACAAAAAAGCCGGGGCGACCCGGCAAAAAGCACAACAAAGAAAAATTAGTCAGACGTAAACCAGTCGTCAGCGCTTTCCCAGGTTTCCTGTAAAATTTCACTGACGCGATCTTTGTCTTCTTTTGCCGCACCAAACACGGAAAGGTTATTGGCGCTGGCGTAGCGAACGGAAATCTTATTTTCCGTTTGCGGATAGTCCTGATCAACGCGGCGGGATAATTCACCAGCCAGCGCGTCAATCGCGCCGGGCGGCAAGGGTGTTGTTTTGGCGATAGTCACTTCAATGCGCATAATTGCCCCTGTATTGAATACTGGTTATATATACAGTTAACGCAGACAGTTTTCAACAGGGGGAATCATTTTTTTAGCATTTTACCGTAAAACGTTGGGTTTCACCGGCAAGGAAGGGGACCAGGGTGTCATCGCTCAGGGCAATGCTTTCCGGAACCTGATACTCCTCGCGGATCAGTTCAACAAAGGTGTCGTTGACCGGCAGACCGTAAAAGCGCGGGCCGTTGAGTGAGCAAAAGGCTTCGAAGTGCTCAAGCGCGCCCATCTCTTCAAACACCGTCGCGTAACTTGCCAGCGCCGTCGGCGCGTTAAAACAGCCTGCGCACCCGCAGCTTGCTTCTTTACGATGGCGGGCGTGCGGGGCGGAATCGGTACCGAGGAACACGCGGTCAAAGCCGCTGGCGACCAGTTCACGCAGCGCCTGCTGGTGAATATTACGCTTGAGGATCGGCAGACAGTACAGGTGCGGGCGCACGCCGCCAACCAGCATATGATTGCGGTTAAACATCAGGTGCTGAGGGGTAATAGTGGCGGCCAGAAGTTCGTTACCGTCGCGCACGTATTCGGCTGCGTCTTTAGTGGTGATGTGCTCAAACACCACTTTCAGCGCAGGCAGACGCTGGCGCAGCGGCTCCATTACTGTCTCAATAAAGCGCGCTTCACGATCGAAAATATCGATGTCAGCGTGAGTCACTTCCCCGTGCACCAGCAGCGGCATACCGATTTTCTGCATCCGCTCCAGCACCGGCATAATCGCATCAATACTGGTGACGCCGTGGCTGGAGTTGGTCGTAGCGTTTGCCGGATAAAGTTTTGCCGCCGTAAAGACGTTTTCATTAAAGCCGCGCTCAACTTCGTTGGCATCCAGCGAGTCGGTCAGATAGCAGGTCATCAGCGGGGTAAAATGGTGCCCGGCAGGGACCGCATCCAGAATGCGCTGGCGGTAAGCGACAGCCGCCTCAACGGTGGTAATGGGGGGGACCAGGTTCGGCATAACGATCGCGCGGCCATAGGTTTCACTGGTGTAAGGCACGACGGTATTCAGCATGTCGCCATCGCGAAGATGAAGGTGCCAGTCGTCGGGGCGGCGAATTTTCAAAACCTGGGGAAGTACTGTCATGGAAGGCTCCGGCTTGCGTAAGGATCAGTCAGGGTGGCTGCTTTATGCCGGGCACTAAGAATAGGCGTATACCCGTCATACTTCAAGTTGCATGTGCGTTGGCTGCCTTCGCTCACCCCGGTCACTTACTTATGTAAGCTCCCGGGAATTTACTCAGTTGCCGCCTGCCTGCAACTCGAATTATTTAGGGTATAAACGTTTTCGTTTGCATCCTTTTTCACAAACGCGCGCCACAAAAAAGGGCGCTTAGCGCGCCCTCAGGGTTAATTCGTAAAGGGGATGACGATCTCGCCGGGCTTAATCTCCAGCCTTTTGGCGTATTTTTTCGCCAGCGCTTCGCCTTTACTGCTGTCTTCGCTCAGCACGTAAGCGGGCTTCTCATTAAAATAATTGCGCAGGGACTGGTTGAGATAGGGCATCAGCGTTTGTAAAAAGCTCTGCATCTTCTGCGGAGTAACGACGGCGTCAACGACTTCCATTTCCTGAAGATAGATCGCTCCCTGGTCTTTATTAAACACCGGCAGGGCTTTCAGCTTGAGTTTGATGGTGGCTTTCTGGCTGCCAAACAGCGAATTCATATCCAGATTCGCATC
The DNA here is from genome assembly GCF_900116015.1 of Enterobacter sp. kpr-6. Taxonomy (GTDB): domain Bacteria; phylum Pseudomonadota; class Gammaproteobacteria; order Enterobacterales; family Enterobacteriaceae; genus Enterobacter_D. The sequence goes on from NZ_FOYH01000001.1 coordinate 642,717, forward strand.
GCCGGTCAGGGTGACTTTATTCGGCTCTTCACGACCAATCTCACTCGCCAGATTGCGCAGCACGATATGGGCGTCAGCCACGCCGGGCAGGCCAATATCACGGGAGAAATCGTTGCGCTTGTGCAGGGCCTGGTTGATTTCCTGTTCGCTCACGGTGTACTGGGTTAACGGATTACATCCCACCAGCAGGCCGCTCACCAGAAGGGTGGCAGCCACAAATAAACTCTTCATCAACATCCTCAATATGGCGATCTTTTCTCAATCGTGACACAAAGCAGCATCCCGCACCAGTCAGGGGCGTACCAGCAGAAAAGGCTTAAAAATGGGCGGCAGCCAGTGCCGCCGCCAGGTGGGTTAAATTGCCATACGCGAGAGCAGATTGATTTGCGTCTGTTTTGCCATATTGTCGCGATAATCCGCCACACGTGTCGGCCAGGTAATACCGGCCACCAGCGTCAGATTACGCAAGAGTGGGAAGAGATGAATGTCGTCGTCTGAGAGTTCACCGTTCACGGCATTCGGCTGCACAATGAGCTTATCCAGTGCGCGTAAATCATCGCTGATGTTTTTGATAAGCCCCGGCGAGTGCGCGAGGTGCTCCTCAAAATTGCCCAGTGCGGCCTCTTTTTTTGCCACAAAGTAAGCCCGGGCTTCCGGGGTGGCAAACTCATCAAAGGACGATTTGGCAAAGCGGGGGATCAGCAGGCGGTTTGCGTAGCCATTCACCTTTCGCAGCCACTCCTCAATGGCCGGTTTTTGCGCGCCAGTGAGCAGCGGTTTGCCGTCGAGCTGGTCGACGTAATGGACAATATCCATACTCTCCGGCAGATAGCGGCTGTCATCTTTTTGCAGAATGGGGGCCATTTTCTGGCCAATCATGCGAGTGGGTGTTGCCTCATCATCGTTCAGCAACACGTTCAGCTCGACGGGGAGATTCTTCAGCCCGAAAATCATGCGGGCTTTAACACAGTACGGGCAGTGATCGTAAATATAGAGCTTCACGTTTCTCCTCCAGGTAATTGCCATCCGTAGCAATAAGTATGGAAAACAAAGCGGCCCCTGGCAAATTATGCGCCCGGCTCCAGTATTTCCGGGGCGTGACGTTTGTGACTGAACTGCCACCACAGGGCGAAGAAGGTGATCACGCCGATTGCTGCCAGCATCATCCAGGGCAGTTCCGGTTGCGCGGACGCTTTGCCCGCATCGAACAGCCAGCCGCCGCCCGCGTAACCGAGCGCGCCACCAAACGCCAGACCTAAACGGCTAAAGCCCATATAGCTGCCGCGCGCCCGCGCATCGGCAAGCTCCGCGCCTAACGTTTCACGGGCGGGTTCAGCAATAATCGAGCCGATATAGAAGGTGCAAATCAGCACGAAAAGCTGTTGCAGGGAGTGAACCATCCCAATCGGCAGCAGGCTGAAGGACATAAACAGCAGCCCGGCCATCAGGCGGTGCTCCAGGCGAAAACGTTTTTCGCTCCAGCGCGCAATCGGATAAAGCAGAGTTAACGACAAGCTGGCTTCAATGGCGTACATCCATTTCACGGCGGCGGGCGATCCGGCGATATCGTTGACCATGATCGGCAGCATCAGCATCACCTGCACCGCCAGCATGTAATAGCCAGTGAGCGTCAGCACGTAGGTGACAAAGCGCTTGTCACGCAGCACGCGGGTCAGCCCTTCACGTACCGGGGCTTTCACCGTCGACAGTTTCCAGTCCGGCAGGAACCATGCGTTAAACAGCGCACAAAGGATGAACAGCACCGCGCCGGTCGCACACACCAGGCGGAAGTCATATTGCAGCAGCCAACTGCCGAGCAGCGCACCCACCACCGCTCCGGCGCTGTCCTGCATCATCAGCAGCGAGAAAAAGCGTCCGCGCTGATGGGGACGCACCAGCTTAACCACCAGCGCCGAGCGGGGCGGATCGAACAGCGTGCCGCCAAGCCCGGATAAAATACAGGAACTCCACAAAAGCCACGGCTCATGGGCCACGGCCATCGTCGCAAAGCCTGCGGCGCGCAGCAACATCCCGGTCACGATCATCGGTTTTGCGCCAAAGCGGTCCGCCAGCGCGCCGCCGAAAATCCCCAGTCCTTGCTGGACAAACTGACGCAGCCCAAGCGCAATGCCGACCATTAACGCGGCCCAGCCGAGTTGATCGACAAAACGAATAGAAATCAGCGGGAAAACGACAAAAAAGCCCAGAACGACCAGCATATTATCGACGAGCAGGAAATATTTACCCAGGCTCCGGGCCTGCGATACGCGGGACATTTCCCCTCCAGGGAAAAATAAGAGTGCCCCGCTATTTTGCGGTGGTACAGGACGTTTGCCCACCCGTTCGGGTGACAATATTTTTTTATCAAACCATCACTTTGATTGAGGCGCTTCATCGAAAAGAGTTTCTGGCGCAGAAAATGGCGGCTTGCCGTTGTATAGTAAAACGAAAGGGGCAATAAGATGTGAGCGGAAGGAGTGGGGATGAATGTTTGGTTATCGCAATAACGTGCCGAAAGCACGCTTGACAACAGACAGGCTGGTGGTGCGTTTGGTGCACGAGCGGGATGCGTGGCGACTGGCGGATTATTACGCCGAAAACCGCCAGTTTCTGAAGCCCTGGGAGCCGGTGCGCGATGACAGCCACTGCTACCCGTCCGGCTGGCAGGCGCGTCTTGGCATGATCAACGAGTTCCACAAACAGGGGACCGCATTCTATTTTGCGCTGCTCGATCCTGAGGAAAAAGAGATCATTGGCGTGGCAAACTTTTCTAATGTGGTGCGCGGATCGTTTCACGCCTGCTATCTGGGTTATTCCATCGGGCAAAAATGGCAGGGGCAGGGGCTGATGTTTGAAGCACTCAGCAGCGCCATTCGCTATATGCAGCGCACGCAACATATTCATCGCATTATGGCGAACTATATGCCGCACAATAAACGCAGCGGCGATTTGCTGGCACGTCTCGGTTTTGAGAAAGAGGGGTACGCCAAATCGTACCTGCTAATTGATGGCCAGTGGCGCGACCACGTACTGACTGCACTGACTACGCAGGATTGGACGCCAGGTAGATAAGGAAAAAAAATGAAATATCAGTTAACGCCGTCCGAAGCCAGGGTGATTGGCTGCCTGCTGGAGAAGCAGGTCACCACGCCGGAACAATATCCGCTTTCCCTCAATGGCGTTGCCATGGCCTGCAACCAGAAAAGTAACCGCGAACCGGTGATGAACCTGAGCGAGGGCGAGGTGCAGGATCTCCTCGACGCGCTGGTAAAACGTCATTTTCTGCGCACCCAGAGCGGGTTTGGCAACCGGGTCGCAAAATATGAACAGCGCTTTTGTAATTCCGAATTTGGCAGCCTGAAGTTTAACCCGGCGGAAGTGGCAGTGGTGACCACGCTGCTGCTGCGCGGCCCGCAAACGCCGGGCGAATTACGCACCCGCGCCTCACGAATGCATGACTTCGCTGATATGAGCGAAGTGGAAAATACCCTGACGCAACTTGCCAGCCGGGAAGACGGGCCGTTTGTGATGCGCCTTCCGCGTGAGCCGGGCAAGCGCGAAAGCCGCTATATGCACCTGTTTTCCGGCGAGGTGCAGACACCCGCCGCAGAAGACGAGCCGGCGACCGGGGGCGATCTCGCCCTGCGCGTTGAGGCGCTGGAAGGGGAAGTGGCTGAACTGAAACAGCGTCTGGATTCACTGCTGGCACATCTGGGAGATTAACGTGACAAAATTACGCATTGGAGTGGTCGGTCTGGGCGGCATCGCGCAAAAAGCCTGGCTGCCGGTTTTAGGTGCGGCGACCGACTGGACGCTTCAGGCGGCCTGGTCGCCGACGCGGGAAAAGGCGCTGCCGGTCTGCGAACGCTGGCGGATGCCTTACGCAGCCTCCCTGCCAGCGCTGGCGGAACAGTGTGACGCGGTCTTTGTGCACACCTCCACCGCCTCGCACTATGCGGTGGTGAGCGAGTTACTTAACGCCGGGGTACACGTCTGCGTGGACAAACCGCTGGCGGAAAATCTGCCCGATGCGGAGCGGCTGGTGGAACTGGCGGCGCGGAAAAAGCTGACTCTGATGGTCGGTTTCAACCGTCGCTTTGCACCGCTGTACCGCGATCTGAAAACGCAACTCACGGGCGGAGCCTCGCTGCGCATGGATAAGCACCGCACCGACAGCGTCGGGCCGCACGATTTACGCTTTACCCTGCTCGATGACTACCTGCACGTCGTGGACACCGCGCTGTGGCTGGCGGGCGGCAGCGCCCAGTTGCAAAGCGGCACGCTGCAAACCAACGACGACGGCCAGATGCTCTACGCCGAGCACCATTTCAGCCATGAGCATCTTTCTGTTACCACCAGCATGCACCGCCGCGCCGGAAGTCAGCGTGAAGCGATCCAGGCGGTGACGGACGGGGCGCTGATTGACGTCACCGACATGCGTGAATGGCGCGAGGAGCGCGGGCAGGGCGTCGTAACCCGTCCGGTACCGGGCTGGCAGAGCACCCTTGAGCAGCGCGGATTTGTTGGCTGCGCGCACCATTTCATTGAATGCGTGCAAAATCAGACGGTTCCTGAAACCGCGGGCGAGCAGGCGATCCTCGCGCAGCGGGTGATTGACCGGCTGTGGCGGCAGGCGATGAGTGAATAATCGCGTAACATCTCGCGGTAGTATTTCCCTTTAATCCCGGTAGACTAACGCTTCTTCCAACGCCTGCTTTGCAGGCGTTTTGCCGTCAGGTTTTGGACTCACAGAGTAATGAACTTATTAAAATCGCTGGCAGCCGTCAGCTCAATGACCATGTTTTCCCGCGTGCTGGGATTTGCACGCGATGCCATTGTGGCGCGGGTATTCGGAGCCGGGGTGGCAACCGACGCCTTTTTCGTGGCGTTCAAATTGCCCAACCTGCTGCGCCGGATTTTTGCGGAAGGGGCCTTCTCGCAGGCGTTTGTGCCGATTCTGGCGGAGTACAAAAGCAAGCAGGGCGAGGATGCGACGCGGGTGTTTGTCTCCTATGTCTCCGGCCTGTTGACCCTGGTACTGGCGATTGTCACCGTGGTCGGGATGCTCGCCGCCCCCTGGGTGATCATGGTGACGGCACCCGGTTTTGCCGATACGGCGGATAAATTCGCGCTCACCTCCCGGCTTTTGCAGATCACTTTCCCTTATATCCTGCTGATTTCGCTGGCTTCGCTGGCAGGCGCAATCCTCAATACCTGGAACCGCTTCTCCGTTCCGGCGTTTGCGCCGACGTTTTTAAACGTCAGCATGATCGGTTTTGCGCTGTTTGCTGCGCCATACTTTAACCCGCCGGTGGTGGCGCTCGCCTGGGCGGTTACGGTCGGCGGCGTGCTGCAACTGGCGTATCAACTGCCGCACCTGAAAAAAATCGGCATGCTGGTCTTGCCGCGCATTAACCTGCGTGACGCCGGGGCGATGCGCGTGGTGAAGCACATGGGCCCGGCGATCCTCGGCGTTTCGGTCAGCCAGATTTCGCTGATCATCAACACCATTTTTGCCTCGTTTCTGGTGTCCGGTTCGGTATCGTGGATGTATTTCGCCGACCGTCTGATGGAACTGCCATCCGGCGTGCTGGGTGCGGCACTGGGGACAATCCTGCTACCGTCGCTGTCAAAAAGCGTGGCCAACGGCAATCAGGATGAGTTTTGCCGCCTGATGGACTGGGGGCTGCGCCTCTGTTTCCTGCTGGCGCTGCCGTGCGCGGTGGCACTGGGTATTCTCGCCAAACCGCTGACCGTGTCGCTGTTCCAGTACGGGAAATTTACCGCCTTTGATGCCCTGATGACGCAGCGGGCGCTGGTGGCCTACTCGGTCGGTCTGATGGGGCTGATTGCGGTGAAAGTGCTGGCTCCCGGATTCTATTCGCGCCAGGACATCAAAACCCCGGTCAAAATTGCCATGGTGACGATCGTGATGACGCAGTTAATGAACCTGGCGTTTATTGGCCCGCTGAAACATGCCGGGCTGGCGCTGTCGATTGGCCTTGCGGCGTGCCTGAACGCCGGGCTGCTTTACTGGCAGTTACGCAAGCAAAAAATCTTCACTCCACAGCCGGGCTGGGGACGTTTTCTGGTACGTCTGGTGATTGCGGTACTGGTCATGGCAGCGGCGCTCGTGGGCATCCTGATGGTCATGCCTGAATGGTCGCAGGGCACGATGTTCTTCCGCTTGCTGCGTCTGATGGCGGTAGTGGTGGTGGGTGTGGTGGCTTACTTTGCCACGCTGGCGGTGCTGGGCTTTAAAGTAAAAGAGTTTGCGCGCCGGACGGCATAAAAAACGGAGGGAGTCTGGATCAAGACTCCCTTTTTTTAAATCGAGATTTTCTTGCCGCCGCGACTGGTCGGGGACGTCTGCCCGTTTGCGCCGTACAGGGAAGGTTCCTGATGCGGTTTCAATACTTCCAGCGCCTGTTTATTGCGATCAATCTGCCCTTCGAGCAGCCAGCCATTATGCTGATTCATATCGCGCAGGTGCTGCGTTTTATCGGTAATCGTCTGCCAGCGATCGGCGATATCGTCGTTTGCACTTCGATTCGCGTTCTGTTCAACGCGGCGCTGCTGTTCAAGATAGTCCAGCGACGCGAGCAACGAGCTTTTCTCTTCTGTAATGCGCTGCAGGGCACTGCCATTAAGCCGGCCTGCGGAAAGTTGCTGTTGCTCAGCATCCATCACGTCTTTCAGATCGCTCAGGATAACTGTCATCTGATCCAGTATTTCTGACAGTCGACTCATAGGGTTATTTACTCTGCAAGTAACTCTGTGCTTCCTGAATCAGGGCATCGGCAATTTTACCGGTATCCATTTTCAGTTCGCCATTGCGAATAGCTTCTTTCAGCGCTTCAACGCGCTCGACATTAATATCGCTGTTGCCCGGCTGGATCAGCTTTGCCTGAGCGCCACTGATAGTGACGTTAGTGCTGTTCGCGGTCGGGGCTTTTTCCAGGCGCGTTTTCTGCGTCTGGACATCATTATTAGATTCGCGCGGTTGAACGGTGCTTACCGGTTTCAGGGGCGAAGTGCGATCAATGCTCATAGTGTTGTCCTCATCGAGGTTTTGCGTCGCCAGGGACGGCCATCATCATATGTTGATTATTTATCGGCAGAGGCCGGGAATTCTTTAAAAAGATTATAGATTAATAAGAATATTCCCATCAGGTGCGACGGTGCCACTGACAATCTGACCTGATGCCATGCGTACACGGGCGCGTTGCGCCACGGATGCATTGTTCATCGCCTGACCTTCGCCATTCACACTAAAGCCATCGCCACTGGCAATAACCTGCACTTTTTGACCCGCTTTAACGCGCCATGCCTGACGCAGCATTGATAACTGAATCGCCTGGCCTGGCACCAGATCGCGCAAGCTTACCGCATCCTGTGCCTGATTAATATCCAGCATAGTCCGCGGTGGTAACTGATCAAGGCGACCCCGTTTTAACGTCACGCTCTCCGGCTGCAACTGACTGCCCCGCGCAACCGGCTGTGCTGCGACCACATAATTCCCGGTGGCCTGCACCATTACCTGCACATAGCGCTTTTCATTGGCGCACTGCGCCAGCACGTTCAGGTTGCCCCAGAGCCTGGCATTCCCCGCCACGCTTAACGCGGGCTGTTCGCAGGCCGGCAGCAGATTTTGCGCCGAGCGGATCTGCACCACCACTTCGTCACTGAAGCCTGCCAGACGGTTGGCAAAGAACGCCGTCAGTTGGGCATTCAGGTCTGACGCCAGTGCCTGCGTACTTAATAACAGTAAGATTGCGGCAAAACCGCCTTTCAACGTGTTCATCGCAGAGTCCTGCCTGTTTAAAGGAATGACAGGATTCTACCTGCACAACAAATCTATCAACGCAATAAATAGCGACGCATTTTGCGCTTATTCAGACGATGACGCATGGACAAGGCGATTTAAGCTGTCACCTGTAAAATTTGTCATCAGCGGGGGGAGACATGCTCGATAAACTCGATGCCGCGCTACGTTTTCAGCAAGAAGCTTTGAACCTGCGCGCGCAGCGTCAGGAGGTTCTGGCGGCCAACATCGCCAACGCCGATACCCCGGGGTATCAGGCGCGCGATATGGATTTTAGCAGTGAACTTAAAAAGGTCATGGAACGCGGTCGTGCTGAAACCAGCGGTGTATCGCTGGCGCTCACCTCTACCCGCCATATTCCGGCACAGGCGATGACCGCGCCATCAACCGATTTGCTGTATCGCATTCCTGACCAGCCTTCGATGGACGGTAACACCGTCGATATGGATCGCGAGCGTACGCAATTTGCCGACAACAGCCTGAAATACCAGACCGGCCTTACCGTTCTCGGCGGTCAGATTAAAGGCATGCTGACCGTGCTCCAGGGGGGCAACTAACCGATGGCCTTACTCAATATTTTTGACATCGCAGGCTCTGCGCTGACCGCACAGTCCAAGCGTCTGAACGTCGCCGCCAGTAACCTGGCGAACGCCGACAGCGTGACCGGGCCGGACGGTCAGCCTTACCGCGCCAAACAGGTGGTGTTCCAGGTTGACGCAGCGCCGGGCGCAGCCACCGGCGGCGTGAAAGTGTCCGACGTGGTTGAGAGCCAGGCACCCGACAGACTGGTGTATGAGCCAGGCAACCCGCTGGCCGACGCCAAAGGCTACGTGAAAATGCCTAACGTCGATGTCGTGGGGGAGATGGTGAACTCCATGTCCGCCTCGCGCAGCTACCAGGCCAACGTCGAAGTGCTTAACACCGTTAAAAGCATGATGCTTAAAACGCTTACTCTCGGCCAGTAAAGGAACGCCATATGTCTATCGCCGTTAACGTTAATGACACCACCAGCGCCGCAAGGACGTCCGCGACCAGCGGCAATCCGCTGGCCGGCAGCAGTGCGAACGATCTGCAGGGCAGCTTTCTGACGCTGCTCGTCGCGCAACTGAAAAACCAGGACCCGACCAACCCGATGCAAAACAACGAACTGACCACGCAGCTTGCGCAGATCAGTACGGTGAGCGGCATCGAGAAGCTGAACACCACGCTCGGCTCTATTTCGGGTCAGATTGATAACAGCCAGTCATTGCAGGCCAGTTCACTGATTGGTCACGGTGTGATGATCCCCGGCACGACCGTGCTGTCGGGTAAAGAAACCACCACGCCGTTTGGCGTTGAGCTGCAACAGGCGGCGGATAAAGTTACTGCCACCATCACCGATAAAACCGGTGCGGTGGTTCGTACCATTGATATTGGCGAGCTGAAAGCGGGCGTTCATACCTTTAGCTGGGATGGCACTCTGGCCGACGGCACGTCTGCACCGGATGGTTCTTATAACGTCGCGATCAGCGCCAGCAGCGGTACCACGCAACTGGTGGCCCAGCCGCTTCAGTTCGCGCTGGTTCAGGGCGTTACCCGTGGCAGCAGCGGTAACTTGTTAGATTTGGGTACGTACGGTACCACCACACTCGACGAAGTACGGCAGATTATCTAAGCCGAAACCTTATCAGGAGTAAGTCATGGCCTTTTCACAAGCGGTCAGCGGCCTGAATGCTGCGGCCACCAACCTCGATGTCATTGGTAACAACATTGCCAACTCCGCCACCTATGGCTTTAAATCCGGTACCGCTTCGTTTGCGGATATGTTTGCCGGTTCTAAAGTGGGTCTGGGCGTTAAAGTAGCGGGCATCACACAGGACTTCACCGACGGTACCACCACCAACACCGGTCGTGGTCTGGACGTGGCGATCAGCCAGAACGGTTTCTTCCGTATGGTGGATGCCAACGGTTCCGTGTTCTACAGCCGTAACGGTCAGTTCAAACTGGATTCCGACCGTAACATCGTCAACATGCAGGGTCTGCAACTGACCGGTTATCCGGCTACCGGTACGCCGCCGACCATCCAGCAGGGTGCGAACCCGACCGCCATCTCCGTGCCTAACACGCTGATGTCGGCGAAGACCACCACTACTGCGGCGATGCAGATCAACCTGAACTCCTCAGATGCGCTGCCGAAAATTGCCACCTTTGATGCGACCAATGCCGACAGCTACAACAAAAAAGGCTCTGTGACCGTTTATGACTCACAGGGTAACGCCCATGACATGAACGTTTATTATGTCAAAACTGCCAACAACAAATGGGATGTCTGGACTCAGGACGCCAGCGTAGCGGGCTCGACTGCGGCTAAATCTGCCCAGATGAGCTTTGATAACAACGGCAATCTGGATGAGGTGAGCAACTATACCCTCAACACCACGACGACCCCGGCAACATGGGATCTGGCCACTACTCCGAACACCCAGCCGCAGATCAACATCACCACCGGCGCCCTGAACGGTGCAGTACCGGCGAACTTCTCGCTGAGCTTCCTGAACTCCATGCAGCAGAACACCGGTTCCAACAACATCGTGGCGACCAGCCAGAACGGTTACAAGCCGGGCGACCTGGTGAGCTATCAGATCAATGACGATGGCACCGTGGTAGGTAACTACTCCAACGAACAAACCCAGCTTCTGGGCCAGATCGTGCTGGCAAACTTTGCCAACAACGAAGGTCTGCAATCCGAAGGGGATAACGTCTGGTCTGCATCTGGCGCCTCCGGCGTGGCGCTGCTGGGCACCGCGGGCAACGGTAACTTCGGTACCCTGACCAACGGCGCACTGGAAGCTTCCAACGTGGATCTGAGTAAAGAACTGGTGAACATGATCGTCGCGCAGCGTAACTATCAGTCGAACGCGCAGACCATCAAAACCCAGGATCAGATCCTCAACACGCTGGTTAACCTGCGCTAAGCGCCTGACGGGAAGGCTTCATGGATCACGCAATATATACCGCGATGGGTGCAGCGAGTCAGACGCTCAATCAGCAGTCTGTTACCGCCAGCAACCTCGCGAACGCCTCAACGCCGGGCTTCCGCGCCCAGCTCAACGCGCTGCGCGCCGTGCCGGTCCAGGGACTGTCGCTGCCGACGCGTACGCTGGTCACCGCGTCCACGCCGGGTGCCGACATGACCCAGGGGCAGATGGACTATACGTCGCGTCCGCTCGATGTAGCCCTGCAGCAGGACGGCTGGCTGGCAGTACAAACGCCGGATGGCACCGAAGGGTATACCCGCAACGGTAATATCCAGGTTAACCCGGCGGGGCAATTGACGATCCAGGGCAATCCGGTCATGGGCGACGGCGGGCCGATCGCAGTGCCGGAAGGCTCTGAAATCACCATCGCCGCCGACGGTACCGTCTCTGCACTGACGCCGGGGGACCCGCCGAATACGGTATCCCCGATCGGCAAACTGAAGCTGGTCAAAGCCAGCGGCAGTGAAGTAGTGCGCGGCGATGACGGCATGTTCCGTCCGAGCCCGGCGGCTCAGGCGGCACGTGGCGCAACCCTGCAGGCCGATCCCTCCATCCGCGTGATGTCCGGGGTGCTGGAAGGCAGTAACGTTAAGCCGGTTGAAGCGATGACCGATATGATCGCCAGCGCGCGTCGTTTTGAGATGCAGATGAAGGTGATCAGCAGCGTTGACGAAAATGAGCAGCGTGCTAACTCACTGCTGTCAATGAGCTAATAAACAGGAATAGTCATGATCAATTCATTATGGATCGCCAAAACCGGGCTTGATGCACAGCAGACCAATATGGATGTTATCGCCAACAACCTGGCGAACGTCAGCACCAATGGTTTCAAGCGTCAGCGCGCGGTATTTGAAGACCTGCTTTACCAGACTGTTCGTCAGCCTGGCGCGCAGTCTTCTGAGCAGACCACGCTGCCATCAGGCTTGCAGATCGGTACCGGTGTGCGTCCGGTGGCGACTGAACGTCTGCACAGCCAGGGCAACCTGTCTCAGACCAACAACAGCAAAGACGTGGCGATCAAAGGCCAGGGTTTCTTCCAGGTGATGCTGCCGGACGGTACCGCTGCCTATACCCGCGACGGTTCGTTCCAGGTCGATCAGAACGGTCAGTTAGTGACGGCGGGTGGTTTCCAGGTACAGCCTGCGATCACCATTCCGGCGAACTCACTGAGCATCACTATCGGTCGTGACGGTGTGGTTAGCGTGACCCAGCAGGGCCAGGCGGCACCGGTTCAGGTTGGACAGTTAAACCTGACCACCTTTATGAACGATACCGGTCTGGAAAGTATTGGTGAAAACCTTTACACCGAAACGCAGTCTTCCGGTGCGCCGAATGACACCACGCCAGGTCTGAACGGCGCGGGTCTGCTGTACCAGGGGTATGTTGAAACCTCTAACGTTAACGTGGCCGAAGAACTGGTGAATATGATCCAGGTTCAGCGTGCTTACGAAATTAACAGTAAAGCGGTATCGACCACCGATCAGATGCTGCAAAAACTGACGCAACTCTAAGGTGTGTTCCGGTGTGGTTAACCCCACACCGGCACCCTGATTTTGAAGATGAAAGCAATGCACAAAACCGCCGCGTTTCGTTATCCGCTCCTGGCCTTACTGGCCGCGTCCCTCACCGGATGCGCGTTGATCCCGTCCACTCCGCTGGTGCAGGGGGCGACCACCGCTCAGCCGCTGCCGGGTCCTGCTCCGATTGTGAATGGTTCCATTTTTCAGTCCGCGCAGCCGGTGAACTACGGCTATCAGCCGCTCTTTGAGGATCGACGTCCACGTAACGTTGGCGACACGCTGACCATCGTGCTGGCGGAAAACGTCAGTGCCAGCAAAAGCTCGTCAGCCAATGCCAGCCGCGACGGAAAAACCAGCTTCGGCGTCGATACCGCACCGCGTTATCTGCAAGGGCTGTTCGGCAATGCGCGTGCCGATTTAGAGGCCGACGGCAGCAACAGCTTTAACGGTAAAGGTGGCGCGAATGCGAGTAACACCTTTAGCGGGACATTAACCGTGACCGTCGATCAGGTACTGGTCAATGGCAACTTACATGTCGTGGGTGAAAAACAGATCGCCATTAACCAGGGCACTGAGTTCATCCGCTTCTCCGGTGTCGTGAACCCACGCACCATCAGCGGCAGCAACACCGTTCCGTCTACCCAGGTGGCAGACGCGCGTATCGAATATGTGGGCAATGGCTACATAAACGAAGCGCAGAATATGGGCTGGCTGCAGCGTTTCTTCCTTAATTTATCGCCGATGTAACCGAGGTGACCCATGTTTAAATCTCTGGTTGGTATTGCGCTCGTGCTGGTGGCAACTTTTGCCCAGGCCGAACGCATCCGGGATCTCACCAGCGTACAGGGCGTACGACAAAACTCCTTAATCGGCTACGGCCTGGTCGTGGGCCTTGATGGTACCGGTGACCAGACGACCCAGACGCCGTTTACCACCCAAACCCTGAACAACATGCTGTCGCAGATGGGCATCACGGTGCCTGCGGGCACCAACATGCAGCTGAAAAACGTGGCGGCGGTAATGGTGACGGCGAACTTCCCGGCGTTTGCGCGCCAGGGGCAGACCATTGATGTGGTCGTCTCGTCGATGGGTAACGCCAAAAGTCTGCGCGGCGGTACGCTTCTGATGACGCCGCTGAAGGGCGTTGACAGCCAGGTTTATGCTCTCGCGCAGGGTAACATTCTGGTCGGCGGCGCGGGTGCCGCGGCAGGTGGCAGCAGCGTGCAGGTGAACCAGCTTAACGGCGGGCGTATCACCGGCGGGGCGGTCATTGAGCGTGAGCTGCCGTCGCAGTTCGGTTCCGGCAACACCATCAATCTGCAACTGAACCAGGAAGATTTCACCCTGGCACAGCAGATCACCGACACCATCAACCGTTCGCGCGGCTACGGCAGTGCGACAGCGCTCGATGCCCGTACCATTCAGGTGCGTGTGCCGACCGGCAACAGCTCGCAGGTGCGTTTCCTCGCTGACATTCAGAATATGGAAGTGGGCGTGACGCCGCAGGATGCCAAAGTGGTGATCAACTCCCGCACCGGCTCCGTGGTGATGAACCGCGAAGTGACGCTGGATAGCTGTGCTGTGGCGCAGGGCAACCTGTCGGTCACCGTCAATCAGCAGGCGAACGTCAGTCAGCCGGACACGCCGTTTGGCGGCGGTCAGACCGTCGTGACGCCGCAGACGCAGATCGACCTGCGCCAGAGCGGGGGTTCGCTGCAAACCGTGCGTTCCAGCGCCAACCTGAACAATGTGGTTCGCGCGCTGAATGCGCTGGGTGCCACGCCGATGGATTTGATGTCCATCCTGCAATCCATGCAAAGCGCAGGCTGCCTGCGTGCCAAACTGGAAATCATTTAATGCTAACCGACAGCCGACTGACGGCGAGCGCGGCATGGGATGCGCAATCGCTGAATGAACTGAAAGCCAAAGCCGGGCAGGACCCAGGCGCGAATATTCGCCCTGTTGCCCGCCAGGTGGAAGGGATGTTTGTGCAGATGATGCTCAAAAGCATGCGTGAAGCGCTGCCGAAAGACGGTCTGTTTAGCAGTGATTCCACGCGCCTGTACACCAGCATGTATGACCAGCAAATTGCCCAGCATATGACCGCGGGCAAAGGGCTGGGGCTGGCGGATATGATGGTTAAGCAGATGGGTGGCGAGCAGGCAAGCCCGTTACCTGCCGACGCGGACGCCACCACGCAACAGGTGCCAATGAAATTCCCGCTGGAAACGGTGACCTCGTATCAGAACCAGGCGCTGACGCAACTGGTGCGCAAAGCGGTGCCAAAAGCGCCGGAAGCCAGCGACGAACCGTTAACCGGCGACAGCAAAGACTTTCTGGCGCAGCTTTCGTTGCCAGCGCGTCTGGCGAGCCAGCAAAGCGGCGTGCCGCATCACCTGATTCTGGCGCAGGCCGCGCTGGAATCCGGCTGGGGCCAGCGCCAAATCAAGCGTGAAAACGGCGAGCCGAGCTTTAACATTTTTGGCGTGAAAGCAACGTCGAGCTGGAAAGGGCCGGTGACCGAGATCACCACCACCGAATTCGAAAACGGCGAATCCAGAAAGGTCAAAGCGAAATTCCGCGTTTACAGCTCCTATCTGGAAGCGCTGTCAGATTACGTGGGCGTACTGAGCCGCAACCCGCGTTACGCCGCCGTGACCACGGCTGCCACCGCGGAGCAGGGCGCACAGGCGTTGCAAAATGCCGGGTACGCGACCGATCCGCAGTATGCCCGCAAACTTACCAGCATGATTGCGCAGTTGAAGTCGATGGGCGAGTCGATGGGCGAGAAGGTCAGCAAAGCGTACGGCAACGATATCGAAAATCTGTTCTGAAATTTCTCAAGTTCGCGAAGCGCGTGCCGATAATCTGTCTCAGGACGCATGTCTTAAAAGTTTATAAGGAACCTTCATGTCCAGCTTGATTAACAGCGCCATGAGCGGGCTTAGCGCAGCTCAGGCTGCGTTGAACACCGCCAGTAATAACATCTCCAGTTATAACGTTGCGGGCTATACCCGCCAGACGACGGTACTTGCTTCAGCAAACAGCACGCTGGGTGCGGGTGGCTGGACAGGCAATGGCGTGTATGTCTCCGGCGTACAGCGCGAATATGATTCGTTCATTACCAACCAGCTTCGTGCCGCGCAGAACCAGAGCAGCGGTCTGACCACGCGCTATGAGCAGATGTCAAAAATTGATGACATGCTCTCCAGCTCCACCAGCTCACTGTCGACTTCCATGCAGAGCTTCTTTACCAGCCTGCAAACGCTGGTCAGCAACGCCGAAGATCCGGCGGCGCGCCAGACGCTGTTGGGCAAAGCCGACGGCCTGGTAAACCAGTTCAAAGTGACCGACCAGTATCTGCGCGATCAGGATAAACAGGTTAACCTGTCGATCACCTCAAGCGTCGATCTGATCAACAACTACACCTCGCAGATCGCCACCCTTAACGATCAGATTTCCCGTCTGACCGGCGTGGGCGCAGGCGCATCACCGAACGATCTGCTCGACCAGCGCGATCAGCTGGTGGGCGAACTGAACAAAATCGTTGGCGTGGAAGTGAGCGTGCAGGACGGTAATACGTTCAACATCACGATGGCGAACGGTTACACCCTGGTGCAGGGCACCAATGCCCGCCAGCTGGCTGCCGTACCGTCAAGCGCCGATCCATCGCGCACCACCGTGGCGTATGTTGACTCGACGGCAGGCAATATTGAAATCCCGGAGAAACTGCTCAATACCGGTTCGCTCGGCGGTCTGATGACCTTCCGCTCGACCAACCTTGACCAGACGCGTAACTCGCTGGGGCAACTGGCCCTCTCGTTTGCGGATTCCTTTAACGCGCAGCACGAACAAGGTTTTGATGCCACCGGCACTAAAGGTGAAAATTTCTTTAATATTGGTGAGCCTTCAACGCTCAGCAACAGCAGAAATACCGGTGGCGCATCGCTGACCGCTGATGTCAGCAAGAGCAGTGACGTGCAGGCGACCGACTATAAAGTGGCTTACACCAGCGGCGGCTGGCAGGTTACCCGTCTGTCTGATAACACCTCTTTTAGCGTCACCCCGGATGCTGTGGATGGCACGCTCAATTTTGATGGCCTGAAAATCACCGTTGGCGGCACTGCGCCGGATGTGAACGACAGCTTCACCGTGAAACCGGTGAGCAACGCTATCGTCAACATGAGCCTGGCGATTTCTGACGAATCGAAAGTGGCGCTGGCGAAAACCACCGACGGCGGTGAGAGCGATAACCGTAACGGTCAGGCGCTGTTGGATCTGCAAAACAGCAAGCAGGTGGGCGGCAATAAAACCTTTAACGATGCCTACGCCTCGCTGGTCAGTACCGTCGGCAGCACCACCGCGACGCTGAAAACCAGCAGCAAAACGCAGGCTAACGTGGTCACCCAACTGAGCAATCAGCAGCAGTCTATCTCTGGCGTCAACCTCGACGAAGAGTACGGCAACCTGCAACGCTTCCAGCAATATTATCTCGCCAACGCACAGGTATTGCAGACGGCAAGTACGCTGTTTGATGCGTTGCTGAACATACGCTAAGTAGAGGTCAATCATGCGTATTAGTACCCAGATGATGTACGATCAGAACATGCGCGGCATCACCAATGCGCAGGGCGAGTGGCTGAGCTACGGTGAGCAGATGTCCACCGGCAAGCGCGTCAATCGTCCTTCTGACGATCCGATTGCCGCGTCCCAGGCGGTCGTGCTTTCTCAGGCGCAGGCGCAGAACAGCCAGTACGCGCTGGCACGTACCTTTGCGACCCAGAAAGTGTCGCTGGAAGAGAACGTGCTCGGCCAGGTGACGACCGCTATTCAGGCGGCTCAGACCAAAATCGTTAACGCCGGTAACGGCACCCTGAGTGATGATGACCGCGCATCACTGGCGAAAGATCTTCAGGGTATCCGCGATCAGATCATGAACCTGGCGAACACCACCGACGGTAACGGTCGCTATATTTTTGGCGGCTATAAAACCTCTGAAGCGCCGTTCGATCAGACCAGCGGCGTGTATGGCGGGGGTGACGAGTCGATCACTCAGCAGGTGGATGCCGCCCGTACCATGGTGATTGCGCATACCGGGAAAGAAGTTTTCGACCATATCAGCAGCAATGCCATCCCTGAGCCGGGTACCACACCCGCCCCGTCTGAAACCAACCTGTTTGCCATGTTGGATTCGGCCATTGGGGCGCTGAACACCCCGGTTTCCGGCGATGAAACCGCACAGGAAACGGCCCGCGCGGCGATTGATAAAACCAACCGTGGCCTGAAAAACTCGCTCAACAACGTGCTGAGCGTGCGTGCGGAACTGGGTACACAGTTAAATGAGCTGAGTACGCTGGACTCACTGGGCAGCGATCGTTCACTCGGTCAGGCGCAGCAGATGAGCGATCTGGTGGATGTTGACTGGAACGCCGCGATTTCGTCCTACACCATGCAGCAGGCGGCGCTTCAGGCATCATACAAAGCGTTTTCTGATATGCAGGGTATGTCGCTGTTCCAGATTAAGTAATCTCCACACCATTCCTGTAAAAAAGCCCGCACCATGCATTATGGTGCGGGCTTTTTCATATGGCCGACGGGCCTACGAGAGTGTGCGGTTTTGTACCTGAGTGCGGGGCAGACTCACCAGACGGATCGCCAGCGCAATGCCCCCCGCGATCGTCGCCAGCATCACCACGCCCGGCCAGCCTGCCATGGAGTAGACTTTGCTGCCCAGCGCGGAACCCGCTGCCATGCCAATAAACACCATGGTAAACAGCAGCGCATTCAGTCTGCCGCGTGCCTGCGGCTCAAGGCCGTAAACCAGATTCTGATGCGCGACCAGGCTTGATTGCAGGCCGAGGTCAAAGCCGATGGCCGAAATCGCAATGACCGCCAGTTGCGCTTCTGTCGGCAACAACGGCATAACGAACATCAGGGCAAAGGCGGCGGTGACCAGCATCGCGCCTAACTGGGTGACCCGCGCGGCACCCACTTTATCCGCAAGGCTACCGGCCAGCGGAGCGGCTAACGCACCAGCGGCACCGGCGATACCGAAGGTCCCGGCGACCGCGCTGCCCATGTGAAAGCGATCCAGCAGCATGACGGCAAGCGTTGACCAGAAGGCGCTGAACGCGACGGAGAGAAACCCCTGAGCCAGCGCAGCACGGCGCAGGGCAGGGTAGCGCATCCACAGGTGCGCCATTGATTTCATCAGCGCCGGGTAGCTCAGCGTCGAGTGAATGGCAAAACGCGGCAGCACAAACCACATCACCACGCCGATAAACGCAATGCTTGCCGCCGCAAGCTGGAACATCACCCGCCAGCCAAACGCCGCGCCGACAAACCCGCTGATGGTCCGTGACAGCAGGATCCCCAGCAGCAGACCGGTCATGACGGTGCCGACAGTTTTACCCTGTTTACCCTCAGGGGCGAGGATAGCGGCGGCAGGGACGATATCCTGCGCCATGGTTGCCGCCATGCCGATTAGCAGGCTGACCACAAGCAGGGTATTAAGCTGCGTCGTCACGCTACAGGCCAGCAGTAACAGCGCCAGCGCACCGCTTTTTAGCAGGATTAATGTGCGGCGGTCATGACGGTCGCCGAGCGGAAGCAGGAACAGGATCCCAAGAGCGTAGCCCGCCTGGGTCAGGGTCGGCACCAGCCCCATGCCATTAATGGTTAACTGCAAATCCTGGCCCATCAGCGGCAGAAGCGGTTGTGCGTAATAAATTGACGCGACGCTTAAACCCGCGCCCGTCGCCAGCAGAAAGATTAACCAGCGTGGCACATCGAATAGGGATGACTGAGCGTTCATAGTAAATTCCTCAATAAGGTGTGAGGCTATTTTTCACCGATAAACCGTAGCGCGGTAGCCAGCGCAGTGGTAAAACGGTTATACGTGTAATGTATAACTATGGTGAATATGAAACGCGCAGAACGTATAGACCGGGTTGAACTGATGCACACGTTTGTGCGCATTGTTGAAGCGGGATCGCTCTCGCACGCCGCGCGCCTGCTCGGGACGACTCAGGCGACCATCAGCCGCCGTCTGCAATCGCTGGAAAGTCTGCTCGGCACCAAGCTGCTGCTGCGTACCACCCACGCCATGAAGCTGACCGACGACGGTGAGCGTTGCTATCAGCACGCCAAACGGCTGATTGATGCCTGGGCGACGCTTGAAGATGAGCTAAACCAGGCCGGAGATGAGCCGGTAGGAATGCTGCGGGTGCGTGCGCCTCATGCCTTTGGCCAGGAGCAAATGCTGGTCCCGCTGACGCGTTTTTTGCAGCAGCATCCGCATCTCTCGGTGGAGTGGATGCTCAATGACAAGACCGTTAATTTCCTTAGCGACAACATTGACTGCGCGATCCGCGTGGGTGCGGAGGTCGATCCGGCGACCGTGTCGGTGCTGCTGGCCGAGGTGCCGCGCTGTATCGTTGCTGCGCCGTCTTTACTGACCGGTACGCGGATAGATACCCCGCAACAACTGGCGACGCTGCCATGGGTGGCTTTGAGCCTTTTTTACCAGCATGAGGTTATGGTGAGTTCACAGGGCGCGACGGAACGGGTGGCGATAGCCCCACGTTTGTATACCGACAGTCTGTATGTCGCGCGCAATACCGCACTGGCGGGACTGGGGGTGACGATGATTTCAAGCTGGACGGTCGAGGAGGATATTCGTCAGGGGCGGCTGGTGCAGTTGCTTCCCGACTGGCACCCCGCACCGCTGCCGGTCCATCTGGTTTATCCCTGGGCGCGTTACTACCCGGCCCGGCTGCGGGCCTTTATACAACTGATGCGCGAGGTTATGCCTGGCCTGACGGGAATGCAGCAGCCTGGAAAACAGGCGTAAAAAAGCCGACCCTGAGGTCGGCTTTTCATTATGACCGAACGTAATCAGTCAACCTGCTGCGGGCGCGTGGCAGGCGCAGTGGCCTGATGCGTGGCGCTATGACCACCCGCAGAACCCTTGCCGCTGAACTCAAAGTGCGGGCGTACCCAGTCACTGTGGCGCGGCGGCTCCGGGGTGTATTCCGGGGCTGGCGCGCGGGTCATTGGCGCGGTGGCGAGATTGTGCGTCGGTTTGGCAATCGCCGATGCTTTTACCGGCTCTGCCTGAGGAGCAGCAGGCGCAGGTTCAGCAGCGGCTTTCACTTCTGGCTGTGCTTCGGTTTTCACCTCTTCCACGGCGACAGGCGCTTCTGCTTTCACTTCTTCTGCGACCGGTTCTGCCGCTTGCGCGATTTCCGTGGCAACAGATTCATCTTCCTGCGCAATCAGGTGCGGTTGCTCGTCTACCGGCGTTTCAATCGCTTCCGGATGCGTGGTCTCGATGACCACAGGCTCTGGCTCTTGTGCGGTAACCTGCGGTTCAACCACTTCTGGCTCAGCCGAAACTGCGGTTTCTTCCTGAATGGACTGCTCAGCAATCGGCAGAACAACCTGTTCGATTTGCTCAGCTACAGCCGCGGCTTCTGGCGTGACTGCGGCGCTTTCAACAACCGGCTCTTCACGCGGTAATTCTTCCTGTACCGGCTCAACGGTTTGTGCAACCGGGTAGCGGATCCAGACTTTACCGGAAGCCATTTCAGGTGAGGCACAGGCAACGGTCATCGGCATCGGTGACTGCGTCGGGTAACGCTCATCACGGTAGCGACGACGGCGTTGACCGCTGACGCGCAGGTGGCGCGGAGAACGACGTGAACGGCGCGGCATGCCTGCGTTATCACGGTTATCGTTCGCCTCTTCCTGCACCGCTTCAGATTCCACGACCGCAGGCAGATCCACTTTCGCCAGCTCAGTGTGCGCCGGAACGGTAGCAGGGGTTTCTTCGGTTGCGGCGATCTGAGATTCAGCGGACTCAATACGCACTTTCTGGCTCAACTGACGCGGCTTACGGCGCGGCATAACCTGCACGCGTTCTTCCTGCTCCGCGTTTTGTTCAGGCTGTTGCGGCTGTTCATCGCGGTTCAGCGCTTTAACATCCTGCTGGGCCTGGCGTTTGTCGTCGTTACGACGGCGGTTACGCTCGCGACGAGACTGCTGCTGTTCATCACGGGATTTCGCTTTATCTGCGTCTTCCTCAACAACGGCTGGCTGGCGATTTTCACGCGCTTCTGCATTTTGCGCCGGTTTTTCACGACGGTTACGGCGGTTGTCCTCGCGACCTTCACGGCCTTCACGGTTATCGCGATTTTCACGGCCTTCACGCGCTTCGCCGCCTTCATTGCGGTTGTCGCGGTCGGAACGGTTGTCACGACGATCGTTACGGTCGCGGCGATTGTTCTGACGCGGCTTACGACGTTCGGAAGAGCGCTCTGGTTTCTCTTCTTTAACTTCTGTTTTCACTTCCGCCGGTTTGACTTCTTCTTCACCTGCGAAAAGTTTCTTCAGCATACCGGCAATGCGGCCAAACAGACCTTGCGAAGCAGGGGCGGATGCGGCAGCAGGTGCGGCCTCCGGCTGCGAAACGCTGGCAGGTGCGGCAGCAGGCGCTGGCGGAATGTCCGGCATGACGAACGTGGCCAGTGCAGGCTGCTCCGGCTGCTTACGCTCGGCATATTCCTCTTCAGACGGCATCGCCATGGCTTCTTCATGCAGCTTCGGCAGTTTGTAGCTCAGGGTGGCCGTCTCTTCGCCTTTGCGCACGCGCAGGACGGAGTAATGCGGGGTTTGCATCTGATCGTTAGGCACGATGACGCATTTCACGCCGCCCTGACGGGTTTCAATGGCGCTTACCGCAGCACGTTTTTCGTTCAGCAGATAAGAGGCCACCGGGACTGGGACAATGGCGTGCACTTCCTGGGTATTTTCTTTCAGCGCTTCTTCTTCAATCAGACGCAGGATAGAAAGTGACAGGGATTCGTTATCACGAATGGTGCCGGTACCGCTACAGCGCGGGCAGACATGGTGGCTCGACTCGCCCAGAGACGGGCTGAGGCGCTGGCGGGACATCTCCAGCAGGCCAAAACGCGAAATATGGCTGATTTGAATGCGCGCACGGTCCTGACGAACTGCATCACGCAGACGGTTTTCAACCGCACGCTGGTGGCGAACCGGGGTCATATCGATAAAGTCGATAACAATCAGGCCGCCGAGGTCGCGCAGACGAAGCTGACGGGCGATTTCATCGGCCGCTTCAAGGTTGGTGTTGAAGGCGGTTTCTTCGATGTCGCCACCACGGGTTGCGCGCGCGGAGTTGATGTCGATGGCGGTCAGCGCTTCGGTGGAGTCGATAACGATGGAACCACCGGACGGCAGACGGACTTCACGCTGGAAAGCGGATTCAATCTGCGATTCGATCTGATAATGGCTGAACAGCGGGATTTCACCGGTGTACAGTTTGATTTTGCTGCTGAAATCCGGGCGGCCGAGTGCGGAAATATGCTGGCGAGCCAGCTCCAGCACTTTCGGGTTATCGATGAGGATTTCACCGATGTCCTGGCGCAGATAGTCACGGAAAGCGCGCACGATAACGTTGCTTTCCTGGTGGATCAGGAACGGAGCAGGGCGGCTTTCGGCGGCTTTCTGGATCGCTTCCCAGTGCTTAAGACGGAAACTTAAGTCCCATTGCAGCGCTTCGGCAGATTTACCGACGCCCGCGGTGCGGACAATCAGGCCCATGCCGTCTGGCAGTTCGAGACTGGCCAGCGCTTCTTTGAGTTCAGTACGGTCATCGCCTTCGATGCGGCGAGAGATGCCACCCGCACGCGGGTTGTTTGGCATCAGGACCAGGTAGCTCCCGGCGAGGCTGATAAACGTGGTTAAGGCCGCACCTTTATTTCCACGCTCTTCTTTGTCGATCTGAACAATCACTTCCTGGCCTTCACGCAGTACATCTTTGATGTTCGGGCGACCATGGGAGTTGTAGTTAGAAGGGAAATACTCGCGGGCGATTTCTTTGAGAGGTAAGAAGCCGTGGCGCTCTGCACCGTAATCAACAAATGCAGCTTCCAGGCTCGGTTCAATGCGGGTGATTTTGCCTTTGTAGATGTTCGCTTTTTTCTGCTCATGGCCTGGGCTTTCGATATCCAGATCATACAGTCGCTGCCCATCTACCAGGGCGACACGCAACTCTTCTTGCTGAGTTGCGTTGATTAACATTCTTTTCATCGTAACTTACTCATTATTCTTACATTGACGACTAAGCTGCGGGCAAAGTATCGCCTTTCCGGAGTGAACCGATGGCCTCGTGACTGTTGACGTCGCCAACCTCACGGTTGTCGCACGCATAAGAGGCGCAGAGTGTCGGTTGCCTGTCTTTCATACGGAAAAACAGCGCAATTATCAGGGGAACAACCTGGGAAAACTCTCCAGAGAAAATTCCATGTACCGGTAAGGACTGCAACCCGCAGCCCGCTAACTGCCTGAACGATCAATACGTCTTACGCCATTGCTGCGTGGATGATCGGACAGACAAAATGGGTGATTCCGCAAATTTTCTTGTTTTAACAAGATGCAACACGGAAAACCGAATCATTATTCCCTGCTAACCTTGTTATAGCAAGATGACTTTTGCCATTTATCACCCGGTTATTCACAGTTTTTTCACCATTGCCTGATGATTGTTCTAAAACACATCAAAAAGCGTAACTAGTGATAAATCTGTATCCGGGTAGACATAAATATAAGCATAGAAAAATGAGTGGCGCGAATCCGCGTGGATATTTAGAATCGCCCCCCATGAAAACAGAGACTCCATCCGTAAAAATGGTTGCTATTTCGGCTGATGAAGCCGGGCAACGAATCGACAACTTTTTGCGTACCCAGTTAAAAGGGGTACCAAAGAGCATGATCTACCGCATCCTGCGTAAAGGCGAAGTGCGGGTCAACAAAAAGCGCGTGAAGCCGGAGTACAAGCTCGAGGATGGCGATGAGGTGCGTATCCCACCCGTTCGCGTCGCTGAGCGCGATGAAGAGGCGGTGTCGCCGCATCTGCAAAAAGTGGCCGCGCTCTCCGATGTCATCCTTTATGAAGACGATCATATTCTGGTGCTCAATAAACCGTCAGGTACCGCCGTGCACGGTGGCAGTGGTCTGAGCTTTGGGGTGATTGAAGGTTTACGTGCGCTGCGTCCGGAAGCGCGTTTCCTTGAGCTGGTGCATCGTCTTGACCGTGACACTTCGGGTGTGCTGCTGGTTGCCAAAAAACGTTCTGCGCTGCGTTCGCTGCATGAGCAGTTGCGCGAGAAGGGCATGCAGAAAGATTATCTGGCGCTGGTGCGCGGGCAATGGCAGTCCCATGTGAAAGTGGTGCAGGCTCCGCTTCTGAAAAACATTCTGCAAAGCGGCGAACGCATTGTCCGTGTCAGTCAGGAAGGTAAACCGTCAGAGACGCGCTTCAAAGTGGAAGAACGCTATGAAAATGCGTCGCTGGTGCGATGCAGTCCTGTCACCGGGCGTACCCACCAGATCCGCGTGCATACGCAACATGCCGGTCATCCTATCGCTTTTGACGATCGCTACGGCGACCGTGATTTTGATCGTCAACTGGCAGGCACCGGGCTGAATCGCCTGTTCCTGCATGCCGCTGCGCTCAAGTTCACGCATCCCAATACGGGAGAAGTGATCCGCATTGAAGCGCCGCTTGATGAACAGCTTAAGCGCTGTCTGACAGTGCTGCGCAACGCCAAATAAGCGCTCGCGCGGGCAGACTTACCTGACCCGCGCGGCGTATTTCTCTCAGGGCTTGAGCCATTTATCCAGCCACGGGAAAACCTCATCCTGCTGTTCTTTGTAAAATACATGGCCCAGTTCTGGCCAGCTTTTAGTGATCAACTTATCTTCGGCGTTTTGCGACGCCCAGACTTTGTGGACTTTTGCATAGGCGTCTTTCACCGCCTGCGGTGGGAACAATTTGTCTTTATCACCGCTATAGATGAGCATCGGTTTTGGTGCAGCAATACTGGCAATATCCGGAATATCAAGATGGGCGGGCATGCCGGGGTGGAGCATATAAAAAGCAGATTGTCCGCGCAGCACGTTATTGCCCGGCTGCATCAGGCCATCATAGGTACCAAACCATGAAATCACGGCGGTAGCAGCAACCTTGTCAGAGAGTGCCGCTAACTGCCAGGCACGAAATCCGCCCATCGAAAACCCAAGCACGCCGATGCGTTGCGGGTCCACGTTGTTGAGACTGGCAAGAAAATCCACGGTGCGCGTATCTTCATAGGCCATTTCTCCGGCCAGCGAGCGGCCAAGGTTAAAATAGTTACTTGCCAGCGCCTGTTGTTGCTCATATACCATGGGGCCGCGTTCCCCCCAACCTGTGCTGTCGATGGCGATCACCACATAGCCACGCTTTGCCAGCTCATCCCCAATAAAACGACCGGTGAAGAATTTATCGGCCCAGGCCTGGGCGCTGGTCAGTTTTTCCGCATCATTCCACGGGCGGATCACTTTCTCTTTGCCTATATCAAACTTTGAACCGTGATCGTGCAGCAGGACAATGGCAGGGTGCGGGCCTGACGATTTGGGCGTCAGCATTAACGCGTTAATCCGGTTATCGTCGGTAATATTTAGTGCAACTTTCTGCGCGACATAACTGCCGCGATCCTCTTCCGCCACGGTCTGAGGGGAAAAGGCACGGTGCGATTCCGGCGTGAGCAGAGCGCTGCGCAAAAGCCCACGCGCGTGTTGTTGCCATTGAGTAAAATCGTGATAGTTGCCGGAAAGCCAGGCGTCAGGATAGGTCATTTGCGCTTTTAATTGCGCCACATTAGCCGGAAGATTTCCTTCGATAATTCCGCTTTGCGGGGCGCTGCTGGCGCTTGCGGTGACAAAGAGTAGTGCCAGAAATATTTTACGTGATTGAAACATCATCTGCCCTTTAAATTAAAACGTCGTTTTAATATTCAGATGATGAATAATAGAGCAATCACGGTCAGAAACCGTGATCGCTAATTGATTAATTTAACAACGGATTGCAATCTTCGCGGCGTAGCATCTGGCACAGCGCAATCAGAGGTAAGCCCACCAGCGTATTAGGATCACGTCCTTCAAGTCGTTCAAAAAGGGTGATGCCCAGACCTTCGCTTTTAAAGCTGCCAGCGCAATTAAGCGGACGTTCTTTGCGCAAATAATCGGTAATTTCCTGCTCGCTTAAATGGCGGAAATGCACATCAAACGGTTCGCATTCCGTTTGAAGATGGCCCGTGGCGGAATTGTATAACGCGAGGCCGGTATAAAACGTCACGATATTGCCGCGCGCTTTCATTAACTGTTTTACCGCATTTTCTTCGGTCAGCGGTTTGCCGGTAATTTCACCATCCAGCACGCAGACTTGATCGGAACCAATAATTAAATGTTGTGGGTAACGTTCAGCCAGCGCCTGCGCTTTCGCCTGGGCAAGACGCAGGACGAGGTGGCGGGGCGTTTCGCCCGGTAGCGCCGTTTCATCCACGCCGGGTGCGGCGCATTCAAACGTGACGCCGAGCTTTTCAAGCATCGCGCGACGATAAGGTGAGGTTGAAGCCAGTACGAGTCGGGACATATTTTTTTCGCCTTATATAGCGTATTGTTGTCAGGCATTTTAAACTACAGGCCGCAATGTGTGCGAATAATTGGCGAAAGGCATCCTCTGGTTGCCTTTTTCTTTGACTCTATGACGTTACAAAGTTAATATGCGCGCCCTATGCAAAAGGTAAAATTACCCCTGACTCTTGATCCGGTTCGTACGGCTCAAAAACGTTTAGATTACGAGGGCATCTTCACTCGTGATCTGGTTGAGCGCGTCACCGAGTCCGTAGTCAGTGTAGACAGTGATGTGGAATGCTCTATGTCGTTTGCGATTGACAACCAACGCCTTGCGGTTCTGACCGGCGATGCGAAGGTGTCAGTCACACTCGAATGTCAGCGTTGCGGCAAGCCGTTTGCCCATCATGTTTACACACAGTATTGTTTTAGCCCGATCGTCAAAGACGAGCAGGCCGAAGCACTCCCGGAAGCGTATGAGCCAATTCAGGTCAACGAATTTGGCGAAATCGATCTTCTGGCACTGGTAGAAGATGAAATCATCCTCTCCTTGCCGGTCGTTCCGGTGCATGATTCTGAACACTGTGAAGTGTCCGAGGCGGACATGGTCTTTGGTGAACTGCCTGATGAAGCGCAAAAGCCAAACCCATTTGCCGTATTAGCCAGCTTAAAGCGTAAGTAATTGGTATTCCCTGTTGCAACTGGGATACCGTAATTGAGGAGTAAGGTCCATGGCCGTACAACAAAATAAACCAACCCGTTCCAAACGTGGCATGCGTCGTTCCCATGACGCGCTGACCGCAGTCACCAGCCTGTCTGTAGACAAAACTTCTGGTGAAACTCACCTGCGTCACCACATGACCGCTGACGGTTACTACCGTGGTCGTAAGGTCATCACTAAGTAATCACGCGCAAGCGTGATGAAGCTTAGTGAGGATTTCCCCGCGTAAGCGGGGATATACCGCCTTGACACGTCTAACCCTGGCGTTAGATGTCATGGGGGGCGATTTTGGCCCTTCGGTGACAGTGCCTGCAGCTTTGCAGGCACTGAATTCTAATTCTCAACTCAATCTTCTTTTAGTCGGCGATCCCGACGCAATCACGCCATTACTTGCCAAAGCTGATTTCGAACAACGTTCGCATCTGCAGATTATTCCTGCGCAGTCAGTTATTGCCAGTGATGTACGTGCGTCGCAGGCTGTACGCAATAGTCGTGGCAGCTCTATGCGAGTGGCATTAGAGTTAGTAAAAGAAGGGCGTGCGCAAGCCTGTATCAGCGCAGGCAATACCGGCGCTTTGATGGGGCTGGCAAAACTGTTGCTCAAGCCCATCGAGGGTATTGAGCGTCCGGCGTTGGTGACGGTTCTGCCGCATCAGCAGAAGGGTAAAACGGTAGTGCTGGATTTAGGCGCAAACGTCGACTGCGACAGCACCATGCTGGTGCAGTTTGCGATAATGGGCTCGGTAATGGCTGAAGAAGTGATCGGCATTGCCAGACCCCGCGTGGCGCTGCTCAATATTGGTGAAGAAGAGACCAAAGGCCTCGACAGCATTCGCGATGCCTCGGCGTTATTAAAGACTATCCCTTCTATCAACTATATTGGTTATCTTGAAGCAAACGAATTACTCACCGGCAAAACGGATGTGCTGGTATGTGACGGTTTTACAGGAAACGTTACATTAAAGACGATGGAAGGTGTGGTCAGAATGTTCCTTTCGCTGCTTAAATCACAGGGCGAGGGGAAAAAACGGTCGTGGTGGCTGATTTTATTAAAGCATTGGTTACAAAAAAGCCTGAGCAGGCGATTCAGTCACCTCAACCCCGACCAGTATAATGGTGCCTGTCTGTTAGGATTGCGCGGCACGGTGATTAAGAGTCATGGTGCAGCCAATCAGCGAGCGTTCGCCGTCGCGATTGAACAGGCAGTGCAGGCGGTGCAGCGGCAAGTTCCTTCGCGAATTGCCGCTCGCCTGGAATCTGTGTTACCGGAAAAAGACTGAGCGTACATGTATACGAAGATTATTGGTACCGGCAGCTATCTGCCCGAACAAGTGCGAACCAACGCCGATTTGGAAAAAATGGTGGATACGTCTGACGAGTGGATTGTCACGCGCACAGGTATCCGTGAACGCCGTATTGCCGCACCAAATGAAACGGTTTCTACCATGGGATTTGAAGCCGCAACGCGCGCGCTTGAAATGTCAGGTATTGATAAAGACCAGATTGGTTTGATCATTGTCGCGACCACGTCTGCCACGCACGCATTCCCGAGCGCAGCCTGCCAGGTGCAGAGCATGCTGGGTATTAAAGGCTGCCCGGCTTTTGATGTGGCTGCGGCTTGCGCGGGCTTCACCTATGCATTGAGCATTGCCGATCAATATGTAAAAAGCGGCGCGGTAAAAAACGCGCTGGTGATTGGTTCTGACGTGCTGGCGCGCACCTGCGATCCTGCCGATCGCGGTACAATCATTATTTTCGGTGACGGTGCGGGTGCCGTGGTGCTTGGCGCATCTGAAGAGCCGGGCATTATCTCTACTCATCTGCATGCCGACGGGAGCTATGGTGAACTGCTGACGCTGCCAAATCTCGATCGCGTCACCCCGGATAACTCCACTTACCTGACCATGGCGGGTAACGAAGTCTTTAAAGTCGCGGTGACTGAGCTTGCGCACATCGTGGAAGAGACGCTGACGGCCAATAATCTCGACCGTTCTGAGCTCGACTGGCTGGTGCCGCATCAGGCTAACCTGCGTATTATCAGCGCGACCGCGAGAAAGCTTGGCATGTCGATGGATAACGTCGTTGTCACGCTCGACCGACATGGCAATACCTCTGCCGCTTCCGTGCCGTGTGCGCTGGATGAAGCGGTACGTGATGGCCGCATTAAGCCTGGCCAGTTGGTTCTGCTTGAGGCTTTCGGTGGCGGTTTCACCTGGGGTTCTGCACTGGTTCGCTTCTAGGATTTAAGGATTAAAAAATGACGCAATTTGCATTTGTGTTTCCGGGACAGGGTTCTCAGGCGGTGGGCATGCTCGCTGAACTGGCGGCAGACTATCCGGTAATTGAAGAGACTTTTCGCGAAGCTTCAGCAGTTCTTGGTTACGACCTGTGGGCGCTGGCGCAGTCTGGCCCGGCAGAAGAACTGAACAAAACCTGGCAGACGCAGCCTGCGCTGCTGACCGCTTCCGTCGCGCTGTGGCGCGTCTGGCAACAGCAGGGTGGCAAAACGCCTGCGATGATGGCAGGCCACAGTCTGGGCGAATACTCCGCGCTGGTTTGCGCCGGTGTGATTGATTTCGCAGACGCCGTTCGCCTGGTCGAACTGCGTGGCAAATTCATGCAGGAAGCTGTACCTGCGGGTACCGGCGGTATGTCAGCGATCATCGGTCTTGACGATGCGGCGATTGCTAAAGCCTGTGAAGACGCTGCCGAAGGGCAGGTTGTTTCTCCGGTTAACTTCAACTCGCCAGGCCAGGTGGTGATCGCGGGTCATAAAGAAGCCGTTGAGCGTGCGGGCGCTGCCTGCAAAGCTGCAGGAGCTAAACGTGCGCTG
This sequence comes from Enterobacter sp. kpr-6, assembly GCF_900116015.1. Classification (GTDB taxonomy): domain Bacteria; phylum Pseudomonadota; class Gammaproteobacteria; order Enterobacterales; family Enterobacteriaceae; genus Enterobacter_D. The sequence continues at coordinate 673,108 of NZ_FOYH01000001.1, forward strand.
CCGCTGCCGGTAAGCGTACCGTCGCACTGTGCACTGATGAAACCGGCCGCTGAGAAACTGGCCGCAGAACTTGAGAAAATCACCTTCAACACCCCTGCGATTCCGGTTGTTAACAACGTAGATGTGAAGTGTGAAAAAGATGAAGCGGCAATCCGTGATGCTCTGGTTCGCCAGCTTTACAGCCCGGTGCAGTGGACGAAGAGCGTAGAATTCATGGCTTCACAGGGCATTGAGCACCTGTATGAAGTAGGGCCAGGCAAGGTATTAACCGGTCTGACTAAGCGTATTGTTGACACTCTGACTGCCACGGCGATTAACGAGCCAGCGGCTATGTCAGCGGCACTTGCGCAATAATAGAGGAAAACCAAAACCATGAGTTTTGAAGGAAAAGTTGCGCTGGTTACCGGTGCAAGTCGTGGCATTGGCCGCGCGATTGCTGAAACACTGGTTGCGCGCGGCGCGAAAGTGATCGGCACGGCAACCAGCGAAAATGGCGCACAGGCCATTAGCGAGTATTTAGGTGCTAACGGAAAAGGTTTGCTGTTAAACGTGACCGATCCTGCATCTATTGAATCTGTTCTGGAAAATATTCGCGCAGAGTTTGGCGAAGTAGATATCCTTGTCAATAACGCCGGGATCACTCGCGACAACCTGTTAATGCGAATGAAAGATGATGAGTGGAACGATATCCTCGAAACCAACCTGTCATCAGTCTTCCGTCTGTCAAAAGCGGTAATGCGCGCTATGATGAAAAAGCGTCATGGTCGTATTATCACTATCGGTTCTGTGGTTGGTACCATGGGAAATGCGGGTCAGGCTAACTACGCTGCGGCGAAAGCAGGTCTGATTGGCTTTAGTAAATCGCTGGCGCGCGAAATCGCGTCCCGCGGTATTACCGTAAACGTTGTTGCTCCGGGCTTTATTGAAACGGACATGACGCGTGCGCTATCTGACGATCAGCGTGCGGGTATTTTGGCGCAGGTTCCTGCGGGTCGTCTCGGCGGCGCTCAGGAAATCGCCAATGCAGTTGCATTTTTGGCTTCTGACGAGGCGGGTTACATCACGGGTGAAACATTGCACGTCAACGGCGGAATGTACATGGTTTAACCACGTTATTCCCTAAAGCACGTTAAGGGAATAATTTCATTTGCGTTATCAGGGCAAAAAGCCTCAAAATAGCGTAAAATCGTGGTAAGACCTGCCGGGATTTAGTTGCAAATTTTTCAACATTTTATACACTACGAAAACCATCGCGAAAGCGAGTTTTGATAGGAAATTTAAGAGTATGAGCACTATCGAAGAACGCGTTAAGAAAATTATCGGCGAGCAGCTGGGCGTTAAGCAGGAAGAAGTGACCAACAATGCTTCTTTCGTTGAAGACCTGGGCGCAGATTCTCTTGACACCGTTGAGCTGGTAATGGCTCTGGAAGAAGAGTTTGATACTGAGATTCCGGACGAAGAAGCTGAGAAAATCACCACCGTTCAGGCTGCCATTGATTACATCAACGGTCACCAGGCGTAAGTGAACATCTCCAGGCGGTCATTCGACCGCCTGAGTTTTATTTTTTATTCCCACAAGTCTGTTTTTTATCCCTCCCTGGAGGACAAACGTGTCTAAGCGTCGTGTAGTTGTGACCGGACTTGGCATGTTGTCTCCTGTCGGCAATACCGTAGAGTCCACCTGGAAATCTCTCCTTGCCGGTCAGAGTGGCATCAGCCTGATCGACCATTTCGATACTAGCGCCTATGCAACGAAATTTGCTGGCTTAGTAAAGGATTTTAACTGTGATGACATTATCTCGCGCAAAGAACAGCGCAAGATGGATGCCTTCATTCAATATGGAGTTGTCGCCGGTGTTCAGGCCATGCAGGATTCTGGTCTGGAAGTGACGGCAGAGAACGCGACCCGTATTGGTGCTGCTATCGGCTCCGGTATTGGCGGCCTCGGTTTGATCGAAGAGAACCACAGTTCACTCGTGAACGGTGGCCCACGCAAAATCAGCCCGTTCTTTGTACCTTCGACGATTGTTAATATGGTGGCCGGACATCTGACCATCATGTTGGGTCTGCAAGGCCCGAGCATCTCTATCGCTACCGCCTGCACCTCAGGCGTACACAACATTGGCCACGCCGCACGTATTATCGCTTACGGCGATGCAGACGTCATGCTGGCCGGTGGTGCTGAGAAAGCCAGTACCCCGCTTGGCGTGGGTGGCTTCGGCGCGGCACGTGCGCTCTCAACCCGTAACGACAACCCGCAAGCGGCGAGCCGTCCGTGGGATAAAGAGCGTGACGGTTTTGTCCTGGGCGACGGCGCAGGCATTATCGTGCTTGAAGAGTATGAGCATGCGAAAAAACGCGGCGCGAAAATCTATGCGGAACTGGTCGGCTTTGGGATGAGCAGCGATGCTTACCACATGACGTCTCCGCCGGAGAATGGCGCTGGTGCAGCACTGGCTATGACCAATGCACTGCGTGATGCCCAGCTCGATCCCGCTAAAATCGGTTACATCAATGCGCACGGCACCTCGACCCCTGCGGGCGATAAAGCTGAAACGCAGGCTGTTAAATCCGTATTTGGCGACGCAGCAAGCCGCGTAATGGTCAGTTCAACGAAATCCATGACCGGTCACCTGCTGGGTGCGGCGGGCGCGGTAGAATCTATTTATTCTATCCTTGCGTTGCGCGACCAAATGATCCCACCGACCATCAACCTGGATAACCCGGATGAAGGTTGCGATCTGGACTTTGTGCCGCATGTTGCGCGTCAGGTGAGTAATCTCGAGTACACCCTGTGTAACTCGTTCGGTTTCGGCGGCACCAACGGCTCTCTGATCTTCAAAAGAGTCTGATCCTGCCCGCTCAACTGATAAAGGCCCGCTCGTCGGGCCTTTCGTTTTTTTGATTCAGTTTTCTCCGCTTGTCGATCTTCTTTCTGCCTGCCAAACTGAACGGCCATGCGAACAGGAGCCGCTATGTTCTTGATAAATGGTCGTGAGCAGGAAATGCTTGCGGCGAGCGACAGAGCCATTCAGTTTGGCGATGGTTGTTTTACTACCGCCCGCATCCAGGCGGGTAACGTTACGTTTCTGACTGCCCATTTGCGGCGGCTGCGGGACGCCTGCGAAAAACTTATGCTCGCCTTCCAGGACTGGTCGGTACTGGAAGAGGAAATGGTGCGCCTGGCGCGGGATCATGACAGCGGCGTGCTTAAGGTCATTATCACCCGCGGCAGCGGCGGGCGTGGTTACAGCGCTGCGGCTTGTCATTCGCCATCGCGGATCCTTCGCGTTTCGGACTATCCTGCACACTATTCTCGCTGGCGGGAAGAGGGCATTCGCCTGGCACCCAGTCCGGTTCGCCTCGGACGCAATCCTCATCTTGCTGGCATAAAACATCTCAACCGTCTTGAGCAGGTGCTGATCCGTACTCATCTTGAGCAGACAGAAGCCGAAGAAGCCCTGGTTCTTGACAGTGACGGGTGGCTTACGGAATGCTGTGCCGCGAATTTATTCTGGCGCAAGGGAAGCACAGTGTTCACCCCCCGGCTTGATCATGCGGGTGTGAAGGGCATTATGCGGGAGCACTGCATCGCCATGCTGGCGTCATCCTCTTTTCGGGTGACGGAAGTGAACGCCACGCCTGACGCGCTCGTGGACGCCGATGAAGTGCTGATCTGTAATGCGTTAATGCCGCTGGTTCCTGTTCGTGCGTGTGATGATTTGACATGGACATCGCGCGCGCTTTACGACTTTTTAGCCCCACTTTGTGAGCATTCGATCTCGTCATGAAGAAAATGTTTCGGTTTATTTTATTGCTGCTGGTGGTGCTGGGCATCGCCGCAGGTGCAGGTATATGGAAAGTCCGCCAGCTTGCGGACAGCAAATTACTCATTAAAGATGAGACGATTTTTACGCTGAAAGCGGGAACCGGGCGCGTGGCGCTGGGTAATCAGCTTCACGGCGAAAAAATCATCAATCGCCCGCGTGTATTCCAGTGGCTATTACGCATTGAGCCCGATCTGTCGCACTTCAAAGCCGGCACCTATCGCCTGACGCCAGGCATGACAGTGCGCGATATGCTCATTTTGCTGGAAAGCGGTAAAGAAGCGCAGTTTCCGCTGCGTCTGGTGGAAGGGATGCGCCTGAGTGATTACCTTCGCCAGTTGCGCGATGCGCCCTGGATTAAGCACACCTTAAAAGACGACAGCTATCAGACGGTCGCTGCGGCGCTGGATTTTGAACATCCTGAGCTGATTGAGGGCTGGTTCTGGCCGGATACCTGGATGTACACCGCCAATACCACTGACATCGCGCTGCTTAAGCGTGCGCATCAAAAAATGGTCGCGGCAGTCGATAAAACCTGGGACGGACGCATGGAAGGGCTACCGTATAAGGATAAAAACCAGCTAATGACCATGGCGTCGATTATTGAAAAAGAGACGGCAGTGGCCAGTGAACGCGATCGGGTGGCGTCGGTGTTTATTAACCGCCTGCGCATTGGCATGCGCTTGCAGACCGATCCGACGGTAATCTACGGTATGGGTGAAAAATACACCGGCAAGCTGGGACGTAGCGATCTTGAGACCCCAACCGCGTACAATACCTACACCATTAGCGGCTTGCCGCCAGGTCCGATTGCCACACCAGGCGAGGCGTCGCTTAAGGCAGCGGCTCATCCGGCGAAAACACCCTATCTCTATTTTGTGGCAGATGGTAAAGGCGGGCATACCTTTAATACCAATCTTGCCAGCCACAACCGGTCAGTGCAGGACTATCTGAAAGTGCTTAAGGAAAAAAATGGGCAGTAAATACATCGTTATCGAAGGGCTTGAGGGCGCGGGAAAAACCACGGCGCGTGACGTAGTGGTCGAAACGCTAAAAGATCTTGGCGTCAGCGAGATGATTTTTACCCGCGAGCCGGGCGGTACCCAACTGGCGGAAAAATTACGCAGCCTGGTGCTGGATATTAAATCCGTTGGCGATGAGATCATTACCGACAAAGCCGAAGTGCTGATGTTTTATGCTGCCCGTGTGCAACTGGTTGAAACAGTGATCCAGCCTGCGCTGGCACGTGGCTGCTGGGTGATTGGTGATCGTCACGACCTCTCCACTCAAGCCTATCAGGGCGGCGGGCGCGGTATCGACAACACAATGCTGGTGACGCTGCGCGATGCGGTGCTGGGTGATTTCCGTCCCGATTTAACGCTCTATCTGGATGTTACCCCGGAAGTGGGCTTAAAACGCGCCCGCGCTCGCGGTGAACTGGATCGTATCGAGCAGGAGTCGCTGGATTTCTTCAACCGCACCCGCGCCCGTTATCTGGAACTGGCGGCGCAGGATCCACGGATCCGCACCATTGACGCCACCCAGACGCTGGATGCGGTGATCCGCGATGTTCGCCACACCGTCACGGCCTGGGTAGAGGAGCAGGGCGCATGAAATGGTATCCATGGTTACGCCCGGACTTTGAACAACTGATTGCCAGCTATCAGGCCGGACGCGGACACCATGCGTTACTCATCCACGCGCTGCCCGGTATGGGCGAGGATGCGCTGATTTACGCCATCACCCGCTACCTGATGTGCCAGCACCCGGTGGAGCACAAAAGCTGCGGCCAGTGTAAAGGCTGCCAGTTGATGCAGGCCGGGACGCATCCTGATTACTACGCGCTGACCCCGGAGAAGGGGAAATCAACCCTCGGTATTGATGCGGTGCGGGAAGTCAGTGAAAAGCTGTATGAACATGCCCGGCTGGGTGGCGCAAAAGTCGTCTGGATCAGCGATGCTGCGCTGCTGACTGACGCGGCTGCCAATGCGCTGCTGAAAACGCTTGAAGAGCCGCCTGTCAGCACGTGGTTTTTCCTCGCCTGCCGCGAACCGGCCCGCCTGCTGGCGACGCTGCGTAGTCGCTGCCGGATGCATCATCTTTCCCCGCCTGCGGAAAACTATGCGCTGGCATGGTTAGGGCGTGAAAGTACTGCCTCCCCTGAAGCCAGACAAACCGCCCTGCGTTTGAGCGGCGGTTCGCCGGGCGCAGCACAGCAATTGCTTGCCGATAACTGGACACACCGTGAGACGCTGTGCAACGCCTTTGATAGCGCCCTGAATCAGGCTGACTGGTTATCGCTACTCAGCGTGCTCAATCATGAGCAGGGGGCTGAACGGCTGCAATGGCTGGCGTCGCTGTTAATGGATGCGTTAAAGATCCAGCAAGGCGCGACGCTTCTCACCAACATGGACGTACAGCCGCTGGTCACCCGTCTGGCCCACCAGATCCGCGCGACACGCCTGCAGGCGATGCTGACAGCGCTTTTCCGCTGCCGGGAGCAATTGCTGACGGTCACCGGCGTGAACCGCGAACTATTATTAACCGATCTTTTATTGTGCTGGGAGCATTGCCTGCAACCCGGCACGGTACTTCCTGTATCCCATCTCTGAGAGAGACATTATGTTTTTAGTCGACTCCCACTGCCATCTTGATGGCCTGGATTATCAGTCATTGCATAAAGACGTTGCCGATGTGCTGGCGAAAGCCGCGGCGCGCGACGTGAAATTCTGTCTGGCGGTTGCCACGACTCTGCCAGGTTACCGCACCATGCGTGAGCTGGTGGGCGAGCGCGACGACGTGGTTTTTTCCTGCGGCGTCCATCCGCTAAACCAGGATGAAACTTATGATGTCGAAACGCTGCGCAAGTGGGCGGCGGAAGAGGGCGTTGTCGCAATGGGCGAAACCGGCCTCGACTATTTCTACACCCCGGAAACCAAAGCGTTACAGCAGGAATCGTTCCGCAACCATATCCGCATCGGTCGCGAGCTCAATAAGCCCGTTATTGTGCACACCCGTGACGCCAGGGAAGACACGCTGTCTATCCTGAAAGAAGAAAAGGTGACGGATTGTGGTGGTGTACTACACTGCTTCACAGAAGACAGAGAAACAGCCGGTAAATTGTTGGACATGGGCTTTTATATCTCGTTTTCCGGGATTGTCACTTTCCGTAACGCAGAGCAACTTCGTGATGCCGCGCGCTACGTGCCGCTCGACAGGCTGCTGGTAGAGACGGACTCACCGTATCTGGCACCGGTACCACACCGGGGTAAAGAGAACCAGCCTGCGATGGCCCGCGATGTAGCCGACTACATGGCGGTACTGAAAGGTGTTCCGGTTGAAGAACTGGCGCAACAGACCACGCAAAACTTCGCCAGACTCTTCCATATCGACCCCGCCCGCCTGCAATCCGCCTGATCGTTCAGTTTTTTTTTAGCTCGTAATTAATATTTATTGCGAGTAAAGTTCACCGCCACAAAAGGGGCGGTGACGTACTCTTTTGACACATTCAGACACGACTTTTGTAAATTAACGCAAGTTTCACGAAGGCCGCTGGCTGAAACGTGATAGTCGTCAAACAAAGTTACGCCGATTTATTTTACTCTGCGTAATAAATAAAGGGCACTTAGATGACCTGTCCACGGCGCGGCTCTCCCCCCGTGCCAATGCGTGAAAACGTAAAAAAAGTACAAATACTCAGGAGCACTCTCAATTATGTTTAAGAATGCATTTGCTAACCTGCAGAAGGTCGGTAAATCACTGATGCTGCCAGTATCCGTACTGCCTATCGCAGGTATCCTGCTGGGCGTCGGTGCGGCAAACTTCAGCTGGTTGCCAGGCGTGGTTTCTCACGTTATGGCAGAAGCGGGCGGTTCTGTTTTTGCAAACATGCCGCTGATTTTCGCGATCGGTGTGGCGCTTGGCTTCACCAACAACGACGGCGTTTCTGCGCTGGCCGCTGTAGTCGCTTACGGCATCATGGTGAAAACCATGGCGGTGGTTGCGCCGCTGGTGCTGCATTTACCTGCTGAAGAAATCGCGGCGAAACACCTGGCAGATACCGGTGTTCTGGGCGGTATCATCTCCGGTGCGATTGCAGCCTATATGTTCAACCGCTTCTACCGCATCAAGCTGCCTGAGTATCTGGGCTTCTTCGCCGGTAAACGCTTTGTACCGATCATCTCTGGTTTGACCGCGATCGTCTTCGGCGTTGTGCTGTCCTTCATTTGGCCGCCGATTGGCTCTGCGATTCAGACCTTCTCTCAGTGGGCTGCTTACCAGAACCCGGTTGTGGCATTCGGTATTTACGGCTTCATCGAGCGTTGCCTGGTACCGTTTGGTCTGCACCACATCTGGAACGTTCCTTTCCAGATGCAGATTGGTGAATTCACCAACGCCGCAGGTCAGGTCTTCCACGGTGACATTCCGCGTTACATGGCAGGCGACCCGACTGCGGGCAAACTGTCTGGTGGCTTCCTGTTCAAAATGTACGGTCTGCCGGCTGCGGCTATCGCCATCTGGCACTCAGCGAAACCTGAGAACCGTGCGAAAGTGGGCGGTATCATGATCTCCGCGGCGCTGACCTCGTTCCTGACGGGTATCACCGAGCCGATCGAGTTCTCCTTCATGTTTGTTGCGCCGATCCTGTACGGAATTCACGCAGTTCTGGCAGGCCTGGCCTTCCCGATCTGTATCCTGCTGGGTATGCGTGACGGTACGTCCTTCTCTCACGGTCTGATCGACTTCATCGTTCTCTCCGGTAACGGCAGCAAAATTTGGCTGTTCCCGATTGTTGGCCTGTGCTACGCGGCGATTTATTACACCGTGTTCCGTGTGCTGATTAAAGCGATGGATCTGAAAACTCCAGGTCGTGAAGATGCGTCTGACGATGTGAAAGCAACCGGCACCAGCGAAATGGCACCGGCTCTGGTTTCAGCATTCGGTGGTAAAGACAACATCACTAACCTTGATGCCTGTATTACTCGTCTGCGTGTAAGCGTGGCCGATGTGGCGAAAGTTGATCAGGCTGGCCTGAAAAAACTGGGTGCCGCAGGCGTGGTTGTCGCAGGTTCCGGCGTTCAGGCCATTTTCGGTACCAAATCCGATAACCTGAAAACCGAAATGGATGAATACATCCGCAGCAACTAAGTCATAGTCTGGGGAGACTGAGGGAGCCGAATGGCTCCCTTTTTTACGTCTGTGCTTTGTTGCTTGCCCCTCACCCCGGCCCTCTCCCCAGGGGAGAGGGGGAAAGACCAGTTCATGCTCGATCTGTCCCCTCTCCCTGTGGGAGAGGGTTAGGGTGAGGGGGTAACCGAATAAAAAAAGGGGAGCCAGCTGGCTCCCCCTGTTCATTTCACATCAATCAGAAGCTGTAACTTGCGCTCACAGAGAAGTTACGCGGCGCACCGTACACGCCGTAAGTGCCCAGATAATCGTAATACTCTTTATCGAATACGTTGTTCAGGTTCGCCTGCACGCTAAGGTTTTTCGTTGCCTGATAGCGGGTGAACAGATCAACCACGGTATAACCGTTCTGAGAGATACGCGTCGGACCATTCGGGCCCGCGATGTCCTGCCAGGTTTTGTTCTGCCAGCGTGCGCCGCCGCCGATTGCCAGTTCAGGCAGCATCGGTAGCTGGTAGCGGGTAAACAGTTTCATCGTGGTGCGCGGCTGCTCCGGGCTGACGGCTACGCCATCGCCATCTTCTGCAACATAGCGGGTGGCACCAAAGGTCAGTTGCAGGTTATCCGTTAACGCGCCGTTCAGCTCAAACTCAACGCCTTTACTGACAGTGCCGCTGACAGATTTGTAAGCCGTCTGGCCGCCAGAGTTCGGGATGGTCACGCCAGTGCTAACCGCCACATCGTCCTGCTCAGTGCGGAACACGGCCAGCGATGCGGTCAGACGGGTGTTGAACCAGTCACCTTTAATCCCCGCTTCGTAGCTGTCGCCGGTGGTCGGATCGAGGAACACGCTGTTCGCGTCACGCTGACCGGTCGGCTGGAAGATCGAGGTGTAGCTGCCGTAAACGGAGAACGTATCGTCAATGTCGTAGATCAGCCCGGCATAGGGCGTCACCTTGTCAAACTTAGCGTTGCGGATCTCGTCCGGCTTACGCTCCAGGTTGTATTTGGCGCTCCACTCGGTATAACGCGCGCCGAGGATCAGGTGCAGCGGGTCAGCCAGGGAAAGACGGGTGGCAAGATAGCCGGACTTCTGACGGATCACTTCACGCTGATACAGGGCAAAGTCGGACCACGCCGGGTAAGCCAGCGAATTGCCGTTGTAGTTGTGAATATTCCCCACGTCCATCAGGCCGAAGTTATCGTTGACCGGATAGGAGTTGTCATAGTTGTTGCGCTGACGACTGTAGCTGCCGCCGAACATCAGTTCGTGCTGACGGCCTAACAGCTCGTAGCCACCGCGAACAAAGGCATCCACGGAATCCTGCTTACGCTCGCCGACGTTCCAGCCACCCCACGCGCCCTGGAACAGCGCTGAGTTGTACAGGCCAGTGGCTCTGTCCGGGAAGCCGTCGATATACATCAGGCGGCTGTCGAAATTGGTTTCCGCGTGCATGGCGTTAATTTTCGCTTCCCAGCCGTTGTCGAAACGCTGCGTCAGGTTTGCGAAAATTTTGGTGTCATCTTTATTGGAGTAGGCCCAGTCAGCGGCGGTATTAAAACCACGACGGAAATGGGTGCGGCTGCCATCGCTGTACAACGACGGGAACCCGCCCCAGGTCGGGCTGTCGCTGTCGCTTTCCTGGTAGCTGTAGCCTAACGAGAGCAGCGTGGAGTCGGTGATGTCCGCATCAACCACGCCGTAAACAAATTTTTTGCGCGTGCTGTTACGTTCAACAAAAGAGTCGCCATCTTCGTAACCGGTGATCACTCGGCCACGCACATTACCGGATTCAGTCAGCGGAGCCTGCAAATCCAGCACATAGCGCTCTTTACCCCAACTGCCGTAGGTCGCGGAAGCGGAGCCTTTAAATTCTTTGCTGTCTGCGTGCTTACGTACCATGTTGACGTAAGCCGACGGGTTGCCGGTGCCGCTCATCAGGCCCGCTGCGCCACGGACCACTTCGATACGATCGTATATGGCGGTGTCACCCGTGGTATCGCCAAAGTTCCAGCGGTTATCGAGGAACGTCGGCATATCTTCATACGCGAAGTTGCTGATGATAAAGCCGCGGGAATAGAAATTGGTGCGGTTGGTATCAATACGGGAAGCGCTTACGCCGGTCGTATTCTCCAGCACGTCCTCAATCGTGGTCAGTTCCTGATCCTGCATACGTTGCTGGCTCATCACGCTGACTGACTGCGGAATATCACGCGGTACCAACAGCAGTTTGGTCCCGGTGGTGGTGGTTTTAACGCTGTAATCCTGATCCTGACTATCGACAACGTCGTTAGTCATTGTTCCGTCAACGACAACGGTATCTTCCGTGGCATTAGCTTCCGCAGCCAGCGTGGCGGCAGGGGTAAGAGCGAAGGCAATGCAGACCGCCAGCAGAGATGGATTCGTGGCAGGCGGACGTTGTCCATTCCTGGTGTGAATGGTGAAAGACATCATAAACCCTTTTGCGTGTTAGAAAGTTAAGGCCCACTAGCGATACGTTGTCGTTACTGAGCGTGTTGTTTATTCAGGTATGAAATACGCATGGAAATGCAAATGCGAAATATACGCATTACAGTTCAGGATGTAAACAGACGTAAGTTTTATTACAAAGAAGGGCTTTACCCGGCAGTCAGTCAGTTACCTGTTGTCTGGGATTTTCAGCAGGGAAGAAAAAGAGGTTTATAGTTGAAACATCAGGAGATTCTCGCTCATACTCTCAGGCAATATTATGCAGTCATAAAGAAGGAAGATGACATGGCCGAAGAAACCATTTTCAGCAAAATTATTCGTCGCGAAATACCGTCAGACATCGTCTGGCAGGATGAGCTTGTTACCGCGTTTCGCGACATCTCTCCGCAGGCTCCAACGCACATTCTGATCGTCCCCAATATTCTTATTCCTACGGTGAATGATGTAACCGAAGCGCATGAGCAGGCGCTGGGCCGCATGATGACCGTGGCGGCAAAAATCGCACAGCAGGAAGGGATCGCGGAAGACGGCTATCGCTTGATTATGAACTGTAACCGCCATGGCGGGCAGGAAGTCTATCATATTCATATGCATCTCCTGGGTGGCCGCGCGCTGGGCCCCATGCTGACGCATAAAGGTTAAAAATAATGAATAAAGGGTGCATGTGCGCGTTACTGGCGGCGATTCTGCTTGCCGGATGCAGCTCGCGTCCGGAAATCCCGGTGAGCGATGAGCAAACGCTGGTAATGGAATCTACCGTGCTGGCCGCCGGGATCAGCGCGGAAAAGCCTGAACTGACGCGAACAGATATTCAGGCCTCGGCCTCCTCCTCGCTCTACAATGAAAGGCGTGAACCGATCACCGTTAATTACCGCTTTTACTGGTATGACGCCAGAGGTCTGGAAATGCATCCACTCGAAGCACCGCGAAGTGTGACGGTGCCGGGCAACTCGTCGGTAACGCTTTATGGCAGCGCCAGTATGCTGGGCGCGCATAAAGTCCGACTTTATCTCTATTTGTAAGGGGTGAATTTGATGAGAAATATGGTGCGCTATACGCTACTGATGACGGTAGCCCTCGTTCTGACCGCGTGTCAGATGCCGCGCGAACAGCCGCCTGCGCCGGTTGAAGAAGTAAAACCTGTGCAGCCACAACCTACCGTGCCTGCGCAACCTCTGCCCACCGTACCGTCGGTGCCTTCCGTACCGTCGCAGCCGGGTCCTATTGAACATACGGATGAACCTGCTCAGCCTGCGCCGCGTGAACGTCATTATGACTGGAATGGTGCAATGCAGCCGATGGTGGGCAAAATGCTTCAGGCCAGCGGTGCCAGCGGCGGCAGCGTTCTGTTAGTAGACAGCATCAATAACCGCACCAACGGTTCGCTTAACACGGCTGAAGGAACGGAAACCCTGCGCAATGCGCTGGCGAATAACGGTAAATTCACGCTGGTGTCAGCGCAGCAATTAGCGATGGCGAAACAGCAACTGGGGCTTTCCGCCCAGGACAGCCTCGGTTCGCGCAGTAAAGCCATTGGCATTGCCCGCAATGTCGGTGCGCAGTATGTGCTGTACTCCAACGTCTCCGGCAATGTGAATTCCCCGTCGCTGCAAATGCAGCTGATGCTGGTTCAAACGGGTGAAATAGTCTGGTCGGGTAAGGGTGCCGTCTCTCAACAATAAGTTTTCGCGTGACGAGGTACTGTCACGCTTTTTTCCGCACTATTCACTCGCCGCCAGCCTGACTTCTGTTGGGCTTGGCGGCGGCAGTGTGATCATTGAAAACGCCCATCAACGTCTTGTGTTGCGCCATGCGCATGCCGCAAACGCCTCCGCGCCATTTTTGCGTCAGTACCGCGCCCTCAAGCGTCTGCCGTCTACGCTTGCGCCCGCCCCGGTGTTTTACTGTGAAGGCTGGATGGCGGTCGATTACCTTGAAGGAGAGGTAAAAAGCGCGCTACCGGCTACCGACGCGCTCGCCGGGCTGTTGTATCATCTGCATCAGCAAACCCGCTTTGGCTGGCGAATAACGTTATTGCCCCTGCTTGAGGCGTACTGGCAGGGCGCATCCCCGGCACGCCGCACCCCACGGTGGCTGCGTGAACTTAAACGTCTGCGCAAGCTCAAAGAGCCGAATGTGTTTCGCCTTGCGCCGCTGCACATGGATGTCCATGCCGGGAATCTCGTCAATACCGCCCAGGGGCTACGGCTGATTGACTGGGAATATGCGGGAGACGGTGATATCGCGCTGGAACTGGCGTCGGTCTGGACTGACAATGAGCACGCGCGCCGGGATCTGGTAGATGCCTATGCCCGTTCCGCCCGTGTTGAGGCAGATGTGCTCTGGCATCATGTCCGTCAGTGGCGTCCCTGGGTCTTAATGCTGATGGTAGGCTGGTACGAATGCCGCTGGCGACAGACGGGTGAACAACAATTTATCACTCTGGCAAATGAAACATGGTGTCAGTTACAAACAAAAGGATAAGAGAGGTCAGTGTGGGTCCGGTAATGTTAGATGTCGAAGGCTATGAACTGGATGCGGAAGAGCGCGAAATTCTGGCGCATCCGCTGGTGGGGGGCTTAATCCTCTTTACCCGCAACTATCACGATCCCGAGCAGCTTCGGGAACTGGTGCGTCAGATCCGCGACGCCTCCCGTCACCGGCTGGTGGTGGCGGTGGATCAGGAAGGCGGGCGCGTTCAGCGTTTCCGTGAAGGATTCACCCGGCTGCCGGCTGCCCAGTCCTTCGCTGCGCTGTTGGGCGTGGAAGAGGGCGCAAAGTGTGCTGAAGAAGCGGGCTGGCTGATGGCGAGTGAAATGATCGCCATGGACATTGATATCAGCTTCGCACCGGTGCTCGATGTCGGTCATATCAGCGCAGCCATCGGCGAGCGTTCCTATCATGCCGATCCCGCCACTGCGCTTGCGGTCGCCACGCGTTTTATCGACGGAATGCACAGCGCCGGAATGAAAACCACCGGCAAGCATTTCCCCGGTCACGGAGCGGTGAGTGCCGACTCGCACAAAGAAACCCCGCGCGATCCGCGCGAAGAAGCAGAAATCCGCGCCAAAGATATGTCGGTGTTTCGCACGCTGATCACCGACAATAAACTCGACGCCATCATGCCCGCGCATGTGATTTACAGCGACGCCGATCCGCGTCCGGCCAGCGGTTCACCGTACTGGTTAAAAACGGTGTTGCGCGAAGAGCTGGGCTTTAACGGCGTCATTTTCTCTGACGATTTGTCGATGGAAGGGGCCGCCATCATGGGCAGTTATGCCGAACGCGGCCAGGCGTCGCTGGATGCGGGCTGCGATATGATCCTGGTGTGTAATAATCGTAAAGGCGCGGTAAGCGTGTTGGATAACTTGTCACCGATCAATGCAGAGCGTGTTACGCAGTTGTATCATAAAGGTTCATTTACGCGTCAGGAATTGATGGATTCCGCGAAGTGGAAAACGGTCAGCGCCCGGCTTGAACAGCTACATGAGCGCTGGCAGGAACACAAAGCCCATTAATCCGCCCTTAGAGGGGAGTTGTAGTGTGGTGAGGACACAATGATCATTTATTTACACGGTTTTGATTCAAACAGCCCGGGTAATCATGAAAAGGTGCTGCAACTACAGTTTATCGATCCCGATGTGCGATTGATTAGCTACAGTACGCGCCATCCTAAGCATGATATGCAGCATTTGCTTAAAGAAGTGGACAAAATGTTGCAGCTTAACATTGATGAGCGTCCGCTGATTTGCGGTGTGGGGCTGGGCGGCTACTGGGCTGAACGTATCGGTTTTCTTTGTGATATCCGTCAGGTGATTTTCAATCCTAATCTTTTCCCGGAAGAGAATATGGAAGGCAAAATCGACAGGCCGGAAGAATATGCCGATATCGCAACCAAGTGCGTGACAAATTTTCGTGAGAAAAATCGCGATCGTTGCCTGGCCATTCTCTCCCGCCGCGATGAGGCGCTGGACAATCAACGTAGCGCGGCACTGCTTCATACCTGGTATGAAATCGTCTGGGATGAAGAACAGAGCCATAAATTTAAAAATATCTCGCCGCATTTACAGCGTATCAAAGCGTTTAAGACGCTCGGTTAATGCCAGCCTTTTTATAAAAGTCAGCCAGATGGCTGACTTTTTTTACCCTCCGCGTTAAAAAAGCCTATCTTTTAAGCAGCAAAACTTGATGTATATCAATTTTGGTATGACCAATGCACCGTTCGTGTTATTCTCGATACAGATTTGCGGTTTCATTTCAGTAACTTGTTGTTAATTAAACGTTATTTATATAACTTTTAGTTAACAATTGGTTAATAATTTAGGGGGTCACGTTGACTACACCATTGAAAAAGATTGTGATTGTTGGCGGTGGGGCTGGCGGACTGGAGCTGGCAACGCAACTGGGCAAAAAATTAGGGCGCGGTAAAAAAGCAAAAATTACGCTGGTCGATCGCAACCACAGCCATCTGTGGAAACCGCTGCTGCATGAAGTGGCGACCGGATCGCTGGATGAGGGTGTGGATGCGCTGAGCTACCTCGCCCACGCGCGTAACCACAATTTCCAGTTCCAGTTGGGATCGGTGGTGGATATCAATCGCGAAAGCAAAACCCTGACGCTGGCCGAACTGCGCGATGAGAAGGGCGAACTGCTGATGCCTGAGCGCAAACTGGCCTATGACACGCTGGTGATGGCGCTGGGCAGTACCTCCAATGACTTCAACACGCCGGGCGTGAAAGAGCACTGCATTTTCCTCGATAACCCGCATCAGGCGCGTCGTTTCCATCAGGAAATGCTGAACCTGTTCCTGAAGTATTCCGCTAACCTCGGCGTGAATGGCAAAGTCAACATCGCCATTGTCGGCGGTGGCGCAACGGGCGTGGAGTTGTCGGCTGAACTGCATAACGCGGTGAAACAGTTACACAGCTACGGTTATAAAGGGCTGTCCAACGAAGCGCTGAACGTGACGCTGGTGGAAGCGGGCGAGCGCATTCTGCCTGCACTGCCGCCGCGCATCTCGGGTGCGGCGCACAATGAACTGACTAAGATGGGCGTACGCGTCCTCACGCAGACCATGGTGACCAGCGCCGATCAGGGCGGTTTGCATACCAAAGATGGCGAATACATTCAGGCCGATTTAATGGTCTGGGCCGCCGGGATCAAAGCGCCGGACTTTATGAAGGACATTGGCGGACTGGAAACCAACCGTATTAATCAGCTGGTCGTTGAGCAGACATTGCAGACCACCCGCGATGCGGATATCTACGCTATCGGCGACTGTGCCTCCTGCGCCCGTCCGGAAGGTGGCTTTGTGCCGCCGCGTGCGCAGGCTGCGCATCAGATGGCGACCTGTGCGCTGCACAACATCCTGGCGCAGATCAAAGGTAAGCCGCAGAAAGCATACGTCTATAAAGATCATGGTTCGCTGGTATCGCTGTCTAACTTCTCCACGGTCGGCAGCCTGATGGGTAACCTGATGCGCGGTTCAATGATGATTGAAGGGCGTATGGCGCGCTTTGTCTATATCTCTCTGTACCGTATGCACCAGGTTGCGCTGCACGGTTATTTCAAAACCGGTCTGATGATGCTGGTTGGCAGTATTAACCGCGTTATTCGTCCGCGTCTGAAACTGCATTAATTAATGCACATCGCCCCGTCGGGAACCGGCGGGGCAATTCAGCATATCCTTCTGTTAATTCCGGGAATGTGCTTAAGACTCATCTGAATCATGTTATTTTCCCGCACAACCTCCCACCATTTACGCGCATTCTGATTGGCTTACTTCCCCCTTTAATTGCAGAATTGTTACTAATAGCAAAGAAGGGAGAGAATCCTGTGAATAAATCAATGTTAGCGGGTATTGGCATTGGGGTCGCTGCGGCTCTGGGCGTTGCGGCAGTGGCAGGCTTGAATGTATTTGATCGCGGCCCGCAGTATGCGCAGGTCGTGTCGGCCACGCCGATCAAAGAAACGATCAAGACGCCGCGCAAGGAGTGTCGTAACGTCACCGTCACGCACCGCCGTCCGGTACAGGATGAAAATCGCCTGACCGGTTCGGTACTGGGCGCAGTCGCTGGTGGGGTAATTGGTCACCAGTTTGGCGGTGGACGCGGTAAAGATGTTGCCACAGTGGTAGGTGCGCTCGGCGGTGGTTATGCAGGCAATCAGATCCAGGGATCGATGCAGGATAACGACACCTACACCAGCACGCAGCAGCGCTGCAAAACGGTGTACGACAAATCAGAAAAAATGCTCGGCTACGATGTCACCTATAAAATCGGTGACCAGCAGGGCAAAATCCGGATGGATAAAGAACCTGGTACCCAAATTCCTCTGGACGGTAACGGCCAGTTGATTCTGAATAACAAAGTATAAAAAAGCAGTCCCTACAGATTGACTCCCCATTCGCTCAGGCTGGGGAGTCCTTTTTTTGCATTAACGTTATTTACTCAAATCGCATTATGTTGGCGGATAAGGAGACACCCTGTAATTAATACAGAGATAAACGCAAACAGTACTGAACCACCACATAATACCCAGAGACTAAATAACAATGTTATTACTATTAGCACTTTAATGAATGGTAATAGCAAAATCATTTTCATTTTCCTTCTGCATGTGAAGCCCGTTAAAAGTCCTGATTCCGTCGCTGAAAAATCAAAAATCTGCCGCTGCGTCTTCATGACATAATGATGTTATCCCGATCACACTCCTGAAATTGTTAGCAGGAGAATAATCTTAAAATAAGCATAGCAAAGCGGGGCGGGAGCATAAAAGGTTTTGCCTATCGTTGCCATAGGCTGAAAGCATGAGGAAGCGAAAAGTGACGGGTGATTTATAAGGCCCGCGGTTAACCGCCGGGCCTTATACATTATGCGGTCTTAACTAATTCAGGCCACAAACGCAGGGTGGTATGCGTAATTTGCATCAGCGTTTCAAGGCTTGCGCCTTCACGGGCACTTACCGACATCCCCTGCAAAATACAGCTTAAAAACTGCGCCAGATTTGCCGTATCGGCACTGGCAGGTAACTCACCGCGCGACTGGCGCTGCTGCAAGAACTGCAAAAGTGTTTTTTCCTGCAAGGCATGACGCGACTTGATCGTATGCGCAATCTCATTCGATGAGGCAGCAAGCGTGGCCGACGTATTAATCATAAAGCAACCCGCTGGCGTATCTTTATTGCTAAAGCAGGTGGCAATGGCGGAGAAATAATCCAGTAGCGCCTGCTCAACGGATTTCTCCTCGCACAGCAACTGCGCTTCGTAGCGCGACGCAAACCGGGTGATATAGCGATCCAGCACCGCCCGGAATAACCCTTCTTTATTGGTAAATTCCGCATACAGCGTCGGCGCTTTCGCCCCCGTCGCTTCGACCAGATCGGAGAGCGAGGTCGCTTCATACCCGTGCTTCCAGAAAAGCGTCATCGCTTTATCCAGCGCCGCCTCTCTGTCGAACACTTTCGGTCGGCCACGGCTTTTTTTTGTACAACTGGTGACATCGTGAGTCATTGTGCCGCCTTAAAGGTGTTGGTTTGTTGAACAATCATTATAAAAATAAACCACGCCCGTGACCAGCAACGTTTTCCTAAAAATATTTTCATCCTATCGTTATGAAATTTAAGGCGTTAAAAATTAATATAACGATCATTATAAAATAATATTGACGAGTGACGCAGATCACGTTTATGATTTACCTATCGATCGTTAAGTTAATCCTTGCGACGCCCCTAAAACTGATACAGGTAAAAAATCATGAAAAACGTTAAAGCTCTGTTCGTTGCTGCCATCCTCGGTTCCGTCTCTTTTGCAAGCGTTGCAGCCGTAGAAGTTCAGGCCACCCCGGCTAATCAGCAGCAGGTCGGTTCCATTACCGCCACTGCGGGTGCTAACCTGAGTTCACTGCAAGACCAACTGGCACAGAAAGCGGATGAAATGGGGGCAACCTCTTACCGCATCACTTCCGTAACTGGTCCTAACACTCTGCACGGTACTGCGGTTATCTATAAATAAGCCCGTGTTGCTGTAAAAAGTTGCTATAAAAAAAGCCTTGCCGGCATCACCGGCAAGGCTTTTTTATTAGGCGCAGATTACATCGCCTGCGGCACCGCATCATGCGCGGTCACATCAACGGGCATCCCGGAGCGCAGCTGGATCGCCTGATCCATTAACATACCGTCGGTTTGCGCATCGATTTTAAACGCCTCCATGCTGGCAGGAACGATGATAGGCTGCGTTTTCGGATCGTCATCAATAGATTTTGACAACGGCTGGTGCACTTCCACCAGGCGGGTACCATCCGGCTCCACGGCAGTTTTCAGCGGAGCGTTAATGATGTTGACCTTCGTACCCGGCGTCACGAGCCTGTACAGCGTCTCAATATCGTTGTCGCGCAGGCGTATGCAGCCCGAACTGACGCGCATCCCAATACCGAAGTCTGCATTCGTACCATGAATTAAATAGACACCGCCGTAAGCGGCCAGACGAATGGCATGATGCCCCATCGGGTTATCCGGCCCGGCAGGTACCACCGGCGGCAGGTCAATGCCCTGAGCTTTATAGCGGGCGCGAATATTCGCCGTCGGCGTCCAGGTCGGATTGGCGCGCTTATCGGAGACGCTGGTGGTCATGGTCGGCGTCAGGGTATCGCCACCTAACTGGCCAATACCAATTGGATAAACAGTGACCTCATTTTTGCCCGCCGGGAAGTAGTACAGGCGCAGTTCCGCCAGATTGATGACGATCCCCTGACGCGGGACATCCGGCAGCAGCGTTTGCAACGGAATAGTCAGCACGCTTCCGGCGCGCGGCACATAGGGATCGACGCCAGGATTAGCCTGCAATAGCGCCAGAAACCCGACGTTGTATTTCTTAGCGATCGCCTCAAGCGAACCGCCGTCATTTTCCACCACATGAAAACGATTCTCGCCCACCAGTCGGCTGCCATTGGCGGGAAGCGGCCAGGTGTTTGCCCGGGCGGGGAGGGCGAGGGTGAGCGTAGCGGCGACGGCAAAAAACGTCAGCCAGCGTGAAAGGCGCACAGGTTTCATCATTATTATCATCCACGACTATCAGGTTATTGTTATTGAACAGGTAAGTATGGCTGGGGGGATTGTCGGGAAACCGCGAGAAGTGCAAAGAGTATGTAAAGGTTGGCGCACGTCATTGCGACGTGCGCCATCAGGATCAAGCGGTAGCGTTTTCCGCGAGTTGCTGCATAAACTGACGGATCCAGTCCATGCGCAGTTTACGCTCGCCCAGATCCCGCATAAATTTAAGCCGGGTCGGGCCATCAAGCCGGAAATGCTGCGGCTGTTTTTGCAGCAAGCCAATCAGCCACACCGGATTGATGTGATTATTTTCCGCAAACTCAATCACCCCGCCTTTGTCATTGCCTTCCAGCTTACGAATACCCAGGCGCTGTGCCTGCTGACGCAGCAAGGCGATGTCCAGCAGAGTGCGCGCCGGGTCCGGCAGCAGGCCAAAGCGATCGATCAGCTCAACTTTAATCTCATCAAGCTCATTCTCCGTTTTGGCGCTGGCTACCCGCTTATAGAACGACAGGCGGGTATTGACGTCAGGAATGTAATCGTCAGGGATCAGGGCAGGCATCCGCAACTCGACTTCCGTTTGCTGGCTGACCAGATCTTCCAGCGACGGCTCGCGCCCCTCTTTTAACGCATCCACCGCGTTCTCCAGCATCTCCATATACAGCGAGAAGCCGATGGTTTCCATCTGTCCGCTCTGGCCTTCGCCGAGCAGTTCGCCCGCGCCACGGATCTCCAGATCGTGCGTCGCCAGCGCAAAGCCCGCGCCCAGATCTTCCAGTGAGGCGATAGCTTCCAGACGTTTTTGCGCATCGGTGGTCATCGCCTTCGGATGCGGGGTGAGCAGCCAGGCGTAGGCCTGATGGTGCGAACGCCCGACGCGACCACGTAACTGGTGCAACTGCGCCAGGCCGAAGTGATCGGCACGCTCAATGATAATGGTGTTGGCAGTCGGAATATCGATGCCGGTTTCAATGATCGTGGTACACACCAGCACGTTAAAACGCTGATGGTGGAAATCATTCATCACCCGCTCCAGTTCGCGCTCGCGCATCTGCCCGTGACCGATGGCAATGCGCGCCTCCGGCACCAGCTCTGCCAGGCGTTGCGCGGCTTTCTGGATATTTTCCACATCGTTATAGAGATAGTAGACCTGGCCGCCGCGCAGAATTTCACGCAGCATCGCCTCGCGCACCACCAGATTGTCATACTCCCGCACGAAGGTTTTCACCGCCAGACGGCGGGCAGGCGGCGTGGCGATGATCGACAGATCGCGCATTCCGCTCATTGCCATATTCAGCGTACGCGGTATCGGCGTGGCGGTCAGCGTCAGAATATCCACGTCGGCGCGCATCGCTTTAATGCGCTCTTTATGGCGCACGCCGAAGCGATGCTCCTCATCGACAATCAGCAGGCCCAGATCGCGCAGTTTGACGTCGTCCTGCAACAGCTTGTGGGTACCGATCAGAATATCGATTTTCCCTTCGGCAGCCTGTTCAATAATTTGCGCCTGCTCTTTGGCGCTGCGAAAACGCGACAGCATCTCAATGCGCACCGGCCAGTTGGCAAAGCGATCGCGGAAGTTATCGAAGTGCTGTTGCGCCAGCAGGGTAGTGGGTACCAGCACCGCCACCTGCTTGTTGTTTTCAATGGCGAGGAAAGCGGCGCGCATCGCCACTTCGGTTTTACCGAAGCCCACATCGCCGCAGACCAGACGATCCATCGCCAGCGGCTGGCACATGTCGCTGAGGACGGCGTTAATCGCCTGCGCCTGATCGGGGGTGGTTTCGAACGGGAAGCCTTCACAGAAAAGCTGATACTGTTCACGGTTATGCTTAAAAGCAAAACCGCTTTTGGCTGCCCGCTGGGCGTAAATATCCAGCAGTTCTGCCGCCACATCGCGCACTTTCTCGGCGGCTTTTTGCCGCGCGCGGGTCCAGGCATCGCTGCCGAGTTTATGCAGCGGCGCGTTCTCCTCTGCGCCCCCGGCGTAGCGGCTGATCAGATGCAGGGACGACACCGGTACATAAAGTTTGGCGTCGCCCGCGTAGGTCAGCATCAGGTATTCGCCTTTAATACCGCCCGCTTCGAGAGTGGTCATGCCCGCGTAGCGCCCGACGCCGTGTTCAAGATGCACCACCGGCTGGCCGGGATGCAGTTCCGCCAGGTTGCGGATCAGAGTATCGGGATTAATGGCGCGGCGATTATCCTGGCGGCGGCGGGAAACGCGCTCGCCCAGCAGATCGCTTTCACAAATCAGCGCGCGATTGCGCAGCGTGTCGATAAAACCGTGCTCGGCGGAGCCAATAATCAGATAGCGGCCCGTGTCGGTGGCTTCATCCAGACGCAGAATACGTTTAGGCGCGACTTTGATGCGTGCCAGCAGTTCGCCCAGCGCTTCGCGGCGGCCTTCGCTCTCCACCGAGAACACCACCGGGCCGTCGAACGATTCGAGGAACTTGCGCAGCGCATCCAGCGGTGATTTTTGCTGCGCCTGCACCGCCAGATCCGGCAGCGTCTGGTAGCCGAGATTGGTATTGGCGGCTTTATCCGCCAGCTTGTCGGTTTTCAGTTGCAGGCGCGGCCAGCGTTTAAGCTCCGCAAACAGCTCGTCGGTGCGCAGCCAGAGTTTTGCCGGTGGCAGGAGAGGGCGCATCGGGTCCACGCCCCGGTTCTCATAGCGCGCCTGCGTTTCGCTCTGGAAGCGCTCGGCGCTGCTTTCCAGATCGCCGGTATTGATCACCAGCGTATTCGCCGGGAAATAGCTGAACAGCGGCGGCAGCGGCTCGCTAAAAAACAGCGGCTGCCAGTATTCGATCCCCGTCGGCAGCGTGCCTTTGCTCACCTGCTGATAGATATGCTCGGCGTCGCGCTTAACGTCGAAATTATCGCGCCACTGGCTGCGGAACAGCTCAATCGCGGCTTTGTCGGTCGGGAATTCATGGGCGGGCAGCAGGTTGATGGCGTCAACTTCCTCCAGCGTGCGCTGGGTATCGGCATCAAACAGACGCAGGCTGTCGATTTCATCATCAAAGAAATCGAGGCGATAGGGCTGCGCGCTGCCCATCGGGTAGAGATCCAGTAGCGCACCGCGCGTGGCGTACTCGCCGTGCTCCATCACCTGATCGACGTGGCGATACCCGGCGCTGTCCAGTTGCGCACGCAGCGCATCGCGCGACAGGCGCTGGCCTTTTTTCATCACCAGCGCATGACCGTGCAAATAGCTGTGCGGGCAGACGCGCTGCATCAGGGTATTAACCGGCATGATCAGCACGCCGCGCTGCATGGCGGGCAACTGATAGAGCGTGGAAAGACGCGAGGAGATAATTTCCTGATGCGGCGAGAAATTGTCGTACGGCAGCGTTTCCCAGTCAGCCAGGTTCATCACCAGATTGTCGGTAAACTGCCTGATTTCGTCGTGCAGGCGCAGCGCATTTTGCATATCGGGGGCGATAAGGACTACCGGGCCTGCGTGACGTTCAATAATTTCCGCCACTTCGGTGGCACAGGCACTGCCGGTGAGTTCACCCAACTGGCGTTGGTCGCCCGCTTTGCTGGGCAGGGAATAACGGTATTGTTCAGGCATAGCGGCTGTCAGGATCTCTTATGGGTACGCCCCCTAAATGGGGGCATATCGCTGAAACACAATGCAGTTTATTATCCTTCATCACGCCATTTTAGCAACGTCCGGCTTTAGCGGGTCGCCATCACAGGTCGTAAATCCACGGGCGGCGAGAAGAACACGTCGCCGAAAAGTCGCGTGGACAGTTTGCGCACCCACAGCCCGACGAGCGTGCAAATCAGCAGGCTGAGGAAAGGGTAAACCAGCAGCAGGGCCAGCTCCGTCGCCGGTGAAAAACGCCCCTGATTGAGCAGCGGGATCAGCGCCAGACTGAAGCCTTCCACCAGAATACGGTGGGTGGTGTAAATGGCGATGGTATTGGAGCCCACCACATTGAGAATATTGTTCTCACCCGGCGGGAAGCGCTGCTCCATCTGCCAGAAAAACTTCATCACCAGCACAATAGAAAACAGCGACAGCAGCAACGGCACGTTGGCAAACCACAGCAGCACCGCCGCCAAAAAACTGAGCGTCAGACCAATGGCGTAACGGCGAAGCGGAACGGTTTTGATGATCTCCATCACCGTTGCGCCATACCAGGCCCCGAGGCTGTAGTAAACGATATTGCGCACCACGCTGTTCATTCCCCACCACGGCAGCGGCAGGAAATTAATCGCAATCGACGCCAGCACCAGCACCGCCATCACCGGCCCTTTCCAGCGGGCGAGTACTTTACAGAGCACAAAATAGACCACCAGCGCATAGAGGTACCACAGGCTGGTGCTGGCGGTGATCAGGCCGTGCAGGAAGCTACTAAAGGAGTCGGCATAGGCCGCATTAGCGGCATTGCTGAGATCGCGCTCCGGGGCCAGCCAGGCGTTGATCAGGCTTAAGCCCAGCCATTGCAGCATCGCCCACAGTACCAGCACATAAACGATGCTCCATATGCGCTTATCAATGCACCCCTCCCACGCCACGCTCTCGACATAACGGCGGATCAAAAAGCCCGAAATAAAGAAAAACACCGGCATGCGGAACGGCGCGAGGTAGAGATTAAAATAGATCCAGCACTTAGCCAGTAAGCCTGAGAGGGGATGCGATAATCCCTCAAGATGCGGATAAAACGTGATCACCGAGTGGTAAATCACCACCAGACAGATGCATAACCCTTTGATTTGGTTAAGCCATAATGCTTTTTCTTTCATTGGAACGGTCAGCCTGATTTGCCATAAACATAGCGTGTAATAGTGGTGGTGATGCCCCCGGCTGTAATGCGTAACAGTCTGGATTTGGTTTTTAATAAAGACTTTTCGGAAAAAGATCAGGCCGGGCAGGGCAGACACGGCGGGCAGCGGCAGAGTAGTGAATTGATTTTTCAGAATTTTTTAAGCGCCTGCGCAAGAATTCGTCACGTATAAGCGATTTACCATCCCCGGTTTCGCTTATATACTCGTGAGTCTGCTCATCGCAACCAGACGGATTTCATGTACCAACCTGTCGCTTTATTTATTGGCCTGCGTTACATGCGCGGGCGTGCAGCCGACCGTTTCGGTCGCTTTGTCTCCTGGCTTTCGACCATTGGCATTACGCTTGGCGTGATGGCGCTGGTCACGGTGCTTTCCGTAATGAACGGCTTTGAGCGCGAGCTGCAAAACAACATCCTGGGGCTGATGCCGCAGGCCGTCCTGACCTCGCAGCAGGGGTCGCTTAATCCCCAACAACTTCCTGAAAACGCCGTCAAATTACAGGGCGTGAGCCGCATTGCGCCGCTCACCACCGGTGATGTGGTGCTGCAAAGCGCGCGCAGCGTCTCAGTAGGTGTGATGCTGGGCGTCGATCCGGCGCAAAACGATCCCTTAACGCCGTTTCTGGTCAACGTAAAGCAAAGCGATCTCCAGCCGGGCAAGTACAACGTCATTCTTGGCGAACAACTGGCCGGGCAACTGGGCGTAAATCGCGGCGACCAACTGCGTGTCATGGTGCCGTCGGCCAGCCAGTTTACGCCGATGGGCCGCCTGCCAAGTCAGCGCCTGTTTAACGTGATTGGCACCTTTGCTGCCAGCAGCGAAGTGGACGGCTATCAGATGCTGGTCAACATTCAGGACGCCTCGCGCCTGATGCGCTATCCGGCGGGCAATATTACCGGCTGGCGGCTGTGGCTTAACGAGCCGCTGAAAGTGGATGAACTCAGCCAGCAAACGCTGCCTGCGGGCACCGCCTGGCACGACTGGCGCGATCGCAAAGGCGAACTGTTCCAGGCCGTGCGCATGGAAAAAAACATGATGGGGCTGCTCCTGAGCCTGATCGTTGCGGTCGCCGCGTTTAACATCATTACCTCGCTGGGCTTAATGGTGATGGAGAAGCAGGGCGAAGTGGCGATCCTGCAAACCCAGGGGCTGACGCCGCGTCAAATCATGGCGGTCTTTATGGTGCAGGGTGCCAGCGCCGGTGTCATCGGCGCACTGCTTGGCGCATTGCTGGGCGCACTGCTTGCCAGCCAGCTTAATAATTTAATGCCGATTATCGGCGCATTGCTGGACGGCGCGGCCCTGCCGGTCGCCATCGATCCGCTACAGGTCGTCGGGATTGCGCTGGTGGCAATGGCTATCGCGCTCCTTTCAACGCTTTACCCCTCCTGGCGTGCGAGCGCCACTCAACCCGCTGAGGCTTTACGTTATGAATAAGATCCTGTTGCAATGCGACAACCTGTGCAAACGCTATCAGGAAGGGAACGTGCAAACCGATGTGTTGCACGACGTCAGCTTCAGCGTAGGGCAGGGCGAAATGATGGCGATTGTCGGCAGCTCCGGCTCCGGCAAAAGTACGCTGCTGCATCTTCTGGGCGGGCTGGACACGCCGACCTCCGGGGATGTGATTTTCGACAATCAGGCGATGAGTAAGCTCTCCTCAACGGCAAAAGCGGAACTGCGTAATCGCGAGCTGGGCTTTATCTATCAGTTCCACCACCTGCTGCCGGATTTCACCGCGCTGGAAAACGTGGCGATGCCGCTGTTAATTGGCAAAATCAAGCCCGCTGAAATTGAACAGCGCGCGCGGGATATGCTGCGTTCTGTCGGCCTTGAGCACCGGGCGAAGCACCGTCCGTCTGAGCTTTCCGGCGGTGAAAGACAGCGCGTGGCGATTGCCCGTGCGCTGGTCAACAAACCGCGCCTGGTGCTGGCCGATGAACCGACCGGGAACCTCGATGCCCGCAACGCCGACAGCATTTTTCAGTTACTGGGCGAACTGAACCAGTCTCAGGGCACCGCCTTTCTGGTGGTGACGCACGATCTGCATCTGGCGAAACGCATGAACCGCCAGCTTGAAATGCGCGACGGTCGCCTGACCGCTGAAATGACGCTGATGGGAGCGGATTAATGGTGTCGCCGTTATCGTTACTGATTGGCCTGCGTTTTAGCCGGGGCCGCCGCCGCAGCGGAATGGTGTCGCTTATTTCCGTGATCTCCACCATCGGCATTGCGCTGGGCGTGGCGGTACTGATCGTCGGTCTTAGCGCCATGAACGGTTTTGAGCGCGAGCTTAACAACCGCATTCTGGCGGTGGTGCCGCACGGTGAAATCGAGCCGGTGAATCAGCCGTGGAACAACTGGCAGGAAGCGCTGACCAAAGTTGAAAAGGTGCCGGGCATTGTCGCCGCCGCGCCCTACATTAACTTTACCGGGCTGGTGGAAAGCGGCGTCAATCTGCGCGCCATTCAGGTCAAAGGCGTCGATCCGGTTCAGGAAACGCGTCTGAGCGCGCTGCCGGGCTTTGTGCAAAACAACGCCTGGGCCAGTTTTAAGGCCGGACAGCAGCAGGTCATTATTGGCAAAGGCGTGGCCGACGGTCTGAAGGTGAAGCAGGGCGACTGGGTGTCGATTATGATCCCCAACTCCAGCGCCGATCATAAGCTGTTGCAGCCTAAGCGCATTCGCCTCCAGGTCGCAGGCATTTTGCAGTTAAGCGGCCAGCTCGATCATAGTTTTGCCATGATCCCGATGCAGGATGCGCAGCAGTACCTGGAGATGAACAACAGCGTCACCGGCATTGCCATCAAAGTGAATGACGTGTTTAACGCCCAGAAACTGGTGCGTGACGCGGGCGAAGTCTCCAACAGCTACGTTTACATCAAAAGCTGGATCGGCACCTACGGCTACATGTACCGCGACATTCAGATGATCCGCGCCATTATGTATCTGGCGATGGTGCTGGTGATCGGCGTCGCCTGCTTTAACATCGTTTCGACGCTGGTGATGGCGGTGAAAGATAAAAGCGGTGACATCGCCGTACTGCGCACGCTGGGGGCAAAAGATGGCCTGATCCGCGCCATTTTTGTCTGGTATGGCCTGCTGGCCGGGCTGTTCGGCAGCCTGTGCGGGGTGGTGATTGGGGTGGTCGTGGCGCTTAATCTAACGCCAATTATGAACGGCATTGAGAAACTTATCGGCCATCAGTTCCTCTCCGGCGACATCTATTTTATCGACTTCCTGCCGTCGGAACTGCATGCGCTGGATGTGGTGTACGTGCTGGTCACCGCGCTGGTGCTGAGCCTGCTGGCGAGCTGGTATCCCGCGCGCCGGGCCAGCAACATCGATCCGGCGAGGGTTTTAAGCGGACAATAACTAACAAGGAGTGGCGATGTATTACGGATTTGATATCGGTGGCACTAAAATTGCGCTGGGTGTGTTTGACGCTAACCGCTGTTTGCAATGGGAAAAACGCATCGCCACACCTCGCAGTAGTTATGACGATTTTTTACAGGCGATTGCCGCGCTGGTTCACGAAGCCGATGCGCGCTTTGGCGTGAAAGGCTCCGTCGGCATCGGCATTCCCGGCATGCCGGAAACGGCAGACGGCACGCTCTATGCGGCCAATGTTCCCGCTGCCAGCGGCAAACCGTTGCGCGCTGATTTAACCGCACTGCTTGGGCGCGACGTGCGCCTCGACAACGATGCTAACTGTTTCGCGCTGTCCGAAGCCTGGGATGATGAATTCACCCAGTATCCGCTGGTTATGGGGCTGATCCTCGGCACCGGCGTCGGCGGCGGGCTGGTGATTAACGGTAAATCGGTGACCGGTCGCAGTTATATCACCGGCGAGTTTGGTCACATTCGCCTGCCTGTCGATGCCTTTGATGTGGTCGGGTGGGATTTTCCGCTCACCCGCTGCGGCTGCGGCAAACTCGGCTGTATCGAGAATTATCTTTCCGGTCGCGGTTTTGCGTGGCTGTACAACCACGTCTACGATCAGCCATTATCATCGCCAGAAATTATCGCCCGCTGGGAGCAACATGATGCCAAAGCCCGCGCGCACGTGGATCGCTACGCCGATCTGCTGGCGGTGTGTTTGGGTAATATACTCACCATAGTGGATCCTGATTTGCTGGTGCTTGGCGGCGGATTGTCGAATTTCAGCGCCCTGACTACCCTGCTGGCCGAACGTTTGCCTGCGCATTTGCTGCCCGTGGCCCGGGTTCCGCGCATAGAGCGGGCACGGCACGGCGATGCAGGTGGCATGCGGGGTGCCGCATTCCTTCACCTCACCGATTAACCAGAAGAGGTTGCTATGCAGTCGCGCCGGTTACACCGACTGACCCGTTTTCGTCGCAACAAGCGTCGTCTGCGTGAGCGTCTACGTCAGCGTTTATTTTTCCGAGACAGAGTGGGGCCAGATGTGATGGAAAAACCCAGAGTCGTTGTACTGACCGGGGCGGGCATTTCCGCCGAGTCAGGTATTCGTACTTTCCGCGCGGCTGATGGCCTGTGGGAAGAGCATCATGTGGAAGACGTGGCCACGCCGGAAGGTTTTGCCCGCGACCCGGAACTGGTGCAGTCGTTTTATAACGCCCGCCGTCGTCAGCTCCAGCAGCCCGATATCGCGCCTAATCCTGCGCATCTGGCGCTGGCCCGTCTGGAAGAGGAACTGGGCGACCGCTTTGTGCTGGTAACGCAGAATATCGATAACCTGCACGAGCGCGCGGGTAACCGCAATGTGATCCATATGCACGGCGAATTACTCAAGGTGCGCTGTGCAAGCAGCGGGCAGGTGCTGGAGTGGACAGGCGATGTTACTCCGGAAGACAAATGCCATTGCTGCCAGTTCCCGGCTGCGCTTCGCCCGCACGTGGTGTGGTTTGGCGAGATGCCGCTGGGCATGGATGAAATTTACAGCGCGCTGGCGATGGCCGATGTGTTTATCGCCATCGGCACCTCCGGGCACGTCTATCCCGCCGCCGGGTTTGTGCATGAAGCCCGTCTGCATGGCGCGCACACCGTCGAGCTGAATCTGGAGCCAAGCCAGGTCGGCAGCGAGTTTGCCGAGAAGCACTACGGGCTGGCAAGCGCGGTGGTGCCGGAGTATATCGATAAGCTGCTTAAAGGGTTGTAACCGCCTGAGGGCTACTGCACCTGAAGCAGTAGCCCTTCTTCCCGCCGCGCCGCCAGGATCAGAAACGCAATAATATAAATGCAGCACAGCAGGGCGATCATGCTGACAAACCACGGCAGACGCGTCACGTAGACCGTGCTGCATGACAGGATCACGATAATAATTCCGCAGTACATGGGATGCGCCAGCCAGCGAAAGATCCCATCCTCCACTACCGGCGCATGGGGCAAATAGTAGCCCGCCCAGGTATGACTCTCTCCCAAATCGATTTTTCCTTTCACCACCAGTCCCGTCCCGATGATCGCCAGCCCCATAGCAATCCAGTCGAGGTGCGTGATGACAGCGGGTAAAAAGAGGCTGTAAGCGAAGGTGAGAATGGGGAGCGGATAAAGGATTTTTAACAGGGTGATGGCGCGGGGATCGATGAGCGGCAGCACGCCCGGCTTGTTGGGTTTGTCGTAGATAAACACGACGAAGACCACAAGGTTAGCCAGCTGAATCAGCAGATAGAGTGTGTTCATGGTTATTCACTCGGATGAGAGAATAAAGGGATGTTTCAAGCGTAGCCTGGCGGCGGGGATTTGCGATGAGATCAGATGACCCCTCACCCTAACCCTCTCCCACGGGGAGAGGGGAGAGGGGAGAGATCGAGTGCGGATTTGTTTTTTCCCCTCACCCTAGCCCTCTCCCACAGGGAGAGATCGAGTGCGGATTTGTTTTTTCCCCTCACCCTAGCCCTCTCCCACGGGGAGAGATCGAGTGCGGATTTGTTTTTTCCCCTCACCCTAACCCTCTCCCATGGGGAGAGGGGACAGATCGAGTGCGGGACCGCCTTTCTCCCTCTCCCTGAGGGAGAGGGCCGGGGTGAGGGGGGACCTTATCGGGTCGTGGAAATAAACGGTACGGTAGCGTTGGGCAGCATCGTTTGTGGCAGTTTACCGTCCCATTTCTCTGCGGTCGTCAGTTCAATCAGCGCGGGGTTTTCGCGAATTGACTGACCGCGCAGGCGAATAACTTCTGCTTCGGCGGCCCCTTTCAGGCGAATGCTCTCCGCCTCTGCTTTAGCGGCGGCCAGTCGGCTGTCTGCTTCGGCCTGCGCCTGTGTCACTGCAATTTGGGCCTGAATCTTCTCCGTCTCCAGATTCTGTCTGCGGGTCGCAATAGCCACTTCTGCTTTCATGCGGTCTTCAATCGATTTTTCATACGCGTCTGAAAAATCAATGTTCTCTATCTGCACACTGTCAATGATCACCGGCCCGACAATGGCCTTACGAATAGCGTTTTGCAGATCCTGAACCAGCCGGGTTCTGTCCTGGACGGCGCTAATCGCTGTGTATTGACCGAAGACGTTTTCCAGTTGGGTCGGCAACTGCCGGATGATTAAGCGTTCTTTTAAGGCATCGATAGTGTTATAGGTCGCATACACGGCTGCGATATCAGATGGCTGTAAATGAAAACTCACCGATACTTTCATCGTTGCGGGTTGTTGATCGCGGCTGTAGGCCTGAACGCCTTCGTAAACCAGCGCCTGATTACGGGTTGAGATTTTTTCAATGCGTTCAATAAACGGGATCTTAAATCCCAGTCCCGGGTCGGCCACTTTCACGATTTTTCCATAGCGCAGCAGCACGCCACGTTCGCCTTCGTTGATGGTGTAATAAGAGAGAAACAGCAGAAACAGCACGACCAGTGCGCTGATGATAATTTGCAGGCTGCGTGGAGCCACTTTTTTTTCAGGGGTCATTAAGCTCATCCATGGCGTTAGTAGAGGTTGTTAAACCTCAGCAGATTACCATGGCGCTTTGCATGTAACGTGTCGGCTGGAATAAATCAGAATTTATCAAGATACCGGGGCATTAACGCCCCGGCAGAGAGGGATTAACGCCCGGCTTTCAGCTTCTGGTAATACTCTTCATAAATACGGCTGGCGTCGCCGACATCGTTCTGCCATTCGCCTTTGCTGATGGTGTCTGCATCCGGGTAGAGCGACTTATCGTTTGCCACGTCCGGCGACAGCAGTTTACGCGCGGCGAGGTTAGGCGTCGGATAGCCGATGGTTTCTGCGACCTGTTTCGCCACGTCCGGGCGCAGCAGGAAGTTGATCAGTTTTATCGCGCCATCGACGTTTTTGGCATTAGCCGGGATCGACAGGCTATCCATCCAGAAAATGCCGCCTTCTTTCGGCCAGACCACGCGCAGCGGCGTGCCTGCCTGACGCGCCACGTATGCCGAACCGTTCCACACCATCCCCAGATTCACTTCGCCTTCCATATACGGGTTTGCCGGGTTGTCGGAGTTAAACGCCGCCACGTTTGGCATCAGTTTTTGCAGCTCTTTATACGCCGCTTCGATCTCTTTCGGATCGGTGGTGTTGCCGGACAGCCCCAGTTTGCGCAGCGCTACCTGGAACACTTCGCGCGCATCGTCGGTCAAAAGCAGGCTGCTTTTATATTCCGGTTTCCACAGATCTGCCCAGCGGGTCACGGTGTCAGGATCGATCGCATCGCCGTTGACGCCAATCGCCGTGGCTCCCCAGATATACGGAATGGAGTAATCGTTATTCGGATCGAACGGCTTGTTCAGCATGTCCGGATCGAGATTATGGAAGTTGGTCAGCTTCGTTTTGTCGATCTTCTGGATCATGCCTTCTTTGCGCATTTTATCGACGAAGTAGGTAGACGGAACCACCAGGTCGTACGCGCCTTCTTTGTAGGTCTTAAGCTTGGCGTACATGGTTTCGTTCGATTCATAAGTCGAATAGATCACCTTGATGCCGGTCTCTTTGGTGAACTGTTCAAGCAAACCAGGCGGCACGTACTCCGTCCAGTTATAGAAATAAAGGGTTTTATTGTCCGCATGCGCGGTGCTCATACCCAGTGCCAGAGCGCCCGCAGCGAGCAGGTGGCGTGACCATGTGATCATTTTAACGTCCCCTGAGATTTGGTTTTATCACGTGCAATAAGCTGACTGGCAACCACCAGGACCAGCGAGAGTACTAACAGAATAGTCGCCAGCGCATTCACCTCCGGTGACACGCCGACTTTCACCATCGAATAGATTTTCAACGGTAGAATTTCATAGCCGGGACCGGTGACGAACGACGACACCACCACGTCATCCATGGACAGGGTAAAACTTAACACCCAGCCCGCCGCCACCGCAGGCATCGCCAGCGGCAGAATGATTTTGCGCAGAATGGTGATTTCGCTGGCCCCCAGATCTTTAGCCGCCTCCAGCATCCGCACATCAAAGCCCTTCAGCCGTGAATAGACGGTGACCACCACAAACGGCAGGCAGAAAGTGATGTGTGAAAACAACAGCGACCAGAAGCCAAGCTGGATGCCAATCAGCATAAACAGCACCAGCAGGGAAATCGCCATCACGATATCCGGCGACATCATCACCACAAACAGCATTCCGCTGACAAACGGCTTGCCGCGAAAACGGTAGCGGTAGAGCGCCACCGCCGTCAGCGAGCCAATCAACGTGGCAAAGGTGGCGGAGAGCACCGCCATGGTCAGCGAGTGCTGCGCGGCCTGGAGCAGGCTGTCGTTGTTCATCAGCAGGCGGTACCAGTTGGTGGTGAACCCCTGCCAGTTAATGCCAAAGCGCGCGCTGTTAAACGAGTTAACGATCAGAATAATGATCGGGATATACAGGTACGCATAAATGGCGGTCATGAAACCGCCGCGGAGCAGGCGACCAATCATTCCAGATCCCCCTTTTTATTCAGGAAACGCATCGCCCGCCAGTAGACCAGCAGCATCAGTCCCATCACGACCGTCAGTGTAATGCTGGTGGCTGAACCGAAAGGCCAGTCGCGGATATTCAGGAACTGGCTTTTGATGACGTTGCCGATCAGCAGGTTTTTCGCCCCGCCCATTAGATCCGACACGTAAAACAGCCCCATCGCAGGCAGCATCACCAGCAGGCACCCGGCGATAATGCCCGGCATGGTCAGTGGAATAATGATGCGAATAAAGGTTTGCAGCTTACTGGCACCCAGATCTTTTGCCGCCTCCAGCAGCGGTTTATCCAGCTTTTCAATGCTGGAATAGAGCGGCATCACCATAAACGGCAGCAGGATATACACCAGCCCGACGATCACCGCACCCGGCGTAAACATGATGCGGATCGGCGTGTCGATGATCCCCATCTCCAGCAAAAAGGCGTTCAGGTAGCCTTTGGTGCTGAGAAACAGTTTCAGGCCGTAAATGCGGATCAGCGAGTTGGTCCAGAAAGGAACAATCAGTAAAAACAGCAGCAGCGGACGCACTTTTTGCGGCAGTTTCGCCAGAAACCAGGCGAAGGGATAGCCGAGCACCAGGCAGGCGAGGGTGGCTATCAGCGCCATATTCAGCGAATGCAGCAGCACCTCAAAATAGAGCGGATCAAGCAGGCGCGAATAGTTTTCCAGCGTAAAGACCAGCTTAACGAATGAGGTATCGTCGCGGGTCAAAAAACTGGTGGCGATGATCATCAGGTTAGGCAGAAAGACAAACAGCACAAGCCAACCGACGATAGTGGCAATTACCACATTCTGGAATTTACTTGTGCTCTTCATCAGCCAGTACGACCTCCCAGCTTTCTACCCAGTTGATGACCATTTTCTGATCCAGCGAGTGGTCAAAGTCCGGGTCATCTTCATTAAAAAATTCGCTGACCATCACCATCTTGCCGTTTTCCAGCTCCACCACCGATTCCAGCGTCATGCCTTTATAGTTGCGCTCGCGCACAAAACCAATCAGGCCTTCCACTTCGCTGCTGTCGTTGACCTCGTCCACGCGCAGATCTTCCGGGCGCAGC
Organism: Enterobacter sp. kpr-6; assembly: GCF_900116015.1. Taxonomy (GTDB): domain Bacteria; phylum Pseudomonadota; class Gammaproteobacteria; order Enterobacterales; family Enterobacteriaceae; genus Enterobacter_D. The sequence continues at coordinate 708,332 of NZ_FOYH01000001.1, forward strand.
ATCACGTTCAGGCGCTGGCCTTTTTCCACCGGGAAGGTGACGGTGATATTGCATTCGCGGCCTTCGACGTTGGCGCGCACGCGCTGGCCGTCAATACGTTCAATGACAGTCGCGCTGAAGATATTGATTTCACCGATGAAGCTGGCGACGAACAGGTTTTTCGGCTCTTCGTAAATTTCACGCGGGGTACCGTCCTGCTCAATGCGGCCGTCGCGCATCACCACGATGCGGTCGGACATGGTGAGGGCTTCTTCCTGATCGTGGGTGACGAAGACAAAGGTAATGCCGAGCTTACGTTGCAGTGCTTTCAGCTCGTTTTGCATCTGCTTACGCAGTTTGTAATCGAGCGCGGAAAGCGACTCATCGAGCAGTAACAGTCGCGGTTTATTGACCACGGCGCGGGCAATCGCCACACGCTGCTGCTGGCCACCGGAAAGCTGATGGGGTTTACGGTCGGCAAACTCGTCGAGTTGCACCATTCGTAACGCTTCAGTCACGCGCGGGGGGATTTGATCGGACGGTGTTTTTTGCATCCGCAAGCCAAAGGCCACGTTTTCAAACACGGTCATGTGCGGGAACAGGGCGTAACTCTGGAAGACGGTATTGATGTGGCGATGTTCCGCCGGGACGTTCGTGATGTCCTGTTGGTCCAGGTGAATATAACCGGCATCGACCGATTCAAGCCCTGCGATCAGGCGCAGAACGGTGGTCTTACCGCAGCCGGAAGGGCCAAGCAGTGTGAGAAATTCGCCATTATTGATGGTGAGATCGAGATCGGAAATGACATTTTTGCCATCAAAACCTTTTCGAATTCCCTCCAGATGCACCAGCGGCGAACGCGAACGTGTTTGTGTATTCAATTTTTGACTCTGTCCCGTGTAAACGCAGCGGATAGCTTAACCGGTGCGGGGTTTGTGATTAACCACCTTAGGGTCTGACACATTATTGAGGCCTGGCATTCTACGGCAAACCACTGAAATCGCCAATGCTTGTTATTATTTACCCTGTCGGCCAGGTAATTTCTTAACCCGGCTTATTTGCGCGGCGGAGCGGGATAAAAAAATAACGTTTGCAGGAGTAAAAGTGACCTGACGCAATATTTAAGTTTTCGCGCTTATCAATAATGTTGTCTCAAATAGTGAGGATGGCCCGCATGGATAAATTACTTGAGCGTTTTTTGCACTACGTGTCGCTGGATACGCAATCGAAACCCGGTGTCAGACAGGTTCCGAGCACGGAGGGGCAATGGAAACTGTTAGAGTTGCTCAAAACACAACTGGAAGAGATGGGGCTGGTTAACGTTACGCTGAGCGAGAAAGGCACGGTCATGGCGACCCTTCCCGCCAACGTTGAGGGCGATATTCCCGCCGTCGGGTTTATCTCTCATGTTGACACCTCACCCGATTTTAGCGGTAAGAATGTCAAACCGCAGATTATTGAAAACTACCGTGGCGGCGATATTGCGCTCGGTATCGGCGACGAAGTGCTCTCCCCGGTGATGTTCCCGGTGCTGCATCAACTGATGGGGCAGACGCTGATCACTACCGACGGCAAAACGCTGCTCGGCGCGGATGACAAAGCGGGCGTGGCGGAGATCATGACCGCGCTGGCGGTGTTGATCGCCAAAGACATTCCCCACGGTGATATTCGCGTAGCCTTTACCCCGGATGAAGAAGTGGGCAAAGGGGCGAAGCATTTCGACGTCGCCGCCTTTAACGCACAGTGGGCGTATACCATTGATGGCAGTGGAGTAGGCGAGCTGGAGTTTGAAAACTTCAACGCCGCATCGGTGACCATTAAAATCGTCGGCAATAATGTCCATCCCGGCTCGGCGAAAGGGGTGATGGTGAACGCGCTGTCGCTTGCCACGCGGATCCACGCAGAAGTGCCCGCGGAAGAAAGCCCGGAGCAGACCGAAGGCTACGAAGGTTTTTATCATCTGACCAGCATTAAAGGCACGGTAGATCGTGCCGAAATGCATTACATCATCCGCGATTTCGACCGCAAAATGTTTGAAGCCCGCAAACGTAAGATGATGGAGATCGCCAAAAAGGTCGGTAAAGGGCTGCACCCGGATTGTTACATTGAGCTGATCATCGAAGACAGCTACTACAACATGCGTGAGAAGGTCCTTGAGTATCCGTTTATCCTTGATATCGCTCAGCAGGCGATGCGCGACTGCGATATCGAACCGCAGTTAAAACCGATTCGCGGCGGCACCGACGGCTCGCAACTTTCCTTTATGGGACTGCCATGCCCGAACATTTTCACCGGCGGCTACAACTACCACGGCAAGCATGAGTTTGTGACGCTGGAGGGGATGGAAAAAGCGGTGAAAGTGATTGTGCGAATTGCGGAGCTGGTGGCGAAGAATCAATCCTGAAAGACGGGTTTAGTTTCCCCCTTTCCGGGGAAGAGGGCCGGGGTGAGGGGAAGTCCCTTCACCCCGGCCTGTTTTTACCGCTTAATCTTCGAAGAACCAGTACCCGCTGTTGACCAGTGCGGCGAGCATCGCGAGGAATGACGGATCTTCCAGCGCATCGCCGAGCGTGTCAGCTTTGATCACAATATGATTAGCCAGCGCAGCGAGGGCCGGGCGATGCGGCGAATCAATCTTCTCGCCGTTAACAAACACATCGTCACCAATGCGCAGCACGCGCAGTCCACCGAGACGCACCAGCTTGTCGCCCTGTTGTAAGGCATCGTAGATTTCATCCGGCTGATACGGCGGCTCCGGCGGAGCCACGTCCAATTCGTGACGTGACTGCGAGACAAATTCCCCAAACCACTGCTGGAAATGCTCCGGCTGATTGATCAAATCGAGCATCATCCCGCGCAGTCCGTCCAGTTCCTGCGGCAGAATATCCGCCGGGTGATCGCGCATCGGGACATCCGGATCGGTATAGCGATGGCTACCCAGCTCGCGTTGCAGCACATAATCGGCGAAACCGCTGATCAGCTCGCGACCGCTCGGCGCGCGGAAGCCCACCGAATAGTTCATCGAATTTTCCAGCGAATAGCCTTCGTGCGGGAATCCTGGCGGAATATAAAGGATATCGCCCGGCTCCATCTCTTCATCAATGATGGCGTCAAACGGATCGACCTGGAGCAAATCCGGGTGCGGGCAGTGCTGCTTCATCGGCACTTTTTCGCCCACGCGCCAGCGGCGGCGACCGGTGCCCTGAATGATAAACACGTCATACTGATCGAAATGCGGCCCTACGCCGCCGCCCGGTACGGAAAACGAGATCATCAGATCGTCGATGCGCCAGTCGGGAAGGGCGCGGAACGGGCGCATCAGCGCGGCGGTCGGCTCGTGCCAGTGATCGACGGCCTGCACCAGCAGCGACCAGTTGTTTTCACTCAGGTGATCGTAGCTTTCGAATGGCCCGTGACTGACCTGCCATTTGCCCTCGTGATGACTGACCAGGCGGCTGTCTACTTCGCTTTCCATTGCCAGCCCCGCCAGTTCATCCGGCGAAAGAGGATCGACAAAATTCGCAATACCCCGCTTCAGCACCACCGGGCGTTTTTGCCAGTAGCGTGCGATAAAGTCGGGCCAGTCTAACGTTAAGTGATAGTCCATATAATTTTCCAGGGCTTACGTACCTGAGACGGATTATAACGGAAGGATGACGGGCTGCGTGTGGGGCGGCCGCTTATTTTTAACGAACTCTTAACTGTCTGCGTTAATTATCACCGGCGGTAGCCTGCTGGCGGGCAAAAATCGCTTCCATACGCGCACCGCCCAGCGGACTTTCACCCGCGAGGATCTGCCCGTCGTACTGCTCGACGATTTCCCGTGCCACTGATAACCCCACGCCCTGGCCGGGTCGTAGCGTATCCGCCCGCTGGCCGCGATCGAACACCATATCGCGTTTAGAGGCCGGAATACCGGGGCCGTCATCTTCCACTACAATATGCAGTTTATCGTCTGACTGGTGCGCGGAAACTTCAACAAATTCAAGGGAGTATTTACAGGCGTTATCCAGCAGATTGCCCATCACTTCCATAAAATCATTTTGCTCACCGACAAAGCTGATTTCCGGCGAAATATCCAGCGTAATGTCCACGCCTTTGCGCTGATAAACTTTATTCAGTGCCGACGTGAGATTATCGAGCAGCGGGGCCACCGGATGCAGTTCACGGCTGAGTAACATATTGCCGCTGCGCATACTGGCGCGATGCAGGTAGTAGCCGATTTGTTGCGAGATCCGGCTGATTTGCTCCAGCATCACCGGTTCCGCCTCGCTGACGCTGAGTTTTTCACTGCGTAGCGAGCGCAGTGTGCTTTGCAGCACCGCCAGCGGCGTTTTCAGGCTGTGGGTCAGATCGGTCAGGGTGGTGCGGTACTTGTCGTAGCGATCGCGCTCGCTTTTGAGCAGGCGATTCAGATTGCGCACCAGGCTCGTCAGTTCGCGGGTGGTTTCCGGATTCAGTCGTTCGCGGTGATGCTCTTCCAGTTCGCGCACTTCGCCTGCCAGCGCTTCGATAGGGCGCAAACTCCAGCGCGCGGCAAGCCAGAGCAGGGGAATGACGAGCAGGAGATTGGCTGCCAGCACATAGATGAACCAGCTCCAGACCATATAAGAACGTTTAAGCTCGATGGGAATGGTGTCGATCACCACGATGGTCAGCTGCGGCATACGCGCCGTGGCAGGGTAGACATTCACGGCCACCGAGTGCGTCATTGCGCTGTCGTCATCGTCTTCACGGAAGGCTTTTAACTGCTGCTGTGCGCGGTGATCGTTACGCAATAACAGGCTGGTGGCGTCCACATCCGCTTCAATCTCGTGAAAACCGTTAGCGCTGAGCCACTCCGGGCGAACGCGCTTGATAAGCCAGGGCACGTCGCGCTGCGCCCACAGCAGTTTGCCTTTCTCATCGTAAATCACCGCCATGGAGGGGCTTTGCAGATTCAGGTTTTCCGGTAGCTCAATGCTGAACCTGTTGTTTTCCCATTTTGCGAGGGTATAGAAAAGGTTGCTCTCTCCGCGCAGCAGGCGAAAGGTGGTCTTGTCAAAACTGACGCTGTAACCGACCAGCGCCACCAGGCCATAGGAGAGGGAGAGCACCATCACCACGGCGGCGGTGGCCAGCAGAAAGCGAACCCGCAGGGAGAGCGGCAGGACGTGACGCAGCAATTTTTTCATTCGCGCAGTTCGAACAGGTAGCCCTGACCGCGCACGGTGGTAATGACATCAACAGGATATTGCGCCTGAATTTTCTTACGCAGGCGGCCCATCAGCACGTCAATGGTATGGCTTTCGCGCAGCTCGGCGTCCGGGTAAAGCTGGAGCATCAGCGAATCTTTGCTCACCACTTTGCCGCTGTTACGGATCAGCGTCTCCATGATGGTGTACTCGAAAGCGGTCAGCCGGATAGGCTCGCCATTCACCGACAGTTCACGGCGGGAGAGATCGACCTGGAACGGAGGCATGGAGATCACCTGCGAGGCCAGCCCGCTATTGCGGCGCATCAGTGCCTGCATCCGCGCTGCCACCTCTTCGATGTGAAACGGCTTGGTCACGTAGTCATCGGCCCCGGCGCTCAGCACTTCCACTTTGTCCTGCCAGCCTTCACGGGCGGTCAGGACCAGCACCGGAAGTGACACATCATGGGAACGCCAGCGGCGAATAAGCGACAGGCCGTCTTCATCGGGCAGCCCGAGGTCAACAATAGCAATGTCCGGCAGATGTTCATTCAGATAGTAATCGGCTTCTTTCGCATCTTCGGCGTCATCCACCTGATGCCCCAGTTCCTGAAGCTGCACTTTAAGATGGTGACGAAGCAGGGCATTGTCTTCCACAACCAGTACGCGCATCGTCCGGTTCCCCTCGTATTTTGATGAATTTAGTTTAACGCGGATTATGTCACTGATGGGATAAACATTGCTTCAACAGCCCCCTCTCCGGGCGGAAAGGGGGCAGAGGGCGGTTACTTCAGCTCGTCAACAAACGCCGTCGCACGGCCAATGTAGTTGGCAGGCGTCATCGCTTTCAGACGCGTTTTTTCGTCTTCCGGCAGCGCAAGGCTGTCGATAAACTGCTTCATGCCTTCCGCGTCAACGCGTTTACCGCGCGTCAGTTCTTTGAGTTTCTCATACGGCTTTTCAATACCGTAGCGGCGCATCACGGTCTGGATCGGCTCAGCCAGCACTTCCCAGTTGTGATCCAGCTCGTCCAGCAGACGGTCGCGGTTCACTTCCAGTTTGCTCACGCCTTTGAGCGTGGACTGATAAGCGATCAGCGCATAGCCGATACCCACGCCGAGGTTACGCAGCACGGTGGAGTCGGTCAGGTCGCGCTGCCAGCGGGACACCGGCAGTTTGCTCGCCAGATGCTGCAACAGCGCATTCGACAGCCCCAGGTTGCCTTCGGAGTTTTCGAAGTCAATCGGGTTCACTTTGTGCGGCATGGTGGAGGAGCCGATTTCACCGGCGATGGTTTTCTGTTTGAAGTGGTTCAGCGCCACGTAGCCCCACACATCGCGATCGAAGTCGATCAGGATGGTGTTAAAGCGCGCGATGCAGTCGAACAGCTCGGCAATGTAGTCGTGCGGTTCGATCTGAGTGGTATACGGGTTCCATTGAATACCCAGTGAGGTCACAAACTCTTCGCTGAACTGGTGCCAGTCCACTTCCGGGTAAGCGGCGATGTGGGCGTTATAGTTGCCGACCGCACCGTTGATTTTACCGAGGATCTCCACCTGCGCGAGCTGGCGGTACTGGCGCTCCATGCGGTACGCCACGTTCGCCATCTCTTTACCCATGGTTGACGGGGTAGCGGGCTGGCCGTGGGTACGGGAGAGCAGCGGAATATCGCGGTACTGGTGCGCCAGATCTTTCACGGCGTCGATGATTTTACGCCAGTACGGCAGCACCACTTCTTCGCGCGCGGTTTGCAGCATCAGCGCGTGGGACAGGTTGTTGATGTCTTCTGACGTACAGGCGAAGTGGATGAACTCAGACACGGCGTGCAGCGCCGGAACGTCGGCCACTTTCTCTTTCAGAAAGTATTCCACCGCTTTCACGTCGTGATTGGTGGTGCGCTCGATGGTTTTGATGCGTGCGGCATCTTCTTCATTAAAATCGGCAACGATTTTATCAAGGTAACCGTTTGCGTCGGCAGCAAAAGCAGGAACTTCCTTGATCGCTGCATGCGCGGCCAGCTTTTGCAGCCAGCGAACTTCTACCTGAACACGAAATTTCAGCAAACCGTATTCGCTGAAAATCCCGCGCAGCGCGCTGACTTTATCGCCGTAGCGTCCATCGACAGGGGAAACGGCGGTCAGTGAGGATAATTCCATAGGTCACAACTCCGGGAGTTAACAATGAGCAAGAATTTGTTTTGCCTGTGTGGACAGGCGATTACGGGAAAACATTAATTGCAGGCGGCCACCGCCAACCTGGTGCCACAGCACGGCGGCGCGGATCCCGGCGAGCAGGGCAGAGCGGACTTTTGCCTGTACCTGCGCGCTTTGCAGCACCGCCGGGGAACCGGTCACCTGAATGCGCGGGCCAAGGGGACTGATCACGTCCACATAAATCGCCGCCATCGCGCTTAACAGGGTGTCCGATTGCAGATCGAAGTGTTCAAGCTGGCGATCGAGGCCGGCAATGCGCTCGCCTAAGGTGTCCATCGCGCCTTTGTGGGCGGCCAGTTTACGCTCCAGCACCATCAGACTCAGGGTGTAGCGGGTCAGTTCGGCATTCAGCCCCTGACGGTTGCTGGCGTTGAGCACGCCGAGCAGGGTTTCAAGCCCTGTCCGCAGATTGGCTTCGCTACCGCCAAACACCCCCAGCGTGGAGTCGGGATTCAGATCGATAACGCTATTGAGCGAAACATGGAGCGCATCCGCATCGCAGTGTCCCTGGTGCGCGAGTTGCTGCACCAGACGGGCGGACTGGCAAATACCGGCCAGGGCGATGGTGATGTCGTAATAATTTTTAGCCACGCGTTCTCCTTGTGCTTTCGCTCTCTGTTTCGTCGTTAAACTGGCAGCGGCAGGCGCTGTTCAATAATGCCACCGCCGAGGCACACTTCGCCGTTGTAGAACACGGCGGATTGACCCGGCGTAACGGCGGCAACCGGCTCGTCAAAGCGAACCTCAATTCTGTCGTCGTCAAGCGCCGTAATGGTGCAGGGAATATCCGTCTGGCGGTAGCGGGTTTTCACCGTGCAGTGCAGCGTCCCGGTGACCGGCTGGCGATCCACCCAGTGTAACTGCTGGGCAATCAGACCAACGGACATCAGGCGCGGATGCTCATGACCCTGGGCGACCACCAGCACGTTGTTTTCAACGTCTTTGTCCACCACGTACCACGGATCTTCGCTGCCTTCTTTAGTGCCGCCGATGCCAAGGCCCTTGCGCTGGCCGAGAGTGTGATACATCAGCCCCTGATGCTGGCCGATAGTTTCGCCGTCAACGGTGATGATTTTACCCGGCTGAGCAGGCAGGTAGCGGCCAAGGAACTCGCGGAATTTGCGCTCGCCGATAAAGCAGATGCCGGTGGAATCTTTTTTCTTCGCAGTGATAAGCCCAAGCTCTTCAGCAATCTGGCGCACCTGCGGTTTTTCCAGCTCGCCGACCGGGAACAGGCTTTGGGCGATCTGATCGTGGCCGAGCGTATAGAGGAAATAGCTTTGATCTTTGTTGCCATCCAGACCGCGCAGCAGGCGGCTTTTACCGTCTACGTCCGCACGGCGCACGTAGTGACCGGTGGCGATATAATCCGCACCCAGGTCTTCAGCGGCAAACTCAAGGAAGGCTTTAAATTTGATCTCTTTGTTGCAGAGGATATCCGGGTTCGGCGTGCGTCCGGCTTTATATTCAGCCAGGAAATGCTCGAACACGTTATCCCAGTATTCTGCGGCAAAGTTAACGGTGTGCAGCTCAATGCCGAGCTTATCGCACACCGCCTGCGCATCGGCAAGATCGGTGGCGGCGGTGCAGTATTCCTCGCCGTCATCTTCTTCCCAGTTCTTCATGAACAGGCCTTCCACTTTGTAGCCCTGTTGTTGCAACAGGTAAGCGGAGACGGAAGAATCGACACCGCCGGACATGCCGACGATCACTTTTTTTGGGCTATCAGACATAGAATACTCACGACATTGAACTTCAAGGCGGCGTATTCTATCACGCGTTAGCGACTCAGGCATCCCCTGTAAACGGCCAGTTAAATTCTCCGATCATCGCAAGCGGATAGCGCGGCCCGCTCAGGTAGCTGCGAATGCTTTCCGCAACCAGCGGAGAGCGCAGATTGTTAGCCGTTAAAATCTCCTCCGCGCTGACCCACAGGCAGCGATCGATGTCGCTATCGTGCGGCTCAGTGGCGCACATTTCATCAAGTTCAATGGCAAACAGAAAGCGCAAAAACGGCGTCCGGTCGGGGGCGATCCACTGATGCATACGGATAAAATGCTGCGGAGTGGCCTCAATGCCGGTTTCTTCATATAGCTCGCGGCGCGCGGCCTGTACCAGCGTTTCATCAGCTTCCAGATGTCCGGCGGGCTGATTCCACAGCGCTTTGCCGTTAATCGTCTCTTCCACCACGAGGTATTTATCTTGTGAATGGACTATGCAGGCAACAGTGACATGCGGTTTAAACATTAATGAGTCCTTAAACAGAGGTGTCGCGCCATTCGCCATTGGCGAGATTATCGAGGGTGTAAGCGCCCATCGCATACCGTATTAAGCGTAGCGTCGGGAAGCCCACATGGGCAGTCATACGGCGAACCTGGCGATTGCGGCCTTCATACAGGGTGATTTTAAGCCAGGCGGTGGGAATGGCTTTGCGCTCACGAATCGGTGGATTACGCGGCCACAGCCAGTCAGGTTCGGCAACCAGTTCCACGCCTGCGGGCAGGGTGGGACCGTCGTTAAGCGTCACGCCGTTACGCAGCGCATCAAGCGCCTCAGGCGTGGGTTCCCCTTCAATTTGCACATAATAAATTTTCCCGGTGCGCTTGCCGGGCTGGGTGAGTTGCGCCTGCAACGCGCCGTCGTTGGTCAGCACCAGCAGCCCTTCGCTGTCGCGATCCAGACGCCCGGCGGCATAGACTCCGGATACCGGAATATAATCTTTTAACGTACTGCGCCCGGCTTCATCGGTAAATTGCGGCAACACATCGTAGGGTTTATTGAACAGGATCACCCGTTTTGGCACGTTTTCGTTGCGGCGCTTAGCAGCTTGTCGTGAGCTGAATCGCTCAACGCGGTGATTTCTAAAAGAAGTTTTGTTCATGGTATTTTCAGAAGTTATCAATTGCCGCATTATAACGGAATCACGAGCGGCTTTCATGACGCGCAACAATCAGTTAGTATCGACATGCTCATTACAATTTATTAACAAATAATCAGTCATAACCAGAAGCGCTCGAAGGAGAGGTTAATGGAAAGCAAAGTAGTTGTTCCGGCGGAAGGTAGTAAGATCACCCTGCAAAACGGCAAGCTGAATGTTCCCAATAATCCGATTATCCCTTTCATCGAAGGTGATGGGATCGGTGTGGACGTCACGCCGCCAATGCTGAAAGTGGTTGATGCCGCTGTGGAGAAAGCCTACAAAGGTGAGCGTAAAATTTCCTGGATGGAAATTTATACCGGTGAGAAATCCACCCAGGTATACGGCCAGGATGTCTGGCTGCCGACTGAAACTCTCGATCTGATCCGCGAATACCGCGTGGCGATCAAAGGCCCGTTGACTACGCCAGTTGGCGGCGGCATTCGTTCCCTGAACGTGGCCCTGCGTCAGGAACTGGATCTGTACGTGTGTCTGCGTCCGGTACGTTATTACGAAGGTACCCCAAGCCCGGTTAAACGCCCGGAACTGACCGACATGGTGATCTTCCGTGAAAACTCCGAAGACATCTACGCAGGTATCGAGTGGAAAGCTGACTCTGCCGACGCGGAAAAAGTGATCAAATTCCTGCGTGAAGAGATGGGCGTGAAGAAAATTCGCTTCCCGGAACATTGCGGTATCGGCATCAAGCCGTGCTCTGAAGAGGGCACTAAGCGCCTGGTCCGCGCGGCCATTGAATACGCCATCACCAACGACCGTGACTCTGTGACCCTGGTTCACAAAGGTAACATCATGAAGTTCACCGAAGGCGCATTCAAAGACTGGGGCTACCAGTTAGCGCAGGAAGAATTCGGTGGCGAACTGATCGACGGCGGCCCGTGGCAGAAAATCAAGAACCCGAACACCGGTAAAGAGATCATCATTAAAGATGTGATTGCCGATGCGTTCCTGCAACAGATCCTGCTGCGTCCGGCTGAATACGACGTGATTGCCTGTATGAACCTCAACGGTGACTACATCTCCGACGCCCTGGCCGCTCAGGTTGGCGGTATCGGTATCGCCCCAGGTGCTAACATCGGCGACGAATGCGCCCTGTTTGAAGCCACCCACGGCACCGCACCGAAGTACGCAGGTCAGGACAAAGTGAACCCAGGTTCCGTGATCCTTTCTGCTGAAATGATGCTCCGCCACATGCAGTGGTTCGAAGCCGCAGACCTGATCGTTAAAGGCATGGAAGGCGCAATCGCTGCCAAAACCGTGACCTATGACTTCGAACGTCTGATGGAAGGCGCTAAACTGCTGAAATGTTCAGAGTTTGGCGACGCGATCATCGCGAACATGTAATCCGCAAGACGGGTTAAACAAGAACGGGAACCGAAGGGTTCCCGTTTTTTTATGCGTCAGGCAGGCCGACGTTTAAGCAATACCTTTGGTAATCGCGACTGATGCAGGATTCCGATTACCTGAATAACGCCTTTAACCCGCACGAAAAAGAATGAATGGCGTTCATAAGGCCAGCACAGTATGCCAGGCCAGGTTTCCGCGCTGATATCAATGCCCATGTCGTTATCAGCCACAATCTGCATCGTATTGCGCATACCCTGCAAATACACCCGCGTAATAGCCGAATTCCAGTGCTGCAATGAGTAAGCTTTCACTTCTTTTAAATCTTCTTTCGCATCATCCGTAAGCGTGAATGTTCCCATTACAAGTCCTTCATTAACTCATCAAAGGTCGCATCGCCGTCATGCAACTGACCCTTTTTCGCCTGAGCGAGGGAGTGCGCCAGCTTATCGCGCAATACAGCCAGCTTGAGTTCCTCATAATCTTCGTACTCTTCGACCGGAATAACGACGACTGCCGCGCGACCGTTTTTGGTGATGGTTACGGCTTCACGCTGCGCCTTTGTCATGAGTTCGCCAAACTGCGTTTTAGCCTGATTCGCAGTAAAACTGAGCATAGGGATTCCTTAATTACGTGCTAATAGTGCGGATCGTGCGATTGGCACCATTATAGTTGAAGGCGGGGAATTTTTAAGCGGTTTTTATACGTCACCTTCCGGCTCAATTAACTCCGCGCCCTGATTTTGCACGTTCCCCACTGCGCGTGTGACCGGGTGCCAGGTGAATTCCTCAGCCGCTACCGCGCCGGTTTTTGCCAGTTCTTCGGCATCAACACCGCGCGTCTCCTGATGCAGCCACTCGCGTGCAGCTTCCGGGGTTAACACCAGCGGGCGACGATCGTGAATATCCACCAGCCCTTTATCCGCAGCGGCTGTGACGATTAAAAATCCCTCCGCCTCATCGCCGCGCTCAAACGGGGTGCTGCCGATGGCCGCCATGAAAATGGGTTCTCCGTCTGCGCGATGAATGAAATAGGGCTGCTTACGGTTGCCCTCTTTTTTCCACTCGAACCAGCCATCGGCAAACACAATTGCCCGGCCATGCTGCCACAGCGGTTTAAACATGCGGCTGGTGGCAGCGGTTTCGACGCGGGCATTAATTAACGCCGGTTTATCCCACCAGCCAGGGGCGTAACCCCAGTGGACGGGATCAAGATGCAGCAGATCGTCGCGCTCGTTCAGCAACAGAACTTTGGTTCCCGGTGCGACGTTATAGCGATCAATCGGCTGGGGATCGTAGGGAATATCGCGCTCGGCTTCGTTAGCCAGAAACGCCAGATATTCTTCGCGGGTCCGGGCCTGAGCAAATCGTCCGCACATACGCTCTCCACTTATTAATAAAAACGGGAACCTGATGGCTCCCGTTTATTTGTCGACTTAAGTACAGTCTTAAAACCAGTTATATTTCGACGACAATGCGAGAAACAGGCCAGCAGCAGCCAGCACGTTAAGTAAAACCACCGTTCGACTGGATACGTTCATCAATGCATCCTTTTTTAATGTTGGCGAGAAGAATCACGCAAAATGATATAAGTTTCACGACTACCTCATAGTGTAGGCAGCCTGCTAAGCTTTTCCTCATTCTTTTGACTTATTTTTATAGTGGGTGGTGTGTCGCGTGAGATTGCCTGATGACCTCATTCCCCGAACTATTCGCCTAGAATCTTATTCATATTGATGCCGGTGACGTTAAATCCGCAGCCTTCATAGACATGTTTAGCGCGATGGTTTTCAGCGGCGACCCGTAGTTTTATCTGGTTATAGCCTTCGTCAAGCAGCATCCTTTCCAGCTCTTTTAAGGCCTCGCTGCCAAAACCCTGATTGCGGTAGTCGGGGTGCAGATAAAAATCACAGATATAAATGGATTTGAGTGCTCTGTCTGGCTTGTACCATAAATAACCGATGGTTACGGTCTTACCGGTAATTTCTGTCTGAATGCACAATAATACCTGGCCCGGACTTTTTTCACCCTGCGGAAGGCTGGTTTCTATTTCGGTTTGTGCCTGAAGCAGGGCGGCTTGCGCGCGCAGGCGATAATTCGCTTCTATTTCCGCGGCGTAATCAGCGACAAAATAGCTCAGGAACTCCTGATAATCGCTTCCCTCCATGGGCTTAAATGAAATCATGCGCTCTTTCTCAATGTTATTGCGATAGCTGACGAAACTACCATCCCTGGCTTTAGTAGTCACGCCGCCTGTGCCGCCGGTTTCTGTTATTATCCGGCACGTTGTATTCACCCCAAACACGGAGAACCATCGTGAACATCTATGACAGCCTGCTGGCCTTTACCGCTGCCGCCGCACTTTTAACGCTGACGCCGGGGCTGGATACGGCGCTGATTTTGCGCACCGCCTCGGTTGAGAGCAAAAGCAACGCGTTCAAAGCGGCGATGGGGATTAACGTCGGGTGTTTTATCTGGGGAGCGATGGTGGCCTTTGGGCTGGGCGCGCTGATTGCGGTGTCTGAGCTGGCCTATAACATTTTAAAATACTGCGGCGCGGCCTATCTGTGCTGGCTCGGGCTCATTATGCTGTTGCGCCCCGGCAGCGGATTAACCGCCGTTGATGCCGGGGGCAAAGAGAAGAAAAACTGGTTTGTCAAAGGGCTGCTCGGCAACCTGTTAAACCCGAAAATGGGTGTGTTTTACGTGTCGTTCCTGCCGCAGTTTATCCCGCAGGGTCAGCCGCTGATTGCCTGGACATTTGGACTGGTCGCCATTCACGTGATGCTGGGGATGAGCTGGTCAACGGTGCTGATCCTCGCCACCCGCCCGCTGGCGCGATTCTTAAAACGTGACGCGGTGTCACGCTGGATGGATCGCTGTACCGGCACGCTGTTCCTGTTATTTGCCACAAAGCTGGCGCTGAGTAAGCGTTAATCAGCGCCGGGCCTCTCTTACGCCGCGTCGGTGCGCAGCTTAAACACCTGCACCATATCCAGCAGTTTGTGCGCCTGATCCTGCATTGAATGCGCTGCCGCCGACGATTCCTCTGACAGCGTGGCGTTCTGCTGCGTCGCGGTATCCATATGCGTCATCGCGATATGCACCTGGTCAATACCGACGCTCTGCTCGTTGCTGGCAATCGAAATGGTCTCCACCAGCTGGCTGACGCGCTCGACGCTCTGCACGATCTCCTCCATCGCCGTCCCGGCATGATTCACCAGCGTATTGCCCTCGCTAATGCGGTTCACCGAGCGGGCGATCAGCTCGCCAATCTCTTTTGCCGCGGTAGCTGAACGCTGCGCCAGAGCACGAACTTCGCTGGCGACCACCGCAAAACCCCGGCCTTCGGTACCCGCACGCGCGGCTTCCACGGCAGCGTTCAGCGCCAGGATATTGGTCTGGAAGGCGATGCTGTCAATCACGCCAATGATGTTGTTGATCTCGCTGGCCAGTTTGTTGATTTCACTCATGGTGGTGACCACTTTAGCGACCGCCTCACCGCCCTGGCTTGCCACGGCGCAGGCTTCGCGGGTAATGCCGCTGGCGATGCGCGAGTTCTCGGTGTTGTTTTTCACCACCGAGGTCAGCTCTTCCATGGAGGCGACCGTTTCTTCCAGCGCGCTGGCCTGCGCTTCGTTGCGCGCAGACAACTCAAGACTGCCGGTGGCAATCTGCTTTGAGGCGGTGGCGATGGTTTCAGTTCCGCTGCGCACGCCGTTGACGATCCGCGTCAGGTTATCGTTCATCTCATGCAGGGCGCGCATCAGCTCAGCGGTTTCATCGCGCCCGCTAACGTTAATCGACGCCTGTAAATCTCCGGCGGCGACATGGCGGGCGATGGAGACTGCCTGGGCCAGCGGGCGCGTGATGCTGCGTACCAGCCAGAAAGTGATTAACAGACCCGCGATCAGCGTCAGCGCCATTACCAGCAGCACCATCAGGCGGGTCTGCTCATACAGCGCCTGGCTGCGGTCATTGGTTTGCTGACGGATCACGTCCGCCTGTTTGAGCGTATTAGTGACCATGGCGTCGATCATGCGCGTCGGCTCGCGGTCGATACCGGAAACCAGTTTATCGACGCGCTGGGCGCTGGTGGCATCAGCAATCACAAACTGTTCCAGCGCGGAAAGGTAGTGCTGCTCAAGCTCCGCGTGCAGGCGAAGGGTCTGCTCATCAAGCTGATTATCGAGGCCAATTTGCGGCAGCAGTTCGCTGAGTTGCGCCAGCAAATCCTGGGTTTTCTGGCCCTGTGCGACGAAAGCATTTTTATATTTATCAAACTGCTCCTGACTCTGACCGCCGCGCAGCAGGATGTTTTTCCACTCCTGGACCTGGATTTTAAACTGCACCTGCGCGTTGCGGGCGGTATCGATACTTTGTGCGACGCGTTTCTCGGTCGCCATAATGTGCTGGTTTTGCGTCAGCCCGTCGGTGTTGATCTGTAATCCGCGAATGCCGATAAACAGGGTGGCCAGCAGCAGCAGGGTGGACAGCACGCCCAGGCGCTGCCCGATAGTCAGGTGGTTAAGTTTCATCTTTCTCATTACTTCCCGGGTCAGTTAACAGCGAGCATGATCACGCGCCTGAGAGATATCGACCTGAAGGGAGAGCGACTTTAACTGACCGCCAATGGCAACCGGAGCGAAATGTGACTTAATGCATTGAAATGCTGGCGATAAAGAATTTTGTGACAGTTATGTGACAGCGTGAAAAAGCGGCACGATCGGGCGGATTTTTACCCTGTATGCGGCGGCACACAGGGTCAGCGCTATTACGGGCGACGCGGCGGGGTGAGGGCGTGAAGATCCAGCGGACTGTTTTGCGCAAGCCAGGTCGGGATCGCCTCCGGCGCAAGCGGCCGCGAGAAATAATATCCCTGCGCCTCGTCGCAACCGTACTCTTTGAGTATCGTCGCGGTTTCCTGATCCTCCACGCCTTCCGCCAGCACCAGATAATCCAGATCCTTGAGCATCATGATGACGTTGCGGGCGATGATACGACTGCCCTGATCGGTAGTGACCTGGCTTATCAGCGAGCGATCCAGCTTGATAATGTCGATAGGAATTCGGCGTAAGTAGCTGATATTACTGTATCCGGCCCCGAAATCGTCGAGCAGAATTTTAAAGCCTTTCAGTTTCAGGCGATCCAGTTCATCCAGCGCGGTGCCACTCTCCAGCACTTTTTCCGTTTCCAGACACTCAATGCGAATGTCGGCTGGCACCAGACCTGCGGCCAGCATGTCCTCTTCCAGCGCATCGGCAAACCCCTGGCGGGAAAAATCGCTCACCGTCACGTTAATGGAGACGGGCATGGTGATGCCCATGCTGCGCCAGCGTTGCAGTTGTGCAATGACGGTTTTAATCACCCAGTGGGTGATATCGGTCATCAGGCTGGTCTTTTCGGCGAGCCGGACAATGGTAGCGGGAGAGACGTTCCCCACGACCGGATGCTCCCAGCGTAGCAGCGCCTCGCACCCTTCGGTGTGGCCCGTATGCAGCGAAATTTTGGGCTGATAGACCATATAAAGTTGATCCTGCGCCTTGATCGCCTCGCTTAAGTCATACAGCAATCTGAAATCATCATTGCGCTTCTGATCGACATCGGCGTTAAAGCTAAGCACCGGTATACGCAGACGGATCGCCTCGTGAAGCGTGCTGATCGCCTGACGCAGAATTTCCTGCGGATCGTCATCGCCGGGTCTGAACTGCACATAGCCGGTAAAAATCTTCAGTTGAATATCAATGTCGCCGCTAATTTGCGCTTCAATATCCGGCAGGGTTTCCGCTTTTTTAATTAAGACTTTGCCATATCCTGCATCGACCAGAATGGCGAAGCGCCCCGGCGCAAACGCATACAGATGGGCGTTCTTTGGCAATTTCAGGCGCAGGCGTAGCAGCGGGCCGAAGCCGCGCAGCATTTTCTCCACCGCCGATAAACCCAGATAACGCGTCAGTTCGTAGGCTTTGGGCATATCAATGCAGTCGAGCAAAATCAGCGTGTGCGGGCGGTGCTCTTTCTGGTGCGCCAGTCTTTCCATCTCTTTCAGCAAAAACTGGCGATTCGGCAGGCCGGTCAGTGGGTCCACCCGGCCAAGGGAATACCAGGCTTCCAGATAGGTGCTGGCCAGAGCGGCGATGCGCAGAAAGTTGTTGATCTGCTGTTCAGACGGAGTGAGCGTTAAAGGATGCGTTACGCACAGGGTGCCCAGCGCCAGCCCTTCACGGGTCATCAGCGGGGCGGCGGCATAAAATATCACTGCGCCAGAGACACACAGTTCATGATCGGAAAAGCGCGAATCGAGACGGGTATCGGCGCAAATAATCGGGCTACAGGTGCGAACCGAATGCTGACACATCGATTCCTGAACCGGCATTTTTTCCGTCTTCAGCGGGACGTTTTTTACATATTTAATATACTGGTATTCGTCGTCGAAAATAGTCACAAAGCATCCGTTGATGCCCATAACTTCTCCCGCCAGATTCGCGAATTCGCCAAGCGCGGCGTCCCTTGCGATATCCTGCTTTCGAAGCAACGCAATGGCCGCCAGTCTTTTAGTTTCATTTTTATTAAGTCCGGTGAACATAACGAGCTCCCGCTCAAATGACTGTGCTGATTTTCTCTGTGTCAGAGTAATAATATTAGTCTATTTGTAACATCAAAATAACACAGCGGCTATGGCCCGAAACGCGTTTAATCACCGCGCGGGCAATAAGCTGAGGATTATTTTCGTAAAGTAAATAAGAGGGTAAAACCCACGCCAGCCTGTTAACTGGCATAAGGTTTTACTTAACCAAAATAAATAAGGGTTACCACCAGCCGAATTGCGTTCCGGCGACAACAACGATGGCGACAATAAGCATAATAATGGTGGTCTTTTTCACAGTGTTCTCCAGCGAACAGGGCAAATTAAAATGTGTCGGCTACCTTGCCATGACCCGCCGGGTTAATCCAGCCGGATAAACGGGGTTTTGTGCTTACTTTTTTTCTCCTGATACATCGCAACATCTGCCTGTCGCAACGCGCTATCAGGATCGCTTTGCGTCGGATCAACCTCAATAATGCCAATGCTTGCGCCAGGGTAGGAAATACGCACCTGGCCCAGGGAATACTCGCCGGCGATTTGTCCATGCAGACGCGCTTTCATGGCTGCCAGATCGGTACGCGTGTCGCTATCGCGCGGGTTGCCCGGACAGGCGATCATAAACTCATCGCCGCCCAGCCTGCCAGCGATGTCGTCGGCCTGGCACAGACGCAAAATGCGCTCGCCGACCTGGATAAGAAAGGCGTCACCCGCTTCATGACCATAATCGTCATTAATGGTTTTGAAATTATCGAGATCGATAAAGGCAATAATCACGGAAAGATCGAGGTGGCGGGCCAGCGAAAAGAGGGTGGTGAGATTATCAAAAATCGCCCGGCGGTTGGGCAGGCCGGTCAGCGGATCGGTATAAGAGTGGGCGATCAGCGCCGCATTCGCTTCACGCAACTGCGCTACCAGCGACTCTTTTTGAATGGCCTGGGCAATCAGCCCGGCGAACAGGTGCAGCACCTGATTGGCCCGCACGCTGAGTGAATGGGTGTCGCTGCTGGCAGCGCACAGGGTGCCGTACAGCGTTCCATCAGACAGATGAATCGGTGTGCTGAGGTAGGATTTGATCCCAAGCGCCGCTGCGGCCTGGCTGTCACCCCATTTCTGGCTAATGTCCTCGCTAAAGAAACAGCTTTCGTCCATCGCGCGTTTGCACAGCGTGTCGCCCCAGGGCACAGAAAGCCCTTCGGGAATGTTCATCGATTTGCTGTTACGGGCATAGAGAACCTGTTGCAAACGGCTCTCCAGGTCGATTTTTGTCAGATAGGTTGATTCCATCTCGGTCACCAGTTCCAGCATTTCCAGAAGCTGCCGCACCAGGCTTTCAACGGTTTGTTCTGAGGAGAGGGTTTCTGAGACGCGAGCAAGGATGATATCTGACATAACGATGACTAACTCCGGGACTGACCGCGAGGGTACTTATGCTGAATTTTTAAACGGCCGCATAGTAAAACATGAATATCAAAAATTTCATATATCGTGTTTTAGTAGGGGAATGTGAAATTCGGGGGCACCGATCGCGGGCATAAAAAAGCCCCGCGGTTAAATCGGGGCAAAAAATACATTTATTACGGAATGATATTTTATTCTCAGGGTTGGCTGAGAACAGAACGACTGTAGCGCGAAAAGCGGTGGCAACAATGGAGAAATCATGAAGATCGCTCCCGCTCATTCACCCAGTTGATGAGTTCAGGGATCTGGTGCTGTGAAAAAACGGCAATTACGTGCGCCCTGAGCAGGGCCGTCGCCACGCCCATGCCCGGCTGCTGGCTGCCGCTAAAACTGCCGTCATAAATCACCTCGCTGCCGCAGGTGGGGCTGCCGTCGGTGAGCAGGGCGGCAACACAACCCGCGTCCTGCGCGGCACGCAGCGCCAGCCACGCCGCCAGTTGATAGTGGCCTGTGACATCCTGACCATCGCTTTCCACAATTCGTGCGGCTCCGCGCATTACGTCCGCGCCATTGCCGCCGACGATTTCAGCGGGCAGACGGGGAACAGGCAGCCCGGCGGCCAGTTCCGGGCAGTGCATCACCAGCCGCTGTTCCTGATGCCAGTGTTGCAGGGCTGCGGTCAGTTCACTTTTATCGCTGCCGTTATAGCGCACTTTACATCCCATCAGGCAGGCGCTGACCAGTATCTTTGTTTTCATTCAACGGGGCTTTCTTTAACGGATTTCCGTCAGGGTAATACATCCTGCGGGCAAATGCTTTTAATCGCAGGCTACCTGTTTAAGGTATTGTGAAATCGACAAAAGATCGGTAGTTTGAGGTGCCTTATGTTATCTGAAAATTGCTCCACATAAGGAACCTTGCATGGAAACCACGCCATCCAAAGAAACCCTGCGTATCGCGCTTGTCGGTGATTACAATCCTGACGTTGCCGCGCATCAGGCTATTCCGCTGGCTATCGACGATGCCGCCGCCGTTTTAAACATCACCGCTGATTATGACTGGCTGGCAACGGAAGAGGTGACCAGTGGCGAAGATCTGGTCGGCTATGACGCCATCTGGGTTGTGCCTGCAAGCCCGTATAAAAATGCCGATGGTGCGTTTACCGCCATCCGCTACGCCCGCGAAAACAGCATTCCTTTCCTTGGCACCTGCGGCGGATTCCAGCACGCCATGATCGAATACGCCCGTAACGTCATGGACTGGGAAGATGCCGCCCATGCTGAAACCGACGCCAGTGGCCGGATGGTGATCACGCCGCTGCTCTGCTCGCTGGTCGAACAAACCGGCGTGGTTGAGCTGCGCCCGAATACGCTGATTGCCAAAGCCTATGGCCGCGACAGCATCGAAGAGGGTTACCATTGCAGCTTCGGCGTCTCCGGTGATTTTGCTGACGAACTGGAAACCGGCGATCTGCGCGTCACCGGCTGGGATGAAGAGGGGGAGATCCGTGCCGTTGAGCTGGTCACCCATCCGTTCTTCGTGACCACCCTGTTCCAGCACGAGCGGGGCGCGCTGGCCGGGCGGCCTGTGCCGCTGGTGCAGGCGCTGTTGCGCGCCGCCAGCAACTGAGTCTTTACCGGGCGCTGATTTCCTGATCGCGCCCGGCATACGCGCCAAACGCTGCCATCAGCGCGGATAACAGTGCGCAAAGCAGCAGCGGGAGATGCCAGTCCCCCAGCGTGTCATGCAGGCTGCCCATCAGCGGTGGCCCGCAGGCCGCCAGCAGATAACCCACCGATTGCGCCATGCCTGACAGGGCCGCCGCCTGATGTGCGGAACTTGCGCGCAGGCCGATAAAGGTCAGTCCGAGGATCATCGTTGCCCCCGATCCGAAGCCAAAAATAAGCGTCCACAGGATCGCCTGCGACGGTAACAGCCACAGGCCTACCGTGCCCACCGCGCACATGAGCGCCACCAGAACGGCGATATAACGTTGATCGCGTAACCGGTGCAATATCAGCGGGATCAAAATGCCAGGTGCCGCGGTTGCCAGTTGTAGTAGTCCGTGCAGCGATCCTGCCTGTGCTTCACTGTAGCCGTAGCTTTGCAGTATCGCGGGTAGCCAGCCGATAATCACATAATAAATCAGCGAGTTAAGACCTAAAAACAGCGTCACCTGCCAGGCAAGTGATGAGCGCCAGATACCCCGGTTATGCAGCCCGCCGGAGGCGGTGAGGGTGGCTGGCATATGTTGTTTACGCATCTGCGGCAGCCAGAAGAGCAGGGCCAGCAGGGGAAACGCCATTAAGGCCAGCAGCGCGCCGCGCCAGCCGAATCCACTTAACGCCAGCGGAACCACCAGCGCTGAGCCCAGCGCAGCCGCAGCCCCCATGGTGAGCGAGTACGCGCCGGTCAGCTTTGCCACCTGACCGGCAAAATCACGCTTGATCAGACCCGGAAGCAGCACGTTACCCAGCGCGATCCCGCAGCCAATCACGGCCGTGCCGGTAAATAACAGCGCCGGAACCGGCAGGGAACGCAGGGCAATACCCGCGCAGATCAGCAGCAGGGCCAGCAGCAGGCTGCGCTCAATACCGATACGCCGGGCAATGCCCGCCGCCAGCGGTGAAACCAGCGCAAAGGCCAGCAACGGCAGCGTGGTGAGCAGCCCGGTTTGCGCGGTAGAAAGTCCATAGTCACTGCGGATCGCGTCCAGCAGCGGTGCCGCACCGGTAAAGGTGACGCGAAGGGTGGTGGCAATCAGCAACATACCGAGTATGAGTACGATATTTTGCCGGGCTAAAGAGGGGGTGACCTTAATCATTGTCTTCTCATTCCAAAAATCAGTACGTACCTTAGCGGTTTTCAGAGATGATGAAATCAAGCTAAATTGACAGAATATCGCTAAAACCGGACAAATTTATGCCAGGACTTGGACTTGACGGCTATGAGCCGGACCGCCACGCTGACGCTGCAACGGCGTTTTGTATTCACGTTGCGGCCAGCGAGCAGTACATCCCGCAGCATTATCACCGCAAAGGCCAGCTTATCCTGGCGCTGTCGGGGGCCATTACCTGTGAGGTGGAAAACGCACTGTGGATGGTGCCTCCGCAATATGCCGTGTGGATACCCGGCCAGTATCCGCACAGCAACCGGGCCACGCCCGACGCCAGGCTCTGCTTTTTGTTTATTGAGCCGGGGGCGGTGGAGATGCCCGATTATTGTTGCACCCTCAAAATTTCGTCGCTGGTGCGTGAGTTGATCATGGCGCTGGCGACCCGCCCGACGAAGCGGGACCCGGCCCGGCAGCGTCTGGTTCAGGTGCTGTTTGATGAGTTACCGCAGCAGCCACAAACGCACCTGCACTTGCCCGTGTCAGCCCATCCTAAAATCCGTCAGATGGTCGATACCATGGCCAGCCAGCCTGCCCAGTGGCAAACGCTCAACCAGTGGGCCAGCCTGTTTGCCATGAGCGAGCGCAATCTCGCCCGCCTGGTGGTGAAAGAAACCGGCCTGAGCTTTCGCCGCTGGCGACATCAGCTACAGCTTATCCTCGCCATCCGGCAACTGATAGCCGGTCAGTCGGTGCAGCAGGTTGCGCATACGCTTGGCTACGATTCCACCACCGCGTTTATTACCATGTTTAAAAAAGGCCTCGGTCAGACGCCTGGCCGTTATCTGGCATCGCTGATTAACCCGTAAATATATTGTGCTTATATTTCCGTTTATTAAGTAAGGTCTTATGCGAAATAATCTGAAGGTTGGACTTAAATAAGTTATTCATCTGGCAATTCTGCTTTTCATAACTTTTTTCGATATCTAATGCACTTTTTGATATTTGTCGGACCAATGCGGTTATGTGACTTTAGCCCTGAATTTAAAATAACAGGGATATAAGGATCAGCATGGCAACCTTTAAGCACATAAAAAAAACAGGCGCGCTCACCGCGCTGGCACTGCTTTCAACGCTCTCTTTTGCTGCGCACGCCGATAAATTAGCCGACATCAAAGCGGCAGGTGTCGTAAAAGTCGCCACCTTTGATGCCAACCCACCGTTTGGCGCGATCGATCCGAAAACGCACGATATCGTGGGTTATGACGTGGATTTTGCTAAAGCGCTGGCGAAAAGCCTCGGCGTGAAGCTGGAACTGGTGGCGACCAACCCGGCAAACCGTATTCCGCTGTTGCAGTCGGGTAAAGTGGATCTGATTGTCGCCGATATCACCATTACCCCGGAACGCGCACAGGTGATCGATTTCTCTGTGCCTTATTTTGTGACCGGACAGCAATTCCTGGTCCCGGCTGACGGCAAAGACTCCCTCGACGCTTACAGCAAAGCGCGCATCGGCGCGGTGAAAGGCACCACCGGTGAGCAGGCGCTGCACCAGCGTTTCCCGCAGTCTCGCGTGCTGGCGTATGACGATATTCCACTGGCGCTGACCGCGCTGCGTAACGGTAATGTGCAGGCGATCACGCAGGACAGCACCATTCTGGCGGGTCTGCTGGCGGAAGCGCCGGACAAAGCGAAGTTTAAAATCCTGCCGGATCTGCTCTCTAAAGAAGAGATCGGCGTGGGCGTCACCAAAGGTGAAACGGCGCTGCTGAAAGCGGTGAATGACGAACTGGTGAAACTTGAGCAGAACGGTGATGCCGCCAACATCTACGACACCTGGTTTGGCCCACAGACCAAAACCCCGCAGCCGCGCAGCTTTAAAATAGAAGCGAAGTAATATGTTTGCTGGTTTATTCTCCACCTCCGTGGCCTCTGCCCCGGAGGTGTGTTCCGTGCAAAAAGGCACGGTCGAATTTCGTCAGGTCAGTAAGCGCTATGGCGATCATCAGGTGCTGGACGGGATTGATTTGCAGGTGCGTGCAGGCGAGGTGATCGCCGTGTGCGGGCCGTCCGGCTCGGGAAAATCGACCTTAATCCGTTTGATTAATCAGCTTGAAACTGTCACCGGCGGGGAAATCTATATTGATGGTCACCCGACCAGCCAGCTCAAAGGGCGCGCGCTGCGCCAAATCCGCCGCCAGGTCGGGTTTGTCTTCCAGCAGTTTAATCTCTACGCCCACCTCAATGCGCTGGATAACATCACTCTCGCGCTGACCAAAGTGCACGGTCAGTCAGAGGCTGAGGCGCAACACACAGCACTGGCCCTGCTTGAGCGTGTCGGCCTGGGGGATAAGGCGCAGCATTTTCCGGCGCAGCTCTCCGGCGGGCAACAGCAACGGGTGGCGATTGCCCGCACGCTGGCTGCAAAGCCGCACATCATTTTGTTCGACGAGCCGACCTCGGCGCTCGATCCGGAGATGATTGGTGAAGTGCTCCAGGTGATGAAATCGCTGGCCCACAGCGGAATGACGCTGATTGTGGTGACGCACGAAATGCAGTTTGCCCGCGAGATCGCCGACCGGGTGGTGTTTATCGACGGTGGACACATTCTGGAGCAGGCCACGCCGGAACAGTTCTTTACCGCGCCACAGCACCCGCGCGCGCAGCGGTTCCTGCAAAAAGTGTTCAATCCGCTGCATGCTGAAACAAGGATCGGTGATGAATCTGCATCTTGACTGGGCCGGGGTGCTGACCGGGCAGCCGCTTCAGTGGATTATTTCAGGTTTCCTCACCACCGTTTGGGTCACGCTCGCCGGAACGGTGCTGGCAACGCTGTTAACCGTGCTGCTGCTGGCCTTACGGCTGGCGGGCGGTCGGGTAGGGCGCGGGCTGGTGGCGGTGTGGGTGTCGCTGTTTCGCAATACGCCGCTTTTGGTGCAACTGCTGTTCTGGTATTTCGCCGCCTGGAATGTGCTGCCGCAGGCGTTTCGCCAGTACGTCAATGACGATCACGTCTTTAGCATTCTGCCCGGCGACGTGTGGTGGTTTACCCCGGAATTTCTGAGCTCGGCCTGGGCGCTGGGGCTGTTTACCGCGGCCTTTCTGGTGGAGGAGATCCAGTCCGGGCTGCACGCTGTGCCGAAAGGGCAGACCGAAGCGGCGCGATCGCAGGGCTTTAGCGAACTGGCGCTGTTTCGTCACGTATTGCTGGCACAGGGGTTAAAAAACGCCTGGCAGCCGGTGGTGGGGCAGTATCTGAATCTGATGAAGCTCTCCTCGCTGGCGACCGGGATCGGTTTTGCTGAACTGACGTACCAGACCCGGCAGATCGAAAGTTATAACGCGCACGCGCTGGAAGCTTTCGCCATCGGCAGTGCGCTCTATCTGCTACTGGGGCTGGTGATGAGCCTGCTGTTCAACGCGCCGCTGTGGTGGCGGGCGCAGCGGCAGGCAGATACGGTCGCGCGCAGGGAGGTGCAACATGATCGCTAATATTACGGTCATTACCGATAATCTGGATTACCTGCTGTGGGGGCGGGCGGCACAGGGCGAGCCGGGCGGGGTGCTGCTGTCGGTGCTGATGACGCTCGGTGCAGCGGCGCTGGCTTTTCCCGCTGGTATTATGCTCGCCTGCTGCGCCTGGCGCTTTTCGGGCTGGCCGCGCAGGGTGCTGTTTGTCTGGGCGGAACTGATCCGGGGTATACCGCTGATTTTTGTGATTTTCTGGCTGTGGTTTTTGCTGCCCGCGCTGACCGGGGCGGATCTGCCGGGTGCTGTGACAGTCACCCTGGCGCTGGCGTGGTTTACCTCCGCATCGGTGATGTACTCGACGCTTGCCGCGCTGGGGGCGCTGCCGAAAGGGCAATATGAAGCGGCTGTCGCCGGGGGATTCAGTAGCCTGCAAGGGTTGCGCTGGGTGCTGTTGCCGCAGGCGTTGCGAAACGCACTGCCGTCTTACGTCGGGCTGTTGATTGCGCTGCTGAAAGACACCTCGCTGGCGTTTATCGTCAACGTCCCGGAGTTAACCACCGTTGCCGGGCAGGTTAACAGCCGGGTGCAGGTTTACCCGGCGGCGCTGTTTATCTTCACCGGACTGGTTTACTACCTTCTCTGTAGCCTGCTGGAACAGTCGGTCAGGCGCTGGCAGCGCCGGACGTTATTGCCGGCCAATTAGCAGCGAGACCAGGCCTGCGGCAATCAGTGGCCCGACCGGCACGCCCCGGAACAGGGCCACACCCAGCACGGTGCCGACCAGCAGGCCCGCCACCAGCGAGGGTTGTGCGCTCATCAGCGTGACGCCGCGCCCGCCCAGCCACGAAACAAACACGCCGACGGCAATCGCCACCAGCGATTTCCAGTTCACAAAAGAGTGCAGCAAAGTGGAGGGCGGCAGGGTGCCGCTGGCAATCGGGGCCATCACGCCGATGGTCAGAATGATGATGCCAATCGACAGCCCCTGTTTTTCAATCCACGGGAAGAAGGTGTTGAGCGGCGTCACCCGCACAATGATCAGCACCAGAATAGAGACGGCGACGGTGGTGTTGTGGCTGACAAACCCCAGCGCGGCAAGAGCAAGTAAAATAAGTAATGTAGTATCAAACATCCCGGTCGTTCCTGGCCAAAATATAAGCCTGCTTACTGTACGCGCATCGGCGTGAAAAAACGTCATGAAATTGTCACCATTTTCAGGGCATAGTAGCGCATCGTCTAAAAAAACGTCAGGTGGACTATGAACGATCCCATGCTTGTGGAAACGCTGCTTATCACCTCGTTATTTTTTGCCATTATTGCCGTGCTGGTGGTGTCGGTGCTGATCCTGGAACGATCGGGCTGGCGGTAAGATTTTCAGATACAAAAACGCCAGTGAACGGGCGTTCACTGGCGGGTAAGCGGCAGATTAGTTGTGGGAATCTGCCGACTGTTTATGGAACAGTTCCCGGAACACCGGATAGATATCATCCTGATCGCGAATGTGCTGCATGGCAAAGTTTTCAAACATCGCCTGCAAATGTTCATATTCGCGCCACAGCGTCTGGTGCGCACGGCGGGTGATTTCGATATAGCTGTAGTAACGCACCACCGGCAGGATTTTCTTCGCCAGAATTTCGTGGCACAACGGGGAGTCATCGGCCCAGTTATCCCCATCCGACGCCTGCGCGGCATAGATGTTCCACTGCGCCGGGTCGTAGCGATCTTTGACCACTTCATCCATCAGTTTCAGCGCGCTGGAGACAATGGTTCCCCCGGTTTCCTGCGAGTAGAAGAACTCATGTTCATCCACTTCTTTGGCCTGGGTGTGGTGGCGAATGTAAACCACCTCCACGTTCTTATAGGTCCGGCTCAGGAACAGATAGAGCAGAATATAAAAACGCTTCGCCATGTCTTTGGTCACCTGATCCATGGAGCCGGAAACGTCCATCAGACAGAACATCACCGCCTGGCTCGACGGCTCCGGGCGTTTCTCGTAGTTCTTGTAACGTAAATCAAAGGTGTCGATAAACGGCACCCGCTCGATTTTGGCGCGCAGTTCAGCGATTTCCTTGCGCAGCCGCTCTTCTTCCAGCAACTGCACCGGTTCGCTTTTGGCGACGGTATCGAGATTCTCTTCCAGTTCACGCAACTGGCGACGCTTACCCGCCGTCATCGCCGTGCGTCGCGCCAGCGAGTTTTGCAGCGAGCGGACGACGCTGATGTTGGCCGGGACGCCGTTCGAGGTGTAGCCCGCGCGGTGCGTTTTGTACTCGTTTAGCTGGCGCTGCTGATTCTTTTTCAGATTCGGCAGGGCCAGATCTTCAAACAGCAGATCCAGATATTCATCTTTGGAAATTTGAAAAACAAATTCGTCCTGGCCTTCACCGTCCTGGCTGGCCTGTCCCTGACCGCTTCCACCGCCACCGCCGCCCCCCTGGGGACGTTCAATGCGATCGTTCTGGACGAAGTGGTCGTTGCCGGGGTGAACGCGGTTGCGCAGGCCGCCGCGCCCCTGATGAAACATCGGTTCGCTGATATCTTCAGAGGGGATGGAGACGGATTCTCCGCTCTCCACATCGGTTACCGAGCGTTTGTTAATGGCCCCGGAAATCGACTGTTTAATTTGCGATTTATAACGGCGCAAGAAGCGCTGGCGGTTCACCGTGCTCTTGTTTTTGCCGTTCAAACGCCGGTCTATGAACCAGGTCATAAGCCCTCCGTACTGCCAACTGTTCGCAGATCCTCCAGGTGCCGGGCAGCGCTGCCGCTGGCCCGGCCTACGGAGTGTTATTGTAAGCCCGGCAGAAAACGGGCAACTGATTTATGACGATTTACGCACGCGCAAATACCATTCGCACAACAAACGCACCTGTTTGCGGGTATAGCCTTTTTCCATCATGCGATCGACAAAATCATCGTGTTTCTTCTGCTCATCCGTGGAGGTTTTTGCATTAAACGAGATGACCGGCAGAAGCTCCTCGGTATTGGAGAACATTTTTTTCTCAATGACCGTGCGCAGTTTTTCGTAGCTCGTCCAGTTAGGGTTGCGGCCGCTATTGTTGGCGCGGGCGCGCAGCACAAAGTTGACGATCTCGTTACGGAAGTCTTTCGGGTTGCTGATCCCGGCGGGCTTCTCGATTTTTTCAAGCTCGGCATTTAACGATTCACGGTCAAAGAGCTGCCCGGTGTCCGGATCGCGATACTCCTGATCCTGGATCCAGAAGTCAGCGTAGGTGACGTAGCGATCGAAAATGTTCTGCCCGTATTCGGAATAGGATTCCAGATAGGCGGTCTGGATCTCTTTGCCAATAAACTCGGCATATTTCGGGATCAGATAGCCTTTGAGGAATTCCAGATAGCGCTCGGCCTGCTCCTGCGGGAACTGCTCGCGCTCGATCTGCTGCTCCAGCACATAGAACAGGTGCACCGGGTTAGCGGCCACTTCCGCATGGTCGAAGTTAAATACGCGGGAGAGGATTTTAAAGGCGAAACGGGTGGAAAGACCGTTCATGCCTTCATCTACACCTGCGTAATCGCGGTATTCCTGGTAGGACTTGGCTTTCGGATCGGTGTCTTTCAGGCTTTCACCGTCATAGACGCGCATTTTTGAATAGATGCTGGAGTTTTCCGGCTCTTTCAGACGCGACAGGATCGAGAAGCGCGACAGGGTTTCCAGGGTGCCCGGCGCGCACGGCGCGTGGGTCAGCTCACTGTGGTTAAGCAGTTTTTCGTAAATCTTGATCTCTTCCGAAATCCGCAGGCAATAAGGCACTTTGACGATGTAAACACGGTCAAGGAATGCCTCATTGTTTTTGTTATTACGGAAGGTCACCCACTCCGATTCGTTGGAGTGCGCGAGGATAATGCCGTTAAAGGGCAGGGCGGAGATCCCCTCCGTACCGTTATAGTTCCCTTCCTGGGTGGCGGTCAGCAGCGGGTGCAGTACCTTAATCGGCGCTTTAAACATCTCGACGAATTCCATTACCCCCTGGTTGGCGCGGCACAATGCACCGGAATAACCGTAGGCGTCAGGATCGTTTTGCGCGTGGTTTTCCAGTTTGCGGATGTCCACTTTCCCTACCAGCGCGGAGATGTCCTGGTTGTTTTCATCGCCCGGTTCCGTTTTGGCGATGGCGATTTGTTCAAGAATGGACGGCCAGACTTTCACTACCCGGAATTTGGAAATATCGCCGCCAAAATCATGCAGGCGTTTTGCCGCCCACGGCGACATGATGGTGCCGAGGTAGCGGCGGGGCACGCCATACTCTTTTTCCAGAATGGCGGCGTCTTCCTGCGGGTTAAACAGGCACAGCGGGTGATCGTTGACCGGGCTGCGTTCGCCGTTGGCGCTCAGCACATAGATCGGTACCCGCTGCATCAGGGATTTCAGGCGCTCGGCGAGAGACGATTTACCGCCACCGACCGGGCCGAGTAAATAAAGGATCTGTTTCTTCTCTTCCAGTCCCTGGGCGGCGTGTTTGAGGTAGGAAACGATCTGCTCGATGGCATCTTCCATACCATAAAATTCTTCAAACGCCGGATAGCGTCCAATCACACGGTTCGAAAAGAGACGGGAAAGCCGTGGCTCCTGGGCAGTGTCCACCATTACAGGTTCACCAATGGCCATTAATAGCCTTTCTGCCGCATTAGCATAGGCACTGCGATCTTGCCGGCAAATAGCAAGAAACTCCTGCAGTGTGAACTCTTCGTCCTTGGCAGCTTCATAACGCTGGCGATAGTGATCGAATATATTCATGGCATGCCGTCCTTTCGTTTTTTAGCACAGGAAAAGAGCCGTTCATATGAATAGTGTGGGCTCCCGGAAGTCGTAGACTGAACACGCTTCTCAGTGACAGCAACCCTTGTGCCAGGTTGTTAACGCCCGGAGGTACGAGTTCGTGGTACACCTTCTTAAAATTAAGCGTAGATGGCATTTTCAAAACTTGCCTGCGGGCCCATTCCACTTTCAATGACATATCAATAACTCATCCGATTTTTTTTGCTTTTATTTGAACAGTGCGATCGGCGGTTCATTTTGCTGTCATCTTATTGCAAAGCGGCTGTCATTCAGGGTAAGTAAAATAAAGAGTTTAGTTTTGTAATATTCAGGTAAAAAAATTTGGGATGGCAGGCGTGGGCGGTTACACTTCTCCCGCAGATTATTTGACGACAGGAAAGAATGGATTGTGACCAAATTCAAAGTTCTGACACTCGGCGCACTTATTGCTGCCTCAGTTTCACCCGCCATGGCTGACAGCCACGTCTCTGTAGGTGCCGGTGTTGGTGTCCTCGAATCGCCTTATAAGGATTACGATAGCGAGGTTCGCCCCCTTCCGGTTATCACCTATGAAAGCGAAAACTTCTGGTTCCGTGGGCTGGGTGGCGGCTATTACCTGTGGAATGACGAGAGCGATAAGCTGTCGATCATGGCCTACTACTCCCCGTTTGAGTTCAAACCAAAAGACAGCGACAACTGGCAGCTACGCCAGCTTGATAAGCGCAAAGCGACGCTGATGGCCGGTTTGTCTTACGTTCATAACACCCCGTACGGTTTCCTGCGCACCTCGCTTGCGGGCGATACGCTGGATAACAGCAACGGGATTTCCTGGGATCTGGCGTGGCTTTATCGCTATACCAACGGCGGCCTGACGCTGACCCCAGGGATCGGTGTTGAATGGAGCAGCGAAAACCTCAACGACTACTACTATGGCGTGTCGCGCCGTGAAGCCCGTCGCAGCGGCCTTGACCGTTACGAGGCGGACAGCGACTGGAGCCCGTATCTGGAACTTAGCGCCAGCTACAAGCTGACCGACGACTGGAGCGTGTATGGCCTCGGACGTTATACCCATCTGTCGAGCGAAGTGAAAGACAGCCCGATGGTGGATAAGTCCTGGGCAGGCGCGCTCTCAGCGGGTGTGACCTACAGCTTCTGATACCGACAATTTGTGCAAAATACCAGGGCGCGTTGCGCCCTTTTTGCATTATGGTGGGGAGCATTACAGGAGGGGCAAATGACAGATAAACAGGTTGTGTTTAACGGTGATGTCAGGCTTCCGGCAATGGGCCAGGGGACCTGGTTTATGGGCGAGAACGCCAGCCAGCGTTCGCGTGAAGTCTCCGCACTGCGTGCAGGTATTGACGCCGGGTTATCGCTTATCGACACCGCTGAAATGTATGCTGACGGCGGTGCTGAAGAGGTGGTGGGCGAGGCGATTAACGGCTTTCGTGACCGCGTGTTTCTGGTGTCGAAAGTCTACCCGTGGAATGCCGGTGGGCAAAAAGCGATTGCCGCCTGTGAAGCCAGTTTACGCAGGCTCGGTACCGATTACCTCGATCTCTATTTGCTGCACTGGCGGGGAAACTACTCGCTGGCAGAGACGGTGGAGGTGATGGAGACGCTGACCCAGCAGGGCAAAATCCGCCGCTGGGGAGTGTCGAATCTGGATTATGCCGACATGCAGGAACTCTGGAATGTGGACGGCGGCAAGGCCTGCGCCACCAATCAGGTGCTGTATCACCTTGCCTCACGTGGCATTGAGTTTGATCTGTTGCCGTGGTGCCAGCAACAGGCGATGCCGATCATGGCCTACTGCCCGCTGGCACAAGCCGGACGCCTGCGTGATGGTCTGCTGGAAAACCGCACGGTATGTGAAATTGCCCATGCACATCAGGTGAGTAGCGCCCAGGTGCTGCTGGCGTGGGTGATAAGTCATGCGGGGGTGATGGCGATTCCAAAAGCAGCCAGCGTGGAGCATGTGAAAGATAACGCGGCGGCACTGGAGTTGACGCTCTCTGTGGAAGAGCTGGCGATGCTGGATAAGGCGTTTCCGGCACCGGGGCGTAAAACGCGGCTGGATATGGTGTAGGAGGCCCCTCACCCCGGCCCTCTCCCCAAAGGAGAGGGAGAAGGGCAGTCCGTGCTCGATTTGTCCCCTTTCCCAAAGGAGAGGGGAAGGGCAGTCCGTGCTCGATCTGTTCCCTCTCCCTGGGGGAGAGGGTTAGGGTGAGGGGAAAACTTCAGCGCTCTTAACGCTTCACAACCCGGATCGTCTGCGCGAGGCGAGACGGTTTTTCTTCCGTTGTTTTCTGTGCCTTCGTTGCGCAGGCAGATTCCACGCAAACAAAGGTCTTGTAACCGTCATCGGGCATATCGGCCATGCTGGCAGACAGCGCGGGGCCTGGATTCCAGCCAACCACGTTAAAGTGATGATGATGAATCACTTCAATGCTGCGGTTCAGCGCGGCATCGTGGATCACGCTGCATGCTTCCGGGTTCAGGTAAACACGGTCAGTTCTGTCCGGGAAAGTCTGCACGCCGTCAGTCAGCGCGTCTTCTTTCGCACCATTCACTTTATCAATAAAACGATCGCCCAGACCGCTGACTTTCACTGCGCTGATGTCACCCACGTTGAAATAGGTATGCAGCGCGGAATAAGTTTCAAACTCGCCGTGCGCTTCCAGTTCGATTTCACAGGTTTTACCGAGCTTGTAGCGGGCATACAGCGTGAAGTCATGCGGCCAGTATTCACGGCTTGCATCACTGCTTTGCAGTTCAAACGTCAGCACCACGCCATTCTCATCTTCATTGTGCGCTTTCAGCGTCCACGGCAGGTTACGGGCAAAACCGTGAGCCGGCAGGCCTTCTTTCGCCGCCGGGCCAAACCATGGCCAGCAGATTGGCACACCGCCGCGCAGCGCCACACCGTGTTTGAACGGGGTGTTACCGCTCAGCCACAGCACTTCTTCGCTGTCGGCTGGTTTCCAGGAGAGCAGGTGCGCGCCCTGATAAGCAAATGACGCTTTCACCTGCGGATGATCAACAACAATAACGTCCAGTTCATCCATTGCCCGGCGGGAAAGGGTAGTGGTGATCTGGTCGACGACCGGAAGAGCAAAAATTTTACTAATCATGTAGATATTCCTCAATCCTCTGTCTTTGATGCAAAAAAAAAGAGCGACCGAAGTCGCTCTTTGGGATTAGGTTCTCATCTCAACTTATTTGGAGATGTGAGCAATCAGGTCCAGAACTTTGTTGGAGTAGCCAGTTTCGTTGTCGTACCAGGAAACCAGTTTCACGAAGTTGTCGTTCAGAGCGATACCTGCTTTCGCGTCGAATACGGAAGTGCAGATTTCACCGTTGAAATCGGTAGAAACCACGTCATCTTCGGTATAACCCAGAACGCCTTTCATTGCGCCTTCAGAAGCCGCTTTGATTGCTTTCTTGATTTCTTCGTAAGATGCTGATTTTTCCAGACGAACAGTCAGGTCAACAACAGATACGTTCGGAGTCGGAACGCGGAACGCCATACCAGTCAGTTTGCCATTCAGTTCTGGCAGTACTTTACCTACAGCTTTAGCAGCACCGGTAGAGGACGGGATGATGTTCTGAGCTGCGCCACGGCCGCCGCGCCAGTCTTTGTGAGACGGGCCATCAACGGTTTTCTGAGTTGCAGTCGTTGCGTGAACGGTAGTCATCAGGCCTTCAACGATACCGAAGTTGTCGTTGATCACTTTTGCCAGCGGAGCCAGGCAGTTAGTGGTGCAAGATGCGTTGGAAACGATGTCCTGACCTGCATACGCGTCGAAGTTAGCACCGCGAACGAACATCGGGGTGTTGTCTTTGGACGGGCCAGTCAGAACGACTTTTTTCGCGCCAGCGGTGATGTGCTTACGAGCAGTTTCGTCGGTCAGGAAGATACCGGTAGCTTCAGCAACAACGTCAACGCCGATTTCGTCCCATTTCAGGTTAGCCGGGTCTTTTTCAGCGGTAACACGGATGGTTTTGCCGTTAACAACCAGATGGCCGTCTTTGACTTCTACGGTGCCATTGAAACGACCGTGAGTTGAGTCATATTTCAGCATGTACGCCATGTATTCAGCGTCTAACAGATCGTTGATACCAACGATTTCAATGTCAGAACGTTCCTGAGCAGCACGGAAAACAATGCGACCGATACGGCCAAAACCGTTGATACCTACTTTGATAGTCATATATTCCACCAGCTATTTGTTAGTGAATAAAAGGTTGGCTGTAAAATTACAAAAACCTTACGCAGCGTCAAGCGGAATCGTGTCAATCATTGCGACAAATCAATCCTGTGCACAACCTTTGCGCGACTGAGCCGCCTCACTATTCCATTGGCCAATTACCCACATGGGGCTGCCGCGTGGAATTTTAAAGGTCGCGCAAGATAAAAATGTGAATTAGATCACAATTACCTGGCTGCATTTTCGCAACGACTAAGTTTAGAACAAAAGTCCACGCACGGGTGTTAATGTTTTGTTAGAATCAGCGAAAAGAAGTGAAATTCCCAATGTGAGAAGTGAGCATATGGCTAACGATTCTTCTTCGGACGATCTGAAAAAAAATCTTACAGAAATGCAGTTTTACGTGACGCAGAATCACGGCACGGAGCCGCCATTTACCGGGCGTCTGCTGCATAACAAGCGCGACGGCGTCTACCATTGTCTCATTTGCGATGCACCGTTATTCAACGCGCAAACTAAGTACGATTCCGGCTGCGGCTGGCCCAGTTTTTATGAGCCGGTCAGCGATGACGCTATCCGTTACCTGAACGATTACACGCACGGCATGCAGCGCACAGAAATCCGCTGTGGGAATTGCGACGCGCATCTGGGGCATGTTTTCCCCGATGGCCCGCAGCCAACAGGCGAGCGTTTTTGTGTCAATTCAGCCTCGCTGAGCTTCACCGATGATGATAGCGGTGAGCAAATTAAAGGCTAATGAAACGATTCAGCTAACTATTCCATTCGGAGATGAAAAATCGTGAATATGGATGAGCTAATTAGCAGTATGACGCCGGAAGTGTATCAGCGTCTTGCCACGGCGGTAGAGCTGGGAAAATGGCCTGACGGTGTGGCGCTGACGCCTGAACAAAAAGAAAATAGCCTGCAGCTGGTGATGATGTGGCAGGCGCGCCATAACACGGACGCTCAGCATATGACGATTGATACCCGTGGTGAGATGGTGATGAAGAGTAAGCAGCAACTGAAAGAAGATTTCGGTATTGCGCCAAAGCCGATTGCGACGTTTAAGTAGTTTTTGATTTTCCCCCTCACCCTGACCCTCTCCCCAGGGGAGAGGGGACAGATCGAGCGCGGCCCGTTTTCTTAAGTCGGATGCGGACCCGCTTTTCTCCCTCTCCCTCTCCCTCTCCCTCAGGGAGAGGGCCGGGGTGAGGGTGTGCAAATTCTTACCCCTGCGTTTCCACCCAGTCCGCCAGCGTATATAGCGTCGCCCCCGCCGCTGACATATTCATAAACGCCTGTGCGCTGTCCTGCGGATTCAAATTCACCCCACGACATCCATCGGTAATCACGTTCACGCTGTATCCCAGCGACAGCGCATCCAGCACCGTAAACTTCACGCAGTAGTCCGTCGCCAGCCCCACCACAATCAGCGTAGAAATCTCATGATGGCGCAGCCACTCGTCTAACTGCGTTTTCTGCTTATGCCCGTTATCAAAAAACGCGCTGTAGCTGTCAATCTGCGGGTTTTCGCCTTTGTGGAACACCGCATCAATAGCTTTATGCTTCAGCAGCGGGTGCAGTTCGGCCCCTTCGGTATCCTGGACACAATGATCCGGCCAGAACGTTTGCGGCAGGGAATCAAGCCGCCCCTGGGTATACGGCTCTACATTGTGCTGACTGGCAAAACTGCCGTGATCCGCCGGGTGCCAGTCCATACTGGCGACCACCGCATCGCCCCGGGCTTTGCACCAGTCGATCAGCGCATTCGCCACATCCACCGTGCTGTCACCTTCCGGGACGGCAAGCGCGCCGCCCGCACAAAAATCATTCTGAATATCGACTAATAACAACGCTCGTTTTGTCATCATCCGCTCCTTACTCATCGGGCGTCAGTTCGCCGCGCAGGTTTTTCGTCATCGCCTGGCGGATGGCATCCGCATCCAGCCCCTGACTTAACAGATAGTGAAGTTTAGTCAGCGTTGCCTCAACCGTCATGTCAGCCCCGCCGATCACGCCTGCATGCGCCAGCGCGTTTCCGGTGGCGTAGCCGCCCATATTGACCTTGCCGGACATGCACTGAGTCAGGTTCACCACCACAATCCCCCGCGAGCTGGCTTCTGCCAGTTCCTGCAAAAACTCGCCGTTCTGCGGCGCATTACCCACGCCATACGAGCGCAGAATTAACGCTTTCACCGGCTGGCGCAGAAAGTTACGCACCACGTCGGCTGAGATCCCCGGATAAATCGTCACCACGCCAATCGGCTGCGGGGTGATTGGATGCACAATCAGTTCACCCTCACCGTGCGGGGCGGGCGGGGTATTGAGACGGCGGATATGAATCCCCGCTTCCAGCAGCGGTTGCAGGTTGGGGGAGGCAAATGCGTCAAAGCCATCGGCATGGGCTTTGGTGGTGCGGTTACCGCGATAGAGACGATTATTGAAGAACAGTGAAACTTCATTAATCGGATAATTCGCCGCCACGTACAGCGCATTAAGCAGGTTGATTTGCCCGTCCGAGCGCAATTCTGCCAGCGGAATTTGTGACCCTGTCACAATTACCGGCTTGCCGAGATTTTCCAGCATAAACGACAGTGCCGACGCGGTAAACGCCATGGTATCTGTACCGTGGAGGATGACAAAGCCGTCATAGAGGTCATAGTTCGATTTAATATCTTCAGCGATATGCTGCCAGTCCTGCGGCGTCATATCCGATGAATCCATCAGCGGGGCATATTCATGAATAGTGAAATCCGGCATCTCCGGGCGATGGAACTCCGGCATCAGCGCGAGCTGGCGTTGCAGGTGACCGGAGACCGGAATGTAGCCCTGTTCAGAGCGCTGCATACCAATGGTCCCGCCGGTGTAGGCGACATAAATCGATTTTTTGTGCATGGTGTTTTAAAAGCCTGAAAAAATCCCCTCATTGCTGAGGGGATGAGGATTATCGAACGTTAGCGCAGGTGAGACAGAATGCGTAGCGGTTCTGGGGATCGTTAAAGGCGGCGAGCTTATCGCTTTCGGCTTTCACCGTTTGCGCGGCTTCGGCCAGCGGCGCAGGCAGATACGCCTGCAACGCCTGTGGCAGCATCGCACGGACGGAACCGCTCATGCTGTCCATCACCCGATCAAAGAAGCCCGGCTCATCCTGGTAATAATCGATGTGCCACTGCTTGAGTTTGGCGAGCTGTGCCGCTTTCGCGGTGGCATCGTCAAAATCACCCAGCGCGTCAACCAGACCGTTACTCTTCGCATCTTCACCCGTCCAGACGTGCCCCTGGGCAATCTGGTCGATCTGCTCCGGCGTTTTATTACGTGACTGGGCGACCAGAGTAATAAAGCGCTTATAGCCGTTCTCAATGCTGAGCTGCATCATCTGCTGCACTTCCGGCGGCAGGGCTTTTGTGATCGCCACATCCGCCAGCGGCGAGGTCGCCACGCCATCAGTGTGCACGCCGATGGAATCCAGGCTGTTTTCCAGCGTATTGATCACCCCAAAGATGCCGATAGAGCCGGTCAGCGTGCTCGGGTTCGCCACAATGTAGCTCGCCGGTGTGGAGATCCAATACCCGCCCGACGCCGCCATGCCGCCCATCGACACCACCACCGGTTTGCCGGCGGCTTTCGCTGCCGCCAGTTCCGCGCGGATCACTTCCGATGCGCTGACGCTGCCGCCAGGACTGTTGACGCGCAGGACGATCGCTTTCACTTTCGGGTCGAGACGCGCATCGCGGATCTGCGACGCGGTCGTGTCGCCGCCCACATTGCCCGGTGTTTCTTCCCCGTCCATGATCGCACCGTTGGCGAAGACCACTGCCACACTGTCGCCCACATCGGCCGGTTTATTCAGGTTGTAATCGTAGTAACTGACGGCGCGATAGTTTTTATCTTTATCGCTCCAGCCAAACTGTTTGGTCAGCACTTTTTCCACATCGGCACTCGATGCCAGTACATCCACCAGTTTGTTATCCAGCGCGTATTTCGCTGTATCGCCACCCGTTTTGCTCAGGCCATCCAGCACGCCTTTCGCACCAGGGAACACCTGTTGCGGGGTGATTTGGCGGTTAGCGGCAATCGTCGCCAGGTAGTTCTGCCACAGTTCGCCAACCCAACGGCTGTCGGCATCGCGCGCGGCAGGGGACATATCATCGCGGATAAACGGCTCAACGGCAGATTTATACGTGCCGACGCGGAACACATGCGTCGAGACTTTCAGCTTGTCGAGCAGCGACTTGTAATAGAGGCCGTTGGTCGCAAAGCCGTGCAGATCCACCACGCCCTGCGGCGAGAGGTAGACTTTATTGGCGAAGCTCGCGAGGTAGTACTGGCCC
The DNA here is from genome assembly GCF_900116015.1 of Enterobacter sp. kpr-6. Classification (GTDB taxonomy): domain Bacteria; phylum Pseudomonadota; class Gammaproteobacteria; order Enterobacterales; family Enterobacteriaceae; genus Enterobacter_D. The sequence continues at coordinate 747,582 of NZ_FOYH01000001.1, forward strand.
TGACTGAAGTTATCGCCCACGGCATAAACCGGCTTACCGCTGTCGCGGAATTCGCGCAGGGCTTTACCGATGTATTGCATGGAGGGCTGATCCGCCCCGGCAAAGTTTTTCAGATCCAGTACAATCCCGGTGATATTGCGGTCCTCTTTCGCCTGGCGAATGGTATCGACAATATCAAACAGGGAGTTTTCCTGGAGGCGGTCAGAGCTTGCGCCAAAGAACTGGCGGCCCAGCGCACCCAGTTTATTGCTACTGGACGGCTTATCGACCACCACACCGGCGATATCCAGCAACAGCGCGCCGCGGCTGGTCTGTTCCGCTTTTTCGCTGCCGCTCAGTTGCATCCAGACGCCCACGCCCACAAGGATCAACAAAATAAAGAAAATGTTGAGTACCAGCTCGCGGACAAAGTTGAGCAGTCGCCACGTCCATTTAAAGAATCCGGCAATAAAGCGCCAAAGGGTTCGCATGTATTCTCCCTAACCCGATTAACAACCCCCGCTACCCTGAGCGGCATGTGCGGCTATCCTAATTACCCGGCGACGACTTGTCAGCATGATTCGCCGTCGCCGCTGTAACAAAATATCCGCTCGTGTTAATTTTATGCATAAATTTGATGAATGGAGTTTAACGATGGATGCATTAGAACTGCTTGTTAATCGCCGAAGCGCTTCGCGACTGGCTGAACCCGCGCCCGCCGGAGAACAACTGGACAATATTTTGCAGGCGGGCATGCGCGCGCCGGATCACGGCACACTCCAGCCGTGGCGCTTTTTCGTGATCGAAGGCGAAGGGCGTGAGCGTTTTAGTCAGCTTATGGAGCGCGGTGCCGTCGCACTGGGCCAGGATGAGAAGGGTATTGAGAAAGCCCGTTCCGCGCCGTTCCGTGCGCCGATGATCATCGCGGTGGTGGCGAAATGCGAAGATCACCCGAAAGTGCCGCGCTGGGAGCAACTGCTTTCCGCCGGGTGCGCGGTAATGGCGATGCAAATGGCGGCGCTGGCGCAGGGCTTTAACGGCATCTGGCGCAGCGGCCCGCTGACCGACAGCCCCATCGTGCGCGAAGCGCTTGAGTGCCGCGAACAGGATCAGATTGTCGGCTTCCTGTACCTCGGGACCCCGCAGCTTAAAGCCTCCACCACCATCAGCCTGCCTGATACCACGCCGTTTGTGCGTTATTTCTGAGCCCTCTGCGCAAAACTGTCTGGATTGTGAGCGAAAGCGGCGCAATTCAGACAGTCATACTTACCACTTCCCTGAATGAGCGCTACCATAGCCGGATTGCAATGACAGGAGATGTCCATGAGCGAGCAAGCCATTCGTTTAACGCAGTACAGTCACGGAGCCGGATGCGGTTGTAAGATTTCGCCCAAAGTGCTGGAGACCATCCTGCACAGCGAGCAGGCAAAATTTGTTGATCCCAACCTGCTGGTGGGCAACGAAACCCGCGACGATGCGGCGGTTTACGATCTGGGCAACGGCACCAGCGTCATAAGCACCACCGACTTCTTTATGCCGATTGTCGATAACCCGTTCGACTTTGGCCGCATTGCCGCCACCAATGCTATCAGCGATATTTTTGCCATGGGCGGCAAACCGATCATGGCGATTGCCATTCTCGGCTGGCCCATCAATACCCTGGCCCCGGAGATCGCCCGTGAGGTGATCGAAGGCGGGCGTTTTGCCTGCCAGCAGGCGGGCATCGCACTGGCGGGTGGGCACTCCATCGACGCACCGGAACCGATTTTTGGTCTTGCGGTCACCGGCGTCGTTCCCACTGAACGCGTGAAGAAAAACAGCACCGCTCAGGCGGGCTGCAAACTGTTCCTCTCCAAACCGCTCGGCATTGGCGTGCTGACCACCGCTGAGAAAAAATCGCTGCTCAAACCTGAACATGCCACCCTTGCCACCGAAACCATGTGTCAGATGAACCTCGTGGGCGCGGGCTTTGCCAATATTGCAGGCGTGAAGGCGATGACCGACGTGACCGGTTTTGGTCTGCTCGGACACCTGAGCGAAATGTGCCAGGGCGCAGGCGTACAGGCGCAAATCAACTATCAGGCGATCCCTAAACTGCCGGGCGTCGAGGAGTACATCGCGCAGGGCGCGGTACCGGGCGGCACCCTGCGCAACTTCGCCAGCTACGGTCACCTGATGGGCGAGATGCCGCAGGCGTGGCGCGATCTGCTGTGCGATCCGCAAACCTCCGGCGGCCTTCTGCTGGCGGTCTCACCTGAGGCGGAATCTGAGGTGCTGGCAACGGCGGCAGAATATGGCGTCACCCTGACAGCCATTGGCGAGCTGGTTACGGCCCGCGCCGGTCGCCCTATGATTGAGATCCGGTAATTCGATGCGGTTGTTTATTGCCGAAAAACCGAGCCTTGGCCGCGCCATTGCGGATGTGCTCCCCAAACCTCACCGCAAGGGCGACGGCTTCATTGAGTGCGGCAACGGTCAGGTGGTGACCTGGTGTATCGGTCACCTGCTGGAGCAGGCGCAGCCGGATGCCTACGACAGCCGCTACGCCCGCTGGAACCTCTCTGATTTGCCGATCGTCCCGGATAAATGGCAGCTTCAGCCCCGCGCGTCGGTCACTAAACAGATTAACGTCATTAAACGACTGCTGAATGACGCCAGTGAAATCATTCACGCCGGTGACCCGGATCGTGAAGGTCAGTTGCTGGTGGATGAAGTGCTCAACTACCTGCAACTGCCCGCTGAAAAGCGGCGCAACGTGCAGCGCTGCCTGATTAACGATCTCAACCCGCAGGCGGTGGAGAGGGCGATTAACCGCCTGCGTTCAAACAGCGAATTTATTCCGCTCAGTTCTTCCGCGCTGGCCCGCTCCCGCGCTGACTGGCTTTACGGCATCAACATGACCCGCGCCTGGACGCTGCTCGGGCAGAACGCCGGTTATCAGGGCGTGCTCTCGGTCGGGCGCGTTCAGACGCCGGTGCTGGGGCTGGTGGTGCGCCGCGATGAAGAGATCGAAAACTTCGTGGCGAAGGATTTCTTTGAGGTCAAAGCGCACATTGTGACGCCCGCCGACGAGCGATTCACCGCCACCTGGCAGCCGAGCGAAGCCTGCGAACCGTACCAGGATGAGGAGGGGCGTTTGCTGCACCGATCGCTTGCCGATCATGTGGTCAAACGCATCAGCGGGCAGCCCGCGCTGGTCACCAGCTACAACGACAAGCGCGAAACCGAGCCTGCACCGCTGCCGTTCTCGCTCTCATCCTTGCAGATTGAGGCGGCAAAACGCTTTGGCCTCAGCGCGCAAAACGTGCTGGATATCTGCCAGAAGCTATATGAAACCCACAAGCTCATCACCTATCCGCGTTCGGACAGCCGCTACCTGCCGGATGAGCACTTTGCCGGTCGCCACGCGGTGATCAATGCCATCTCCGTGCACAGTCCGGCGCTGCTGCCACAGCCGGTGGTGAATACCGATATCCGCAACCGCTGCTGGGACGACAAAAAAGTGGATGCGCACCACGCGATCATTCCTACCGCGCGTAGCAGCAAAGTGAATCTGACGGATAACGAAGAGAAGATTTACACCCTGGTCGCCCGTCAGTACCTGATGCAATTCTGCCCGGATGCGGTGTTCCGCAAATGCACCATTGAGCTGGATATCGCCAATGGAAAATTTGTGGCGAAAGCGCGTTTTCTGGCGGAAGCGGGCTGGCGCACGCTGCTCGGCAATAAAGAGCGCGATGAAGAAAACGACGGCACGCCGCTGCCGGTGGTCGCCAAAAACGACGAATTGCTGTGCGAGAAAGGCGAAGTGATCGAACGGCAGACTCAGCCGCCGCGCCACTTTACCGATGCCACGCTGCTGTCGGCGATGACCGGGATCGCTCGCTTTGTGCAGGATAAAGATCTGAAGAAAATCCTCCGTGCCACCGATGGACTGGGCACAGAAGCGACGCGTGCCGGGATTATCGAACTGCTGTTTAAGCGCGGATTTTTGCTGAAGAAGGGGCGCTATATCCACTCCAGCGACGCCGGACGGGCGCTGATCCACTCACTGCCGGAAATGGCCGCGAGGCCTGACATGACCGCGCACTGGGAATCAGAGCTGACGAAAATCAGCGAAAAGCAGTGCCGCTATCAGGACTTTATGCAGCCGCTGGTGGGGACGCTGTATCAGCTGATCGATATCGCGCGAAGTACTCCGGCCCGTCAGTTTAAGGGCATTGTCGCGCCGGGCGGTCAGAAAAAGACGTTTAAGAAGCGGGCGAAGAAAAGCCCGCCTGCGGTTGGGGTGGGAGAATAGGGGTTACCCCTCACCCCGACCCTCTCCCTAAGGGAGAGGGAGAAAAGCGAGTACGCATGCGGTCTGTCCCCTCTCCCTCAGGGAGAGGGTTAGGGTTAGGGTGAGGGTGCCTGTACTCCCTCTCCCTGAGGGAGAGGGCTGGGGTGGGGGTGCCTGTACTCCCTCTCCCTCAGGGAGAGGGCTGGGGTGAGGGTGTTTGCATTCCTGAGGGTGCTTTAAACCACACCCTGCGCCAGCATCGCATCCGCGATCTTCACAAACCCGGCAATATTCGCCCCACGCACATAGTTCGTCTGCTTGCTCTCACCGCCGTATTCCACGCAGGCGTGGTGAATATCCAGCATGATGTGATGCAAACGTGCATCCACTTTCTCCGCCTTCCAGCTCATGCGCGCGGCATTCTGCGCCATCTCAAGTCCCGATGTCGCCACGCCGCCGGCATTGGCGGCTTTGCCCGGTGCGAACAGCACGCCTGCCTCCAGGAACAGATCGGTGGCTTCGATGGTGGTCGGCATATTGGCCCCTTCCGCCACAGCTTTCACCCCGTTGGCGACAAGCTGACGGGCGGCATCCACATCCAGTTCGTTTTGCGTGGCGCATGGCAGGGCGATATCCACCGGCACCGACCACGGCTGCTTACCTTCGAGATAGACCAGATTAAACTCGCGGGCGTAATCGGCCACGCGCCCGTCACGGCTGGCTTTGATTTCAGCCAGACGCGCCAGTTTTTCCGCATTGAAGCCCGCTTCGTCCACCACCGTCCCGCTGGAATCCGACGCGGTGACGACACGTGCGCCAAACTCCATCGCTTTCTCAATGGCGTACTGCGCCACGTTGCCGGAGCCGGACACCGCCACCCGCAGCCCTTCAAAACTCAGTCCGTGACGTTTTAACATCGCTTCGGTGAAATAGACCAGCCCGTAACCCGTCGCTTCCGGGCGGATCAGGCTGCCGCCGAACGACAACCCTTTGCCGGTGAACACGCAGGCGCTGTTGTTGGAGAGTTTTCTCATCATCCCCGCCATAAAGCCCACTTCACGCCCGCCGACGCCGATATCGCCCGCCGGTACGTCCGTATCCGGCCCCAGATGGCGGTACAGTTCGGTCATCAGCGACTGGCAAAAACGCATCACTTCGCCTTCACTTTTCCCTTTCGGATCGAAATCGCTGCCGCCTTTGCCACCGCCCATCGGCAGGGTGGTGAGCGCGTTCTTAAACGTCTGCTCAAAGCCGAGGAATTTCAGGATCGATAAATTGACCGACGGGTGAAAACGCATTCCGCCCTTATACGGCCCAATGGCGGAATTGAACTGCACGCGCCAGGCGCGGTTCACCTGCACCTGATTGCGGTCATCCACCCACACCACGCGGAACTGGATCACCCGCTCCGGTTCAACCAGTCGCTCCAGAAGAGAAAGCTGGCGGTAGCGGGGATTATTTTCGATAAACGGCCACAGCGTCGTCATGACTTCACGAACGGCCTGGGCAAATTCAGTCTGGTGTGGATCACGTTGTTGAGTACGGGTCAGGAAGGTTTCCAGAGAGCAAGTCTGTTCCATAGATATAAGAGCCTCTTATGACGAAGGTGAATAATATTTTTTTTAGGTTGTGCACGCAATGGTTTGCTTTTTTCGACTATACCACTGGAAAACCGGCATAAGAGAAACGATTCTGGCAGAGGCTGAGAAATTAATGACCTGCGGTGGGTCATAATAAAAAATGATGACGATACCCGTTAAAGCTTCTGCGTTTTTTTACCGTTATAGTTATAACCACCACTGACTCAGGAAAAAAAACGATGATCCGATCCACCCTGTTCGCAGCCGGCATGCTGGCGTTGTTATCCGTTTCGGCCCACGCCGAGGTGCGTTACAGCACAGGCGGCGTGGATGTCAACGTCCCGCCAGAGGTCTTCAGTTCTGGCGGTCAGCGCCCGCAACCGTGCAATCAGTGCTGTGTTTATCAGGATGAAAACTATTCGGAAGGGGCGGTAGTGAAAGCGGAAGGTATTTTGTTGCAGTGTCAGCGTGACGAACGCACGCTGAGCACCAATCCGCTGGTCTGGCGACGGGTTAAACCCTGACGCTTACAGATCAAACGCCGCCCATACCGGGGCGTGATCTGACGGTTTTTCCATTCCGCGAATATCGTAATCAATGCCGGTGGCGGTGCAGCGGGCGGCCAGCGGCGCGCTGGCCATCACCAGATCGATACGCAGTCCACGGTTATCATCAAAGCCTTTCGAGCGGTAATCAAACCACGAGAACTGGTCATTCGCCTCCGGGTTAGCGTGACGGAAGGTATCCACCAGCCCCCAGCCCTGTAAACGCGCCATCCACTCGCGCTCTTCCGGCAGGAACGAGCATTTGCCCGTACGCAGCCAGCGCTTGCGGCTGTCTTCACCAATACCGATGTCCAGATCCGTCGGGCTGATGTTCACATCGCCCATGATCAGCACCGGGTTGTCTTTGTTCAGCTCGGTTTCAAGGAAGTCCTGCAAATCCTGGTAAAATTTGGCTTTGGCCGGGAATTTGGTCGGATGGTCTCGGCTTTCGCCCTGCGGGAAATAGCCATTGATAACGGTGATATTGCCAAGCGATGACGGGATTTCCGCCATGATAATCCGGCGCTGAGCTTCGCTGTCATCCCCAGGGAAGCCGCGACGCACCATAACTGGCGTCTCTTTGGTCAACAGCGCCACGCCGTAGTGACTTTTCTGCCCGTGATAAAACACGTTGTAGCCAAGTTTTGCGACATCTTCGAGCGGGAACATATCGTCGTGAACTTTAGTTTCCTGCAAGCCAATCACATCCGGCTGATGTTTTTCGATGATGGCTTCCAGTTGATGAGGGCGGGCGCGCAGGCCGTTGATATTAAAAGAGACAAATTTCATAGTCTGCCAGGAGTAATGAATGGTGCAGCGATGTTATCAGAAAGTATCTCCCGCGCCGATGATTTATGCCGATGGCTGTCACAGCGCAAACCGATAAGCCGCGCTTTGCCCTGAAACGGTGCGCACTGCCCTGAAAAAGCGCGTAAATGGCGGTGAAGTTCTGCTAAAGATCACAAATCCAGAATGATATTTTATGAGTGCATAAACTTTCTTGCCGATCGGCCCGCCATCTGACGCACCCTTAAAATTATTCACTTAATATGCACTATTAGTGAATAACGCTGCTTTTTAAGTTATTGATTTTACGATCACCTCTCTCCGTTATGCATTTTTATCGCTGGCTGGCACGAACCGTGCAATCTACATTTACAGCGCAAAAGCCAAAACTATTAACATATATATAACTTTTCATTTACCGGATGAGGTCGCTATGTCCCAGTCAGTTACGCGTGAAAACTTTAATGAATGGATGGTGCCGGTTTACGCACCCGCCTCTTTTATTCCGGTGCGGGGCGAGGGTTCTCGCCTGTGGGATCAGCAGGGCAAAGAGTATGTCGATTTTGCGGGCGGCATTGCGGTAAACGCGCTGGGACATGCACATCCGGCCTTACGCGAAGCGTTAACCGAACAGGCGGGTAAATTCTGGCACACCGGCAACGGCTACACCAACGAGCCGGTGTTGCGGCTGGCGAAACGCCTGATTGATGCCACTTTTGCCGACCGCGTGTTCTTCTGTAACTCCGGGGCGGAAGCCAACGAAGCGGCGCTGAAACTGGCGCGTAAATACGCCCACGACCAGGCCGGCGCGCAGAAAAGCGGCATCGTGGCGTTTAAAAACGCATTTCATGGCCGCACGCTGTTTACCGTCAGCGCGGGCGGTCAGCCTGCCTATTCGCAGGATTTTGCGCCGCTGCCGCCGGAGATCCGCCACGCCACCTATAACGATCTCGCGTCTGCCCGCGAACTGATTAATGAAAATACCTGCGCGGTGATCGTCGAGCCGATGCAGGGCGAAGGCGGCGTGGTACCTGCCGATCGCGCTTTCCTGCAAGGGCTGCGCGAGCTGTGCGACAGCGTTGATGCGCTGCTGATTTTTGATGAAGTGCAAACCGGGGTCGGACGTACTGGCGAGCTGTACGCCTATCAGCATTACGGCGTCACGCCGGACGTGCTGACCACCGCCAAAGCGCTCGGCGGCGGCTTCCCGATTGGCGCGATGATCACCCGCGAAGCCTGCGCACAGGTGATGACCGTCGGTACCCATGGCACCACTTACGGCGGTAACCCGCTGGCGTCGGCGGTAGCCGGGGCGTTGCTGGATATTGTGAACACGCCTGCCGTACTGGACGGGGTGAAACAGCGCCATCAGTGGTTTACCGAGCAGTTAGCCGGGATCAACTCCCGTCTGGCGCTGTTCAAAGAGATCCGTGGCCTCGGGTTGCTGATTGGGGCGGAACTGACCGCAGAGCACGCCGGAAAAGCCAAAATGATCTCCCAGCTTGCCGCTGCCGAGGGCGTGATGGTGCTTATCGCCGGAGCCAGTGTGCTGCGTTTTGCCCCGGCGCTGAATATTAGCCAGCAAGAAGTGAGCGACGGGCTGACGCGTTTTGCCCGGGCCTGCGAGCGCTACCTGTCGGGAGAGACAGTATGATGGTGATCCGCCCGGTCGGGCACGACGATCTTCCGGCGCTGATGCAGCTTGCCGGGAAAACGGGCGGCGGCCTGACGTCGCTGCCTGCCGATGAAGCCACGCTCTCCGCGCGTATTGAACGCGCGCAGCAAACCTGGGCCGGCACCCTGCCGCCCAGCGAGCAGGGCTATGTGTTTGTGCTTGAAGATACCCAAACCGGCACCGTCGCCGGGATCTGCGCCATCGAAGTGGCGGTAGGTTTAAACGATCCCTGGTACAACTACCGCGTCGGCACGCTGGTGCACGCCTCGAAAGAGCTGAATGTTTACAACGCGCTGCCGACGCTGTTTCTCAGCAACGATCACACCGGCAGCAGCGAACTCTGCACCCTGTTTCTCGATCCGGACTGGCGCAAAGAGGGCAACGGCTACCTGCTATCAAAATCGCGCTTTCTGTTTATGGCGGCGTTCCGCGACCGGTTCAACGAAAAGGTGGTGGCGGAAATGCGCGGGGTGATCGATGACACCGGCTACTCGCCGTTCTGGGAAAGCCTCGGCAAACAGTTTTTCTCAATGGAGTTCAGCCGCGCCGATCACCTGTGCGGCACCGGGCAGAAAGCCTTTATTGCTGAACTGATGCCCAAACATCCGATCTATACCCATTTTCTCTCTGACGAAGCGCAGGCGGTAATCGGCGAGGTGCATCCGCAAACCGCGCCCGCCCGCGCGGTGCTGGAAAAAGAGGGCTTCCGCTACTGTAATTATGTGGACATTTTTGACGGCGGCCCGACGCTTGAGTGCGACATCGACCGGGTGCGGGCGATCCGCAAAAGCCGCCTGGTGGAGGTGGCAGAAGGCCAGCCCGCGCCGGGGAAATGGCCGACCTGTATGGTGGCGAATGAGCAATATGAACAGTTTCGCGCCATGCTGATTAATGTCGATCCGCAAACCGAACGCCTGGTACTGAGTGCCGCGCAGATGGATGCCCTGAAATGTCAGCCTGGCGATAACGTTCGTCTGGTGCTTCTTTGCCCGCAGGAGAAAAAATAATGAGTCTTTGGATAAATGGTGACTGGGTAACGGGGCAGGGTGAACGCCGGGTGAAAAGCGATCCGGTGTCGCAGGACACACTCTGGACCGGCAACGATGCCGATGGAGCCCAGGTTGATATGGCCGTTCGTGCCGCGCGGACGGCTTTCCCGACGTGGGCCAGAATGCCCTTTAACTCCCGTGAAGGGATCGTGCAAAAATTTGCCACGCTGCTGGAGGCCAACCGGGTCAGCCTGACGGATATCATCGCCCGTGAAACCGGGAAACCGCGCTGGGAAGCGGCGACCGAACTGGGTGCGATGATCAATAAAATCGGTATTTCCGTGAAGGCGTACCATGCGCGCACTGGCGAACAGCACACTGAACTTGCCGACGGCGCGGCAACCCTGCGTCACCGTCCGCACGGCGTGTTAGCGGTGTTTGGCCCCTATAACTTCCCGGGCCATCTGCCGAACGGACACATTGTGCCTGCACTGCTGGCGGGCAACGCCGTTATCTTCAAACCGAGTGAACTGACGCCGTGGAGTGGCGAAGCGGTGGTCAGACTCTGGGAGCAGGCCGGGTTGCCGCCGGGCGTGCTCAATCTGGTGCAGGGCGGGCGGGAAACCGGGCAGGCGTTAAGCCAGCATACTGACCTCGACGGCCTGCTGTTTACCGGCAGCGCCAGCACCGGCTATCAGCTTCATCGCCAGCTTGCCGGGCAGCCGGAGAAAATTCTGGCGCTGGAGATGGGCGGTAACAATCCGCTGATCGTCGAAGATGCAGAAGATATCGACGCGGCGGTGCATCTCACCATTCAGTCGGCTTTTATCACCGCCGGGCAGCGCTGCACCTGCGCGCGCCGTCTGCTGGTCAGGCGCGGCGAGCAGGGCGACGCGTTTCTCACCCGTCTTGTTGAGGTGGCCGCACGCATCACCCCCGCCGCCTGGAACGCCGAACCGCAGCCGTTTATCGGTGGGATGATTTCACCGCAGGCCGCCGAAGGCGTCTATGCCGCCTGGCAGGGACTGGCCGGGCGCGGTGGTAAAACGCTGCTTGCCCCGCGTCTGTTGCAGGCGGGCACCTCCCTGTTAACGCCCGGCATTATCGAACTCACCGATGTTCCCGACGTGCCGGATGAAGAGGTGTTTGGCCCGCTGCTCGGCGTCTGGCGCTACGATGATTATGAGCAGGCGATCCGCATGGCGAATGCCACCCGCTACGGGCTCTCCTGCGGGCTTGTCTCCCCGCAGCGCGAGAAATTCGACACGCTGCTGGTGCAGGCGCGGGCGGGGATCGTCAACTGGAATAAACCCCTGACGGGTGCCGCCAGTACCGCCCCCTTTGGTGGCGTCGGCGCGTCCGGGAACCATCGTCCGGGGGCCTGGTACGCCGCCGATTACTGCGCATGGCCGATGGCGAGCCTCGAATCCCCGGCGCTCACACTGCCTGACAGCCTCAACCCCGGCCTGGATTTTGGGCGGGAGGAACAGTAATGAAAGCACGCGAAGTCAATTTTGACGGGCTGGTGGGGCTGACGCACCACTATGCCGGTCTCTCTTTTGGTAATGAGGCGTCCACGAAGCACCGCTTGCAGGTTTCGAACCCGCAGCTTGCGGCGAAGCAGGGGCTGCTGAAGATGAAAGCGCTGGCGGACGCCGGGTTTGCCCAGGCGGTGATCCCGCCGCACGAGCGTCCGAATGTGCCGGTATTACGCCAGCTCGGATTTACCGGCAGCGATGAGCAGGTAGTTGAAAAAGCCGCCAGAACTGCGCCGGAACTGCTCAGCGCGGCGAGTTCCGCCTCGCCAATGTGGGTCGCCAATGCCGCCACGGTCTGCCCGTCGGCAGATGCGCTGGACGGCAAAGTGCATTTCACCGTGGCGAACCTGAACAACAAATTCCACCGCTCGACGGAAGCGCCGACGACCGAAGCCTTGCTGCGGGCGATTTTCCGCGATGCGGATCGTTTCGCCGTTCACGGTGCGCTGCCGCAGGTGGCACGCTTTGGCGATGAGGGTGCGGCGAACCATAACCGCTTCAGCCGCGAGCACGGCGAGCCGGGCGTGCAGCTTTTTGTCTATGGCCGTGAAGAAAACGGCCATGCCTCACCGGAGCGCTACCCGGCGCGACAAACACTTGAAGCGAGCCAGGCGGTGGCGCGCATCAACCAGGTCGATCCGGCGCGGGTGATTTTCGCCCAGCAAAACCCGACGGTAATCGACGAAGGGGTGTTTCATAACGACGTGATCGCGGTATCGAACGGCACGCTGCTGTTTGCCCATGAGCGGGCGTTTGTTCAGCAGCGCGGACTGCTGGCAAAACTGGCGGAGCAGATCCCCGGCTTCCAGGCGATAGAAGTCCCGCAGGCGGTGGTGTCGGTGAAAGACGCGGTCAGCACCTATCTTTTTAACAGCCAGCTTCTGAGGCGTGATGACGGCAGCACGACGCTGGTGTTGCCGCTGGAGTGCCAGCAGCATCCGGGCGTCTGGCGTTATCTCAACGAACTGTTGGCACAACAGAATCCGGTTAACGATTTGCGGGTGTTTGACCTGCGCGAGAGTATGGCGAACGGCGGCGGCCCGGCCTGTCTGCGTCTGCGCGTTGTGTTAAACGATGACGAAGCGCAGGCGGTCAATCCGGCAGTGATGATGAATGATGCGCTGTTCGCCACGCTTAACGACTGGGTCGATCGCTACTACCGCGACCGTCTGACGCAGGCCGATCTTGCCGATCCGCAGCTGTTGCGCGAAGGGCGTGAGGCGCTGGACAGACTGACACAGCTACTGGATCTGGGATCGGTCTATCCGTTCCAGCATTAAGGACAGGTCATGGAGAACTTTCTGGCACTGACCCTGAGCGGGGCAACGCCGTTACACGCCTGCGGGCAGAACGGGAATTTTCGCTGGCACTGGCGGGGCGAGGGGCTTCTGGAGCTTATTCCGCACGAGGCCACCGAACGGGCGCTGGTGCTCTCGGCGGGCATTCACGGTAACGAAACCGCGCCGGTGGAACTGGTAGACGGGCTGCTTGCCCGGCTGATGCGTGGAGAAATCCCGTTGCGCTGGCGCGTGCTGATTATTCTGGGTAATCCGCCTGCGCTGCGCGAGGGCAAGCGTTACCGGCACAGCGACATGAACCGGATGTTTGGCGGGCGCTGGCAGCAGTTTGCGCACAGTGCAGAAACGCTGCGCGCGCAGCGGCTTGAGGAGGTGGTGGGGGAGTTCTTTTCGCCACAGGCCAGTGAGCGCTGGCATCTGGATCTGCATACCGCCATTCGCAGTTCGCACCACATTCGTTTTGGCGTGCTGCCGCAGCGTGACAAACCGTGGGAGGAGCCATTTCTGCGCTGGCTTGGTCACGCCGGGCTGGAAGCACTGGTGTTTCATCGCGCGCCCGGCGGCACTTTCACTCATTTCAGCGCGCAGAATTTTAACGCGCTGGCCTGTACCCTGGAGCTGGGGAAAGCGCTCCCGTTCGGACAAAACGATTTGCAGCAGTTTGCGACTACCGCGGAGGCACTGGGCGATCTCATCAGCGGGCAGGCGACGCCGGACGCAGGCGAGATGCCGCTCCGTTACCAGGTTGTGCAGCAACTGACCCGTCACAGCGATGCATTTGTGCTGCATATGGCAGACGATACGCTGAACTTCACGGTTTTCCCGGCGGGAACCTTACTGGCGCAGGAAGGGGAGACACGCTATTTTGCGCAACATGAGGTGGAATATGTTTTATTTCCTAATCCCAATGTGGCCCCCGGTTTGCGGGCTGGTTTAATGTTGACGCGCTGCAAATAAATATCTGGCTGTTTATTCCCGACGGGAATGAGCAGCTCTTTATTTATTGCTAAGCACGTTATGCGTGAGTTCCGGAAAAATCTTAAGTAATTGCTTTATTATTAGGCATAAATACGCTACTCTTCTTCACATTCCCTTCTAAATCAATCAATTGTATATTTCTGTTTCAACTCTCCACGCTTTATCCTTATTTCCTTCATAATTGCCGATAATTTGTTTTTTACACTTTCAATGCTTTACTGTTGCTCTGATTATTTGACGAAAAACCCCGTAAAGTGAACATCGTCAACACGGCAAATAGCGAAAGACACGCCGTAAAAAATAACTGAAAGAAGGAAGACCATTATGCGTAAATTAACTGCCCTGTTTGTTGCTTCTACCCTGGCACTGGGTGCCGCTAACCTGGCACACGCAGTGGATACCACCGCCGCTCCCGCTGATGGCAAAGCGATGATGCACCATAAAGGCAAGCCAGGTATGCATCACGACATGATGTTTAAAGATCTCAACCTGACCGATGCGCAAAAACAGCAGGTGCGCGAAATCATGAAAAGCCAGCGCGACCAGATGAAACGCCCGTCGCTTGAAGAACGCCGCGCGGCGCACGACATTATCGCCAGCGATACCTTCGATAAAGCGAAAGCCGAAGCGCAAATTGAGAAAATGCAGGCGCAGCACAAAGACCGTATGCTGGCGCACATGGAAACCCAGAACAAAATTTACAACATTTTAACGCCGGAACAGAAAAAGCAATTCAATGCCAATTTTGAGAAGCGTCTGACAGAACGTCACGCGCCGGAAGGTAAAATGCCTGAATCCGCCGAATAACAGGGCGAACTGAACGAAGACCGCCGGTCTTGCCCATAAAAGCATTGTGCTGTGGGCAAGTCCGGCGGTTTTTTCTTATCTCCCCCTTGTCAGCGGCACCGGACAAGGTATGCTCCTGCTGAATGTATCGCGTAAAATTGCCTCTGTTTCATAACGTTAAAAAAATATCGTAAGCAGCCCGGTCATCGCTAAGGCAACGGACCCCTGCTGCCGATAACCTACAGTGGCCGATAAACGATAACAAACATAATGCTGCTCTTTTAAGCGGTGGCACAGACGCGCGTTGCGTGTCATTCAGGAGTGATGATGGAATATTTTGATATCCGCAAAATGGCGGTCAATCTGTGGCGAAACGGCGCGGGCGAAACCCGTGAGATCTGTTGTTTTCCGTCGGCGACCCGTGATTTTAACTGGCGCGCCAGTATTGCCTCCCTTGCCAGCAACGGTGATTTCCCGCAGTTTCCCGGCGTTGATCGCACCATTACTCTGATCGAGGGCGGTGAAGTGACGCTGGATGGCGGCAACGCGTTTTGTCATACCTTAAAACGGCTGCAACCTTTTGCGTTTGCAGGTGAGCAGCCGGTCAAAGCGCAGTTGTCTGACGGGCAGATGTCGATGGATTTCAACATCATGACCCGCCGCGATCGCTGCCGCGCCAAAGTGCGCGTCGCCGACCGCACCTTTACGACGTTTGGCTCGCGGGGTGGGGTAATTTTTGTGTTAAGCGGTGCGTGGCAACTGGGCGACAAGTTGTTGACCGAAGATCAGGGCGCATGCTGGCAGGATGGCCGCCATACGCTGCGCCTGCTGCAACCCGAAGGACAACTGTTGTTCAGTGAGATCACTTGGCTACCCGGTCATTGACCGGGTTTTGGCAAAACGGTGATATCGAATTTGCCCGCCATCAGAGGCTTACACAGGATTTTGTAGCCATCGTGATCGAACCCGGCCTGGGTACGCAGCAGGGCGGGCGCTTCATCCAGCGATTCCACCGAACCCAGCCACAGCCAGTTATGAATGATGTGGTACTGCGTCATCTCCCCGAAACTTTCCTTCAGACTGATAGGACCGTTCCACGGCCAGCAGACGAGCTGCATGCGATCCATGGCCTCGCGCAGGCGCGCGTCGTGCGCTTCTTTGCTCTCTTTGCCACAGCATGCGCCCGCACAGCGGTTTAACGCCGAGCGAAAACAGGCGCGTCCTCGCGTGACCGATTCCAGCCCCAGCAGGCCATAACAGAGCTTGTGCTCATCAGCGATGGTTTGCAGGGTTTGCAGCGCCGCCCGCCGGTTGGCGAACAGTCCGTACAGCCCCGACTGACTGGAAAAATCCACCTCTTTGGCGTACACCACCTGCGGTTTGTCGTCGCCAAACAAGAGCGAGCAAAGCTGGCGATTGCGGCGCAGGCGTTTATTGAAGAGCGGCTGTTGCTCTTTAATCAGTTGCGCTTCGAGCAGCAGCGCGCCGAGTTCTCCGGCGGTACAAATCCAGGTGATGCGCCGCGACTGGCGCAGCATGGAGGCTTCATCCGGGGTACGCAAATGCGACAGAACACGGCTGCGAATGTTGACGCTTTTACCGATGTAAAGCGGCATGGCTTCGCTGTCGCCGTGAAAGAAATAGACGCCGGGATGCTTGGGTAAGGCTTCAAGCCACGGCCGCAGATGTTCGGGATATTCATAGATTGCCGCCGCTTCAAAATGTAAACGCGGGGCTGATTGACGCCTGACCACAACTCACTCCTGATACTGTTCACTTATCCAGTGTATCAGGCAATGCGTGGCGAAAAAAGAGGCGATGTGCGGGAGGAAGAATGCCGGATAGCGCGGTGCCACCCGGCAGGGAGAGATAAATCAGTGTTTCCAGAAATCGTCGAAAACAGTGATCGGCGGACGGCGTTTGTGCTCGGTCTTCAGATACCAGCCTTCGATAATGCGGGCGGTGCCTTCGTCAAGCGGCTTGCCTTCCAGATAATCATCAATGTTTTCATAGGTAACGCCGAGGGCCGCTTCATCGGGCAGAGAAGGGCGATCGTCTTCCAGATCCGCCGTTGGCGCTTTCTTCCACAGATGCTCCGGGCAGTTTAAGTGCGCTAATAGCTGCTTGCCCTGACGCTTGTTCAGACGGAACAGCGGGTTGATATCGGTGCCGCCGTCGCCGTATTTGGTATAGAAGCCGGTGACCGCTTCTGCCGCATGATCAGTGCCGACTACCACGCCTTTGCTCATCCCCGCGATGCTGTACTGCGCTTTCATACGCTCGCGCGCCTTTTCATTACCACGGATAAAATCGCTAAGTTCAATTCCGGCATCACGCAGTGCCTGCTCGCTGGCCAGTACGGATGATTTGATATTGACGGTCAGCACCTGATCGGGCTGGATAAAACCGATGGCGTCCTGGCAGTCTTTCTCATCGGCCTGCACGCCGTAGGGCAGGCGCACGGCAATAAACTGGTAGCTGTCATCTTTGGTTTCGTCGCGCAGTTCGCTAATCGCCAGCTGGCACAATTTACCGGCAAGGGTGGAATCCTGGCCGCCGCTGATGCCCAGCACCAGGGATTTCAGAAAAGGATGCGCGGTGAGGTAGGCTTTTAAAAAATCCACGCTGCGGCGGACTTCTTCCTCTGGATTAATGGTCGGTTTTACGCCCAGCGCCTGAATAATCTCTTGTTGTAGCGTCATGAAAACACCCTCTGTCAGTTAACCTGTCGGGCAGGTGTGAAGTTGTGATTTACTAAAACTAACCCTTTGTGGCTAAAACGACAAGGCGAGGCATTTCGGATGCGGCAAATTGCGCCGTTTCAGCAGCATCTGTCAGTTTTATTAGATTTTTCCGAAAGATATGCCATCTCTTTTTCAAAGTTGAAAAAAGTTATTTTATATTCCAGGCTTAGTTAACGCGCTGATACAACAGCGGATAACAAGAGGAAGGATTATGAATATGAAACTCGCAGGAATTATGGGTGCAGCGGCGGTAATGACTATGCTGGCGGGTTGTACCGCATACGATCGTACCAAAGATCAGGTGGCGACCCCGGTTGTTAAAGACGTGAAAAAAGGCATGAGCCGTGCGCAGGTTATGCAGGTTGCCGGCAAGCCCTCCTCTGAAGTCTCAATGATCCATGCACGTGGTACGTGCCAGACCTATATCCTGGGTCAACGTAATGGTAAAACAGAGACTTACTTCGTGGCGCTGGATGACACCGGCCACGTGATCAATTCGGGTTACCAGACGTGTGCGGAATACGATACCGATCCGCAGGCTCCTAAAGCCTAATCCCGTTTAGCTAACGCTTAAAAAGATACCGGCCTTTGTGCCGGTTTCTTTTTGTCTGAATACTTATTTCTTCTTGCGAATTATTCACTGAAATGTGAAGGCAATCATCCTGACAGGTCAACCACAGACAATTTAGGTTTGTGACGCGTTATCCCCACCATGCCCGATGCCGTATACTCCCCTCAACCAGAAACAAAAGTAATTCTCTGTTAATGGGCTAACTCGATCGTCCAAACAAAGGAAGGTTGTGATGGAAAAGAAACATATCTACCTGTTCTGTTCAGCGGGCATGTCTACGTCGCTGCTGGTCACGAAAATGCGCGCGCAAGCGGAAAAGTATGAAGTGCCTGTGGTCATTGATGCATTTCCTGAAACGCTGGCCGCTGAGAAAGGGCCTGACGCTGACGTTATTCTGTTAGGGCCGCAAATTGCCTATATGCTGCCGGAAATTCAGCGTCTGTTACCCAATAAACCTGTTGAAGTTATCGATACCCTTCATTACGGCAAAATTGATGGTCTGGCCGTACTTAAAAGTGCTGTGGCCGCCATTAAAAAAGCAGCCAGTTAATTTTTTATTTTTCCCGTCAAAGAGTCATTTCATCTATTCCGCCGCAGCGCTCCGCTGCGGCATTTAAGGATAATTTTTTATGAGCAGAGCAATAGATTCGCTTGAAAGATTTCTGCTTCCTTTTGCCGTTAAAATAGGAAAGCAACCGCACGTTAATGCCATCAAAAACGGTTTTATTAAATTAATGCCGCTGACGCTGGCGGGGGCCATGTTCGTATTAATAAATAACGTTTTCTTAAGTTTTGGCGAGGGATCGTTTTTTTATTCATTAGGTATCCGGCTGGATGCGTCAACTATTGAAACATTAAACGGATTTAAAACCATCGGCGGCAACGTCTATAACGGCACCCTGGGGATCATGTCGTTAATGGCACCGTTTTTTGTCGGTATGGCGCTGGCCGAAGAGCGCAAAGTCGATCCGATGGCCGCCGGTTTGCTGGCGGTGGCCTCTTTTATGACCGTCACCCCGTACAGCGTGGGGGATGCCTACGCCGTTGGCGCAAACTGGCTCGGCGGGGCGAATATTATTTCCGGGATTTTGATAGGCCTGGTGGTGGCGGAGATGTTCACCTTTGTGGTGCGCCGCAACTGGGTGATCCGCCTGCCGGAAAGCGTACCGCTGTCGGTTTCCCGCTCGTTCTCCGCGCTGATCCCCGGCTTCCTCATCCTCTCAGTGATGGGCATCCTCTCCTGGGCGCTGGCGGCGTGGGGCACCAACTTCCACCAGGTGATGCTCGATTCGGTGGCAAAACCGCTCTCCTCGATGGGCAGCGTGGTCGGCTGGGCGTATGTGATTTTCAACTCCCTGCTGTGGTTCTTCGGCGTGCATGGTTCGCTTGCACTGACCGCGCTGGAAAACGGCATTATGACGCCGTGGGCACTGGAAAACATGGCACTGTACCAGCAGTACGGCTCGGTTGAAGCGGCGCTGGCTGCCGGGAAAACCTTCCACGTCTGGGCAAAACCGATGCTCGATTCATACGTGCTGCTCGGCGGCTCCGGGGCCACGCTTGGGCTTATCATCGCCATCTTTATCGGTTCGCGCCGCGCTGACCATCGCCAGGTCGCTAAACTGGCGCTGCCTTCCGGCATCTTCCAGATTAACGAACCGATCCTCTTTGGCCTGCCGATTATCATGAACCCGGTGATGTTTATTCCGTTCGTGCTGGTGCAGCCGGTGCTGACGGCGATCATGTTAATCGCCTACTACATGGGCATCATTCCGCCGGTGACCAACATCGCGCCCTGGACGATGCCGAGCGGTCTGGCCGCCTTCTTTAATACCAACGGCAGCGTCGCGGCGTTTTGTGTGGCGATATTCAACCTTGGCGTTGCCACCCTGATTTATCTGCCGTTCGTGCTGGTCGCCAATAAAGCGCAGGCGACGATTGAAGAAGAAGAGAGCGAAGAAGATATCGCCAACGCACTGAAATTTTAATCACCGAACCCCGGGAGAAAAAACGATGTTAAATCTGGATGATGTGCCGGACACCGAACTGGCCACGGACGAACTGGAAGAAGTGGTGATGGGGTTAATCATTAACTCCGGACAGGCAAGAAGCCTGGCATATGCAGCGCTGGCGCTGGCAAAAGCAGGCGACTTTGCGGGTGCGCAGGCTAAAATGACACAGTCGCATTCTGCCCTTAACAAGGCGCACCGTGTCCAGACGCAGTTAATCGAGCGCGATCAGGGTGAAGGCAAAATGAAGGTCAGTCTGGTGCTGGTTCACGCCCAGGATCACCTGATGACCTCCATGCTGGCGCGCGAACTGATTGTTGAGTTGATCGCGCTTCACGAAAAAGTGCACTAAAACAGGAGTCACAGATGATGCCATCGCCGGTGTTAACTCAGGAAATCAAAACCGCCCGTGAACAGCAGTTGTTTAACGGACGCAATTTTCACGTCTTTATCTATAACAAGACC
Source organism: Enterobacter sp. kpr-6 (assembly GCF_900116015.1). Classification (GTDB taxonomy): domain Bacteria; phylum Pseudomonadota; class Gammaproteobacteria; order Enterobacterales; family Enterobacteriaceae; genus Enterobacter_D. The sequence continues at coordinate 767,804 of NZ_FOYH01000001.1, forward strand.
GAGAGCATCAGCGGGCTGCATCAGCATGACTACTACGAGTTCACTATCGTCCTGACGGGGCGTTACTATCAGGAAATTAACGGCAAGCGGGTTCTGCTTGAGCGCGGCGATTTTGTGTTTATCCCTATGGGGTCGCACCACCAGAGCTTTTACGAGTTTGGCGCAACGCGTATTCTCAACGTCGGCATCAGCCGGCAGTTTTTTGAAACGCACTATCTGCCGCTGCTGCCGTTCTGTTTTATCGCCTCGCAGGTTTATCACGTCAAAAATGCATTTTTAAGCTATATCGAGTCGGTGATCGCCTCGCTGAACTTTCGCGATAATGAATTTGATGAATTTATCGAAGTGGTGACCTTTTATATTATGAACCGCCTGCGCCATCATCGGGAAGAAACGGCGCAGGACACCATTCCATTATGGTTGAAAACCACCGTGGAAGAGATGCACGATAAATTAAAGTTCGGCGAAAACGCGATAGAAAATATGGTGAGTTTATCCGGCAAATCGCAGGAGTATTTAACGCGGGCAATGCAGCGTTATTATGCGAAAACGCCGATGCAGATTATTAATGAAATTCGCATTAATTTTGCCAAGAAGCAACTGGAAATCACCAATTTCTCGGTCACCGATATTGCCTATGAAGCGGGTTTTAGCAGTCCCGGATTATTTATTAAAACGTTTAAGAAGTTCACCTCTTTTACGCCGGGCAGCTACCGCAAGCATCTGACGACTATTAACTGAATGGCGGCGCGAGTCGGTCGCCCGGAAGGAGCAGATTATGGATCAGAAATTAAAAGTCGTGACAATTGGCGGCGGCAGCAGCTATACGCCTGAATTACTTGAAGGGTTTATTAAGCGCTATCACGAACTGCCGATTGATGAGCTCTGGCTGGTGGATGTCAAAGAGGGCGAAGAGAAGCTCAACATCATCTATGACCTCTGCCAGCGAATGATTGCAAAAGCGGGCGTGCCGATGAAAGTCTTTAAGTCGCTCGATCGCCGCGCCGCGTTGCAGGATGCCAGCTTTGTCACCACACAGTTGCGCGTCGGCCAGCTTCAGGCGCGTGAACTGGACGAGCGCATTCCGCTCAGCCACGGCTATCTCGGTCAGGAAACCAACGGCGCGGGCGGGCTGTTCAAGGGATTGCGCACCATCCCGGTGATTTTCGACATCATTAAAGACGTCGAAGAAATCTGCCCGCAGGCCTGGGTCATCAACTTTACCAACCCGGCGGGGATGGTGACGGAAGCGGTTTATCGCCACACAAACTTCAAACGCTTTATCGGCGTCTGCAATATTCCGATCGGCATGAAAATGTTTATCCGCGATGTGCTGGCGATGAAAGAAGAAGATGAGCTTTCCATCGATCTGTTTGGCCTCAACCACATGGTGTTTATTAAAGATGTGTGGGTGAACGGCGAATCGCGCTTCAGCGAGCTGATGGACGGCGTGGCCTCCGGGACGATGGCGGCGGCGTCGGTAAAAAATATTTTCGACCTGCCGTTCAGCGAAGGCCTTCTGCGGGCGCTGAATCTGCTGCCGTGCTCCTATTTGCTTTATTACATCAAGCAAAAAGAGATGCTGGCCATCGAGATGGGCGAATACTACAAGGGCGGCGTGCGTGCTCAGGTGGTGCAGAAGGTGGAGAAAGAGCTGTTCGATCTCTACAAAGATCCTGAGCTTGCGGTGAAGCCAAAAGCGCTGGAGCAGCGGGGCGGGGCCTATTACTCCGACGCCGCCTGCGAGGTGATCAACGCGATTTACAACGACAAACAGGTGGAGCACTACGTTAACGTGCCGCACCACGGGCAGATCGACAATATTCCGGCTGACTGGTCGGTGGAAATGACCTGTATCCTGGGCCGCGACGGGGCTAAACCGCACCCGCGCCTGACGCATTTTGACGAAAAAGTGCTGGGGCTGATCTACACCATCAAAGGTTTTGAGATTGCGGCAAGCCAGGCGGCGGTCAGCGGCGAATTGAACGATGTGCTGCTGGCGCTGAATTTAAGCCCGCTGATCCATTCCGACATGGATGCCGAAAAACTGGCGCGCGATATGCTGATCGCCCATCAGAAATGGCTGCCGCGCTTTGCCGGGGCGATCCACGCTTTTGACCAGTAAAGGAGAAGCAGATGGAACGCGTACTGATCGTAAATGCCGATGATTTTGGCCTCTGCCGGGCGCAAAACTACGGCATCGTTGAGGCGCATCGCAACGGGCTGGTGACGTCTACCACCGCGATGATGAATGCGCAGGCCGTGGAACATGCGGCGGCGCTGAGTCAGACGCTGCCGGACCTCGCGGTAGGGATGCATTTTGTGCTCACGCTGGGCGCGCCGCTGACGCCCATGCCGACGCTGACCCGCGACGGCCAGTTGGGTAAATGGGTGATGACGATGGCGGAAGAGGGCGACCTGCCGCTGGAGGAGATTGCCCGCGAACTGGACGCCCAGTATCAGCGCTTTATCGCTGTATTCGGACGTCCGCCGACCCACATCGACAGCCATCATCACGTGCATATGCAGGCCTCGATTTTCCCGCTGGTGGCGGCGTTTGCTAAAGAGAAAGGCGTGAAGCTGCGCATTGACCGCGATATTGTCCGTCAGTGCGGGTTAACGGCGGATGGTGCGCGCAGTACGGACGGGTTTTCCAGCGCGTTTTACGGCGAGGCGATTTCGCAGGCGCTGTTCCTGAAAACGCTGGATGATTCCACCGCACGCGGCGAGGCGTCGCTGGAGGTGATGTGTCATCCGTCGTTTGTTGATGCGACGCTGATGAACAGCAAGTACTGCTATCAACGGCTGGCTGAACTCGACGTGCTGACTTCGCCAGAGCTGAAAATGGCGGTGGCCGAACGCGGATACCGGCTGGGTAGCTGGCGCGATCTCTGACGCTATACAAAGAAAAAAACCGCCGCCAGGGAGGGCAGCGGTTTTCGTATGACGGCTTTACGCCGGAATCGCGCGGATTTTACTCGACCGCGACCAGACGCGGTGCGCAGCAAGTTGCGTCAGGAAGTCATCGACAAAACTTCCGCTGGCGCTGTCAGCCTCAACAATGCCTTCTTCCCCCTGCGTATCCACTCTCAGCGTTTGTTTGAACTGGCGGGCATCCCCGACCAGCGCAATCGGCTTCAGGTGCTTGTACGCTTCCAGCAGATAATAATTGGCGTCGCCGCTGGTAAACAGGCTGTCGAGCGTGCCGCCAGGGACGATCACGCCGTCCACCGTCAGCGACGGCGAACCGGCAAAGGTGCCTGCGATGGTAATAACGCTGCCGTCATCGGCGGTCAGTTCACCCATCCGGGAGTAGAGCAGTTTGGCATGAACGCCTTTCGCTTTTAGTCCTTGCAGAATGCTGAGCAGTTCGCTGGCCTGCACGCCTTCGTTCAGCAAAATCGCCACCACGCGACCCTTCACACCGCCATCCGGTACGGCATAGAGACTCAGGGCCGGATCTTTTTGCAGACCGTTGACCTCTTTCGGTGGCGCAATGTTGAGCTGCTCGTCGGTAAGCGTGATGCCGAGGTTTTTCGCCACCGCCTGGGCCAGCGTAATGTCGATGCGCACAAGCTGATCGACCACGCGCTCACGAATATAGGCGCGCACCACTTTGCTCAGTTCGAAGCTGAAGGCGTCAATAATATGCTGCTGCTCAAACGGCGTCTGGCTTTGCCAGAACAGGCGCGGGTGGGCGTAATATTCGCCAAACGACGGGCTGCGCTCGCGCACTTTGTGCCCTTCAACACGTTCCTGATAGCTTTCGAATCCGCCGCGGGAAGGCGCGGGCGGCGTCTCACGCGGCCAGTTGTCGTTGATCGAATTTGGCTCGTAGTTAGCCGGATTGGTATCAATATCCATGCGATGCATACCGTCGCGCTGGAAGTTGTGATACGGGCAGGTCGGGCGGTTGATCGGGATTTCGTGGAAGTTCGGCCCGCCGAGGCGACTGATCTGGGTGTCGGTATAGGAGAACAGACGGCCCTGTAACAGCGGATCGTTGGTAAAGTCCAGGCCGGGGACGATGTGACCAGGGTGGAACGCGGCCTGTTCGTTTTCGGCGAAGAAGTTATCCGGGTTGCGATTAAGCGTCATTTTACCGACGCGCTGCACCGGCACCAGTTCTTCGGGGATCAGTTTGGTCGGATCGAGCAGATCGAAGTCGAATTTGAACTCGTCCTCTTCAGGGATCAACTGCAATCCCAGTTCATATTCCGGGTAATCGCCGGCTTCAATCGACTCCCACAGATCGCGGCGGTGGAAATCAGGATCGCGCCCGGTCAGTTTTTGCGATTCGTCCCAGACCAGCGACGCTTTCCCGGCGACCGGTTTCCAGTGGAAGCGAACAAACGTGCCTTTGCCTTCGGCATTAACCAGCCGGAAGGTGTGAATACCGAAGCCTTCCATGGTGCGGTAGCTGCGCGGAATGCCGCGATCCGACATCGCCCAGATCACGTTATGCAGCGTTTCCGGTTGCAGCGACACATAATCCCAGAAGGTGTCGTGGGCGCTTTGCCCCTGCGGGATCGCCCAGTGCGGCTCTGGTTTTACCGCGTGAACAAAATCGGGAAACTTATGCGCGTCCTGAATGAAAAACACCGGCGTGTTGTTACCGACGAGATCGAAAATACCCTCTTCGGTATAAAACTTGGTGGCGAAACCGCGAATATCACGCACCGTATCCGCGGAACCGGCCCCGCCCTGAACGGTGGAGAAGCGCACAAACACCGGGGTAATTTTATCGGGATCGGAGAGGAAATTGGCTTTGGTAATGTCGCTCAGGCTTTTATAAGGCTGGAAGTAGCCGTGCGCGGCCGAGCCACGGGCGTGAACAATACGCTCCGGGATACGCTCGTGGTCAAAGTGGGTGATTTTCTCACGCAGAATAAAATCTTCCAGCAGCGTCGGCCCACGCGTACCGGCGCGCAGCGAGTTCTGATCGTCTGCAATGCGCACCCCCTGATTGGTGGTGAGCGCATAATTTTCGCTGCCCTTACGAAAGGTTTCCAGCGAGTTGAGCTTTTCATTCGAGGTGTCCGGCGCTTTCAGGCTGCCGGGGGCCGTTGGCTGCTCGCCCGGCGGCGTAGGTTCAGGTGTCGGGCGGTGGGAGTTATCTTCAGGGGCGAGGGAGTCCAGCCCCGGTTTGGATTCACTGGCGTCATGCACCGGTGAGGGGTGGAATTTTGGGTTTTTCTCATTATCGGACATTGCACACATCTCCTGCTTTTATGGCTGATATGACCTCAAGACCTTATTAAAGATAGAACAATCTGCCATGTTGACGGCTAAGCCTGCCTGACGATTTTTCACGGGGCGTGGAGAGGAAAAGCAGCGGGGCGCGACGAACCGGGGTGCAATCAGCTATGATAGGGATTGCCCGTTTGTAGAATTTGCTTTAGTGAACCGTTGCTTATGAAATCATTCCGTCAACAAAATCGCCCTGTCATTAGCTATGTGCCACGCGTGGAGCCCGCCCCGCCCGATCATGCCCTGAAAGTCGACGGGTTACGGGATGTGTGGCAGTTGCGCGGAAAATTTGTCGCCTTTGTGTTAATGGGCGATCACTTCCGGCGCTCACCGGCGTTTGGCGTGGCAGAAGCAGCCCAGCGCTGGGCGGATCAGATGCGGCAGGAAGGGGAAATTGATGAAGGTAAGGCGTAGCGCGGTGTACGCAGAAATTCGATAAAAAAAGTCCGGCAACGTTGCCGGACTTTTTTGTTTTAGCGATGCGCCAGTTCGGCGTCTTCTTCGCTGTCGAGAACCGTTTTATCGGTTTGCTTCAGCCACTGGCTGGTGAGCGTCCCGGCGGTCATCGAACCGCTCACGTTCAGCGCGGTGCGGCCCATGTCGATCAGCGGTTCAACAGAAATCAGCAGCGCTACCAGGGTGACCGGCAGCCCCATCGCGGGCAGCACAATCAGCGCGGCGAAGGTTGCGCCACCGCCCACACCCGCCACACCGGCGGAGCTGACGGTTACGATACCCACCAGGGTGGCAATCCACATCGGGTCCAGCGGGTTAATGCCCACGGTCGGCGCAACCATCACCGCCAGCATTGCCGGGTACAGACCCGCACAACCGTTCTGACCAATGGTGGCACCAAAAGAGGCGGAGAAGCTGGCGATGGATTCCGGCACGCCCAGACGACGGGTTTGCGCTTCGACGTTCAGCGGAATAGACGCGGCGCTGGAGCGGCTGGTGAAAGCAAAGGTCAGCACCGGCCAGACTTTGCGGAAGTATTTCAGCGGGCTGATGCCGTTCGCGCCCAGCAGGATGCCGTGCACCACAAACATGATCGCCAGGCCCAGGTAGGACGCGATCACGAAGCTGCCGAGTTTAATGATGTCCTGCATGTTAGAACCGGCGACCACTTTGGTCATCAGCGCCAGCACGCCGTACGGCGTCAGTTGCATCACCAGACGCACCAGCTTCATCACCCAGCTTTGCAGCGTGTCGATGGCGGTCAGTACGCGCTGGCCTTTCGGCGCATCATCTTTCAGCAGCTTGAGCGCTGCCACACCGAGGAATGCGGCGAAGATCACCACGCTGATAATCGAGGTCGGATTCGCCCCGGTCAGATCGGCAAACGGGTTTTTCGGCACGAAGGAGAGCAGCAGTTGCGGCACGCTCAGATCGGCAACTTTGCCCGCGTAGTTGGTTTCAATGGCGGTCAGGCGCGCGGTTTCCGCAGTGCCCTGTACCAGCCCTTCAGCGGTCAGGCCAAACAGATTGGTGACCAGCACACCTACCAGCGCGGCAATCAGCGTGGTAAACAGCAGGGTGCCGATGGTCAGGAAGCTGATTTTACCCAACTGGGAAGCGTTGTGCAGACGGGCCACCGCGCTCAGGATCGAGGCGAAGACCAGTGGCATAACGATCATTTGCAGCAGTTGCACATAGCCGTTACCGACGACGTTAAACCACTGAATGGAGTCTTTCAGTACCGGGTTGTCGCTGCCATAAATAAGCTGAAGCGCGAAGCCAAAGATGACGCCGATGACCAGACCTGTCAGCACTTTTTTTGCCAGGCTCCACTGTTTGTTGCGGGTTTGCGCCAGCAGCAACAGCAAAGCCACGAACACCACAATGTTCGCGATTAATGGAAAATTCATCCCCAATCTCCTGATTTATTATCCGATGGCGTCATTAACGCCTCTCTTGTTGGCGCAAGGTTAGCAGAAGTGTGATGCAGCGCTTATATCCAAATGGAATGGGTTATAAAAAAACGCGTCGTTTAGCCTGGTTATTGTTCAATCTGGTGATGAATAAAACGATTAAACTCCGATTGCAGCGAATTGATCATCTCGGATGACCAGCGCACTGCACTGTTTTCGGGCAACGACTGCGGCATCCATACCGCCCAGGTAAAGAGCGCCATGCATAATACCCGCTCCAGTTGATTGCCTTTTTGCGGCATCAGGATCGGCAGGCGGAAGCGCCAGCGGCACGGCCAGAGCAGCGGCACGCCAGCGGGCGTTAGCATGTCGGCAAGAATATGGCTCAAGTAACCGAGCACCAGGCCCTGCAGCGCATCCGCCGGAATGAGCCAGCTATCAGGCACTTTAAGATAGAAGAGGGTGAGGGCGATAAACACCGCCAGCAGGCTGTGCGTAAATCCCCGGTGCCCAAAGGCGCGGGCGATGGGTTTGGAGATCCATTTCATGCGCTGGCCGAGGGTTGATTTCGGGTGGTCAATATCCGGCAGCAGACAGGTCAGGATCGCAGAAGGAATAATATGCCACCAGTCACTCTGCGCCAGCACAGGGGTCAGCTCAGCGTTTTTGGCAAACACTGCGCAGGCAATGGAAAAAAGGAAGTGGCCTTCCGCCGTCATGATCAAACCCACCAAACTGTCGAAGTATACAGTATAGGGTTTTTATACAGTAGGCGGAAGTAGTGACGGTGTAACTCTTTGTCACAATCATTTAACGCTAGCGAGCCAGCCAGCCGCCATCCACCGCGAGGGTGTAGCCATTGATATAGTCTGATGCCTGCGAGCTAAGAAACACCGCCGCACCCTGCATATCTTCTGGCTTGCCCCAGCGCCCGGCGGGAATACGATCGAGGATTTCCTGATTGCGCTGCGCATCTTCACGCAGTTGCTGGGTGTTATTGGTGGCCATGTAACCTGGGGCGATGGCATTGACGTTGATGTTATGCGCTGCCCACTCATTAGCCAGCAGGCGCGTCAGTCCCATCACACCGCTTTTAGAGGCGGTATAAGAGGGCACCCGGATGCCGCCCTGAAATGAAAGCATGGAAGCAATGTTAATGATTTTGCCGCCGCCGCCCTGCGCGACGAACTGGCGTGCCACCGACTGGGAAAGGAAAAATACCGATTTCAGATTGAGGTTAATAACGTCATCCCAGTCCTTTTCGTTGAAGTCGAGCGCGTCGGCGCGGCGGATGGTTCCGGCGTTATTGACCAGAATGTCCACGTGGCCCATTTTCGCGACGGTTTCACTGACGACATTTTCCAGCGCCGCCTGCTGGCTTAAATCGGCCTGAATCGCCATAAAGCGACGGCCCAGTGCGCTGACTTTCTGTTCGGTTTCATGCGGGTATTTGCGGTTCACACCGACAATGTCACATCCCGCTTCGGCAAGCCCGACGCTGATCCCCTGACCAAGCCCGGTATCACAGCCGGTTACAATGGCGACTTTTCCTTTAAGACTAAAGGCATCCAGTATCATATTTACTCCGGCTGACAGGGTTAGGAAGGCGTAGCGCCTGATGAAAGGATCATAGAAGGAAGGCCAGGGAAACTCAAATGTTTGTGAAATAGCGTTTCAGAAAAATTGATGCGGGTAACAAAGTCATTGTTACCCGCCGGAAATCAGCCGCGCAGATGGGCGACGGTGAGTTCTTCAAGAGAAGTCAGTTTAACGTCTGCCAGCGCGTAACGGGCATCCTGCTGGTTGGCGTGCTCCGGTACCACAATGGAGCGCATCCGCGCCGCTTTGGAGGCGATCATCCCGTTTACGGAATCTTCCAGCGCCACACAGGTGAGCGAGGAGACACCCAGCTTCGCCGCGCAATCAAGATAGACCTGCGGATGCGGTTTGCTGTACGGCAGCGCTTCAGCGGAAGCCAGCGCGTCAAAGTAATCCGTCAGTTCAAACATCACCAGCACCTTTTCCAGCATATGCAGGGGAGACGCAGACGCCAGGCCGACTTTCAGCCCTTCAGCTTTACACAGTGCCAGCGCCTCGCGCACGCCGGGCAGTAACGGGCGTTCCTCTTCAACCAGCGACAGGGAGCGGGCGATGATCCGCTGCGTTACTTCCTGTCTGTCCGGGCCGGTCCAGGGTTGCTGGGCGTACCACAGCTCCACCACCATATCAATGCGCAGGCCGAGCGTATCCGGCAGCTCGTGGCGGCGGGTGATATCCACGCCTAAACTTGCCATGACCTCCAGTTCAGCGCGATCCCAGAGAGGCTCGGAATCGACGAGTAATCCATCCATATCGAAAATTGCAGCAAGAATTTGACGCGGGGTTGACATCACAACCTCTCCTTATCAGTCAGTAAAGCGGGAAGTAAAGGTTCAGTATGGTTACTCCTGCATAATAGCGCCTTTAAAGATCGGGCGAAAATGAATATGAGAAGGTAGACTTAGGCCAAATGGAACGTCTTCACGAGGGGAATTCATGACGTATCAACAAGCTGGACGCATTGCTGTGCTTAAACGCGTTTTGGGATGGGTAATTTTTATCCCGGCGGTGATCTCGACGATTATTTCTGTACTGAAATTTATGTATGAGCATAGCGAAAAGCAGCCAGGCATTAACGCTGTGATGCTGGACTTTGCGCATGTGATGATTGAAATGATGCGTTTTAACACGCCATTCCTCAATTTCTTCTGGTACAACTCGCCGCTGCCTGATTTTCGCCAGCAGGCTAACATCGGCTTCTGGGTGATCTACATCCTGATTTTTATCGGCCTTGCACTTCAGGCCTCGGGTGCGCGCATGAGCCGGCAGGCCCGTTTTCTGCGCGAAAGTGTTGAGGATCAGATGATCCTTGAGAACGCCAAAGGCGCACAGGGGATGAGCCGGGAAGAGATCGAGTCGCGGATCGTGGTGCCGCGTCATACCATTCTGGTGCAGGTTTTCCCGCTGTATGTTCTGCCCATCGTTATTGTGGTGGCAGGATACTTCTTCTTTAAACTGCTCGGCTTTTTGTAATACGGATTACCCGGCGGTATGCGCCGCCGGGCTCTGCAATCATGCTGCAAGTACCCGCTCCAGCGCTTTCTGCGCCGTCACCAGATGTTGCCCGCCAAATAAAATCGCCCGGTTAAACAGCGTGTAGAGCTGATACAGCGGCTGGCGCTCAAGAAAATCCGCCGGAAGAGGTGAAACGGACTGATAGCCGTCATAAATCTGTGGCGGCTGATCGGGATGCAGCGGCAGCATCGCCAGATCGCATTCCCTGTCTCCCCAGTAGCAGGCCGGATCGAAAATGATCGGCCCGTTGGGTCCCAGCGCACAGTTCGCTGACCACAGATCGCCATGCAACAACGATGGCTGTGGCTGATGCGATGCCAGCCGCTGTTGAATATGTTCAACGATGGCGTCGATGTTGCCGAACTCCAGCCCTTTTTCTGCCGCCAGTTCGAGTTGCCAGCCAATACGTTGTTCAGCAAAGAAGGTTGACCAGCGCCGCTGCCAGGCGTTGGGCTGCGGCGTGGTGGAGAGATCGTTGTCAAAATCCAGACCGAACTGCGGCTGGTCGCTCCACTGATGCAGGCGGGCAAGTTGCTGACCCAGCAGAAAGGCATTGTGCGCATCGAGGGGACGGCAGGGAAGGTAATCCATCACCAGAAAGCTGTAATCCCGATCGCTTCCCACCGCGTGTACCGCCGGGACATTGACCGTCTGGCTTCGGGAGAGCAGTTCAAGCTGGTCCGCTTCCGCTGTAAAAATGGGCAGGAGTTCGCGGTCATCGCATTTGACGAAATAATCGCGTCCCCCATGACGCAGATGCCAGGCGGCGTGGATCTCCCCGCCGGGCAGCTCAGTGCGAAGCTCGGTCTCTCCTTCGCCCCATTGCTCATTTAACAGACGACTGATTGCTTGCCACATGATGTCTCTCCCCATGTTATCTGCCAGATCATAAGGTTAGCGCACGACTGCAATGTAAAACTCGAGCTTACGCACACCTGCGGCAGCGGGTGGACGCAATGGCATTTATTGCTGCTCTTTAAGCCAGGCGTCCCAGTGAGTCACGGTCACGTCTGGTTTTTTGTCCAGCGCACTTTCCGCGAGAGCGGCGGCCTGCGCTTTGACTTCCTCTTCGTTCAGCGTGCTGACCAGACCAAACGTATTGGTGCCCAGTTCATGCACTTTGCCGTCATCATCGGTCAGCGTCAGTAAAAAGCCAGCGCGGGTAAAATCGTTATTCAGTTCGTTGATTTCCGTCAGGCTGTCTTCGTGAAATTTAATCGTTACTACATAGCGAGTGACGTCACCGCTGCTCATAATTAACCCCATTGTTATCATGAAATTTTTTTAGCATAGCTGATATCAACAATTTGGCGACCATCAGCGGGTATGGTTTTCCCCCGGTCCATCCGGGCGGGGGAAGCAGGGCGCTAGCGTCGGTTCAGGTAGTCGTAAATTTTGAGCGTGTCATCGCGCGCGCAGAGGCGGGTGCCCTGATTGATGGTGGCCGCGCTCCCGGCAGCCACGCCGAAGCGGACCATATCTTCCAGCGAGGCTTCTTCAGCCAGCTTCAGCGTCATGGCACCGACCATGCTGTCACCGGCACCCACGGTACTCTGGCTTTTCATCGGCGGCGGCACCACCTGCACGCAACTGCTGGCATCGACTGCCAGCGCGCCCTGCGGACCTAATGAGACCACCACCCGTTGCGCTTTGCCGCTGTTGACCAGTTCCTGTGCGGCGTCTTTAACGTCGTCCGGCTGCGTCAGCTCACGATCCACCAGCGCGCTGAGTTCTTTCTGATTCGGTTTCACCAGTTCAATATTGCCGATTTCCAGCGCGGCGGTCAGGGCCTCACCTGAACTGTCAACGATGCAGCGGATCCCCTGGCGCTGGGCCGCTTTGATTAACTGAACCAGATTTTCCACCTTGACGCCGGGCGGGAGACTGCCGCTGATCACCAGCAGCGCGCCGCTTTCAATTGCCAGCACTTTTTCTTCAAGCTGACGGAATTCGTCTTCGCTAAGGGTTGCGCCAGGCATTACGAAGCGGTACTGCTCGCCGCTGGATTCGACATGGACGTGCAGGTTTTGCCGCGTCCAGTCTTTGGTTTCCACACACTGCACGGGTACATGCTCGTCGGCCAGCAGGCTGGTGAGATGCTCACCCGTGGCACCGCCAGCAGGGAAGATGGCCGTGGCTTTACCGCCTAAATGGGCAATCGCGCGGGCAACATTAATACCGCCGCCGCCGGGTTCAAATACCGGCACGGTACAACGGAGCTTACCTTCGGGATAAATCTGCGGGGTCAGCGTCGCGCTATCCAGTGAAGGCGCGAGCGTTAACGTATAGACAGGTATCATATAACCTCCTTTTAACAGGGACAGGTTAAGCCTGGCATTGATTCAACAGATGTAAATGTAAATAAGGGTATGATTTCTCAAATAAAGGCTAAGCAAATTTTACCTAAGTCTTTATAAAGGAATGACGGTTTTGAGATCTCTCTTATTCAAAAAATGAAATAAGAATTCATTGCTATGTTATTGGAGCCTTTTTATAATTTGTTACCTTTCACGGGATAATGAATTATTGATCCTGCTGTGAGTTTCCGGGACCGTGTTGGTCTCTTTTTTTGCTGTACGGACTCCTTATAAATGAAGCTTTTAAAGACACTACCCGCTGTTGCTATGCTTGCGGGAGGCGTGTTTGCGTCATTCAATGCTGCCGCAGATGATACCGTTTTTACTGTTATGGATGACCCCTCAACTGCTCAGAAGCCTTTTGAAGGCAATCTGAACGCAGGTTACCTGGCCCAGTCAGGTAATACCAAAAGCTCCTCGCTGACCGCTGATTCCACCCTGACCTGGTATGGCAATACTACCGCATGGTCATTGTGGGGTAACGCCAGCAACACCTCTTCCAACGACGAGCGTTCTTCTGAGAAGTACGCGGTAGGCGGACGTTCTCGTTTCAACGTGACCGATGCGGATTACCTGTTCGGGCAGGCGAGCTGGTTGACTGACCGTTACAACGGCTACCGTCAACGCGATGTGGCGACCGCCGGTTATGGTCGTCAGTTCATGAACGGGCCGGTGCACAGCCTGCGTTTTGAATTCGGTCCGGGTGTCCGTTATGACGAGTACACCGATGGCGACAACGAAACTCAGCCGCTGGGTTATGCGTCCGGGACTTACGCCTGGCAGATGACCGATTCCACCAAATTCACGCAAGGGGTTTCTGTGTTCGGTGCCGATGACACCACGCTGAACTCTGAGACTGCGCTGAATGTGGCCATCAACGAACACTTTGGCCTCAAAGTGGCGTACAACGTGACCTGGAACTCTGAACCGCCAGCGTCCGCCCCTGAGCATACCGACCGCAGAACGGTCGTATCGTTGGGTTACAAAATGTAATTGATATCGGGTCGGAAATTCCGGCCCGAATTTTTATTATTATCATTTTATGCGCTTAAAATAACTGACTATTGTTTTATTAAAATAAAAATGCCTTTCCTTCATAATTTCTCCTTAATTCCCTCGTTTCACGACATGTTCAATTAATTTGACACTTTTTGATAAATATTTCGACTATGCAAAAGTGTGATCCAGCTCTAAACTTACGTTCATGAGCTATTTTGGCTCACGGCCATACGGTATTAATTCGAAAAAAGAGAAGAAACAATATGAATACTATCAAAACTGTCGCTGCTGCTGCGGTGCTTTCTGCACTTTCCTTCGGCGCATTTGCCGCCCCTGTTTATAACACTGTCAGCGATACCAGCAAGCCAACTGCTTCTTTCCACGCTACGGATATCGAAGCAGGCTCAAACATTCAACCTGGCGCACAATCTACAGGGCGCTCTATGGATGATGCTTTTGATGCTCATACACTGGTCGCAGGTGAGTGGTATTAATACTCACTGCCGTTATTCCCGGTATGCATCAAAATATTGTTTGAGTTGTTAATAAAAAACCGGCGTTTGTTGTACCGGTTTTTTTATAAATACTGTGTTGGCGTAAATTAACGCATAGAATGTCATTCCGTGTCTTTATTTTAAAAGTTGCATATGTGTTTTTAACATTTCGCTTTTATCCCTTCTGATTTTATCCTTTGTTAAATAATGTGTTGACCATCGCGCCGTGCGCTTCTTAAGATTTAACTCAATTGCGGCTCTCGCCCGACTGTTACCCTGGTACAACCGGTAATCTCACTATTCGCTTGACGTTAACGTTATTTTTCGATGAGCTAAGCTCATAAAGATAATGACAAAGAGGCGGCTATGGGGAATCAGTCAAAAGACGAAGCGCTGTATCAGGAAATGTGTCGGGTCGTGGGAAAAGTGGTTCTGGAAATGCGCGATCTCGGCCAGGAGCCGAAACACATCGTCATTGCGGGCGTTTTGCGTACCTCTCTCGCCAATACGCGCATTGCGCGCACTGAATTAACCAAAGAAGCGATGGAGCAGGTAATCCGGGCGCTGACCAACATCTCCTGAAAGAACTGCACGTATCTGAATGGTTATAAAGGTATTAAGCAACGGGACGGGGATCACACTGGCCTTTAAACCCGGTACAGAGACGTGTACTATCAGGGGTGAGCTTATCATCAGGCACCAGGGGTGCTTTTGTTTTAATAAAGCACAGATTCTGCAGAGTGAAGCTGAAAACCCTGTTTAACTTGTTGATAATTAATTGAAATAGTATTTTGTATGTGCTCTTTCGTGTGGGGCACCACTGCAAATAAGGAAATAAAATGCCTGTAATTACTCTTCCTGATGGCAGTCAACGTCAGTTCGACCGCGCCATTAGCCCTATGGATGTTGCGCTGGATATCGGCCCAGGTCTTGCAAAAGCCTGCATCGCCGGTCGCGTTAACGGTGAACTGGTTGATGCCTCCGATCTGATCGAAAACGATGCGCAACTGGCTATCATCACCGCAAAAGACGAAGACGGTCTGGAGATCATTCGTCACTCCTGCGCGCACCTGTTAGGTCATGCGATCAAGCAACTCTGGCCGAACACCAAAATGGCCATCGGCCCTGTCGTAGACAACGGTTTCTACTATGACATTGACCTTGACCATACGCTGACTCAGGAAGATATCGACGCGCTCGAAAAACGCATGCACGAGCTCGCCGAAACGAACTATGACGTCATCAAAAAGGCAGTGAGCTGGCATGAAGCGCGCGAAACTTTCGTTAAGCGCGGCGAAAGCTACAAAGTCACTATCCTTGATGAAAATATTGCCCATGATGACAAGCCAGGCTTGTATCATCATCAGGAATACATCGACATGTGCCGTGGACCGCACGTGCCGAATATGCGTTTCTGCCATCACTTTAAACTGATGAAAACCGCAGGGGCGTACTGGCGTGGCGACAGCAACAATAAAATGTTGCAGCGTATTTACGGTACTGCCTGGGCCGATAAAAAAGCCCTGAATGCCTATCTGCAGCGCCTTGAAGAAGCCGCTAAACGCGATCACCGTAAAATCGGTAAGCAGCTTGACCTGTATCATATGCAGGAAGAAGCGCCGGGTATGGTATTCTGGCATAACGATGGCTGGACTATCTTCCGTGAGCTGGAAACTTTCGTACGGTCTAAACTGAAAGAGTACCAGTATCAGGAAGTGAAAGGCCCGTTCATGATGGACCGTGTGCTGTGGGAAAAAACCGGCCACTGGGACAACTATAAAGATGCAATGTTTACCACCTCTTCTGAGAACCGTGAATATTGTATCAAGCCGATGAACTGCCCGGGTCACGTGCAAATCTTCAATCAGGGTTTAAAATCCTATCGTGACCTGCCGCTGCGTATGGCGGAATTTGGTAGTTGTCACCGTAACGAGCCGTCGGGCGCGTTACATGGGCTGATGCGTGTACGCGGGTTCACTCAGGATGACGCACATATCTTCTGTACGGAAGAGCAGGTGCGTGATGAAGTGAACGCTTGTATTCGTTTGGTCTACGATATGTACAGCACCTTTGGCTTCGAGAAAATCGTCGTCAAGCTCTCCACTCGTCCGGATAAACGTATCGGCAGTGACGAGATGTGGGATCGTGCTGAGGCGGACCTGGCTGTTGCGCTGGAAGAAAACAATATCCCGTTTGAGTATCAACTGGGTGAAGGCGCATTCTATGGTCCGAAAATTGAGTTTACACTGTATGACTGCCTCGATCGTGCGTGGCAATGCGGCACTGTACAGCTGGACTTCTCCCTGCCGTCTCGTCTTGGAGCCTCCTATGTGGGCGAAAGCAACGAGCGTCAGGTACCTGTGATGATTCACCGTGCAATTCTGGGATCGCTTGAACGCTTTATTGGCATCCTGACTGAAGAATTTGCGGGCTTCTTCCCGACCTGGATCGCACCAGTGCAGGTAGTCGTCATGAATATCACAGATTCTCAGGCTGAATACGTTAACGAATTGACCCATAAACTGCAAAATGCGGGCATTCGCGTAAAAGCGGACTTGAGAAACGAGAAGATTGGCTTTAAAATCCGCGAGCACACTTTACGTCGTGTCCCTTACATGTTGGTTTGTGGTGACAAAGAGGTTGAAGCCGGCAAAGTAGCCGTGCGTACCCGTCGTGGTAAAGACCTGGGTAGCCTGGACGTAAATGAAGTTATCGAGAAGCTGCAACAAGAGATTCGCAGCCGCAGTCTTCAACAACTGGAGGAATAAGGTATTAAAGGCGGAAAACGAGTTCAAACGGCGCGTCCGAATCGTATCAATGGCGAGATTCGCGCCACAGAAGTTCGCTTAACAGGTCTGGAAGGCGAGCAGCTTGGCATTGTGAATCTGAGAGAAGCTCTGGAAAAAGCTGAAGAAGCCGGGGTGGATTTAGTAGAAATTAGCCCTAACGCCGAGCCGCCCGTTTGCCGTATAATGGATTACGGCAAGTTCCTCTATGAAAAGAGCAAATCTTCTAAGGAACAGAAGAAGAAGCAAAAAGTTATCCAGGTTAAGGAAATTAAATTCCGACCTGGTACAGATGAAGGCGACTATCAGGTAAAACTCCGCAGCCTGATTCGCTTTCTCGAAGAGGGCGACAAGGCCAAGATCACACTGCGTTTCCGCGGTCGTGAGATGGCCCACCAACAGATCGGTATGGAAGTGCTTAATCGCGTGAAAGAAGATCTGGTTGAACTGGCAGTGGTCGAATCCTTCCCATCGAAGATCGAAGGCCGCCAGATGATCATGGTGCTTGCTCCTAAGAAGAAACAGTAAGGCCATCAAGTAATCATTCCTGTGGGCCATAAGCTCACAGGTTTGGTTCGCCTTTGTTTCGTTTATTAACAATGCGAAGTGGAAGTTATTAAAAATGCCAAAAATTAAGACCGTACGCGGTGCTGCTAAGCGCTTCAAAAAAACCGGTAAAGGTGGTTTTAAGCACAAGCACGCTAACCTGCGTCACATTCTGACCAAAAAAGCTACCAAGCGTAAACGTCACCTGCGTCCGAAAGCCATGGTTTCCAAAGGCGATCTGGGCCTGGTTATCGCGTGCCTGCCGTACGCATAAGTCGTTTACCTTTTAACTTTTTAATTAGAATAGATACAGGAGAGCATAAATGGCTCGTGTAAAACGTGGTGTGATGGCTCGTGCACGTCATAAGAAAATTTTGAAACAAGCTAAAGGTTACTACGGTGCGCGTTCACGCGTTTACCGCGTTGCCTTCCAGGCTGTTATCAAAGCTGGTCAGTACGCTTATCGTGACCGTCGTCAGAAAAAGCGTCAGTTCCGTCAACTGTGGATTGCGCGTATCAACGCAGCAGCCCGTCAGAACGGTATTTCTTACAGCAAATTCATCAACGGCCTGAAAAAAGCCTCTGTTGAAATCGACCGTAAGATTCTGGCTGACATCGCCGTATTCGACAAACTGGCATTCTCTGCCCTGGTCGAAAAAGCGAAAGCAGCTCTGGCATAAGCCAGTGAAGAGAGGGGGCTTAGCTCCCTCTTTTTATTTGCAGTACCGTCATTTTGTTGACAATTTAACGTTAAGCCTTTTCAATAAGCGCGTAACGAATCTTACCACACAAGGTAACGCAAGCATGAATGCTGCTATTTTCCGCTTCTTTTTTTACTTTAGCACCTGAATCAGGGGGCTTGCGCGTGAAAGAAGAAACGAAAAACAGCGCCAGAAAGCCTCCCGATGGAGGCTTTTTTTATGCCTGATTTTTAAAAATAAGAGACCACCATAACGGTGTCTGCACCGACATAATGAGGAAAAACATGTCACATCTCGCAGAGCTGGTTGCCAGCGCCAGGGCAGCCATTAACGATGCTTCAGATGTTGCCGCGCTCGATAACGTGCGCGTTGAATATCTGGGTAAAAAAGGGCATCTGACCCTTCAGATGACCACCCTGCGTGAGCTGCCGCCTGAAGAGCGCCCGGCTGCCGGTGCGGTGATCAACGAAGCGAAAGAGCAGGTTCAGCAGGCTTTGAATGCGCGTAAAGCGGATCTGGAGAATGCCGTGCTGAACGCCCGTCTGGCAGCCGAAACCATTGATGTTTCCCTGCCGGGTCGTCGTATCGAAAACGGCGGTCTGCATCCGGTTACGCGTACGATTGACCGTATCGAAAGTTTCTTCGGTGAGCTTGGCTTCTCCGTGGCGACCGGCCCGGAAATCGAAGATGACTATCACAACTTTGATGCCCTGAATATTCCCGGGCATCACCCGGCCCGAGCTGATCACGACACTTTCTGGTTTGACGCCACGCGTCTGCTGCGCACCCAAACGTCTGGTGTGCAGATCCGTACCATGAAAGAGCAGCAGCCACCGATCCGCATCATCGCGCCGGGCCGCGTTTACCGTAACGATTACGACCAGACACACACACCGATGTTCCACCAGATGGAAGGGCTGATCGTTGATACCAACATCAGCTTTACCAACCTGAAGGGCACGCTGCACGATTTCCTGCGTAACTTCTTTGAGGAGGATTTGCAGATCCGTTTCCGTCCGTCTTACTTCCCGTTCACCGAGCCTTCTGCGGAAGTGGACGTAATGGGCAAAAACGGTAAATGGCTGGAAGTACTGGGCTGCGGGATGGTGCACCCGAACGTACTGCGCAATGTCGGCATCGACCCGGAAGTTTACTCCGGCTTCGCGTTTGGTATGGGAATGGAACGTCTGACCATGCTGCGTTACGGCGTAACCGATCTGCGCGCATTCTTCGAAAACGATTTGCGTTTCCTCAAACAGTTTAAATAAGGCAGGACAAAATAATGAAATTCAGTGAACTGTGGTTACGCGAGTGGGTTAATCCGGCTGTAGACAGCGAAGCGCTGTCCGGGCAAATCACCATGGCCGGTCTGGAAGTTGACGGTGTAGAGCCGGTCGCAGGCAGCTTCAACGGCGTGGTTGTCGGGGAAGTGGTTGAATGTGGTCAGCATCCGAACGCCGACAAACTGCGCGTCACTAAAGTCAACGTCGGTGGCGAGCGCTTGCTGGACATCGTCTGCGGTGCGCCAAACTGCCGTCAGGGTCTGAAAGTAGCCGTGGCGACCATCGGTGCAGTCCTGCCGGGCGATTTTAAAATCAAAGCGGCAAAGCTGCGTGGTGAACCGTCTGAAGGCATGCTGTGCTCGTTCTCCGAGCTGGGTATTTCCGACGATCACAGCGGCATTATCGAGTTACCTGCGGACGCACCAATTGGCACCGATATCCGCGAATATCTGAAGCTTGATGACAACACCATCGAAATCAGCGTCACACCAAACCGTGCCGACTGCTTAGGCATTATCGGTATCGCCCGCGATGTGGCAGTGCTGAACCAGTCCCCGCTTACTGAGCCGGAAATGGCCCCGGTTGCGGCGACCATCAACGACACGCTGCCGATTACGGTGGACGCCGCCGATGCCTGCCCGCGCTATCTGGGCCGCGTTGTTAAAGGCATCAACGTCAAAGCACCGACTCCGCTGTGGATGCGTGAAAAGCTGCGTCGCTGCGGCATTCGTTCCATCGATGCGGTTGTTGACGTGACCAACTACGTGCTGCTGGAGCTGGGTCAGCCGATGCACGCGTTCGATCTCAGCCGTATTGACGGCGGGATTGTGGTGCGTATGGCGAAAGAGGGCGAAACGCTGGTGCTGCTGGACGGCAACGAAGCGAAACTTGATGCTGACACCCTGGTGATTGCCGACCACAGCAAAGCGCTGGCAATGGGCGGGATCTTCGGCGGCGAGCATTCAGGTGTCAACGATGACACTCAGGATGTGCTGCTGGAATGCGCGTTCTTTAGCCCGCTGTCTATCACCGGTCGTGCGCGCCGTCACGGTCTGCATACTGACGCCTCTCATCGTTACGAGCGTGGCGTAGACCCCGCTCTGCAATTTAAAGCGATGGAGCGTGCTACGCGTCTGCTGCTGGATATTTGCGGCGGCGAAGCCGGTCCGGTTATCAATGTCACCAACGAAGCCACGTTGCCAAAACCGGCTACCATCCGCCTGCGTCGCAGCAAGCTGGATCGCCTGATTGGGCATCACATTGCCGACGCACAGGTCAGCGACATTCTGCGTCGTCTGGGTTGCGATGTGACCGAAGGCCTGGATGAGTGGACTGCCGTTGCTCCGGGCTGGCGTTTTGATATGGCAATCGAGGAAGATCTGGTTGAAGAAGTGGCGCGTATTTACGGCTACAACAACATCCCGGATGAGCCTGTTCAGGCTGGATTGATCATGGGTAATCACCGTGAGGCCGATCTGTCGCTCAAGCGTGTGAAAACCATGCTTAACGACAAAGGCTATCAGGAAGTGATCACCTACAGCTTTGTCGATCCGAAGGTGCAGCAGTTGATCCACCCAGGCGTTGAGGCGCTGATCCTGCCAAGCCCGATCTCCAGCGAAATGTCAGCAATGCGTCTGTCGCTGTGGACAGGGCTGTTGACCACCGTGGTTTACAACCAGAACCGCCAGCAGAACCGTGTGCGCATTTTCGAAACAGGTCTGCGCTTTGTGCCCGATACGCAGGCAAATCTGGGCATCCGCCAGGATCTGATGCTGGCAGGCGTCATTTGTGGCAACCGTCACGATGAGCACTGGAACCTGGCAAAAGAGGGCGTTGATTTCTATGATTTGAAAGGCGATCTGGAATCGGTGCTGGATTTAACCGGGCAACTTAACGACATTCAGTTCAAAGCGCAGGAAAATCCGGCGCTGCATCCGGGCCAATCTGCGGCGATTTATCTGAAAGGCGAACACGTTGGTTTCATTGGCGTTGTGCATCCGGAGCTGGAACGTAAGCTGGATCTGAACGGCCGCACCGTCGTGTTTGAACTGGAGTGGAACAAGGTCGCAGACCGCGTGGTGCCTCAGGCTCAGGAGATTTCACGCTTCCCGGCAAACCGTCGTGATATCGCTGTTCTGGTCGCTGAAAACGTGTCCGCAGCAGATGTTTTGGCCGAGTGTAAGAAAGTTGGCGTAAATCAGGTAGTTGGCGTAAACTTATTTGACGTGTACCGCGGCAAGGGTGTGGCGGAGGGCTATAAGAGCCTCGCTATCAGCCTTATCCTTCAGGATACCAGCCGTACACTCGAAGAAGAGGAGATTGCCGCTACCGTTGCCAGATGTGTAGAGGCATTAAAAGAGCGATTCCAGGCATCATTGAGGGATTGAACCTATGGCGCTTACAAAAGCTGAAATGTCAGAATATCTGTTTGATAAGCTTGGGCTTAGCAAGCGGGATGCCAAAGAACTGGTAGAGCTGTTTTTCGAAGAGATCCGTCGCGCTCTGGAAAACGGTGAACAGGTGAAACTCTCCGGCTTTGGTAACTTCGATTTACGCGACAAGAATCAACGTCCCGGACGTAACCCGAAAACGGGTGAGGATATTCCCATTACAGCCCGGCGCGTGGTGACCTTCAGACCCGGTCAGAAATTGAAAAGCCGTGTCGAAAACGCTTCGCCCAAAGCAGAGTAATCTGAACTAACTAAAAAGGCCGCTTATGCGGCCTTTTTTCTTCCACCCGACTTATCATTCACCTTAAAATCAATCACATCACTTATCTGCTAAATGGAAATTATGCTGTCACACGCCCATTTTCAGCACCAACACCATGTTCGCTGGCTCTGTGGTCTGACGCTGTTATTGCTTATCACTTTTGTTGTCAGCCTTAGCGCCGGGGAACAGTGGATTGCGCCAGACGACTGGTTTAGCGATGCCGGGAAGCTGTTTGTCTGGCAAATTCGCCTGCCGCGCACGCTGGCGGTGATGCTGGTGGGCGCAGCGCTGGCGCTCTCGGGCACCATTATGCAGGCATTATTTGAAAATCCGCTGGCCGAGCCGGGCCTGCTTGGGGTCTCAAACGGTGCAGGCGTCGGGCTGATTGCGGCAGTATTACTGGGGCAGGGTATTTTGCCTGACTGGGCACTGGGGCTGTGCGCGATTGCGGGGGCGCTGGTTATCACCCTGATCCTGTTACGCTTTGCCCGCCGACATCTGTCAACCAGCCGTCTGTTGCTGGCGGGCGTGGCGCTGGGCATCATTTGCAGCGCCCTGATGACCTGGGCGATTTACTTCTCCACCTCCTTTGATTTACGCCAGCTGATGTACTGGATGATGGGCGGATTCGGCGGTGTGGACTGGCAGCAAAGCTGGCTGATGCTGGGACTGGTGCCGGTGATAATCTGGGTGTGTCTGCAATCGCAGCCGCTGAACATGCTGGTACTGGGAGAAATTTCTGCCCGTCAGTTAGGCCTGCCGCTAAACTTCTGGCGCAACATCCTGGTTGTTGCAACCGGCTGGATGGTAGGCGTCAGTGTTGCTATCGCGGGCGCTATCGGCTTTATCGGGCTGGTGATCCCCCACATCCTGCGTTTATGTGGGCTCACCGATCACCGCGTGTTACTGCCCGCCTGCGCACTGGCGGGAGGCATTGCGCTCCTGTGTGCTGACATTATTGCCCGTCAGGCACTTAGTGCGGCGGAACTGCCAATCGGCGTCGTCACGGCAACATTAGGCGCGCCGGTATTTATCTGGCTATTATTAAAGGCCGGGCGCTAAGACCCGGCAATCGGCTCTGTAAACTAAGGGGATATTATGCAACACGCGATTTTAAGCACTGAAGTCACGACCATTGACGGCGAGAAAACGACGCTTGAAGCGTATGAAGGCAAGGTATTACTGATCGTCAATGTGGCCTCAAAATGTGGCCTGACGCCGCAGTATGAGCAGCTGGAGAATATTCAGAAAGCCTGGGAAAAAGACGGTTTTGTGGTGCTGGGTTTCCCGTGCAATCAGTTCCTCGGTCAGGAGCCAGGTAGCGAAGAAGAGATCAAAACGTTTTGCAGCACCACCTACGGCGTCACATTCCCGATGTTCAGCAAAATTGATGTGAACGGTGAGAACCGTCATCCGCTGTATGCCAGACTGATTGCTGCCCGTCCTGCGGCTGTCGCGCCGGAAGGCAGCGGCTTCTATGAGCGTATGGCCAGCAAAGGCCGCGCGCCGCTTTATCCGGACGATATCCTGTGGAACTTTGAAAAATTCCTGATTGGCCGTGACGGGGAAGTGGTGCAGCGTTTCTCCCCGGACATGACGCCGGAAGATCCGATTGTGATGGAAGCGATTAAGCTGGCGCTGGCAAAATAATGTCCCCGTTGATGCAATTACAGGATGTTGAAGCGACCGGCCGACTGGGGCCGATCACCGCTACCGTCAACCGGGCAGAAATTCTGCATTTGGTTGGGCCTAACGGGGCCGGGAAAAGCACCTTGCTGGCGCGTATGGCCGGGCTGACTCAGGGCGCGGGCGTGGTGACGCTCAATGCTCAGCCGCTTGAAGACTGGCACGCGACCACGCTTTCCCGTCATCGCGCGTATCTCGCACAACAGCAGATGCCACCCTTTGCGATGCCCGTCTGGCACTATCTATCATTGCATCAACATAACGCCTCCCACACCCGGCTGGCTGAAACCGTCGCCGGTGCGTTAGGGCTTGCTGACAAGCTCACGCGTCCGGCAAATCAGCTCTCAGGCGGGGAGTGGCAGCGCGTTCGTCTGGCCGCTGTCATTTTGCAGATCCATCCGGACTCCAATCCGGACGGGCAGCTTCTGTTGCTGGATGAGCCGATGAACAGTCTGGATGTCGCTCAACAGGCCGCGCTCGACAGGTTGCTGGGCACGCTCTTTGAGGCGGGCATTACTATTGTAATGAGCAGTCACGACCTTAACCATACGTTACGGCATGCCCATCGCGCGTGGCTATTACGCAACGGTAAGCTGCTGGCCAGCGGGCCGCGTGAGCAGGTCATGACGCCACCCAATCTGGAAAAAGCCTACAAAATGCCGTTCCGCCGCCTGGATATTGAAGGGCACAGAATGCTCATTTCGACATTGTGAAGCACGGAGTCTTGCCTGGCGCTTAAGCCACAGGCTAGAGTAGCGAAAAATAATAAAAGGACGAATCCCAATGCGTTTCTGGTTTCTTCTTGCAGCAACGTTATTTCTGGCCGGGTGTAGCAGCCATCGTGCGCCACCGCCCAATCCCCGACTTGCCGACTCCATCACTGTGATTGCGGGTCTGAACGATCAGCTCAGTCACTGGCGCGGAACGCCTTACCGCTACGGCGGGATGAGTCGTGGCGGGATCGACTGCTCCGGTTTTGTCTTGCTGACCTTTCGCGATCGGTTCGATTTACAACTGCCGCGCGAAACACGCCAGCAGGCGAAAGTAGGGACTGAAATTGACAAAGACGATCTGCTGCCGGGGGATCTGGTGTTCTTTAAAACCGGTTCCGGGGACAGCGGGCTGCACGTCGGAATTTATGATACGGATAATCAATTTATCCACGCCTCCACCAGCCGGGGAGTGATGCGCTCATCGCTGGATAACGTCTACTGGCGGAAAAACTTCTGGCAGGCCCGGCGCATCTGAGACGACTTTACGCCCACAGATACGGTGGGCGAGAGTATCATTGTGTTTTCTTTTGATCGGCGCATATTGCCAGTTGAGATTTATCTCACCCAAATTAATTAGGCAGTTAAGAATACCAGACTATTGTATGAGTGGCTGGGGCAATACTGGCTATTATTATGGGTCCAGGATAAAATTCATCAAAGGAATAAGGAGAATCCCCTATTAAAAAGAAATGGATGAAATTAATGTTATGTATGCCTGTTAAGTTAAATCTTATTTGCCTTTGCGGAATATTAGCAGCAATGACCCTGAATGAGGGGTGGGCGCAATGATAGTGACACTGGATAATACCTGGCGCTCTGAACTGTTACTCCTCCCGGCCCGTAACGAACAGAGTCTGCTTCAGGGCGTTGAAGTCATCGTCAATTTTAGCGGAGATGATAACAGCGTACGCACGCCCACTGAGCTAATGCTGCCACGCCTGACAGACAGCGATACCCTGACCCTCTTTACGGAACAACTGGCATTGATTGATGCCTGCAAACTCTTTTTTATCCAGCACCAGCTATGCGCCTGGATAAATATAAATCCCGTTATCGTTGACGCGCTTTTAACGAACCCGGAACTGGCCGCCTGCGTTGAACGTTTTCCTTTTCTCGAATTTACAATTAATGAGAATTATCCTGATTTAAATAAAGGAAAGGAAAATATTCAGCTTGCACAATTAGCGCAGCGGTATTGCCTGGTGCTGGCAAATTTTGGTGCCGGGGAAGTATCAAGCCGGGCAGTGTTTGATGGTTTGTTTCATCGTATTGCCATCGATAAACATTTTCTCCATCACCAGTTATCTTCCCTGGCCTTTGATCCTTTTATGCGCGCCATCGTTTCGCAGGTGAGTCCGCACTGCCGTAGCCTGATGATTTCCGGTGTTGATAGCGAGCAGATCCTGCAACGCCTGCTGCCTTTCCAGTTCAGCGCCATGCAGGGAAGCCTGTGGCCGCCGGTCACGCCTGCCGCCATTACCACGCTTGTGCAGTGATAACCCTGCTGCTGGCCCGTGTTTAAACCCGCAGTAACACACTACACTTAAGGCAGGAGGAACCATGACCCTGTCTTTTACTACTCACTGGCGCGATGAGCTGCCAGGTTTTTATACCGCCTTACAGCCCACGCCGTTAAGCAATGCCCGACTGGTGTGGCACAACGCCGACTTAGCCGAATCGCTGGGCGTCCCGCCGTCGCTGTTTGACACGACGCAGGGCGCAGGCGTCTGGGGCGGAGAGACGTTTCTGCCCGGAATGTCGCCGCTGGCCCAGGTTTACAGCGGACATCAGTTTGGTGTCTGGGCCGGTCAACTGGGCGACGGGCGCGGCATTCTGCTCGGCGAACAGCTGTTGTCCGACGGCAGCACCCGCGACTGGCATCTGAAAGGCGCGGGCTTAACGCCATATTCCCGCATGGGTGACGGGCGGGCGGTTCTGCGTTCAACGATCCGCGAGTGCCTGGCCTCTGAAGCCATGCATCATCTGGGCATTCCCACCACGCGGGCGCTGTCGATTGTGACCAGCGATACGCCGGTCATGCGCGAGCGAGTCGAGCAGGGCGCAATGATGATCCGCGTAGCGGAAAGCCATGCGCGTTTCGGTCATTTCGAGCATTTTTATTACCGCCGTGAGCCGGCAAAAGTGCAGCAACTGGCAGACTTTGTGATCCGTCATCACTGGCCGCACTTGCAGGACGAGCAGGATAAATACCGGCTGTGGTTTAGCGATGTCGTGAGCCGTACCGCGAGGCTTATCGCCCGCTGGCAGGCCGTCGGTTTTGCGCACGGGGTAATGAACACCGACAATATGTCGATCCTCGGCCTGACCATTGATTACGGCCCGTACGGATTCCTGGATGACTATAACCCTGCCTTTATCTGCAACCATTCCGACTATCAGGGCCGCTACCGCTTCGACAACCAGCCCGCGGTCGGGCTGTGGAATCTTCAACGGCTGGCGCAAACCCTGTCGCCGTTTATTGACGTCGATGCGCTGAACTCAACGCTGGACGAGTACCAGCATGTATTACTCACAGAGTACGGCCGGCTGATGCGCAGCAAGCTGGGCTTGTTCACCGAGCAAAAAGCGGATAACGAGCTGTTAAACCGACTGTTTGCGCTGATGGCACGGGAAGGCAGCGATTACACGCGCACTTTCCGGATGCTCAGTCAGACAGAGCAGCACAGCGCGCAATCCCCCCTGCGCGATGAATTTATCGACCGTGGCGCATTTGATAGCTGGTTCACTGATTACCGCGAACGGCTGGTGCGCGATGAGATCGACGACGCGCAGCGACAGCAGCAGATGCTGAGCGTGAATCCGGCGATGATCCTGCGAAACTGGCTGGCACAACGCGCGATTGAGCAGGCTGAGCAGGGCGATATGACGGAGTTGCACCGGTTGCATGACGCGCTGCGTACGCCGTTTACTGACCGGGATGATGATTATGTCAGCCGTCCACCAGACTGGGGGAAACGGCTGGAAGTGAGCTGTTCCAGTTAAGGCTAACCCTCACCCCGGCCCTCTCCCTCAGGGAGAGGGAGAAAAGGAAGTCAACGCTCGATCGGTCCCCTCTCCCTGAGGGAGAGGGCTAGGGTGAGGGTCCTGTCAAAACCGCGTTGCAACCGCCGACGCGAGCTTATCCAGCAGTGTTTCGCTATCTTCCCAGCTCAGGCATGGATCGGTAATCGACTGGCCGTAAACCAGCGGCTGACCGGCGACAATTTTCTGCGTCCCTTCCTGGAGAAAACTTTCAGCCATAATCCCGGCAATAGCCGTTGAACCGCTACGGATCTGCTGGCAGATGTCGTCACACACATCCAGTTGCAGGCGGTGCTGTTTCTGGCAGTTGCCGTGACTGAAATCGACAACCAGATGCTCCGGTAAATTAAACTCGCGCAGCGTGTCGCAGGCTTCGGCAAGATCGGCGGCATTGTAGTTTGGCGTTTTACCGCCGCGCATAATGATGTGGCCATACGGGTTGCCGCTGGTCTGGTAAATCGTCATCTGACCCGATTTATCCGGCGATAAAAACATATGGCTGGCGCGGGAGGCGCGGATCGCATCCACGGCGATGCGCGTATTGCCATCGGTGCCGTTTTTAAAGCCCACCGGGCAGGAAAGGGCGGACGCCATTTCACGGTGAATTTGACTTTCAGTGGTGCGCGCACCAATTGCGCCCCAGCTAATCAAATCGGCAATAAACTGTCCGGTCACCATATCGAGGAATTCGGTAGCCGTGGGTACGCCCAGTTCATTCACCTGCAATAGCAGTTTACGCGCCTGTTCAATGCCGTGATTCACACGATAGCTGCCGTTCAGATCGGGATCGGAAATCAGCCCTTTCCAGCCCACTACCGTGCGCGGTTTTTCAAAATAGGTACGCATCACGATCTCAAGCGTATCCTGGTGCTTCTCGCGCAGCGCCTGCAAACGGCGGGCATAATCCATGGCGGCATCAAGATCGTGAATGGAACACGGCCCAATAATCACCAGTAAACGGCGGTCGGTGCCGTTGAGGATCTTCTCAATTCGGCGGCGTGAGGCCGTGACATGTTCCGCCACCCCGGCGGAAACAGGATACCGCTGCGCCAGTTCAGCTGGCGTCACCAGGCTGTCAATACGCGCCGTGCGGAGTTCATCGGTTCTATTCATTACAATTCTCAGAAATTTGTGGCTTCAGCGGCAGGAATGCCGGGAAGTGATGGGCTTCACGATAAACCAATCCCGGCTTATTTCAAGTGTGGTCGTGACTCTCATCACATTCCTGAATGCAATGATAACGGATTTATCACTCATGTACTAGCTTGCTAGTTCATGCTCAATACATCCGCCGCGTGAGCTTCATCATGTCGAGAATTTTGGTGGCGATCTCTTCAACGGAAAAGTTAGTACTGTTGAGATAGGGGATCTGGTTTTTACGATATAGCGCTTCCACTTCTGCCACTTCCATCCGGCACTGACGCATTGAGGCGTAACGGCTGTTTTCCCGGCGCTCTTCACGAATAGCCGCCAGTCGCTCAGGATTGATCGTCAGGCCAAACAGCTTATGTTGCAGCGGCTTTAACGCGGCGGGCAGGCCGAGATTGTCCATGTCATCGGCAATAAACGGGTAGTTTGCCGCCCGCACGCCAAACTGCATGGCGAGATAGAGGCTGGTCGGCGTTTTACCGCAGCGCGACACGCCCAGCAAAATGACCTGTGCCTGGTCGAGATTACGCATGGAGATCCCGTCATCGTGCGCCAGCGTGTAATCAATGGCGGCGATGCGCGCGTCATATTTGATCAGATTACCAGGGTTTAACCCGTGAGTCCGGTGGGCAACGGCGGTCGGCTCAAGCCTGAGTTCCTGCTGAAGCGGCGCAACCAGCGCCTGCACGATGTCCTGACAAAACCCTTCGCTCTGTAAAATAATGGTGCGGATTTCTGGCAGGACGATGGAGTAAAAGACCAGAGGACGCACGCCAGTTTGCTGATAGAGCGCATCAATCTGCTCTTTGACCGCCTTTGCCCGGCTCTCCGTTTCAACAAACGGCAGCGTAATGCTGTTAATCGCGACGGGAAATTGCGACATCACCGCATGTCCCAGCACCTCAGCTGTAATGGCTGTCCCGTCGGAAATATAAAAAACGTGCCGGTCTACCGCATTATCCATTTGCTTGCTCCAGGAATAGACTTATTGACCTGAAAGCATAAATTAAATCAGCAAACGCTGCGTATAGTCCGTCTCTCATTTTAGAAAATGAAACGCTGCTTTTATATTTAATGAAAACTACGTTTCATTTTTATCAAACGATGAGGAATTCGGCTTTTTCTAATGAATCCATATTATTCAGCAGGTTAAATCGACTATGGCAGCAGTCTGAAAAGTAAAAAATATATTTGCTTGAACGATTCACCGTTTTTTTAACGTAAATAAATATGCCAGGATTAATAAGCATTAAGGTGTTTCTTAACCCGCTCACATATAAAAGGATTGTTCGATGTCCACAAATGGCTCGTCACCGCTGGTGCTTTGGTACAACCAACTCGGCATGAATGATGTAGACAGAGTTGGCGGCAAAAATGCCTCCCTGGGAGAAATGATCACCGGTCTTTCTGACATGGGCGTTTCGGTTCCGAACGGTTTTGCCACGACCGCCGAGGCGTTTAATCTGTTTCTCGATCAAAGCGGCGTCAATCAGCGCATCTATGACCTGTTGGATAAAACGGACATTGATGATGTCAGCGAACTGGCAAAAGCCGGCGCACAGATCCGTTCATGGATCATTGATACGCCATTCCAGCCGGAATTCGAGCAGGCTATTCATGAGGCTTATAATCAGCTTTCTGCGGATGACGCCGACGCCTCCTTTGCGGTGCGCTCGTCGGCGACCGCGGAAGATATGCCGGATGCCTCTTTTGCCGGGCAGCAGGAAACCTTCCTTAACGTGCAGGGCTACGACGCGGTGCTGGTCGCGGTAAAACATGTGTTTGCTTCCTTGTTTAACGATCGCGCGATCTCTTACCGTGTTCACCAGGGTTACGATCACCGCGGCGTGGCGCTCTCCGCGGGCGTTCAGCGCATGGTGCGCTCCGATCTCGCCTCGTCCGGGGTGATGTTTTCTATCGATACCGAGTCGGGCTTCGATCAGGTGGTCTTCATTACCTCCGCCTGGGGACTGGGCGAGATGGTGGTGCAGGGCGCGGTCAACCCGGACGAATTTTACGTCCACAAACCGACGCTCGCTGCGGGTCGCCCGGCGATTGTGCGCCGCACTATGGGCTCGAAAAAGATCCGCATGGTCTACGCGCCGACCCAGGAGCACGGCAAGCAGGTGCGTATTGAAGATGTCCCGCAGGCCGACCGCGATATTTTCTCGTTAAAAGATGAGGAAGTGCAGGAACTGGCGAAACAGGCGGTGCAGATTGAGAAACATTATGGCCGCCCGATGGACATCGAATGGGCGAAAGACGGGCATACCGGCAAACTTTATATCGTCCAGGCCCGCCCGGAAACCGTGCGTTCCCGCGGTCAGGTGATGGAGCGTTACACCTTACACGCGCAGGGAAAAATTGTGGCGGAAGGTCGCGCCATCGGTCATCGCATCGGCGCAGGTCCGGTGAAAGTGATCCACGACATTAGCGAGATGAATCGTATTCAGCCGGGTGATGTGCTGGTCACCGACATGACCGACCCGGACTGGGAACCGATCATGAAAAAAGCCTCAGCGATTGTGACCAATCGCGGCGGGCGCACCTGTCATGCGGCGATTATCGCTCGTGAACTGGGCATCCCGGCAGTGGTCGGCTGTGGCGATGCCACCGAACGGATGAAAGACGATGAAAACGTCACGGTATCCTGTGCGGAAGGCGATACCGGTTACGTGTACGCAGACCTGCTGGAATTTAGCGTGAAAAGCTCCAGCGTGGATACCATGCCGGATCTGCCGCTGAAGATCATGATGAACGTCGGCAACCCCGACCGCGCCTTTGATTTTGCCTGCCTGCCAAATGAAGGCGTGGGGCTGGCGCGTCTGGAGTTCATCATCAACCGCATGATCGGCGTGCACCCGCGTGCGCTGCTGGAGTTTGATGACCAGGAGCCGAAACTGCAAAACGAAATTCGCGAAATCATGAAGGGTTATGAATCGCCGAAAGAGTTTTACGTCGGCCGCCTGGCGGAAGGTATCGCGACGCTTGGCGCGGCGTTCTATCCGAAGCGGGTGATTGTGCGCCTGTCCGATTTTAAATCGAACGAATACGCCAATCTGGTGGGCGGAGAGCGTTACGAACCGGAAGAAGAGAACCCGATGCTCGGCTTCCGTGGCGCGGGGCGCTATGTTTCCGACAGCTTCCGCGACTGCTTTGCGCTGGAGTGCGACGCGGTAAAACGTGTGCGTAACGACATGGGGCTGACTAACGTTGAAATCATGGTCCCGTTTGTGCGCACCGTTGCTCAGGCAGAAGCGGTGGTTGAGGAACTGGCGCGCCAGGGCCTGAAGCGCGGCGAGAACGGCCTTAAAGTGATCATGATGTGTGAAATCCCGTCGAACGCGTTGCTGGCAGAACAGTTCCTGGAGCATTTTGACGGTTTCTCTATCGGCTCAAACGACATGACGCAACTGGCACTGGGTCTGGACCGTGATTCCGGCGTGGTATCGGAACTCTTTGATGAGCGCAACGAGGCGGTGAAAGCACTGCTGTCGATGGCGATCCGCGCCGCGAAGAAACAGGGCAAATATGTCGGCATTTGTGGTCAGGGCCCGTCCGACCATGAAGATTTTGCCGCCTGGCTGATGGAAGAGGGCATCGACAGCCTGTCGCTGAACCCGGACACCGTTGTGCAGACCTGGCTTTCGCTGGCAGAAATAAAATAGCGGTTAACGGGTGACAACAATCCCTGGCTTATTGCCGGGGATTTTTTTGCTCAAAATCAGGATAAAAAAAAGCCCTTCGTGGGAGAAGGGCAAAGACTACACACAGCAATTCGTTGTTTCACTCAGGGGATTTCCATGCTTATAAATCAATGCGTTGATTTATAACCGTGTCCTAATAGTAGGCATGGGCGGTTTTAGCGTCGATCAGATTCGTCTCAATAGTTTAACAAGCGTAACGATTTTGCGACAAGCGAGGCGGGAGGCAGAAGGGGTTGCGTTAGGAATAATCGTAGGGACCTGCATAAATCATTAGTAATGCTTAATAATGAGGCGGGTTTCCCCGCCTGATAGTTATTGCTGATGAGGCTTAAATTCCTCGGTCTCTTCGAGCACCTCTTGCGCATCATTTCCGGGCGGCGGCACCTCTTTTACCCAGGCGTCAAACAGTCGCCAGCTTACAGCCAGCACCACCGGGCCGATAAACAGGCCGATCATACCAAAGGCGATCAACCCGCCAATAACCCCGGATAAGATCAGCACCAGCGGTAGGTCAGCGCCCATGCGGATCAGTACCGGACGGATCACGTTATCCAGCGTGCCCACAACGCAGCTCCAGACCAGCAGAACCGTGCCCCAGGTGGTATCGCCGCTCCAGTAAAGCCAGATGATAGCCGGGATCAGGACCGGCAGCGGCCCAAGCTGAATCAGGCAGGAGAGGATCATCACCACCGTAAACAGCGTGGCATAAGGAACACCAGAGATGGCAAGACCAATCCCGCCGAGAATCGCCTGCACCAGCGCGGTCACCACCACGCCCAGCGCGACGGCGCGGATCGCCTGCGCGGCCAGCAGGACGGCGGCATCGCCACGCTGAGAGGCAAGACGGCTGGCGAAGTGGCGGATGCCCCGCGCAACCTGTTCGCCGCGCCAGTAGAGCAGGGCGCTGAACAGCAGCATCAGCACGCAGTGCATCATAAAGCGGCCAATATGCGCGGCCTGGCCGACAAACCACGTGGTCGTTGCGCCAACGTAAGGGCGTACTTTAGCCATGATGGCGCTGCCGCCCATATCCAGCAGGTTATGCCAGCCGGTGTAGAGCTTTTCGCCGACCAGCGGGACATCATTAAGCCAGGCAAAATCGGGTAACGTCATATCACCTGACGTGATGGCATGAATCACCGGGCCGCTGCCATCAACAAGGCTGTTGACCAGCATCGAAATGGGAATGACGAACAGCAGGATCAGCAGCAGCGTCATCACCAGCACGGCTAAAGAACGCCGCCCAAACAGCAGGCGTTGCAGGCGTAAAAAGAGCGGCCAGGTGGCAATCACAATGGTGCCTGCCCATGCAAAACCCAGCACGAACGGTTGAATGATCCACAAGCAGGCAATAATCATGATTGCTAAAAACAGCACCGACAGCATTAATTGCGGTACATCCCTGGGCTCTCGAAAGTTAACCATTTGATTTATCCATTCTGTTTACACGCCAAGGAGCAGCGTGACATGAAATCTGCCGACAATAATCACCCAAAAAGACGGTGATTTTACCCGCCCGATTCTGCCCGTAATTCTGCCGGGCGCATAAGAAAAAAATGTGATACAACGATAAATGCACTATGCAAACGTTTAAATACTCACAACTCTAACAGTCAGGCAGGGTCAACAGTAATGATCCCACAGATTTCTCAGGCACCCGGCGTCGTTCAGCTGGTGCTGAATTTTTTACAGGCACTGGAGCAACAAGGCTTTACCGGAGATACCGCCACAAGTTACGCCGACCGGCTGACCATGGCGACCGATAACAGTATTTATCAACTCCTTCCCGATGCTGTCGTTTTCCCGCGATCCACGGCCGATGTCACGTTAATTACCCGTATTGCTGCCGAGGAGCGCTTTCAGTCGCTGATCTTCACCCCGCGCGGCGGCGGCACCGGAACGAACGGTCAGGCGCTGAACCAGGGCATCGTCGTCGACCTGTCACGCTATATGAACCGGATCATCGAAATCAATCCCGAAGAAGGATGGGTTCGCGTAGAAGCTGGCGTGATTAAAGATCAGCTTAACCAGTTCCTCAAACCTTTTGGCTTTTTCTTTGCCCCGGAACTCTCCAC
This sequence comes from Enterobacter sp. kpr-6, assembly GCF_900116015.1. Taxonomy (GTDB): domain Bacteria; phylum Pseudomonadota; class Gammaproteobacteria; order Enterobacterales; family Enterobacteriaceae; genus Enterobacter_D. The sequence goes on from NZ_FOYH01000001.1 coordinate 802,346, forward strand.
CAGCAACCGCGCCACTTTAGGCGGGATGATTAATACCGACGCCTCCGGGCAAGGCTCGCTGGTGTATGGCAAAACCTCCGATCACGTTCTGGGCGTGCGCGCCGTGCTGTTGGGGGGCGATATCCTGGACACGCAGCCGGTATCGCTGGAATTAGCTGAAACCCTGGGCAGCGCGCAGACCGCGACCGGACGCATTTATAAAACCGTTTATGAAAGCTGTCGCGATAATCGCCAGTTAATCATTGATAAATTTCCCAAACTTAACCGCTTCCTGACCGGTTACGATTTGCGTCACGTCTTTAACGATGAGATGTCGCAATTCGATTTGACCCGCGTTCTGGCGGGTTCCGAAGGGACGCTGGCCTTTATTACCGAAGCACGGCTCGACATTACGCCGCTGCCGAAAGTGCGCCGCCTGGTTAACGTCAAATATGACTCCTTTAACTCTGCGCTGCGCAATGCGCCCTTTATGGTAGAAGCGCGGGCGCTGTCGGTGGAGACGGTCGATTCCAAAGTGCTGAATCTGGCCCGGGAAGATATTGTGTGGCATTCGGTTCATGAGCTAATTACCGACGTGCCGGATAAAGAGATGCTGGGCCTGAACATCGTTGAATTTGCAGGCGATGACGAAGCGCTGATAGACGCTCAGGTCAGCGCCCTGTGCGCGGGTCTTGATGCCCTGATCGCCACGGAGCAGGGCGGGGTCATTGGCTGGCAGGTGTGCGGTGACCTGGCGGGCATCGAGCGCATTTATGCGATGCGCAAAAAAGCGGTCGGCTTGCTGGGCAACGCAAAAGGCGCAGCCAAGCCGATCCCGTTTGCGGAAGATACCTGCGTGCCGCCGGAGCATCTGGCGGATTACATCGTGGAGTTCCGTGAACTGCTCGACAGCCACGGCCTGAGCTACGGCATGTTTGGCCACGTTGATGCCGGGGTGCTGCATGTGCGTCCGGCGCTGGACATGTGCGATCCACAGCAGGAGATGCTGATGAAAAAGATCTCCGACGATGTGGTGGCGCTGACGGCTAAATATGGTGGACTGCTCTGGGGCGAGCACGGCAAAGGGTTCCGCGCGGAATACAGCCCGGCGTTTTTCGGTGAGCAACTCTATGCCGAACTGCGGAAGGTGAAAGCGGCGTTCGATCCGCAAAACCGGCTCAACCCAGGTAAAATCTGCCCGCCGGCAGGCGTGGATGCGCCGATGATGAAAGTCGATGCGGTTAAACGTGGCACGTATGACCGGCAGATCCCCACCACGGTACGCAGTTCGTGGCGGGGCGCGATGGAGTGTAATGGCAACGGCCTGTGCTTTAACTTCGATGTGAAAAGCCCGATGTGCCCGTCGATGAAAATCACCAGCAACCGCATTCACTCGCCGAAAGGCCGCGCGACGCTGGTGCGCGAGTGGCTGCGTCTGCTGGCCGATCGCGGTGTCGATCCGCTGCAACTGGAAAAAGAGTTGCCGGAAAAAGGGGCCAGTTTGCGGGGGCTGATTGCACGCACGCGCAATAGCTGGCATGCGCGCAAGGGGGAGTACGATTTTTCTCACGAGGTAAAAGAGGCGATGTCCGGCTGTCTCGCCTGTAAAGCCTGTTCCACTCAGTGCCCGATCAAAATCGACGTGCCAGAGTTCCGCTCCCGGTTCCTGCAACTCTATCACACGCGCTATTTGCGCCCGGTGCGCGATCATCTGGTCGCCAGCGTCGAAATGTACGCCCCGCTAATGGCCCGCGCGCCGAAGACGTTTAACTTCTTTATGCGCCAGCCGTGGGTACGGTCGGCTTCCGAAAAACACATCGGGATGGTGGATTTGCCGCTGCTGTCGGTGCCGTCGCTGGCGCAACAGATGGTGGGGCACCGATCGGCGAATTTAACCCTTGAGCAGCTCGAACAGCTAAGCGCTGAGGAAAAAGCGCGCACGGTGCTGGTGGTACAGGATCCGTTTACCAGCTATTACGACGCGCAGGTGGTCGCGGATTTTGTCCGGCTGGTGGAAAAACTCGGTTATCAGCCCGTGGTGCTGCCTTTCTCCCCGAACGGTAAAGCGCAGCATATTAAGGGCTTTTTGACGCGCTTTGCGAAAACAGCGCAGAAAACGTCTGATTTTCTGACGCGAGTGGCGCAACTGGGAATGCCGATGGTGGGCGTGGACCCGGCGCTGGTGCTCTGTTACCGCGATGAATATAAGCAAACCCTGGGCGATAAGCGCGGCGAGTTTAATGTGCAACTGGTGCATGAATGGCTGCCTGCGGTGGTAGCGACGCAGGATGAGCGCGCGGTGAGCGGCGAATCCTGGTATCTGTTCGGTCACTGCACCGAAGTTACGGCGCTGCCCGGTACGCCAAATCAGTGGGCGAGTATTTTTGCCCGTTTCGGCGCGAAACTGGAAAACGTCAGCGTCGGCTGCTGCGGTATGGCGGGAACCTACGGGCACGAAGTTAAAAACCACGCCAACTCGCTGGGGATTTACGAGCTGTCATGGCATCAGGCGATGCAGCGCCTGCCACGCAATCGCTGTCTGGCAACCGGCTACTCCTGCCGCAGCCAGGTGAAGCGCGTTGAAGGCAGTGGTGTACGCCATCCGTTACAGGCCTTACTGGAGATAATCGGATGATCTGGAAACGTGAAGCGACGCTTGAGGCGCTCAATGCCATGGGCGAAGGGAACATGGTGGGATTACTGGATATTCAGTTTGAACGCCTGACTGAGAGCACGATTGAAGCGACCATGCCGGTAGATGGTCGCACGCATCAGCCTTTCGGTCTGCTGCACGGCGGCGCGTCCGTGGTGCTGGCGGAAACCCTCGGTTCCGTCGCGGGATATCTCTGTACCGAAGGCGAGCAAAGCGTGGTGGGCCTGGAGATCAATGCCAACCATATCCGTGGCGTGCGCAGCGGGCGTGTGCGCGGTGTCTGTAAAGCGCTGCACACAGGCGGCCGTCATCAGGTCTGGCAAATTGATATCTTTGATGAGCAGGGGCGGTTGTGCTGCTCATCACGCCTGACTACCGCCGTGGTGTAAACTTTTCGGCCAGCTTTTATTTTCGCGTGCCCATACGGTGACTATTTCACAGTGTGATATAGTGCACACCATTGAACTCCTGCTCTGATAGTTGTCTGAGCAGGAGACGGTAACGCAAAAAGGCCTGATTAACGGATTAGTTGTTTCCTTAAGCGCTACTTCCCCTGGCTTAAAGGTAATAAATTAATGCGTACCCCCCATTTTGAACTCGCTTTTCTTCACCCCCGTAACTGGCTGACATGGTTTGGATTAGGTCTTCTCTGGTTGCTGGTTCAACTTCCCTACCCAATGATTGCCCGCCTGGGAACAGGTTTAGGGACGCTGGCGCGCCCGTTTCTGAAACGTCGTGAAAGCATTGCCCGCCGCAATCTGGAACTCTGTTTCCCGTCGATGTCCGCTCATGTACGTGAAGCATTAATCGAAAATAATTTTCGCTCATTAGGCATGGGACTGCTGGAAACCGGCATGGCCTGGTTCTGGTCCGATAAACGCGTGCGTCGCTGGTTCGACGTCGAGGGCTACCATAACCTTGTCAACGCGCAGAAAGAACACAAAGGCGTGATGGTCGTCGGCGTGCATTTTATGTCGCTGGAGCTGGGTGGTCGGGTGATGGGCCTGTGTCAGCCGATGATGGCCACCTACCGTCCGCACAATAACGCGCTGATGGAGTGGGTGCAGACGCGCGGACGGATGCGTTCTAACAAATCGATGATCGACCGCCGCAATCTGAAAGGCCTGGTAAACGCGCTGAAAAAGGGCGAAGCGGTCTGGTTTGCGCCGGATCAGGATTATGGACGTAAAGGCAGCACCTTTGCGCCGTTCTTCTCGGTCAACGCGGCCACCACTAACGGTACCTACGTGTTATCGCGTCTCTCAGGCGCAACGATGCTGACGGTGACGATGGTGCGTAAACCCGATCGTTCAGGCTATTCATTGCATATCGGCCCGGCGCTGCAAGACTACCCGGTTGAAAATGAATTCGAAGCTGCCAGCTATATGAACAAGGTGATCGAGCGTGAAATCCTCCGCGCGCCCGAACAATACCTGTGGATCCACCGCCGCTTCAAAACCCGCCCTCAAGGCGAAGCCTCGCTTTACCTCTGATGCACAATTACCCGCTTGCTCAGGCAGGCGGGTTATTTGAACCCACTTTATTATTTTGAATCAAACGGATAGAGTTGTTTGGTTCGTGTTCACTGCCGTACAGGCAGCTTAGAAATCGAAACCAGACGTGATAGGCACCTGATTTTTGTTCACTGCCGTACAGGCAGCTTAGAAACTCCTGCCGCGCCCACTCCAGCTTTTTCGGGTGTTCACGGCCGTACAGGCAGCTTAGAAACGGTGCGGCAGGCATCGAGAGAAATGTTATCCGTTCACTGCCGTACAGGCAGCTTAGAAATGAATATCAGCGCCGCATCGGGATAGCCTATGGTTCACTGCCGTACAGGCAGCTGAGAAAGTAGCGGGGGTTGGTATCGGCATATAGTGCGAGTTCACTGCCGTACAGGCAGCTTAGAAAATCATCGGGAGAAATCCAGAAACAAGGGCACCGTTCACTGCCGTACAGGCAGCTTAGAAAGCTACATCACGCCGCCGCAGGACATGCCGAAAGTTCACTGCCGTACAGGCAGCTTAGAAATCAAGGGTAAAGTGCAGATGCCAAACAACCACGTTCACTGCCGTACAGGCAGCTTAGAAAAATCATGGTCCCCTGCGAAACCTTGCGCGCGCGTTCACTGCCGTACAGGCAGCTTAGAAAATGCTCGCAGGGAATGCAGCCTGAAGCTGGATGTTCACTGCCGTACAGGCAGCTTAGAAAGGCTGCGCTTTGTTGAGGACGACAAAATGCGAGTTTACTGCTGTACAGGTAGCTTAGAATTTTACCTCGTTGCGCAACTGGGCAGCAAATGCATTCACTGCCGCACAGGCAGCACTTAATCCTCAAATTGTTCCAGCCCTGTCAATCGTTTATATGTCATTTAATGATAGGATTTGTCTTGCCTGAATAACCTTTCTTAAAGTATGCCTAATGCATCCTTACTCATACATTTTCATTTAACGGAGGTAATGGAATGCCTGCCTTGATAATGCCCTCTGATTTAAAAACTATCCTTCATTCTAAACGCGCCAATATCTACTATCTGCAATATTGCCGGGTGCTGGTTAACGCGGGACGGGTTGAATATGTCAAAGATGAAGGCAAGGAATCACTGTACTGGAATATCCCCATCGCAAATACCACAGTCATTATGCTGGGCACCGGAACTTCAGTGACGCAGGCTGCGATGCGCGAATTTGCCCGAGCGGGCGTATTAGTCGGTTTTTGCGGCGGTGGAGGAACACCGCTATACGCAGGTAATGAAGTCGATATTGATGTTTCATGGCTGACACCACAAAGTGAATATCGCCCAACGGAATATCTGCAAAACTGGGTGTCATTCTGGTTCGATGAAGATAAGCGCCTGGCCGCCGCTAAACATTTCCAGCAACTTCGTATCGCGCAAATCGAACGGCACTGGACATGCAGCAGAATGCAGCGGGAAAAAGGCTTTGAGCTTAATACTTCACATCTGACGGAACGACTCTCCCGCTTTCATGAAGGAATTGAAGGCGCGGCCTCGCAAAATGAACTGATGCTTCAGGAAGCACATCTGACAAAAACGTTATATAAACTTGCCAGTCAGGCTGCGCAATATGGCGATTTTACTCGTGCGAAACGGGGTGGCGGAAGTGATAGTGCGAACCGGTTTCTCGATCATGGTAATTATCTGGCCTATGGACTGGCTGCCGTCGCCACATGGGTAACAGGCGTTCCGCAAGGGCTGGCTGTGTTACACGGTAAAACCCGGCGGGGCGGGCTGGTGTTTGATCTGGCCGATCTGATTAAAGATGCGCTGGTTTTGCCGCAGGCATTTATCGCCGCTACCGATCGTCTGACAAAACAGCCTAAACAGAAGCTGGATGAGCATACGTGCACAAATGGAGCGCCAGCTTGATGCCGCGTTTATGCGTCAGGATGAAAATGCGCTTTGGCAGCATCCCACCGTACAGAAGGCGCTGCGAAAAAATGGCGTAAAGCACCATCTTTTTGTCGTACTGGCCACAAGCGTCGTGGAAGTGGGCAGGGACTGGGATGCCGACTGGGGAATTATCGAACCCAGTTCCATGCGTTCGTTGATTCAGTTTGCCGGACGTATCCAGCGCCATCGCCAGCATCCGCCTTTACAGGCCAACATGCTGATACTGAATAAGAATATTCGCGCATTACGCACGCGTCATCATGATTGCGCGGTCTATTGCCAGCCCGGTTTTGAATCGTCACGCTTTTTACTAAGCAGTCACGATCTGAATACGCTGCTGACACCGGAAGAGTACACATGTATCAACGCATTGCCGCGCATACTCGATCGCCGGGCGTCATTCCAGCCGGGCAAGCCCTTTGACAGCCTTATTACGCTGGAGCATATGCGTCTGTGGGAGGAACTTCTGGGTACCAGGTCAACAACGTAGCGGCACTGCACTCGCAGAAAATCGGCAACGCCCTGCGCACTATTGATACCTGGCATCCGCAGACAGAAGCGCTTGGCGCAATCGCCGTCGAACCTTATGGTTCCGTAACCAGTCGTGGTATCGCCTGCCGTCAGCCCAAAGAGAAAATGGATTTTTATACACTGTTAGATAACTGGGTCATAAAAGGGATGAAGCCGGATGTCGGACAACAGCATTATGTGATGGCGGTACTAATCCGCGGTGGCGTGTTTGGCGAGAAAGGTGAATAAGGAGCCGGGAATGGATCACTACCTTGAAATCCGGGTGATGCCCGATCCTGAGTTCAACGAAGAGATGCTGATGGCCGCATTAATGGCGAAACTTCACCGGGTGCTGGGAGCCAGAGGAAAAGGAGACATTGGCATCTGCTTTCCGAAAATGGCGGTTAAACCTGGCGATACGCTACGTGTGCACGGGACAAGGACGGCACTGGACGAACTGGAGGCGACCTGCTGGCGTAAAGGACTAAGTGACTATTGCCAGTGCAGTGTTATTTCACCCGTGCCACAGGTGAAAGGCTGGCGAACGGTGAGTCGATATCAGCCAAAAGGCAGCCCGCAAAGATTGCTGCGTCGCTCGGTAAAAAAGGGATGGATATCAGAAGATGAGGCACTTAAGCGGCTGGAAACCAGCCAGGAAAAGCGAGTTTCTCTTCCTTACCTGAACATGAAAAGCCTTTCCAGCAAGCAAAATTTTCGTTTGTTTATTCGTCAGGGAGAGATGTTACCGCAGCCTGTTTATGGCGTTTTCACCAGCTACGGATTAAGCGCCACGGCAACCATTCCCTGGTTCTGATGAGCCTCAGACCGTGCCGCCTGGCGCGGTCTGTTTTATCAGCCGATCGTCTTTATCAGCCGATCGTCAAATGAAAAATTGTGCTCTTCAACACTCAGTAGTGCCTTAGCAAATTTAGGGTGTAGCGGGTTAAGAATCGCGTTTTTTTCCATAGGAATGATACAGGAGGGCAGAACCAGCGCGATCCCGCCGCCTGTTTGCAACCAGTTGCTGCCCAGATTCATGGTAGAAACCGGAGCCGGATTTTCTCGCCAGTCGTCAGGTAGCCACTGATTTTCAAGATAATGAATGTCGCGATCGGGGATATCAATGCTGAAAAGACGATACTTATTGAGCATGGCATCGTTTTCTACGTGCACCAGGATCTCCAGCGAGGCAAGGGCAACGGAAGTTGAAACATACACCGCCGGGTTACCCTTATGATTCCAGCGTCCGCCAAATTGATTGGCACCGCTTCCGCTCCAGGCTTCTCCTGCATATTGAGACGTTACCAGACGATAAAACCTCATGAGAATACGCCATGCTCAAGACGTCCAAGGAGATCGAGCACCTCAATGGCCCCGCTTTCGGTAGCAATAAGCGATAACGGTGTGGCGTCCCCCAATCCTCTGACCGGTTTTTTCAACCAGTTCCAGGCATCCTGCTTATTACCAAAATAGTGAACTGTCGCATCAACGACCCTGATAAGCCGGGCGATGCGCTCACTTTCATCAGCAGTAAGGACAGTGCCTGCACTTTTACGCCGGGCGATATTGCGCTCATTAAGCCCTGTCACGCGCAAAATGTCGCTCTTGGACATTTGCGTCCATTCGTGAATTGTATCCAGAACGCTGACCGGCAGGCCTTGGTTCAGCATATGGATAAGCCTGACGCCACGGTTTGACGGTAGCCCCGCATACTGCCATAGCGCATTGACTTGTGACTTTTGATTGGGCGTCCAGGTTTTCATACTCCCCCTCCATTTCTGCCATTTGTCTGTATTGATTATAGACATATGGCGGGGTGGAGGGGAAGGGGAGTTTAGTTTTCTGAGTCTATAAAAACAGCGTATCCCTGGATGGCTCAGGAAACCCTTTTTAAGGCGGATTTGTAAATTATTGATTTATAGATAGTGAATAACTTCTGAAAAAAAGAGGGTTAAACTCAGAAACCGGGCCTAAAACCAAGAATAACAACGGGATGAGGTGGTAGTATTGCTGTTCACTGCCGTACAGGCAGCTTAGAAAATTCAGAGCAGGCCATTGCTGAGGCAATTTCTGTTCACTGCCGTACAGGCAGCTTAGAAAAGACATACAGCCTAACCCCGTCCGGAAATGACGTTCACTGCCGTACAGGCAGCTTAGAAACTGATGTCCGGTCAGCGAAGTCTGCCAGTTGTGTTCACTGCCGTACAGGCAGCTTAGAAACAGAGGAGCGGCCATAGAGTTACGGACACGTCAGTTCACTGCCGTACAGGCAGCTTAGAAAATCAAGGTCGGTACGAAGTCCAGGGTGAACGGGTTCACTGCCGTACAGGCAGCTTAGAAATCATGCTCAGTCAGGCCGAATTCCGTTTTTATGTTCACTGCCGTACAGGCAGCTTAGAAATCTTGAAGTGACATGATGTATTCCCCCAATAAGTTCACTGCCGTGCAGGCAGCTTAGAAAAATGAGTGAAGTGATTTTTGAGGGCAATAAAAGTTCACTGCCGTACAGGCAGCTTAGAAAAATCTAAACCCGCAGGATATCAAATGAGTCACGTTCACTGCCGTACAGGCAGCATCTTGCTCTCTCTTCGCCTTTCCCGTGAATATTACAAAATTGTTATAAATCCTATCTGATAAATAGGCATTGCCTATGCATGTTTCATTTCCTGAACATTTCCGCTAAGCCACGCAAATTAATATATTTATTTTCAGTTACTTAATTCACAGCAACCTTTGCGGTTAAGCCTGTTAACAGGGTCTATGCTTAATAGAACTGAAGAAAAAGGGCGCATCCTGTGAATAACCCTTTGGAATAGAGGTTGAAGTGAGAATAGTTATCACTAACATAGCGTTATGCCCTTCAGGCTCCATTACGTGAGGTAGACCTATGGAATTGCAATCAGGAACCTTTGATCCCAACAACCCCGGCTGGCTTGGTTTGACCATGACGCCAGCGGCGGCGAAGCATATTCGTGAGCTGGCAGAGAAAAAGCCGGGTGTACTCGGCCTGCGTCTCGGTATCAAGCAGACCGGCTGTGCCGGATTTGGTTATGTGCTCGATACGGTGACCGATCCCGCGCCCGACGACATGCTGTTTGAGAACGAAGGGGCGTGTCTGTATGTGCCCTTAAAGGCGATGCCGTTTATCGATGGCACGGAAGTCGATTATGTGCGCGAAGGACTGAATCAGATTTTCAAATTTAATAACCCAAAAGCGCAGAACGAATGTGGCTGCGGTGAAAGCTTTGGGGTATAGGCGGTACTATGTCTCGTAATACTGAAGCGACTGACGATGTCAAAACCTGGTCTGGCCCTCTGAATTATAAAGAAGGGTTTTTTACCCGGTTAAAAACTGATGAGATGGCCCACGGCATTAATGAAGATGTGGTGCGCGCGATCTCGGCAAAACGAAATGAGCCTGAATGGATGCTGGAGTTTCGCCTGAACGCGTTTCGGGCATGGCTGGACATGGAAGAGCCGCACTGGCTGAAAGCCCATTACGACAAGCTGAATTATCAGGATTACAGCTACTACTCCGCGCCATCCTGCGGTAACTGTGACGACACCTGTGCCTCAGAACCGGGTGCGGTGCAGCAAACCGGACCGGCCTCCTATTTAACCGATGAAGTTGAAGCGGCTTTTAATCAGCTTGGCGTACCGGTTCGCGAGGGGCGTGAAGTGGCGATGGATGCCATTTTTGACTCGGTGTCGGTTGCGACCACTTACCGCGACAAACTCGCCGAGCACGGCGTGATTTTCTGCTCGTTTGGTGAGGCGATCCATGAACACCCGGAACTGCTACAGAAATATCTCGGCACCGTGGTCCCCGCCAACGACAACTTCTTTGCCGCGCTGAATGCGGCGGTGGCGTCAGATGGCACCTTTATCTATATCCCGAAAGGGGTGCGCTGCCCGATGGAGCTGTCCACCTATTTCCGTATTAACGCGGAAAAAACCGGGCAGTTTGAGCGCACCATTCTGATCGCCGATGAAGGCAGCTACGTCAGCTATATCGAAGGCTGCTCCGCCCCGGTACGCGACAGCTATCAGCTTCACGCGGCGGTGGTGGAAGTCATCATTCACCGCGATGCGGAAGTGAAATACTCGACGGTGCAAAACTGGTTCCCTGGTGATAACAACACCGGCGGGATCCTGAACTTTGTTACTAAGCGCGCGCTGTGCGAAGGCGAAAACAGCAAGATGTCCTGGACCCAGTCGGAAACCGGTTCGGCGATCACCTGGAAATACCCAAGCTGCATTCTGCGTGGTGATAACTCCATCGGCGAGTTTTACTCCGTGGCGCTGACCAGCGGGCACCAGCAGGCGGATACCGGCACCAAAATGATCCACATCGGCAAGAACACCAAATCCACGATCATTGCCAAAGGGATCTCCGCCGGGAAAAGCCAGAACAGCTATCGCGGGCTGGTAAAAATCATGCCGACTGCCACCAACGCGCGTAACTTCACCCAGTGCGACTCGATGCTGATCGGCCCGGACTGCGGGGCGCATACGTTCCCCTACGTCGAATGCCGCAACAACAGCGCGCAACTGGAGCATGAAGCCACCACCTCGCGCATCGGTGAAGATCAGTTGTTCTACTGTCTGCAACGTGGCATCAGCGAAGAAGATGCTATTTCGATGATTGTTAACGGCTTCTGTAAGGACGTGTTCTCTGAACTGCCGCTGGAGTTTGCCGTGGAAGCCCAAAAACTGTTGGCGATAAGCCTTGAACACAGCGTCGGTTAAGGATTAAGGGAAACCCTATGTTAAGTATCAAAGATTTACAGGTTGCCGTTGAAGATAAAGAGATCCTGCGCGGCCTGAGCCTGGACGTGCGTCCGGGTGAAGTGCACGCGATCATGGGCCCGAACGGTTCCGGTAAAAGTACGCTGTCGGCCACGCTTGCCGGGCGCGAAGATTATGAAGTGACCGGCGGTTCGGTTGAGTTTCACGGTAAAGATCTGCTGGAACTGTCGCCGGAAGAGCGCGCGGGCGAAGGCATTTTTATGGCCTTCCAGTATCCGGTAGAAATTCCGGGCGTCAGTAACCAGTTCTTTTTGCAAACCGCGCTCAATGCCGTGCGTAAATACCGGGAACTGGACGAGCTTGACCGCTTCGACTTCCAGGATCTGATGGAAGAGAAAATCCAGTTGCTGAAAATGCCGGAAGATTTGCTGACCCGCTCGGTAAACGTGGGTTTCTCCGGCGGTGAGAAAAAGCGTAACGATATTCTGCAAATGGCGGTGCTGGAACCGGAACTGTGCATCCTTGATGAGACCGATTCCGGGCTGGATATCGACGCCCTGAAAATCGTTGCTGACGGGGTGAATGCCCTGCGTGATGGTAATCGCTCGTTTATTATCGTCACCCACTATCAGCGCATCCTGGATTACATCAAGCCTGATTATGTGCACGTGCTCTATCAGGGCCGCATTGTGAAATCCGGCGATTTCACTCTGGTGAAACAACTGGAGGAGCAGGGCTATGGCTGGCTTACCGAACAGCAGTAACGCGCTGCAACAGTGGCATCACCTATTTGAAGCCCAGGGGGAGGGGCGCTCGGAAGAGGCGCAACAGCACCTTCAGCATATGCTGCGTTTAGGTCTGCCCACGCGCAAACAGGAGAACTGGAAGTACACCCCGCTTGACGGGTTGCTGAACAGCCAGTTCGTGGCCTCCACGGGCCACATCACCGCCGAACAGCGTGATGCGCTGGCACTGCCCGTAGACGCGGTGCGGCTGGTGTTTGTGGATGGACGTTTTGATGCCGATCTCAGTGACAGCACCGAAGGCTGCGGTTTTACCATCAGCATCAGTGATGAACGCGCTTCGCTACCTGCCCCCGTGCAGGCGGATGTTTTCCTGCACCTGACGGAAAGCCTGGCGCACAGCGTGACCCACATCAGCGTGGCGCGTAATCAGCGTCCGGCAAAACCGCTGCTGCTGATGCACATCACGCAGGGGCTGGCGGGCGATGAGATGAATACCGCGCATTACCGTCACCATATTGATCTGGCGGTAGGCGCAGAAGCGACGGTGTATGAGCACTATGTCAGCCTCAACGATCGCCCGCATTTTACCGGGTCGCGCTTTACCATGAATATCGCGCCGAATGCCCAGTTGCATCACGTGAAGCTGGCGTTTGAAAATCCGCAGAGCTACCACTTTGCCCATAACGATATGTTACTGGCGGCAGACGTGGGGGCGCACAGTCACAGCTTCCTGCTGGGCGGGGCGGTATTACGTCATAACACTAGCATGCAGCTTAACGGCGAAAACACCACGCTTCGGGTGAACAGCCTGGCGATGCCGGTGAAATCCGAAGTGTGCGACACCCGTACCTGGCTTGAACACAACAAAGGCTACTGCAACAGTCGTCAGTTGCATAAAACCATCGTCAGCGATAAAGGCCGCGCGGTGTTCAACGGCATGATCAACGTGGCGCAGCACGCCATTAAGACCGACGGGCAGATGACCAACAACAATTTGTTGCTCGGTCGCCTGGCGGAAGTCGATACCAAACCGCAGCTTGAAATCTATGCCGATGACGTGAAGTGCAGCCACGGCGCGACGGTAGGGCGAATCGACGATGAGCAAATGTTTTACCTGCGCTCGCGCGGGATTGAAGAGCAAGCCGCGCAGCAAATGATTATGTACGCTTTTGCCGCTGAACTGACGGAAGCCATCAGCGACGAAGCGCTCAGGCATCAGGTTCTGGCCCGTATCGGCCAGCGCCTGCCAGGGGGCATCGCATGAGTTTTTCTGTCGATAACGTGCGGGCGGATTTTCCCGTTCTCACGCGTGAAGTTAACGGGTTGCCGCTGGCGTATCTGGACAGCGCCGCCAGCGCGCAAAAACCGAATCAGGTGATCGAGGCCGAAGCGGAGTTTTATCGCCACGGCTACGCTGCTGTGCATCGCGGCATTCACACGCTCAGCGCGGAAGCGACGCAGCGCATGGAAAACGTGCGTAACCAGGTCGCCACATTTATTAACGCCCGGATGCCGGAAGAGCTGGTGTTTGTGCGCGGCACCACGGAAGGCATCAATCTGGTCGCCAATAGCTGGGGTAACAGCCAGGTTGCGGCGGGCGATAACATCATCATCAGTGAGATGGAGCACCACGCCAACATCGTGCCGTGGCAAATGCTGTGCGAGCGCGTGGGTGCGCAACTGCGCGTGATCCCGCTTAACGCCGACGGCACGCTGCAACTGGATGTCTACCATCAGCTGCTGGACGACAAAACGCGGCTGGTGGCCGTGACGCAGGTATCGAACGTGCTCGGCACAGAGAATCCGGTTGCAGAGATGATCGCTGCCGCCCACCAGTATGGCGCTAAAGTGCTGCTGGATGGTGCTCAGGCGGTGATGCATCACACGGTAGATGTGCAGGCGCTTGACTGCGATTTCTATGTGTTCTCAGGTCACAAGCTGTATGCCCCAACCGGCATTGGCGTGCTCTATGCGAAAGATGACATTTTGCAGGCCATGCCGCCGTGGGAAGGGGGCGGCTCGATGATCGCCACCGTCAGCCTGAAAGACGGCACCACCTACGCCAAAGCGCCGTGGCGTTTTGAAGCCGGTACGCCGAATACCGGGGCGATTATTGGCCTCGGCGCGGCGATTGATTACGTCACCCGCATCGGCCTTTCAGCTATCGCCGAGTATGAACGCTCGCTGATGCATTATGCGCTGGGCGAGTTGGCTAACGTGCCGGATCTGACGCTTTACGGCCCGGCTGACAGGCTGGGTGTCATCGCCTTCAACCTCGGGAAACATCATGCCTACGACGTGGGCAGTTTCCTTGATAACTACGGCGTGGCGGTACGCACCGGACACCATTGCGCCATGCCGCTGATGGCTTTCTACAATGTGCCTGCGATGTGTCGTGCGTCGCTGGTGATGTACAACACGCATGAAGAGGTGGATCGTCTGGTTGCCGGGCTGAAACGTATTCATCAGCTTTTGGGCTAACAGGGGGACGTTATGGCCGCATTACCTGATAAAGAGAAACTGTTGCGCAACTTTACCCGTTGCGCAAACTGGGAAGAGAAGTATCTGTACATCATTGAACTGGGCCAGCGTTTGCCGGAACTCAGCGAGGAAGCGCATAACCGTTCCAACACCATTCAGGGCTGTCAGAGCCAGGTGTGGATCGTGATGCAACAGCACGACGACGGCGTGATTGAACTGCAGGGTGACAGCGATGCTGCCATCGTCAAAGGGCTTATCGCCGTGGTGTTTATCCTCTATCACCAGATGACCGCGCAGGACATCGTGGCCTTTGATGTGCGCCCGTGGTTTGAAAAAATGTCACTGACCCAGCATTTAACGCCCTCACGCTCGCAAGGCCTTGAAGCTATGATTCGGGCGATTCGTACGAAAGCGGCAAACCTTAGCTAAACTTAAAAGACAGCGTTCATCCTGTTAGCGAGGCTAAATCTGCCTCGCTCGTTTTTCAGCATTCTGGTCCTCTGCCAGTGAATACAGGAAATAAAATATGAAAAGCGCGTCTTTCATCACTATCAGTCTTATCAGTGCCTTCGGGACCATTCAGAGTGCCTGGGCGGCGGATTATCCTCTGCCGCCTGAGGGCAGTCGTCTCATCGGGCAAAACCAGACCTACATCGTGCAGGCGCATGATCGCAATTTGCAGGCCATCGGCCGGCATTTTGACACCAGCGCGATGGTGATCCTCGAAGCGAACAACGCAATTGCGCCTGTCCCTGCGCCGGGTACGCAATTGACCATCCCCACGCAAATGCTGCTGCCTGATACGCCGCGTGAAGGCATCGTGGTTAACCTGGCAGAGTTGCGGCTCTATTACTATCCACCTGACAGAAATATCGTTCAGGTATTCCCGATTGGTATCGGCCAGCAGGGGCTGGAAACGCCGGTGACGTTAACCCGCGTGAGCCAGAAAATTCCAAATCCTACATGGACGCCAACGGCAGGCATTCGCCAGCGTTCTAAAGCGATGGGGATTGAATTGCCTCCCGTGGTACCTGCGGGGCCAAATAACCCGTTAGGACGCTTTGCACTGCGTCTGGCGGAGGGGAACGGAGAATATCTCATTCACGGTACTAATGCGCCTGACAGCGTCGGCTTGCGCGTCAGTTCCGGTTGTATCCGGATGGGCGCACCCGATATTAAAGAGCTGTTTTCACAGGTTGGCACCGGAACGCCTGTGCGTATCATCAGCGAGCCGGTGAAATACGCCGTAGAGCCTGACGGCAGGCATTACATTGAGGTTCACCGTCCACTGGCACAAAAACCGGGTGAGAACACGCAAACCGTGCCGATTATGCTCAATGCAACGTTCAGTGATTTTATCCGCCAGGCGGGTGGCGACGGGGCGGCTATTGATAAAGCGATGCTGCGGCGTGCAGGCTATCCGGTGGCGGTACCCGCATCAAAGGGCGAATCCACCCCAGCGGCGGTGTTATCCGCACAAAATGGTGAACCCGTTGTGGCGGCCAGCGCTGAGCATTCCGGAAAACTGATGACGCAGTAAGAGGGCAGGGAAGGGAATTACAGGCAAAAAAAATGGCGCACATTGTGCGCCATTTTATTACAGGAACTCTTACTTACGGTAAGAGTGAGCCTGGTTGTCCAGACGCTGGTTAGCGCGAGCTGCGTCATCTTTAGCAGCCTGAACGTCGGAACGGATTGCGTTCACGTCGTTGCTCAGCTGGTCAACTTTAGCGTTCAGAGTCTGAACGTCAGAAGACAGCTGATCGATTTTAGCATTGCTGGAGCAACCAGCCAGCAGAGTAGAACCCAGGATTACCGCGCCCAGTACCAGTTTAGTACGATTCATTATTAATACCCTCTAGATTGAGTTAATCTCCATGTAGCGTTACAAGTATTACACAAAGTTTTTTATGTTGAGAATATTTTTTTGATGGGAATACCCTTAAATTTGACCGTTCGCTCAAAGATGCACCGACTTTCCTAAAAACGTTAAAAAAACTGTGTGAAAACAGACCGCTTCCATCGGATTCATCTTAGATAAAAGCAATATTAAATAGTGTATTTCGATTTGCTTTTTATAAATCAGCCTTATTGCGTGAATAAAAAAAGCGCCATGAAGGCGCTTTTTAAATCAAATTAATTGGTCTGACAATTATTACAGTACGTGCACAGAGGCAGTATTGGTTGTGCCACTCGGAACCAGCGCACCAGAAACCATCACCACAACTTCACCTTTCTGAGCCAGACCGCTTTCCAGCGCAACTTCTTTACCCAGACGGTAGAAATCATCAGTAGAGTTGATCTCTTTCACCAGCTGCGCCGTTACGCCTTTGCTCAGTACCAGCTGACGAGCAGTCAGTTCATTGGTGGTCAGTGCCAGAATGGTCGCATCCGGGAAATATTTACGGATAGCGCGGGCAGATTTACCACCCTGTGTAGCAACGACGATCAGCGGGGCAGAGAGTTTCTCAGCGGTCTCAACAGCACCACGGCAAACCGCTTCGGTGATGCGCAGTTTGCGGCTGTCGTTGTTGAAGTCCAGACGGCTGGTCATCACGCGGTCAGTACGCTCGCAGATGGTTGCCATGATAGACACAGCTTCCAGCGGGTATTTCCCTTTAGCGGATTCACCAGACAGCATAACTGCATCGGTACCGTCGAGGATGGCGTTCGCCACGTCACCGGCTTCTGCGCGGGTAGGGCGTGGGTTTTTGATCATGGAATCCAGCATCTGGGTCGCGGTGATAACTACTTTGCGAGCGCGGATACATTTTTCGATCATCATCTTCTGCGCGAAGATCACTTCTTCAACCGGGATTTCAACGCCCAGGTCGCCACGTGCAACCATGATGCCGTCAGACGCTTCGAGGATTTCGTCGAAGTTGTTCAGGCCTTCCTGGTTTTCAATTTTGGAGATGATCTGGATGTTTTCGCCACCGTGAGCTTTCAGGTGCTGGCGAATTTCTTCAACGTCAGAGCGCTTACGAATGAAGGAAGCGGCAACAAAGTCAACGCCTTGCTCGCAACCGAAGATCAGGTCCTGCTTATCTTTTTCAGCCAGTGCTGGCAGCGCGATGGAAACACCCGGCAGGTTAACGCCTTTGTTTTCACCCAGGTCACCGTTGTTCAGCACTTTACAAATAACTTTATTGCCTTCGATAGCGGTGACTTCCATACCGATCAGACCATCGTCTACCAGTACGGTATTGCCAACGCTCAGATCGTCAGTGAAACCTGCATAGGTCACAGCAACGGTGTCGCTGTTGCCGATAACGGTTTTGTCGGTAGTGAAAGTAAAGGTCTGGCCGGCTTTCAGCGCAACGTCGTTACCGCCTTCCAGTTTGATGGTACGGATTTCCGGACCTTTGGTATCCAGCAAAATCGCGGCTTTTTTACCGGTTTTGCTCATCACGTTGCGCAAATTCTGGATGCGCTGACCGTGTTCTGCATAGTCACCGTGAGAGAAGTTCAGACGCATAACGTTCATGCCAGCGTCCAGCATCTTGGTCAACATCTCTTCGGATTCGGTTTTCGGGCCGATGGTGCAAACAATTTTGGTCTTTTTCATGACAGTCTTAATCTTTAAGTTGAGAAGGATATGGAAATATCGCTCCGGGGGCGCACCGCCGCGGAGTCAAACCTGTGTTGCGAAAGTTGCGATGCCACAGCGTAAGGATAGGTGACATCAAAAAAGCGTGCAGAGTAATGTGTGCCGGAGTTTCAGCCCAGGGGGAGATGAGTCGCTGTGAGGATTGAATTTTACAGTTCAATGAGCTGAAACCATTCAAGAGTCAATAGAGGCGCATTATACGATGAAAAAGAGGCAAAAGGAAAATGAAAACAGCGTTTCAAAATGGTTCTGTGCAGTTTCACAATGAAGTGTGATCAATGTGTTAAGTTATGACAGAAATAATTCCAGCCTTTTAATAAATTTAACAGTCCCCGACCCGCAAAAGGGGCCGGGCTGCTAAAGACGATCACACCCTGATAAGTTTAGAAACCGCGGCAACGGCAAGCATGGCTATCGCCACCACAATAAAGGCGACCGCCAGATTACTGTGATGCGCAATGCCGCCAATGCTGGCGGGGCCAGCCAGTACGCCCATATAGCCGAGCGTGGTTACCGCCGGAACGGCCAGCACCTGAGGCATGGCGGTCTGGCGACCAATGGCAGAAAACATCACCGGCACAATATTTGCGCAACCCATGCCCACCAGTGCGTAACCCACTAATGCCAGTTCCCAGGAGCCACCCCATACCGTCAGCAAAATACCCGCAGCGGCGACCAGCGCGCCGGTGAAGACGACCCGCTGCTGCCCAAGCCGGGCGACAATGCGGTCACCGGTTAAACGGCCCAGTGTCATGGTTGCTGCAAAGCAGGCAAAGCCCAGACCGCCGCGTGCTTCAGACAGCCCACGATATTCGGTCAGGTAGACTGCGCTCCAGTCCAGCACCGCGCCTTCTGCAAGGAAGACAATGAAGCAGACGGCACCTAACAGCAGCACAATGCCGTGCGGAACGGCAAACGCCGGGCCTTCTTGTGGGTTTGCGTAGGTAAGAAATCCGCGTACGCACAGCGTTAATAGAAGAAGCACGATAATTGTCGTGGCAAGACTGGCGGCAGTAGCTGATAGCCCCAGCGACATCATGCCGCTCATCGTCCCCGCACCTGCAATGCCGCCCACACTATAAAAGCCGTGAAAGCCGGACATTAAGGGACGTGGTGAGGCTTTCTCGACAATGATCGCCTGCACGTTCATGGCGCAGTCCGTGGTGCCAACACCGATGCCGAACAGCAGCAGTGCCAGCGCCAGCAGGCGAGCATCGCTGGTGACCGCGAGCAGGGGCAGGATCGCACTGAAAATCAGCACCGAAATCACCATCACCCGACGGCAACCGAAACGGGCGGTAAGCATTCCGGTAAGCGGCATCGCCACCAGCGCACCACCGCCGAGACAGAGCAGCAGAAGTCCAAGCGTCCCGTCGCTCACGCCGGTATTGTATTTCGCAAACGGCACCAGCGCCGCCCAGGCCGCTGTCGCAAAGCCCGCCATAAAAAATACCATCCGGGTCGCGCGTTGCTCACTACGGCCTGGTGCTGTCTCATTGATTCCGGTAAGTTCCAGTACTGAATTTTTATCGCTCATACAGGTCCTGTCGCAGTCATGCTTAGCTGTTAAGAATTTTCAGGGCTTGCTCATGCAGACGCGGGCAACCGGAGGCGAGAATTCTGCCTCCCGCTTCAGGGCGATCGCCGGAAAGTGTCGTCACCACGCCGCCTGCCTGCTCAACAATCGGGACAAAAGCGACGATGTCATAAGGTTGCAGAGCGTATTCCAGACAGAGATCGATCTGGCCTGCCGCCAGCATCGCCATGGCGTAACATTCGCCGCCGTAACGCGTCATTAATGTGCTGCTGTGCAGGGCCGCGAAATTCACGTCAGGCGTAGTGGGAATGGGTTCGGGGGAGGTGGTATGTAAAATCGCCTGATCGAGTGACAGGCCTTTGCGGGTAGTCATTACCCCTGTGCCCTGCGGGCCGCTGCGCCACGCCTGCTTCCCGTCTGCCCAGAAGCGCTCGCCGGTAAAAGGCTGGCCCATCATGCCCAGATGACCACGACCTTCCACCGTCAGGCCAATCAGCGTGCCCCATACCGGCAAACCGCATAGAAACGGGCGCGTACCATCAACCGGATCGAGCACCCACTGCACAGGGCCGGAACCCGTAGTGCCAAACTCCTCACCCATAATGGAGTGTGTCGGGTAACGCGCTTCAATCATTGCCCGCATCACGCGCTCGGCTTCCCGATCGGCATCGGTGACCGGATCGAAACGAAATCCTTCTTTGGGCTTGGTGTCCACATGCAGATTCATTTGTGAGCGAAAGCGCGGCAGCGTTTCTTTGTCGGCGGCATCGGCAAGTTCATGGAGAAAGGCGATATCAGGAATAGGCTGGTTCATTTTTCGATCCTTTTAAATGAGCAACGTCAGAACGCATTGCTGATACTTTATGCGTGGTTGTGCTCGATTGTGCACGATCTACAAAAATGTTGCAAACAGCATTGCGCACAAAATCGGCACGTACGGCGCTATGCGATGAAAGGCGGCAGGATTAGCTGGAACAGATAAAGGAAAAGCGAAAGGGCGGTATCAGATGAAATTTGGGCAAAGATAGAGAATAAAGAAGAGAGAAAGTAAAATCAGGGAGAAACAAGAGAGTGAAACACTGAATGGTGCGTCCGAGTGGACTCGAACCACCGACCCCCACCATGTCAAGGTGGTGCTCTAACCAACTGAGCTACGGACGCACTGTACAGAAAGGATGGTGCGTTCAATTGGACTCGAACCAACGACCCCCACCATGTCAAGGTGGTGCTCTAACCAACTGAGCTATGAACGCATTGTTGTGTTGACAACGGGGACGAATATTAGCGGCAGGGCGCGGCTGTGGCAAGCGGAAAAAAGCAATTTTCACCCTGATTTCACGCGATTGCAGAACTTTTATACATGGATGACTCATTTCACTGATGTATAAGAGTAATTATTAAACAAAAATCAATTTGAGTGCATTAAGGGCCGCGAACTCTCTTTTAATTTTCCGTCGAACAGCGTTTATTCGGTAATTGAGCCGATATGTTCATAGCAAAAAGCGCCACCGGTAAATCAGCCTGTGGCGCTTCTGGTATTAACTCTGCGTTACGGTTTTCATGGCCGGGCGCTGAGGCAACAGCCAGAGAAAAGCGATGATAATCAGCGCCAGCGTCAGCGAGGCGCTATAGCGACTCAGTTCAAGCCCGCCATCTGCAATAGGTTTATCCAGGAAATCACCCACTACCGCGCCCAGTGGTCGGGTCAGGATAAAGGCAGCCCAGAACAGTGCCGTACGCGACAGTGAGGTAAAGCGGCTGGCGGCCCAGATAATGGCCAGCGCCCCCACAAATAACAGGATGCCACCGTCATAACCCATTCCCTCAGTGTCTGCCGTCCAGTCCCCTAACGCGGTGCCCAGCGTTTGTGAAAACATGATGGTGATCCAGTAAAAACTCTCTGTGACACCATTATTCACGGAACTTACGGCGATGGTGCCGCAGGTGATACGCCATATAAGGAGGGAAAGGATCAACAGCGTGCTCAGCAGCAGGGTACCGCCCAGGTAACCTATTCCCAGTGAGCGATCGGCAAAATCTGCCAGCGTGGTGCCAACGGTGGTAGTGGCCACTACGGTAAACCAGTAGATCCATTTATTAAAAGTGGGGCGTTTAATCTGCACCACGACAGCGATTAAAAAAATAATGGCAAAAATTAATGTGCCGGTAAGGTAACCCAGATTCATTGACATGGTCACCGCATCACCACCGGTTTCACCCAGGGTAGTCGCAGCGATCTTTGTTAACCAGAAAGCCGCAGTAACGGCAGGTACTTTTGAAAGAGACTGAGAGTCGATGAATTTATTTTGCATGGGTACGCTCCGGAAAAACCCACAATGGGTTAACACAGAATGCACACTATTCGATAATTCTTAAGAACAGATTAAGGCGGGTGAATTTATTTCTGGAATTAATAGCCATCAGACGCATAATCAATAAAGAAAAGATTAGCAGAATAATTATCTGGTCATGTTTATCTGTCACCCTCTCACGCTGAGTATTTGTTATATTTCAGGGGTGCGCCATTCTCAGGATTATCTTCATTATAAAAAAGCAATATTTGTCAGTGACATACATTCCGTCTGGTGATCGCTATCAAAATAATGCATTAAATAGTTAATGCTGGCTTGAATAATGACGATAAGCTCATTACCAGGCAGGCTTTCTGTTTAATGATTTAAATTAAATTTCCTGCCCAGTCCATTCGCCTTCAGGCGACAAGAGGATCCGTCATGAATTGATATCGGTTTTAATTTGCCGTTCCAGCTCATTTTGTTTATTTGGGGGATTAAGATAATTGCAGACTACACACCTGACATCCCGCTTCATGCAGCTTAAAAAACAATATTTCTAATAATAATTTCAGCCGGGAGCCAACTATGAAAATTTTAAAAAATATCACAGTAAGAAAAATGCTGTTGATTATCCTCACGATCTTTACTTTGATCTGGGGTATTGCCACGGGTCTGACACTGAAGAATTTTTCAGAGACAAGGATATTGCTGGAAAACAGCGAACAGCAGAAAGCGGCTTACGCGCTTCTGGTAAAAGGTAACGACCAATACTTCCGCTCCGTCACCCGTATGCTGCGGGCTATGGACTATCAACAGGATAATAAAGCCGACGAAGCAGCGAAAACATTTGCTAATGCTGAAAAGGCACTCAAAATCAGCCAGGACATGCTCTCACAGTTCCGCAAAGCGCAGCATGTGGATGTTCCCCCTGAATTGTCTGATGCAATGATCAATGACTGGGAAACGTTGCTGTCCACCATTACGCCCATGCTCTCGGCAGCGCGTAATAATCAGGTGGAACAGTTCCGCCAGCTCTTTCGTCATACTTACCCGCCGTTGAGTGTTAAATTCGGCGAAACGGCAGAAAAATATACCCGTGCTATTCAGTCGAACGTCATGCTGGATCGCGCGAATGATTCCATTGCCGAAAACCGGGTGATCCTGCTGAGCGCTTTGCTGGCCGGCATATTGACCCTGATCCTGACCGACCGTTATCTGGTGAAATACCTGACCTCACCGCTTAACAACATCAAAAATCATCTTGAAAAATTAACTGCCGGTAAGCTGCATGTGGAGATTGATGACTTTGGCCGTAACTGCGCCGGGCAATTAATTCCTTACATTCGCAGTATGCAGAACAGCCTGCGTGAAACGGTTTCTGCCATTCAGGAGACATCTTCCAGTCTGTATGTCAGTACAGGCCGTATTCGCGAGGGTAATGAGAAATTATCCGCGCGCACTGACCAGCAGGCGGCCGCAATACAGGAAACCTCCGCCAGCATGGAGGAACTGACCTCCACCGTGAAAAATAACGCTGAAAACGTTCAGCAGGCCCGCGTTCTCTCTGAAGAAACGCAGGAGATGGCGAAGAAAGGCGGAGAGCTTACCGGGGATGTCGTGGAAACCATGGAGAATATTTCCGAAAGCTCCCGAAAAATTGCGGACATTACTGGCGTCATTAACAGCATCTCCTTCCAGACCAATATTCTGGCACTGAATGCCGCAGTAGAAGCGGCCCGCGCCGGTGAACAAGGGCGTGGATTTGCGGTTGTAGCCAGTGAAGTTCGCTCGCTGGCACAGCGTAGCGCCCAGGCTGCAAAAGAGATTGAGGCACTGATCAATGAATCGGTTTCCCGCGTGCAAACGGGCTCAGAGCTGGTCACTGCCGCCGGTAAAGCTATGGACACCATCATCTCCTCCGTCACGCATGTGAATGCGCTGATGGGAGAAATATCCATTGCCTCTGACGAGCAAAGTAAGGGGATTGCCCAGATTGGGCTGGCGATGAATGAAATGGACGGCGTGACCCAACAGAATGCCGTGCTGGTCCAGGAGGCATCGTCCAGTGCAGAGGAGCTGGAGAAAGAAGCACAACATCTGGCGAAAATCATTGCTGTTTTTGACCTGGAAGGAGAAGGACATAAATCCGTGAAACACGAAGCCCGACCGCTTCTGAATAAATCACCAGGACTGGCATTAGCTCAGCCAGCGTCGGGCCGCAATAATAACTGGGAAACCTTCTAAAAAAGAACTGCTCCCTTTCTACAAGGGAGCAGTCAAATAATTATAAATTGGCCAGGAGGTCAGATATGTATTCATTTATCGCGCGACAACCTATTTTTGACAGAGAGATGCAGACTGTTGCGTATGAACTGCTTTTCAGAGATGGAATGAATAATTCTTTCCCGGATGTATCACCTGAATATGCTACTTCTAAAATGATATCTGACCAGTTTTTATGCATACCTATTCCACGCATTTCAGGTAAACACAATTCATTTATCAACGTCCCACACCAGATGATTATCAACGGGCTTAGCGACACGTTGCCGGGGGATAACGTTGTTATTGAAATCCTTGAAGATGCGGTACCCGATGATGCGCTCTTTAGCGCTGTTAAAAGTATGTATGGGAAAGGGTATCAGCTTGCCCTCGATGATTTCACGCTGGACAGCGCGTGGGATAAATTTATGCCGTACATCTCGATCATAAAATTTGATGTGCGCCAAAAAAGTCAGGACGAAATTCTTCAGTACATTAACCGGAATAAGCCCCTTCTGAAGGGCATACAGTTTCTTGCTGAGAAAGTCGAAACCCGAGAGGAGTTTGAACTGTACCGTCAGGCCGGGTTTATGTTATTTCAGGGATTTTTCTTTAGCCGCCCTGAGGTCATGAAAAATAAATGTCTTTCTCAGAACTCGCTGTCCCTGACCAGAATGATGATAGAGGTTAACCGTGAGTATCCGGATTTTTTGGCGATTGAAAAACTGCTCAAAAGCGATCTGACGCTGTCATACAAAATAATGCGCTACGTGAGGAATATGCTGTTTAAAACCCATGGCATTATTCAGGCCGACAATCTGACGTTGAAAGAGATCATTCTTTTTCTTGGCTGCAACGAGCTTCGCCGTTTTGTCTCCGTGGCTACGCTGGCAAACATGAATAGCTCAGCCGTGACTGAGCTTTACCATCAGAGTATGGTTCGGGCTAAGTTCTGTGAATTAATTTCAGGTAAAATTAATAACGCTTCATTATCCTATAACGCTTTCATATGCGGCTTGTTCTCTCTTCTTGAGGTCATTCTGGAATTTCCGATGGATGATTTGTTAAAGCAAATCACTATCCCTCAAAATGTTACGGATGCGCTCTGTGAGAAGAAAGGGGTACTTTTTGACATCCTCCATCTGTGTTTATGCTATGAAAAACTGGACTGGGACGGTGCATCAGAAATATGCCAGACGCTCAATATTTCTGAGTTTTCTGTAATAAAATCAATGCAAGCCGCGACTAAATGGGCTGACGAACTCTCACTTCACCCCTAATTTTCATTAAGCAGGATTCAGTTCAGATCTGCTCAGGGAATGCAGGCGGAAGGGCCAGGTCTTGAGTAAATTCCCGATGTAGAGATTTTATCTTTTAACAGTTTGTACTTTCCATATTGCCTTGAGGCCGTGTGGGTATCTGTTATTTAAGATGAGATCTTTCTGCATGAACACGTTACTGCTTGCGCTGATTCGTGCGCTGCGTAGCCATGGCTGGCATTACCCTTACTTTTTGCGCGCAGTCTGGGACAACTTTGCGGCCCGCTACTGCTTAATGCCAGTAAGTTGCAGCGCTATTCCGCTAATAACCGGCTGCTACTGATGTGCCTGTGCGGTTATATCGGAAGTTACTTTTTATTACCTTTATCTGCCGGATTTCTACATGCGGGCCTTGTGATGATTTTCAGTGCGCACATGGCGTCAAATATTGTCTTTGCTTTAGGTACTTTTGGGGTGCTTAAAAATTTCCTGGAAACCCAGGTGGCGAAGGTGAGTGCAATGACCTGGAGAGGGCAGATGATTCTGAAACGCCTGTAACACCGGTAGTCTATAATTTATAAAAGGTTATGGTTACGGATAGTTGTCAGGACTCAACACCTTACTGGCTATTGATGTGTTAAATAAATCGGAAGAGGTAGACATGAACGTTGATGCTCTAAAGCAAAAGGCAGAAGATGAAATCGCCGCTCTCATAACAAAAAAAATTACAGAGTTGCGTAAAAAAACAGGTAAAGAAGTTTCCGAAATTGAACTGGTTGCCCGCGAAGCGATGACCGGTCTTGAGGGTTATGAAGTAAAAATAAAGCTCATTTGATCCTCTCATTTTAAACAGGGTCGCTTCGGCGGCCATGTTTATTCCCGGAACGCCACTGGCAGGTATCTCTGTACTAAACGTTGATAAAGCAGCCGCCCGCAGGCGGCTGAGCGTTGATTAACGCGCGGCACGTCCCAGAATCACAGCGGAGGGCTGACGCTGCAAGAAGCGCATTCTGAGCATCATCAGGATCGCCGCAGAGGTTAAACCGATAATAAAGCCCATCCAGAAGCCCGCCGGCCCCATACGGTCGACCACCAGATCGGTGAGGGCCAGCACATAGCCGCTCGGCAATCCCAGCACCCAGTACGCGGTAAACGTAATAAAGAAGATCGAACGCGTATCTTTATAACCGCGCAGGATACCGCTGCCAATCACCTGAATGGAGTCTGAAATCTGGTACACCGCTGCCATCAGCATCAGTTGCGAGGCCAGCAGCACTACCGCCGGATTATCGTTATACAGCAGTGCAATCTGCTCACGTAGCAGGACGGTGAAGATCGCAGTGATGACCGCCATACACACGCCGACGCCCAGACCTGTGCGGGCGGCCGTTTGCGCATCCAGCGTCGAACCCTGTCCGAGACGGAAACCGACGCGAATGGTCACGGCGGCGGCGAGCGACAACGGCAGAACAAACATCAGCGAGCTGAAGTTAAGCGCAATCTGGTGGCCCGCGACATCGACAATCCCCAGCGGCGAAACGAGCAAAGCTACCACTGCAAACAGCGTGACCTCAAAGAAGAGGGCGAGGGCGATAGGCAGGCCAAGCTGCACCAGACGTATCAGCACGGCGACATCTGGTTTGCCAAAACGCTGATCGTTGCGGATGTCCCGCATAGAACTGGCGCGCTGAATGTACGACAACATGCATACAAACATCACCCAGTACACCGCTGCGGTTGCCACACCACAGCCGACACCACCCATCTCTGGCATCCCAAAGTGACCGTAAATCAGGATGTAGTTAACGGGAATGTTGATCATCAGGCCGATAAAGCCGAAGACCATTCCTGGCTTGGTTTTCGCCAGCCCTTCGCACTGATTACGTGCAACCTGGAAAAACAGATAGCCGGGGGCACCCCACAGCAGCGCGCGCAGATAGCGCACGGCTTTATCTGCCAGTTCCGGGTCAATGTTATGCATAGAGTGAATGATATAACCGGCATTCCACAGCACGATCATCACCAGCACGGAGACAAATCCGGCAAGCCAGAAGCCCTGACGCACCTGATGAGCAATGCGCTCGCGGCGACCTGAGCCATTCAGTTGCGCAATCGTTGGGGTTAAGGCCAGCAGAAGGCCGTGACCAAATAAAATTGCCGGCAGCCAGATAGAGGTGCCAATGGCGACCGCCGCCATATCGGTGGCGCTGTAACCCCCGGCCATGACGGTATCGACAAACCCCATTGCCGTTTGGGCGATTTGCGCGAGGATCACCGGGATTGCCAGTGCTAATAACTGACGCGCTTCGATAAGGTACTTCTGCACGTGAACACCTGTTTGTTTGTTGTTATTTATAAGATTGAATAGCCGCCGTAACTGGCAGCAAAAGAAATTGCAGGAGAAATAGCCAGACCATTGTAGCGGGCAATGCTGATTTATCCAGAGAAAAAGCACCCTAATAAAGGGTGGTACTGGCAACCTTTTTTTTCACCTGTTATTGTGCTGACAGTGAAACGGCCCATGCCGTATTAATGATGACAGGAGCGGTACGCATGTTTACGGGTATTGTACAGGGCACGGCGAAACTGGTGTCCATTGATGAAAAACCTAATTTCCGCACCCACGTAGTGGAATTACCTCACACCATGCTGGACGGCCTGGAGACAGGCGCATCGGTCGCCCACAACGGTTGCTGCCTGACGGTAACCGAGATTAACGGTACGCACGTCAGTTTTGATTTAATGAAAGAAACGCTGCGGATTACCAATCTTGGTGAATTAACGCCGGGCGATAATGTTAACGTTGAACGCGCTGCAAAATTTAATGATGAAATTGGCGGGCATTTAATGTCGGGTCATATTATGACCACGGCCGAGGTGGTAAAGATTTTAACCTCTGAAAATAATCGCCAGATCTGGTTTAAAATTCAGGACCCCACGCTCATGAAGTATATCCTTTATAAAGGGTATATTGGCATCGACGGAATTAGCCTGACGGTGGGTGAAGTTACCCCGACGCGTTTTTGCGTACACCTGATCCCGGAAACATTACAGCGCACAACGCTGGGGGCTAAAAAAATTGGCCATCGCGTCAATATTGAAATTGATCCGCAGACGCAGGCGATTGTTGATACCGTTGAGCGCGTACTGGCCAGCCGGGAAGTGGCAGGCAACAGCGAAGAGTAAAGACAATAAAAACCCGGCTTGCCGGGTTTTTGTTTATCGTGCGACGCGTAAACCGTGCTCCACGCCGCGACTGAATACCACCTGCCAGAGATGAATATCGCGCGCCCGGAACGCCCCGGCGCAGGCATTCAGATAATAACTGAACATCCGTTTGAAGCGCTCTGAGTAATTACCGGCAATCTCCGGCCAGCTATCGATAAATCGCGCATGCCAGGCCATCAGCGTGGTGTCATAATCCGCGCCGAAGTTATGCCAGTCTTCCATCACAAAATGCGGTTCGCAGGCGTTAGCAATCTGACGCACCGACGGTAAACAGCCGTTGGGAAAAATGTATTTATTGATCCACGGATCAACGTTGTGATCCGTCTTATTCGAGCCGATGGTATGCAGCAGGAAAAGGCCGTCAGGCTTGAGATTGCGATCGACAACCTCGAAATAGGTGGCGTAGTTTTTGGGGCCGACGTGCTCAAACATCCCGACGGAGACAATACGATCAAACTGGTCGTTTAAATCACGGTAATCCTGCAGCAGGATGGTGACATCGAGATCTTTGCAGCGCGCCTGCGCCATTTTTTGCTGTTCTGCGGAAATGGTTACCCCAACGACATGAACCTTGTAGTGCTGCGCCATATACTGCGCCAGTCCTCCCCAGCCGCAACCGATATCCAGCACGCGCATCCCCGGCGTGAGCTGCAACTTTTCACAAATCAAACGCAGCTTAGCCAGTTGCGCCTCTTCCAGCGTCGTCGCCTCTTTCCAGTAAGCGCAAGAATACTGCATTTGCGGATCGAGCATCCGGCTAAAGAGATCATTACCCAAATCGTAATGCTCCTTACCGACAATCCAGGCGCGTTTCTTGTTTTGCAGATTAAAAAGGCGAGCGGCCGCAATACGCAGCGTATCTTTCAGATGGTGGGGAAGTTGATTCTCAAGGCCGGCGCGTAACACTTTGCTGAAGAACATATCCAGCCGTTCGCACTCCCACCAGCCATCCATATAGCTTTCGCCCAGCCCCAACGATCCCTGCTGGAGCACGCGTTTAAAAAAATGGGGATTTTTGACCTGAATATCTGACGGGGCGGGGCCATTGATATGAATACCCGCCCGATTGAGCAGTTCACTGGTTATACGGAACCAGTCATCATCCCGTATGCTGACTTCTTCTATGCACGATGTACTCATAGCTTCTCCATCACCTGAATGTGATCAGAACCTTCAAACAGCGTAGACGCTTTTTGGGGTTCATGAGAAATCTCACGGGGTGAGCCGCGAGCCAGATATAAGAAGTAGAACAGAGGAAGGGAGAAAACCCTTGCCGAAAAGGCCTTCCGTGGTGGGACAGACAGGATCCGCTGCCTGTTATTGCTTAATATTTATCGTAATTATGAATTGCCGAAAATGAGTATAGGCCTCAGATTCGGCTGATTCAATAGTAAATTCTTAGCAACCTAATCACTAATTTGTAACATAGTTGCCAGGGCGACTATGACTGAGTGGCTGCCTGCTGAACAGTGCGCGCCTGCATTTGCATCCTGTAACCCAGTCCCGCCAGCAGAACGGTTAACGCCATGACGCTGGTGGTTGTCAGAAGCGGCGTGCCGATAAACGTCGAGACCAGCAGGCTGGCAAGGAAACAGAGTCCCAGTTGCAGCGTATTTTGCAGAGCAGCGGCACGGCCGGTCGCCTGCGGGAACGGTTGCAGCGCGTGCGCGACGACAATCGGGTAGATCGCGCCGTTAGCAATCGCCATCACGCAGAACGGAGTCAGGAGCGCCGCCAGGGAAACGTTCGCCATAAATCCGACAGCCCAGACTGCGATCACGCTGGCGGCATAAAGCACCAGCAGCCAGGGCAGAAGCTGCTTACCCTGCCATTTTTGCAGTGCGGCGCGGCAACCATAACCGCCGATCAGGAAGGCGATGGTTTGCGGAACATAGCTCAGGCCAATCGCGGCCGGGCTGTAACCCATATCGCTGAGAATAAACGGTGAGCCGGTGAGCCAGGCAAAAAAGCTGGCGGAGCAGGCGGCGTAAATCAGGACATTGCCGCGATAGGTGCGCGAGCGCAGCAGAGTCATAAAGGTCAGAGGGGCGGCCGTGCTGTGCACTTTTTTCGCCACGGGCTTCAGGCGCAGGGCGGGGAGCATCAGTACCACGGTAATGGCAAACAGGGTGGCGAAGATCGCCTGCCAGGAGAAGTGTGCGAGGATCCAGCTTCCCAACAGCGGCGCAAGAGCGGGTGACAACCCTACCAGCGGCATGATGGTGGCAAAAATACGGTTGGTGCGCTCAGCCGGATAATGATCGGTGACCAGCGCCTGCCAGGTCACCGCTGCCGCGCAGACGCCGACGGCCTGTACAAAGCGCAGCACCAGCAGCCAGGTGGCATCGCGAACCCACAGCATTCCCAGACAGCCGACGGCAAAAATAGCCAGTCCTGCCAGTAAAATCGGGCGGCGACCATAGCGGTCGGATAACGGTCCCCACGCCAGTTGCGCGACGGCAAAGCCCGCTAAAAATAAGCTCAGGCTGGCGCTGACAGCCGCGGCCGGCGTTTGTAAATCATTCTGAATGACAGCAAAAGCGGGCAGATACATATCGGTGGCCAGAAAGCCCAGTACGCTCAGCCCCGCCAGCCAGATTAAAAATCCTTTTCCAGGGTTCATGTCGTTATCTCTTATTAGCAGGTAATGAGCGCCAGAGTGTAGGGAGTGCAATACGGCTTGTGAAACGCTAATATTTGCACATTGCGTTCAAAAATTTTGCAGGCAGAAAATGTGGTCAGAATATTCGCTTGAAGTCGTTGATGCCGTCGCCCGTACTGGCAGTTTCAGCGCGGCAGCCCAGGAATTACACCGTGTGCCTTCTGCCGTCAGCTATACGGTGCGACAACTTGAGGAGTGGCTGGCGGTGCCATTGTTTGAACGTCGTCATCGCGATGTGGTTTTAACGCCCGCAGGAAGCTGGTTTTTGAAAGAGGGACGTTCTGTTATCAAAAAAATGCAGATCACCCGCCAGCAGTGCCAGCAAATTGCCAATGGCTGGCGCGGGCAACTGTCAATTGCAGTAGATAACATTGTTAAGCCCGAGCGCACCCGGCAGATGATCGTCGATTTCTACCGCCATTTTACCGACGTTGAGCTGATCGTTTTCCAGGAAGTATTTAACGGAGTCTGGGACGCGCTGGCCGACGGCCGGGTGGAGCTGGCGATCGGCGCGACGCAGGCGGTGCCTGTCGGGGGACGCTACGCGTTTCGGGATATGGGGATGCTGAGCTGGCACTGCGTAGTGGCAAGCCATCATCCGCTGGCGGCAATGGCGGGCCCTCTGAGCGATGATACGTTGCGCAACTGGCCATCGCTGGTGCGGGAAGATACTTCCCGCTCGTTACCCAAGCGCATTACCTGGCTTCTGGATAACCAGCGGCGGATTGTCGCCCCGGACTGGGAGTCGTCTGCTGCCTGCCTGTCTGCGGGATTATGCATCGGCATGGTGCCTGCACATTTTGCCAGACCGTGGCTGGACAGCGGTGAATGGGTGGCGCTGACGCTGGAGAACCCGTTCCAGGACGCGGCCTGCTGCCTGACCTGGCAGCAGAATGATAATTCACCGGCGCTGAACTGGTTGCTCAGTTATCTGGGGGACAGCGAGACATTAAATCGGGAATGGTTGCAGGAGCCGGAGTAGCAGGCCTGCAGCGTAAAACCGCAGGCCCAGGCAGCGCCGCGCTAATTAACGGCGATAGTCGCGGAACGGGCCATCGGCCACGGAGCGGCGTTCGATCAGACGGGGATGCACTTCAATCGCCTGCGACTCTTCGCGCTTGTTGACGATACGATCCATCAGCATGCCGAAGGCGGTTTCGCCGAGCGAATCTTTTGGCTGGTGAATAGTGGTCAGCGCCGGGGTGAAGAACCGGGCGTTGCGCACGTTATCGTAACCAATCAGCGACACATCCTGCGGCACGCGCAGACCCATTTCATCAGCACCGCAGAGCGCGCCCATGGCCATCACATCGCCGCCACAGAAGACGGCAGTAGGGCGGTGAGGCTGGGAAAGGATTTGCTGCATCGCGCGGTAGCCGGACTCCGGCTCAAAATCGCCCTGCACGATCCAGTTCTCCGGCACGGTGATCAGCGCTTCTTCCATTGCTTTCATAAAGCCCGCGAGACGGCCAGCACCGGTATTACGTTCCAGAGGGCCCGGGATCACGCCGATTTCACGATGACCGCGCTCCACCAGATAACGCCCGGCCATATAACCGCCTTCAAAGGCGTTATCGATGACCGCATCGGTAAAGTCAGCGCGCGCTTCGCCCCAGTCCATCACTACCATCGGGATATGACGATACTCTTCCAGCATGCTTAACAGCGGCTGCGGATATTCTGAACACATCACCAGCAGGCCATCAACGCGCTTTTGCGCCATCATCGACAGATAAGCGCGCTGTTTTTCGAGGTTATTCCATGCGTTACCCAGAATCAGGGTATAGCCTTTCTGGAAGCAGTTCTTTTCAACAGCTTCGATGATTTCAGCAAAATAGGGCGCTTCACTGCTGGTCGCCAGCAAACCGATCGATTTGGTATGGTTTACCTTCAGACTACGGGCGACGGCGCTGGGCGAGTAATGCAATTCTTTAATTGCGGCCCAAACGGCGTTGCGCGTTTCTTCAGCCACGAAACGCGTTTTGTTAATCACATGTGATACGGTTGTAGTGGAAACGTTTGCGCGTTTCGCTACGTCTTTAATTGTTGCCATTAGATCTCACTCCAGACCATATCTTAAACTCCTGAAAATACACCAGGTAAACGTTTGCCTGTAATAACCCTTCGCCGCAAAAATATGATAGCGAAACTCCGGGAAAACGACTCAGAACGTCAGGAGGGGTCAAGGGCCGGTACGCGAATAAATTTAGCGTGGAATTTTGTCCTATCTTGATGAAAAGGGGAAGAGCAAAAATGGTTATCAATCTAAATGAGGGAAGATTTTTACGCCTGAGTGTGCAAAAATGAACAATCTCACTTTTTGTGGGGAATAAAGAAGGAGAAAAATTGATGAGTACCGATCTTAAGTTTTCGCTGTTCACCACCGTTATTGTGCTTAGCCTCATTGTAATAAGTAGTCTGACTGCTGCGTTAAATTGATTCAGACAGGGGAGAGCAATCTCCCCTTGTTTCTTTCCTGCCCATTTTTATCAAATCCGCAATACTCTTTTGTCATTCTGATAACTTCTGTTTTTTTGTGATTGATGTCATGCTTTTGGCTTCTTAATCGGTGCCGCCTGCGGCACGATCATTTCGGAGTCATTGAATGAAAATTAATTTTCCCCTGCTGGCACTGGCGATTGGGGCTTTTGGGATCGGCACAACTGAGTTTTCGCCAATGGGCTTATTGCCCGTCATCGCCCGTGGCGTTGATGTATCTATTCCGGCAGCGGGGATGCTTATCAGTGCCTATGCAATAGGTGTGATGGTTGGCGCGCCGCTGATGACGCTTCTGCTCTCGCACCGTGCCCGCCGCAACGCGCTGGTTTTTCTGATGGCGATTTTCACCCTCGGCAATGTGCTCTCCGCCATTGCGCCTGATTACACCACCTTGCTGCTGTCGCGCATTATTACCAGCCTTAATCACGGTGCATTCTTTGGTCTGGGTTCGGTGGTGGCGGCAAGCGTCGTTCCCAAACATAAGCAGGCGAGTGCCGTAGCAACCATGTTTATGGGACTGACCATCGCCAACATCGGCGGCGTTCCTGCGGCCACCTGGCTGGGTGAAACGATTGGCTGGCGTATGTCGTTCCTCGCGACGGCGGGTCTGGGCGTGGTAGCGATGGCAAGTCTGTTTTTCTCACTGCCGAAAGGCAGCGCCGGAGCCCGCCCGGATGTCCGCAAAGAGCTGTCCGTGCTGATACGTCCACAGGTGCTGTCGGCACTAATGACGACGGTACTCGGCGCGGGGGCCATGTTTACGCTGTATACCTATATCTCTCCCGTCCTGCAGGACATCAACCACGCCACGCCGGTGTTCGTCACCGCCATGCTGGTACTGATTGGCGTCGGTTTCTCCCTGGGTAATTACCTTGGCGGCAAATTTGCCGATAAATCGGTCAGCGCCACGCTGAAAGGTTTTCTGCTGCTGCTGATTGTCATCATGCTGGCTATTCCGCTACTTATTAAAAATGATATGGGTGCAGCGGTGGCAATGGTGATTTGGGGCGCGGCGACCTTTGCCGTGGTGCCGCCGTTGCAGATGCGCGTGATGCGGGTTGCACATGAAGCGCCGGGGCTCTCATCTTCTGTGAATATCGGTGCGTTTAACCTGGGCAATGCGCTGGGCGCAGCGGCGGGCGGGGCGGTGATTTCAGGCGGTCTGGGATACAGTTTTGTACCCGTTATGGGCGCGATGATTGCCGGACTGGCTTTACTGCTGGTGCTGTTTTCAGGTCGTTTTGAGCGACAAGCGGAAGCGGTAACGGGCGAGGCATAAGAGACTTACCCTGCCGCCGGACGCGGCAGGGTAACGATTAACGAACGTTTTTAGACGTCATAACGCGGCGTGCGCCGACGTAATGGCGTTGCCAGTAATCTTCACTCAGCGAAGTGATCTGAATATCCTGACCGCTACGCGGCGACTGAATAAATTTGCCGTTGCCGACGTAGACGCCAACGTGATCTGCAGTCCCGCGTCCCTGGGTGCGGAAGAACACCAGATCGCCACTTTCCAGTTCAGCGACATTCACCGGTGAGGCATCGCGCAGGTGATACATTTCATTTGCCGTGCGCGGAATGCGGAATTTCACCAGATCTTTATAGGCGTAGTAAACCAGGCCGCTGCAATCAAAGCCGGTACGCGGTGAGGTGCCGCCCCAGCGATAGGGTTTGCCGATCTGATTCATCAATTTCGACATCGCCGTTTTCTGTGCCTTCTGGATCCGCACTTTATGAATTTCGGCGAGGGTGCCCGGCTTGCTTTTCACTTTCACACAGTGCGGCTTACGGCCTTTACGGGTCGTGCATTTTTCCGTAAAGCTGACGGCTGCGGTTTTTTCCAGGCTGGATTTAGTACGGCGTGTAGCGACTTTGCTGGCTTTCTGTGTGGTGGTAATGCGTTTTACTTTGGCGGGTGTTTTATTTTTTGCGGTTTTACTGTCGGTTTTTTTATTGGTTTTCTTACTGGTGCCACTGCTTTTCTTTGTTGTCTTCTGAGCATCTTTTTGCGTCTTACGCCCCGACGATTTCGTCAGATGCGTTTTTTGCACGGCAGAGGGCCGCGCCTGTTCGGACGCCCAGGATAAAGGCGTAAACGTCAGCGAAGCAAAAACTAAAGCACAGAGCGTGATCGAGATTTTATTTATCCGCGCCACTGAGCAATCCCCTGAGTCAGGCAGGCATTCAATAATGCGTGCGTATGATTTTCAAAACTCGTCGATTCTAATGCATAAAAAGCGAAAAAGTTAATAGGCTTTTTGCATCTTCGCGCTGTTTCGTTAACGAGCGCAAAAAAAAACAGCAATAAAGGGCATCAATGATTAAGAGATGAGCGAATCGTTTCGCTGATAACCGGGAAAAGAGATATTCTTAAGGCATCTTCAGGCGTCAGACGATAGAATACGGTGTGGTAAACAAAATGTTATTTTCCGGGCCGTGTCTGAACCGCTACACTGTCAGTCAACTGCCGTAGAAAGAAGTGAAGGAAGCAAGACAATGAGCGAAACCATCGAAAAAATCCAGCGTCAAATCGCTGAAAACCCAATTCTGCTGTACATGAAAGGTTCACCGAAGCTGCCAAGCTGTGGCTTCTCCGCCCAAGCGGTTCAGGCGCTGTCTGCCTGCGGTGAGCGCTTTGCTTATGTAGATATTTTGCAGAACCCGGATATCCGTGCTGAACTGCCGAAATACGCTAACTGGCCGACGTTCCCACAGCTGTGGGTTGATGGCGAGCTCGTTGGTGGCTGCGACATCATCATTGAGATGTACCAGCGCGGTGAACTTCAGCCGCTGA
This sequence comes from Enterobacter sp. kpr-6, assembly GCF_900116015.1. Classification (GTDB taxonomy): domain Bacteria; phylum Pseudomonadota; class Gammaproteobacteria; order Enterobacterales; family Enterobacteriaceae; genus Enterobacter_D. Next base: position 839,018 of record NZ_FOYH01000001.1, read on the forward strand.
TCAAAGAAACGGCTGCCAAGCACAATACTGACGCCGAATAATTATCGCCGCAGCGCGAATGCAAAAAGGGCTCATGATGATCATGAGCCCTTTTTTACACACCAAATTCGTCAGGATTTGTCTTCGGTCGGCATATGGCGGTAGATATAAATGCCGCTCAGCAGGGTGAAAATCAGCGTCAGCGCTGACAGGCCAAACACCTTAAAGTTGACCCAGATGTTTTGCGGCAGCCAGAACGCGATATAAATGTTGGCCAGCCCACATAATATAAAGAACACCGCCCAGGCGAGATTCAGCTTCGACCAGACATGTTCAGGGAGCGTCAGCTCTTTGCCCAGCATGCGCTGGATCAGCGGCTTTTTCATAACCCACTGGCTAAACAGCAGCGCGCCGGCAAACAGGGCGTAAATTACCGTGACCTTCCATTTAATAAACTCATCGTTATGGAAGAACAGCGTCAGACCGCCAAACACGGCGACCAGCACAAAGGTAATCAGCGCCATTTTTTCAACTTTACGATACCGCACCCAGCTGTAAATGAGCACAATCGCGGTCGCAGCAATCAGCGCGGCGGTGCCTGCATAGATGTCATAGAGCTTGTAAAAGGCAAAGAAGACAACCAGGGGCAGAAAATCAAGAAACTGCTTCATTCTTTAATTCCGATGTGAATCACCTCCTGCACGGTTATCCATGCAGGCAGGTAAAAAGGTTAATGACGAATCAGCATATACAGACGGAAAAGATAAATAAGTAGCACGGCAGAAATCATGTTGCTTAGCGTATTCGCCACTATCGCGCCTACCGTTGGCGTCAACGCCGCAAAGCTCGACGCAAACATCAGCAGCAGGGTTTTTGCCAGCAGCCAGCCCATAATCGCCGGTGCCACAAGGCGAATATTACTCCATGCCATACGCATACTGGCGCGCAGCGAGGCGAAAATACCCATCTTATCCTGAACCAGCATGACCGGCGCAAAGGCCAGCACGACCGCCAGGATCACGCCAGGGACGACCACCAACATAATGCCAATCTGCACCAGCAGGGTGGTGATAAAAACTAAAATAAACAGTTTCGGCAGAATCGGCGCACTGGCACCGATCGCGCGCAGCGCGCTTACACGATGCCCGGCAGAGACCAGTTGCACCAGCAGCAGCACGCCCCCGGCGAGAATGGCATTACCAATCAGCCCGGAAAACGTAGAAACCGCAGACGCGTGCAGCAGAACCTGTTGCTGCTCGGGCGTCATGTTCTGCACCATCTCCATCAGATCTGCGCTACCCGCCAGATTATCGCCTTCGCTTAAAATAGACAGTTGTTCTTCGGTAGGCGAAAACACGTGACCGAGCATGACCGTAATAAACGCGCAAAGCAGAGCAATCAGCGCAATGGTGACAAACTGATTACGAAAGAAATTTCCCGTGTCACGGTAAACGGACTTCGCCGTGATTGACATGCCCTCTCCTTGAGTTATGCAGATGTTAATTCAGAGTGATTGTAGCGGGTGATTGTAACCTGGATGCCCTCTCAGTGGCAGCCTCAAGGCTTGTATGGAAAAGCATATCTTTGTAAAGCACCGCCCATTACGCCTGCAAAATAATCACTTTCATGAGTTATATGAAAATTGATATGAATTCGTAAAAACCATTTGTTCATTGAATTAATAAAATTAACCCAGATCAATGAAGGTTACATTATCTGGGTAAATGTGAATTCAATAGATCACTTCCTACCTCAATTTGAGTATATTCTCCGCGCAATTAAAACCACAACAAAGGAGTGGAGATGAAGAAGTTAGCAGTGGCTGCGCTGTTCATGAGTGGTCTTAGCGGGAGTGCCCTGGCGCACGATGCGGGCGAATTTTTTATGCGTGCGGGTACAGCAACCGTGCGACCAACGGAAGGGTCGGACAGCGTTCTGGGTAATCTCGGTGGCTTTAACGTCAGTAACAACACCCAGCTTGGGCTGACGTTCACTTATATGGCAACAGAAAACGTTGGGGTGGAGCTGTTGGCCGCCACGCCGTTCCGTCATAAAGTCGGTACCGGTCCTACGGGGGATATTGCGACCGTACATCATTTACCGCCAACGCTGATGGCGCAGTGGTATTTCGGTGATGCCACCACCAAACTGCGTCCGTATATCGGCGCGGGTGTGAACTACACCACCTTCTTCGACGAAGACTTTAACGATAACGGCAAAGAAGCCGGTCTGAGCGATTTGAGTCTGGATGATTCATGGGGTCTGGCAGGGCAGGTAGGTCTGGATTACATGATTAACCCTGACTGGCTGATTAACATGTCTGTCTGGTACATGGATATCGACACTGACGTTCACTTCAAAGCCAATGGCGTCAATCAGACGGTCAGTACCCGTCTCGATCCGTGGGTCTTCATGTTTACCGCAGGTTATCGCTTCTGATGTGTTAACGCACCGGGCACACGTCCGGTGCGTCATTCTCTTCTTTTATTGCGCAAACGTCGCTGCTTTCAGACTCTGCACAAACGCCTTCAGTTCATCCAGCATCGCCGCTGAGTTATCGAGATTTTTCTCGATGATTTTCACAATGGCCGATCCCGAAATCGCGCCCGCCGCACCTGCCGCAAGCGCTGTTGATACCTGCGCAGGGGCAGAGATACCGAAGCCCTGCAAGGCCGGAGCCGCGTTGTACTCTTTCAGCTTCGCAATCAAATGATCCAGCGGCAGCGCGGTGGCGTTTTCCGCCCCGGTGACGCCGGCACGGGAGAGCAGATAGGTGTAGCCACGGCCATAAGAAGCAATCTGGCGCAGCAGATCGTCATCGGCATTCGGCGGGCAGATGAAAATCGGCGCGACATTGTGGCGCAGCGCCGCCTGGCGGAACGGTGCAGACTCTTCTACCGGCACATCCGCCACCAGCACCGAATCCACACCCGCTTTTTCACACTGGGCGTAAAACTCATCAATACCACGGCTGAAGACCAGATTGGCGTACATCAGCAGGCCAATCGGCATGGACGGATATTTCTGACGCACGGTTGCGATCATTTCAAAGCACTGCGCGGGCGTCACGCCTGCGGCAAAGGCGCGCAGCGTGGCGTTCTGAATGGTCGGGCCGTCAGCCAGCGGATCGGAGAAGGGGATGCCTAACTCCAGCGCATCGGCACCGGCTTCAATCAGCGTATCAATGATTTTCAGCGACTGTTCAGGCGACGGATCGCCGAGGGTCACGAAGGGGACAAACGCGCCTTCCTTGCGTTCATTCAGGCGTGCAAACAGGCTTTCATAACGTTCCATTACATTTCCCCTCGCGCTTTCAAAATATCGTGAACCGTAAAGATGTCTTTATCGCCGCGACCGGAGAGGTTAACCACCAGCAGCTGCTCTTTTTCTGGGTTGTCGCGCATCATTTTCAGGGCGTGCGCCAGAGCATGTGACGACTCCAGCGCCGGTATGATCCCTTCGCTGCGGCACAGCAGTTTGAAGGCATCAAGGGCTTCGTCATCGGTGATGGAAACGTAGTCTGCACGACCAATGCTATTCAGGTGCGCATGCTGCGGACCGACGGACGGGAAATCAAGCCCCGCTGAAATCGAATAAGATTCTTCAATCTGCCCGTCTTCGGTTTGCATCATCGGCGATTTCATACCGAAATAGATGCCGACGCGACCATGCTTGAGCGGTGCGCCATGCTCACCGGATTCAATCCCATGTCCGGCAGGTTCCACCCCGATCAGGCCGACGCTGCTTTCTTCAATAAAATCAGCAAACATGCCGATGGCATTGGAACCGCCGCCAACGCAGGCGATAACCGCATCCGGCAGGCGACCCTCTTTTTCGAGGATCTGCGCTTTGGTTTCTTCGCCGATCATACGCTGGAATTCGCGCACAATGGTCGGGAACGGGTGCGGACCTGCGGCGGTGCCGAGCATGTAGTGCGCGGTATCGTAGCTGCCAGACCAGTCACGCAGCGCCTCGTTACAGGCGTCTTTCAGCGTGGCGGAACCGCTGTAAACCGGGATCACTTCCGCGCCCATCAGACGCATACGGAACACGTTCGGCGACTGGCGCTCCACATCTTTCGCACCCATATAAATACGGCATTTCAGACCGAGCAGGGCGCTGGCGAGGGCTGAGGCCACGCCATGCTGACCAGCACCGGTTTCGGCGATGATTTCGGTTTTACCCATTTTCTTTGCAAGCAAAGCCTGGCCCAGCACCTGGTTAGTCTTGTGCGCCCCACCGTGCAGCAAATCTTCACGTTTCAGATACAGCGTGGTCCGGGTGCCCGCAGTCAGATTCTGGCATTTGGTCAGGGCGGTCGGGCGACCGGCATAGTTTTTCAGCAGATCGGTAAACTGAGCCTGAAACTCAGGATCTTTTTGCGCGCTGACGAAGGCTTCTTCAAGCTGGCGCAGGGCTGGCATTAAAATCTGTGGCACATACATGCCGCCGAACTCGCCAAAATACGGATTCAGTAATGTTGTCATTGTCATGTTCCTTAATAGGCGCGCAGCGTGCGAAACACCGAGGCCAGTTTGCTGGCATCTTTGATACCCGGTTGAGACTCTACGCCTGAATTAAAATCAAGTCCGGCACAGCCCGTTTGCGCGGCTTGCACACAGTTGTCGGCACTGAGGCCGCCTGCGAGCAGCACATTGCTCAGATCCTGTCCGGTCAGTAACGACCAGTCGAAGCGCTCACCGCTGCCGCCCTGACCGTTATCGAAAACATATTTATCCACGTGACTGAGATCGCGCGCGGGCAGGGTGGTAGCCACGCTCAGCGCTTTCCAGATCTGAATCTTCGCGGGAAGCGCCGCGCGAAGCGCATCAATGTAAGCCTGATCTTCATCACCGTGCAGCTGCACCGCGGTCAGCGCCAGTTGTTCAGCTTTCGCGACCACCATCGGCAGCGGCGCATTGCGGAATACGCCCACGTAATGCAGCCCCGGTACGGCTTCGGTAATTAACAGCGCCTGTTCATCGGTGATCACCCGTGGCGACGAGGGAACAAAAATCAGCCCGCCGTAATATGCGCCCGCGTCATATGCCGCCTGTGCATCCTCAATACGCGTCAGACCGCAGACTTTGTTTTCGCCCAGCAGCACCCGCTGCACGGCGGTATTGAGATCGTCCTGCTCCATCAGCGCCGAGCCAATCAGAAAACCGTTAGCGAAGTGGCTTAATTCGCGCACCTGCGCATAGGTATTAATGCCGGACTCGCTGATCACCGTCACGCCTGCGCCGAGGCGAGGGGCAAGCTGGCGGGTACGATTAAGATCGATGGAGAGATCGCGCAAATCGCGGTTGTTAATGCCGACCACTTTCGCGTTCAGCGCAATGGCGCGCTCCAGCTCTTCTTCGTTACTCACTTCCGTCAGCACGCCCATATCCAGGCTGTGGGCAACGGCGGCAAGCTGGCGATACTGCTCGTCGTCGAGCACGGAGAGCATCAGCAGGCAGGCGTCAGCCTGGTAATAGCGCGCCAGGTAAATCTGGTACGCATCAATGATGAAATCTTTGCACAGGATCGGTTGCGTTGCGATCTGGCTGACGATGGGCAGAAAATCAAAACTGCCCTGGAAATACTTTTCGTCCGTTAATACGGAAATGGCCGAAGCGTGATGTTTATAGACCTCTGCAATGCGCGCCGGGTCAAAATCATCACGGATGACGCCTTTCGACGGCGAGGCCTTTTTGCACTCAAGAATGAAAGCAGTCCGTGCGCCCTGTAAGGCGTCATAAAAGCGGCGCGTAGTCGGGACCACTTCATTCTGAAAACTGGTCAGCGGCTGTTGTTCTTTACGGGCGGCGACCCAAATCGCCTTATCTGCGACGATTTTCGCTAAAACGGTTTCCATCATTTACCCTCTTGCCGCAAGTGCGGTCACTTTGTCGTAAGCTGCACCGCTTCGCAGCACATCCAGGACTTTTTGCGCATTGGCCTGTAAATCTTCCTGACCGTGCAGACGCATCAGCATGGCAACGTTCGCGGCGACAGCGGCCTCATGGGCGGCCTCACCTTTACCTTGTAATAAGCGCGTCAGAATGTCACGGTTTTCTTCCGGCGTGCCGCCCGCCAGTTGCTCCTGATGATACGGCGTCAGGCCAAAATCGGTGGCGGTAAGCTGGTAGCTTTTGATTTCGCCGTCACACAGTTCAGCGACCACGGTAGGCGCATGCAGTGAAACTTCATCCATACCGCCGCTGTGTACCACAGCGGCACGTTGATAACCCAGCACGCGCAGCGTTTCGGCAATCGGCAGCACCAGTTCCGGGCTGTAGACGCCAATCAGCGCCAGCGGCGGATGCGCCGGGTTAATCAGCGGCCCTAACACGTTAAACAGCGTGCGGGTTTTCAGTTGCTGGCGTACCGGCATGGCGTGACGGAAGCCGGTGTGATACTTCGGCGCGAACAGGAAGCAGACACCCAGCTCGTCCAGCGCATGACGGGATTTATCGGCGTTCATGTCGAGATTAATGCCAAACGCCGCCAGCAGATCGGACGAACCCGATTTGCTCGACACGCTGCGGTTGCCGTGTTTGGCGACTTTCAGCCCGCAGGCCGCGGCGACAAAGGCGCTGGCAGTTGAAATATTGATGCTGTTGCTGCCGTCACCGCCGGTACCCACGATATCGGCAAACGCATAATCCGGACGCGGGAACGGAGCCGCGTTTTCAAGCAATGCGGTAGCTGCCCCGGCGATTTCATTCGGGTGCTCGCCGCGAATTTTCATGCTCACCAGCGCTGCAGCCAGTTGTTCTGGCTTCAGCTCGCCGCGCACAACGGCGGAGAAAAGCTGGTGGCTTTCCTGCTGGCTGAGCGTCTGCGCCTGGTAGAGTTTTTCCAGAATCGGTTGCAGGGTGTTGCTCTGGGCCAGTTTCTGTTGTGCCCAGGCCAGCGTCTGCTCCAGCAGGCGCGCGCCCTGAGTCGTCAGGATGGATTCCGGGTGAAACTGGAAGCCGACCACGCGATCCGCATCATGACGCACCGCCATCACCATGCCGTTGAAATGGGCATTGATGGTCAGGCCCGCCGGAATGTTGCTGCCCACCAGCGAGTGATAGCGCGCCACCGGCAGCGGGTTGCTCAGCCCGGCGAACATCGCCTGACCGTCATGTTCAATGCTCGACGCTTTACCGTGCAGGATCTCTCCGGCCTGGCCGACATAACCGCCGTAGGCTTCGACAATCGCCTGATGCCCCAGACAGATGCCGATAATCGGCAGCTTGCCGCGCATGCGGGTCAGCAGCTCCGGCATGCAGCCCGCTTCAGACGGTGCGCCGGGTCCGGGTGAAAGCATCAGCACCGGATTTTCCATCGTTGCCAGGCGGTCGATCAGCGTCTGTGCCGGAACGTGATTGCGGTAGATCACCACGTTGTGCCCGCTGGCACGCAACTGGTCAGCGAGGTTGTAAGTGAAGGAATCGATATTATCGAGCAGCAGAATGTCAGCCATCAGAACGTCTCCTGAGCGTGGTGCGCGGTGGCAATGGCGCGCAGGACAGCGCGGGCTTTGTTACGGGTTTCATCAGCTTCAGACTGCGGGACAGAATCCAGCACCACGCCTGCGCCCGCCTGGACGGTGGCGATGCCGTTTTCGACATACGCGGAGCGGATCACGATGCAGGTATCCAGATCGCCGTGGGCGGTAAAATAGCCCACCGCACCGCCGTAGCTGCCGCGACGGGAACCTTCGGCGCTGGCGATCAGTTGCATGGCGCGCACTTTCGGCGCACCGCTGAGGGTGCCCATATTCATACAGGCGCGGTAAGCGTGCAGGGCGTCGAGGTCATGACGCAATTCACCCACCACGCGGGAAACGAGGTGCATTACAAACGAGTAGCGATCCACTTTGGTCAAATCGGCAACGTAGCGGCTGCCCGGCGTGCAGATACGCGCCAGATCGTTACGCGCCAGATCCACCAGCATCAGGTGTTCAGAGAGCTCTTTATGATCGGTGCGCATCTCCAGTTCAATGCGGCTGTCGAGATCGCGGTCAAGAGAGCCGTCAGCACGACGACCGCGCGGACGTGTTCCGGCAATCGGGTAGATCTCAATCTGCCGGGAAGTGGCGTCGTATTTCAGCGAGCTTTCCGGCGATGCACCAAACAGGGTGAAATCGGCATCCTGCATGAAGAACATGTACGGGCTGGGATTGCTTTTTTTCAGCACATCGTAGGCGGCGAGCGGTGACGGGCAGGGCAGCGAGAAGCGGCGTGACGGCACGACCTGGAAAATTTCACCGGCGCGAATCGCTTTTTGCATGTTGCGCACTACCGCGCCGAATTCATCGTCACTCTGGTTACATTCGCAACGCATTGACGGAACGGATTCTACCGGCAGGGCGGCAGGGATCTCATGCAACTGATCGCGTAATTGCGCGATACGCTGCGTCAGGCGGGCTTTCTCGGTGGCTTCCGGGGTAAACAGGCTTGCCTGAATGCGGGTGTGCTGCTTCTGGTGATCGATAACCAGCAGCGTTTCTGCAAGGTAAAAACAGTAATCCGGGCAGCGGTTATCCTGATTCAGCGCGGGTAATTCTTCAAACCCGGCGACCAGGTCATAGGCGAAAAGGCCGCCGAAAAACATCGCTTCACGCTCATCGGCAGGCACGGTAACCAGCGTCTGCAACAGGCGGAAAGTATCAAACACTGACAGCGAGCACAGGCGGGCGTCTTCGTCCAGCAGAGCACTTACCGCCGGGAAGCGCAACACGCGACCCTCAGGCGTGACGGTATTTTCCACGCCCGCAGGCAGGGCGGCATCAAGCAGCGGCAGGAGAGATGCACCGTTGCGGGTGAATGCATTAATAGTGACAGTGTCACCTAAAGCGGTAATGCGCAGCGCGCTGTCGACTAACAGCAGGCTTTTTAAATCGTTTTTGCTGTCAATATCGGCGGATTCAAGCAACAGCGTTGCCGGGCGCGCGCCACAAATCTGATGAAAGAGGGCCGTCGGGTTCTCCCGGTAAACGGCATCATCAGTGAGAAGCTCCAGTGCTGGTTTTTGCGTTTGCATAATCGTTCTCATTAATTTTGTTCAAAAAAAAGCCCGCTCAGTCAGGCGGGCCGGGGTATCTGTTTGCTTAACGCAGACGTTAACTCACTGCCCAATACAGGGAGTGCGCCACCAGCGGTTAAGAGTAGAATGTGCAGTCATTTCCAGATACCTCGTTTGCGTGAACTTGCGTACTAGTTAACTGGTTCGAAGAGGTAAAGTCAACCCCCTGATTTCAGAAATTCATCATCACCCGTTATGATAGAGCAGAAATTTCATTTATAGCCCAACCGGAGCCGCCTTGAGCGATACGAATTACGCAGTCATTTACGATTTACATTCACATACTCTCGCCTCAGACGGACTGCTGACTCCTGAAGAACTGGTGCATCGCGCGGTAGCGATGCGCGTTGGCACGCTGGCTATTACCGATCACGACACCACGGCGTCCATCCCCGCAGCCCAGGCCGAAATTGACCGCGCCGGACTGCCCCTGACGCTGATTACCGGCGTGGAAATCTCCACGCTCTGGGAAAATCACGAGATCCACATTGTGGGCCTGAATATTGATATCACCCATCCGGCGATGTGCACGCTGCTGGACGAGCAAAAAGAACGCCGTCAGCAGCGGGCGCGCCTGATTGCTGAACGACTGGAAAAAGCGCACATCCCCGGCGCATGGGAAGGCGCGCAGGCGCTGGCCAACGGTGGAGCGGTAACGCGCGGTCATTTTGCCCGTTTTCTGGTGGCTAACGGCAAGGCAAACAACGTGGCAGATGTGTTCAAAAAATATCTGGCGCGCGGGAAAACCGGATACGTTCCTCCTCAGTGGTGTACAATAAAACAAGCTATTGATGTGATTCATCATTCTGGCGGAAAGGCTGTTATCGCCCATCCGGGGCGTTACGATCTGAGCGCTAAATGGCTGAAAAGACTGCTGGCACACTTTGCCGAACAAGGCGGTGAAGCGATGGAAGTTTCACAATGTCAGCAGGCACCCAATGAGCGCACCCAGCTTGCCGCCTACGCGCAACAGTTTGGTTTGATGGCGTCGCAGGGATCTGATTTTCATCAGCCCTGCCCGTGGATCGAACTGGGCCGTAAGCTCTGGTTACCGGCAGGTGTGGAAGGGGTGTGGCAGTTGTGGGAACAGCCACAGAACACCAACGAGAGGGAAGTATGAGTCAGTTTTTTTATATCCACCCGGACAACCCGCAGCCGCGTCTGATTAACCAGGCGGTTGAGATTGTGCGCAAAGGCGGGGTGATCGTGTATCCCACCGATTCCGGCTATGCGCTGGGTTGTAAAATCGAAGATAAAGGCGCGATGGAGCGGATTTGCCGCATCCGTCAGTTACCCGACGGGCACAACTTCACGCTGATGTGCCGCGATCTGTCGGAACTGTCGACCTACGCGTTTGTTGATAACGTGGCGTTTCGTCTGATCAAGAACAACACACCCGGCAATTACACATTTATTTTAAAAGGCACCAAAGAAGTGCCGCGCCGCCTGTTGCAGGAAAAACGTAAAACCATCGGTCTGCGCGTGCCGTCGAATCCGATTGCGCTGATGCTGCTGGAAACGCTGGGCGAGCCGATGCTGTCCACCTCGCTGATGCTGCCGGGCAGCGAGTTTACCGAGTCGGACCCGGAAGAGATTAAAGATCGTCTGGAGAAACATGTTGAGCTGGTGATCCACGGCGGCTATCTGGGCCAGCAGCCGACCACGGTGGTTGATCTCACCGACGATGCGCCGGTGGTGATCCGCGAAGGCGTGGGCGACGTCAAACCTTTCCTCTGATCACCTTTCTCTGCCCGGCAAGCGCGCGCTTGCCGGGCCTGCATAATTTGCACAGGCGCGTGCGCGTGTATAGAAGCATTTGCGGCGAAATTCATGTAGTATGTGCGGCCACATGAAATAAGGCGCGTTTTTTACGCCATGATTTTACATAGCAGCGAGAGGGGTTTTCCGGTCTCGCTGTTTTTGCAAGTCTCCAAGACGCCTGTGAAGGCGACACCTGAAGGAAGCTCTATGAGCGAGAAATTACAGAAAGTGCTGGCGCGTGCTGGCCACGGTTCACGCCGTGAAATTGAAACCATTATTCAGGCCGGACGCGTCAGCGTGGACGGCAAAATCGCAACCCTGGGCGACCGCGTTGACGTTACCCCGGCGTTGAAAATTCGTATCGACGGACATCTTATTTCTGTTAAAGAATCCGTGGAACAAATCTGCCGCGTGCTGGCGTATTACAAGCCGGAAGGCGAGCTCTGTACCCGTAACGATCCGGAAGGTCGCCCGACCGTATTTGATCGTCTGCCTAAACTTCGCGGCGCGCGCTGGATTGCGGTAGGGCGTCTTGACGTCAATACCTGCGGCCTGCTGCTGTTCACCACCGATGGTGAACTCGCGAACCGCCTGATGCACCCGAGCCGTGAAGTTGAGCGTGAATATGCGGTGCGTGTTTTTGGTCAGGTTGAAGACAGCAAAGTGCGCGATCTGGCGCGCGGCGTACAGCTTGAAGACGGCCCGGCGGCGTTTAAAACCATCAAATTCAGCGGTGGTGAAGGCATTAACCAGTGGTACAACGTCACCCTGACCGAAGGGCGCAACCGCGAAGTGCGTCGTCTGTGGGAAGCGGTGGGCGTGCAGGTAAGTCGTCTGATCCGTGTCCGTTATGGTGACATTCCGCTGCCGAAAGGCCTGCCTCGCGGCGGTTATACCGAACTGGATCTGGCGCAAACCAACTACCTGCGCGAACTGGTGGAGTTACCGGCGGAAACCGAATCCAAAGTGGCGGTTGAAAAAGATCGTCGCCGCCTGAAAGCCAATCAGATCCGCCGTGCGGTGAAACGTCACAGCCAGACAAGCAGTCCGCGTCCGGCATCCAGCAATCGCCGCTCAAGCACGCGTAATAAAAGCAACGGATAAGCATAAAAATGGCGGCTAATTAGCCGCCATTTTTTATTGCACCAACAGGTGACGTAACGTCACCTGTGTTGAACCTCAGTAATCAATCTCAGTAATCAATGCCCATCTGCGCTTTTACGCCCGCATCAAAAGCATGTTTAACCGGACGCAGTTCGCTGACGGTATCTGCAAGATCCAGAATATCGCGATGACAACCCCGGCCGGTAATAATCACTGTCTGATGGGACGGGCGGGCATTCAGCGCTGCGATCACCTCTTCCAGCGGTAAATAATCGTAGGCCACCATGTAGGTCAGTTCATCCATGATCACCATATCCAGGTTTTCATCGGCGAGCATCCGGCGGCCATGCTCCCAGACAGCCCTGCAGGCGGCGGTATCAGACTCCCGGTTCTGCGTCTCCCAGGTAAAACCTGTCGCCATGACCTGAAATTCCACGCCATGGGGTTCAAGCAAATTACGCTCGCCGTTAGGCCAGGTGCCTTTGATAAACTGGATCACACCCACTTTTTTGCCGTGCCCGACGGCACGTGTGGCTGTGCCAAAGGCGGCGGTAGTTTTGCCTTTGCCGTTGCCGGTAAACACGATCACAATACCGCGCTCGTCCTGTGCGGCTGCAACGCGGGCGTCAACTTTCTCTTTTACCCGCTGCTGACGCTGCTGATAACGTTCTTCACTCATTGCGATATCCCCGGTTTGCGGTCTGGCTGAGCGTCAAAGCTCATGCCCGTTTTACGGCGGCTGTCATCGCCCATCAGCCATAAATAGAGCGGCATAATATCCGCAGGTGTTTTTAATTTGAGTGGATCTTCCGTCGGGAAAGCATTTGCACGCATGTCGGTGCGTGTCCCGCCGGGATTAATACAGTTCACCCGCAGATGACGGCTCTGATACTCCTCCGCCAGCACCTGCATCATTCCTTCGGTTGCAAACTTCGACGCGGCATACGCGCCCCAGTTTGCGCGCCCCTGACGTCCCACGCTTGAGGACGTGAACACCAGCGAGCCCGCTTCCGATTTGAGTAATAAAGGAAGCAAGGCCTGGGTCAGATAGAAGGTCGCGTTGACGTTAACCTGCATGACCTGCTGCCAGACCTCCGGCTTTTGCTGATCCATCGGGCAGACATCGCCAAGCAGCCCGGCATTATGCAGAACACCGTCAAGGCGCGGATAGTGATGAGCGATCTCCCGGGCAAGGCTCAGGCAGTCATCTGGCGTGCAGGTTGCCAGATCCAGCGTAAACCCACGCGCCTGACCGCCTTCCTGCGTGATCGCCTGCGCGACCCGGTTCAGTTTCTCTTCATTGCGGCCAAGCAGGATGATGCTTGCACCGTGGCGGGCATAGGTGAGCGCCGCCTCTTCACCGATACCCGCCGTTGCGCCGGTCACCAGAATGATGCGGTTTTGCAGTAAATCGCGTTTGGGCTGGTAGTACACGGATTCTCCTCAGACATAGCTGTCTTTCGCGCGTCAGATTAATCGCCTCTTGACCAGTGGGTTTTATGCCTTAATCCGCGCGCTATTTCAATCAGCCAAAGTTTGACAATCGGGCAGGTTAACATCTTGCAACGTTTTCATGGTATCTAAAAAAATCAGGGAGATGGCTCGTAACATTGTGCTGTCAAAGAAGACGACCCCGTTAGGGTCATGTACACTGGATGCGAATACAGAGCGGTTATATCAAGGTGGTACGCGTGGAATTACTGGCTGAATATGGGTTGTTTTTAGCAAAAATTGCTACGGTGGTCATTGCGATCGCAGTCGTGGCCGTGCTCATCGTCAATCTGGCGCAGCGTAAGCGCCATCGCGGTGAGCTACGCATCACGAATCTCAGTGAGCAGTATAAGGAAATGCAAGAGGATGTCTCCGTTGCGCTGCTCGACAGCCATCAGCAAAAGCTGTGGCATAAGGCGCAAAAGAAAAAGGCAAAACTTGAGGCAAAAGAGGCCAAAGCCGCTGCTAAACAGGGCAGAGCGCCGGTGAAGACCAAGCCTCGTGTGTATGTACTCGATTTTAAAGGCAGTATGGACGCGCATGAAGTGAGCAGCCTGCGTGAAGAAATCACCGCTGTCGTAACGATGGCGAAGCCAGAGGATCAGGTGATACTGCGCCTGGAGAGTCCGGGCGGTGTGGTACACGGCTATGGTCTTGCTTCCTCTCAACTCCAGCGCCTGCGCGACAAAAATATTCCGTTAACCGTTGCAGTCGATAAAGTGGCGGCCAGCGGAGGCTACATGATGGCCTGCGTAGCCAATAAAATCGTGGCAGCGCCCTTTGCCATCCTCGGTTCGATTGGCGTGGTCGCACAGATCCCCAACTTTAACCGCTTCCTGAAAAGCAAAGATATCGACATCGAGTTGCATACGGCGGGTCAGTACAAACGTACGCTGACTCTGCTTGGTGAGAACACCGAAGAAGGGCGACAGAAGTTCCGCGAGGATCTGAATGAAACGCACGACCTCTTTAAAGAATTCGTCAAGCGTATGCGTCCGACGCTGAATATCGATGAAGTAGCAACCGGTGAGCACTGGTATGGCATGCAGGCTCAGGAGAAAGGGCTGGTGGATGAAGTCGGGACCAGCGATGAATTATTGCTGAGTCTTATAAATGAACGTGAGGTGGTCAGCGTTCGTTTCATGCAGCGCAAAAAGCTGATGGATCGTTTTACCGGCAGCGCGGCGGAAAGCGTTGATCGCCTGCTGCTACGCTGGTGGCAGCGCGGTGAAAAGCCGATGCTGTAAAACAAAAAGCGAGGCTTCAGGCCTCGCTTTTTTATGTGCTTAATCCGTCAGGGTGTACTTCTCGGATAACACATGTGCCAGATGTTTAAACATATTGAAGACGGCGGTGCTTTTCGGCGTTGGCAGGCCCTGCTCATCGAGAAAATACTCACCGCTAAAGACCAGTACGCCATTGCGTTCAGTCACGTCGGTTGCGCTAATGCCCTGAATATAGTCTTCATGATTCTGAATGATTTCATTGGCAACAATGAGTAACGACTGGCGAGCAATAGGTTGAATGGTATCGTGCATAACGGACTCCTTAGGCAATGCGCACATTCTACGTCCGGCAGGGGACACGGGCAAATTTTCCCTGTTTTTAAAATGGTTTTCACCCCAGGGCTTCGCTGGCGTGATTTGCTTTTGCATGCTAATAAAGTTGCGTAACGAATTTTATCAGGTAGAGTGTGCGCTTTCGTCAATCTGGCAACAGATTTGCTTGACATTCGACCTTAAGTCCGTCGTGCTACTAACTTGCTGCGCGAAAAAACCTGTGAACTCAGTCACCTGGGCACAATAATTCACGCGCCCGGTTTTAATAGGGGTTGATATCCAGTGCCGTCGCTGCCATATAAAAGCGCGTCGCCAGTGGAAAGTGAATCAACGTGCGACGTATTCCTGGAAGAATCAAATTAGGTAAAGGTGAATATGGGTAAAGCTCTCGTCATCGTTGAGTCCCCGGCAAAAGCCAAAACGATCAATAAGTATCTGGGTAATGACTACGTGGTAAAATCCAGCGTCGGTCATATCCGCGATTTGCCGACCAGTGGCTCAGCACCCAAAAAGAGCGCTGACTCTGCCTCCACCAAAACGGCTAAGAAGCCCAAAAAGGATGAACGTGGCGCTCTTGTCAATCGCATGGGCGTTGACCCATGGAATCAATGGGACGCACGTTACGAAGTGCTTCCCGGCAAAGAAAAGGTCGTTGCTGAGCTGAAATCGCTCGCTGAAAAAGCTGACCATATCTATCTCGCAACCGACCTTGACCGCGAAGGGGAAGCCATTGCCTGGCACCTGCGGGAAGTGATCGGTGGCGATGACACCCGCTACAGCCGCGTGGTGTTTAACGAAATTACCAAAAACGCGATTCAACAGGCTTTCGAAAAGCCCGGCGAACTGAACATCGACAGAGTGAATGCACAACAGGCGCGTCGCTTCGTGGATCGCGTGGTGGGTTACATGGTTTCACCTCTGCTGTGGAAAAAGATCGCCCGTGGTTTATCCGCCGGACGTGTTCAGTCCGTTGCGGTGCGCCTGGTCGTCGACCGCGAGCGTGAAATCAAAGCCTTTGTGCCGGAAGAATACTGGGAAATCGACGCAAGTGTGGCAACGCCCGCCGGTGATTCCCTCCCGCTTCAGGTTTCTCATCACAACGATAAGCCGTTCCGCCCGGTCAACCGCGAGCAGACGATGGCGGCGGTCAGCCAGCTTGAAAAAGCGCGCTATGTGGTGTCGGATCGTGAAGATAAGCCGACCAGCAGCAAACCTGGCGCACCTTTTATCACCTCCACGCTTCAGCAGGCGGCGAGTACCCGTCTCGGCTATGGCGTGAAAAAGACCATGATGATGGCGCAGCGCCTGTATGAAGCGGGCTACATCACCTATATGCGTACTGACTCAACGAACCTGAGCCAGGATGCGGTCAACATGGTGCGCGGGTACATTACGGACAACTTCGGCAAAAAATACCTGCCGGAAAGCGCGAATCAGTACACCAGCAAAGAAAACTCTCAGGAAGCGCACGAAGCGATTCGTCCTTCTGATGTAGGCGTGCTTGCCGAATCGCTCAAAGATATGGAAGCGGATGCGCAAAAACTGTACCAGTTGATCTGGCGTCAGTTTGTGGCCTGTCAGATGACGCCTGCCCAGTACGATTCCACGACGCTGACCGTTGAAGCGGCCGAGTTCCGCCTGAAAGCACGTGGTCGCACGCTGCGTTTTGATGGCTGGACCAAAGTGATGCCGCAACTGCGCAAAGGCGACGAAGACCGGACCTTGCCTGCGGTGAACAAAGGCGATGTGGTGTCGCTCATTGAGTTGACGCCTGCCCAGCACTTCACCAAACCGCCTGCGCGCTTTAGCGAAGCGTCACTGGTTAAAGAACTGGAAAAACGCGGTATTGGTCGCCCGTCCACCTATGCGTCGATCATTTCGACCATTCAGGATCGTGGCTATGTACGCGTTGAGAACCGTCGTTTCTACGCGGAAAAGATGGGCGAAATCGTCACCGATCGTCTGGAAGAAAATTTCCGCGAGCTGATGAACTACGATTTTACCGCACAGATGGAAAGTAGCCTCGATCAGGTGGCTAACCATGAAGCGGAGTGGAAAAGCGTACTGGACGACTTCTTCAAAGATTTTACCGATCAGCTCGGACAAGCCGAGAAGGATCCAGAAGAAGGGGGCATGCGCCCTAACCAGATGGTACTGACCAGTATCGATTGCCCGACCTGCGGTCGCAAAATGGGCATTCGTACGGCCAGTACCGGCGTGTTCCTGGGCTGTTCTGGCTATGCATTACCGCCGAAAGAGCGCTGCAAGACCACCATCAACCTGGTGCCGGAAAACGAAGTCCTCAATGTGCTGGAAGGCGACGATGCGGAAACCAACGCGCTGCGCGCCAAGCGCCGCTGCGTGAAGTGTGGCACGGCGATGGACAGCTACCTGATCGATCCGAAGCGTAAATTGCACGTCTGTGGTAACAACCCGACCTGTGATGGCTACGAAATCGAAGAGGGTGAGTTCCGCATCAAAGGCTATGATGGCCCGATTGTGGAGTGCGAGAAGTGTGGTTCTGAAATGCACCTGAAAATGGGGCGTTTCGGTAAGTACATGGCCTGCACCAACGACGACTGCAAAAACACGCGTAAGATCCTGCGCAACGGTGAAGTCGCGCCGCCGAAAGAAGATCCGGTGCCGCTGCCTGAACTGCCTTGTGAAAAGTCAGATGCGTATTTTGTTCTGCGTGACGGCGCGGCAGGTGTTTTCCTTGCGGCAAACACTTTCCCGAAATCACGTGAGACGCGCGCACCGCTGGTGGAAGAGCTGTTCCGCTTCCGCGATCGTCTGCCGGAAAAACTGCGTTATCTGGCCGATGCGCCACAAGAAGATCCGCAGGGCAATAAAACCGTTGTGCGTTTCAGCCGTAAAACGAAGCAGCAGTATGTTGCCTCGGAAAAAGAGGGCAAAGCCACAGGCTGGTCTGCATTCTTTGTTGATGGTAAATGGGTGGAAGGTAAGAAGTAGTCTAACTTCAATAACCTGTGATGAAGGGCCGGTTCTCCGGCCCTTTTTTATTGCGTGCGATTATTTTACCGGCTCATCTATACACTAAACACATAAATGATATAGTGGTTATAGTTAAATCATTTTTTATTATTAAATCGTCTTAGGCATGAGCTCGCAAGCCGCACACCGGATGGTCAGTCATGAAACTACAGCAGCTTCGTTATATTGTTGAGGTGGTCAATCATAACCTCAACGTCTCTTCTACTGCTGAAGGGCTGTATACCTCACAGCCCGGCATCAGTAAGCAGGTCCGTATGCTGGAAGATGAGCTGGGCATACAGATCTTTGCCCGCAGTGGTAAGCACCTGACGCAGGTGACCCCAGCAGGCCAGGAAATTATCCGCATTGCCCGTGAAGTCTTATCAAAAGTGGATGCCATTAAATCGGTAGCGGGGGAGCACACCTGGCCGGATAAAGGTTCGCTCTATGTCGCGACAACTCACACCCAGGCGCGGTATGCGCTGCCCAATGTGATCAAAGGTTTTATCGAGCGCTATCCGCGCGTGTCGCTGCACATGCATCAGGGTTCCCCGACGCAAATTGCTGAAGCGGTGTCAAAAGGCAATGCGGATTTTGCCATCGCCACCGAAGCGCTGCACCTGTATGACGATTTGGTTATGCTGCCGTGCTATCACTGGAACCGTTCCATCGTTGTGACCCCCGATCATCCGCTGGCCGGGAAAGCGTCGGTGGGTATTGAGGAACTGGCACAGTTCCCGCTGGTTACCTACACATTCGGTTTTACCGGGCGCTCAGAACTGGATACGGCGTTCAATCGTGCGGGCCTGACGCCGCGCATTGTTTTCACGGCCACCGATGCAGATGTGATCAAAACCTACGTCCGTCTGGGGCTGGGTGTTGGGGTGATTGCCAGCATGGCAGTGGACCCGATTTCTGATCCGGATCTGGTCAAACTGAATGCGCAGGACATTTTCAGTCACAGCACCACGAAAATTGGTTTCCGCCGCAGCACTTTCCTGCGCAGCTATATGTATGATTTTATTCAGCGCTTCGCCCCGCATCTGACCCGCGATGTAGTTGATACCGCCGTTGCGTTGCGATCGAATGAAGATATTGAAGCGATGTTCCAGGATATTAAATTGCCTGAGAAATAAGGCTCACAACTACTACGCCCCCGCTGGTTATACGGGGGCCATGAAAAATAAAAATCACTTAAAAAATTAATCAGTTAAAGATGTTTGGTCGCCCGTCCGGGGCGGACTTGGTGTTGCTAGAACACGTTTTCTTTATAAATTTTTGGACATAGTTTCTGTTTACAACCGTCTTTTTGCCATCCTTCTCATAATCTAGTCTCATCTTCATGGTTAATTCGTTTTTACCGATTTTTGTTAAATCTATTTCGAAATCAATGCGCTCATCTGCTTTTAGACAAAAAAACGTGCTTTTAAAAGTGGTTTCATTGCTTTCAATCGTATTGATCACACACCCTTTTTTTGTCACTACTCGCCCTTTGCGTGCATTCCCCAGAATGGCGGTAGTCTTCGGCTTGTAACAGTAATTCTGTGTTTTTCCGGTGATTGTGTCGGTTGCAAACCATTCTCCTGTCTGGATAACGATTGCATGGGCGGGGTGGATCTTTGTCAAAAGAGCAACAAGCAGCAAAGCTTGCGTTATACGTTTCATAAATAATCCCTTATATGATTTTAGTCCTGAATGATATATGGCCTGTGACGCATAACCATTAACATTTAATGTTAGCCTTGCGAATACTGGCAACATAAAACTCCGTTTATCAGCCGGTCGTCATTGTCTTATACCCTGTGAAACCCTGCAAGATTTGGGAAGGAGTGGATAACGGACATTGGCACTTAAATAGCAATCAAAAAACACACTCTCCATGCTCTGATTCGGTAACAAAGTAGAATCACATAAGCCGCTGCGCCAGGTTCTTACATCAATAATTTATTTCTGGTCAAAAGATTGAATATTTCACTGGAAATGATGCGTAAATTCGCTGGCTTTTCGTCTAAAGTTTCTTTAGGATTTGTCTCATCTCATGATTACTTGTACCTATTGTTCGGTGTCAAAATGATAAGCGATGTCGATTGTGTGAGGTTAGCAATGCCATCAGGAAGTGAAGAACCGCAAAGGGATCCAGAGCTGAAGCGTAAAGCCTGGCTGGCGGTATTTCTCGGCTCCGCCTTATTCTGGGCGGTCGTGGCATTACTTGTCTGGAATTTTTGGGGTTAAAAATGGCGTCTACAAGACTCCCTGAAGTGCGTAAGCCACTGTGTCAGTTACATGACAAGCCTGAACCGGCGAAAAATGAAACTGTGGTTTGCATTCCGCCTTCATGGACACTGACGCCAAATCAGCAGGCTTTTATTGCATCGTTCGCAGAAGACGAACACAAAAAACAATAATTGCTGTTGCCTCAGGTCTGTGGAAATTAACCCGCTGAGGCAAGCCTTTTGTACTCTTTAATAAATACACCACAGCATAAGTGAATTGAGTAAAAACTCAGTTTCATTGATTGGATAATTAGGATGGTGTAATCAAAATGAATAATCTTAAATACTGGTCATGGCTTAGCGCATTCTCTGTCTCTATCGCTTTCTGGGGACAACTGGTCTGGACGCTCTCCCATTAATCTTCTCTAAAACCTCGCCACGGCGGGGTTTTTTGTTTCCTGCGCAGTACCTTAACCTCGAAGTTTATCAATTTGGGTTGTTATCAAAACGTTACGACATGTTTGTGTTATCTTTAATACAGACCCTGATGCTTATCAGGGTATCGCAATCCCTGTATTAAGGAGGAGCTTATGTCGTCGACCCTACGCGAAGCCAGTAAGGATACATTGCAGGCTGAGAATAAAACCTACTATTACTACAGCCTGCCGCTGGCCGCTAAGGAACTTGGGGATATTGCGCGATTACCCAAGTCGCTGAAAGTATTACTGGAGAACCTGCTACGCTGGCAGGATGAAGACTCCGTAACCGAAGAAGATATTCGCGCATTAGCCGGATGGCTGAAAACGGCCCACGCCGATCGGGAAATTGCCTATCGACCGGCCAGGGTTCTGATGCAGGACTTTACCGGCGTCCCGGCGGTGGTGGATCTCGCCGCCATGCGCGAAGCCGTTAAACGTCTGGGCGGCGATACCGCCAAAGTGAACCCGCTTTCTCCGGTCGATCTGGTTATCGACCACTCCGTGACCGTCGACCATTTTGGCGATGATGATGCCTTCGAAGAAAACGTCCGCCTTGAAATGGAGCGTAACCATGAGCGTTACGTTTTCCTGCGCTGGGGCCAGCAGGCATTCAGCCGCTTTAGCGTCGTGCCACCGGGAACGGGCATTTGTCACCAGGTGAACCTTGAATACCTGGGCAAAGCGGTGTGGAGCGAATTGCAGGATAAAGAATGGATCGCTTACCCCGACACGTTGGTCGGTACCGATTCGCATACCACTATGATCAACGGCCTGGGTGTTCTCGGCTGGGGCGTGGGCGGTATCGAAGCGGAAGCGGCAATGCTCGGACAGCCTGTCTCCATGCTGATCCCGGACGTTGTTGGCTTCAAGCTGACCGGGAAGCTGTCTGAGGGGATCACCGCCACCGACCTGGTTTTAACGGTGACGCAAATGCTGCGTAAGCACGGTGTGGTAGGCAAATTCGTTGAGTTTTACGGCGATGGCCTGGATTCCCTGCCGCTGGCTGACCGGGCGACCATTGCTAACATGGCACCGGAATACGGTGCGACCTGCGGCTTTTTCCCGATCGATGGCGTAACGCTCGACTATATGCGTCTTAGCGGGCGCAGTGAAGAGCAGGTGGCGCTGGTTGAGGCCTATGCCAAAGCCCAGGGCATGTGGCGTAATACTGGCGACGAGCCGGTGTTCACCAGCACGCTGGAACTGGACATGAACGAGGTAGAGGCCAGCCTTGCCGGACCTAAACGTCCTCAGGATCGGGTGGCCTTAAGCGACGTACCGAAAGCCTTTGTCGCCAGCTCTGAGCTGGAGATTAATACCGCCCAAAAAGACAGGCTGCCTGTCGATTATGTGATGAAAGGCCAGCAGTACCAGTTGCCGGAAGGGGCGGTGGTTATTGCGGCTATTACCTCCTGTACCAACACATCAAACCCAAGCGTACTGATGGCCGCCGGACTGCTGGCGAAAAAAGCGGTGACGCTGGGCCTCAAACGCCAGCCGTGGGTTAAAGCCTCTCTCGCGCCCGGCTCAAAAGTGGTGTCTGATTATCTGGCGCAGGCCCGTCTGACTCCTTATCTCGACGAGCTCGGTTTTAATCTGGTCGGTTACGGCTGCACAACCTGTATCGGTAACTCCGGGCCGCTTCCTGACCCCATCGAGCAGGCGATTAAAAAAGGTGATTTGACGGTCGGCGCAGTGCTTTCTGGCAACCGTAACTTTGAAGGGCGTATTCACCCGCTGGTTAAAACTAATTGGCTGGCATCGCCGCCGCTGGTGGTGGCTTATGCGCTGGCGGGCAATATGAATATCAATCTGGCTACCGATCCGATCGGCCACGATCGCAAAGGCGATCCGGTTTATCTGAAAGATATCTGGCCTTCGAGTCAGGAGATCGCCCGCGCCGTGGAGAAAGTCTCCACTGACATGTTCCGCAAAGAGTACGCCGAAGTCTTTGAGGGAACGGACGAGTGGAAGTCGATCAAAGTCGAGCATTCCGACACCTACGGCTGGCAGTCCGATTCCACTTACATTCGCCTGTCGCCATTCTTTGATGATATGGGCGCGCAGCCGAAGCCGGTGGAGGATATTCACGGTGCCCGGATCCTGGCGATGCTGGGTGACTCGGTCACCACCGACCACATCTCACCGGCGGGGAGCATTAAACCCGACAGTCCGGCGGGGCGCTATCTGCAAAGCCATGGCGTGGAGCGCGGTGAGTTCAACTCGTACGGTTCGCGTCGCGGGAACCATGAAGTGATGATGCGCGGCACCTTTGCCAACATCCGCATTCGTAACGAAATGGTGCCGGGCGTGGAAGGGGGCATGACGCGCCATCTTCCGGGTAGCGAAGTGGTGTCGATTTATGACGCCGCTATGCGTTATCAGGCGGAAGGCACGCCGCTGGCGGTGATTGCCGGGAAAGAGTACGGTTCTGGCTCCAGCCGTGACTGGGCGGCAAAAGGGCCGCGTTTGCTGGGCGTGCGCGTGGTGATTGCGGAATCTTTCGAACGTATCCACCGCTCCAATTTGATTGGGATGGGGATCCTGCCGCTGGAGTTCCCACAGGGGGTAACGCGTAAAACGCTGGCGCTGACCGGTGAAGAGCGTCTGGACGTACATAATCTGGATGCGCTGAAACCCGGTGCGACGATCCCTGTTCAGCTTACCCGCGCAGACGGTTCGCAAGAGGTGATTGAGTGTCGCTGCCGTATCGACACCGGGACCGAACTGACTTACTACCAGAACGACGGCATATTGCATTACGTTATCCGCAACATGCTGCACTAAAACAAAAAGGCCTGCATCAGCAGGCCTTTTTTACGCGTTAGCTTAATCCAGCAAATGCCCCATTTTGGCGGCTTTGGTATCAAGATAATGCTCATTCTTCGGATTGCGCCCCACGATCAGCGGCACACGTTCAACGATATTAATCCCCGCTTCGGTTAAAATCTCGACTTTGCGCGGGTTATTGGTCAGCAGGCGGACTTCATCCACCCCCAGCAATTTAAACATGTCTGCGCACAGCGTGAAGTCGCGCTCATCAGCGGCGAAGCCGAGCTGGTGGTTGGCTTCAACGGTGTCATAGCCTTGATCCTGAAGCGCATAGGCACGAATTTTATTCAGCAGGCCAATGTTACGACCTTCCTGGCGATGGTACATCAGGATCCCGCGACCTTCTTCTGCAATGTGTGATAACGCCGCTTCAAGCTGAAAACCGCAGTCACAGCGGAGGCTGAAAAGGGCGTCACCCGTGAGGCATTCTGAATGCACACGCGACAGTACCGGCGTCTGGCCGGAAATATCGCCGAAAACCAGTGCAACATGATCCTGCCCGGTTGCCAGTTCTTCAAAACCCACCATCAGGAAATCGCCCCATGGGGTTGGCAGTTTGGCTTCTGCCACACGTTTAAGCTGCATGTGATTCTCCGAAATGAGAGGCACTTTCTTGTGCCATAGCCTTAAGGCTTTTGTCTGGCGCTATTTTGCCACAAGCGGGCAAACTTCTCTAATCGCGACAACCGGCAGCAAACTTTAAGCGCACAAATGCGTCAATCTGATCCGGGATGTTAATTTTCAGTTATTATTGAGGGCTTAACCGGATAAGGAGAAGAGATGATTCCGATCATAAAGCGCATTATGGCAGGGACAGGAATATTGCTGATTATGCCGCTCGCCGTGTGGCTTTCAGGCTGGCAGTGGGAGCCGGGGCCGGGCAGCGGCTGGCTTAAACTTCTCTACTGGGTGACAGAAACCGTAACCCAGCCATGGGGGATCATCACCCATGTGGTCCTTTTCGGCTGGTTTTTGTGGTGTCTGCGCTTCCGCTTAAAAGCCGCGCTGGTGCTTTTCCTGATCCTCGGATCCGCAATCCTTGCCGGGCAGGGGGTGAAATCCTGGGTGAAAGAACAGGTGCAGGAGCCGCGCCCATTTGTCATCTGGCTTGAAAAAACGCAGCATATTCCGGTTGATGAGTTCTACACTTTAAAGCGCAAGGATCGCGGGCATCTGGTAAAAGAACAGCTTAAAGGAAGAGACGATATTCCAGCCTTTTTACGCAAGCACTGGCAAAAAGAGACCGGGTTTGCGTTCCCCTCCGGGCATACCATGTTTGCCGCAAGCTGGGCGTTACTGGCGGTAGGATTACTGTGGCCGCGCAGACGAACAATCACCATCGTCGTGCTTCTGGTATGGGCAACCGCGGTGATGGGCAGTCGAATGCTGCTGGGAATGCACTGGCCGCGTGATTTAGTCGTGGCGACATTGATTTCCGGTTTGCTGGTCACCTTTGCCACTATGCTGGCGCAGCGTTTGTGCGGGCCATTAACGCCACCGGTTGAGGAAGTTAAAGAGATTGTCTCGCGTGATGATGACGGCAATGCGCCCTGACGCGGGCTTTATTTTCATCAACGATTGATTTTCTGTGTTCAGCCCTCAAATACATTATCTGACGCGCTTTTCCGTTTCGTCCAGGGCGCGAAAATGGTAGGTTATAAGGCTGAATGCAGTAAGTTGAACACAATTTATTCGCTCAAATCCACATAACGGGAAGTAATGTGAAATATTTACTCATTTTCTTACTGGTGTTAGCGGTTTTTGTTATTTCGGTAACGCTGGGTGCGCAAAACGATCAGCTTGTGACCTTCAATTATCTGCTGGCGCAGGGCGAATTCCGTATTTCAACGCTGCTGGCGTTTTTATTTGCTGCAGGTTTCGCCATTGGCTGGCTGGTTTGTGGACTATTCTGGCTGCGTGTGAGGGTTTCCCTTTCGCGCGCGGATCGCAAAATTAAACGACTTGAACATCAGCTTGCACCTGCAAACGACGTTCCCGTAATGACCGGCACGCCGTCCGTCAAGGAATAACAGTATATGCTGGAGTTGTTGTTTCTGCTTTTGCCCGTCGCGGCCGCTTATGGCTGGTACATGGGCCGCAGAAGTGCGCAACAAACAAAGCAGGATGAAGCGAACCGGCTCTCGCGCGATTACGTCGCGGGGGTAAACTTTCTGCTAAGCAACCAACAGGACAAAGCGGTAGACCTGTTCCTCGATATGTTAAAAGAGGACACCGGTACCGTTGAGGCCCATCTCACCCTCGGAAACCTGTTCCGCTCCCGTGGCGAAGTCGATCGCGCCATTCGTATTCATCAGACCCTGATGGAAAGCGCATCGCTTTCCTACGATCAACGCCTGCTGGCCGTGCAGCAATTAGGCCGCGATTATATGGCCGCTGGCATGTATGACCGCGCGGAAGACATGTTTAAGCAGTTAGTCGATGAAACCGAATTTCGTATTGGTGCGTTGCAACAACTGTTGCAACTCTACCAGGCGACCAGCGACTGGCAAAAAGCGATCGATGTGGCCGAGCGGCTGGTGAAGCTGGGTAAAGATAAACAGCGCGTGGAAATCGCCCATTTCTACTGCGAACTGGCGTTGCAGCATATTGGCAGCGACGATTTAGACAAGGCGATGGCGCTGCTTAAAAAAGGTGCCGCTGCCGATCGTAACAGCCCGCGCGTCTCCATCATGATGGGGCGGGTGCTGATGGCTAAAGGTGAATACGATAAGGCCGTCGAAAGCCTGCTGCGCGTCATCGATCAGGATAAAGAACTGGTCAGCGAAACCCTGGAAATGCTGCAAACCTGCTATCTGCAATTGGGTAAAGCCAGTGAGTGGGCAGAATTTTTGCGCCGTTGCGTGGAAGAAAACGCGGGTGCGACGGCGGACCTGATGCTGGCGGATATTGTTGAGCAGCAGGAAGGGCAGGACCCTGCGCAGGTATACGTTACGCGTCAGTTGCAGCGACATCCCACCATGCGGGTTTTCCATAAGCTGATGGATTATCACCTGCATGAGGCGGAAGAAGGGCGCGCCAAAGAGAGTCTGATGGTGCTGCGGGACATGGTTGGTGAGCAAATCCGCAGCAAGCCGCGCTATCGCTGCCACAAATGCGGTTTTACCGCTTACACCATGTACTGGCATTGCCCGTCGTGCCGGGCCTGGTCAACCGTTAAGCCAATTCGCGGCCTCGATGGACAGTAGTTTTAAAAAACGGTCCACTTTAGTTACAACATACTTGTGATGCTTTTAATTTTCAGCTCAGCCCCGGTGCACCTTTTGCCTAGCAGGAAAAAATGCCTCCTGTCCTTTTGGCCTTCTCGCAGGTAGAATGCACGCCGTTTATTCCTTGCGCCTGAGCGGGTGCCCATCATCAGGAAGGTCTGGTCATGACGTCTACTGCTTCATTTTCTTCTACCGCCGTTACTTCTTCTCCTGTCGTTGTTGCCCTCGATTATGCCGATCGTAATCAGGCGCTGGCCTTTGTCGATCGCATCGCACCAGAAGACTGCCGCCTGAAAGTAGGCAAAGAGATGTTCACGCTTTTCGGTCCACAGTTTGTTCGTGAACTGCACCACCGTGGTTTCGATGTCTTTCTCGATCTTAAATTCCATGACATCCCGAATACGGCCGCCCATGCGGTTGCCGCAGCCGCTGAACTCGGCGTGTGGATGGTGAACGTTCATGCGTCGGGTGGGGCTCGCATGATGACCGCTGCACATGAAGCATTAGTGCCGTTTGGTAAAGATGCGCCTCTGCTGATTGCCGTCACCGTGCTGACCAGCATGGAAGCCAGCGATCTGCATGACCTTGGGATCACCAGTTCACCTGCCGAACATGCGGAACGCCTGGCGCGTCTCACACAGCAATGTGGTCTTGACGGCGTAGTGTGTTCAGCCCAGGAAGCCGTGCGCTTTAAAAATGAATTTGGCCAGGCCTTCAAACTGGTCACGCCAGGTATTCGTCCCGCGGGCAGCGATGTGGGCGATCAGCGTCGCATCATGACGCCAGAAGAAGCACAGAAGGCGGGCGTGGATTATATGGTGATTGGTCGCCCGGTCACCCAGTCGGGCGATCCAGCGCAGACGCTGAAGGCCATTAATGCTTCACTGCGTCAGGGGGCCTGATGAGCGACAATAACAGCCGCCTGGTTTATTCCACCGAAACCGGGCGTATTGACGAACCTAAGCAAGAAATTGCGCGTCCGAAAGGCGACGGGATTGTGCGGATCCAGCGCCAGACCAGCGGACGCAAAGGGAAGGGCGTGTGCCTGATTACCGGTATTGATGCCAGCGATGACGAACTCACCAAACTGGCCGCAGAACTGAAAAAGAAATGCGGATGCGGCGGGGCGGTAAAAGACGGTGTGATCGAGATTCAGGGCGATAAGCGCGATCTGATTAAATCGTTGCTCGAAGCCAAAGGCATGAAGGTCAAACTGGCGGGTGGATAATATATCCACCAATTAAGAGGCCACGGTAAATTACCGCGGCCCTGGTATTTCACTGCGTATGTCAGACCTGGAAATATATTCTCTTTATATTAATCCGCATGCGCGGTAATAGAATATTATTTACCGACCTGGTGACCGATAATACCACCAACAGCCGCGCCACCCAGGGTGCCCAAACCACTACCATCTGTTAATACTGCACCACCTAAAGCGCCCGCACCGGCACCGATTGCGGTATTACGATCGCGTTTAGACCAGTTAGAACATGCGCTCAGCGACATTGCCAGAGCCACAGCCAGAACAGCGGTTGCCATTTTTTTGCTTGATAACATCATCATACCTTTATCTCCTGAAATTATAGATTTACGGAAAGGAGTACAGGTTAAGTATAGTGGCCGTTAAGCAAACTTAAGTCTTTTTCCGTAAATTACGTTGCGCAGGTGTTACTCATTCACGCGTGTGATAGTCACTTCCTGTTATATCGCTCAACATGATTTTACGTCTTGCCCTCAAACCAGACAGGTAAATAGTCTTAATTGAGGCGTCAGAAAACTCTCAGAGATAAAGAGAAGCCCGCCAGAGCGGGCGTCGGGGATTATTGCGGGGAGGCGGTTTTGACAATATTCACAATCAATCCCGCTTGTTCTAATTGCGCCTGCTGCACCGGATGCAACTTTTCATCGGTGATCACGCGGCTGAATTGATTGATGGGTCCGAGGGTATAGGAATGCAGCGCACCGAATTTTGAACTGTCGGTGAGCACAATGGCTTCACAGCCTTTTTCCAGTACCGCGTTAACCACATCAGCGCGCATCATATCGCGTCCGGTAAACCCGGTTTCAGGCTGCCAGCCGTCAATGCCGATAAACGCCTTGCTGAAGTGAACCTGCTGGACATACTGACGCGTTAGGGGGCCGACCATGCTTTCGCTTTTTTTCTGATAGATGCCGCCAAGCAGAATCACTTCGCAGGCGGTGTCTTTCAGGAGATGGGCGATGTAGCCGCTGACGGTAATAATCGTGATGTCTTTAAGCTCCGCCAGCGTGCGCGCAAGCAGGGCATTGCTGCTGCCGTTCTCGATAAAGACGGTTTCGCCGGGATTCACCAGCGAGGCGGCAAACTGGGCCAGTTCACGTTTGAGGGTGAAATTACTCATCATGCGGGTTTCAACGTCGTCGCTTTCCAGCGGGACAGCGAAACCGTGGGTGCGGCGCAAATAGCTTTGCTTCTCCAGCGTATTGAGATCCTGACGGATGGTCACTTCGGAAACGCCGGTGGTTTTAGCCAGTTCAGCCACGCTGACGCGGCCTTTTTCAATCACCATTTGCAGAATAGTTTGTTGTCGGGAATTCATAGCAACGACTTTCACACGGCTCAGGGGCCGTAAAAGGAAAAATAAGCCGTCATGGCGATAAACTCATAACGGCAGTGAATTGTTCTTTTATACCCGTCATACTTCAAGTTGCATGTGCGTTGGCTGCGTTCTCTCACCCCAGTCACGTACTTGTGTACGCTCCCAGGGATTCATTCACTTGCCGCCTTCATGCAACTCGAATTATTTAGGGTAGAATCAGATTTCCCAGGGCGTTTTAGGCGAGCCCGGAGTTTGCGTTTGCTCTTCACTTTCAGCGCGCAATAATTCAGTTTTTAATATTTCAAGATTATGGATGGCAGAGTGGGTGTCACCCGCAACCAGGATATCCAGCACGGTATCAATGCGTCCCGCCAGTTGCTTTACGTCGATGTCAGCCATTTCATCACCTTGTTTAAATAGTCAATAAATTCAATGATGCAAAAATTAAGGGCAAAAGAGAAGGGAAAACCTCTCGCTAACGTGCTTTCCGGTTTTGATAGCGTTTATACCAGCGCTCAAATGCGCTCGCGGGCATCGGTTTAGCAAATAAAAATCCCTGCCGTTCGTTAACGCCATTTTTGGTGAGGAACGCATCTTCCTTCGCACTCTCAACGCCCTCGGCGATCACCTGCAAATTAAGCGCCTGTGCAACCGCCACGATGGCGCGCACCAGGGATTGCGACACCGACTGCTTATGGATATCGCGCACAAAAGATTGATCGAGTTTAATCGCGTCAATCGGGAAACGCGCCAGCTGGGATAATGACGAATAGCCGGTGCCAAAATCATCCAGATGCACCTGCGCGCCCAGCGCGCTGAACTGCTGGATCACCGACAGCGCCAGTTCTTCGTTCTCAATCAGGCAGCTTTCGGTAAGCTCCACGTCAATCGGGCAGTACTCGAAATTAAGATCTTTGAGCGCCTGCTTTAAGTCGCTAAAAATAGTCTGATCGGCTAACTGCCGCGCTGAGACGTTCACCGCCACGCGCAGGTTAATTCCCTTATCACGCCACTTTGCGACCTGCTGCACCACGTCCAGCATCACCCAACGGCCCAGCGGCACAATCAGGCCGGACTCTTCAGCGTAGGAGATAAATTCCAGCGGCCCGATTAAACCACGTTCCGGCGATTGCCAGCGCACCAGCGCTTCGAGGCTGCGGATTTCGCCGCGCCAGGTGATTTTTGGCTGGTAGTAGATCAATAGTTGGTCGTTATCCAGCGCTTTACGCAGATTGGTATCGAGCCATAAATATTCAAAGACGCGCTGATTCATCTCAGGCGAGAAGACGCAAAATTTGCCGCGCCCGCTCTCTTTGGCGGTGTACATCGCTGTATCAGCATTGCGGATAATACTTTCCCGATCGTTACCGTGCTGAGGGGCGAGGGCGATCCCCAAAGAACAACTGGTGTACACCTCAATCAGGCCGATGCGAAAGGGCTGGCGCAAACGGGTAAGAATTCGTGATGCCATCGCCTCCAGCGAACTCTGCGATGTGGGGGTCGCCAGCACGATAAACTCATCGCCGCCGAGCCTCGCGAGCATCTGTCCCTCTTCCAGACAGCTTAAAATGGCCAGCGACACCGCCTGCAAAAGCTGATCGCCAAACATATGCCCGTAAGCGTCATTCACCTTTTTGAAATTATCGAGATCGAGGTAAACCACGCCTACCTGTGCGTCTTCACGCGCGGCAATGGCATCGCTGATCATTTCATGGATGGCATTACGATTGGGCAGGCCGGTGACCGTATCGGTATTGGCCAGAATGCGCAAACGCTCCTGCGCCCGGCGTTCCTCGGTAATATCCGTGCCGGAGCAAATCAGGAAAATTTCGTTCTTACCGCTGCCGCTGTGGACGAACTTATTGCGGAATAAAAATAAGCGTTGTCCTTTGCGGGTTTTAATCCAGCGTTCGAGTTCAAAAGAATTACCGTTGCGAAAGAACTCACTGATATCGCGCCTGGATGCCACCGCTTCCCGGCGACTCATAAATAATGTGAAGACATTCTGACCGATCACTTCGTGTTCACGCAGGCCGGTATATTCTTCGCATAACCGGTTAAAGCGGTGAATATTACCGTGGCGATCGAGGATCACGATGGCTGAATTGGCTTCCGAGACGATCTGTTCAGCAAACAATAATCCCTGCACCAGATCGCGGGCGACGGAGGAGGTGTCATGCCATTCGGACGCCGACCCCTCCCATTCGCTTTTGCTGACTTTACGACCCACAAGGTGCACCAGCACTTCGGTACCGGAGATCGTCAGCGTCATGGTGACACTCGATGTAATCGCCGTCATCTCACGAATGCGGGTGGCAAGCTCTTCATCGAGATCAATAGTCTGGCAGGTGTCGGAGGTTTCGCTTGTGGCAAAATGAAGCACATTGCTGTCTGCGGTGAGTCGCCAGTAAGGGCTAATTGTCCCCAGGTAACGAAACAGTAAATTTTGTTCCAGATCGTCTTTCATGCTTTCTCCAGCCCACCAGCGATACGCATCCTTAGTCACAAGCCCTTACTGCCAAAAAAACTAAAACAGTGCAGAACGTGTTGTTTTTTCTTGCGTTATTATATTAAAACGACTCCGGTTAAAATGCATAGCCAGCGATTAAAAATTCCTCGCTAAAGGAATGATTATGCAGATACGCCTGATTTAAGTGTGGACGTTTTTAACCGTTTTAGTGAGTCAAATCGAATAATTGCACAACAGAAGAGAGATTGACGGCCTGACAGAATGCCAGGCCGTCACAGCATTAGGCCTGTGGACGGGCGATAACGCTGCGAGTTTCCATACGGACTTCAGCAATGGTCACATCAATAACGTCTGTTACTTTGTAAACCGTTTCGCCTTTGATCTGCACCGTGCCGCTTTCCTGGCTGCACACCAGTTCATCGCGTACCGCATGCAGGAACGGGGCAGGGATAAATGCCACCGCGCCGTTATCGATCAGGCGCACACGCATCCCGCCCCGGCTGATATCAATAATTTCAGCCGCAAAACGGGTATCGGTACCCGCTTTGTCTTTCAGGAAACGGGCATACAGCCAGTCGCCGACATCGCGCTCAGCCATACGGTTTAAGCGGCGGCGCTCGGCCATTTGCTGTGTGATGTCGTCCGCCGGACGCGCAATGCTCTCGTTTTTAACGATCGCTTTGAGCAGGCGGTGGTTGATCATGTCGCCATATTTACGGATAGGGGATGTCCAGGTTGCATAGGCTTCAAGTCCCAGGCCAAAGTGCGGGCCCGGCGCGGTGCTGATTTCCGCATACGACTGGAAACGACGAATGCGACTGTCGAGGAAACCAGACGGTTGCGCATCCAGTTCGCGGCGCAGCTTGCAGAAACCTTCCAGCGTCAGCACTTCTTCCGCATCCACATGCATGCCGTGCGTCTTCAGCAACGCCGCCAGCGCTTCACCGTTAGCCGGATCGAAGCCCATATGAATGTTGTAGATACCAAAGCCAAGTTTATCGCGCAGCACGCGGGCGGCGCAGATGTTGGCAGCAATCATCGATTCTTCAACGATGCGATTGGCGATGCGGCGCGGTTCAGCAACGATGTCCAGCACTTCGCCTTTTTCACCCAGCACGAAGCGGTAGTCAGGACGATCTTTAAACACCAGCGCATGCGTGGTGCGCCACTCGCTGCGGGCGAGGCAGATGCGGTGCAGCAGACGGATCTGCGCGGCAATCGCTTCGCTTTCCGGCGTCCAGCTTCCGGTCCCTTCCAGCCAGTCAGAAACTTCGTCGTAAACCAGTTTCGCTTTCGACTGAATAGTGGCGGCAAAGAATTCAATATTATCTTCGATGGTGCCGTCAGCGCTGATGGTCATACGGCAGACCAGAGCAGGGCGCAGCTCATTGGCCCGCAGTGAGCACAGATCATCGGAGAGTTCACGCGGCAGCATCGGGATGTTAAAGCCCGGCAGATAGTTGGTAAACGCGCGGACTTTGGCGATGTTATCCAGCGGACTGTCCTGGGCGATCCAGGCGGTCGGATCGGCAATGGCCACGGTCAGTTGCAGTTTGCCATCGGCCAGCTCCTGCGCATACAGCGCATCGTCCATATCTTCGGTGCTGGCGCTGTCGATGGTCACAAAGTCCAGCGCGGTCAGATCGACACGCTCCAGGTCTTCATTGAGCATTTCCGTCGCCGCGCCGTTTGGCGCTTCTTTTTCAAGATTATGGCGGGCAAGAGTGACCCACCACGGCACGAAGTGATCGTCACCAAAGGTAATAAACTGGGTCATTTCGGCGTAAAAACCACGGTCGCCTTTCAGCGGGTGGCGACGCATTTCAGCGACTGCCCAGTCGCCTTCTTTAAAATCATGCTCCACACCGCGCGCGGCGCGGCAAGGGATAGCGTCTTTCAGCAGCGGATGATCGGGCACGATAGAAAGGCGATCGTTCTTGCCCTGAACCCGGCCAACAAAACGCGTCAGGAACGCTTCAACCAGCTCTTCCGGCTCGGCGGATTCACGGTCTTTATCGCTGTGGATCACGGCGACAATGCGGTCACCGTGCATCACTTTTTTCATCTGCGGCGGGGGAATGAAGTAGCTTTTTTGTCCGTCGACTTCAAGGAAGCCAAAGCCCTTTTCCGTGCCTTTCACGACGCCTTCAGCGCGCGGCGTCTGGGAATGAAGTTGCTGTTTAAGCTGCGCGAGCAGCGGGTTGTCCTGGAACATAATTTTGTATTTTCGTGGCCATAAGAGCGGCTGACAGTTTTACGCGAATCTGGGTGTCGCAGCAAGCGCTGTTTCGCCAAATCAGACCTCGCCAAGCCCGATTTTAAGACGATTAAGCCAGCCGCATACGCCGCTCCAGACGAGTAAATTCACCGCCTGCTGCGTGGAAAATCCCTGTTCCACCAGGGGATTAAATTGCGCTGCGCTAAAGCGGTCCGGCGCACGGGTGATCAGCAGCACGGCCTGAACCACCGCCTGGGTTCGGGCATCTTTTTGACTCCAGCGTAAAATCGCCTGTTCGTCCTGGCGCAGGCCGCTCAACAATGCTTCATCCGCCGGATGCGCGCGCTGTTGCTCATCGAAACAGTGTGCGCTGCCATTGATGCGGGCGGTCAGCAGCGCGGCAAGCTGGCGCATTTGGGGATCGAGTTCGGTATGCACATCGCTTAACAAAATTGCGCCGAGGGCATTCAGGCTCCAGGGCTCATGGGCCAGCGTCGGCGTGAGAACCGTGAGTTCAGGCTGCGGTTGCCACTGAGCCAGCGCTTCCAGTTGCCCGGCGCTGGCATTGCGCAGCGCAACGGTTTCCAGTGCAGGTGACCAGCCAATGTCGCTGCGGGCAAATGGCGCAGGAGGCGCATCCTGTTGCATTTCCATGCCCGGCAGCCAGCGCACGGGCTGGCGCAACATAGCCTGAAAGGTAGCGATGGACCGCGCCTGAAAACCGATAAAACCAATAATCTGATTCATCAGAATAATGTCATCGCAGGTTAGTCCCACGTCGTCCAGATGCTGGCGGGCGCGGCTGTCGATAACATGCGGTGAACTGGCAAGCTGGCGGGCGTACTGCGTAATCTGTGCCAGACGGTGATTGCTTTCACGGGAAGAATCTGGCCCCGGCAGGGGGGCAAGACGTGCGGCGTAGTGGTTGCATAAGCGCTGGACGCCGTATACCTGTGCCACCGTCAGCGCGGTGCTCAGACGATCGTAGGCGCTAAAGGTGCGTAACCGGCTGACCGGAACCTGCGGCGGAAAAAGGCGCGTGCACAGATCGCGGGCGGGTTGTAGCCAGGACTGACAGGCACTGAGGCTCTCTTCAGGCAACGCCAGATCCAGTAAAAATCGGTCGGCTACGCGTGCAGCGTCGGGAACGAGCGGAAGCGCGGGTGTCTGGCCGGTACTCGACTGGGTTTCATGATACCAGTGGCTTTTGCCGGAAAAACGACGTTGCTCCATGGGCTTTCCTTGATCTGATGTGACGACCCGGAACAGCACGGTGCGCCGGATCTTTTTCGCAGCATTATCCTGGCGTAAGCGGGAGAGGGGATGAAAGATTGTTGAGTGATATCAAAGATCGTAAAGGAATATAAAACACCCCTTCCGGGCGGAAGGGGTGTGGGGGGAATTACTTCAGTTCCAGCTCGTTCATTGCCGCGATGCTAAAGCCGCCGTCAACGTGAACCACTTCGCCAGAAATACCGGCAGAGAGGTTAGAGCACAGGAAGGCTGCGCTGTTGCCCACGTCCTCGATGGTGACAGTGCGACGGATCGGGGTGACCGCTTCGCAGTGTGCCAGCATTTTACGGAAGTCTTTGATGCCAGATGCCGCCAGCGTGCGGATCGGACCTGCGGAGATACCGTTTACGCGGATGCCTTCCGGGCCCATGGCGTTCGCCATGTAACGCACGTTGGCTTCCAGAGAGGCTTTTGCCAGACCCATCACGTTGTAGTTCGGGATCGCGCGCTCAGCACCGAGGTAAGAGAGGGTCAGCAGCGCAGAGTCCGGGTTCAGCATGGAGCGGCAGGCTTTCGCCAGCGCCACAAAGCTGTAGGAGCTGATGTCGTGCGCAATCTTAAAGCCTTCACGGGTTACGGCGTTAACGTAGTCGCCGTCCAGCTGGTCGCCCGGCGCGAAACCGATGGAGTGAACGAAACCGTCGAATTTCGGCCAGCTTTTTGCCAGTTCGGTAAACAGCGCTTCGATGCTCTCATCTTCTGCCACGTCGCACGGCAGAACAATGCTTGAACCCAGTTCAGCGGCAAACCCTTCCACACGGCCTTTCAGCTTATCGTTCTGGTAGGTGAACGCCAGTTCTGCGCCTTCGCGGTGCATAGCCTGTGCAATACCGTAGGCAATGGAGAGTTTACTGGCGACGCCAGTGATCAGAATGCGTTTACCGGTAAGAAAACCCATAGCTTTGAATCCTTATAGTTTCTGCTAATTTTATGGCTTAATAATCATAGTGATACGCTTATTAAGTCACAATTATTCAACACTAAATTGAAATTATATCTCACTCGTGACCTAATCTGTCACGTTATTTTTCCGCAAGACCCATTGACTGCCTAACCCCTCACCGCTGATCGGATTAGACGTCGCGGCAATACTCAGCGATCTTTGCGCCACGCATCGGCGGTAAGCGCCTCACCAAAATGACCGGCAATCAGACGCCGCGTCAGTTCATGCAGTGGCGCTGACAGCACGTCTGCCGTGCTCCCGCGCTCGACCACTTCACCCTGATGCATCACCAGCAGTTGATCGCTAATGTGCTTCATCATGCCGATGTGCTGGGTGACGTAAATGTAAGAAATCCCTTGTTTTTCCTGCAATTCCAGCATCAGGTTAATTAACTGCGAGCGCATCGACATATCCAGGGCCGCCAGCGCCTCATCCGCAATAATCACTTTGGGCCGCAGGATCAGCGCACGGGCGATCCCAAGACGCTGTTTCTGCCCCGGTGCCAGCATATGCGGGTAATAGCTGGCGTGATCCGGCAGCATTCCCACCATCCGCAGCGTTTCGACAATGCGCTTGCGGCGCGCTTCCGGTTCGAGATCGGTATTTAAGCGCAGCGGGAAGTCGAGAATTTGCGAAATGCGCTGACGCGGGTTAAGCGAGGTAGACGGATCCTGAAAAATCATGCGAATGCGCTGGCTGCGGAACGAGTAATCGCCAAAATGCAGCGGGTGATCGTCAATCAGCAGATCGCCGGTGGTCGGCTCAATCATTCCGGCCAGCATTTTCGCCAGCGTCGATTTCCCGGAGCCGTTCTCGCCAATGATCGCCAGCGTTTGCTTTTCACGCAGGGTAAAACTCAGCGGCTTCACCGCTTCAACCGTCTGACGGTGAAACCAGCCGGTGCGGTAGCGGAATGTTTTGCTCAGGTTACGCACTTCAAGCAGGGTGTCGATCATCTCACTCACGCTCCATGTTGAGGGGGAAATGACAGGCATAAAGATGATTTTTCGCCCCTGTCAGGCGCGGTGTCTCAATGCATTTGCGCTGCGCATAAGGGCAGCGCGGCCCCAGGCGACAGCCAATCGGTAAGTGTTCAAGCAACGGAATGGCTCCCGGCAGGGTGTTCAGGCGGCTTTTATGCGGCATTGCACTGCCAAAATCGGGAATGGCGCGGATCAGCGCCTGGGTATATGGATGGTGCGGCGTGCTGATCAGATCGTCGCTCAACGCCGTCTCCACCGTTTGCCCGCAGTACATCACGTTAATGCGATCCGCCCACTGACTGAGCATTTGCAGGTCATGGCTGATGAGCATAATGGTGGTGTTGTTATTCTGATTAAGCCGGGTGAGCAGGCGGAAAATTTGCGCCTGCGTGGTCGGCTCCATGGCGTTAGTCGGCTCATCGGCAATCAGCAGGCGCGGCTGGTTGGCCAGCGCAATGGCAATCATCACCTTCTGGCACTCGCCGTCGGTCAGTTCATAGGGAAAACTGCGCATCGCGTCTTTATGATCTTTAATCCCCACCCGGTGCAGCAGTTCAATCGCCCGGCGCTTACGCCAGCCGATGCGCTGCCACCAGCGGCCTTTATAGGTCCAGCCGGGGATGTTTTGCATCAGTTGCACGCCAACGCGTTCAGAAGGGTCGAGACACGACTGCGGCTCCTGAAAAATCATCGACACGTTATGGCCGAGCAGCTTACGGCGCTCGCGCGGGGAAAGGCGCATTAAATCGATGTCATCAAAGCGCATACGGTCGGCGGTGACGCGCCAGTTGTCTTTATTGACCCCGCAAATGGCTTTGGCGATAAGACTTTTACCGGAACCGGATTCGCCCACCAGCCCGCGGATCTCACCTTCGGCCAGCGTAATGCTCACC
Source organism: Enterobacter sp. kpr-6 (assembly GCF_900116015.1). Classification (GTDB taxonomy): domain Bacteria; phylum Pseudomonadota; class Gammaproteobacteria; order Enterobacterales; family Enterobacteriaceae; genus Enterobacter_D. Next base: position 877,102 of record NZ_FOYH01000001.1, read on the forward strand.
CGATCGACGGCTTTCACCCAGCCTTCGCCCGTTTTGACTTCAATGGTCAGATTGCGGATATCGAGTAACGGCATTATTCCACCCCCGCATTGACCGCGCGGCGGATACCGTCGCCCAGCAGGTTAACCAGCAGCACACTTAACATAATTGCAGCACCGGGAAGCATGACTGTCCAGGGGGCGACGTAAATCAATTCCAGCGCGTCGCCGAGCATCGCGCCCCATTCCGGGGACGGGAGCTGCGCGCCGAGATCGAGAAAGCCGAGCGCGGCAATATCGAGGATCGCCATCGACAGCGCGCGGGTAATTTCTGTCACCAGCCCGGAAGTCATATTCGGCAGCACGGCAAACCACAAAATATTCATCGTCGTCGCGCCATCAAGCCGTGCGGCAACCACGTACTCTTTTTCCAGCTCGTCATGCACCATGCTGTAGACCGAACGCACCATGCGCGGCAACAGCGCCAGCCAGACGGCAAACATCGCGTGGATCAGATGCGGGCCGGAAAACGCCACCACGATAATCGCCAGCAGCAGGGAAGGGATCGAGAGCAGCGTGTCCAGAATATGATTCAGCACCGCCGAACGCAGACCGTGCGTGGCCCCGGCGATAACGCCTAACACCAGCCCGAACAGCGTCGCGGCAAGGGTCACCACAAACGCACCGCCCACCGTCGGGGCCGCACCGCTCAACAAACGGCTCAACACATCGCGGCCCAGATCGTCGGTACCGAGGAAAAAGGAAACATCCCCGTAGCGCGACCAGGAAGGCGGCAACAACTGGTAGCCGAGGAATTGCTGATCGATGCCATAGGGCGCAAACCACGCGCCAAACACGCAAAGCAGCGTCAGGCCCGCGCAGCCGTACAGCCCGATCATCGCCGTGGTGTCGCTGTAAAAATAACGCCAGATGGTACGCAGCGCGCCGGGGGCGCTTTTTTCGCTGTAAATGTTATCGGAGGGCATACCATTCCTTATGTTTCAAAGGGTTCGCCAGTGCGCCCAGAATATCGGAAATGACGTTAACAATGATCACCAGCGCGCCGATGACCATGACACCGGCGGAAATAGCCGCATAATCCTGCTGGCGGATCGCGTTAATCATCCAGCGTCCCAGCCCCGGCCAGCTAAACACCACTTCGGTGATCATCGCCAGCGTCAGCATGGTGGAGAATTGCAGCCCCAGACGCGGGATCACCGGGGGCAGCGCATTGTGCAGCACATGACGGTGCAAAATGGTGAAGCGCGAGATGCCACGGGTGGCGGCGGCTTTAATATAGTTTTGATCGAAGACATCAATGGTGCTGATGCGCATCAGGCGGATCACCTCCGTAGTCGGCGCAACCGCCAGCGTCAGCACCGGCAGGACCATGTGGCGCAGGGCGCTGATGATCATCTCCTCGCGCCACGGCGAATCAGAAAGCCAGGCGTCGATAATCGCAAAGCCGGTGATCGTTTTCACTTCGTAGAGCAGATCAAAACGTCCGGAAACCGGCAGCCAGCCCAGCGTCAGCGAGAAAAACAGTGTCAACAGCAGCGCCAGCCAGAACACCGGAATCGAAAAGCCGAGCAGCGCCAGCGCGCTGATAAACTTATCCTGCCATTTATTACGCGTGATCCCCGCCAGCATACCAACCGGAATGCCGACCACCAGCGCAAACCCAAACGCGAGAATGCATAGTTCCATCGTCGCCGGGAACACCTCTTTGAGCTGCTCAGAAATCAACTGACCGTTAATGCTGGAGACGCCGAAATCCCAGTGCAGCACGCCTGTGAACCAGAATACCCACGCATTCCACAGCGACGCGCCGGACAGCGGCGCATGGGGAGTGAAATAGCTCAGGCTAAAGCCAACAAAGGTCAGTAAAAACAGCGTGACCATTAACAGCAGAAGACGCCGTAGCGTAAAGATGATCATGGCTGAGGGACCTCCTGCTCTTTTTCACGCGAGACGCCCGCGAAAGAGGCGTTACCGAAGGGGCTTAACACCAGCCCTTTAATGTCGTAGCGAAAGGCCTGCAGGCGCAGCGAAGACGCCAGCGGCAGCACGGGCAGTTCACGCGCCAGAATCGTTTGCGCTTCGTCGTAGGCATCAATGCGCGAGGCGAGTTGCTGCGAGGTCAGCGCTTTTTGCAGCACCGCGTCAAATTCCCGGTGACACCAGTGGGCAAAGTTGGTCTGCGAGTCAATCGCCGCGCAGCTCAACAGCGGGCGGAAGAAACTGTCGGGATCGTTACTGTCCGTGGACCAGCCGGCGAGGGTTAAATCGTGGTTCATGTCCATCAGGCGCGCTTCCTGGAAACGGCCTTCAACCGGCACGATCTCAACGGTAACGCCGATCTGCGCCATATCTGCCTGGATCAGTTCTGCGGTTTTGAGCGGACTCGGGTTCCATGCCTGCGAGCTGGTGGGCACCCAAAGCTGGAGCGTCAGATTCTCGATACCCAGCGCTTTTAACTGCTTACGCGCGTTTTCCGGGTTGTATTCGGTCACGGTCGCTTCGCTGTCGTAGGCCCAGGACGCGCGCGGCAAGATCGACGCGGCGGTTTCGGCGGTGCCGTAATAGATCGACTGCATCAGACGCTGGTTGTTGATCGCCAGCGCCAGCGCGTGCCGCACCTTCGGGTTATTCAGCGGTGGCTTATCGGTATTAAACGCCAGATAGGCGATGTTCATGCCGGGGCGCAGCGTCAGGCGCAGGCGCGGATCGTCACGTAAAATGGTCAACTGGCTGGCGGCAGGCCAGGCCAGCACATCGCACTCGCCGGTCAGCAGTTTGGACAGACGCCCGGTGCCGCCGGAGCCTAAATCCACCACCACCTGCGGCATCAGCGGCTTACCGCGCCAGAATCCGGGGTGTCGCTGCAGGCGAATGTATTGCCCGGCGCGATATTCATTTAACTGGAACGGCCCGGTGCCGACCGGCTGGCGGTCGATCATTTCCTGACGATCTACCTTCGCCAGATTGGTCGCATATTCAGCCGACATCACCGACGCGTAGTGGGTGGCCAGATGCCATAAGAATGAAGCATCGGGATTTTTTAAGCGGAATTCCACCGTGCGGCTATCGATTTTGCGCACGCTCTCGACGGTGTCAGCAAATTGCAGACTGTCGAAATAGGGGAAACTGTCGCCATTGATGTTGTGCCACGGATGATGGCGATTAAAAATGCGCTGAAAAGTGAACACCACATCGTCAGCATTCAGTTTGCGCGTCGGGTTAAACCACGGGGTATTCTGAAAGGCGACGTCATTACGCAGGCGGAAACGGTACGTTGCGCCGTTGTCCAGCACCTCCCAGCTTTCCGCCAGTTCCGGCACCAGCCGGTAAGTATAAGGATCGACATCGAGCAGGCGATCGTAAAGCTGAGCCGCCAGCGTATCGACAATCAGGCCGCTGCTGGCTTTTTGTGGATTAAAGGTGTTGACCTGACCACTGACGCAGTAAACAAACCCGCTGTCACGAATATCGTTAGCCGCAGGGACGGGCGCAGCCTGGCCCAGTCCGCTAAACAGGCCGACTGACATCAGGAGGGTCGAGAAAAGTAGGCGCATAAGTTCTTTGATTTTAAGACCGATCTGCAAAGTGTATCGCACTTAGCGCCGTGAGGTAAAAATGTCTCGTGATAACTGGCTTAAAAGTCATCAAACAGGTGAATGTCGCGTCCGCGAGAGACTTAAAAGAAGGGCGCAAATCGTCGCCGCAACCGCCACCCACAAACTCAGATGCACGGCATGTGCTTCCTGAGCGTGACCCGCCAGGCTTAACAGTGCGCCCACCAGCGCCGCGCCCAGACACTGCCCGAAGGTGCGCATAATGGCGAGCACCCCGGAGGCGTAGCCGCTGTGCGCCCGCGACGCGTTCGCCAGCATCTCCCGGTTGTTCGGGCTCTGGAAAAAGCCAAAACCTAAACCGCAAACCAGGCTGCGTACGCCGATATCCCAGACGTTAGGATCGGCGGGAAGCAGCGCGAGCAGCACCAGTCCCACGGCAAACAGCCCAAGACCGAGAGTGGAAATCACCGCCGGGGGATGACGGTCAGCGAGACGGCCAGCCCACGGCGCGGCGAGAATAATCCCCAGCGGCCAGGGGGTAAACAGCAGCGCCGAGGCAAACGCGCTGTAGCCATACACGCTCTGAAACAGAAACGGCAGCGCCACAAACGTCATGCCCTGACTGACAAACGAGGCCAGCGAGGTTAGCGCCGCCAGTGAAAAGCGTGCCGAAGCGAACAGCGCGGGCGGCAGCAGCGGTTTCGGAATACGGAGTGAATGCCAGGCAAACGCGCCGCCGGAAACCAGCGCAATCAGCGCATAGACCAGCGCGTTCATCGTGTGTTTTCCGGGACTGGAAAAGGCTTCTGCCGTCATGATCAGCGCCCCAAGCATCAGCGCGGAGAGCACTGCCCCCGCCACATCAAAGGGTTCGCGCCCGGATAACGATGCGGCAGGGATCACCCGTCGCGCCAGCAGCAGGGCGACCAGCCCAAGCGGGAGATTAATCGCAAACAGCCATTGCCAGCCCAGCGTGGAGAGCAGCGTCCCGCCCAGCAGCGGCGCAATCGCGGTGCTGGCGGCGATTAAAAGCGCATTGAGCCCCAGAATGCGCCCCAGAAGCCGGTTGGGATAGACAGATCGCAGGATCGCGGGCGCAATACTCAGCGTTGCCGCGCCGCCGATGCCCTGCAAAATCCGAAAGCCCGTCAGCATGGGGAGCGTTGATGAGAGCGCACAGCCCAGTGACGCCAGGGTAAATACGCCAAGCCCAAAGACAAACAGCGCCCGAAAGCCAAAACGGGTGCCGAGGGCGGCAAAAATAGCCAGCGTCATCGCCGCCGAAAGCAGATAACCGTTCGCCACCCACACGGCGGCCTGCGCGGTGACGTTGAGCGCGCGGGCGATTTGCGGCAGCGCAATGTTGACCATCGCCCCGTCAAACACCGCCATGGTGGTGGAGGTCATCACGGCGATGGTTGCCAGCCGGCGTTCTCGCCCGCTCAGGCCTTCATCGCCCGGTTTATCGCTAAAAAGTTCCATGCAGAGTGCCCTGTCATTACTGTCGATGTGCTGACTATAGCCCTGGCACAGATAAGGCGGAAGACGCAGCAGTTGCAGTTATAACCTGCACCAGACGCCTTCCCAAAATGGCCGGGAACAGGCTAGTATTGCGCCATGAACGAACCCGATCTGAATCTTCTTATCGCTCTTGATGCGCTGCTGGCTGAAGGCAGCGTGGCGGGCGCTGCGCGCCGACTGGGACTGAGCGCATCGGCAATGAGCCGCACGTTAAGCCGTCTGCGGGCGGTGACGGGCGATCCGCTGCTGGTACGCGCCGGACGCAATATGGTGCTGACGCCCTTTGCCGACAGCGTGCGTGAACGCTCGCAGCAGACGCTGGCGGATGCTCTGGCCGTACTCCGGCCCGCCACAACGGACATTGATCTTTCCACGTTTAACCGCACCTTTGTGCTGCGGGCGAACGACGGTTTCGTGGAAGCCTTTGGCCCGACGCTGATTGTTTCGGCGGCAAAACGCGCGCCGAACGTGCGCTTACGCTTTGCGCCCAAGCATGAAAAAAGCGCGAAACCGTTACGTGAAGGGCTGGTGGATCTGGAGATTGGCGTACCTGGCGAAATGGGGCCGGAAATCCGCCTGCAAACCCTGTTTCGCGACCGTTTTGTCGGGGTGGTGAGAAACGATCATCCACTTGCGGCAATGCCGACGGTGACGATTGAAGAGTACATCGCCCAGGCGCACGTGGTGGCCTCGCGGCGGGGCCGACAAACCGGGCCGGTAGACGATGCGCTGGCGGCGCTGGGGCTTGAGCGCCATATTGCCGCCATCGTGCCGGGCTTCCCGGCGGCGCTGGCCGTGGCGCAGGCTTCGGACCTGGTAGCGCTGGTTCCGGCATCGTTTCTGCTGGCCGCGTCGGGCAGGGCGCTGCACGTTTTTGAACTGCCGCTGACGCTGCCGGGGATTACCGTGGCGCAGATGTGGCATCCGCGTTCACAGGTCGATCCGGCGCACCGCTGGCTGCGCGAGTTTGTGCTGGAAACCTGCCGCAATAATTGGCCTGAGCCGCGCGTTAGCTTATGATGGCGGGATAACCTCTGCACATGTAAGGACTGCCGTTATGGCTATCATTCCGAAGAATTACGCCCGTCTGGAAGTGGATTACCGCGAGCGCGCGCTGAAGATTTACCCGTGGGTTTGCGGACGCTGTTCACGCGAGTTTGTGTACTCCAATCTGCGCGAATTAACCGTGCACCATATCGACCACGATCACACCAATAACCCGCCCGATGGCAGCAACTGGGAGCTGTTGTGCCTGTTCTGCCACGATCATGAGCACTCCAAATACACCGAAGCTGACCAGTACGGTTCTTCCGTAGTGGCCGGGGAAGATGCGCAAAAAGACGTGGGTGCTGCGACCTACAATCCTTTTGCCGATCTGAAATCAATGCTTAAGAAAAAGTGATTCACAGGGCGTGTTTTTTCAGCAGCGCCCGCAACTGGTGATAGGTTAAGCCGAGTAATTCTGCGGCACGTTTCTGATTAAACTTCGCCTGCGCGAGGCTGGCTTCCAGCAGCGCTTTTTCCTGCTCGTGCTGGAAAGCGCGTAAATCCAGCGGCAGCGCGGGCAGGGTTGAGGCTTCAGCGGGCGCAGAAGGCAGTGGCGGGGCGCGGTGGAAGGGGTCGATAATGATCTCATCGAGCGGCACCTCGCTGGTACCGTGGCGATACACCGACCGTTCCACCACGTTTTTCAGTTCACGAATATTACCCGGCCAGCGGTAATCCATCAGCGTTTCACGCGCACGTTCGGTAAAGCCCGGGAACAGCGGTAACCGCAGTTCACGGCACATCTGGATCGCAAAATGATCCGCCATCAACATGATGTCACTTTGCCTTTCGCGCAGCGGCGGCAGTTGCACCACGTCAAAAGCCAGACGGTCGAGCAGATCGGCGCGGAAAGTCTCATTGCGCACCATCTCCGGTAAATCGGCGTTGGTGGCGCAGACCAGCCGCACGTTCACCTGTAACGGCTGACTGCCGCCGACGCGCTCCAGCTCGCCATATTCAATCACCCGCAGCAGCTTTTCCTGCACCAGCATCGGCGCGGTCGCCAGTTCATCCAGAAACAGCGTCCCGCCATCGGCACGTTCAAAGCGGCCCGGATGCCGCTTTTGCGCGCCGGTAAAGGCTCCGGCTTCGTGTCCGAACAGTTCGGTATCAAGCAGATTTTCGTTCAGGGCCGCGCAGTTGAGCGAGATAAACGGACCGTCCCAGCGCGAGGAGAGAAAATGCAGGCGGCTGGCAATCAGCTCTTTACCGGTCCCGCGCTCGCCGATGATCAGCACCGGCTTATTCAGGGGTGCCAGGCGGGATACCTGCTCCAGCACGTCAATAAAGCTGTTCGCTTCGCCGAGAATATTGTCTTTGTATTCAGCCATGATGAAATTCGCCACTCATTAGTCTATTTCACCACTCTAGCGTAATTCTCCGCTGCGGTAAAATTAATCATAATCAATAAAATCAATGACATGAAAAGTTGGCACGCAGATTGTATTAGTCAGAACACAGGGCCTGGCCCGATTACAGAAAACATGAGGATTTAATTATGGGTATTTTTTCTCGTTTTGCCGACATCGTGAACGCCAACATCAACTCCCTGCTGGAGAAGGCTGAAGATCCGCAGAAGTTAGTGCGTCTGATGATTCAGGAAATGGAAGATACGCTGGTGGAAGTGCGTTCCACCTCCGCCCGTGCGCTGGCAGAAAAGAAACAGCTTTCTCGCCGCATTGAGCAGGCTACCGCGCAGCAGACTGAATGGCAGGAAAAAGCTGAACTGGCGCTGCGTAAAGATAAAGACGATCTGGCGCGTGCGGCGCTGATTGAAAAGCAAAAGCTGACCGACGTTATCGGCACCCTTGAGCATGAAATTACGCTGGTGGACGATACGCTGACCCGCATGAAAACCGAAATCGCCGAGCTGGAAAACAAACTCAGCGAAACCCGTGCTCGCCAGCAGGCGCTGACGCTGCGTCATCAGGCGGCCAGTTCGTCACGCGATGTCCGTCGCCAGCTCGACAGCGGTAAAATTGATGAAGCGATGGCGCGTTTTGAATCCTTTGAGCGCCGTATTGATCACATGGAAGCGGAAGCGGAAAGCCAGGGTTTCGGTAAGCCAAAAACGCTGGATCAGGAATTTGCCGAACTGAAAGCGGACGATGCGATCAGCGAGCAACTGGCTCAGTTGAAAGCAAAAATGAAGCAGGATAACCAATAATAAACATAAAACAGGCGGCATCCGAACGTGCCGCCTCATCACCTGTAAGGAGTACACATGAGCGCGCTATTTCTGGCTATTCCCCTGACCTTATTTGTTCTGTTTGTGCTGCCCATCTGGCTGTGGCTGCACTATAACAACCGCACGTCGCGCGGCGAGTTATCGCAAAGCGACCAGCAGCGACTGGTGCAACTGACTGACGATGCCGCGCGGATGCGCGAGCGTATTCAGTCTCTGGAAGCCATACTTGATACAGAGCACCCGAACTGGAGGGAACGCTAATGACAGGACTTAATCTGAATAAAAAACTCTGGCGTATTCCGCAGCAGGGGATGGTGAAAGGGGTATGCGCCGGGATCGCCCATTACTTTGACGTTCCGGTCAAACTGGTCCGATTGATCACGGTGTTAGCGATGTTTTTCGGGCTGTTTTTCTTCGTCATGGTGGCCTACATCGTGCTGACCTTTGTGCTCGATCCGCTGCCGGAAAATATGAATGACAGCGACGCGATCCCCACCAGCGGTGAACTGCTGGACGCGGTGGATGCTGAACTGGCCGCCGGTGAAAAGCGGTTACGCGAAATGGAACGCTATGTCACGTCCGACACGTTCTCGTTGCGCAGTCGCTTCCGCCAGCTCTGAATTTGCGGGTTAATGAGAGGTATTGAATGACGGATAAATGGCAACGCCGCGGGCAGAAAGTTAAACCTGGCCTGAAGATTGTGGGCAAGTTGGTGCTGCTGACCGCGCTGCGTTATGGCCCGGCGGGTGTGGCAGGGTGGGCGGTGAAATCGGTCGCCCGCAGACCATTAAAAATTCTCCTTGGCCTTCTCCTTGAACCGGTACTGAAGAAAGTCATGCGTAAAGTTTCCACGCGCTATAACCGTCCCTCTTAATTTCCCCCGCCGGGAGGTGGCCATACGCCTCCCGCGCTTCTGTTTTTATCCTAAATTTGCGTTACCTCACAAATATGCGATTAAGTCTGCGCAACTTTTGCCGGGAGGCGCAGTTTCAGCCTTTCGCTGCGTTGACATAAAAATAAAACGGGCGTAATTTTCCGTTCCGTGGTACCGCTCCCATGGAAAAGGTAAAATGCGAAAAATTAAACAACTGCTGGCATCTATTTATGATGAAAAGTTAAACGCTGAGGCCATTGAAGCGTTTATTTCCGTTATCGAAAAGAGCAAGAAAACTATTGCCACCAGGAGAAAAGAAGGGTGGGATGAAACGGACGTTGTGCTAATCACCTATGCCGATCAGTTTCATCATCAGGATGAAAAAACCTTAAAAACGCTCGATGGTTTTTACCAGAACTGGTTAAAAGATACATTCTCTCATATTCATTTACTCCCTTTTTACCCGTGGTCTTCCGACGACGGTTTTTCCGTCATTGATTATCATCAGGTTGATCCGGTTGCCGGTGACTGGTCTGATATTGCCCGCCTGAAACAATCCACCAAATTAATGTTCGATTTTGTCTGTAATCATATTTCGGCAAAAAGCGAATGGTTTAAAGGCTATTTGGCGTGCGACCCGCAATATAACAATTTCTTTATTTCAGAAGATCCCGCTACGGATTTATCCGGCGTGACCCGTCCGCGCGCGCTGCCGCTGCTCTCTCCGTTTACCCTGGCCGATGGACGTCAGGAACACATCTGGACGACCTTCAGCGACGATCAAATTGACCTGAACTTCGCCAATCCTGTTGTGCTGCTGGCGATGGTCAATGTGCTGCTGCACTACCTGCAAGAGGGCGCGGATTATGTGCGTCTGGATGCGGTGGGCTACATGTGGAAGACCGTGGGCACCAGTTGTATTCACCTTGAGAAGACGCATCAACTGGTTAAGCTGTTCCGCGCCATTGCCGATGAAGTCGCCCCCGGCACGGTGCTGATCACCGAAACCAACGTCCCGCACAAAGATAATATTTCGTATCTCGGCAACGGCTACGACGAAGCGCAGATGGTTTATCAGTTCCCGCTTCCGCCGCTGGTGCTGCACGCCGTGCATACCGGCAAGGCCACGGCGCTAAGCCAGTGGGCCGCCTCGCTGAACGAGGGCGCAAAAGGCAACACCACCTGGTTTAACTTCCTTTCCTCCCATGACGGCATTGGCCTGAATCCGCTGCGCGGCATTCTGCCGGAAGATGAAATTTTATCTCTGGTGGAGCAACTGCAACGCGAAGGCGCGCTGGTGAACTGGAAAAACAACCCGGACGGCACCCGCAGCCCGTATGAAATGAACGTCACCTACATGGATGCGTTAAATCAGCGCGACAGCAGCGATGATGAGCGTCTGGCGCGCTTTACGCTGGCCCACGCTATTTTGCTGGCTTTCCCTGGCGTTCCGGCAATTTATATCCAGAGCATTCTGGGTTCGCGTAATGATTATGCGGGCGTCGAGCGTCTGGGATATAACCGCGCCATTAACCGTCAGAAGTATTCATTAACTGAAATTGAAGCGCAACTTAATACGGAAGGTTCATTACGCCAGCGCGTTTATCAGCAATTAGCGCATTTAGTCGCCGTGCGAAAATCACAGGCCGCATTCCACCCGGACAGTCAGTTTACTCTTTCTTCTGAAAATGACGCCGTATTTGCCATGGAAAGATGCAGCGCCAGCGGTGAACGTATTCTTGCGCTGTTTAATTTAAGCAACGCTATTCAGGCATACCCCTTAAGTAATTATGAATTTAATGAATTAATTACCGGTCAGGTAATTAAAGGGGATCAGCTTTATCAAATGCAGCCTTATCAGGTGTTATGGCTTCACTATTAATATAAGGAAATATAATGAATATCTCAAAACCAGCACTGATATCAGTGTTGATAGCCGCTGCTTTGCTTTCTGGTTGTAAAGATGAGGAATCAAAACAGGTCACTATCGAATTTATGCATTCGTCAGTGGAGCAGGAACGTCAGGCGGTTATTACTCAGCTTATTGAGCGTTTCAGTAAACAAAACCCGAACATCGTTGTGAAACAGGTTCCGGTAGAAGAAGACGCCTACAACACCAAAGTGATCACCCTGGCCCGTTCTGGCGCACTGCCGGAAGTCATTGAAGTGAGCCATGACTACGCCAAAGTGATGGATAAAGAAGCGCTGATCGACCGCGACGCGATCAAAAAAGTCATCAGCAATATGGGTGAAGCGAGCTTCTATGACGGCGTGCTGCGCATCGTGCGCACCGAAGACGCCACCGCTTATACCGGCGTACCGATCAGCGCCTGGCTTGGCGGCATCTGGTATCGCAAATCTGCGCTGGAAAAAGCGGGCGTCAGCGAGCCGAAAAACTGGACCCAGTTGCTGGATGCGGCCCGCGCCATGACCCACGCGGAAGATAAAAAATACGGTATCGCGCTGCCAACGGCAGAAAGCGTGATGACCGAACAGACCTTCTCGCAGTTTGCGCTCTCAAACCACGCCAACGTGTTCAACGCGGCGGGGGAGGTGACCGTTAACTCGCCGGAAATGCTCGCCTCGCTCAACTACTACCGCGATCTGGCGCAGTACACCATGCCGGGCTCTAACGATGTGATGGAAATTAAAGACGCCTTTATGAACGGCACCACGCCGATGGCGTTCTACTCCACCTACATTCTGCCCGCCTTCTACAAAGAGGGGACGCCCGCCGATCTCGGCTTTGTGGTGCCGAACGAAAAATCTTCCGCCGTCTACGGCATGTTGACCTCGCTGACCATCACCGCCGGACAAAAAGAAGCGGAAACCGAAGCGGCTGAGAAATTTATCGCCTTTATGGAGCAGGCACAGAACTCCGCTGACTGGGTGCTGATGTCGCCGGGTGCCGCGCTGCCGGTTACCAAAGCAGTCGTGGATACCGACAGCTACAAAAACAACGACGTGATCAAAGCCTTCGGCACGCTGCCCGCTGAGCTGATCGCTCAGTTCCCTAACGTTCAGGTATTTGGCTCCGTCGGTGAGAAAAACTTCACCCGCATGGGCGATATCACCGGCTCCGCCGTGTTGAGCGAAATGGTCAACTCCGTGACCGTGGGCAAAAAAGAGACGAATGCGGCGCTGGATCGTAGTCAGCAGCGCATCGTTGAACTCATGAAACAACACTGACCCACAGGATAAGTTGCTATGAAGAAGTGGTTCTCTGGCCGCTCCGACATGCCGTTCGCCATGATGCTACTTGCCCCCAGCCTGGTATTGCTGGGGGGGTTAGTGGCCTGGCCGATGTTGTCGAACATTGAAATCAGTTTTCTGCGTTTACCGCTTAATCCGAATATCAGCGCACGCTTTATCGGACTGGAAAACTACATCAGCATTCTGACCGATGCCGAATTCTGGCATTCGTTATGGACAACCTTCTGGTACACCACGCTGGTGGTACTGGGCAGCACCGGGCTGGGCCTTGGCGTGGCGCTGTTTTTCAACCGGGAATTTCGCCTGCGTAAGACGGCCCGTTCGCTGGTCATTCTCTCTTACGTGACGCCGTCCATCTCGCTGGTGTTTGCCTGGAAATACATGTTCAACAGCGGCTACGGCATCGTGAATTTCCTCGGCGTTGACGTGCTGCACCTGTTTGAAGAAGCACCGCTGTGGTTTGACAACCCCGGCAGCAGCTTTTTCCTCGTGGTGCTGTTCGCCATCTGGCGTTACTTCCCGTATGCGTTCATCTCGTTCCTGGCGATTTTGCAGACCATCGATAAATCGCTGTATGAAGCGGCGGAAATGGACGGCGCTAATGCCTGGCAACGTTTTCGCATCGTGACGCTGCCCGCGATCATGCCGGTGCTGGCGACGGTCGTGACGCTGCGTGCCATCTGGATGTTCTACATGTTTGCCGATGTCTGGCTGCTGACCACCAAAGTCAACATCCTCGGCGTGTATCTCTACAAAACGGCGTTCGCGTTTAACGATCTGGGCAAAGCGGCGGCTATTTCCGTGGTGCTGTTCATCATCATTTTCGCGGTCATCCTGATAACCAGAAACCGGGTGAATCTCAATGGCAACAAATAAGCGCAAAGTGCTGGGGCGCGTGGGTTTCTACGCCGGTCTGGTGCTGTTTTTAGTGGTGACGTTATTTCCGTTCTTCGTGATGCTGATGACGTCGTTTAAAAGCCCGAAAGAGGCGATCTCGCTCCATCCGACTATTTTCCCGCAGTCGTGGACGCTGGAACATTACCTGGACATTTTTAACCCGGTCATCTTCCCGTTCATGACCTACTTCAAAAACAGTCTGGTGGTGGCGTTAACCGCCTCGGCCATCGCAGTGTTCATTGGCATTCTGGGCGCGTATGCCCTGTCCAAACTGCGCTTTAAAGGCCGGATGACCATCAACGCCAGTTTTTACGCGGTGTATATGTTCTCGGGCATTTTGCTGGTGGTGCCGCTGTTCAAAATCATCACCGCGCTTGGCATTTATGACACCGAAATGGCGCTGATCATCACCATGGTGACCCAGACGCTGCCGACCGCCGTATTCATGCTGAAAAGCTACTTCGACACCATCCCGGATGAGATCGAAGAAGCGGCCATGATGGACGGTCTTAACCGGCTACAAATCATTTTTTACATCACCGTGCCGCTGGCGATTTCGGGGCTGGTTTCCGTATTCGTCTACTGCTTCATGGTGGCGTGGAATGACTATCTGTTTGCCTCCATTTTCCTCTCCAGTTCGGCGAACTTCACGCTGCCAGTGGGCTTAAGCACCCTGTTCAGCACGCCGGATTATGTCTGGGGACGAATGATGGCTGCTTCACTGGTCACAGCGCTGCCGGTCGTCGTGATGTACGCACTGTCTGAACGTTTTATCAAAAGTGGATTAACAGCTGGCGGCGTTAAAGGTTAAGCCGTCAATTAATGGAGTGATGGAGTCACAAATGAAAAAGTTAGTTGCAACAGCCCCGCGCGTAGCCGCTCTGGTTGACTACGAAGATCGCCCGGTTCAGGCCAATGAAGTCAAAATCAAAGTCGCCTTCGGCGCGCCGAAACACGGCACCGAAGTGGTGGACTTCCGCGCGGCCAGCCCGTTCATTGACGAAGAGTTTTCCGCAGAGTGGAACCTGTTTGTGCCGCGTGCCGAAGGTGCCGCTCGCGGGATCGAGTTCGGCAAGTTCCAGCTGGGCAACATGGTGGTCGGTGAGATCGTAGAAATGGGTGACAGTGTCACCGATTATCAGATCGGCGATCAGGTCTGCACCTACGGCCCGCTGTCAGAAACGGTGATCGTTAACGCCGTTAACAACTACAAACTGCGCAAAATGCCAGCCGGTGCAAGCTGGAAAAACGCGGTGTGCTACGACCCGGCGCAGTTTGCCATGAGCGGCGTACGTGACGGTAACGTGCGCGTCGGTGACGTGGTGGTTATTGTTGGCCTGGGCGCAATCGGTCAGATTGCCGTTCAACTGGCGAAAAAAGCGGGCGCTTCCCTGGTTATCGGCGTGGACCCAATCGCTCACCGCTGCGACATCGCCAAACGCCACGGGGCAGACGTCTGCATGAACCCAATCGGCACTGACGTGGGCCTGGAAATCAAAAAGCTGACCAACAAACTGGGTGCCGATGTGATCATCGAAACCAGCGGTCACAGCGACGCATTGCAGGCGGCGCTGCGCGGTCTGGCTTACGGCGGCACCATCTCTTTTGTCGCTTTCGCCAAACCGTTCAACAACTTCAACCTGGGCCGCGAAGCGCATTTCAACAACGCGAAAATCGTCTTCTCCCGTGCGTCCAGCGAACCGAACCCGGAATACCCGCGCTGGAACCGCAAGCGCATCGAAGAGACCTGCTGGGAATTACTGATGAACGGCTATCTCAACTGCGAAGATCTGATCGACCCGGTGGTTACCTTCCACGACAGCGCTGACAGCTACATGAAGTATGTCGATCAGCAGCCGGACCTGAGCATCAAAATGGGCGTTACTTTTTAACTGAAATGGATTTTAGCCACATGAAAATCGGAACACAGAACCAGGCATTTTTCCCGACCGACATCCTGGAAAAATTTAAATACATCAAAGCGATGGGTTTTGACGGCTTTGAAATCGACGGCAAACTGCTGGTAGAAAACGTGGACGCAGTAAAAGCGGCCATCGCGGAAACGGGCCTGCCTGTGACCACCGCCTGCGGCGGCTACGATGGCTGGATCGGTGACTTCCTCGAAGTTCGCCGTAAAAACGGTCTGATCCAAATCGCCCGCATTCTCGAAGCGCTGGCGGAAGTGGGCGGCAAAGGCATCGTAGTCCCGGCCGCATGGGGCATGTTTACTTTCCGTCTGCCGCCGATGACCTCACCGCGCAGCCTGGAAGACGACCGTAAAGCGGTCAGCGATTCCCTGCGTCAACTCGACGAGGTGGCGGGGCGTACCGGCACCACCGTGTTCCTTGAGCCGCTGAACCGCTACCAGGATCACATGATCAACACCCTGGCTGAAGCCCGCGCCTATATCGTGGATAACAAGCTCAAACACACCAAAATCATCGGTGATTTCTATCACATGAACATCGAAGAGGACGATATCAGCGCCGCGTTCCACGCCAACCGCGATCTGCTGGGCCACGTCCACATCGCTGACAACCACCGCTACCAGCCGGGCAGCGGCAGCATCGATTTCAAACGCCATTTCGACCAGCTTCGCGCCGACGGCTATGACGGTTACATCGTCTATGAAGGCCGTATCCGCGCTGAAGATCCGGCGGCGGCTTATCAGCAATCCCTGCAATTTTTGCGTACCTGCTGAGGGGCGACTGCGAGATGAGTGAGAAACTCAAGGTTGCCATCGTTGGTGCGGGGCAGGTGGCGGAGAAAGTTCACGCCGCGTATTACCTGACCCGCCCCGATCTGGAACTGGTCGCGGTCGTTGATACCACAGCCGAGCGGGCGAATGATTTCGCCGCCCGGCTGGGCATCCCGCACGCTTTTGCGGATGCGCAGGCCATGTATCAACAGTGCCAGCCGGATATCGTCAGCGTCTGTTCGCCGAACCGCTTTCACCATCAGAACGTTCTCCAGGCGCTGGCGAACGGCTGCCATGTGATGTGCGAAAAGCCACCCGCCATGACGCCTGAGCAGGCGGCAGAAATGCGCGATGCCGCGCGGCGGGCGGGGAAAGTGCTGGCGTATGACTTCCATCATCGCTTTGCGCTGGATACGCAACTGCTGCGCGAGCAGGTGATAGCGGGCACGCTGGGTGAAATCTACGTCACCAACGCGAAAGCGCTGCGTCGCTGCGGCGTGCCGGGCTGGGGCGTGTTCACCAACAAAGAGCTACAGGGCGGCGGGCCGTTAATCGACATCGGTATTCACATGCTGGATGCCGCGATGTACGTGCTGGGCTTTCCGGCGGTACGTCGCGTGACGGCGCATACCTTCCAGAAACTGGGAACGCGCAAGCACAGCGGGCAGTTTGGTGAATGGGATCCGAAAACCTACACGGTTGAGGATGCGGTATTCGCCACCCTTGAGTTTCACAACGGCGGCATTCTGCGTCTCGAAACCTCGTTTGCACTGAATATCGTGCCGCAGTCGGTGATGAGCGTGGAATTCTGCGGTGACAACGCCGGGGCATCGCTGTTCCCGGCGCATATTTATCAGGATGAAGGCGGCGAGCTGGTCACGCTGATGCAGCGTGAAAAAGCAGACGACAACCGGCATTTCAACAGCATGAAAGCCTTTGTCGATCATGTGCAGGGTGCCCCGGTCAGCATCGCAGATGCGGAGCAGGGATACCTGATCCAGCAGCTTGTTGCGGCTATTTATCAGGCGGCAGAACAGGGAACGAGTGTCGACATATGTTAAATCTGACATCACTGGAAGAATCATCCTTCAGCCCGCATACGCTGGACAAATTTGCCACCCTGATGGCGGCGGGCAACGGCTTTCTCGGCGTGCGCGCCAGCCACGAAGAACCCTATACCGGCCAGACCCGTGGCATGTATATGGCCGGGCTGTACCATCGTGCCGGGCAGGGCGAAACCACGGAACTGATCAATTTGCCGGATGTGCAGCACATGCACATTGAGCTGGACGGGGAGATTTTCTCCCTGCTGGCAGGCCGCGTGGAGACGTACCACCGCGAACTGGATTTTGCCTGCGGTGAGTTGCGCAGAACGGTGGTCTGGGTGGCACCGAACGGTCGCCGCTACCGGATCGCCTGCCAGCGCTTTTTGAGCATGGCGCAGTTCTCACTGCTCTGCTCCCGCGTGGTTATCACGCCGCTGGACGAAGACGCCCGCGTGTCGATCGCCACCGGCATCGACGCCACGCAGACCAACAGCGGTCGCCAGCACCTGGACGAAATCAGCGTTCGCGTGTTCGACCAGCGTTATTTGCAGGGCGGCTATCGCACCCAGGACGGCCAGGACGAGGTGATCATCACCAGCCACTGCGCTGTGCCAGCGGGCGCGGGCAGCCGCTTTTTTGCTAAAAACCGCCGCCTCAGCCAGCACATCAGTGCGGATGTGCGTTGCGGCGACGCGTTTGAAATCGTGAAAACAAGCTGGATCGCCTGCTCGCGCGACGGTGCAACCCCTGAATCGGCGCTGGCCTCGCTAACTGCCTGTGCAGAGCAACCTTATGACGCCTTGCTCGCAGAATCAGCGCAGGCGTGGGCGCGTCGCTGGCAGCACAGCCGGGTGCAGGTCGGGAGCCAGAACCCGGAAGATCAACGGGCGCTGGACTTCGCGCTGTATCACCTTTTTGCCATGACGCCGACCCACAGCGAGCGGTGCAGCATCGCGGCGAAAGGCTTAACCGGCGAAGGCTACAAGGGCCATATTTTCTGGGATACCGAAGTCTTTTTGCTGCCGTTCTTCCAGATGACGCAGCCGGACGTGGCGCGCCAGTTGCTGAGTTACCGCTGGCATAATCTTCCGGGCGCTCAGGCGAAGGCGCAACGTAACGGCTATGAGGGCGCGCTGTTCCCGTGGGAAAGCGCATGGAGCGGCGAGGAAGAAACACCGGAGTTTGCCGCCATCAACATCCGCACCGGACTGCGGCAAAAAGTCGCCTCGGCGCTGGCGGAACATCACCTGGTCGCTGACATCGCCTGGGCGGTGGACGCCTGGTACCAGACCACCCGCGACGACGACTTTATGCGTAAGCAGGGATTAGCGCTGCTGATGGAAAGCGCGCGTTTCTGGATAAGCCGCGCGGTTGAGGTGAACGGTCAGCTTGAACTGCACGATGTGATCGGCCCGGATGAATACACCGAGCACGTCAATAACAACGCGTACACCAACTATTTAGCCCATCACAACGTGGCGCGGGCGCTGCATTTTCATCAGCATTTTGACTCCCCGGACGCGGCGTTCATCGCCCGCGCGGAGAATTTCCTGGCGCGTCTGACTTTGCCGCAGGCCGATGAAAACGGGCTGATCGCGCAGGACGATTCGTTCTTCAGCAAGCCGACTATCGATCTTACTCGCTACAAGGCGCAGCAGGGCACGCAGGCGATTTTGCTGGATTACTCCCGCGCTGAAGTCAATGAGATGCAGATCCTCAAGCAGGCCGATGTGGTGATGCTCAACTATCTGCTGCCGTCGCGCTTCACGCCGTCGCAACTGGCCGCCAACCTGGACTACTACGAACCGCGCACCATTCACGATTCGTCGCTCAGCAAGGCCATTCACGGCATCGTCGCTGCCCGCTGTCAGCGCCCGGAACAGGCGTACCGCTTCTGGCAGGAAGCCTGCCTGATCGACTTAGGGCCGGAGCCGCACAGTTGCGATGACGGTATCCACGCGGCGGCGACCGGCGCGATCTGGCTGGGCGCGGTGCAGGGCTTTGCGGGCCTCACCGTTCGCGAAGGCGAGCTGCATCTTAATCCGTGTCTGCCTGCTGAGTGGCACTCCATTACCGTGCCGTTTTGCTGGCAGGGTGAGCACGTGGAACTGACGATCACCCGGCAGGAGGTGTCGCTTTCAGCCCGCTTAACGCTTTGGATCGGCGCGCAAAAAGTCACCGTTGAGCCGGGGCAGATTTTACCGCTGGCGGCATTTATTGGGTCTGTTACCGGGAGCGGTACCACGCAGGAGGCAAACGTATGAAACCCCAGGCCGTGATTTTCGATCTTGATGGTGTCGTCACCGATACCGCGCATTTGCACTTCCTCGCATGGCAGCGCATCGCCCGCGACATCGGCATCGACATTGACGAGAAGATCAACGAACAGCTTAAAGGCATCAGCAGGAGCGAGTCGCTGCGGCGTATTCTCGCCCACGGCAGGGCAGAAGCGCGCGTGGATGAGGCGCAGCGTCTGCAACTCTGCGAGCGCAAAAATGCGCTTTACGTGGAATCACTCGCTCAGCTCAACCCCGATTCCATTTTACCGGGGATTGCCGGCTTGCTGACCGCGCTGCGCGCGCAGGGCATCCGCACTGGTCTGGCGTCGGTGTCGCTCAATGCACCGCGCATTCTGGCGGCGCTTAACCTTACCGCGCAGTTTGATTTTTGCGCCGATGCCGCAAAGGTGGCGCGCTCCAAACCCGATCCGGCGATTTTTATTGCCGCCTGTGAGGGGCTGGGCGTGAAACCTGAGCAGTGCATCGGTATTGAAGACGCGCAGGCGGGTATTGACGCGATCAATGCCTGCGGCATGGCGTCCGTTGGCATTGGTGAGCAGCTTTCCGGCGCAGATCTGCGCCTGGCGTCAACTGCCGACCTGAGCTGGGCGCGTCTGGAAACATTCTGGTTAACACATCACAGCGTGGCTGTGTGAAAAAGGGACTGATCGATGGCACAACTTTCGCTTAAACACATTCAAAAGATCTACAACAACCAGGTTCACGTGGTGAAGGACTTCAACCTGGAGATTGAAGATAAAGAATTTATTGTCTTCGTCGGACCGTCGGGCTGCGGTAAATCCACCACCCTGCGAATGATTGCCGGGCTGGAAGAGATCAGCGGCGGCGAGCTACTGATCGACGGCGTATGCATGAACGATGTGCCCGCCAAATCGCGCGGTATCGCCATGGTGTTCCAGAACTATGCGCTCTATCCGCACATGTCGGTGTACGACAACATGGCGTTCGGCCTGAAGATGCAGAAGATGGACGCCGCGATTATCGACGAGCGCGTGCAGTGGGCGGCGCAGATCCTGGGGCTGAAAAACTATCTCGACCGACGCCCGGCGGCGTTGTCCGGCGGTCAGCGTCAGCGTGTGGCACTGGGGCGCGCCATCGTGCGTGAAGCGGGCGTCTTTTTAATGGATGAACCGCTTTCCAACCTCGATGCCAAACTGCGTGTGCAGATGCGTGCGGAAATCAGCCGCCTGCATCAGAAGCTCAACACCACGATGATCTACGTGACGCACGATCAGACCGAAGCCATGACCATGGCGACGCGCATCGTGATCATGAAAGACGGTGTGATCCAGCAGGTCGGCGCACCGAAAACGGTTTATAACCAACCGGCAAATATGTTTGTCGCCGGGTTTATCGGTTCTCCGGCGATGAACTTTATTCGCGGTACGCTGGACGCCGGGTATTTTGTAACGGAAACCCTGAAATTACCCATTCCGGAAAAAATACTCTGCCGCGAAACGCTGGACGCGTATCAACATAAACCTGTGGTGCTGGGCATTCGCCCGGAAGATATTCATCCGGTCACAGAACCGGAAGGTATTGCCGCACAAATTAGCGTGGCAGAATTAACCGGGGCGGAATTTATGCTCTATGCCACCGTGGGCGGTCACGAATTAACGTTGCGCGCTGGCGCTGATGCAGATTATTGCGCCGCACAGCATATTAATATTCAGTTCGATATGCAGAAGAGTCATTTCTTTGACAGCGAAAGCGAAATCGCCCTGAAATAATTATTCTTTTTTGCGTGTCAGGAATTTCCCTGACACGTTTTATCACTGTAGTTCTACAAGGATATTCTCATGAAGAAGGTACTGCCGTGCCTGTTGCTGTGCAGCGCTGCTGCGGGCGTTCAGGCTGAAGAAAATAACTGGCATTATAATATCGGCGCAATGTATGAAATTGAAAACGTCGAGGGGCAGGGCGAAGATAAAGACGGTTTATATGAACCTTCCGTCTATTTCAATGCCTCGTATGGTGCATGGCGAATTGCCATGACCATGTATCAGGAGGGGCCAGCGGATTATAGTAACTTTACCCGTGGTGGTTATTTCAATCGCCCGGAACTGGACATTCATTACCAGTTTGTCGAAAGCGATGATTTTTCATTTGGCGTGACCGGCGGCGTGCGTAATTACGGCTTCCATTTCAAAGACGCCGAAGGTGCTAATGCCGGAACCGCGAATACCCAGCGTTATAAAATTATGCCGGACTGGGATCTGAAACTGTCCGACCAACTCCGTTTCGGCGGCTGGCTAGCACTGTACCGCTTCGATCAGGATTTAGATCAAACCGGTTATTCCGACAGCCGTGTTGAAACAGAAACCGGGGTGACCTGGAAATTCAACGATACCGTCTCGCTTAAAGCGAACTACTATTTAGAACGTGGCTTTAACGAAGTGACGGATTCCAATAACGGTGAATTCTCGACCCAGGAAATGCGTATTTATCTGCCGATCTCCCTTGGCAGCACAACGCTGATGCCGTACACCCGCCTCGGTCTGGATCGCTGGACCAACTGGGACTGGTCTGAAGATATTACCCGCGAAGAGCATAGCTATAACCGTATCGGTTTATTCTATGGCTATGATTTCAATAATGGTCTGTCGATGTCTCTGGAATATGCTTACGAGTGGCAGGATCATAACGAAGGATCCGACGATCGTTTCCATTACGCCGGTGTCGGTGTGAATTACAGCTTCTGATGAACAAACGGGTGGCGACAAATGTGCCACCCGTAGTTTATTTACTGGGACGCCAGCGTGGTGGCAACCCGCGTGCGTGCGGGAACGGCGTTACCCGCAATTTTGCTGAATAATAACGCGCTGCCCAGGGTGCCTAATTCATGAATGGGTACTTCAATGCGTACCGGCGGCGGCGATAATAAAAAGCTCAGCATATCGTTACTGTAGCCGACCAAAGTAAGCTCTTCGCCAATCACGATGCCTTTTTCATGGGCGATGCGGTACAGACTCATTAATTTCAGGCTGTCGGTGGCAAAAATCGCATCAGGCCGCGACTCGCCGCTCAGTAACTTTTCTGCGGCCGCCAGCGCCGATTCATTGGTATAACCGCCATCCACCACCCAGGAATTTTGCACAGTAATATCATGTGCGGCGAGGCACTGTTTAAAACCCGCCAGGCGATCGACAGAAACGTGATAATCCAGCGGCGCATGCAGGCAGCCAATTCGACGGCGGCCCTGATTAATGAGCGTTTCAGTTAACATGATGCTGTCATGGTAATTATCCGTATCGACGGAGCAGACGTTGTTAAATTCCCCCTCGACTTTGCCAATCACCACCACAGGAATGGAATAGCTGTCCAGCGCTTCAAAAAAAGATTCGTCGGTGGGCGAGCTGAGCATAATAATGCCCTTGATCATCTTCTGCTTAATTTTGGATATGCACTTTTGCAGATCGTCTTCGCTATTTTTTGAGGTCTGCAATACCACGTCGAACCCTTCCAGTTCGGCGCGGGCGGTAATGGCATGAAGCACTTCCGAGAAAAAAGGATTACCGGCGGTGGTTTTGGTTGAGCGGGTGGATATAACCATGATCGCATCAAAACCATTAGAGGTCAGCGCACGCGCCAGTTTATTTGGCTGGTATTTTAACGCGTCGATCGCTTCTAATACCCGCACCCGCGCTTCGGGTGAAATATTGGTCTGGTTATTTAATACGCGTGACACCGTTGATTTTGAAACCCCGGCAACACGGGCAATATCATAAATAGTAGGGGACATGGCGGAGCCGGTCCTGTTCTGTGCCAAAAGAGGTAACATATTACTCAACCACTTACAGGCTGTCTATTCACCATCCATACTGTAAAAAGCCTGTAAAACAGGGGCGAAGGATTTGATTCCTGCGGCATTACCCCCATTAACTATTCACTATGTTTATACACGCCCAGGCAGGATGCGATGAACAGAATAAAAAATGAATTCAGTGCGCTGGTCAATCGCGGGATGGACCGACACCTGCGGCTGGCGGTGACGGGCCTGAGCCGCAGCGGTAAGACGGCGTTTATCACCTCGTTGGTTAATCAGTTGCTGAACGTGCACAACGGCTCACGACTACCGCTGTTTAGCGTGGTGCGTGAAGAGCGCCTTCTGGGTGTGAAGCGCGTGCCGCAGCGTGATTTCGGCATTCCGCGTTTTACCTATGATGAAGGGATCGCCAAACTTTACGGCACGCCCCCGGACTGGCCGACGCCAACGCGCGGCGTCAGCGAAATCCGTCTTGCGCTGCGTTACCGCTCCAGTGAGTCGCTGCTGCGCCATTTCAAAGACACGTCCACGCTTTATCTGGAAATCGTCGATTACCCCGGTGAATGGCTGCTGGATCTCCCCATGCTGGCGCAGGATTACCTGACCTGGTCGCGTCAGATGACGGGGCTGTTGCAGGGCGACCGGAAAATCTGGGCAACCCGCTGGCAGGAGTTGTGTGACGGCCTTGATCCGCTGGCACCGGCTGATGAGAACCGGCTTGCTGAGATTGCGGATGCCTGGACGGACTATCTGCACCAGTGCAAACGGCAGGGGCTGCATTTTATTCAGCCGGGGCGTTTCGTGCTGCCCGGTGATATGGCGGGCGCGCCCGCGCTGCAATTCTTCCCCTGGCCGGACGTTGACGCCATCGGTGAGGCGAAGCTGGCGCAGGCGGATAAAAGTACCAACGCCGGGATGCTGCGCGAGCGCTTTAACTATTACTGCGAAAAAGTGGTGAAGGGATTCTATAAAAATCACTTCCTGCGCTTTGACCGCCAGATCGTGCTGGTGGACTGTCTGCAACCGCTGAACAGCGGGCCGCAGGCGTTCAACGATATGCGGCTGGCGCTCACGCAACTGATGCAGAGTTTTCACTACGGTCAGCGCACGCTGTTCCGCCGCCTGTTTTCCCCGGTGATCGACAAGCTGCTGTTTGCCGCCACCAAAGCCGATCACGTGACGGTCGATCAGCACGCCAATATGGTGTCGTTGCTGCAGCAGTTGATCCAGGACGCCTGGCAAAATGCCGCTTTTGAAGGCATCAGCATGGATTGCCTGGGGCTTGCCGCTGTGCAGGCGACCCAGAGCGGGCTGGTTGATGTTAACGGTGAAAAGATCCCGGCGCTGCGCGGGCATCGCGAGAGCGATGGCGCACCGCTGACTGTTTATCCCGGCGAAGTGCCGCCCCGCCTGCCGGGCCAGGCGTTCTGGGAGAAGCAGGGCTTTCAGTTTGAGGCGTTTCGCCCGCAGGTGCTGGATGTGGACAGCCCGCTGCCGCATATCCGTCTTGATGCCGCGCTGGAGTTTTTAACAGGAGATAAATTGCGATGAACGAACCGCTGAAACCGCGCATTGATTTTGCCGGGCCGCTGGAGGCGGATAAAACCGAAACGTTCAAATCGGCGCAGATGTTTGATGGCCCGCAGGCGGATAAATTCGCCCCGACAAAGGTGGATGAAACGCTGATTGATGATGAGCAACCGGAAGCGGTGATCGAGGCGGCATTGCGTCCGAAGCGCAGCCTGTGGCGCAAAATGGTGATGACCGGGCTGGCGCTGTTTGGGGCAAGCGTGGTCGGACAGGGAGTGCAATGGACGATGCACGCCTGGCAGACCCAGGACTGGGTGGCGCTCGGCGGTTGTGCGGCGGGAGCGCTGATTATCGGTGCGGGCGTTGGATCGGTGGCGACAGAATGGCGTCGCCTGTGGCGTTTACGCCAGCGCGCGGAGGAGCGTGATGAAGCCCGCGATCTGCTGCACAGCCACGGTACCGGCAAGGGGCGCGCGTTTTGCGAGAAGCTGGCGCAGCAGGCGGGTATCGATCAGGCGCATCCCGCGCTGCAACGCTGGTACGCGGCGATCCATGAGACGCAAAGCGACCGGGAAATTGTCACGCTGTACGCCCATCTGGTGCAGCCCGTGCTGGACGCCCAGGCGCGGCGCGAGATCAGCCGTTCTGCCGCCGAATCGACGCTGATGATTGCCGTCAGCCCGCTGGCTGTGGTGGATATGGCGTTTATCGCCTGGCGCAACCTGCGCCTCATCAATCGCATCGCCCGGCTGTACGGCATTGATCTGGGGTATTACAGCCGGCTGCGGCTGTTTCGCCTGGTCTTACTGAATATCGCCTTTGCCGGGGCCAGCGAACTGGTGCGTGAAGTGGGCATGGACTGGGTATCGCAGGATCTGGCGGCACGCCTTTCCGCCCGCGCCGCGCAGGGTATCGGCGCGGGCCTGCTCACGGCGCGTCTGGGTATTAAAGCGATGGAGTTATGCCGACCGCTGCCGTGGATCGACGACGACAAACCCCGGCTGGGGGATTTCCGCCGCCAGCTCATCGGTCAGTTGAAAGAGACGTTGCAAAAGAGCAAGCCGACCGCCTGATGTCAGTGCCCGGATTTCGGGCACTGAACGTATAACTTTACAGCAGGGCGGCGTAATTTCCGCCATACTGTCAATATTTATTGACAGCTCTCTTCCTGCCGCTGAATAAGTGGCATATCATTCCGCGATACGTTGACTGACAGGGTGAAGATTCCCATGCGTCTTGAAGTTTTTTGTGAAGACCGTCTTGGTCTGACCCGCGAGTTACTCGATTTACTGGTGCTGCGCGGCATTGATTTACGCGGCATTGAAATTGACCCGATTGGCCGGATTTACCTGAACTTTGCCGAGCTGGAGTTCCAGCATTTCAGCAGCCTGATGGCGGAAATCCGCCGCATCCCCAATGTGACGGACGTGCGTACCGTGTTATGGATGCCGTCAGAGCGTGAACATCTCGCGCTGAGCGCCATTCTGGAAGCGCTGCCGGAACCGGTACTGTCGCTGGATATGAAATGCAAACCCGATCTGGCGAACCCGGCCAGTTGCCAGCTTTTTGGCCTTAGCCAGAACAAATTGCGCAATGTCACCGTGCTTCAGTTGATCCCCGGCTTCAATTTCCAGCGCTGGCTGGATGGCAATCCGCAGGCGTCGCATAACGAACACGTGGTGATTAACGGGCAGGATTTCCTGATGGAGATCACCCCGGTGCATCTGGAAGGCGAGGGTGGTCATCCGGTACTCACGGGCGCAGTGGTGATGCTGCGCTCAACCGCACGCATGGGTCGCCAGCTACAAAATCTTTCCAGCCAGGACGTGAGCGCGTTCAGTCAGATTGTGGCCGTCAGCCCGAAAATGCGTCATGTGGTGGAGCAGGCGTGCAAGCTGGCGATGCTGACCGCGCCGCTGTTGATCGTCGGCGATACCGGCACCGGTAAAGATTTGCTGGCCCACGCCTGTCATCTCGCCAGCCCGCGCGCCGCGAAGCCGTACCTGGCGCTGAACTGCGCCTCTATTCCTGAAGATGCCGTGGAAAGCGAGCTTTTCGGTCATGCGCCGGAAGGCAAGAAAGGCTTTTTCGAGCAGGCCAACGGCGGTTCGGTGCTGCTGGATGAAATCGGTGAAATGTCGCCGCGTATGCAGGTCAAACTGCTGCGTTTTCTGAACGACGGCACCTTCCGCCGGGTGGGGGAAGATCACGAGGTGCATGTCGATGTGCGGGTGATTTGCGCCACGCAGAAAAACCTGGTTGAGCTGGTGCAAAAGGGCGAGTTCCGGGAAGATCTCTATTATCGCCTGAACGTGCTGACGCTGAATCTGCCGCCGCTACGCGATCGCACGCAGGACATCATGCCGTTAACGGAACTGTTTGTTGCCCGCTTCGCCGATGAGCAGGGCGTACCGCGGCCGAAACTGGCCGCCGATCTTAACACCGTGCTGACGCGCTACACCTGGCCGGGTAACGTGCGCCAGTTGAAAAACGCGGTGTATCGCGCGCTCACGCAGCTTGAAGGCTATGAGTTACGTCCGCAGGATATTCTGCTGCCGGACTACGATGTCAGCACCGTGGCGGTGGGCGAAGAAGCGATGGAAGGGTCGCTGGACGATATCACCAGCCGGTTTGAACGCTCGGTGTTAACACAGCTTTACCGCAGCTATCCCAGCACGCGTAAACTGGCGAAACGACTCGGCGTATCGCACACGGCGATTGCGAATAAATTGCGTGAATATGGTTTGAGCCAGAAGAAGGGCGACGAGTAAACGGTTGTGCCGGGTGGCGTGTTGCAGGCCCGGCAAGCCTGAGCCGCCGGGCAATCAAACGGTTCTTACGCTTTCAGTGCAGACAGCGCGGCGTCATAATCCGGCTCGTTGGTGATTTCATTCACCAGCTGGCTGAATACCACTTTGTCATTTTCATCAATCACGATCACCGCACGGGCCGCCAGGCCTTTCAGTGCGCCTTCATTGATGCCGATCCCGTAGTTTTCCAGAAACTCAGCGTTACGCAGCGTTGACAGCGTGATCACGTTGCTCAGACCTTCTGCGCCGCAGAAACGGGAGTGCGCGAACGGCAGGTCAGCGGAGATGCACAGAACAACCGTGTCTTTCATCTCAGTCGCCAGCTGGTTGAATTTACGCACGGATGCCGCGCAAACGCCGGTATCAATGCTCGGGAATACGTTCAGCACTTTACGCTTGCCCGCAAACTGGCTCAGCGTGACGTCGGTTAAATCTTTAGCCACCAGCGTGAAGGCAGGCGCGTTGCTGCCAGCCTGTGGAATGGTACCTGCAACTGCAACCGGATTACCCTGGAAATGAACGAGTTGTGACATGAATATCTTCCTGTTTACAAATAGTTAACGTCGCGGCTAGTTTACGGGATCATTCTCAGAGACGGCAAATCTATTTTCATCGCTATAATCAGGTGAATTCCATCAAAGGAGCACGGGATGAGAGCCGTTAAGGTCTATGAAGAAACCTGGCCGTTACATACGCCGTTTGTGATTTCACGCGGCAGCCGTAACGAGGCGCGGGTGGTGGTAGTGGAACTGGAAGAAAATGGCGTTAAAGCGGTGGGTGAATGCACGCCTTATCCTCGATATGGCGAAAGCGCGGCCTCGGTAATTGCCCAAATCATGACCATCGCACCGCAACTGGAGAGCGGATTAAGCCGTCAGGAATTGCAGACACTGTTACCGGCAGGCGCGGCGCGAAATGCGGTGGACAGTGCGCTGTGGGATCTGGAATCCCGCGTCGCCGGATCGTCGCTGACCGATTATCTCAGTACCGTGCTGCCAAAAAGCGTGACCACCGCGCAAACGGTTGTGATTGGCACCCCGGACCAGATGGCGGCCAGCGCCTCGGCGCTGTGGGCGAATGGCGCGCGTCTGCTGAAAGTGAAACTCGACGATCATCTGATCACTGAACGGCTGGTGGCCGTGCGAACCGCCGTGCCTGACGCCACATTGATTGTCGATGCCAATGAATCCTGGCATAGCGAAGGGCTGGCGGCACGCTGTCAGTTGCTGGCAGATCTCGGCGTGGCGATGCTGGAGCAGCCGCTTGCCGCTGCAGAAGATGCGGCACTGGCCAACTTTATCCACCCGCTGCCGATTTGCGCCGACGAAAGCTGCCATACACGCACATCGCTTGAGGCCTTACAGGGGCGCTATGAGATGATCAACATCAAGCTCGATAAAGCAGGTGGCCTGACCGAAGCGCTGGCGCTGGCAAAAGCCGCGCAATCGCAGGGACTGGGCCTGATGCTGGGCTGCATGTTGTGCACCTCACGCGCCATCAGCGCCGCGTTACCGCTGGTGGATTACGTCCGCTTTTCCGATCTGGATGGTCCCACCTGGCTGGCGGTAGACGTTGAGCCTGCACTGCGCTTTACCACCGGCGAGCTTCATCTGTGAGACGTCCAGCGAAGTAGTCCCATCATCGCATGCAGATATTTCTCGCTCGCTTCGTCGTTGGACACGGGCGGGAATTCTGCGGTGATGCACGGCAAACCAATATCCGCACACCAGCTACCAAACGAACCGGGCGTCTCATAGCCGACGCTGGTGACATGCGGCAGCGCAAAACCCTGTGCCAGCCACGCACCCAGCTCGCTTTGCCGGGGATCTTCTATACAGGCTAACGGATCGTGAAATGACACTACCCACGCCGGATGGATGCGGTGAATCAACTGGCACAGCGCCTGGGTTTCGGGCTCTGAGCCGGGCGTCTCGCCGGTTAACAACACCACATCGCGATCTTCGGCGGCGCTGTTCCAGCGGTAAACCGTCTCGCCCGCCTGCCAGTTGGCAGCCGGAAAATTACGGTTGAGATCGACACCGTTGGCATTGGCGCGTAACCCTAACTGGCAGCCATCCGGGTTAACGGCCAGCACCACGTGGTGATGGCGCAAATCCGGGCTGAGCGTGCGTAATGCGCAGGAAAGCGTCACCATTGCGGCGTTTTCATCACCGTGCGTACCGGCAATGATCAGACCGCTATCGTCCAGCGCCTGGGGTGCCGGGAACCAGAGCAGCGGCGCGCCAAGCACGGAGCGGCCATAATGTTCCGTACCGGGTGGAAATGCGCCCCGTTCAGCGCGCGGGCGTAATTGAGACATAGTTATTCTTAATGTGGCGGATGATGAATGAAAGTGTTGAGCAAAACCCACGGCTTTTCAAATTGTTATTTTATTCGGTGATTCGTTTGCTTTCCCATTAGTTAAAACAAATAATTACCTCATCTTTTGCCTGCTGGCATTCATTGTTTTGAGGGGATCTCATGAAGCATTCCGTTTCGTTAATCTGCTTTGCGCTCGGGCTTAGCGGCCTTTCTGCTGTTTCTTTTGCCGCCGACGTGCCTGCCGGTACTCAGCTTGCGAAAAAACAGGAGCTGGTTCGTCATATTAAAGATGAGCCTGCATCGCTGGATCCGGCCAAAGCAGTGGGGCTGCCGGAAATTCAGGTGATCCGCGATCTGTTTGAAGGGCTGGTCAACCAGAATGAGAAGGGCGAACTGGTGCCCGGCGTGGCGACCAAATGGCAGAGCAACGACAACCGCATCTGGACGTTTACCTTGCGCAATGACGCCAAATGGTCAGATGGCACCCCGGTCACCGCACAGGATTTTGTCTATAGCTGGCAGCGGCTGGTCGATCCGAAAACCACCTCACCGTTCGCGTGGTTTGCCGCGCTTGCCGGGATCGGCAATGCACAGAATATTATTGATGGCAAAGCCACACCCGATAAACTTGGCGTGAGTGCCATCGACGCGCATACGCTGCGTGTGCAACTGGATAATCCATTGCCGTGGTTTGCGAATCTGGCGGCCAGTTTTGCCTTTTATCCGGTGCAAAAAGGCAATGCCGAAACCGGGTCGGACTGGACGAAGCCGGGCAATTTGATCGGCAATGGCGCGTATGTACTTAAAGAGCGCGTGGTGAATGAAAAACTGGTGGTCACGCCGAATCCCCATTACTGGGACAACGCGAAAACAGTGGTGCAAAAAGTCACTTTTGTGCCGATCAATCAGGAAAGCGCCGCCACCAAACGCTATCTGGCTGACGACATCGACATTACCGAATCCTTCCCGAAAAACCTCTACCAGAAATTAATGAAAGATATTCCGGGCCAGGTTTACACGCCGCCTCAACTGGGCACCTATTACTATGCGTTCAACACGCAAAAGGGACCGACGGCAGATGCGCGCGTGCGCCTGGCGTTAAGCCTCTCTATCGACAGGCGCTTGATGGCCGAGAAAGTGCTCGGTACGGGCGAGAAACCGGCATGGCGTTTTACGCCTGATGTGACCGCAGGTTTTAAAGCGCAACCGTTGCAACAAGAGCAGATGAGCCAGGCGGAACTCAACGAGCAGGCGAGAATGTTTTTGCAGGCCGCCGGATACGGTCCGCAGCGTCCGCTTAAGCTGACGTTGCTGTATAACACCTCGGAAACGCACCAAAAGATTGCTATCGCTGTGGCGTCAATGTGGAAGAAAAATCTCGGCGTGGACGTGAAACTGCAAAACCAGGAGTGGAAAACCTATATCGACAGCCGCAACAGCGGCAACTTCGATGTGATCCGCGCCTCGTGGGTCGGGGATTACAACGAACCGTCAACCTTCCTGTCGTTGCTGACCTCCACCCACAGCGGCAACATTTCACGCTTTAACGATCCGGCTTACGATAAAGTCATCAGCCAGGCCTCCCTTGAAACCACCGCGGAAGCCCGCAATGCTGATTACAATACCGCCGAAAAAATGATCGCTGAAAAAGCGCCGATTGCACCTATTTACCAGTACAGCAACGGGCGTTTAATTAAGCCGTGGCTGAAAGGGTATCCCATTAATAACCCTGAAGATGTGGCGTACAGCCGCACAATGTATATTTTGCAGCATTAATTAGCGGCTAGCCGCTTTGTTCCTGACTGGCGCAGCATTATGCGCCAGTTGCTTTCGTTTTACGCAAATCAACTGGTATATTTTTAAGCAGTGGTTAACTTTAAATCTTAAATAAATGAAACCAGTTAAGTCATGCTAAACTCTATTTTAGGCCAGCGCCAATGTGCATAAAATAGCGCTTTTTTATATGATATATTTTAGTGCGTTTTTGCCTTTTTAGACTGAAACTCTTCTCTTTTACACTGCTAAAAGCGCGCTTCCCGGTTTTATTATTCCCCCTAAGCTAAATTCCCCCACGTTAAATGTGAACATTTCAGGTATTAAAAAGAGGCGTGTAAAAGTGTATCTGGAATGCTATAAAACTATTAACCCCTCTTAAGTAATTAGCAGGTTGATCTATGCTTAGACACATTAGTGTTCGCACCTTCATAATGTTATTTCTGCTGGGTTCATTCGTGTTAACCGATATAATCGTGATCGCGCTCTCAAAAGACGCCACATTAATCATCACGCTGAACACGATCTGGGCAGTTACATTGTGTTTATTATGGCTTTATATGACGGCTTATTTGGTGTCACCCATTAATATCGTTAAAAAAAGTATTGATGAGGTCACCAACGGTAATTTATCCATTACTATTCCGGAGTTTGGTAATAACTGCGCGGGACGTCTCATCCCTGGCATCAACAGCCTTTCCTCGAATATTGCCACCCTGGTGCGCGAGATCCGCTCGTCTTCGCAGACGGCGATGGATCTTTCCGGGCAGCTTCATGCGCGTAGCGCCGAGCTGTCGGTGAAAACAGAGGAGCAGTCTGCCGCGCTCATCCAGACGGCCTCCAGCATGGAAGAGATGGCCGCCAGCACCAAAAATAACGCTGAGAATACGCAACTTGCCACGCTCAGAGCCAATGAAGCGAGCGACAGCGCGCGTAAAGGCGGGAAACTGATGGAGCAGGTGGCGACAAATATGCAGTCGATTACCGATTGCGCCCATCAGATGAATGAAATTATCGGTATGATCGACGGTATCGCTTTCCAGACCAATATTCTGGCGCTGAATGCGGCGGTTGAGGCCGCGCGGGCCGGGGATCACGGCAAAGGTTTCTCGGTGGTGGCAGGGGAAGTCAGAAGCCTGGCGCATCGCAGTGCGGAAGCCGCGAAAAGCATCAAATCACTGATCGAAGTGACGGCGCAGAACGTCGACCAGGGCGCGAACGTGGTCGATCAGGCCGGGAAGAATATGCAGGAAATCGTCGCCGGTGCGGGGCAGGTGAGCAGTCTGATGGATGAAATTTCCGTCTCCACGCTGCAACAGGAGAAGGGCATTGCCCAGATAACCCTGGCGCTGTCGGAGCTGGAAAAGGTCACCCAGAGCAACGTGACCATGGTGGAAGAATTGTCGGGTTCCTCCGATGTGCTTAAACGCCAGGTGCTTGAATTACAGGACAGAACGCGTAACTTCCGCCTGGAAGATGCGCCGCAAATAGCGTCATCTGCGCCGGTTCCTGTACCGCTGGCGGTTAACCCGCTACTGCCGACAAAAGGATACCGCCACTCTTTTTAAGGCAGGCGCTGTAACGACATCCACTACTACTGGTTCCATGCACCTGCTGTCCGTTAAATCGCCATGCCGCTCCGTTTAATCGGACGGCATGGCGGGTTATTTCTTCTACCTGTTATTCCGGCGCATTAATGCTGTAAATAATGGCATCAGCCGGTAATAAAACGGTATCCAGAACAAAAGAGAAGGGTAAATCAATAATAAGAAGGGGATTTACTGAAGAAGATGAAGATGTGCTGCCGTGATTGCTTAATTGATCTGCTGACGATCGGACGCCGGGATATACATAATATTTATCATATTCTCCTGCCCGCGTAATGACACTACTACATCCGGTTGCAGAGAGTGTCAGAAGAAAAATCCCTGCCCATTTATATCGTTTCATGAATGTTCCCTTTAAATTTATTCCTTATAATTTTTACTATCCGGCACACGCACCCCGCTTCAACAAAATTACTTCTGCTGCCAGTCCGGTTCTTTGCTGAATATTAACCTTATTTTTTGTGTGCCTAAATGCAATGTAATTACTTTCAGAGAAAATATAAACAGCAACTTAAAAAACGGGACGGTCGTTTTTCTCATTGCTTCGCCAGGGCAGATGGCTAGACTTGTGGGATCACGCTGCTGAATCTGGAGGTGCTGTGGAGGCAATTAAAGGATCTGACGTTAACGTACCGGATGCGGTATTTGCATGGCTGCTGGATGGCAAGGGCGGCGTAAAGCCGTTGAGTAATGACGATGTTATCGATGCGCAACATCCCTGCTGGCTACACCTTAATTATACCCAGCCGGAGAGCGCCGACTGGCTGGCCTCAACGCCGCTGCTGCCGAATAACATCCGTGACGCGCTGGCAGGGGAGAGTCTGCGCCCTCGCGTTACCCGTTTTGGTGAAGGTACGCTTATTACCCTGCGCTGCATTAATGGCAGCACCGACGAACGCCCCGACCAACTGGTGGCGATGCGTTTATATATGGATGAGCGGCTGATTGTCTCCACGCGGCAACGTAAAGTGCTGGCGCTGGACGACGTGGTGAAAGATTTGCAGGAAGGGACCGGGCCGACGGACGGTGGCGGCTGGCTGGTGGATATCTGCGATGCGCTAACCGATCATGCGAGTGAATTTATTGAAGTGTTGCATGACAAGATTATCGATCTGGAAGATAACCTGCTCGATCAGCAAATTCCGCCGCGCGGTGCGCTGGCGCTATTGCGTAAGCAATTGATTGTCATGCGGCGCTATATGACGCCACAGCGGGATGTGTTTGCGCGCCTCGCCAGCGAGCGTTTCCCGTGGATGAATGACGATCAGCGCAGGCGAATGCAGGATATCGCTGACCGACTGGGGCGCGGGCTGGATGAAATCGATGCCTGCATTTCACGCACCGCCGTTCTCACCGATGAGATCACCCAGGTGATGCAGGAGTCGTTGTCGCGCAGAACTTATACGATGTCGTTGATGGCGATGGTTTTTTTGCCCAGCACGTTCCTCACCGGATTGTTTGGCGTCAACCTGGGTGGCATTCCCGGCGGTGGCTGGCATTTTGGCTTCTCGCTGTTTTGCATCATGTT
This sequence comes from Enterobacter sp. kpr-6, assembly GCF_900116015.1. GTDB lineage: Bacteria > Pseudomonadota > Gammaproteobacteria > Enterobacterales > Enterobacteriaceae > Enterobacter_D. The sequence continues at coordinate 911,775 of NZ_FOYH01000001.1, forward strand.
GGTGGTCTTGATCGGCGGTGTTACCTGGTGGTTACATCGCAGTAAATGGTTGTAAATTTTCGCTTTTTTAACAAAAAATGAACATAAAACCGCCATCTAAATTGAGCAAAATCAATAAAAAGCCGCGCTTTTCAGGGCATTATCTTTCTCGCAGGTGAATGCAACGTCAAGCGATGGGCGTTGCGCTCCATATTGTCTTACTTCCTTTTTTGAATTACTGCATAGCACAATTGATTCGTACGACGCCGACTTAGAATAGTCGGCTTTTTTTTTGCCTCTGCGCCACCAGCTTCTACCCTTAAGGTGTTGCACATCCACTGTGGAGGTAAACATGTCTGGTTCTACACTGCTTGATCCTGTCGATTCGTATGCATCCGATCCGGTGCCCATCGATCCTGTACCGGTACCGGAGCCAATCCCTCGCCCACAACCGCAGCCCGATCCGCCGCCGGATGAAGTCCCGATTAAATTGTCGCGTTAAGAAGGCAGATCTGAGAGGATACGCGCCTGCTGAACGTAAGCCTTTTTATCGCGAGAATATACAGTGACCGCCTTTTCAACTTTGAATGCTCTGCCCGAAGCCCAGATCGAGAACCTTAACGAACTGGGCTACCTCACCATGACCCCCGTTCAGGCCGCAGCGCTTCCTGCGATCCTTGCCGGTAAAGATGTGCGCGTGCAGGCGAAAACCGGTAGCGGTAAAACGGCGGCGTTTGGCCTGGGGCTGCTGCAACACATTGATGCCAGCCGTTTTCAGACGCAGTCTTTAATTTTATGCCCGACGCGCGAACTGGCCGATCAGGTCGCCAGTGAACTACGCCGTCTGGCGCGCTTTATGCCAAATATCAAAGTGCTGACGCTTTGCGGCGGGCAGCCTTTCGGCGCGCAGCGCGATTCCCTGCAGCACGCGCCGCATATCATTGTTGCCACGCCGGGGCGTCTGCTCGATCACCTGCAAAAAAACACCGTTACGCTCGAAAACCTGCAAACGCTGGTCATGGATGAAGCTGACCGGATGCTGGACATGGGCTTTAGCGACGCGATTGACGAGGTGATCCGCTTCGCGCCTTCGACCCGTCAGACGCTGCTGTTTTCCGCCACCTGGCCCGAAGCGATTGCGGCTATCAGCGGTCGCGTGCAGCGCAACCCGGAAACTATCGAAATCGATACCGTCGATGCGCTCCCGGCGGTGGAACAACAATTTTTTGAAGTCTCGCGCCACGGCAAAATCAGCCTGCTGCAAAAACTGCTCAGCGAGCACCGCCCGGCCTCCTGCGTGGTGTTCTGCAACACCAAAAAAGATTGCCAGGAAGTGTGTGATGCGCTGAACGAAGCCGGGCAGGATGCACTTGCGCTGCACGGCGATTTAGAGCAGCGCGACCGCGATCAGACGCTGGTGCGTTTTGCCAACGGCAGCGCCCGCGTGCTGGTTGCTACCGATGTCGCCGCGCGCGGGCTGGATATCAAATCCCTTGAGCTTGTCGTGAACTACGAACTGGCCTGGGACCCGGAAGTGCATGTGCACCGCATTGGCCGCACGGCTCGGGCGGGTAACAGCGGGCTGGCCATCAGCCTATGCGCGCCGGAAGAAGCGCAGCGTGCGAATATCCTGACTGAAATGCTGCAACTTAAGCTGAACTGGCTTACTCCGCCGGCGAATGTAAAAGTAGTGCCGCTGGAAGCGGAGATGGCGACGCTGTGCATCGATGGCGGCAAGAAAGCCAAAATGCGCGCGGGCGACGTGCTGGGTGCGCTGACCGGGGATATGGGGCTGAATGGTGCCGACATCGGTAAAATCACGGTTCATCCGGCGCACGTTTATGTGGCTGTGCGTCAGGGCGTGGCGCGTCAGGCGTGGAAGCAACTGCAAAGCGGGAAAATCAAAGGCAAGGCCTGCCGGGTTCGTCTGCTGAAGTAAGTCATAACGCCTCTCTGACCGTGCAGTCAGAGAGGCATGTCATCATTTCACTTCAATTACGTTAAGACGCAGCTCATCAAGCGGGGTGTCTTCTTCGTCCGGCTGCCAGCCGACCGGTTGCAGCGGAATGGATTCGCGGTCAAAGGCCAGATCGCCGCCGTCCACCACTTCGCTACCGTGGGTAATGCCTTTAAAATCAAACAGATTAATATCATTGAGATGCGACGGCACCACGTTCTGCATCGCGCTGAACATCGTCTCAATACGCCCCGGATAACGCTTGTCCCAGTCGCGCAGCATGTCGGCAATCACCTGACGCTGCAGGTTTGGCTGTGAGCCGCACAGGTTACACGGAATAATCGGGTAGCCTTTCGCCTGGGCAAAGCGCTCAATATCTTTTTCACGGCAGTAGGCCAGCGGGCGGATCACGATATGCTTGCCGTCATCGCTCATCAGTTTTGGTGGCATACCTTTCATTTTGCCGCCGTAGAACATGTTCAAAAACAGCGTTTGCAGAATGTCGTCGCGGTGATGACCGAGGGCGATTTTGGTCGCGCCCAGCTCCGTCGCGGTGCGGTAGAGAATGCCACGGCGCAGACGCGAGCAAAGAGAGCAGGTGGTTTTGCCTTCCGGGATCTTCTCTTTAACGATGCCGTAGGTATTTTCCTCGACGATTTTGTATTCCACGCCGAGCTGTTCGAGATATTCAGGGAGAATATGCTCCGGGAAGCCAGGCTGTTTCTGATCGAGGTTTACCGCCACCAGCGAGAAATTCACCGGCGCGCTCTGTTGCAGATTGCGCAGGATCTCAAGCATGGTATAGCTGTCTTTGCCGCCTGACAGGCAAACCATGATCCTGTCGCCCTCTTCGATCATGTTGAAATCCGCAATGGCTTCACCCACATTGCGGCGCAGGCGTTTCTGGAGCTTGTTCAGGTTGTACTGTTCTTTCTTATTAACTTCTTGATTTTCTTGCATTTATTCTTTACTCAAATATCAAATGGGGCACCAGTGGGGCAAAATGCTTTTAAAGCGCCAGCTTCGAGTTAAGCATCGCCACCTGATCGCTGTTCATCTCTTCAATCCATTTAGCATAGATTTCATACACCATCTGCGCATTTTCGTGCCCCATCTGACTGGCAATAAAAGACGGGTTAGCGCCTGCTGATAATAACCAGCACGCGAAAGTGTGCCGTGTATGGTACGGATTGCGGCGACGAATACCAGCACGTTTTACAGCAGAGTCCCAGCGAGCGCCAATACTGCTCAGAGAGTAGTACGGTTTCTGGGCACCTTTCCTCACTCTGGGCATGAAAACAAAATGCACCTTCTGCTGTTCGGTTAACCCATATTCGCGGTGGTGATAGGTAATCTCCGTTTTGGGGAACAGCGCAGTCAGAGCACTCTGCGCTTTAAGAGCTTCGATTGCAGGAGTAAGCAAAGTCACTGTCCGGATCCCTGCATCTGTTTTGGGCGGGACGAACATTCCCAGTGCATTCAGGTTTCGTCGGACATGCACGGTACCGTTCGCCAGATCGACATCTTCCCAGGCAAGCGCGGCAAGCTCACCATGCCTCAGACCGGAGTAGATGGCGAACTGCCACATATTTCCTTTTTGCCCATGGTTGGCTGTCATCAGTTGATCGAACTCGGCCCGGGTCAGAGGGTCAGGTTTGGGTCTGCTCTTCTGTAGTTTCTTTATTCCCGAATATGCCTTTTCTGTGGTGAATCCTGACCGGTGAGCGAATCTCAAAAGTGAGCAGAGCAGGGAGATATAATTATCGACGGTTCTTACACTGCGACCGATCTTATTGGAGCGAACATGGACGGCATACATTGTCTGTCCCTCAAGCAACTCCGTTCGATAGCGCAGTACGTCATTGTGCTTTATCTCGCGAATGAGAGTGCCAGCGCCGACTACGGCCACGATGGTTTTCAGCTGCGATGCCGTTTTGCGCAGGGTATTGGCGCAGAGCTCGATTTTACGGTTAGTTAACCAGGTATCGACGAGTTCACCGAATAAGCGGATTTGAACGGTGCCGGGGGTAGATTCTGCCTGCTTTGACCCGGGAAAACGGGTGCGGTAATCAAACTCTCCCAGCGAAATCTCACTGACTATGATCGTCCTTAACTGGCCTGCTTTCTTTATATTAGAAGGGGTGGGGATCCACCCCCTGAGCAATTCCCGGCAGCGCTTACCTTTATACATGAACCAGATGCGGATGCTTTGACCGCGAAGCTCCACGCCTGGTGGTAAGTCTGTCATTTATGCATCCTGTATTAGCTGGTTAATCTTTGGGTAGTTGTACCAGGTTATCCCGCGAGATGTCTTAATGCCGGTAGGGGAATGCCGTTTAAAATGAATCCCCTCAATCCAGCACCCCTGGCGGTACTGTTCAATCTGGCGATTATCCAGACCGGTCTTTGCCGTCAACCTCTCTGCTACAACCCACTCTTCAGTAAAAATCACCTGTGCCATCTTTCACCTCAGGTAACCGGCATCAGTATAAAGATGCCGGAAAAGTGTTTGTGATATTTCAATATCAAGACATCCGACCGGCCAGAGCACGTAGTCTCCGTGCCCCTGTGATAGCCGTAGCCACGTAGCTGTTGCGGCGATTCACCACCTCAACTTTGATCTTTGCGCCTTCCACCAGCACCATGTATTCACTGGCGGTTGCCCGGCTGGCGTACTCACCAAACCTGGCAACATGCTCAGCCAGAGCGGCATCACACGCCTTGCTTGCCAGTGTGGAGTCATTTCTGCTTCGGTTAATCAGCCTCATTCCACACGCTCCGGATCAAATACGTCCCAACAGTTACGCTCCGCGTTTGCCTGCAGTCGGCGTTCTTCAACCTCCAAAAGCGTGCGCCCGGTCAGTTTCACGACCTGCTTATTCGTATGCTTTAACAGCAGCGCCAGTTCCTGCGTTCCCCAGCTTTTTTGTTTCCCGGTCATCGCATTAATCGGGAGGGCGGGCCCTCCCGCCTCCCTTAGGCCATGCTCACGTATTCAGGCTTCATATCCGCCAGGGTGATGGCGAACTGCCCGTGCAGCTCGTCACCGAGATGGCGTTTTGCTGCCGCCAGTGTCTGCTCTGCTTTGGCGAACAGGTCCACTGCATCCGGTTCGTCAGGCTGGGGGAGGGAATTAATTGCCGCTTCAACCTTGTTGCGCGCATCTACCAGGTAATAACGCTTCACAGCCTTGTTCTTGAGCTCAGTGAACAGGGCCGAACCCAGCGTGTTCTTGGCGCTTTCGATATCAGCCCGAACTGCTTTGGCGTTATCTAAGTCCTGAGCAGCCTCAATACGATCCCGGAACTCATCGGCCATAGCGTCGATGTTGGCAGCGGACTCCTGCACGCTGTGCGTGGTTGTTACGCTGTCACCTTTGATGTCAGCCAGGCTTACGCGCTGTGCGGGTGCCGGATTAATTTCCTTCTCGGTGCGTGGCTCAACCTCATCCGGGCTGTAGACGCCAAGTATGACCTCCGGGCAGTACAGGCGCGCCCAGTACTTCACCGCGAGGTAAGCGATCTGCTGCTTAGGTGCCGTTTTCCACAGTGGGGAGTTCCGGGTGGTGATGTCAGCCAGGTAGATATTTTCGCCCCAGGTGATATCTGTTTCACCACGCAGCACCGCGCCTACCCGGATAAACAGACCTGCCTCATCGCGAGTATCTTTCTCACCGGCGATTTTTTCCCAGTCACCGCCATATTTGTAATGGAAGCGACCCACTATGGCGCTTGAACTGGAGATAACTGCGTTCACCAGTTGCGCTTCGTAACCCAACACCCCATTAACCAGGTGAGTTTTCTGCGCCACCGCGTAAGGGTTCATACCCCACTGCATGGCCTGCATGACGATCGCCATACAGTCGGAAGGTTTCCCCGCCAGGTGCTTTGGTACGGTCACGGCGGACTTCGCCATCAGTTCGGCAAAAGCGGTCAGCTGGCCGAGCGCCTGCACGTTGAATACAGCGTTGCTGGCAGAGATGGTGTTTGGAGCCTGCTCTGCGGCGATAATATTGGTGTTTTGCATGGTCATTCTCTCCATTAAGCCAGACGCAGCGCTTCAAGGCGGCGCAGGTCGAAGTCGTTCAGTTCGTCTGTGTAGTCTTCAGGGATCGGCGCTGGCCACTCGCCAGTGTCGAAAGCGTTAGCGATGCGGTTCATGGTCTGGCGATACTCGAGCATGCCCAGTTCAATCAGCTTTTCGCTGGCCTCGACGATGGCGATCCAGTGATAACCCTCGTCTTTGTTGACGAAAATCCAGAAGAACTGGTCCAGCGCAGCGGTATTCATGTACATGGCCGCACTGAGGTGATAATCGCGGTCAATGATTTCCCGGTGCAGGCGAGAGCGCAGGCCGGACTGCTTCACGTTCCACATGCTGATTGTTTTCAGGTCGGCCCCGATGCGAACGGCGTCGATGTCGATTTCCAGATCCGGGCGCACGCGAATTTCCAGCCCGGTTTCTTCATCAATACCGAAATAGCTCGTCTCAACAGCGCGATCAGGGTGCAGCAGCAGCTTGCCGGCTGTCGGATGCTCGTGCAGTGCTTTCTGAATGGCCAACGCCGTTTGCATCTGCTGCTGGGTAACCAGAATCTTGTCGCCCGGGTTCTCACGCCATGCATCCAGCAGTTCGTCAGCGAATACCGCATTCGTCTTAACGGATTTCACCGCCTGGATCATTTCCGCTTTGGTGCCGGACACTTTCAGCGGTGCCGGTTTCTGCGCTTCCTGTTCCACCAGGTCAGGGTTGATGATCGCCAGCTGCTCGTAGAGCGCATCACGGCTACCGCTGGTTTTCACGGGCGCGGGCAGGGTGGCGTTGTACTCTTTGATGCAGGCCTTCATCGCAGATACGGTGAAGTTTTTATCGTCACCAACGATCCGCTTAAATTCAGAAGGCAACTCAAGATATGCCAGGCCAATGGCATCTTTATCACCGCTCATCGGCACCGGCGCGGGCAGGGTGGCGTTGTATTCTTCCAGCAGAGCTTTGATATCATCAGCACTCAACTGCGCGGGCAGGCTGGCGTTATGCTCATCAATAAAGGCGCGCAGGGTCGCCGCGGTGGTGAATGCCCCCTCCGGAATCACTGGCTCTACGCTGAACTCTTCATCAAGGTTTTCCGGTTGCAGCGCCAGCGCATGTACGAGGTTACCCATATCCAGCACTTTGGAACCTTCGCGCGGGATGGTCTTAGCGACGTGGCGCGCGTTGAAATACATCAGGCTGACGCGGGCATCCTTCACCATGGTGGAACTGATGCCATTCGCAGCGTGATATACGTTATTCGGTAGACCCTCATAGCGGCCCGGTTCGAAGTATGCCGGGTATTCGGCTACTGGTTCGGCCTGATGCGCTTCTGTCTCGATCTGATTCACTTTTGGTGTGTTTTGAAGCGCAGAATCGTCATCTTGATGCGCATTTTTCGCGTTTTGGTTTACATCATTATCTTCCTGGCGCGCCAGGGTCGGCGCTGCAGCGGCAAGAATTTCAGCCGTGGTCAGGGGAACTGTTTCTGCAACAGCTGCATGAGCGCTTTCATCTGGCAGTACTGCCGCTTCGCCTTCCGGAACCGCATCGCCATTTTCGGTTTCATTTCCGTGATCCGTTTCCATCTGCACATTGGTGATGCTCTCCGCATTTTCTGGTTTTGCGACTTCATTTGAGGGGGTATCCATCAGGCCATCAATGGAGAACACGCCGTTACCCATGCTGGCTATTTTGGGCTGTTCGGCTGCTGCCTTCTGCTCTGCTGCGACCTGCACCATTACCTCGTTTTCCCAGCTCTTTTCTGGCACGTGACCGGCGGCCGCCAGGGTTTCTTCAGTTGGGTGCTCATGATCGCTTTCAGTCAGGTTCTTGTTGATGTAACGGCTCAGCAGTTCCGGGAAGCTGTGAACGTTTTGTTCTGCACCGCGAATAAGTGCGAAAATAGCAGCGCGGGAATAATCCAGGATGCCAGCGCGTTTGCGCAGGGCGGCCGACCACTCTTTGAACGGGCTCTCTTTCTTACTGACGATCTCTTTTGCATGGCGGAAAACACCTCCAGGGATATCATGGATGTTGAAGTCCATAGGCAGGGTGGCCAGCGCAATTTCAATGTCCAGAGTGTCCAGCGTGTGGGTCAGAGTCGGATTGCGATCGGTCTTATTGCCGCCCCCGGCGCAGATTTTGACGTCGGTGCGCTGAATCAGCGCCACACGGCAACCTTTCACCCATTCTTTGACAAGCAGGCCGCGATCCACATAGCTGGTTGCACTCCACGCTTTCATGAACTGGAGAACCAGGCCTAAATCTGGTGCCTTTTTGTCAGCAGGAAACACTTCTTTCACTGCATCGGTAAGCTTCCAGAGGTCGTATTCGCGAACATCTTTAAGCCCTTCAACGTTCTCAGCGGCCAGCAGCAGGTTCTGCACGAACGAGTTATCCGTGTCAGATTCAAGCGCCCGCACGGCTGACAGCTGATCGTTGTCTATATGGTATGAGAACTCTTTTTCAGCCAGAAATTGCGCAAGCAGGCGCTGGCGGAAAGGCAGCGCAGCTACGGTATGAAGCTCCGTAAGCGGCGTTTCGCGGCACTTCTCAACAGAGAACTTTTCGTCACCTGACGCATCGGTTTCAGGGTTCTGAGCTGCTGGCTGATGGCCGCTGAACCAGTCTTTTACCAGCTGGTTACGGTCGCCAGCATCGGCATTAACCCAGGCTGACATGAAAACAGCGATTGCAGCAGGTTCATGCTCTTCGTCCGGCGAGAAAATGTCTTTAATTGCCTGAATCAGCTTCCACTCAGCATTCAGGCTGAGTTCGACAGCTTCAGGAATATCATTCCTGGCTCGCAGCAGGCTCTGGAGATAGGTGTTGCCTTCGTCAAGTGCCATCTCGCTGGCAGCCATATGCTGCTCTTTAGTTACATGCGACTGGTATTTATCGCCCAGCAGGTGAATGGCGAATCGGACAGCCGGATTACGGTTTTCAACCGGGACGGCGGGGGTGGACTCAGATGAATCAACAGTCGCATCTGGCTGAGCCGGAACGCTGTCAGCAGGATTCATTTCATTCTGCGGCGCTTCTTCCGCCTTCAGGATGATGTTCCATGTGCGCTGGTCATCGGCCAGTTCGTAGCGATCGCACCATGCGAAATCAACCACACCTTCTTCTGGCAGGTTGTTGTATACCGGAAAATCGGTGCGGATCGGCTTGGCGTAATCTTTACCACGACCGGTTTCGATTTCGGCGTCTTCCAGCGCGACATCCAGCTGCAGGTTTGCGCGCGCTGCACTTTTCGCAGTGAACCAAATCACCGCATCTTTCTTGCCAGACTTCTGACTGGCTTTAAGCAGATGGAAAAATTCCATGTCAGATCCTCATTTTTGGATGTAAGATCCCCGGGCCAGAGATAGCGCCCATTGGGTGTGTTTTTGGTTTTGGTATAAATTCCGGTGTACTTTGGTCGGTGGCACCGGACGTAAGGCCCGCTTCGGCGGGTTTTTGCGTTTAGAAAGCCGTGTTGTAACCGGCTGGCTGTTCGCCAGCGCGGACAATGCGTTCAACTTCGAAACATTCCCCCGCAACCTTCTGCTCAACAGCTGCCGCTTCACACTGCTGCTGGCTGTCGTAGACGCCCAGCACCACATCCTGAAAATCACCGTTGGTCATACCCACGGTCAGCACTAACGCGAATAACGTATTCATCAGTGTGTCCCCGCCGGTACCAGGTTTGGTTCAATGTTGCGCGAGGCATACGGGCGGCGGATGTGGCGCAGGTTGCCCTGCGGTTCATGCCAGTACATGCCATCGGTGTAACTGAACGACACAAGCCATGCTGCACCGGTACGGCAATTGCGCATTGCAATGGCTTTACCGCTTTTGGGTACTGCTTGGTTTATAGGTGCCATCTCATCCTCTGCCGTTATCGCCCGGCTGGCGGAACGTTGCTACCGGACACCCGCGCTGTGCTTGTGTCGTTGTTTGGATGAGTTAAAGATACAGATAAAACTGTATGAACGTCAACAGACAAAACTGTATAAGATATTCGCTCACACATATATAACTGTTAATGCTGGGAATAAATTTTTTAGACACAAAAAAACCGGCCTAAGCCGGTTCGATTGTAAAGGGGGGATGTTAACGCTTACGTCGATAAATCCGGTGCTCAATCATCGTTCCAACGATCTTTACTGGCTGGTGAGCACTGTTGATAACAGGGTAGTCATTGTTCAATGGAACAAGCTCAAACTGTTGGCAGCCGTTTGGATCCGTAAATGTTGGGCGGTATTTCTTAAAAGTTGCCTCGTCCTCGCCATTTTTGGCGACCACAAATTCGCCCGGCGTTGGCTCAATTTCTGGATCAACAATAATTACATCGCCATCTTTAAAATCAGGTTCCATTGAATCGCCCTTAATCTTCAAAGCGAAACAGAACTCAGAAAGAGCCATATCAGTCATTACATATTCATAGCTGCCATCAAAAGCCTCAATAGGGGGTTTAGTGGCTAAGGCACCAGCTTGAACATAGCTAATCAACGGTATTTTCCTTGTGTTTACTTCAGCCAAAGGCATAAACGCACCGCCATTTATTAGCCATGCCGGATCGCATTTGAGTGCGCTGGCAATGCCAACAATATTACGGGGCTTAAGGGTTTTACCGTCTTCAATACTCGCCCAGGATTGCTGTCTTATACCAGCTTTCTCTGCGGCTTCGGCCTGAGTAAGGCCTAAGGCTAGGCGTTTTTCTTTGACTCTCTCAGCAAGGCTCATAGATTCCTCTTCCAATATGCCTCGATATTCACAGTTTAAACTGTCATTGACAAACAGAAATAACTGTCACAGTATACAGATAAAACTGTAGGAGGTGTCATGGATAACATTTCGCAACGCCTCAAACAAAGACGTGTGGAGATGAAGTTATCTCAAGCGCAGTTAGCCGAGAAAGCAGGAATCAAACAGCAATCTCTTCAGGCCATTGAGGCTGGCAAAACAAAGCGCCCGCGTTACTTGTTTGAATTAGCCGCCGCTCTTCAGTGCGATGCGCACTGGCTGATATACGGCAATGAACCCATCGAGTCGGCCAATTTCAAGCCGACACATTCATAAATGCAGCATTTCATATTTCTATTTTCGGAGCCAACAAAATGCACACACTCAGTTTGCATGATGATACCAGGGCGTTTACCGCTTCGGTGATAAATCGCTTTCAACTAAGTGAAACCTTGCCGAACACCGATGATATCAGAGACGCCGTGCGCGCCTGGGCAGCAACAGCCGGGCAGGACGTGGTTGCTGCACACATCGTGGACCAGTGGCGCAGCAGCGGCGGGCAGGGCATCGAATTTTCCGCTGACGTGAGCCGCGCAAGGCAGAAGCTGTTTCGCTGTCTTGATAACCGCTTCGACACTGAAGAATACCGGGATCGGGTGCGTCAGCTGACGCCCGCGATCTTGGCTGTTCTCCCGCTGGAGCACCGCGGTGTACTGGTGGGCAGTGACTGCAAACTGACGCGACTGGCACATGCCGAAAAGGAAGTTGCTGAAGCGAAGCGCGCAGTACTACTGGATGCGCCGAAGCACCAGAAGCTGAAAGAAGTGAGCGAAGGGATCGTGTCGATGTTCCGGCTTGAACCGGATCTGGCCGGGCCGCTGATGGCCATGGTCACGTCAATGCTGGGGGCAATGTGAAGAGTTCAGAAAGGGTGAAGACCGTTGTGCGCCAACACAGCCGGTCTTCGGATGCAATTACGAGCAGCAATCGCGAGGTCAGTATGCCAAACACGTCGCATCAATCGCAAGCGGAGGTGATCAATGTCTGACGCCGCCGTAATCAACTTTGCAGCCCATAAGGCTGCCAGGAGCAACCGGATGGAAAACCAGAAATTTGGTTGCATCCAGATGTTCCGGAGCATCAAAAAGACGTCCTGGGCCAGGGATGTGTATCTGCGCACGCTGTGGGAGAACCTGCTCCTGGATGCTGCCAGTCAGCCGTACACAGCCAGATTTAAAGGTCATACATGGCATCTTAAGCCCGGCCAGCTGGTAGTAACTGCCGCCGATCTCGGCCAGGCGCTTTGCGACCGTCACGGACGCCCGACAAGTCGTGACGCCGTAGAGCGCATGCTCGCGTTTTTTGTCAGGGAGGGAATGATATCCATCGATGGAGAAAAGCAAAAAGGGCGCGTGATCACTATTATAAATTACGAGCAATATGCTGAAAAATTGCCCAATTTACCCGCACAAAGACCCGCACATACAACCACACATGATGAAGCCAGTAATGTCGCGGCTTGCAGGGAAGGTGCCGCACATGAAGGCGCACAAACAACCGCACATCATGAACAATATATATTAAATACTAACGTATTTAATGATCGTTCGAAAAAAGCAAAATTGCATCCTGAAGCTGCTATTCAGACCCCGGCTGGTGGCAAGTGGGGAACAGCGGAGGATCTGCAATGCGCTGAGTGGATGCTCGCGCTGCGCAATGTCACCAAACCCTCCCTGAAAAAACCAAATCTGACCACCTGGGCTAACGATATCCGGATGTTGCGCCAGCTCGATGGCCGCACTCATCGTGAGATCTGCCAGTTATTCAAGTGGGCGGCGCAGGATTCCTTCTGGCATAAAAACATCCTGTCGCCCGCCAAGCTGCGAAAGCAGTGGGACACCCTTTCCCTGCACCGTGAAGACCGCAGCCGTAAGCCCGTAAACGAGATTCCAGCCAGTGATACCCACTGGAACAGCCCTGAAGCCTGGGAGGAATTCCTGTGAACTCAGAAATTTTTCGTGCAGTTTCCAGCCGTGACGGAGAAGTCCTGGCGCGTATGGCGGGTGATGGACGTGAACAGGCCAAAGTGATCAGCAGCGATGCTGAGCGTCTGGTCGATGCGCTGTTCCGCCAGCTTAAGCAGGTTTTCCCCGCGTCAACGCAGACCAATCTTCGCAGTGAAACCGAAGAGACGGTCGCCAAGCAGCAGTGGATCGCCACATTTGCCGAAAATGGTATCCGCAGCCGTGAGCAGCTCTCCGCCGGTATGCAGAAAGCGCGCGCCAGCGTGTCGCCGTTCTGGCCGTCACCGGGACAGTTCGTTGCATGGTGTCGGGAAGGCAAAGGGGCGCTGGGAGTGAGCCCGGCGGACGTCATGAGCGAATTCTGGAAGTGGCGAAAGCTGGTATTCCGTTATCCCACCAGCGAGCAATATCCGTGGCCGCAGCCGGTTCTGTATCACATTTGTCTCGAGCTACGCCGCCGTGGTGTCGATCGCCAGATGAACGAGAAGGAACTGCTCAGCGAAGCCGGAAATCTGCTGGCGCACTGGGAAAAGCGCGTTGCTGAAGGTAAGCCTGTCCCGCCCGTTCGCCGTGCACTGGCAGCGCCGAAAGCAGAGCAGGGGCCGACGCCAGCACAAATCCTGATGGCCGAGTTCAAACGCCGCCAGGAACAGGGGAGATCATGACCATGCGCAGTAAAGACCAACTGGCGGTAATCGCATTTCTTGATGCGAACAAAACCGCAACATCGCTTCAGCTGGAGCGAAACCTCGGCTGGAGCAACAAGCACACTCACGCCATCCTGGGCCGCCTTATGCGGATCAGAATTATCAAAAATGTCGGCAAGGCCCGCCACCCGGAGTACCGGCTTTTGCAGCGCTGGCAGGAAAAAGTGAAGCTGCCTAAGCCCCCGAAAGCTTCCCCTGATGCGAAGCCAGTAGTGAGGGTTTGCATTGTGAAAACGCAGCAGGAACCGCCGTCAGTAGCAACAGTGTGCCGCCAGAACTGGCAGGGCTATCAGATACATAAAATTTTCGGGAGTGCACGGTCATGAGTGAAGCAAAAAACAACAAAGAACTGGTTGCGGCGGGGCATGAGTTCGCGCGCCTGATGTCGAGCGACACACCGATCATCGATATGGCGAAGATGGTCACGCAGCTGGCCGAACGCCTGGACTGCACCACATTAGCGCTGCGTGAAAAGGCAAAGCAGTGCGACACGCTTGCAGCAGACAACGTGGCCCGCGCCGACATCATCGGCCGACTGGTCTGGCAGTACAGCACCAGCGGCATCAGGCCGGTTAAGAACTCCCTGAACCCGGCGTCGGCGCTGCTACATGATGCGCTGGGAGTTCTGCGCCATCCGGCCACTGCAGCCGCGGTCAGCGAGCTGAAAGCGCAGCGCGTAGAGTGCGCAACGGTGCATATTAAAAAGAACATTCAGCATCTGCCGGAAAATGATCGGATGGCATATCACGATGCTATCGAATTGTGCTTTGGTGCTGCTGTACAACTACGCGCCGGGGAGGTAAACAATGTTTGAGCCGGGAACCCATTGCATACACACTTCGAAATGGGAAAAACGTAAATGTCGAGTTGTCGCATATGATGGAGATTCGGTAGTCGTCAAAATGGAGCGTGGCGGGTATGCCGGAGTACCTAAAAAATCATTGACTCCATTGCCAGAAGCGCCGAAGCAGGAGGTGAAGTAGTGGATCCGTTACTGCACTATTCCTGCCGCCGGATTACCGAGCTGGAAAGCCTGCTGCTGGTGGAGGTGCCAGACACGGTCTGACCCGCTGAGGTTTGACTGGTTTACGCACAGGTTGAAAGCGCCGGGGATCTGCCGGCGCACCACCAGTGTTGCCTGAAGTTCCAGAACAGGCGAATGTGGTTGAGAAAAATTTAGCAGCAATACTTAATTTTTAAGTATATTAATAAAAAATTATGCTGCTGAGTCTTTCCCGACAGCAAGAAAAGGCTCTTGGTTTAGTGCTGTAAAAGATGCTTCATTGTTTAATAAACGGATAAAATATAGTTTTTGCTTTTGAGATGATAATTCAATCAATCCGGTTTGGTTAAAGATGATATTTCGGCCTAAGATCGGAAACTTTTGAATTAGCGTTTGAATATTAGCTATGTTTATAGTGCCATTTTGTATTAAAGGACTATTTGCAGTAGTAGCAAGTCTGCGCATAAAATTTCTGTTTTTATGCATATCGTTAAAGATATCTAAAGGGCTTTGAAACTTTGTTACGTCTACTATGTTCAATGCGATTATATGTGGCGTTGCATTTGCCGCTAAATTATTAATGACTTGCTCGAGTCCATAAACTCTTTCAAGTAGGCTAATATTCAAAGCGTAATAAGTATTATTAAAGTAGAAGAAGTCAACGCTCCCATTAATATCAATGCTATCATGGTTAACTTCATCAAGGGTTCTACCATTTGCTGAAAAATATGATAGTTTTGTTTTTTTATGCAACGCGATGGGATACTTGTGTTGGTAAACAACTACGCCCGCGCCTTGCCCATCACAAAGATAATATATAATTCCCTTAACAGAAGATAAATTTTGCTGAGCGAAGTCAAAATCAGGAGGTGAATTATTCACTCCAAAATTAAAGACATCAGCCATTTTCGCGAGGGCAGGGGGAAGGTGATTAATTACTTGATGATCGTACTCATGAACTTGCTTATCTCTTGTTAGCAGTGAAGATACCAGTGGCATGGAGTTTTGCCCAGCATTTGGATTAATTACATCACGTCTGAGTGACTGACTAAATGACAGGGTTAATTTTTGCTCCGCTCCAGGTTCGAGCGCTACTCTGAATATCTTGGTTTGTCCTTGTACTTCTGCAACAAAATACGCCTCGCCTGAAATATTAGCAGAGTTTAATATACTGTTGATTGCTGTAAACATACCATCCTCGATTATTGGGTGATTTTTGCAAGGCATGTATTGTTATCAAGTTTTATATATTTTATTGTGCTGCCGTTATCGATATCGCCATGACATATTATTACGAATTCTTTAATTCCCCTGTCGTTAATTTTGGCCCTATAAATTCTAAATCCGAGTAATGCTAATGAAGGGTTTGAATAAAAGCGGTTGGTTTTTACATATATCATTCCTATAGCTACTATCATTATCAACAGGTTCAACATTGTCCTTTTACTGTTTACATCGGTAAAAACAAGTGGCATGACATAAGTCGTTAAGAACTCAAGATGCTCATGACTCTCATTTTTAACTTCAGAAACAGTACATGCAACGGACCAGCCAGAATTAAAAGAGAAGAGCAAGTAAAAGAATATTAAAAAGCCAGCTATAATCATTACGAAGCTAGAAATGAAGACTATATTCTTTGGCGTTATTTTTGATAGGAACAATATTGTATCTTTGTTGTAGAGATATCTTGAGAATGAAACAAAAAGATTTTTATCATATGACATTATAAAGAGGGATATGAATAGCAGCCATAGAGACAATATATATAATGCATATTTTAAGCTTGTTCTTTTTCTCATGGTTAACATCTCTCGGATTAACTTGATTTGATATCGTTAATATTTTTCGTTTGTACATGGTTAGACACCACGAGCTGATTATCGGTAATCAGTTGCTACGAATAGAGATGGACAGAGGTTATTGCAAAGTCGTTTCTGACACGCTACCGCCACAAACGCACAATAGTGAGTCTGAGGAAATGTAAAATCATGAGACTGGCATAATGATTTTACATTCTTTTCGGCGTAAAAATCTAGAACAATGCCTCTAACCATTCATTGGATTACCACTGTTTTAATATACAGTATCTTGCTCTGGCTGCAATATGGATTTTCATCAAACCTGCCGGATACTGCAATGCAGTACTACCACTGATCGCCGAGGCATTGGTGCGGGCCAATCTGCCGGAGATGTGCTCGGTTACAGAGATTGCGGCGTAATCACTTTTTAAGCCGCCACAAGTTAAGAGTGGCTTTGCGCGAAGAGCAGACTTAGAATCTTCCGATATTCATTACTTCAGAAATAAAAAAGTTTATTGCTTCCTTACTAAAGCTATGAAGTAAATAAATCGGATCGGGCT
Source organism: Enterobacter sp. kpr-6 (assembly GCF_900116015.1). Classification (GTDB taxonomy): domain Bacteria; phylum Pseudomonadota; class Gammaproteobacteria; order Enterobacterales; family Enterobacteriaceae; genus Enterobacter_D. Next base: position 928,564 of record NZ_FOYH01000001.1, read on the forward strand.
GGACCGGTTACTGGTCAGTTTTACACGTACGGGCGGTTTAGCCCTGCGTCGTCCTGTTGTTCGAACAGCGTAATGCCACGCCCTTACGGGGGGCTGAGAAAAACTACAATACAAATAGTGGCGAGACCAGCTGAAAGTGATATCAGATATTGGTTATTCACAGAAACCGAGGGTAGATGGGCATAACTGGACAGACTGTGACATTCAGCGTGAAAGGATGAAGATTAAATATGTTAGAATCCCTGCATACACAGATCTTTGTACACGACTATGCATTCCGGAAGGCATAATGACAACGCAAACATTGGAAGGAAGATTTAAGGTACTTGAGCAGGACTACAAAGCAGTAATTGCTACACAGCATACCGCTCAAAACTTGCTTACTCATCGTAATGAAACTTATGTCGATTCCGGTAAATATAAAAACTGGATTGCCAGAGTGAAAAAGTTAATTGAGGACAGCTACGGAAAAGAGTCTGACTATTACAAAGATTTTAATACTGTAAATAGCGGCTGGTCTTCTAATTACAACACCTTGACAAGGAGTTATAAGCCGTTGTTTGATGCTGCGAGAGATGACCTTGCGCACTCTGCTATCAGTATGGATACGCATATAGAAAGTTCACCGCTGAATCTCGTGCTGAATATTCTGAACAGATTTCCGGCCTTTGTTCGTCAGTTAAAGAGACGGCACCATGGCCGTGCGCCGCTTGAAGTTAATGACGAGTATGACGTTCAGGATATGGTTTATGCGCTGCTGACCCTGCACTTTAATGATATCAGGGCGGAAGAATATACCCCTAGCTTTGCAGGGGCAGCCTCAAGGCAGGACTTTCTTTTGAAAAAAGAGAAAATTGTGATCGAGGTGAAAAAAACTCGTGAAACACTGGGAGCCGGTAAAGTTGGCGGGGAGTTGCTTATTGATATGGTGCGCTACCGCGCTCACCAGGACTGCGATACGCTGATCTTGTTTGTATATGACCCGGATTGCTACATAAATAACCCTTTAGGTGTGAAAACCGATCTGGAATCTAAAGATGCGGAAGGAAAGGTGAAGGTAGTTATTGCGCAGTTCTGACACGCTTAAGTATCAGCATACAGAATAAGGTTTGTGCTTATGCCAGCCGGTCGAGCATGAAAAGGCCGCTCAGGCGGCCTGAGTTGTCACCACAGATTGTTATCTTTTCCAAGTCAAGTCCAGATCTACATGGAAATCAGCAGGCTTAAGCTTGTCGCTGTCGCTGCGCTGGATTTGAGACATTATATTTCCAACGTTAGAGCCTGTTGATATTGCAAGTTGAGTGTCATCTGTAAAAGTGATGATTAACATTTCAGTTTGATGGACTTTTGCACCCGTTTTTTGAAAACCAATCTGGACAGATTTCACCGTCTTCCCCACCATTTCTGTAGCTTGATTGATAGAGTAATTAGCTTCAACTTGCAGGTCGTCTCTGAACTTAGGTAATGTCATTTTCTATCCTCTTTAGTGAAAATTTCAGTTATTTAGCAAAATTTTTCCTGTTATATTGCGACCAGCTCTCATAAGCACCTGAGTTTGCAATGTTTCATAAATATCATGAAATGAACAGTGATGACGCAAAAAATAGGTACATTTTTGGCACAAAACGGACGTAAGGCCAAAACATACTCTCAGTAGATCTGTAATTGCCGAGATGGTAATGAATGATTAACCGCAGTAACAACTGGATTACTTTGCGGAGCGACCAAGATGTAACCGATAGTCCAGCCCGTACTTGCCACATGAAAGTAACTCGCGCTACATTGAAATGATAGGGATTCACTTTAGGTAGTTCGATATGAGGGATCAAAATGTCCAAGCGTAAATTAGCCGATTATACAGAAGAGGAATTTGCCGCAGTGGTTAGCAAAATTATATCAGCGGACTTCGCAACGGATCGAGAACACAGTGAGGCGGTATATCAGTTTAATCAGCTGACAGAACATCCTGATGGGCATGACTTGATTTATTTCCCACAACCGAATGCTGACAGTTCAGTCAGAGGTATTGTCAATGCCGTAAAAGAATGGCGTGCCGCCAATGGAAAATCCGGATTTAAATCGGTTTGATAAACACACTGCTTCGTTGATTTTCCAATATCACCTGTTCATAATGCCAGTGTCAGCCTGAACAACTGACAACCGGATACTCGCGCTGTATGGGGACATATGGCGCAACAACTACAACTAATCAAGCAGTCATCAGGAATCCTGATCCCCGCAACTGTGGAGACCAGCGATTTTCTGCATTCAAAATGCAAGCTCGGCGCGGTACTCGAAGCTGAGTTTCGCCAGCTGCGTAACCCGGCATTCCATCGTAAATTCTTCGCGCTGCTAAATCTTGGTTTCGAATACTGGGAACCTACCGGCGGGGCCATCTCCTCCAATGAGCGCAGGCTGGTAACAGGCTATGCCAAGTACCTCGCCACCTTCAGCGGCAGCGAACCCGCGTTAATGGATGCCGCTGAGCAGTATCTTGCACGCATCGCTGACCGCCGCGCCGGTAACATTAGCATTTGCAAATCGTTCGACGCCTACCGCTCCTGGGTGATTGTAGAGGCGGGCCACTACGACGCCATCCAGTTGCCTGACGACACACTCCGCAAGCACCCCCGCAGCATCGCGTTCGCCAGCATGGACGAAACCGAGTTCCAGCAGCTCTATCGCGCAGCGCTCGATGTGCTGTGGCGCTGGATCCTCTGCCGCGCATTCCGCAGCCAGGCGGAGGCTGAGAATGCCGCTGCGCAGCTGATTAGCTTCGGGAGCTGAGTCGATGAAAGAGACCTGGTTCAATCACACCGACTGCACCACACAACAGGCTGAACAGCTGCTGGTGGATTACCGACGCCGCGGCGTCATAGCTGAGCGCAGCCTTAATCCCGATTACATCATCTGGACTGTGAGCGCCCGATTGCCGGAAGGCATTAAGCCGCCGCGCCCGAGCCGGGTCTGGCAAAGCAAGGCGTGGGGGTGAGCATGGCTATCTATCGAAATAAGAAGTGGCTCGCCGCTGTTGGCCAGATAGAGCAGTGCGTCCTGTGTGGCGCTTGGGGCGTACAGGTTGCTCATCGCAATGAAGGGAAAGGGATCGGGATGAAAACAGACGATTGCGCTACCGCTGCTATCTGCGTCACCTGCCATTCAGAGGTTGATAACGGGAAGAGCCTGAGCCGCGATGAGCGCCGGCAACTCATGGACCGCGCCATTGTATTAACTCTTATACAAATTGCCCGCCGCGGGCTGGTGGTGCCTGCATGAAAATCTATGACATTACGCCGATTGGCAAACCCCGTATGACACAGCGCGATCGCTGGCATAAACGTCCTGCGACCGCCGCTTATTGGGCCTTCAAAGCGCAGGTGCGGCTGCTGGGCATCGGGCTGCCCGAGTCAGGCTATCACATTACGTTCGTAATTCCGATGCCTGCCAGCTGGAGCAGGAAGAAGCGAGCTGAGCATGTCGGGCAACCTCACCAACAAAAGCCGGACAAGGACAACCTGGAGAAGGCGCTGCTGGATGCAATCTTCGATGACGACAGCCGAATCTGGGATGGCCGGGTTACGAAGGTTTGGGGTGAGAAAGGGCAAATTATTATCAAAACAGATAAAGGGGCATTGGCATGATTCACCCATCAGAAGTTGGTAAGGCAGGGGAGCACGTACGCCTGCGCACTCTGGAGAGCGTCTGGATTCAGGGCAAACTACGCATGTGGGGGCGTTGGTCTTATATCGGTGGCGGTTCTGGCGGCAACATGTTCAATCAACTGCTTGCATCCTCAAAAATCACCAAGACAGCCATCAATGATGCGCTGCGTCGCATGAAGAAATCCGGTATCAGTAAAACTGAGCTTGAAGCGTATCTACGTGAAATCCTCAACAGCAAAAATAAAAGTGGCCTAGCGTTCTGCACCGATGAAGAGGGCCTGATAGTGGACAGGACTATTGCATCAGTACTTATGAATGATGAACACCGGGGCCTCTACGGTGTAATTGTTGACCGCTATAGACTGCGCAAGAGCAAGCTCCAGATGGCAAATGAGCTACATGCCAAACACCCTGACTGGACACTGATCACTTGCCGCCGCCGCATTGACACATGGTTAAGTCTGACAGAATCGATTCTGTACGCTCCAGTTTGCGATGCGTTCGGCACAAATGGCGACAGATTCATGTTGTAGAGTGAGCAAAAAAGTGCTTAAATAGTGGTAGGCTCGGGACGTTAAAACGAACTGAGCAGTAACACAAAAAGAAACCCGCCATCGAGCGGGTTTTTTACTTTCAGGAAGGCTATAAAGATAGATTAATGGTATAGTTTTCAAAACAAATTCTGGAGAATTAAAATGCTCTGTGGCGGTCTCTCATTGCGAGACTTTATGCATAAACTGCATAAAGTTTTGCGGCCAACAGGTCCTGTGGTTTCAATGGAGCTGTTATTTGGTCGTGAAAAGCATGTAACTGATCTAGAGCTAGCTCTATATGCAACCGGTAGACATGCATTTATTTATGGTGACCGAGGCGTTGGCAAAACATCGTTAGCTCAAACGGTTGCATTCAAACTTCAGGAAGAGAATGACCCGATATTGGTAGGTTGTGAAAAAGAATCTACATTCTCTAGTGTGATGAATGACATTATTTTGCGTGGCATCCCGCAAGATAAGAAAATAGATACGCAAGGTTGGTCTGTTGGTCTAAATGTTGCCGGTATAGGTGGTATCAGCGCAGGCAAAAATCAAAAAATTAATAATACTGAAATAAATATTGAATCTGTTTCAGCAGCTGTTCGTGCTTTACAGTTTTTAACAACAGCGCACTCGAAAGTTCCTTACATAGTAATCGATGAGTTTGACCAAATTGAGTCAGATTTAGAACGTCAAAAATTCGGCTCACTCATCAAACAATTAGGTGATCAGGCCTGTGAGGTCAAATTGATCTTCACTGGGATTGGTGATTCACTGGTAACTTTGATCGGTGGTCATAAATCTAGTGAGCGCCAGATTCATCAGGTTCATCTTGATAGCTTACCTTTGAATGGCCGCTTCCAAATTATTGACAATGCTTTTAACGAATTTGGTTTAATCGTTGAGGAGTCCGTTCGTTATAAAATAGCTGGTCTTAGTGATGGGTTTCCAAACTATATTCACCTGATTTGTGAGAAAATTCTTTTAACCTGCCAAAGCTCAACTAAAGAATTTAATTCAATTGATTACTCTCTATTTATCAAGGGGTTAAATGATGCGATTGACTCTGTGTCTGAAACGTTAAGGCAAAGCTATACCGATGCCACAGAAGGGCGGGATGAGTCTTATAAACACATAATTTGGGCAATGTCAGACATGGCAGATCTTACTCGCCATAAAACTCACATCTCCGAATCCTACGTTAAAATCTGCAAGTCGCTCGATGTGGTTCCGCTAGACAAATCCACATTCGAACGGAAGTTTAGTGCGCTAAAAAAACCCGCTTTTGGTTGTATCATAATCCCAGCATTAGGTAACCGTCCTGCTTGGTTTCGTTTTCGCGAGAACATGCTCCGTGGTTACATCCGTATGAGAGCAGAGCAGCACGGACTTGAATTAGATTTCCAAAATTATCGAGTTGCAGGAGAGCATTCAGCTCGGGCGATTGGTAAATATGCAGCTTATAAACCATTAACTAACATTGAAGGTCGTGTCGCTAAGTTGAGAGGCGATGATGATTGGCTCGATGATCTAAAAAAAGAATTACGAAAGTAACGTAATATTAATAGCTGAATCAGGCTGCCAAATGGCGGCCTTTTTATTGCCCTCGGATATGAGGGCGCATTATTGCCTTAATCAGGAGCTTAATATGTTAGAAGCTGGAACCTTTGTAAGTGAAGATGGCAAGCACACCTTAGTCATCACTTCTGTAAACTTCCAGGAAGGTACCTTACCGGAACCTTTACTGCCACTGAAACCCCGCTGGGAGCATTTACCTACCCGGAGAGTTCATTCACCGGGTCCTGGCTGTATACCGCTGAACGGGCCACCATCAACTACGGTATCGCTTGTTCCTATCGTAATGACCAGCAGGGCTATACCTATGTTATGCGTGATTACTTGGTAGGCACATCTGGTGACACCCCATCGCAAATCACGCTGAGCGGCAGCCGTTCGTATACGACTAAGGCTGGTGGGCAGCAATTATTCTCGTTTGAGAATCTTACCTTTACCCGCCAGTAAAGCCCGACCTGTCAGGAGCAAAGCCGCTATTTAATGGCGGCTTTTTTATTTTGTTATTTCTCAGACTCACAACACACAGCACCCCGACTAATCGGAGGTGAGAGATATGTCCCATATGAGCAAACTCGTAACCGGTGTCGCGCTCGGCACTTCCGGCGGCACAATCCTGAACGGTGTTCTGACAAAACTAAGTCCCGATGAGTGGAGTGCCGTCGGCGTGCTGGCTGGTATCGCGGGCATCATTATTACCGGGCTCATTAACTGGTACTTCAAACGCAAGGTCGCCAACGCGCAGGTAAAGGCGCTGGAGAAATACGGCCCGTCGGTAAAAGTGGGAGATGAATGATATGCCGATGACCATCAGCCTGCGTAAAAAACTCATCGCCGCCGCTGGTGGTGGTGCAATGCTGATCGCCTCGCTGTTTCTCGGCGGTCAGGATGGCGTCGAGGGGCGAAAGTACGAAGCCTACAAAGATGTGGCCGGAGTGTGGACCGTCTGCGATGGTCATACAGGCCGGGATATTGTGAAGAGTAAGACCTATACCGATCGCGAGTGCGATCAGTTGCTGTGGAAAGACCTCCAGCCAGCCAAGCGCACGGTTGACAGCCTGGTTAAAGTGCCGCTGGGGGAATACCAGCGTGCGGCGCTCTACAGCTTCGTGTTTAACGTCGGGTCTGACGCTTTCTCGAAATCCACACTGCTGCGCAAGCTGAACAAAGGCGATCATGACGGAGCCTGCGAAGAAATGCGCCGCTGGGTTTACGCGGGAGGCATGAAGTGGAAGGGCCTGCAGAACCGGCGAGAGATGGAGCGTAGCTTGTGCCTGGCGGAGAGTAAGAATGAAATTTGACTGGAAGCTGGTTCTGCTGCTGGTCGTGATGGCCACCCCCGGTGCACTGGCATTCTGGTACCACGGGAAAGCTGCTGATGAACAGCATCGCGCCGATACCGCCGAGCACAACCTCAATCTTGCGAACGACACCATCAACGACATGCAGGCGCGCCAGCGTGATGTGGCTGCGCTTGATGCCAAATATACCGGAGAAATTGCACATGAGAAGGCTGAAAATGAAAAGCTTCGTGCTGATGTTGTTGCTGGTAAACGTCGGTTGCAGCTCAAAGCCACCTGCCCAGAGAGGGGAGCGCGCGAATCCTCCAGCATGGATGATGGCGCAGGCCCCCAACTTACAGCAGATGCTGAACTCAATTATTGGCGTCTCAGAGACGGGATCTCCACCCTCACCAAACAATTGACCGGATTACAACAATATGTTCGAGAACAATGTCCGGGATAAAAATTCTCAGAAATGAGGGTAGATCAAAGTTGATCGCGAGTTTTTTTCATCAAAGTGAACTTCAACGTTTAGTCATGGTGCCTGTATCCTTGGCATGGCAAAGAGTTATAAAAATAACTTTCTAAATTCGACTATCGTGCTCCAAATCCCACCAAGGATAGTGACATGTTCTGCAGCGGAAGCTATAAAACTATCATATTTTTGAGCTGCGCTTTTCTTATCAGAAGTGCGTATTACTTCATTAAATTTATCAGTAAGCTCTTGCTTGACCTCAGGCGTAGCTTTTGATGCTTCGATCCCACATAGAATAGAGCTGATGGTACCCATGGACTCATGGGAAACATAGGTGGCATTGCTCAAATGAAGACTTCCAATATTCTTTATGCCAAACCCAACGTCGCCTCCTAGGGCTAAACAATTTTCGATGTGCGCATCTGCGACACCATCAATGTAGAACGCATGGTTTTTGCCGTCCATAATCATTTCCTGTTCACATTAGTTAGAAAGCTGCTGAGGAATATTTTCTATCGAATACTCATGTTCTTGCTGGTGATGTTGCGGAAATCCTATGAAATATAACACAATGCTCTTTTAAAAAACTCGACAAGCATTTGGATTATATCAATCAGATGTATACCCGTTATAGGGTGACTGTCACAGATCTGTATCGTTAGCGTACAAAACCATCTTCCTTGAATTCAGTATGTTGCAAGCTGAACCTGTTGCTACCTTCTTGAAAGGTTGTTTTCCGAATACTTGTAAAACATTAAATAGGATTACCAATGCCAAAACCGGACCGGGGCGTGCTTCAGCAACGGCCACTCCCGCCGCCAATGTTCATAGATAACCCAGACTTCAAACCATACATCCGCATCATGCCTGCCGAAGGCGTTAACGAATGGCTGCATGCCGAATTCTTGAGCGAAGACGGCAACCTGCACAACCCTGACCATGCGCACCTGCTGGAAGCTGACCTGTGCTTTCTCTGGGCGTCGAATGTGTTCGAGAAAAAGGGGCGAGCCGTACTCGGTCAGGCGGAAGAGGTAATGATGCGTGCCGGCGGATGGCAAAAGGCCCGGATGGAACAACAGATGTATGAATGGTTCGGGCGCATTCCTGATTTCATTATCACCCTGGCGGCAGATTACTGTGCTCAGTGTTCGGATCTGGAGTTCTGCGCGCTGGTGGAGCATGAGCTGTACCACATAGCCCAAGAGACTGATGAGTTCGGCGCACCGAAGTTCACGCGGGAAGGGCAGCCGAAGCTGAAACTGCGCGGCCACGACGTGGAAGAGTTTGTCGGTGTTGTCCGGCGTTACGGTGCCAGCCGCGATGTGCAGCAGTTGGTGGACGCGGCGAACAGGCCTGCGGAGGTTGCCCATCTGGATATTGCCAGGGCATGCGGAACGTGCCTGCTTAAGCTGGCTTAAATTTTGACTGATTATGACAGGCAGGTAACCAATGGCGGCATTAAAAGGAGAGGTCAAAGCCTTTATCGTCCAGTCGTTAGCCTGCTTTGATACTCCCTCTCAGGTAGTCGAGGCCGTCAAGAAAGAGTTCGGATTCACGATCACCCGCCAGCAGGTGGAGTCACACGACCCGACGAAAGCGAACGGGAAAGGCCTGGCGCAAAAGTGGGTGGACATGTTCAACGCTACCCGTGAGCGCTTCCAGAACGAAATCTCTGATATCCCGATCGCCAACAAAGCCTACCGCCTGCGCGCGCTGGATCGTATGGCTACCAAAACAGAGGGCATGAAGAACTTCGCTCTGGCCTCCCAGCTTATTGAGCAGGCCGCCAAAGAAGTGGGCGACGCCTACACCAACAAGCACAAGTTCGAACATTCAGGGCCGAACGGTGGAGCCATCGAAACAGTCACCATGAACAAAGACGATTACAAAGCTGCGCGGCGGGAGATGCTGGAGGATGACGACTGCTGAGCAAAAGCTTTTCGCCCGCCGCGTGGAATGCGTGGAGGACGGCCTGTATTACGCGCGATACTTCTTCAAGCAGCGTACTGGCGGCAAGATGATCGTCGCGCCGCATCACCGGGTGATCCAGAAGACACTGGACAGGGTGATAGATGGCGAAATTCAGCGTCTGATTATTAACGTCCCGCCTGGTTACACCAAAACCGAGCTGGCCACCATCAACATGATGGGGCGGGGGCTGGCGCTTAACCAGCGTGCCCGCTTCATGCACCTGTCTTACTCCCACCAGTTGGCACTGCTCAACTCCTCCACCGCACGCGGCATGATCAAATCGCAGGCCTATCAGGCAATGTGGCCCATGTCGCTGCGCGATGATGCTGACAGTAAGGCGATGTGGTGGAATGAGTTCGGCGGTGGGGTGTACGCCAGTTCTGCAGCCGGGCAGGTTACAGGCTTTCGTGCCGGGCACATGGAGCCAGGCTGGCAGGGCGCGCTGATCATCGATGACCCGGTTAAACCCGATGATGCCTATAGTGAGATAGTGCGCGACGGCGTTAACAATCGCTTTAACGAAACCATCAAGTCACGTCTGGCGATCGAAACGACGCCGATGATAGTGATTATGCAGCGCATCCACTATCAAGACCTGAGCGGCTACCTGCTTCGCGGCGGTTCCGGCGAAAAGTGGCATCACCTTAATCTGCCAGTGCTGATCAACAACAGCCAGGCCTACTCGGCACAGTACCCGGAGAACAGCCACGCCATCCCGGTTGACCACGGATTGCCCGATGGCTGGCTATGGCCATTTAAGCACAACGAGACCCACCGCGTTTCCCTGTTCTCGCACCGGCGCACCGCTGAGGCGCAGTACATGCAGAAGCCACGGCGTTTCAACGCCGAGGGTGCGCTGTGGAATGAGGCGATGATCAGCTCCGCCCGCGACCTGCAGATCCGTTTCGATAAGGTTCGCTCGGTAGTGGCCATCGACCCGCAGGCAACCAACAGCGATGAAAGTGATGAATCCGGCATCGTTGCCGCCAGTGCGTATGGTGCTGGTGATAAAAAGCAGTTCTCTGTCGATGGAGACTACAGCGGCAAGTATTCACCAGCTGGCTGGGCAAAAAAGGCCATGTGGGCTTACGAAGAACACGAAGCCGACGCGATCGTTATCGAAACGAACCAGGGAGGCGATATGGCTGAGGAAACGCTTCGTAACGCCGGGTACAAAGGTCGCATCATTCGCGTGCATGCCAGCAAAGGGAAATATGCCCGCGCCGAACCGATATCTGCGCTCTATGAGCAGGGCCGCGTTGCGCACAACGGCAATCTCTATGTACTGGAGAATCAGCTAATGGAGTACGTGCCGGCCACTGCCAAAAAGTCGCCTGACCGTCTCGACGCGGCGGTGTACGCACTTACAGAGCTCGGCGGCGCACAGCCGATGGGCATGATGATACCTAAACGCCTGAGAGGGCATTAACACGCAATAACGGACCCCCGGCATGAACAATAACCTTCAACTCGCCGTTAACCATGCGTTGGCTGATGCCAGGTTTGCGCGCGCCCGTATGCTGGCGGCTAACCCTACGATGGGGCTGGATGCCAAACGCAATTCGGCATGGTGCGAATACGGATTCAAAGAGGATTTGACCTTTGATGACCTCTACAGGCTGTACCGCCGTGGCGGTATCGCTCACGGCGCGGTGCGTAAAATTACCGGCACATGCTGGCTCAGTAACCCGGAGATTATCGAGGGTGAAAAGGCGGACGAAACCCGCAATGTGACTGACTGGGAGCGCAGGGCAAAAGGCATTTTTACCCATCGCTTCTGGCGTGCATTTGCTGAGGCAGATCTGCGGCGGCTGGTGGGCCGCTACTCTGGCATCCTACTGCACATACGCGACGGTAAAGACTGGAACCTGCCCGTCACCAGAGGTAAGGGGCTGGAAAAGATTACGGTGGCATGGGCGGGAGCACTTGTGCCCGTGGAATGGGATACTGGCCTGAACTCGCGCACCTACGGGCAGCCGAAGATGTGGCAGTACATGGAGAGGCTACCGAACGGCAGTACCCGGCGCGTGGATGTGCACCCTGACCGCGTGTTCATTCTGGGTGATTACTCCACCGATGCTATCGGCTTTCTGGAGCCTGCCTATAACCCCTTCGTCAGCCTGGAGAAGGTGGAGGGCGGCTCCGGCGAATCGTTCCTGAAGAACGCCGCACGCCAGCTGAATATCAACTTCGACAGAGAAATTGAGTTCAGCAACCTCGCATCCATGTACGGCGTTAGCGTCGAAGAGCTGCAGGAGAAGTTTAACGAGGCCGCCGTTGAGGTTAACCGCGGCAACGATGCGCTGCTGACTACCCAGGGCGCAACGGTGACGCCGCTGGTGTCCGCTGTCGCTGACCCCGGGCCAACCTATAACGTAAACCTACAGACGGCCGCCGCCGCGCTGGATATCCCGACCAAGATCCTCGTCGGTATGCAGACGGGTGAGCGGGCCAGCACCGAGGACCAGCGCTATTTTAATGCGCGCTGCCAGTCCCGGCGCGGCGATCTGTCGTTCGACATCGAAGACCTGTGCGACAAGCTGGTGGCGCTTGGCATTCTCGACGCGGTGCCGCAGAAAACAGTTATCTGGGATGACCTGAACGCAAGCTCAGGCGCTGAGAAACTGGCTTCCGCCAAACTGATGGCCGACATCAATAGCGCTTCCATTGCCACTGGCGAGCAGCCATTTACCGGCGAGGAAATCCGTGTGGCCGCCGGGTACGAAGGCTCACCTGAACCGCTGGAGGAGGACGATGAAGAAGAGGAAAACGAAACCTCCGATTCTGCCGGGAAATCTTAACGATCCCACAGGCGCTGACCGCCTCGAACGCGGCGCGATAAACGAGTTCGGGAGGCGAATAAAACGTATCGCAAAAGCTTATCAGGGCATTCTCGACCGCATACCTGCATCACCCGCCGTAAACCTTCGCTACACCTTCGACCTGGACACCTCGCTGCTTTCGATGCTGCTGGAAAACGCTTCCGAGCTTGTGGACGAGATCCTTTATGGCGGCAACGAAACGAACTTCTGGTACTGGCGCGATTACGTGAATCAGGCGTACCAGCGTGGCACGGCACAGGAATTCGCCAATCTCTCGCAGCAGTCGGCGGTGTATGACGCCGGACGGGAGAACCTACAGCAACTGCTGCTGAGCGAGCCGTATCAGCGCCGCCTGCTGCTGGTGCGCACCCGCGTCTTTGAGGAAATGAAAAACCTCAGCGCACGGGTCAAGTCGGACATGGCGCGGGTGCTCACCGATGGTATGGGTCGCGGGCAGAACCCCCGTGATATCGCGAAGCGGCTCACCGAACAGACAGGGATTGAACTCAGCCGGGCAAAGCGCATCGCCCGCACGGAAATCACCACGGCGCTGCGCCGCGCCCGGTGGGATGAATCAGACGAGGCCGAAGCGCAGTACGGGATTATGACGCGGCAGATGCACCTGTCCGCACTCAGCCCGACGACGCGGCGTAAACACGCACTCCGTCATGCTCACCTTTACACGACTGAAGAGGTGCGCGACTGGTACAGCGTTGACGGCAACGCCATCAACTGCAAATGCACGCAGGTCGCGGTGTTGGTGGATGCTGACGGCAGGCCGTTAAACCCGAACGTCATCGACATGGCGAAGAAGCGGCTGGAGAAGGCGCAGAAAGCCGGTCTTGTCGCCAACCACTTAGATTGCGGCTGCGGTCACCATCACGCCGCATAACAGCGAGAAATCAGCATGCCCTCTCAGATTCATATCAACCATAAGGTCGATAACAAAGCCATTCGCCGCGAAACGTATAACGACCGTGAGCACGTGGTGATCCCGAGTTACACCCTGCCAGCCAACGTCATCATGAACGAGGAGTTCTATCCGGAGGCGGAGATCAGCGCGAACTACCGGACCCTGGAAGGGACGCTGGCCCCGCTGGGCCACCCGATGGTGGATGGTCAGTTCGTCTCTGCTTTTTCCCCTGAGGGGCTGAACGTGGGCTTTATAGGCGCGTGGAACCGCAACGTCAGCCTGCAGGGGAACCGAGTTTATGCGGAAAAGTGGATCGACGTGAACAAAGCCATGGAATCCCCAGGCGGCGTGGAGCTACTGCAGCGCATTGAAGCCATCGAGAAGGGCGAAACGACCGATCCTATCTGGTCCAGCGTCGCCGTATTTCGCGAGCGCACCCCGGCACCCAAAGACCTGCAGGAACAGGGCGCGAAGTGGGTGGTGAAAATCCACGCCATCGACCATGACGCCATTCTGCTTCATGAACTACCCGCAGCGGGACCAGAGAAAGGCGTAGGCCTGATGGTCAACGCTGACCTTGCCACGCCACTAAAAGCCAACTCCGGTGCGCTGGTGGGGGAATCCTACCGGGAGCGTGAACAACGCCTCGATCGTGCGGCTAAGGCCCGGTTCGCACCCGGCGAGAATGAATACGCCTGGGTTGCCGACTTCACCGACAGCCAGGTGGTCATCATCCGCAACGGGGGCAATGCCCAGGTGTTCGGCTACACCTCTGAGGGCGGAAAAATCTCCTTTGACGACACCGGAACACCGGTCGCCCGCCAGGAGTCATGGGTAACCGTCGTAGCCAACAAAGTTAAATCTCTCTTCACCCCGCAGGACCAGCCTGCAACCAACCATCAAACGGAGGGCGACATGCCTTTAACCAATGAAGAAAAACAAGAGCTGATCACTGAGATCGGCAAGGGCCTGGCCGCTAATTTCGCCGATGCGCTGAAGCCTGTAACCGAGCAAATCTCAGCCCTTCAGGCCAACCACCAGCAGCTTGCCGAAACCCTCACTGCTAATTCCCGCGCGGAAGAGCAAACCATGCGTGACGCAGTACAGGCGGTACATGGCGAGCTTGTGGCTAATGCCCTGTCAGGTCCGGCACTGAAAGAGATGTTCAGCAAGCTGGGTACTGCCGCACCGCTGGGCACCAACTCCGCGACGCAGCCGGGCCAGACTGGCGCTCCGGACCCGTCCACTTACTTCCCGGCCTAACCGAGCAGGCTGAACAGTTACCCACTTTTAAAGGAGACCGGCATGGCATCCCGCTATCGTCGTGTAAATATCGACGGGCAGTCACTTTATAAGACTGAAACCCGTACCACTGCCGCAGCCCTTTTGCCGGGCACTGCGGCGACTATCAACGCTGATGGTCAGTTCGCACAGGCTGGTGCGCTGACCGGACGCCTCTACATTATCGACTGCGCCTACCATCAGGGCCTGGGTATTCGTGACGCCGTCCCGGAAGGCGATTCCGCTGTAGGTAACTACGTGGAGGAGGGGCGCGAACTGGCGCTGTTGTGTGTGCCCGGCGCGTACAAAAAAGACAGCCCGATCAAGCTCGGTGCTGCTGGTCAGTTTACGCTGGCCACTGACGATACCGATGCGGTGATTGGCTACAGCCAGGACGAAGCCACCATTGCGGCAGGCGCTACCGATTTCATCCGCGTTCGTATGCGTGCCGGCACTGCCGCCGCAACCGCTGGCGCATAATTTAAGGACACACGCACATGTATTTTTCCCGTGAAACCCTGGCGACTAACCGCCGCCTGCATCAGCACTGGAACTCCCTCTGGGCCCAGCGCAACATCTGGGACACCTCCCACCAGCTTATGGTTAACCAGTACCGCGGCGTAATGGATGCCGAAACGCTGGCGGCCAATGCCCTGGCGGGTGATGGTCTGGGGCGTGAGTTCTGGGCTGAAATTGACCGTCAGGTTATCCAGTTGCGCGATCAGCAAGTCGGTATGGAGATCGTCAACGACCTGATGAGTGTTATGCAGGTTCTGAACATCGGAAAAACCGCCAAGCTATATAGCGTGGTTGGTGATATTGCTGATGATGTGCAGGTCAGTCTGGACGGTCAGCCGCCATACTCTTTTGATCATACCGAATACGACAGTGACGGCGACCCGGTACCTGTGTTCACCGCTGGCTACGGCGTTAACTGGCGTCTGGCCGCAGGCCTGAACACGGCGGGTATTGATATCGTGCTGGACTCGCAGGCAGCCAAGATGCGTAAGTTCCATAAACGTCGCGTTAAAGCTTATCTGGACGGTAACGAAACTATCAAGGTTCAGAACTATCAGTCTCAGGGGCTGCGTAACCACCGCAATACGGCGAAGATTAACCTGGGATCCGGCGCTGGTGGTGTAAACATCGATCTGACCAAAGCCACGCCCGCTCTGGCGCTGGAATTTTTCGGTCCAACGGGTCCGTTCGGACTGACCGCCCAGGCGAATCAGGTCACGGCCTATGATGTGTTGTGGCTGAGCTCGGAAATCATGGCAAACCTGTCGAAGCCGTACACCATTGAGGTCGGTAACGGCTCAAATGCGATCGTGAGCGGTACCGTTCTTGATGCCATCCGCAAATTTATGCCGGTGAAGGATATCCGCATGACCTACGCGCTGAAGGGTAACGAGTTCCTCGCCTATGAACGCCGTCAGGATGTGGTTTCGCCGCTGGTGGGTATGGCCGTTGGTGTCATTCCGCTCCCGCGCCCGCTGCCGCAGAGCAACTACAACTTCCAGATCATGTCTGCAGAAGGTCTGCAGGTGAAACGTGACGACGAAGGCCATTCCGGTGTGCTTTACGGCGCAAACCTGGGCTAAGGAGAAGACATGGCTAAGTACGAAGTGATCCGCCCATGGCACGGGGTGACGGTTGGTGACGTGGTGGAGTTTGAAAGTCTCCACCCGGTATTGAAACCGAACGTCCGCCTGATGCGGGGCGAAGCGGGTGGCACGCTCAACCCGGCGACGCCCGGCGCGGGAAACGATGGCACTGACGGTAAATCCCGTAAAGAGATTATCGCCGCCCGTCTGAAGGAACTGGGTATTGAGTTCAAAGGCAACCTCGGGGCTGAAAAGCTCTCAGAGCTGTTGCCGGATGGCGAGCTCGAAGCGCTTTTCCCCGCTGAATAACAGCCGCCGCTCAGGCGGTTTTTTTATGCCCCGCTCCGGCGGGGTTCCTTGTGTCAGGAGTCAGCCATGGTAAATCCCGAACAGGCGCAGCAGTACCTCAGCGGTCAGGGGATTACCCTGCCTGATTTCGTGCTGGCGGCGCTGGTGGATCAGGTTAACGGTATTGAGGAATGCCTGAGCCAGCATTATGCGGCATCAACAGCAATGCTTATCCAGCTTTACCTGCTGGCACTCATGGGACTGGGGCAGGGCGATAAATACCTCTCCAGCCAGACAGCGCCAAACGGTGCGGCCCGCTCGTTCCGCTACCAGTCGTTTCCCGATCGCTGGAAAGGTGCACTCAACCTTTTACGCGGTCTGGATAAACACGGATGCGCAAAAGATTTGATCCCGCCAGACCCGACGGCGGCCCCGGCTTTTGCTGGCATCTGGATCGGTAAAGGCGGATGCATGAGCAACGGGGGCCGCTGATGGCCCTGATATCCGTCAAGCAGCGTCTGCCGGAGCCGTTTACGAAAGTCTGGGTTCTGACCGACAGCGGCAGGAGGGTGACCGGCTACGTCAAAAGCAACGGCGAGTGGTTCATCTTTTGTCGTGAGATCGCCGCCACAAAGCCGGAAGTACTCCGCTGGGAGGAACCATGAGCGCTACAGCTAACTGGGTTTATACCAGCCTTGTTACGGTCTATCCGCGTGTCTATGACGACTGGTCAGGCACATGGACGACCGGCACACCGTACCTCATCGACTGCACGTGGGAGGTGAACCAGGAGGAGGCGATCGATGATGCCGGGACCGAATTCACCACCAACCTCATCATCTTCACCGAACTGAAGCACAACGGCGCAGACGTGCGTAAACCGCTGCGTAACGATTATGTTGCGGTAGGCGACACCACGGGCGAGCCGGACCCTGTTAAGGCGAAAGGCGACGTGATCCGGGCGGTCAAGATGTGGGATATGTCGTTCTTCGAAGAGGAGCCCGACTACAAAATCCTGACGTCTAACCGCAACTCCCTCGGGGCCTGATTTTACAGGAGTCAGTATGCCGGTTAAGGGCATCAAAAGCGTTCAGATGAACACCAGAAAGCTGCTCGGCCAGATAGCCGGACCAGTGACCGAGCGGGTGATCACCGAGGTAATGATTGTGGGGATCGGCTATGCCGCCCAGATTACGCCGATGGACACCTCCACGCTGGTAAACAGCCAGTTCCGTGAGCTGCGCCCCATACCGAAAGGCATGACCGGGCGTGTCGGTTACACCGCCAGCTATGCCGCCCGGGTCAACGCTGCGCCGGGCACGCTTAAGGGCCAGCCGCGCGCGAATGGCAACGGCAACTACTGGGATCCGAACGGCGAGCCTGAATTCCTGAAAAACGGCTTCGAGCGTGACGGCATGAACGATATCCGGGCAACCATCCGGCGAGGATACAAACTATGAACCGCAGCGAGGTATACGACGCCCTGCGCGTCTGGCTTCAGCAGCACGGCTTCGATACAGGCTACCGCGTGCAGAAGCGATTTTTCATGGAGCGTCCGGACTCGCAGAGCGAGCGCTATCTCATTATCCAGCAGAACGGTGGTGGAGGTGACGAGGAAGCTGTCTCCCGCGACTACTTCCGCATCATCCTGCTTACCGGACAGGATGATCCCGGTATCGATGCCGTGGAAAACAACGCCGATGCAATTCGCCGGGCGATGAGCCTGGAGCATCAGACCGAATGCATCATCCTGATGCAGCCCGTAGGCGGGGTCCCCGCTTTCAAAACCGAAGAGGGCCGCGTGGCCTTCGAAATCACCTTCAGAACCATCATTTCCCAGTAACGGAGTAAAAACTATGGCCGGATGTGAATCAGGTGCATTCACGGGGCTTGCTGTCGCCGTTTATTATGCGATCAGCTGCCCGGAAGTACAGCCTGCGGCGAATCAGTACAAGCGCCTCGGCATGATGCGCGGTAAAACCACGGGTGTGGAATGGGAGACTGCGGACGCGACGGGGGACCAGAGCGCGGCGTTTACCCAGGAGAACATCACCACGTATAAAAACGTGTCATTCTCCGGTGACGGTGTGAGCCGCAAAGAAGCCATTTATGGTCAGAAGGCCATGAAGCGGCATGTCTACAACCCACCAGCCGATACCAGCAACCAGCCCTATGTCTGGCTGAAAATTATTTCACCGCTGGATATCACCGAAGGCCCATTCCTTGTCACGAGCTGGCAGGATGAATCGCCGCATGATGACGTGGCGACCTGGTCGCTTGAAGCATCAAGCGCGGGTAATGTTGATGTGCGCGATGTGGGTGACCTCATCACCATCACAACCCAGCCGCAGAACCGCACGCTGGAAGAGGGTGACACGCTCACACTGACTGTGGCGGCCACCACGACCGGCAATTCCCCGCTGAGTTATCAGTGGCAGAAAGATGGCGCGGACATTAGCGGTGCGACCGCTGCGACGTACACGAAAGCAAACGTGACCGAAGCTGACGACGGAACCTATTCCTGCGTGGTGTCATCCTCCACGGCCAGCAGCGTGTCGTCCGGCTTTGCGAATGTGGTCATCACTGTTTAATAACAGGGGCTCCAGCCCCTTTGAGGTTTTATGGTTATCACTGATATCGGCCAGGCGGTGATCCGTGCTGGTGGTCACGGGATATTCCTCAATCCCTCATTTCTGGCTATATCGCACATGGGTGAGCCGGACGAAATCGTCAGGCTGTATGTCACCGTGCACGCCGGGCACTACCCGACGCATCGGATAAGCGATCCGGCCATTTTGCGCGACGTGATGGCACGTTGCTTTGCCGAGATGGCGATAGCATCTGCCCGCGTGGTCGCTGCGTGCTGTGCAGAGAATATCAGCCAGGTCACCGGCACCTACGCAGTCACAACAAAAGGGAAACTCTCATACCGGCCCGGCCTGCTGCCGGTTGCAGACGTCATTGAACTTGCGCGTCATCTGATCCGTCACGGTGTAATGGGTGACCAGCCCCCGGAGCAGGTGAAGGGGCAGAAAAGCGAGTATTCCAGTAAATTTGATGTCCGGTCATTCGTCTACGCCGCCGTGGCACACCTTGGCATGAGCGAGGCGGATGCCTGGAACATGACAATGACCAGTTTTCGCGCCGCGATGAATGCGAAGTTCCCGGTTAAGGAGAAGGACAGGATCCCGACGGAAGAGGTCTATGATGAGGTCATGGACTGGGCTGACAGGATGGTTGAGATGGATGCGCAGCGGAATGAAACAAAAAACTCCAAGCTTAAAAAAACGTCTGTCAATTAGGATTACTAAAATTCTATAATTGCTGTATACCTTTGTATTATAGATTGTTAAAGGCCTTTTGGAACAGCACACACATTGTGGACAAAAAATGAGCAGTAACTTTCCTTTTGAAGTTGCATTGCCCTCTGATGAGGATGAAGAGGCCATTGAAAGGGCTGAATTGCTATTCAAGCATTTCAAGGAACGCTACGATATGGCGCTTGCTAGCGTTCGTCGTTTGGAAGACAAAGCAAGTAAGATATTTGGTTCCATGAGTACATTTTTAGCTGTGATGTTGCTTATTATAAGATACTGGTGGCCAGACCTTTTTGGAGAGGGGGTTACGCCTCTGAAAGTCATTATCTGGGGTACTCTGAGCTTATTTATGGCATCCTGCATCATTGCTTGGGGCTTTGTATTTAGTGCTATGCAACTCAAAGAGTTCGACAGGCCTTCTATTGATTTTAAAGCACTTTGCGCTTTTTACCTTCAAAAACCACGCTACAATACGCTCAGTTTGTACGCAAAAGAGTATGGTGCCCTTACAGAGAGTATAGAGTCGATTCATCAAGAAAAGGCATCATTGATTAGAAAATCCTGTGAGTCGATATTGTATGCAGGTTGGTTATTTGTAATATTTATAATTTCGGTGACTATACTCAAGGTCTGCTAAAAGGAAACGAGATGAGCGATAACAAAAAAAAATCCACCGGCAAAGATCAAGGTTGTCAGAGGTCAAAAGATTCAAAAATTAGCCGACGCGATTACGTCAAAGATTCTGAGCAAGATATAATGCGTCAGTTTGATACTGATTCTGATGTGCCACCCAGCAAGAAGCTGTTTGAGAGTGATGATAAGCCTGCCAAGAAGTAACCAGACCCGCTTCGGCGGGTTTCTTCATTACTTGAAAACGTCAAATCAGCGGCAGGCGTTGCGCTGTCGTGCTCACCTGATAGGATTAGCCTCATCTTTCATTGATGGGACATGGATATGAAAAAAATAGCCGCTACGGTTTTGTTATCAATTTCGCTGGCGGGGTGCGCCAATAACCAAGGGCTAAATCCTGTTTTAGGAACTGATCGATATAGTGGTAGTAAGACTGTTTTGATTCAGCCTCATGGCGCAGACTGTCAATCAATGCAGTGCATTGCTTTAGGTGCATTCTGGACCGAAAGTGAGAAAGATAAAGCTCTTCTGACTATATCTTTAATAAATACATCAGATTTTATTCGTAATGCTTATCTCGAAATAGACGGTAATCATTATGCACTTAAGGATGGAGGGGATCTAACACGGTATGAGCATCCCCTTTCAAACATGCCGGCATATAGTGAATCAAAAAAAGACTATGTAATTTCGCTTGAGGTGATTAGAAAAATCACCAGCGCAAAAAAGGCTTGGGTGTTTGTTCAGACTGGTTCTGGAATGCTTTCAGATCCGATAGTTGACGCGCAAGGAGATAGTAAAGCCTATTATGCGATGCAAAGATTTATTCAAGCCATACCCAAATGATTTTTTTCATTTTTAAGTAAAACCTCGCTTCGGCGGGGTTTTTTATTGCCTGGAGAATTGTGGATGGAAAATGTAGGCGGCATTTATTACGAGATCAAAGCTGATACTCATGCGCTGCTACAGGCTGATAAGCAGGTAGAAGACATAACGAATAATATGGAGCGCGGTTTTGAGAGAGCGGATGATGCTGCCGACGGACTCAATACCGGGCTTAGCAAGCTGGCGTCTGCCCTGAAAGCATTTATAGCGGTATCTGCATTGCGTGAAATGGCTCGCATGGTGCAAAGCTATCAGGAGATGGCAGAGCGCGTTCAAATGGCCACCTCCAGCCAGGATGAATTTGAGCGAGTTCAGAAACGCCTGCTTAATACTGCCAATGGCACTTATCGCTCACTGGCTGAAGCGCAGGAACTTTACATTCGAAGTGCGGATGGCCTGCGTAGTATGGGCTATTCAACTGAACAGGCGATCGATGTTCAGGACTCTATGTCTTACGCGTTCGTAAAGAACGCCGCTTCTGCCGAGCGAGCTGATTCCGCCATTAGTGCCTTCACCAAAGCGATTAATACCGGAACGGTCTCAGCAGATCAGTGGGAATCTATCACTACTGCCATTCCGACAGTTATTAACGATATTGCAGCGGCCAGTGGCAAATCAGCTGCGGCAGTCCGCGCCCTTGGCGCATCAGGTAAACTTACAGCTTCGGATCTTACCGAGGGCCTAAAGCAATCACTTGAGGCAAATACGGCTGCCGCGGCTGGTATGTCCAACAACCTTGTTGATGCCAGTGTGAGGATGCGGACCGCTGTAACGGCAATGCTGGTGGCAGTCGAAGGGCAGACCGGTGTTATTCAGAGCTTCACAAACAGCATTATCACCGCCGCCGATACGATCCTGAGCTTCTCTGAGAACTCCGAGGCCATGACAGGCTACATCGACAGCGCAACACTGGCCGCCAAAGCATTCGCTCTGGTAATGGCTGGCCGTTACGCCGGATCGCTCAAGGATGCTCTCAGCGGGAAACTGCAATCAATTGCTGCTACTCGTCAGCAGACAGCGGCAGAGAACCAGTCTGCCCAGTCACTGCTTATTGCGGCTAACGCAGCGCAAAGAAAAACCCTGGCCGACAAAGAGGCTGCATTTTCAGCCGTAGCGCTGGCTCAGGCAGAACTGAATGTCGCGCGCGGCAGTAACGCCGAAATGACAGCACTGGAGAACCTGAGCGCTGCGAAATCACGGGCTCGGGCTGCTTCACTGGCGCTGGTTGAAGCGGAAACTGCCCAGGCTGCAGCTTCTGCCAGGGCTGCGAATGCGGCACGGGCTGCATCGGTTGGATTTGGCCTTGCCCGTGGTGCTCTTTCACTGATTGGCGGTCCGGCGGGGGTAGCAATGATTGCTGCATCTGCACTACTTTACTGGTGGCAAACAGCTCAGCAGGCCCGGCAGGAAGCGATTGCTTTTGCGGATGGGCTGGATAAGCTCAATGCCTCCATGAAATCGATGAGCAATAAGCAGCTTCGTGGAGCCATCTCAGATGCTAATTCGGCAATTGAAGGCCAACAAGACGTAATATCTGATCTAACCGATGAAATTAAGGAATTAACGGCTAAACGTGATGACTATATCGAAAAGGGAAAACAGTTTGGCACAACAGTTGAGCAAGGGAATGGCCTGCTTCAAAGAGCTGCTAAATTAACCGATCTGATTAACCAAAAAGAACGTGACCGAGCTGAAATACAGGACAAAATAACCCGTACCACGCAGGCACGAAATGACATGGAGTCCACGCTCAATAACAACATACTTACCTCGATGGGTGTACATGATCAGCTCATTGAAAAAGGCACCACCCTGGAGAAAGTTCAAGGAGCTGTTGCAAGAGCTTTCGGTAACACCGCCGATGAAATCAACCGGGCCAATCAAGCCGGGCAGAACTTTAATCCCAAATCACTACAAATCTCTCCGCCGACTGCTGATGGCGACAAAATCATTCTCAACCTTGAAGAGCAAAACGAACTTCTGAAAATACAGGATGATCGTCAGCGGGCAGTCGCAAAAGCCAGAATGGCGGCGTCTAAGGTTACTGACAACACTAATCAGATCGCGTCAGCTGAACGTCTGGCGGCTGAGAATTACGATCTACAGGAAGCGGAAGAAGCAAGGCGCAAAGCTCAGCAGCAGAGTGAACAGCAGGGAAAAAGCTCAGCCACTCAGATGGAATCCAACACTCAGAAAATTGCTGATTATAAGCAACGCGCAGAGACTGCTGCCGGGGCAACGCAGGATTTATCCCGTGAACAGGCCATGCTGAGAGCTGAGCAGTCTCTCAATAAGAGTGCTACGGCCGCGCAAATTGAGGAAATAAGGAAATACGCTGCTGCTGAATGGGATGCTGCTAATGCTGTTAAGCAGCGTCAGCAGGCTGAGCAAGGTAAAAAGTATGCAGAACAGGAATTAGTAGCGAAGAAAGTTATGCCTGATGCAACAACAGGAATTGCAGGGGATCCACTGGCTCAGATTGATCTTCAGGAGCAACAGAAACTTGCAGCGCTAGCCAAATATCAGGAGATCGATAAGCAAAACACACAACTTTATGAGGATGCCAAAACAGCCATACAGCAACAGGCTGCTAACCAGAGAATGGCAATTGCCATTGATGAGCAAAAAACCTACCAACAAAACCTGAGCCAGCTACTTGGGGCAACATCAGATTCTCTTGGGGCAGTTGCTGACGCGATAGGTCAAGCAGCTGGTAAATCAAGCGCGGCATATCAGGCAATGTTTGCTGTCAGCAAGGGTTTTGCGGTGGCGCAGGCAGCACTGAACATGCAAACCGCGATAGGTAACGCAATGGCTTTGCCATGGCCAGCTAACATTCCAGCCATTGCTCAGGCCGTGGCGGCTGGTGGGCAGATGGTAAGTGCAATTAGTGGGATATCTTACAACGGAGGCCGTCGTTACGGTGGAAACGTCTCCGCCGGCAATGCCTACCGGATTAATGAAAGCGGTGAGTCAGAGATATTCCAGGCGGCTGGTGGTCAGCAGGTGTTCATACCGGACCGATCAGGGAAGGTAATTCCAGCTGATAAGGCGGGTGGAGGTGGTGGGGTGGTGCAGCATATCACCTTCGAAATAAACACCACTGGTGGCATCGATCAGGCAACCATGAAACAGATTGAAGGGATGATGAAACGGGTCGCGCTATTCCACATGAGCGACCAAAGCACTCGACCGAACGGGATGCTGCAACCGAGGACTAAACGCTAATGCCAGAAACATTCACCTGGACGCCGCAAAGGAGTTACAGCGTTGATCGCACACCGAACGTAGCTGTCGTCAAACTCGGCGACGGTTACGAACAGCGCCAGGTTAAAGGGATTAACCCGCTGATGGATAAATACAGTCTGGTTTTCCGGGGTGTGGACGGTAAGTGTCGCGTTAATGCGGCGAAACAGGCCGAGGCTTTTCTGAAAGCGCGAATGGCCGTTGAGTCGTTCTACTGGACACCATCCATGACAGGAGTGCGAGCACTGTTTGTCTGTCGCTCCTGGAATATGGTGAAGAACGGACCGCTGTACGAACTGACGGCCACATTTGAACAGGTACCTCAATAAGCCGCCTCTGGGCGGCTTTTTTATTGGAGTTTTCCCGTGCGCGATATTCCAGCCGAACTCATTATCGAAAGCGTTGATGCCGGAGTCGGCGCTTTCATTAACCTCTTTGAAGCGGATTTGCAGCCTTTCGGCGGCGATATTCTCCGCTTCCACTCCGGCACCAACGGTTATTTCGGCGATGTCATCTGGCGCGGAATGGCTTACCCGGCATACCCGATCGCCGTGGAGGGCTTTGAGAGCAAAAATGAAGGTACTTATGCCCGGCCCATGATGGCGGTCGCGAATGTATCGGGCCTGATAACCGGCATCAACCATGACTTTGACGACATGCTCGGCGTGGTGATCACCCGGCGGCAGGTGCCGGTTAAATACCTCGACGCGGTGAACTTCCCCGGTGGCAACCCGGACGCCGATCCGACGAAAGAAGCCGTATCGCGCTATGTCGTGGAGGAAATGACCGAAGAGACGTTTGAACAGGTCACATACTCACTGGCGACGCCCATTGACTGCGATAACGCCATCGTCCCGGCGCGCACCATTCTGGCCGATGTCTGCCAGTGGGTTTATCGCGGTACCGGGTGCAATTACGACGGGCCACCTGTCGCGGATGAGCGGGACAACCCAACCAGTAACCCATCACTGGATAAATGCTCTCACCGCCGTTCCGGCTGCCGCCTGCGTTTTCCCCGCCCCGAAGCGCTGCCAATCAGCAGTTTCCCCGGCTCTCAGAAGGTTTCCTGATGCAAGAATGTCTGGATTATGCGGCCTCGTCGCAGGGTGAGGTGTGCGGGCTGATTATCGACAGTGCACGCTTGTTCCGCTGCCGTAATGTTCACCCAGACCCGTCGCATTATTTCCGCATCAGCGACAGCGACTGGATGGCGGCGGAAGAGGAGGGCGAGATAACCGCGATTTTCCATTCACATCCCGCACCCGTTCCGGTGCTGTCAGGCGCTGACCGTAAGGCACAGGTTTTAACAGGCCTGCCCTGGTGGCTTGCCTGCGGCGGACGGTTGCATAAATTCCGTCCGGTGCCGCACCTGCTGGGCCGCCGGTTTCAGCATGCCGTCACTGACTGCTACACGCTTTTCAGGGACGCCTATCACCTGTGCGGCATTGATCTGCCTGATTTTGAACGCACAGACGGCTGGTGGTTGCGCGGCGAGAATCTTTACCTAAAGAACATGGCAGCTAACGGCTTCCATCAGGTGGATGCCTGTGAGGCGCAGCCTGGTGACGTGATTATTCGCCAGCCATTTCCCGGCGCGGACCCCTGCCACGCCATGATCATGCTTGAAGGCGGTAAGGTGCTTCATCACGACTGCGCCGGACATCTCAGCAGGCGCGAGGATTACCGCATGGCCTACCTGAAGCAAACCCATTCCCTCTGGAGGCATGAACAGTGCTTATCTTTAGATTTGCGGGGCATTTACGCCGACATTTCCGCCAGATCTCAATGAATGTAGACACGCCGGCGCAGGGGCTTCGTCTGCTGCTGGCCCAGTGTCCGGACTTCAAAAAAGACTTCATGAATTCCCGTATCCGTATACGTGTGGCGGGTGAGGACGTTACAGAAGATAACGCGCGCTGGCATCTGGACAGGCATCTGAATGAGGGTTCCACGGTGCTCTTTGTCCCTGAGATTGACGGCGCAATCACTGCCGTCGCTGCGGCATGGATTGCTGTCGCCGTCTCAGTAGCTTCCGTTGCCTATTCCGTCTACATGTCGCGCAACATGAAAACTAAAACCTCTGCGGAGGCTGCGGAAACCAATACCATCACCAATAACTCATTCACCAGCGCTGAGAACCGGGTGGGCCAGGGCCGGCCAGTTCCCATACTGCTGGGCGAGATGGTGGTGGGCAGCAACGTTATTTCCCTCGGTATCGACACCTCGAACAACCAGGACTGGACAGAAACAATAAGCTAAGGTGGCGTTATGTCTTCAGGCGGCGGTAAAGCATCCACCCCTAAACTCCTCGACGATAATCTCAAATCAAAACAGTTCTACCGCGTACTGGACCTTATCAGTGAGGGTCCAGTCTACGGTCCGGTAGATCAGTCGCACCTGTCGTCTTTTATGCTGAATAAAACGCCGATCACTGATGCTTCCGGCAACGTCAGCGTTAATGGGATCAGTGTGGCGTGGCGTCCCGGCTCGGAATTCCAGAGCCCGATTAACGGTTTCTCTGCAATCGAAGCAACAACGGTTATTAATACCGAAGTGACCTACGATACACCGCTGGTTCGTACCGTCACCGATCGGGATGTTACCCGCGTGCGGTTTAACGTCGGTGTCACCGGTCTTGTGCAGCAGGACACCAAAGGCAACCAGAAAAACACCTCTGTGACGCTGGTTATCGAGACAAGGGCGGCAGGCGGAGCGTTGAGCCCCGCAAAGACTGTCACCATTAGCGGGAAGATCTCCGGCGAATATCTCGAAGCACATGTGATCGATGCGCCGGATATTAAGCCCTTTGATATCCGTGTTCGCCGCATCACCCCCGACAGCGCCAGTGATTTGCTGTCCAACGGCACCATCTGGAACAGTTACAGCGAAATTACCGACGATAATTTGTCGTATCCGTTCTCAGCCATTGTCGGGGCGGTAATCGACCGGGACCAGTACACCGACACGCCGGAGCGCACCTATCATCTGCGCGGGCTGATTGTTGATGTGCCTGATAACTACAATCCGCTCACCCGGACGTACTCCGGGCTGTGGGTGGGTGGCTTTAAAAAAGCCTGGACGAATAACCCTGCCTGGCTCTTTCGTGAAATCGCGAAAAATACCCGCTTCGGTCTCGCCCGGCGTGCCGGTTATATCGATGTTGATGATGGTGCGTTATATGTTCTTTCGCAGTATTGCGATCAGCTGGTGGATGATGGCTATGGGGGTAAAGAGCCGCGTCTGACGCTCAATGCCTACATCACCGAACAGGCCAGCGCCCGTGATATCCTCGACAAAATCGCAGGAATGTTCCGGGGCATCGCGCTGTGGGATGGTATGCGCCTGACTGTGCTGATTGACGCGCCGCAGGATCCCATCGCCGCTATTACCAATGCGAACGTAGTCGAGGGCAGGTTCGCCTACAGCTCAGCAAAACGCTCTGAACGCTATAACGCTGTGATTGTGTCCTGGACCGACCCGGACAATGGCTGGGAGCAGGTCAAAGAGTACGTCTCTGATGATGATCTGATTGCCCGGCATGAGTACAACGAAACCACGCTGGAGGCGTTCGGCTGTACCTCGCGCGGGCAGGCATGGCGCGCCGGGAAGTGGCTGCTGGAAACCGCAAAGCGGGAAACGAAGCGGGTTACGTTTCAGATGGCGCGCGATGCCATCGGGTTCACGCCGGGTGATGTCGTTGAGCTGATGGATAACGATTATGCGGCCACGCGCCTGGGCGGGCGCATTGTTGCCTGGTCCGGGCGCATGATCACCGTTGATGCTGATGTCTCCGGACTAGTATCCGGCGATGACACCATTTCTGTGATGGGGCGCGACGGTAAGCTGGTTAAATACGCCATCACTGGTGCTTCCGGGAAAGTCATCACGCTAAAAACGGTTCCTGCATGGATCCGCGCTGGCACCGTATTTGTTATTTCGACCAGCGAAGTGGCTACACGGCTCTTCCGCATCCTCAGCATCGCGGAAACGGAAAATAACTCGGTTTACAGCATTACGGCAGCACAGCACGATCCGAATAAACAGGCTGTTGTTGATGAAGGTGCGGTGTTTGAAATCCCCAACGATACCCTCAACGGGTATCGCGTGCCGAATATTGAGAATCTGCGGATCCTGAACACCAACAGCGAAACCGTGCAGGTGACGGCAACGTGGGAAACGGCCACCACCACAAAAAAACTGGTTTTTGAGCTCTACGTGTACGCGGAAAACGGTGCTGTCGTGGCGAAGTATGAAACCGAACAGTTTCGTTATGATTTTTACGGACTGAATGCCGGGAGCTACTCGCTTGGCGTGCGTGGCCGCAATGAAAACGGGATGAAGGGTGCGGAAACGCAGGTCAGCCTGATCATCGGTGCACCACGTCCACCAGCATCGGTTCAGTGGATACCGGGGCCGTTGCAGGCAACGCTGGTGCCGGTTATGTCAGTCACTGCCACCACTGATACATCGTTTGAATACTGGTATGCCGGAGAAACGCCGGTACCGCTGAGTGATGACATTGAAAACCTGACCCAGTTTCTGGGGCGTGGCTATCAGTGGACAATCCAGCGCCTCAAATTCGACCACACCTATTACGTCTACGTGCGCACGCGAAATGCGTTTGGCGTGTCCGCTTTTGTGGAAGCGTCAGGCAAACCCACCGATGATTTCAGCGACATCACCGATGCCATCCTGGAGGAAATGGAGGAGACCGAACTCTTTAAGGACATGATCGAGAACGCCGTCGAAACCAGCGAGAAGATTGCTGGCATGGCTGACGACATCAGGGCGAACGCCGACGGTCTGGATGCGCAGGCGCAACAGATCACTGAGCAGGGCCAGCAGATCGGACAGGTCCGGCAGAACGTTAATGAGTTGAATACCGACGTGGATGGATTCAGTTCCTCGCTGACAAACCTGGAGAAGACCGTGGCAACCGCCGACGCGGCGCTGGCTCAGCGCATCGATACGCTAAACGTCACTACAGATTCCATGACGGCAGGCACGAAGAATAACGCTATTGCCATCATTCAGGGCAATCTGGCGCAGGTCACAACCCGCCGGGCACAGACGGCGAAGAACGTGAATACCTCGGCCAGTATCGATCGGGTGGATACCACCATTGCTGATGCCAGCCAGTCTGTTGCACAGGCGCTGGTGGTACTCGATGCTGCCGCTGGCGGTAACGTCTCAAACGCCACCGATCTGGCCGAAACCATGGCGGACTTCACCCAGGCGGCGGCAACTAAAATCAACTCGCTTTCTGTGACCGTGAACGGCTATTCGGCTTCAATCACTACCAACGCGCAGGCGGTGGCCGACATCAACGGCAACCTTAACGCGATGTACTCAATCAAGGTGGGGGTGGACTCGAACGGTGTTCAGTACGCGGCAGGTATGGGGATAGGTGTACAGAACACACCATCGGGGATGCAGTCACAGGTAATCTTCCTGGCCGACCGTTTTGCGGTAATGAGTCAGGTGGGCGGGGCAGTGTCGCTGCCATTCGTCATCCAGAACGGACAGACGTTTATCCGGGACACCTTTATCCAGGACGGAACCATTACCAATGCGAAGATTGGTAACTTTATCCAGTCGAATAACTATGTTGCTGGCTCAGCCGGATGGACTATCCCCAAAAATGGTTCCCCGGAGTTTAACGACGGAACGTTCCGCGGCACGCTGTACGCGACAAATGGCAATTTTTCGTTTAATGGCGTCAGCAATAAAGTAGTAATTAACGGTACCGGCATCAGGGTCAACCTCGACGACGGTGGTTTTCTTCATCTGGGAGACTGGTAATTATGCCATCAGGATTATTACTTGCCCCGAATGACGGGGGGCCACGGATGGAAATTACCGCCGGGCTGCGGTGCCCGTCATACAGCCTGAGCATTCCTGATACGTGGGATGTGAATCAGTACACGCTGCCAAATTATGTTGCCGGCAGCCAGATCGTTATGATGCCCAAGAGCTGTGTTTACTCCCTTAACCGCGGCACCAACCTCATTGCGTCAATAGCCGTGCTCGACAGCATCACCGTTTCTGGCAGCACGGTAACGCAGAATGTGTGGTGGTCAGATAACTGGGGCAGGGCCAAATCATTTCCGGCGACAGTCTGGCAAATACTGCCTGCATCGTCGGGGCGCGGATTGCTGATCCAGAACAGCACCGATTTTATGTCAATAACCGATGACACCATGGTGGGGCAGTGCGTCTGGCGCGGCACGGTGACGATAAATGGCGCATGGACAACACCGGATATTACCGGACTGTCCCGCGATCAGTATCTTGTGTTCGCTAAATGGGATGCGCCGAACGTTGTGATCGACTACGACGGTGCGACGATTCGTGTGCTGGCCGAACGTGACGGCGACGATGTGGCTGCATCTGCAACCCTGCAAATTGCTATTTTCGCCAGTGGGATTGCGCCGGTGCCCGGCCGCGGACTGAATATGATTAACGCCGCAGGAAAATGCGTTTTTTCAACCACAAAACGCCCCTTTGTCTACCGGAACGCGACATGGGCACCCAACTGGAACGGCACCGATATTGGCAATACGATGATCATGCTGGGACGTTACGGCTATGACAGTGCATTAGCGAGCGGCTGGGACTGGCTCAAATTCGCAGGACTGGTCAGAACAGGAAACGTTGTGCGTTGTGGTAAAGGCAAGGTCAGCACAAGCTGGACGGCGAATTACCCGGTTACCGGCAGACGGCTCACGTCGATTGCGGTGCCCTGCATCGACGCCATGTATTAATTCCACCCCTCATTCTGTTAACCCGCTTCGGCGGGTTTTTTATGACCGGAGAAAATATGATTTACAGCACAGGCACTCTTTCAGTCAGCGGCAACACAGCCACCGGTACGGGGACGAACTGGACGGCTGCTGCCAGCCAGGTCCGCGCAGGACAGACGCTGATTGTTCTCTCTAACCCCGTCCAGATGTTCCAGATTACGGCGGTCAACAGTGCCACCTCACTGACCGTAACACCTGCGGCATCCCCGGATCTGAGCGGCCAGAAGTACGGCATCCTCATCAGCGATGCGCTGTCTGTTGACGGTCTGGCTCAGGCTATGTCGCAACTGATTAACGAATATGACGAGAATATTAGCGGGTGGGAAGCATTCGCCAGTACAGCTGCAAACCAGAATATCAGCGTCACCATCAATGGCGTGAGCATGCAAATCCCGGCTTTGGGGAAGCTGGTGCGGAAGGGTGATGGTGGGGTTATTAGTGTTGCTGATGGCGGAACAGGAGCAAATAATGCTTCAGATGCGAGAAAAAATATTCTCGCAGCGGCATCCGGAGACAATATCGATATCACTTCTCTCAGGCTCACCAGTTTTCGGCTGGCCTCTAATATCCTGTTTACTTCAGATTTGGTCGAGGTCGGTGGATCGGCATACCTTGATTTGCAGCCCCGAAATTCCAACTGGGTAAAGCTGCGTATTATCGGTGGCTACAACACCCGCCGCGGCATAAACGGGGTGTTTGGCAGTAGCAGCTTTAACTTCGACTGGGGCGGTCCGACGGCAGTTGGTGCCAACCCCTTCGAACTGTGGGTGGACGGGTCGCGGATTGGGCAGGTGGCGTTCACCACCTCATCAGATAAATATCTGAAAAAAGACATCGAGTATCAGGATGATAATGCCGCGGCGCTGGAAGAAGTCATGCAGTACCGGGCGGCCTCATTTAAATATCGTGCCCGCGGCGTTCTCGAAGAATCAGACACGCAGTACGGCTTTATTGCCCAGGATCTGGTTGACGTGTCGCCCGATGTGGTTCGCGGTAAGGGACTGGAAAATTACGATTACGATCCTGACAATCCGAGGGCAGGGTATTCGCTTGATCAGATGGCCATCATCATGAAGCTGACGCAGTCTGTCCAGTATCTGCAAAAACAAATACAGAAACTTCAGCAAGTTACAAAACAGACTTCATCAGGATCTTGAACGCCCTCTAAAATATAACTACTGTATATAAAAACAGTAATTATAAAAAGGAGGTACTATCATGCAGCTGCAACGTATTATTTTTCCCGCAATTCCGGTCTACATACCAATCTATGGTGACACTATATCAGCCGGCTTTCCCAGCCCGGCGGCTGATTATATTGAGAGCGGCATCGATCTTGTGTCGCATCTCATCCCTCATCCATCATCGACATACACGCTCCGCGTCGCCGGAGATTCAATGATCAACGCCGGTATCCTCGATGGTTCATATCTTCTCGTTGATTTCAGTCTTCATCCACAGCACGGGGATATTGTCGTCGCTAACATCGGCGGTGAGTTCACTGTAAAAAGACTGGTGACTCATCCGGTGGCTCAGTTGCTTGCTGAAAACCCCGCTTACCCGGCTATCCCCATCTATGACGCCGACGGACTCGAAATCGTCGGCGTTGTCATTTCTGTCATCAACACGATGCACCGCAATGTTCGCCCTCGTTGATATGAACTCGTTTTATGCGAGTTGCGAAACCGC
>NZ_FOYH01000003.1 GCF_900116015.1 Enterobacter sp. kpr-6
GTGTGGGGCGTGGGCAGACGCATCGCGAAAAAGCTGGAAGCCATGGGCATAACAAAAGCGCTTCAACTTGCCGACACAGATATCCGCTTTATCAGGAAACACTTTAACGTGGTGCTGGAGCGCACCGTGCGGGAGCTGCGCGGCGAATCTTGCCTTGAGCTCGAGGAGTTCGCTCCAGCCAAGCAGGAAATCGTCAGCAGCCGTAGTTTCGGTGAGCGCATTACTGATTACGACGAGATGCGCCAGGCAATATGCAGTTATGCAGCGCGGGCGGCGGAAAAGCTGCGCAGCGAACATCAGTACTGCCGTTACATTTCAGTTTTTGTGAAGACCTCGCCCTTTGCATTAAAAGAGCAGTATTACGGCAACCAGGCTGGCACGAAACTGCTCACGCCAACGCAGGACACCCGCGACATTATCGCGGCCGCAACGCGATGTCTGGATGCGATATGGCGCGATGGCCACAGATACCAGAAAGCCGGGATCATGCTGGGGGACTTCTTCAGCCAGGGTGTAGCCCAGCTCAATCTGTTTGACGATTATGCGCCGAGAGCGGGCAGTGATGCGCTGATGACGTTAATGGACAAGTTGAATAAGCAGGGGAAGGGCACGCTGTATTTTGCGGGGCAGGGTGTGCAGCAGTCGTGGCAGATGAAAAGGGAAATGCTGTCTCCATGCTATACGACGAGGTGGATGGATCTGCCAGTTGTACGAGCCAAATGATAATTTGAAAAAATTAGTTATCTATTTTTAGAGTTTAATCCAGCCCTGTTTAAACAGGGCCGATGACTGCTATGAGCGAGGAGCGGACATTATTAATAAGTTAGCTGCAACACCTCTCAGAAGTTGATCTCTGAAATTTGCTCACCATCAAATGGTTTGATTGGTTTCGCGTTTATATTGATTGCAGCAAAACAATCCTCCTCTTGAAGGTTTTCGTATTTCATGAAATACGATTTTATCCCACCACTTATAATTTCACTCCTCTGTTTTTCTAGCCATTTCAACCTTTCAGTGGTGAAAATAACTGACTTGCAGATAAACATTCGCCCCATAACAGACGGCATGTAGGCTTTTCTATCAAATGATTTAAAAGGATCACCTATTGAAAGAACAGATATGTTATCCGTAGCACCTTTTTCCCGATTTTTTTCTGCTGAGTATGAAATTCCGCTCGGCAAAAAAATTCCAGTTTCAACTCCTTGTCTAATAGAGTGCAATGCCATTTTCTTATCAAAAGAAGATCCGCCAAACAAAATACTAAGGCGGTTTATTTTACAGTGTTCTATTAATTTTAGGACGACCTTTTTTTCTTGCTCATTAGGTTTGGTACTTGAGATCAAAGAAATATCGAACTCTGTAATTATTCTACCGAAAAACCAGAGGTCTTTTTCTGTATATCGAAGCAACCCTGGTGGGTAAGATTTTTCATTTTTCCTTATTACACTTACACCTAGATTTTCAAGTTCTACAAGTTTGTTAGATGTAATGAATGACTCTATTCCAGCATTTTTTGAAGATTCTGGCTCAAAGACCAAGATATTGCTTTTCGTTTCCGCAAGGTAATGAATAATCAGCTTTTTAACTTTTTTCCAATCCAATCCGCCATGCCCACAGCCGAGAGCTGGTAGTGTTATCGTCAAACCTTCTTTGTTCTTTACATATTCAGAAAGCCAGATGAGACCACTTTCAATGTATTCGTACTCAGATGGGTTTCGCCAATGATCTTTGGTAGGGAAGTTTATAATTTCAATTCCTTTTGAAAACATGTCTTCTTTTTTCCATACGCTAGGTTTTCCAGGCAATATTTCATTAGCTTTGCACTGACGGACATACTCTTTGAACATCTCAGGATATTTGTTTTTGAAGGCTAGAGCGACTCCCGCCCCCATGACACCTACACAATTAACTGTGTTAACTCTAATATCGGCATCAAAATCAAAGAAGTTTCCTTTAACAAACTCTAGCATATGCTATTACTCCTAATCACACACAGTACTCTCGATTCTAAATCTGCTATTGATTTATTGTGGGTTGTTACCCATTCAGGATTGATTGCATTCATGTCAGCTTTTGATAGAGCAATGAGCATTTTCAAGTCATTTTCGTTTTTGATTATATCAATCAATTGCTTTTCATCACGGTCCTTCGCAACGATGTCACCAATTAAGTCGTCATAAGTTACTAGTGTTACTATCTTTCTTACTGACTCTTCACTTAGTCCGCCAATATCTTCAGTAAGAATTCGCTCTAACATAGGCAAGGACTTTGCAGCATGGTCATTATCAGCTTTAGTCATTCCATCTTGCCCCCAGCGAGACTTCGGCCCTTTACCTATATCATGTAGGTATGCGGAAATAAGAACAATTTCTTTATCAGCATCAGACAGTCCATTATATTCATTGAACTCTTCGAGAGCACCTGCAACTTTTCTGCTATGCGTGCCAACATCATCAGTGTGCGGCCAATAGCTGGCCTTTAACCCGTCGATATCATCAAGTTCTTTTATTGATGAGAATTTTTTTTCAATTGCATCTAGTGCATCACGCAGACTTTTATACTTATTGATTTTATTATCAGTTTTATATATTTTTTCAATTGTTTCTTCCATGGCCTTTTTTAAAAAGTATGGCCCAGTCACAATTGATTTTCTTTTGCCATCGTAAAAATTTAGGTAATAGTGATCCTCATCATACTTAATTTTAGGTGGTTGTATTCCTTTGTTTTTAAATACCTCCACTACTTTATCCTTAATCCATCCATTCCAAACTATTATATGATCCAGTTCTGATATATTAATGCTGCCGGGAATAAGTAATTCTGCCATCTTCTGATGACGATACATCTCTGACGGGCACGACCATTTCTTACTATCAATAGCATCCCAGTTTAAAGAGTTAAGCATATTTAGTGATTTAGAATTATAAAATTTTGGCGGCACATCTGTGTTTGCTGAAGCATCTGAAAATACAGCGCCAGCATTTTTAACAATAATGTCCAATGGGATTGCAAAGTAAATAAGAAACGCTTGGTCTACATTTTTTTTATTTATTACCGCAAGTTGCATGGAGTTTCTTTTTGAGAAGTAAAAAGGGACATAGTCGTGAACAAAGTTCCCATTAGAACACGGTACCTGCATAGTGCTTCTTCTTCCTTGTATCCCATGCTCGGCAACATTATGATGAGTTATATTCTGTTCATTTTTTAAGTTTGTACACAATAGTCCATTCTCGATTATCGATTCAAGGTTGTATAGACAGGTGAAATGATATGCATATCTTCCTTTGAGACTTGCTGGAAACTCCATAAATTAGTCCTTAATTTAAAGTTAACATGGCAACAATAATCATCCATAGCTAAGAAATTTTTGCAATAGCTCTAGCGTGATAAAGCAAAAAAACTTACTTATAACCCGCATAATTGCCATAACGAGCAAACAGGCTAACTTCGAATTTGATGGTTTCTCTACCTGAGGCGAATGTCCGCTTATGGCACAAAGCGGACATTTAAATCATAACCAATTGCATCAAGTGAGGGAGGGGTTATGCCACTCGCCGGCTTGCTGCCAGCAAGCCGCGGGCTAACTCCGACGCGCTGATGAATCTGACGGGCAAGCTCAACAAAAAGAGAAATGCTCTCGCCGCGTTATATGACAAGGCTTGCAGAAGTGACGATTGTCAGAGCGCGCTGAAGGTCGTATTGGAGTCAGTAAGCCGATAAGTAGTGGGCTGAGGCTGGAAGATTGATTGCGGCCGGGGAAACTCGCCACCGCGTGGTAATGATTTATGATGTGGAAATGTCAACTCTCTATCGTAAATTTTCGGCTGGTAATCTTTAACTAACTGCGGAAGATGAGTCGATGACTTCCCGGTGATGTGATGGGGCAAACCTTGGGGCAAAACGCATCATGGGGCATGAAATGGGGCAGTAAGAATGTATCTTATCGGTGCTTATTGTAGATAACTACCGTTTTTAAGTGTTTGAATATAATTAAAATATTAACATTACCAATGATTTGGAGTGATTAGCGCTGCTTGTTCAGGTTGTACTGTTCTTTCTTGTTAACGTCTTGGGTCTGATGCATTGTCTGATATTCCGGAGCGCCAGGGGGCAACACTATTAAACACGTTGGCAGGAGGCCAGCATAAGTATGGCGTGTATGGTACGGATTACGGCGGCGAATGCCAGCACGTTTTGCTGCCGCGTTGAATCGGCTTCCCACGCTGGACAGAGAATAGGGGGCCTTTTACTCTCCATTACGAATCCAGGGCATAAAGACAACGTGAATTTTTCTGATGCTCAAGCGCGCCGTGCCTCCTCAGCACGATGGAGCGGGTGCTATCCAGTCCTTTATAGATGCCGAGGCGAAGATGGTATGGATGATGCACTTATACTGGCCGCTGAAAGGGATTATTTCACTCTCAGAGAGAGAATCGAAGTTTTGACCAGGCAATGCCAGTAACTACTTAAAGTATTTATCCATGGGGTCGTAATGCTGGTATTTTCTGTAAAAAAAGAACCAGTAGACAAATCCTGTGGCAGTACCTAGTCCTGCCATCATGAGATAAAGCCCCTCGCGATGCTTAAGCAGCTCAGAGAAGGAATATGAACCTTTCCATATATCAATAAGGCTACCCCCAATCAACAGATCTAAAATCAGGGCCATCAGTGGCAGGGCAACGGCATGTGCTGCCATAAGGTAGAGCAGAATTCCAAGTCTGTATTTGGTATTTATTCGCATGGTCAGCCTCCTTACTCATTGGTTTGAAGCATAACATAGCCACGCAAAGAAGCGTTGCAATGCTGTCCCTTCGCTGCCGCCTCGATATGCCCAAAAACAGTATCTGGAACCTCAAAATGTCTACCGGCGAAGATGCGTTAAAGCGCGAGGATGTTCAGAATTAAAAAGGGCGTAGGTGTATACTCTCCTGTCCATTACAGACTCACTTAGAAGGTTGAGCACCCGATCATGGGAAGATTATCTAAGGCATTACTCATATCATTTATATACACGGCGATAGTGATTATCCTTGATGCAGTTGCTATCTACTATTTCAAGCTGAACGCCCCCCTCACCATCGTAGTGACGACGTTTTTGATGCTACTCATTTTAGCGTTCGAATACGTGGATGCGACAAAGCGATCAGAACGTAACTATGCTGAGCGACGTAAAAAACAGGCGCAGGAAGCTTCATTTTTGATGATGTGGGATGCCCTTGATTCGGACGTTAAACAACGTTTTTACCAAAATGTCGATGTGAATGGAGAATCCAGCGAGCTTAAGTCCAGATACCAGCTATTGCAGAACGAAATTCGATATTGGGACAAAGAGATAGAACGGCTACGTTAATCGGATTCATAGCGACGACTGGGCGCATGGCACTAATCTCAGTTCTTCCTTAACGGTGATAATAACGTACTACAGGCAGGGTAGAGAAAGTGCCACTTATAACTTCAACGCTCATTTCGCAATTCCTCGCCGATGACTCCCAGTTGCTCAAGAACGTCCGCTCCTGGCACTGAGCGGACAAACTGACCGATCTGAAGGTTCGCTACGAGCGTAAAGCCATGTCTATGGTATGACTAACCGCGCAAATCAAAGCGAGATTTTTCAAAATCGCGGTATACCTCCTGATTCGTGAAGGCTGGAAATGTGGCTTTCTGGGCTGCTGATTTTACCGCTTCGCAATAGGCTTTATTACCGACGCTGGTTGATATTTTTAAAGCCGTGCCATTCTGCGCAAATTCTATATGCAACCTGCATTTCTTCCCTTCCCAGTTTTGTGGCTCAGCAATTTTTGCATTTATCGCTGCTCTGATAGCCCGTGCTTGCGCGCCCCATTCATCCTGATCATCCCAGTTGCCAGAACCGCAACTAGCCCTTGCAGTAGGTTTATGACATCCAGAAGGTTTTAATGGCACGCAACCCGTTGCCAGACTGACCACAAATGCCAGCATAAAAATTTTCATTACCATTTCATTCGCCCTCACTCCCTTCACCCTCTTTCCATTAAATTCGTCATGAACATTGATATATTATTCTGCCATTACGGGCACATTTTCAACTGCCCTTTCTGGCGATGACGAAGTCGTGATTAAGCTTTTACTGATTCCCTATTAATAACCTCAAGCAACTTTTAAATGTCCGCTTTGAACGAGCAGTGGGCATTTACAACAGCCTGATGGTTAAAAATGCCCATCTATGGTGTAAAATGGCTAGTGTGCTGTTGATGCTTGCCGGGCCTACAGATTTAGATACACAATCAATAAAAATTAAAAAAAAGAAATTAAAGGAGTAATAAGAGGTGAGGGCGATATTATTTATATTTTTGGTTGCTGTAATTTGCGTCTTCAGTATGATGCTAATTGGGGTGGTTTGTTATATTGGCTCGGAGATTTTTGCATATTTCTACTACGGTTTGCCTGTCGAATTTAATCTTTCTAATGCACGTAGGTTGTTCAGAATGTGCCTGGTCGGTGGCGGCATATTGGGTTTGGCAATTGGAGTGTTTAGTATTCTGGGGATCAAGGGCTTTTAGGATCTAAAAGTACCTTTTACTCATTGAGTAAGCGAGCTGCGTGGCCAGCTCCCCGTTTGACAGGTGTATAAGCGATAATAGATATCAGAATACTTAAATGTGTAAAACTCAAAATTGGAATTGATGCCAGCACGTTTTGCTGCCGCGTTGAATCGACTTCCACCCCATTACAGGCAGCGACCATTGCCACGGTTTCCCCGGTCGCTTGCAGTCTGCATTTGCATAATGACTCCAGTGCCGCACATGGAAAGCCACGTGCGGCATTGTCATCAGGCGTTACGGCCGGCCATCACGCCGCCATCAATATCCCAGATAGCGCCGGTGACCCAGCCAGTCTTGTCAGAAAGCAGGAAAGCCACGGTTTCCGCGATATCGCCCGGCGTACCCACGCGGCCAATGGGATGGAAGCTGTCGAAGCTGTTCATCACATCCTTCACATCCTCTTTAGGAATGAAGCCTTCGTAAATCGGCGTATGAACCACGGCCGGAGAAACGGCATTGACGCGGATGCCTTTTTCGCCCAGCTCAATCGCCAGGTTTTTGGTCAGCGCGTGCAGACCGGCTTTTGCCATGGAATACGCTGAAGACGGGGTGGCACCGATAGCCTGCTGCGCCCACATAGAACCGATATTTACGATTGAACCTTTGATACCGGCCTCCACCATGTTGCGCACCACATCACGGGTGATAAAGAAGGTCGCACGGTTAATGTTCATATACATGTCGTAATCTGATGCTTCGTGCTCCGTAAATGGTTTCGGGAAGAACACACCCGCCGCATTCACCAGCAGGCTGATGTCTTTATGTTCGGCATTGATGATATCCACCACGTGCTTCATGCCTTCTTCTTTCATCAGATCGGCAACGATAAGGGAAACCTGGCCGTCTGCCGCCAGCGCCTGGCGGGCCTGCTCGGCTTTGTCCTGGCGATTGCCAACAAGCACTACGCTGCCGCCGTTTTTCAGGACCCGCTTCGCTGTTTCGAAGCCCATACCGCTTGTACCGCCGACCACTAACAGTTTTTTACCGGCAAAAGATGCGTTCATCGCTAACCTCTTTAAAATCATCTGATTGTCCTTGATGAAAAGCCCAGCTTCTCATCGTGTGAAATCAGAATGCCACCCTGAATCCGTGTTGACGACTCAGAAGAAATTGCGATACAGGAAAGAAAATCTTTCTCGTTCATGTATGCTGAGAAAAAAATGGATCAGGATACCTGCAATGCGATCGCTAAACCGACTGAAATGGCTCCACGCCTTTGAAGCCACCGCCCGCCACGGCAGTTTTACCGGCGCGGCACAGGAACTGGGCGTCACGCCCGCTGCCGTAGGGCAGCTTGTCCGCTCGCTGGAAGAGTGGGTAGGGCACCCGCTTCTTCGCCGTACCCGCACAGGTAAGGCGCGCCTGACGCTCGTTGATGAAGCGCAGGACGCTCTGCAGGACATCACGCAGGGGCTGGACAAGCTGGAAACCGGATTAAATAAACTTCGCGGACGCCGCGCACGCTCGGTTGTTGTGGTCACCGCTTCTCAGGTCCTGATGATGAACTGGCTGATGGAGCGGCTGAACCGGTTCTCAGAAATGCATGAAACTATCGATCTGCGGCTTAATGTCACAGAGAAGCTGATGGACGTTTCGCATGGCGAAGCGGATATCGGCATTCGCTGCGGGCAGGGAGACTGGCCCGGCGTGAATAAAACCTGGCTGATGGATGAAGAAGCGGTGCTGGTCTGCAGCCCGCGCCTCGTACCACCGGAGAAAATGGCCTGCGGTGAATGGCTCGCCACACAAAAATTAATCCATGATGATACGCCGCATCCCGGTGCGGATTTTCCATCATGGGACGATATTCTGAGCGCGGTTAATGCGCCAGAAGCCCGTGAAAGCGGCCTGCATATTAACTCCACCTCAGCCGTGATTTTGTCGGCCCTGAGCGGCCGGGGCGTGGCCGTTGTTCGTTACGCCCTGGTGAAGCAACTTATTGAAACCGGGCAACTGGTTCAGTTGCATCCTGACCATCGCTGGCCGCTCAAGTGGTCTTACTACCTGGTCACGCCGCAACATAATGTCATGCGTGATGAAGTTAAAGTATTTCACGACTGGCTTCTTCAGGACGTTGTCTCAGGCTATTCGTGATCGGTCACCGCAGGTTTTACGCAGCCCGGGAATTTAGCCACGTGACATCACGACATAGAATTTCTTCTCTGCTCCGCAAAAATTCTCTGATTTGTTGAAGCGGCCTGGCTTTCTGATAATCACCGGCAACGACGCCATGTAATATCCGTCGTAGCCCCGCATGAACCTCTTAGCCCCCTCACATTTTGTGCCCTTTATCCGGTACGCGCGATCCCTAAGCTAAACTTTACTTACCCATAGCGGGTAAAGGAGGTTTTATGCTTAAAGATCCTGAAGTGAAACGGTGGGCGTCGCAAATGCTCTTGTCTGCATTACGTGGCGATGCAAACAGAACGTCCATTGAAGAGCAAATCGATCTACTGCGTAAAAAACATGGTGCCGAGGCCGTTGAAGGTGTGCTTGAAGAGTTACTGATAGAAGCCGGCCGAATAGGGCCAATGCACTGTGATGGAAGTTTATTCCATAATAATAAGGCACACAGATTTGGGTAAAAGTAACCCGAATCTCTCTAATACTGAGCCGCCTTCGGGCGGTTCAGTATATGAACTGAGCAATCGCACCGCTGCCGTGAAAATTTACACATCCCGTTAACCTGTTAATTCTTAATCCTTTTCCGCGATATCCGGCACGCCCGGCGCGCGCAATTTTCCTGACAGAGACTTGATCCCCTTAATAGATAAATCTACTGTATAAATACACAGTAAATCATATTAATAAGGTGACTCACCATGAAGTTCTACCAGCCCGCTGAATTGCGCGTCGTTGCCGCGCTACCTTTATTCGGTGATTTAGTTCCCTGTGGTTTTCCCTCTCCGGCACAGGATTATGTTGAACAGCGTATCGATTTTAATGATTTTATGATCGCCCATCCTAATTCGACTTATGTTGTTAAAGCCGCGGGGGATTCAATGCTGGAGGGCGGCATCAGCGATGGCGATATGCTGGTGGTGGACTCTTCGCTTACAGCAGAACATGGCGATATTGTGATCGCCGCCGTGGACGGTGAATTTACCGTCAAACAATTACAGCTTCGTCCCTTCCTGCAACTTAATCCCCTCAACAGTGCCTACAGACCTATTCCCATCCTGAATGAAGACACGCTGGAACTCTTCGGCGTGGTCACTTTTATTATTAAAGCCCGGCGCTAATCATGTTCGCGTTAGTGGATGTGAATTCATTTTACGTCAGTTGCGAAACGGCCTTTCGGCCCGATCTGTGGGGCAAGCCGGTGGTGGTGCTCAGTAATAACGACGGCTGCGTGATTGCCCGCAACAGCGAGGCGAAACGACTGAATGTGGTGATGGGCGCGCCGTTTTTTAAACAAAAGGATCTTTTTCGCGCCAATAACGTGACCTGTTTTAGCAGCAACTACGAGCTGTATGCCGACATGAGCAAGCGCGTAATGGATACGCTGGAGGCGATGTGTCCGGGGGTTGAGATCTATTCCATCGATGAAGCCTTCTGTGACTTAACCGGCGTGCGCAACTGCTGCGATCTGGAGGATTTTGGCCACGCCATTCGTCAGAGCGTTAAGCTGAATACCCATCTGCAGGTGGGTGTGGGGATCGCGCAAACCAAAACCCTGGCAAAGCTCGCCAACTATGCCGCCAAGCGCTGGTCGCAAACGGGCGGCGTGGTGGATCTCTCAAACCAGGCGCGGCAGCGTAAGCTGATGGCCGCCCTGCCGGTAGGCGAGGTCTGGGGCATCGGCGGGCGGCTGGCAAAAAAACTCGACGCCATGGGCATCAAAACGATCCTGCAACTTGCCGATGCGGATATCCGCTTTATCAGAAAACATTTCAGCGTGGTGGTGGAAAGAACGGTGCGGGAATTGCGCGGCGAATCCTGCCTGGCCTTTGACGAATTTATTCCGCTCAAACAGGAGATTGTCTGTAGCCGCAGCTTCGGCGTGCGACTGACGCAGTACGAACATATGCGGCAGGCGATTTGCAGCCATGCATCGCGGGCGGCGGAAAAGCTGCGCAAAGAGCACCAGTACTGCCGTTTTATCTCCGCGTTTGTCAAAACGTCGCCATTTGCCCCCGACGAACCCTATTACGGCAACAGCGCCGCCATCAAACTTCTCACTCCCACTCACGACAGCCGGGACATTATCCAGGCCGCAATCGGCTGTCTGGACGCGATCTGGCGGGAAGGGCTGCATTATCAAAAAGCGGGCGTCATGCTGGGGGATTTCTTCAGCCAGGGCGTGGCGCAGCTTGATTTGTTCGATGAGCACCGACCGCGGCCGCACAGCGAGGTATTAATGCAGGCGTTGGATGAGCTGAATAAAAAACAGGGACGGGGAACGCTTTTTTTTGCCGGGCAGGGGATTGCGCAGGAGTGGCAGATGAAACGGGAAATGCTCTCGCCGCGCTACACCACGCGCTTAACGGACGCGATGGTAGTGTGCGTGCGCTGAGAAATCTGAAACGCCGGGCACGTTATCCTTGCCACGATCGCTAATTCGTAATAACGTTAGTTACATGAAAAAAGACAGCCGACTCTCAACAGTGCTGCACATTTTGTTGCATATGCACTTCCATACCAGACCCATGACGTCAGAACAACTGGCGCAGTGCGCCGGGACCAACCCGGTCGTTATCCGGCGCATGATGGGTCTTTTACGCAAACAGCAACTGGTCTCGTCGATTGCCGGTCACGGCGGCGGCTGGTCGCTGACCGACAAACTTACCGATGTCACCCTGCGTCAGTTGCACGACGTTTTGGGCGAACCGGCGATTTTTGCGATCGGTAATCGTAATGAACGACCAGAATGCCTGATCGAACAGGCGGTGAATGCTGCGCTCGGTGATGCCTTTGACGAGGCGGAAGCGCTTCTGCTGGCGCATTTCGGCCGTATCAAACTGGGCGATCTGCTTGCCGATGCTGAAAAGCGCAATATCAACCGCAACGTTAGAGGTAAGAATGAAATATGACGTGATCATCATTGGTGGCAGCTACGCCGGTATGGCTGCTGCTCTGCAACTGGTAAGGGCCCGTCGTCAGGTTCTTATTATTGATGCCGGAATGCGACGGAACCGTTTTGCCAGTCACTCACACGGTTTTCTTGGTCAGGATGGCGTCGATCCGGCGCT
The DNA here is from genome assembly GCF_900116015.1 of Enterobacter sp. kpr-6. Taxonomy (GTDB): domain Bacteria; phylum Pseudomonadota; class Gammaproteobacteria; order Enterobacterales; family Enterobacteriaceae; genus Enterobacter_D. The sequence goes on from NZ_FOYH01000003.1 coordinate 11,774, forward strand.
GATTTTTGAACAGTCACGCGAGCAACTGCTGCGTTATCCTTCTTTGCAGTGGCACGAGGGGGCGGCAGAAAAGGTGCTCGGTGAAAAAGAGGCTTTCCGGGTGCAAACGCTGTCCGGTGACGCCTTTGAAGCGCGCCGCGTGCTGTTTGCCGTTGGCGTAAAAGATATCCTGCCGCCGATAGAGGGCTTACAACAGCGCTGGGGACAGCATGTTTTTCATTGTCCCTACTGCCACGGCTATGAGCTTAATCAGGGAGAACTTGCCGTCATCGCGACGAGTGAAATGTCTGCCCACCAGGCCCAGATGGTCGCGGAGTGGGGCAACGTGACGTTCTTTACGAACTACGTATTCACTCCCGACGAAGAGATCCGTGCTGATTTACACCGGCGCGGCGTAAAAATTGAAACCACACCGATAAAGCGGCTGGTTAATCATGCCGATATCGAAACAGCAGATGGCCGTGTCCTGTCTTTCGCCGGCATATTTGTCGGGCCAAAAAACCAGCCTGCCAGCGACATAGCGCAGACGCTTGGCTGCAAGCTGGAAGAGACAGTGTTTGGCACCCAAATCAGCAGTGACAGCATGAAAGAAACCTCGGTGCCCGGCGCGTTTGCGTGCGGTGATGTGGCGCGCGTGCCGCATTCGGTATCGCTGGCGGTGGGGGACGGGGCCTGGGCCGGAGCTGCCATCCACCGCTCGTTAATTTTCCAGACAGCCTGATGTACCCTGAGCCCGCGCTTATTTTCCATTCATTAAAATAGCGCGGGCGTTCTGCTTATCGTTTACCGCAAAGCCTCATAAAGCATTCACTCATTTATCTCCCACCTTTCCGCCACGTCTTGTACCGATACGCCGCATGTCGGCTCCGGAAGCGTGCCAGCTTGCAGTGCAAAACGTCTGCTATGGCTGTACAAATAAATAGCCTTTGGGTTTATGCGTGTTTTTTTTGCGTCGATTAAACAAGAAACATTTTTGTACGGCTACAATGAAATGTAGCGTGCCTCAAATAACGATACTGATATTTTTTAATCAATATTAAAAAGCGAGGAAAGGTTAACATGTTGATTTTAATGCGTTATAATGAGAATGAGCTTATTGTTTCAATAATAGCAAGCCAACATATATAAATAGCCTAATAACTAAATTATAATATTTTTACATCCGGTAGATAAGTGAGTTTAGAATGCGGTTAATTATCATGTTGTTAAGCTTTATGGTCGTCACCCAGGTATGCGCTGGTGAGCTTTCCAAACCTACTGGTAAAGTCCTTTTAACCCTGACCGGTAATATAGAAAATACAAATGAAGACGGGAAAGCCGTTTTTGATATCGCCAGCCTTGAGAAACTGGGCATAGTAAGTTTCCAGACCAACTCTCCCTGGTATAATGGGCGCACTACCTTTACGGGTATCCCAATGCGAAAGCTCATGGATTATGTCGGGGCGAAAGGTTCTGTTGTTAAGGTCACTGCGCTCAATGACTACACAACCGTTATCCCTGTCAGCGATTTCAAGAAATACAATGTTATTCTTGCTTTAAAAATCAACGGCGAATATATGCGTATCCGTGATAAAGGCCCGTTATTTATTGTGTATCCCTATGACAGTATGCCTGAACTCAACAACCAGCTTTTTTATTCAAGATCGGCCTGGCAGGTTAGCAAAATCAATATTGAATAGGGAGTTCAGACGATCACTATGAACAGAATATTAGCTGGCATTATATTTTCGCTTTTTATCTCTACCGCCTATATCTCTTTCCTTGTACACGAAAGACAACAAGAGTTACAGAAACTGACGCAATACACCGATTCATGGTCGGCTGCACAACTGGTATCAGAATATTATCGATTCGAATCCTGGCTCGGTCTTTACGCTACCGACGATACAGTGAAATTCGATGATGTGCGCCTGCGTCTCGACATTATGCTCAGCCAGAGCGATCTGATGAAAGAAGGGGATTTGGGGCATTATATCGACAGCAATAAAGCGCATCATGAACTGGCTTTACAGTTTGAAAAAACGCTTAAATATCTGGATGTTCATCTTGAAGACATGAGCCGGCCAGAGCTGAAGGCCTATCTGAAAGGAATGCATTCGCTTGATGCGCCGCTCAGCCGCTTTTCATCCGGTGCATTAAACAAAGACGTTAACTCGATTAATAACGCCAACCTCAAAATTCAAACGCTGTATTATATTTACTCAGCGACGTCGGTGCTGCTGATCATACTGAGTGCGATACTGGGTGTGCTGATATTTTTCCAGAACAAAAATATCCTGAAGGCGCATCAGCAGGTTAAAAGCCTTGCAGAAGAGTTGCAGAAATCCAAAGAAAAACTGCAAATCCAGAATGCCAAACTGGAATATGACGTTTATCACGACTCGCTGACCGGGATGAATAACCGTCATTTTTTCTGGGAAAGTTTAAATAAAGCCATTGAGACCGCAGAAAAAAATAATAATTCTGTGACGGTGATGTTGTTTGATTTAGATCGGTTCAAAGAGGTCAATGACACCTATGGTCACGATGCCGGTGATATGTTATTACGCCAGATAGCCGAACGCCTGAATTCGATGAACCTGACGTCAGATTCGCTGTATCGCTTAGGTGGGGATGAATTTGCGTTTCTCTCCAGTGGCCTGACAGAGAGTCGCGCTGTTTCACTCGCCCAAAAAATAGGTGATTTTATCAACCAGCCTTACACGATTTATAACGCGATTATAAATATAACCAGCTGTGTTGGTATTGTTATCTCTGAAACTGAACGTCGCTCCGACTATCTTTATAAATTTGCCGATCTGGCGCTTTATGAAGCCAAAAATGAAGGTTCCGGAAAGATAAAAGTCTTCCGGCAACACATGCTAGAAAAGCTACAGGAAAGCAGAACCCTTGAACACGATATGGCAATGGCCTTAGTGAATAAAGAGTTCGTGGTTTATTATCAGCCTATCGTTGATTCGTTCAGCCGGGAAATTTACAGCTATGAAGCCCTTATTCGTTGGATCCATCCTCTGAAAGGTCTGCTGTCGCCGGATAGCTTTATTCCTGTGGCTGAAAAAACCGGCATGATTAACGAGATGGGGAAATCGGTGCTTGAAATGGCCTGTCGGGAAGCGGCAACCTGGGCGGTTCCGGCTAAAATTTCAGTCAACGTTTCGCCTGTTCAGCTAAGCAGCAGTGCCTTTGCCGGCATAGTGCTCTCCATTCTGAAAGAAACAGGGCTCCCGGCTGAACGTCTGGAACTGGAAGTGACGGAATCCTCTCTCTTTACTGAGAGCAATACGCCGATGAATACCCTTAACAAACTCAGAGCGCTGGGCGTGAAAATCTCCATCGATGATTTTGGTACCGGATACTCTTCTCTGTCGCGGCTGAGCAGGATTGCCTTCGATAAGATCAAAATAGACAAGTCTTTCGTGCATTCGATATCGACTCAGGAAGACGCCCTGAACATCATCAGACTCATCACCGGTATGGCGAAATCGCTCAATATGAAAGCTGTTGCGGAAGGGGTTGAAACGCAGGAACAACTGGAAAGCCTTCAGGCGCTGGGCTGCGATTTCGCCCAGGGATATCTGTTTGGAAAACCACAGCCTTGTATCAGCGGGGAAATCAGGAACGGTTAAATCACAAACGTCCCTCGTACCCGTGAATTCAGGGCTGCGGTTTTTTCTAAGTGGTCATGAGCAAGGCATCGACCAATCCGCTTATTTACCGGATTTCATCGACATCTGCTCGGCGGACTTCAGGTGCTGCTCAACGACCGGCGTATGTGCGTCGGCCAGCGCCTTCACATCCGGGTCTTTGATATTCATGGCGTCACTTTTCAGTTTTGACAGCACCATTTTGTGATCTTTGGTGCCCGCGTTTTCCATATACATCTTGTCAAACGCATCGCCGCTCTGTTTTTCCAGCTTTTCGGCCATCGCTTTGTGCGCAGAATCCGGCTCAGTCGGCAGCGTTACGCCTTTTTTCCCGGCGACCGCCTGTACTTTGCTCAGGGCATCGCCGTGATCATCGACCATCTTCTGAGCAAATGATTTAACGTCGCTGCTTTGGGCCTTATCCAGTGCGATTTTGGCGGCGGCGATTTCATTGATATTGGCCTGTGCCATATCCTTCAGCGCTTTTTCGTCACCGGCGCTGAGCTTCATGCCCGCTTCGGTCTGGCTTGCCGCGCCACTCTGCGCAGCGTTTGACGTCGTCTGAGCTTGCACGCCAACAGTGCTGAACATAGCGATTACTGCTGATGCGGTCAGCAGCCCTTTCAAGGTTTTACTTTTCTGCATGTTGTTCTCCTGATGGTCATGGGTAGGGTCAATGTAAGGTCATTCACCGTGCACAGCGTCACAGATAAATGACAACTGCAATAATGAGTATAGTGGATTTAATGATAGCTGCTCCGACCAGGCCCCAGACTTAACCCTTAACGCTCCAAAACCCCACAACCATTCAGGAATAAAAACAGGAGTAAAAATCGACGTTCTTATTTCGATGAGAGCTCTCTGCGAATTATCTCAGCACCTGCACTTAACGCATTTAACTTACCGCTGGCGACCCGTCGGGATAAAGGGGCCATCCCACAGTTGGTCGAAGGATAAAGTTTGTCGGCATCAACAAACTCAAGGGCTTTGCGTAGCGTGCTGGCGACTTCTTCGGGTGTTTCAATGGTATTGGTTGCCACGTCAATCGCGCCGACCATCACTTTTTTACCGCGAATCAGTTCAAGCAGATCCATGGGAACACGCGAGTTATGGCATTCCAGTGAGATGATATCGATATTTGACGTTTGCAGTTTGGGGAACGCTTCTTCATATTGTCGCCACTCTGATCCCAGCGTCTTTTTCCAGTCTGTATTCGCTTTAATGCCATAGCCATAACAGATATGTACGGCGGTTTCGCATTTAAGTCCTTCAACAGCCTTTTCTAATGCGGCAATCCCCCAGTCATTTACCTCATCAAAAAAAACATTAAATGCAGGTTCATCAAACTGGATAATATCGACACCCGCAGCCTCTAATTCTCTGGCTTCCTGATTGAGAATTTTTGCAAATTCCCAGGCCAGTTTTTCGCGGCTTTTATAATGGCTGTCATACAGTGTGTCGATCATTGTCATCGGGCCAGGCAGAGCCCATTTAATAGGTTGCGTGGTTAACTGGCGTAAAAATTTAGCATCTTCCACAAAGACTGATTTTGGACGCGTCACAGCACCAATGACGGTCGGAACACTCGCCTCATAGCGATTACGAATTTTAACCACCTGCCGTTTTTCAAAATCAACGCCGCTGAGGTGCTCAATAAAGGTCGTGACAAAATGTTGACGCGTTTGCTCACCATCACTGACGATATCAATTCCCGCGCGGCATTGATCCTCCAGAGATAAACGCAGAGCATCACGTTTCCCTTCGATTAATTCCTCATTTTGCAATTTCCAGGGCGACCAGAGCGTCTCTGGTTGTGCAAGCCAGGATGGTTTAGGCAAACTGCCCGCAGTAGAAGTGGGGAGCAATGTTTTCATAACAGGTGACCTTATATTTTTGGTTAATTAATTGGCGTAGTCAGCAGACCATTGCTCAAGAATATTTTTATAGGGTTTGATGAAATGCGTTTCAGTAAATTTTCCCTGTTCAATGGCTAATTGACTCCGTTCTTCCCGATCATAAACAATTTTGGTTAATGAATAATCCTGGTTATTCAGATCGGGTTGGTAGTATTGCCCCGCGGCCGAGTTCGCATTGTAAATCTCAGGGCGATAAATTTTCTGGAACGTTTCCATCGTACTGATGGTGCCGATCAGCTCAAGGGAAGTGTAGTCACTCAGCAAATCGCCCGAGAAGAAGAACGCCAGCGGCGCAGCGCTGTTCGCAGGCATGAAGTAGCGAACCTGCAAGCCCATTTTTTTGAAATAGTCCTCGGTTAAGGAAGAGCCGTTTTGCTGGTATTCGATGCCTAAAACAGGATGCGCATTCCCGGTCCGGTGATAACTGTTTTTATTCGATACGCTGAGGCATATCACAGGCGGTTTGCTAAAGTTATTTTTGAATTCATCTGAGGTGGCGAAGTGTTTGAAGATATTGCCGTGCAACTCACCAAAATCAGAGGGGATGCTAAACTCAGCCTGGTGTTTATTATGCTCTGACAGCAACACGCTAAAATCGTAATCCCGAACATATGAAGAGAAATTATTTCCGACAATACCGGCAATCCGCGCATTGGTTTTTTTATCAATCACCGTGGTTTTTAATATTTCGATCACCGGGAAGGTATTGAGATTCTCCTGAGCACGAATGTTCATCTCAACAGAGATAATGTCAAGCTCAACAGAATAACGATCGCCTTTGGGATTATCCCAGTGCGCCAATGTGTTGAAGCGATTATCAATCATCACCAGCGTATTGCGTAAATTCTGCTGGCGATTTTTCCCACGGGCCAGGTTAGCAAAGTTGGTCGTAATCCGCGTATTTTCTGAGGGATTATAATTTTCGTCGAAACGACTGCGCTTAATAGTGAAGGTGAAATCTTTATTCATAATAATCTTGCGTCCTCAACGCCGACACAAAAACTGAATCTATTCTTTATTGCTAAAAAATAGCCGTTGCTCAGTTTTCATGTTGCTAATACGTTAACATTACAGATGTTATGCCAGAGCCGCTGCACGAGTGAAAGCGACTAAATTTCACTGCAACATGAACCATTTTCACGATCGCGTGCGCACTCAGGTTTAGTCCTGGTGCAGCAGCCAGATGCACAACCTCTACAGCGGGGAGGTTTTAACGCTTTTTGCGGGCGCAGAATTTTCCGGGAGAGCAGCCTGTCACGCGCTTAAACGCTTTCCCGAAAGCGCTTTCGGACTCATAGCCTACGGAGGCCGCGATGCGCAGGAGGGGATCGTTTGAATTCTGTAACCGGTCGCAGGCCAGCAGCATTCGCCATTGCGTCAGGTACTCAATGGGTGTGGTTCCTGCAGTTTCCTTAAAGTGTTTTGCAAAAGCAGAGCGTGACATGCCTGCCTGCGCTGCCAGCGTGCCCAGAGTCCAGTGATGTCCGGGATTATCATGCATACAGGCAATGGCGACACTCAGTTGCTTATCCCTTAACGCCGCAAGCCAGCCATGACTCGTCTCAGCGCCGTCATTGACGTGAAGCCGCAACGCCTGAATCAAAAGCATAAACGCCAGTTGTTGCACGATCATACTGCTGCCTGGCTGCGGCTCCCGCACTTCCTGAGCCATTCTTGCCAGCGCCCAGTGCATCGCCGCCCGGTCCGTGTCGTTGTTGATATGCACGACAGGTGGCAGCGATCCCAACAGCAAATTAGCCGCGCGACCCGCCAGAAGAAAATGTCCGCCAACAAGAAAACAGCCCGACTTTTCGTCAGCTTTAGCGGCCATCTCTGAGGTCATAGCTTTACGCACTGAGCGGAAATCGACAGGTTTTGAGGCCAGATCCGTCGCCAGCCGGAAAGGGGGACCGGGAGGCAGCAGATAGCAATCTCCGGCGGTAAGCCGTATCGGGTCGGCAACATTTTCAACTGACAGCCAGCACTCGCCCGATACCACGGCGTAACATTTGATGCCGTCATGAGAGGGCCACTGAACCGCCAGGCCGGGATCCAGCACCACGCCGCCCGTAACATAACTTTCTGGTTTGAGAAGCGACAACAATTGCGAAAGTGGATCCATACGCACTCCGGACGATGAGACATAAAACAGCGACTTTCTGACATAGACCGTATTAAGGGCTGCCCCTAAAGTAGCCGTAGCGGATTGCAACAGCAATCCATTACTGACATAAGGGCGGGCTAACTATGCGTATTTTTCTTACGGGAGCGACCGGTTTTATCGGCACGGCGGTCACAGCGCAGTTGATTGCTGCCGGGCATCAGGTCACCGGACTCACCCGAAGCCAGCAGGGTGCTGAAAAACTGGCGGCTGCCGGTGCACAGGCACATTTTGGCGATATGGAAGATCATGACAGTCTGCGCGGTGGCGCAATGTTAAGCGACGGCATCATCCATACTGCTTTTGTTCACGACTTTTCCCGCTTCGTGGCGAACTGTGAAAAGGATCGGCTGGCGATTGCGGCGATGGCCGACGCGCTGCAAGGAACGCAACGGCCGTTGATTATCACGTCTGGCGTGGCGATGGGGTCAGCAGGGCAAAACCGGCTGGCTGTTGAAGACTATTTCAATCCTGAACATCAGAACCCGCGTAAGGCGTCGGAACAGGCGGCAATGGCGGCATTAGAACAGGGCGTAAATGTTTCTGTAGTGCGGCTTTCGCAGGTTCATGACACGTCCAAGCAGGGTTTGATCACCCCGCTGATTGAAATCGCCAGGCAAAAAGGAGTTTCCGCGTATGTGGGCGAGGGCGAGAACCGCTGGTCGGCGGTGCATATCAGCGATGCCGCGCTGCTCTATGTGCGGGCACTGGAAAAGCATCGTCCTGGCCGCTATCACGCCGTTGCTGAAGAGGGAATTACGCTGCGGAAAATCGCTGAAACCATTGGTCAGCGCCTGAACGTGCCTGTTGTACGCCTTGAGCCTTCCGAAGCTGCGGATCATTTTGGCTGGATGAGTCACTTTGTGGTTCAGGATATGTCAGCCTCATGTGCCCTGACTCAGCACCAACTGAACTGGCAACCGCAGGGCCCCGATTTAATGACCGATCTGCAACAAATGCGTCTGTTTTGAGTTGTGCGTTAACGCTCAGGCAATGCGGTGCTCCGGGTATTTGCCTTTCACCACGCCGTCGTAAAAGCGGCCTTTGGACACCACGGTCAGGAAGACGTTAAAAATACGCGACGGTACGCCGTGATATTGATAGACGCTGCGATTATGAAAGCGCACTTCGAGCGTGCGGGTGCTTTCTTCATAACCCACAGAGGCGATTCGGGATGAGGTAACAGGATGATGACGCACGCAGGATCCTTCTGTTCGGTATCACGCAAGGTTATCATTTAACGGGTGAATACCATCACCCCTTTTTAGCCATGAAGTGGCAATAAGCCATATAAAAAAAGAATAACAGCCGCATGCGTCTGATGCCCGGTGATGTTCACCGGGCATCGTGACGGTTAACTACTCCGTAGAGCTTTTTTCCGCTTTTCCGGCAAGCTGCGCCAGGAAGTCATAGCGTTTTTGCAGATCCGCCGTGGCATCTTTCCATAGCTGCTCCGCAACCTCCGGCTGCTGGGCGTTCAGACGGCGGAAACGCTGCTCTTTCATTAATGTGTCGGCCAGCGCATCGGACGGCGGACGCGAATCCAGCGCCAGCGGCACTTTTCCTTCATCCGCGCGGCGTGGATCGAAGCGATACAGCGGCCAGAAGCCGGTCGCCGTCAACTGACGCATCTGATCATGACTCAGCGCCAGATCGTAGCCGTGTTCCTCGCACGGGCTGTAAGCGATGATCAGCGAGGGGCCGGGGTAGGCTTCCGCTTCCTGAATCGCTTTCACGGTCTGGTTAAGCTGCGCACCCAGCGAAATCTGCGCCACATACACATGACCGTACATCATCATGCTGACGCCAAGATCCTTACGCGCCTTGCGTTTTCCGTGCTCGCCAAATTTTGTCACCGCGCCGAGCGGCGTGGCTTTTGAGGCCTGGCCGCCGGTGTTGGAGTAGCACTGCGTATCCAGCACCAGAATATTGACGTTTTCCGTCAGGCTCAGGACATGATCCAGGCCGCCGAAGCCGATGTCATACGCCCAGCCATCGCCGCCGATAAGCCAGATGGATTTGTCCACCAGCGCGTCGGCATCGGTCAGTAACTCCTGCGCACCTTCAACCTCCGCCAGGTGCTGACGCAGCGCGCTCACCTGGTCACGGCGGACTTCCGGCGTGGCGTCGGCGTGCAGCGCCGTGTTAAGTTCCGCCGGAATATGCTCCGCGAAGGCATCAAGCAGACGCATCACGCGCTGGCGGTGCTGATCGACGGTCAGGCGGAAGCCCAGGCCAAATTCGGCGTTATCTTCAAACAGGGAATTTGCCCACGCCGGGCCGCGCCCGTTGGCATCGGTGGTGTAGGGCGTGGACGGCAGGTTGCCGCCGTAAATCGATGAACAGCCGGTCGCATTGGCAATCAGCATCCGGTCGCCGTAAAGCTGCGTTAACAGTTTGATGTACGGCGTTTCGCCGCAGCCGGAGCACGCGCCGGAGTATTCAAACAGCGGGGTGATGAGCTGCGAGGTGCGAATGTCGATGCGCTCCAGGCTGCTGCGGTCGATTTCCGGCAGGTTCAGGAAGGCATCGTAATTCACTTTCTCTTCTTCAACATGCTCAAGGCGCGACATCATATTGATGGCCTTGATCTCCGGGTTCTGGCGATCTTTAGCCGGGCAAACTTCGACGCACAAATTACAGCCGGTGCAGTCTTCCGGGGCGACCTGAAGCACATATTTTTGCCCGCGCATATCGCGGGATTTCACATCCAGCGATTGCAGGGAGGCGGGCGCGTTTTCCAGCGCGTCCGGCTGTACCACTTTGGCGCGGATCGCCGAATGTGGACAGGCGGCGACGCAGTGGTTGCACTGGGTACAAATCTCCGGCTTCCAGATCGGAATGGCTTCGGCGATGTTACGTTTTTCCCAGCGCGTGGTGCCGACCGGCCAGGTGCCGTCCGAGGGCAGGGCAGAGACAGGCAGCGCATCGCCAAGACCTGCCAGCATCGCTGCAGTCACGGTTTTAACGAAATCGGGCGCAGCATCGGACACCACCGGCGGGCGGTTCGGACTGGTGGCATTGATCTCTTCCCGCGGTACTTCAAACAGCGATTCACGGGCCAGGGCCAGCGCCTGCCAGTTACGTTCCACCAGTTCCGTGCCTTTACTGCTGTAGCTTTTGGCAATCGCGCCCTGCAATTCAATCAGCGCGCTGTCGCCCGGCAGAATTTGCGTGAGATGGAAAAACGCCATCTGCATTACGGTATTGATACGCGCCGCAAGGCCGCATTCACGGGCGATTTTCGCCGCGTTGATCACGTAAAGCCGCGCATTTTTCTGATTCAGCGTCGCCTGCACTTCCTGCGGCAGCCGCGACCATACTTCGTCGGGCGCATAAGGCGTATTGAGCAGGAAAATACCGCCGGGTTTCAGGCGCTCGGCCATCGGGTATTTATCGATAAACTGAAGCTGGTGGCAGCCGACAAAATCCGCCTGCGAAATCAGGTAAGCGGAATTGATTGGCTGCTCGCTGACGCGCAGATGGGAAACCGTCAGGCCGCCCGCTTTTTTCGAGTCATAGACAAAATAGCCCTGCGCGTACCACGGCGTGGAGTTGCCGATAATCTTGATGTTGTTTTTGGTCGCCGAGACGCTGCCATCACTGCCGAGGCCGTAAAACAGCGCTTCCAGTTTCGCTCTCGACGGCAGGGTATTTTCCGGTAGCGGCAACGACAGATTAGTTACGTCATCGTAAATGCCGACGGTAAAGCGCGGTTTGGGCTTCGCCTCGCGCAGATCGTTAAACACCGCCAGCACGCACTCCGGGCCAAACTCTTTCGACGACAGCCCGTAGCGCCCGCCCGTCACACGCGGCAGGGCATCGCGTTCGCCATTGTTGAAGGCTTCTGCCAGTGCGGTCATCACGTCGAGATAGAGCGGCTCCGCCAGCGCGCCCGGCTCTTTGGTGCGATCCAGCACGGCAATATTGCGCGCGCTGTGCGGCAACACCGCCAGCAGATGCTGCGCCGAGAACGGGCGATACAGACGCACTTTCAGCACGCCGACCTTTTCGCCCCGCGTCAGTAATTCATCCACCACTTCTTCGCAGGTCCCGATGGCGGAACCCATCAGCACGATCACCCGTTCCGCCTGCGGATGGCCGTAATATTCAAACGGCTTATAGGATCGCCCGGTGGCGGCGGCAAAATCATCCATCGCCTGTTCGACGTGGTCATACACGGCGTCGTACCAGGGATTGGTGGCTTCGCGCGACTGGAAGTAGGTGTCCGGGTTGGCGGAGGTACCCCGAATCACCGGGTGTTCAGGATTGAGCGCCCGCGCGCGGTGAGCGGTAATGTCATCCTGCGGCATCAGGCTGCGCAGCGTGTCGTCCGACAGCGGGGTGATCTTATTAATTTCGTGTGAGGTGCGAAAACCGTCGAAAAAATGGATAAACGGCACGCGGCTTTTTAGCGTCGCAATATGGGAAATCAGGGCGAAATCCTGCGCTTCCTGCACGCTACTGGCGCACAGCATGGCGCAACCGGTCTGGCGAATGGCCATGACATCGGAGTGATCGCCAAAAATAGACAGTGCGTGCGTCGCCACGGTGCGGGCGGCGACGTGCAGTACAAACGGCGTCAGTTGACCGGCCAGTTTGTACAGCGTCGGGATCATCAGAAGCAGACCCTGCGACGAGGTAAATGATGTGGACAGCGCCCCGGTTTGCAACGCGCCGTGAACAGCGGCAATCGCGCCCGCTTCAGACTGCATCTCCACCACGCGAGGCGTGTCACCCCAGATATTTTTCACGCCGTTCCCGGCCCAGGCATCGGCCTGCTCAGCCATCGTGGAACTGGGCGTGATGGGGTAGATAGCGATGACTTCACTGGCGCGAAACGCCACTGAAGCGACTGCACCGTTACCGTCAATTGTGATCATAGGCTTGCTCTCATTGCTTAACTGTAAGATTGAAAAGTCGTTATGCGCTAATGGCGACGTTTCCGTTCAGTTCTTTCTTATTCGGCCTTATTTCAGTATAGACAGCACAGGCCCATGAGTTTTTGATCTGCGGATATACCACCCGTCACTTGTGGCGCACGATGACAAAAAGATACTGTAAAAAAACGCGTGGCATTTTCCCGGAAGTAGCACTTTCTTAAGCGTGATAAAGAACCTTGCTGTTAATCAATATGATTCAGAATGCCTCTGCCTTATTATGTAAAAAAAACAGAAGGAATAATCATGTTGATGAAAAATATAGCGCTCCTGATAAGCGGACTTGTTTTGACTGGAACGGTTGCGGCAGAGGAAGCAGCAAATTCAGATAAGCCGGTAGTGATAAGTTGTCCTGTGCCGGTAATGCCAGTAAAAGCGTTGGCATTGCGGATTTCAGGTTCAGTTAATTATACCGCGTGGGTAAACGCAAAAGGCGAGGTCTATTCAGTCTCAACGACGGGTGATGAAATTTTCTTTAAAACGACCCAGTCAGCGATAAAAAAATGTCGGTATGAGCCCGGCAAGCCTGGAGTCGTCAGGAAGACAGTCACATTTAAGGTCAATTAAGGACGTTAAACAGGGTCGCAAAGCCCGGCATTACGCTATGAAAGTAAGAGACAGAAGGTTAATGCCGGGCTTGCAGGTCGTACAAAATAGAGAAAAAAGAACGCTTATGCAGTATCAATTAATTATTGATGTGGCAGCATAGCGCCATAAGGGCAGTGTTTAAAAAGGCAGCCTGGTCTTTTTGGACAATGACGTATCATGGGGTAAGTGTTTCCAGGGCAATCCAGATTCTGGGTTAATGAAGCCCATAATGAATGTGAAAAGGAAAAGACGTGCAGCAATTGTAAGTTCCGGGTCTTACCATTAACGATAAGACCAAAAGAGGTGATTGAGAGAGTATTGCCTTTCTGTAAAAAATAATCGCCGCGATACCATAAGATGAGATTTAAATTACGCAGATTAGATGCTATAGCAAAGGCGGTACCCGTTTTCGAGCAAACGACAGCTTGTTTTATAAACCATTCCATATTGACCATGTTCTCCTGAAATATTTACAGCGCTCCTTTTCCCCCGCGACAATCATATCCCCTAAGTTAAATGTGTCTATCAGGATTAACGTTAAATTCTTAAGTTTACAAAAGATAAATTTCTATAATTTTACTTACACAAAATGTATCGCTGATTTAACGGCAACATGTGGCATTTAATAGCAACCTCCAGATAAGATAAGGCTTATATATTATTTGTCTGCGAATTATTCACATTTAAAGATCCCGTTATCTAATGCAAAATCTGCCTTGAAACGTGAAATGTTATACTATAACATCGCGTTTTTCTTGATCTGACTGAGGATCACATTTTGGCTAAGCATTATGGAAAATTAGCATTCGCTCTGGGCGCGATTTTATTGAGTAATCAGGCATTTGCTCATGGTCATCACTCGCACGGTAAACCGCTGAGTGAAATGGAGCAGAAAGCCGCTAACGGCGAGTTTGATAATAAAGATGTCAAAGACAGAAATCTGAGCGACTGGGAAGGGATGTGGCAGTCGGTTTATCCGTTACTGGTTAGCGGCGATCTCGATCCGGTGTTTAAGAAAAAAGCCGAACAGGATAAAAGTAAAACAGCGGCAGAATATAAAGAATATTACCGCAAAGGTTACGCCACTGAAATTGATACCCTGGGCATTGAAAATGGCGTGATGGAATTTCATACCGGCGATAAAGTGAGCTCCTGCAAATATGATTACGCGGGTCATAAAATCCTCACTTATACCTCCGGTAAAAAAGGCGTGCGTTATCTGTTCGAATGTAAGGATGCCAGCAGCAGCGCGCCTAAATATGTGCAGTTCAGCGATCACACCATCGCTCCGCGTAAATCTGCGCACTTCCATATTTTCATGGGCAGCACCTCTCAGGAAGCACTGCTTGAAGAAATGGACAACTGGCCGACTTATTATCCGTACCAGTTAATGAAAGAAGAGGTGGTTGATGAGATGCTGCACCACTGAGTGAGTATCATCATCCGCATCAATACGTTAACCCGCTACGGCGGGTTTTTTTACATAAGTGGTAGCAAAAAAATTCGGTGTCGGTGCATAAAAGCGTGGTTTGTCTCTCGACGGCGGAGGCCGTGCTGCCTATTATGCATAGGTTTTGCTAAACCGAAGGGGGAGAGAAGATGCGTGCAGCGTTTTGGGTAGGGTGTGCAGCGTTATTATTATCAGCCTGTAGCAGCGAGCCGGAGCAGCAGGCAACAGCCGCGCATGTTGCGCCAGGATTACGGGCTGCGATGTCCAGTTCCGGCGAGGCCAATTGCGCAATGATTGGCGGATCGCTCTCCGTCGCACGGCAACTTGATGGCTCGGCAATGGGCATGTGCGCACTGCCCAATGGTAAACGCTGTAGCGAACAATCGCTCGCGGCGGGCAGTTGCGGCACGTACTGATTTACTGATTATTTAGTCGGGTCGGCCTGTTTAAAGATTAACGTCTGTTCTGCTGTGGTCAGCGTTAACTGCGTCTCGGTAAGGTCGGCCTGAGCGCCTTTATTCATCATTTCACTGAATGTGTGATCCAGCATATTACGCTGCGGATCGGCACACATCATGCGCGTCATCACCAGATTTTTAGCGGTCAGCGCGCCATCAGATACTTTTCCCTCACCGGAAAAACGATTACACATGATGCCGGACAGGTGCATCTTCTCACCAAAACTTAACTCCGGTGGATTTTCACCCGGCGTCACCGGCTTGCCATTCACGCTTTCCAGTACAAAACGGTGATGCATCAGTTCATCAGCAGTCACAGAGACTTTGCCGTCACGAGCACAGCCTGCCAGCACCAGGCTGAGTGCGGTTAAGGCGATAAATTTCTTCATAATGATTTCCAAAGTGCCATGACAGTAGGCCCGATTTTATCAGGCCCACTGTGGGTGTCTTGCAGGATATTCTTAAACTAACGGGGTCAGACCAGCGCGTTCGGACAGGCTTCATCGTTTGCCAGCAGACGGAGATTTTCCAGCGTGGTTTCAGAAATACTGATCAGCGCTTCTGCGGTCAGGAACGCCTGATGCCCCGTAAACAGTACGTTATGGCAGGCGGAGAGGCGGCGGAAGATATCATCCTGGATCACATCATTGGATTTATCTTCAAAGAACAGATCGCGCTCATTTTCATACACATCCATACCCAGCGCGCCGATTTTTTGGGTTTTCAGCGCTTCAATGGCCGCCTGAGAATCGACCAGTCCGCCACGGCTGGTGTTGATGATCATCACGCCATCTTTCATCTGCTCAAATGCGGTGCGATTCAGCAGATGGTAGTTATCTTCCGTCAGCGGGCAGTGCAGGGAGATCACATCCGACTGGGCGAACAGGGTCGCCAGGTCAACGTACTCCGCACCCAGATCCAGCGCGGCAGCGCTCGGGTAAGGATCAAACGCCAGCAGGCGCATACCAAACCCTTTCAGAATACGCAGTGCCGCAACGCCAATCTTGCCGGTGCCAATCACGCCTGCGGTTTTACCGTACATGGTAAAGCCCGTCAGACCTTCCAGAGAGAAGTTAGCATCGCGGGTGCGCTGATAAGCGCGGTGAATACGACGGTTCAACGCCATCATCATCCCGACGGCATGTTCTGCCACCGCTTCCGGCGAATAGGCCGGAACGCGCACCACTTTCAGGCCCAGCTCTTTAGCCGCCTCAAGGTCGACGTTATTGAAGCCCGCGCAGCGCAGGGCAATGAACTTCACGCCATGCTTTTTGAGCTCTTCGAGAACCGGACGACTGCCATCGTCGTTCACGAAAATACAGACACCATCGCAGCCGGTAGCGGTTTTGGCTGTTCTTTCAGTTAACAGAAAGTCGAAAAATTCAAGTTCGTAGCCATATCCCTCGTTTACATGCTGCAAATACTTTTTATCGTACTGCTTTGTGCTATAGACCGCGAGTTTCATAAGACTTTCTCCAGTGATTTTAATCTCACGATAACATGATTAAAATAATCATACAATTATTACAAAATAATTGATTAACATAGACATAGCGAATAATTGCGGAACATCTATGCTTAAAATTCGCGCTGACTTCATCAGCGTGCGCATCTGTGTGATAATAATGCTACGGCAAACAATAATTTAACCGTAAATCAGGACATTAACTGCCCATGAAGGGTAAATACAAAGCCGCCATCGCACTTCTTTTACTGATCATTCTGCTGCCATTGATGCTGCTGCTTACCCTCGCGAAATGGGTACCGACGCTTGCAGGGATCTGGCTACCGGCGGGCACCCGTATCGCCTTTGAAGAGAGCCCGCGCTTAACGCGCCATGCGCTGCTTATCCCGGATCTGCGCTACCTGGTCGACGACTGTACGCTGGCGGTGGTGAAAAATGCTGACCTCACGCACCCCAGCCGCTGGCAACTTAATATTAGCTCATTGACACTCAACGCTGACTGCCTGAGCAAACTTCCGCAAAGCGAATCCACCCCTGCTGCCCCGCGCACGCTGGCCCAGTGGCAGGCGATGCTGCCCTTTGCCTGGGTCACGGTGGACACGCTCACCGTCTCACCCTGGCAGACCTGGGCAGGCAAACTCTCCCTCGCCGTGACGCCCGAAAACCAGCAGCTACGCTATCAGGGCGACCGGATTAGCGTACAGGCCCGGATGCACGGCCAGGCGCTGACGGTTGAACAGTTTGAACTGGCGCTGTTTGAAAACCAGCCGCCGCTGAAACTGGCGGGGGAGTTCACGCTGCCGCTGGTGCCCGATGGCCTGCCGGTGAGTGGTCACGCCAGCACCACCCTGAGCGTGGCGCACATCCCGGAACCGCTGGACGCTGAAATAGACTGGCGCGACAGGCAGGGGCAGCTGATTGTCATGGCGCGCGGCCAGCCCGATCCCCTGCTGGATCTGCCGTGGCAGCTCTCCGACGAGCAATTCACTTTAAGCGACGGGCGCTGGAGCTGGCCGTATCAGGGGATGCCGCTCGGAGGCCGTGTGGGAGTGAAGGTCGCCGACTGGAAAAAGGGGCTGGAGCAGGCGCAAATCAGTGGGCGTCTGAACGTGCTCACCCAGGGCGACGCGGGCAAAGGCAACGCCGTACTCACGTTTGGGCCCGGGCGTCTCGGCATGGAAAATAGCGCCATGCCGATGCAGCTTACCGGCGAGGCCAAACAGGGCGATTTGATTCTGTATGCTGTGCTGCCCGCCCAACTGACGGGCAGTCTGAGCGATCCGCTGCTGGCCTTTGCGCCCGGTGCGTTACTGCGTTCGCGGGGCAGAATTATTGTTTCGCTGAATATTGACGAAGTGCGCTGGCCGCTGGCGGGCGTAAAAGTCACCCGTCAGGGCGTGGAAGGGCGGCTACAGGCTATTTTGCGCGCCCATGAAAATCAGTTGGGCGACTTCGTCCTGCACCTTGACGGACGGGCAACGAATTTCCTCCCGGATAAAGGCCTCTGGCAGTGGCGCTACTGGGGCGACGGAAACTTCACCCCGATGCAGGCGCGCTGGGATGTGGCCGGAAAAGGTGAATGGCAGGACAAGCAGATTTTACTCTCCGATCTCTCAACCGGCTTCGACCAGTTGCAGTATGGTGCCATGCGCGTCAGCCAGCCCCGGCTGGTGCTGGATGCACCGATTCGCTGGCTGCGCGACGCGCAAAACCCGCAGTTTAGCGGTTCGCTGGTGCTGGATGCCGGGCAAACAACCTTCAGCGGGGGCGGCGCACTGCCACCTTCGACGCTCAACTTCAGCGTCAAAGGCAGCGATCCGACCCTCTTTCAGTTCAAAGGCGATCTGCATGCCGACGCGATCGGCCCGGTGCGGGTCAATGGTCGCTGGGACGGCGAGCGACTGCGCGGTCAGGCGTGGTGGCCGCCCCAGTCGCTGACCGTGTTTCAGCCGCTCATTCCCCCGGATTCGAAAATAAACCTGCGCGAAGGCAAACTTTACGCGCAGGTCGCTTTTTCCGCCGCGGCCGGGCAGGGATTCGAAGCGGGCGGGCACGGCGTCATCAAAGGCGGCAGTTTATGGATGCCGGACAACCAGCTTAACGGCGTTGATTTTGTGCTGCCGTTCCGCCTGCGCGACGCCACCTGGCAGTTGGGCACGCGCGGGCCGGTTGCGCTGCGCATCGGTGAAATCGTAAACCAGGTGACTTTAACCCACTTCACCGCCGATTTAGAGGGGGCTTACCCCTGGAGCGAAGAGAATCCGCTAACGCTGAGCGATGTCAGCGTGGATGCGCTGGGCGGTAAAATTACGCTGCAACAGCTACGGTTACCACAGCACGATGCGGCGCTGCTACGCCTGCAAAATATCTCCTCAAGCGAGGTGACCACCGCCATTAAGGTCAAACAGCTTGCCATGTCCGGCGCATTTAACGGCGCGTTACCGCTGTGGCTTGATAATGAAAAATGGATCATTAAAGACGGCTGGTTAAATAATCCGGGGCCAATGACGCTGCGCCTGGATAAAGACACCGCCGACGCGTTAGCCAACAATAATATCGCCGCAGGGGCCGCCATCAACTGGTTGCGCTATATGGAGATCACCCGGTCATGGACGAAAATTAATCTGGACAGCCAGGGCTTACTGAACATGCAGGCCGCCATCACCGGCACCAGTCGGTTGAATGGCAAAAGTAACATCGTGAATCTGAACTATAACCACGAAGAGAACGTGTTTGCCCTGTGGGAGAGTTTGCGCTTTGGCGACAATTTACAGTCAAAGCTGGAGCAACATGCGACCGTGCCGATGCCCCACTGTCTGCCTGGCAAGGAATGTGAGGAAAAACAATGAAATCCGTAATCGCCATCATGCTGATCATTGGGCTGTCGGGCTGCACGCCGCGCATAGAAGTGGCGGCACCGAAAGAGCCCATCACCATCAACATGAACGTGAAAATTGAGCACGATATCCACATTAAAGCGGATAAAGAGATTGAAACGCTGCTGCACACTGATGGTGAGTCGCGCTAGTCGTAAGCGAGAACGGTTTTCCGCGCGCCATTATTTATTCCTTCGCTGAAGGTAAAAAACGCTGCCTGCGTTGTGCACAGAATGCCAACTTTTGACCCCACCATCCTTCATATACTGATAAAGCCAAGAAATGACAAAAACCAGAAGGGGAATTATGAACAGCACAGCAAACAATAATACCTTCACCCTCGGCGATCGGGCGGTCAACCGGCTCGGATACGGCGCAATGCAACTGGCCGGACCGGGCGTATTTGGCCCACCGAAAGATCGCCATACGGCCATCAGCGTGTTACGCGAAGCGCTGGCGTTAGGTGTGAATCATATCGATACCAGCGATTTTTACGGTCCGCACGTTACCAACCAGATCATTCGTGAGGCGCTGCATCCTTATGGCGACGATCTGGTCATCGTGACTAAAATCGGCGCGCGTCGCGACGACAAAGGGGCCTGGCTGCCCGCCTTTTCGCCTGCGGAATTAAAACAGGCGGTGCATGACAATCTGCGCAATTTAGGCGTGGATGTGCTGGACGTGGTGAACCTGCGGGTGATGCCGCCGGAAGGGCATGGCCCGGCGGAAGGATCGATTGCGGAAAACTTTAACGTTCTGGTCGATCTGCAAAAGCAGGGGCTGGTTAAGCATCTGGGACTGAGTAATGCCACTGCTGCCCAGGTTGCGGAAGCCCGCGCGATTGCTGAGATCGTCTGCGTACAAAATGAGTACAACATCGCCCATCGCCACGATGATGCGCTGATTGATTCGCTGGCGGCAGACGGGATTGCCTTTGTGCCGTTCTTCCCGCTGGGCGGCTTTACGCCGTTGCAGTCTGAAACGCTCTCGGACGTGGCGCGTAGCCTGAACGCGACGCCGATGCAGGTGGCGCTGGCCTGGCTGCTTCAGCGTTCGCCAAATATCCTGCTGATCCCCGGCACCTCGTCGGTGACGCATCTGCGGGAAAACATGGCGGCAAAAGATCTGGAACTCAGTGAGGATGTGCTGAAGACGCTGGCGAGTATTGGCTGATTTGGCATTGATATGCCCGGCGGTTCGCCACCGGGCATGAATTTTGCGGCTTAGGCTGCAACCACGCTGTCGATCGCGGCTTTAGCGTCGGTCTGCGCTTTGGTCGCCACTTCCGGGCCGTAAGCGATACCTTCAGCAAACACAAAGTTCACGTCGGTAATGCCGATGAAACCCAGGAAAAGTTTCAGGTACGGAGCTACCAGGTCAGACGGGGTATCTTTATGGATACCGCCACGGCTGGACACGACCACCACACGTTTACCGGTCACCAGACCTTCCGGGCCGTTTTCGGTGTAACGGAAGGTCACACCGGCACGCGCAACCAAGTCGAAGTAGTTTTTCAGCTGTGTCGGGATGTTGAAGTTGTACATCGGGGCGTTAATCACGATCACGTCGTGCGCCTTAAGCTCAGCAATCAGTTCGTCAGAAAGCGCCAGGGCTTCCTGCTGACGCGGAGTCAGCGGAGCGTCGGAGGGACGCAGCGCGCCAACCAGTTCACCATCCAGCACCGGAATCGGGTTCGCTGCCAGATCGCGAACGGTGATTTCATCCGCCGGATGTTTTTCACGCCATTGCTCAACGAAATAGTCAGACAGCTGACCCGACTGAGAGTACCCTGCCAGAATGCTGGATTTAAGCACTAATACTTTACTCATGGGTGATTCCTTTAGTTGTTTTTGATGAGGTTAGCCCCCAGTAATGACTGTCACTCTATTCACTTATTTGCTGGATGAATAGCGCAATATATCGAAGCCTATGTTCGAATTTTTTGAACAAGGCACGAAAAGCGGCAATATGGTAATCTACAGCAATCGCTTACGAGACATTTGATCGGCAGTGTACTGCCCCGATAACACTATGACAGAACAGTCCAGATTAACCTTCGCCGCCCTGAATCAACAGCTTGATGGCCTTATGCTGCGCGACCGCGCGCGCTTCGCCCGTCGCCTGCACGGTGTGAAGAAGGTTAAAAATCCTGAAGCACAACAGGCCATCTACCAGGCGATGGCGCAAGAGATAAGCCAGGCGGCAGAGAAAGTCCTGCTGCGCGAGGCATCGCGTCCGACGATTGATTACCCGGAGAACCTCCCGGTCAGCCAGAAGAAGCAGGATATTCTGGAAGCGGTGCGCGATCACCAGGTGGTAATTGTCGCGGGCGAAACCGGCTCCGGTAAAACCACGCAGCTGCCCAAAATCTGCATGGAATTAGGGCGGGGCGTGAAAGGGCTGATTGGTCACACGCAGCCGCGTCGTCTGGCGGCGCGCACCGTGGCGAACCGTATTGCCGAAGAGCTGAAAACCGAACCGGGCGGCTGCATCGGCTATAAAGTCCGTTTCAGCGATCACGTCAGCGACAACACCATGGTCAAGCTGATGACCGACGGTATTCTGCTGGCCGAGATCCAGCAGGACCGGCTGCTGATGCAGTACGACACCATCATCATCGATGAAGCGCACGAACGCAGCCTGAACATCGACTTCCTGCTCGGCTACTTCAAAGAGCTTCTGCCGAAGCGCCCGGATCTGAAAATCATCATCACCTCCGCGACCATCGATCCGGAACGTTTTTCGCGCCATTTCAACAACGCGCCGATTATTGAAGTCTCCGGGCGCACCTACCCGGTGGAAGTCCGCTACCGTCCGATCGTGGAGGAGGCCGACGACACCGAGCGCGACCAGCTTCAGGCGATTTTTGATGCCGTGGACGAACTGGGCCAGGAGAGCGCGGGGGATATCCTGATCTTCCTGAGCGGCGAGCGCGAAATCCGCGACACCGCCGATGCGCTGAACAAACGCGATCTGCGCCACACCGAAGTGCTGCCGCTCTATGCGCGACTGTCGAACAGCGAGCAGAACCGGGTGTTCCAGCCCCACAGCGGGCGGCGCATCGTGCTGGCGACCAACGTGGCGGAAACCTCGCTCACCGTGCCGGGCATCAAATACGTGATCGACCCCGGCACCGCGCGCATCAGCCGCTACAGCTTTCGCACCAAAGTACAGCGCCTGCCGATTGAACCGGTGTCGCAGGCGTCGGCGAATCAGCGTAAAGGTCGCTGCGGGCGTGTCTCCGAAGGGATCTGTATCCGGCTCTATTCGGAAGATGATTTCCTGTCGCGTCCGGAATTTACCGATCCGGAAATCCTGCGTACCAACCTCGCATCGGTTATTTTGCAGATGACCGCACTGGGACTGGGCGACATCGCCGCGTTCCCGTTTGTTGAAGCGCCGGATAAACGTAACATTCAGGACGGTGTACGCCTGCTGGAAGAACTTGGCGCGATCACCACCGACGAGCAGCAAACCGCCTACAAACTGACCCCGCAGGGGCGTCAGCTTTCGCAACTGCCGGTTGACCCGCGCCTGGCGCGGATGGTGCTGGAAGCGCAAAAACTGGGCTGCGTGCGCGAGGCGATGATCATCACCTCGGCGCTGTCGATTCAGGATCCGCGCGAACGACCAATGGACAAACAGCAGGCGTCCGATGAAAAACACCGCCGCTTCCACGATAAAGAGTCCGATTTTCTGGCCTTTGTTAACCTGTGGAATTACCTCGGCGAGCAGCAAAAAGCGCTCTCCTCGAACCAGTTCCGCCGCCTGTGCCGTACCGATTATTTAAACTATTTACGCGTGCGCGAATGGCAGGACATCTACACCCAGTTGCGCCAGGTAGTGAAAGAACTCGGCATTCCGGTGAACAGCGAACCGGCAGAATACCGCGAGATTCATATCGCGCTGCTGACCGGCTTGCTGTCGCATATCGGCATGAAGGATGCCGATAAACAGGAATTTACCGGCGCACGTAACGCCCGTTTCTCCATCTTCCCCGGTTCCGGTTTATTCAAGAAACCGCCGAAGTGGACGATGGTGGCGGAACTGGTGGAAACCAGCCGTCTGTGGGGGCGTATCGCCGCCCGTATCGATCCTGAGTGGGTCGAGCCGGTCGCGCAGCATCTGCTGAAACGGTCATACAGCGAACCGCACTGGGAGCGGGCGCAGGGCGCGGTGATGGCCACCGAAAAAGTCACCGTGTACGGCCTGCCGATTGTCGCCGCCCGCAAAGTGAATTACAGCCAGATTGACCCGGCGCTGTGCCGCGAACTCTTTATCCGTCATGCGCTGGTGGAAGGCGACTGGCAGACGCGTCACGCCTTTTTCCGCGACAACCTCAAACTGCGCGCGGAAGTGGAGGAGTTAGAGCACAAATCGCGCCGCCGCGACATTCTGGTGGACGACGAAACGCTGTTTGAATTTTACGATCAGCGCATCAGCCATAACGTCATTTCCGCCCGCCATTTTGATAGCTGGTGGAAGCAGGCGAGCCGGGAAACGCCGGATCTGCTGAACTTTGAAAAGAACATGCTGATCAAAGAGGGCGCAGAATCGGTCAGTAAGCTCGACTACCCGAACTTCTGGCATCAGGGCAACCTCAAGCTGCGCCTGAGCTACCAGTTTGAGCCGGGCGCAGATGCCGATGGTGTGACGGTGCACATTCCGCTGCCGCTGTTAAACCAGGTCGATGACGCCGGGTTTGAGTGGCAAATTCCGGGCCTGCGCCGGGAGCTGATTATCGCGTTGATCAAATCGCTGCCGAAACCGGTGCGCCGCAACTTTGTGCCTGCGCCGAACTACGCCGAGGCATTCCTGGGGCGCGTCACGCCGCTGGAACTGCCGTTGCTCGACGCGCTGGAGCGCGAACTGCGTCGGATGACCGGGGTAACCGTTGATCGCGAAGCCTGGCAGTGGGAACAGGTGCCCGATCACCTGAAAATCAGCTTCCGCGTGGTGGATGACAAAAACAAGAAACTTCAGGAAGGCCGTGACCTGACAGCGCTGAAAGAAGCGTTAAAAGGCAAAGTGCAGGAGACGCTCTCCGCGGTGGCCGATGACGGCATCGAGCAGAGCGGCCTGCATATCTGGAGTTTTGGCACCCTGGCCGAAAGCTACGAGCAGAAGCGCGGTAACTACAAAGTGAAGGCGTGGCCTGCGCTGGTGGACGAGCGCGACAGCGTGGCGATCAAGCTGTTTGATAATCCGCTGGAGCAGCAACAGCAGATGTGGCGCGGTCTGCGTCGCCTGTTGCTGTTAAACATTCCGTCGCCGATTAAATATTTGCACGAGAAGCTGCCGAACAAAGCCAAGCTGGGGCTGTACTTTAACCCTTACGGCAAAGTGCTGGATCTGATCGACGACTGCATCTCCTGCGGCGTCGACAAGCTGATCTTTGAGGCGGGCGGCCCGGTGTGGACGGAAGAGGGCTATGCCTCGCTGCATGAGAAAGTGCGTGCGGAGCTGAACGATACCGTAGTGGAGATTGCCAAACAGGTCGAGCAGATCCTGACCGCCGTGTTCAACATTAACAAACGGCTGAAAGGGCGCGTGGACATGACCATGGCGCTGGGTCTGTCGGACGTGAAAGCGCAGATGAGCGGGCTGGTGTATCGCGGTTTTGTCACCGGGAATGGCTTTAAACGCCTGGGCGACACGCTGCGTTATCTGAACGCCATTGAACGCCGTCTGGAAAAACTGGCTGTCGATCCCCACCGCGACCGCGCGCAAATGCTGAAGGTTGAAAGCGTACAGCAGGCGTGGCAACAGTGGTTGAACAAACTCCCGCCCGCGCGTCGTGACGACGAGGACGTGAAAGAGATCCGCTGGATGATCGAGGAGTTGCGGGTGAGCTATTTTGCCCAGCAGCTTGGGACGCCGTACCCGATTTCTGATAAGCGGATTTTGCAGGCGATGGAGCAGGTTGCGCAGTAAAAGAGTAGACCCTCACCCTAACCCTCTCCCTCAGGGAGAGGGAACAGCCCGAGCGCGGACTCGCCTCTCTCCAACAAATCGAGCACGGACCCGCCTTTCCCCCTCTCCCTGAGGGAGAGGGGCGGGGTGAGGGTTGGTGTTCTCCCTCTCCCTAAGGGAGAGGGTCGGGGTGAGGGTGG
This sequence comes from Enterobacter sp. kpr-6, assembly GCF_900116015.1. Taxonomy (GTDB): domain Bacteria; phylum Pseudomonadota; class Gammaproteobacteria; order Enterobacterales; family Enterobacteriaceae; genus Enterobacter_D. The sequence goes on from NZ_FOYH01000003.1 coordinate 37,385, forward strand.
TGTTCTCCCTCTCCCTGAGGGAGAGGGCCGGGGTGAGGGTGGTGTTCTCCCTCTCCCTGAGGGAGAGGGCCGGGGTGAGGGTTAGTGTTCTCCCTCTCCCTGAGGGAGAGGGCCGGGGTGAGGGTGGTGTTCTCCCTCTCCCTGAGGGAGAGGGTCGGGGTGAGGGTCTGTCAACCTAATCCTGCGCCACCCAGCCACCCCCCAGCGCCCGGTACAAATCCACCTGCGCCAGCAGCACATTATTCTTCACCTGCACCACGCTCAATTGCGTTGAAAACAGCGTGCGCTGGGCGTCCAGCTCATCCAGATACGACGAATACCCATTCCGGTAGCGATTCTGCGCAATGCGCAGCGTCTCCTGGGCGACCTCTGCCTGTGCCTGCAACTCGTCCAGTTGTTCCTGCAAACGCGCAATCGCGTCGAGGCTGTCATTCACTTCTTTAAACGCGTTACGCACCACGTTTTCATAGCTGTACAGCGCCTGATTGCGCTGGGACATCGACACATCCACCTGCGCATTCAGCGCCTGGCGGTTCAGCAGCGGGGCGAGAATGCTGCCGCCCACGCTCCACAGCCGTAGCGGGTTATCCAGCAGATTCGGCAGAGTATCCGCCTGGTACGAGCCGCCCGCCGTCAGGTTTAGCGACGGTAAAAGCTGCGCCTGCGATGAGGCCAGCGTGGCGTCGGCGGCGAGCAATTGCTGCCGGGCCTGGGCGATATCCGGGCGGCGCTCCAGCAGCGATGACGGCAACTGCGACGGAATGCGCAACGGCGTCAGATTATCAAACCCGCCCGTGCGCGGCACCGCGCCGGGATTCTCGCCGAGCAGCAGGCTCAGGGCGTTTTCCTGCCCGGTGATCTGGTGCTGCAACTGCGGGATCTGCGCCCGCGTGGCACGCAATTCAGAATCGGACTGCATCAACTCCAGCCGCGAACTGTAGCCGCTTTCAAACTGACGTTTTGCCAGTTTATAGGCCTCCTCGCGCGCCGTGAGCGTGGCTTGCGTGACGCGAAGCTGTTCGTCCAGCGACAACAAAGTGATGTAACCGGACGCCACCGAGGTCGCCACACTCAGATCGGCAGCCGCCGCAGCCGCTTTTTGCGCGTCGAGCGAGGCCCGCGCCGCATCGGTCGCACTGCGATTCGCGCCCCACAGATCCACATCGTAGCTGGCGCTCAAGTTCCCCCGGTACAGCATGCTGTGGGCAGGCATCCCGGTGGCGGCCGACTGCGAACGCGCCCGCGTCACGCTCAGGCCCGCGTCCAGCGTCGGGAAGAGATTCCCCTCACTGCCGTACACCCGCGCCTGATATTCGTTGATCCGCTCGCGGGCGATCAGCACGTCAGTGTTTTGCCGCAGGGCCCGATCGACATACTGATTAAGCTGGCTGTCGTGAAAATTACGCCACCACACGCCCTCCACCGGGCTTTGCGGGCCGATGGCGGTGCGCCAGGCGGCAGGGATGGTTAATGAAGGCTTCGCGGGGGCAACGTCCACCGACTGGCAGCCTGCCAGTGCCACACAAAGTGCCAGCAATGCAGGGCGGAAGGTCATTGTTTCTCCTCCCTGGTATCAATATGCACCTGCACCGACATGCCAGGGCGTAAGCGCGCGAGCTCCTCCGGTTTGCCGGAAATCTCAATGCGTACCGGAATGCGCTGGGCGATTTTCACAAAGTTACCGGTGGCGTTATCCGGCGTCACGGCGCTGAACTCAACGCCGGTCGCCGGAGAAATACTCTGCACCCGACCGTGATAAGTGGCGTCATTGAGCGCATCAACGGTAAAACGCACCGGCTGGCCGACGCGGATATTCGCCAGTTGCGTTTCCTTAACGTTGGCGATGATCCAGTGCAGGGCCGGCACCAGAGACGTTAAATGGGTACCGGCGGTGACATATCCGCCCTGGCGCACGGCGATCTGCCCAAGCTGACCATCGCGCGGGGCGACAATCCGCGTGTTTTGCAGATCGATTTGCGCCAGCTCCAGCGCGGCTTTGGCGTTTTCCACATCCGCTTCCAGCGACGCACGATTCACAATGGTCGTTTGCAGATCCTGGCGCGACATCTCAAGCGTTGCGGCGGCCTGCGCAATGTCGGCGTTGCCCTGCGCGGCGCTGGCGAGTGCGGCATCGCGCTCACGCACCGAAAGCGAACCGTCGGCGGTGAGATCCTTCACCCGTTTCAAATCCGCCTGGGTTTTCAGATTTTGCGCGCGGGCGTTTTGCAGGGCGGCCTCGTTGCGTTTGATCACCGCTTCCGCGCTTTTCCGTTGCTGAAGGTTATTGTTCAGCGCCGCCACTTTCATCGCCAGTTGCGCCTGCGCCTGATGCACGCGCTGCGTGTAGATGCGGTCGTCAATCTGCATCAGCAGATCGCCACGCTTTACGGTGGCAAAATCCTGCACCTTCACGTCGGTGATGTAACCGTTAACCTGCGGGCTGATAAAGGTGGTCTGGCCGCGTACGTAAGCGTTATCGGTAAACTGCGCGTGGCGGGTAAACGGCGGCAGTTGCCAGGCGTAAAGGATCACCAGCACGCCGACAATGCCAATCGCTGCGGCGGCAAAAATCGAAACGATGCGCAGATTACTGCGGGTGTGTGCCTGCTCCTGGGCGGCGTCCTGCTGACTCATAACCACTCCTGATGTCTTTCGTGTTTCATTATTGTGTTTTTAGTGTTCATGCTTTTTGCTGCATTGCCCGCTTCAGCGCCAGACGCGCGGTGATGCGCAGGCGCAGCAGCCGCCAGACGATCCACAGTAGCGTGCCTGCCGCAATGGTCGCCGTCAGCAGGTAAGTATCGTTGTAAGCCAGAATATTTGCCTGCATGGCGCTCGCCGTTTGCAGTTGATTCACCGCCTGGACGTTCAGCAGGGTGCTGTCGCCGATAAGGTTCCGGTACATCTGGCTGTAAAGCTGGAGGCGGTCATTCACCAGCGGATTTAAGGTGGTGAGCTGCTCGGCAAGCAGGCTGGAATGGTATTTCTCCCGCCAGGTCTGGAAGGTGCCGAGGATTGCCGAACCCAGCAGACCGCCAAGGTTCTGGCTGATGCCAAACAGCACCGAAAAACTGACCAGGTTACGCGGTTCAGCCACCACGCCGCCGATGCCCGCCAGCATCGCCGGAGCAAGGAAAAACGCACTGCTAAAGCCGAGCAGAAACTGGCTTAACAGCAGCTGATCCGGGCGGGTCAGACTGTTGGACTGGCTGTCGAGAAGCGACGCGACAATCATCATGGCCAGCGCGGTGACAATCGGCCACGCCAGGCGCTGCGGTTTGATGGTCAGGCAACTGGCAACAATCCCGCAGACAATCCCCGCCAGAATCGCCCATGCGAGGGTGTTCATCTGCTCATTTTGCAGGCCGACATATTGCAGCCAGCCGATGACCCCGGTGTTTTGTTCCGCCAGCACGATACGGATCAGCAGCATAATCAGCCCCAGACGCACGATACTGCCGCTGGAGAGCCAGCGGGTGTTGAGCAGGGGATTGCTGCGGTTGTGCTCAAAGACGATCGCGCTGACGATCAGCACCAGCGACCCGGCCAGCGCCCAGCCAATCCACGGCGCTTCAAACCACCAGTCCAGCCGCCCGAGCGAAAGCACCGCGCAGAGCAGCGCCATGCCGGGGGCGAAGAGCATGAAGGTGATGAAATCCTTCTTTTCGAACACCTTCTTGCGATCGCCCGGCGGTAATTTAAGGGCGATCACGCAGGCCAGTGAGATCAGCGCCAGGCCCAGTTCAAATAAGTACAGTCCGCGCCATTCGTCGATCTGCAAAAGTTCGGTGGAAAATAGCCGCGCGATGGGGATCGCCAGCGACGAGCCGGTAATGCCAATGGTTAAGGCTTTTAAACGATGCTTCGCGGGCCAGGCCTGGATCTGGTAGTAAATGCCGAGCGAGCTGAGCGCCGCCGCCACCATGCCGTGTGCGGCGCGCACCATCAGCGCGGAACTGAGATCGTTAACGAACAGGTGAAAGAATGTCACCAGCACGTAGATCACCAGAAAGCCTTCAGTGAACGCGCGCAGGCCAAACTGCTGGCGAAACTTCACCAGCAACAGGTTGATGGAAACGTTGGTCATCACATAGACGGTCGGCAGCCAGGCGATTTCCGTTGACCAGGCGGCAAACGAGCCCTGCAAGTTTTGCAGGTTTGCCGTCACCATGGCGTTACCCAGTGCTCCCGTCAGACAGACCAGCAGCCCGACAATGCCATAAGCGATGCGCTTTGGCGTGGTGTGAAACGGCGTGGAAGGGGAGCCGAGCAGCATGGGTTTTTCATGCGGAGCCCATTCTCGTGGCGCATAGGGATCGCTTTTTGGCAAACGCATGACTTATGACCTCATTACAGCGCACGGTGTTGAATTATTAGGGGGCTAAGGATTCTACTTCTTCTGTAAATCATAATTCAAGCCTATGAATTGTGAGAATACAAAAGTCAGATGAATACGAAGTGTGACAACGTCACGTAACCGGTTTACATTTTGCACCTTTTTGAAACCGCAAAGTGTATAGCGGTAATGACGCAGACGACGCGTATAATTGCTTGTTTCGTAACGGGTGATTAAGAGTGATCTGCTGTTTATCTCTTTCTGACCCCTTATTCTGAACAGGATTTCAGAGGAGGTACGATGATCAACACTCACTTTCCGCATCTGCCGGAGCCTGTGCTGGCCGCGACCAACACGCTTGGACGCTGGCTGGCAAATAACGCGTTCGAGGGTAAACCGCAACCGGTAAACGCTGACTGCGTAATCCTGGCGGGTAACGCGGTGATCCCGACCATCGATGCGGCCTGTAAAATCGCCGCTGGCGGCACCATGCCGCTTTTAATCAGCGGCGGCGTGGGGCACTCCACCACGTTTCTCTATGCGGCGATTGCCCGTCACCCGCGCTATAACGCCCTGCGCACTACCGGTCGTAGCGAAGCGGCGATCCTGGCCGACATCGCCCGCCAGTTCTGGAACATTCCGGCGGATCGGATCCTGATTGAAGATAAATCCACCAACTGCGGAGAAAACGCGCACTTTTCCTGTGAACTACTGCGCGCACGCGGCATGACACTGAACACCGCGCTGGTGATTCAGGACCCCACCATGCAGCGCCGCACGATGGCGACCTTTGCCCGTGCCGCAGAAATCAGCGGACTGGACACCCGCTGGCTGAGCTACCCCGGCGTGACGCCCGTTCTGGCGAATGATGCCCGTGGCCTGCGCTTTGCCACGCCATCGGCAGGGCTGTGGCCCGTCGAGCGCTATCTTTCCCTGCTAATGGGCGAGGTGCCGCGCCTGCGCGATGATGAGCAGGGCTATGGCCCGCGCGGGCGCAACTTTATTGTGCACGTTGATTTCCCGGCAGAAATCGAAGCGGCATGGTGCACGATGCTGGCGGACCCGACCCTGACCGCCACCCTGAAAGAACGTGCGCTGCTGTGATCCGTTGACCGTTTGCGCTCGCCCTGTCGCAAACGGTCATTTCGCCTGATTTTCATGTAACTATTTTGTTGCTAAAGCCTTTCTCTTTTTTGCGTGACCTCACAAATCCGGCCCATCAGAGTGGGAAATGGTCCGGCTGGCTGTAGATTTTTAACAATGATTTCACTTGTTAAAAACAATGCCATTACAGGAGCAGGTCATGACAGCACCCGTATAACACCCCATGTATATTGATGGTCAGTTTGTCACCTGGCAGGGCGACGCGTGGTTAGACGTCGTTAACCCGGCGACGGAAGCGTTGATTTCACGCATCCCGGACGGTACCGCCGAAGACGCGCGTAAAGCCATCGACGCCGCCGAACGCGCGCAGCCAGCATGGGAAGCGCTGCCCGCTATCGAACGCGCCGGGTGGTTACGCAAAATTTCCGCCGGGATCCGCGAGCGGGCGAGTGAAATCAGTGCGCTTATCGTCGCTGAAGGCGGCAAAATTCAGCAACTGGCTGAGGTGGAAGTCGCGTTTACCGCCGACTACATCGATTACATGGCGGAGTGGGCGCGCCGTTACGAAGGTGAGATCCTGCAAAGCGACCGTCCGGGTGAAAATATCCTCGTATTTAAACGCGCGCTGGGCGTGACCACCGGCATTCTGCCGTGGAACTTCCCGTTCTTCCTGATCGCCCGCAAACTGGCTCCGGCGCTGATCACCGGTAATACCATCGTCATCAAACCGAGTGAATTCACGCCAAACAACGCGATTGCCTTCGCCAAAATCGTCGATGAAATCGGCTTGCCGCGCGGGGTGTTTAACCTGGTGCTGGGGCGCGGTGAAACGGTCGGTCAGGAGCTGGCGGGCAACCCGAAAGTGGCGATGGTCAGCATGACCGGCAGCGTCGGCGCGGGTGAGAAAATCATGACAGCGGCTGCGAAAAACATCACCAAAGTGTGTCTGGAACTGGGCGGTAAAGCCCCGGCGATTGTGATGGACGATGCCGATCTGGAACTGGCGGTGAAGGCGATTGTCGATTCGCGCGTGATCAACACCGGACAGGTGTGTAACTGCGCCGAGCGCGTGTATGTGCAGAAGGGCATTTACGACCGCTTTGTGAATCGTCTGGGTGAGGCGATGAAAGCGGTGCAGTATGGCGATCCGGCGCAGCGCAACGATATTGCGATGGGGCCATTGATTAACGCTGCCGCACTTGAGCGCGTGGAGCAAAAAGTTGCCCGCGCCGTGGAGCAGGGGGCAAAAGTGGTGCTGGGTGGTAAAGCGGTTGAAGGGAGCGGTTATTTCTACCCGCCGACGCTGCTGCTCGATGTGCAGCAGGAGATGAGCATCATGCATGAAGAAACCTTCGGCCCGGTGCTGCCGGTGGTCGCTTTTGACACGCTGGACGAGGCGCTGGCGATGGCCAACGACAGCGACTACGGCCTGACGTCATCGATTTATACCCGCGATCTTAATACGGCGATGAAAGCGATTAAGGGGCTGAAGTTCGGCGAAACCTATGTGAATCGCGAGAACTTTGAAGCGATGCAGGGGTTCCACGCGGGCTGGCGTAAGTCAGGGATCGGCGGGGCGGATGGTAAGCACGGGCTGAATGAGTATTTGCAGACGCAGATGGTTTATTTGCAGTGCTGAGGTCTACCCCTCACCCTAACCCTCTCCCCAGGGGAGAGGGGACGTTTGCTCCCTCTCCCTGAGGGAGAGGGCCGGGGTGAGGGTCGGTGTTCCTCCTCTCCCTGAGGAAAAAAGCCGGGGTGAGGGTTGGTGTTCCTCCTCTCCCTGAGGAAAAGGGCCGGGGTGAGGGTGAATCACACCTTCGTCCCAATCCACTCCATCATCAGCTCCGGCCACAACGCCACTGGCAGCCCCAGCGCATCGCGGATGCCAAACCCGTGCTGGCCCTGCTCGAACAGATGCATCTCCACCGGCACACCGAGTTTGCGCAAGGCACTAAACATCACCACGCTGTTCTCCACTTTCACCGCCGGGTCATCCACCGCGTGCAGTAAAAACGTCGGCGGCGTATCGGCGCTTACCCGCTCTTCCAGAGAATAATGGTGAATTTGTTCAGCCGTCGGCGTGTCGCCAATCAGTTCATGCCGCGAACCCGGATGGTCGATCTCTTTGTGCATGGTGATCACCGGATAGACCAGCGCCATAAAAGCAGGGCGGGCGCTCTGGTTATCGGCGTCATCAATCGCGGTATAAACCGCTTCGTCGTAGCGGGTGCCCAGGCTTGCTGCAACATGCCCGCCTGCGGAAAAGCCCATCACGCCGAGTTTTTTAGCATCCAGATGCCATTCGTTTGCTCTGGCGCGAAGCAGGCGCATGGCGCGCTGCACATCTGCCAGCGGCGCATTGGCCCCTTCCGCGTGACCGTCGCCGGGCATCCGGTAGGTCATCACAAACAGCGTATAGCCGCGCGCATTAAAGAACGGGGCGAGGGCGCTGCCTTCTTTATCGAGCACCACCCGGCGATAGGAGCCGCCGGGGGTGACAAGGATCCCCACGCCGTTGGGTTTTTCCGGGGCATAAACGGTGATTTGCGCTCCCCGCACGCCGGTCACCGAGCGGTCAAAGGCGCTCGGCCCGGTGTGATTTTCCTCAAGATGAAACGTCACCGGGCTGACGGCGGCACCCGGCGCTTCTCCCGTCGGCCAGACGGGAAAGGTCACGGCGCGCGCGACCGCCTCTTCCATACGCTGTAGCAGGTCAGAATGACTCAATGTCTTCATGCGGTTCTCCGTTACGTGTAAAGGGATTCTGAAAAGTTAATGAATTTTTAATTAAAGCCAGGTATGTTTTTCTTCTCACTGTTTTGTTTCAGGAAAATGCATGCGCAGCAACTATTCAGGCTTACAAATTACCATCCACTGGCTGGTGTTTTTGTTGGTGATTTTCACCTGGTGCTCCATGGAGTTTCGCGGATACGCGCCACGCAACCTCCGGCCTTACTTTAATATCGTCCATGTCTCCTGCGGCATCACGATTCTGGTGCTGATGGTGACACGTCTGCTGCTGCGCCTGAAAACGCCGTCACCGGCTATCGTGCCTAAGCCTAAACCGATGCTCACCGGGCTTGCGCATCTTGGCCATCTGGTGATTTATCTGCTGTTTATCGCGCTGCCGATCATCGGCCTGCTGATGATGTGGTTCCGCGGCAACAACTGGATTGCCTTCGGCATCATCATGCCACACGCGGTGGAAGCGGATTTTGACCTCGTTGATATTCTTAAGGATTATCATGTCACGCTCGCTACGGTAAGCTATTACGTGGTCGGTCTGCATACGCTTGCGGCGCTGATGCACCATTATTTCTGGAAAGACAACACGTTACGTCGTATGTTGCCATACAAGCGCCGCTAATCAGCGACGACTTACTGGCCCCGCTCCGGCGGGGCTTTTTTTGTATTCATCAGTCCGGGAAATGTGATCGCGGCGCGTTTTTTATCGCCTTTCCCGGTTGTAGCTCACATTTTATCGCTCCTGGCTGAGCATAAATCCGTCAGAAAGAGTAGAGAGTATATCTATTATAGAAACAGTATGGGTCCAGGAGGGGGTATGACGCAGCCAGTTGAGCAATCTTTTACGCAGGTGGATATGCAGGAAGAAACGGCGAATTCGCGAAAACTACGCAAAGTTTTACTGGCGACCGGGGTTGGCCATTTTGTTGAATGGTTTGATTTTGGTTTGTACGGCACGCTTGCGGCGATTATCGGCTTGCAGTTCTTTCAGACGGGCGATCCGGCTGTGGCACTGCTCTCATCGTTTGCGGTGTTTGGCGCGGGCTTTATTATGCGTCCGCTGGGCGGCCTCTATTTTGGTTCACTGGGCGACCGGGTGGGCAGGCAGAAGATCCTCGCCACGGTGATTTTGCTCACCTCCGGGGCCACCTTTGTGATGGGGCTGCTGCCGACCTATCACCAGGTGGGCATTACCGCGACGGTGCTGCTGGTGATCACCCGTCTGGTGCAGGGATTTGCGGCGGGGGGAGAAAGCTCCGGCGCAACGACATTTCTGGCGGAATACGCGCCCGTCGCCCGGCGCGGTTTCTTTACCTGCTGGATCGATAACTTTGGTTTTATGGCGTTCGTGGCCGGTTCCGGGCTGGTGTTTTTACTCACCGCGCTGCTCGGCGAAGGGGCGATGAACGACTGGGGCTGGCGCATTCCGTTCCTGATCGCCGGGCCGCTGGGTTGGGTGGGGCTCTACCTGCGTAAACATCTGGAGGATTCCCCGGAGTTTCTCGCCGCGGCGAAGCAGGGACAGACGCAGGCGCAACCGCTGCGCGCTGCCGTCACCACCGCCTGGCGCGCGCTGTTGTTCTGCGTCGGCTTTGTAGTGATCAAAGCCGTGGGCCACTGGACGCTGCAAACTTTTATGCCCAGTTATTTATCCACACAGATGCATTTCTCAAAACTTCACGCCTACGCGATTACCACCATTGGTCTGTTTGCGATTGCGGTGATGGTGCCGTTCATGGGGCTGCTGTCGGATAAATTTGGGCGCAAACCGCTGATGCTGGCGGGCTGCGGCGGATTTATTCTGTTCAGCTACCCGGCGATGATGGTGATGGCTAACGGCGATATGCTCTCAGCGATTCTGGCGATGCTGATGCTCGGCGCGTTTATCGCGGCGTTTGACGGCGCATGCAGCGCGGCGATGGCGGAACTTTTTCCGACCAGCATCCGCTACGGCGGTTTATCAATTGCCTATAACTTTGCCGTCGCCTTTTTTGGCGGCATCACGCCGTGGTTTTCAGTCTGGCTTATTACCTCAACCGGCAATCCCTTCTCCCCGGCGTTCTACGTGATGGGCGCGGCGCTGATTACCTTCCTGACCGTAATGCGCGCGAAAGAAACGGCAGGACTGCCGCTTAAGCGTTAACCCTAAACGGCGCAAAGAATATATTTTCCTTATTCTTTGCGCCGTTTATTATTTTTTCGCGTTATTTGACTGCACTCATTCAAATTAAAGACTGGAAGCATTCATGATGAGTGTTGTTTTCAATCAATAAGCGAAAGAAATTTCAGATCTATTTTACCGACTCCATTCACATACGGAGTTATTACAATGAAAATAAAAACGTTATTACTGGTTTTAATAACAGGGGCGAGTTTTTTTACAGCGGACATTGCGTTTGCAGAAAGCAGTTCGCTTTCCGACGCACAAATTAAAGAAAGGATTATTCAGGAGTCTATTGCTGAGTATCCGGGGACCTGTGCCTGTCCATTTAACCGTGCGCGCAACGGGAGTTCGTGCGGTAAGCGCAGCGCCTGGAGTAAGGCCGGAGGCTACGCGCCCATTTGCTATAAAGATGAAGTTACCGATGACATGATTAAACAGTGGCGTGAAGCCAATAATGGTTAATCCCTTTCTCAACCGGCGATAACGTTCCCTGGCGCTTTTGACTGCGCATCCTAAGATTAAAGTGCTAAGCGAGGCGATATCGGTTAGCACTTTCAATTGCTAAACATGATAACGGCAGAAATAAGAAGGGTGCGGATAAGTGAAAATTGCATGTCTTGGCTGGGGATCGTTAATCTGGAAACCACAACAACTGCCGCTGGCCGGGGACTGGCATCGGGATGGCCCTGATATGCCGATTGAGTTTTCCCGCGTGGGTGATGGCGGCGAACTGGCGACGGCGGTGTGTATAAATGCTCCGGCCGTGCAGGTGTACTGGGCTTTACTCAACGTCGAAACGCTGCAACAGGCGATTCTGGCGCTGCGCGAGCGCGAGCAAATTCCGGCATCGCGTGAAGATGGCATTGGTGTACTGATACTTCGAGGCAATCCAACAGGCGATCTGGCCCAATGGATGGCAGAAAAGGGACTGGATGCGGTGATCTGGACGGCATTGCCGCCACGACTTGAAGGCCTTGAGGGACGTATTCCCTGCGTAGACGATGCGCTGGAGTATCTTCGAACACTTGAAGGCGAAACGCTTGAACATGCGCAGGATTATATCCGGCGGGTGCCAGCCGAGTTTGAAACGCCTTATCGTAAAGCGATTCGCGAGCAGCTTGGATGGGATTGCTGAGATAAATCTTCCTGACAAACCAGGCTTTTGTGGCACTCATTTTTTCAGCCATAAACCTGTTGAGCATGCACAAAAGAATTCACTTGAATCGGCCCTGCAAAGCAGGGCCTTTAGTTTTTACGAGCAAGGAACGAATGCGGAAAATAATTACTCGCTCTCTGAGGCTACGGAAGCGGTCAGTGTCGCCCGGACATGAGGTAGGCTCTGCGGGTAATTCTGCTGAATAAACTCAATCATTTTTTCCCGCACATGACAGCGTAAATCAAAAGCCGTCGGTGAATTCTGGGCGGTCATCAATAGTCTGATGGTCATGGTTTTTTCAGTCGTTTCGGTAACCTGAAGCACCTGAGTTTCTTTATCCCAGAGCTTTGTCTCATTGAGTACTTTTTCAAAGTGCTGGCGCAGAGGCTGTAAGGGCATGGAGTAATCAAGGTAAAGAAAAACAGAACCTAAAATTTGCGCATTATTTCGGGTCCAGTTCTGAAAGGGATTTTCGGTAAAGTAGGTAATTGGCAACACCAGCCGACGCAGATCCCAGAGACGCACCACAACATACGTCAGGTTTATTTCCTCAATCCAGCCCCATTCTTTTTCAACCACCACCGCATCATCAATTTTTATTGGCTGCGTAAAGGCGATCTGAATTCCGGCGAACAAATTGACAAGCGACTTTTGCAGCGCAAAACCAATGATCAATCCGGCAACCCCGGCACCGGCCAGAATGGTCGTACTAAATTTTCGGGCGGCAGGGAAGCTGAGTAAAATCATAGAAAGACAGAGCAGCACGAGTATGACAATAGCGACTTTCTTAACATACATTATCTGCGTGCGAATTTTCCTGGCACGAAGATTATTCGAGATATTAATGTCATAACGGATAAAAAGCATATCCTGAGCAACGTTAATCAGTCGGACCAGCACTGAACAAAATGACAGGATAATAAAGATATTCGTTGTCGTCCTGATAAAGCCAAGCGATTCAGGCTGGATGTGGACATAATTAATCCCTACGCGTATGAACAGCAGGGGAATGAACAGAAACATCGATCCGCGAAGGTGTTTCTCAAGTGATTTAAAGAGCTTTCTGTCACGACTCTGCCAGTAACGAATGAATAGCAGAAGTATAAATCTCGCGAGAAAACCCACCGCGAGGGAGATTGTGACGAGCAATACAGCAGGCACCCATGCCGGAGCGCCAGATAACTCACCAAATAAAAAAGGCATGCTTTCTCCTTATTTTCTGCCAACAACCTGACGTTATCAGATCGCTTAAAAAATCAGTCACCTTGTCCGGCAGCTTTCTGCTGAGTGCCTGACAGACGCGCATAAGTATAGAAAAATTCAGCACACTTCTTCGGTATGCCGGGAATCATATTCCAGTTGAGCCTGGCTCACCTCAGGCCCGTGCCTGAGCGCCCATTCATACAGCGCACTAAACGGTTCCTGTAGCGTCTTTGCCAGTGCGGTCAGGCTGTATTCCACACTCACGGGCGAAGTAGGCAGCACCTTCCGATGCACCAGCCCATTGCGCTCAAGCCGCTTAAGCGCGTCAGACAAGGCCTTGTGTGTGATCCCATCCAGACGGCGACGGAGTTCGTTAAAGCGTGCGGGTTCACTGCACAGAACGGTGAGTATTAAAATTGACCATTTATTGGTGATGTGCTCAAGGACAGGCCGGGTTTTTCCTACTTCTTTCAGGCTATTACAATCAATCTTATGCATGGCGATATACTCCGCGATACCTGGTATAAACAAAGTGCGTAATTGTTATTAAGTATAAAAATTATATCATCTGTTTTCCATCCCAACAGGAGTTAGCAGATGCAAAGGTTAGAGAATAAAGTGGCCCTGATCCTGGGCGGCGCAAAAGGTATTGGTCTTGCTATCAGCCAGCGATTTGCCCGTGAAGGGGCAACCACCTGGTTCACCTCGCGCCGAAATGAGGATTTAGAAACAGCCAGCCAGACAATTAATGGCAACGCCAGGCCGCTACGTGCTGATGTCAGCCAGATAAGCGAACTGACCCGTATCGTTGACGTCATTAAAGCTGAGTCCGCTCAGATAGATGTTCTGGTCATCAACGCGGGCATGGCGGAATACGCGACTATTGATGACGTCACCCCGGCGCATTTTGATTCTATTTTCAGCCTGAATGTGCGCTCCCCGTTATTTGCTCTTCAGGCAGCACTTCCCCTGATGAAAGAGGGGGCGAGTGTCGTGTTGATCGGTTCGGTTGCCGATGTCATTGGTACCCGCGGATATGGCGTATATGGCGCGAGTAAAGCGGCATTGCGTTCCTTTGCCCGCACGTGGACCGGTGAGCTTGCCGCCAGGGGGATTCGCATAAATGTGGTCGCCCCGGGTCCTGTCGATACGGATATGATGCAGGCTGCTTCCGAAGAGCTGCGTAACGGGATAATCAGCGCCATTCCGTTATCAAGGATGGGTAAACCGGAAGAAGTGGCTAATGCGGCATTATTTCTGGCGAGTGACGAAAGCAGCTATATAGCTGGCGCAGAAATCTGTGTGGATGGCGGGCTGACGCAGGTTTAGGAAGTCAGGTACGCAGAATTCGCCCTGATAGTGGCTTTAAAACATGTCCGCTTTGAGTTGAAGCGGACGTTCGGCACCCGTTCTTCTGCTTCCCACTCCCTCATGGCGGCTGTCTTAAGCCCTTCATCTATACTGACTGACTATTGCAGCGATCATTTGCATACGAGGTCACGCAACGTTAATGACCTGTCCCCCCTAAGAACGCGTAAAGAAGTAAAAACCCTTTATTCATCCGGGAGATAAAGAATGAAAATAACCAGTTTTGTTTATTCCGCCCTGATTGGCCTTGTCGCCAGTTGCCGTTCCATGACGCCAATGGCGGCCATCGCTGCAGCACGTATTGCCAGACGCGACACACCGGGCCGTATTTTACTGCTGGACCGTCCGCTATTCAAATACGGCGCGTTGGCGATGGGTGTAGGTGAACTTTTTGGCGACAAGATGAAGTCAGCGCCGGACCGCACCGTATTTTTGGGGCTGACTGCACGCGTGGCCAGTGCAGGGATTGCGGGTGCTGCGCTGGCTCCCAGCGGAAAAGAAAAAGCCGGGGCCGCGATTGCTGTCTCTACCGCTGTACCACTTGCCTATGCATCGCTTGCGGCACGCAAAAAGGCCATAGAAGAGATAGGGCAGACCAGAAGCGGCCTGATTGAAGATACGCTCATCGTGGCTATCGGAGCAGCAGTGGTTTTCCTGGCAACGCGATCAAATCGTCGTTAAACGTACATATTGCCAGGTAACAAAAGAGAAATTTCACAATAGTTTAGAAATTCTGTTACTATACCCCCCTACAGTATACAGGAGGGCGTATGCCACATTCACCTGCAGATAAAAAGCGCATCCTCACCCGCGTTCGTCGCATACGCGGCCAGGTTGATGCGCTTGAGCGTGCGCTGGAATCCGGCGAACCGTGCCTGGCCATTTTGCAGCAGATCGCCGCCGTACGCGGTGCGGCGAATGGTCTGATGGGCGAAATGGTCGAAATTCACCTCAAAGATGAGCTGGTTACCGGCGATACCACGCCGGATCAACGTGCAGTCAGGATGGCGGAAGTCGGCCATCTTTTGCGCTCTTATCTAAAATAATCATTACCGTTCCAGTAAGGGAAGAGACTCTATGAAATCACGTGCAGCCGTTGCTTTTGGGCCAGGTCAGCCTTTAAAGATCGTTGAAATTGATGTCGCACCGCCGAAAAAAGGCGAAGTGCTGGTAAAAATTACCCACACCGGCGTGTGCCATACCGATGCGTTCACCCTGTCAGGTGATGATCCGGAAGGCGTATTCCCGGCGGTGCTCGGTCACGAAGGCGGCGGTATCGTTGTTGAAGTGGGCGAGGGCGTTACCAGCCTGCAACCGGGCGATCATGTGATCCCGCTGTACACCGCCGAGTGTCGCGAGTGTAAGTTCTGTAAATCCGGCAAAACTAACCTGTGCCAGGCCGTTCGCAC
The DNA here is from genome assembly GCF_900116015.1 of Enterobacter sp. kpr-6. GTDB lineage: Bacteria > Pseudomonadota > Gammaproteobacteria > Enterobacterales > Enterobacteriaceae > Enterobacter_D. The sequence continues at coordinate 52,873 of NZ_FOYH01000003.1, forward strand.
CACCCAGGGTAAAGGCCTGATGCCGGATGGCACCACGCGCTTCTCCTACAATGGCGAGCCGATCTATCACTATATGGGCACCAGCACCTTCAGTGAATACACCGTTGTAGCTGAAATCTCGCTGGCGAAAGTTAACCCGCAGGCCCCGCTGGATAAAGTCTGTCTGCTGGGCTGTGGTGTCACCACCGGTATCGGCGCGGTGCACAACACGGCGAAGGTAAAAGAGGGTGACAACGTTGCGGTGTTCGGGCTTGGCGGCATTGGTCTGGCGGTCATCCAGGGCGCTGTGCAGGCAAAAGCAGGCCGCATTCTGGCGGTCGATACCAACCCGGAAAAATTCAAGCTGGCAGCCGAAATGGGTGCAACCGACTTCATCAACCCGAACGATTACGACAAACCGGTTCAGGATGTGATTGTTGAAATGACCGACGGCGGCGTGGAGTACAGCTTCGAGTGCATCGGCAACGTGAACGTGATGCGCGCGGCGCTGGAATGCTGCCACAAAGGATGGGGCGAGAGCGTCATCATCGGCGTGGCGGGCGCGGGCCAGGAAATCAAAACCCGTCCGTTCCAGTTGGTGACCGGTCGCGTCTGGCGCGGTTCTGCGTTTGGCGGCGTGAAAGGCCGTACCCAACTGCCGGGCATGGTTGAAGATGCGATGTCAGGCAAAATCCAGCTTGATCCGTTCATTACCCACCGCCTGCCGCTCGATCAGATCAACGAAGCATTCGATCTGATGCACGAAGGCAAATCTATCCGCACCGTTATCCATTTCGGCGATAACTAATGCCTCTGCCAGCGGTTTTACCGCTGGCTCTCTTCTGATTGTTTCAGATTTGTGATCTGGCTGGCGATTTTAGCTATAAGATAAAATGCTGATTTGCCGATGACTCTTTTTACAGGCGTGTTTTACGCATCTTTCCTATAAGAGAGTCGATAGCCATGGATAACACAGCAGCTATAAACAGACCGCAACCCGTGGGTTTTTTACACCATATCCGGTTAGTTCCCTTGTTTTCTGCGATTCTTAGCGGCATTTTGCTGCTTTTTGCACTGAGCGCAGGGCTTGCGGGATACTTCCTGATACAGGCAGACCACGATCAGCGCGATGTGACAGAAGAAATTCAGGTACGAATGGGATTATCGAACAGTTCTAACCACCTACGAACTGCGCGAATCAACATGATCCATGCTGGTGCGGCGAGCCGTATTGCCGAAATGGATGACATGAAAATGAACATCCAGGAAGCTGAAAAACGCATTAAACAATCGCAGGACGGATTTAACGCTTACATGCAGCGCAGTGTGAAAACTGCGGCAGACGAAGCGATTGATGGCGAACTGAATGCCCGCTTCAAAGCTTATATCGACGGGCTGCAACCGATGCTCAAATATGCCAAAAACGGCATGTTCGAAGCCATCATCAACCATGAAAACGAGCAGGCACGACCGCTCGATACCGCTTACAACGAGGTCCTGCTCAAAGCCATCCAGATCCGCACCGAGCGGGCAAACACCCTGAGCGATCTGGCGCACAGCCGTACACAGCTTGGGCTAATGTTTATGGCAGGCGCGTTTATCATCGCGTTGGTATTAACCCTCATCACCTTTATCGTTCTGCGCCGCACGGTGATCCAGCCGCTGCAACATGCTGCAAAACGCATTGAACACATTTCAAAAGGCGATTTAACGCTGCCTGAAGAAGCGACCGGACGCAGCGAAATCGGCGTGCTGTCGCGTCATCTGCAAAACATGCAGCGTGCGCTGGTGCAAACCGTGGGCACGGTACGCCAGGGCGCAGAAGAGATTTATCGTGGTACCAGCGAAATCTCAGCCGGTAACACCGATTTATCTTCCCGTACCGAACAGCAGGCTGCGGCGATTGAGCAAACAGCCGCCAGCATGGAGCAGTTAACCGCGACCGTGAAACAGAACGCCGACAACGCGCATCATGCCAGCAAGCTGGCGGGCGACGCTTCCGGCAAAGCCACCAAAGGCGGGCAAATCGTCTCCGGCGTGGTGCAGACGATGGGCAACATCACGGCCAGCTCGAAGAAAATCTCTGAGATCACAGCGGTCATTAACAGCATCGCGTTCCAGACCAACATCCTGGCGCTGAACGCCGCCGTAGAAGCTGCGCGCGCAGGCGAGCAGGGCCGTGGATTTGCGGTGGTTGCCAGCGAAGTGCGTACGCTTGCCAGCCGCAGTGCGCAGGCAGCGAAAGAGATCGAAGCGCTGATCAGCGAATCCGTGACGCTTATCGAGCGCGGTTCGGGTGAAGTGGTCGCCGCCGGGAATACCATGGGCGACATCGTGGATGCGGTTAAACGCGTGACCGACATTATGCTGGAGATCGCCGCGGCGTCTGACGAGCAGAGTAAGGGCATTGAGCAGGTGAGCCAGGCCATCACCGAGATGGATAACGTGACCCAGCAAAACGCCTCGCTGGTGGAAGAGGCTTCAGCCGCGGCATCGTCGCTCGAAGAGCAGGCCGCCCGTCTGACCGAAGCGGTGGGTACCTTCCGCCTGCAACAGACGTCACAGAAGCACGAAGAAAAACCGGTTGCCGCGAAGGGCTTTACGCCGAAACCGGCAGCGGTAACGCCTGCGGGCGATCACTGGGAAACGTTCTGAGTTGAGTTAAATGACCCTCACCCCGGCCCTCTCCCTGAGGGAGAGGGGGCAGAATTCCCTATCCCTCAGGGAGAGGGTTAGGGTGAGGGTGTAAAATTCCCTCTCCCTCAGTTAAGTCTGTGCACAATCCATTCCCTCTCCCTCAGGGAGAGGGTTAGGGTGAGGGTGACCCCCGCCTTACGCCTTATCCGGCAACGCATACGCAATAATATAATCACCGCGATCCGCTGACTGACGCGCCCCACCTGCATTAATCACAATAAACTGCTTACCCGTTTTCGGTGACACATAGGTCATCGGGCCGGACTGGCTGCCGACCGGCAGGCGCGATTTCCAGATCTCTTTCCCGGTTGCCGTATCAAACGCGCGCAGATAGAAATCCTGCGTCCCCGCGAAGAACAACAAACCGGACTGCGTGGAAAGCGAAGCGCCCAGCGTCGGCATCCCAATCGGGATCGGCAGATGCATACGAATACCCAGCGGTCCCGTGTCCTGCACGGTCCCCACCGGCACCTGCCACACCAGCTTCCCGGACTTCAGATCCACCGCCGACATCGTACCGAACGGCGGCTTCTGGCAAGGAATACCCAGCGGTGAGAGGAAACGCTCGCGCATCGCGCCATACGGCGTTCCGTCCATCGGCACAATGCCCATCTCGATCCCACTGGCGTTCTTCGCGACACTGGCGCGCGGCACCATATAGTTCGCCAGACCCAGACGCATATCGTTAACAAACATCAGGCTGTTGTTCGGATCGAGGGAGACGCTGCCCCAGTTCATGCCGCCCAGCGAGCCGGGGAATTGCAGGGAGCGATCCAGACCCGGCGGGGTATAAACCCCTTCATGACGCATCGCTTTAAACTCAATGCGGCACAGCAGCAGATCGATCGGCGTGGCACCCCACATGTCCGATTCGGTCAGCGTCTGGTTGCCGATCATCGGCATCCCCACAGAATATGGCTGCGTCGGAGAGTAGCGCTCGCCTTTCACCTTGCCCGCCGGAACCGGGCGCTCTTCAACCTTCGCCACCGGCTCGCCGGTTTCACGGTTGAGCATAAAGATCATGCCCTGTTTACTGGTCTGCACCAGCACCGGCGTGGTGCCGCCTTTACCGTCCGGCAGGTCGGTGAGCAGCGGTTGCGACGGTAAATCGAAATCCCACAGATCGTGGTGCGTGGTCTGATAATGCCAGCGCACCTGACCGCTGGCAGCATCCACCGCGACAATCGACGAGCTGTATTTATCGTCGAGCGCTGTACGCTCACCCGCGTAGAAGTCCGGCGTGGCGTTGCCGGTCGGCAGATAAATCAGGTTCAGCTTCGCGTCGTAAGACATCGCCGACCAGACGTTCGGCGTACCGCGCGTATAGGTCTGGCCTTCCGGCGGCAGCCCGGTGAGCGCCGGATTACCCGGATCCCAGGCCCATGCCAGTTTACCGGTATGTACGTCATAGGCGCGCACCACGCCCGGCGGTTCGCCAGTGGAGAAGTTATCCGCCACGCGACCGCCGACTACCACCACATTGCCCGCCACTAATGGCGTGGAGGTTTGCTGGTAGTAACCCGGTTTGATTTCGCCCATGCCGACGCTCAGATCCACCACGCCGCGATCGCCAAAATCATCGCAAAGCTGACCGTTATCGGCGTTGATCGCCACCAGACGTGCATCGGTGGTTGGCAGGAACAAGCGGCGCGGGCAGGCGGCCACCGGGCTTTGCGCCTGCGGTGCGGCCTGGGCCTGAGTATCCTCGTAATAGCCTAAACCCCGGCAGCGCTGCCAGTTGGGGGCAGTGGCTTTACTGTCATAGCGCCATTTTTCTTTACCGGTATCCACATCCAGCGCCAGCACTTTGCTGTACGGCGTGCAGACAAACAGCGTGTCACCGATTTGCAGCGGGGTATTCTGATCTTCCGCGCCCGAACCGTTACTCTGCGGAATGTCGCCAGTGTGCGCGACCCAGGCGACTTTAAGATCATTAACGTTTTGCTTGTTGATCTGATCCAGCGCGGCGAAGCGGTCGCCGTGGGTGGTATTCCCCCAGTGCTTCCACTCTTTTTGTTCCTGGCCTGCGGCGACCGGTTTGACCGGCACAGCTTCACTGGCGGTAACCAGCGTCTGCGGTTTGAACATCCAGCCAGCGCTTACCAGCAGCGCCAGCGCAATGATCGCCGCGAGGGCAAACGCAGGTTTTTTACTGGCAGAAGGGAACAGATAAGGCCAGAGGATCGCGGCTAAAAACGCCAGCACGCCGAAGGTAAACAGGCGGGAGAACAGCGGCCAGAAATCCCATCCGGCATCGCTGACGGCCCAGATGATGGAGGCGATAAACGCCAGCCCGTAGAGCGCAATGCCGCTGGCGTTAGAGCGGAAGATCAGCACCCCCGCGCACACCATCACAATCCCCATGATCAGGAAGTAATAACTGCCGCCCACGATGACGAGCTTACCTCCCAGAATGCCAATCGCCAGACCGATGAGGATCATCAGCCCGGCAAGGAGCCACTGCAGGACACGAATCATCCCGCGCGGCGTACTGCCTGTTTCCATAACGTTCTCCTGAAACACTCGCCCAGAAATGAACCAAATCGGTAATTTACTGGGGTTAAATATTTTGAATGAAGGTAATAGCACTCACATTTATGGTTTTTGAAACCGTTAAATGAAAGTGAATGAACCATATGGTGAAAGAGGCGGTATGATAAAACTGTTAAATTGGTTAGCGCAATTGTTAAAAATTAATTTCGCATTATTTGAGTATGGGGAAGGGACACCCTCACCCTGGCCCTCTCCCTGAGGGAGAGGGTCGGGGTGAGGGTCTGCTGAACGTGAAAACTCAGGCTATCCGCGCAGAAACCCGCGGTTGCGCAACTGTCACCTTCACCGGGATCGACTTCGACGTTGGCGTGCCTGTCCCGTCGCCAAAGCGGGAGAGCGGCACCAGCGGGTTGGTTTCCGGGTAATAGGCCGCCAGATTGCCGCGCGGAATGTCGTAAGCCACCAGTTTGAAATTCTCCACCCGGCGGAGAATGCCGTCGGTGGCGGCGGTTTCAATATCCACGCGATCCCCATCGTGCAGGCCCAGCGCGGCGATATCGTCCTCATGCATAAACAGCACATCGCGCTGACCGTACACGCCGCGATAACGGTCATCGAGGCCGTAAATCGTGGTGTTGTACTGATCGTGCGAGCGCAGGGTTTGCAGCACAAACGGCGCGTCATCGCCCGCCGGGCAGACGGAATCAGGCAGGGCGGCGGCGCTGAACTCCGCTTTGCCCGACGGCGTGGAAAAGCGCAGCGCAGCAGCGGCATTACCGAGCCAGAATCCGCCGGGCTCATCGCAGCGGGCGTTGAAATTGTCAAAACCTGGCAGCGTGGCGGCAATATGATCGCGAATGCGCCCGTAATCATCGGCGAGCGCCAGCCAGTCCAGCTTGCTGCTGCCGAGCGTGGCGTGCGCAATGTGCGCGACAATCGCCGTTTCGGAGCGCTGTTGAGTACTCAGCGGCTTCCCGATCCCTTCGGAGGCGTGCACCATGCTGAAGGAATCTTCCACGGTAATAAACTGCCGCCCGCTGGCCTGCATATCTTCTTCCGTGCGCCCAAGGGTCGGCAAAATCAGCGACTCTGCGCCGGGCATCAGATGGCTGCGGTTCAGCTTGGTGCTGATATATATCGTCAGGCCGCAGCGCGTAAGTGCCTCGCAGGTGCGTGGCGTGTCGGGCGCAGCGGCGGCGAGGTTGCCGCCAAGGGCAATCAGCACTTTTACTTCGTCGCGCAGCATCGCTTCAATTGCCGCAACCGTGTGGTGCCCGGGCTCGCGCGGCGGGGTGAAATCAAAATGCCGTGCCAGGCTGTCGAGCAGGGCGGCGGGCGGTTTTTCGTCGATCCCCATCGTGCGGTTACCCTGCACGTTACTGTGACCGCGCACCGGGCACAGCCCCGCGCCCGGCTTGCCTAAATGCCCGCCGAGCAGTTGCAGGTTGGTGATCTCCCGGACCGTCGCCACGGAGTGTTTATGCTGGGTGATCCCCATCGCCCAGGTGCAGATCACCCGTTTCGCCTGCTGCCAGACGCGGGCGGCGTCGCGCAATTGCTGTTCGCTTAAACCCGACTGGCGTTCAATGGTCTGCCAGCTCGTCGCGTCAATTTGCGCAAACCAGCCGTCAATGCCGTGGGTATGCTGATTGATAAAGGCTTCATCGAAAATCCCCGGCTCGCCTGCGGCAATGCGCTGGCGCTGGGTGTCGAGCAGGGCTTTTGCCATTCCGCGCACTGCCGCCATGTCACCGCCAAGATTCGGCTGGTAATAGGCGGAACTGATCGTGCCCGCCATCGGCGTCACCACTTCAAGCGGTTTTTGCGGATCGGCAAAGCGCTCCAGCCCGCGTTCACGCAGGGTATTGAAGGTCACAATCTGCGCACCCCGATCGGCGGCATGACGCAGGCTGTGCAGCATTCGCGGGTGATTGGTGCCAGGGTTTTGCCCGAAAACGAAAATCGCATCGGCTTGCTCAAAATCATTCAGGTGCACCGTGCCTTTGCCGACGCCGATGCTCTGTTTTAGCCCCGTGCCGCTGGCTTCGTGGCACATATTGGAGCAGTCCGGGAAGTTATTGGTGCCGAGCATCCGGCCAAAAAGCTGATACAGGTACGAGGCTTCATTGCTGGCGCGCCCGGAGGTGTACAGCTCAAGCTGGTTCGGGTTGTCCATGGCCTGAATCCGTTGCGCAATCAACGCAAACGCATCGTCCCAGGCGATGGGTTCATAGCGATCGGTTGTGACGTTGTAACGCAGGGGTTCGGTCAGACGCCCCTGATATTCAAGGAAATAGTCGCTTTGCTGGCGCAGAGCGCTGACGCTGTGTTGCGCAAAGAATCCGGCGTCAACCTGGCGGCGGGTCGCTTCCCAGGTAACGGCTTTTGCGCCGTTCTCACAAAAACTGAAGGTGCTTTTGTTGTCATCGCCCCAGGCGCAGCCGGGGCAGTCAAAGCCACGGGCTTTATTCATGCGCAGTAAATTGCGCATGTTTTTTAAGGCATTTTTGCTGTCAATCACGAAGCGGGTGGTGGCTTCAAGGGACCCCAGACCACCGGCAGCAGCGTGGTAGGGTTTAATCGCGGATTTGAATTTCATGGCTCTTCCTGACAGCGGGTTGCATCACAGCAGTCTATACCCTGTAACAACAACCCTTAATCAACAACCATTTTTTATCACACAATTAACAAAAAAGTCACTGATTGCGCAACAGGCGGCGGGGCTTTACTCCGGCACCGATTTGCGGATTGCCGCAAGCAAGGTTTGCGCGCCGGGCGAGAAGGCGGCGTCGGTGCGGGTAATGATGCCGATAGGCTCACCGGCACCCAGCGCGGGAACCGGCAGGGCGGAGAGCGTCTGTCGGCGCAGGTCATCTTTTACCGCACCCGATGGCACAAACCAGACGTAGTTATAATCCACCGTCAACTGGCGGGAGAGCGAGGCGGAGAGTGTTTCAATGCAGCCCGACGGCAGCGTGCAGCCCTGCGAGGCAAGTAACGCCTCCGTGTGCTGGCGCGGCGCAGTCCCGACCGGGGCGACCACCACCGGCCACTCCAGCACGCGGCTCAGGGTGACGGTATCCGCCAGCAGCGGGTGGCGCGGGTGCACTACTAAACGAAGCGATTCCAGGAACAGCAGTTCGTAATTCAGCCCGCTCATCAGTTCCGGGTCAGACATGCGACCGATGCCGATATCCAGCTCGCCGGTTTTCAGGCCCGCCAGCAGCATCGGGTTATTCATGGTCGCCACCTGAAGGGTGATGTGCGGCATATGGGTATGAAAATGTCCGAGCACGGCGGGCAGAATGCCCAGTGCGGCGGTGGGTAGCGCGCCGATGCGCACCACATCATTCTTCGCGCCCTCTTTGCGGGTAAGCGATTGCCCGGCGGTATTGAGCGCATCGAGCACACGCACGGCGTGAGTAAGAAATTGTTCACCCACCAGCGTCAGTTGCGCGCCCATGCGTCCGCGATCAAAAAGCCGCGTTCCGGTAAGTTGTTCCAGCTCGTTCAGGGTTTTTGAGAGTGCAGGCTGGCTTAAGTTAAGCGTTTCAGCCGCGCGCCCCAGGGTTCCCTGTTGAGCGACGGCGACAAACGTATGAAGGTGGCGCAAGCGGATGCGCTGACTAAACAGACCATTTTTTTCCATAAGTAATGTTAAAAACAGAGCGCCGTGGATGACAAGAGAAGTTGTTTAATATTGATAACCTGCTAGCAAAATATTATTAACATTTAATCCATTTGACTTACAAACGCTTTTTCGGGCTGGCGCTTTTTTTCGCGCGCTGACGGTGGGCCATGCGCCAGTAAATTCCGGGTCCGGCTCTATAAGATTTCGTTATGCAAGCCAGCGTTCTTCTCTCTTTTGCCGCGATCACACTTTGTAAATTCTTCCCGCGCGTGCTGGCAGCCTTCTCTACACTCCAGGTATATCAACCGGAGACTAATAAATATGGCGGAGATCGTCGCGGCAGATGACATTCGGGAAGCCTTTTCTCAGGCTATGTCAGCAATGTATCAACAGGAAGTGCCGCAGTACGGCACGCTTCTGGAACTGGTAGCGGATGTGAATCTGGCGGTGCTGGAACATCACCCTAAGCTGCATGAACAACTGGCAAATGCCGATGAACTGGCGCGGCTTAACGTCGAGCGCCACGGGGCGATTCGCGTGGGCAAGGCCTCGGAACTGGCGACGCTGCGGCGCATGTTTGCGGTGATGGGGATGCATCCGGTCAGCTATTACGATCTTTCTCAGGCGGGCGTGCCGGTGCATTCCACCGCGTTCCGGCCTGTTGATGACGCCTCGCTGTGCAAAAATCCGTTTCGCGTGTTTACCTCGCTGTTGCGGCTGGAGCTGATCGAAAACGAGGCGTTGCGCAAGCGGGCGGCCACCATTCTTGATAAGCGCAATATTTTTACGCCGGGCTGCCTCGCGCTGCTCGATCTTCATGCCCGACAGGGCGGGTTTACCCAGACCGAAGCCAGTGAATTTGTGCGCGAGGCGCTGGAAACATTCCGCTGGCACCGTCATGCGACGGTCGATCACGAGACGTATCTTGCGCTGCACAATGAGCACCGGCTGATTGCCGATGTGGTGTGCTTCCCTGGCTGCCACATTAATCACTTAACGCCGCGCACGCTGGATATCGACCAGGTGCAGTCGCTGATGCCGGAATATGGCATTGAACCGAAAGTATTGATCGAAGGCCCGCCGCGCCGGGAAGTGCCCGTCCTGCTGCGTCAGACCAGCTTTAAGGCGCTGGAAGAAGCGGTCTCTTTTACCGGCAGAGAAGAGGGAACCCATACCGCGCGCTTCGGTGAAATCGAACAGCGCGGTGTGGCCCTGACGCCAAAAGGCCGGGCGCTGTATGACCGCCTGCTGGCTGAGGCCGGAACCGCAAAAGATAACCTGACGCACCAGTTCCATTTGCAGGAGGTGTTTAAAGCCTTCCCCGACAGCGAAATGCTGCTGCGCCATCAGGGACTGGCTTATTTCCGCTATCGGCTGACGCCGACCGGGGAAGCGCATCGCCAGTCCTTTGGTCCCGGCGACGATCCGCAGCCGCTGATTGAACGCGGCTGGCTGATGGCGCAACCCATCACCTATGAAGATTTCCTCCCGGTCAGCGCGGCGGGGATTTTCCAGTCCAATCTGGGCAACGAAACCCAGCAACGTCAGCACGGTAACGCCAGCCGGGCGTCGTTCGAACAGGCGCTCGGCGCGGCGGTGCTGGATGAGTTTGAGCTTTACCAGGCGGCAGAGGATCGCAGCAAACGGCGTTGCGGTCTGCTATAACTGCCAGACTGTCAGGTAAAGGAAACAAACAGGGTTATGGAAAATTCCTCCACCCCGGTGGCGCAAACCCGCCAGGGGAACATTATTGGTCTTGCCGAAGATGACGTGCACGTCTGGCGTGGCATTCCTTATGCGCAGCCCCCCGTTGGCGCGCTGCGCTGGCGTGCGCCGCAGCCGTTAGAAAAGGCGCACACGCCTTACGTCGCCGACGCCTTTTCCGCTTCAAGCTGGCAGAACAGCGATTACTGCCGGGAACTGGGCGGCGGCGATCCGGGCCGTTTCTCAGAAGACTGTCTCTATTTAAATATCTGGTCACCTGCCGCCCGCACGGAACCACTGCCGGTGATGGTCTGGCTGCACGGTGGCGGCTTTACCATCGGCGCGGGCGGTCTGCCACCCTATAACGGCAGTGCGCTGGCGCGTCGGGATGTGGTGATTGTGACGGTCAACTATCGCCTCGGTCATCTGGGTTTTTTTGCCCATCCGGCGCTGGAAGCAGAAGCGGGGGAGACGTTTTATAACTTCGCGCTGCTCGATCAGATCGCCGCGCTGCGCTGGGTAAAAGAACATATTCACGCCTTTGGCGGCGATGCCGGTAACGTCACGCTGTTTGGTGAATCCGCAGGCGCACGCAGCGTGCTGTCGCTGCAGGTGTCACCGCTGGCAAAAGATCTGTTTCACAAAGCGATTATTCAGAGCGGTTATTCGCTGCCTGATACCGCCCGCGAACACGCGCTGGCGAAGGGTGAGGCGGTGGCAACACATCTCGGACTTGAAAACGCCACGGCAGAACAGTTACGCGATCTGCCCGCTGACGCCTTCTGGAAACTGGTCGCGCCGCATACCATTGCGCCCGCGCCGATAGTCGGCGATGCGGTGCTGCCGCAGCCGATGCTGGATATGTTCTTCCACGCCCGTCAGCACCCGATGCCCGTCATGATCGGCTCGAACAGCGATGAAGCGAGTGTGATGGCGGTGTTTGGCGTCGATCTCGCCGGGCAAATTCAGAAGCTGCGACGCGAGCGGCGGTTTGGCCTCGGCTTGATCAAACTGCTCTATCCCGGCGTGAAAGGGGATGTGGAACTGGGACGCCAGGTGTGCCGCGACATGGCGTTCACCACCATGGGATACGTGGTCATGCAAGCGCAGCAGCGTCTTAATCAACCGTGCTGGCGCTACTGGTTTGATTATGTGGCAGAAGCGGAACACGACACCTACCCGCACGGGGCCTGGCACGGCAACGAAGTGCCCTATGTCTTTGACACGCTTGGGCAGATTTCACCCGCCAAAGAGTACGTCACCGCAAATGACCTGGCCTTTGCCGCCCACGTCGCGGATTACTGGGCCAGTTTTGCCCGTAAAGCCCACCAGTGCGAGGTGCTTTCCGGCCCTGTACGCTGGGCGGCAAGCGTGCGCGGTAAGGATCGGCTGTTGCGCATCGGTTTGAATAAATATGCAGGATTTAAGCTGGTTAACCGTTTCATGCGTGCGCGAATGGCGCTGTTTAAACGCGTCATGCGTCATCACGTTACGCTGGATTAACCGCCAGCATCACCTCGCGGAAACTCGCCAGTCCAGCCGCTTTGCTGTGCGATTCCCGCAGCACCAGCCGGTAGCTTGCGCCGGTCCTGATACTGGCGGCAAACGGGCGCACCAGCCGTCCGGCGCGTAAATCTTCCGCCACCAGGGTTTCATCGGCAATGGCCACGCCAAAGCCCTGGATGGCGGCACCAATCGCCAGATCCATGGTGTCAAAGTGTTGATTTTTTTTCATGACCGCGCGGGAGATCCCCTGGCTGGTCAGCCACAGCGACCAGTCGGTGTTATCGCGGGTAGGGTGCAGAAAGGTCAGCGTGCTCAGATCAGCGGGCGCGGCGATATCACCGCCCGTCACCGGGGTCAGCGCCTCTTCAAACAGGAAATCTCCGGCACTGAGCTGGGTGCCAAACACAATCGCCGCGTCGAACGGCTCGGTTTTGAAATTCACCGTGTGATCGTTGGTGGTGGTCAGGGCGATTTGCAGATCCGGCGCGGTCCGCTCCAGACGTAGCAGGCGCGGCACCAGCCAGCGAAGCGCGCAGGTCGGCGCTTTCAGCCGCACCACCGTCTGCTGCTGGCGGGCTTTTTCCGCCACCGTTGCCAGTTGCTCAAAGGCCACCTGCAGTTCAGGCAGCAGGGCGCTGCCCTGCGGTGAGAGGTGCAAACCGCGGGCGTGACGCTCGAACAGCGGGAAACCAAACCACTGCTCCAGCGAGGCGATTTTGCGGCTCACCGCGCCCTGCGTCAGGCAAAGCTCTTTTGCCGCATGGGTCAGATTCAGGTGGCGGGCGGTGATCAGAAATGCGCTGATGGCGTTAAGCGGTAACGTGCGGGAGGGCATGGCGACTCCAGGTATGCGTTTTTGTCATGGCTATTATGACAACAATTCGGTTGTCGGCTCAATCGACTTTTGGTTTGAATGGTTATGCAATTTTACCCAGAAAGGAACCATGATGACGTTGCGTACTCCGGTGCAAACCCGCTCAAAACTGCCCGATGTTGGCACCACTATTTTTACCGTGATCGGCCAGCTTTCCGCTGAGCACAACGCCATTAATCTTTCGCAGGGCGCGCCGAACTTTTCCTGTGACGCCGGACTGATTGCGGGCGTTACCCGCGCGATGCAGGAAGGGCATAACCAGTACGCCGCCATGACCGGCCTGCGCACCCTGAAAGAGCGGATCGCAGATAAAATCGCCACGCTGTATGGCACCCGTTATGACGTTGATCGCGAAGTGCTGATCACCGCCAGCGCCAGCGAAGGGCTCTACTCTGCCATCAGCGGGCTGGTGCATCCGGGCGATGAGGTGATTTACTTTGAGCCATCGTTCGACAGCTACGCGCCGATTGTGCGCTTGCAGGGCGCAACGCCGGTCGCCATCAAACTCACGGTGCCCGATTTTAAGGTCAACTGGGACGAAGTAAGCGCCGCCATTACACCACGTACGCGGATGATCATTGTTAACTCGCCGCACAATCCCAGCGGGCAGGTGTTTTCTAAAGAGGATCTGGCGCACCTGGCGCGGCTCACCAGCAACACCGACATCGTGATTTTGTCCGATGAAGTGTATGAGCATGTGGTGTTTGACGGCGAACCGCATCACGGCATGGCCACGCACCCGGAGCTGGCCCAGCGCAGCGTGATTATCTCCTCGTTTGGCAAAACCTATCACGTCACCGGCTGGCGGGTGGGCTACTGCGTCGCCCCGTACGAACTGATGGAGGAGATCTGCAAGGTGCATCAGTTTTTGATGTTCTCCGCCGACACGCCGATGCAGTACGCCTTTGCTGAACATATGAACGATCCGCAGACCTGGCTTTCGCTCGCTCCCTTTTATCAGCGCAAGCGCGACCTGCTGCAAACGCTGCTGGCGGAATCGCCGTTCCGTCTGTTACCGAGTGCCGGATCGTTTTTCCTGCTTGCCGATTACAGCCATTTCAGCGATGAAAGTGACAGCGAGTTAGTTAAGCGATTAATTGTTGAATACGGTGTTGCCACCATTCCGTTATCCGCGTTTTATACCGACGGGACGGATAACAAACTGATCCGCCTCTCTTTTGCGAAAGACGAGGCGACATTACGGGCAGGGGCGCAGGCCCTGTGTCGGGTTAAGCCACGCTAAGGAGCGTTATTGATGAAATTAAAAGCACTCTGTCTGGGAATGGGTCTGCTTTGCTCGCTGTCCTCTTTTGCTGCCACAGAATTACGTTACGGGCTGGAAGCGGAATACCCGCCGTTTGAAAGCCGCAACGCCGCAGGCGAACTGGAAGGTTTTGATATCGAACTGGGTAAGGCGATTTGTACGGCGGCGGCGCTGAAATGCAGTTGGGTGGAGACCTCATTCGATGCGCTGATCCCGGGCCTGATGGCGAAAAAATTCGATGCCATTAACTCGGCGATGAACATTACCGATCAACGCAAGCAAAGCATCGATTTCACCCAGCCTATCTATCGCATTCCTTCCCAACTGGTGGGCAAAGCGGGCGACGGGATGGAAGCGACGCCGGAAGGACTGAAGGGGAAAACCATCGGCGTACTGCAAGGTTCCATTCAGGAAACCTATGCCAAAGAGCACTGGGAAAAGCAGGGTGTCACTGTAGTGTCGTATAAAGATCAGAATATGGCGTGGGCGGATTTGCAAAACGGGCGGATTGACGCCTCGCTGGTGATGTCTGCCGCAGGCCAGGCCGGGTTCCTCAGCAAACCACAAGGCAAAGGCTTTGGATTTATCGGTAAACCAGTGTCCGACGATACGATCCTCGGCAGCGGCATCGGTTTTGGGCTGCGTAAAGGCGATGAGGCCAGCAAAAAGCAGCTTGACGCCGCCATAGATAAAGTCCGTGCCGACGGCACGATAACAAAGCTTGCCGCTAAATACTTTCCGGGTATTGATGTCAGTGTAAGCACGCAATAAGCCTCAATTTTGCCCCTGTCCGCTGATGTACGGGCGGGGGTTTTTTATACCTTTCTTTACCTTCGAATCAGCCTTTTCCCCTCGACATTCAAAAAAGCGTGATTTGTCCCCGCGATCGTTAACCAACCATTGGATTCTGAATGATTATTGTCTAGAGTGGACGGGTTTTTTCTGCCGCGCAGGCTTTCTGGCAGAGATCCTTTCACACGACCAAAAGGACGTATTCTCAGGCATGAACCGCAGACGTTTTATTAAATCCTCAATGGCTCTGGCCGCTGCATGCGGGACAACCGGACTCGCTTCTCTCTTTTCGCGCGAGGCTTTTGCGGCGGATTCAGATATCGCCGACGGTCAGAGCCGTCGCTTCGATTTTTCCGTGTTGCAATCCATGGCGCACGATATCGCACAAAGTCCGTGGGGCGGTGCACCCAAAGCACTGCCTGCGACGCTGGCAACGCTCACGCCGCAGGCGTACAACAGCATTCAGTATGACGCGCAGCATTCGTTGTGGAATAACATTCCCGACCGCCAGCTTGACGTGCAGTTCTTCCACGTCGGCATGGGCTTTCGTCGCCGCGTGCGGATGTTCTCCCTCGATCCGGTGAACCATCAGGCGCGTGAGATCCATTTCCGCCCTGAATTGTTCAACTATCACGACGCGGGTGTGGACACGAAGCAGTTAGAAGGGCAGAGCGATCTCGGTTTTGCCGGATTCCGCGCCTTCAAAGCCCCGGAACTGGCGCGCCGCGATATCGTCTCTTTCCTCGGCGCGAGCTATTTCCGCGCGGTGGACAGCACCTATCAGTACGGTTTGTCGGCACGCGGCGTTGCGATCGATACCTTTACCGATACGCCGGAAGAGTTCCCGGATTTCACCTCGTTCTGGTTTGAAACCGCCGGGGCGAATGACACCACCTTTACGGTTTACGCCCTGCTCGACAGCCCGAGCCTGACCGGTGCGTATAAGTTCGTGATCCACTGCGAGAAGAGCCAGGTGATCATGGAGGTGGATAACCACCTGTATGCGCGTAAAGACATCAAACAGCTCGGCATTGCGCCGATGACCAGCATGTTTAGCTGCGGCAACAACGAGCGCCGGATGTGCGACACCATCCACCCGCAAATCCACGATTCCGACCGCCTGGCGATGTGGCGCGGCAACGGCGAGTGGATCTGCCGCCCGCTGAACAACCCGCAAAAATTGCAGTTCAACGCCTATCAGGATAACAACCCGAAAGGCTTCGGTTTGCTGCAACTTGACCGCGATTTCTCCCACTATCAGGACATTATGGGCTGGTACAACAAGCGTCCAAGTCTGTGGGTGGAGCCGCGTAACAAGTGGGGCAAAGGCGCGGTGGGGCTGATGGAGATCCCGACCACCGGCGAAACGCTGGATAACATCGTCTGCTTCTGGCAGCCGGAAAAGCCGATCAAAGCGGGCGACGATCTGGAATTCCAGTATCGCCTGTTCTGGAGCGCGCAGCCGCCGGTGCATACGCCGATGGCCCGCGTACTGGCGACCCGCACGGGTATGGGCGGCTTCCCGGAAGGCTGGGCACCAGGCGAGCACTTCCCGAAAGTCTGGGCGCGCCGTTTCGCGGTGGATTTTGTTGGCGGTGATATTAAAGCCTCCGCACCGAAGGGCATAGAACCGGTGATTACGCTCTCCAACGGTGAAGCGAAGCAGGTGGAAATTCTCTACGTGGAGCCTATCGACGGCTACCGTATTCAGTTTGACTGGTATCCGACCAATGATGCTACCGACCCGGTGGACATGCGCATGTTCCTGCGCTGCCAGGGTGATGCGATCAGCGAAACCTGGCTGTACCAGTATTTCCCGCCTGCGGCAGATAAGCGCAACTATGTTGACGACAGGGTGATGCGCTAAGACCCTCACCCCGACCCTCTCCCTCAGGGAGAGGGTGGTTTTGTCCCCTCTCCCCGTGGGAGAGGGTTAGGGTGAGGGGCGAAACCGAAACCACAAGGTAAAACAATGACCGAAACCATCCCCGTCTCCGACGCCCTGCAACTCACCGCCATCCACGAGCGTTTTGTTCCCGAACTCCACCAACTGGTGCTGAAAAACAAAACCTGGCTGCAACAGTTTTTAAACTGGCCGCAGTTTGTGGGCAGTGAAGAGGACTCACTCAAAAACGCGCAAAGCAACGTCATGCTGCACGAGCGCGGCTACGCCAAAATGTTTTTGCTGATGTTTAACCAGCGCATCATCGGCGTGCTGTCGTTTAATTCCATTGAGCCGCTGAATAAAACCGGCTACATCGGGTACTGGATCGACGAAGATCATCAGGGGCAGGGGCTGTTATCCCAGGCGTTGCAGGCGTTTATCGATTACTACGTGCAGAACGGCACGATCCGTCGCTTTGTGATCAAATGCCGGGTGGCGAACGAGGCCAGCAACCAGGTGGCGCTGCGCAACGGGTTCACCCTCGAAGGGTGCCTGAAGGAAGCGGAATTTCTGAATGGCGCGTACCACGACCAGAACATCTACGCGCGCATCATCGACCGTTCAGAGTGAGCCAATCAGCGGCGTGCGGGTGATATGCTCGCTGCCGTTGATCACCTTCGGCCCGCGCAGGTGAATGCTGTTGTGCTCGTTGCTCTCGATCACCGCCTCGCCGCTGATCTCAATCTGATGCTCGATCAGCACATTGCCCGTGATTTTCACCTCGCCCTGAATCACTACCCGGTCATCCAGCAGAATCGGCCCGCCGTTAAGCCTGGCGTGACCGCCCACCAGCACGTGATGCTTTAAAATGCAGTTGCCCTCCACCACGGCGTTTTCTGCCACCTGTGCGCTGTAGCGCAGCGTCGGGATCGCATCCTCTTCCAGGCCCGCCACCAGTCGCGCGTTGCCGTACACTTTGGCGCAGTCGCAGACCCAGACATCATTCTCCTCGTTGCCTTCCAGCAGGGCGGAATCAAACACTTCCGCGCGATGCTCAATAAAGGCGTAACTCACCATCGCGTCGCCGTAGATTTGCGCCTGATGCACTACCCGTGAGCGGTTGACCGTCGCCCGCTGATAAATGCGCAGGAGCTGATGGCGATCCGGGGTTAAACCTTTGGCGGCAATAATCTCGCTGCCGTTGAGAATGCGGGCTTCGTCACAGAGCTGGCACTCGCCGCGCACCACTGATTTTTGCACCAGCACGCTGCCGGAAAGCTGTGCGCCGTGGCTGATTTCGGCCGCGTCCACCCACGCGTTCTCGCTGATGATAACGCCCTCACGCAGAATGCACGGCTGGGTAATGCGCGCATTGCCCTGCACCTGACTTGCGCCAAACACCAGACTGTTTTCATCGTAGATCCAGCAGTCGCCCTCCTGAGAAAGGGCGTTTTCATCTTCCACCCAGCCGCCGGGGGTGCCTGCGGTGACATCATTAAAATCACGCAGGGCAATAATCTGACGCAGGGTGACGCTGTGCTTTTCGCCGCGATCAAAATAGCTAAATGTGCGGCGCTCATCACTGAGCTGATATTTATTCATTGGAGAGTTTCCGTAATGGTCTCCACTAAACGTAGCAAATTTTGCGCCGCTGGCTATTGCGCGTGATTTTCCATAAAATGCATCTCAAATAACATTTTAATTATTCAACAAAATGTGTAAAAAAATTGTGAGTAAAAAGGTACTCAATCTGCCTGCCGGCTACTTCGGCATGGTGCTCGGGATCATTGGCATGGGCTTCGCCTGGCGCTATGCCAGCACCATCTGGCCGGTGACGGACCGGGTGGGCGAGGGGCTGGTGATGCTGGCAACGCTCATCTGGGCGCTGCTGGCGCTGGCGTTTCTTACCCGGCTGCTGCGCTTTCCCCACAGCGTGATCGCAGAGATCCGCCATCCGGTGATGAGCAGTTTTGTCAGCCTGTTTCCGGCCACCACCATGCTGGTGGCTATCGGTTTTGTGCCCTGGTATCGCCCGGCGTCGCTGGTGCTGTTTGGTATTGGCGTGAGCATTCAACTGGCGTATGCCGCCTGGCAATCGGCGGGGCTGTGGCGCGGGCTGCATCCGGAGGAGGCCACCACGCCGGGGCTTTACCTGCCGACGGTGGCGAATAACTTTATCAGCGCCATGGCCTGCGGCGCGCTCGGCTTTCACGATGCCGGGATTGTCTTTCTCGGCGCGGGGATCTTCTCCTGGCTGAGCCTGGAGCCGGTGATCCTGCAACGGTTGCGCAGCGCCGGCGAGTTGCCTGTTCCCCAGCGTACCTCGCTCGGCATCCAGCTTGCGCCCGCGCTGGTGGCCTGTAACGCCTGGTTAAGCGTCAACGGCGGCGAGGCGGATACGCTCGCCAAAATGCTGTTTGGCTATGGCCTGCTGCAACTGTTGTTCACGCTGCGCCTGCTGCCGTGGTACCTCACGCAGCCGTTTAACGCCACTTTCTGGAGCTTCTCATTCGGCGTGTCGGCGCTGGCGTCCACCGGGCTGCATCTGGGCCACAGTGTGGGGCCGGGCTTTTTTCACACCCTGGCGCTGCCGCTGTTTCTGTTCACCAATCTGATTATCGCCCTGCTGATGTTGCAGACGCTGAAGCTGTTATGGCAGGGCAAACTGTTAACGCGCGTCGATCCCATAACGCTTTTAAAATCCAGGAACAAACCATGACCCTTCGTGATGAAAACTATTTCACCCAGACCTACGGCCTGACCCGCACGCACTCTGAAATTCTTGAAGCCATGGCCCAGGTTCCGCCAGGCAAAACGCTGGATCTGGGCTGTGGCAACGGGCGCAACAGCGTCTATCTCGCCGCCAACGGCTTCGACGTGACGGCGTGGGATAAAAACCCGGCCAGCATCGCCAATCTGGAGCGCATTAAGGCGGCGGAAGGGCTGGATAACCTCGATATCGCCATTAAAGATCTCAACACGCTGACCTTTGACGGCGAGTACGATTTTATTTTCTCAACCGTGGTGATGATGTTTTTAGAGGCGAAAACCATTCCGGGGTTGATCGCCAATATGCAGCGCTGCACGAAGCCTGGCGGCTACAACCTGATCGTGGCGGCGATGGATACGGCGGATTACCCGTGCACGGTGGGTTTCCCTTTTGCCTTTAAAGAAGGGGAGCTGCGCGATTATTACGCGGGCTGGGAGCAACTGAAATATAACGAAGACGTCGGTGAGTTACACCGCACCGACGCCAACGGTAACCGCATCAAATTACGCTTTGCCACGCTTCTGGCGCGAAAAAGCGCTTAACGCGCGGCGAGCAGGCAGAGCTGTAGCGCCACGTTGTAAGAGGCCTCGAAGGATTTCAGCGGCAGGAATTCAAAGCGCGAATGGAAGTTGTGCGCGCCGGTGAAAAAGTTCGGGGTCAGAATGCCTTTCGCGGAGAGCGCCGCGCCGTCGGTGCCGCCGCGCATCGGTGTTGGTTTCGGCGTCACGCCTGCCTGTTCCATCGCCTCAAAAATCAGATCCACCGCCCGGCGATCCTCGCCAATCGCATTGCTGATGTTGCTGTAAACGTCGGTCACTTCAAATTCGACTTTGGCCGTCGGGTGCGCCTGGGCGATCAGTTCCGCCACTTCGCCAATCTGCTGTTTACGCGCCTCAAAACGAGCTTTATCAAAGTCGCGAATGCTGGCACTCAGCACCGCATAGCCCTGCACGGCTTCCATACCGTTAAACCAGACGTAGCCTTCGCGGTCAGCGGTGTGCTCCGGTGTTTGCAGGCGGTCGAAATGGTTGATGTAATCGGTCGCCATCAGCAGCGGATTCACCAGCACGCCTTTGGCGGACATTGGGTGCGCGGTCACGCCGGTGAAGCGGATCTGCGCCTGCGCCGCGTTGAAGTTTTCATAGACGATTTCACCCAGTTCGCAGCAGTCGATGGTCCAGGCAAAATCCACGTCAAAACGTTTCAGATCCAGCGCCTTCGCCCCGCGCAGGCCGACTTCTTCATCCGGCACAAACGCCACCACGATATCGCCGTGCTGATGCTCTGCGGTGAGGTTTTCCAGCAGCGTCATCACCACGGTGACGGCGGCTTTGTTATCCGCGCCAAGTACGCTGGTGCCATCGCTAAAAATGATCTCTTCATTCGGGTAGGCGAGGATTTCCGGGTGCTCATCCACGCGCAGCCAGATTTGCTGCTCCGCGTTCAGGCAGAGGTCTGTGCCAGAAAAGGTGAGGATCTGTGGATGAATATCCGGCGACAATCCGACGTCTACGGTATCGGTATGGGTAATAAAACCGATGCGCGGCGCGCCTGGCACGTTGCCTTTTTTCACGGCGGTGACGGTGGCGTGATCGTCAATCACGATGTCGCTTAAACCCAGCGTTTCCAGTTCGTTAGCCAGTTCGCGCGCCATCTCATGCTGGCCCGGCGTGGTCGGTAAAGTGGTGGCAGCGGCATCGCTTTGACTGGTGATGGCGAGGTAGCGGAAGAAGCGTTGGGTTAATTGACTGGCGAGCGGCGATGACATAGTGAATCCTTCTTTATTCGATTTATCAGGTGTTTGCAAGTTCCTTTTAATGTTATGTATGACAGGGCAAACAACAAGCAAAACTTCACCGCCGTCAAAAAAGACAGGATAAACATGATAAGCAAACCCTCTAAAATAGCGCTGGCGCTGGGCGCAATCGCGGTCAGCACCACGGTAAGCGCGAAGACACTGGTTTACTGTTCAGAAGGATCGCCGGAGAATTTTAACCCCCAGCTTTACACCTCGGGCACCAGCGTGGATGCCAGCGCCGTGCCGGTGTATAACCGCCTGGTCGAATTTAAGGTCGGCACCACTGAGCTTGAACCGAGCCTCGCCGAGCGCTGGGATGTGAGCGAAGACGGAAAAACGTACACTTTCCATCTGCGTAAAGGGGTGAAATTCCAGAGTAATAAATACTTTAAACCGACGCGCGATTTTAACGCCGACGACGTGATTTTCTCGTTTATGCGGCAAAA
This sequence comes from Enterobacter sp. kpr-6, assembly GCF_900116015.1. Classification (GTDB taxonomy): domain Bacteria; phylum Pseudomonadota; class Gammaproteobacteria; order Enterobacterales; family Enterobacteriaceae; genus Enterobacter_D. Next base: position 74,712 of record NZ_FOYH01000003.1, read on the forward strand.
AGACCCGAAACATCCGTATCACAACGTCTCAAACGGCAACTACTCCAACTTTGAAAGCCTGGAGTTCGGCAAGCTGATCACCGCCATTGATAAGGTGGACGACAACACCGTGCGCTTTACGCTCGCGCACCCGGAAGCGCCGTTTGTGGCGGATCTGGCGTGGTATTTCGCCTCGATCCTCTCTGCCGAATATGCCGATGCGATGATGAAAGCGGGCACGCCGGAGCGCGTCGATATGGAGCCGATCGGCACCGGGCCGTTCCGCCTGGCGCAGTATCAGAAAGACTCACGCATTCTGTTCACCGCCTTCCCGGATTACTGGCAGGGCAAGGCGAAGCTCGACCGTCTGGTGTTCAGCATCACCCCGGACGCTTCGGTGCGCTACGCCAAACTTGAGAAAAATGAGTGTCAGGTGATGGCGTTCCCGAACCCCGCCGATCTGCCGCGCATGAAGAAAAACCCGGACATTAACCTGATGAGCAAAGCCGGGCTGAACACCGGTTTCCTCGCGCTGAACACGCAAAAAGCGCCGCTGGATAATGTGAAAGTGCGTCAGGCGCTGGCGATGGCCATCAACAAACCGGCCATTATTGATGCGGTATTCCAGGGCACCGGAACAGCGGCGAAAAACCTGCTGCCGCCGGGCGTCTGGAGCGCCGATGCGAACCTGAAAGATTACGACTACTCGCCGGAGCAGGCCAAAGCGCTGCTGAAAGAGGCCGGTTTTGACAAGGGGATGAGCATCGACCTGTGGGCGATGCCGGTGCAACGCCCGTATAATCCGAACGCCAAACGCATGGCGGAGATGATCCAGGCGGACTGGGCGAAAATCGGCGTGACGGCAAAAATCGTGACCTTCGAGTGGGGCGAATATTTAAAACGCGTGAAGGGCGGCGAGCATCAGGCGGCGCTGATGGGCTGGACAACGGCCACCGGCGACCCGGATAACTTCTTCGGCCCGCTGTTTACCTGCCAGTCGGCAGACGGCGGATCGAACTCGGCGAAATGGTGCCATCAGCCGTTCGACAAGCTGATTAGCGACGCGAAAGCGATAACCGATCAGCAAAAACGTACCGAGCTTTACACCCAGGCGCAGCAGATGATGCACGATCAGATGCCAGCGGTGATGATTGCGCACTCCACCATCTTTGAACCGGTGCGCAAAGAGGTGAAAGGCTACGAAATAGATCCTTTCGGAAAACATATTTTTTACCAGGTCGATCTGGACAAATAAAATCACACCACCTGCGTTAACCCGCAGGTGGTTTTTTTTCTTAAAGTCCCCGCCAGCACTCTTTTGGTCACAACAGCTAAGGCATTGATTTGCTATAACGCCGCCTGCATTTGTGCACTCAAAGGGAATCTTCATGCGTACCAATACTTTATGTAAAGTGGCCGTGCTCACCGGCCTGCTCGCACTGGCTGGCTGCGCGCCAAAAGTCACGCCGCCGGAACAGTATTCCGGGTTTTTAAAAGATTACGCCACGCTGCAACAAACCACTTCCGCTACCGGTAAACCGGTGATGCGTTGGGTGGACCCGAACTACAATCTTGATAACTACGACAGCATCGTTTTCCAGCCGATAACCTATTATCCCGCCCCGAAACCGACCGATCAGGTCAGCCAGCAGACGCTGGATAAACTCCTGAATTACGTGAATACCCGCCTGCAAACCGTCGCCGCACAGCGCAAACCGCTGGTGCCTGCGCCGGGCATTCACAGCCTGATTTTCCGCGGCGCAATCACCGGCGTTGATACCAGCAAAGAAGGGCTACAGTTCTATGAAGTGCTGCCGGTCGCGCTGGTCATCGCCGGGACGCAGGTGGCAACTGGCCATCGCACCATGGATACGCACCTCTATTTTGAGGGCGAGCTGATCGATGCCGCCACCAACCAGCCGGTGCTGAAGGTTGTCCGCCTGGGTGAAGGCAAAGATCTGAGCAACGAAAACACGCCGCTGACCGTGGACACCTTAAAACAGGTGGTTGATGACATGGTGACAGACGCCGCGATGTTTAAGCCCACAAAGCCATAATCACTTGCCCGGCGGCGCAACGCTCGCCGGGCCTGCGCTATACCGCCCGCGAAACCACTTCTCCGGGCGTGCAAACATCACCAGATTCCCCAGCAGAATCAACACCAGCCCAAACACCGCATTCATATGCCAGACGTAGCCTTCAAACAGCGTGGAGATGGTCAGCGCCACCAGCGGAAACAGCAGGGTGCTGTAAGCGGCGTTGCTCGCACCAATCCGCCCGATGAGGGTGAAATACGCGCCAAAGGCGATGACCGAGCCGAACAGGGCCAGATAGACCAGCGCGCCGAGATAACTCAGCGTCCATTCCGGCGTGAAATCATCGCCGCGGATCAGCGCAATCGCACCCATAATCAGCGTGCCGTAGAGCATCGCCCAGGCGTTGGTGGTCATGGTTTCCAGCCCGTTACGCTGATGACGCAGACTAATCATATTGCCCATAGAAAAACCCAGCGTGCCGAGCGCCGACAGGCCGATGCCCATCAGCAGTGTGCCGCTTAACCCCTGGCCGACCAGATCGTGCCAGAACAGCGCCACAATCCCGGTTAACCCCAACAATGCCGCGAGGAAAAAACGGGCAGGGGGTTTCTGGCCGAAAAACAGAAAGCTGTTCACGGCGTTAAACAGCACCGCCATAGAAAAAATCACCGATTCCAGCCCGGTGTTGATCCAGGCGGCGGCGGTGTAAAAACACCAGAAGTTAAAACCGAAGACACACGCGCCCTGCAACACGCAGAACAGGTGATCGCGCAGCGCCAGCGTGCGCAGGCGGCGCATAACCTTCAGGACGACCATGATGGCAAAGGTCGCCAGCGCAAACCGCCAGAAAATCGATACCGGTGCGGCCACCGTTCCCTGTTGCAGGAAGATCGCTATCCACGTGGTACCCCAAATCACTACCACCAGGCTGTATAACACTGCGTTCATTGTTTCTCTCTTTCGTTGTGATCCTGTACGCAGTGTGCGGCGTGAACGGGCGGGGGGCTTGCATAAGGCTGCGGCGGACTTGCAAAATCTTGCGCTTTTTTACCGCAGAAGGGGACAAACGCTGGTAACCGCCGGGCATCCTCTCTAGACTGAAATTCTTGTTAACCCATTGTTATCGCCGTTATGTCCGAAAACTATCGTGCTTTTGAAAACCTGCGCAAACACAACGCGGTGCTTCATGACTCCGTCGCCCTCAACACCGGTATGCAACTGGCGGCGTGGTCGAACAAGCGCGATCACATCACCCAGTATTGCGATCATCACACCCTGAGCCTGTACATTGCCGACGGCTACGAGAGCTACCACAAAACCAGCAGCGGCTGGAAAAACGGCGGCGGGCCGGACCGGTTTTGTTTAATGCCAAAAGAGAGCGAATCGAGCTGGGATATCCGCGATGATCTGTCGTTTGTGCATCTCTACTGCACCGATGAGCACCTGCGTACTATCGGCGAGCAGGTCTGGGATCGCAGTCCGGCATCATTCAGCCTGAACGAACAGATGTTTGGTGAGGACGCGCAAATCACCGCCCTGTACCGCCATTTTCTGCTCGGCTGCGACTGGCAGCAGCAGGCTAATCAACTGGCGCTCAGCACCGCCTCGACGCTGTTATTAACCCATCTGGTTTCACGCTACACCAACGTGAACTGGCGTCTGCCTGCGGTCACGGGCGGGCTGGCCCCGACGGTGTTACGCAACGTGCTGGGCTATATCGACGCGCACCTCGGCGAACCGCTGACGCTCGACTGCCTGGCCCGCGAAGCGGCGCTCAGTGAATACCATTTTGCGCGCATGTTTCGCCAGTCGATGGGCCTGGCCCCTCATCAGTATGTGATGCAGCGCCGGATGGCGCAGGCGGAGCAACTGGTGCGCCACAGCACGCTGTCGCTGACCGAAATCGCGCTGGCCTGCGGCTTCAACTCTGCCAGCCATTTCAGCAACCGTTTTAAAAGCGTGAAGGGCATGACGCCCTCGCAGTTACGCCCGTCGCGCACCTGAAAACACGGCATAGCAAATTCCCCCGGCAACCAACCCCCAGAATGCCGACCCGACGCCGAGTAGCGTCACGCCGCTGGCCGTGACCAGAAAGGTGACAATCGCCGCATCGCGCTCGCGTTCATTGACCAGCGCCTGATGCAGGCTGCCGCTAATGGTGCCGAGCAGCGCCAGCCCCGCCAGCGTCTGGATCCAGCTTAACGGCAGCGCCGCCATCAGCGCGGTTATCGAACCACCAAAAATCCCGGCAAGCAGGTAAAACACCCCGGCGGCAGCGGCGGCGAGCCAGCGCTTGCTGGCGTCCGGGTGCGCATCCGGGCTTTGGCAAATGGCGGCGGTGATCGCGGCAATGCAGATGGAATAGACCCCGAACACGGAAAACAGTAGCGCCAGCGCGCCGGTAAATATCATCAGCGGTGAAACGGCCACATGAAAACCCGCCGCCTGCATCGTTGCCACGCCCGGCGCATTCTGTGAGGCCATGGTCACGAGGAAAAACGGAACGCCGACACTAATCAGGGTGGTGAAGGTAAAGTGCGGCGCGGTGAATTCTGGCATCACGACGTTGAACGCCAGATTATGCGTGACAACGTCACCTGTAAGCCACGCTGCGAGCGCCCCCACAATCAGAGTGGCGACAATGGCGTAGCGCGGCAGCCACGCTTTACACAGTACCCATGCGAGTAACATACTGCCGCTGATAAGAAAATCCCCATCCAAATGGGTAAAGGCTTGCAGACCAAAACGCAGTAAGATACCCGCCAGCATCGCCGCCGCCAGCGAATGCGGAATGATTTTCATCAGGCGGGCGAATAGCCCGGTGACGCCGCAGAGCACAATCAGCGCGTTGGCGAAGATAAACACGCCTACCGCCTCATTGAGGGTGGCACCGTGCAGACTGGTCGCCAGCAATGCCGCACCGGGCGTGGACCAGGCGGTGAGCACCGGCACGCGGTACCAGAGCGTCAGCGCGAGCGTACTGACGCCCATCGCCAGCCCCAGCGCCGTCATCCAGCACGCGATTTGCGCGCTGCTTGCCCCGACGCCGGAGGCCGCCTGCCAGATCAGGGCAGCGGAACTGGCGTAGCCCACCAGCACGGCGACAAAGCCCGCAAGCGCGGTGGGAAAGGGTACAGAAGAGAGGCGCATTGTTGCTCCTTGTGCGTTATAACGTTCAGGGAAAGTATCACTGGGCGCTATAACGCACAAGAAAGAACGCATTGCCGATACGGGAGAGAAAATGGAACTGGCACACTATTTAGCCGCGACGTTAAAAACCCTGCGCCAGGGGCGCGGCTGGAGTTTGTCGCGTCTGGCAGAAGAAACAGGGGTATCGAAGGCGATGCTTGGGCAGATCGAGCGCAACGAATCCAGTCCGACAGTGGCGACGCTGTGGAAAATCGCCACCGGGCTGAACGTGCCGTTCTCTACGTTTATTGCCGCCCCGGATGCCGCACCGCAACCCTACGATCCCGACCAGCAGGCGATGGTCATCACGCCGCTGTTCCCGTGGGATACGCAACTGCACTTCGATCTCTTTTCCATCACTCTGGCTCCCGGTGCGCAAAGTGAATCCACCCCGCACGAAGCGGGCGTGATCGAACATGTGATTGTGATTTCAGGCCAGCTTGATATGTGTATTGACGGGCAGTGGCAAACGCTGGTGGCAGACAGCGGCGTGCGTTTCGCGGGTGACAAACCCCATGCCTATCGCAACAGCAGCGGGCAAACCGTGCAGTTTCATTCGCTTATCCATTATCCCGCCAGCGTGCGGTGAGAAAGTGTTTTGGTCTGCGGCCCGATATCACTACAATAGCCGCCATTTTGCTCCTCATGGATAATAAGACCCTATGCGCCTGCAACCCCATCATCTTGAACTTTTGAGCCCTGCCCGTGATACCGACATCGCTCGCGAAGCCATTTTGCACGGCGCGGATGCGGTCTATATTGGCGGCCCCGGTTTTGGTGCGCGTCACAACGCCAGCAACAGCCTGGCGGATATCGCAAATCTGGTGCCGTTCGCCCATCGCTTTGGCGCGAAAGTGTTCGTGACGCTGAACACCATTCTGCATGACGACGAACTTGAACCCGCGCAAAAGCTGATTACCGATCTTTATCAGACCGGCGTGGATGCGCTGATCGTGCAGGATATGGGGATTCTGCAACTGGATATCCCGCCGATTGAACTGCACGCCAGTACCCAGTGTGATATCCGCAGCGTCGAGAAAGCCAAATTTCTCTCGGACGTGGGTTTCTCGCAAATCGTTCTCGCCCGTGAGCTGAACTTGCAGCAGATCCATGACATTCACGCCGCCACCGATTCCACCATCGAATTCTTTATCCACGGCGCGCTGTGCGTGGCGTATTCCGGCCAGTGCTACATTTCCCACGCCCAGACCGGGCGCAGCGCCAACCGGGGCGACTGCTCGCAGGCTTGCCGCCTGCCGTACACTTTAAAAGACGATCAGGGCCGGGTGGTGTCGTATGAAAAACACCTCCTGTCGATGAAAGACAACGACCAGACCGCAAACCTGGCGGCGCTGATTGACGCGGGCGTGCGCTCCTTCAAAATCGAAGGGCGCTATAAAGACATGAGCTATGTGAAGAACATCACCGCTCATTACCGCCAGATGCTCGATGCCATTATCGAAGATCGCGGCGACCTGGCGCGTTCCTCCGCCGGGCGCACCGAGCATTTCTTTATTCCGTCTACCGACAAAACCTTCCATCGCGGCAGCACGGATTACTTCGTGAATGCGCGTAAAACCGATATTGGCGCGTTTGATTCGCCGAAATTTATCGGTCTGCCGGTGGGCGAAGTGCTGCGCGTCGGTAAAGATCATCTGGATGTGGAAGTGACCGAGCCGCTGGCGAACGGTGACGGGCTGAACGTGATGATCAAACGCGAAATCGTCGGTTTCCGTGCCAATACGGTGGAGAAAACCGCCGAAAACCGTTACCGCGTCTTCCCGAATGAAATGCCTGCCGATCTGTACAAAGTGAAGCCACACCAGGCGCTGAACCGCAACCTCGATCACAACTGGCAGCAGGCGCTGACCAAAACCTCCAGCGAGCGCCGCATCGGGGTGGATATTGAACTCGGCGGCTGGCAGGAACAGTTGATCCTGACCCTGACCTGTGAAGACGGCATCAGCGTCACCCATACGCTCGACGGTCAGTTTGATGAAGCCAACAACGCGGAAAAAGCCCTGAACCAGTTACACGACGGCCTTGCGAAGCTCGGTCAGTCGCTGTACTACGCCCGCGACATTCAGGTGAATTTGCCGGGCGCGCTGTTTGTGCCGAACAGCCTGCTTAATCAGTTCCGCCGCGATACGGTGGAGTTACTCGATGCCGCGCGCCTTGACCAGTATGAGCGCGGTAGCCGTAAAGCGGTGTCAGTGCCCGCGCCGGTCTACCCGGAAACGCATCTGTCGTTCCTGGCGAACGTTTACAATGCCAAAGCGCGCGAGTTTTACCATCAGTATGGCGTGCAGCTCATTGACGCGGCTTATGAAGCGCACGAAGAGAAGGGCGATGTGCCGGTGATGATCACCAAACACTGCCTGCGTTTTGCGTTTAATTTGTGCCCGAAACAGGCGAAAGGCTCGATTAAAAGCTGGAAGGCGACGCCGATGCAACTGGTGCACGGGGATGAAGTGCTGACCCTGAAATTCGACTGCCGCCCGTGTGAAATGCACGTGGTGGGGAAAATCAAAAACCACATTCTGAAGATGCCGCACGCGGGGAGTGTGGTGGCGTCGGTGAGTCCGGAGGATTTGCTGAAGACGCTGCCGAAGCGTAAAGGGGCATAAGTGTTTTAACCCTCACCCCGGCCCTCTCCCTGAGGGAGAGGGAGGTTTTAGTCCCCTCTCCCTCAGGGAGAGGGTTAGGGTGAGGGTAAAACTCAGTGCGACTTAAACCCCGCTGCATTCATCAGCAGCCGGAACCCCATACTCACTACCCCCAGCGCCAGCACGCTGCCGCCCCAGATCACCACCATCCATAACAGTCGCTTCCACAAAGGTTGTCGCATCAGTGATACCCCTCGCCTGGCTTAACTTTTCCACGGAACACGTAGTAGCTCCAGAAGGTGTACATCAAAATCACCGGGATGATCAGCAGCGCGCCGACCAGCATAAAGCCCTGGCTTTGCGGCGGGGCCGCTGCCTGCCACAGCGTGACTGACGGCGGAATAATATGCGGCCAGATGCTGATCCCAAGCCCGCTAAAGCCCAGGAAAATCAGCCCTAACGTCTGCACAAACGGCCACGAGTGGTGATCCATATTATTCAGGCTGCGCCACTGCCAGACGCTCAGCACCACCACCAGCACCGGCACTGGCAGCAGGAAGAAGATGTTCGGCAGACTGAACCAGCGCTCGGCAATCGCCGGGTGCGCCAGTGGTGTCCAGAGGCTGATCGCCACCGTCACCACAAACAGCGTGACCAGCAACTGCTTCGCCGCCCGGCGCATTTTTTGCTGTAATTCGCCCGCGCTTTTCATCACCAGCCAGCTTGCGCCGAGCAGGGCATACGCCACCACCAGACCCACGCCGCAGAACAGGTTAAACGGGGTCAGCCAGTCCAGCGGCCCGCCGTTGAAAGTGCGATCCGCCACCGGGAAGCCGTTAATCACCGCGCCCACGACCACGCCCTGCGTGAACGTGGCGAGGATCGAGCCGCCGAGAAACGCCTTGTCCCAGAACGGACGGTGCGCGGGCGTGGCTTTAAAGCGGAATTCAAAGGCCACGCCGCGAAAAATCAGCCCGATCAGCATCAGCGTTAACGGAATGGTCAGCGCATCGATGATCACCGCGTAGGCCAGCGGAAACGCGCCAAACAGCCCCGCACCGCCGAGCACCAGCCAGGTTTCGTTGCCGTCCCATACCGGGGCGACGCTGTTAACCATCACGTCGCGGTCGTCTTCATCGCGCACCAGCGGGAACAAAATGCCGATGCCAAGATCAAACCCGTCCATCACGATGTACATCAGCGTGGCGAAGACGATGATCACAAACCAGATTACCGACAAATCGATACCCATTATTTGAACTCCTCGTGGGTGGCGGAGAGAGGACGAGCGGGGCGGCCATCCGTAGGGATTTCATCCAGCGGCTGTGGACCGGCTTTAATCAGCCGCACCATGTAGCTGTAGCCGACGCCAAACACCGAGGTGTAGACCACAAAGAAGGTCAGCAGGCTAATGCTCATCTGCAAATCACCGTGGCCGGAGACGGCATCGATGGTGCGTTGCAGCCCGTAAACCACCCACGGTTGCCGCCCGACCTCCGTTGTCACCCATCCCGCAAGGATCGCAATTAACCCCGCCGGACCCATCCACAGCGCAAAATGCAGGAAGGGCCGCGACTGGTACAGCCGCTGTTTATAGCGCAGCCACAGCGCCACCACGCCAAGCAGCATCATCAGTAATCCCATCGCCACCATGATGCGGAACGACCAGAACACAATGGTGGAATTGGGCCGATTTTCTTTCGGGAACTCTTTGAGCGCGGGTACCTGCTTATCGAAACTGTGGGTCAGGATCAGGCTGCCGAGCGCCGGGATTTCCAGCCCGTAACGGGTACGTTCTTCTTCCATATCGGGAATGCCGAACAGCAGCAGCGGCGTGGCTTCACCCGGTTTATTTTCCCAGTGGCCTTCGATGGCGGCGATTTTCGCCGGCTGATGCTCAAGGGTATTCAGGCCGTGCATATCGCCGATCATCGCCTGAATCGGCGCGACGATTAGCGTCATCCACAACGCCATTGAGAACATGGTGCGAATGGCGGGCGAATTATTGCCGCGCAGCAGATGCCAGGCCGCCGATGCGCCGACAAACAGCGCGCTACTGAGAAACGCCGCAATGGTCATGTGCAGCAGGCGGTAGGGGAAGGACGGGTTAAAAATAACGGCGAACCAGTCCACCGGGATCACCTGGCCGTTGTGGATCTCAAAGCCCTGCGGGGTGTGCATCCAGCTATTAGAGGCAAGGATCCAGAAGGTGGACATCAGCGTGCCGAGCGCCACCATACAGGTGGCAAAAAAGTGCAGGCCGGGACCGACTTTGTTCCAGCCAAACAGCATCACACCGAGGAATCCGGCTTCGAGGAAAAACGCCGTCAGCACTTCATAGGTCAGCAGCGGGCCGGTAATACTGCCCGCAAACTGGGAAAATCCGCTCCAGTTGGTCCCAAACTGATAGGCCATTACCAGGCCTGAAACCACCCCCATCCCAAAATTCACGGCGAAAATTTTCGACCAGAAATGGTACAGCGAGCGCCACACCGGATTGCGGGTTTTGACCCACAATCCCTCCAGCACCGCCAGATAGCTGGCAAGGCCGATGGTGATCGCCGGGAAAATAATATGAAAAGAAACCGTGAAGGCGAACTGGATCCTCGCCAGGTGAAACGCATCAAGACCAAACATACACACCCTCTGATATACCGCTGTTAGTGTTAATGGTAATGAGCCGGGCAACAAACGTGCAGACGCAGATCCCCGATATTTTATGATAACAGTTTAAGATTTATGGCAGATTGCATTTAACTGATATAGTAAGCGGCCAATGTGAGGCTAGGGTAAGTTTAGGTTAAGGAAATGTAAGTGCGAGAAACGGGCACGGATATTATATAAAGTGTACTTAGTACTCGTTGAGGTGTACTCTGTCACCAGACAAGGAGGTCAGTTTTGAATCATGCGACAGAATTTATTGAAACGCCCATGTTCACGCGCCAGATAAAGCAGATAGCCACGGATGATGATCTAAAGGAACTACAACGGGAGCTGATTGAAACCCCCGATAAAGGCGATCTAATCCAGAATACAGGCGGTCTGAGAAAAATCCGGATGGCAACAGGCACACAGGGAAAAAGCGGCGGGGCCAGAGTAATTTATTTTCTGGCGACAAAAGAGATCATCTGGCTGATTATGGCTTATCCCAAAAACGTCAAAGACAGCCTGAGCGATGCAGAAAAGGCAGAGCTTAAAAAACTGACCCGGTTACTGAAAGATGAGGTATGACATGAATTTTTTTGATGAGTTAAAAACCTCGCTTGAAGAGGCAGTTGATATCAAAAATGGGACTAAAGTATCACCCCGCGTCACACGCTTTAAAATTGCTGATGTTAAGGCTATCCGAAAACATCTCAATGTCTCACAAAGCGAAATGGCAAAAGCGCTGGGAACCAGCGTTGATACGATCAAAAGCTGGGAGTCTAAAAGACGTAATCCCACCGGCCTTGCGGCAAAAGTCCTCGCCGCCATCCAGGCAAATCCTGCGTTTTACCGTGAACTGGCTGAGCACTAAAGCCCGATGCTTAAGATTAACCGCGCCCGCTTATGCGGGCTTTTGTTTTCCTAATCCCGCCCGACAAACGAAAAATGACGATGAAAAAATACCAGCGGCTGGCGCAGCAAATCATGGAGCAGATTGACCGGGGCGTGTGGCAGGCAGGGGACCGGCTGCCGTCGTTGCGCGAGCAGGTGCGGCACAGCGGGATGAGCTTTATGACCGTCGGCCACGCCTATCAGTTACTGGAAAGCCAGGGGCGGATCATTGCCCGTCCCCAATCCGGCTATTTTGTCGCGCCGCGCCCGGTTGAGCGTCAGCCCGCACCGCCCGCGCAGGTGATGCGCGATGAAGCGGTCGACATCAACACCACCATTTTTGAGATTTTGCAGGCCAGTTGTGACGCCCGCGTGCTGCCGTTTGGTTCGGCATTCCCCGATCCGCATCTCTTTCCCCAGCAGCAGCTTAACCGCTCGTTAGCCAACATCAGCAAAACCGCCACCGCGATGAGCGTGATTGAAAATCTGCCGCCGGGCAATGCCGCGCTGCGTCACGCCATCGCCCGGCGCTATGCCCAGCAGGGGATGACCATTTCGCCGGATGAGATCGTGATCACCGCCGGGGCGCTGGAGGCGTTAAACCTCAGTTTACAGGCGGTGACCGAGCCGGGCGACTGGGTAATTGTTGAGAATCCCTGTTTCTATGGCGCATTACAGGCGCTGGAGAGGCTTAAATTAAAAGCGCTGTCGGTGGCAACCGACGTCACCGAAGGCATCGATCTGGACGCGCTGGCCCAGGCGCTGAATGAGTATCCGGTCAAAGCCTGCTGGCTGATGACCAACAGCCAGAATCCGCTCGGCTTTACCCTGAGTGCGGCGAAAAAGGAGCGGCTGGTGGCGTTACTGGCGGCGCACAACGTCACGCTGATTGAGGATGACGTCTACAGCGAACTCTATTACGGGCGGGAAAAACCGCTGCCCGCCAAAGCCTGGGACACCCAGGATATGACGCTGCACTGCTCGTCATTCTCAAAATGCCTGGTCGCCGGGTTCCGCATCGGCTGGGTCGCCGCCGGAAAACACGCCCGCCGCATTCAGCAACTGCAACTGATGAGCACGCTCTCGACCAGTTCCCCGATGCAGCTTGCGCTGGTGGATTACCTCTCCACCCAGCGTTACGACGCCCATCTCAGGCGTCTGCGCCGCGCGCTGGCCGAGCGTAAACAACTGGCATGGCAGGCGCTACTGCGCCATCTGCCGCCGGAAGTGAAGATCCATCACAGCGACAGCGGCTATTTTTTATGGATTGAACTGCCCGCACCGCTCGACGCCGGGGCGCTGTGTGAACAGGCGCTGGCGCACCACATCAGCATCGCACCAGGGAAGATGTTTTCCACCTCTGACGCCTGGGTACCGTTTTTCCGTTTCAACACCTCGTGGGGCTGGGGCCATCGCGAAGAACAGGCGGTGAAATTGCTGGGTGAGTTGATTTACAACGAACTGAATTAATTAAACGGGATATTCTTATTCTTTGAATATCCCGTTCTCTTTTTTAATGGTGTAATAAGCGTCACTTATTGACCGGCAAAGATCTTGTATTATTTCGGTGAAAATAAAACGCAATCCCGGCGATCAAAAGGGTGGTCGTTGTGACAGACAGGATCATAAGAGCCATTATGTAGCAATCATACCACTCAACTTCAGTGACAAAACCATAATGTTCGGTATATATATCGTAAAGCCAAATATCAGGTGCAATTGCACAATAAAAAGAATAAACCACAACCAGTAGAGCCAGCTCGCTCAACCATATTACTACAGCTGTTTTTGCTTTCATCAATTTACCTGTATGATTCCGAATGCTTTTAGTCCTGGCCTAATTGATACCGGGGCCGTGTTCAATAGTGCGTGGAGTAAGGTTCTGTAATGCGCGTGACTGTAAAGCGTAATACAGCCTTCACTAATTCCTGACGTCCCGGCGGGATGAAGGCGAAAGGCCCCGCGCCTGACATCTTTAATAAAGGTAAAGTCATCTAATTGCCCATCATCGCGATAGAGGGCAAACCAAAAGTCACGATTTGAGCCGCTTTCAAGCTCTTTAATCATATCATGCCAGCGAGAACCCAGTCCGCCACGGGGTCGGCTGACAATGTAATATCTTCCAGGTGGTAACGGCCCCTTTTTACTTTGGCTAATCGAATCTGGATTATTTCTATGCATCCCAGCCTTTCCTGAATAAGCGGGAAAAAAGCCCACTCCCGGACAGTTTAGGGTTGACATTTGCCCGCCATTTAAATGAAAGCTGCATGTTAACATTATTACAATCCTTGAGAATGTTCCCGCGAAGGTTGTTTAAGCAGTGTAAAAAATTGCTATGGTGTGAAGTTGTGAATATAAAAACGTGAATTAATAGGGGCTTTTACCGGGAGGTGCTATCCATTTTGTGCTATGTAAATTATTAATCAATTAATGAGATTTCTCTGTTTTAAAATAAAAATAACCACTATCAATATTTCAACGATAAGAGAAATGATGAGAAATCAATATGTGGCCTATTCTCGTTATTGTTTACCCTGGCTTTATTTCCACTATTCATATGAAATATGAATAGCAACACAAACTAACTCTACGTTCGTAACCCCTTGTCTATACTCCGAAAGAGGGTAATGCGCAGTCTGTCACAACCTGAGCAAAATTTTTCTGCCGCTTTGAAGCGCAATCTACCTTTATTAAAGGAGATATTTTTACGGCACGGCAGCCGCTCATTTCTTTGCGACAGGAGTAAACCGTATGAGCAATAAATTTGCCCGAGGCTGCCTGTGTTCGCTCGGCATGACTCTGGTGGCTGCACACGCCGCTGAACCGCTAACGTCCATTGGCAAAGGCGAAGGGCGGCTGGATATTATCGCCTGGCCGGGGTATATCGAGCGCGGTCAGACCGACAAACAATACGACTGGGTAACGCAGTTCGAAAAAGAGACCGGCTGCGCGGTGAATGTGAAAACCGCCGCCACCTCCGATGAAATGGTCAGCCTGATGGCGAAAGGCGGTTACGATCTGGTTACCGCCTCCGGTGACGCCTCGCTGCGCCTGATCATGGGCAAGCGCGTCCAGCCGATTAACACCGCGCTGATTGAAAACTGGAAAAGCGTCGATCCGCGCATGGAAAAGGGCGACTGGTTTAATGTGGGCGGTAAAGTCTACGGCACACCGTACCAGTGGGGGCCGAACCTGTTGATGTACAACACCAAAACCTTCCCCACCGCGCCCGATAGCTGGAAAGTAATCTTCGAAAAACAGGATCTGCCGGACGGCAAAAGCAATCAGGGCCGCGTGCAGGCTTACGACGGGCCGATTTATATCGCTGACGCCGCGCTGTATGTCAAAGCCACCCAGCCGAATCTCGGCATTAACGATCCCTACCAGCTCACGGAAGAACAGTACCAGGCGGTGCTGAAAGTACTGCGCGATCAGCACGGGCTGATCCACCGCTACTGGCACGACACCACCGTGCAGATGAGCGATTTCAAAAACGAGGGCGTAGTGGCCTCCAGCGCCTGGCCGTATCAGGCGAATGCGCTAAAGGGCGAAAATCAGCCGGTTGCCACCGTCTTCCCGAAAGAGGGCGTCACCGGCTGGGCTGACACCACCATGCTGCACGCCGACGCTAAACACCCGAACTGCGCCTACAAATGGATGAACTGGTCGCTGACGCCAAAAGTGCAGGGCGACGTGGCGGCCTGGTTCGGATCGCTGCCTGTGGTGCCGGAAGGCTGTAAAGCCAGCACCTTACTGGGTGAAAAAGGCTGCGACACCAACGGTTACGGCTTCTTTGACAAGATCGCCTTCTGGAAAACTCCGGTAGCCGAGGGCGGGAAGTTCGTGCCGTACAGCCGGTGGACGCAGGATTACATCGCGATTATGGGTGGCCGCTAATCTATGACCTTTGCCGTAGAGTTTCAGGACGTGTCGCGCTGGTATGGCGATGTGCGTGCCGTGGATGGCGTCAGTCTGGCGGTGAATGACGGGGAATTTTTCTCGATGCTGGGGCCGTCCGGCTCCGGCAAAACCACCTGCCTGCGGCTGATTGCCGGGTTTGAACAGCTTTCCGGCGGGACGATCCGCATCTTCGATAAAGAAGCCAGCGGGCTGCCGCCGTGGGAGCGCGACGTTAATACCGTTTTTCAGGATTACGCGCTGTTCCCGCACATGTCGATTCTGGATAACGTCGCCTACGGGCTGATGGTGAAAGGCGTCGATAAAAAACAGCGTCATGCCCGCGCCCGCGAGGCGCTGGAAAAGGTGGCGCTCGGATTTGTGCACACGCGTAAGCCGTCGCAGCTTTCCGGCGGCCAGCGTCAGCGGGTGGCGATCGCCCGCGCGCTGGTTAACGAGCCGCGCGTCCTGTTGCTCGACGAACCACTCGGCGCACTGGATCTCAAGCTGCGCGAGCAGATGCAGTTCGAGCTGAAAAAACTGCAACAGGATCTGGGCATCACCTTTATTTTCGTCACCCACGATCAGGGCGAAGCGTTGTCGATGTCCGACAGGGTGGCGGTGTTCAACAACGGGAAAATTGAGCAGATCGACACCCCGCGCGAACTCTATCTGCGCCCGCGCACGCCGTTTGTCGCGGGCTTCGTCGGCACCTCCAACGTTTTTAGCGCTGAACTTTCCGGCACGCTGTGCGGAATGCAGGGCATCTACTCCCTGCGCCCGGAACATATCCGGCTGAACGAGGCGGGTGAAGTGCAGGTGCAGGGCGTGGTGCAGGCGGTGCAGTATCAGGGCGCGGCTACGCGGTTTGAGCTGAAGCTGCCCGGTGGCGAAAAGCTGCTGGTCAGTCAGGCCAATTTGTCCGACGCGCATCTGCCGCCGCTGCTGCAACCCGGTCAGACGGTGCAGGCCGCCTGGTCACGCGCCGCGATGGTGCCGTTGACGAGCGAGGGGTGAGATGACGATGAGCCTCTCCCACCTCCCGCCAGCAGGCAGGCTTTCGCGCCTGTCGGGACTGTTCTGGCGCAGGCCAAAACTGGGCCTGTTTTTACTGCTGGTGCCGCCGCTGATGTGGTTTGGCGTGGTTTATTTCGGATCGCTGCTGACGCTGTTATGGCAGGGGTTTTACACCTTCGACGATTTCACCATGTCAGTGACGCCAGATCTGACGCTGGCAAATCTTAAGGCGCTGTTTAACCCGGCCAACTACGACATCATTTTGCGCACCCTGACCATGGCGATTGCGGTGACCATCGCCAGCGCGATTCTGGCGTTTCCGATGGCGTGGTTTATGGCGCGCTACACCAGCGGCAAGATGAAAGCCTTTTTCTACATCGCGGTGATGCTGCCGATGTGGGCGAGCTATATCGTCAAAGCCTACGCCTGGACGCTGCTGCTGGCAAAAGACGGCGTGGCGCAGTGGTTCCTGAATCACATGGGATTGCAGCCGCTGCTGGCGGCGTTTCTTACGCTTCCTGCGGTGGGCGGCAGTACGCTCTCTACTTCTGGCGTCGGGCGTTTTCTGGTGTTCGTTTATATCTGGCTTCCGTTCATGATCCTGCCGGTGCAGGCGGCGCTGGAGCGTTTACCGGCGTCGCTGTTACAGGCCTCGGCGGATTTAGGCGCAAAACCGCGCCAGACCTTCCGCTACGTGGTGCTGCCGCTGGCCATTCCGGGCATTGCCGCCGGATCGATTTTCACTTTTTCACTGACGCTCGGCGACTTTATCGTGCCGCAACTGATAGGCCCGCCGGGGTATTACATCGGCAATATGGTTTATTCCCAGCAGGGGGCGATTGGCAACATGCCGATGGCGGCGGCGTTCACGCTGGTGCCCATTGTTTTGATTGCACTTTATCTGGCGTTCGTGAAACGTCTGGGAGCATTCGATGCACTCTGAACGCGCACCCTGGTTCCTGAAAATCGCCGCCTGGGGCGGGGTGATCTTTCTGCATTTCCCCCTCGCGATTATTGCCATCTATGCTTTTAATACCGAGGACGCGGCATTCAGCTTTCCACCGAAAGGCCTGACGCTGCACTGGTTCAGCGTAGCGGCCTCGCGCGGGGATATCCTCGACGCCGTGACGTTGTCACTTAAAATTGCGGCGCTGGCCACGGTTATTGCCCTGATACTTGGCACGCTTGCTGCAGCGGCATTATGGCGCAGCGATTTTTTTGGCAAAAACGCCATTTCGCTGCTGCTGTTACTGCCGATTGCGCTGCCGGGGATTATCACCGGGCTGGCATTACTGACGGCATTTAAAACGGTGAATCTGGAACCGGGATTTTTAACCATCGTGATCGGTCACGCGACCTTTTGCGTGGTGGTGGTGTTTAACAACGTGATCGCCCGCTTCCGGCGCACGTCATGGAGTCTGGTGGAAGCCTCAATGGATTTGGGTGCGAACGGCTGGCAGACCTTCCGCTATGTGGTGCTGCCGAATTTAAGCTCGGCGCTGCTGGCGGGCGGGATGCTGGCGTTTGCGCTGTCGTTTGACGAAATCATCGTCACTACCTTTACCGCCGGGCATGAACGTACGCTGCCGCTGTGGTTGCTTAACCAGTTAGGTCGCCCGCGCGACGTGCCGGTGACCAACGTGGTGGCGCTGCTGGTCATGCTGGTGACAATGCTGCCGATTCTGGGGGCCTGGTGGCTCACCCGCGAGGGCGAAACCGGGAAATAACTGACCTTTAAAGGACAACGCTATGCAACATCAACTGTTAATTAATGGTGAACTGGTAAACGGCGAAGGCGAGATGCAGACGGTTTATAATCCGGCGACCGGCGAGGTGTTGCTTGAGATTGCGGAAGCCTCTGCCGCGCAGGTGGATGCCGCCGTGTGCGCGGCTGACAGCGCCTTTGCTGAATGGGGCCAGACCACGCCGAAAGCCCGCGCCGAAGCGCTGCTGAAACTCGCGCAGGCGATTGAAGACAACGCGGAAGAATTCGCCAGGCTGGAATCACTCAACTGCGGCAAACCGCTGCACTGTGCGTTAAACGATGAGATCCCGGCGGTGGTCGACGTGTTCCGCTTCTTTGCGGGGGCAGCGCGCACGCTCAACGGCCTTGCCGCCGGAGAATATCTCGAAGGGCACACCTCGATGATCCGCCGCGATCCGGTGGGCGTAGTGGCCTCTATCGCCCCCTGGAACTACCCGCTGATGATGGCGGCCTGGAAGCTCGCGCCTGCGCTGGCGGCGGGCAACTGTGTGGTGATTAAACCCTCTGAAATCACGCCGCTCACCGCGTTCAAACTGGCGGAACTGGCTAAAGACATTTTCCCGGCGGGGGTACTCAATGTGCTGTTCGGGCGCGGTAAAACCGTGGGCGATCCGCTGACCGGGCATGAAAAAGTGCGCATGGTGTCGCTAACCGGATCGATTGCCACCGGCGAGCACATCATCGCCCATACCGCGTCGTCGGTGAAACGCACCCATATGGAACTCGGCGGCAAAGCGCCGGTGATTGTGTTTGACGATGCGGATCTCGACGCGGTGGTGGAGGGCGTGCGCACCTTCGGCTACTACAACGCCGGGCAGGACTGTACCGCTGCCTGCCGTATTTACGCGCAAAAAGGTGTTTACGATGCGCTGGTGGAAAAACTCGGCGCGGCGGTAGCCAGCCTGAAGATCGGCTCACCGGACGATGAATCTACCGAACTGGGGCCGCTCAGTTCCGCCGCACATCTGGAGCGTGTCGCCAGCGCGGTGGAGAACGCCAAAGCGCTGCCGCATATCAAGGTGATCACCGGAGGAAATAAGCACGACGGCGCAGGGTACTATTACCAGCCGACGCTGCTGGCGGGCGCGAAGCAGGAAGACGCGATAGTGCAGCGCGAAGTGTTCGGCCCGGTGGTCAGCGTGACGCTGTTTGACGACGAGGATCAGGTGCTGGCCTGGGCCAACGATTCGCAATATGGCCTGGCGTCGTCGGTATGGACCAAAGACGTGGGCCGCGCGCACCGCATGAGCGCGCGTTTGCAGTACGGCTGCACCTGGGTTAACACCCACTTTATGCTGGTCAGCGAAATGCCGCACGGCGGGCAAAAACTCTCAGGCTACGGGAAGGACATGTCGGTGTTCGGGCTGGAGGATTACACCGTGGTGCGCCATGTCATGATCAAGCACTGAGGGTGTGACGGGTATCGCCCCGGTGAAAGGGGAATGCGGGGATAATGTTTCCCCTCACCCCGGCCCTCTCCCCTGGGGAGAGGGGGAAAGGCGGGTTCGTGCTCGCTCTGTTCCCTCTCCCCTGGGGAGAGGGGGAAAGGCGGGTCCGCGCTCGATCTGTTCCCTCTCCCAGAGGGAGAAGGGCAAGCCCGCGCTCGATCCGTCCCCTCTCCCTCAGGGAGAGGGCCAGGGTGAGGGTGAAAACATACCCGATTTACCGCGCAGGGAGCGCATTCCATAATGACTCTGTATCTGAAGTTACTGATTTTCTACATGGTGATGGCGGTCATTTGCGGCGTCATCACCTGGTTTCTCACCAAAGACAAACTCTGGGTACGGCTGGTAGCGGCCATTCTGGTCGGGCTGACCTGGCCGATGAGTTTCCCCATGGCGCTGCTGGTCTCGCTTTTTTAAGCCACCGCCGTTGCATCACTCCAGTTGTAATTGACCATCGCCAGTTTCAGTGGCGCATTCACCTCGCCAAAGCGGGCGTGTTCCCGCGATGCAAAAAACTCCCGCAGAGATGGCGGCATGCGTTCAGTGTCATAACGCAACAGCGTGCTGTGCCAGAACGGAGGCGGCAGCGGGGTGCCTGCGTAGCGCTTCGCCAGCGCATCGGCCCAGGGGCTGGCGAGCAGGGCGGTGACGAAGGCTTCCCGGCTGGCGAGACTCGCGGCATCCGGCGTTCCCGCCAGTAAAAGCTGATCGGGAAGCGCGACGAGGCGCAAATCACCAATCGTTACCTCAAGCGGCGTAATCGCCGCAAACGCATCGGTCAGGCTGGCAATGTCGACGGGCGGCACCCTGTCCGGGTAAATCGGGCCTGAGATAGCCAGAAAGGTAAAATGTAGCGAGGTCAGCGGCATCACATCCGCCAGCGGATCGTCACCGGTTAGCGCATACAGATCCTGCAACAGCGCGGCGATGGCGGGCGTTACCGTCGGGGTGATCCCGGTTGCCAGAGCGAACTTGTCTTTGGCATACCGCTCAGTCGTGCGCCGTGCCCCGGTATCAGGATGCGCAGCCCATGCTGAACGGGTGCGGAGGTTGGTGTCGTCATAGAGCCGGTTAAGGCTGTCTGTCATGGAAAACGCTCCTGTTTTAACCGCAAAACTTGATTAATATCAATAAACCATGCATATTGCGCGCGTTTTATCCTTAATGAGTGACTCGCAGGCATGACGCTTTATCAAAAAATGTTGGCTTTCTACGCTGTGATGGCCGCTATCAGCGCGCTGATCACCTGGTTTTTATCGAAAGATCGCAAACGCATCCGTTTTCTCAGCGCTTTTCTGGTCGGTTCGACCTGGCCGATGAGCTTCCCCGTCGCGCTGCTGATTTCCCTTTTCTAAGGGATTCAACGGCCTGTGTCAAAAGCGTGATCGCTTAGTCTTTAATCAAAACGACGTTCCACTATTATCAGCCCTCTGGTTTTAAAAATCTGGAGGGGATATGACAGGTAAGAACGGGTTGGGCCTGGCGGCAGTGCTCTGTATGCCAATGGTGTTACAGGGCTGTGCGACGGGCAATGGTGCGCCGGGTACCGCGACGCGACCGGTGCTAACGGCGCAGGAAGCCGCACCCTATACCCAAGAAAATTATTTCGCCAGGGGCGGGTTAATCGCCGCTCCGGACGGGCCGTGGCAACCTGAATCGATCAAACTGAATGCCGGTACGCCCTGGCGTGTAGGGCCCAATAGCGCGTGGACCACGGTACAGCAGGCGGTTAACGCTGCGCTTCGTCAGGCACACGATCGCTCGCGCATATATATCCGCATTGAACCCGGCGTTTACACCGGCACGGTGTACATTCCCGCCGATGCGCCGCCCATTACGATTGTGGGTGCAGGCAGCAAACCTGACGATGTGCGCCTGGAAATGGCGCTTGATTCGCAGTTCTCCCCCGCGCGTTATCGCCAGGCGGTGAATCCGGCGCACCAGTACCGCGACGGCGATCCCGCCTGGTATCTCTATTCTCAGTGCGCCAGTAAAACCACACAGCTAATTGGCACTAACTGCGCGGCGGTGGTCTGGTCGCAGAGCAATGATTTCCAGCTTGCGAATCTGAGCGTGGTAAATGCGCTGCTTGATACCGTCGATGGCGGCACGCATCAGGGCGTGGCGCTGCGCACCGACGGCGATCGCGTGCAACTGGAAAACGTGCGGCTGATTGGGCGTCAGGATACGGCGTATCTCAATACCAGCAACCGCGAAAATCAGGCGGTAACCGATCGCATCAGCCGTGTGCTGGTCAAAGACAGCTATATCGAAGGCGATGTGGATTATGTTTTTGGCCGCGCCAACGTGGTGTTTGACACCGTACAGTTCCACACCGTCTCCACGCGCGGATCGCATGAAGCCTACGTGCTCGCGCCTAATACGCTGCCGGATAACCCGTATGGTTTTCTGGTGCTGAACAGCCGCTTTACCACCGACAGCGGTTATCACGGCACCTTTAAGGCGAAACTGGGCCGGGCGTGGGATCAAGGGGCAGGGAAAACCGGGTACATCCCAGGCAACACGGCGAACGGGCAGGCGTTGATTGCGCACAGTACGATTGATGCCGGGTATGACAGCCTCTCGCCATGGGGCGCGGCAGCCACCACCTCACGTCCGTATAAGGCGAACGCGCAGGGGAATCGGGTGTTGAATGATACGGCGTTTAATCGGTTGTGGGAGCGGTGATTTTCCCCTCACCCTAACCCTCTCCCTCAGGGAGAGGGGACTAAAACCACCCTCTCCCTGAGGGAGAGGGGACTAAAACCTCCCTCTCCCTCAGGGAGAGGGCCGGGGTGAGGGTGAAGTCACCTTACGGCACCAGCTTCAACAGCTTTTTACGCATCGCCACCGGCACGTCGAGCGGGTGCTGATAGCCGATGTTTTCATTGCTGCGCGTATAGAGCGCCACCAGCCAGTCGTACACGTAGCGCGTGGCGGCGTGCACAGGCTGTTCGCCGAGGCGCGTCAGGCGGGCATCGGAAGCGGCAGGGGCGCTGGCGCTGAAAATCGCCCGCCCTTTCTGAATGCGGCTGGCCGGACGTTGATCTTCCGGCAGCGTCGCATACCCAAGCCAGGCAATAAAATTCCCCACCGCCGCGTGAAGCTGTGCGGCACAGGCAGTATCGCGCTGCATCACCTGCTGCAACTGCTCCGCCAGATTCAGGCGATAGCCCGTCACAATCAGAATATCCGCCACCTGGCGCAGCGCGGCGCTGCTTAAGCCTAAACGCTCGGCGTTGGCGTCATTACGACTCCACTGACGCAGATGGTTGACCCACATCGCCTGCGCCTGATGACCGGTATCCCGCGCCGCCGGAAGGGATTCGGCGCTGCCGCCCACCTCAGCAAAGAGATCGATCGCTTCGCTAAACAGACCGCTGACCTTTTCCTCACGCGGCTGCTGTACTTTCCAGATGGCGTCAAATTGTTTGATGTCCGGCAGCAGGCCGTCGAGCAGTTCCCCGTGGCGGCTCGCCTGAGTCTGCAATTCGCGGATCACCCCTTCGGCGCGCGTGCGCTGCGCTTCCGGCGTCTCTTTCAGCGGTGCAAGCCAGGTCTGCATCAGATCGCGCAGTTGCTGGTGATGGCGATCGCGCAGCGCTTTCAGACGCAGGGTACGCACAGACGGCGCGGTGGCCTGCGACAGCCACTCGATCAGCCGTTGCAGGCTGCCCGCGTCCAGCGCCTGTAGCGTGCCCCAGTACTGGCCCGGTTTACCGACCAGTTGCTGCACGGTTTCATCCATATTTTGCGCCCCGGTAAAGCGCGCATCCTGCGGAGTGATGGCCCAGACCAGCCCCGGCAGCGCGGTTTCCTGGCCTGACTGGGTTTCTTTCACCCAGTTGAGCAGCGCGCGGGCGGTGCGGGCGGTTTCGCTGCGGGCGGGCGCGGCGTTACAAATCATCAGCACATCCGGCTGCAATTGCTGGCGATAATTCTCCAGCAGCCAGCGGCATTTGCTGTTGGCCAGCCCCGGTGTGGCATCGAGGGCGGGCGTCGGTATATCCACCACGTCAACGTTTTCCAGCACGCTGTCTTCGGTTGGCAGCACCAGTTCACGGGCGATCAGCGCCAGCGTCTCCAGCGGAATGCTGACCGCATTCTGAAGCTGATCCTGCGCCCACGGATGCACCACCACTTCGCCCTGAAGCCCGGCGCTGTTGGGCGGCATCGGCGTTAAAAAGCCTTCGGTCGGCAGGGCGAAATTATCAATCAGCAGACTCAGCGGCGCAGCCAGCGTGCGGGCATTGCCGGTCTGATGCAGGGTGTGCGCAAGCGACAGCCACTGGGATGTCAGTTCCTGTTGCTCGCCCCATAACAGCGACCAGGCGCTGGCGCGGGCACGCAAATCGAGCGACGGCAGCAGGGCGATAAACTGATACCAGAGTCCATCGTCCAGTTGCTGACGCGCGGCAGGCACGGTCGCGCGCCAGAAGCGGGCGATTGCGCCCACTTCTTCTCCGGTGATCCCCGGCACCTGCTGCGGCTGACGCAGGGCGCGCCACTGGGTCAGGCGATCTTCAATCACGCTTTTCTCAACCGGACGCAGATCGGTCAGGGTCTGCGCATGGGCGATAAACACCTGAACCAGTTCCGCTTCGGAAAGAATGTGCAGACGCAGCGGGAAAGCGTCGTCCAGCGCCGGACTCTGGCAGCTAAAACGCAGCGCCATGCCCGTCAGCGCGTGACCAGGATTGATATGGGTAAAGTAGTCGAGCGTTTTCTCGCCGGGTCTGACGTTCACCCGGCCATTACCGCTGCTGCACAGCGCGGCAATCAGGTGCGCTTTGGCCGCCTGCGCGTGCCCGTACAGCGCCACCGTGCAGGGGGAATCGGTCGCCTGAATCAGCGCGGTTTCCTGCGCGGAAATGGCGGAAAGCCGCGCCAGCAGGGCGTCGGCGTCATCATCCAGCAGCGGGGCGTGCTGGCGTGTTTCGTTCACCCATGCGGTTAAGGCCTGAGTGGTTTTTATTGGGGCTTTCATTTCAGGTACACACTCCCGCTGTCGATCCAGTAGTGGCTGCCGCTGTGACGACGATCGGCCAGCGTATTGAGTTTAAACGTCAGTGCGTCGGCGTCCACCGGGGTGCCGTCGGTAAGCCAGGCATCGCTGAGTTTAAAGGCTTCCGGGCCATGCGCTTTGCTGCCGCCGGTGAATTGCAGGCGGACGTTAAGCACGCCGTCGCCCGCAATGGCTTTCGCCAGTTCCGGTGAGTTAATGCTCAGCGTATAGAGCGGCGTGGCGGGCCAGCGGGCGTTCGCTAACTGACGGAAACCGAGCGTAACGTTACCGCGCAGCGGGAAGTGCAGACGGGCATCGAGCTTCGCGCCCGGCTTGTCTAAATCGATATCCTGATACCAGATATTTTCGTCGCGCAGGGTATTAACGGTGTTATCCAGCACGCCGAGATAGCGCACGGTGGAGTACGCGCCGATATCCGCGGCTTTGAAATTAAAGCGCGGCAGGCGCAGATCCAGCGCCAGGCTGCACAGCATCGCGCCCACGGCGGCGGTGGATTTCGGATTGCCGATACGCCCCTGCTGACTGAACGGATACCACTCGTGCACCCGGTATTTATCCAGCCACACCATGCGGTTGACCGGAACCGGCTGTAAATGACGGATCAGCGCCTGCACACCCGGCAGACAGCCCGGACGCCCGGTGATCAACAACACATCGCAGCAGTAGTGAGAGATTGCCTCGCACACCGCGTGCAGCGGGGCGGTGAGCGTAAACTGCCCGGACAGCATCCCGGCCTGCAACTCGCTGAAATTAACCTGCAGCGGCACGGCGAAAATATCAAATTCCGGCGATCCCGGCGGCAGGGCCGGATCGATCGCCTGCTTTAAGTAATTCATCACGTTGCGGGTCGGCTGCTGTTTCAGCAGTTCGCCAAAGGTGGCGTGCAGCCCGGCCAGCGGATCGTTAATGTCGCTCGATTCCCACGCCGCGAGGATCGCGTGGCCTACCGGCATAAAGAGTTGCAGGGTGGTTTGCTGACGCAATACCGCCTGGGTGTCGATGCGGCCGGAGTCGCCAAACAGTGTCGCCATCAGTGCGGCGGCGTCGGTAATGCCCGATTTTTGCAACTGGGTTTGCAGCGCAGGCAGCACGCAGCGCTGGATCACATCTAACAGAATGTCGTCGCCCGCGACTTTAAAGCCCTCGCGGAACAGCAGATGCGGGGTGATTTTGACGTTGCTGCCGGTGCCGTCATCCAGTTGATAATGGGTGATCGCCATGTCGGTGGTGCCGCCACCGATGTCAATCGACGCCACGCGCAGCGCACGTCCGGGCGGTTCACCCGGTGCAGGGGTGCGATCCGGACGGGCGAGGGAGGCGAAGAAGTTTTCGGTCTGCCCGGCAAAATGGGAAATCGCTTCGTTATAAAGCCACACCAGTTGACCACAACTGGCTTCGTCCCACTCCATCTGAATGCGCGGCACGGGAACGACGCTTTTATCCTGCTGTTTACGGCTGGCGAAATCATCATCCTGCGGGTGCCAGCCCATCGCTTTCCATACCAGGGCGATGGCTTCAAACATCCGGCGGCGGAAAATCTCGCGCTCCTGCTTCGGCATCGCCGAGGGCAGGGTCAGGATAATGGTGCGCAACTGGCGCGGAGAAGCCGGGAAGCCGAGACGCAGACGCGTCGCCACGCTGTTGATCTGCCCAAGCGCCTGCGCCAGCAGTTCACACAGCATATGGGTCATCAGCGTGCTGCGGCTGTACTGCGGGGAAAAGACCGGCAAACGTTCGTCGAGCGGCAGGGTGTAGAGCGGCTGGCCGTCGTCGTTCATCAGATTCATCAGCGGGAAGGCGGTCGCCAGCGGTTCGCGCTGGGATTTGCTGTTCATCTGGCTGAAGCGCCAGTCCTGGAGCACCGGGGTTTCATCCCACAGATAACGGCGCGGGCTTGAGATGCCGCTGTTGCCTTCGGTGCCCAGACGCTGCATCGCCAGGCTGCGGGCTTCGTCGCCCACGCGCACAATCGACGGCCAGACGAACGCGTCTTCGCGCCCGCTTTCCACCGAAAAATGCTGTTTGCCGAAGCGCGCTTCGGAGAACTCAAGCCGGCTGGTAAACAGCGGCTCGTTTAAAAACTGTGGTTCGCTGAGCGAGCGCACCTGAAGTTCGGCAGTCTGGCGCAGGCCGTCGTTGGCATCGCCGTGATCTTCGATGATCACCCCACAGGTGTGGGTGTTGCCGACATCAAGAATTAAATCCACCGGAATGGCGGGGGTGCTCAGGGTGTGAGTGACGATTTTCACTTCCGGCACGGTGAGCTGTTCGCCGAGCAGCGTCAGCAGGTTGAGCCAGTGTGCCTGGTACTCAAAGCCGCGCAGGGCCTGGGCGATTTCACGTTCGCTGCGGCCTTCGTTCTGGACGTGCTGCATAAAGACTTCGCGCAGCCAGCCGTCAATCCACGTCTGGTCGAGAAAATCCGCCACTTCATCGTCGCGCCAGGCGAGCGAAAAGCGCGTGCCGTTGAGGATGTCGTTTTCCATCGGCGAGAGGGCCGCAGGTGACAGGTCGTTGATCTGGCTGTCGAGGGCCAGCGTCACGCGGTGCGTATTGCCCGCGCTGTCTGGCGTATTCAGTTTACGGATCTGCACCCGCGCCCAGTTATCCGGCCCTTCAACAAAGGTGCGCGGCGGGTTAAAGCGCAGGAAGGGGATTGGCAGCCAGATGCCGTCGAGGACGGCGAGGGACTGCATCAGCCCGATGGTTGATTCCGGCTTGACCACTTCTGGCTGACCGCCGTTGCTGGCGGGGAGGGTAAAGCGCTCGCTCGCCAGATCGTAATCAAGGCGCAGCAGCGGGCCGTTGGCGGTTTTACGCACAAAGCGCCCGTTGTGAGCCGACACCTGTGGCGTCAGGCCGAAGTCAAGAAACTGCACGCCGCTGTTGGCAATCAGCGTCACGCTCTGTTTGTAGTCGCAAAGATTCACCAGCATAAATCAGGCACCTGTTTTTCTGAACGTCACCGGCACGACAATCCTGGCGTCGTAACGGGCGGTACATTGTGCAACGTCATTGCTGCCCGCCGTGCAGGTGATTTCCGGCATCGGGTAGCGGGAGCCATCGCTGCAACGGGCATTGCCACGGCTTTTAATCATCAGCTCGCCAGTCTGGTGCAGACCGGAGAAGAGATCCGCGCGGCAGGTGATGTTATCACCATGAACCAGTCGGGCTGTGCCTTTATTATTCTGGATCTGGAAGCGCAGGGTCGGCGGCTTGCCGGTGGCGTTGTCTTTAATATCGAGCATCACGCGCCAGTTGCCATTAAGAAAACGTGTATTGCCCGTTTTTACCTGGAGGGCATCCATGACCAGCGCATCTTTCGGGATCGCGGTAATGACCGCCGGGGCAGGCTTTTCCACTTCGGCTTTCGCGGTGACCACTTCCGCCTGATGCAGCGGCAGCGTCGCGGCGAGCACCGGCGCAGGGGCCGCTGGCTGTTGCGCGACAGCAACCGGGGCTGCGACCGCGACGGCTGGCTGCGGCTGCGGCTGCGGCTGCGGGGCGCGAGTTTGCTGTTGTTGCCAGAGAACAGGCCCGGCAACGGCGGCAATCACCACGGCTGCCACAGGCAGTGCCCAGAGCGCAGCCGGGCGTTTTTTACGCGCGGGCGCAGGTGTGACAGGGGCCGGAGCGGGGACCACGACGGCCGCAGGCGCTTCCGGGCGCGGGGCGGCAGCAGGCTGCGGTTTTTCATACACCGCCTCCACGTGATCCTCGGTTTTAATCACGGGCGCGGCGGCAATCAGCGGTTCGTCAGCTTTGCTGAACGTGATGGCAGGCGGCACCTCTTCTTCTTCAGGCGCGGGTTCCGGCTCTGGAATCATCTCGATTACCGGTTCCGGGACTTTCTCTTCACGCAGGCAGGCGAGCACATCATCGCGGGCGCTTTCGTTCAGATTGACGAAGCCCCAGAAGGTGATCACCGGTTTGCCATCCACCAGAAACACATGGTTGCTGCCGGGGAATTGCAGCGCTTTTGCCAGCAATGAACCAAACAGCTGTTGCGCCGTTTTTCCCGATTGCAGGCTTTTACGGCTTAAACTTGCCGCGCTGTCGAGCGTGCTTTCAAGGTAACGCAGGGCGCGAAAACGGGCGTCCTCATCGGCGGCTTTCCAGGAGATGGCCGGGCCGTCGACCGGCGAGTACCAGTCCACACGATCGCCGTCATCATTGACCTGCGGAATTGCCAGACAATCCACCATCGCCTGCTGTTTGCGCAGACGTAATGCTTCACGAATTTGCAGTGCCGAATCAAATACGGCCTGACCGCCGCCGCCAACTGCCTGAAAATCATCCAGATCGCCGCTGCGCAAGAGAGTTTTTGCCACGTTTTCATCCCATAGACTTCTTCACGCGTCTACTTTACGCAATGGCCTTACAAGCAAACGGTGGAAGAGAGCGCAAAAGCGTTGAATTCTCGTCGTATTGACCAGGGTTTTTGTTCTTGACGGGAAGAAAAAGACTTAAGGCAAATTAAAAGCGCGCCACTGTTTACTTTCGCAGCGAAAACAACTGCTTTTGCATAACCTGATAGTGATTCGTTATTTGCCAGTTTCGGGATGCTGTGCTGAGATCATAGCTACACATAAAAAAGCATAAGGTATCACCATGTCTACAGGGAAAACCCTGCTCGCGCTGGCGCTGAGCACACTCTTACCGGCAAGCGCCTTTGCGGCATCTAACGACACGCTGATTTACTGCTCTGAAGCGTCGCCTGAGTCCTTCAACCCGCAGATTGCCAGCTCCGGCCCCACGTTCGTCGCCAGCTCGCAGGTGCTCTATAACCGCCTGATTAATTTCGATCCAGTGAAGAATACCCCGGTGCCATCGCTGGCTACCGAGTGGACCATCTCCCCGGATGGCAAAACGTACACCTTTACCCTGCGTCAGGGGGTGAAGTTCAACAGCAACAAATACTTCAAGCCGACGCGTGATTTTAACGCCGACGACGTGGTGTTCTCGGTGATGCGCCAGAAAGACGCGAATCACCCGTATCACAAGGTGTCGCAGGGGAACTACGAGTATTTCAATGATGTGGGCCTCGATAAGCTGATTAAAGAGGTGAAGAAGGTTGATGATTACCACGTCCAGTTTGTGCTGAATGAGCCGAACGCTGCGTTTCTTGCCGACTGGGGGATGGATTTCGCCTCGATCCTCTCAGCGGAATACGCTGACGCGATGATGAAAAAAGGCAACCCGGAAAACGTCGATAACTGGCCGATTGGTACCGGGCCGTATGCGTTGCAGCAATACAAAGTGGATTCGCTGATCCGCTATATCGCCAACCCGAACTACTGGGACGGCGAGGTGCCGACCAAACACCTTATTTTCTCCATCACCCCGAACGTGCAGACGCGTCTGGCGAAGCTGCAAACCAACGAATGCCAGGTGATCCCGGCTCCGGCCCCGGTGCAGTTTGAGGAGATCAAAAAGAATAAAGATCTGACCCTGCATTCCGTGGATGCGCTGAACGTCGGCTATCTGGCGTTTAATACCGAGAAAAAGCCGTTTGATAACGTGCTGGTACGTCAGGCGCTGAACTACGCCACCGATAAAAAAGCGATTGTGAATGCGGTGTTCCTGGGCTCCGGTACGGTGGCCAAATCGCCGCTGCCGCCGAATATGCTCGGCTTTAATAAAGATCTGAAAGATTACGAGTACGATCCTGAGAAAGCCAAAGCGCTGTTAAAACAGGCCGGGCTTGCCAGCGGGACTGAAGTGACACTCTGGTCGATGCCGGTGCAGCGTCCGTACAACCCGAACTCGAAGCGCATCGCTGAGATGATCCAGAGCGACTGGGCGAAAGTCGGCGTGAAGGCAAAAATTGTCTCTTACGAGTGGGGCGAGTACCTCTCCGGGATGCGTAAAGGCGAGCACGATACCGCGCTGTTTGGCTGGATGTCGGACAACGGCGACCCGGATAACTTTGCCGACGTGCTGCTCGGCTGTAACAGCATCAAAACCGGCTCCAACGCCGCGCGCTGGTGCAACAAGGATTACAACGATCTGGTGCAGAAAGCGAAACTGACCAGCGTGCCTGCCGATCGCGCCAAACTTTACGAACAGGCGCAGGAAGTGTTTTACCAGCAGGCACCATGGCTGACGCTGGCTAACGGCAAAACATTTTATGCCACCCGCAGCAATGTGAGCGGTTATAGTGTCAGCCTGATGGGCAGTGATTTTTCAAAAGCCAAAATTAATTAAGGAGCAGGTATGTCGCATCTGGATGAGGTGATTGCAAAGGTTGACGCAGCGATTAACGAGTATGTGATTGCACATATGAATGAGTTGCTGGTGGAGCTTAGCGACGATCAGGCACTCAGCCGTGAAGATCGTTACGCACAACAGCAACGTCTGCGCATCGCCATTGCCCACAGCACGCATCACCACAAGGAACAGTCGGAAGCGCGCCGCGAGCAACTCACCAAAGGCGGCACTATTCTGTGATTTAAAATATGCGCTGGCTGCTCATCTTGCGTGGGGTAGCTGGCGCAATACTTGCGCAACTTCTTCCACCGACATCAATCCCTGTGCAGCCTGAACAGTGGCATCAGCGAGCGGCATTGAATCTGCTATTTCTATACCATTTTCAGATAAAAACAGCAGCGCAGAAGCCGCAGCAGTACGTTTATTGGCGTCGTTAAAGACGTGCCCGCGGGCGATAGCAATTAAATACATCGCCGCTAGGTTATAAACGTCGTTTTCCCCTTCGTAATGGGTGAGATTCAGTACCCTGGCACACACCGCGTCCACCAGTTCGGGATCTTTAATGCCCGGCAGACCATGGGTGGTTGACAGAATGGCGTCATGGAGCTGGATCACCAACTCCGGCGCAAGGGAATAAAAACTCATCGGTCAGCAAGCTCCACCATTAATGCATGATGCTTGCCCAGCAGACGGTCAATTTTTTGTTGGTTGCGTATCTGGCGAAGTTCTGCCAGCTCTTTAGCACTCACCAGAGCGACATCATTGCCATCACGACGAGTCATAATTACGGTTTCACCCGCAGCCGCTTCAGCGGAAAGGGCGAACAGGTTTTTGCGTGCTTCGGTCAGAGCGAGGGTTTTCACAGGTACACCTTACAGGTACATTAAACATGTACGCATTATATGTCCTGATATGATTTCTGGTCCACGCAGTCGTCACAAAATACACGTAATCATTTTTTTAAATTAAAACGATCGTCTGGCGACCAGCCATGCGCCAATTACCAACAGCAGTGCGCCGCAGACCGGGCCAATCAGCGCCCGCAGCGGCACACCCTGGCTTTTTACGATATCCATCACCAGCCCGCCGATTAACTGGCTGGCGACCAGCACCGCAATGGTGGTCGCCGCTCCCACGTACTGATAGCCGCTGATGCTGGCAAAAACAAAAAACGATCCCAGAAGGCCGGGGATCAGCGTCCACCAGCGCACCGTCGCGGCCAGTTCACCGAAACCTGCCAGCCCGTATTTAATCAGCAGGATAGAAACGAACAGCACGATGCCGACCAGCGAATTGAGCAGCATAGCGATCAACACCGTTGAAGCGCTTTGCGTGATGCGCACCATCAGCGTGTTTTGCACTACCAGCCCGATGCCTGCCGCCACGAGAAACACCAGCGTCAGCGACTGATTCATGGCAGGGCGTCCGGCTCGCGGCGGTCATCCAGTTGAAGCTGCATAAAAGTCAGATCCAGCCAGCGACCAAATTTGGTCCCCACCTGCGGCATCTGCGCGGTGATGGTAAAGCCCAGTTTTTGATGCAGATGAATGGACGCCTGATTTTGCGCTTCGATCCCGGCCACCATCACGTGTTTGCCGATGCGTTTTGCTTCGGAAATCAGTTCAATCATTAATGCCTGTCCCAGACCTTTGCCCTGATGATCCGGGTGAACGTAGACCGAGTGCTCAACCGTATGGCGGAACCCCTCAAACGCGCGCCAGTCGCCAAAGGACGCATACCCGGTAATGGCACCGTTTTCTTCGCTGACCAGCACCGGATATCCCACCATCTGCCGCGCTTCGAACCACGCGATACGGTTATCAACATCAACGGTTTTATCGTTCCAGATGGCCGCAGTATGCAGCACCGCATGGTTGTAGATTTCCGCAATCTCCACACAATCTTCTTTACAGGCAAAACGAATGGTCATGGTTGAACCTCAGAATTGTTCACTATAGTATTACAATATGGATACTATATCAGACAACATAAATCAACGGATCGGCGTGCGGATCCGTGTGGAGCGGGAGTCGCGGAGCTGGTCGTTAAGCGATCTGGCCGGGCGGGCGGGTGTGTCGCGGGCGATGATCCACAAAATCGAACGCGGAGAGAGCAGTCCGACGGCGGCGTTGCTGGCGCGGATTGCCGGGGCGTTTGGCATCAGCATGTCCACGCTCATTGCGCGGGCGGAAATGCAGGAAGGCAAGCTGCTGCGTTTTGCCGACCAGCCGCTGTGGCGCGATCCGCAAACCCATTATCTTCGGCGGCACGTGTCGCCACGCTCGGATCTGCCTATCGACCTGGTGCAGGTCGAACTGCCACCGGGCAGCGATATTCCCATGCCCGCCTCATCTTATGCGCTGGCCAGACAGCTTATCTGGCTGCAACAGGGCGAACTGGTCTTTATGGAAGGGGATACCCGCCATGAAATGAAAGCCGGGGATTGTCTGGAGCTGGGCCCGCCTAACGACTGCCGTTTTATCAACGAGAGTCACGAGCCCTGTCTCTACCTGGTGGTGCGGCTGAATCATTCAGGCTCATAATGTAAAAGCAGGATCGCGGTTAAGGCTCTAATATTAATGGATGTTTAACTGACAGGAGAAGGCTATGAGTCAAGATCCGCAACGCAACCGCCGCTGGGTGCTGGCATCACGTCCGCACGGCGCACCGGTTGCCGACAATTTTCGCTTAGAAGAATCAGACGTTCCTACCCCCGAAAAAGGCCAGCTTTTGCTGCGCACTGTTTACCTCTCCCTCGATCCGTATATGCGCGGGCGCATGAGCGATGCAGAATCCTATTCCGCGCCGGTGGAAATCGGTGACGTGATGTGCGGCGGCACAGTCAGCCGCGTTGAAAAATCCTCGCACCCTGATTATACCGAAGGCGACTGGGTGGTGAGCTACAGCGGCTGGCAGGATTACGCGCTCTCCGATGGCGAAGGGCTGGTGAAGCTCGACGCCAACCCGGAGCATCCTTCCTGGGCGCTTGGTATCCTCGGGATGCCGGGCTTTACCGCCTACATGGGGCTGCTGGACATCGGTGAACCGAAATCGGGTGAGACGCTGGTGGTAGCTGCGGCAACCGGGCCTGTCGGGGCGACGGTGGGGCAGATCGGTAAGATTAAAGGCTGCCGCGTGGTTGGCGTGGCGGGCGGTGAGGAAAAATGCCGTTACGCGGTTGAGAAACTGGGCTTTGATGCCTGTATCGATCACCGCGCAGACGATTTTGCTGAACAGCTAAAACAGGCCTGCCCGAAAGGCATCGATATCTATTATGAAAACGTCGGCGGCGCGGTATTTGACGCGGTTCTGCCGCTGCTCAACACCTCGGCGCGTATTCCGGTGTGCGGGCTGGTCAGCGGCTATAACGCGACCGATCTGCCCGACGGTCCGGACCGTCTGTCGTTGCTGATGGGCACCATCCTGAAAAAAAGGATGCGGGTGCAGGGCTTTATCATTGGCATGGATTACGGTCATCGCATTGATGAATTCCGCAACGAGATGGTGCCGTGGGTGAAAGAGGGCAAAATTCAGTATCGCGAACACATCACTGACGGTCTGGAAAACGCGCCAGAAACCTTCATTGGCCTGCTGGAAGGGAAAAACTTCGGCAAGGTGGTTATCCGGGTCGCCGGAGACAAGTGATATTGTTGATGGCGGTCAATGCCGCCATCAAAATTCGTGCAACTTTCGGAAAAACAGCTTTAATTAAATCATACAACACGCTGTTATGCTCTCACGCAACAGCCACTTACGTGCATAAGTAATGACTTTTTGATATAGCACGATTTTGATCATTCCATACCAGGCATAGTAATACATAATATATCCTATCTGTATTAGGGAATTAACTTTGTCAGCGGGCTGTAAATAATTAAGTATGGGACAGGACAGGAATATGCTTGATTTGGAAAAAGCGCAAAGAATGAGCCTCACTATGCAGGTCGAAGTGAGTTTAAAAAGTGCATTAATCGTGGGCGCGCTTAAGCCAGGCGCAAGATTAATCACTAAAGAAATTGCCGATCAGCTTGGAACCAGTATCACTCCCGTCAGGGAAGCGCTTTTGCGCCTGGTTTCTGCGGGTGCCTTACATGCAACCCCCGCCCAGGCGTTTTTGGTCCCGGAAGTTACACGGGAAAGATACACAGAAATCAATCAGATAAGAAAGCAACTGGAAGGCATGGCGGCAAGCGTTGCCTGCGCTGCCATGACGCCAGAAAAGTTAAACGATCTGCGGTTATTAAATACTTCTTATCAGGAAGCGCGTAATAGCGGTAATGTTGAGCAGATTCTGCAGGCGAATCGGTCTTTTCGCTTTCGCGTTTATGAATATGCGCAAATGCCCACATTAACGGCGTTGATTGAACAACTCTGGGTGCGCATTGGCCCGTGCTTTAATTATTTATATCCTGATTCTCACGATCTCTCTCGTGGTCAGCATGCATATGATGATTTATTAAATGCCCTGGAAAGAGGAGATTGTGAAGCCAGTCAACAGGCAATTATTAATATGATCGATACCGGGGCAGTTATTATGCTGCCGCAATTCGACAGCTAAGTGATAATTACGCAGGTTAATAAATATAACCTCTTTTCAGTGGGTGCTTTTCCAGACAAATTTGCGTCGGGGAAGCACCGTCGTCACGTTTCTGACATTTCCTTTCCCGTTGTGCTGAATGAACAAAATCCCTTGCCGATAACCTGACTGCGCGCTGTCAGGCGCTAACATTTTGGGTTAGCAAGGAGTTCGGGATGTTCTTAAGCCAGCAATTACGCAATATTAAAATCAGTAAAAAGCTGTCAGTAGGATTTGGCCTGGTGCTGTTTCTGGTGGCGGTTGCGACCGTCATGAGCGTGCTCCGTTTTCAGGAAATACGCAGCGTTTACGAAAAAACCAATCTTATCTACAACATCAATATTGAAATTTTCCAGGCGAAAATTAACCGCCTGAAGTTTTTCTACACCGCTGATGAAAAATCCGGGCAGACCTTAGCGAACTATGTGCGCCACGCGGCAGAGTTAACGGACTCCGCCAATACGCTCAACTGGACAGCACAGGAAGCGGAAATTATTACCGCCATTGATGCTTCGCTTCAGGATTTCCAGAGCGGTGTCAGCGAAATGCAGGCGGCCACCACGGAACTGCTGGCGCTACAGAAGGGCGGGGAAGCTCGTGACAGTGCGGTGTACGCGTCGGCCGAGCAAAAGCTGAAAGTGGCGGAAGATCATGTGAAAGTCGCGGGCGATAAAAGCAGCGCGTCGATTAAACAAATTATCACTCTGGTAAAAGCGCACAACGATGAGCTGGCGTATCGCTCCAGCACGCTGGCCGGTGCCATCGGCGGGATTGCCATTTTGATTGGGATTCTGGTGTCGTGGTGGGTGATCCGCCAGATCACCCGTCCGGTTAATTACAACCTGGCGCTGGCGGAGCGCATTGCCAGCGGCGATTTGAGTTCAGACATTCACGCCAACAGCAACGATGAACTGGGCCGGCTCACCGGGGCGATGGGCAAAATGAATAGCCGCCTGCGGGAGATGATTTTCGAGGTGCGCAACAGCGTCGTGCAGGTGTCGCAGGCGGCCAGTGAAATCGCCGACGGCAATACCGATCTCTCGTCGCGTACCGAAGAGCAGGCTGCCGCGGTGGTACAAACGGCAGCGAGTATGGAGGAGTTGACCGCCACGGTTAAAAACAACGCCGATAACGCCCGTCATGCCAGCAAACTGGCGGCAGAAGCCTCGCAAACCGCCGGGCTGGGCGGCAATGTAATGCGTGATGTGGTTAACACCATGAATGATATTTCCAGCAGTTCGCAGAAAATCGCCGACATTACCGCGGTGATTAACAGTATTGCTTTCCAGACCAATATTCTGGCGCTTAACGCAGCCGTGGAAGCGGCGCGGGCAGGTGAACAGGGTCGCGGTTTTGCGGTCGTCGCCAGTGAGGTGCGCAGTCTGTCACAG
This sequence comes from Enterobacter sp. kpr-6, assembly GCF_900116015.1. Lineage (GTDB taxonomy): Bacteria > Pseudomonadota > Gammaproteobacteria > Enterobacterales > Enterobacteriaceae > Enterobacter_D. The sequence goes on from NZ_FOYH01000003.1 coordinate 111,386, forward strand.
CGCAGTTCGCAGGCGGCAAAAGATATCGAGCAGCTGATTGCTGAATCGGTATCGCGCATCAGTGCGGGCAGCACGCTGGTGACAAAAGCCGGGGAAACGATGGAGCAGGTGGTGCATTCAGTAACGCGGGTGAATGACATCATGGGCGAGATTTCGTCTGCGTCGGAGGAACAAAGCCGGGGGATCGAGCAGATTTCCCGCGCGGTGAGCGAACTCGACAGCACCACACAGCAAAATGCCTCGCTGGTGGGCGCATCGACGCATGCTGCGGGATCGCTGGAGGAACAGGCGCGGCTACTGGAAGAACTGGTGGCGGCGTTCCGTCTGGATCGGGATGGGGCGAAGCGCCCGGCAGCGGTGGTGCGTTCGGCACCCCCGGTTCGTACTCAGGCTGCGGTGACGGACGAGGGGTGGACGACGTTTTAATGGAGGGCGCTTTTTACCCTCACCCTAACCCTCTCCCTAAGGGTGAGGGGACAGATCGTGCGCGGAAGCGGTTTTCTCCCTCGCCCTCAAGATTGTGCACGGGCCCGATTTCTCCCTCTCCCTGAGGGAGAGGGGACAGATCATGCGCGGACGCGGTTTTCTCCCTCTCCCTCAAGATTGTGCACGGGCCTGGTTTCTCCCTCTCCCTAAGGGAGAGGGCCGGGGTGAGGGTGTCGATCTCTCAACTCACTCGAAGCGATACGCCACCGACAGACCCACACCGTAATTACGCCCCGGAGCCGGTTCGTAGTAGCGGCCGTTAGACTCATTAACGATCACCGAGCCAACATATTCGCGGTCAAACAGGTTATCAACGCGACCAAACAGGTCCATATTCCAGTTGCCGTAGTTGAGTTTGTAACCCGTGTTCAGGCCAACCACCGTGTAAGACGGCGCTTTGGCGCTGTTTTCGTCATCGGCCTGGATATCGCTCATATAGCGCACGTCGGTGCCTGCATACCAGCCAGTTTCCGGCTGCCAGCCGAGTGAGGCAAAGCCCATATTGCGGGCGATGCCCGGCATACGGTTGCCGTTACAATCGCCGTCGTTACAGACGTTGGTGCGGTAGGTGGCATCCAGATAGGTCCACGCGGCTTTAGCGTGCCAGTTCCCGGCAAACTGTTGATCGAGTGACAGCTCCGCGCCCTGACGACGGGTTTTACCGGCGTTTTTATAGGTCGTACGCCCGCCGCTGCTGGCATCGGTCACGATCTCATTATCCGTATCGGTCTGGAACAGCGCTGCGGTGAACAGGCCGTTGCCGACGCGGGTTTTGCTGCCCACTTCCCAGGTGGTATTGGTGGACGGTTGCAGCGCAAAGTTCAGTCCGCTTTGCCCGCCGGAACGGTAGGAAAGTTCGTTGATGGTCGGGGTTTCAAACCCGCGCCCGCCCGCCACATACAGATTCCATGCATCGGTCACCGCATATTTCAGCGATCCGGCAGGCAACCATTTGTGATAGCTCGCTTCACCACTGTCATTGCCGTTGGCGGCGGTCACGTAATGATCGTTTGAGTCAAACCACACCGAGCTGTAGCGCACGCCCGCATCGAGCGACAGTTTGTCGGTCAACTGCCAGTTGGTTTGCAGATACGGATCGAGGTTCCACATCAGGTTACGCTCATCACGGCGTAAATTGCCTTTCTGACCATACGCAGGCGTGGTGCCGGACATCACGAAATTCTCGTAACCCTTACGGTTTTCGCTCATGTTTTCGTAGTTCAGACCGGTGGTGAAGGTCATCGGCACGAGCAGTTCGCCCCGGTGCGTCCAGCGGGTATCAATGCCCTGATAGTGACGGGAGAGGTCGATCACGCCGCCTGCATGGGTAGGATTGAGCTGCGGCGCGCGCGGAATCGACTGGTACTGCGTGGTTTCGCGCTCACCGGCGTACATCATCACGCTCATGTCGTCGTGCTCGCTGAGCTGGCGCTCATAGCGCAGTCCGGCCTGCGTCTGCTTGATGGTTTTGCGCGTATTGTACTGATCGGCGCGCGGTGACTGGCGCGGGTTGTCTTTCCACTCGCTTTCAGAAAGACCGCCCGGATCGTTAGCTTTGATATCCACGCTGTTAAAAATCAGGCTCAGTTTACTGACGTCATCAATGCGCACGCCGAGTTTGGCGTTGGCGAGATTTTTACGCGCGCCGCTGTGATCGCGATAGCCGTGGGTGGCAAAACGACTGGTGGAGACGCTGTAATCCACATCGCCCGCGTTCGTGCCATCGCCCACTGCACCGGTAGCTTTCATGCCGTAGCGCCAGCTACCAAAACTGCCGTAATAGCTACTGGCTTCAATCGTGGCAGGTTCACGCCCGGTTTCGGTGGTGACGTTCAGCACACCACCGGAAGCATTGCCGTACAGCGCGAAGAACGGCCCGCGCAGCACTTCCACACTCTCAACGCTATTAATGTCGATGTTAGACGTCTGGCCCTGGCCGTCAGGCATGGTGGCCGGAATACCGTCCACATACATACGGATGCCGCGCACGCCGTACGTGGAGCGCGAACCAAATCCGCGCATAGAAAGCTGTAAATCCTGGGCATAGTTCTGGCGATTCTGGACCTGCAAACCCGGCACGCTGGTGAGGGATTCAGAAAGATTCACGCGCGGCGTGGCCTGGCGCATATCCTGGCCCTGAACCACGCTGACCGCGGCGGGTGTATCGAGTTCAGAAATCGTGGTGGGTGTCGCGCTGACAATCATGGTCTGTTCATCAGCAGCAAACGCAGGCGTAAAGGCCGTTGGCAGCAGAATCAGGGGCAGTGTAGCCGTGCCTGCAAAAGGTATTTTCATGAGTGGAACCGGTTAATTAAAAAACGAACCAAATGGAACATGTGGCGACATGTTACCCGTAATGTAAATTATTTGAAAACGTAAACGGCACAATGTGTTAACCGTCGTAAGGAGAAATTATGGAGATGAAAGCCGATTCAGCAAGAAATGCTCCCAATTTAACAAATTAATGATTACTATTCTCATCTATAACAAAAAGGCGGAGCCGGACTCCGCTTAGCTGGATGCGATGTGAAGCAGCAATACATTTGTTCTCAAAGGGAGTCGTCATGTTTTTACGTCATTTAAGCTCACCGCGCCTGCGTGGTTCACTGTTCCTCGGTTCACTGCTTCTGGCCGGTACTTTTAATGCAAGCGCCGCTGAAGAAATGCTGCGTCAGCCGGTTGGTAAAGGTGCCTATGAAATGGCGTTCAGCCAGCAGGAAAACGCGCTGTGGCTTGCCACCTCGCAAAGCCGTAAAACAGATAAGGGCGGGGTGGTTTATCGCCTCGATCCGGTCACACTGAAAGTGACGCAGGCTATTCATAATGATTTAAAACCGTTTGGCGCGACCATCAACACCCGCACGCAGACGCTGTGGTTTGGCAACATCACTAACAGCGCGGTGACCGCCATTGATGCAAAAACCAGCGAAGTGAAAGGCCGCCTGGTGCTGGATGAGCGTAAGCGTTCTGAAACCGTGCGCCCGTTGCAGCCGCGCGAACTGGCAGTGGATGAAGCCACCAACACCGTTTACATCACCGGCATTGGCAAAGAGAGTGTGATTTGGGTGGTTGACGGTGAAAGCCTGGCGCTGAAATCCACCATCACCGGAACCGGCACCTTCAGCACCGGTCTGGCGATTGATAGCGACGCTAAACGCCTGTACACCACCAACGGCGACGGCGAACTGGTAACCATCGACACCGCCAGCAACAAAATCCTGACGCGCAAAAAATTGCAGGATGACGGTAAAGAGCACTTCTATCTTAACCTGAGCCTGGATACCGCCGGGCATCGCGCGTTTGTGACCGATTCCAAAGCGCCGGAAGTGCTGGTGGTCGATCTGCGTGACGGCAAGGTGATTCAGAAAATCGCCGCCCCGGAATCGCTGGCCGTGCTGTTTAACCCAGCGCGTAATGAAGTCTACGTGACGCACCGTCAGGCCGGAAAAGTGAGCGTGATTGACGCGAAAACCTACAAGGTTGTGAAGACTATCGACACGCCAACCCACCCGAACAGCCTGGCACTTTCGGCTGACGGTAAAACGCTGTATGTCAGCGTGAAGCAGGCGTCAAGCCGTGAAAAAGAAGCGACGCAGCCGGATGATGTGATCCGCATTGCGCTGTAAGCAGACGTAAAAAAGGCTCCAGATGGAGCCTTTTCTTTACTCTCTCTCACTTACGGAGAGGGTTTACAGCCTTTCTCCCTCTCCCTCAGGGAGAGGGCCGGGGTGAGGGTGATTACCGCGACAACTCTTCTACCAGCTTCTCGTCTTTCTCATCGCCCGCCTGCACCGGCGCGGTGCTGTGGATCGCATGAACGCGCTTACGCACACCAAACCAGCCAGCCACCAGCAGTACCGCAATAAACGGAATAGAAGCAATAGTGTAGGTGCCGTTCGGGTAATCCAGCGCCATCAGCACCAGCACGCTGAACAGGAACAGCAGCGTCAGCCATGCGGTAACCGGCGCACCCGGCAGTTTAAATGCGACATCAGCCACTTTGCCTTCATTAATGGCTTTGCGCAGTTTCATCTGGCAGACCACGATAAACGCCCAGGATGCGATGATCCCCAGTGCCGCCACGTTCAGCACAATCTCGAACACGCTGGCCGGAACCAGGTAGTTCAGCAGCACGCCGAAGACGTAAATCACCAGCGTCGCCAGTATGCCCGCATATGGCACATGCTGTTTGCTCATTTTAGACATGAACTTCGGCGCAGAGCCGCCCATCGACATCGAGCGCAGAATACGGCCGGTAGAGTAGAGGCCGGAGTTAAGGCTGGAGAGCGCCGCCGTCAGCACCACCATATTCATGATGTCGCCGATATACGGCACGCCGAGTTTGGAGAAGAAGGTCACAAACGGGCTTTGACCCGCCTGGTAAGCATTCCACGGCAGCAACAGCACCAGCAGAACCACGGAGCCGACATAGAACAGGCCGATACGCCAGATCACGCTGTTGATCGCTTTAGGCACCATGGTCTGCGGATCTTTACATTCGCCTGCCGCCGTACCGACCAGCTCAATAGAGGCAAAGGCAAAGACCACGCCCTGTACCAGCACCAGTGCAGGCAGCAGGCCGTGCGGGAAGAAGCCGCCGTTATCAGTGATCAAATGGAAGCCGGTCGCACCGCCGTCCAGCGGTTTACCGGTGCCGAGGAAAATCGTACCGACAATCAGGAACACCACAATCGCCAGCACTTTTACCAGCGCGAACCAGAACTCCATCTCAGCGAACCACTTCACGCCGATCATGTTCATGGTGCCGACAATCGCCAGCGCGCCCAGCGCAAACACCCACTGCGGCACATCGCCAAACGCACCCCAGTAATGCATATACAGCGCGACGGCGGTGATATCCACAATCCCGGTCATCGCCCAGTTAATGAAGTACATCCAGCCCGCAACGAATGCCGCTTTCTCACCCAAAAACTCACGGGCGTAAGAGACGAAGCTGCCGCTGGAAGGGCGGTGTAACACCAGTTCGCCCAGCGCACGCAGAATAAAGAACGAAAAAATACCGCACACCAGATAAACGATGGCCAGTGACGGGCCAGCCATTTGCAGTCGCGCGCCTGCGCCTAAAAATAACCCCGTCCCGATTGCCCCGCCGATGGCTATCATCTGCACCTGACGGTTGCCCATCGCTTTGCTGTAACCCTCTTCATGAGAGTTGAGCCAGCGACGTTTTGCAGCCTGATGCTCCGCTGCGCTGTTGTTGCTTGTTTTCATTGTGTTACCTGTTGACCTGTCTGAATTTCCTCACCCGGCCGGAACGAACCAAACGATTGCCCCGGCGAATAAATGCGTCGTCTTTCCAGTGATTCTTCGTATGGATAAGACAAAACATGGCGCTGCATCCTACCCGCAAAAAGTGAGCGACGCAAAAGATACCCGGTGAAAGATTGACGGATATCGCGTGAAAACTGGAGAGCAGCAATGACGCCGTATGGACTCGATTCAGCCTGGCTAAAAGACACTCAAACTTTCAGGTGACGTTGTCACATATGATTAATGAGCAGGAGTGATAGCGCCTATTCTATTCAGCCCGATTATCTCTGTCTGCCCACGCGCTACTCTGTTGGACGTTTATGACAGGAGAACCCGATGAGCAATACCGCACGTTTTCCTTCCCACAAACTTCTAAGGAGCATCCAATGCAAACACGTACTCTCGGTAAATCCGGACTTGAAGTCTCAGCGCTGGGTTTAGGCTGCATGGGACTAAGCCATGGCTATGGCCCGGCAACCGATACCCGACAGGCGATTACGCTTATCCGCGAAGCGGTCGAGCGCGGCGTGACCTTTTTCGATACCGCGGAAGTCTACGGCCCGTATCTCAATGAAGAGGTGGTCGGTGAAGCGCTAAAACCGTTTCGCGACAAGGTGGTGATCGCCACCAAATTTGGCTTTACCTTTGGCGATGACAACAAACAGCAGATCCTGAACAGTCGCCCGGAGCATATCCGCACGGCGGTGGAAGGGTCGCTGCGCCGCCTGAATACCGACGTCATTGATCTGCTTTATCAGCATCGCGTTGATCCGGACGTGCCCATTGAAGATGTCGCCGGGACGGTGAAAGACCTGATTGCAGAAGGCAAGGTCAAACATTTTGGTCTTTCCGAAGCGGGAGCCGCGACCATACGCCGCGCCCATGCCGTGCAGCCGGTTGCGGCCCTGCAAAGTGAATACTCGATGTGGTGGCGCGAGCCGGAGCGGGAAATTTTGCCGCTGCTCGAAGAGTCAGGGATCGGTTTTGTGCCGTTCAGCCCGCTCGGTAAAGGCTTTCTGACCGGAGCCATCAAAGCGGGGACAACCTTCGGCGAGGATGATTTTCGCAGCAAAGTGCCACGTTTTGCGGCAGAGGCGCTTGAAGCCAACGAAAAACTGGTAGCGCTGCTCGGTCAACTCGCCACTGAAAAAGGCATGACCTCCGCGCAAATCGCACTGGCCTGGCTACTGGCGCAGAAGCCATGGATTGTGCCGATCCCCGGCACCACCAAACTGCACCGCCTGGAGGAGAATCTTGGCGCAGCGGATCTGGAACTGACGCCTGACGATCTCAGTAAAATCACGCAGGCGCTGGACGCAGTAGAGATCACCGGCGATCGCTATCCCGCAGCGCTACAGGCGAGAGTAGGGCGCTAATAACGCAGCGCCTCAATCAGTAAAGCGAAGGCGGGTGGGTGCTGTTTGCGACTGGGGTAATAGAGGTAATACCCCGGAAACGACGGGCACCATTCATCAAGCACCTGAATCAGTTCCCCGGCCTTGATCTGTGCCCCGACGGTATCTTCCGGGGCGCAGGCAAGGCCGAATCCCGATCGCGCCGCGTCGATTCTTTCTGACAGCAGATTGATGGTCAGTTGTCCTTCCACCCGGACGCGTAGCGGCTTGCCGTCCTTTTCAAATTCCCAGTGATACAGCCCCCCGGCGGTGGGCAGACGCATGTTGATGCAGCGGTGATGCTGGAGATCATGCGGGGTCTGTGGCACCGGGTTTTGTGCAAAATAGTCCGGCGATCCCACCACCACCATGCGCATATCCGGGCCGATCTTCACGGCGATCATGTCTTTCTCGATGCTTTCGCCCAGTCGCACGCCCGCGTCCAGCCGCCCCTCAACGATATCGACAAAACCGTTATCTACCAGCAGTTCGACGTTGATGCCGGGATAATCCTGCAAAAAGGGCTTTAAGCGGGGCCACAGGAAACTGCGCACAGCGTGTTCACCCGCTGAAATACGGATATTGCCGGAGGCCGTACCGTTAAGCTGCACCAGTATTCCCAGTTCCTGTTCCAGATCGGCAATGCGCGGCTCAAGGCAGGCGATGATCCGCTCTCCCGCTTCGGTCGGTGCCACGCTGCGGGTGGTACGCGTCAACAGACGCAGGTTAAGCCGCGCCTCCAGAGCCTTGATCGCGTGGCTCAGCGCCGATTGCGACACTCCGAGTTTTCCGGCGGCTTTGGTAAAACTTCGCTCTCTCGCCACCACCAGGAAGATCTGCAAATCGTTAAAGTTCTCTTTCAGCATGAGGATGCCCTGAAGCGTATTGATGAGGATATTTCATAGATTATCCCGGTTTACCCGAATTACCGCCAGCAATCGCCCTTAGCCACTTTTTAGCTTTCCAAATGTAAATTAATTGTTTCACACAAGTTTCAAGCCCATTTATTAATGGTGACATGTTAAGCAAAGTGAGTGTGCGCATGTCATATCGTCTGAGTCTTCTGGATAAAAGTCCCCTCGCTGAAGGTGAAACCGCAAAAGAGGCGCTGGCGCGTACGTTGCAACTGGCGAAGCTGGCGGACGACTGGGGTTATCACCGTTTCTGGGTGGCGGAACACCACAACACTGCGCAACTCGCCAGCCCGTCGCCGGAGCTGGTTATCGCCTGGATTATCGGCCAAACCCGGCGCATTCGCGTCGGTTCCGGCGGCGTAATGCTGCAACATTACAGCCCCTATAAAGTCGCGGAAAATTTCAATCTGCTGGCATCGCTTGCGCCGGGGCGAATCGATCTGGGCGTCGGCAAAGCGCCGGGCGGTCTGCCGCTCTCAACGAAGGCGTTGCAGCAGGGCGTGCATAGTGATGAAAAGGGCACTTTTGCCGATCAACTGGCGCAACTGGATCACTGGCTGTCGCTGTCGGTCAGTGAGCAGGATGCCGAAAGCGTGCTTGCCACGCCGGTGCCGCCGCACCGCGTCGACGGGTTTTTACTCGGCGCGAGTCTTGAAAGCGCGCGTCTGGCCGCCTCTCTCGACTGGAATTTCGTCTTTGCCGCCCATCTTAACGGCGACAAAACCCTGCTGCGCGAGGTGCTCCGCGCCTGGCAGAAAAGCAGCGCGCGCAACACGCTGGTTGCCGTGCAGGTGATCGTCGCCCCGACCCAGGAGCAGGCCGACCGGCTGGCTGCACAGGTGGAAGTGTGGGGCGTGGAACTGGCAAACGGTCAGCGCGTCACCGTGGCGAGCGAATCCCAGGCGCAGGCTTTTGCGCGGCAGGCGGGCAGCCCGGCGAAGCAGATCGTGCGCCGCGAATCCGCGTTAATTAAAGGCACCGCGCAAAGCGTGCTCGCCGCCCTCGACGATCTGCACCGCGACTACGGCATCGACGAGTTCATCATCGACACGCCGGTGGCGGAAGGCCAGCCGCGTTTCGACTCCCTGCGTCTGCTGGCTGACGCCCATGCGCGGGCGAACGCGTTGCAGGAGGTCGCCGGATGAGTTTTGCAGAGCAGTTAATCGACTGGCGGCGCGAGCTGCACCAGCACCCGGAACTGTCGCTGGAAGAATTTGAAACTACCCGCCGCGTCCGGCAGTGGCTGGAAGCTGCCGGACTGCGCCTGCTGCCGTACGATCTGCCGACCGGCGTGGTCGCGGAAGTGGGTGCGGGGGAAAAAATTATCGCGCTGCGGGCGGATATCGACGCGCTGCCGATTGCCGAAACCAGCGGCGTGCCGTTTAGCTCGTTAAACCCCGGCGTCATGCACGCCTGCGGACACGATGTGCACACCAGCGTAATGCTCGGTGCCGCGTTATTACTGAAACAAAACGAGCAGACCCTGGCCGGAAAAGTGCGCATTTTATTTCAGCCCGCCGAAGAAAATTTTGGCGGCGCAAAGCGGCTGATAAAAGCCGGGGCGCTGGAGGGCGTCAGCGCGATTTTTGGGATGCATAACGAACCGGGATTAGCGGTAGGAGAATTCGCCACGCGCGGCGGGGCGTTTTACGCCAACGTCGATCGCTTTGCGATCCAGGTCAACGGCAAAGGCGCGCACGCGGCGCGGCCACACGAAGGCAACGACGCCATTTTGCTGGCAAGTCAGCTGGTGAATGCCCTGCAAAGCGTCGCCAGCCGCAACGTGAATACGCTGGATTCGGTGGTACTGAGCGTCACGCGCATCGCGGGCGGCAACACCTGGAACGTGCTGCCGGAAAACGTCGAACTGGAAGGCACGCTGCGCACCCACAAACGCGCGGTGCGCCAGCAGGTGAAAAATCGCGTCAATGAGATCGCCGCCGGACTCGGGCAGGCGTTCGGCGCGGAGATCGCCGTCACCTGGTTCGACGGCCCGCAGGCGTTAGTCAACGATGAAAAATGGGCAGCGTTTGCCCGCGACGTCGCCGACTGGCACGGCTACCGCACCCATCATGCCGACCTGCATATGGGCGGCGAAGATTTTGCCGTCTATCTGCAACATATTCCCGGCGCGTTCGTCAGCATCGGCAGCGCCAGCCAGTACGGTTTGCATCATCCGGCGTTTAATCCTGATGAAGCGCTACTCGAAGGCGCGGCGCGTTATTTCGCGCTGCTGGCTGAAAAGGCGTTATTACAATAATTCTGATTGAGGACATTCTATGGCAAGCGCAAGACAATTACGGCTGGGCACAATTCTGCATGGCGCGTCCGGGAATATGTCCGCCTGGCGACACCCGGCAGCCGCTGCCGACGCCAGTATTAATTTCGATTTCGTCAAAGAGACAGCATTAAAAGCCGAGCAGGGGAAACTGGATTTTTTATTTGTCGCCGACGGCCTCTATATTAATGAAAAATCCATTCCGCATTTTCTTAATCGCTTTGAACCGCTGACGGTATTATCGGCGCTCGCCAGCCTGACCACACACCTGGGGCTGGTCGCCACGCTCTCCACCTCTTACAGCGAGCCGTTTACCGTAGCGCGCCAGTTCGCCAGCCTCGACCATTTAAGCAATGGGCGCGCGGGCTGGAACGTGGTGACTTCGCCGCTGGAAGGCTCCGCGAAAAATTTCTCCCGCGATAAACACCCGGAGCATGCGCTGCGTTACCGCATTGCCGATGAATATCTCGACGTGGTGAAAGGGCTATGGGATTCCTGGGAAGAAGACGCCTTCGTGCGCAATAAAGAGAGCGGGCAATTCTTTGATGCGGATAAATTACACACCCTTAATCATGAAGGGGAATTTTTTAAGGTCGCCGGGCCGCTGAATATTGGCCGCACGCCGCAGGGCAGGCCGATTGTATTTCAGGCGGGCGCATCCGATGACGGTAAAAAATTAGCCGCGAAACATGCCGACGCCATATTTACCCATCATGAAACGTTAGATGAAGCCAAAGCCTTTTATCGCGACGTTAAATTACAGCTTGAAACCAACGGGCGTCATGCCGATCAGTTGCATATTTTCCAGGGCGTCAGCGTGATTGTCGGAAAAGACGCGGCGGATGTGGAAGCCCAGTATCAGACCACCGCCGCGCTGGTGTCGATTACCGACGCGCTGAATTATCTGGGACGTTATTTCGAGCATCACGATTTCAGCCAGTATCCGCTGGATGAATCTTTCCCGGATCTCGGCGAGCTGGGGCAAAACAGCTTTCGCAGCACCACCGATGAAATCAAACGCAACGCCCGCGAGCGCGGTCTGACGCTGCGCCAGGTGGCGCTGGAAGCCGCTTCGCCGCGTCCGCGCTTTGCCGGTACGCCGGAGGAGGTCGCCGACGGGCTGGAACAGTGGTTCAGCCAGTACGCCGCCGACGGTTTCATCATTCAGGGCGGCACGCCCGATACTTTCCCGCGTTTCGTTGACCAGGTGGTACCGCTGTTGCAGGCGCGCGGATTATTCCGCACCGATTACCCCGGCACCACGCTGCGTGAAAGTCTGGGCCTGGATGCGCCCGTTAATCAGTTTATAAAAACAAAATAGAGAACCCGCTATGCAGAAAACATCGCTTTTACTGGCTATGACGCTCGCCCTGACGCCGCTGGCGTATGCAAAAGAGGTGACGATTAACGGCACGGGCGTGAGCCTGGACGCCAATAAAACCCCGATCAACACGGCGGCGAATCCGCAGGCCATCGCGCAGTTGCCAAAAGATCACCGCTTCGTGCAGCCGGGCAAATTCACCGTGGCAGTTGCCGCGCTGAACTCGCCGCCGTTAACCGTTTTTGCTGACGACAACAAAACCCTGCTCGGCAGCGAGGTGGATATCGCCCGCCTGGTGGCCGACAGCCTCGGGCTTGAACTCAACGTAGTGCCGACTTCGTGGGAAGACTGGCCGCTCGGCGTCACCTCCGGGAAATATGACGCGGCGATCAGCAACATCACCGTCACCAAAGAGCGCAAAGAGAAGTTTGATTTCGCCACTTACCGCAAGGACTCGCTGGGCTTTTACGTGAAATCCACCAGTCCGATTAAATCGATTGAAAAGGCCGAAGACATTGCCGGGCTGCGGATCATCGTCGGATCCGGCACCAATCAGGAAGCGATCCTGCTGGCGTGGGACAAAGAGAATCAGAAGAAGGGCCTGAAGCCGTTTACCCCGGTGTATACCAAAGATGATGCCGCGCAGACGCTGGCGATCCAGTCCGGTCGCGCCGACGCCTTTTTTGGCCCGAACGTGATTGGCGCATGGAAAGCCGCGCTGACGCAAAAAACTAAACTGGTGGGCAGCGTGGACGGCGGCTGGCCGAAAGCGGCGCACATCGCCGTGACGCTGAAAAAAGGCAGCGGCCTTGCCGAACCGGTGCAGACCGCGCTTAACGGCGTCATCAAAAACGGCGACTACCAGAAAGTACTGGCGCGCTGGGGCGAAGACATTGAGCGCATTCCCGCGTCGGAAATCAACCCGCCAGGCCTTGGCGATTAAGGAGCGGCAGATGAGCGAACACTTCCGCGACGTCTCCCCGGAGGCGTCTGAACTTCAGCCCGTGCTTAACGGCCTGTTTGCCGAGTACGCCGCACGCTACGGCGATTATTTTGCCAAAGACGCTGAGGTGGAACTGACCGAATGGTATTTGCCGCCGCAGGGGTTGTTTATCGTGCTGGAGCGCGACGGGAAAATCATCGCCACCGGCGCGTATAAACCTTTCGATGCGCATACCGCTGAAATCAAGCGCATCTGGACCGACAAAACCCTGCGCCAGCAGGGGCTGGCGGCGCGGGTGGTGCAGGAACTGGAGCGCCGCGCGGTACTTGCAGGCTACAGCCGCATCTACCTGACCACCGGCTTTCGCCAGCCGGAAGCGGTACGGCTCTATTTAAGTCAGGGCTATGACGCGCAATTTGATTTACAGCGCGACCCGGAAACCTACAGTCTGCCGCCGTTTGACGGGCGGCTGCGCTTCACCAAAGCGCTTAGCGTGGCACTGGGCAAATCGGCCTGAGGAGAAACAATGAACAGATCTGAACCCATCAAAGTGGTGCCCGCGCGCTATCCGCTGCGTGTCGTCGGTGCGGTGGTGGCGCTGCTGGTGCTGGCGATTGTTGTGCAGTCCGTGGCGTTTAATCCGCGCTGGGAGTGGAGCGTGTTTGCGCGCTGGTTTTTCGATCCGGTGATCCTCGAAGGGCTGGGGCAAACGCTGCTGCTGACCCTGCTGGGTACGGTGCTGAGCGTGATTTTCGGCGGCGTGCTGGCCCTCGCCAGGCTCTCATCGTCGTGGCTGTTAAGCAGCCTGGCGTGGGGCTACATCTGGCTGTTTCGTTCGCTGCCGCTGATCGTGGTGCTGATCATCCTCTATAACTTTTCGTACCTGTACGACACGCTTACCGTCGGCATTCCCTTTACCGGTATCAACTGGGCGAGTTACGAAACCATCAACGTGCTCGGGCAGTTTTCCACCGCCGTGGTGGGGCTGACGCTGGTGCAGAGCGCCTATACCGCCGAGATTATTCGCGGGGGATTTTTGGGTGTCGATCACGGGCAATATGAAGCTGCCGCCGCGCTTGGACTGCCCGCCAGTCGCCGCACACTGCGCATCATTCTGCCCCAGGCGTTGCGCACGATTTTGCCGTCCGGCTTTAACGAGATCATCAGTCTCGCCAAAGGCACGGCAATGGTGTACGTGTTGGCGATGCCGGAACTGTTCTACACCATTCAGATGATCTACAACCGCACCCAGGAAGTGATCCCGCTGCTGATGGTCGGTGCCGCGTGGTATCTGGTGATCACCAGCGTGCTGTCTCTTATTCAGCATCTGGTCGAGCGCTGGATTGCCCGCAGCGAACGCCGCTCGGCCATTAATAGCGTGCGGGTCGCCCGCGCAGCCGCGCCGGGACGCGTCGCCCAACCACAGGAGCCTGTCCATGCACACCTCTCATGAAGGCCATATTTCGATTACCGGCGTCAGCAAATATTTTGGTCGGCATAAAGCGCTCGACGATATCTCGCTGGAGTTAGCGCCGGGCTCGGTGACGGTGATCCTGGGGCCGTCCGGTTCCGGCAAATCCACGCTGTTGCGAGCAATTAACCACCTTGAGCGCGTCGATGAAGGTTTTATCCAGATCGACGGCGACTACATTGGCTACCGCCGTCAGGGGGACAAACTCTATGAACTGAAGGAAAAGGAGATCCTGCGCCAGCGCGTCAATGTCGGTTACGTGTTCCAGAACTTCAATCTGTTCCCGCATCTGACGGTGCTGGAGAACCTGATCGAAGCGCCCATCGCCCACAAACAACTGAGCCGCAAAGCGGCCATTGAGCGGGCGTATGAATTGCTCGATGTGGTGGGCCTGCGCAATAAAGCCGATGCCTGGTCGCGGCATCTTTCCGGCGGTCAGCAACAGCGCATTGCCATCGCCCGCGCGCTGGCGCTGCGCCCCAGAGTGATGCTGTTCGACGAACCCACCTCGGCGCTCGATCCCGAACTGGTGGGCGAAGTGCTGGATGTGATCAAAAAGCTGGCGCGATCCGGTACCACGCTGGTGGTGGTGACGCACGAAATCGGTTTCGCCCGAGAGGTGGCAGACAACGTGGTGTTTATGGTCGACGGCAAAATTGTCGAGCAGGGCAGTAGCGAGGCGGTGTTAAACCACCCGCAGCACCCGCGCACGCGGCAGTTTTTATCCAAAGTGTTGTAAGGAGAGGGCATGAAGCAAGGATTATGGACGCTGTTACTGGTTAGTTCAGTGAGTACCGCGCAGGGGATCGATCTGGCGGCTAACGAAACGCCGCTGCATACCGCGCGCGACGAAGCGGCAATCGCCAAAATTCCGGCCAGCTTTAAGTTCGTTGAACCGGGGACGCTGACGGTGGCGATCTCGGCGCTCAATTCGCCGCCGCTGGCGCTGCTGGCCAGTGATAACCGCACCCGCATCGGCAGCGATCCCGATATCGCCCGCCTGCTGGCAGACAGCCTGGGACTGAAGTTAAAACTGGTGCCGACCGCCTGGGAGGACTGGCCGCTGGGGATTTCCGCCGGGCGCTACGATGTGGCGCTGGTGAATATCGCCGTCACCGAGCAGCGTAAAGAGAAATACGATTTCGCCACCTATCGCGTGGATTCGCTGGCGTTCTCGGTGAAATCCACCAGTCCGATTGAGGCGGTGCGCGGGCCTGCGGATCTGGCGGGGCGTAAGGTGATTGTCGGTTCCGGCACCAATCAGGAGAAGATTTTGCTCGGCTGGAATGCGGAAAATGAAACAGCGGGGCGCAAACCGGCGCTGCCGGTTTATCTCACCGATGACGCGTCCGGCAATTTGTATATTCAGTCCGGTCGCGCAGATGTGTTCTTTGGCCCGCAGTCGGTGGCGTCGTACAAAGCGGCGCTGACCGGCAAAACCAAAGTTGTCGGACTCGGACCGAAAAAAGCCTTTGTCGCGACCACCACCAAAAAAGGTAACGGCCTGGTGGTGGCGCTAAAAGCCGCGCTGGATGGGGCCATCGCGCGCGGTGATTATCAGCGGGCGCTGGCCCGCTGGGGCGAAGCAGGGGAGGAGGTGACAACGTCACAAATTAACCCGCCGGGGATCACTTATTAACCCCGATCAGGGACGTTTACCAAACTCACAGCTTTGCTGCGTCCAGCGGCGGGCCTGCTCGCTCAGGGTGAAACCGAGGCCGTGACGGTCGGAGACGTACATCCGTCCGTCACGCAGTTCAAGCTGTTCGTTAAACAGCGGATTCAGCCATTCGAAGTGCTCCAGCCACGGCTCCAGCGGGTAGGCGGCGGAGAGGTGCAGGTGCACTTCCATCGCAAAGTGCGGGGCCAGTTTGCGGTTGTGTCTGGCGGCCAGATCCATGATTTTCAGAAACGGCGAAATCCCGCCCACGCGCGGCGCATCCGGCTGCACGAAGTCGCTGGCATTGCCCAGAATCAACTGCTCATGCTCGCGGTAACTGGTCAGCATCTCCCCGGTGGCAATCGGCGTATCCAGCGCGGCGGCGAGCTGAGCGTGGCCCTCCACGTCGTAGGCGTCGAGGGGCTCTTCAATCCAGATCAGATTGAACTGTTCCATTTTGCGCCCCATGCGGATTGCGGTTTCCCGATCCCATTGCTGGTTGGCGTCCACCATCAGCGGAAAATCGTCGCCCAGCGCTTCGCGCACGGCGGTCAGGCGACGGATATCTTCTTTGGTGTCCGGCTGACCGACTTTCAGCTTGATGCCGCCGATGCCGTTTTCGCGTGAAATCACCACGTTTTTCAGCACCTGATCCAGCGGCGTATGCAGGAATCCGCCGGAGGTGTTGTAGCACTGCACGGAATCCCGGTGCGCGCCGAGCAACTTCGCCAGCGGCAGTCCGGCGCGTTTGGCTTTCATGTCCCACAGCGCAATATCGATAGGGGAGATGGCCTGCACCGCCATGCCGCTGCGCCCGACGGACGCGCCCGCCCACAGTAGTTTGCTGTAGATTTTGTCGATATCGTTCGGATCTTCGCCCAGCAGGTTATCGGCGATTTCTTTCGCGTGAGCATAAATCCCCTGGCCGCCCGCGCGTTTTGAGTAGCTGAAACCCACGCCTTCAAAACCGTCCCGGCTGCGGATTTCCGCGACAATGATCGCCACCTCCGTCAACGGTTTTTGTCTGCCGGTAAGCACCTTGGCGTCACTCACCGGCGTCGCCAGCGGCAGGAAGGCGAGGGAGAGTTTTACCCATTCAATGCGATCGCCCGTTTCGGCGGCGGTTTTGGCACCCTGCGCTTTGGCATAGGTGACGGCTTCAGAGTTCGCGCTGTTGGTCATGATAGACTCCGTTAAAGGAAATAATGTTTGCGCTAACATTTGTAATTTACCCTTTTCAGGTGCGCCAGATTTTTGGGCGTAAACTGTACAGTTGATCACAAATTGCAGGAGAAAAGCAGGGTGGTTTGTGGGGTTAATCACAGAACAGGCGCAGACGTCGCTAAAAATGATTGCGCTAACAAAATATGAGAGATTTTCTGTCTAACTCACTGATTTATCTTAGTTGGGCAAGATGATAGCTGGCGTTAAGAACAGGGCTGGTAAATAATGAAGCTATTCCACTCCTGAGCAGGGTAATCCTTCGTGACGACGCCAAAATCCGCCCGGCCTTTATCTCCCCGCGCCCCCACGCTTGACGACGTTGCCCGCGCCGCCGGGTTGTCTTCAATGACCGTTAGCCGGGCGCTGAATACGCCTCAGCTGGTGCGCCCGAAAACGGTGGAGAAAGTCCTCGCGGCGGTAAAAGCGACGGGCTATATCCCGAACGCGCTGGCGGGCGGGCTGGCCTCCCGGCGCAGCCGACTGGTGGCGGTGGTGGTGCCGCAGATCAGTAACAGCATGTTTGTTGATTCAATTCAGTCATTAAGCGATGAGCTGGCGGCGCGTGGATACCACATGCTGTTATGTATGTCGGGCTATACGCCGCAAACCGAAGCCGAGCTGGTCGCCACCTTACTTTCCCGTCGCCCGGACGGGATTGTGCTGACCGGCATTCACCACTCCACTGACCTGCGCAAAGTGATTCTCAACGCCAATGTGCCGGTAGTGGAGATCTGGGATCAGACCCCCACGCCACTCGATATGCTGGTCGGTTTCTCCCATGAAAAGGTCGGCCGGGCGATTGGGCAGTTCCTGATAAAAAAAGGCTACCGCAAGCCGGGACTGATCTGGGCGGAAGACCGCCGCGCCGGGCAACGCAAAGAAGGATTATGTGAGGCGCTATCATCGCAGGATATTGCCGTGGCAGGGCTGGTTGAAGTGCCGCTTCCCGCGCGCCTGAAACTGGGACGCGAGGGGTTAGCGGCACTGCTTGCCCAGGGCGAATATGACGTGATTGTGTGCAGTTCCGACACCCTGGCGCAGGGCGCGATTATGGAAGCCGAAAGCCGGGGACTGCGCGTGCCGGACGATCTGGCGGTGATGGGTTTTGGCGATCTCGATTTTGCCGCCTGCAACCGCCCGGCGATTTCCACCGTCAGCATTGACCGTGCCGACATGGGCTTACGCGCCGCGACGCTGCTGGCAAACCGCATTGAAGGCGTTGCCCAGGACGATGCAATTCAGGATATCGGTTTTACGCTTATCGAAAGGGAGTCGGCGTAATCATGAAAATTAACGTTATCGGCACCAGCGGCAGCGGCAAAACGACGCTCGCCCGCCGCCTGGCTGAACGCCTCGCCGTGCCGTATATCGAAATGGATGCGCTCTACTGGCGGGCGAACTGGCAGGGCATTTCCGATGAGGAGCTGTTTGCGCTGCTTAAAGAAAAGCTGAACGCCACGCCAGGCTGGGTACTGGACGGCAATTACAACCGTACGCGCCCGTTGAAATGGCAGGACGTTGATATGGTGGTGTGGGTTGATTACGGCTTTGCGCGCACCGTACGTCAGGCGCTCAGGCGCGCGATCACACGGGCATGGCGGAAAGAGGAACTCTGGCCCGGCACGGGCAACCGCGAAAGTTTTCGCCAGTCGTTTTTCAGCCGGGAGTCCATCATTGTCTGGACGCTGAAAACCTGGCGCACCAACCGCGCGCGTTATGAGGCCGATCTGGTGAATCCCGCGTTTGCCCATATTCGCTTTGTTCGCCTGCGCAGCCCGCGCCAGGTCGAGGCGTTTCTCGCAAACGGCATCAATTGACAACCCGTTCACCCGCGATGTGTTAGGTTTATTCTCAACTTAATAAGGAGCCTGCTATGCCACACGTTGATATCAAAAGTTTCCCGCGCGAGTTTACTGACGAACAAAAAACCGCGCTGGCGGAAGAGATTACTCAGGTGATCGTGCGCCATTTCGACAGTAAAGAGAGTTCGGTCAGCGTGGCGCTCAACCATGTTGCGCCGGACGAGTGGAAAACCCAGGTCTGGGACACGGAAATCAACCCGCACATGAACGTGTTGATCAAAAAGCCAGGCTATTCGATGTAATTGCGCCGTAACGCCGGGTGGCGGCTCACGCCTTACCCGGCCACGTTCTATTTCACCTGTAACGCCTTTCCGCTGGTCACAAAATTCCCGCCGCCTAAATGATGCAGCGTGTTGAGCCTGTCATCATCAAACTGCCAGCGACCGTTGATAAACGCGCGTTCATCAGCGGCAGCGGCCACCACTTCGCCAAACAGGGTGTCATATTTTTCCTGCGCGGCGGTGGCGGGTAACAGGCGGCACTCCATCCACGCCAGACATTTTTCTTCCACCACCGGTAAGCCCAGCACCGGACCCGCAAACGCCGGAATACCGTAGCAGTTGAATTTATCCTCATCGCGCCCGGTGACGCTGCCAACGGCATACGTCCAGTTGGTCGCCGCCACGCCCGGCACCACAATGCCAAACATGCCGCTGCGCTCGATCAGTTCGCGCGACCAGGTGCTTTTGTCCACCACAATAGCGATGCGCGGGGGTGAAAATTCAACGGGCATTGACCAGGCGGCCGCCATCACGTTGCGTCTGTCGATGCTTTCGTCGCGGCTGGTGATCCAGATTGTCGGCCCATGATTAAGCAGGCGGCTGGCGTGATCCAGGGCGACAGGGCGGAAGTGGCTCATGATCTCTCCTCGTTTTAGCGTTACGGCATTAAATGTCCGGCTGCGGTAAAAAATCAAGTCGCAACATTATCTTAATCGAATCGTCACAATTCCTGCCTATAGTCCCGTCCAAAGAAGTCCCAAAGAGGATAACAATATGTTTGCTCCCCTGTGTTTTCCACAGGTGAGTGCGACCCGTCGGGTGTTGACCACGGGCATGTTTCGGCTTCCTGTCACGGGAGGGCGAGCGTGAACGCATTCACCGCAATCCGGCTGCAAGGCATTTCCTATGCTTTCGGCTCACACACCGTTCTCGATGATATCGATCTGACTATCGACGCAGGCAGCGTGGTGGCGCTTCTCGGTCCGTCCGGCTGCGGCAAAAGCACGCTGTTACGCTTGCTGGCAGGGTTAACCCAACCCGCGAAAGGCGAGATCCATTTTGGCGAACGCCTGGTGGCAAAACCTGACTGGTCGCTGCCGCCGGAAGCGCGCGATATCGGCATGGTTTTCCAGGATTACGCTCTCTGGCCGCATATGACGGTGGCGCAAAACGTCGCGTTCCCGCTGAAAATGCGCAATGTGCCGCGTGCTGAACGTGACGCGCGTGTGGTCAAAGCGCTGGCCCGCGTCGGTCTTGAGGCCTTTGCCGATCGCAAACCGTCCGGGCTGTCCGGCGGGCAGCAGCAGCGCGTGGCGCTGGCCCGCGCCATTGTCGGTGAACCCCGCGTCCTGCTTTTCGATGAACCGCTCTCCAACCTGGACAGCGAACTCCGTGAGTCGTTGTGTACAGAGATGGCACGTTTGCTGCGCCAGCTCGGTACCACTGCCGTTTATGTGACCCACGATCGCCGCGAAGCCGAAATTCTGGCCGACCGCATCGTGCACCTTTCTGCGGGCAGCATTGCCGCCGTTCGCGCTGTTACACCATCCTCAGGGGAATTTGCATGAAAGCTGTTATGTCTGTGAAGAAAGGAGTGGCCCTCGCCATGATGTTATCGTCCGCCATGATCTCCAGCGCCCATGCGCTGACTGTCTATACCGCCGGGCCTGGCTCGCTGGCGAAAAGTCTCGCCACCGGGTATGAGAAGAAAACCGGCGTGAAAGTGAATATTTTTCAGGCGACCACCGGCAAGGTGATGGCGCGTCTGGAAGCGGAGCAGGCGAATCCGCAGGCGGATATTTTGATCTCAGCGTCCTGGGACACGGCAGAAGATCTGCATAACCGTGGCTGGCTGCTGCCGTATGCCAGCAGTAATGCTGAAAAAGTGCCCGATGCGCTGAAAACGCCGGAATACGTGGCGCAGGGCGTGTCGGCGCTCGGTATCGTCTGGAACACCAAAAGCGGCACCCCGGAGCCGAAAGAGTGGAAGGATCTGACCTCGGCGGATTTCAAAGATAAAGTCACCACGCCGGATCCGGCGCTCTCTGGCGCGTCGCTGGATCTGCTGATCGGCCTGCAAAACAGCATGGGCGACAAGGCCTGGACGTTATTTGACGAACTGAAACAGAACGGCATGGTGGTCAGCGGACCGAACGCCCAGGCGGTCACGCCGGTGATGCAGGGGGCGAAAGCGGCGGTGTTCGGCGCGGTGGATTACGTCTCTTACGGCAACATCAGCCAGGGCGAATCGCTGAAAGTGATCTTCCCGGCCAGCGGCACGGTGATCGCTCCACGCCCGATGATGATCCTCAAAACCACTCAGCACGCCGATGATGCCAAAGCCTTTGTTGATTATGTGCTGTCGCCGGAAGGTCAGGCGCTGGTGGCTGACGCCTGGCTGATGCCAGCGCGCACCGACGTGGCGGCCAAACGCCCGCTGCTCAACGATCTGAAGATCCTGCCGACCACCAACGACGGCACCAGCGAGCGCAGCGACGTGCTGCAACGCTTCAACACCCTCTTTACGAAGTAATTTCAGCCGACGGGGGCAACCCCGTCTTCAGGATATCCGCTGTGAATCAGAGACTGATTTCTCTTGTCACGGTGGCGCTGCTGGTCGTCCTGGTTGCGCTGCCGCTGCTGTTTATTGTGTTACAGGCCATCTTCCCGCAGTTTAGCGCAGGCTCTCTCGACGGGGCGTTCAGCGGTTTTCTGCCGCAGTTACAGGATGCGCAACTGCCCGCGATGATCGGCGGCACGCTGTGGATCGCCGCAGGCGTGGCGCTGCTCAGTGCCCTGATCGGCCTGCCGCTCGGCGTGGTGCGCGGTCTGTTTAATGTGCCGTTTCCACGCCTGTGGGACGTGCTGTTTTTGATCCCGTTTTTGACGCCGCCCTATATCGCCGCGCTGTCGTGGATGCTGGTCTTACAGACCAACGGTTATCTGGCGCAGTTGACCGGGCTTGATCTCAACGATCTGCTGTTCAGCCGCAGCGGGATCGTGCTGGTGATGACGCTGAATATTTTCCCGGTGGTTTATTTTGCGGTGTCGCGCAGTCTGCTCGCGAGCGGGCAGCGGCTGGCGATTGTTGCCCGCGTGCATGGCGCAACGGCGTGGCGCGCGTTCTGGCACGTCACGCTGCCGATGCTCTCGCCCGCGCTGGCGGCGGGGATGCTGCTGGCGTTTACCCTGGCGATTGAAGAATACGGCGTGCCTGCCGCCCTCGGTACGCGATCCGGCGTGGTGATGATGACGGTCGGGATCGAGAAAAAACTCGCCGACTGGCCGATCGATCTGCCGGGCGCGTCGATGCTCTCGCTGATCCTGATCGCCATTGCGCTGGCCGGATGGTGGCTGCAACGCAAGCTGGTGGGGGATAAAGACGTCACCAGCGTCACCGGCAAACCGACTGAAAACCTCGGTGCGTCGTTAGGGATTGCTACGGTGCCGGTGATGCTGGCGATGGCGGGCGTGGGCTTTCTCGCCGTCGGTCTGCCGGGGCTGTCGATGGCGGTAACGGGCATTATGTCGACGCTCTCCGGCGGGCTGGCGTGGGAAAACGTCACCGCACAGCACTACAGCGCGCTCTTTTCCCAGCAGGGGGATGCGCTGTCGGCGCTCGGCACCAGTTTATCGCTGGCGCTCGGTGCGGCGCTGATCACCGGCGTCCTCGGCCTGCTCGCCGCCTGGCTGGTGGTGGTGCAGAAGATAAAAGGGCGCAGCCTGCTTGATGCGCTGTCGCTGATGCCCGCCGCGCTGCCGGGGATCGTGGTCGGCGTGGGGCTGATCCTGCTGTGGAACCGCACGTTCTGGCCGGTTTCGCCCTATAACACCTGGGCGATTTTGCTGTTGTCGTACTGCTGTTTGCTGATGCCGTGGCCGGTGCGCTATGTCAGCAGCGCGCTGCGTCAGCTTGGCGGGAATCTGGAACCTGCCGCCCGCGTGCACGGAGCCAGCGCATTGCAGGCGTTGAGGCTGATCGTCCTGCCGCTGGTCTTCCCGGCGATGCTGGCCGCGATGCTGATGGTGTTTGCCATCGCCTCACGCGAACTGGTCACCTCGTTATTACTCGCGCCTGCCGGAACGCAAACCGTGGCGGTGTTTATCTGGCGGCAGTTTGAGCAGGGTTCAGTAGGTCAGGGGATGGCGATGGCGACGCTCACTTTACTGACCGGGCTGATTTTAATGCTCACGGCGCTGGGGATTATGCAGCGTCGGGGCCGGGGATAGTGCACAAATTGCCGCATCAAAATTTTATGCCAGGGTATAAAGGAGGCTCATCCTGTGCCGGAGCCACCTATGAGTCCTTTTTTAACTGCTTATCTTGACCGCCTGAACTGGCATGGCACGCCCGCTGCGAATCTGGAGACGCTGCGGGCGCTGCATTTACATCACAACAGCGCCATTCCGTTTGAAAATCTCGACGTTCTGCTGCCGCGTGAAATTCAGCTGACCGATGACGCGCTGTTTGCCAAACTCGTCACCGCCCGCCGGGGCGGTTATTGCTTTGAACAAAACGGGCTGTTTGAACGGGCGCTACGTGAAATCGGCTTTACCGTGCGCAGTTTGTTAGGGCGCGTGGTGCTGGCGAACCCAACAGAGATGCCGCCGCGCACTCACCGTTTACTGCTGCTGGAGATTGCAGGCGAGCCCTGGATTGCCGATGTCGGCTTTGGCGGGCAGACGCTCACCGCGCCGGTGCGCCTGCAAGCAGAAATTGAGCAGGAAACGCCGCACGGCCTGTACCGGCTGATGCAGGACGGCGCGGACTGGCTTTTGCAGTTCCGTCATCACGATCACTGGCAGTCGATGTACCGCTTCGATCTCAGCCAGCAATATTTTTCCGATTATGTGATGGGCAATCTCTATTCGGCGCACTGGCCGCATTCGCATTTCCGCCATCATTTGCTGATGTGCCGCCATTTGCCGGACGGCGGCAAGCTCACCCTGACCAATTTCCATTTCACCCACTGGCAGAACGGGCACGTGGTCGAGCAGGTGACGCTCCCGGACGTCGCGGCGTTACATGAACTTATGCAAACGCAGTTTGGTCTGGGAACGAGCGATGCGCAAAACGGCGTCACGCTTGAACAGCTAACGGCGGTGATGTCGGGGATATCCGCCGAGAGCAAATAAAGCGCGTTTACTGGAACAGCTCAAGCCCGATCACCCGGTCAAGATGGCGGTCGAACGCATCGCCATCGAGCTGGAGCATTCCCAGCACCTGAATCCCGTCCAGCCCGCAGACCAGTGCGATCAACCGCCAGGCGATGTTTTCAATATTGTCGGCGAGGGTGAATTCCCCGGCTTCAACGCCCTGGCGAATGATTTTCACCACTTCCACATGCCACATTTCCATCGTCAGCACGTATGCGCCTTTGATCTCAGGATCTTTCATCGCCAGCAATTGCGCTTCACGCCAGAGCTGGATGTAAGGTTCAAACCCTCCGTCCTGGCTGCCGAGCATGGAATGTAATCGCTCGCGCCAGCTTGCGCTGTCGGCCACCACATCGGCGTCCAGCAGGGCGCGAATAACACGAATAAACGCCTGTGATTTCAGTTCATTGACGGAGGAGAAATGGTGATGCACCTGGCCTGCGGCAACGCTTGCGACGCTGGCAATCCGGCGCACGGTCATGGCGGTAAATCCTTCTTCCAGCGCAACGCGCATGGCAGCCTGGAGAATGATCTCCCGGCGTTCTTCCCGATTCAGGTAGCTCATAGTGACTCGTTATTGTGAGGTACGCCGCGAGTGTAACAAAAAGCTGGACATACGTTCAACTTCACGTAGGATCGCCGGTTCTGGACGCTTGTCCAGGTTTAAGGGAGAAAGTGTATGTTGCGTCAATGGCTGACGTTAATCGTGATTGTGATGGTCTACATTCCGGTGGCGATCGATGCCACGGTGTTGCATGTGGCGGCCCCGACGCTCAGCGTCACGTTGCGCCCCGGCAGCAACGAACTGCTGTGGATCATTGATATTTATTCGCTGGTGATGGCGGGCATGGTGCTGCCGATGGGCGCACTGGGCGACCGCATTGGTTTTAAACGGTTGCTCCTGTCCGGCAGCGCGCTGTTTGGCATGGCGTCCTTACTGGCGGCGTGCGCAACCAGCGCGGGCTTTTTGATTGCGGCGCGGGCATTGCTGGCGATTGGCGCGGCGATGATCGTCCCGGCGACGCTGGCGGGCATCCGTAATACGTTCACCGAAACGCGACACCGCAATATGGCGATTGGCGTCTGGGCGGCGGTCGGATCGGGCGGTGCGGCATTCGGGCCGCTGGTTGGTGGCTTACTGCTGGAGCACTTCTACTGGGGATCGGTGTTTTTGATCAACATCCCGATCATCATCGTGGTGATGGCGCTCACGGCCTGGTGTGTCCCGCACCAGTCTGGCAGACGGGAACAGCCGCTTAATTTCGGTCATGCGGTCATGCTGATCGTCGCCATTCTGCTGCTGGTCTACTGCGCAAAAACGGCGCTGAAAGCCACCATAGCACCGGGATGGCTGGCGGGTGGGGCGGTCATCGCCTTCTGTTTACTCACCGCGTTTGTGCGCATCCAGCTTGCCGCCGCGACGCCGATGATCGATATGCGTCTGTTCACCAACCGCATTATTTTGAGCGGCGTGCTGATGGCTACCACCGCCATGATCACGCTGGTCGGTTTTGAATTGCTGATGGCGCAGGAGTTGCAATTTGTGCACGGCTTTACGCCGTTCGCGGCGGGCGTCTTTATGCTGCCGGTCATGCTGGCGAGCGGATTCAGCGGGCCGATTGCAGGCGTGCTGGTGTCGCGCCTGGGTCTGCGCTGCGTTGCCGTGGGCGGCATGACGCTCAGCGCGGTCAGTTTTCTGGGGCTGTCCGTCACCGATTTCAGCTCGCAGCGCGTGCAGGCTGCGGTGTTAATGGCATTACTGGGATTCAGTGCCGCCAGCGCGCTGCTGGCGTCCACCGCGGCTATCATGGCCGCCGCGCCGAAAGAGAAAGCGGCGGCGGCGGGCGCGATTGAAACTATGGCTTACGAACTCGGCGCGGGGCTGGGCATTGCGTTATTTGGCCTGATCTTAAGCCGCAGTTTTGCGCTGTCGATTGCGCTGCCGGAAGGGTTGAGCGCCGATCAGATCGCCCAGGCGTCATCGTCAATAGGTGAAACCGCGCAACTGGTGCAAAGCCTCGAACCGGGGCTGGCGCAGGCGACGATGACCGCGGCAAAAACGGCGTTTATCAGCGCACACAGCGTGGCGCTGGGTTCCGCCGGAGTCATGTTGCTGCTGCTGGCCATCGGGATCTGGTTTAGTCTCGCGGGCGTCAAAAAAGCGTGATGTGAAGATCAGGCGCGGCGGGTCGCCCACCAGCACAATAACGATCCGCCGCACACCATCAGCGCCCCCTGCCAGAAGGCAAACGACAGCGGGGCGCTCAGCATTACCGCCGCCAGCGCCGAAGAGAGCACCGGGGTAAAATAGGATGCGGCAGCCAGGACGTTGACGTGCCCCTGCAAAATCCCGGTATTCCACGCGGCGTAACCAAAGCCCAGCGCAAACGCCACCATGAATAATTTCAGGATCACCGGCCAGCTAAAGACCATTTCCGGCTGATCGCTGAAGGCATATTTCAGCCACAGGCTGAGCGCCGTCAGCAGAATAAAGAACGTAATGCCGTTATGCCCTTTGGCATATTTACTCGTCACCGTGCAGTAGGCCGCCCAGATAATTGCTCCGCAAAACGCCAGCAAATAACTGACCGGATTAGAAATCACATTCTGGCGGATATCGGCAATATTAAGCCCGCTGTCGCCGCCTAATACCCAACTGACGCCCGTGACCGAAATCAGCAGTCCCGGGATCACCCACAGCGTTGATTTCAATCCGTTAAACAGGATCGCAAAGAGGATAGTCAGGCTGGGCCACAGATAGTTAACCATGCCGACTTCAATCGCCTGATGGCGCGTCGTCGCATAGCCCAGAGAGAGAGCGAGGCACATTTCGTAGCTCACAAACAGCACGCTACCAGCAATTAAATAACGCGGCGGGAATTTACGGATATCGGGAAAACCGACGGTTACTATCAGCAAAATACCGCTGAGCGTATAGATCATCGCCGCGCCGCCTACCGGCCCAAGACCCTCACTGACGCCGCGGATCAACCCCACCATGGTGCTCCACAACAGGATCGCCACCAGCCCAATCAGCGTTGCTTTCTTTTTCGTCATCCTGCGCCTATATATCCCCTAAATAGATCGAAGGGGAATTTATAACATTTTTTTGCCCAACGACTCGGGTAAACATCGCCGTCAATACCTGATATTGGCGGTATGAAAAGAGAAAATAAACAGGCCTGCCGCAGCAGGCCTGTGGGGATGGGGATCAGATAGAGGTCCGGCGGTAGGTGCGGTATTCCGGCTGCCAGAAGTTATCGTCGATAGCCTGTTGCAGCGCTTCGATGGAGGTGGTGACCGCCACGCCTTCTTCCTGCGCCATTTTTGCTACCGCAAGGGCGATGGCGCGTGAGACCGTCTGGATTTCAGACAGCGCTGGCAGCACCATGCCTTCGCCGTTTTTCACCAGCGGCGAGTGCTCTGCCAGGGTTTCGCTTGCGGCCATCAGCATATTATTGGTGATGCGTGACGCGCCGGACGAAATCACCCCAAGGCCGATGCCCGGGAAGATATAGGCGTTATTGCACTGGGCGATGGGATAGGTTTTATCCTTCCACTGCACCGGCGCAAACGGGCTGCCGGTGGCGACCAGCGCATTGCCGTCCGTCCAGGCCAGAATATCCTGCGGCGTCGCTTCCACGCGTGAGGTCGGGTTTGACAGCGGCATCACGATCGGGCGCGGGCAATGCTTGTGCATCTCACGAATGATTTCTTCGGTGAATAACCCCGTCTGCCCGGAGACGCCGATCAGGATGTCCGGCTTCACATTGCGCACCACGTCGAGCAGAGAAATCGCGTCGGCGTCGGTGTCCCAGTTCTGAATGTTTTCGCGCTTTTGCACCAGCTTGCTCTGGAAAGGCAGCAGGTTGGGCATCTGATCGGTCAGCAGGCCGAAGCGATCGACCATAAAGACTTTGCTGCGCGCGGCGGCTTCACTTAAGCCTTCACGCTGAGTCTGGGCGATGATCTGCTCGGCAATGCCACACCCGGCGGAGCCTGCGCCCAAAAAGACGATTTTCTGATTGCTGAGTTTGCTGCCTGCCGCGAGGCTTGCGGCGATCAGCGTACCGACCGTTACCGCTGCCGTGCCCTGAATATCATCGTTAAATGAGCAGATCTCATCGCGGTAGCGGTTGAGCAGCGGCATGGCGTTTTTCTGCGCAAAATCTTCAAACTGCAAAAGCACATCCGGCCAGCGCTGCTTCACGGCCTGAATGAATTCATCGACGAAAGCGTAATATTCATCGCCGGTGATGCGCGGGTGACGCCAGCCCATGTACA
The DNA here is from genome assembly GCF_900116015.1 of Enterobacter sp. kpr-6. Classification (GTDB taxonomy): domain Bacteria; phylum Pseudomonadota; class Gammaproteobacteria; order Enterobacterales; family Enterobacteriaceae; genus Enterobacter_D. Next base: position 139,872 of record NZ_FOYH01000003.1, read on the forward strand.
GCGGATCGTTGAGCAGTTGCTGATTATTGGTGCCGACATCAAGCACCACCGGCAGGCAATAGGCCGGGCTGATGCCGCCGCACGCGGTGTACAGCGACAGCTTGCCGATAGGAATGCCCATTCCGCCGATCCCCTGGTCGCCCAGACCCAGGATGCGCTCGCCGTCGGTCACAACAATGACTTTAATGTTATGCGTCGGCACGTTTTGCAGAATGTCGTCCATATATTGACGGTTCTGATATGAGATAAACACGCCACGCGCGCGACGGTAGATCTCCGAGAAGCGTTCACAGGCCGAGCCGACGGTGGGGGTATAAATCACGGGCATCATCTCGTCGAGGTGATTTTCGACCAGACGGTAAAAGAGAGTTTCGTTGGTATCCTGGATGTTGCGCAGGTAAATATGCTTGTCGATATCCGTTTTAAAGCCCTGATACTGCAACCAGGCGCGCTCAGCCTGTTCTTCAATGGTTTCAACCACTTCGGGCAGCAGGCCCAGCAGGTTAAACTGGCTTCTTTCTTCCAGGCTGAAAGCACTTCCTTTGTTCAGCAGCGGGAATTCCAGTAACACCGGCCCGGCATAGGGGATGTACAGCGAACGGTTTTTTTTATACTTCAGTAACATCTCACAAACTCCTTAATGGGCTTCCAGGCACAAGCACGGTTACCTGCGTGCTGGCCGGTCATGCGGCGGCGGCAAGTATAAAGCAAGTGAATGCATGGCGCAGAAGAATCATTAAGGGGAGGGAAGGAAAGAAGCCCGGCAACGGGATTGCCGGGCGGGTATTCTGCTTATTCAGCGCGACGATGGCGACCATGTCGGTGAGTGACGACGGTTTCCGCCTCATCTTTAATAACAACTTTTCTCTGGTTGGAGATTTTGTAGTCCAGACCCAGAATATGACGTGCCTGACGATTCGTTTTCATGCTGACTCCTTAATCCTGTTTCGAGTTTCAAGGACGCGCCCGCAGTACCTGCCGGGAAAGCGTAATCCCATAGCGATTGCCATTGCCGTAGTGTATTAAACAATACGCGGCAACAATGATGTTCGGACATATTATTGGAAATATCAATGTTTCGGACGGGTTTCGGAGGAGTCCGTGATCCAGGTATTCACCCTCACCCTAACCCTCTCCCTGAGGGAGAGGGAATGGATGGAGCGCGGATTCACCCTCACCCTGAGGGAGAAGGGATAGATCGAGCGTGGATTCACCCTCACCCTGATATCGAGTGCGGGCTGGCTTTTCCCCCTCTCCCTGATATCGAGTGCGGGCTGGCTTTTCCCCCTCTCCCTGGGGAGAGGGCCGGGGTGAGGGGGAAAGTCCTTATTCCAGCGCCAGCCGCTGATTCAGCGCATCAATCGCCGCGCGCCACTGCGCCTGCAACTGCGGCTTCTGGTGTTTCGGCTTACGCGCCAAATCCTCCGCCAGCTTTGCCTCAAGCTCAATCAACTCCGCCAGCCAGTCATCAGCATGACTGGCCGACGCAGCCGGTTTGCTCTCCTCCAGCGCTATCGGTTTATTTGCCTCGCCCAGCCGCGCAAACACCGCCTCTACGTCATGCCACTCCTGCAATTCCCCGTTCTCGACCAGCCAGAAGCGATTGCAACTGCTGGCGATCAGATCCCGGTCATGGCTGACCAGCAGCACGCCGCCGCTGAATTCCGTCAGCGTTTTTGCCAGCGCTTCTTTACCTTCCATATCCAGATGGTTGGTTGGCTCATCCAGCAGGAGCAGGGTAAAGCGCGCCAGCGACATGCCGACAAACAACAGCCGTGAGCGCTCGCCGCCGCTTAACGTGCTGACCTTTTGCCCGTGGCGGGCGAAAGCAAATCCGGCACCGATCAGCGCGCGTTTACGCACATCCGGCGACGGGGCGAACGGCTCCAGCGCGTCAAACAGGGTGGCGTCGTCGGGCAATTGTTCCAGCGTCTGATCGTAATAACCCGGCGTCACGCGGGGATGCAGAACCAGTCCCTCGCTGAGATTTTCCTGCTGGTAATGCTGCCAGATCAGCCGCAACAGCGAGGATTTTCCGCAGCCGTTGCGCCCCATCAGCGCCACCCGGTCACCGCTTTTCAGCCGAGCGAGCGGGGCGGTAAACAGCGGTGCAGCGTCAGCGGCAGGCGCGACCGGCAGATCGGTCAGTTCCAGCAGCCGGTCAGCCTGCAACGCATCGCCCTGCAAACTGAGCGTCCAGTGGCTGCCCGCGGTGACATCGGTTTGCGCGTCTTTCAGCCGTTCGATCTGTTTTTCCATCTGTTTGGCTTTGCGCGAGAGATCTTCGTTATCGTAAACCTGTCCCCAGGTTGCCAGCCGTTTCGCGCTGGCGGCGATGCGGTCGATCTCCTTTTGCTCCGCTTTTTGCCGTAAGGCATCGGCTTCATCTCGCTCCGTGAGCGCCTGACGCGCCCGCGAGCAGGGCAGCGTAAAGCTGTGCAGCGTCTGGTCGCGCAAGACCCAGGTGGTGTTCGTCACCGCATCCAGCAGCCGCGCGTCGTGGGACACCAGCACAAAGGTGCCGGACCAACCCTGCAGGAACTGTTCAAGCCACAACAGCGTAGGCAGATCGAGGTGGTTGCTCGGTTCATCAAGCAGCAGCAGATCGGGATTGCGGATCAGCGCCCGCGCCAGCAGCAGCCGCGTATGCTGCCCGCCGCTGAGCGTCCCGGCCGTCAGATGCCACTCATCGGCACTGAAGCCCTGGCTTGCCAGCAATAACTCCGCCTGCCAGCGCAGGTTTTCATGCTCAGATGCGGGCAGTTGCGACAGTACCGCATCCAGCATCGTCACCGTGGCCAGACCGTCGGGTAAATGCTGTTCCACCCGCGCAAGCAGGCAGTGTCGGGCAGTGGAAAATACGCCGGAGGAGGGCGCAAGTGTGCCGTCCAGCACCTTTAGCAGGGTGCTTTTGCCGCAGCCGTTGTAACCGATAAGGCCAATACGGTCGCCTTTTTTGACGGTAAAAGAGATATCGCGAAACAGCGAACCAAACGCCGTATCAACACGAAGGGATTGTGCAGTTAGTAATGTGCTCATTGCTTACTCAAGAGTTACTGGCACGTGTGTGCCTCGTCAAACATCGCTGACGATAACCCGGTAAGCCCGAGGGAAGGGATTCAGATGATAGCTTCGCTCAAGCTTCAGTTATCGCAGCACGATACCGATAACGCTTGAGCAGTGGCGATCGCCAAAGTGATGTGAATAGATAAACAATTCACAGCGCAACATAATTAACCTCCTTTTTTATTTGAATGGTGAATGAATTGAGTGAGTGTAACACTGTATTTGCCAGAATGCCCGGCGGAGCGAGGCTTGCCGGGCCTACCAGAGTTTGTAGGCCGGGTAAGTCTCGTCACCCGGCATGAACTTAACGTTCAGTTTGTGTTTTCAGCCAGCGGATACCGCTTTCCGGTGAGGTCAGCACCGGGACAGGCGGGGTGGGCAACTGCTGAAGCACCCGCGCCATTGACGCCTGCGCCAGCATCACTACGTCGCTTTCGGCAAAGGTGCGTTGCAGACCCTCAGCGACAATGCGGTCGTGCGTCGCCATGTCACCCCTGAGCAGCGCGTGGAAAGCTTCTTCCATCAGTAACGAGGTGATCTCAAGGCTTTTCCCGCTTTCCTGTGCTTTGCGTTCAACAAAAGCCAGAGTCGGTGCAAGGGTGGTGGCGACGGTGGCCAGCACGGCGATCCGCCCGCCCCGTGCAATGGCGTCATCGACCATTGCGCTGTCGATACGCGCGAGTTGCAGCGGTGTCATAAACTGGCAGCTTTCTACCGCAGTGCCGATGGAGGAACAGGCGGTCATAAAGATCGCGCAGCCTGCTTTTTCGGCAACCTGCACGTAACCTGCGATACGGGCGGCGATGTCCGGGGTAACGCCACCGGCTTTCATCACCTCTTTGATCATCGAATCTTCAACAATGTGCATCACATCGGCCTGCGGCATGATGTCACCGCTCAACTGCTGCATGACCGGCAGCGTGGCAGCGCTGGTATGGAAAAGGGCGACTTTTTTCATTTTGACTCCTCACTAAGAAAGGCCGCGACGCTCGCCGCCGCATCATGATCTTCCTGGGCTGATAGCCCGCCCACCGCCACCGCGCCAATACATACGCCGTCCACCAGCAGAGGGATACCACCCGGCAGAGCGGTGAAGCGGGCATCGCCAAAGTAGCCAATCTCCAGTTGCTCTTTTTGCAGGCGGGCTAAAAACGCCTGGGTGGTGCAGCCGAGCCGACTGCTGGTGCGCGCTTTGCGCTGCGTCAGTTCGATAGTCAACAGCTTCGCGTTGTCCATCCGCGCAAAGCTCAACAGCTCGCCGCTGGCATCGCACACCGCCACGCTGAGCGGTCTGCCGTTGTAGTGGTTTTGCGCCAGATCGAGGGCAAACCGGACCGCCCGTTGCGCCTGCGCTGAAGTTAATGAAGGCATGTTGTTATCCTTTTGAAAGTTGCTCAGTAGAAACAGGTGCGTCGCCGACGGTGGCTTCACGCTGCGCTTTGCGGGCATCTTTTTTACGCCAGTAGTTCGCCAGCAGAGAACCGCTTACATTGCCGAGTGGGGTCATGACGGCGGAGGCGAGTCCGACAGTCGCCAGTTTGCCCATAGCAGCGGCCAGCCCGGACGCCATCCCGCCGTTTTGCAGTCCTACTTCAAAGGCGACGGTGCGCGCCGACTGAACGTCCATGCGGAAGATCCAGCGGCTCATCAGATAGCCAATAAAGAAACCGCCGAGGTTATGTAACAGCATGGCGAAGCAGAGCAGGAAGCCGACCTGCATCAGGTTGTCGCGCCCGGCGGCCGCGGCGGTGGTCGTGAAGAAAATGATGCCGATCATCGAGACCGTCGGCATGTATTTCTGCACATTTGGAGAGCGGGAATACAGCCAGTTGTAAAACAGCGCCCAGACAATGCCACCCGCCGCGAAGTTAGTCACGACGCCATACATTTGCGCATCTGCACTGGCGGTACCGAACAGCGTGTCCCAGCCGCCTGCCAGCATAAAGATCAGCCAGAGCGCGCACAGCGCGGCGATCCCCTGCACAATCCGGCGGCCCTGCACGCTGGCGTAAGTTTTCAGGTAGTCGTGCAGGATCGCAGCACCGATCGGGATCAGCACGATCTTCACCACATCCATGATCATGGCGGTGAGCTTAATGTCGATCATCGATCCCGCCAGCAGATTCACCCACAACGGCGTCATGACCGTGGCGGCAAGCGTGGAGACGGCTGCGATGGAGACCGCCAGCGCAAGGTTAGCGTTGGCGATGTACACCATCACCGTGGAAGACAACCCGCTCGGGCATGCGCCTATTAACAGAATGCCCACCGCCACCTCGGGCGGAAAATCAAACAGTAAGGTCAGGCTAAAGCCCAGCAGCGGCATGATCAGGAAGTGACAGAATGTGCCGACAAATACCGCCCACGGCATTTTTGCCACGTCGATAAAATCCTGAATGGTGAGCTTGGTGCCCATGCTGAACATGGTGGCCTGGATGATCAAAAAGACGATCCATTTGTGGGTGATGTTAAACCCGCCCCAGACGATCAGATCGGTGGAGTAGATCATCGCCGCGACGAAACCCGCGATGATCCACAGGGTGAACTGGTAACTGCGCAGCGCGGGCCAGTGCCCGGCTCCGACGGCAAATCCAGCGGTGAGCATCACCAGCCCTGCATGCCACAGGGCGGGCGTTTGCAACACGCCGCCGAGTACCGCCAGTACAGCCCCGGCGCAACTGACGCCCAGTCCGGCTTTAGAAATAAGATTTCTTACGGTCATGATTAATTCCTCTGTGACACACGGGCGGGAATATTGAGCATTTGCCGGGCGACAGCAGGCGTGGCGACGGTTTTATCCATGCTGCGAATAAGCGTTGCCAGCTTTTCAACCAGTAAATAATTACGCTCCACGCGATCGCGAACATTAATAAAATAGCTGTCTTCAAAACCGATACGCACTTCACAGGCACCCATGCCGATCGCCGCGCCGATAATATCGAAATTACCGCGTCCGAAATGGGTAATTCCCCACAGCGCATCGCGCGGGATCATGCTGCGCAGGGCAATTAAAGCATCAACAGTGGCAGGGGAACTGCCGCGATGACCTAAGACGATATTAAACAGCAGCGGCTGGCGGAAATTAATTTGTTGCTGAAGCGCGAGAATATTATTAATCATGCCAATTTCGAAGACTTCAAATTCAGGCACGATATCGCGCTCAACAATATGTCGGGCGCTATATTCCACGTCCGGCGTCGGGTTAAAATAGACCGCGTCACCAAGATTCACCGAACCGACATTAAGCGAGGCCATTTCCACCCCGGTGCAGACCAGCGGAGCACAGCGCTGCTCAATGTTCATAGACGAGACGCCGCCGGTCGAGGCCTGAATAATCAGATCCGACTTCGCCATCACCGCCTGAATCGTGGCGTTGAAATCGGTGGTGTCCGGGGTCAGGCGTCCTTTTTTATCGCGCACATGTAAATGCACGATGGCGGCACCATATTCAACGCAGGCGAGTATTTCCTGCGACAGTTCGTCCGGTTCGACGCGCGGGCAGTCCGCGGCGACCGGGGCCAGTGAAATAATCACGTTGTCCGACATAGTATTCCTCCGGGTAAGAGTTTTTATTTTTATTAAAGGTAAGGTGTTATCCAGTCCATATTACTGGGAGAGTCTGAAGGGTGATATTCGCATCCCACCCAGCCCTGATAATCCAGTTGATTAATTAATGTAAGTATCCGCGCATCATTCAGTTCACCGCTGCCGGGTTCATTGCGACCCGGTACGGATGCGATCTGATAATGACGGGTTATAGCCTGATAACGCCGGATATTATTAATGACGTTGCCGTGCATTTTCTGACAGTGGTAAATATCAAATTGCAGGCCAATATTCTCTCTGGCGGTATCATGAATAATATTCTGCGCCAGCAGAAAACTATTCACAAAATAGCCTGGCATATCTTCACTGTTTAAAGGTTCGATCACTACCTCGATATTAAACGCGGCGAAAACGTCACAGGCGTTACGCAGCCGGGTAATGAGCAGGGCATATTGCTCGTCAAACGGCATCTCATTAAGCCGCAGCCCACTCATAACGTGAATGCGGGAGCAGTTCAGCGCCCTGGCGTATTCCGCCGCCACCGCTATGCTCTGACGAAAATCCGCCTCGCGCCCAGGCAGCGCCGCCAGCCCGCGTTCGCCCTGGTCCCAGTCTCCGGCTGGCGCGTTCATCAGGGCCACAGGCAGCGCCGTTTCACGCGACAGCGCACAGAGCTGAGCTAACGAATGCTGCCAGAGAAACAGTCCCTCGACGCCGTGAAATCCCGCGTCGCGTGCGGCATAAAATCGCGCGTCGATCGGCACATCGCGGTACAGCCAGTCCAGATTAGCGGCCAGTCTGAGCATGACTGGCCTCCTTGCCGCTGTTGACCAGATGCAGTTTGACGCCTTTTTCACCGATGGCCGTTTGCGCGGCGGGCAGGAGGGCATCATCAGAAATAATGTCGGTCAGTTGCTCCAGATCGCAGATATGGAACAGGCCATATTTGCCGAATTTGCTGCTGTCTGATACCAGCACCCGGCGGCGCGACACCTTCAGCACGGCTTCTTTAACCGACGCTTTGCCTTCGCTCGGCGTGGACATGCCGCGCTCCACGTCCCAGGAGGAGGAGCTTAAAAACGCCACGTCGATATTCAGCGTCTGCAAAAAACCGGCGGCGCTTTTGCCGACGCAGGAACGGTTACGCTGATCCACCAGTCCGCCGGTGTGATACAGCGAGATGTGCGGCATATCCATCAGATAGTGACTGATGGAAAAATCGTTGGTCACTACCGTCAGGTTAAAGCAGTGGCTGGCCGCCACTGCTTTGGCGACTTCAAACAGTGAAGTCCCGGCGTCGAGATAGAGCGTCTGGCCGGGTTCAATCAGCAGCGCTGCCAGCTCGCCCATTCGCCGCTTAATGTCATGGCGAAGCTCGGCTTTCTCCCGCCACGGCAGCTCCATTTTCAGCAGATTGTTGAGTTTCACGCCGCCGTTAATGGCGACGATTTTCCCTTCCTCCTCCAGCGTCTGGATATCCCGGCGCACGGTCATGTGCGAGACGTTCATCAGCTCCGCCAGTTCATTAAAGGAAGCCACATTCTTCTCGTGCACGTAGCGGTAAATAAAATCACGACGTTGTTCCGGGATCATGCGTGGCTCCTCAGGGGCGATAGACCTGTTGCAGTTCGGCGATGGCTTCCGCGGTGAGCGGCACGTAGCCCAGCGGTTTCAGGGTCAGCCAGATGCGCGCGCTGTCTTCCAGTTCTTCCATGTTAAATACCGCTTCGCGCAGGGTTTTACCGCTGACCACCGGGCCATGATTTGCCAGCAGCGCCGCCGTGCGGTCCGGGGCGATTTCGGCGAGGGCGTGCGCAATGTTGTCGTGGCCGGGGCGAAAATAGGGCAGCAGCGGCAACTGGCCGACGCGCATGACATAGTAGGGCGTCAGCGGCGGCAGGCAGTTGGCGGGCGTTTCACACGGCAGACAGGAGAGGGCCGTCAGCCACGGTGAGTGCAGATGTACCACCGCACCACACGACGGGCGATGGCGGTACCAGGCCATGTGCATCGGCACCTCTTTCGACGGTTTTTCGCCGTCGATATGCAGACCGTCGGCATCCAGACGGCTTAAGGTTTCAGGCTTAAGCTCGCCGAGGCAGGAATTAGTCGGCGTCACCAGATAGCCGCCGTCCGGCAGACGAACACTGATATTGCCCGATCCGCCACTGCTGTAACCCCGGTTAAACAGCGATGCGCCGTAATGCACCAGTTGTTCACGCAGTTGATACTCGGTTATCCCGCTCATGCCCGTAGCTCCTGTGCGCGGAAAAAGAATGCTTCATCGCCGAAATTACCCGACTTCAGCGCCAGAGAAAGCTGGCGTTCGCGGTCATAAACCCACGGCACGCCCGGTGCAATGGCCGGGCCGACGCTCAGTTTTTTAACCTGCAAGGCCTCGACCACCGTGCCGGAGGTTTCTCCCCCGGCGACAATAAAGGTGTTAAAACCCGACGCCAGCAGGCGCACGGCGAGGCGCGAGAAGAGCGCTTCGACAGCCGCACTGGCGACCGATTCGCCATACTGCGACTGAATGCGCGCCAGTTCACCGGCGGAGGTGGTGGCGTAAATCAGCGGAGTCGTCGGTTCAGCAACCGCCCAGGCGACGAGCGTATCAATGTAATCTTCATCGCCGCTGATACAGCGCGCCATATCGACCCGGTGCGACGGGCCTTGTGCTTTCCACGCATTAACCTGGCGATTGGTCATTAATGAGCAACTGCCGGAGAAGATCACCGTGCGGGCAGGTGGCATGGGGACACGATCATCACCCGGCGCATAAGCGGAGGGACGTAATGCCGCCAGTGCTCCGCCTAAACCCGATCCCCCCGCCAGTAATGGCAGACAGTAAAGCGCCTGCGCCAGCGTATTCAGATCCTCTTCACTGAGCGCATCGACAATCACATGATTGACGCCGGCGCTGCGCAACGCATGTAGCCGATCGGCTATCGCACCTTGTCCCAGGTGAATCGTCGCCAGATCGATAAGTCCGGTTTTGCCGGTGGTTTGCGGGGCGAGAAGGGCGGCAATGCGGGCGTCTTTCATCGGATTGAGAGGGTGGTTTTCCATCCCGGACTGATTGAGCAGCGTGCCATTTACAAACAGATGCCCGTGCACCACCGTGCGCCCGTTCTGCGGGAGCGCCGGGCAGTGAACAATCATCGGCACGCCGGAATGGGCCATCAGCGCATCGCTGACCGGGCCAATATTGCCGCGCGGCGTGGAATCGAAGGTGGAGCAATATTTGAAATAGATCTGTAAAGCACGCGCCTGCTCCGTGAGCCAGCGATAACAGGCCAGCGACCGGGCAACCGCTTCTTCCGGATCCAGCGAGCGGCTTTTTAATGAAATTACAATCGCGTCGGCGTCGTCATTCCACGGCATTTCTGCCTGCGGCTGCCCCGTCAGCAGGACAACCCGCCAGCCCTGTTGCGACATAAATCCTGCGATGTCAGTTGCGCCGGTAAAATCATCCGCGATGACACCTATTTTGACCGTCATGATCCTGCTCCATCGGGTAACTTTCGAATTGAGGTTATTATTCAAAAGAACCCTTCACATTCACATGATGAATCTCACAAAGGGCAGGATTGAAGAAACGAGAAGCGACGCATCTATGTTTATGAATTTAAAGAGATAATTAGCGAAGTGAGGAAGAAGAGACTTCACAACACTGTGTGAAGATTCGTTAACGGGTGAGAAAAGCTGTGAAAGAGACTGAGGAAGTTAACGCGGATAACTGCTTATTACGCGGGCGATGACGAAGGAATTTTCTGCAATCACACAGCCTGACATTGCGGATTCTTGAAATGCTGACTAGGTTTATGCAGGTCTTTTTCCCCTCTCACATTTGGAGAGGCGGGCAGTTAAAAAATGAACAGGAAAAGCTATGCACAGAACTACGGCTGAAGAACAACTGAATTCTTATTTTGGGCTAAGTACCCAGAATTTTGAGGCCGAACGCCTCCTGATTAATGAACTGAGTCAGGAACTGCGGAACAACCAGATTGATGTCAGCAATAAAAATCTCATCCTGGCGCTGGTACGGTTGCTGGAGACGGAAGAGGATGTGGTCAAACTGGATATTTATCGCAATGCATTAGAACACATCGTGCAGAAAACCCCGGACGATCTGTAAGCGGTGTGAGTTATAAATGACCCCGGCACGTCTCTTTATGGGAGGTGCCGGGAGCGTGTCAGGCGGTCTTTAAGATCCGCGCCTTTAAATACTGCAATGAAGCGTCTAAAACCTGCTTTTGCCGGGGATCCGTCGTCATGCCGCTGCGGGTACGCAGCACCATCAGAAGGTTGTCAGCATCAACGGGCTTGCGCGAGTTCATTAAATACGTCGCGGCCTCACCTATAACCTCTTGAATATTCTCAAGTCTAACTCGTTCATCTTGGTTCAATTGCACTCTCAATGCCGGAGGGGGTGACTGTCTTCTATGGCCCGAAAGCCACGATCAAATTCACAGAGAGCATTTAACGAAACATGCAAAAGCAAGTCTGATTAGAAGGGCGAATGTAGTGGGGAAAATCTGTTAACCGTACCGGTTAAACAGAGACCATTAGTGTTTGTACTGCGTCGTGCCAGGCAGTAAACGCGCGTCACGTTTTGGAAGCTTTACGCGAGTTGTGGAGCGATCGTCTTCATCGGGAAGGGTTCTGAAATGATGAACACCGTTAATGGCGGTACGGAACGCTTCACGTCTGCCATGATCCAGCTCACCCTTCAGATTGTCCTGAAGTTGCCCAATCAGGGCATCAAAAGAAACATCATCATCGGCTTCAAGAAGCGTCATTACTGCTTCGCCCATGACTTTATCTACCAGCCTGTCCTTATCATTCTTGCTCATTGAGCCTCTCAATTTTTATTGTGTCGGACTGCTACATGCATCACCAGTATGCATGCTGATGATCTATAAAGATACATATTATCTATATATTTCCACAGGGGTGTGTTTCGGAAGAGATAACCTGTCTGAATATTTGCCGCCGCATATCAGTTCGGTGCGCATGGTCTATGATTTTAATCTCATACCAGTCGGGGCGGTGGCTCAGGGCGGTATCTGGAAGTTGACACTGGTGTATCTGTTCATTTTCTGCGGTAAATGAGGTCATTGAATGGAATCCAAATTATTTCGTAAGAGTTGGGGGGCGGAATACCTTGCCTCCGGTGACGTCCGTTTCAGCCTGTGGGCGAGCGGGCAGAAGCAGGTTACACTGCGACTTTCTGGTCAGGATATTGAAATGACGGCAGGCGATGACGGCTGGTTTGAATGCCAGGTCGCAAATGTCGCTGCCGGATCTGAATACAACTTTGTGTTACAGGACGGCATGCTGGTACCCGATCCTGCCTCACGCGCTCAAAAGCGCGACGTGAACGGGCCTTCTCTGGTGATTGATCCGCAGAGCTACGCCTGGAAAAACACCGACTGGCGCGGGCGCGCATGGGAAGAGACGGTGTTTTACGAACTGCACGTCGGCACCTTTACGCCTGAAGGCACCTTCAGTGCCGCCATCAAAAAACTGCCGTATCTGGCGGAAACGGGCATTACGGCCATTGAAGTGCTGCCTGTTTCCCAGTTCGGCGGTGACCGGGGCTGGGGTTACGACGGCGTGCTGCTGTATGCGCCGCACAGCGCCTACGGCTCGCCCGATGATTTCAAAGCCTTTATTGATGCCGCGCACGGGCTTGGGATCTCGGTCGTGCTGGATATCGTGCTCAACCACTTTGGTCCCGAAGGCAACTATCTGCCTCTGCTCTCCCCGGATTTCTTCCATAAAGAGCGGCATACCCCCTGGGGCGCGGGCATTGCCTATGATGTGGACGCCACGCGGCGTTACATCGCCGAAGCGCCGCTCTACTGGCTGAAGGAATTTAATCTCGACGGCCTGCGTTTTGATGCCATCGATCAGATTGAAGATACGGCGGAAAAACATGTCCTGATTGAGATCGCCGAACGTATCCGCGCGGAGATCACCGATCGCCCGGTGCATTTAACGACCGAAGACAGCCGCAATGTGATTTTCCTGCATCCGCGCGGCGAGCAGGGCGAAATGCCACTGTTCAGCGGCGAGTGGAACGATGATTTCCACAATGCGGTGCATGTGTTCGCCACCGGCGAAACCCACGCCTATTACAAAGATTTTGCCGATGAGCCGGAAAAACGCGTCGCCCGGGCGCTGACCGAAGGCTTTGTCTATCAGGGTGAGATCTCACAGCAATCCGGTAAACCGCGCGGTGTGGACAGCACCGGGCAGCCGCCGGTCGCCTTTGTTGATTTCATCCAGAATCACGATCAGGTGGGTAACCGCGCCCAGGGCGAGCGGCTGATTTCCCTTGCCGGCAGTGAGCGCACAAAAGTGCTGCTGGCCGCGCTGCTGCTGTCACCGCACATCCCGCTGCTGTTTATGGGCGAAGAGTACGGCGAAACCAATCCGTTTTTATTCTTTACCAATTTTCACGGCGATCTGGCTAAAGCCGTGCGCGAAGGCCGGGCGAAAGAGTTTGCGGGCCACGCCGGACATGACGAAAACGTGCCGGACCCCAATGACGAAAAAACGTTTCTGGCGTCAAAACTCGACTGGAAAAAACAGGACAGCGCAGAAGGTAAATCCTGGCTGGCGTTAACCCGCTCGCTGCTGGCGTTGCGGCAGAAACAGATTGTGCCGCTGCTGGCTACCGCAGGCGGTCAGGCGGGTCGGGTGATCGACACCGCAGACGGCGTGGTGGTGGTGAGCTGGACCTTCCCGAAAGGCACGCTCTCGATGGCACTCAATATCAGCGCCACTGCCGTGCCGCTCCCGGTTCTGCCCGGCGAGACAATTTTTGCCTGGCCGGAAGAGGGCACAACGCTTGCACCAGACTCTATTCTTGTTCGCCTTGCCTCAGGAGAAGCACCGTGAGCATTCCAACTGCAACGTACCGCATTCAGTTCCGTAACGGCATGACCTTCGATCGTGCCGCCGCCCTCGTACCCTATATGAAGCAACTGGGGATCAGCCACCTTTACGCCTCACCGATTTTTACCGCGACCGCGGGTTCCACGCACGGTTATGACGTGACCGATGTGAATGAGATCGACCCGTCGATTGGCGGGCGCGCCGGTTTTGACCGGATGGTGAAAGCGCTCAAAGAGGCGGGGCTGGGCCTGATCCTCGATATCGTGCCGAACCATATGGCGACGTCGCTGGAGAACGCCTGGTGGCGGGATGTGATCGAACACGGCGAGAACAGCCGCTATGCCCGTCATTTTGATATCGACTGGTCCCGCCGCCTGACGCTGCCGTTTCTCGGTGACACCTTTGAGGCGGTGCTGGAAAACGGCGAAATCAGCGTCAAAGCCGATCCTAAAACCGGTCACCCAGCGCTTGCCTATTACGACACCTTTTATCCGCTGACGCCCGCAAGCTGGGAAGGGCGGGAGTCTGAGATCCTTAACCTGACCGACAAGCAGCACATCGCGGCCTTACACGAGCAGCAGCCGTGGCGCTTAATGTCATGGCGCGAAGCACCGCGCGATCTCTCCTGGCGGCGCTTCTTCGAGATCACCGGGCTGGTGGGCGTGCGTGTCGAAGATCCTCAGGTGTTTGACGACACCCATCGTCTGATCCTGGAGCTGGTGCATTCCGGCGCGGTGGACGGCCTGCGCGTTGATCACGTTGACGGTCTGGCCGATCCGAAAAGCTACCTTGAAACGCTCAGAGCCCAGGCGGGTCCTGACTGTTACATCACCGTAGAGAAGATCCTCGGCAAAGGGGAGCATCTGCCTGCGGACTGGCCGATCTCCGGCACCACCGGCTATGAGTTTATCGCCGCGCTGTCGGATGTGCTGGTTGACGACGACAAGATTGACGCCCTGCGCATGGCTTACGACAACGTGGTCGGCAAGCCGGTGGATATGAAAGCGGAATTGCGCGACGCCAAGCTGTTAATGGTCGATCGCAATTTCGAAGGCGAATTTACCACTCTGTTACGTTACACGGTGGCGATTGCTGAAAAAGAAAACATCACGCTGGAGAAGTCCGCTATTCGTTCAGCGTTGCGCGAGTTGCTGGTGGCCTTCCCGGTCTATCGCACCTACGGCACCGCCGAAGGGCTGACACCTGCCGATGACGCACTGCTGCAAAAAGTGGCCGCACGGGTGAGAAACAGCGCACACGCACCGGATAACGCCGCGCTCGATTTTGTGGTGCACATTCTGCAAGGGGCGTTGTCAGACGTCACCCGCGATGACGCCGCACTGTTCCGCACCCGTTTCCAGCAGTTGACCGGGCCGCTGATGGCGAAGTCGGTGGAAGACACGCTGTTTTTCCGTCAGAACATGGAACTGGCGCTCAATGAAGTGGGTGCCGAGCCGCTGCCACGCGTCTTCTCGCTGGAGCGCTTCCATTCGGAGATGAAAACCCGCCTCGAACGCCAGCCGGACGCGCTTTCCGGTACATCCACGCATGACACCAAACGCGGGGAAGATGCCCGCGCACGGCTTTACACCCTGACTGAAGCGCCGGAAAACTGGGTGGAGTGCGTCGCCCGCTGGCGGCAGATGAATCAGGACAAAGTCACGGTTCTCGACGATGGCCTGGCCCCGAAACACGCCGATGCCTGGATGCTCTACCAGGCGCTGGCAGGCGTCTGGCCGGTCACCCTGACGCCCGATGATGCAGAAGGGCTGAAGGCGCTTGAGGAGCGGTTCCTGGAATTTATTGAAAAAGCGCTGCGCGAAGCGAAGCTGCGCACCGACTGGGTGGAAACCAACGACGCCTACGAGCAGGCGGTGCTGGATTACGCCCGTCATCTGCTTTCCCCGGATAATCGCGCGTTTTTAGATGATTTTACCCGCGAGATCCAACCCTATATTCGTGCCGGGCTGGTCAACAGTCTGACGCAAACAGTGATCAAACTGACCGCGCCGGGCGTGCCGGATATCTATCAGGGCAGCGAGGCGCTGAATTTCAGCCTGGTCGATCCGGATAACCGTCGCGAGCCGGATTTCCCGACGCTGGAAGGGCAACTGAACGGCCTGGATAAACCGGTGCTGACCACCACCGCAAGCTGGCGAAATGGCCAGCTACTGCAGCAGGTGATTGCCCGCTGTCTGCGCGTCCGGCAGCAACATCCGGCGCTGTTCCGCCAGGGCGATTATCTGCCGCTTGCGGCCAGTGGCGATCGGGCGAGCAACGTTATCGCCTACGGGCGGGTGGACAGCCGCGATGCGCTGATTGTCATCGCCCCACGGCTGGTGTTTGACGCGCTTCACGATCATGACGCGGTGGATGCAAAACGCTGGGCGAATACCACCCTTGCGCTGCCTCCCGCGCTGGCAAACCGTCGTTACCGCGACATTCTTAATGGTCAGGAATATAGCCTGACCGATCGCATAGATTTAGGTGAGATTGATATTTATACCTCGGCAGTGCTTATCAGTATTTCATGATGATAAAGAGCATAAGACGTTGTTATCAATAACAATACTGACCGCATGGAGAGTAGAAAATGACAAGTGGTAACGCATTTAGTATCGAGGCGGGGCACGGCCTGGTTTTGGGTGCCAATTATGATGGCGAGGGTGTCAATTTTGCGCTTTTTTCCGCGCACGCAGAACGCGTTGAGCTGTGCCTGTTTGATCCTTCAGGTAAAACAGAAATCGCCCGGCTTGAACTGCCGGAGTACACCCACGAGATCTGGCACGGCTACGTGCCGGGCCTGAAGCCGGGCGCACTGTACGGCTACCGGGTGTACGGCCCGTTTGATCCGCATAACGGGCACCGTTTTAACCCGAATAAACTGCTGATGGATCCCTATGCCCGCGAACTGGTGGGGGAGATCCAGTGGGATGAATCGCACTTCGCCTATGAACTGCTGCATGAAGATAAAGATCTGACCTTTGATACCCGCGACAGCGCGCCGTTTATGCCGCGCTGCCGGGTGGTCGATCCGGATGAGTTTGACTGGCAGGATAACAACCGCCCGGCGGTGTCGTGGCCGGACACGGTGATCTATGAAACTCACGTTAAAGGCTTCACCCAGCTTAACAACGCACTGCCGCAGGAGCTGCGTGGCACCTATGAAGGGATGGGCCATAAAGCGACGGTGGATTACATCAAAAGTCTGGGGATCACCTCGGTAGAACTGCTGCCGGTGCACTGGTTCCCGGACGATCAGCATTTACTTGAACGCGGGCAGCGCAATTACTGGGGCTATCACACGCTGGGATTCTTTGCCCCGGCCACCCGTTATTTCGGTCCGCGCGGTATTCAGGGGTTCCGCGATATGGTGCGGTCGTTCCATGATGCCGGGATCGAAGTGATTCTGGACGTGGTCTACAACCACACGGCGGAAGGTAACGAACTGGGCCCGACGCTCTCCTTTAAAGGGATCGATAACTTCTCGTACTACCGGACGCTGCCGGATCAGCATCGCTATTACATCAACGATACGGGGACCGGGAACACGGTCAACACCTCGCATCCGCGCGTGCTGCAAATGGTCATGGATTCCCTGCGCTACTGGGCGCAATCGATGCATATCGATGGTTTTCGCTTCGACCTGGGAACGATTCTGGGACGCGAGCCGGAAGGCTTTGACCAGCGCGGCGGCTTCTTTGATGCGATTACCCAGGATCCGGTGCTCTCAAAACTGAAACTGATCGGTGAGCCGTGGGATATCGGACCGGGCGGGTATCAGGTTGGCGGTTTCCCGCCGGGCTGGGCCGAATGGAACGATAAATACCGCGACACGGTGCGCGAGTACTGGCGCGGCGACAACGTGCCGAATGATTTCGCCGCCCGGCTGCTCGGTTCCGGCGATCTGTACGACATCCGTGGGCGCAGGCCGTGGGCGAGCGTGAACTTCCTCACCGCGCACGACGGCTTTACGCTCAACGATCTGGTGTCTTACAACGACAAGCATAACGATGCCAACGGCGAGGAGAATCGCGACGGCCATAACGATAACCGCTCATACAACTATGGCGCGGAAGGCCCGACCGATGACGAAGGGATCAACACCGTGCGCGAGCGCCAGAAGCGCAACTTCCTCGCCACGCTGTTCTTCTCCCACGGCACGCCAATGCTGCTGGCGGGGGATGAGTTCGGGCACAGCCAGCAGGGTAATAACAACGTCTATTGCCAGGACAACGAGTTGTCGTGGATCGACTGGGATAATCTGCCGGAAGGCGGTGAAATGCTGCGCGAGTTTACCCGCAAGGTGATCCACCTGCGCGCGGAACAACCGCTGCTGCGACGTGAAAACTGGCGCGACGGGATGCTGATCGAGTGGTTCAATGCCGGCGGCGGGAAGCAGACGCCTGAGCAATGGGAAGAAGGTTCCTCGCTGGTGGTCTATATCGGCCGGCCGGATCTCAAACCTGAAGAGGGCATCTGGCACGACGTGCTGATGCTGTTCAACCCGTTTGAAGGCAAATTGCCGTTCCGCATCCCGCAGTTCGGCGACCACGGCTGGGTGCTGGAGTTAACCACCAGCGGCGATTACCAGCGGGGCCTGGTGATTAATCGTGAGAAGGATTTCGAGCTGGAAGGGCGGAGTATCGCGCTGTTCAGAAGGCCGTAAGTCAGGTTTCCCCTCACCCTAACCCTCTCCCTATGGGAGAGGGGACAGATCGAGTTCGCACTTGCCTTTCTCCCTCAAATCGAGCACGGCCTGACTTTCTCCCTCTCCCCATGGGAGAGGGGACGGATCGAGTTCGCACTTGCCTTTCTCCCTCAAATTGAGCACGTCCTGCCTTTCTCCCTCTCCCTCAGGGAGAGGGCCGGGGTGAGGGTGTGAAGGGCTCCTGCTCACTGCCCGTCTTCTCGCGAAACGCCGCCGGATCCGCTTTCCCCGCCCGCACCCGCGCAACAAGACGCGCAAACGCGCGGTTCTCTTCAGGTGTAAGCCTGACCTGATTCGCCTTCGCAAACCTCACCAGCGTGACCAGCGGCTGCAACGCATAGTCGTGATACGCCAGCGCCCGCGATTTACGCTTCAATTCATTCGGTAAGAACCCGTTTTCGTCAACCTGGCTCAACGCCGTGCGCAGCATCGCCACCGCGCGGTTAAACAGATCCTCCCGCCCGGTCACCACGGCAGTGGTCATCAGCGCCGAGGCGGCCCAGTAACTGTGATTATTGATTTTCTCACGCGGGAGATCCGCCCAGTCACTCACCGTCAGCGTCGCCAGTGCGCTCAGCCAGCGCTCAACCTCAGCGGCCTGGGGATTGCCGTTAAGCGGCAGACCCGGGGCGAACTGGAGTTGCAGCCAGGCGCTGGTAAAACTCGCCAGCGCCCATTTTCGTACCGCTTTTCCGGTGTGACTGGTGATGGTGGATGTCAGTGCATCCTGCACCGCCCAGGCATACAGCGTGCTGACCAGACAATCCGCCACCCGCTTGTCGCCTGCCTTGCCATAACGCGCCGCCAGCGCCGTGACGCGCTTTTGTGTGGCAGTAATGTTCCGCGTTGCCTGCCGGTAAGCTGCCAGTGCCTCTTTATTCAGCGTGGCGCGCGCAGCGTCAGAGCCTTCGTATTTACTGCGAAAGACCAGTTCACCGCGAAAGGGCGCGGGTGCCGCAGGACAGGTGAAGTCAGCAGGCTGTGCGCGGGCGGCAGGCGGCGTGCGGATAAAGTCAGGAGGGGGAAGGTAGTGGGCGGCGGCGGCAGGAAGCGCCACCGCCAGCAGAAGCCATAAACTGTATCGCACCATGCCCGCCTTTATTGAAGGAAAGGGTTTTACTATAGCATGGTGCAAAACGGGTTCAGTTACTGCCAAAGACCTGCACAGCACGTTGCAGACGTGCAGCGCGGGAGGAGAGATCGCAGGCGGCATCGGTGACATGCTCAACCATGCTGTTGTTGTTATGCGTCATCACCCCAATACGTGATACCGACTGGTTAATCAGTTGCAGCGCCAGCGTTTGCTCTTGCGTCGCTGTGCCGATCTCTTTGATCATCGTGGACATCTGGATCACGCTGTCGATCATCGCCGTCAAATGGGATTCGGTGCTTTCAACCATCACCACGCCGCTGCTGACGTTGGCGACGTTTTTCTCAATCAGGGATTTGATCTCTTTTGCCGCCGACGCCGAGTGCTGCGCCAGATTGCGCACTTCGGCGGCGACCACCGCAAAGCCGCGTCCGGATTCTCCCGCCCGCGCCGCTTCCACCGCGGCATTGAGCGCCAGAATGTTGGTCTGGAAGGCGATGCTGTCAATCACACCAATGATATCGACAATCTGGCCGTTATCGCGCGAGACGGACTGCATCATCGAAATCGTCTGCTTCATGACATCGCCGCTTTTCATGGCGTTGGCGCTGGTTTGATCCGCACGGGTCATCGCTTCGGAGGCGGTTTCTGCGGTTTGCTTCACGGCGCTGGCGATCTCCTCCACGGCAGCGGCGGTCTGGTGCAGATCCGCTGAGGTTTCTTCGGTGCGCTTTTGCAGCGATTCGCCTTCTTCAGCAATGCGCTGACTGATTTTGCGAATGCCCAGCAGTTGCGTATTCACATCCCCCACCAGCGAATTCAGGTTCAGGCCCGACTGATTCACCATGCGCATCAGCAGGCCAATTTCATCGACGCGATTAAACTGGAAATAGTCGGCTTTGCGCCCGGAAACCACTTTTTGCATCTGGGTGAGGATTTTTTTTAGCGGCGAGGAAACCTGCTTCTGTAAAAATAACGCCAGCAAAATAAACATCACCACCGTTGCGGCCATTTTTGCCGCTAAAGGCAGGGCGATTAATTGCAGGGCGAGGATCGCCAGTGCGCTAATAATAATCCCCGCATTAATTCGGCGGGAAACACTCAGCCACTGAAATAACGACAGGAATGAAAAAACACCCTTGCGAACCAGTAAGCCTTTATAAAAACGATGGCCTTTAACTTTATTTTCGTTGACGGCGTTATACAGTTTTTCAGCGGCGTCTATTTCTTCGCGCAGCGGTATATTGCGCACTGAGATATAGCCGGTCAGTTCATCCTGGTGATATACCGGGGTGACGTTCGCCCGTACCCAGTAGTGGTCGCCATTCGTGCGGCGGTTTTTTACCAGCCCGGTCCAGCTCTCGCCTTGCTGGATGGTAAACCACATATCGGCAAAGGCGGCAGGGGGCATATCCGGGTGACGAATGATGTTGTGCGGCTCGCCCATCAGTTCGCCTTCTTCATATCCACTCGCCTCAATAAAGGCTGAGTTAGCGTACGAAATATAACTCTGTGTGTTGGTGGTCGACATCAGCGTCGATCCGTCTTTGAGCAAATACTCTTTTTGTGTAACAAAATTGTTACGCTTCATTAATAACCCCACGATGAAGTCTCTTTAGATCATCTCAAAAAGGAAGCTGTCTGCGATCTTGAGTGTGCGCTTGACAGTGCAGTAGATTTTATTATGTCCGCTGCATTTTCTACTATCATTGTTACAACGGATAGTAGCCACGAGAAATATTTTTTTAGTCGGGCTTAATATTGCGCAAATATTATTTGTTATTAAATTGATAAATAAAAAAGTGCTTAAACAGAAATTAAGCGCGCTGTTTTAACTTAATGCAAATTTAAAGAGGGAAAGCGGAATAAGTTGAATCGCATCTTCTTAATCTGTGAAGGTTATTAACAAAGTTAACGCAAGTTAATGCGGTTGCAGGCCCGAAAGACCTGCACCGCCGGGACTGGAAGAGTGACTACCCGATCAGCGCTTTCGGTGCAGCTACCGACTCTCTGATAATCAATGTTCCTTCGTGCAGGGTCAGCGGGGCGTTTTCCGGGTCTGAATGCGGTGAGAGTAAAATCCGCACCGCATCACTGATCATTTCATCCATCGGGATGTGTACGGTGGTGAGCGTGGGGGTGAAATAGCGGCCGATAATGGAATCATCGAATCCGGCGACGGAGATGTCTGCGGGAACCTGGAATCCATGATCGGTCATCGCTTTGGTGACGCCGATGGCCATATCGTCGTTGGCGGCGAGGATGCAGGTCATGTCGCGGCGCTGTTTGAGCAGGGCGCAGCCTGCTTCGTAGCCGCTTTCGGTGCTCCAGCTTCCGCGCACAATCAATGATTCGTCAGGGGTGATGCCTGCATCTTTCAGCGCATCGCGATAACCCGCGAGGCGGCTGTCGCCGGTAGGGGAACCTTCGCCGCCTGCCACAAAAGCAATTGTGCGGTGTCCCTGGGCCAGCAGGTGTTCCACCATCTGGCGGCTACAGCGATGGTGATCGACAAACACCGAATTACTGCGGTTACGCTTGAGTTCGCGGTTGATCACCACAATCGGCACGCTGTTGCGGTCAATGATGTCGTCCAGTTCGTCAACGCTGAGGTATTTGGGATAGATCATGATGGCCTCACAGCGCAGCTCCAGCAGAAAGTTAATGGCGTTGCGCTCATCTTCTTCGCTGTGCTTGCCGTCGGCCAGAATCAACTGGCGCTGGTGATCTTCACTGCACGTGGCGGCCTGGTAAATCATCGCCGAGAAAAAGGGCCCGTTGTACAGGCCGTTGGTGATCACAAGTCCGACGGAATTAGACTTGCTGGTTGCCAGTTTGCGGGCCAGCAGGTTAGGGCGATACCCGGTTTCTTCAATGGCCTGGAAAATGCGGGCTTTCACCTCTTCACTGACCACCACTTTGCCGTTGAGTGCGCGCGAGACTGTCGCTTTGGAGACGCCCGCCTTTCTGGCAACATCCAGTATTGTGACCATATATTCCTGCTTATTATGAATGCCTGGGTTTATTATGCCGCAGAGCATCAGAGATCAGGCATCCTGAAGCGCAAATTGTGCGCCCGGCAGCGAAACGGCGACGTTACCGGGCGTTTATGGCATCAGGAAACGGTCATTAATGGCATCAACTGCTGAACAGGTCCCGCAGACTGATGTTTGGTCAGGGTAAATTCATCGCTGTTGATCACCAGCACCGGGGTGGTGAGATCGTACCCGGCGCGTTCAATGGCCTCTTTATCAAACTCCAGTAGCGGTGTCCCGGCTTTCACCACGTCGCCTTCTTTTACCAGCGGGCGGAAGTGCTGTCCCTGCAAATTCACCGTGTTCAGCCCGACGTGGATCAACAACTCCGCGCCGTTGTCGCAGGAAAGACCAATCGCATGATGGGAGTCGATCAGAGTCTCAACCCGCGCATCGCAGGGGGCGACGACCTGACCGTATTGCGGGCGGATGGCGATGCCGTCACCCAATACTTTTTGCGCGAAGGCGTCATCGGCTACTTCTTCCAGCGCGATCACATCGCCGTTCAGCGGGCTGACCAGATCCAGCGACGTTTTTGCCGCCGTGGTCACCGGCGCGCTGACCGGGGCGGGCTCTTTCTCTTCAGTAAGAGTTTCTTCCGCAACCGGATCGTCAAAGCCGACGAACTGCACCAGCACGATAGTCAGGATAATCGCCGTTGCGCTGCCCGCCAGTTCACCAATAAAGGACATCGGCGCATCCGGGCTAATGGCGTTCACCAGGGTGAACAGGCCTGGCAGGGCGGCGTAGGCGTAATAGAGCGAACCAAACAGACTGGCGACGACGGCACCGACCGCGCCACCGATACAGCCGCAGATAAACGGCTTTTTAAAGCGCAGCGTCACGCCGTAAATCGCCGGTTCAGTGATACCGAAAATTGCGGTGATACCCGCCGACATTGAGGTGGTTTTCAGTTCGCGGTTACGGGTTTTCAGGAACACGCCGAATACCGCCGCCATCTGGCCGATCACCGCGATAGTCTGATAGGCCTGGAAGGAGTCGTAGCCCTGGGTGTCGAAGTTGGCCATGATCACCGGGGTGATACCCCAGTGCACGCCGAAAATCACAATGATTTGCCATACGCCGCCAATGACCGCGGCAGCGACCGCAGGGGCGGCGGCAAACAGCGCGTTATAACCGGACGCGATGCCCATCGCCGCCCAGGTGGTTACCGGACCAATGATGAGAAGCGTCAGCGGGACGATGATCACAAAGCAAATCAGCGGAGTAAACAGCGCGCTGACCACATCCGGGATCGCCTTTTCAACCCGTTTTTCCAGCCAGGAGAGCGCCCAGACCAGGAACAGAGGCGGCAGTACCGACGAGGTGTAGACCGTTTTCGCCAGCGGGATCAGCAGGAAGGTGATGGATTCCCCGTTGGCGATGCGGCCCGCCATAGCAGACCATTCGGGGTTAATCAGCGCACAGCAGCAGAGCACGGCAATAAAGGGATTACATTTGAAGTGGCGCGCGGCGGTGATGGCAATAAACACCGGCAGGAAGGCAAACGGCGTCCACGACATAAAGTTGAGGATTTCAAAGGTGCCGGTGGTTTTCACATCGGCGTCGATCAGGGCGACGACAATCAGCAGCCCCTGCAAAATCCCGGCGGCCGCAAGGATATAGACGATCGGCGCGAACACCGCAGACATGGTGCCAATGACCGCATCGAGCCAGCGGGTTTTGGGTTTGCTGGTGTTGCCGGTGTTATCTTCCCCGATGATCGCGGAGAGGGCGTTAAACACGTCGGCAACGTGGGTGCCGATCACCACCTGGAACTGACCGCCGCTTTCCACTACCGCAATGACGCCGGGCAGTTTCTGGACCTGCGCTTTCGCCTGGGCTGGCGTTTCGTTTAACACTAAGCGTAAACGGGTGGCGCATCGGGTGAAACTGTTGATGTTCTTTTCTCCGCCCACTTCCCGCAGGATGTCACTGGCTAACTTATTGTAATCCCTAATAACTGCCATTCTTATGTACCTTTTTTATGGGTATTGGAGTGTGTGACTTTTCATGTAACCGGTTTCATGCTAACAGTGAATGATTCCCGTGCAACCGGTTTCATGGCGAAAATGTGGCCTGTATCACACGGGGAAGCGAGCGGATGAAAGGCATTTCTGAGGGCATGGAAAAGATTTAATCGTTCAATGTCTTGCCGGTTTACTAGTCTTTAAGAGTAAATCCGGATGACAAAAGGAGCTGGAAATGCCAATCCGCCCGACTCAACGCCCGACATTTGCCGTGGCGCTCTATGAATTGTTCAATCCGATTCCACCGGGGTTTTTCGTCGCCGCGTGGATCTTCGATATTCTGTATATGAAATCGTATCAGCCGTTATGGACAGACGCGGCAGGGTGGCTGATTGTCATCGGGCTGCTGATGGCGATTATTCCGCGCGTGATCAATCTGGTGCAGGTGTGGTTCGGGCATCGCTCGCAGGGTTCCGCGATCAAAACCCATTTCTGGCTCAACTTACTGGCGGTGATTGTCGCCATTTTCAATGCATTCATTCATAGCCGTGATGCCTATGGCGTGGTGCCGCTGGGGGTGATCCTCTCGACCATCACCGTGGTACTGATCCTGCTGGCTAATGTTCAACTCGCGCTGCGCCCGCGCGTCGGTTATGGAGACGCGCCATGAAACATTCGCATCGCACCCTGATTGCTCTGACGATTGCCGCCGCGCTCAGCGCCTGTGATACCGAAGCGACGCTCGATCCACAAAAGCAGGTCGGGCCGAACCCGGAACTGCCGCAGGCGAAAAACTTCCTGTTGCCGCCGATGCAGGTGCCTGAAGGCGTCGCCTGGAAAGAGGGGGAAACGCCGAAAGTCCCGGCGGGGCTGAAAATCGAAAAAATCGCCAGCGGCCTGATGCACCCACGCCAGGTGTACGTGTTACCGAATAACGATGTGCTGGTGGCGGAAGCAAACGGCACACCGAAACCGACCACGCGGCCCAAGCAACTGATTATGGGCGTGGTGCAACAGTCGTCCGGTAAAGGCGGTAAGGGCGGGAACCGGATCACGCTGCTGCGTAACGTGAACGGGCAGTGGGAAAAGCATAACTTTATTGAGAATCTCAATGCGCCTTTTGGTATCCAGCTAACGGGTAATACGCTGTGGGTGGCCAATGCCGACAGCCTGGTGAAGTTCCCGTATCAGACAGGGCAGACGGAGATCCGCACGCCGGGTGTGGAAGTCACCGAGCTGCCGGGCGGGCCGATTAACCATCACTGGACGAAATCGCTGCTGGCAAGTCCTGACGGCAGCAAGCTGTATGTTGGCGTCGGCTCGAACAGTAATATCACCGAGAACGGCATTGGGGCGGAATATCGCCGTGCGGCGGTGCTGGAAGTTGATGCCGCCAGCGGGGCCAGTCGTATATATGCCAGCGGCCTGCGCAACCCGACCGGGCTTCAGTGGGAACCGCAGAGCGGCAAGCTGTGGGCGATTGTTAACGAGCGCGACGAGATCGGCTCCGATCTGGTGCCGGATTATATGACCTCGGTGCAGGAGAACGGCTTCTACGGCTGGCCGTACAGTTACTTTGGTCAGCATGTGGATGAGCGCGCCAAACCGCCGCGCCCGGATCTGGTGGCGAAAGCCATTAAGCCGGATTATGCAATCAGCTCCCACGTTGCGCCGCTGGGGTTGCTGTTTTATACCGGCGATAATATGCCGCAGTATCGCGGCGGGGCGTTTGTTAGCGAACACGGTAGCTGGAACCGCAAACCGCTTAACGGCTACCAGGTGATGTGGGTGAAGTTTGAGAACGGGATGCCCGTCGGCACGCCGCAGCCGGTGGTCACCGGATTTTTGACTGACGATCAGAAGCAGGTTCGCGGGCTGCCGGTCGGGCTGGCGATGGATCAACAGGGCGGGTTGCTGGTGGCGGATGACGCCGGGGATGCGATCTGGCGGGTGAGTAAAGAGTAGTAGGTAGTAGAGTGGTTTCCCCTCACCCTGGCCCTCTCCCCTGGGGAGAGGGGATGGAATGTGCTCAAACTTTGGCTCGGGCCGTCTTTCTCCCTCTCTCTAAGGAGAGGGGATGGAATGTGCTCAAATTTTGGCTAGGGCCGCCTTTCTCCCTCTCCCTAAGGGAGAGGGTCGGGGTGAGGGTATAAACCCGCGTTACAGATCGTCGAGCGTATGATCAACCACGATTTCCAGCGTCTTACGAATAACATCACTTCTGACAACGTCACTGGTCGATTCCAGCGCACCAATCAATTGCAGGATAAGGGCTTTATTAGTCAGCGCTTCGCCTGTCGCAAGGATATTCCGGATGATGCCACCGAGCAGAGCAGATTCTTCGGTGAGCATGTCGCCTGCGTGACGGAAATAGTCGGACAGCGCAGTATTAGGCATATCTGTGTAAATTGGTGATTGCTGTGGCATAGACGAGTTCACGTTGTCATACCTTTGTTATAAATGAGTAAGGGGCCGCTCAATGCTTTTTGCGGGTCGTTTTCTGCAGGCTGTCGCCAAACAGGGGATAAACATTATTGGCCTGGTCCCCGTCCCAATCCGCTGGTGTGGGTGTTGCGTCCGAATGCATTGATGAAAGGCTGTTGTTACTAATTTCGGCAATAACGCGAACAAACACGTCTTTGCGCTGACCGTCTTGTTCTTTTGCTGCCATCGCGCGCAGTCTTTTAATTAGCGCCTGCGTATTCACAGGGCCATTTTCTGAAAGGAGAGAGAGTACGGCCTCCCCAATAAATTCGTCGGTCAGTTGCTCTATGTCACTTCTTTTCATAACTGCGTCTCTGATTGCAAGGACTGTTTGACGCCTGCAATAAACCCTCCCGCCGGATTGCCTGTAACAGGATGATATTAACGATTGAAAAGCAGTCCTATCAGCGTGTGGAAATGCGCCTCTTCTTCCGCATCAGCAGTCTGCTGAAGGCGGCCAAGCAATTTCGTACAGATGGCTTTCCGGTTCAGGCTGCGGCCCTCGCTCAGAATTTCCACCACAATCCTTCCTAAGGTTTCTTGCTGAGATGGCAGAGACGCCTTGTTGAAGTACTGGGCAATGGCATTTGTCTGATCCGGAACGTAACCTTTCTGGTGCATCTGTCACTCCTGTAAATTCTGTAATCAGTAAGAACAGGGATAAAGTTATACAAAAATAAAAAGTTTGTACATAGAAGTTGTACAGCTTTTTGAAATTTTGTGCAGATTCAGCCGGATGTCTTAGATTTTTGAGGGGTAAACCGGGCAAGACGTACCGATTTTCATCTGATAAGGTGGGCGCTTCTTACTTCAGCGTGGCGGACCCCTCATGCTCACAACAATTATTTACCGCAGTCATATTAGCGACGACGTACCCGTCAAAACCCTCCGGGATATGGTTAACACGGCTGCGAAAAAGAATGAGCAGGCAGGCGTTACCGGGATCCTGCTCTTCAACGGCACCCACTTCTTCCAGCTTCTTGAAGGGCCCGAAGAGGGCGTGTTTAAGATTTACCGGGATATCTGTGAAGATGCCCGCCACTGCAATGTCGTCGAACTGCTTTGCGACTATGCACCGACGCGGCGTTTCGGTAAGGCCGGGATGGAACTCTTTGATTTACGTGAGTATGACAGGGAAGATGTGCTGCAAGGCGTGCTGGATAAGGGGACCTCGAAGTATCAGCTCCTTTATGAAGATCGCGCGCTTCAGTTCTTCCGCACCTTTGTCGAGGCGACGGAAAAAGAGAACTACTTTGAACTGCCTCCGGCGGATTCCTGGGAGTTTCTTGAGGATGAAGAAGCCACCGTTATTCAGTCTGCGTTAACCGATGAGCAGTCTGCATATCGCTTTGCTTTTCAACCGATTATCGACCCGCTTGCCCGCGACGTTATTGCGCTGGAAGTGATACAACCGACGTCAGGCGACAACGTAACGGCAGAGACGGGCGATGAGGTTTATCAGGCTGACCTCTACAGCAAGAAAGCGGCGTTTGCGGTGGCGAAGGCGCTGGATATTGACGAACAGTCGCTGTCAGTGAACCTGCTGCCGATGACGCTGGTGAAGATCCCCGGTGCGGTTAATTTCCTGTTGCAGGAGATTGAAACCAACGGGCTGGTGCCTGAGCAAATCATTGTTGAATTCACCGAGCGCGAGGTGATTTCGCAGCTGGACGAGTTCACTACGGCGGTCAGACAGCTAAAGGCTGCGGGTATCCGCGTGGCGATCGATGACTTCGGGGCGGGCTTTGCCGGGCTGTTATTGCTGGCGCAGTTCCAGCCGGACCGGATCAAAATTAATCGTGATCTGATTAAAGATGTACACAAAAGTGGCTCCCGACAGGCGATTATCCAGGCCATACTTAAAGGCTGTCGTTCGCTTGAAATCCTGGTGTCAGCCGTGGGTGTGGAGAAAGCGGAAGAGTGGATGTGGCTTGAATCTGCCGGTATTTCTCAGTTTCAGGGCCCGTTGTTTGCCTCACCGCTGGTGGAGGGTATCCCGGCCGTCGCATGGCCAGAAAAGTCAGGTTTTTAATGTTCGAATGACTTAAAAACTAACCCAATAAAATGCAGGGTTGATTCACCTGCATTTTTATATTGTACAATATATAATAGATTGTACAACCTCATTGGGTTAATTGATGTCAGATATATACGTGTCGGATTTAAGCATGAGGGAGTTAATGGCTATTTATAGCATCGGCGATGTAGCCGAACGATGCGGAATCAACCCTGTCACTTTGCGCGCCTGGCAGCGGCGTTACGGTTTGTTAAAACCGCAGCGCAGCGAAGGCGGGCATCGGCAGTTCGACGATGAAGATATTCAGCGCATTGAAGAGATCAAGCGCTGGATTGAAAGCGGCGTGCCTGTCGGAAAAGTTAAAGCGTTAATTGATAAAAATAGCGACGCGGTGAGCGATGGCTGGGGCGTGCTGCAGGAAGAGATGATGTCCGTCCTGCGCCAGGTTCGACCGGCAAAACTGCGCGCCATGCTGACGGCACTTGGCCGGGAGCACCCGGTCGATTCGCTGATCGACCATATTTATGTTCCGGTTCGTCACCGGCTGACGCTGGATCAGAATACCGCCCGCACCATGTGCAGTCTGCTGGATGGCGCGCTGGTGGAATATGTGGTGTTGAGCCTGGCAAACTCGCGTAAAAAACCAGGCAAAGACGCGCTGTTAATCGGCTGGGGCAGTGAGGATCGCACCCGTCTGTGGCTGGAAGCGTGGCGTCTTTCGCAGCAGGGCTGGCACATCGATGTGCTGGCCGAACCACTTGATTCGCCACGTCCGGAGCTGTTCCCGGGGCAAAAACTGTTTGTCTGGACGGGAAAAGCGTTAACGCGACGCCAGCAGGAGCAACTTTCCCACTGGCAGGAGCAGGGCTATGGGGTGACCTTTCACGGGGTCTGAGTTCCCCACCGGCTTTTCAGGTAGCTGACCGCTTCCTGAGCCTGAGGCTGATTGAGATTATTCTCTCTGAATAAAATCGTGCCGTTGATGTTCGCCATTGATTCGTTCAAATCGAGCTGCTTTTTCAGCTCCGGCACGCCACCGCTGACTGTCCAGTCCGGTTCATTCTTCGACGGTTCTCCCACTTTATACAGCGCGACGCCAATATAAAGGCGGGTATTCGTCGGCTTCACCACCGCAGCCCACCATTTTGCCAGCACATCATAACGAGCCGCATCGCGGGAGAAAGGCCAGTAGATTTGCGGGGCGATGTAATCGAGTAGACCCTGTTGCACCCAGCGACGGGTATCGGCAAACGATTCGTCATACGCCGCCGCGCCGCGCGTATCCGATCCCGCCGGATCGTGGGATCGATTACGCCACACGCCCGCCGGACTGACGCCGAACGCCACATCGGGTTTTAGCTGCTTCACGGTGCGTGACACCTGTTCGATCAACTGCTGCGTGTTGTTCCGCCGCCAGTCGGCCTTCGACACAAATCCCTGACCGTATTTCTGGAAAGTCTGATTGTCGTTAAGCTGGGAATCCACCGATTCCGCGTAGAAATAGTCGTCGAACTGCACGCCGTCGACAGGGTAACGCGCGACCACTTCCGCCACGATGCTGGTGATCCAGTCACGCGCATCGGGAATGCCGGGGTCGAGCACAAAGCGATTGCCGGCGGTGCGGATCCAGTCGCGATGGAGAACAAAAACGCTGGAGGGATGAAGGGGCAGGGTGCGGTTCAGCTCAGCGACCGTGCCAGGCCGGATGTTGGTTGATACGCGATAAGGGTTAAACCAGGCGTGTACTTTCATCCCGCGTTTGTGCGCTTCGTCGAGCATAAACTGAAGCGGATCGTAGCCCGGATCTTTACCAATTTCGCCCGTCAGCATATCGGACCACGGCAATATTTTTGATGGCCACAGCGCGGTTCCATCCGGTTTGACCTGGAAAAACACTGTGTTGATGCCGAGGCTTTGCAGTTTATCGAGCTTCGCTATCAGCGCGCGTTGCTGCTGAGCGTTGCGAACACCCGCATTGCTGATATTCACCGATTCCACAGGTGGCCAATCGAGGCGGGAAACCGTCGCCAGCCAGACGCCGCGCACCTGCGTGTTCTGGCCCGGTTTATCCGGCAACGGCTGCTTCGCAACAGGCGGCAGCGGCGTGACAAGAGAAGCAGGGGGTTTAGACGTACAACCGGCAAGTAACAACGCACAGGCAATAAGCGTGGTGCGACTTTTCACTGGTGTGGAAAAGGGATAGTGACGAGAACGAATGATCATAGACTCCATTGACTTCTAATCGCCGCATGAAAGAAGCATTCTCGTATCATGCGGATTTAAGTCAATAGCGAGGCCGGGGAATTTTAGGCGTATCAGCCTTTACCGGAACTATTCAGTAAGCCGTTTACCAGTAATGTAAAAACGCGCACCACTTTTGGCAGCGCCTGCTGCGGATCGTCGCTGGCAGCGATGCACTGAGCGGCATTCAGCGCGGCTCCGTTTAACATCCGCGCGGCGGCATCCGGGTCCACCGGTTTGATGACACCACGTTCGAGCATCGTTGTAATACTCTGGCGGGTAGATTCGAGGCAACTATTCTGACTCGGCCACTGCGCTGGATCGCCCAGGAAAGCAGGGCCATCGAGCAATACAATGCGGCGAACTTCTTCATCCAGCGCCATATTGATATAGGCGATCCCTTCAGCCAGCAGCTTTTCCCAGTCATCACCGGCCGTCGCTGCGGCATCCTTAGCGCGTCGTGCCATTTCACCGTCTATCTGGGCAACCACAGCGGCCAGCAATCCTTTTTTATCGCCAAAATTATGGTAAAGAGCCCCACGCGTCAGGCCCACACTGGCGGTTAAATCATCCATGGATGCCGCCGCAAACCCTTTTTCAGCGAAGGCTTTGCGGGCCGACGCGATCAGTTTTGCGCGGTTTTCTTCCATTGTCTCGACGCGGCGTTTAGCAGTCATTCGATCTCCTGGTCACATACGCGATGTATGTGATTTGACATACGCAGTGTATGTGTGATTAATTTGATATACGCGGCGTATATTAAATCATTTGCCGTTGCCGCGCATCCACATCGCATCTCAATACACAGGATACCTTATGAACCAGCCGAGCCCCGTTTTCCCCGCTAACCGCCACGCGCTGTATGAAGCCCATGGATATTCCGCCGCGATCCGTTCTGGCGATTTGCTGTTTGTGTCAGGACAGGTAGGCAGCCGCGCCGATGGAACACCTGAACCCGATTTTGCAGCACAGGTACAGCTTGCCTTTGATAATCTGAAAGCGACGCTCGCCGCAGCAGGGTGTACTTTTGCCGATCTGATTGATGTCACGACTTTTCACACCGATCCTGAAAATCAGTTTTCGACCATCATGCAGGTGAAGGAAGCTATTTTTCCGCAGCCTCCATATCCAAACTGGACGGCAGTGGGCGTGACCTGGCTTGCGGGATTTGATTTTGAAATTAAGGTCATTGCACGCATTCCGGAAAAGCAGGGATAACGACGCAAGTTTGATGACGTGAAACCGCCCGGCAAAAATCACGCCGGGCAAAGAGAAGAGCAGGTGTGTGGTAAGAACGTTATGAGGGAGACGCTGTGAGTACTGATTAAATGGCATTTAACATAATATACATTATGCGCACTAACATCAGGTGATACCAATTCCCGTCATTTCCCATGAGATTGCCTTTGGCCCGTGCAAATGCCAGCGTGGTTTTTGTCTCCCTTATTCAGGCATTATGGTTATAATCACGCATTCCACTTCACTGGTCTTAGAGAAACCATGGCAAACCTGACACTAAAAGAACAGCTTCATAAAGCTGGCCTGATAAACAGCAAAAAGCTGGCGAAAGCTAAAAAATCCAGCGCCCTGACGCGCGAGGCCAAAGAAGCTGTGGAGCTGAACAAAAAGGCACAACTCGAACGCGACAAAGCGTTGAGCGAGCAGCAAAAGCAAGCGGCACTCGCCAAAGAATACAAAGCGCAGATTAAGCAGCTCATCGAAATGAACCGAATCGTCATTTCTAAGGGCGACGTCGGTTATCATTTCCCCGTCAACAATGTCGTTAAGAAAATCTACGTCGATAAAACGACTCAGGCACAGTTGATCAGCGGTCGTCTCGCTATTGCGCGTCTGGCTTCCGCGAAAAACGGCGAAGATGAATATGCGATTATCCCCGCAGTAGTTGCGAATAAGATCGCTCAACGCGACGCCAGCTATATCGTATTAAGCAGCGAACTGAGCCAGGAAGCGCAGGATGAAGAAGATCCATATGCTGACTTCGTGGTTCCTGATGACCTGATGTGGTAAATAGCCGTCACTCTGCCCTCCCCGGCTTTCGCCGGGGATAAAGCCTATTTCCATTTACCCCAGGGATCATCTGACGGAGCCTGAGACTGAACTGAAGGCACTTCATTTAAAGAAGCGATATACAAATCCTCCACCTCTTTTCGTGCCCACGGCGTGCGGCGCAAAAATTTCAGGCTGGATTTAATACTCGGATCTTTTTTAAAGCAGTTGATATTAATTCTTGCCGCCAGTTCATCCCAGCCAAAGCGCGCAACTAAGTCAGTCAGTAACGCTTCGAGCGTGACGCCGTGTAAAGGATCGTTGGAATGATGTTCAGCCATGGTGAGTCCGGTAAAAGTAAAATTTTGCTCACCATACTGTCCGGCTTCAGGTATTGCAACGGCTGACGGAAATAAATTAAGCCCGGCTTAGCCGGGCTTTTTCTTAGCTAAACAAACGCAGCAGATAATCGAGTATCAGCGACGGTAAAGTGAAATCCGGATCGGCGAATGTCACGCCCTGCGCACCAAGCTGCGAGAAAATCGGCAGCGTCAACGCAGGCAGCACGCATAACAATAAGCCGTTAATACTGCTCGCAATCACCGCCCCACGGAAACCGCCGGTGGCGTTACCAAAAATTGCCGCCGCGCCGCCGGTAATAAAGCTCGCCATAATTCCGGGTACGATAATCGGCAGGCCGAGGAACGGGAACAGGAAGATACACAGCAATTCAACCGAGAAGCTGATCAAAAAACCAATCAAAGTGGCGTTCGGCGCTTTGGTAAACAGCACCATCACGTCTACCGCCGGGACAGCGCCTGGCGCAAACACGCGGGCAAAGCCTTTAAATGCCGGAACGATTTCCGCGGTAAATAAATTCACGCCCGCTTTTGCCAGATAAAGACCACAGGCAAAAGTCGCTGATTGCTCAAGGATAAAAATAACAACGTTTTTATCTCCGGCCCCTGCGCCGTAAACCATTGTCATCGCATCTTTGATTTGCGGCTGGGTGGCGAAGATGCAGGAAATGAGCAGCAGAACCAGCATAGTCAACAGCGTGGCGATATTTGGCTCACGAATAAAATCGAATTTGTTACTGATATTTAAGTGTTCAGTATCAACGCTTTTATTGCCGAACCATTTCCCCATATAAGAACCAATCACATAAGAGGAAATAGCCGCATGAGAAATAGCGTATTCATTTGAGCCGATGATTTCACGGCTAAAGCGGCTCAGTACGAATGGAGAGACCGCCATGTAGGTGCCAATCAGCCCGGATGCAATGATGATCATCATGGTATGACTGAAGCCAAACTGCATCAGGACCGCAGTAATGGCGAAGGCCATAAACAGCACCAGGTGCAGCGACAAATAGATGTATTTACAACGCGTAAAACGGGCAAGCAAAATATTTAAAATCATTGAAAACAGCAGGATAAGTGCCGCAATCGACCCCAGTTTATCAATGGTCGCAGCCATAATAGCTTCATTGCTGGGCACCACGCCCACGATATTAAAGGCTTTAGAAAACAGTGAGCTAAACGCCGTCAGCACTTTCATTAAAATGCTGCCGCCGACTTTGATCATCGTAAAACCGATGAATGATAAAAACGTGCCGGTAATTAACCGGGAAATAGACGCTTTTTGAAATAACAACCCTAAAAATGCAACAATTGCTATGATAACCGCAGGCGTTTTAACAAGCCCTAATAGTATATCCATTATTTTATCCCAGTCAGGTATTGCTGATTACATTTTAAGTATGGTTTGTGGTGATAAACCGGGGGGAGATACTAGCACCGCTAATCGGCCGGATTCTGCTACGAAGATCACAATTGAAATAGTATATTTTTAAAATAGAAATATTGTTTCAAAACCAAAAATGATTAATTGTTAGTGCAATTACACAATGTTTGTTAATGCATTGTGACTGCAGTTCTGGTTTCAATAAAAATAAAAAAGCGGCATGACATGGCTGCGTTTAAACCAGATAATGCCGCTCATTTTTCTATTACTTAAAAGGTAAGCCAGTCAGAGCGAAACAGGCTAATAAGAATTAGCCTACAGGCGTGACCACGATTGCACGATCGCGCCCTTTCATCTTCGCGGCATACAGTGCGGAATCAGCGCCCTCTTTGATCATGCGGGCATCATCATCGCTTCCGGTGCCGGTAAAACTAAAACAGCCCGCGCTGATGGTGACTGTTTTCCGTTCCAGCAGGGAATGCGCATGAGGGATACGCGCATAGCGCACGGCATCCACTGCATTTTGCGCCAGCATAAAGGCTTCACGCAGTTCGGTATCGGGCAGCACGATGGCAAACTCTTCCCCACCGTAGCGCGCAATAAGATCGGTTGAGCGCAAATTCAGCCGCATCAGAATCTCCCCAACCTGTCGCAGACAGTTATCTCCGGCGACGTGGCCATAATGATCGTTGAAGCGTTTGAAATAATCGATATCAAGCATAATCAGTGACACCGGACGCTGCGTGGCGGCGGATACCTTTAATGACTGAGAAAGAAAGAGATCGAACTGGCGACGGTTCGCAAGCCCGGTCAGTCCGTCAGCCAGCGCCATTGTCTGCAACGTATGGTTGATGCTGGTCAGCTCATCCCGCAACATCGTCAGTTCTGTCTGGTCACGGACGTTCATCCGCACCTGGCGGAAGATCAGCGCTCCCATAATGAGCGTTCCCAACAGCAGCATCCCGTTAAGGACGATGTCAGGCAGGCTGTCTTTAAGCCAGCGCTTCCAGAGTGCCGGTTTGTCATACCCTGCGGCGACCACCAGGGGGTAACGTTCGAGACGGACAAAGCCAAAAATGCGCTCTACGCGATCGATAGCGGAAAGCCAGGTGGCATTGCCGCGATCGTGATGGGTAAGTTCGCGCGTAAACAGCGGGCTGGACGACAGATTGCGGTTAATGACGTTGTCATCAAAGGGACGGGCAAAAAGCACCGTACCGTCGGTATTCATAATTGCCAGCAGATCGCGATCGCCAAGCTCAAAGTAATGATAAAAATGCCGGAAATAATCCACTTTGATGGTCGCCAGCACCACGCCGGCAAAACCGCCATACGAATCATTCAGGCGCAGCGAGACGGGAATAATCATATCGCCCGTGGTCCGGCTGCGGATCACATGCCCGATATGTATGCTGCCGTGCCCGTTCGCGCGGTGATAAATAAAATATTCGCGATCGGCGTTATAGGTAATGGCGGGTAATTTGCCA
Source organism: Enterobacter sp. kpr-6 (assembly GCF_900116015.1). Taxonomy (GTDB): domain Bacteria; phylum Pseudomonadota; class Gammaproteobacteria; order Enterobacterales; family Enterobacteriaceae; genus Enterobacter_D. The sequence continues at coordinate 176,178 of NZ_FOYH01000003.1, forward strand.
AACGATGTCACGCGCATAAAACCTTGCGCATCATAGACAAACAGGCCGTGAAGCTGCGGCAGGCGCTCCCTGATTTCACCCAAAAAACGGTTAAACTGGGGGGTATTGATTGAATCAAGGCCCTTCTGTGGAATGTTGCGGCGGATATCACGCAGCGCCAGCTCCGCCTGAAGAAAGGTATCTTCTGCCTGACGAGCCTGCGAAATCGACAGGTTAATCGCGCTGCGTTCCGTATCTTCGACGGCGCGTTCCCATGAACGGTTCAGCGTCCATGAACTGGTAGCAATACCCGCAATGAGTAAACCGCCCATAAAGAGCGCGATACTCCGTCCGAGGGAAGAGTTTAACGCCAGCGCCCCGGAGATGTGTTTACCAACATTCACAGGCTATTCTCCAATCATCCTTTCCTTCAGTTAAGCACATAATGTTGAGAATCTTTAACAGAATATGCCTGGTTAATCGGCCCTTTCTCTGCTTTTTTCACACGTCTGTAACACCACTGGAAGCCTGTGGCTTTACTGACTGACAAACCTGACTTTTATCGGGAATGAGATTAGGTAAATTCTAAACCGCGCTTTATGTCAAATTTGTTACACTGCGAAAACACATCCAAAACATTGTTTCAAAACCTTTTGCACGGATAATTCACAGCGAAAAAATAATGCTGAACTATGTGATAAGGATCAACTAATTTAATCAACCTTTCTCATTTTATGCCGTTAATAACCTTACCTTTTATTAGAAAAGTTAATGCCATGAAAAAATATTCGCAGTCTACTGTCCTGACCAAATTATTAACGGGATTTTCTGTTCTTATCGTAATGATGTTACTGCTTGGCGGTGTAGCCATTTATCAACTGCATAGCAGCAATCAGCACATCGAAAAATATCGGGAAAATCGTTTGCCTGGGGTGCGCTCCTCTCTTGAAATGCGCGGCGTATTATCAGAAATGCGCTTACAGCAAATTCAGTATATTAATTCCACAACGCCTGCCGAGCGCGAAAAACACCGCGTTGAACTGCTGCAAAATCAGGACATTTTCCTGAAAGCGCAACACCGCTACGGGCAGCAACTGGCGGGCCTGCCGCAGGATATGCGCGCTCTCTTCAGCCAGGTCGTTGAGAACTTCCAGCACTTTGTGGACGTCAATGCCAAAGTCATCGAAACCGTAAATGCCGAGCAACTGGAAGAAGCGGCAAAAATAAGCGGTGCGGTGTCGGCGAAATACCGTACACAATTAATGAAAGATTTAGCCACGCTGGTGGATATGGAAATTGCGATTGGCGATCGCGCGGGTGAAAGCGCCGAACAAGGATATTCTCAGGCCCTGTATATGTTATGCGGATTACTGCTGCTGGCACTTATCGCCACCGGCTTTATTGCCGCTTATATTTCACGCAACCTGTCCCGCCAGTTGGGTGGCGAACCTGGTTACGCGGTCAATATTATGGAGCAAATTGCTGCCGGGAAACTGGATACCGCCATTACGCTGAAAGCCGACGATGAAAAAAGTTTGCTGGCGACCATTAAATTTATGAACGGCCGACTGGCGGAAATTATTCACGGTATTATCACCGGCAGCGAATCCATTTCTCACGCCGCCAGTGAAATTGCGATGGGGAATAGCGATCTTTCGCAGCGTACTGAAGAGCAGGCCGCGTCGCTGGTGCAGACCTCAGCCAATATGCAGCAGATCACCGAGAACGTGAAAAGTAACGCTGAGAACGCGCATAAAGCCAGCGAACTGGCGCGTCAGACCTCTCAGACGGCAGTAAAAGGCGGCAAAGAAGTCCACGACATGCTGCAACGTATGCACCAGATTTCCGACAGCTCGCAGAAAATCGTCGATATCATTTCGGTGATTGAAGGCATCGCCTTCCAGACCAACATCCTGGCGCTGAACGCCGCGGTGGAAGCAGCCCGCGCCGGTGAGCAAGGCAAAGGCTTTGCGGTCGTGGCCGGTGAAGTGCGCAATCTGGCGCAGAAAAGTAGCGAAGCGGCGAAAGAGATCAAAACGCTGATCGACGGCACGGTGGACAAAATCACCGAAGGCTCACGCTATGCCGATACCGCCAGCCGCGCGATGGAAGATATCGTCAGTGCGGTGAATAAAGTGACCAGCATTGTAGCGGAGATTTCTTCGGCGTCCCATGAGCAGCACCAGGGGATTAGGGAAATCAGCGTGGCGATTGATCAGATGGATCAGGTCACCCAGCAAAACGCCGCGCTGGTGGAACAGGCCGCGGTGGCCGCCCATTCCATGACCGAGCAGAGTGAGCAGTTGCGCGATTCGGTGCGTTTCTTCCGGCTTCAGACGCAGTAATTTCATTTCCCCCTCACCCCGACCCTCTCCCCGTGGGAGAGGGAGAAAACCACCCATCGCCCCGGACTTGCCCTTCTCCCTCTCCCTTTGGGAGAGGGCTGGGGTGAGGGGTAACCTGCTCCCGTTAATTCAGATTCGCGCGATCCAGCCCCCAGGCTTTGTCCTGCGAACCCGGCAGCACCTGCGAGAGAATTTGCAGGCGGTTCCAGGCATTGATGGTCGCAATAGCAAAAGCCAGTTCGGAAATCTCCACGTCGCTGAAGTGTTCCTGCGTGGCGCGGTACAACGCATCACTGACGCCCTCTCCTTTAAGCACCGTTAATGCCTCGGTTAACGCCAGCGCCGCTTTTTCTTTGGCGCTGAATTCCGGCGATTCCCGCCAGATCGGCAGATGATACAAACGCAGCTCCCGTTCGCCGCGCAGTTTGGCCTGCTTGACGTGCATATCAAGGCAAAACGCACAGCCGTTAAGTTGCGAGGCGCGAATTTCCACCAGGTTTTTGATGGCCGCATCCAGAGACGATTTGTGAGAGGCCATGCTGACTTCACTAAGCAGCGTGATCAGGGCCGGAACGGTTTGAAAATGGTTTACGCGAGTGCTCATTTCATAATCCTCGTTTATGGTTTTGACCTGCGCTATGTTAGATAATATTGGCGCAGTAAAAAGAGCCAAAACGGGACAAACGAGGTAGGACATGAGGCCGGGATATAAAGCCATATATGAACGTTATCGTCAGAACATTCAGGCGGGGATTTTAAAGCCCGGCGATAAGGTGCCTGCCATTCGCGTGCTGGCGCTGGAGCTTGGCGTCGCGCGCAAAACCGTCGAGGCCGCGTATGCCATTCTCACCGGCGAAGGGTATCTGGTCAGCCAGGGCGCGCAAGGCACGCGGGTTAATCCCGATTTGCTGATTAAACACCGCCCGGCTGACCCCATCGAACCCGGCGATGCCACGCTCGGAGCGCTGGTCGATATTCGAGATAAATCAGGCGAACTGCGGCTCGGCATCCCGTCACTGGACGCCTTCCCCTATAAAAAATGGCTGCTGCTGGCCGGAAAATCGGTACGCTCGATGCGCCCTGGCGATATGGTGAATCCGCCGGTCATGGGATACGCCCCACTGCGGGAAGCTATCGCCAGTTATGTGAATATTTCCCGTGGTCTTAACTGCACCGCAGAGCAGATTTTTATTACCAGCGGCTACCGGAATACGCTGACGTTAATTCTGGAAACGCTCGCCGCCCGGACGGACAAAGTGGTGTTTGAAGATCCGGGCTATTACTTTGGCAAAACGCTGCTCAGGCGCAGTGTCGATCAACTGCACTATGTTCCGGTGGACGAACGCGGGATGGATGTGGACTATTTTTTGCGCTATCACCGCGATGCCCGCTTTGTAATTGTGACACCGTCACATCACAGCCCGCTCGCGGTGACGCTCTCCCTGCCCCGCAAACATCAGTTACTGGAATGGGCGCGAGAAACGGACGGCTGGATCATCGAAGATGATTATGACGGCGAGTTTCACTACACCCGCAAAGTGCTTCCGGCGCTGAAAAGCCTGGATGCGCACGACCGGGTGATCTACACCGGCACCTTCAGTAAAACCATCATGCCCGCGCTGCGCATCAGTTATATCGTGATGCCCAAAAGCACCCTTTCCGCCTTCAAAGAAACCGGTGAAATCACCGAAAACGGGCAGCCGGTCATGACGCAAAAGATCCTCACGGCGTTTCTCGCGGAGGGCCATTTTTACCGGCATTTAAAGAAAATGCGCGCCCTGTATCAGGCGCGTCGGCAAATGATGCTCGATGCACTCAGTCAGGTTTATCCGCACGACTTTCATAGTGAGATGCATGATGGCGGAATGCACATCGTGGCGTTTTTGATTAAGGGAACGCAGGATCGCGAGCTGGCGGAAATCTGGCAACGTCATCATTTGCGGGTCAGCCCGCTGTCGGACTGGTACAGCCTCAGCCCAAAACGTTACGGTCTGATTATTGGCTATACCAATATTCGTTCAACGGAAGACGCGGTGGCGCTTTTGCAGCGCCCGCAACAGGAAACCCAGGCGTTACTGGCATGAAACCAGGGGCAGCCGCCCCCGGCCTCTCTCTTTTATTACGGCAGTTCGGTGACAAAAGAGAGATCGTATGCGGTGGCGAATAGCGCAACACAGGCGACCAGCAACACAATCATCTGAACCATTCTTTCCATTACTATCCCCTCCTGGCGGTGCGTTTCAGCCAGATAACAGAGCCTGAACTCCGTTACGTTAGCTGGTAGTACTTGTCCGGCTGCATTTTGGCGGGCAGAGTGTCTTCATCGTTCATCTGCAACAAATCGATTTCGAGCGTATTACACAGCGCGTCCAGCGGCAGATCGTTATCCTCTTCACCAAAGGGATCCTCAAGCTCCTCAGCCAGCACATCCAGTGCAATAAAAGTATAGGATATGAGCACTGAGACGAAAGGCGTCATGTAATGTAAATCGACGACCAGCGCAAACGGCAGCATGATGCAAAACAGGTAAACCGTGCGGTGCAGGATCAGCGAATAGGCGAACGGCAGCGGCGTGTTGGCAATGCGTTCGCAGCCCGCCAGTACCGCAGAAATGTCATTTAAGCGGTTATTGAAGCTGTGGAATAAAATGTCCGACAGTGCCCCTTCTTCCCGCCGCTTTGCCAGCCACTCTCCCATTAACAGCAGGATGTAATTCGCCGGGGAATGCGCATTGAGCACGCGCGTCAGTGAATGCGGATCAAGATAACGCGCCAGCGTTTCGGCCTGCGGTTTACGTCGCAATGTCATGCGCAGACTGTGCGCAAACGCAATTTGCAGACGCACAAACGTATGCCGCGTGGCGTTATCTGGCAGCGTGGTTTTCACTTCGCGCAGCAGCGAGCGCGAGGCGATCATCAGTTGTCCCCACAACAACCGCGCTTCGGTGTAACGGGCATAACAGGCGTTATTGCGAAAGCCCAGGAATATGGCGATGGCAATCCCAAGAATACTGAATGGCGCAACCGTCAGCTTGAAGCCTAACGAGGTGTACCACGGCAGCATCAGGATAACCGCCACCGACAGCAGTAAATTGAGCAGCAGTCGGGAGAAGATTTTCTCCAGCACCGAGCCGTGCCAGACAAAAATCCGCGCAAGCCAGTGCTGATGTGGACGAACGATCATAGTGAAAACTTGAGTAAGAGGAAAACGGCCACATTAAACGTGATCGCTGTCACGGTTGCAAGTTTGCTAAATATTTGTGACGGGAATTTATCTCTGAATGACCAGGGGGAACTGAAGTGCTTGAGTTATGCGGTTTTAAAAAAAAGTAAAGAATGTTGTAACTATAGAAGATGTTTTTTTTTAAAACCCTCACCCCGGCCCTCTCCCTAAGGGAGAGGGGGGAAAGCGAGTTAAATCAGCAAAGAGGTTTTACAGCGTTGCGCATGCCCTGCAACAGAATGGCATCGAGATCGAGGGAAACCTGTTCAACCAGACCGGCAACCTGGGTCAGGTCCTGCTCCCAGTGATCGCTCACGGAGAGAACGGCTCTCACCAGTTCGCTGGTGCTAAGCTGGCGGTCACGATGCTGGCTCCAGAGCTGCTGGAAACGTTCGATCCAGTGCGCATCATCCTGCACCGGATACGCTTCCCCGTTGCGCTCGCCGCGATAAAACGCAATCAGAGCGGCCAGTGCAAAGGTCAGACGCGCCGGTAATTTACCATTGGCCTGCTGCCCTTTCAGCAACTGCGGCAGAATACGGGTGCGGAATTTGGTCATCCCGTTCAGCGCGATAGAGAGCAACTGGTGCTTGATGTACGGGTTGCGGAAGCGCCCTGTTACCGCGCTGGCGAAGGATTCCAGTTCATCGCGCGGCAGATCCAGCACCGGGATAATCTCTTCATAAATGGCTTTTTCAACGAACGCGCAGATTTCGCTGTCGTTCATAGCTTCGCCGACGGTATCCAGACCTGCCTGCCAGGCAACCGGAACCAGCGCGGTGTGTGCACCGTTGAGGATCGCCACTTTGCGCTCTTTGTACGGTTTGATGTCATCAACAATCAGCACGTTCAGCGGGTATTTATCCAGACGCAGTTCAGACGCCAGTGATTTCGGCCCCTGGATCACGAACAGGTAGAAATGCTCTGCGGTATCCAGGAAACCATCCTGATAGCCCAGCTCAGCTTCAAGGGCGGCCACTTCATCACGCGGATAACCGGTCACGATGCGGTCAACCAGCGTTGAGCAGAAGGCGTTGGCGCTATCGAGCCACTGCACAAATTCCGCAGGCAGTGCCCACTCCTGCGCGTAACGCAGCACCAGTTCACGCAGCGCATCGCCGTTGTAGTCAATCAGTTCGCAAGGAATGATCACCCAGCCTTTGTCTGCCGCACCGTTGAATTGGGTGAATCGCTCAAACAGCAGACGGGTCAGTTTAGCCGGATAGCTTACCGCCGGCGCATCTTCAAATTTGTCGCCCGCATGGTAGCTGATGCCCGCTTCGGTGGTGTTGGAGAACACAAAGCGGATATCAGGATTGTGGGCCAGTTTCAGGAACTCATCATAGTTGGCGTAGACACTGATTTCACGGTTAACCGAGCGGATCAGACGTGCATCGCTGACCGCTTCGCCCTCTTCATTCAGGCCACGAATAATTGTGGTATACAGCCCGTCCTGGGTGCTTAAAGACGGCGGGAAATCGCTTTGAATCGGACGAACAATAACCACACCGGCGTCGAGGTCGGTGTGTTCATTCAGGAGGTCAATTTGCCAGTCGACAAATGCGCGCAGGAAGTTCCCTTCGCCGAACTGAATAATACGTTCCGGGTACTGAGCGCCTGGAAAATCGCGACGGTTTATCGTTTTCACAATGGGTTCCTTTTTTGATTAGTCATACAACCTGATGAGATTGGTGTGATAACTTACCAGACTTTACGACCATGAAACCCTGTTTTGATCAAAATGACGTGTCTTATTGATGCGAATTATAAAGACTTGTAAAAAATTGTCGTACCCGTCACAGTTCCGTCTGGATTCAACGCGTAGCGCGGGATCTCCCCGACCCGCATCCAGCCGCAACGCAGGTAAAATAATTCCGCTTCGCTGCCGGTAGCCGTATCAAGAACCAGCAAATCTTTGCCATTTTCGCGGGCGACCGTGTCGAGTTGTGTCATTAGCTGGCGGGCAATGCCCTGCCGACGCGCAGATTGGTGAACCAAAAGTTTAGCGACATCAGCCCGGTGCGGTTGGTTTTCCGGCTGGTCGAGAATGATTTGTACGGTGCCAACGATGCGCTGCTGGTCGTTTTCGGCGATAAGCACAACGCGCTCCTCGCGCGCGACGCTTTGCGCCACGTTGTGCCAGAAATCGCTGGCGGTAACGTGAGCTAACGGCAGCATAAAACTGACCGACGCGCCTCCCTGCACGCAGTCTTCAAGCACGTCGCAGAGTTCTTCAGTCCGCAGGATAATTTCGTCACAGCCGATGGGCCGACAAGAGATGAGAGCAGTCATTTTTCCTCCTTTTAAAAATGACCACTATGCTGATAACAAATTTGTAACGCAACGGGCTGATCCATAGCCTTTACTTATTCTTCAAAACGCTCTTTTGCGCGGTTCGCTTTCATGGTGTACATGCGTTCATCCGCTGTTTTCATCCAGCTTTTTATATCATCACCATTGTCGTGATTGTATTCGCTCACTCCCCAGGAGAACGCCAGCTTCCACGGCTTTTGCGAAGTCTTGTTCCACGCTTTTGCCTGGTCAGCCAGATGGTCCATGGCAACCCAGGCCCCCTTCTCGTCGGTATCGGAGAAGAGAACGGCAAACTCATCGCCGCCGTAACGGACCAGCAGATCCGCTTCCCGGAAGGTCGCGCGCAGCAAATCCGCCAGCGCCCTGAGCGCGTGGTCACCCTCTTCATGGCCCCAGGTGTCGTTGATTTGCTTGAAACGGTCGAGATCGAGCCACGCCAGCGTCAGCGGTTCGGCGCGTCTGCGGGCCGCGGTAATGGCAAATTTGCCCAGATTATGAAATCCCCGGCGGTTAAACAGCCCGGTGAGTTCATCTGTGGTGGTGGAACTGATCACCGCAAACTCATCTTCCACAATCGCGGCGAAATCCTTCAGCACCGCCGTTTCCGACTCACTGAACGCCCTCGGCTGGCGATCGATAAGACAAAAGGAACCGACGCTTGCTCCATCCGGTAAGCGCAGCGGATACCCGGCATAAAAACGCAGATAGGGTTCGCCGACCACCAGCGGGTTATCACTGAAAGTGGGATCTTTTTCGGCGTCGTTAACCACCAGCGGCGTATCACGAAGAATCGCGTGGCCGCAGAAAGAAATGTCGCGGTCAACGGGACCGGGTTCAAGACCGTCGCAGGATTTGAAATGAAGCCGGTTAGCATCCACCAGACTGACCAGCGCAATCGGCACCCCGAACATGCGCTTTGCCAGCCGCGTCAGGCGGTCGAAGCGCTCCTGGGCACCGGTGTCCAGCAAACCGGATTCGTACAGTGACGCCAGGCGCTGTGGCTCATTGGCAGGAATATCAGGTGTCTTCATAACGTCCCTTTCTCGCTAAGCATAAATAAAGCGTAGCGCATCCGGCACGTTTGTCAGTGGGCGTAGATTTGATTCTTGCCTTCGCGTTTCGCCCGGTAAAGCGCATCGTCAGCCGCTTTCAGCCAGTCGCTCATATCGGCCATACCTGGCGCGGCGCTGGCAATACCGATGCTTAAGGTGCAGCGAAATGCGCGATCGGGTGCCACGGTCATGACCGCCGCCGCATCCATAATGCGGATCGCCACCGCATGGGCCTCAGCAAGAGAGGTATCCGGCAGCAGGATCACAAACTCATCGCCGCCGAGTCGTGCCGGGGTATCGGTTTTCCGCGTCGCCACATGAAGGATTTTGGAGACCGTCACCAGCAGCGTATCGCCCACTTTATGCCCGAAGCGATCGTTAACATCTTTGAAGTTATCAATATCGATAAACATAAGCGCCGAATGCCGGGAGGTGTGATTCAGTTTTTCCAGCTCAAACAGAATGCGCTTTTCCAGCAGACGGCGATTGGCGATATCCAGCAACGGATCCATCATCGCGATGCGTTCCAGCTCGCGGCTTTTAATCCGCAGCTTGCGGGCGATGTTATCGGTCAGCACGCTCAGGGCGATAAGGTAAATGGCAATCAGCGGCAGCGTGGCATAAAGCGTGCGGGAAGAGACCTCCGGGATAAACGCCATCCCCTGCGTCAGCCAGGTCACGGTAAACGCCGCCACCATCACCGCCGCCGCTTTGCGCATCAGTTCAACGCCGCCCGCCGCCAGACGGTCAGAGAGCAAAATGGTGGCGATCACTACCGACGGCAGCGGGTTCACCGCCATCATCGCGATCCAGAATCCCCCGGCCGCCGCATCGATCACCAGATGATGATGTTCACAGGTCAGCGGGGTAACGGAATGGGAGGCGCGGATAAACGCAACGGTCGGCCAGATAAAGGCATTAATGGCCAGTAAGATCATCATCCAGAGCGGCTGCTGGTGCTCCACCAGCACGGAGAGAATCGGGAAAAAACAGAGGAAGGTGCCAAGAATACGCATGAGATACATGCGTCTGACAAATCGTTTACCGGTGATCCGTTCATTTTTGTTGAAGCTGTCAGATCCGCTCATGCCACACTATTTCCGCTGCGTATACTCCACCATAGTATTGACGTTAAAAATAGGTAGCAAGCGATTTCATAAGCTACTTCAATTAGTTCGCGACAGATCCGGGTAATGAATCAGCGGCAGATTCACTCTCAGAGGAAGGTTCCTGCGCACTGGTACGATTGCGCCCGCCTTTCTTGGAACGGTAGAGAGATTTATCGGCTTCATTGAGCAGGCTGTTGAAGGTTTCCGTCAGTTGCCAGGAGTCTGCCATGCCGTTACTCAGGCCAATGCTGACGGTAATTGAGAGCGTTTGTGAGCGCCAGCGAAAGCGATGCTGCTCAATGGCAAGACGGATATTCTCGGCCAGCGCCATCGCCGCCGTTGCATCCTGGGTCATAGCCAGCACCGCAAACTCCTCGCCGCCCATCCGTGCGACTTTCCCCTGCTCGCCCACCACCTGCTGAACTTTACGCGCAAACGAGGTCAGCACTTTATCGCCGCACTCGTGGCCGTAGTTATCATTGATGCTTTTGAAGTAATCGATATCCAGCAGCATCACCGTCAGGTGATTACGCGGCATACGCGCCTCTTCCAGCTTGCGCAGCGCTTCATACAGACCGGAGCGGGAATAGACCTGGGTAAGAAAATCGAAATCAGCGCGCAGCGACACCTGGCGCATCAGCGCGTTAATGGAACTCACGCTCACGGAAACCATAATCGGGCAGATCGCCATCGTCGCGATGCCGAGCCGGGCGGAGAACATATCCGGCGTTTGCAGATGAGAGCCCACCGCGATGTTAATGATCGAATTGGCCATCAGCATGATTTCCGCAGCCCCGGTCACCAGCGTCAGTAACGCCGTCATCAGCAGCGAGTAACGGACCGCACACCAGATCAGCGCCGGCAGCGGAAACGCCAGACTTCCCACGCCGCCGATCAGGACCGATATTCCCACCGAGAACGCCAGTGCCACCACCGGCAGCAGATGCTGAACGTGAAACGGTTTGGTCACGCCAGGCCAGGAGAGCGCCAGCATACAGGGAAGCACCAGCACACCGGTGGAGAATTGCTCGCTAAACCAGTCGGCAAACAGCGGCCAGAAGGTCTGACTGTCAATACCGGAGGAGCCGACCGCGCCAAAGCAGGCGCACAGCACCGACGCCAGCAGACAGTAGTTGAACATTTTCAGGGTATTCGCCAGCGCTGTCGCCCGTTTGGGCCGGCGCTTATCCCGCTGCACCAGCAAGGCAAACGTAAGGATAAACACGATATTGGAAAAATTGATGATGAAGGACGCGGTGCCCCAGTTGGTGGTAAGCCCGTCATAGAGCACCATCGCCACGTAGCAGACCACGTAATTATTGAGTCGGTTCAGGAAAGTATGGCGGGCAAAAACCCCGGCCATGACCGCATTTAGCGGCCAGAACAGCGACAACTCTTCCACCAGGCGCAGCGTGGCACCCATGGCATAAAACAGCGTGGTCAGAACAAAAAGAATCACCGTATTGCGTAGCGGCTTATCTTCGCGAAACAGACGAAAAGGAGTCATCAACAGTGAGCGCATTAAATGTTGTTCCAGATAATTGCGCACGGCAATTATGACAGCAGGATAGCGTTAGGTCTCAAGCTTAACATGGATGAGACAGGCAGAAAGCGTTACAGGCTCTCATTCATTGAGCAGAAGAATAATATCACTTATCAATAAACCGAGCGCCCCAGTTGTGAGGTCAGGGCCTCCAGCGCGGCAATCCCCGCCAGTGAATTTCCGGCCTCATCAAGCTCAGGGCTCCATACCGCAATGGTCATCTCATGAGGAACGATGGCGACAATCCCCCCGCCGACGCCCGATTTCGCCGGGAGTCCCACCCGCCAGGCGAACTCCCCCGCACTCTGATACATCCCGCTGGTGGCCATCAGCGCATTGACCTGCCGGGCCTGCAACGGCGTAACGGTGTCCTGCGTCAGATGTGGCGCACGCCCCTGACAGGCAAGAAACAGAAACGTCTTCGCCAGTTCCACACAGCTCATCTTCAGCGCGCAATAGTGAAAATAGTTTTGCAGCACGGTGGTGACGTCATTATGGAAATTGCCGAAGGATTTCATCAGCCAGGCAATGGCTGCGTTGCGCGCCGCATGTTCAAACTCCGAGCGGGCAACGGTGGTGTCATAGGCCAGATCCGGCACGCCGCTGAGCGTGCGCACAATCTCCAGCATACGCTGGCGCGGGGCGCTGAGGCGGCTTTGCAGCATATCGCAAACCACCAGCGCACCGGCATTAATGAAAGGATTACGCGGCTTGCCCTGCTCGATTTCAAGCTGAAGCAGGGAATTAAAGGGATGACCGGAGGGATCTTTACCGACGCGCTGCCAGATCTCCTCTTCCTGATAATGGTTCATCGCCACCACCAGACTCAGCACTTTGGAGATGGACTGAATCGAGAAGCGCTCGCTGGCATCGCCCGCCTGAAAGTGCTGCCCGTCAACGGTGCTGATCGCAATGCCCAGTTTGCGCCCGTCTACCGAGGCCAGCGCAGGAATATAATCCGCCACCTTACCGCGCCCGATCAGCGGTCTGACCTGCGCCAGAATCGCGTCGAGCGCCTCATTACTGATGACCATTGCCCTGTTCATCCTTACTCACCGGCTAAAATGGCCTGCGAGTATATCAGAGCGTCAGGCCGGAAGGCGAAAACGTGCGACCGCCTGCATCAACTGGTGTGAATCATCATGCAACTGACTGGAGGCCGCCGCCGCCGTATGCACCAGTTCATCGGTGCGCCGCGAGACCTGGTTCAGGCCATGAAGCTGACGGGTCATCTTATGGATGTTCTCCCCCTGGCTGCGCGTCGCGGTGGAGATATCGGTGAGCAACTGGCTTAGATGTCCCACCAGCCCGGTAACCTGTTGCAGGTTATCTTCCAGACGGGTCACCGCCTGCGATCCCTCTTCAATGCCCGCTAACGAATGCTGAATCAACTGCTGGATCGTCTGGGTAGAATGGCTGCTCTTGCGCGCCAGTAATCCCACTTCCTTGGCGACCACCGCAAAACCTCGGCCGTGATTCCCGGCATGGGCCGCCTCAATCGCCGCGTTCAGCGCCAGAATATTGGTCTGGAACGCCACGCCGTCGATCATCGACACAATCCCGCGCATCTCAGACGAGCGCTCCACAATCGCCCGCATCGAAGCATTCACCGTATCCATCATACGATCGCCCCCGGCGGCCACCTGCTGCGCTTCATCTGCCCGCTGGCTGGCGAGCAGCGCATAGCCGGTATTGCCCTCCACGTGCGATTCCAGTTCGGCAATGTGCGCCGTCACGTCATTCAGCTCTTTTGCCTGCCGTGCCGACTGCTGATACAGCTTCTGATTCCCCTCCGCCAGATGACTAATGTTACTGACCATTGAGGCGGTGGCGTCATTCACCTGCTCCACCAGTTGCGACAGCCCCGTCTGCATGGTGCCGACGCTGTGGCTGAGCTGGGCGATCTCGCGGTTAAAGCACTTCACCTGCGGCAGCGGCGTGGAGAGATCCCCTGCCGCCAGCAAATTGATGTGCGCAATCAGACGGCGCAGCGGGACAATCACCCAGCGGGAGACGCTAAACCAGACGGCGACCGCAATCAGCAACAGAACGGCGGGCGCAAACAGATAGACATCCTGCAAGCCGGTGAGACTGCCCATCAGCGCCTGGCGACCTTGTTCCGCGCGCATCTCGCTCAGTTTCTGGTAGCGGGCGAAGTTGTCATTGAAATCCGCCTGAAACGCCTGCGCCGGTACCGCAAAGAAAGCATCAATGGACTGGGTGCTGGTCAGCCCGTCGGCCTGCTCTTTGATCGCGCCAAAGAAAAGCTGATAGCTGTTAACGAGGCCCTCATCTTTCGGCGGATTCAACGCCAGCCACTGCGTCCAGGCTTTGTTCGAGATGACAAGCGCCTGCTGTGCTTCATCCATCAGGCTGTGCCAGCTTCCCTCGGAGCCGGTGGCCTGATCCTGCATCAGGTAGACGCCCGCGCGGTTGAGCAGATCGCTTGCCGCAAGCAGCGCAATGCGGGCTTCATCCACTTTTACCTGCTGCTGGCGCGCCTGCTGATTCATTTGTTCATTATGCTGCGCGTCGCGTAACGAGCGGGAGAGCACGACGGACGACGAAAGCTGGAGAGCGGAGAAAAGGCCGATGATGCAAAAGATCCCGGCCAGCAAGCCAAACTGCGAAGGGGTAAAACGGCGAAAATATCGCCGCAAAATTTGATTTAAGTTCATGATATTCTTCTGTAAACGCACACTGAGCGCGAGTCTACAAAAGTAAAATGACAGCACCATGACAGCCCGGCAGCGCTGCGCCACCGGGCAACGCTGGTGTTATACGCGATCCTTCCACACCGTCTGCGCATTGCAGAACTCATGCAAACCGAAGTGCGACAACTCCCGGCCAAAGCCGCTTTTCTTCACGCCGCCAAACGCCACCCGCGCATCGCTGGCGCTGTACCCGTTGATAAACACCCCGCCGCACTCCAGACGCGCGGCAAAATCGTCGGCCAGCGCTTCACTGGCGGTAAACAGCGTGGCGCTCAGGCCAAATTCGCTGTCATTGGCAAGCCGGATCGCGTGTTCCGCATCCTCGGCCACGCTGATCGCCGCCACCGGGCCAAACAGCTCCTGGCGAAACGCGGTCATCTCAGGCGTGACGTTACCGAGCACGGTCGCCGGATAGTAATTCCCTGCCCCGGCGATCTTCTCCCCGCCGAGCAATAACGTTGCCCCTTCACTCAGCGAAGCCAGCACCTGCTGATGCAGTTCATCGCGCAGATCGAAACGCGCCATCGGCCCAAGATAAGTGTCTTCGTTCTCCGGCGCGCCCTGTTTCAGCGCGGCGGCAGCGGCGACAAACTTTTCAGTAAAAGCATCGGCCACACCCGCTTCGACGATAAACCGCTTCGCGGCGGCGCAGACCTGCCCGGTGTTCTGGTAGCGTCCGGCGACGGCGGCTTGCACCGCCAGATCGAGATCCGCATCGTTAAGCACAATAAAGGGATCGGACCCGCCCAGCTCCAGCACGCATTTTTTCAGCGCCGCGCCCGCCTGCGCCCCAATCGCCGCCCCGGCCCGCACGCTGCCGGTTACCGTCACGGCGGCAATGCGCGGATCGTTAATCGCCCGGCTTACGCCTTCATTGGTGGCATTCACCCAGCCAAATACGCCCTCCGGGACGCCCGCCTGCTCAAAAATCTCCCCCAGCAGCTGCGCACAACCGAGGACATTCGGCGCGTGCTTGAGCAGATAGCTGTTCCCGGCGAGCAGGATCGGCACCGCGCCGCGCAGCACCTGCCAGACCGGGAAGTTCCACGGCATCACCGCCAGCACCGGGCCAAGGGGACGCCAGGCAATGATGGCTTTATTCCCGGCCACCTGCGTCGGCTCCGGGGCCAGCATCGCCGGACCGTGTTCGGCATACCAGTCGCAGAGATCGGCAGATTTCGTCACTTCAGCGCGGGCCTGCATAATCGGCTTACCCATCTCCTGGCAAATGCGTTGCGCCATCTTTTCACTCTGCTGACGCAGTACCGCGCCAACGTTACGCAGCACCTGTGCGCGCTGTTCAACGTCCACGGTGCGCCAGTGCGTGAATCCACGCCGGGCGCGTGCCAGCGCGGCGTCAACCTCAGGCGTGCTGGCAAACGGATGGGCCGCGAGGGTTTCCCCGGTCGCAGGGTTAACGGAAAAGGCGTGAGTGGCAAGTGTCATTATTTTCTCTCTCAGTGGAATCGGGCCTTGCGCTATCCTCGCCGACTCTGTTATTTCTGAAAACTGAATAATATTGACCAGACCGTTCACCAATCGAGAATAGTATGGATTTGACCCAGCTTGAGATGTTTAACGCCGTGGCGCGTACCGGCAGCATTACCCAGGCGGCGGCACAGGTGCATCGCGTGCCGTCGAATCTGACCACCCGCATCCGTCAGCTTGAGGCCGATCTCGGCGTGGATTTGTTCATCCGGGAAAATCAGCGTCTGCGCCTGTCGCCTGCCGGACACCGCTTTTTAGATTACAGCCAGCAGATCCTCGCTCTGGTGGATGAGGCGCGCAATGTGGTGGCGGGCGATGAACCGCAGGGATTGTTCTCCCTCGGCTCGCTTGAGAGCACCGCCGCCGTGCGTATTCCGGTGACGCTGGCCCACTACAATAAGCGCTATCCGCGCATTCAGTTCGATCTGGCGACAGGTCCGTCGGGCACCATGATTGAAGGCGTGCTCGACGGCAAACTCAGCGCCGCGTTTGTCGATGGCCCGCTAATGCACCCCGATCTTGAGGGGATCCCGGTTTACCAGGAGGAGATGATGCTGGTCGCGCCCGGCGGTCACGATCCGGTCACCCGCGCCTCGCAGGTTAACGGCGCGAACATTTATGCCTTTCGCGCCAACTGCTCTTATCGCCGCCATTTCGAAAGCTGGTTTCAGGCGGATCGCGCCACGCCGGGCAAAATTCATGAGATGGAGTCCTACCACGGAATGCTGGCGTGTGTGATTGCCGGTGCGGGGCTGGCGCTGATGCCGCGCAGTATGCTGGAAAGTATGCCCGGACATCATCAGGTCAGCGCCTGGCCGCTGGCGGAAGAGTGGCGCTGGCTAACCACCTGGCTGGTGTGGCGGCGTGGGGCGAAGAGTCGCCATCTTGAGGCGTTTATCGAATTGCTTAACGAGCGCACCGGGCACTCATAGGATTAACTTATACCCTTTATCGGGCGTTGCTAATGGCGCGGAGCGGGATTACTTTTATCCGGTCACGACAACCTGATAACGGAAAACGAATGAACACCAAAGCCCGTAAGGTCATGATTATTGGCACCGGCAATGTCGGTGCGTCTGCCGCCTATGCGCTGCTTAATCAGAATATTTGTGAAGAGCTGATTCTGGTGGATCTGAACCGCGACCGCGTGGAAGGCCATGCCCAGGATTTAGCCGATGCCGCCGCTTACATGCCCGGCATGATGACCATCTCCACCCGCGAAGCCCGCGACTGTGCCGATGTGGATATCGCGGTGATCACCGTCTCCGGCGGCGCGCTGCAACCGGGCCAGACCCGGCTCGATGAATTAACCAGCACCGCGAAAATCGTTAAACACATCGTGCCGGAGATGATGGCGAACGGTTTTAACGGCATTTTCCTCGTCGCCACTAATCCCTGCGACATCATTACCTGGCAGGTGTGGACACTCTCCGGGCTGCCGCGCAATCAGGTGATCGGCACCGGGGTGTGGCTCGATACCACCCGCCTGCGGCGCACGCTGGCACAGGCGCTGGATATTGGCGCGCAAAGCATTGACGCTTTTATCCTTGGCGAGCACGGCGACACCCAGTTTCCGGTGTGGTCGCACTCATCGGTTTATGGCTCGCCGATTGCCGAGGTGTATCGGCGCAAAACGGGTGAAATACTGGACTGCGACACGCTGGCAGAGAAAGTACGCCGTCAGGGGTTTGAGATCTATGCCCGCAAAGGCTGTACCGAATATGGCATCGCCGGAACCATTGCCGAGATCTGCCGCAACATCTTTACCGGCAGCCACCGGGCGCTGGCGATCTCCTGCATTCTGGATGGCGAGTATGGCGTAAACAATGTGGCGATAGGCGTGCCTGCGGTGCTGGCGCAAAGCGGCGTTCAGCAAATCATCGAACTGCAACTGGCAGACGATGAACTGGCGCGTTTTCGCCACTCGGCGCAGGTGATCGCCAGTAATATCGCCCGCCTGCCGTAACAGTGCGCCGGTTAAACTGTTAACCGGCGTGACACTGTCACACTCAGAGTCCGTTTAACAGGACTTTGCCGATCAGATAGGTGGTCGCCTGGCCGCCTATCAACACCCGGTCACCGCGCCATTCGCAGCGTAACTCCCCGCCACGGGCAGAAACCTGCCGCGCCTGCATATGGGTTTTACCGAGCTTCTCGCCCCAGTAAGGGATAAGCATGGTATGCGTCGAGCCGGTGACCGGATCTTCCGCCACCGCTTCGCCGGGGCAGAAAAAGCGGCTGACAAAATCGTGTTGATCGCCGCGGGCGGTAATGCACACCATTTTGCCCAGCGCGGTCATCGCCGGGATATCCGGCTGCACGGCTTCAACCTGCTGCTGGCTTTGCAGCACCACCATATAATCCCGCGCCGCCCGGACCTCAATCGCCTGATCGATGCCGAGCGTCCGGAAAAGCAGCGCCGGGGGTTCGCTTACCGGTTCGGTGCTCCACGCCGGGAAGTCGAGCGTCAGCCAGTCGCCATTACGTGACACGGTCAACGGGCCGACAAAACGGGTGGAAAAGTTGATTTCGGTATACGGGTAATCGAGATATTCAAAAATGACGTGCGCGGCAGCAAGCGTGGCGTGCCCGCAGAGGTTGATTTCGTGCTGCGTGGTAAACCAGCGCAGTTCGAAACCATCATCCTGACGCACAAAAAACGCGGTTTCGGACTGATTATGCTGTTGCGCCATTTTCAGTAAGGTTTCATCCGGCAGCCATTGCACCAGTGGGCAGACCGCCGCCGCGTTGCCGCCAAACGTCCGGTCACTGAACGCATCCACCATGTAAAAATCAATTTCCTGCATTTTCATCCCCTAAAAATTAACCCGGCATTCACCATGACATAACAGAAGAAAACGCGCAGTAAAATTATCAAAAACAAGCGTTTCGCCTCCCTGAGCGGCAGAATCAAAATGAGAGCCACGTCACAAAATGGTTGTCTGTTAACCAGTAAAGGGACTACCATTCCCGTCTCACCTTTCCGACAATCCAGATACTTTTATGACAACGAACACAGCTTCACGCAAAGTGGCGTGGCTACGGGTGGTCACGCTCGCCATTGCAGCCTTTATTTTTAATACCACCGAATTTGTGCCGGTGGGTCTGCTCTCGGATATCGCCCAAAGTTTTGACATGGAAACCGCGCAGGTGGGCATTATGCTGACCATCTATGCGTGGGTCGTGGCGCTGCTGTCGCTGCCGTTTATGCTGCTCACCAGCCAGGTCGAGCGCCGCAAACTGCTGATCGCCCTGTTCGTGCTGTTTATTGCCAGCCACGTGCTCTCTTTCCTGGCGTGGAACTTCACCGTGCTGATCGTCAGCCGTATCGGGATTGCTTTTGCGCACGCGATTTTCTGGTCGATCACCGCTTCACTCGCCATCCGTTTAGCCCCGGCGGGCAAACGCGCCCAGGCATTAAGCCTGCTGGCAACCGGCACGGCGCTGGCGATGGTGTTAGGTCTGCCGATTGGCCGCATCGTCGGGCAATATTTTGGCTGGCGCACCACTTTCTTTATTATCGGTTTTGGCGCACTGGTTACCCTGCTGTGCCTGATGAAACTGCTGCCGAAACTGCCAAGCGAGCATTCCGGTTCGCTGAAAAGTCTGCCGGTGCTGTTCCGCCGTCCGGCGCTGATGTGCATTTATGTGCTCACCGTGGTGGTGGTCACCGCGCATTACACCGCTTACAGCTACATCGAGCCGTTTGTGCAGAACGTTGCCGGGTTCAGCGCGGGCTTCGCCACGGTGTTGCTGCTGATTTTGGGCGGCGCGGGCATTATTGGCAGCCTGCTGTTTGGCAAACTGGGTAACGTTCACGCGTCTACGCTGGTCAGCGGCGCGATTGCGCTGCTCGCCGTGTGCCTGGTCCTGATGCTGCCTCTCTCTCACAGCGAAACGCAACTGGCGGTGATGAGCGTTTTCTGGGGCGTGGCGATCATGATTATCGGCCTCGGGATGCAGGTGAAGGTGCTGTCGCTGGCCCCGGACGCCACCGACGTGGCGATGTCGCTGTTCTCAGGGATTTTCAATCTTGGGATCGGCGCGGGCGCACTGGTGGGCAACCAGGTGAGCCTGCATCTGTCGATGAGTCATATCGGCTATGTGGGCGCGATACCGGCGCTGGTGGCGCTGGTGTGGTCAGTGGTGATTTTCCGCCGCTGGCCAACGGTGCTGGAAGAACAGACTTCTGCGTGAGGTTCCACCCTCACCTGAAGGGAAAACAACACCCTCACCCCGGCCCTCTCCCTTAGGGAGAGGGAGAAAGGCGGGTCCGTGCACAATCTGTCCCCTCTCCCTCAGGGAGAGGGTGAAAGACAAACCCGCACTCAGGATGTCAGGGGGCGGGGTACGTATGAATAATCTCCAGAACCCCGTTAATAATAAACTGCACCCCCATACACACCAGCAGAAATCCCATCAGTCGTGAGATCGCCTCGATACCGCCCTTGCCCACCAGCCGCATAATGGCCCCGGAACTGCGCAGGCTGACCCACAAAATCACCGACACCGCTGCAAAAATCAGTACTGGTGCAATCAGGATCACCCAGCCGGGGAACTCAGTGCTGTGGCGGATTGTGGACGCGGAACTGATGATCATCGCAATCGTCCCCGGCCCGGCCGTGCTCGGCATCGCCAGCGGCACAAACGCGATATTGGCGTCAGGCTCATCTTCCAGCTCTTCGGTTTTCGACTTCACCTCCGGTGCTTCATGCGGTTTTTGCGGCGGGAACAGCATCCGGAAACCAATAAACGCCACGATCAGCCCACCCGCAATACGCAGACCGGGAATAGAAATCCCGAAGGTATTCATCACCAGTTGCCCGGCGTAGTACGCCACCATCATGATGACGAACACATAAAATGAGGCCATCAGCGCCTGTCGGTTGCGCTGCGCCCGGTTCATATTGCCCGCCAGCGCAAGGAACAGCGCGACGGTGGTTAACGGGTTCGCCAGCGGGAGTAAAACCACCAGCCCTAAGCCTATCGCTCTGAATAAATCCATCATGGGAATGACACTCCTGTGCTCAATTAACGATCGGTCAAGTATATCCGTATTCAGAGACCTCATACACACGCCCTGATAACGCACGGAAATTACAGGGTTTATTTATCGCCACTGACCAACAGGTGAACCGTTTTAGCAAATCGTGGCATTCGGCGATTCATTCAGTTGACTTATACTTGCCCCGGCAATAATATCTGCCGTGACTAACTACTTGCCGGGGCAACCATCATGAAAAGCACAGATGACTTGTTTAACGAAATCATCCCGCTTGGCCGTCTTATTCATATGGTTAACCAGAAAAAAGATCGCCTGCTTAACGATTACCTTTCGCCGCTGGATATCACCGCGACGCAGTTTAAGGTGATCTGCTCTATCCGTTGCGCGCAGTGCATTACGCCGGTGGAGCTGAAAAAAGTGCTGTCGGTCGATCTGGGGGCCCTGACCCGCATGCTGGACAGACTGGTATGCAAAGGCTGGATCGAACGCCGTCCTAATCCACACGACAAGCGCGGCGTGCTGATCCAGTTGACAGAAGACGGCGCGGCGCTGTGCGAGCGCGGCCATCAATTAGTAGGACAAGACCTGCACCAGGAACTAACAAAAAACTTAACGGCAGACGAAGTGGCATCTCTTGAGTATTTACTCAAAAAAGTGCTGCCGTAAACGAAGAAGAGGTAAGACGATGTCCAGACGCAATAATGACACCATCACTATTCATAGCATTTTGAACTGGATTGAAGATAACCTGGAATCACCGCTGTCGCTGGAAAAGGTCTCCGAGCGCTCAGGTTATTCGAAGTGGCACCTGCAACGGATGTTTAAAAAAGAGACGGGCCATTCATTAGGCCAGTACATTCGCAGTCGCAAACTGACCGAGATTGCGCAGAAGCTCAAGCACAGCAATGAGCCGATCCTGTATCTCGCAGAACGCTATGGATTTGAATCCCAGCAGACGCTGACCCGCACGTTCAAGAACTACTTTGACGTGCCGCCACATAAATACCGCATCACCAATATGCACGGTGAAACCCGGTATCTGCTGCCCCTGAACCACTAATTAACATTACCGCTTGATCCCCTAAATAATTCAGGTTGCAGGAAGGCGGCAACTGAGTGAGTCCCCGGGAGCTTACAATAGTAAGTGACAGGGGTGAGCGAAAGCAGCCAACGCATCTGCAAACTGAAGTATGACGGGGAAAGACGTATTGAGGAATCTATGAAACTTACAGCCTCCGCCGCCCTCACCCTTCTGGTGCTGGTCTCCGGCCAGAGTTTTGCGGAGCAAACCGGTCATCCCGCCGCAGGAAGTAGCCGTGACGCGATGATTATGCCTTCCGCCCATGACCAGTCGCCTTTCGACTTCAATCACATGGGGTCAGGGAGTGACAAATCCGACGAATTAGGCGTGCCCTATTACAATCAGCACGGCTAATTTGCTTAGCCCCGCAGACGCGGGGCTTTTTTTATCTTGCCGGTACCGCCCGGCGCAGACGCAAACCAAACACGTTGATATAGAGCCCGGCCATGATCATCGCCGCGCCGACCAGTTGTACCAGAGTCAGCGTTTCACCGAGCAACAGCGCCGCACTTCCCATTCCCACCACCGGCACCAGCAATGACAGCGGAGCCACGCGCCAGGTTTCATAGCGCCCGAGCAGCGTTCCCCAGATGCCGTAGCCCACGATAGTGGCGACGAACGCCAGATACAGCAGCGAAAACACGGTGACCAGGTCGATACCGACCAGGCTTTGCAGCATGACCGCCGGGCCATCGAGGATCAGCGACGCCAGCATAAACGGCACAATGGGGATCAGCGCACTCCACACCACCAGCGACATCACCGACGGGCGCACTGGCAGCTGCATAATTTTTTTGTTGAAGATATTGCCGCAGGCCCAGCTAAAGGCCGCGGCCAGCGTGAGTAAAAAGCCGAGCAGCGCGACGTGCTGACCATTGAGGCTGGATTCAGCCAGTACCAGCACCCCGAACACGGCCAGCGTGATCCCGATAAGCTGCTTGCCCTGCAAACGCTCGCCAAACATCACCGCCCCGAGAATGATGGTAAAGAATGCCTGCGCCTGAAGCACCAGTGACGCCAGACCTGCGGGCATACCAAAGTTAATCGCGCAAAACAGAAAGGCAAACTGGCCAAAACTGATGGTCAGACCATAACCCAGCAGCAGGCGCATTGGGATTTTGGGTCGCGCGACCACCAGAATGGCCGGGAACGCCACCAGCACAAAACGTAATCCCGCCAGCATCAGCGGCGGCATATTGTGCAGGCCAAGTTTTATCACCACAAAATTGAGTCCCCAAACCACTACAACCAGCATCGCCAGCAGCCCATCTTTACGCGTCATCATCGCCTCGAAAGATTAAATTTTTGTAAACAAGTTACGTTAACGTAAAAAAACGTACAGAGACAGATCATTAATTTGGGTAGGTCAGTTTTGGCATTTACGGACACCTCGCTGTCTATACAGGCCCCTTTTTGCATGTTATTGCTGATAGACATCACAAAAAACGATAACACGCACTGTCGGGCAGAAAATGATCACAGCACAAACGCGTTCCACCCTTGCACTTTTAGCCTCCTCGCTCCTGTTAACCATCGGTCGCGGCGCAACGCTGCCCTTTATGACGATTTACCTCAATCGCCAGTACGGCATGGCGGTGGATGAGGTCGGTTATGCCATGACCCTGGCGCTGACCATCGGCGTTTTTTTCAGTCTCGGCTTTGGCATTCTGGCCGATAAATTCGATAAGAAACGCTATATGCTGCTGGCGATCGCCGTCTTCATCGGCGGGTTTAGCGCCATTCCGTTAAGTCACACAGCCGTGCTTGTGGTGATCCTGTTTGCGCTGATCAACTGTGCCTACTCGGTCTTCTCAACGGTGCTGAAAGCCTACTTTTCCGACACGCTTTCCCCGTCGGCGAAGGCCAAAATTTTCTCTATTAACTACAGCATCCTGAACGTCGGCTGGACGATTGGCCCGCCGCTCGGCACCCTGCTGGTGATGTACAGCGTCAATCTCCCGTTCTGGCTCGCCGCCGTCTGCGCCGCCTTCCCGCTGGTGTTTATTCAGCTTTATGTGCAGCGCGTGAATAGCAGCGTGACTCAGGAAGAGGTGGTGGCCTGGCGACCGTCACTGCTTTTACGCGACCGGGCGCTGTGCTGGTTTACGCTCTCCGGGTTTCTGGCCTCGTTTGTCGCCGGATCCTTTGCCTCATGTCTTTCCCAGTACGCGATGACCGTTGCCAGCAATGGCTTTGCCGAAAAGGTCGTTGCCGTGGTGCTGTCGGTTAACGCCGCGATGGTCGTCAGCCTGCAATATCTGGTCGGCCGCAAATTGTGCGCCGCCAATATTCGCCCCATGATGGCCGTGGGAACCGTCTGTTTCGTGATTGGCCTGGCGGGTTTTATGTTCTCCGGCGATAACCTCTGGCTGTGGGGCCTTTCTTCTGCGGTCTTTACTGTGGGGGAAATCATTTATGCGCCAGGCGAATACATGCTGATCGACAACATCGCCCCGCCGGGCATGAAAGCGAGCTACTTCTCCGCACAGGCGCTCGGCTGGCTCGGTGCCGCGATGAACCCACTCGCCACCGGGATTATCCTGACCACGCTCCCCGGCTGGACGCTGTTTGTAATTATGATGGCGATTATTGTGCTGGCGTGGCTGTTTATGCTGCGCGGGATGCAGGTGAAGCCCCGCTGTGAGGTGACGGGGGCGGCGGTGTGAGGGGGTTTTTATGGGCACCCTCACCCTAACCCTCTCCCTTAGGGAGAGGGAACTGATCGAGCGCGGACCGGGCCTTCCCCCTCTCCCCAGGAACGAGCACGGACTGGGTCTTTCTCCCTCTCCCTCAGGGAGAGGGCCGGGGTGAGGGTGTTACCACACCTGTTCCGCAATCGCCGTCACCAGGCGCACTTTCTCCCACTGCTCGGCCTCGCTCAGCGCATTGCCCTCTTCCGTAGACGCAAATCCGCACTGCGGGCTCAGGCAAATCTGGCTCAGATCCACATACTTCGCGGCTTCCTGCAGGCGGGCTTTGATCCCTTCCGGGTTTTCCAGTTCGCCGTTTTTGGTGGTGATCAGTCCCAGCACCACCTGCTGTTTGCCCGGACGCACAAAGCGCAGTGGCGCAAAGTCGCCGGAGCGGTCGTTGTCATACTCCAGGAAGAACGCATCCACATTGACCGTGCCGAACAGCACCTCGGCCACCGGCTCGTAGCCGCCTTCAGAAATCCAGGTTGAGCGGAAATTCCCGCGGCAGACGTGCAGCCCGATGGTCAGATCGTCGGGTTTGCCTTCCAGCGCTTTGTTAATTACGCGGGCATAAATGCGGGCCAGTTCGTCCGGGTTGTCGCCGCGCTCAATAATCTGGCGTCGCTGGTCGTCAGAGCACAGATAGGCCCAGACGGTATCGTCAAGTTGCAGGTAACGGCAGCCCGCATCATAAAATGCGCGGATCGCGTCGCGCCAGGTGATCGCCAGATCGTCAAAATAGACATCCAGATCCGGGTACACGGTGGCATCAATATCTTTACGCCCGCCACGGAAGTGCAGCACGCTCGGGCTGGGAATGGTCATTTTCGGCTGGGCATCGCCGCTGATGCTTTGCAGGAAACGGAAATCTTCTAACATCGGATGGTTGCCGAAACCCAGTTTGCCGGTGACGCGCACGCCGTGAGCTTTGGTCTGCACGCCGTTAAACTGGATGCCTTTGTCGGAGTCGTAGCGCTCCACGCCCTCTAAGCCGTCAAAGAAATCAAAGTGCCACCAGGCGCGGCGGAACTCACCGTCGGTAACCACATGCAGGCCGCAGGCACACTGCTGCTCCACGACATGACGGATCGCGTCATCCTCGACCGCACGCAGCGCTTTGGCATCAATTTCGCCGCGGGCGAACTGGATACGAGCCTGCTTAATGGCATCCGGGCGTAAGAAACTGCCGACGACATCGGCGCGGTACGGGGCGTGCTGCTGCATGGTTCTCTCCTTGCCGCCGGGAAAGGTAATCACCCGGCGTGATAGTTCATCATTTGAATTTTTAGCCTTCTGGATGGCTAAATGTCTAAAAAAGATGTCATACCTGCCGGGCTTTGGCAATAGAGAAAAATTCACCTTACGTGAAAATTATTCATGCAGAAGGCGATTCGGCCTCACTAGTAGCAAATTCATAACCCTCATCTTCCCAGCCGGTAATGCCGCCGGGCATGATTTTTACCGCGCGTCCCAGTTGCGCGAGCTTCACCGCCGCGCGGTCGGCTCCATTACAGTGCGGCCCGGCGCAATAGACCACAAACAGCGTGTCAGCGGGCCATTCCTGCATTCGCGCTTCCGTGATTTGCGCGTGACGCAGGTGCACGGCACCCGGCACATGACGACGGGAAAATGCCGCCTCGCTGCCGACCACGTGCAGTAACACAAAATCCTGCTCCTCGCGGGTCATGGCGTAATGCACATCGGCGCAGTCGGTTTCAAGACGGAGTTTGCGGGAAAAATGGTTCAGGGCTTCTTCAGCGGCGGCAGCCGGGATCTCAGTAACAACGCTCATGGTGCTTCCTCTTCGTTTGTGATAACACTATGTTAACGAATCAATTCCCGCGCCACCGCCCGCCGGTCTGCCAGAAAACGCCAGGATAATGACAATGTCGCACCCTTCCCCTCAACCGCTGGTCGTTGCGCTCGCTTACGACGGTTTATGCACCTTTGAGTTTGGCGTCGCCGTGGAGATTTTCGGCCTGCCGCGCCCCGAACTGGGCGAGCGCTGGTATCGCTTCGCGGTGGCGGCGGTGGATGAGGGAGAATTACGCGCGACGGGCGGGATCCGCATCATG
Organism: Enterobacter sp. kpr-6; assembly: GCF_900116015.1. Classification (GTDB taxonomy): domain Bacteria; phylum Pseudomonadota; class Gammaproteobacteria; order Enterobacterales; family Enterobacteriaceae; genus Enterobacter_D. The sequence continues at coordinate 202,797 of NZ_FOYH01000003.1, forward strand.
ACCGATGGCGGTCTGGATCTGCTCAACAGCGCCGACATCATTATTATTCCCGGCTGGCGTGGCGTGGATACCTCGGTGCCGGAGGCGTTATGCCAGGCGCTGGCGGCGGCACATGCGCGCGGCTGCCGGGTGATGTCGATCTGTTCGGGGGTATTTGTGCTGGCCGCATCGGGGTTGCTCAATGGCCGCCGGGCGACGACACACTGGCGCTATACGCCGGTACTGCGCGAGCGTTTCCCGGCCATCACCGTGCTGGAAGACGCGCTTTATTATGATGAAGGGACGATTTTAACTTCCGCAGGCAGCGCGGCGGGTATCGATCTCTGCCTGCACGTGGTGCAGCAGGATTACGGTACGGAAGTGGCTAATAAGGTGGCGCGGCGGCTGGTGGTGCAGCCCCATCGTGACGGCTCGCAAACCCAGCATCTGGCGCGGCCGGTGGCTCGTCCGCGTGAAAGCAAACAGCTTGGGCAGGTGTTTGATTTCCTGCACCTTAATCTCAGCGGCAATCACACGGTCGCCCTGCTCGCCGCCAAAGCTGGCATGAGCCCCCGCACGTTTTTACGCCGCTTTGAGGAAGCCACCGGCACCACGCCTGCGCGCTGGATCCTCAGTGAACGCCTCTTACGCGCCAAAGACTTTCTTGCCCACTCCACACTACACATTGAAACCATTGCCGGGCAGACCGGCTTTGGCAGCGCGTCCTCGTTGCGCCATCATTTTCGCCAGCAATTCAGCGAAACGCCCATGGCGTACCGCAAACGCTGTTTTACCGCTGAACGACAGGCATAAAAAAACCGCCAGCGGGGGCTGGCGGCAAATGCTTGCATGGATAGATTCATTTTTGCTCTGTACGCAACTCCCGGACAGCGTGGCCGGGAGCTACGGATCACAATTAACTTATCAGAGCCTGTCTCAATAAAGGCTAAACGAGCTGAACTTATACGGCAGCGGAGGGGGTAAGCAGTTGGCAGAAGACGATATATCCTTTAGCGTCATACCGATATGTTAGGGTAGTTCTTCCACCTCACTGGCTGGAGCCATTATCTCTAATATCAGGTTTCTCTGCCCTGTCTGCAAAGGGAAGACGTTTTGGTTTTCACACTATAACCCCGCTAAGAATCATCCACATGGCGCATTATGCGCGACCTGTGGAACACGGTTGACGGTTGAGGCGTGCATACCGAAAATGCCAATTCCCTCCCGGATAAACACGTAATGAATATCATACTAAGCCTTTGCAATATGCAAAGGCTTCCAACCCCTCGCTTAAGAATCAACTCAATCCAGTAAACTATTTTGTGCACGGCGTATATGCCGTGACGGAATATATAAGAACTTTTTCTTCAGTCGTGATAAAATCTTAATACGACGCAGCATAATAATTTCAGACCGCAATTATCACTTCAGACAAAGGATGGTCAATGAAGTTTCTGACAATAATCGTTCTGCTCTGCATCATTGCATGGTATGTATTGTGTGAAATCTGGTGCTGGCATCCGCTATAAACACCTGCTCCCACTATAAATAAGGATTATTTATGTCAACCTTCTCTTATATCGCGATCCCCTTTTTTCTTGTGGCGTTAGTCATGTTAATTTTAGCGATTCGCCAGCGAAAATTACCTTTCCTTATTGTCGGTGGGGTATTTATGGCTTCCTCAGTCGTCAATGCGGTTATCGGGCTTTCGCTATAACGAAAGCCCGCCCGAATTTACTGACTTAATCCCCGGTTTTTCAGCATCGGTTCAATGCGTGGATCGTGCCCGCGCCACGCCTGATAAAGCGCTTTGAGATCTGTACTGTTGCCCCGTGAAAGGATCGCATCACGAAAACGCCTGCCGTTTTCCGCCGTTAATCCACCCTGCTCCACAAACCACTGGTAGCCGTCGTCAGCGAGCATTTGCGTCCACAGATAGGCGTAATAACCTGCGGCATAACCCCCACCAAAAATATGCGCGAAATAACTGCTGCGATAGCGTGGCGGCACGGCATCCAGGTTAAGATTTTCCTGCTCTAAGGCCAGCATTTCAAAGGCATCAACGTCAGAAATATCCGCATCAGCATCCAGCGCATGCCAGTTCATATCCAGCAATGCTGCGCTCAGTAATTCCGTCATCTCAAAGCCTTTATTAAACAGCGCCGCGCTGAACATTTTTTCACGCAGCGCGTCGGGCATTGCTTCGCCCGTCTGATAATGGCGGGCAAAACGTGTAAAGACCTCAGGATGACTCGCCCAGTGCTCATTGATTTGCGACGGGAATTCAACAAAGTCGCGCGGCGTATTGGTTCCTGAAAGTGTGGCGTAGCGCTGGGCGGCAAACAGTCCGTGCAGCGTGTGGCCAAATTCATGGAACAGGGTGATGACATCATCCCAGGAAATTAACGCGGGCTGACCGGCCACGGGCTTTTGATAATTACAGACGTTATAAATAACCGGACGGGTATTTTGCAGGGTGGACTGCTCAACAAAATTACCCATCCATGCTCCGCCGCTTTTTGAATCGCGGGCAAAGAAGTCGCCATAAAATAACGCCATCCCCGTGCCGTCGGCGTCGAATATTTCCCAGACGCGAACATCCGGGTGATAAACCGGAATATCGAAGCGCTCAATAAAGCGCAGGCCAAAAAGCTGGCTCGCCGTCCAGAATACCCCTTCGGTTAATACGGTATTGAGCGCGAAAAAAGGTTTTAGCTGATGCTCATCAATAGCGTAATTTGCCCGGCGCACCTGTTCGGCATAATAGGCCCAGTCCCAGGCTTTTGCGGTAAATCCTCCCGCCTGCTCATCAATGACCTGCTGAATCGCCTTTAATTCGTTAGTCACGCGCTCACGGGCGGCGGGAACAATACCGCGCATAAAGGATAATGCCGCCTGTGGCGTGTGCGCCATCTGGTCTGCGATCTTCCACGACGCATAATCGGCAAAGCCGAGCAGCTTCGCCTGACGAGCGCGGATCTGGCTCAGACGCAGGACAAGCGCGCGGGTGTCGTGTTCATCACCGTGGCTGGTGCGCAACACGCTGGCGGTAAACAGGCGCTCCCGCGTGTCGCGGTTGTGAAGCGACGCCAGCAGCGGCTGCTGCGTGGTGTTAAGCAGCGGGATCAGCCACCCTTCAACGCCTCTCTCCTCTGCCGCCGCCCGCGCCTGGGCGATCTCTGCGTCACTGAGGCCATCAAGCTGGCTGACGTCGTTAACAATCAGGCTACTGGCTTTTCCGGCGCTCAACAGGCGCTGATAAAACTGACTGGAGAGGGCCGCCGCTTCGGTATTCAGCGCTTTTAAAGCCTCTTTATCTGCCGCCGGGAGTTTTGCGCCCGCCAGAATAAAGCGCTGGTGGATCACCTCAAGCAGGCGGAGAGATTCTTCATCCAGCCCCGCCGCCTCACGGCTGGCCCATACCGCGTCAATGCGCGCAAACAGCGCATCATTGAGGTAAATATCATTCGCCAGTTCAGCCAGCTCGGTGGAGAAGGCTTCATCCAGCGATTGCAGATAATCATTGGTATGCGCGGAGGTCATGGCGAAAAAGACGCTGGTGACGCGCGACAACATCTGCCCGGAGAGCTCCAGCGCTTCAATGGTATTGCTAAAATCCGGCGCGGCGGACTGGCTGGCAATCGCCGTAATGTCCGCCCGCTTTTGCCGCACGGCTTCATCAAACGCAGGCCGGTAGTGGCTGTCGTGCAGGGTATCAAAGCGAGGTGCCAGATAAGGCAGAGTGCTCTGCTCAAAAAGAGGATTATCAATCGACATGTTTCACTCCTGAAAACGGGTATCCTGGTTACAGTAGGCAGTGGCGCGGCCTGACGCAATGCTTTCCGCACCCGCAATTCCCTCACCCACTGCGCCATTCTTTGCCACACTTAATGTTCGTGCAGTATGCGTTGCCCTGAAGCCGCAACGCATACTATGCTATGACCACACAAAAAGCTTTAAGGAACAGACAGATGATTATTTTAGTGACCGGGGCAACGGCGGGTTTTGGCGAAGGCATCACGCGCCGCTTTGTGGAAAATGGACATAAAGTGATCGCCACCGGGCGTCGCAAGGAGCGCCTGGATGCGCTGAAAGACGATCTGGGAGACAGCGTGCTGACTCTGCAACTGGATGTGCGTAATCGCGCCGCTATCGAAGAAGCGCTGGCCAGCTTGCCTGCGGAATGGCGTGAGATTGACATTCTGGTGAACAACGCCGGTCTGGCGCTGGGTCTGGAACCAGCTCAGCGAGCGAATCTCGACGACTGGGAAACGATGATCGACACCAATAACAAAGGGCTGATTTACATGACCCGCGCGGTGCTGCCGGGCATGGTTGAGCGTAACCGCGGCCATATCATTAACATCGGTTCGACGGCGGGAAGCTGGCCTTACGCGGGCGGCAACGTGTACGGCGCGACCAAAGCGTTTGTGCAGCAGTTCAGCCTGAACCTGCGTACCGATCTGCACGGCACCGCGGTGCGCGTGACCAATATCGAACCGGGCCTGGTCGGTGGCACTGAATTCTCCAACGTGCGTTTCAAAGGCGATGACGATAAAGCCGGGAAAACCTACGAGAATACCACGGCCCTGACGCCGGAAGACGTTACCGAAGCGGTTTGGTGGGTGGCAACGCTGCCGAAGCACGTCAACATCAATACCCTGGAAATGATGCCTGTCAGCCAGAGTTTTGCCGGGCTTAGCGTTCATCGCGGTTAAATTCCCCACCCGGCCTGCGGGCCGGGTCTGTGATGCGCAGCAAATAGATGGTATGGTAGACGCGTTAACCGTCTAAAAAGTAAGAACGAATGGCCGCCGAAACGCAACTCAATCCCACACAGCCCGTCAACCAGCAAATTTACCGCATTCTTCGTCGGGATATCGTGCATTGCCTGATCCCGCCAGGTACGCCGCTTTCGGAAAAAGAGGTGTCAGTGCGTTTCGATGTGTCGCGTCAGCCGGTACGCGAGGCCTTTATCAAACTGGCTGAAAACGGGCTGATTCAGATCCGTCCCCAGCGCGGCAGCTATGTGAATAAAATTTCCATGTTGCAGGTGCGCAACGGCTGTTTCGTGCGTCAGGCCATTGAGTGCGCCGTCGCCCGCCGAGCCGCCGCCATGATCGATGACAGCCAGATCTGGCAGCTTGAGCAAAACCTGCATCAACAGCGCATTGCCATCGATCGCAAACAGCTCAATGATTTTTTCCAGTTAGATGATGAATTTCATCAGAAGCTGGCGCAGATTGCCGATTGCCAGCTGGCGTGGGACACCATCGAAAACATCAAAGCGACTATCGACCGCGTGCGCTACATGAGTCTGGATCACGTCTCGCCGCCGGAAAAACTGCTTCGTCAGCATATGGATATTTTCAGCGCGCTGGAAAACCGCGACGCCGATAGCGTTGATCGTGCCATGACCATGCATTTGCAGGAGATTGGTGAATCCGTGCAGCTTATCCGCCAGGAAAACCGCGAGTGGTTTACGGAAGAGTGATCCGCTGACCGATAAAAAAGCCCGATCGGATCAGCGACCGGGCTTCACATCATCACTCAATACGGTTTTTGACAATAAAGAAGTAGCACAGCGCGCCGGTAAAGGTCACGCAGGCTGCAATCACCAGCGCCAGGTTAAAGGAGTGCGTGGTGTCCACCACCCAGCCGGTAACGATGGGTGCGAAGGAAGCAAACACAAAGCTGCCGAAATTCTGGATCCCCGCCACCGACGCAACTTTCGACTCCGCCACCATTACCTGAATCAATCCCCACGCAGACGTGCCCGCAAAATGTACGCAGAACAGTGCCATGGAAATAAAGGCTACCGCCTGGGTCGGGGTGGTCGATTGCACCACCAGCAGCGTGCCCAGCGCCGAGAGTACAAGCCCCGTTACAATGCAGGTTTTGCGCGTTTTCGCCAGGTCATAGCCCTTTTTGGCCAACCTGTCGACAATCACCCCGTTGGTCCACATCCCCACCGCGGCGGCGAGAAACGGGATAGCGGCAACCCAGCCGGTTTTGGCGAGACTAAAGCCCTGCTCTGCCTGTAAATAGCCCGGCAGCCAGGCGATATAGAGCCAGCCCGTGTAGTTGACGCCCGAAAAGCCGAGGATCATCCCCCAGGTGGTGCGATGTCTGAACAGCGCGGCCCATTCACCAAACGTCAGTTTAGGCCGCGGCGTGACAGGTGCCGCAAGATACGCCCTCTCCTCGTCGGTTAACGCAAACTGCGCCCGGTTGCGGTACCACGCGTACCAGCACACCCCCACCAGGATCCCCGCCAGCCCTATCACCACAAACATGATCCGCCAGCCCCAGGCGATTTGCATCATCACCAGCGCAGGCGGCGCAATGGCCTGGCCCAGTACGGTGGAAGAGTTAAAAATCCCCAGTGCTGTCCCGCGCTCTTTTTGCACGTACCAGTCGGTTATCGACTTGACGCCCGCGGGCATGAAGGGCGCTTCACCGATACCCAGGCCGATTCGCAGCAGGATAAAGTGACTAAACGAATGAATAAGCCCGGTCATCGCCTGCATCAGTGACCAGAAGATAAGCCCGGCACCGAGCACAATTCGCGGCCCGAAGCGATCGAGTAATATGCCGGAGGGAAGCTGCGCAAACCCGTAAGAGAGTGAGAATGCGGAAAGCAGCACGCCGAATTCGGTCGCCGACAGCCCCAGTTCTCCACGAATCGCTTCGCCCGCCACGCTTAAGGATGAGCGGTCGAGAAAATTCACAATCCCCGCAATAAATAACAGCACCAGTGTGACCGTCTGGATTCGCCCGATGCGCGACGGTTTTACCGTGACCTGATTGCCTTTTATTTCAACGTCCATTCCAGGTTCCTTCATGATTGTCGTTGTTTATTAACGCAGTATTGATAAGCCGATAAAGACAGGACACCCTGTGCTTACCAGTTCCAGAGCGTGCCATCTTCCAGTCGTGCGACCGGTAAATACGCCGGATCGTAGGGGTATTTCGCCGCCAGTTTTTCGTCAAACTCAATGCCCAGTCCCGGCTTGTTGCCCGGATGCATATAGCCGTTATCAAACGTCCAGTTGTGCGGGAACACTTCCAGCATCTGTTCGGAGTAGCCCATGTATTCCTGCACGCCGAAGTTCGGCACCCACAGGTCAAAGTGCAGCGCGGCCGCGTGGCAGATCGGCGACAGGTCAGACGGACCGTGAGAGCCGGTGCGCACCTGATACAGCGAGGCAAAATCCGCAATGCGGCGCATCCCGGTGATACCCCCCGCATGGGTGATGGTGGTGCGGATATAGTCGATTAACTGCTCTTCGATCAGCTGCTTGCAGTCCCAGATGCTGTTGAACACTTCACCCACCGCAATCGGCGTGACGGTGTGCTGACGGATCAGGCGGAAGCACTCCTGGTTTTCGGCAGGCGTCGGATCTTCCATCCAGAACAGACGGTAATCCTCAATGCTTTTCCCGAAGCGCGCGGCTTCAATCGGCGTCAGGCGGTGGTGCATGTCGTGCAGCAGGTGCTCGTTAAAGCCGAATTTTTCACGCACGGCGTCGAACAGTTTCGGCGTGAAGTCGAGGTATTTTTCGGTGGACCAGAGCTGCTCTTCCGGCCACTGGCCTTTGGTCGCCGGTTCGTAAGCCAGGCCCTTACCTTTGGACATACCGTAGGTGGTTTCCATGCCCGGCACGCCGCACTGCACGCGGATCGCTTTAAAGCCCATCTCTTTATGGCGGGCGTAATCTTCCAGTACGTCGTCAATGGTGCGGCCGGTGGTGTGGCAGTACACCATCACGCCCTCGCGGGACGCACCGCCAAGTAACTGATACAGCGGCATGTTTGCCGCTTTCGCCTTGATATCCCACAGCGCCATATCCACAGCGGAAATCGCCGACATGGTGACCGGGCCGCGACGCCAGTACGCGCCCTTGTAGAAGAACTGCCAGATGTCCTCGATGCGGTGCGCGTCTCGCCCCACCAGCTGCGGGCAGAGATGATCTTTTAAATAGGAGGCGACAGACAGCTCGCGCCCGTTGAGGGTGGCGTCACCCAGCCCGGTGATCCCGTCTTCGGTGGTAATTTTCATGGTGACGAAATTACGCCCCGGACAGGTCACAAATACTTCAGCACTGACAATCTTCATCATGTTTCCTTACATTTGCGTGGTAGAAGCGGGAAATTTAAACGCCAGCACTACTACCATACAAGTATTGATAGATGAAAATCAGTGATTAATCACATTAATTTGCGTTAGGTTAGCCTTACACCCTATCTCAAAGAGATGTGGCATGTATCTGATGATAATATTCAATGCAAAGGGATGGCCGCCAGGTCAAAAAGGAAACTGCGAGGGAAGCAGCCGAAATTGTTAGAAAAACAGCAGAATAGATCTGCCGTATACATGAAAGTGGCGGGTACGCTATCAACGTTTTGGCAAAATTATTCTCTGTCTCTCGACGAACTGTTTACCGGACGCTTTCTCGTGGAAAAAATGAAGATTGGGATCTAATTAAACTAAGCAAGGAGCCGTTATGTACGGCAACAATGAAATCATCGGTTATTTACAGGCCAATAAGATTCTTGCACTAAAGCTTGACCATGCGGTTTCTGCCGTCGGTCAGCAGTTCACAAATCAAATTGATACGTTAGGGAAGGGAGCGACCCGTCTACTGTATTACACCTCCTGTTTCACCGATGAATATAACGATGTTTGCCAACAACAAAAGACTGAAGATATCCGTTTCAGGGATGCCATTTATAAAGTATTACGCCACGGTGATGTGGTCTATGACATGCTTCGGATCTACTTCGAAGAAATTTTCAAATTCAAAACATCTGAGCAGATAAAACGCATCAAACAGTGCCTGATGGCCGAGAATGTCCATATCGCTGCCAGTGCGCTCACCAGTGCCGGATTTACGTTAGCGGTCGCCAGCAGCGTTCGCATTGGGTTAAACCTCAGCCTTGAAATAAGCACTCTTGCAGGAGCATGGACTTCTCGTGGTATTGTAGCTGTCGGCGTTTATGGAGTTATTCAGAAAGCTGCAGACAGTGCCAATCGACTGCATATTCATTATCCCGCCTATTATTTTGCGCTTTATGCGCAACGGCTGGAAATGCTCTACTTCCTCATTGAGCCTGTATTACAACAGGCAGGCGCTATCGAAGCGCAATGGGCATCAGATAATGATCTTGTGGGCATCATCACAGGGATGATTCAACAGTCATGATGACGTATATCAAACGTTTTTTACGGTGGCAGGGGCGGTTCTTCTTTTCGGGCTACGGCCCAACAATGCTAACCATCGTGTTTGCCCTGGTCCAGTCTCATTTTTTCCCCGGAAGTCCAGTCTGGCCAATCGGTGTTTTCTTCATAATCGTAATGATTATTTTTGGTCGTTATGTGAAATGGTGAAAAATAGAAATTCCAGGATTTAATATTTACTGGTAAGGCAATTACATGTCTGCTTCTGCACATTTATGGCTTGAAAATGAGAAAGGTTTTGGTAGTCGACAACTGCATAATGCCACTGCGCCTGGACTCAATCGCGTTAACATCTTTCTTCCATGGTGTGGATCCAGGCAAGCGGAGACTTACAAAACAACGGGTCGGAAATTTCGTTGGTTCCGGCGCAGAACACCGGGAAGGCAGAATTTGCCGGAAAACCGCGGAATAATGCGATTCTCCGGGCACAAAAAAGCCGCCCGCAGGCGGCTTTATGAGGTTTAAAACGTATTACAGCTTCGCAGCGTATTCCGCGACCGTGGCTTTTGCGCCCTGGGTGCGCAGCAACTGGTATGCATGGTTTACCTGGTTAACAAAGGTCACGTCATGCGGCAGTTCTTTGCCGAAAATCGCTTCAATGCCAAGCAACGCTTTCACGCGCGCGTCGCCATCTTCGCTGGTGTTGACCGCCTGCTGGATCACGGCAAGCAGTGGATCGCACACTTCAATCACCTGCCCCTGCTCGTCCACGCCGCTAACGTAGCGCATCCACCCAGCCACACCGAGCGCCAGCAGGCTGAAATCGCTCTGATGAACCAGATGCCAGCGCACAGAATCCAGCATACGCTGAGGTAATTTCTGGCTGCCGTCCATCGCGATTTGCCAGGTGCGGTGACGCAGCGCGGTGTTGCTGTAGCGGGCGATCAGCATATCGGCGTAATGCGCCAGATCGACGCCCTGCACTTTCAGCGTCGGGGCCTGTTCCCTGAGCATCAGCGCGTGGGCGGCACGGCGATAATTCTCATCATCCATGCATTCGTTGATGTGCTGATAACCGGCCAGATAACCGAGGTACGCGAGGAACGAATGGCTGCCGTTCAGCATACGCAGCTTCATCTCTTCAAACGGCAACACGTCGGCCACCAGCTCTGCGCCCGCTTTTTCCCACGCCGGACGCCCGGCGACAAAGTTATCTTCGATCACCCACTGGCGGAACGGCTCACAGGCCACGCCTGCCGGATCGCGCACGCCGGTCAGTTGCTCGATTTTATCCAGCGTCTCGGCAGTCACCGCAGGCACGATGCGGTCAACCATGGTTGACGGGAACGTGACACTGGCTTCAATCCACGCGGCCAGATCGGTATCCACCGCACGGGCATATGCGCAGACCACGTTACGCATGACATGGCCGTTTTCCGGCATGTTGTCGCAGGACATCACGGTGAACGCCGGCAGACCGGCCGCTTTACGACGCGCCAGCGCTTCAACGATAACGCCCGGTGCAGATTTCGGCTGCTGTGGGTTTTGTAAATCAGCAACGATAAACGGATGATCGAGCATCAGTTGCCCGGTCGCCGGAGAGTGGCAATAGCCCTTCTCGGTAATGGTCAGGGAAACAATCGCCACCTGCGGTTCACACATGGCGGCGAGCACCGCTTCAAGCCCGTCCACCTGAGCATGCAGCGCGCGTTTCACCACGCCCACCACGCGGGATGTCCATGCGTCGGCAGACATTTCAGCCACGGTGTACAGATTATCCTGCGCCTTCAAATCGGCGATTTGCTGCTCACCGCCAATCAGGTTTACTTCGCAATAACCCCAGTCGCTGTGGTGCTCGCTGGCCAGAATATCGGTGTAAACGCCCTGATGCGCGCGGTGGAATGCGCCAAAACCCAGATGCACGATCTTCGGCAGCAGCGCGTTGCGGTCATAGCCCGGAAGCGTGGCGTTTGCCGTTAATAGTCTGTTTTCCATTTTAAAATCCACTGTATTGGTGATTCATCGTTTCGCCAGAATAGAGTCAGACGGCGAAGATGCTTTGATTTGTATTAACCTTTCACCAGTTGGTATGACATGATTACTAAGTTATGTGATAGCCCTGGCAATTTCCCGTTAAGGTGGTCAACCAGGACTATCACGAAGGCCTTAACTGATTGAACGGGCAGATGCTGAGGCGTTAACCGCCTTCCCGCTTTCGTCACACCAGAGTGTGTCGTAGGAGTGACCGGTAAGATCTTCCACGATTTCGCGTGTTTCAGGCGTCACATCGCGCTTCGAGCCATTCGCTTTCAGGCGCTCAACTTCATCAACAAAAATTTTGTGCGTGCGTTTGTTTAAGCGGAATGTCAATGCCTGCCACAAGGCGATGAGCAGTAAGCCCACGGTCCCGATAAACAACAGCATGGCGATCATGTTCACTGCTTCTACCGGCTGCACCTGGCTGCCTTTCACGAAACCGCCCGCCTGGAGCAACACACCCACGATAAAGGTGGCAATGGCGACGGTGGTTTTGCGGGAAAACGTCATCACCGCAGCGAACAAACCTTCACGACGCTGACGGGTGATCATCTCGTCAATATCCGGAATGAACGGGAACACGTTCCACGGGGTAAATTCCAGCACGCAACGCCCGACCTGGTATACCGCCGCCAGAATCACCAGCAGAGTAATTTTGTTGTCGCCAGGGAACTGGTAAACCATAAACAGTCCGGCAAGGCACAGCATCATCAGGGTGTAGGCAAAAACATATAAGCGCGACGGGCCATATTTAATGATCGCCATACCCGCAATTAACGTGACCGGCAGGCCGACAATACTCATCGACAGTAAGGTCCCGGCGAGTGCTGAAGAGACATTCAGGCAATAAACGCAGAAGAATACGAACACGGTGTTATAAACATCTTTCGCCGTGAACGAGAACAGATAAATGGCCAGATGTTTACGGAATGCACGCACTTTCAGCGTCGAGGCGTAATCTTTGAACAGACCACCCAGCGCCACCATTTTTTCACCAAAGGTAGTCGGCTGATTACCACGCTCCAGTTCGGCTAACATCTCAGGGGTCATTTCACGCTCCCAGGTCACTTTCCAGGAGATAAATACACACACCATAAAGAGAATAGCGAAGACGATGCCGTTAATAAGATAGGCATTTGGATCGTGCTCACCATAATACTTAATTAACAGCCCTGGAATAAAAGTCGCCAGGAACGTACCGGAGGCGGAGAAGAACATCCGGCAAGTGGATAATTTAGTCCGTGAGTTAAAATCCTTGGTCATTTCTGACGGCAGCGTTTCCCATGGAATAAGTACCATCGCGGCAATAATCTCAAAGGCCAGATATACCGCCAGGTAGAATCCAAAGGTCATGCCGTTTACCCACAGCAGTGAATAAACCAGCATTAACGGCGCGCCTATCAGCAAAAAGAAGCGCCGACGGCCAAATTTCTTACCTAAATAACGTTTGTAAAAATGGTCGGTAAAACTCCCCATAAAAAGACTGACGATGGCATCGACAATACGGGCAATGGCAACAATTGAGGCGGCTTCGACCGGCGACAGACCGACGAACGTGGTATAGAAAAATAATAACCAGGCACCTATTACCGTAAATGCTCCACCGCCCATAATATCGGTGATACCATAACCGATACTTACCGGTATGGTTATTTTTTTATTGGCACGAGTCATGTTCTATTCTCTCAGAGAGGATTATTTGAAATCGAAGTATTTTTCCGCATTATCATGACAAATGTTTCTTATCATTCGGTGCAGGATTTCTTTATTATTAGGAACTTCACCGCGCTCAACCCAGCCACCAATCAGATTACACAAAATACGGCGGAAATAATCATGGCGGGTATAGGAAACCAGACTGCGTGAATCAGTGAGCATCCCGATAAAATTCATCAGTAAACCCTGATCCGCAAGACTGTTGAGCTGGCTTTCCATGCCACGACGGGTATCGTTAAACCACCAGCCGGAACCGAACTGAATGGGTGATTTCACGCCATCCTGCGCAGACTGGAAGTTTGCAATAGTGGTTGCCACTACATCGTTGTAGCTGGCATTAAGGTTATACAAAATGGTTTTCGGCAGCGCATTACCCTTCGCCATGGCATCCAGCAATTGATTCAGGTTCGCGGCCAGATGCGACTGGTCGGTAATGGAATCAAAGCCGGTATTAATGCCCAGCGCATCCAGCATATTGCTGTTATTACTGCGAATGGCACCGAAATGGATTTGCATCGCCCACTGGCGGGCTTTATAGGCTTTTGCCAGCATAACAAAAATGGCGCTATCGAGAACAATACGATCGCGCTCGCTAATATTCTCTCCCTGACGTTTGGCAGAAAATATCGCCTCCACTTCTTCTTCATCACCGTATAAATAGTGAATTTCTACCGGGCCATGATCGGAGATGCGACAACCCGCTTCATGGAACCAGTCAATTCGCTGCGCAACGGCGTCGGTGAATGCCGCGAATGAAGAAATAGTCGAGTGTGTTAATGCCGCTAATTCATCAATAAAATGACTGAACGCATGCGGCTGTTTCTCAAAAAATTCATCCGGGCGAAACGTGGGCAGAACTTTTGTTTTAAAACTCTCGTCCTGCTGCAAACGCAGATGGTATTCCAGACTGTCCAGCGGCGAATCAGTGGTACAAATAACCTCTACCTTTGAACGCTCGATTAATGCGCGCGGTCTGAAATCGTCTTGCTGTAATAAACGATTACAGTGCAGCATAATCTCATGCCAATTTTTACTGTCGAGCAGATCATCGCAGTCAAAATAATGGTGCAATTCAAGGTGAGTCCAGTGATACAACGGATTACCAAAACTGGCTTCTACCGTTTCTGCCCACGCTTTGAATTTTTCTTCCGGCAAGGCGTCACCGGTAATAAAACGCTCGTCAATACCATTGGCACGCATTGCCCGCCATTTATAGTGGTCGCCTGACAGCCATAATTCCGTAATATCATTAAACTTGTTGTTTTCCGCTATTTCCTGAGCAGAAAGATGGCAGTGGTAATCAATAATGGGCAATGATTTTGCAACATCGCGATAAAGCTCTGCACCTGCGGTGTTGTTTATCATAAACCGGTCATTTATAAAGCTCATGATAATACTCCAGACTTTTTAATATAGCCGGGCGATAAACGCCCGACATGTCACCAGTTCCAAAGCGTGCCATCTTCCAGTCGCGCGACCGGTAAATACGCCGGATCGTAGGGGTATTTCGCCGCCAGTTTTTCGTCAAACTCAATGCCCAGCCCCGGCCTGTTGCCCGGATGCATATAGCCGTTATCAAACGTCCAGTTGTGCGGGAAGACCTCCAGCATCTGTTCGGAATAGCCCATATATTCCTGCACGCCGAAATTCGGCACCCACAGATCAAAGTGCAGCGCCGCAGCGTGGCAGATCGGCGACAGGTCAGACGGACCGTGTGAGCCGGTGCGCACCTGATACAGCGAGGCAAAATCCGCGATGCGGCGCATCCCGGTGATCCCACCCGCGTGGGTAATCGTGGTGCGGATATAGTCGATTAACTGCTCTTCAATCAGCTGTTTGCAGTCCCAGATGCTGTTGAAGACTTCGCCCACCGCAATTGGCGTGACGGTGTGCTGACGGATCAGGCGGAAGCACTCCTGGTTTTCAGCAGGCGTCGGATCTTCCATCCAGAACAGACGGTAATCCTCGATGCTTTTCCCGAAGCGCGCGGCTTCAATCGGCGTCAGGCGGTGGTGCATGTCGTGCAGCAGGTGCTCGTTAAAACCGAATTTCTCGCGCACGGCGTCGAACAGTTTCGGCGTGAAATCGAGGTATTTTTCCGTGGACCAGAGCTGCTCTTCCGGCCACTGGCCTTTGGTCGCCGGCTCATAGGCCAGGCCCTTGCCTTTGGACATGCCGTAGGTGGTTTCCATGCCCGGCACGCCGCACTGTACGCGGATCGCTTTAAAGCCCATCTCTTTATGGCGGGCGTAATCTTCCAGTACGTCGTCAATGGTGCGCCCGGTGGTGTGGCAGTAAACCATCACGCCCTCGCGGGACGCGCCGCCAAGTAACTGATACAGCGGCATGTTGGCGGCTTTGGCTTTAATGTCCCACAGAGCCATGTCCACAGCGGAAATCGCCGACATGGTCACCGGGCCGCGACGCCAGTACGCGCCCTTGTAGAAGAACTGCCAGATGTCCTCGATGCGGTGCGCGTCGCGCCCTACCAGCTGCGGGCAGAGATGATCTTTTAAATAGGAGGCGACGGACAACTCACGCCCGTTGAGGGTGGCGTCACCCAGCCCGGTGATCCCGTCTTCGGTGGTGATTTTCAGGGTGACGAAATTACGCCCCGGACAGGTCACAAATACTTCTGCACTGACAATCTTCATTAGGTGATCCTTTACATCTTTCATTGGATGCCGGAAATTTAACCCCCTGAGCTACTACCATACAAGTATAGAGATCAAAAATTTGGTGATGGCTCACAAAAAACAGGTGATCAGAAAATGAAGGTCTGACAGGGAAAATGCAGCAATGCGCCCTTAAATCAGGCGCATACGGGAGATGAAGTAAAGAAGAAAAACGGCAAAATTAGCTGGTGCGTCCCCACCCGGCAACAATGATCAGCATTCCGCACAGGGCGACCGCCGCGCCAAGCCAGTCGTACAGACTGAGCCTGACGCCATCCACCACCCGCAGCCAGATCAGCGCGGTGCACACATACACGCCACCGTAAGCGGCATAGACCCGCCCGCTCGCCGCCGGATGTAGCGTCAGCAGCCAGACAAACAAACAGAGCGCAATACCCGCCGGGATCAGCAAAAACGCGCTCGCCCCCCGCTTAAGCCACAGCCATGGAAGAAAACAGCCGATGATTTCACACAGCGCGGTGATGAAAAAAAGTAACGAAGTTTTTAGCATGGAGTTACGTGATGCCGGTTCGTTTAACAGGGGGCCTATCATAACAGCGTAAAATCAGGCTGTAAGGCCGCCCGTGGGTTAACGTCTTACGAACGACGCCTGAATAATGCTCAACAACGCAAGTCCCACCGGCACCAGCGAGCCCCATAACACGGCATTCCAGCCATAAAGATTGAGCAGCGCACCGGAAGAAAACGATCCCACGATCATCACACCAAACACCACAAAATCGTTCAGGGACTGGACCTGCGTTTTTTCCTCCGGTCGGTGGTAGTCAATAATTTTTGCCGACGCGCCGGTAAAACCAAAGTTCCAGCCCAGCCCCAGCAAAATCAGGGATAGCCAGTAATGGAAGATGTCCGTCCCGCTCAGACCGACAAACACCGATCCCGCCGTGATCAGTAAGCCCGTTGCCGCTATCCGCATGGCACCAAAGCGGTTAATCAGCCTGCCGGTAAAAAAGCCCGGCCCGTACATGGCAATAACGTGCCACTGAATGCCAAGGTTGGATGCCTGCTGGGAAAGGCCGTGCATGTGCATCGAAAGGGGTGCGGCGGTCATCAGGAAATTCATGATCATATAGGTTACTGCGCCGCTGAATACCGTTCTGGCAAATCCCGGCTGGCGCACAATCTCGCGCAGAGGACGCCCCGCCGCTTTGATGGCGGCAACAGGTTCCGCAGGCGTCACGCCGAGCAGGATAAAACCGGAAATCACCGCCACGAGGGCCTGGGCGATAAAGGTAAAAGCGAAGGTGTGAGGCGGCCAGAGATTCATCGTTCCTGTCACCAGCATCGGGCCGATGACGCCTGCGAGTACCCCGCCGCCCATCACCAGCGACAGCGCGCGGGCGCGTCGTTCCGGCGTGACGCCATCCGTGGCGGCAAAACGAAAACTGAGCGCTACGGCGGCATAGGCCCCGCCCAGAAACGCGGCGATGCAAAACAGCATAAATGAGCCAATAACCACGGCCAGCGCCGCCGTCAGGCCGGTAATGATCCCGGCCCCCGTCCCGACCATAAATGCAGCTTTACGTCCTTTTTTCCTCGCCAGCGAACCCAACGGCAGGATGCAGGCCGCCATACCGAGCACAAACGTGGTGAGGGGCAATGTTGCCAGCGAACTGCTGGGCGCGATGGCGTTGCCAACTATAGCCCCGGTCGCGTAGAAGACCACTGAGTTCGCGCCCGCAAGCGCCTGAGCCGCCGACAGGCGAATAATATTATTATTTTGTTCTGCAACGGGCAGGGTGTGTTCTGCGGTCATCGGTTAAATATCCTGATCCATTCTGAACAGACAGAATGCCACTGCAAACGGGCTTTAGCGAATGAGAAGATATTGCCACACAAGAAAGAAAAACTATCTCGCTGGTTTATAAGGGCGGTCCTATGAAAAGCAAAAAAGTACAGGTGGATTAAGAATGAACTTAATCGCGGTAAATAACCGCAGGCAGCCTGATTGTCAGGACTGCCTGCATGACCCTTACACCTCGTGCAGGGCTTCCTTACGCTGGAACGGATCGGTTGTCCCCTCAACTTTGAGAGGCGATCTGACCACCAGACTCGGCAGCGCCAGCTCTATATCATTCTCTTTAAGCTGCTCAATAATGCGGATATTAATTTCCTGCTGAATATCCATATATTTATTGTAGTCAGCGGAATTGACAATATGCACCACCTCAAAGGTCAGACGATCCTGATTAAAGGCGAGTAAATGCGCGCGGTCGAATTTTGTCTCACCCACCTCAACAATCACATCTTTAACCATCGGGCCAATTAAGCGCAGTTTTTCAGGCTCCGTTGTTGTGGCTACGCCAAAGGTAAACACAATACGGCGTGTCTGCATACGCTTATAATTATGAATCGTTTGTTGCAACAAATTGGCGTTCGCGCAGACGATCTGTTCGCCGCTGAGACTGCGAATACGGGTGGTTTTCAGGCCAATATGTTCGATGGTACCGGCAACATCGTTAAATACCACGAAATCCCCTATTTCAAACGGCTTATCGATGCCGATTGACAGTGAGGCAAATATGTCGCTGAGGACGGTCTGCACGGCCAGCGCTATCGCAATCCCGCCAACGCCAAGGCTTGCAACCAGCGCGGTAATATCAACGCCCATATTCGCGAGGATCGACAGAAACATCATCGCCCACACCAGCGCCCTGAGCATAATACTGAGGATAACCAGCGTTACCGGATTTTTATTAGTGCCTGGCGCATAAAGTAAATGATGCATCCATGACCGTATCGCCTGATCCAGCCAGATGGCCATTTGAATGGAGACGACCAGAAACCAGGCGTGTGAAATGGCTGAAAATAACCGCTCAGGCAATCCGACAAAGCGCAGACTAAACAGGAATGCCGCAAAGAAAATAAGCGGGCTGCTGGTCTTCTTCAGCATGTCAAAGAGAATAAACCGCAGGTAGCCGTCATTTTCCTGCCGCTCGTTCCAGCTTTGAATTTTCTTATAGACAAATGCCAGTAATCTTTTTACTAACCAGTAAGTTATAAGCGTGACAAAAAATACTATCGCCAGATTAATCCAGAACGTCGCTGACATTAACAGGGTGACAATATTCGTTCGAATCAAAAAATCCATCTAACCTCCATTACTCATACATTTTCGTAGAGTATAGACGCCGGATCTTAACTGCCCGCCGGGATAGTGTAGAATAAGCAGATTACGTCTCTGTAAGACCCACAAAGGAACTCGCTATGAACATCACCTTTAGCAAACGCCTGTGCCTGACGGCGCTGCTTGCACTGAGCACTTTTGCGTTTGCTGGTACTGCTTCCGCTAACACCAGCAAACTGATCATTGAATCCGGCGACACCGCGCAAAGCCGCCAGAACGCAGCGATGGATAAAGAGCAGTGGGATTCCACCCGCTCGCTGCGTAATAAAGTGAACGCGCGCGTGGAAAAAGAGTGGGATAAAGACGACGCCGCCTTCGATCTGCGCGATAAATGCCAGCAAAGCGCGAACGTAAACGCCTACTGGGAAAGCAACACCCTGCGCTGCCTGGATCGCCGCACCGGGCGTGCTGTCACACCGTAAGCCGTATCAGTAATAGTCGATCGTATTTTTGATAGTAAATTTACGCTCGACGGCAGGTGTGACGCTTTTATCAACGATCAGCAGATCGCAACTCACCGGGTTGTCATGCTTATCGTAATCGCAGGTTTGTTTAACGTTGCCGAGCGGTTTTTCATTCAACTGGCTGATGGCCGTATAGTCGAGTTTTTTACGCTCATCCGCTGAGGGCTTCGCCTCTACCGACAAATGCATCGCTTTGCTGGTAGAGGATTTTCCCAGCGGATAACCCTGCGCATCATAGCGATAGTTCACCTCCAGATCCTTACCGCGCGCCGCCACCACAAAGCCTTTGTCATCCGTTTCCCATTTCACGCCCGCCGACGGGAACTCTGCAAGCTGACATTTGCCCTGCAAAAGCAGCCGCTTCTCACGGGTTTGCGCATCGAGATAGAAATTTGCATCCAGCACCAGCGCAAGGCCGGTATTGTTTTCGATATCGTGCAGCTCCAGCGAATCAAAACACCCTTCTTCCGACAGCGTCGCGGCAACCCGTTTTGCCACCTCACCTTTGTCATTGAGCAGCGTCTGACTGAAATCTTTCACCGGACCGCGCAGCGGATCGAAGTCAAACTCATTAGAAAAGCTCGCCATTTCCGGGGTAAAGGCCACCGGCTCTTTTCCGTCATCACAGCCAGCCAGCGTCGCCGCCAGCGCGGTCAGGAGTAACCATTTTTTCACTCAATTCACCAAAGACTAAGGATTCACTGCTTTTATAGTAGCAAACTCAGTCAGTTACCGTACACATAACAAAATGTGAGCACCGCAGGCTGACTCATAGAAAAGCCTTATATCTAACGCACTGTTTTTGTTCAACATTGTGCATTACCGGTGCAGGCTCAACCGCACATTCCCCGCCAGCCCCGTTAAACCGTCGCTTTTGCATTTGGCACGGCTTTTGCTCCATGCATTCCATCTTGTATACCAGTTGGGATGGCAAAAATGACAATCATGACAGGCCAGACGCTCAGCGCGTGGCAGCAGCAGATCCAGCAGCATATCGATAACATTCCCGCTTTTCTGATCGCGCATCTGGCGGCGCTGCCGGAAGAGGACAACGCCTGGATCGCGCGTGCCACGCCGGTTGAGATCCACCGGCAGTTTGCTGAACTGTTACCGCGCTATCAGCAGGACCCCGCCGCGCTGCCGTTGTTCGGTATCCCGTTTGCGGTGAAGGACAATATTGATGTCGCGGGCTTCCCGACCACCGCCGCCTGCCCGGATTTTTCCTTTAACGCCCAAACCGACGCCACCATCGTCGCCCGCCTGAAAGCCGCCGGCGCGATTGTGATTGGCAAAACCAACCTCGATCAGTTCGCCACCGGACTGGTCGGCACCCGCTCGCCTTATGGCGCAGTGGTGAACACTTTTAACAGTGATTACGTCAGCGGCGGCTCCAGTTCCGGCTCGGCCTCGGTGGTGGCGCGCGGGCTGGTGCCTTTTTCGCTCGGCACCGACACCGCCGGGTCCGGTCGCGTTCCCGCGGGCTTTAATAACATCGTCGGCCTGAAGCCCACCAAAGGCTGGTTCTCCGCGCACGGCGTGGTGCCCGCCTGCCGCCTCAACGATACCGTGTCGGTGTTTGCGTTAACGGTGGAAGACGCCTGGCTTGTCGCCACCCTCTGTGGCGGGTATGACGCCGCCGACGCTTACTCACGTCACAACCCGGCCACCGCCCCCGCTGCACTCCCTGCCGAACCGCTGTTTGCCGTGCCCGATCGCTGCGAATTTTTTGGCGATGACACCGCACAGGCAGCCTGGGAAAAGGCCCTCAATGCCCTGCGCGCCTGCGGCGTTCGCCTTCAGCCCATTGATTTCACCCCGTTTCGCCAGCTTGCGGAGCAACTCTACCAGGGACCGTGGGTGGCAGAACGCACCGCAGCCGTGGGCGGGATGCTCAGCCATCCTGAAAAAATGGACCCGACTGTCTGGCAGATTGTCTCCGGCGGCGAAAAGTTTAGCGCCGTTGACGCCTACAACGCGGAGTACCTGCGCGCGGAACACGCCCGCCGCATTCAGACTGCGCTTGCGGGCGTGGATGCGCTGGTGGTGCCGACCTCGCCCACCATTCACACCCTTGATGAAATGCGCGAGGAGCCGATCCGCTACAACTCGCAGTTCGGCACCTACACCAACTTTACCAACCTCGCCGATCTGAGCGCGCTGGCGCTGCCCGCCCCGTTTCGTGCCGACGGTTTACCCGCCGGGATCACCCTGCTTGCTCCCGCCTGGCATGACCGGGCGCTGGCGACCTTCGGCCTGGGCTGGCAACAACAGCAGGCACAGCCGCCCGGCGCACCCGGTTTCCCGCTGCCTGAAGAACCTGCCGCGCTGCCGGTCTCTTTTGAGCACGTGCGGGTGGCGGTGGTCGGGGCGCACCTTCGCGGGATGCCGCTCAACCATCAGTTAATCACCCGTCAGGCTGTGTTTGTGGAAGCCACCACCACCGCGCCGGTCTATCGCCTGTACGCGCTGGCAAACACCCAGCCCGCCAAACCGGGGCTGGCACGCGCCAGCGAGGGCCGCGCCATTCAGGTGGAACTGTGGGATATCCCACTGGCCCGCT
Source organism: Enterobacter sp. kpr-6 (assembly GCF_900116015.1). GTDB lineage: Bacteria > Pseudomonadota > Gammaproteobacteria > Enterobacterales > Enterobacteriaceae > Enterobacter_D. The sequence goes on from NZ_FOYH01000003.1 coordinate 224,557, forward strand.
TTGGTGAATTTGTCGCAGAGATCCCGCCGCCGCTTGGCATCGGGTCGCTGGAACTGGCAGATGGCCGCCGGGTGAAAGGCTTTATTTGCGAGGGTTTCGCCCTTGCTGACGCGCAGGACATTACCGATTTCGGCGGCTGGCGCAACTGGCTCGCCCGCAAGGAGAACAGCCATGTTTAACACCGTTTTGATCGCCAACCGCGGGGAAATTGCCTGCCGCGCCATTCGCACCTTAAAACGCCTCGGCATCACCAGCGTCGCGGTCTATTCCGATGCGGATAAAAATGCCGAACATGTCAAAGCGGCGGATATCACCCTGCCGCTCGGCGGCGAGAAAGCCAGCGACAGCTATCTGCGCATCGACGCCATTCTGGATGCGGCACGGCAAAGCGGTGCCCAGGCGATCTGGCCGGGTTACGGATTCCTTTCTGAAAGCCTGACCTTCGCCGCCGCCTGCGAAGAGGCCGGGATTGTCTTTGTCGGCCCGACCGCACAGCAGATTGGTGAATTTGGCCTGAAACACCGGGCGCGCGAACTGGCGGCGGCGGCTGGCGTACCGATGACGCCCGGCACCGGCCTGCTTGACTCGCTGGACGACGCCCTGCGCGCGGCGGACGACATCGGTTATCCGGTGATGTTAAAAAGCACCGCGGGCGGCGGTGGCATCGGCCTCACGCGCTGCGGCGATCGCGAGGCGTTAAGCCAGGCGTGGGAGAGCGTACGCCGCCTCGGGGAGCAGTTTTTCAGCGACGCGGGTGTGTTTATCGAACGCTGCGTGGATCGCGCCCGCCATATCGAAGTGCAGATTTTTGGCGACGGCAACGGCAACGTGGTGGCGCTCGGCGAGCGCGACTGCTCTTTACAACGTCGCAATCAGAAAGTGGTGGAAGAAACGCCCGCGCCGGGTATCTCTGAGGCCAACCGCCAGGCGCTGCTCGCCTCTGCCGAAGCGCTCGGCAAGCTGGTGAACTACCGCAGCGCGGGCACCGTGGAGTACATCTACGACACCGCCCTCGACGCCTTCTATTTTCTTGAAGTGAATACCCGTTTACAGGTGGAGCACCCGGTCACCGAGTGCGTCACCGGGCTGGATCTGGTGGAGTGTATGCTGCGCGTGGCCGCAGGCGACGCGATCGACTGGGCGCAACTGCGCAACGCGCCGCAGGGCGCAGCGATGGAAGTGCGCCTGTACGCGGAAAACCCGCTAAAAAACTTCCAGCCGAGTCCCGGTGTGCTGACCAGCGTGGTCTTCCCGGAGAACGTGCGGGTGGACAGCGGCGTCACCACCGGCAGCGAGGTATCGGCGTTTTACGATCCAATGATCGCCAAACTTATCGTCCACGCCCCCACCCGCGACGAAGCACTGGTGAAACTGCGCGAAGCGCTCAACGCCACGCAATTGCACGGCATCGCCACCAATCTGGATTATCTGCGTCAGATCTGCGCCAGCACAGAATTCCGCACGGGCAACGCCTGGACGCGAATGCTGGACAGTTTCACGCCTGCCACCCGCGCCATTGAGGTGCTGCAACCCGGCACCTGGAGCAGCGTGCAGGATTATCCGGGTCGCCTCGGCTACTGGGATATCGGCGTGCCGCCTTCCGGCCCGATGGACGATTTTGCCTTCCGGCTGGCGAACCGTATCGCGGGTAACCACCCGGATGCCGCCGCGCTGGAGTTCACCCTGCAAGGGCCGACGTTGCAGTTTCACTACGATACGCTGATCGCCCTCACCGGAGCCGACTGCCAGCCAGAGCTTGACGGTGAACCAGTGGCCTACTGGCAGCCGGTGGCCATCCGCGCCGGGCAGATCCTGACGCTCGGGCGCACCGTGGCAGGCTGCCGCACCTATCTGGCGGTACGCAACGGCATCGACGTGCCGCAGTATCTTGGCAGCCGTTCCACCTTCGCCCTCGGGCAGTTTGGCGGTCACGCCGGACGCACCTTAAAAGTCGCCGATCTGCTGCCGATCTCGCAGCCGGAACTGGCGGCCTGCACCACCCCCGCGCCCGTGAGCGAACCGCAGGCGCTCGCCGCTGAACTGATCCCTGATTACCCGCAGCAGTGGCGTATCGGCGTGCTGTACGGACCGCACGGCGCGCCGGACTTTTTCACCCCGGAATCAATTGACGAGTTCTTCGAAAGCGACTGGCAGGTGCATTACAACTCCAACCGCCTCGGCGTGCGTCTGACCGGGCCGAAGCCGGGCTGGACCCGCCCGGACGGTGGCGAAGCGGGCCTGCACCCGTCAAACGTTCACGACTGCGAATACGCCATTGGTGCGGTCAACTTTACCGGCGACTTCCCGGTGATCCTCACCCGCGACGGCCCAAGCCTCGGCGGGTTTGTCTGCCCGGTGACCATTGCCAAAGCCGAATTATGGAAAGTGGGCCAGGTCAAACCGGGCGACAGCCTGCGCTTTTACCCCATCAGCGTGGACGAAGCCGTGGCGCTGGAAACCGTGCAGAACCAGATTGTGGAGACGCTGCAACCCGTCGCGCCGCCTGCATTTGCTGCGCCGTCCCTTGAGGCCGTCGACGGTGTCTCCGCCGCAGTGCTGGTTTCGCGTCCGGCCAGCGCCACCGCGCCTGCGCTCTGTTACCGCCAGGCGGGTGACAATTACATTCTGATTGAGTACGGCGACAACGTGCTGGATCTGGCGCTGCGTCTGCGCGTCAGTCTGATGATGGAGCGCCTGCGCAGCCTCGCCCATCCGGGGATCAAAGAGCTTTCTCCCGGCGTGCGCTCGCTGCAAATCCGCTACGACAGCCAGGCCCTGAGCCAGTCGGCGCTGGTGGCGATCCTGCTGGATCTCGAAGGCCTGCCGGGGGATGTCAGCCAGATGAAAGTGCCGTCGCGCATTGTCTGGCTGCCGATGGCCTTTGAAGACAGCGCCACGCTCGGCGCGGTCAGCCGTTACCAGGACACGGTGCGCGCCACTGCACCGTGGTTGCCGAACAACGTCGATTTCATTCAGCGCATTAATGGTCTGCCAACCCGGGAAACGGTGCGCGACACGATTTTTGACGCCAGCTATTTGATCCTCGGCCTCGGCGACGTTTACCTTGGCGCGCCCTGTGCGGTGCCGATCGATCCGCGCCACCGCCTGCTCAGTTCAAAATACAGTCCGGCGCGCACCTACACCGCCGAAGGCACCGTCGGTATTGGCGGCATGTATATGTGCATCTACGGCATGGACTCACCGGGCGGCTATCAACTGGTCGGGCGCACGCTACCCATCTGGAACAAATTCCTTAAAAACAGCCAGTTTGAGCAGGATGAACCCTGGCTGCTGCGCTTCTTCGATCAGGTGCGTTTCTACCCGGTCAGCGAAGAGGAACTGGATCGGCTGCGCGACGATTTCCGTGAAGGCCGGGCGGCGATCCGCATCGAAGAGACATTCTTTGATTACGCCGCGCATCTGGGTTTTCTGGAAAACAACGCGGCAGATATCGCCGACTTCCGCACCCGCCAGGCCCGCGCCTTTGCCACCGAAGTGGAGCTGTGGCAGCGCGATGAACAGCCGGAAGCGGTGGAAATCATCGAGCAAGAGGTCTCCATTCCCGATGAGGGACTGCTGGCGGTCAACGCCGACATGAACGGCAACATCTGGAAAGTACTGGTCGCACCGGGCGATGAAGTCACCGCCGGGCAGCCGCTGGTGATCGTCGAGGCGATGAAAATGGAATTGTCGATCCACGCCCCGCAAGGCGGTCGCGTGAAACGCATCGGCTGCACGCCGGGCCGCCCCGTCAGTCCGGGCGATGCCCTGCTGTGGCTGGAGTGATCGCGTGGTGATGCCTGCCGGAAAGCGGCCTGAAGGGTTAGCCGAGCGCATTTACCGGGCGGTGAAAAACGATATTTTCACCTTCCGGCTGATGCCGGGCGACCGGTTCAGCGAGTCCGAAGTGGCGGAACGGATGTCTGCCAGCCGCACGCCGGTGCGTCAGGCGCTGCACTGGCTGGCGCACGAGGGCTATGTCGAGGTGTGGTCGCGCAGCGGCTGGCAGGTCAGGCCGTTTGACTTCAACTACTTCGAGGAGCTTTACGACTTCCGCATTGTGCTGGAGCGCGAGGCGGTAAAACGGCTGTGCACAATGCCGCCCGCCGCCTGTGCTGCGCATCTCGCCGCGCTTGTCGCCTTCTGGATCGACGCCCCGCGCCTCGACGATGGCATGGCGGTATCGCGGGAAGATGAAGGGTTTCACTCTCAACTGGTCGCGGCGGCGGGCAACAGCGAAATGGCGCGGGTGCACGTCGAACTGACCGAGAAAATGCGCATTATCCGCCACCTCGATTTTACCCGCGAGGATCGGGTGGCGGCGACTTATGACGAACACGCCCGCATTTTGCAGGCGATTTTAGAACAGCAAACAGAGGAGGCGCAGCGCATCCTGACCGGACACATTTCACGCAGTAAAGCAGTGGTCAGAAAAATCACGTTACACCGGCTTCAGCAGTCACGGTTACCACCGGGTTCATCGTAGTCACACTCGCCGCCCGCGCGGTGGCGTCTGAACGCTCAAATTTAAAAAATACAGAAGGGTTGATGATGAAAAGACGTTCTTTACTTAAGGTTTTTGCGCTTTCCGCGACGATGCTCAGCATGGGGATTTCTTTCGGCGCTTACGCGGCTGACACCATTAAAGTCGGCATTATGCACTCGCTCTCCGGCACCATGGCGATCTCTGAAACGCCGCTGAAAAACGTGGCGCTGATGACCATCGATGAGATCAACGCCAAAGGCGGCGTGCTGGGTAAAAAGCTGGAGCCGGTGGTAGTCGATCCGGCGTCCAACTGGCCGCTGTTTGCGGAAAAAGCCCGCCAGCTGTTAACCCAGGATAAAGTTGCTGCCGTGTTCGGTTGCTGGACGTCGGTGTCGCGCAAATCGGTCCTGCCGGTGTTTGAAGAACTGAACGGCCTGCTGTTCTACCCGGTGCAGTATGAAGGCGAAGAGATGTCGCCGAACGTCTTTTACACCGGTGCGGCACCGAACCAGCAGGCGATCCCGGCAGTGGAATACCTGATGAGCGAAGACGGCGGCAGCGCCAAACGCTTCTTCCTGCTCGGTACCGACTACGTCTACCCGCGCACCACCAACAAGATCCTTCGCGCCTTCCTGCACAGCAAAGGCGTGGCGGATAAAGACATCGAAGAGGTTTACACCCCGTTCGGTCACAGCGATTACCAGACCATCGTTGCCAACATCAAGAAATTCTCGGCGGGCGGCAAAACGGCGGTGGTCTCGACCATCAACGGCGACTCCAACGTGCCGTTCTATAAAGAGCTGGCGAACCAGAGCATTAAAGCCACCGATGTGCCGGTGGTGGCCTTCTCCGTGGGTGAAGAGGAACTGCGCGGCATCGACACCAAACCGCTGGTCGGCCATCTCGCGGCGTGGAACTACTTTGAGTCGGTGGATAACCCGGTCAACGCCAAATTCGTCGCTGATTACAAAGCCTGGGCCAAAGCGCACAACCTGCCGAACGCCGATACCGTGGTGACCAACGATCCGATGGAAGCCACGTACGTCGGCCTGCACATGTGGGCGCAGGCGGTGGAAAAAGCGGGCACCACCGATGTGGAAAAAGTGCGCGCGGCGATGGCCGGGCAGACCTTTAAGGCCCCGGACGGCTTTACGCTCACCATGGATAACACCAACCACCATCTGCACAAACCGGTGATGATTGGCGAGATCGAAGATAACGGCCAGTTCAACGTGGTCTGGCAGACCGAACAGCCGGTTCGCGCTCAGCCGTGGAGTCCGTTTATTGCGGGCAATGACAAAAAGCCGGATACCCCGGTGAAATCGTCAGGTCAGTAATCCTCACGCCCGGCGGCGCGTCTGCCGGGCACGTTTTTGACTCCGACCCAACGAGCGACGATGAAAATAACAACGGTTTTTGGCTTGTTTCTCGCCTGCTGCCTGCTGGCGTTAAACCCGGCACACGCCGGTCCTGCTGCCGAATACGGCAGCGCCAGCCGCACCCAACAGGCGCAACTCTTACAACGCTGGTCGGCAAGTCCCGATGAATCGCGTCTGCCGCTGTTGCAGGCTTTACGCGCCGAAACGCTGGTGGTGGATAAAAGCGGCCAGCTCTTTAACGAACGCAACGGCGAACTGACCCCGCTGGAAGGCAGCGCCGCGCCTGCGGGCAGCACGCGAAAAGTCTTTATGAATAACCGCCTGCGCGTACTGGTGGCCGCCACCCTTGCCAGCCACCAGCTGATCAGCCACGACGACGCCCTGCGTTTGCAGGCGGCGGTGATGCTGCAAAATGATGCCTCGCCGGATCAGCGTCCGCTCCTGACCCGGCGTTTGGCGGAGGAACAAAACGCCGACGTTAAAGCGGCGCTGACCCTCGCCCTCGCCCGGCTGCAACTGGCGGACAGCAATCCGCAGGTGCGCGTGCAGGCGGTGAAACTGTTAGGTGAAAGCAGCAGCGCCCAGGCGCAGGCCAGCCTGCAACGGCTGACTCAGCCGCAAAATGAACCAGACGCTCTTGTGCGCGCCGCCGCGAGCGCCAGCCTGAAAGAAATCCAGCAGCGTCTGCGCTGGGGCGACTGGCTCGGCCAGGCGTTCAGCGGGCTGTCGTTAGGATCGATTTTACTGCTCGCCGCGCTGGGGCTGGCGATCACCTACGGCCTGCTCGGGGTGATCAATATGGCGCACGGCGAGATGTTAATGCTCGGCGCGTACGCCACCTGGCTGACGCAACAGGGCTTTGCCCAGTTCGCCCCGCAGTGGCTGGCGTTTTATCCGCTGGTCGCGCTACCGGTGGCGTTTTTCCTGACCGCTGCCGTGGGGATGGCGCTTGAGCGCACCGTGATCCGCCATCTGTATGGCCGCCCGCTGGAAACCCTGCTCGCCACCTGGGGGATCAGCCTGATGCTGATCCAGCTTGTGCGGATGCTGTTTGGCGCGCAAAACCTGGAGGTCGCCAATCCCGCGTGGCTCTCCGGCGGCTGGCAGGTGCTGCCGAATCTGATCCTGCCGTATAACCGTCTCGCGGTGATTGTATTTGTTGTCGGCGTGCTGGTGCTGACCTGGCTTTTGCTCAACAAAACCCGCCTGGGGATGAACGTGCGTGCGGTGACGCAGAATCGCCGGATGGCTGACTGCTGCGGCGTACCGACCGGGCGCGTGGATATGCTGGCGTTTGGCCTGGGTTCCGGCATCGCCGGACTGGGCGGCGTGGCGCTGTCGCAGCTTGGCAACGTCGGTCCCGAACTCGGCCAGGGCTACATCATCGATTCATTCCTGGTGGTAGTGCTCGGCGGCGTCGGGCAACTGGCGGGCACCGTGGTTGCCGCCTTTGGACTGGGGATTTTCAACAAGCTGCTGGAACCGCAAATCGGCGCGGTGCTCGGCAAAATCGCCATCCTGGTGATGATCGTTCTCTTTATCCAGAAACGCCCCCAGGGGCTGTTCGCCTTTAAAGGACGGGTGATTGACTGATGAGCCAACCGATAACGCTGACCCTGGCGCAACGCGCGCCCCGGCTGACGCGCGCCGTCGTGCTGTTTACCCTCCTGCTGCTGGTGGCGCTGCCGTTTTTAGCGCTGCTGCCGCAGGAGAATCCACTCGCCATTTCCACTTACACCTTAACACTGGTGGGTAAAGTGCTGTGTTACGCCATTGTCGCGGTGGCGCTGGATCTGGTGTGGGGCTATGCCGGATTGCTGTCGCTCGGACACGGGCTGTTTTTCGCCCTCGGCGGCTACGCAATGGGCATGTACCTGATGCGCCAGGCGTCGGGCGAAGGGCTGCCCGCGTTTATGTCGTTTCTCTCCTGGACCGAGATGCCGTGGTTCTGGGCGGGAACGCAGTATTTTGCCTGGGCGCTGTGCCTGGTGATCCTCGTGCCCGGCCTGCTGGCGCTGGTGTTTGGCTACTTCGCCTTTCGCTCGCGGATCAAAGATGTCTATTTCTCGATCATGACCCAGGCGCTGACCTACGCCGGAATGCTGCTGTTTTTCCGCAATGAAACCGGCTTTGGCGGCAACAATGGTTTTACCGGCTTCACCACTCTGCTCGGCTTCCCGGTTGCTGCCACCGGCACGCGCATCGGGCTGTTTATCGCCACCGTTTTGCTGCTGGCGGCGACGCTGTTTATCGGCACCCTGCTCGCCCGCAGCAAGTTTGGCCGGGTGCTGACGGCGGTGCGCGATGCGGAAAACCGCCTGATGTTCTGCGGCTACGATCCGAAGGGTTTTAAGCTGTTCGTCTGGACGCTCTCCGCCGTACTGTGCGGGCTGGCGGGGGCGCTGTATGTGCCGCAGGTCGGCATTATCAACCCCAGCGAAATGTCGCCCACCAACTCGATTGAAGCGGCGATCTGGGTGGCGCTGGGCGGGCGCGGAACGCTGATCGGCCCGCTGCTGGGCGCGGGGATCGTCAACGGCGCAAAGAGCTTTTTCACCGTCGCTTTCCCGGAGTACTGGCTGTTCTTTCTCGGGTTGATGTTTATTCTCGTCACCCTGTTTTTACCCCGTGGCGTCATCGGCCTGATCCGGCGGAGGAAGCATGACTGATACCCTTTTTACCCAACCGCAGCCGCAGGATCGCTACCGTCAGACCACCGATCCGGTGCTGCAACTCGACAAGATCAATGTGACGTTCGATAAGTTCCGCGCACTAACGGATCTGACCCTGTCGATTGGCGTCGGCGAACTGCGCTGCGTGATCGGCCCCAACGGGGCGGGGAAAACCACCCTGATGGATGTGATCACCGGCAAAACCCGGCCCACCAGCGGCAAAGTGTTTTACGATCAGACGGTGGATTTAACCACCCTTTCTCCGGTGGAGATTGCCCGCGCGGGCATCGGGCGCAAGTTCCAGAAGCCGACCATTTTTGAGGCACTGAGCGTGTTTGAAAATCTGGAGATCGCGCTGAAGACTGACAAATCCGTCTGGGCCTGCCTGCGCGCCTCGCTTAACGGCGAGCAGCGCGACCGCATCGACGAAGTGCTGGAACTGCTGCGTCTCCGGGCGCTGGCCCATCGCCCGGCGGGGCTGCTGTCGCACGGGCAGAAACAGTTTCTGGAGATCGGCATGCTGCTGGTGCAGGAGCCACATTTACTGCTGCTGGATGAACCCGCCGCCGGGCTGACCGATGCCGAAACCGACTACATTGCGGAGCTGTTCCGTACGCTTGCGGGCAAGCACTCGCTGATGGTGGTGGAGCATGATATGGGCTTTGTTGAAACCATCGCCGATCACGTGACGGTGCTGCATCAGGGCCAGGTGCTGGCGGAAGGCACCCTGCGCGACGTGCAGAATAATGAACAGGTCATCGACGTTTATCTGGGGCGTTAATATGTTACAGGTTACCAATCTGAATCAGTTTTACGGCGGCAGCCACATTCTGCGCGGCCTGTCGTTTGAGGCAAAGCCCGGCGAAGTCACCTGCCTGCTCGGACGCAACGGCGTGGGCAAAACCACCCTGCTGAAATGCCTGATGGGGCTGATCCCGGCAAAATCCGGTGAAATTCACTGGCAGGGGAAAACCATTAATCAACACAAACCGCATCAGCGGGTGCGCGCGGGGATGGCGTACGTACCGCAGGGACGCGAGATTTTCCCGCGTCTGACGGTGGAAGAAAATCTGCTGATGGGGCTGTCTCGTTTTTCCGGCGCGCAGGCAAAACAGGTGCCGGATGAGATTTTCGAGCTGTTCCCGGTGCTGCATGCGATGCGCTACCGGCGCGGCGGCGATCTCTCCGGCGGTCAGCAACAGCAACTGGCAATAGGTCGGGCGCTGGCCTGCCGCCCGCAACTGCTGGTCCTTGATGAACCCACCGAAGGCATTCAGCCGTCGGTGATTAAAGAGATTGGCGTGGTGATCAAGACCCTGGCCGCGCGCGGCGATATGGCGATTCTGCTGGTGGAACAGTTTTATGATTTCGCCGCAGAACTGGCCGACCGCTACCTGGTGATGTCGCGCGGCGCGATTGTGCAAAGCGGCGACGGCGAGAATATGGAAGCCGAGGGGGTTCGGCACCTGGTGGCGATTTGAGTGATGCTGGCAATGTATCAACAACGTTGACACGGTCTGACCGAGTCAGTAACGTATCTTCATTGTTGATACAAAAGGAGCATCACAATGCCAAGAGTCGTGGTTAAAAAGTGGGGCAATAGCCCTTCTGTTCGTCTACCGGTCGCCATCATGGAAGCGGCGTCGCTAAACGTTGATGATACGGTAGATATTGCCGTTGAAGACGGACGGATCATTCTCATTCCGGTCAAAACAAAAGCCTATTCACTGGACGCGCTGCTGGCCGGAATTACCCCGGAAAACGTGCATGAGAAAGCGGATTTTGGCGGGCCTGTCGGCAAGGAGCTGCTCTGATGGTGTCACGTTTTGTACCGGATTCCGGCGATATTATCTGGATCGATTTCGATCCGGTGTCAGGGCATGAACAGGGAGGTAACCGCCCCGCCGTTGTGCTCAGCCCGTTCGCTTATAACAATAAAGTAGGGCTGCTACTCTGTGTTCCCTGCACCACCAAAGCCAAAGATTATCCTTTTGAAGTTGCATTATCAGGCAGCCGGGACAGCGTGGCACTCGCCGATCAAATCACCTGTGTTGACTGGCGCGCCCGTAAAGTCACGAAAAAAGGCAGTGTGAATGCGGCAGAGCTGGCTGATATTCGCGCTAAAGCGAAAGCGCTGATTGGCTGACCACAGGCCTTGTTAACTTCAGAGCTGCTAAACTTTAGCTATTGCTCACCCTAAGGAGTTGATGATGAGACCTTCACGTTGGTTATGCGCAGGATTATTGCTGGCGGCAGCGCCCGTGTTTGCGGCCCCGGAATCCTGTGAGAATGTTAAAAACGATATTTCGCAGCGGATTGTGAACAACGGCGTGCCGGAGTCCGGTTTTGTGCTGGATATCGTGCCTGCGGATCAGACGGATAAGCCGGATGCCCAGGTGGTCGGGCATTGTGCGAATGATACCTGGAAGATCCTTTATACCCGCACCAGTAGTGGTAATAGCGCGGGCAGTGGCGCGATGCAGGACGGTGCGCGGACTGAACCGCAGTAAGTTACACCCTCACCCTGGCCCTCTCCCTGAGGGAGAGGGAACCGATCTTTCACCCTCACCCTAACCCTCTCCCTCAGGGAGAGGGAATAAATCGAGCGCGGACCTGGCTTTTCCCCCTCTCCCGTGGGGAGAGGGCCGGGGTGAGGGGAATTTTTGCCAATCCCCGTAAAATTGACCTCAGATAAGACCTTTCTACTCCCTTATAAGTACCATCGCTATTGCTTAGCCTCATATTAATTACAGCTGAGAGTAACTTTCATTATAAAAATGGAGTGAGCGATGTCCGATGTTAATCACACCGGCGGTATTAGCCGACGCACCCTCGTTAAATCCACCGCGCTCGGCAGCCTTGCGCTGGTCGCCGGGGGCGTTTCTTTACCTTTTGGGTTACGCAGTGCGGCGGCCGCCGTGCAACAGGCGATGCAGCCCACCGCCGATAAAACAGTCTGGGGGGCGTGCTCGGTAAACTGCGGCAGCCGCTGTGCACTCCGCCTTCATGTGCGCGATGACGAAGTTTATTGGGTCGAAACCGATAATACCGGCGACGATATTTATGGTAATCACCAGGTACGCGCCTGTTTACGCGGGCGATCCATGCGGCGGCGTATTAATCATCCCGACCGTCTGAATTATCCGATGAAACGCGTCGGTAAACGCGGCGAAGGAAAATTTGAACGCATTAGCTGGGACGAAGCATTAAATACGATTGCGCAAAATCTCAAAGGCGTCGTGGAAAAATACGGTAACGAAGCGGTTTATATTAATTATTCCTCCGGCATTGTCGGTGGCAATATTACCCGCTCCTCGCCTTCCGCTTCACTGGTCGCCCGCCTGATGAGTCTCTACGGCGGCTTTCTCGGTCAATATGGCACCTACAGCACCGCGCAAATCGCCTGCGCCATGCCGTACACCTACGGCAGCAACGAAGGCAACAGCACGTCGGATATCGAAAACAGCCAGCTCGTCGTGATGTTTGGCAATAACCCGGCGGAAACCCGCATGAGCGGCGGCGGCATCACCTGGTTCCTTGAGCAGGCCCGCGAGCGTTCGAATGCGCGGATGATCGTGATCGATCCCCGCTATACCGACACCGCCGCCGGGCGTGAAGATGAGTGGGTGCCGATTCGCCCTGGCACCGACGCCGCGCTGGTGGCAGGTCTGGCCTGGGTATTGATTAGCGAAAATATGGTCGATCAGCCGTTCCTCGATAAATACTGCGTCGGCTACGATGAAAAAACCCTGCCTGCGGGCGCACCCGCCAACAGCCATTACAAAGCTTATATTTTAGGTCAGGGCGATGACGGTATCGCCAAAACGCCGCAGTGGGCCGCGCAAATCACCGGTATTCCGGCTGAAAAAATTGTGCAACTGGCGCGCGAAATTGGCCGCGCGAAACCGGCGTATATCTGCCAGGGCTGGGGACCGCAGCGTCAGGCGAACGGCGAACTGACTTCCCGCGCCATCGCCATGCTGCCGATCCTGACCGGCAACGTCGGCATCAATGGCGGCAACAGCGGCGCGCGTGAATCCACCTACACCCTCACCATTGAACGGATGCCGGTGCCGGAAAACCCGGTGAAAACGCAGATCTCCTGCTTTAGCTGGACGGATGCGATTGCGCGCGGGGAAGAGATGACCGCCACCCGCGACGGCGTGCGCGGCAAAGATAAACTCGACGTGCCGATTAAATTCATCTGGAACTACGCCGGGAACGCCATTACCAATCAGCATTCCGATATCAATAAAACCCACGACATTTTGCAGGACGAATCTAAATGCGAAATGATCGTGGTGATTGAAAACTTTATGACCTCCTCGGCGAAATACGCCGATATTCTGCTGCCGGATCTAATGACCCTTGAGCAGGAAGATATTATTCCCAACGATTACGCCGGGAATATGGGTTATCTGATTTTCATCCAGCCCGCAACCAGCCCGAAATTTGAGCGCAAACCGATTTACTGGATCTTGAGTGAAGTGGCGAAGCGCCTGAGCCCCGATCTCCACCAGCGCTTTACCGAGGGACGTACCCAGGAAGAGTGGCTGAAATATCTGTACGCCAAAATGCTCGCCAAAGATCCGCTGCTGCCCTCCTATGATGAGCTGAAAAAAATGGGCATCTATAAACGCAAAGATCCGAACGGACACTTTGTGGCCTATAAAAAATTCCGCGATGACCCGGAGGCTAATCCGCTGAAAACGCCGTCCGGCAAGATCGAGATCTACTCCAGCAAACTGGCGGAGATTGCCGCGAACTGGGAGCTGGCGAAGGATGAAGTGATAAGCCCCCTGCCGGTCTATGCCTCCACCTTTGAAGGCTGGGATTCCGCCGACCGCAAGCAGTTCCCGCTGCAACTCTTTGGTTTCCATTACAAGGCGCGAACCCACTCGACCTACGACAACATCGACGTGCTGAAAGCCGCCTGCCGCCAGGAAGTGTGGCTGAACCCGATTGACGCGCAAAAACGTGGTATCGCCAACGGCGATATGGTGCGTGTGTTCAACGGGCGCGGCGAGGTGCGCATTGCCGCCAAAGTCACCCCGCGCATCATGCCGGGAGTGAGTGCGATGGGCCAGGGTGCATGGCACAACGCCGACATGACCGGCGATCGCGTCGATCATGGCGCGTGCGTGAATACCCTGACCACGCACCGGCCTTCTCCGCTGGCGAAGGGCAATCCGCAGCACACCAACCTTGTGCAAATTGAGAAGGTTTAAGGAGTAACCGATGACTGTTCAGTATGGTTTTTACGTCGATTCCAGCCGCTGCACCGGGTGCAAAACCTGCGAGCTGGCGTGCAAGGATTACAAAGATTTGACCCCCGACGTCAGTTTCCGCCGCATTTATGAATATGCGGGCGGCGACTGGCAGGAGGACAACGGCGTCTGGCACCAGAACGTGTTTGCCTCCTATCTGTCGATTGCCTGCAACCACTGCGAAGATCCGGCCTGCACCAAAGTCTGCCCGAGCGGGGCGATGCACAAGCGCGAGGACGGATTTGTGGTGGTCAATGAAGACGTGTGTATCGGCTGCCGCTACTGCCATATGGCCTGTCCGTATGGCGCACCGCAGTACAACGCCGCCAAAGGCCATATGACCAAATGCGACGGCTGCCATTCGCGGGTGATGGACGGCAAAAAGCCGATCTGCGTCGAGTCCTGCCCGCTACGTGCGCTGGATTTCGCCCCGATTGACGAACTGCGTCAAAAATACGGCACGCTGGATGCGGTCGCGCCGCTGCCCGCCGGGCGCTTCACGAAGCCCAACCTGGTGATTAAACCCAACGCCAACAGCCGCCCTACCGGGGACAAAACCGGCTATCTGGCTAACCCGCAGGAGGTGTGAGATGGGAAACGGATGGCATGAATGGCCGCTGGTGCTTTTTACCGTGCTCGGTCAGTGTGTAGCGGGCGGTCTTATCGTCACCGGTCTCGGCTGGATGGCAGCGTCCGGCAAGACGGCAGATCGCACCCGGATTATCCGCAGTATGTTTTTTCTGTGGGTGCTGATGGGCATCGGCTTTGCCGCGTCGATGATGCACCTGGGCTCGCCACTGCGCGCCTTTAACTCGCTCAACCGCATCGGCAGTTCGGCACTCAGCAATGAGATCGCCGCCGGTTCGCTGTTTTTCGCCGTTGGCGGCTTCTGGTGGCTGCTCGCCGTGCTCGGCAAAATGCCGGAAACCCTCGGCAGGATCTGGCTTATCGCGAGCATGGTGCTGGGCGTGGTGTTTGTTTACGCCATGAGCCGGGTCTATCAGATTGAGACGGTACCGACCTGGCATAACGGCTACACCACCGCCGCGTTCTTTTTGACCCTGCTGATCGGCGGGCCGCTGCTTGGTGCTCTGCTTTTGCGCCTGTCCCGCACGCCGTTTAACGGCGCGACATTTGCCACCATCAGCGGTCTGGCGCTGCTGGCGACGGTTGTGGTGATCGTGCAGCAAAGCGTCAGCCTGGCGTCGGTCGCCAGTTCCGTGACGCAGGCAAGCGCGCTGATCCCGGATTACGCCGCCATGCAAACCTGGCGCATTGTGCTGCTGGTGGTCGGGCTGGCGTTCTGGGTTTACCCGCTGCTGCGCCGTCGTCAGCCTCATACCTTTAGCCTGGCGCTGGGACTGCTGCTGGTGCTGGCGGGTGAGATCGTGGGCCGGGGTCTGTTCTACGGTTTACATATGACGGTTGGCGTGGCCGTGGCAGGTTAAGGAGTGAGTAAGATGAATGATGAACAACGTGACACGTTTGCCGTAACCGCCCGCGTGCTGGGCGCGCTGTTTTACTATCCGCCGCAGAGTGAACAGGCTGCCCCGCTGGTCGCCGCACTGCAAACTCCGGACTGGCAGATGCAGTGGCCGCTGGCACCGGAGGTGCTGCAACCGCTGGCGGAGGCATTCGCAGACGGCAGCGATGAGCCGCTCTCAGACGCCTGGCAGCGGCTGTTTATCGGCCCGTGGGCGCTGCCTGCACCGCCCTGGGGTTCGGTCTGGCTGGATCGGGAAAGCGTGCTGTTTGGCGATTCAACCCTCGCCCTGCGCCAGTGGATGCGGGAGAACAGCATTGTGTTTGAAACCGGGCAGAACGAACCGGAAGATCATTTCGGCACGCTGCTGATGTTAACCGCCTGGCTGATGGAGCAGTCGCGTTATCGGGAGTGCGAGCAACTGCTGGCCTGGCATCTGCTGCCGTGGGCAGGACGCTTCTTAACAGTGTTTAACGAAAACGCCGGGCATCCGTTTTACCGCGCGCTGGGTGAATTAACCCGCCTGACTCTGGCTCGGTGGCAAAGCATACTGCTGATCCCGGTGGCCGAAAAACCGCTGTTTAAATAATCTCCAGCCTCCCGCCGCACAGCCACACCTGTGCGGCGTTTTTACATAAATCCCTCAGAAATCCTTATCTTAAACTGTGACAACGTCACTTTACGTCAGCGTTTTTAAGACTATTCCCGGCTTCCTGCATCAGGCGTTACGGCCCAAGGCATCATGGCGATTATCTGATAACGCGCGCGGGTAAAAACCCGTGGCGTTTGTGGAATCCTTGCCGGGCCCTTGCTATAGCTCAGTGACCCTGCCGCTACATGGCATAACAACACGCAACGTTTTGTTGCAATAACACATGCATCCAGGGAGACACACAGCATGACATCCCCCCTTATCCGCGCACTGTTATTTATCAGTGCGCTCGTTACGGTACTCGCTTTACTCGCCTGGGGTATTGGCCCTGAGACGATAAAAGCGCGCCAGGTCGACCTGATCTATCTCGGTCAACAGCACATGATGCTGGTATTTAGCTCGATGTTTTTCGCCCTGCTCGTTGGGATCCCCAGTGGGATCGCGCTCAGCCGTCCGGCGCTTCGCGGCGTGGCGGAATACGTGATGCAGATCTTTAACGTCGGAAACACGTTGCCGCCGCTGGCAGTGCTGGCGCTGGCAATGGTGATTTTCGGCATTGGCGATGTACCGGCAATTATCGCGCTGTTCCTCGCCTCGCTGCTGCCGATTGTGCGTAACACCTACGCGGGCCTCTGTTCGCTCTCGCCTGCACTGCTGGAAGCGGCAAACGGCATCGGCATGACCAAATGGCAGCGTCTGCGCCAGGTGGAACTGCCTAACGCGTGGCCGGTGATGCTCTCCGGCATCCGCATCGCCACGGCGATCAACGTGGGTACCGCGCCGCTGGCGTTCCTGATTGGTGCCAGTAGCTACGGCGAACTGATTTTCCCCGGCATTTATCTCAATGATTTCCCGACGCTGATTCTGGGTGCGACGGCGACAGCGCTGTTTGCGCTGATTCTGGATACGTTACTTGCCGCCCTCGGACGGGTGCTGAGTCCGCACACCGCCTGATAAGAAAAGGAATCGATAATGAAAGGGTTATGTAAACTCGCGGCGGTCGTTGTCACCGCCACCTTACTGGCAGGCCAGGCGTATGCCGCGCCGCTAGTCTTCGCCACCAAAGGCTTTACCGAACAGCATATTTTGTCAGCCATGACGGTGCAGTATCTGCGTAAGAAAGGTTTTGAGGTTGAGCCGCGAACCAATATCGCGGCGGTGATTTCCCGTAATGCGATGGTCAACAAACAGATTGATATGACCTGGGAGTACACCGGGACCTCACTGATTATCTACAACAAAATTAATAAACGCATGTCGCCGGAAGAGTCGTACGAGACGGTGAAGCGGCTGGATGCGAAGCTCGGTCTGGTGTGGCTGAAACCCGCCGATATGAACAATACCTATGCCTTTGCGATGCAGCGCAAACGTGCGGAGGCGGAGAATATCCGCACCGTGTCGGACATGGTGGCGCGCATTGAGCATATCCGTAAAACCGACCCGGACAACAACTGGCGTCTGGGGCTGGATCTGGAGTTTTCCGGGCGTAGCGACGGGATGAAACCGTTGCGGAAAGCCTACAACATGGAACTCGACCGCCCGCAAATCCGCCAGATGGACCCCGGCCTCGTCTATAACGCCACCCGCGACGGCTTCGTTGACGCCGGGCTGGTCTACTCCACCGACGGTCGCGTGAAAGGGTTCGATCTGAAAGTGCTGGAAGATGATAAGGGCTTTTTCCCCAGCTACGCGGTGACGCCGGTGGTGCGCAAAGAGGCGCTGGAGGCCAATCCAGGTCTGGAAGAGGCGATGAACACCCTCTCCGCTCAACTGGATAACGACGCCATTACCACGCTTAACGCGAAGGTGGATATCGATCACCAGTCGCCGCAGCAGGTCGCCCGCGACTTCCTGCGCGAAAAAGGCCTGCTGTAAGGAGCGCCCATGGATACGATTCATTACATGATGGACAACGGGGGCTATCTGATGAGCCTCACCCTGCAACACCTGTGGCTGGTTCTGCTGGCGGTCGGGCTGGCGATTGTGATCGGCGTGCCGCTCGGGATCATGATTGTGCGCGTTAAATGGCTGGCGACACCGGTGCTGGGCATCGCCACCATTATGCTGACCATCCCGTCAATCGCGCTGTTTGGCCTGATGATCCCGCTGTTTTCGCTGATCGGTCAGGGTATTGGCGCGCTGCCTGCCATTACGGCGGTGTTTCTGTACTCGCTGCTGCCGATTGTGCGTAACACCCACACCGCCCTCGACAGCCTGCCTCCCGGCCTGCGTGAAGCCGGACGCGGGATCGGCATGACCTTCTGGCAACGGCTGCGCTGGGTGGAAATCCCGATGGCGCTGCCGGTGATTTTTGGCGGCATCCGTACCGCCGTGGTGATGAACATCGGCGTGATGGCAATCGCGGCGGTCATCGGCGCGGGTGGTCTTGGCCTGCTGTTGCTCAACGGCATTGGCGGGAGTGATATCCGCATGTTGATTGCCGGTGCCCTGTTGATTTGTTTACTGGCTATTGTGCTTGACTGGCTGCTGCATCGTCTGCAGACCGTGCTGACACCGAAAGGAATACGATAATGATAAAACTAGAAAACCTGACCAAAGCGTTCACACAGAAAAATGGCCAGACCTTCAAGGCGGTCGATAACGTTAACCTGAACGTGCCGGAAGGCGAAATGTGCGTGCTGCTCGGGCCGTCCGGCTGCGGGAAAACCACTACGCTGAAAATGGTCAACCGCCTGATTGCACCCAGCGACGGCAAGATTTTCATTAACGGCGAAGACACCAGCGGAATGGATACCGTGACGTTACGCCGTAACATTGGCTACGTGATCCAGCAAATCGGTCTGTTCCCCAATATGACGATTGAAGAGAACATCACCGTGGTGCCACGGATGCTCGGCTGGGACAAAGCCCGCTATAAAAGCCGTGCGGAAGAATTGATGGATATGGTGGCGATGGACCCGAAAAAATTCCTTAACCGCTACCCGCGCGAGATGTCCGGCGGCCAGCAACAGCGTATCGGGGTGATTCGCGCGCTGGCAGCGGATCCGCCGGTACTGCTGATGGATGAACCTTTCGGCGCGGTTGACCCGATTAACCGTGAAGTGATCCAGACGCAGTTCCTGGAGATGCAGCGCAAGCTGAAGAAGACGGTGATGCTGGTCAGCCACGATATTGATGAGGCGCTAAAACTTGGCGATCGCATTGCGGTCTTCCGCCAGGGGCGCATTGTGCAGTGCGCCAGCCCCGACGAACTGCTGGCGAAACCGGCGAATGAGTTTGTGGGATCGTTTGTGGGCCAGGACCGCACGCTGAAACGCCTGCTGCTGGTGTCAGCGGGTGATGTGACCGATCAGCAGCCGACGCTGACGGTGCGTAAAGCCACCCCGCTGCCGGAGGCGTTCGCCATTATGGACGATAACGATATTCGCGCGATTACGGTGGTGGATGACGACGGCAAACCGCTCGGCTTTGTGAAACGCCGTGAAGCGCGTAACGCCACGGGCGCGTGCGCCGATATGCTGCACCCGTTCCGGGTGACCGGTAAGGCGGAAGATAACCTGCGCGTGGTGCTGTCGAAACTCTATGAAAGTAATACCAGCTGGATGCCGATTGTCGATGAGGAAGGCCGGTACAGCGGTGAGATTTCGCAGGATTATATTGCGGATTATTTAAGCTCCGGCAGAACCCGCCGGGCGCTGAATATTATGGCGATGGAGTGAGGTTTGACCCTCACCCTAACCCTCTCCCTCAGGGAGAGGGAACAGATCGCGTACAAACTGGATTTTCTCCTCTCCCTTTGAATGCGAGCGTGAGCCCGCCTTTCCCCCTCTCCCTGAGGGAGAGGGCCGGGGTGAGGGTGAACCTTCAGGCCAGCACCCGATCCGCCGCCAGCGAGCGCGTCAACATCGTCACATCAATGTACTGCGCCAGATCCCGCTGCTCCGCGCGCGGTAAATACGGCAGTTCACCTATCAACGGGCCAGGAAGTTTGCGGCTTAACACATTAATAATCTCTGCATAATGCGCCAGCCCCGGATTGATGCGATTTGCCACCCAGCCGATCAGCGGTAAACCATCGTTAGCGATGGCTTGTGCGGTTAACAGCGCGTGGTTGATACACCCTTCCTGAATCCCTACTACCATCACCACCGGCAGTTGTTCCTGCACCACCCACTCAGAGAGCGGACGCAGATCGTTCATCAGACTGCGCCATCCGCCGGTGCCTTCCACCACCACCTGATCCACGCGCTCGCACAAATGCGCAAGGCCGTTGGACAGCAGGCTGTAGCTGATCGGGCAACTGTGGGCCACGCTGCTCTCGTCTTCACTTAATGCAATGGGATTGACCGCCTGATAGGACAGCTCAATGCTGGAGACGCTTTGCAATACCAGCGCATCTTTGTTGCGCAATCCTTCCGGCGTCTCTTTGCTCCCTTTGGCAACTGGCTTGTAACCTGCCACGCTCCTGCCACTGGCGGCCAGCGCCTGAAGCAATGCGCGCGACACCACTGTTTTGCCAACAGCGGTATCCGTACCTGTAATAAAGAAACGCTTAAGCATCACCTACTCCACCGTTATGCTTCGGAAATATAAACCTGGTTAATAATTCAGTGGGGGAAGTCTATGTTAAGTCTTACAGGCCGGGCTTGAGGTAGCGCAATTTTTTGTCCAACAGTGCGAATTTGTTAACCCTGCAACAGACGGATGAGCAAAGAGCCGTTATACATCGCGTCCTTCACCAGCGCCGCGCCCGCCATTGTGCCCTGATTCGAAAACTGCGTGCTCTCCACCACAATATGCCGACTGTAAGCCGGTAAAGATTGC
Source organism: Enterobacter sp. kpr-6 (assembly GCF_900116015.1). GTDB lineage: Bacteria > Pseudomonadota > Gammaproteobacteria > Enterobacterales > Enterobacteriaceae > Enterobacter_D. The sequence continues at coordinate 245,281 of NZ_FOYH01000003.1, forward strand.
TGGCGGATGCAGTCGCTGATGGCAGGGAAAAGGATATCGGCGGCTTTGCTCAGCGGTGAACCGATTAGAATTTTTTGCGGATTGAACAGATTCACCATGATGGCGAGGATGCGTCCGACGTTCGTGCCGACGCCGGTGATAATGTCTTTTGCCAGTAAATCGCCTTCCTGGGCGGCCTGGCACAAAGATTGCACCGTCAGCGGTTGACCGTGCAGGCGGGAGCTCATCGACTGGCTCATGCGCTGCTGCGCCAGTTCCAGCACGCTCTCCACGCTGGCGATGGTTTCCAGGCAACCGTGGTTACCGCAGTAACAGAGCTTGCCGTAAGGATCGACCTGGGTATGGCCGATTTCCACCAGACTGCTGCTGCCCGCATGCAGCAGGCGGCCATCGGTGATCACCCCTGCGCCCACGTTGTGGTCAATCACCACCTGTATCACGTCGCGCGCGCCGCGTGATGCGCCAAACAGCGCTTCGGCCATGGTCCACGCGCTGATGTCATGCTGGATATACACCGGCACGCCAGTATGGGTTTCCAGCGCCTCGCCCAGCGCCATGTCTTTCACATCTTCATAAAACGGCATCCGGTGCACGATACCGTTTTCGGTATCGATAATGCCCGGCAGGGTAATGGCGATAGCGGTCAACCGCTCCAGCTTCTGCTGATGACGAATAAAGAACTGATCGATATGGGTAATGACGCGGGCAATAAACGGCTGGTCAGATTCAAGAGGGAGCGCCTGCTGCTCTTTCACCACCAGCTTGCTGCTGAGGTCGCGCAGCGCGAGGTGGATTTCTCCCCGGCTGATGCGCAGCGACAGGTAGTGCCAGGCTTCGGTTTCGACCACCAGCCCCACCGCAGGGCGGCCACGGCTGCCCGGTTCCTGAATTTCGGTTTCCTGCACCAGATGTGCTTCGAGCATTTCGCGCACGATTTTGGTGATACTCGCAGGCGCAAGCTGCGCCAGTCGGGAAAGATCGATGCGTGAAACCGGGCCAAGCTGATCAATCAGGCGATAGACTGCGCCCGCGTTCGTTTGCTTGATCTGATCAATATGTCCTGGCTGACTATCAGCAACCACCTCTCACTCCCTTTATTTTCGCGCTTCGAAATAAACTGCAGGCTATGGTGAAGGACTTCAATGTGGGCGTCAAATTTTTGATTAGCCTTGTGATTTGCCGCACATTTTTTCCATATCCACAGTCAATATGTTGATTAAGTTTTACGCTTATCGCGTGGCGAGCAGCTGCTGCTTAAAACGCATCGCGGCACTTCCCTGTTCATGATGCTTCGACCAGACCAGCCACATTTCCGAAATGGCATCCGGCTGGGCAATCGGCAGCCAGCGCATTTCTTCAAGCTGTACACGACGAAATGAGGCGGGAAGAATCGAAACGCCAAGCCCGGCCGCCACCAGCCCGATAATGGTCATCGCCTCACCCACTTCCTGGGCAATGGCTGGCTTCAGATCGTAGCGCCGCATCAGCCCCAGGATATCGTCATACAAGCCGGTGCCGACGTGGGGATCGAAAAAGACAAACGGCTCGCGCGCCAGCATCTCAAGCGTTACGCAGGGCAGCGCGGCCAGCGGGTGATCGCGGGGGATCATCGCCAGCAACGGCTCGCGCAAAATGACTTCCCAGCCCAGGGTGTCGGGCAACTGCGTATTGCGCATCAGCCCCAGATCGAGACTGCCTTCATGCAGCGGGGCGATCTGCTCGCGGGTATTGATCTCGCGGGTTTGCAGATGCACGTCCGGGTAGCGGCGGCGAAACGCCGAGAGCGTGTCGGATACCGCTTTAATAAAGGGCGCGGAGGAGGTAAAGCCGATGCGCAACTCCCCCGTCTCGCCCTGATGCAACCGGGCGGCGCGGGCGGCGGCCTCTTCAACCTGGATCAGTATCTGCCGACAATCCGCCAGAAACTGAGCGCCTGCGGGCGTAAGCGTTACGCTGCGGTTCGTGCGGGCCAACAGGCGCGCGCCCACCTGCTGCTCCAGAATCTGGATCTGCTGGCTTAGCGGTGGCTGCGAGATATTCAGGCGAGCGGCAGCGTGACCAAAATGCAGCTCTTCAGCGACGGCGATAAAGTAGCGCAGGTGACGCAGTTCAATATTCATATGTTTTATGTATCATTTAAGATTATTAATATATTAGACAGATTATTTACATTTTCCTACCCTGATCCTGAGGTCATATCCGTCGCCTGAATGACGGAGAATTAAACAAAGGATTTCCCGTGAGCCGTACAACCGTCGCTGACATCGCCCTGACCGACGATGCCGAGGTGCAACCCCTTCCCCATCCGACCCGTTCGAACAGCTATATAAAACGCGGTACGCCCCAGTTTATGCGTGTAACGCTGGCACTTTTTTCCGCAGGCCTTGCGACCTTCGCCCTGCTCTACTGCGTCCAGCCGATCCTGCCCGTACTTTCTCAGGAGTTTGGCGTCTCACCCGCCAGTAGCAGTATTTCGCTCTCTATCTCCACCGGGATGCTCGCCATCGGCCTGCTGTTTACCGGCCCGCTGTCGGACGCCATAGGCCGCAAACCGGTGATGGTTACTGCGCTGCTGCTCGCCGCCTGCTGCACCTTGCTCTCCACGGTGATGACAAGCTGGCACGGGATTCTGATCATGCGCGCACTGATTGGCCTGTCGCTGAGCGGCGTGGCGGCGGTCGGCATGACTTATCTGAGTGAAGAGATCCACCCCAGTTTTGTGGCCTTCTCGATGGGACTCTACATCAGCGGGAACTCTATTGGCGGGATGAGCGGTCGCCTGCTCAGCGGCGTGTTTACCGACTTTTTCAACTGGCGCATTGCGCTGGCGGTGATCGGCTGTTTTGCGCTGGCCGCAGCGCTGATGTTCTGGAAGATCCTGCCCGCGTCGCGCCATTTTCGCCCGTCGTCGCTGCGCCCGAAATCGCTGATGATCAACTTCCGCCTGCACTGGCGCGACCGGGGACTGCCGCTGCTCTTTGCCGAAGGGTTCCTGCTGATGGGCGCGTTTGTGACGCTGTTTAATTACATCGGCTACCGCCTGATGCTGTCGCCGTGGCATCTGAGCCAGGCGGTGGTTGGCCTGCTGTCGGTGGCTTACCTGACCGGTACCTGGAGTTCACCGAAAGCGGGCGCGATGACCGCACGGTTCGGGCGCGGGCCGGTGATGATGGTGTCGACCGGCATCATGCTGGCGGGCCTGCTGCTGACGCTGCTCTCGCCCCTGGCGGTGATCTTCGCGGGCATGCTGCTGTTCTCTGCCGGGTTCTTTGCCGCGCACTCGGTCGCCAGTAGCTGGATTGGTCCCCGCGCTCGCCGCGCCAAAGGCCAGGCCTCGTCGCTTTATCTTTTTAGCTATTATCTGGGATCGAGTTTCGCGGGTACGCTGGGGGGCGTGTTCTGGCATCAGTATGGCTGGAATGGCGTGAGCGGGTTTATTGCGCTTATGTTGCTCGCTGCGCTGCTTGTCGGGCGCTGTTTACATCATCGCTTGCGCTAACAAAAACCCCGCCAGCTGGCGGGGTTTTTGTTTAATGGGATCGTGTTACGAAAACAAGCCTGTCAGCGATGATGCGCCCATTATCTCACGGACTGCATCCAGTGCCATCAGTGCAAATATCACCCAGATAAATGGATTCATAGTGAAAGTTATCTTATGTTGTTGCGTAATATGAACTTTATGCATTATGCCATAGTATTAGTCGCATGAATGAAAATACGACAAATGATTGATGGCAATCAACTTAAGCGTTCAATATTTCTTCAATCAGCGTCGTTACGCTGCGTTCCCCGGATGACACGAGGCAGTATGGAAAACAAAAACTATCAGCAACTCACCCGCATATTCACACGTCTCTCCCGCTTCTCCCACCTATCCTCTATCGCCAGCTGGGACGCTTTTGCGATGATGCCCCCCGGCGGGAGCGCGGCCCGTGGCGAAGCGCTGGCCGAACTGAGCGTGCTTCAGCACCAGATCCTGACGGATAAGCAGGTCGCGCAGTGGATCGCGGGTGCAGAACAGGAAGCGTTGAATGATGTTGAGCAGGCCAATCTGCGTGAAATGACCCGCCACTATCAGCAGGCGGCGCTTCTGCCGGAGTCGCTGGTGGAAGCCAAATCGCTGGCGGGTAGTAAGTGCGAACACGCCTGGCGCACGCAGCGCCCGGCAAACGACTGGGCTGGCTTTTCGGCCAATCTCAAAGAGGTGGTGAAAGTCAGCCGCGAAGAAGCAAAACTGCGCGCCGAGGCCAAAGGCTGCACGCCTTACGATGCACTGCTCGATATTTTTGAGCCGGACATGACCAGCGCGCAGCTTGATGTGCTGTTTGCCGATCTGAAATCGTGGCTGCCCGATCTGCTCCAGCAGGTCGTGGAGAAGCAGACGCGCACGCCGCTGATTGCCCCGACCGGGCCGTTCCCGATTGCAACTCAGCGCGAGCTGGGGCTGGAAACCATGGCGCAACTGGGCTTTGATTTTAACGCGGGCCGACTCGACGTCAGCGCGCATCCGTTCTGTGGCGGTGTGCCGGAAGACGTGCGCATTACTACCCGCTACGACGAGCAGGAGCTGTTAAGCGCGCTGTTTGGTGTGGTGCATGAAACCGGCCATGCGCGCTATGAGCAAAATCTGCCGCGCAACTGGCTGGGTCAGCCCATCGCGCTGGCGCGCTCCACCGCCATTCATGAATCTCAAAGCCTGTTTTTCGAAATGCAGCTTGGGCGCAGTAACGCATTCTTAAAACGCTTGCTGCCGTCGGTAGTGGCGCGCTTTGGCGATCAGCCTGCATTTAGCGAAGAGAACTTTATTGCCTGGAACCAGCGCGTGAAGCCGGGCTTTATCCGCGTCGATGCCGATGAAGTCAGCTACCCGGCGCACGTGGTGCTGCGCTACGAAATCGAGCGCGCGCTGATTAACGGTGAGATTGAGGTGGACGATATTCCGGCGCTGTGGAATGAAAAAATGCAGAGCTGGCTGGGGCTGTCGACGGAGGGTAACTACCGCAACGGCTGTATGCAGGATATTCACTGGACGGACGGCGGCTTCGGCTATTTCCCGTCCTACACGCTGGGCGCGATGTACGCTGCGCAGTTGTTCCATGCGGCGCGTACTGCCCTGCCGGATCTGGATAACGCCATTGCCCAGGGTGATTTCAGCGCCCTGTTCGACTGGCTGCGCCAGAATATCTGGCAGCACGGCAGCCGGTTTACCACCGCACAGTTGATTGAAAGTGCGACTGGTGAGGGGCTGGACAGCAAGTATTTCAGGGCGCATTTGACGGCGAGATATTTATAAGTTTAGCCCGCAAACCCCTCACCCCGACCCTCTCCCTAAGGGAGAGGGAGAAAGTCAAAATCCCCTCACCCCGGCTCTCTACGCTGTGGTGAGGGGGAAAAGCGGGCACGAGACGGCTCCCTCTCCCTGTGGGAGAGGGTTGGGGTGAGGGGTAAATCCTCGTTTGTACAAACCGTTACACGCCGATACCAATCACTCACGGAAGCCCCGGATGGCGCACGATATAGTGCATTCAACGGCCCCGCAGTGGGGTTGAATGAAAAACCAATTCGAGGATATCAGAATGAAAAAAGTATTAGCTCTGGTTGTTGCCGCTGCTATGGGTCTCTCTTCTGCTGCGTTTGCTGCTGACGCGGTTACCACTACCGCTGCACCGGCTGCGACCACTGCACAGGCTTCTGCTCCGGCGGCCACCAAAGTCGCTCCGGCTAAGCACAAAAAACACAAGAAAGCCGTTGAACAGAAAGCGCAGGCTGCGAAAAAGCACCACAAAAAAGCCGCCGCAGCAAAACCTGCCGTTGAGCAGAAAGCGCAGGCTGCCAAGAAACACAAAAAACATGTAAAACATGAAGCCGCTAAACCGGCTGCACAACCTGCCGCTTAAGATCCACCCGGCACGTTTCTGACCCGGCGCTTACCTCAGGGCTAAGCGCCGTTTTTTATCCGGAGGGCGTATGCTGCGGCGTTACCGTTTTGAGCTAATTCTGATTACGCTTATTTTGTGCGCGCTGGTTGCCATCCGTTTTTATTTTTCCTGAATGTAGTACGCTGATTTTATTCCCACTTTCTGCTGACCCCGACTATAGTTAGACGTAATTCCAGGGCTTCACGTTCAAATAATCATAATTCCCTGCCAGAGAGTGCTATGCGTAAAACCGCCATAATAATACTGGGATCGTTGTGTTTGTTTTCTTTGTACGGACATGCAGATGACGGCGATGAAGACACCACTGACGCCCAGGAAATAAAGACGCTTTTTTTTGGTCATGACGACCGCACGCGTGTCAGCACCCCAACGCTTGCGCCGTGGGACGCTATCGGGCAACTGGAAACCGCCAGCGGTAACCTGTGCACCGCCACCCTCATCTCTCCACATCTCGCCCTTACTGCCGGTCACTGTCTGTTGACTCCGCCGCGCGGCAAGCCGGATAAGGCCATCGCGCTGCGCTTTGTGGCGCAAAAAGGCATCTGGCGCTATGAAATTCACGGTATTGAAGGCCGGGTGGAACCCTCGCTGGGTCGCCGCCTGAAGCCCGATGGCGAAGGGTGGATTGTGCCCCCTGCCGCCGCGCCGTGGGATTTTGGGCTGATTGTGTTGCGTTACCCGCCGTCCGGGATCACCCCCCTGCCACTGTTTGATGGCGATCGCGATGCCCTGACCGCTGCGCTGAAAGCAAGCGAGCGCAAAGTGACGCAGTCCGGCTATTCGCAGGATCATCTTGATGCCTTATACAGCCATCATGACTGTATCGTGACAGGCTGGGCGCAGGATACGGTACTGTCTCACCAGTGTGATACCCTGCCCGGCGACAGCGGGTCGCCGTTAATGTTGCACACAGATAAAGGCTGGCAGCTCATCGCGGTACAAAGCTCCGCACCGGCGGCGAAAGATCGCTGGCGTGCGGATAACCGTGCCATAGCGGTAACGGGTTTTCGCGATAAGCTCGAAGCGCTGGTGAAGAAATAACAGCAGGCGCGGCTGCCCACCTTTGCAGGCAGCCGCTGGCGATTAACTCGCTTTGAAAGGATCTTTGCGGTCGTCCTGGCTGTCATCCGGTTTGCGCGGAATTTCGCCCTGTTTCGCCGGGTTATCTTTTACCGGCTTAGGTTCTTCCTGTGCGAACAGGAATTGTCGTGTATTCAGCATATCCATCAGGCATTCTCCTCAGTTTATTACTCGCAAATTAGTACTCACCCTGCATTAAGGGATTCGGAACGACGACGATGCGGACGAATTATAGTGTAGTGATTTTCTACAAACTTATAGCCGTCAATGCGCATCTTATCGTCACCGTGACGCGTCCATAAACCGCTCAGTGCATTCCAGATTAAGACCTCTTCACCCTGTGGTGTATTAACGATATATTCTCCACTTTTCAAATAACCACAGGAAAGCGTAATTCGTCGGACGCTATGTGTTTGCAGTCGGTATTCAATTTTACGAAACCCCGTCGGAACGGAGCGGTAAATACAATACGGAAGGTGGGTGATTTTTAAATCCCCAAGCTCGGCGACAATATCACCGTCGCGCAAAAGTACGACATCATTTAAATATAGCGGCGAGCTAAGACTTCCTTCGTTACGTGGATATTCAACCTTGAAGTAGACAAAATTCATAAACTCCCCTGTATTACCGCGCATCGCTTGCTAATTTATTTATAGCGTAAACAGCGTTAATTTGGGGGGATTTCAGATTCCACTGAACAGGCAAATAGTGAACGTTAACAACGGCCCAGGCCGCGCAGAAAGGGGATTAAAGCAGGAAATGTTCCGCAGCAGAGCGTTATCGCTAACTGCTGCGGGGCAAGGTGGCGCGGTCTAGGCCACCTTATCTTCAACAGGCATTTCACATTCGCGCAGGCTGCGCTGCAAATCATAAATCAGGCTGCGAACCATCTCTGGTGACAGGCTGAAAAACTGCGAGTCAAACGTACTTGCACCGGGTGCATGGGAAGACGTGCTGTAACCAAACTTGACCACGACGTTATTATGATTTTCCACCGGACCGACCTGCCAGCCGACGACGGGAAATGCAGGAAACACGGGCTCATTGCTCATCCTAAATCTCCTTATAATTCAATGTTTACATGCAGTCATGTTCAAAATTATGCGTACATCAAACAAAAATCCAGTCGCAACGCCATCGCATTTACGTGATATCAAAAAAACGTAAACGCTGAATCAAAAACCAGTGTCAGGAAATTCAGTTTAACGTAAGGGGATTGACACTCAAGCTATTTTTATAAGAAAGATCTCATTCAAGGAATATTCCTAATTAATTCGCCAGCGAAACGTTTCCGGGCGTTAAAAAAGTGGTATGCCGTAACCTAAACAGAACAATATTTATACATATCATTCAAAATGACACCTTTACTGCAATGTGCTTAGCAGAGTAATTCGTCGTGTTTCAACTTTCGCCGTAAAGTTTTTTAAATATAAATTGCCATTTTAAAAAATTTCGCACAGCCGTGATTTCGTGTCTACGGTTAATACGTGTTAACTAACCGAGACGGATATTATGACGAACCCTGAGCAAAAACTTCCTCACTTTCCGACCCCTCCGTTCCCGGAGCAGCCGCAACAGGCACCTGGTCTTGCTTCTGAAATGAAGCCAATTCCCGATCATGGTGAAACCCGTTATGTGGGTTCAGGTCGTCTGGCGGGTAAAAAAGCACTGATTACCGGCGGCGATTCGGGTATTGGCCGCGCGGTGGCGATTGCCTATGCGCGTGAAGGCGCAGACGTGGCGATTAACTTCCTGCCACAGGAAGAATCGGACGCCGAGGCGGTAATCGCACTTATTAAAGCCGAAGGCCGTAACGCCGTTGCGCTGCCGGGCGATGTACGTTCCGAAACCTTCTGTCAGCAACTGGTGGTGGACGCGATGAATGCGCTGGGCGGGCTGGATATTCTGGTCAACAACGCCGGGCGTCAGCAGTTCTGCGAATCCATTGAAGATCTGACGACGGAAGCGTTTGATGACACCTTCAAAACCAACGTTTATGCGCCGTTCTGGATCACTAAAGCCGCTGTGCCACACTTAAAGGAAGGGGCGGTGATTATTAACACCACATCGGTGCAGGCTTATCAGCCGAGCGACATCCTGCTCGACTATGCGCAGACTAAAGCCTGTAACGTGGCCTTTACCAAATCGCTGGCGAAGCAGCTGGGTAAAAAAGGTATCCGCGTAAATGCCGTGGCACCGGGTCCGTACTGGACGCCATTGCAGGCAAGCGGTGGTCAGCCGCAGGAAAAAGTGAAAGCGTTTGGTGAATCTGCTCCGCTGGGCCGTCCGGGTCAGCCGGTCGAAATTGCCCCTCTGTATGTGCTGTTTGCGTCCGATGAAAGCTCGTTTGCGTCAGGCCAGGTCTGGTGCTCTGACGGCGGTACCGGCACGTTGTAACACTGTGGCAGGCCCGTCCTGCCCTTTTATTTCCAGGACTTTCCCATGAAAAACCAGTCTTTTCCCCGACATGCGCGCATTGATGGCTACGCCGGTTTGGGGGATTACGCCGCTATTGGTGATGGACGTTCCGTTGCGCTGATTGCGCCGGATGGCGCGATCGACTGGTGGTGTGCCCCAAATATGGATTCCCCGCCACTGTTCGATCGCATTCTCGATGCCAAAGCCGGGGGCTATTTTCAGATTGAACCGGAGGGCGACTACTGCGTCCACCGCAAGTACCGCGATAACAGCAATGTGCTGGAAACCTGTTATGAAACGGCGTCCGGCAAAGTCAGATTCACCGAGTCCCTGAACAGCAACCACGCCGGGCGTCTGCCCTGGTGCGAGCTGGCCCGTCGCGTTGAGGGGCTGGAAGGCGAGGTCAAACTGAAAATGACCTTTATGCCCGGCTCTGCCGCCTGCACCCGCTCTCCGTGGCTGGCCGATTCACGCATTGGCAAGGTCATTCATATCGGCGATTTGATGGCGATGCTGCACACCACGGAAGACATCGATTTTACCCGCTCCGATGACGATGTGATTGAAGCCTCGTTTACCGTTCATGCCGGGTCGCGCAGCATGATCGCCCTGCTGGTGAGCGATAAAGAACCGTTGGCCGTGCCGCCGATTGAGAAAATCGATGAGCGCATTGAGATCAGTCATCAGATGTGGGAGATGTGGACCCAGGATCTGAGCTACGACGGGCTGTTCCCTGAGCACGTTAAACGCTCCGCGCTGGCACTCAAATTTTTGCTCTACTCCCCGACCGGGGCGCTGGCGGCGGCACCGACCACCTCGCTGCCGGAAGGCATTGGCGGCGAGAAAAATTATGATTACCGCTATGCCTGGATCCGCGACGCCTGCCTGATTATTCGTGCTTTTGCTTTTATCGGCGCGCTGGAGGAGTGTAAAGCGGCGTTTTCCTGGCTGACACATACCATTGTGCGCCATCAGGGAAAACTGCGGGCCTGCTATACCCTCGACGGCGAAGTGGTGCCGGATGAAACCTATCTGCCGCTGGAAGGCTATAAAGGCTCCAAACCGGTGCGCATCGGCAACAACGCGCAAAGCCAGCAACAGCTCAGTATGTTTGGCGATATGCTCGACACCGCCCTGCTCTTTGTTCACGCCGGACACGTTCTCGATCTCACTACCTCGCGCCTGCTGGCGAGGCTGGCTAATGAGTGCGCCGACTCCTGGCGTCAGGATGACTCCGGCATCTGGGAACTTCCTGAACGCGAGCATTACACCCATTCCAAAATGGCCTGCTGGATCACGCTGGATATCGCCGAAAAACTGGCGAAAGACGGGCATATCGAAACCACCTGGGTTGAGCGCTGGAGCCGCGAAAAAGATCGCATTCGCGACTGGATCGAAAGCCACTGCTGGTCGGAAAAAAAACAGGCGTACAGCTTCTATGCCGGTACGGACAGGCTCGACGCGTCGCTGGGTCTGGTGTGGTATTACGGTATGAAAGTCGATCCGCAGCGGATGATCTCCACCTACGAAATGCTGGTCGAAGAATTAGGTCACGGGACGCCGATGCTCTATCGCTACAGCGACGTGGAGCATGAGGAGAGCACTTTTGTGGCCTGTGCTTTCTGGCTGGTGGAAGCCTGGGCGCGGCTGGGTGAGCAGGAAAAAGCCACCGCCTATATGGATCAGATCCTCGAATGCCTGTGCGATAAGGGTAATGTCGAGACGTTCAATGAAATGTTTGATGTCAGAACCGGCGAATGGCGCGGGAATGTACCGCAAGGGTTAAGCCATCTGTCGTTAATTTGTGCCGCCGATGCGCTGTCGCGTAACCGGGAAAAAGGCGATACGCCCTGGCACAGGTAATATCCCCCGGCGGCGCAGGCCGGTTAAGCCTGCCCCGCCGGACGCTCGCATCAGGCCTCTTTTTTCATTCGCGTCGGTCTTTTCACCAGCTCACCGTTACAGTTGGGGCATTTGCCGTGGAGCGACTGTTCCGCGCAGGGCGGGCAAAATGTGCATTCATATGAACAAATCATCGCGTGCGCATCGTGTGGAAGCGCCTGATGGCAGCGCTCACATGTCGTTTTCATCTCCAGCATACTCATCTCCTGTGTCGTTTTCCTGAGAATACCGGAACCCGCTGACACCTGTAAGACCGTTTAACGCCAACAGTGCGTCACTTTCAGCCTTTTTTACTCCCCTCTTTCGGTGTGCACGATTGCCATGCTATTATACATTTCATATATGTTTCGTATCATCAATATTCACGGTAACAATATGGGCATCGTAAAAATATCCGACCTGATGCATGAGAATTTGCGTCTTGCCAGCAATGCCATGAGCCGCTCAATTAACTCGCAGGCTGAGCACTGGCTGAAAATCGGCATGCTGGCCGAGGTTTACCCCCACTTAACGCATCAGGATTTAATGCGTCTGCTGATCCAGACCGAGTCTGCCGGCGGCGCTGAAATAGATAAACTCGCCCGTCAAAAAGAGGAACTGACAGAATGAGCGATATTAAGCTGCACTCTCAGGAAGAAATCGAGCTGGCGCGCGCGGCAGGCCAGACGGCAGCCCGCGTGCTGGAGATGATCAAACCCCACGTTAAGGCGGGCGTGACCACCGACGAACTCGATAAGCTGTGCCACGATTTTATTGTCAATGAACTGAAGGTGATCCCGGCGAATATCGGTTATCAGGGCTATACCCGCACCGTCTGCACGTCGGTGAATCATGTGGTATGCCACGGTATTCCGGCTGATAAGCGGCTGAAAAACGGCGATATCATCAACATCGACGTCGCCATTATTAAAGATGGCTGGTACGGCGACACCAGCCGGATGTATTTTGTCGGCGAGCCGACCATCCGGGCAAAAAGACTGGTGGATATTACCTATCAGTCGATGGTGGCAGGCATCAATGCGGTGCGTCCTGGCGCGACACTCGGCGACATCGGCGCGGCGATCCAGCAGGTGGCCGAAGACGCGGGATTCTCCGTGGTGCGCGAATATTGCGGGCACGGCGTCGGGCAGACTTACCATGCGGACCCGCAAATTCTGCATTACGGTAAACCCGGCACCGGGCTGGTGCTGAAACCGGGGATGATTTTTACTATCGAGCCGATGATTAATGCCGGTAAAGCAGCCACCAGCGTGCTGTCAGATGGCTGGACGGTGGTGACCAAAGATCGTTCTCTCTCCGCGCAGTTTGAACACACCGTTGCGGTAACGGAAGATGGCTTTGACCTGCTGACGCCATGGCCTGAAGGCACCGGGGAATATCCGGCTATCTGAGCAATCTATATCCTCTACACCTCTTTATATAAAGGGGTGTTCTCGCGACTTTTATAAAATGCCGAAACTGTGATTAAGGCAGCAAGTCAGATTAATTTAATTCCGCCGCCTTGCATTTTCAAAATGACCCATACAAATAAATATCCAGCAAGCCTGGCGGGGGAAATTTTCGATCCTGCTACGGACGGCGCGCACATTAATAGCAAAACAGCCGGTACATTTACCGGCTGTCTGCGCAATTATTTGCAAAATATATTCTCTTAACGCGCATTTAATTAACGACTGCGTTTAGCGTGGCGTTCCCAGTTGTCCATTTTTGCCTGCGCGGATTTGCGTAATGCCACATAACAAGCCCCGCTGCCCCCATGATGCGGCAGCGCAGTACAAAATGCCTGGACATCCTCAAATTCAGTGAGCCAGCGGGCAAGATAACTGCGCACGATATTGGCATGGGCATTATCATCCCGCCCTTTGCCATGAATAATGAGCACATTACGCAGATTATCCTTAACCGCCTGATGCATGAAGGTAAACAGCATCTGGCGGCACTGTTCAATAGGCTGGCGGAGCAGATTCAGGCTCGCCTGCTGGCTGTACTTTCCAAGCCGGAGTTTGTCAGTCACGCCGCTTTGCAGACCTTCACGTTTAAAATCAAGGGGCGTGGTAAGCGGGACGACGTCGAGAAAACCTGTTGTCAGGAAATTATCCAGTTGCAGTAAGTCCGGGCGCTGCGGTGCACGCTTCTGGCGGGCGGGCTGCCAGTGGACCTCGGTGCAGCGTTTCAGGGGCTGGACATCCTCCATGGCGTCAAGGAAAAGTGATTTGTCGTCAAGGTTCATGTCAATTCTCCGGCGATATCTGACAGCGTGAGGTTAACTATAACCACCTGCGAGAGGAGTCTCAATGGGCTTTGGGTCAATCCTTAAGGCGTTAGAAACGTTTTAGTGACGTTATAATTTTGATCACAAATTAACCACATAAATATTTAAGTATATTTGTGAGGCGCGTTAACTCCGGCTTAAATAACCCTGAAAACGTATAATATATTTTTCCAGCTAAGAAAAATCTTATTAAAACAACTGTTCATTTTGTTGGAATTATATAAATTAGCTGCTATAACTTAATTAACCCCCTCAGGGACGACCATTGTGGGAATAAGTAAGGATGCACTGCTGTGTGTACTCTGGAGCCTGGCGGATGTCGGCAGGCTCTGTTTTTTTGATTAGCCCGCACATTATACTCCCGCTTTTAATCAATACCCTTCCATTTAATTTCCCAGACAAACGTTTCGATGGCGATTTTACGCTATTTTAATCTCATTATTTCTTCCGTTTTAAATTGTTATATTCTCCGTTTATTACTCCATTTCGGGGTATAGAGCATAAAGGATTAGCGTGATAAATTAGCGGCACACCGCGACTCACGTGAAAGCACGTAAAAGGACACCCATGCTGACTCTCCTCGAAGATAAAATCACCACCCCTCTTGGCCCACTGTGGGTGCTCTGCGATGAGCAATACCGCCTGCGCGCCGTAGAATGGGAAGAACACAGCGACCGCATGGAGCAGCTTCTGGCGATCCATTACCGCACGACGGGTTACCAGCGCATCAGCGCCACTAATCCGGGCGGATTGAGTCAAAAACTGCGCGATTATTTCGATGGCGATCTGGGCGTGATTGAGGATTTACCCACGGAGACTGCCGGTACGCCTTTCCAGCGCGAAGTATGGAAAATGTTGCGTAGCATTCCCTGTGGTCAGGTGATGTTTTATGGCCAGCTTGCCGGAGCGCTCAATCGCGCGGGTGCCGCGCGGGCTGTCGGGGCGGCCAACGGATCCAATCCGGTGAGTATCGTGGTGCCGTGCCATCGGGTGATCGGCAGCAACGGTTTGCTCACCGGTTACGCGGGCGGCGTCGCCCGTAAAGAGTGGTTGCTGCGTCACGAAGGCTATTTTTTATTGTGAGAAAACAGGCCCTTTTGTGCGTTTCCAGTAACGATTAGCCTAAAAATCCGCATTGTCATTGTGGAATATCAATAAGTTAGAAAATCTCTGTGCCCGAAGTTTCCAATAATCCCGGTTTGGGTCTATGGCAGGCTTACACGTTAAGCAAAAAGATGTTAAAATTGACCAATATCAATTATGGCCTGAGTGAACCTATGATCCCGGAAAAGCGAATTATACGACGCATTCAATCTGGCGGTTGCGCTATCCACTGCCAGGATTGCAGTATCAGCCAGCTTTGCATCCCGTTTACCCTGAATGAGCATGAGCTTGATCAGCTTGATAACATCATCGAGCGTAAAAAGCCGATTCAGAAAGGTCAGACGCTGTTTAAAGCGGGGGATGAGCTGAAATCGCTCTACGCTATCCGTTCAGGCACTATCAAAAGCTACACCATCACTGAACAGGGTGACGAGCAAATTACCGGTTTCCATCTGGCCGGCGATCTGGTCGGTTTCGACGCTATCGGCACGGGCCATCACCCGAGCTTCGCACAGGCGCTTGAAACATCCATGGTCTGCGAAATCCCGTTTGAAACTCTCGACGATCTCTCTGGCAAAATGCCTAATCTGCGCCAGCAAATGATGCGTCTGATGAGCGGCGAGATCAAAGGCGACCAGGACATGATCCTGCTGCTGTCGAAGAAAAACGCGGAAGAGCGTCTGGCGGCGTTTATTTATAACCTGTCGCGTCGTTTTGCTCAGCGTGGTTTCTCTCCGCGTGAGTTCCGTTTAACCATGACGCGCGGCGACATCGGTAACTATCTTGGTCTGACTGTTGAGACGATCAGCCGTCTGCTCGGTCGTTTCCAGAAAAGCGGTATGCTGGCGGTGAAAGGCAAATATATCACTATCGAAAATGGTGATGCGTTGTCGGTGCTGGCCGGGCACTCCCGCAACGTTGCCTGATTATTCCCTCCTGTTTTAAGACCTTTGCCGGACGACAAATTTTTCTGATTTGTTGATCTGGCAGAGGTTCTCCCCTGTTTCATTCTTCGCATATGGGTTATCTTTTAGTTACAGACTGTGGTGACAGATGTAAGGAGACCCTGTATGGCCAAATATCAAAATATGCTGGTCGCTATCGATCCTAATCAGGACGATCAACCCGCCTTGCGACGCGCTGTTTATTTGCATCAACGGATTGGTGGCCGAATCAAAGCCTTTCTGCCGATCTATGATTTTTCTTATGAGATGACTACCCTTCTCTCCCCGGACGAGCGTACAGCGATGCGTCAGGGCGTAATCAGCCAACGGAGCGCATGGATCCGCGAGCAGGCACAGTTCTACATCGATTCAGGTGTGCCCATCGACATCAAAGTGGTCTGGCACAACCGTCCTTTCGAAGCCATCATCCAGGAAGTTTTAGCCGACAAGCACGATTTAGTGCTGAAGATGACCCACCAGCACGACAAGCTGGAATCTGTGATTTTCACGCCGACCGACTGGCATCTGCTGCGTAAGTGTCCCTGCCCGGTGTGGATGGTAAAAGACCAGCCGTGGCCGGAAGGCGGCAAAGCGCTGGTGGCGGTGAATCTTGCGAGCGAAGAGCCGTATCACAATGCGCTCAATGACAAGCTGGTCAAAGAAACCATTCATCTTGCTGAACAGGTTAACCACACTGAAGTGCATCTGGTCGGCGCGTATCCGGTGACGCCGATTAACATTGCGATTGAACTGCCGGAGTTTGACCCGAGCGTTTATAACGACGCGATTCGCGGCCAGCACCTACTCGCCATGAAGACGCTGCGCCAGAAATATGGCATCGATGAAAAACGCACTCACGTCGAGAAAGGTCTGCCTGAAGAGGTGATCCCCGACCTCGCCGAGCATTTACAGGCAGGGGTTGTGGTATTAGGCACCGTTGGACGCACGGGCATCTCCGCCGCGTTCCTCGGTAATACCGCAGAACAGGTTATCGACCATTTGCGCTGCGATTTGCTGGTGCTCAAACCCGATCAGTTTCAGACACCCGTTGAACTCGACGACGAAGATGATTAACCGCCGTCCATAAAAAAAGCCGCTCTCTGAGCGGCTTTTTCATTTCACATCACGCTTACAGTGCTTTCAGAATCGCATCCACGCTGGCTTTGGCATCACCAAACAGCATATGGGTGTTCTCTTTAAAGAACAGCGGGTTCTGCACCCCGGCATAGCCGGTATTCATGGAACGTTTGAAGACAATCACGTTCTGCGCTTTCCACACTTCCAGCACTGGCATACCGGCAATCGGACTCTTCGGATCGTCGAGCGCCGCCGGGTTAACGGTGTCGTTCGCACCGATGACCAGCACCGTGTCGGTGTCGCTGAAATCGTCATTGATCTCATCCATTTCCAGCACGATGTCGTACGGCACTTTCGCTTCCGCCAGCAGTACGTTCATGTGACCCGGCAAACGCCCGGCAACAGGGTGGATACCAAAGCGCACTTTGATGCCACGCGCGCGCAGCTTCTCCGTGATATCCGCTACCGGATACTGCGCCTGTGCCACCGCCATCCCATAGCCTGGGGTGATAATGACCGAGTGCGAATTTTTCAGCATATCGGCAGTCTCTTCAGCGCTGATTTCACGGTGCTCGCCCACTTCTTCATCGCTGCCCGTGGAGGAGCCGTCAGTACCAAAGCCGCCAGCAATCACGCTGAAAAAGGAGCGGTTCATCGCCTTACACATGATGTAAGAGAGGATCGCACCGCTCGAGCCCACCAGCGCACCGGTGACGATCAGCAGGTCGTTGCTGAGCATAAAGCCCGCCGCCGCCGCTGCCCAACCGGAATAGGAGTTCAGCATCGACACCACCACCGGCATATCTGCACCGCCGATAGAGGCCACCAGATGCCAGCCGAAGGCCAGCGCGATAACGGTCATCACCAGCAGCGCCAGTACCTGAACGCCCACGCTTTCGGTACGCACAAACATCAACAGCAGCAGGAAAGAAACCACCAGCGCCGCCAGGTTCATTTTATGGCGATTCGGCAGCATCAGCGGTTTAGACGAGATCTTACCGCGCAGTTTACCGAAGGCTACAACCGACCCGGTAAAGGTCACGGCACCGATAAAGATCCCAAGGAACACTTCCGTCAGGTGAATATTCACCAGCACCGGTTCCATGCCCACATCGTGATGCAGATAGCTGTTGAAGCCCACCAGCACCGCCGCCAGACCGACGAAGCTGTGCAGAATTGCCACCAGCTCCGGCATTTCAGTCATCTCGACCTTTTTCGCCAGGTGAATACCAATCGCGCCACCAATCACCATGGCGACAATGATCCACACCACGTTGCCGGTATCCGGCCCGAAGATGGTCGCGATTAACGCAATCGCCATACCCGCGACGCCGAAGCGGTTACCCATCTGCGAGGTTTCATGTTTTGACAACCCGGCCAGACTGAAAATAAACAGGATCGCGGCAACAATGTATGCAGCTGTAACTAATCCTCCAGACATATGTTACCCCTTAGTTCTTCCGGAACATTTTCAGCATGCGCTGAGTGACGGTGAAACCACCAAAAATATTAATACTGGCGATCAGTACCGCAATGAAGCTCAGGAAACTGACCCAACCGCCGTGCCCAATTTGCAGTAACGCGCCGACCACGATGATCCCTGAAATCGCGTTGGTAACGGACATCAGCGGGGTATGCAGCGCGTGCGACACATTCCAGACCACGTAGTAGCCCACCACACAGGCGAGCGCGAAAACGGTAAAGTGGCCGAGGAACTCTTTCGGTGCCACATCTGCCAGCCAGCCGAAGAGGATAATGGCCAGTGCCATTAGCGCGTATTTACGCCATGGAGAAGCCGGGGCTGCCGGTTCGACAGGCTCCGGGGCCGCTTTCGCAGCCGCCTGAGGCTGAGCGGAAACCTGAATCGGCGGAGCCGGCCAGGTGACTTCGCCGTCACGGATCACGGTAACACCGCGCACCACGACATCGTCAAAATCCACCACCACATTGCCATCTTTCTCTTTGCACAGAAGTTTGAGCAGATTGACGAGGTTGGTGCCATAAAGCTGCGAGGACTGCGTTGGCAGGCGGCCCGGTAAATCGGTGTAGCCGATCACTTTCACGCCGTTCGGGGTGGTCACTACTTCATTGGCGACGGTGTATTCACAGTTGCCGCCGTTTTGTGCGGCCAGATCGACAATCACACTGCCCGGCTGCATGGAATCGACCATTTCGCGGGTAATCAGTGTTGGCGCTGGTTTGCCGGGGATTAGCGCCGTTGTGACGATGATATCGACCTCTTTTGCCTGCGCGGCGAAGAGTTCCATTTCGGCTTTGATAAAGGCCGGTGACATCACTTTGGCATAGCCATCGCCGCTGCCCGCTTCCTCTTCAAAATCGAGTTCGAGGAATTCAGCGCCCATACTTTGCACTTGTTCTTTGACTTCCGGGCGGGTGTCGAAAGCACGGACAATCGCCCCGAGGCTGTTTGCCGCGCCGATGGCAGCAAGCCCGGCGACACCTGCGCCAATCACCATCACTTTCGCCGGTGGCACTTTACCGGCGGCGGTGATTTGCCCGGTAAAGAAGCGACCAAATTCATGAGCGGCTTCAACGATAGCGCGATAACCGGCGATGTTAGCCATTGAGCTTAAGGCGTCCAGCGACTGCGCACGCGAAATACGCGGTACGGAGTCCATCGCCATAATGGTGACATTGCGCGCCGCCAGTTTCTCCAGCAGCGCTGCATTCTGCGCGGGCCAGATAAAGCTGATTAATGTGGTCCCTGGATTTAATAACGCGATTTCGTCGTCATCCGGTGCATTCACCTTGAGGATCACGTCAGATTGCCAGACGTCATTCCCGGTGACGACGTCTGCGCCAGCATGGGTAAACGCCTCGTCATCGAAACTTGCCAGCTTGCCTGCGCCGCTCTCAACGGCGACGGTGAAACCCAATTTCAGCAGTTGCTCAACCGTTTTCGGCGTGGCAGCAACGCGGGTTTCATTGGCCAACCGTTCTTTTGGTATACCAATACGCATAGTTTTCCCTTCCATCGGTTTTAGATGATGGTTTGTCAGTTTCCCCAATGCTTCTGTGCGCCACTCATTAAGGCCGCGCACTGTAAACGCTGGAAAAATAAAACAGTAACAAACTTTCTATAACCTACTGAAAATTACGCCTGTGATCTACCGTGGCAAATCAGTATTTCTGATTTAATTGCGGAAAATTAAGTAACCGCACGCGCTAATAGTGATATTTGCCTTAAATCCTGGCAGACACCCGATATTCCGCCGCAGCCCGGAGTCAAAACATGATATAGCGCCTGATGAGATCATTAATTTAACAAGCAATTAACTTATAAAAGTCATAACGTTTATCGGTTTAGCGGGTCAAGCGTCTGTTTTTTCAACATATCACCCTTTGTTATCGTACCTTTCACTACCGGTAGCACAGTGAGCAAAAAATGACGCAGACAGTTACAACGTTTAAATGCAATAATCAGCAGCGATTTAGTCAACCTCATTACCAGTATCTGGTTTGCGCAAGGCGAAGGATTATTTTTATGAAGCTTAAGAACACCCTCCTGGCGTCAGCACTCCTTTCTGCGACTGCTCTGTCTGTAAATGCAGCGACAGAATTGACGCCGGAGCAAGCGGCAGCGGTAAAACCCTTTGAACGTATTACGCTCACGGGTCGCTTTAATGCTATTAGCGATGTCGTGAACGCCGTTTCATCCCGTGCCGATAAAGCCGGTGCCGATGCATTTTACGTGGTGGATACCGCCGACCACGGCAACAGCGGCAACTCCCGCGTTGTGGCCGACCTGTATAAATCCGATGCGCCGAAAGCCGATGCACCAACCAATCGTGTGATTAACGGCGTCAAAGAACTGACCAAAAGCCAGGCCGTTGAACTTGAGCCGTTTGATACCGTGACCGTGCGTGGTTTCTACCGCAGCCAGCCGGAAGCAAACAGCGCCATCACCAAAGAAGCCAAAGCTAAAAACGCTGACGCTTTCTATATTGTGCGCCAGGTTGATGCTAACGGCGGCGGCAACCAGATCATCACCGCTTACGTCTATAAAGCTGATGCGAAAAAACGCGTGCTGCAAAGCCCGGATGCGGTGCCAGCTGACTCCGAAGCGGGCCGCGCGCTGATCGCCAAAGGCGGTGAAGAAGCGAAGAAAGTTGAAATCCCAGGCGTGGCGACCAGCTCCGCACCAAGCGCCTCCGTAGGCCGTTTCTTTGAAACCCAGTCATCAAAAGGTGGTCGTTACACTGTCACGCTGCCGGACGGGACGAAAGTAGAAGAAGTGAATAAAATCACCGCTGCGCAGATGGTTCCTTTCGACAGCGTGAAGTTCACCGGCAACTACGGCAACATGACGGAGATCTCCTATCAGGTTGCGAAGCGTGCTGCCAAAAAAGGCGCGAAGTACTACCACGTTACCCGCCAGTGGCAGGAACGCGGTGGCAACATCACCATCAGCGCCGATTTGTACAAGTAATCAGCTCCTTTCAGGGCGGCATCAGCCGCCTTTTTTATTTTTTTGTTCTTTTATGCCATACATCATTGCATGCGCTTCCTTCACTCCGTAAAATCCCGCGCCTCAGTGTGATCCACCATTTTTATGCGCTCAGGCGAAATAATTATTCTGGATTGATCGATTTCATAACAGGATGCCAATGGAAAAGAAACTTGGCCTAAGCGCATTAACTGCGCTCGTTTTGAGTTCAATGTTGGGTGCGGGCGTATTCAGCCTGCCGCAGAATATGGCCGAAGTCGCCAGCCCCGCCGCATTATTAATTGGCTGGGCGATCACCGGGGCCGGGATTTTATTGCTCGCCTTCGCCATGCTCTTGCTCACACGTCTGCGCCCGGATTTAGACGGCGGGATCTTCACCTATGCCCGCGAAGGGTTTGGTGAGCTGATCGGCTTCTGCTCGGCGTGGGGCTACTGGCTTTGCGCGGTTATCGCCAACGTCTCTTATCTGGTTATCGTCTTTGCAGCGTTAAGTTTCTTTACCGACACCCCTGAACTGCGCCTGTTTGGTGATGGCAATACCTGGCAATCTATCGTCGGAGCCTCCTGCCTGCTGTGGATCGTTCACGCCCTGGTATTACGCGGCGTACAGACGGCGGCGAGCATTAACCTTGTCGCGACGCTGGCAAAACTGGTGCCGCTGGGTCTGTTTATCGCCCTTGCTGCGCTGGCCTTTAATCTCGATAAATTCAGCCTCGATTTCACCGGCCTTGATTTAGGCGTTCCCGTCTGGGAGCAGGTGAAAAACACCATGCTCATTACCCTGTGGGTATTTATCGGCGTGGAAGGCGCGGTGGTGGTGTCTGCCCGCGCACGTAACAAGCACGATGTCGGCCGGGCAACGCTGCTGGCTGTCATGGCCGCGCTGACGGTCTATCTGCTGGTCACCCTGCTGTCGCTGGGCGTTGTCTCCCGTCCTGAACTGGCGCAAATGCGCAACCCGTCAATGGCGGGCCTGATGGTGCAGATGATGGGTTCATGGGGTGAAGTGATTATCGCCGCCGGGCTGATTGTCTCGGTCTGCGGGGCCTATCTGAGCTGGACGATTATGGCGGCGGAAGTGCCGCTGCTGGCGGCGAATTACAAAGCCTTCCCGCGGATCTTTTCCCGACAGAACAAAAACAGCGCGCCATCGGCTTCGCTGTGGCTGACCAATGCCAGCGTGCAGGTCTGTCTGGTGCTGATCTGGCTCACAGGTTCAGATTACAATACGCTGTTAACCATCGCTTCAGAGATGATTCTGGTACCCTATTTCCTCGTCGGTGCCTATCTTGTGAAGATTGCCTCTCGTCCTTTACACCGGGCAGTCGGCATCGGTGCCTGTCTGTATGGTCTGTGGCTGCTCTACGCTTCCGGCCCCATGCATTTACTGCTGTCGGTGGTGCTGTATGCGCCTGGCCTGCTGGTCTTTATGTACGCACGCCGCACGCATCAGGACAATACGCTGCTGCGCTTTAATGAAAAGTTGTTAATTGTTTGTCTGCTTGTCGCCGCAATTCCGGCAATGTGGATGTTGGTGGGGTAACGATGTTCCCCATCGCCTGAAGGCTTAAGGAGATAACGATGGATAATACCCAGCACCACCCTATTCTGATCACTGGCGGAGGCCGACGCATCGGCCTCGCGCTCGCTCATCATTTTATTAATCAGCACCAGCCGGTCCTGGTTAGCTACCGCACCCGTTACCCGGCAATTGACGGATTAGAAGCGGCCGGCGGCGTCTGCATTCAGGCGGATTTCAGCACCGACGAAGGTATTTTAGCGTTTGCCGATGAGGTGAAATCCCGCACCAAAGGGCTGCGCGGCATTATTCATAACGCCAGTAGCTGGATGGCGGAAAAGCCTGGATCTTCGCTCCCGGAGATGCTGAGGATCATGTTGCAGGTACACGTTCACGCCCCCTACCTGCTTAATCACGCGCTGGAAAGTTTATTGCGTGGTCAGGGCCATGCCGCCGCCGACATTATTCATTTTACGGATTACGTGGTGGAACGCGGCAGCGATAAACATATCGCTTACGCGGCGAGTAAAGCGGCGCTGGATAATATGACGCGCTCCTTTGCCCGCAAACTGGCCCCGGAGGTAAAAGTCAATGCCATTGCCCCGTCGATGATTTTATTTAACGAAGAAGATGACGCTGAGTATCGCCACAAGGCGCTGAATAAATCGCTGATGAAAATCGCGCCGGGTGAAAAAGAGATGATCGATCTGGTCGATTATCTGCTCACCAGTTGCTACGTGACAGGCCGCAGCTACGCCGTTGATGGCGGGCGTCCGCTGCGTTAATGCCAGCGGCTCCAGCAGTAAATTATTACCCAGGCGCTGAGGCTCCAGCACACCACCGCCCCGCCCAGCGCCAAAGGTAATTTCAAAAAGCCGGTGAAATACCACAGCGAAAGCAAATAAAGAAAGTAGGGAATGATCGACCACATGCCAAACACGATGGTGGTGCGCAGCGCGTCCATCCCGCGCTCTGTGGCGACGATGTAATGCGCAAGCAGCGCAAAGGTCGGAAATAACGGGATCAGCCCGGCGATATAGTAATTTTTTGTTCGTGATAACAGCGCAATCAATACCACCACCAGCGCACCCAGCGCCGCTTTAAACACCAGTCCCATGAATATGCCTTAACACTTCCTCAACAATAATGCGCAGCATAACGGAAGCGCTGTCGTTTATGAAAGATTAATGGAAGGTTGCCGTCAGGCGGTGTATGTTGGCGCTTTTGGCTACTGCATAAGTTATATGAATAAGATCGTTTATGTTGAAGACGACCCGGACGTCGGCGAGCTGATCGCAAAATACCTTGGTAAACACGATATTGAGGTGATTGTTGAGCCACGCGGCGACTGCGCGCAGGACGTCATTTTGCGCGAAAACCCGGAACTGGTGCTACTGGATATCATGCTGCCCGGCAAAGACGGCATGACACTATGCCGCGATCTGCGCGGGCAATTTCAGGGCCCTATTGTGCTGCTGACCTCGCTTGACAGCGACATGAACCATATCCTGTCCCTGGAAATGGGGGCCAGCGATTACATCCTTAAAACCACCCCGCCCGCCGTGCTGCTTGCCCGCCTGCGACTGCATTTGCGCCAGCGCGCCGGAAGTACGACGCTCCAGAATACTCCGCTAACCCCACACAACACCCTGCGCTTCGGCACGCTTTCTATCGATCCGGTGAATCGTCAGGTAATGCTGGCCCAGACGGAGATCACCCTCTCCACCGCTGATTTTGATTTGCTTTGGGAGCTGGCGACCCATGCGGGGCAGATTATGGATCGGGATGCGCTGCTGAAAAATTTACGCGGCGTGAGCTACGACGGTCTGGATCGCAGCGTGGACGTGGCCATTTCCCGGCTGCGCAAAAAACTGCTGGATAATGCCACCGAACCTTACCGCATTAAGACCGTGCGTAATAAAGGCTATTTGTTCGCGCCCCACGCGTGGGAATCGCCGGTGTCATTATGAAAAAGCTGTTCGTCCAGTTCTATTTGCTGCTGTTTGTCTGTTTTCTGGTGATGACCATGCTGGTCGGGCTGGTCTATAAATTCACCGCAGAGCGCGCGGGCCGCCAGTCGCTTGACGACCTGATGAAAAGCTCGCTGTATTTAATTCGCAGCGAGCTGCGCGAGATCCCGCCCCATAAGTGGAGCAAGACGCTCAAAGAGATGGATTTGAATCTGTCATTTGATATGCGTATTGAGCCGCTGAATAAATTCGACCTTGATGCCTCCACCGCCGAACGGCTGCGCAAAGGCGACATCGTGGCCCTGGATGAGGAATACACCTTTATCCAGCGTATTCCGCGCAGCAACTATGTGCTGGCGGTTGGTCCGGTGCCCTATCTGTTTTATCTGCATGAAATGCGCATTCTGGACATTATGCTGCTGGTGTTTATCGCCATTTCCCTCGCCTTCCCGGTATTTATCTGGATGCGCCCGCACTGGCAGGAGATGCTGAGAATTGAATCCGCCGCGCTGCGTTTTGGCGACGGGCATCTTACCGAGCGCATTCATTTTGACAGCGGTTCCAGTTTTGAGCGCCTCGGCGTGGCGTTTAACCAGATGGCCGACAATATCAACACGCTGATTGCCAGTAAAAAGCAGCTGATCGACGGAATAGCCCATGAACTGCGTACCCCGCTGGTGCGATTACGCTATCGGCTGGAGATGAGCGATAACCTCGCTGACAGCGAACGGCAGATGCTCAATCGTGATATCGGCCAACTGGAAGGGCTGATTGAAGAACTGCTGACTTACGCCCGCCTCGACCGCCCGCAAAATGAATTACGGCTGACACTGCCCGATCTCCCGGCATGGCTGGCAGGACTGATGGCGGATGTGCGTGCGCTCAACCCACAGCGCCAGATCGTATTGAACGCCGATGACGGTGCCGAATATGGCGCACTGGATATCCGCCTGATGGAGCGGGTGCTGGATAACCTGGTGAACAATGCGCTGCGCTACAGCGAGAATCAGGTTGCGGTGACGCTGAAACGCGAAGGCGCAGACGCCCTGCTTATGGTGGAAGATGACGGGCCAGGCATCGCGCCGGAAGAACGCGTGCGGGTGTTTGAACCTTTTGTTCGTCTCGATCCCAGCCGTGACCGTGCCACCGGCGGCTGCGGTCTGGGGCTGGCGATTGTGCACTCTATCGCGCTGGCGATGGGTGGCGAAGTAAGCTGCGACGCCAGCCGGACAGGTGGCGCGCAGTTTTGCTTCCGCTGGCCGGTAGTGCAGCAACTCCCTGCCCCGGTGTGAACTGGCTTGCCCGGTGGCCTGGCGCTCACCGGGCCTGCAAAGCTGACCCTGTCGACCTGGCCTGCGTGCGTCACCTGTGTTATACCTTGAGTATGTTGTAACTATGGAGGCGCTAATGGCCAGTTATGATCTTATTGAACGCTTCACCACCACGTTTCGCCAGCTTGAGCACGAACTGGCCGCGCTGAAAGAGGAAGTAACCGCCTGCCGTCTGCTGGCCGGGCGCGTGTTCGAACTCCCCGAAGTGCCGAAAGGCCGCGAGCACGATGAGTTAACGCTTATTGAGGTGAAGCAGCACATCGGCAAGCAGGCGGCAGAACGGGCACTTCGCCACTTCACCCATCTTTTTATCCAGCAGCAGTCGGAAAACCGCAGCAGCAAAGCGGCGGTGCGTTTGCCCGGCGTGATTTGCCTTGAGGTCACGGATGAGATTCGTGAAGCGCTGGAATCGCGGATTAACACCATCAATACGCTGAAAACAACCTTCGAGCGCATTATCACGGTCGAGTCTGGCCTGCCCTCTGCCGCCCGTTTTGAGTGGGTGCACCGCCATCTGCCGGGGTTGATCACGCTTAACGCCTACCGCACAATCACCACCCTTCGCAACCCGGCCACGCTGCGCTTCGGTTGGGCGAATAAACATATCATCAAAAATCTGACCCGCGACGAGGTGCTGGCGCAACTGGAAAAAAGCCTGAAATCGCCCCGTTCGGTCGCGCCCTGGACGCGCGAGCAGTGGCACGCCCGCGTAACTCAGGAATACAACGATATTGCCGCCCTGCCGCAAAAGGCGCGGCTGAAGATTAAACGCCCGGTGAAGGTCCAGCCGATTGCCCGCGTGTGGTATTCCGGCTCCCAGAAACAGGTGCAGCACGCCTGTCCTGGGCCGCTGGTGGCGCTGATTTCTGCCGGGCACGGCGCAAACGTGCCGGATATTGGTGAGTTACTGAATTACGATGCGGAGAATATCCAGCATCGTTATAAACCGCAGGCGCAGCCGCTGACCCTGATGATCCCGCGACTGCACCTGTATCTGGCGGATTAGCGCTCGGTGGTCATGCTGCCGACCATGGTTTCCGGGCGCACCCAGCGGTCAAACTCCTCGTCGGTGAGATAACCCAGCGCCAGGGCTGAGGCTTTCAGCGTCAGCCCTTCTTTATGCGCTTTTTTGGCAATCTCCGCCGCTTTGTCGTAACCAATATGGGTATTGAGCGCCGTCACCAGCATCAGCGACTCGTTCAGTAGCTGATCGATGCGCTCACGATTTGGCTCAATGCCCGTCGCGCAATGCTCGTTGAAGCTCTCCATCCCGTCCGCCAGCAGTCGCACTGATTGCAGGAAGTTATGGATCACCATCGGACGGTAGACGTTCAGTTCGAAGTTACCGGACGCGCCGCCCATATTGATCGCCACATCATTGCCCATCACCTGACAGCAGAGCATGGTCATCGCTTCACACTGCGTCGGGTTCACTTTGCCCGGCATGATGGAACTGCCCGGCTCATTTTCAGGGATCGCGATTTCCCCGATCCCACAGCGCGGGCCGGATGCCAGCCAGCGCACGTCGTTGGCGATTTTCATCAGCGACGCCGCCAGTCCTTTCAGGGCCCCGTGGGTATGCACCAGCGCATCACAGGTGGCGAGCGCTTCGAATTTATTGGGGGCGGTGACAAACGGCTGCCCGGTGATCTGCGCCAGTTCCGCCGCCACGCGATGCGCATATTCAGGATGGGTGTTCAGCCCGGTCCCCACCGCCGTTCCGCCCAGCGCCAGCTCGCACAGATGCGGCAGACTCTGCTCGATGTGCTTAACGTTATGTTCCAGCATCGCCACCCAGCCGGAGATCTCCTGCCCCAGCGTCAGCGGCGTGGCGTCCTGCAAATGGGTGCGACCAATTTTGACGATGTCCGCAAAGGCGCGGGATTTTTCCCGCAGCGTGGTTTTCAGCTCGTTCAGTTCGGGGATCAGATGCTCTTCCACTGCCATGATCGCCGCCACGTGCATGGCGGTCGGGAAGACGTCATTGGAGCTCTGGCTTTTGTTCACGTCGTCGTTGGGGTGCACTTTACGCGCCATGCCCCGTTCGCCGCCGAGCAACTCACTAGCACGATTGGCCAGCACTTCGTTCATGTTCATGTTGCTCTGGGTGCCCGAACCGGTCTGCCAGACCGCCAGCGGGAACTCGTCCGGGTGCTTGCCCGCCAGCACTTCATCTGCCGCCGCGATGATTGCCTGCGCTTTTTCAGCGGAGAGCAGATCCAAATCCTGATTCACTTTTGCGGCCGCGCGCTTGGTTAACGCCAGCGCCCGGATAAGCGAGAGCGGCATTTTTTCGGTTGAGATGCGGAAATGCTCCAGCGAGCGCTGCGTTTGCGCGCCCCAGAGTTTATCTGCCGGGACGTCGATTGCGCCCATCGAGTCTTTCTCACTGCGATGCGAAGTCATACTTTCTCCTTGAAGTGGGTGTACCAAAGATGTCGACAGTGCTCACCTGCAAACGCAGTGTTAAGTATTAACGATGTTTTGGGGTTATAAGAAATTGATGCAAAAAAACCGCCCCGAAGGGCGGCTTAAGATTATTTGACGCAGCGCGCGCAGGCGGAGGACTGGATCTGTGAGAAGAAGTCGTTACCTTTGTCGTCCACCAGAATAAAGGCCGGGAAATCTTCCACTTCGATTTTCCAGATCGCTTCCATGCCCAGTTCCGGGTATTCCACGCACTCCAGGCTCTTGATGCTGCTTTGCGCCAGTACCGCTGCCGGGCCGCCGATGCTGCCTAAATAGAAGCCGCCGTGTTTATGGCAGGCGTCAGTGACCTGTTTGCTGCGGTTGCCCTTCGCCAGCATGATCATACTGCCGCCCTGCGACTGTAGCTGATCGACGTAGGAATCCATGCGCCCGGCGGTGGTCGGGCCGAGCGAACCGGAGGCGTACCCTTCCGGCGTTTTGGCGGGGCCTGCGTAATAGATCGGATGATCCTTCACGTACTGCGGCAAACCTTCGCCGCTGTCCATGCGCTCTTTCAGTTTGGCATGGGCGATGTCGCGCGCCACGATAATGGTCCCGGAGAGCGACAGGCGCGTGGAGACCGGGTACTGCGAAAGCTGCTGCAAAATCTCCGCCATCGGGCGATCGAGGTTAACCTTCACGGCTTCCCCTTCTCCGGCCTGGCGCAGCGCGGGCGGAATGTATTTCCCTGGATTGTTTTCCAGCTTCTCAATCCACACGCCGTCACGGTTGATTTTGGCTTTGATGTTGCGGTCAGCCGAGCACGAGACGCCCATCCCCACCGGGCAGGACGCGCCGTGACGAGGCAGACGCACCACGCGAATGTCGTGGGCGAAATATTTGCCGCCAAACTGCGCGCCCAGGCCCAGATCCTGAGCGGCACGCAGCAGTTCTTCTTCAAGCTGGATATCGCGGAACGCCTGGCCGTGCTCGTTCCCGACGGTGGGCAGCTCGTCATAGTATTTAGTTGAAGCCAGTTTTACGGTTTTCAGCGTCGCTTCCGCAGACGTCCCGCCGATCACAAACGCGATGTGGTAAGGCGGACAGGCCGCCGTTCCCAGGGTACGCATTTTATCGACCAGATAATCCTTCAGACGCCCCGGCGTCAGCAGCGCTTTGGTTTCCTGATAGAGATAGGTTTTGTTCGCCGAACCGCCGCCTTTGGCGATGCACAGGAATTTGTATTCGTCGCCATCCACGCTGTAAAGGTCGATTTGCGCCGGCAGGTTGGTGCCGGTATTCACTTCTTTATACATATCCAGTGCCGCGTTTTGCGAATAGCGCAGGTTATCTTCGATATAGGTGTTATAGACGCCTCTGGCGAGCGCGGCTTCATCGCCGCCGCCGGTCCAGACGCGCTGGCCTTTCTTGCCCATGATGATGGCGGTGCCGGTATCCTGGCAGGTCGGTAAAATCCCCTTCGCGGCGATTTCGGAATTGCGCAGGAATTGCAGGGCAACATATTTGTCGTTCTCGCTGGCCTCCGGGTCAGCCAGAATATCCGCCACCTGTTGCTGGTGCGCCGGGCGCAGCATAAAGGAAGCGTCATGGAATGCGTGTTGTGCCAGCAGCGTCAGCGCCTGCGGATCGACTTTGAGGATGCTCTGACCCTCAAATTCGCTGACGGAAACATGATCGCGGCTCAGGAGGTAGTATTCGGTCTGGTCTTTATTAAGCGGGAAGGGATCCTGGTACTGGAAAGGTTTGTTCGACATAGCGCTCTCACTCACTGCTCAGAAAGTTGCGTCCGGGCAACAGTCCATTGCCCTGTTTTATAAGTAGTGGCCTTATCCTACACAATTTTTTAACAAAAACTGAGACTAGTACGACTTTTTAATTGCGCAGGTTACTTCCGTGCAGTTTGTTGGTTTAATACCGCCAGACTTTATTGAAAATACAGGGCTTGATAATGCAAAAACTCATCAACTCAGTGCAGAACTATGCCTGGGGAAGTAAAACTGCGTTAACGGATCTCTATGGTGTGGCTAACCCCGATAACCTGCCGATGGCGGAATTGTGGATGGGCGCGCACCCGAAGAGCAGCTCAAAAGTCCAGGATGCTGCGGGTCAGCTCCGGGTGCTGCGCGAGGTCATCGACGAGGATAAAACTGCGCTTTTAGGCGCGGCGGTGGCAGAGCGTTTTGGCGAACTGCCGTTCCTGTTTAAAGTGCTGTGCGCGGATCAGCCGCTGTCGATTCAGGTGCATCCGAATAAACAGGCTTCTGAACTCGGCTTTGCTAAAGAAAATGCGGCGGGCATTCCGCTTGATGCCGCCGAACGTAACTATAAAGATCCCAACCATAAGCCTGAACTGGTGTTCGCGCTGACGCCCTTCCTGGCGATGAACGCCTTCCGTGAATTCACCGATATCGTGTCGCTGCTGCAACCGGTCGCGGGTGCGCATCAGGCGATTGCACACTTTTTAGAACAGCCGGGTGCGGAGCGTCTGAGCGAACTGTTTGCCAGCCTGCTCAATATGCAGGGTGACGAAAAATCCCATGCGCTGGCGGTGCTGAAGGCGGCGCTGGCGAAACAGCAGGGCGAACCGTGGGAAACCATTCGCGTGATTGCCGAATTTTACCCGGACGACAGCGGTCTTTTCTCCCCGCTGCTGCTTAACGTGGTGAAACTGAATCCAGGCGAAGCGATGTTCCTGTTTGCGGAAACGCCCCACGCCTATCTCAAGGGTGTGGCGCTGGAAGTGATGGCCAACTCCGACAACGTGCTGCGCGCCGGGCTGACGCCTAAATACATCGATATTCCTGAACTGGTCGCCAACGTCAAATTCACGCCGAAACCGGCGGATGAATTACTCACTCAACCGGTCAAACGGGGCAACGCGCTGGACTTCCCGATCCCGGTCGATGATTTTGCCTTCTCGCTGCACGACCTGTCGGTGACGGAAAGCGATCTGGCACAGCAGAGCGCCGCCATTCTGTTCTGCGTCGAAGGTGAAGCGCTGTTAAGCAAAGGCGACGAGCGCCTGGTGCTTAAACCGGGTGAATCGGCGTTTATCAGTGCAGGTGAATCTCCGGTGCAGATTAGCGGCGTGGGTCGGCTGGCAAGAGTCTATAATAAGATCGGCTAACTACTGACGTAACCTGATGGTATTGCTAATCTTAGCAAGACTTTACGATCGTCCAGGCGGCATTTCCCGCCTGGTTTTATTTTAGGGATAATCATGATGAAAAAAACGCTGGTCGCTGCAGGAGTCATTGTTGCTCTGGGCGTAGTCTGGACGGGTGCCGCCTGGTACACCGGGAAACAGCTCGAAGGCCGTCTTGCCGACATGGTGAAACAGGCTAACGTCGAACTTAAGAACTCTGCGCCGGAAGCGGGCGTGGAGCTGGCTTATCAAAATTACCTGCGCGGCATTTTTAAAAGCCACCTGCAACTGGTTGTTAAACCCACCAGCGCGGAAAATGTCTGGCTGAAACCGGGCCAGAGCGTGGTCTTAAACGAGACGGTCGATCACGGCCCCTTCCCGTTTGCACAGCTTAAAACTTTCAACCTCGTTCCGGCGATGGCTTCCGTGAAGACCACCGTGGTCAATAACGATGTCTCTAAACCGCTGTTCGATATGGCGAAAGGCGAAACGCCGGTGGAGATTAACTCCCGTATTGGTTACGGCGGCGATACGCAATCCAGCATCTCTTTAAACCCCCTCAACTATGACAACGAGGGCGAAAAAGTGGCCTTCAGCGGCGGCGAATTTGTGCTGAGCGCAGACAAAGACGGCAACGAAGTCTCTCTTAGCGGTGAAGCGCAGAGCGGCCTGATCGACGCGGTTAACGAATACGGTCAACGCGTGCAACTGACCTTTAATAACCTCAAAAGCGAAGGTTCCAGCAAGCGCGCCAGCTTTAACGAGCGCATCGGCAGCCAGAAAGCGTCTCTGGATAAACTGGCTATCGCCATTGAAAGCAAAGAGATCGCGGTGCTGGAAGGGATGAATCTGACGGCGAAAACTGACGTAGCCCCAGACAATAAAACCGTTAACAGCCAGATCGATTACACCCTGGACAGCCTGAAAATCCAGAATCAGCACATGGGCAGCGGGAAGCTGACGCTGAAAGTCGGTCAGATTGACGGCCAGGCCTGGCACCAGTTCAGCCAGCAGTACAGCGAGAAGACCAAAGCGCTGATGGCGCAGCCTGAAGTGATGAAGAACCCGGAGCTGTATCAGCAAGGCGCGACCGAAGCGTTCTTCTCTTCCCTGCCGCTGTTGCTGAAAGGCGAGCCGGTGATCACCATTGCGCCGCTGAGCTGGAAAAACAGCAAAGGCGAATCGGCGTTTAACATGTCGCTATTCTTAAAAGATCCGGCTACGGCCACCGGTGAAGCGCAGACCCTGTCGCAGGAAGTGGATCGCAGCATCAAGTCCATCGACAGCAAACTGACGATCCCGGTCGATATGGCGACGGAACTGATGACGCAGGTGGCGAAGCTCGAAGGCTATCAGGAAGCGGATGCGGCGAAGCTGGCCAATCAGCAGGTGAAAGGCATGGCGGCCATGGGCCAGATGTTCCGTATCACTACGCTGGATAACAACGTGATTGCCACCAGCCTGCAATACGCCAATGGTCAGGTCACTCTGAACGGGCAAAAAATGACGCTGGAAGAGTTTGTCGGCATGTTTGGTATGCCGGATCTCGGTATCCCGACCCCGGCACCGGTTCCGCAAACCGCGCCGCCGGCAGCGGTACCGCAGCAGTAATCGCCTAAGCCCCTCATCATGAGGGGCTTTTTTTCTCCCGCTGCGTTATTCATTTTATAAAATCATTTTTTTAAAAGATCTCATTAATTCAGGTGATTGACTTTTTATTTTAAACCTAACGGTATTATTTTTATGAATCGCACTTTATGTGCTTATTATTAGAATACAGTCACTTCGAGAAAATCTATTTCCCATTACACGTAAGTGTTAGCTTAATAGCGTGAATAGCACGGTTGCCCCACTGGTAAAAGTTATCCCGCCCACTATACTTAACGAAAATTAATAAGTTTACTTTTATTGACATAGTAATATCGCCATATTTTTGTCCTGAGATTTATTTACTCATTTTACAGCATGGGCTAAAGCCTCCGTAATTGACTCATTACTGGTTTGTGTTGTTTATGCCTCCGGGAGACTGCCCGGCGGCTTAAGGAGCGTGGATGGCGGTGTTTAACAGCTTCTGGCAGGCCGGTTACGAAGGCGCTGACCACCGTAACCGGGCTGGTCACTTACTCTCAATGAATGACATTACCGGCCATAATCAAAAGGCACGGGATGATTATAAAGCCTTAAAGCAATTCGCTATTTCAACGGTACGTGAAAGCGTGGGCTGGCGTCTGGTTGAAAAAGACGGGAAATATGATTTCTCATCCGTAGCAGATAAAATGATTGCTGCGAAGGAAAATGATATTCAAATTTGCTGGACACTTTGTCATTACGGCTGGCCTGACGATACCGATATTTTTGCACCCGATTTTATTCCCCGATTCGCCAGATTTTGCGCAGCCCTGGCTCGCTTTCTTGCGCCCTGGTATAAAGAGAGTCCGGTTTATTCTCCGGTAAATGAAATTTCATTTACCAGTTGGGCGCTGTCGGTGGGCTTTTTCCCCTGTTCAGCGACACCGGGCGAACATCTGGGTGAAGCCTGTAAACGCCAGTGGGTTCGCGCCACCCTCGCCGCCTGCGATGCCATCTGGGCTGAGGATAGCCGCGCGCGTATTTTGCACTGCGATCCGATTATTTATCTGTCCTCCCCCGACGACAGCCCGGCCGCGCGTGAAGCCACGGCGGGCCATTACAACGCGCAGTATCAGGCCTGGGATATGCTCGCCGGGCGACTCGCGCCGGAACTGGGCGGGCATCCGCGCTATCTGGATCTCATTGGCGCAAATTATTACCACGACAATCAATGGGAAAGCGGCACTAACGCCCGGCTTTACTGGCATCTGGGCGATCCCCGCCGTCAGCCCCTACATCAGATGCTGGCGTCACTGTATGAGCGTTACCATCGCCCGATCCTGCTGGCCGAAACCAGCCATGTCGGGAGCGGGCGCGGGGCCTGGATAAACCACATTACCGCTGAGGTGGCGCACGCCCAACTCGCGGGCGTTGATCTGCTCGGTATCTGCCTCTACCCGATTATCGATCGACCCGACTGGGAAGCATTAGACCGCTGGCACCGCAGCGGACTCTGGGAGCAAGACCCCGCAGGAGCGGATCCACTGGCCCGCAAACTGGACCCCGCCTATGCCGTCGCGCTGTTGCAGGCGCAGCAGAGACTGGATCGTTTTCAGTCACATTCAGACGTTTTTAATGACGCAGAGAAAAGTACCTATACTATGAAAAAACTTTATGTTTTCAGCCAT
Source organism: Enterobacter sp. kpr-6 (assembly GCF_900116015.1). Lineage (GTDB taxonomy): Bacteria > Pseudomonadota > Gammaproteobacteria > Enterobacterales > Enterobacteriaceae > Enterobacter_D. Next base: position 280,137 of record NZ_FOYH01000003.1, read on the forward strand.
CTGCGCTGGGACTTTGTCTTTCAGCGCCCGCAGCACCTCCTGACCCGTCTGGCGCAGGACTACCCTATCTTTTTTATTGAAGAACCGATTTATTCACCCGACCCCGCGGGTCTGGTGATCAGCCATCCCGCGCCCAACGTCACGGTGATTAAACCGCATACGCCTTCACAGGCGGCGGGCTTCCACGACAGTCAAATCGCCCATCTCCAGCCGCTGCTGGCGGAGATCGTGGACGAGGACGACGCGCCGATTGTCTGGTTTTATACCCCGATGGCGCTGCCGCTGCTGGCGGTGTTTAATCCGTCGCTGGTGATCTATGACTGTATGGATGAGCTGGCGGCCTTCGAACATGCGCCACGTCAGCTATTGCAACGTGAATCCGCCCTCCTCGCCCGCGCCGATCTGGTCTTTACCGGCGGCCCCAGCCTGTATGCGGCCAAAGCCGGGCGACATGACAATGTGCACTGTTTTGCCAGCAGCGTGGATGCGGTCCACTTTGGTCAGGCGCTGGATCGCGCCAATTTTCATCCCCTACAGCACGACCTGCCGCATCCCCGTCTCGGCTACTACGGCGTGATCGACGAGCGAATGGATCTCGATTTACTGGCGGCGATGGCCGATGCGCATCCGGAATGGCAACTGGTGATGGTCGGGCCGGTGGTGAAAATCGATCCTAAATTGCTGCCGCAGCGGGCCAACATTCATTATTACGGTATGCAGCCTTATCAGGCGCTGCCGCAGTTTCTGGCCGGATGGGACGTCTGCCTGATGCCTTTTGCGCTCAATGCGTCAACGCGGTTTATCAGTCCGACCAAAGTGCTGGAGTACATGGCGGCGCAGCTTCCTGTCGTCAGCACGGCGATTGCGGATGTGGTGGAACCCTATTCGCACGTGGTGGCGATTGGCCGCGATACGGCGAGTTTTATTCGCGCCTGTGAGAAAATGCTGACCCTTACGCCGCAAGGGTTGCAGACGATGCAAAGTGAGATGAAAGCGATTGTCGATGCTACCTCATGGGATAAAACCGCGAGCGCCATGCACCGGCTGATAGAGAAACAGCTTACCAAAGTGGCCCTGCAACAGGTCGCCGTTGCCCCTGAGGAGACGGTCGATCCACTGGCCGTGGTGCAAAGCACGGCCCTGCGGCTGATGCCGCCCGATCCGGAGAGCGCCCACTTTACTCCCTGCCTGATCCTCGGTGGTGGCCCGACCGGACTCAGCGCGGCTTACCACTATGGCAGCGATGCGGTGCTGCTTGAGCGTAACGCCAGCGTCGGCGGCTGGTGCCGCTCAATTGAAGATCAGGGTTTCACCTTCGATTACGCCGGGCACATTATGTTCTCGAATGATCCTTACGTGCTTGAACTCTATGAGATGCTGCTCGGCGATAATATTCACTGGCAGGCGCGCGAGGCGTGGATTTACACCGATGGTGTTTACACCCGCTACCCCTTCCAGGGGGCGCTGTACGGCCTGCCGACCGGGGTGATTAAAGACTGCATCCTGGGCGCGATCAAAGCCAGGTACGATAACGACCCAACCCAGCAGCCGGAAAATTTCGAAGCCTTTATCTACCAGACCTGGGGCGAAGGGATCGCCGCGCATTTTGCCATTCCCTATAACCAAAAGCTGTGGACAGTGCCGCTGGCCGAAATGGAAATCTCCTGGCTGGGGGGACGCGTGCCGCTGCCGGATCTGGCGCAGATTATTGAAGGCGCAATTGAGCCGGTCGGCAAACCGATGGGACCGAACGCGCGCTTTGGCTATCCGCTGAAAGGCGGTTTCCAGGCGCTGATGTCGGGCTTTTTGCCGCACATTAAAGGCACGCTGGAAACCAGCGCTGAGATTGTCCGCGTCTTTGCGCACCAGCATATCGCGGTGCTGAAAGACGGCAGGCAGTTCCGCTATCAGCAGATGATCAGCACCATGCCGCTGCCGGAGCTGATCCGCATCATGGGCGATGATGTGCCCGCCGAGGTGGTGGCCGCCGCGCGCGGACTGAAACACGTCTCTGTGCGCTGCGTGAATCTGGGCATTAACCGCGCCGATCTCACCGACAAGCACTGGATTTACTTTGCCGGGAACACCATCTTCCACCGCATTTTTGTGCAGGGGAACACCAGTCCGCACTGTAATCCGCCGGGTGGCTGCGGCCTGACCTGCGAGATCACCTATTCGGCGCATAAACCGCTACCCGTAGACGGCCAGCCGCTGATCGACCGCTGCATCGCAGAGTGCATCGCCGCTGGTATTTTCACCGCCGAGGACGAGATCTTAACCGCCAACCAGTTAGATATTCCTTATGCCTATGTGGTTTACGACCACCAGCGCGCGAAGAATGTCGACACCGTGCGCCAGTGGCTGATTTCACAGGACATCGTGCTCGCAGGACGTTACAGCGAGTGGGAATACTACAACTCCGATCACGCCTTCATTGCCGGGAAACGCGCGGCGGAAGTGGTGAAAAACAACACCGCCCTGCGGGAAACGGGGGCGTAACTGGTACGCTGGCCTCTTATCCCGGTGTTTTCATGCCGGGGTGAGAGGCTTACGACCGGCTTTTTACCTGAACACCGCTGCGCTAGCTGCGCTAGCTGCGCACAAAATAGCGCTAAATTTTTGCCAGACAATTTATCTTTTCGCGGCAGAACTCACCGCTACGCTTTTAATTGCGAAACCCGCCTCAAAAATTACGCTGTGCGCGATTGGCGTGATACAGCTTAATCAGCATAATCTTCAGGTTGTCATTGGCCCATAGGTTCAGTCGGTGAAAGATGAGAGGGTTTCGCTCATGAACACCGTTCAGGCATAAAAGGATCTTCACATGTTTGATTTTTCAACCGTCGTGGATCGTCACGGCACCTGGTGCACGCAGTGGGATTACGTGGCTGACCGTTTTGGTCAGCCGGATCTGCTACCGTTTACGATTTCGGATATGGATTTTGCCACTGCACCCTGCGTGCAGGAGGCGCTCGCACAACGGCTTGCCCACGGCGTGCTCGGCTACAGCCGCTGGAATCACGAAGACTTTACCGGCGCGGTGCGCCACTGGTTTTCCAGCCGTTTTGACGCGCAGACCAGCGCGGAATCGGTGGTGTATGGGCCGTCAGTGATCTACATGATCGCGGAGCTTATCCGCATGTGGTCAGCACCGGGTGACGGCGTGGTGGTGCATACCCCGGCGTATGACGCCTTTTATAAAGCCATTGAGGGCAACGAACGGCGCGTGGTGCCCGTGTCCATGCAGTACGACAACGGCTGGTTTTGCGATATGGCCATGCTGGAGGCGGCACTTGCCCGACCGGAAAACAAAATCCTGTTGCTGTGCAGCCCGCAAAACCCGACCGGCAAAGTCTGGACGCGCGAAGAATTACGCACCATGGCGGCGCTGTGTGAACGCCATGGCGTGAAGGTCATCAGCGATGAAATTCATATGGATATGACCTGGGGCGAGCATCGCCACACGCCGTGGAGCGAGGTCGCTTGCGGCCCCTGGGCGCTGTTTACCTCGGCTTCTAAAAGTTTCAACATTCCCGCACTTACCGGAGCTTACGGGATTATTCCCGATGAAGTGACACGGTCACGTTATTTAAGCGCCCTGAAGGGTCGCGACGGGCTTTCCTCCCCGGCGGTGCTGGCGCTGGTCGCCCATATTGCCGCCTACCGGCAAGGCGCGCCCTGGCTTGACGCGCTACGCGACTATTTAGCCGGAAACCTGAACTATATCGCCAGCGCGTTAAATACCGCTTTCCCGGTGCTGAACTGGCAGCCGCCGGAGTCAACCTATCTCGCCTGGATCGATCTGCAGGCGCTGAATATTGATGATGCACAGTTACAAAACGTGCTGATTAACGAGCAGAAGGTCGCGATCATGCCCGGCACGACTTACGGTTCAGAAGGCCATGGTTTTATCCGTCTGAATGCGGGCTGCCCGCGCGTGAAGCTGGAACAGGGCGTCACCCGACTGATCGCCGCGCTGCAAAAGCTGGCCTGATATTATGTTGCGCAAAAAACAAATTGCTTGCGCAACATAGCTTTTTACCCCGTTTTATTTTTATAATCCTCTGCACTTTTTAAAAACTTGTAAAATGAGTGCACCCATGATTAATCCTGACCTGCCGTTAACTGATTTACACCGCCATCTGGATGGCAACATCCGCGCTCAAACGATCCTTGATTTAGGACGTCAGTTTAACCTTACCCTGCCCGCCCAAACCCTTGAAGCACTGCGCCCGCACGTTCAGGTCACCGCTAACGAACCGGATCTGGTGAGCTTTTTATCGAAGCTTGACTGGGGCGTGAAGGTACTGGCCTCCCTCGATGCCTGCCGTCAGGTCGCCTTTGAAAACATGGAAGATGCGGCGCGCAATGGGCTGCACTACGTTGAACTGCGCTTCTCGCCGGGTTATATGGCGATGACGCACCAGTTGCCGGTTGCAGGTGTGGTGGAAGCAGTGATTGAGGGGGTACGTCAGGGCAGCGAGGCGTTTAATGTTGAGGCGCGTCTGATTGGCATCATGAGCCGCACCTTTGGTGAGGCCGCCTGTCTGGAAGAGCTGGAAGCACTGCTGGCGCACCGCGACAGCATTACCGCGCTGGATCTGGCGGGCGATGAACTCGGCTTCCCCGGCAGTCTGTTCCTCTCACACTTCAACCGCGCGCGTGATGCGGGCTGGCATATCACCGTTCATGCCGGCGAAGCGGCAGGCCCGGAGAGCATCTGGCAGGCGATTCGTGAACTGGGCGCGGAGCGTATCGGGCACGGCGTGAAAGCCATTGAAGATCGTGCGCTGATGGATTTCCTGCGCGATCAGCGCATCGGCATCGAATCCTGCCTGACCTCCAATATTCAGACCAGCACCGTACCGTCACTGGCAGCGCATCCGCTGAAAACGTTCCTGGAACATGGCGTGCTGGCCACCCTCAATACCGACGATCCGGCGGTTCAGGGCGTGGATATCATCAATGAATATAATGTTGCCGCACCGCAGGCCGGGCTGAGCCGTGAGCAGATCCGCCAGGCACAAATCAACGGTCTGGAGATTGCGTTTTTAAGCAAAGAGGAAAAACAGGTTCTGCGCGAGAAAGTCGCCGCTAACGGCTAAGCGAAAAGCGGTCTGCCCGGCGTTGCAGGCAGACCGCATGACATCAGGTTAAGGAGAGCGTTGAGCGATGTTTTGCTGACTCAATGCCTAACTCGATAAGCTCCATAATCTGAATCGCCTGGCTCGCGGGCACCGGGTTCTCCCCTTTGCCGTTAAGTGCATCGCGGATCCCGGCGTAATAGGCCGGATAGTTCCCCGGCACCGTCAGCCAGGTCTCTTCCACACGCTCTTCACCTTCTGCACGGGTCAGCACGCCGTCGCGCATGTCATAACCCCAGTCTTCCTGCGGCAAACGCTCGCCGTTCTTCAGCCGCTCTTCCTGCGGATCCAGACCGTATTTCACGTAGCTGCCACGGGTACCGTGGACGATATAGCGCGCGGATTCCGCTGCCGCCAGCAGCGTACCGTGCAGGACCACACGCCGCTGCGGATAGGTCAGCACGGCATGAAAATAGTCGGTCGCCTGTGCGCCCGGACGAATTTGCGCCAGATCGACGGTCATACTGACCGGCAGACCGAACAGATTGACCGCCTGATCGAGAAGATGTGGGGCCAGATCGTACCAGATACCGCTGCCAGGACCGGCCTGCTCACGCCAGCGATTACGCACCTGCGGGCGATAGCGATCGAAATGCGATTCAAAAAAGGCGACTTCGCCAAGCGCACCATCATTGATGAGCGCTTTTACCGTCAGAAAATCGCTGTCCCAACGGCGGTTGTGGAACACCGACAGCAGGCGTCCGAGGCTTTTCGCCAGGGCGTCAAGTTCGCGCGCCTGTGACAGTGTCACAGTAAAAGGTTTATCAACGACGACATGCTTACCCGCTTCCAGCGCGGCTTTAGCCAGCGGGAAATGGGTATCGTTCGGGGTTGGGATCACAATCAGGTCGATGCTGGGATCATTAAACAGATGTTTAGGTTCAGAGACCACGGGCACGTTCGGCCAGTCGGCCCGTACTTTTGCTTCATCACTGCTGGAAATAGCCGCCAGTTCCATTCCCGACGTGCCATCAATCAGCGGTGCGTGGAAGGTCTTGCTGGCGTAGCCATAACCAATTAATCCGACACGGATATTGTCACTCATCTCTTTGCCTCTCGTCATTGGACAATCGTATTTCACACCATCTGCGAAAGCGTCACAATAGATTAATAATATGTTGCCGGAGTAACACTGTCGTTACCTTAAAGCAAACCGACACGCGGCCTCGCGATACAGAATTTTCTGATTACCGTTAAAAATCTGTCAGACACTTGATGCCTAAAAGCGCGCCCGTTACTATTCGGTTTCATAAAAAAAGGAGAATTGTGAATTATGACTGGAATTGTCAATAGAATCATAGAACTAGCAGGGTGGATTGTGCTGGGCGTCAGCGCCATCCTGTTAGGTTTTGCCAGCCACATCGATAACTATCAGCCGCCAGAGCCGGTGACGCTCTCGCAAGCTAAATAAGGTTCTGTGGTCCCTGCGCAGTCCGGGGCATTGTCCAATGACACAATCCGATAAATTCTGCGCCCTCCCGCCAGTAGCAATCCCCGCGTAATGCTTTATACTCGTCGCCCAGCAAAATAAGCATTATCAATATGAAGCGGGGAGAGTATTCATGTCCACAACGTCTGAAGTACGCATTGGAGGCTGGTTACTTGGCCCGCTGGCGTGGCTGCTGGTGGCGCTGTTAAGTACCACTCTTGCCCTGCTTTTATATACCCAGGCGCTGATGGCCCCGCAGACCTTTGCCACTGTCGCCGCGCTCGGAACACTGCAAGCGGTGATGTGGTATGCCACCCTCGCCTTTGCGATCGGCATGTGGTACTACACGCTGTGGCTGACCATAGCTTTCTTTAAGCGCCGCCGCAAAGTGCCTAAGCACTATATTATCTGGCTGCTTATTTCCGTTTTACTGGCGATCAAGGGCTTTGCCTTTTCACCGGTTAACGATGAACTCGCTTTACGTCAGCTACTGTTTCCGCTACTTGCCGCGGCGCTGATTGTGCCTTATTTCAAGCGGTCGACACGTGTGAAAAACACGTTCGTTAACCCGTAAAACCCTGGTGTTTCTCTGTTGTCGCCTTACCCGGTTTGACCGATAATAGGCGGCATTTTTCTTTCAGGCCGAATAATGACTGATTATCTGCTGCTTTTTGTCGGAACCGTCCTGGTCAATAACTTTGTCCTGGTGAAGTTCCTGGGACTGTGCCCGTTTATGGGCGTGTCCAAAAAACTGGAATCCGCCATGGGGATGGGTCTGGCGACCACCTTTGTGATGACGATGGCGTCCGTCTGCGCATGGCTGATAGACAACTGGATACTGATTCCACTGGATCTGATTTACCTGCGCACCCTGGCGTTTATTTTGATCATCGCCGTGGTGGTGCAATTTACTGAAATGGTGGTGCGTAAAACCAGCCCGGCGCTTTATCGCCTGCTGGGGATCTTCCTGCCGCTGATCACCACCAACTGCGCGGTATTAGGCGTTGCGCTGCTGAACATTAACCTGGGGCATAACTTTTTGCAGTCTGCTCTGTACGGTTTTGCGGCAGCGGTCGGCTTTTCGCTGGTGATGGTGCTGTTTGCCGCCATCCGTGAGCGTCTGGTAGTGGCGGATGTCCCCGCGCCGTTTCGCGGTAATGCGATTGCGCTGGTCACCGCCGGTTTAATGTCTCTGGCCTTTATGGGCTTTAGCGGTCTGGTGAAGTTGTAATGAATGCTATCTGGATAGCCATTGTGGCCCTGAGCGTTCTCGGGCTTATCTTTGGCGTTATTCTCGGTTATGCCTCACGCCGCTTCGCGGTTGAGGACGATCCGGTCGTTGAGCGCATCGACGAACTGTTACCCCAAAGTCAGTGCGGCCAGTGCGGCTACCCTGGCTGCCGCCCTTATGCCGAAGCGGTCGGTCTGCAAGGCGAGAACATCAACCGCTGTGCGCCAGGCGGCGAAGCGGTGATGCTGAAAATCGCCACCCTGCTGAACGTGGACCCGCAACCCATCGACGGCGACGCGACCGAGCTTGAGCCGGTACGCATGCTGGCCATTATTGATGAAGCCAACTGTATCGGCTGCACCAAATGTATTCAGGCCTGTCCGGTAGACGCTATTGTCGGCGCAACCCGCGCGATGCATACCGTCATGAGCGATCTGTGCACGGGCTGTAACCTGTGCGTCGATCCCTGCCCGACGCGCTGCATTGAACTTCGCCCTGTCGCGACCACGACCGACAGCTGGAAATGGGATCTGAACACCATCCCGGTTCGCATTATTCCTGTAGAGCAACATGCTTAAGTTATTTTCTGCTTTCCGCAAAGACAAAATCTGGGATTTCAACGGCGGCATCCATCCGCCGGAGATGAAAACCCAGTCAAACGGTACGCCGCTGCGTCAGCTTCCGCTGGCCGGGCGCTTCGTCATTCCTTTAAAACAGCATATTGGTGCTGAGGGCGAGCTGTGCGTCAGCGTGGGTGACCGCGTGTTGCGCGGCCAGCCGCTGACCCGTGGACGCGGGCGGATGCTGCCGGTTCATGCGCCAACCTCCGGCACGGTAGTGGCGATTGCCCCCCACTCCACCGCGCACCCGTCCGCGCTGGCGGAGCTGTCGGTGATCATTGACGCTGACGGCGACGATCGCTGGACTGAGCGCGATGGCTGGAGCGATTTCCGCGCCCGCAGCCGCGAAGAGCTGATTACCCGCATTCACCAGTTTGGCGTCGCCGGGCTTGGCGGCGCGGGCTTCCCTACCGGAAATAAACTTCTGGGCGGCGGCGATAAAATCGAGACGCTAATCATTAATGCCGCAGAGTGCGAACCCTATATCACCGCCGACGACCGGCTGATGCAGGATTGCGCGGCGCAGATTGTGGAAGGCATTCGCATCCTGGCGCATATCCTCCAGCCGCGTCAGGTGCTGATCGGCATTGAAGACAACAAACCGCAGGCCATTTCGATGCTGCGTGCGGTGCTGGCGGATGCCCATGACATTACGCTGCGGGTGATCCCCACCAAATACCCGTCCGGTGGCGCAAAACAGCTTACGCAAATTTTGACCGGTAAACAGGTGCCGCATGGCGGACGCTCGTCGGATATCGGCGTGCTGATGCAGAACGTCGGCACCGCCTACGCGGTAAAACGCGCTGTCATTGACGGGGAACCGCTGACCGAGCGCGTGGTGACCGTTACCGGCGAAGCGGTGACACGTCCGGGTAATGTCTGGGCGCGGCTCGGCACACCAGTGCGTCATTTACTCGACGCAGCAGGTTTTTGCCCGTCAGGTGAACAACTGGTGATTATGGGCGGCCCGCTGATGGGCTTTACCCTGCCGTGGCTGGATGTGCCTGTGGTGAAAATCACCAACTGCCTGCTGGCCCCGTCTGCCACAGAAATGGGCGATGAGCAGGAAGAAAAAGGCTGTATCCGCTGTAGCGCCTGTGCCGATGCCTGTCCTGCCGATCTGCTGCCGCAACAGCTTTACTGGTTCAGTAAAGGCCAGCAGCACGACAAAGCCACCGCGCACAATCTTTCTGACTGCATCGAATGCGGCGCGTGCGCGTGGGTTTGCCCGAGCAACATTCCGCTGGTGCAGTACTTCCGTCAGGAAAAAGCAGAAATCTACGCCATCGCCCAGGAAGAGAAACGCGCGGCAGAAGCAAAAGAGCGTTTTGAAGCGCGTCAGGCCCGTCTTGAGCGCGAAAAAGCGGCGCGTATGGCGCGGCATAAACAGTCTGCGGTGCAACCGGCAGCGAAAGATCAGGACGCCATTAACGCGGCCCTGGCCCGTGTGCGGGAAAAACAGCAGGCCAGTGCTGAGCCGGTAATCATTAAAGCTGGCGCGACCCCGGATAACAGCGAGGTGATTGCCGCCCGCGAAGTGCGTAAAGCGCAGGCCCGTGCTGCACGGGCAGAAAAAGCGCAAATGGAAACGGCAGAAGTGGTCGATCCGCGTAAAGCGGCCGTTGAAGCGGCGATTGCCCGCGCCAAAGCGCGTAAAGCGCAGGCTGGTGTCACACCTGAACCGGCTCCGGCAGAAGCGGTCGATCCGCGTAAAGCGGCGGTCGAAGCGGCTATCGCCCGCGCCAAAGCACGTAAAGCACAGGCGCAGGCTGACGCCGCCCCTGAACCGGCTCCGGCAGAAGCGGTCGATCCACGCAAAGCGGCGGTCGAAGCGGCCATTGCCCGCGCCAAAGCACGTAAAGCACAAGCGCAGGCTGACGCCGCCCCGGAACCGGCTCCGGCTGAAGCGGTCGATCCACGCAAAGCGGCCGTTGAAGCGGCTATCGCCCGCGCCAAAGCGCGTAAAGCACAGGCGCAGGCTGACGCCGCCCCTGAACCGGCTCCGGCTGAAGCAGAACCGGCTCCCGCAGAAATCGCTCCGCGTAAAGCGGCGGTTGAAGCGGCGATTGCCAGGGCGAAAGCACGTAAAGTACAAGCAGCACAAGCACAGCAAGCGGCGCACGCTCCCGCTGCCAATGATGATCCCCGCAAAGCTGCCGTCGCTGCGGCGATTGCCAGGGTTCAGGCTAAGAAAGCCGCACAACAGGCTGTTAACGAGGATTAAATGGTTTTTCGAATCGCAAGCTCTCCTTATACCCATAACCAGCGCCAGACATCGCGCATTATGATGCTGGTGGTGCTGGCCGCTGTGCCGGGTATCGCCGTACAGAGCTGGTTTTTCGGCTGGGGTACACTGCTGCAAATTTTGCTGGCTATCGTCAGCGCGCTGGCGGCTGAAGCGCTGGTGCTTAAACTGCGTAAGCAAAAGGTCGCGGCGATCCTCGCGGATAACTCCGCGTTGCTGACCGGCCTGCTGCTCGCCATCAGTATTCCCTCTTTCGCGCCCTGGTGGATGGTGGTACTGGGTACGGTGTTTGCGGTGATTATCGCTAAACAGCTTTACGGTGGCCTCGGGCATAACCCGTTTAACCCGGCAATGATTGGCTATGTGGTGCTGCTGATCTCCTTCCCGGTACAGATGACCAGCTGGCTGCCGCCGCATGACATCGCCGCCACGGTTCCTGGCTTTATGGATGCCGTCCAGGTGATTTTCAGCGGGCATACGGTGAACGGTGAAGATATGACCGCGCTGCGGCTGGGCGTTGACGGTATCAGCCAGGCCACGCCGCTGGATACCTTTAAAACGTCGCTGCACGCCGGGCATAACGTCGATGAGATCCTCACCTACCCGATTTTCTGCGGCATGCTGGCGGGTGCGGGCTGGCAGTGGGTGAACATCGCTTATCTGGCAGGCGGGCTGTTCCTGCTATGGAAGAAAGCTATCCGCTGGCATATTCCGCTGAGCTTTATTGTCACCCTGGCGGTCTGCTCCACGATTGGCTGGCTGGCATCGCCAGAGTCGCTCGCCTCACCACAACTGCATTTGCTCTCAGGCGCAACCATGCTGGGCGCGTTCTTTATTCTGACCGACCCGGTGACCGCCTCGACGACTAACAAAGGCCGTCTGATTTTTGGCGCACTCGCCGGGTTGCTGGTGTGGCTGATCCGCAGTTTTGGCGGTTACCCGGACGGCGTGGCTTTTGCGGTCCTGCTGGCGAATATCACCGTGCCGTTAATTGATTACTACACGCGCCCGCGCGTTTACGGTCACCGCTAAGGACGCACCATGATAAAAACGATGCAAAAACACGGTGTGACGCTGGCCATTTTCGCCGCCTGCTGTACGGGGCTGACCGCTGCGGTAAATCAGCTCACGAAATCGACCATCGATGGTCAGGCGGCCCTGCAACAAAAGACACTCTTTGACCAGGTGGTTCCGCCCTCTCTTTACGATAATGATCTGAACGAGAGCTGTTACGTGGTCAATGAGCCTGCGCTCGGTAAAGGCCCGCACCGCGTCTATATTGCGCGGAAAGCCGATAAACCGGTTGCCGCCGTTATCGAAACTACCGCGCCCGATGGCTACTCCGGCGCGATCCAGTTGCTGGTGGGCGCGGATTTCAACGGCACCGTCACCGGCACGCGCGTCACTGAACATCACGAAACGCCAGGTCTTGGCGATAAAATCGAACTGCGGATCTCTGACTGGATCCTGGCGTTTAGCGGTAAATCCATCACCGATGCGTCTGATGCCCACTGGGCAGTGAAGAAAGACGGCGGCGATTTTGATCAGTTCACCGGCGCGACCATTACGCCGCGCGCGGTGGTGAATGCGGTGAAACGTGCCGGGCTGTATGCCCCGTCGCTGCCTGCGCAGCTTTCCCATTTGCCGACCTGTGGAGAATAACTATGAGTGAAGTCAAAGACGTTATTGTTCAGGGATTGTGGAAGAATAACTCCGCGCTGGTTCAGTTGCTGGGAATGTGTCCGCTGCTGGCGGTGACTTCTACCGCGACCAACGCGCTGGGTCTCGGGCTGGCTACCACGCTGGTCCTGACGCTTACCAACCTCTCCATTTCTCTGCTGCGTCGCTGGACGCCTGCGGAGATCCGTATTCCCATCTATGTGATGATCATCGCCTCGGTGGTGAGCGTGGTGCAGATGCTGATCAACGCCTACGCATTCGGGCTGTATCAGTCGCTGGGTATTTTTATTCCGCTGATCGTGACGAACTGCATCGTGGTCGGTCGTGCCGAGGCGTTTGCCGCTAAAAAAGGCCCGGCGCTGTCGGCGCTGGACGGCTTTGCCATCGGTATGGGCGCGACAGGCGCGATGTTTGTCCTCGGTTCAATGCGTGAAATCTTGGGTAACGGCACGCTGTTTGATGGGGCTGACGGACTGCTGGGCGGCTGGGCCAAAGCGCTGCGTATTGAAGTCTTCCATACCGACTCCCCGTTCCTGCTGGCCATGCTGCCGCCCGGCGCGTTTATCGGCCTCGGCATGATGCTGGCGATTAAATATCTGATTGATGAACGCAGTAAAAAACGCCGCGCTGCCGCTATCGCTGCTGACGAAACGGTACCGCAGGCGACGCCAGGGAAAGCGTAATGAACAAACTCAAACGACTGGAAATTCTGACCCGGCTGCGGGAAAACGATCCGCACCCGACGACGGAGTTAAATTTTAACTCGCCATTTGAGCTGCTGATTGCGGTCCTGCTTTCCGCGCAGGCCACCGACGTCAGCGTCAATAAAGCGACCGCAAAGCTCTACCCGGTCGCTAATACTCCGCAGGCGATGCTGGAGCTGGGTGTCGACGGCGTAAAGTCGTACATCAAAACCATCGGCCTGTTTAACAGCAAAGCGGAAAATGTCATCAAAACCTGCCGGATGCTGATTGAACTGCATGGCGGCGAGGTGCCGGAAGATCGCGCAGCGCTGGAAGCCCTGCCCGGCGTCGGCCGTAAAACGGCAAATGTGGTGCTGAATACGGCGTTTGGCTGGCCGACCATTGCGGTTGATACGCATATTTTTCGCGTCTGCAATCGCACCCAGTTTGCGCCGGGGAAAAACGTGGAGCAGGTGGAGGAAAAACTGCTGAGCGTGGTGCCTGCCGAATTTAAAGTGGATTGCCACCACTGGTTTATTCTGCATGGCCGTTACACCTGTATCGCCCGAAAGCCGCGCTGCGGCTCGTGTCTGATCGAAGATCTCTGCGAATTCAAAGAAAAAGTCTACGCCTGATCCTGAACAGGGTGAGTATGCTCACCCTCGTTTTCTTTCCCCTTTGCATAACATCCCGCTTTGCTGACCGACTTTGATCGCGATAATCGTTCGCTTATTCCAACTCAAACAGATAAATCGTTTTTTTATTAGAAAAAATTTCTATACGTTTTGCTGACAATCGATTTGATAAGCCATTGTTAAATTTTCGTGCTGAAATTAGCGCTAAGTGATTGCACAGACAACGGGGACATTTCAATGAGCAAAAGATTAAACCAGTAATGTTTAAGATACTGGCTAATCGAACTGCTTTTTCCGGCAAATAGCAGAACATCTGGCCTTATACCCATTTTAGCGGCCCAGATGTAGTGAAATAAACCACTATAAAGCAAACGGTAAAATTTAACGCTGAATAACAATTCGTTGTCACGTGTATTATGTTGTCAAAGTTATATGTAACAGACTATTACAAAAGCCTTGCCTCAGGCCTCAGGATAAGCAACATTACCCGCCGTTTCCCCTCCCACTATAACTATAAGCTTGATGATCTCTGGACATCGGGCACTGAACACCCCCGTTAGTATGGGATGAAAAATAAGAGGTATATGTGTCGACTGCAAACAAGAAACCAGCAGAAAGCGTTAGTCTTAACGCTTTTAAACAACCGAAAGCGTTCTATCTGATCTTCTCCATCGAATTATGGGAACGTTTCGGCTTCTACGGCCTGCAAGGCATTATGGCCGTTTACCTGGTGAAACAACTGGGTATGTCCGAATCGGACTCTATTACACTGTTCTCCTCATTCAGCGCCCTCGTTTACGGGCTGGTGGCCATCGGCGGCTGGCTCGGCGATAAAGTGCTCGGCACCAAACGCGTCATTATGCTCGGTGCCATCGTGCTGGCTATCGGCTATGCCTTAGTGGCCTGGTCAGGCCATGATGCGGCGGTCGTGTATATGGGTATGGCGACCATTGCCGTGGGTAACGGCTTGTTTAAAGCCAACCCGTCTTCACTGCTCTCTACCTGCTATGCCAAAAACGATCCGCGTCTGGACGGTGCATTCACCATGTACTACATGGCCGTAAACATCGGTTCGTTCTTCTCTATGCTGGCGACTCCGTGGCTGGCTGCGAAGTACGGCTGGAGCGTGGCGTTTGCGCTGAGCGTTGTGGGTATGCTGATCACCGTGGTGAACTTCGCATTCTGCCAGCGCTGGGTGAAACAATACGGTTCGAAACCTGACTTCGAACCTGTGCGCATCGGCAGCTTGCTGCTTACCATCGTTGGTGTTGTGGTACTGGTGACCATCGCCACCTGGCTGCTGCACAACCAGGGCGTTGCCCGTATGGTTCTGGGCGTGGTCGCTCTGGGTATCGTCTGCATCTTTGCCAAAGAGACCTTCGCGATGCAGGGCGCAGCACGTCGTAAGATGATCGTGGCGTTCATCCTGATGCTGCAGGCTATCGTGTTCTTTGTACTCTACAGCCAGATGCCGACCTCACTGAACTTCTTCGCTATTCGTAACGTTGAGCACAGCATTCTGGGCATCGCGTTCGAGCCGGAGCAGTTCCAGGCGCTGAACCCGTTCTGGATCATTATCGGTAGCCCGATTCTTGCAGCCATCTACAACAAGATGGGTGACAACCTGCCGATGCCGCATAAATTTGCGATTGGTATGGTCCTCTGCTCCGCTGCGTTCCTGATCCTGCCGCTGGGTGCGAAATTCGCCAGCGACGCCGGTATCGTCTCCGTAAACTGGCTGATCATGAGCTACGCGTTCCAGAGTATCGGTGAACTGATGATCTCCGGTCTGGGTCTGGCAATGGTTGCGCAGCTTGTTCCGCAGCGTCTGATGGGCTTCATCATGGGTAGCTGGTTCCTGACCACTGCCGGTGCCAACCTGATCGCCGGTTATGTGGCAAACCAGATGGCTATCCCGGAAGGCGTCTCCGATCCGCTGATGTCCCTGAACGTTTATGGCAGCGTATTCCTGAAAATCGGTATTGCGACGGCGGTGATTGCTGCCATCATGATCCTGATGGCTCCTAAGCTGAATCGTATGGCTCAAAACGACAGCAAAGAAGATAACGCCCAGGAAACGGCAACAGCCTGATTGCTACGGGAAACGCAATTTAAGAAAGCCGCTGGTTAATGCCAGCGGCTTTTTTTTATGCCTTCGCGTACAATCCTTTCCGCACAATGTTGATTCTTAAGCAACCAGGAGTGACTCATGAAATTGTTTTATAAGCAGGGAGCCTGTTCCCTCGCCCCGCACATCATTCTGCGTGAAACCGGGAAAGACTTTACGCTGGAAAGCGTGGATTTAATAAAAAAACGCCTGGCTGATGACAGCGATTATTTTGCGATTAACCCGAAAGGCCAGATCCCGGCGCTGCTGCTGGACGAAGGAACTCTGGTTACCGAAGCCGTCGTCATCATGCAATATCTGGCCGACAGTGCCCCTGAAAGCCAGTTGCTGGCACCGACCGGCGATCTGGCGCGTTACAAGACCCTGGAGTGGCTGAACTTTATCGCCACTGAACTGCACAAAGGCTTTACCCCGCTGTTCCGCCCGGATACGCCGGAAGAGTACAAGCCGGTTGTACGCGCAACGCTTGAGAAGAAACTGCACTTCGTGAACGACGCGCTGAACGGTAAAAGCTGGATTGCGGGCGAGCACTTCACCATCGCCGATGCCTATCTCTATAACGTGCTGCGCTGGGCGCGGGCGGTGAAACTGGAGATGAGTGAACTGGCGAACATCGAGCCGTACATGGCACGCGTGAGCGCACGTCCGGCAGTAGCGGCGGCGCTGGCCGCAGAAGGGCTGTAATAAAAAAGGGAGTGATTTCTCACTCCCTTTGACGTTGGCTTACCTTGCCCGGCGAAACCGCGTTTGCCGGGCAAGCAAGAACCTGATTATTTCCAGCAGATCAGGCAGTAGTTTTTCTTACCGCGACGCAGCAGCGTATAGCGTCCAAACAGTCGGTCGCTGTCCTTAAAGAAATATTCCGGGTCCGCCTGCTTCTCACCATTAATAGTGACCGCATTCGAGGCAATGGTTTTACGTGCCTGACCGCGGGACGGTTGCAGCTCAGAATCCACCAGCGCCTGCATCAGATCCGCGCCCTGTTCCATTTCCACCATCGGCACGCCATCCTGCGCCAGCTGTTCAAAATCGGCTTCGCTGAGATCGTTCAGGGTGCCATTAAACAGGCTCTCGGTAATACGTTTCGCGGCGATAAGGCCCTCTTCGCCGTGAACCAGACGCGTTACCTGCTCAGCCAGCACGTACTGCGCGCGCGGGGCTTTACCGCTGTTCTTGTCTTCTTCTTCCAGCGCGTTGATCTCCGCGATGTCCATAAAGGTGAAGAACTTCAGGAAGCGATAAACGTCAGCGTCTGCGGTGTTGATCCAGAACTGGTAGAATTTATACGGGCTGGTTTTCTTCGGATCCAGCCACACCGCGCCGCCTTCGGTTTTACCAAATTTGGTGCCGTCCGCTTTGGTGATCAGGGGAACGGTCAGACCGAAGACCTGATTCTGGTGCAGGCGACGGGTCAAATCGATACCGGAGGTGATGTTACCCCACTGGTCGGAACCGCCGATTTGCAGCGCCACGCCGTGCAGTTTGTTCAGGCAGGCGAAGTCATAACCCTGCAACAGGTTGTAGGAAAACTCGGTAAAAGAGATGCCCTGATCGTCACGATTCAGACGCTGCTTCACCGCTTCTTTGTTAATCATCTGGTTAACAGAGAAGTGCTTACCGATGTCGCGCAGGAAGGTCAGCACGTTCATGCCGCCGAACCAGTCGTAGTTGTTTGCCGCAATGGCGGAATTGTCGCCACAGTCGAAATCGAGGAACGGTGCCACCTGTTTGCGGATTTTATCCACCCACTCCTGCACAGTATCTTCGGTATTCAGTTTACGCTCGGCGGCTTTAAAGCTCGGGTCGCCAATCAGCCCCGTCGCACCACCTACCAGCGCCACTGGTTTGTGACCAGCCTGCTGGAAGCGTTTCAGGCATAACAATGGAACGAGATGCCCCAAATGCAAGCTGTCAGCGGTGGGATCGAAGCCGCAATAGAGAGCGATTGGCCCTTGCGCCAGTCGTTCTGCTAACGCGTTCTCATCCGTCACCTGGGCCACTAAGCCCCGCTCTTGCAATTGTTTAATCAAGTTACTGCTTGCCATCAAATTCTCCATGTATAAACGACTGCACCTCTGTCGGTACACGACTTTTCGCCAGTTACGAAAGTCACATAGAATAAAGCGCCGGAATCAGTAGCACCAGCGCTGTTCACAACATTTTTAATGATTACGGAGCGAGACGGTCAATTTTCCACGCGTTGTTATCACGTTGATATAAAAAACGGTCATGCAGTCGGTGTTCACCGCCCTGCCAGAACTCCATCTGCTCGATGCTGATGCGGAAACCGCCCCAGAAACTCGGCAACGGAACCTCGCCCTGCTGGAACTTTTGCTTGAGTTCAAGGAACTTGCTTTCGAGGATCCCGCGCGCAGAAATGCGGCTGGACTGTTGGGAAACCCATGCGCCAATCTGACTGTCGCGCGGGCGGCTGTGAAAATACTTCACCACTTCAAGCGTTGAGAGCCGCTCGGCTTTGCCGGTGACCATCACCTGCCGCTCCAGCGTATGCCAGGGGAAAAGCAGGCTCACGCGCGGGTTGTTTTCGATGTGATGCGCCTTGCGGCTACCGAGGTTGGTGTAAAACACCAGCCCTTTTTCATCGTAGTGTTTGAGCAGGACGATACGCTGATAAGGCTGGCCCTGTTCGTCTACGGTGGCGACCACCATCGCGGTGGGATCGGCGAGTCTGGCTTCACAGGCTTGCCCAAGCCAGCGTTCAAATAAGGCTAAAGGTTCGGCGGGTAAATCGTTCCGGCGCAGGCCGCCTTTGGTGTATTCACGGCGCAGGTGCGCGATTTGATGCAGGTTTTCGTTGTCTGACATGGCGTTCGCTACGTTTTTAATCAGGTGGCGCTATTGTGCGCCGCCCTTATAAAAATCTCAACGCTGCGGATTTTGCAACTGGCAGTTATCCAGTACCACGCGATCGCGGTGATAGACCGTCGCGCTGTCACCTTTGGACCAGAAAACGTAAATACCGTCGGTATAGCGTGCGCCTGAGGCGGACAATCCCTGGTCCAGATGCAGCACTTTGTCATCATAAACAAAGCTGACCTGCTGACGCTCGTTATTCAAATTCACCGTCAGCGGTTTATCGTCGCACTGATATTGCAGGGTGTCGGTGTGCATACGCTCAACAAATTGATTATAGGTACTGCATCCCGCCAGCATGACTGGCACCAGCGTTATTAACCATTTTTTCATTAGCCCATCCTAAAGACTTGCCGCACTCAGAGGGCTGGACGCCCCCACTTACGCGGTAAGTCTACCGGGACATAACGGGTTAAGGATTTCAGTTAACTCTGATTATGCCGGGGATTGGCCGGGAAAATGGCCCCAAGTACGCTGGCGGAAGATGCCCCCGTTACGGACGGCAAATTGCCGGGCAATCCGGCGATGGTTCGCCATGCAAGCCAGGCAAAGGCCAGCGCTTCCATGTCATCGCCGCTGATCCCGGCTTCATCGGTGGTAGAAACTTCAATCCCCGGCAGTAATCCGGCGAGGCGCGACATCAGTAACGGATTACGGCATCCGCCACCACACACCAGCAGGCGTTCGCCGCCACCGGAGAGCAAGACCTGTTCGGCAATGGTTACCGCCGTCAGCTCAGTCAGCGTCGCCTGCACATCAGCGCCCGTCAGACCGGGAAAATGCGCCAGATGACGTTCAAGCCAGCTGTAATTAAAGTATTCACGCCCGGTGCTTTTCGGTGCAGGTGAAGCGAAATAGGGATCGCTGCGCATCGCCTGCAGCAGCGGCAGGATCACCTTACCGCTGCTCGCCCACTGCGCATCTTTATCATAGGGTTTACCTTTTTGCCGCCAGATCCAGGCGTCCATCAGCATATTCCCTGGCCCGGTGTCATATCCCCGAATAGGCTTGCCGGGGAATAATAATGAGAGGTTGGCGATCCCGCCGATGTTCAGAATCATCCGGCGTTCGGTCGGATGCGCCAGTAATGCATGATGGAACGCAGGCACCAGCGGCGCGCCCTGCCCGCCAAGGGCCATATCGCGACGGCGAAAATCACCCACCACCGTCACGCCCGTCAGGGCAACGATCTGATTGTTGTCACCAATTTGCAGGGTGTGGGGAGCATCACCGCCGGGTTCATGCCACACCGTCTGACCGTGACAGCCGATCGCCACAATATCTTCCGGGCGCAAAAGTTGCTGGGTCATTAACGCCTGCACCGCCTCAGCAAACAGTTTGCCAAGCTGCGTATCCAGTTGCCCCAGTTGCGACAGGGTCAGTTGCTGACCCTGGCAGATATTTAAAATCGCCTGTTTAAGTGGGACGGGAATGGGATAGGTCAGGCTTGCCTGCTGCGCCACCATCCGTTCATCAATCGCGGCGAGAACAACATCCACCCCGTCAAGGCTGGTACCGGACATAACACCAATATAGCGACCCGATTTCATGCGACTTCCTTTTGCGTGCGTGTAAAAGCTCGTTTAACGAGGGTTATACTGCCACATAGTACTATTTTCGTTTCGTTACGGCAGAAGATATGACCCAATGGGGTGAAATGCCATATAATTTAGTCATACGGATGCTCGACTGAGCGTTTATTGGTGAACAGGAGATTCATAGATGATTTTACGAACTTTGGCCGTTTCGCTGATTGGTTTCACTCTTGCAGGTTGCGTTAACGATGACAGCCTTTCCGGGGACGTCTATACCGCATCAGAAGCCAAGCAGGTACAAAATGTCACCTATGGCACCGTGGTGAACGTTCGCCCGGTGAAAATCCAGGGAGGCGATGACTCAAACGTGATCGGTGCTTTGGGCGGCGCGGTGCTGGGCGGCTTCCTTGGTAATACCGTTGGTGGCGGTACGGGTCGTTCGCTGGCGACGGCTGCGGGCGCAGTCGCTGGTGGTGTAGCGGGCCAGGGCGTGCAGGGGGCGATGAACAAATCCCAGGGCGTGGAACTGGAAATTCGTAAGGACGATGGCAATACCATCATGGTTGTGCAAAAACAGGGTAATACCCGTTTTGCGGCTGGTCAGCGCGTCGTTCTTGCCAGCAACGGCAGTCAGGTCACCGTTTCTCCGCGTTAAAATATAAGGGTGCGATCAGGCAATCTGATTGCGCCCTTACCTTTCTTTGCTACATAAAAAAGCCCTGCTTTCGCAAGGCTATGGCAGCGTTAATCACGCGACTGCAGTTCAATAATATTTTGCTCAATGCGGGCGACAAGTTTAATTAACAGCGTTAATTCCTCATCAGAAATCCCGGAAAGGATCTCACCCCGTGTTTTCCTGATCACCGTTTCCATCTCATCAATAATGGGTGTGGCTTTATCAGTCAGCTTAATACGTTTTGCACGGCGATCGCTCGCGCAGGTCTGCCGGGATATGAGCCCTTTGTCTTCGAGTTGATCCAGCGTACGCACCAGCGAAGGCTGCTCAATGCCGATCGCTTTTGCCAGTTGAATTTGCGACTGCTCGGGAGGTAACTGATGGATATTGTGCAGCGTTACCCAGTGAGTCTGCGTTAATTCCAGAGGTTTCAGGCGATGGTCAATTAATGCACGCCAGATGCGCACCAATCGTGCCAGATCAGAACCTAATGGCGATTCCAATTTCATCTCCTTATAATTAGCTTGCTAAGTTATTATACTGATTTTAGAATAGTGTGCAGCATTTATATTGCTAAAACAAATGTATTACAGATGTGCAATTCACCATGTCTTTGTTTTTACAGATTTCTGTCTCCGCTGGGCGTGTTAAATTTTTGTCAATGCGGTACATTCCTCTGAGGATCCCTTGCCGTGAAGTTTATGTCTAATATGCCCGGTCTGCCTCTCCAGGATCTGATAGTCGGCGCATCGGTTTACTTTCCTCCCCTTTTTTATGCCGTCGGGCTGGGTTTTGTGATCTGGCTTATCACCCACCGCCTGCTGCGCGGCTGGATTTATGCAGGCGATATCTGGCATCCCTTGCTGATGGATCTCTCCCTGTTTGTTATCTGCGTCAGTCTGGCGCTGGCTCTGCTTACGATGTGATCATCATGAGACTTAAAACGCTTAAATATTTTTCGACGTTACTGGTACTGGCCGTTGCGATAATGGCCGGACTCTGGGTCTGGAATGTCTATATGCAGTCACCGTGGACGCGGGACGGGAAAGTCCGTGCCGAACAGGTCAGCATCACCCCGCAGGTGTCCGGTACCATTACCCGGCTTAACATTTCCGATAACCAGTTTGTTCATAAAGGGGATGAATTATTCCGCCTTGATGAAACCCCTTCCCGCATCGCTATCCTCAATGCCGAAGCGCAACTTGCCAGGGCGCAGGCGGCACTGGCAAAGGCGAAAAACGAAGCTAACCGGCGTCAGCATTTGCCGCATAATTATATTTCGGCAGAAGATCTGGATACCGCCAACATCAACGTCAAAGCCTCCCAGGCCGATGTCGCAGTCGCAGAAGCCACGCTTAAACAGGCACAGTGGCAATTAACGCAGACCACGGTCATCGCCCCGGTAGACGGGTGGGTCACCAATCTGACCGCCCGCGCGGGCAATTACGCCACCGCCGGAGAGCCCGTATTTGCGCTGGTGGACAGCCATTCTTTTTACGTGATCGGCTATTTCGAAGAAACCAAACTGCGCCATATTGCTGAAGGTATGCCCGCTCAGGTCACGCTTTACAGCAACGATGCAAAGTTACGGGGTCACGTATCCGGCATTGGTCGCGCGATATTTGATCAGAGCGTGGAAGAAACCAGTACGCTGGTGGCGGACATCAAGCCCAATGTTCCCTGGGTACGGCTGGCGCAGCGTGTTCCGGTGCGTATCGCCCTCGATCCGTTACCTGCGAATATCACCCTGGTGTCCGGCACCACCTGTACCGTGGCGATAGGTCGCTAGCCATGCGCTTTCTTCGCGCCCTGCCGTGGGTGAAAGCCACCCGCCCTCAGTGGCGCTACGCCTTACGCAACGGCATCGCCATGTGTCTGGCGTTGAGCATCGCCTATTGCCTTAATTTTGATGAACCTTACTGGGCGATGACCTCCGCAGCGGTAGTCAGTTTCCCGACGGTAGGCGGCGTCATCAGTAAAAGCCTCGGACGTATCGCCGGGAGTTTACTGGGGGCCTGCGCAGCGTTAATTATTGCCGGGCACACGCTGGGCGATCCCTGGCTGATGCTGTTTTGCCTTTCGGCATGGCTTGGGATCTGCACCTGGGCCTGTGCGCACTTTAGTAATAATGTGGCCTATGCCTTCCAGCTTGCCGGTTACACCGCCGCCATCATCGCTTTTCCGGTGGTCAATATCAGCGAAACCACGCAGCTTTGGGAGATGGCGCAGTCGCGGGTATGTGAAGTTATCGTCGGGATACTCTGCGGCGGCACGATGATGATGATCCTTCCCAGTACCTCCGACGGTACGGCACTTCTCACCGCGCTTAAGAATATGCATGCCCGCCTGCTGGAGCACGCCACCCTGCTACTGGAGCCGGAAACCAACGATGCCATTCGCACGGCGCATGAAAATGTGATCGGTCAAATTCTGACGTTGAATCTGCTGCGCATCCAGGCGTTCTGGAGCCATTATCGATTCCGGCAGCAAAATGCCCTGCTCAATTATTTGCTCCACCAGCAGTTGCGTATGATCAGCGTGCTCTCAGGCCTGCGGCGGTTAACCCTCAACTGGCCCGATGCGCCGCCCCAGACCCGGCAGGTCATGGAAACCCTGTTTTCTGCCGTTGCGCAGCCGAAGATCGATTTTTACACCGTGGCGCGAATTATTGCGCCGCTGGCACCCCCGAGCGATGAGGATTACCGTCACCAGGCATTCTGGCAGCGCTTAGTCTATTTCTGTCGGCTGCATGTGGCGGGGAGTCGCTGGATCGCCCGGCTGGAAGCCGCCTCTTTTAGCGCAAGCTGGCCCATACCGCACGCTCCTGCGCTCGCCCGGCATACGGATAATGCCGAAGCGCTGTGGGCCGGATTACGCACCTTTTCCACGCTGATCCTGCTCGGCGCATGGTGCATCAGCAGCCAGTGGGATGCGGGCCCGGCGGCGCTGACAATGGCGGCAATCGCGAGCGTTCTCTACTCTGTGTCGGCCTCGCCGTTCAACTCGCTTTCACTGCTGATGCGTACTCTGGGGCTGCTCTCTTTATTCAGCTTTGCGGTCAAGTTTGGCCTGATGGTGCAGATTTCTGAACTGTGGCAGTTTTTACTTTTCCTCTTCCCCTTGCTGACCACCCTGCAGCTATTAAAACTGCAAATGCCCAGACTTGCCGGGCTGTGGGGGCAGTTGATCGTGTTTATGGGTTCGTTTATCGCGATCACCAATCCGCCCGTTTATGATTTTGCTGATTTTTTAAATGACAACCTGGCGAAACTCATAGGCGTGGCGCTGACCTGGCTGGCTTTTGCGGTGCTGCGCCCTGGCTCGGATGCGCGAAAAAGCCATCGCCACATCCGCGCGTTGCGGCGCCGCTTTATCGATCAGCTCAGAGCTCATCCGGCGCGTAGTGAAAATGAATTTGAGTCGCTGGTTTATCATCATGTGAGCCAGCTTAGCCACAGCAAAGACGCCACCTCCCGCCGCTGGCTGCTGCGCTGGGGCGTGGTATTACTGAACTGTTCGCATGTGGTGTGGCAGTTGCGCGAGTGGGAAACGCGTGCCGATCCGCTGGCGCAGGTTCGCGATCGCTGTATTGGCTTATTGCGAAATGTGATGAGCGAGCGCGGCGTCCAGCATCAGCGGCTGAGCGCCACGCTCGAAGAATTGCAGCACATTTGTGATGCGCTGGCGGTGCATCATCAACCCGCAGCGCGGGAGCTGGCGGCGATTGTCTGGCGACTCTGGTGCGCCCTGCAACAGCTCGAACTGGCTCCCGCTGCGGAAGTAAAACCTACTTAATGACGCCACAGGCGTAGCGTTCACCGCCACCACCCAGAGGTTTTGGCGAATCGGACATATTATCGCCACCGACATGGATCATCAGGGCTTTATCCTTCACCTCATCAAGTTTTTTCAATCGCGGTGCGACCACGGAATCGGTGGCTTTGCCGTCATTATTGACCACCAGCACCGGCAAATCGCCCATATGCCCGGCACCTTCCGGCCCTTCATGCTTCCCGGTATTGTGCGGGTCCAGATGACCACCCGCCGCTTCAGCGGCAGCAGGTTTACCGTCTTTCATCGCAGGTTCGCAGGAGCCTTTGGCATGGATATGGAAACCGTGCTCGCCAGGCGGCAGGGCTTTAAGATCGGGGGAAAATTCCAGTCCTTTATCGGTTTCGCTAATTTTAACCGTCCCGATGGACTGACCAATCCCCCCGGAGGTAACGAGGTTCATCTCAACTTCTTCACTGGCCGCCTGTGCACCCGCACAGGCAAGCAGTGTCAACATTGCCAGACTTAAACGCTTCATAATGACTCCGGTTGTGATCTTTACCCTTAAAGTTTAAACCAGGGTAAAAAATTTCACCGAAAATCAGGCAAATCTGGCATTAAGGCACGTCATAACCTAGCGCGGCTTTGCGGATACGGAACCACTGCTGGCGGGTCAGAGTCAGCTCTTCGGCCTCAATTGCCGCACGCACGCGCTCAATTTTACCGGAACCAATGATCGGCAGCGGCTGTGAAGGCAGACGCATCACCCAGGCGTATACCACCTGCTCAATGCTTTGCGCATTCAGTTCATTCGCTATGTCTGTCAGTTCAAGGCGCAGCGGCTGGAAGGCCGCGTCATTGAACAGCCGACCGCCACCGAGACATGACCATGCCATCGGACGTATGCGAAGCTGTTGCAGTTGATCGAGCGTACCATCCAGCAACAGCGGCTGATGAACCGGTGAAAGTTCAACCTGGTTGGTGGCAAGGGTAAACGGCAGGCGGGATTGCAGCAGGGAAAATTGCGCCGGGGTGAAGTTGGAAACGCCAAAATGACGTACCTTCCCGCTCTGGTGCAGTTGTAAAAATGCCTCGGCGACTTCGTCGGCATCCATCAACGGATCGGGACGGTGGATCAGCAGCAAATCAAGATGATCAACAGCCAGATTGGTCAGCGACTGTTCGGCGCTGGCGATAATGTGGCTTTTGTCAGTGATGTAATGACCGAGGGCATTTTCTGCCCGCGCGGTGGTCGCAATGCCGCATTTCGACACAATTTCCATCCGCGAGCGCAAATGCGGGGCCAGCTTTAAGGCTTCGCCAAAGGCGGCTTCACACTGATAACCGCCGTAGATATCTGCATGGTCAACCGTGGTCACGCCGAGATCCAGATGCGCTTCAATAAAGCTGACCAACTCACGGGAGGACATATTCCAGTCCATCAAACGCCAGTATCCCATCACAAAACGTGAAAACTCCGGGCCCTGGGGTGCAAGTGTAATACGCGAAACCATAACCGCTTCCTCTGTAATAAATATGCAGTGAGTATACGCATTTACGAATTTAAAACAGTGAAGGTTGTTGCGGTTCGTCTGGTGCGTCCTGTTTGTTTGCGCGTAATTTACGCAGCCAGCGCTGGCGACACAGGCGCAACACCTCCTGCTTTTGGGTATCGCTCATGGTTTGCCAGCCGAAACGTTCGTCGCGGCTGCGCATACATCCCCGGCAGAAACCGCGCTCGTCTACCTGACAAATGCCCCGGCACGGACTCAGGATAGGGAAAAACTCTAATTGCTCTGGCACGCCCCGCCTCCTCGGGTTGAAGGTTTCTTATAGTGAAGACGGATTGCCCGTAATTCGCAAACCCACTTGCATTAGACCGAATGGTCTATTATGGTAGTGGCATGAACAAACACACTGAACACGATACCCGCGAACATCTGCTGGCCACTGGCGAGCGGCTCTGTATGCACCGTGGTTTTACCGGCATGGGATTAAGCGAGCTATTAAAAACGGCAGAAGTGCCGAAGGGCTCGTTTTACCACTATTTTCGCTCCAAAGAAGCCTTTGGTGTCGCCCTGCTGGAACGCCACTATGCCGCATACCATCTGCGTCTGGCGGATCATTTCGCCCATGGTGACGGGAATTATCGCGATCGTATTCTGGCTTATTATCAGCAAACGCTGACCCAGTTTTGCCAGAACGGGATTATCAGTGGCTGTCTGACGGTAAAATTGTCCGCCGAAGTGTGCGATCTCTCCGAAGATATGCGCACAGCCATGGACAAAGGGGCTGGGCAGGTTATCGCCCTGCTTGCTCAGGCGCTGGAAAATGCGCGTCTGGAGAAAAGTATCGCGTTTAAAAGCGACGCGCTGACCCAGGCTCAGGTGCTGTATGCACTCTGGCTGGGGGCCAATTTACAGGCCAAGATTTCCCGCAGTGCGCTGCCCCTCGAAAGCGCGCTGGCTTACGTGCAGTCAGTCTTCACCACGCCTGAATAACAGCAGGCGTTTTTATTTGAATTATTACTAGTTGACCGGTCTATTCAGGAGACGTTATGTCAGGCAAGTTATTTACTCCGTTAAAACTGGGTGCGATTACCGCGCCAAACCGCGTACTGATGGCCCCGCTGACGCGTCTGCGCAGCATTGAGCCAGGCGATATTCCTACTCCGCTGATGGGCGAGTACTACCGTCAACGCGCCACCGCCGGGCTTATCATCAGCGAAGCAACGCAGATTTCCGCCCAGGCGAAAGGTTATGCCGGCGCGCCGGGTCTGCACAGCCCTGAGCAAATCGCCGCATGGAAAAAAATCACCGACGGCGTGCACGCTGAAAACGGGCATATCGCCGTTCAGTTGTGGCATACCGGTCGCATTTCACACCACAGCTTACAGCCTGGCGGACAAGCGCCGGTTGCGCCATCTGCCCTCGCTGCCGGAACCCGCACCTCACTGCGTGATGAAAATGGCAACGCTATCCGCGAAGAAACCTCTGTTCCGCGCGCGCTGACGACTGAAGAGATCCCAGGGATCGTAGACGATTTCCGCCAGGCGGTAGCAAACGCCCGCGAAGCCGGTTTCGATCTGGTTGAGCTGCACTCCGCGCACGGTTATCTGCTGCACCAGTTCCTGTCCCCTTCGTCCAACCATCGTACTGACCAGTACGGCGGCAGCGTGGAAAACCGCGCCCGTCTGGTACTCGAAGTGGTGGATGCAGTGAGCAAAGAGTGGAGTGCCGATCGCATCGGTATCCGCGTATCGCCGATTGGCACCTTCCAGAACACCGATAACGGTCCGAATGAAGAAGCCGACGCACTGTATCTGATTGAAGAGCTGGCGAAACGCGGCATTGCTTACCTGCATATGTCCGAGCCGGACTGGGCGGGCGGCAAGCCTTACAGCGAGGCTTTCCGTGAAAAAGTGCGCGCACGCTTCCATGGTCCGATCGTGGGTGCCGGTGCCTATACGCCAGAAAAAGCGGAAGATCTGATCGCCAAAGGGCTGATTGATGCTGTGGCCTTTGGTCGTGATTACATTGCGAACCCGGATCTGGTGGCACGTCTTGAGCGTAAAGCTGAACTGAACCCACAGCGCCCGGAAAGCTTCTACGGCGGCGGCGCAGAAGGATATACCGACTACCCCACGCTGTAATCCGTTGATTGATAGCGGCAAGGATCAGCCGCTATACTAAAAAATAGAACGATGACCGGAACGCAATTCAACTGATTAAGAGGATATTATGCGCTTACTTCACACCATGCTGCGTGTTGGCGACCTGCAACGCTCCATCGAGTTTTATACCAACGTGCTGGGCATGACGCTGCTGCGTACCAGTGAAAACCCTGAATACAAATACTCTCTCGCCTTTGTTGGCTACGGCCCGGAAAGCGATGAAGCGGTTATTGAACTGACCTACAACTGGGGCGTGGATAGCTACGAACTGGGTACCGCGTATGGTCATATTGCACTGGAAGTGGATAACGCCGCGCAAGCGTGCGAGCGCATTCGTCAGAATGGCGGCAACGTAACGCGCGAAGCGGGCCCGGTAAAAGGCGGCACCACTGTTATCGCGTTTGTGGAAGATCCGGACGGCTACAAAATCGAACTGATCGAAGCCAAAGATGCCGGTCACGGCCTGGGTAACTGATCCCTGCGGGCGTTCATCGCCCGCTTTTTCCGCGCGGTATAATCCTCCAGTAAAATTTGCCATAATGCGCGCTGCATTTTTCTGCCTTAAGAGATCCTGATGTCCGATAACGCCCAACTTACTGGTCTGTGCGACCGTTTTCGTGGTTTTTACCCCGTCGTCATTGATGTTGAAACCGCAGGGTTTAACGCCAAAACTGATGCGCTACTGGAAGTCGCCGCCATCACCTTAAAG
The DNA here is from genome assembly GCF_900116015.1 of Enterobacter sp. kpr-6. Classification (GTDB taxonomy): domain Bacteria; phylum Pseudomonadota; class Gammaproteobacteria; order Enterobacterales; family Enterobacteriaceae; genus Enterobacter_D. Next base: position 309,170 of record NZ_FOYH01000003.1, read on the forward strand.
ATGGACGATCAGGGCTGGCTGATGCCAGACAGTACGTTGCATTTCCACGTTGAGCCTTTCGAAGGCGCAAATTTACAGCCGGAAGCGCTGGCGTTTAACGGCATCAATCCAGCCGATCCGCTGCGTGGTGCGGTCAGTGAATACGATGCGCTGCACGCTATTTTTAAAATGGTGCGTAAAGGCATCAAAGACAGCGGCTGTAACCGCGCGATCATGGTGGCGCACAATGCGACGTTCGACCATGGTTTTATGATGGCAGCGGCAAACCGCGCTGCGCTGAAACGTAATCCATTCCACCCGTTTGTGACTTTCGATACCGCCTCCCTGAGCGGCCTCTCACTGGGACAAACGGTGCTTTCCAAAGCCTGTGCTGCGGCCGGTCTCGATTTTGACAGTAGCCAGGCGCACTCGGCACTTTATGACACCGAACAGACAGCGCTGTTATTCTGTGAAATCGTCAACCGCTGGAAGCGACTGGGCGGCTGGCCGCTGGCACCGCTGAACGACGCTTCTGAAGGTTAAGCGTGTGTTAAAACACGCATATTCATAGTAGCATCCAGGCTCTGAATCTCTTTTTTGTAATCGGAACAATAATGACAACTCAAGACGCCCCGCAGGGTGAGCTGGTTTTACGCACGCTCGCGATGCCCGCGGATACCAATGCCAACGGGGATATTTTTGGCGGCTGGCTGATGTCGCAGATGGACATCGGCGGCGCAATCATGGCAAAAGAAATTGCCCATGGTCGCGTGGTCACCGTGCGGGTGGACGGCATGACTTTTTTACGTCCGGTCGCCGTGGGTGATGTGGTCTGCTGCTATGCCCGCTGCGTGAAACGGGGCAACACGTCAGTGACGATCAATATTGAAGTGTGGGTGAAAAAAGTTTCCTCTGAGCCTATTGGCCAGCGTTATAAGGCCACCGAAGCGTTGTTTATTTACGTGGCCGTCGACAGTGCCGGAGCGCCGCGCGCCCTGCCCGCTCAGTCATAAAAAAGCCTTAAGAAAAAGAGTCCATAACAATATGGACTCTTTTTTATTTCAGACGCCGCTAAATCGTTTATCCCGCTATTTTTCCTGATTCATCCGCTTGCCGGCATCATTAACAATCTTTTCGCCATCTTCTTTTGTGAACGCCCCTTTCTGAGGTTCAGGAATAATATCCAGCACCACTTCAGAAGGACGGCACAAACGGGTGCCAATGGGTGTCACGACAATGGGGCGATTAATAAGAATGGGATGCTGCAGCATAAATTCTATTAGCTGATCGTCCGTAAATTTATCTTCCGCCAGACCAAGCTGCTCGTAAGGTTCAACGTTCTTTCGCAGTAACGCCCGCACTGAAATACCCATATCGGCAATCAGCGTGAGCAATTCGTCCCGCGACGGGGGCGTATCAAGATAATAAATAATGGTCGGTTCGTTTCCGCTATTACGGATCATCTCCAGGGTATTACGGGAAGTGCCGCAAGCCGGGTTGTGGTAGATGGTAATGTTGCTCATATCAATATCTCATTACAAAGTGACAGAGAGCCGCCACGCCAGCGCGGCCAGAGTGACAAACAGCACGGGTAACGTCATGATAACGCCGGTGCGGAAGTAATATCCCCAGGTGATGGTCATGTTTTTTTGCGAAAGCACATGCAGCCACAGCAGGGTTGCCAGGCTGCCAATTGGCGTGATTTTCGGACCTAAATCGCAGCCGATCACATTGGCATAAATCATCGCTTCTTTAACCACGCCGGTCGCTGTACTCCCGTCAATCGACAGCGCGCCAATCAGCACCGTCGGCATATTGTTCATCACCGATGAGAGAAAAGCCGTCAGGAAACCCGTGCCGAATGTGGCAGCCCATAGTCCCTTCTCTGCCAGCAGATTGAGTACGCCCGACAGATATTCCGTCAGTCCGGCATTGCGCAGGCCATAAACCACCAGGTACATGCCCAGCGAGAAAACCACAATCTGCCAGGGCGCGCCGCGCAGCACTTTCCCGGTATTTATGGCGTGGCCTCTTTTCGCCACCACAAAGAGCAGTGCCGCGCCAACGGCCGCTATAGCGCTAACGGGGATCCCCAGTGGCTCCAGCACGAAGAAACCAACGAGCAGAAGCAGCAGGACAACCCAGCCCGCTCTGAACGTCGCCGGATCTTTTATCGCGCTGGCGGGCGATTTCAGCAGCGAAACGTCATAGGTTGCCGGGATATCCCGGCGAAAGAAGAGATGCAGCATCACCAGCGTGGCCGCAATGGCCGCCACATCGACGGGGATCATGACAGAGGCGTACTGCGTAAAGCCCAGATCAAAAAAGTCCGCCGAGACAATATTCACCAGGTTCGAGACGATGAGAGGCAGGCTGGCGGTATCGGCGATAAATCCCGCCGCCATCACAAAGGCAAGCGTGGTGCCTTTACTGAACCCCAACGCGAGCAGCATCGCAATCACAATCGGCGTCAGGATCAGCGCCGCGCCGTCGTTGGCAAATAACGCGGCGACGGCTGCGCCAAGCAACACAATCCAGGTGAAAAGTAAGCGCCCGCGTCCGTTACCCCAGCGAGCGACATGCAGCGCGGCCCATTCAAAGAAACCGGACTCATCGAGCAACAGGCTGATAATGATCACGGCGATGAAGGCCGCCGTTGCATTCCAGACGATGTTCCAGACTACGGGAATGTCATCAATATGAATGACACCGGTGGCAAGCGCCAGCGCCGCCCCGATACCCGCGCTCCAGCCGATACTGAGACCTCTGGGTTGCCAGATGACCAGCACCAGCGTCAGGAAAAACAGACTCCCTGCTAAAAGCATTTCAGGCTCCGTTATATATGTTTTCAGGTATATGAGTAAGTATTTTAGCAGCCGGCACAGGCCGGTTTTGCCAGCCATTCACGGACGTCTTCCCGCAGACACAGCCAGGACGCCGTGATGGTTTCAGCGGCCCATGCGGGGATATGAGGTGACAGTCGATAGTGAACCCATTTCCCTTCCCGGCGGTCCAGAACCAGCTCAGCCTCGCGAAGAATAGCCATATGGCGCGAGATTTTAGGTTGTGACTCCGAGGTCGCTGCACAGATGTCGCAGACGCACAGTTCCCCGACTTCCCGGAGCAGCATGACGATGGCAAGCCGCGTTTCATCCGACAGGATTTTGAAAAGCTGAACAGGTTTTAGCATTTTTGCCGCTCATCCCTTTTGAAAACATATATGGTAAAGCATATGTTTTTAATTTGAAATCAGCAGATCGCCTGAGAGGAAACAGGAAAGGGTTGTTTGCAGAGAGGGAGGGATTCTAAAGCAGACTTTCGTTTTGACACGGGACTCTCCGGAGGAGAGCCCCGCTACGTGATGGGCTGGAGCTATTTGTTACGCAAACCGGTTTATTCCACCGACGCGCCGCCATTGATTTTAAAGACGATATTTACGACGATTCCGCTGCCCGGTTTGCCCGGCTCGTAGCGCCATTTACGCAACGCTGTTTTCACTTCACGTTCAAACATATTGGCAGGTTGCGCGGAGAGCACCTGGATATTGTCAAGACGGCCATCGGGGGTCACATCAAACTTCACGCGTACGCGACCTTCAATGCGTAATGCCTGCGCTCGTGTCGGATAAGTCGGCTGGCTGCGGCTGACCGCACGCGGCCCTGACGGTGCTGTTACCGCGGGACGGGTGCTGGCAGGCGCGGGATTATTTACCGGACGCGGGGCCAGATTTTCAACCGGCGCGGTCTGACGCGGCACAAGCGGGCGCTCTTCACGCTTCGGCTGCTCAACCTTCTTCTCAGCTTTCGGCTTCGGCTTTGGCTTGGGTTTCGGCTTAGGCTTCGGCTTTTCAATCACCACCGGAGCTTCTTTAGGCGGCTCAGGAATGGGTTCGGGCTCCGGCTCGGGTTCCGTTTCAACGACTGGCTCCGGCGGAGGCTGTACCACCTGCGGCGGCTCCAGTTCTGCTGGCGTTACCATTGTCACGGAAATAGGCTGCGCAGGGGCAGGCAGTTCAATAACCTGATGTACGGATGTATAGAGCACAACCGCCACGACGGCTCCGTGGACGCCAACGGACAACAAGGTTGGCCATGGAAAGCGACGAGGTGAATCAAAGGTCATTGCAGTCATAATCGTATCAGTTGAAAAACCAGACCACGATTTTAAATGCAAATAGCAATCATATTCAACAACGCATCACACCTCGCAGCAATTTTGTCTGCATAAAGGACCGCGATCCCCCGTTTAAATCAAGGTTGTTAACAGCATGGCTAACTTTGCGTTGCAGTAGTGAATACTTTCACTTAACGTAATTGCCGACTTTATTCCAGAGGAGCTCGCCCGTGCTGTATGTGATTTACGCTGAAGATATTGCTGATTCGCTTGAGAAACGCCAGTCCGTGCGCCCGGCACATCTGGCCCGCTTACAACTGCTGCGTGATGAAGGCCGTTTGCTGACGGCAGGTCCAATGCCCGCGGTTGACAGTAACGATCCGGGTGCAGCGGGTTTTACCGGTTCGACGGTGATCGCAGAATTTGAATCGCTGGAGGCGGCAAAAGCCTGGGCAGAGGCAGACCCTTATGTCGCCGCAGGTGTTTACCAGAATGTCGTCGTGAAGCCGTTTAAAAAAGTATTTTAAGGCTATAAAAGCAAGGGGCACCGTAACGGTGCCCTGAGGGATCAGATGTCGCGTATTGCAAACAGCAACGAATTACGTTGATGGTTGAGGACGCACTTTCTGATGGAGTGGATGCGCATATTTCGACGTGACTGACCTTCCAGCCAGCGCGCTTTACGGCGGCTTGCCTGGCGGACCATGCGCCAGCGCCCCACTTCCGTTCTACTACGCTTCATGGTAACAACTCTTTCAATAAAGAAGCGTGCATTATAGACCCTGGACCGCGGCATACCAGCGCTTTTCACCGCCGTTTTTATTTGCCAGATGAATGCTTATGCGTACACTCTTTAGATTAAGCATTCAAAAGGACTTTTTTTATGACAACCTTCTACACGGTAGTGAGTTGGCTGGTCATTTTAGGATACTGGCTGGTGATTGCGGGTGTGACTTTGCGCATCCTGATGAAGCGGCGTGCGGTCACTTCCGCCATGGCCTGGCTTCTGATTATTTATATCCTGCCGCTGGTGGGGATCATTGCCTATTTATCCTTCGGTGAACTTCATTTAGGCAAACGACGCGCCGAACGCGCGCGCGCAATGTGGCCTTCTACCGCCAAATGGCTGAACGATTTAAAAGCCTGCAAACATATCTTTGCCGTCGAAAATAGCCCGGTTGCCGCCTCGCTGTTCAAACTCTGTGAACGCCGCCAGGGTATTGCCGGCGTCAAAGGAAATCAGCTTCAGCTTCTGACTACTTCTGATGATGTTATGCAGGCGCTGATCCGCGATATCCAGCTTGCCCGGCATAATATTGAGATGGTGTTTTACATCTGGCATCCGGGCGGGATGGCCGATCAGGTGGCGGAATCATTAATGGCGGCAGCGCGCCGGGGTGTGCATTGCCGTCTGATGCTCGATTCTGCAGGCAGCGTAACTTTCTTCCGCAGCCCCTGGGTTGCAATGATGCGCAACGCCGGTATCGAAGTGGTTGAGGCGTTAAAAGTAAACCTGATGCGTGTTTTCCTGCGCCGCATGGATCTCCGCCAGCACCGCAAAATGGTGCTGATCGACAACTACATCGCTTACACCGGCAGTATGAACATGGTCGATCCGCGCTTCTTTAAACAGGACGCAGGCGTCGGGCAATGGGTGGATTTGATGGCGCGCATGGAAGGCCCGGTTTCCACCGCCATGGGGATTGTTTATTCCTGCGACTGGGAAATCGAAACGGGTAAGCGCATTCTTCCTCCGGCACCGGATGCCAATATCATGCCGTTTGAGCAGGCAAGCGGGCACACCATTCATACCATCGCGTCCGGGCCTGGCTTTCCGGAAGATTTGATCCACCAGGCACTCCTGACCGCCGTTTATTCTTCGCGTGAATATCTGATCATGACCACGCCCTACTTTGTGCCCAGCGACGATCTGCTGCATGCGATTTGCACCGCTGCACAGCGCGGCGTGGACGTGAGCATTATTTTACCGCGCAGGAATGATTCGCTGTTAGTGGGCTGGGCCAGCCGCGCCTTTTTCTCCGAACTGTTAGCCGCCGGGGTGAAAATTTATCAGTTTGAAGGCGGGTTGCTGCATACCAAGAGCGTTCTGGTGGACGGAGAACTCAGCCTTGTCGGCACCGTCAATTTAGATATGCGCAGTCTGTGGCTGAATTTTGAAATAACGCTGGTGATTGATGACGCCGGTTTCGGCGGCGATTTGGCGGCGGTGCAGGATGATTATATTTCCCGTTCCCGTCTTCTTGACGTCCGGCTGTGGGTAAAACGACCGCTCTGGCAACGGATCACCGAGCGACTGTTTTACTTCTTTAGTCCGTTGCTGTAAAACGTGCCCATTGAGATTAAACAGGTAGTCATCATGGAAATGGATCTGAACAACCGTCTGACTGAAGACGAAACGCTTGAGCAGGCTTACGATATTTTTCTCGAACTGGCGGTCGATAACCTCGATCCTGCCGATGTGATTCTTTTCAATCTGCAATTTGAAGAGCGTGGTGGTGCCGAGCTGTTCGATCCAGCGGAAGACTGGCAGGATCATGTTGATTATGACCTGAACCCGGATTTCTTTGCCGAAGTGGTGATTGGTCTTGCCGACACCGACGGCGGCGAAATCAATGATATCTTTGCCCGCGTGCTGCTGTGTCGCGACAAAGACCACAAGCTGTGCCACATCATCTGGCGCGAATAAGCGCGTTAAGATGTGAAAAGGGCTGACGATGTCAGCCCTTTTTTATTACCGTTACCCGGTGGCGTACGCTTTTACAGCGGATCTACTTTCAGGCAGGAAACCGCATGCTGGAAACTGCCTTCCAGCACCGGACGCGTTTTGGCGCATTCCGGTCCGGCAATCGGGCAGCGGGTGCGGAACACGCAGCCTGACGGCGGGTTAATCGGCGATGGCAACTCCCCTTCCAGCAACTGGATCTGCTTATTCTTCTCCAGATCCGGGTCAGGCACCGGCACCGCAGACATCAGCGCTTTGGTATAAGGGTGCAGCGGGTTGTGGTACACCTGATCGTACGTGCCCAGCTCCACCGCATGACCTAAATACATCACCAGCACGCGGTCGGAGATGTGTTTGACCACCGCCAGATCGTGCGCGATAAAGATCAGCGACAGGCCCATTTCACGCTGCAATTTTTGCAGCAGGTTAACCACCTGGGCCTGAATAGAAACGTCCAGCGCCGACACCGGTTCATCACAAATAATCAGCTTTGGCTCAAGGATCAGCGCACGCGCAATCCCGATACGCTGACATTGGCCGCCGGAAAATTCATGCGGGTAACGGTTGATGAGGTTGGGCAGCAAGCCCACTTTCATCATCATCGCTTTTACCTTGTCACGCACTTCCTGACGCGGCATTTTTGGATGATAGGTACGCAGCGGTTCGGCGATGATTTCACCGATGGTCATGCGCGGGTTCAGCGAGGCCAACGGATCCTGGAAAATCATCTGGATATCGCTGCGCACGTCGCGCCATTCGTCCTGTTTCATGCCGAGCAGATCTTTGCCCAGCCACGCCACTTTGCCGTCTGTTGCTTTCACCAGGCCAATGATGGCGCGGGCAAAAGTCGATTTACCGCAACCGGATTCGCCTACCACGCCCAGCGTTTCACCTTCATACAGACGCAGCGTCACACCATCGACGGCTTTTAAGGTTTTGGACGGCTGCCAGAACCACTGTTTGCCATCTTTGATATCAAAGTGCACTTTTAAGTCAGCGATTTCGAGCAGGACTTTTCTGTCTTCAGTCAGGGCATTCATACCAGCTCCTCCACCGGCTTAAAGCAGGCGCGCAGGCGGCCTGGGGCGAATTCCACCAGCGGCGGCGCGCTGTTGCAGATTTCCATCGCATGCGGGCAACGTGGCTGGAACGGGCAACCTTTCGGCAGACGCAGCAGGTTTGGCGGATTGCCTGGAATGGTCAGTAACGCTTCACCTTCGGCGTTCAGACGCGGCACGGCATTGAGCAGACCAATCGAATACGGATGCGCAGCGTGATAGAACACATCGCGCGCCGCGCCGTATTCCATCGTACGACCGGCATACATCACCAGCACTTTATCGCAGATCCCGGCAACAACGCCGAGATCGTGGGTAATCATAATGATGGCGGTATTAAACTCGCTTTTCAGCTCGTTGAGCAGGGTCATGATTTGCGCCTGCACGGTAACGTCAAGCGCCGTGGTCGGTTCGTCGGCGATAAGAAGTTTAGGCCGACACAGCAGAGCCATAGCGATCATTACGCGCTGACGCATCCCGCCGGAGAACTCGTGCGGGTACATGCGCATACGCTTACGCGCTTCCGGCATTTTGACCGCGTCCAGCATTTTGACCGACTCTTCGAACGCTTCGGCTTTGCTCATGCTCTTATGCAGCATCAGCACTTCCATCAGTTGCTCGCCCACCCGCATGTACGGGTTCAGGGAGGTCATCGGATCCTGGAAAATCATCGAAATCTGCTCGGCGCGCAGTTTGTTAAGCTGCTGCTCCGGCAGGTTCAGGATTTCGCGGCCATTGAACTTAGCCGAGCCGCCAATGACGCCGTTTGACGCCAGCAGGCCCATCAACGCGAAGGCCGTTTGTGATTTACCGGAACCGGATTCACCGACGATGCCCAGGGTTTCGCCTGCCCGCAGATTAAAGTTGAGGTCGTTAACCGCCGTAACATCACCGTCCGGGGTTTTAAACGTCACCCGCAGATCTTTAACATCCAGCAGGATGTCTGAAGTTTGCTGCGCCTGAGACGTCGATGAAGTTTCAATCATGCTCATACCAGCACTCCTTAACGATCTTTCGGGTCGAGGGCATCACGCAGGCCATCGCCGATAAAGTTGAAACAAAACAGGGTCACTACCAGGAAGACAGCCGGGAACAGCAACAGCCACGGCGAGACTTCCATTGAGTTTGCGCCATCACTAAGTAATGCGCCCCAGCTACTGAGCGGCTCCTGGGTGCCAAGACCAAGGAAACTTAAGAAGGATTCAAACAGGATCATGCTCGGCACCAGCAGTGAGGCGTATACCACCACCACGCCCAGTACGTTCGGCACGATATGGCGCACAACGATATTAAACGTCGATACCCCACCCACCTGAGCGGCTTCGATGAACTCTTTACGTTTCAAACTCAGGGTCTGACCACGCACGATACGCGCCATGTCCAGCCACGACACCATGCCGATGGCGACGAAAATCAGGAAAATATTTTGCCCGAAGAAGGTTACCAGCAGGATCACGAAGAACATGAACGGGAAGGAGTTGAGGATTTCCAGAAGACGCATCATCAGGGAATCGACTTTGCCGCCCAGATAGCCGGACAGCGAACCGTACAATGTGCCTACGACAACGGCTACCAGCGCGGCGGCGATGCCGACCATCAGCGAGATACGTCCGCCGATCGCCACGCGCACCAGCAAATCACGCCCGGAAGAATCGGTACCAAAATAGTGCCCGGACTCCATATCTGGCGCGCTGGACATCATGCCCCAGTCGGTATCGAAGTAGGTGAACTGCGACAGCGACGGTGCCAGCGCCACAAACAGCGCAATAATGACCAGAACAATCAGGCTGGTAACCGCGGCGCGGTTATGCATAAAACGGCGGCGGGCATCCTGCCAAAGGCTACGCCCTTCGACTTCCAGTTTTTCACTGAAGTTTTCCAGCGCCTCGCTGTTTTTCTTACTTAACATCATGGCGTACTCCAGTGTTAATAACGGATTTTCGGATCGATAACGGCGTACAGCACGTCAACAATCGCGTTAAACAGAATAGTTAGCGTACCCACCAGAATCGTCAGGCTCAGCACCAGTGAGTAATCACGGTTCAGCGCGCCGTTAACAAACAGCTGGCCAATGCCTGGCAGACCGTAAATGGTTTCGATAACCATTGAGCCGGTAATGATGCCGACAAACGCCGGGCCCATGTACGAGAGTACGGGCAGCAGCGCTGGTTTCAGAGCGTGACGGAAAATGATGCGGCGCATCGGCAGGCCTTTTGCGCGGGCGGTGCGGATAAAGTTGGAGTGCAGCACTTCAATCATCGATCCACGGGTGATACGCGCAATGCTGGCGATATAGGCCAGGGACAGGGCCACCATTGGCAGGATCATAAATTTAGGTGCCCCGCCGTTCCATCCCCCGGCCGGTAACCATTTCAGGGTTATCGCAAAAATGAGCACCAGTAAGGGCGCGACGACAAAACTGGGTATAACCACCCCGGTCATCGCAAAACCCATGACCGTATAATCCCACCTGGTATTCTGTTTTAACGCGGCGATGACCCCTGCGGCCACGCCGAAGACCACCGCCAGAATAAATGCAGCAGCGCCTAATTTTGCGGAAACAGGGAAACTGCCAGCGACCAGATCGTTAACGGAATAATCTTTGTATTTGAATGACGGCCCAAAATCGCCATGCGCCAGTTGTTTCAGATAGCTGAAATACTGAGTGAGGATCGGATCGTTTAAATGATACTTCGCTTCAATGTTCGCCATGACTTCCGGCGGCAGCGCGCGCTCGCTGGTAAAAGGACTTCCCGGCGCGAGACGCATCATGAAGAAGGAGATTGTAATTAGAATAAAGAGTGTCGGAATTGCTTCCAGACAACGACGTAGAATAAATTTTAACATTGCCCGTACCTTCTGGCCTGTGCCTTGGCATGCGATGAAATAAGACACGATGGGGCAAGGCGGCCCCGCGATTTTATGCGGTCACGCCCTGCCCCATGTATTGCCATTAATGTTTGATAACGTAGAGATCTTTCGCGTAAACGTTATCCATCGGGTCTTTACCGGAATAACCGCCAACCCAGGGTTTCACCAGTCTGGCGTTCACGTAGTAATAAACCGGAACGATCGCAGAATCTTTACCTAACTGCTGCTCTGCTTTGTCGTACAGCGCGGAACGCTGTGCTTCATCGCCAGCTTTCACGGCTTCCGCCATGATGCTGTCGAACGCCGGGCTCTTATAATGCGCGGTGTTCATGGAGCTGCCAGAAAGCATGGTGTTCAGGAAGGAGGTCGGTTCGTTGTAATCCGCACACCAGCCCGCACGCGCAACGTCGAAGTTACCCTGATGACGGGTATCGAGGAAGGTTTTCCACTCCTGGTTCACCAGCTTCACGTTAACACCGAGGTTTTTCGCCCAGATAGAAGAGGCAGCGATAGCCAGTTTTTTGTGCAGATCGGAGGTGTTATAGAGCAGGTTGAAGGTCAGCGGTTTTTCTTTGGTATAACCGGCTTCAGCAAGCAGTTTTTTCGCTTCTTCGTTACGTTTTTCCTGCGTCCAGCCAAACCATTCCGGCTTGGTCAACGTCGCGCCATCGGTATACGGCGGGGTGTAACCATATGCTGGCAGATCGCCCTGCGCTTTCACTTTGTTGGTAATGATGTCGCGATCCAGACCCAGTTTCAGTGCGGTACGTACGCGCGCATCGGTGAACGGGGCTTTCTGGTTGTTGATTTCATAATAATAGGTGCACAGATACGGATCGACGTGCACTTCCTGCGGGATCTCTTTTTTCAGTTTCTGGAACAGTTCGATCGGCAGGTTGTTATAAGTCATGTCAATCTCACCGCTGCGGTAGCGGTTCACGTCAGTGACTTCAGAGGAGATTGGCAGGAAAGTGATCTGGTTGAGAACGGTTTTGGCATTGTTCCAGTAATTGGTGTTACGCACCATTACGATACGTTCGTTAACAACCCAATCCTGTAATTTGAATGCGCCGTTGCTGACGATATTGGCCGGTTGGGTCCATTTTTCGCCGAATTTTTCGATGGCGGTTTTATTTACCGGTGACATGGCCGGGTTAACCAGCAATTTGTAGAAATAAGGAACGGGTTCGCTCAGGGTTACTTCCAGCGTTTTATCATCAATGGCTTTTACGCCGAGTTCGCTGGGTTTCATTTTACCGTCAATGATGGCATCAACGTTTACGATGTGGCCGTACTGCGGATAGCTTGCATAAGGTGAAGCGGTAGCCGGATCGACCAGACGCTGCCAGCTATAGACGAAATCCTGTGCGGTAACCGGTTCGCCGTTGGACCATTTTGCATCTTTACGCAGATGGAATGTCCAGACTTTAAAATCTTTGTTTTCCCACTTTTCGGCTACGCCCGGAATCGGGTGACCGTCAACCGGAGAAGTAATCAACAGACCTTCGAACAGGTCGCGGCTGACGTTGGATTCCGGTACGCCTTCGATTTTATTCGGATCGAGAGATTGCGGTTCTGCGCCATTATTACGGACTAACGTTTGCTTCTCTGCCAGTTGCACACCGGCCGGAACGTCTGCCGCCATGGCGACATTCCCTGCGATCAGCGCAGTTAAAATCCCTGCCGCTACTAAACTTTTTTTCGTGATGATGGACATTGTGTTGAGACTCCGATCATTATAATTACCGGCTGTTAAACAGCCCGTTTCCTACCCATTTATGGGTTCCTGTACAGCGCAGGAGCTTTTGCTACTGTCAGGCGTTTTTTCTTGCTATCACCGACTTTATTATTACGGATTGCTCGTCTGGCAACCTTTTGTCGATTATTGCGCGCCTCCCCTGTGATGAGACGCGTTTGTTCACTGACGATGAGCTTCAGGTTGAAAATGATTCCCATCTGTACTTATTCACGTGCGAAATATAAGGGCGGAAAGTATCAAAAGCGATTACCTGGTGCCAATACAATTTGCAAATTTGTTAACCAATTCTCTTTTAGCGCAAGATTTAACGCGTCGCATACGGCAATGAAAGTGGGAAATTAAAAATAACCCGTTGTAACTCAAGGAATTGTACGTCTGACAGACAAACAACGACGTATCTGAATGTTTTTGTCTGTTTTTTACACAAAAAAGTAACAATTGACGACTATTTAGCACATTCCTCTGCCCGAATGCTGAAATTACTAATATCATTTCAATTATCTTACAGCAAGCCCAAGAGTATCGTGTGAGCGAAATAACAGTGTAAGTGCGTCAATAATGTACAGATGAAGGGAGGGGGAATAGGTAACTGGATGATAATAAAGAATTATTGCAGACAGGCGGAATATATTATATTTGAGTATTTTTTCAACTTTAGTTATATGATTTACTAATATTAATGAGAAAACGGAGCTAATAAGCTCCATTTTCGAATGAAAGTTGATTATGCCAGTAGCCCTGGAAAAATTGATTTCAGACCGGTCACAATAAATTCAATGCCCAGTGCCATCAGCAAAAGACCCATGATACGGGTAATCACGTTGATCCCTGTCTGCCCTAAAAGGCGCACAAGCCATGGTGCAAGGCGGAATACGCCCCAGCAGCAGATGGCAAACAAAGCAATCGCAATAGAAAAACAGATAAGATGCGTCCAGCTGTGATAGCGCGTGCCCCAGACAATCGTTGAACTTATCGCCCCGGGCCCCGCCATGAGTGGGAGCGCCAGCGGCACAACGCCAATACTCTCCCGGATCGCCGTCTCTGACTTTTCCTGTTTGTTCTGTTTATCTTCCCCCAGCTTGCCGCTAATCATCGACATCGCGATGGTGACAACCAGGATCCCGCCTGCAATGCGGAAGGAGTCGATGGAAATCCCAAACAGACCAAGGATACCGTTACCTAAAAAGAGAGACGTAAGCAAAATAATGGCCACTGACAGGTTGGCTGTCAGGTTGGTTTTATTCCTCGCGGCCGCAGTCTGGTAGCTGGTCATGCTGATGAATACCGGAATAATGCCCACCGGGTTCACCAACGCAAAGAGGCCAATAAAAAACTTTGAGTAGGTTGGAAAGTCAAATAACGTCTGAATCACGTCAGGCTCCGCACAATTGCAGTAAAGGCACAAAAATCATTATTAAAACCGCGCTGAAGATACGCCGATTGACAGCATAGTTCACCAGAAATATCCGTAAATTCGCTATTATTAGAGACTGTTATTTTCCTGTAGGAACTATGATAATCACACTTTAATAAATACTGTAAATTATTAACATTTGATGTAATTGGTCAGAAACCCCTTGCTGAAAGGTGTCAGCTTAGTGAATTTTTGATTTAGATCACGAATTCGCTACTCAGAAGTGAGTAACCTTACTTACGCCGCCAGGGAGTATAGCGTTATATACAGTAGATGCTTGAGGTGAGGCTCTTTTAGTAAATCAGGGGTGATTAAGATTCGCTAAGTTGTTGTATTTAAATAGCAATGAAGTGCGTGTCGGTGTTGACTATACTGTCTTTTCGAGCAACTGATTTACTAAAAGAGTTTAACATTATCAGGAGAGCATTATGGCCGTTACTAATGTCGCTGAACTTAACGCACTCGTAGAACGCGTTAAAAAAGCCCAGCGTGAATATGCCAACTTTACTCAAGAACAAGTCGATAAGATCTTCCGTGCCGCCGCTCTGGCTGCCGCTGATGCTCGTATTCCTCTTGCCAAACTGGCCGTTGCCGAATCTGGAATGGGTATCATTGAAGATAAAGTGATCAAGAACCACTTCGCTTCTGAATATATCTACAACGCCTATAAAGATGAGAAAACCTGCGGTGTGCTGTCTGAAGACGACACTTTTGGTACCATCACTATTGCCGAACCTATCGGTATTATCTGCGGTATCGTCCCCACCACTAACCCGACCTCAACCGCAATCTTTAAATCTCTCATCAGTCTGAAAACCCGTAATGGGATCATCTTCTCTCCGCACCCACGTGCAAAAGATGCCACCAACAAAGCGGCAGATATTGTTCTGCAAGCAGCAATCGCTGCGGGCGCACCGAAAGATCTGATTGGTTGGATCGATCAGCCTTCTGTTGAACTGTCTAACGCACTGATGCATCACCCGGATATCAACATGATCCTGGCGACCGGTGGTCCGGGCATGGTTAAAGCTGCATACAGCTCCGGTAAACCTGCTATCGGTGTAGGCGCAGGTAACACCCCGGTTGTGGTTGACGAAACTGCTGACATCAAACGCGTTGTTGCTTCAATCCTGATGTCCAAAACCTTCGATAATGGCGTCATCTGTGCGTCCGAGCAGTCTGTCATTGTGGTTGATTCCGCATACGATGCTGTCCGCGAACGTTTTGCCAGCCATGGCGGCTACATGCTGCAGGGCGAAGAACTGAAAGCCGTGCAGAATATCATTCTGAAAAACGGTGCACTGAATGCTGCAATCGTAGGCCAGCCTGCAACCAAAATTGCTGAACTGGCGGGCTTTACCGTGCCGGCAAACACCAAAATCCTCATCGGTGAAGTCACCGTTGTTGATGACAGCGAACCGTTTGCACACGAAAAACTGTCCCCGACGCTTGCGATGTACCGCGCGAAAGACTTCGAAGACGCCGTGGTCAAAGCAGAAAAACTGGTTGAGATGGGCGGCATCGGCCACACCTCTTGCCTTTACACCGACCAGGATAACCAACCAGAGCGCGTTAAGTTCTTCGGCGACAAAATGAAGACTGCACGTATTCTGATCAATACCCCGGCTTCTCAGGGTGGTATCGGTGACCTGTACAACTTCAAACTCGCACCGTCTCTGACACTGGGCTGCGGTTCATGGGGTGGTAACTCCATCTCTGAAAACGTTGGGCCTAAGCACCTGATCAACAAGAAAACCGTTGCTAAGCGAGCTGAAAACATGTTGTGGCATAAACTTCCGAAATCTATCTACTTCCGCCGTGGCTCTCTGCCAATCGCGCTGGACGAAGTGATTACTGATGGCCACAAACGCGCCATGATCGTAACTGACCGCTTCCTGTTCAATAACGGTTACGCGGATCAGATCACCTCTGTACTGAAAGCGGCCGGCGTTGAAACAGAAGTCTTCTTTGAAGTTGAAGCTGACCCGACACTCTCCGTTGTGCGTAAAGGTGCAGAACTGGCGAACTCCTTCAAACCAGACGTGATCATCGCGCTGGGTGGTGGTTCCCCGATGGATGCTGCGAAAATCATGTGGGTGATGTACGAACATCCGGAAACTCACTTTGAAGAACTGGCGCTGCGCTTTATGGACATCCGTAAACGTATCTACAAGTTCCCGAAAATGGGTGTGAAAGCGAAAATGATCGCCGTCACCACCACTTCCGGTACCGGTTCTGAAGTAACGCCGTTTGCAGTTGTAACCGACGATGCAACTGGTCAGAAATACCCGCTGGCAGACTACGCTCTGACCCCGGATATGGCGATTGTTGATGCCAACCTGGTGATGGATATGCCTAAGTCACTGTGTGCCTTCGGTGGTCTGGATGCGGTTACTCACGCACTGGAAGCTTACGTTTCTGTACTGGCGAGCGAATTCTCTGACGGTCAGGCTCTGCAGGCACTGAAACTGCTGAAAGAAAACCTGCCAACGTCTTATAACGAAGGCGCGAAAAACCCGGTTGCTCGTGAGCGTGTACATAACGCGGCTACCATTGCTGGTATCGCGTTTGCGAACGCCTTCCTGGGCGTGTGCCACTCTATGGCGCACAAACTGGGTTCTCAGTTCCACATTCCACACGGTCTGGCAAACGCCCTGTTGATTTCCAACGTTATCCGCTATAACGCGAATGACAACCCGACCAAGCAGACAGCATTCAGCCAGTACGATCGCCCGCAAGCGCGTCGTCGTTATGCTGAAATCGCCGACCACCTGGGTCTGAGCGCACCGGGCGACCGCACTGCTGCGAAGATCGAGAAACTGCTGGCATGGCTGGATTCCATCAAAGCTGAGCTGGGTATTCCGAAATCAATCCGTGAAGCAGGCGTTCAGGAAGCTGACTTCCTGGCTCATGTGGACAAACTGTCTGAAGATGCATTCGATGACCAGTGTACTGGCGCTAACCCGCGTTACCCGCTGATCTCCGAACTGAAACAGATTCTGCTGGATACTTACTACGGTCGTGAGTTCAAAGAAGGCGATGCTGCATCAGCCAACGTTGAAATTGCTCCGGTAAAAGCTGATAAGAAAGCGAAGAAAACGGCTTAATTATCCGCATTAATAAAAACCCGCCAGTTGGCGGGTTTTTTTATTGCTTCAAACGCATTCTGAGAGGACTTAAGGTTAAGTTAAGCCTACCCCCGCACCCGCTTTTGAATCTCCGTCAGAGAGCCTTCAGCGAGCGCTTCTTTGTAATGCTTGCGGCATACCGACACATATCGCTCGTTGCCACCAATGACTACCTGCTCACCTTCATCAAAAGGTCGCCCACTTTCATCCAGTCTTAAAACCATACTGGCTTTACGCCCACAAAAGCAGATAGTTTTTAATTCGACAAGCTTATCCGCCCACGCCAGCAAATATTCGCTGCCGGTAAACAGCTCGCCGCGAAAATCAGTACGCAGCCCGTAACACAGCACCGGGATATCCAGTTGATCGACAACTTCAGATAAGGCATGAACCTGCTCGCGGGTTAAAAACTGGCACTCATCGACCAGCACGCAATGAACCGGCTGTCGGCTATGCTCCGCGCTTATCTCGTCAAACAGGGCAGACTGCTGATTAAATAACTTAGCAGGCGACGACAGGCCGATACGGGAGCTGACCTTGCCAGAACCGAAGCGATCGTCAATTTCTGCGGTATAAACCACCGAGCGCATCCCTCTTTCCTGGTAATTGTAGGAAGACTGTAACAAGGCGGTAGATTTACCTGCATTCATTGCTGAGTAGTAGAAATAAAGCTGTGCCATTGGCCGCAAAACCCCAATCAAAGTGTATTATTGCAATGCCCGATTGTACCATATTTTGTGAGGGCACCGCCGCTACGTCTCATAAACGTGATTTCTACGCACTTTAACCGTCGCTGATTATAGATACTGACGATAAGTCTGATTGTTGCTGCCAAAGAAACAGCGCTATTAAGCGCGCAGTTCCCCGCTTATTGCTTTTTTATGATGTCTGCATCCTGCATCAGATTAAGAAAGTATTAATGATTTGAGCTTATCTGTAACAAGGCTGACTAATAGGAAAGGTTGATATTTATCCAGAGCGACTTTAACGTTTTGTTGGTTAATCAAAAAATGGCTTATCCACTTTGCCAGCAGGCACATGTTTTACCCTGTTAGTACAGCTTTCAGCCGCGCATTTTTAAGCGAAAATTTAGGATAGCGTTATTAATTGCCATCGAAAATAACAGGCAATTTTGAATTCCTTACATTCTCAGCTATTGCACATCACAATTTAACGCTCTATTATTAGCTCAACAAACCACCCCAATATAAGTTTGAGATTACTAAAATGAGCGAAGCACTTAAAATTCTGAACAACATCCGTACTCTTCGTGCGCAGGCAAGAGAATGCACCCTGGAAACGCTTGAAGAAATGCTGGAAAAATTAGAAGTCGTCGTTAATGAGCGTCGTGAAGAAGAAAATGCTCAGGCAGCTGAAATCGAAGAGCGCACGCGTAAACTGCAGCAATATCGTGAAATGCTGATTGCTGACGGTATTGATCCTAATGAACTGCTGAACAGCATGGCAGCAGCGAAAGTAGGAACTAAAGCTAAACGCGCTGCACGTCCGGCTAAATATAGCTACGTCGACGAAAACGGCGAAACTAAAACCTGGACCGGCCAGGGTCGTACTCCGGCTGTTATTAAGAAAGCCATGGACGATCAGGGCAAGCAACTGGACGATTTCCTGATCAAGGATTAATCTTCAGCCCCTCTTCCAAAATCCCGCCGCTGGCGGGATTTTTTTTGGTGTTACCTCAGTCTTTCATTACCCTTCCTGAACATTACTGTTGAAAAACCAGGCACCAGGGTAAATTTTTATTCAATACAGCCTTTATTTTACGGCTGGCAGAAATCGATGCCGATCACGCAAATAACTGCAAAAAGAAACAAGTAGCAATAAAAAAGCCGGAGATAATCTGCTTCTTAGCAGTTATCTCCGGCTTGCACCAGACGAGTCGGGAATGTGACTTACTTCTTAAGTCCCATTACATCTTCAAGCCAGGTTTTAAATTCTTCGCCCAGCGTCTTGTGGCGAATACCGTATTCAACAAAAGCCTGCATATATCCAAGCTTATTACCACAGTCATGGCTTTTGCCTTTCATATGATAAGCTTCGACGGTTTCTTTTTCGATCAGCATATCAATGCCATCGGTGAGCTGAATTTCATCACCTGCTCCCGGAGGCGTTTTTGCCAGCAGTGGCCAGATTTCCGCGCTCAGCACATAACGGCCAACTACCGCGAGGTTAGAAGGCGCGACATTCGCTTTCGGCTTCTCAACCACCCCGACCATCGGTACGCTTTCACCTGGATTCAGGGTTGCGCCTTTGCAGTCAACTACGCCATAAGCGGTAACGTCTTCAACCGGCTCAACCATGATCTGGCTGCAGCCCGTCTCATCAAAGCGCTGAATCATCTCTGCAAGGTTATCCTGCGAGAGATCGGATTCAAATTCGTCCAGAATAACGTCTGGCAGGATAACCGCTACCGGCTCATCTCCAACCACCGGGTGAGCACACAGCACTGCGTGACCCAGACCCTTTGCCAGCCCCTGACGCACCTGCATGATGGTCACGTGCGGCGGACAGATAGACTGAACTTCTTCGAGCAACTGGCGCTTAACGCGTTTTTCCAGCAT
This sequence comes from Enterobacter sp. kpr-6, assembly GCF_900116015.1. Classification (GTDB taxonomy): domain Bacteria; phylum Pseudomonadota; class Gammaproteobacteria; order Enterobacterales; family Enterobacteriaceae; genus Enterobacter_D. Next base: position 328,814 of record NZ_FOYH01000003.1, read on the forward strand.
CGCTTCGAGTTCAAAACTGGTATCGAAGTGGTTCTCAATGGAATTCTTAGATGAATGCGTCACCAGAACAATTTCTGTAATTCCCGCTGCGATACATTCATTCACCACATATTGAATTAATGGTTTGTCAACCAGTGGCAGCATCTCTTTAGGGATTGCCTTAGTGGCTGGCAACATCCTGGTTCCTAATCCCGCAACCGGGATAACTGCTTTTGTAACTTTCGAATTTAGGGCAGCCATTGAAAATCTCCTGGACTGTTCACACTTAGAACATGTACATAAATGAATAACGTTTTTAAGTATATCAGTACCCAACCGTGGGTCTGGTCTGAAATGAACGTCATCATGCTTAATTAAGAAAATGACTAGAAAACTGCTCAGATACTACCACCAGGGGTGTTGCAGGGGTAAAGCTAAATGCGTTCCACCCTGCGTTTGCTCATTCCGCAGACAACATTAATCTTAAACGCCCACCGGAACCCCATACCTGACATTGCCAGGCCTCGCAGTGCTGGCTTATTTGATTCAGATAAGCATTTCCTAATGTCCCCAGCGGCACCCCGCTGTTGATCTGAATTTGGTGCTCATCCGTATTTAGCGTTGCGTTAAGTCCTGCAGAAACCAGGATCAAATTTTTAAGCTCGCTATGGTAATAACCGACCAGCAGAGGAAATTGTCCTGGTAAATTAGCCTGACGCAGCAGTTGATTGACCTGTTTTAACAGGCTGCCCAGTTCTGGCAGACGCTGACGCTGTTGCGAAAGCTGCTCCTGTAATAACCCATTAAACAATGCCCGCAATAATAATGCGGCTAACACACCGTTATCACCGGCACGGGTTACATCAAGGCAATAAAATGCGAGGTCATTATCTGATAATGGTGCAATATCGAGCACGAGTCCGGGCTTATCTGCGGAAACCAGCTGGCGATAATTAACCCGGCAATGAGATAAAACTTGCTGCACAGGTGGCTGGAGCTCTTGCAATAATTTTGCTGCCGCCCGCGGATCGCTAACCAGCGCATCCCAGTCCTGGAAAAGTCGTTCCTCTTCTTCAACGCGCGAATTAAACATATTGGGATACAGGCAGGCAAATACCGTCTCACGAAGACGATTAAAATCTTTGACCGGTTTAAGTAATACGTCCTGAACGCCCAGACGTAGCGCACGGGCGATATCGGCCATATTTTCTGTTGCCGAAATAACCAGAATGGGGATTTGATCGCCTTTATTGCGTAAATGCTCAACCAGTTTAAGGCCATTCATCCGCGGCATCGCGAGATCGCAAATCATTAAATCAGCGGTCACAGAAGACATAATCTCAAGCGCATCAACGCCGTCAATGGCCAGTGAGGTGGTTGCTCCCAAAGAAGATAGCCAGGAATCCAGCAGCGATCGGAAAACGGGCTCGTCCTCTACGATCAAAATGTGTTTTCCGGCTAATGGCTGCGTCATGTTCTCTCCCCTGCCTTGCGATAGTTCAATAGTGGCATGCTATTGCGCCCAGCGCCTGTCAGATTTTGCTGAAGTCATAGAAAAAGTTACTGCTTAATGGTGCGTCTGCTTATTTTGTCGCCGTTGTGTCTGTCACGTGCTTAGTCATTGATTGCAACGACATAACACCTGGCCCCAGCCTCTTCTAAAATCGATTAAAAGCTGTAGGCATCGAACAGTTATGAGGGTTCCCGCTGCGTTTACTGCTATACAGTGGCGCGTGAGCCCGCGCCGGAGCGTTTTTGCGAGGAATGCGATGTAATGTTGCGCCGCTTCGGTAAGCAAACCGCAGCGGTAAATACAGTTATGCCATAAATTGCTTAACAGATCACTGTCTGACCCGTACCGGGCGTTAATTATGCCTTTTATCAGCCTGTACGTTGCGTTACACATTCTGTTTGTTTTACATCCCCGATGCCCAGGCATAGCAACAATGCTATCGCTCAGTTAACATAGTGCCACCCAGGCGCGGTTGCGCCGTCATTTTGCAGGATATCAATTTTGTCTCAATCTTGTCCCTGTGGTAGCGCACAGGAGTATAGCGTATGTTGCCAACGTTATCTTTCTGGTGAACAGGTTGCGCCTGAACCCTCGCAACTCATGCGTTCCCGTTACTGCGCCTTTGTCCTTAAACAGGCAGACTATCTGATTAAAACCTGGCACCCCTCCTGCGAGGCGTCAGCGTTCCGTCAGGATATCGAAAATGGCTTTGCGCAGACCGAATGGCTGGGCCTGACCATTTTCGACACAGCCAGTGGCAGCAACGATAACGAAGGTTATGTCAGCTTTGTCGCGCGGTTTAATGAGCAAGGCAAACCCGGCGCTATTATTGAGCGGTCGCGTTTTTTGAAAGAAAACGGCCAATGGTATTATATTGACGGTACGCGTCCGCAGTTTGGTCGTAACGACCCCTGTCCTTGCGGATCGGGTAAAAAATTTAAAAAGTGTTGCGGGCAATAAACCCAGCGTCACCTTAACAGCAAACACCTCAACAGGATTTCCCCGGCAATGCATTCACTACAACGAAAAGTACTGCGCACCATTTGTCCCGATCAGAAAGGCCTCATCGCGCGCATCACCAATATTTGTTACAAGCACGAACTGAACATTGTGCAGAACAATGAATTTGTCGATCACCGTACCGGTCGCTTCTTTATGCGCACCGAGCTTGAAGGTATTTTCAACGATGCCACTCTGCTCGCCGATCTGGATAGCGCGTTGCCGGAAGGTTCCATCCGCGAATTAACCCCCGCAGGCCGTCGTCGCGTCGTTATTCTGGTCACTAAAGAAGCGCATTGCCTGGGCGATCTATTAATGAAAGCCAATTACGGTGGGCTGGATGTCGATATTGCGGCGGTCATTGGTAATCACGACACCCTGCGCACACTGGTGGAGCGTTTTGATATTCCGTTCGAGCTGGTCAGTCACGAAGGTCACACGCGCGCAGAGCATGATGAATTGATGGCGCAGGCCATTGAAGCGCACCAGCCGGATTATGTTGTGCTGGCAAAATATATGCGCGTGTTAACGCCGGAATTTGTTTCCCGCTTCCCGAACAAAATTATCAATATCCACCATTCATTCCTGCCAGCCTTTATTGGCGCGCGCCCTTACCACCAGGCTTACGAGCGCGGCGTGAAGATTATTGGTGCCACCGCGCACTACGTGAACGATAACCTGGATGAAGGCCCGATCATCATGCAGGACGTTATTCATGTCGATCACACGTATACCGCTGAAGATATGATGCGTGCCGGACGCGATGTGGAAAAGAATGTATTAAGCCGCGCGCTTTACCAGGTGCTGGCGCAACGTGTCTTTGTTTACGGTAACCGCACCATTATTCTTTAATTGTTTAGCTTTGCTGCGTTACGCATAAAATTCAGGCAAACAATTCGTTTTATCAAAGGAATACTTTACACGGGCGCGTCATTTGATATGATGCGCCCCGCTTCCCAGCCGGAAGCAGGCCAGTATAAGCATTACCCCGTGGTGGGGTTCCCGAGCGGCCAAAGGGAGCAGACTGTAAATCTGCCGTCATCGACTTCGAAGGTTCGAATCCTTCCCCCACCACCATCTCTTCAGACAATATGAATTACCCCTGGTGGGGTTCCCGAGCGGCCAAAGGGAGCAGACTGTAAATCTGCCGTCATCGACTTCGAAGGTTCGAATCCTTCCCCCACCACCATCTCTCTTTAGATCACCCCAATTCAACGACAACACCTCTACTTCATAATTCTCCGTACGGGGAAGGATGAGAAGCTTCGACTAAGGTTCGATTCGAGCATAGCGAGAAAGCGTTGCCGCAGGCAACGACCCGAAGGGCGAGGCGCAGCCGAGTAATCCTTCCCCCACCACCATCTCTCTTTAGATCATCCCAATTCAGCGACAACGCCTCTGCTTCATAATTCTCCGTACGGGGAAGGATGAGAAGCTTCGACTAAGGTTCGATTCGAGCATAGCGAGAAAGCGTTGCCGCAGGCAACGACCCGAAGGGCGAGGCGCAGCCGAGTAATCCTTCCCCCAGTTCAGCACAATGCTTCATTAACTCCATACGGTGAATATTGTGGCGGGATGAATGCTATCTGGAGACACCCTCACCCTGACCCTCTCCCTGAGGGAGAGGGAAAAAGGCGGAGCCGGAGTTGGACTTGTACCTCTCCCTGAGGGAGAGGGAAAAGGCGGAGCCGGAGTCGGTGCGGGGTTTGCTCCCTCTCCCGAGGGGAGAGGGTTGGGGTGAGGGGAAAACTCAGCGGCGGGCGCGTACCACCTGGTACTTACGCGTCAAATACTCCACCGGCGCGCTCCAGATATGCACCAGGGGCGAGAACGGGAACAGCACGAACAGCGTCATCCCAAGCACAAGGTGCACACGGAAAATAAACGCCACGCCGTCGAGGTGCGTCGATGCGCCGCCATGGAACGTCACCACAGACTGCGCCCAGCCCACCAGCTTCATCATCTCGCTGCCATCCATATGCTGCGCGGAGAACGGGATTGTCAGCAGGCCCAGCGCACACTGCACCATCAGCAGGGTGAGGATCAGAATATCCGCCCCGGTGGTGGTCGCTCTGATACGCGGACTGAACAGACGACGTTTAAGCAGCAGCAAACCGCCCACCAGCGTCATCACGCCGCAGGCACCGCCTGCAAACATCGCCATTTTCTGCTTCACATCGATCGGCAGGAAGGATTCATACATCCAGTGCGGCGTCAGCATCCCCAGTAAGTGCCCGGCAAAAATCCCCAGGATACCGATATGGAACAGGTTAGACGCCAGGTTCATCCCCTTGCGATCCAGCATCTGGCTGGAGCCTGCGCGCCAGCTATACTGCCCGTAGTCATAGCGCAGCCAGCTCCCGACCAGAAACACGGTGCCAGCCACGTACGGGTAGATGTCAAAGAAGAACATATTCAGGAATTGCATTATTGCTGTCCCCCGTTAGAGATATTCAGATATTGCGGGGCAACCGCCCCGGCAAAGCGGCGCTGGTGCGCAGAGATGTCCGATTCGCCGCAGCTCTGCTCAGCAAAGAATTTCACCTGCTCCTCTTCCCACACCGCATCTAACGCCTGCGGCGTGTCATCGCGGGCTTCGCTGGCAATTTTCTCCGCCACTTTTTCGCTGTCGATGGTGGTATTCGCCAGATTCAGCAGCACGCCGAACAGCACCGCGTACCGGCTTTCACGCTGTTGCAGACGTGCACTGAGCAGCGCCAGGATCGGCGCGACATCCTGCAATCCTCCCAGCGCTTCGTCGGCAGGCAACTGCGCCAGATACTCCAGATAGAGCGGCAGATGATCCGGCAGCTCGCGGCTGTCGAGATGCAAGCCATGGCGCTCATACTGCGCCATCAAATCCACCATCGCCTGCCCGCGATCGCGGGACTCACCGTGCACGTGCTCAAACAGCAGCAGTGAGGTGGCGCGGCCCCGGTCAAACAGTTCGCTGTAGCTGGCCTGCGCATCGAGCAATTCCTGCCCGGTCAGCGCGTCAATAAACTCGTTCAGCGCCTGCGCATCGGCCTGCGCCAGCGTGGCCGATCCAGCCAGCTCATCAGAGAGTTCCTGACAGTGCTGCCATAAGGCAGCATCCGGGTACTCAAGCAGACGCGAAATGACGATTAGCTCAATCATGCATGCGGCTCCGTTTTACTGGTCACGTCGATGGCATCAATGCGACGGCTGTTGAACAGGTTGAAAGACGAGTCCGAACCGTGGCAACCATCGCCAAAGCTGAAACCACAGCCGCTTTTTTCCGGGAAGGCGTCGCGCGCCAGTTCACGGTGGCTGCTTGGGATCACAAAGCGGTCTTCGTAGTTGGCGATCGCCAGATAGCGATACATCTCCTGCGCCTGCGCTTCGCTCAGACCCACTTCTTCCAGCGCACGGGTATCCAGCACGCCGTCTACGGTTTCAGCACGTTTGAAGTGGCGCATCGCCAGCATACGTTTCAGCGCCAGCAGTACCGGTGCGGTATCCCCTGCGGTGAGCAGGTTCGCCAGGTACTGAACCGGGATACGCAGGCTGTCAACATCCGGCAGAATGCCGTTGCTGCCCAGTTCGCCCGCGTCGGCGGCAGACTGAATCGGTGACAACGGCGGCACGTACCAGACCATCGGCAGCGTGCGGTATTCCGGATGCAGCGGCAGCGCCAGCTTCCAGTCCATCGCCATTTTGTAGACCGGCGACTGTTGCGCCGCGTCGATCACGCTTTGAGGTACACCGTCTTTCAGCGCCTGTTCAATGACCTTCGGATCGTTTGGATCGAGGAACACATCAAGCTGACGCTGGTAGAGATCTTTCTCGTGCTCGGTGCTCGCCGCGTTCTCAATCGCATCTGCGTCATACAGCAGCACGCCGAGATAACGGATACGGCCCACGCAGGTTTCGGAGCACACAGTCGGCATCCCCGCTTCGATGCGCGGGTAGCAGAAAATGCACTTCTCAGATTTACCGCTCTTCCAGTTGAAGTAGATTTTTTTGTACGGGCAGCCGGTAACGCACATGCGCCAGCCACGGCATTTGTCCTGGTCGATCAGCACAATGCCGTCTTCTTCACGCTTGTAAATCGCGCCGCTCGGACAGGTCGCCACGCATGCCGGATTCAGGCAGTGCTCGCACAGACGCGGCAGGTACATCATGAAGGTGTTTTCGAACTGGCCGTACATCGCCTTCTGCATATTTGCGAAGTTCTGATCTTTGGCGCGTTTTTCAAACTCCCCGCCTAAAATCTCTTCCCAGTTCGGTCCGGCGGTGATCTTGTCCATCCGCTGACCGCTAATCAGCGAACGCGGACGGGCGATCGGCTGGTGTTTGCTTTCCGGCGCGGTATGCAGATTCTGATAGTCGTAGTCAAACGGCTCGTAATAATCATCAATGCCCGGCAGATGCGGGTTGGCGAAAATTTTGCCTAACAGCAGCGCACGGTTACCCATGCGCGGTTGCAGTTTACCGTTGATCTTACGGATCCAGCCGCCTTTCCATTTGTCCTGGTTTTCCCAGTCGTTCGGATAGCCTAAGCCCGGTTTGGTTTCCACGTTGTTAAACCACGCGTACTCCATCCCTTCACGGCTGGTCCAGACGTTTTTACAGGTGACGGAACAGGTGTGGCAGCCGATGCACTTGTCGAGATTCAGCACCATGCCGACTTGTGAACGAATTTTCATTTTACGCTCTCCTGTACCTGGTCATTGCCTTCGCCATCCAGCCAGTAAATGTTTTTCATCTTACGCACCACCACGAATTCATCGCGGTTAGATCCCACCGTGCCGTAGTAGTTAAAGCCGTACGCCAGCTGCGCATAGCCGCCAATCATATGGGTCGGTTTCGGGCTGATACGGGTGACCGAGTTATGGATCCCGCCGCGCTGACCGGTAATTTCTGAGCCCGGCAGGTTCACAATACGTTCCTGCGCGTGGTACATCATGGTCATCCCCGCCGGAACGCGCTGGCTGACCACCGCACGCGCGGTCAGGGCACCGTTGCTGTTAAAGACTTCGATCCAGTCGTTATCTTCAATGCCGAGATCTTTCGCATCCGCTTCACTCATCCAGACAATCGGGCCGCCGCGTGACAGGGTCAGCATCAGCAGGTTATCGCTGTAGGTGGAGTGAATGCCCCATTTCTGGTGCGGCGTCAGGAAGTTGAGCGCTTTCTCCGGGTTGCCGTTGGACTTCTCGCCCATGACCGCTTTGATCGAACGGGTGTCGATCGGCGGACGGTACACCAGCAGGCTCTCGCCAAAATCGCGCATCCACTGGTGATCCTGATAAAGCTGCTGACGGCCTGACAGCGTGCGCCATGGGATCAGCTCATGCACGTTGGTGTAACCGGCGTTATAAGAGACATGCTCATCTTCCAGGCCAGACCAGGTCGGGCTGGAAATAATTTTGCGCGGCTGCGCCTGGATATCGCGGAAGCGGATTTTTTCCTCTTCTTTATTGGTCGCCAGGTGCGTGTGGTCTCGGCCGGTAAATTCACTGAGCGCGGCCCAGGCTTTCACCGCCACTTTGCCGTTGGTTTCCGGCGCTAACGTCAGGATCATCTCTGCGGCATCAATTGCCGTGTTAAGCATCGGCTGGCCTTTCGCCGGGCCGTCCTGCTTCACGTAGTTGAGCTTACGCAGCAGATCCATTTCGCTCTGGGTGTTCCACGCGATGCCTTTACCGCCGTTGCCGATTTTCTCCATCAGCGGGCCGATAGAGGTAAAGCGCTCGTAAGTCGCCGGGTAGTCGCGCTCGACCGGAATAATGTGCGGTGCGGTTTTGCCAGGGATCAGGTCGCACTCGCCTTTTTTCCAGTCTTTCACGTCGAACGGCTGCGCCAGTTCAGCGGCGGAGTCATGCTGGATTGGCAGCGTCACCACGTCGGTTTCCACGCCCAGATGACCCACGCAGACTTCGGAGAATTTCTTCGCGATGCCTTTATAGATTTCCCAGTCGCTTTTGGATTCCCACGCCGGATCGACAGCGGCGGAAAGCGGATGAATAAACGGATGCATGTCCGAGGTATTCATGTCGTCTTTCTCATACCAGGTCGCCGTTGGCAGCACGATATCGGAGTACAGGCAGGTGCTCGACAGACGGAAATCGAGCGTCACCACCAGATCCAGTTTGCCATCCAGACCGTTATCGACCCACTCCACTTCTTCCGGCTTCACGGCACCCTGTTTGCCCAGGTCTTTGCCCTGAATGCCGTTCTCGGTGCCGAGCAGATATTTGAGCATGTACTCATGCCCTTTACCGGAGGAGCCGAGCAGGTTTGAACGCCAGACGAACAGGTTGCGCGGATGGTTTTTACCGTTTTCCGGCTGCTCTGCCGCGAAACGGATTTTCCCTTCTTTCAGCGCTTTCACGGTGTAATCCACCGCGCTCATGCCGGCTTTTTGCGCATCGGCAGCAATACGCAGCGGGTTGGTACCCAGTTGCGGCGCAGACGGCAGCCAGCCCATACGCTCAGCGCGCACGTTGAAGTCAATCAGGTTGCCGGAATAGCGGGATTTATCCGCCAGCGGCGAGAGCAGTTCCTGCGCGGTCAGCGACTCATAGCGCCACTGGCTGGAGTGGTTATAGAAGTACGAGGTGCTGTTCATGTGACGCGGCGGACGCTGCCAGTCAAGGGCAAACGCCAGCGGGGTCCAGCCGGTCTGCGGACGCAGTTTTTCCTGGCCGACATAGTGCGCCCAGCCGCCGCCGCTCTGACCAACGCAGCCGCAGAAAATCAGCATATTGATCAGACCACGGTAGTTCATGTCCATGTGATACCAGTGGTTCAGACCGGCACCGACGATGATCATCGAACGGCCATGGGTTTTATCAGCGTTATCGGCAAATTCGCGGGCAGTACGGATAATGTGCGCGCGCGGTACGCCGGTGATCTGCTCGGCCCAGGCCGGGGTGTACGCTTTGATGTCGTCGTAATGGGTGGCACAGTTGGCATCGCCCAGGCCGCGATCCAGACCGTAGTTGGCCAGGGTCAGGTCATAAACGGTGGTCACCAGCGCGGTGGAACCATCTGCCAGTTGCAGGCGTTTCACCGGCAGTTTGTGCAGGAGAATGTTTTCCAGCTCAACTTTATTGAAGTGCTCAGTGCCTTCGCCGCCAAAATACGGGAAGCCTACTTCAGCGATATCATCGTGCCCGCCAAGCAGACTCAGGTTCAGCTGTGCATCTTCACCGGTGGTGCCGTTACGCTGCTCCAGGTTCCATTTGCCTTTCTCGCCCCAGCGGAAGCCAATCGATCCGTTCGGGGCGATCAGTTCGCCGCTGTCATTGATCGCCACGGTTTTCCACTGCGGGTTATTTTCCTGCCCCAGTGCATCCACCAGATCGGCGGCGCGCAGCATGCGGCCTGCGGCATAGTAGCCGTCGCGCTCTTCGAGCATTACCAGCATCGGCATGTCGGTATAACGACGCACGTAGTCGGTGAAATACTGGCTCGGGTTATCGAGGTGGAATTCGCGCAGCATCACGTGGCCCATCGCCAGCGCCATGGCGGAGTCAGTACCCTGTTTCGGGGCCAGCCACAAATCGCACAGTTTGGCGATTTCAGCGTAGTCCGGGGTCACGGCGACGGTTTTGGTGCCTTTGTAACGCACTTCGGTGAAGAAGTGGGCGTCCGGGGTACGGGTCTGCGGAACGTTAGAACCCCAGGCAATGATGTAGCTGGAGTTATACCAGTCGGCGGATTCCGGCACGTCGGTTTGCTCGCCCCAGGTCATCGGTGACGCAGGCGGCAAATCGCAATACCAGTCGTAGAAGCTCAGGCAGGTGCCGCCAATCAGCGACAGATAGCGTGCGCCGGAAGCGTAAGAAACCATCGACATCGCCGGGATTGGCGAGAAGCCTGCCACGCGGTCCGGGCCGTAGGTTTTAACGGTGTAGACGTTTGACGCGGCAATCAGCTCGTTCACTTCCTGCCAGCTTGAGCGGACAAAACCGCCGCGTCCACGCGCCTGCTTAAAGCTTTTGGCTTTATCGGCGTCTTCAATAATGGAAGCCCATGCGGTCACCGGATCGCTGTGCTGAACTTTCGCTTCGCGCCACATTTTCATCAGGCGTTTACGCATCAGCGGGTATTTCAGGCGGTTGGCGCTGTAAAGGTACCAGGAGTAGCTGGCACCACGCGGGCAGCCACGCGGTTCGTGGTTCGGCATATCCGGACGGGTACGCGGATAGTCAGTCTGCTGGGTTTCCCAGGTGACCAGGCCATTCTTGACGAAAATCTTCCAGCTGCAAGACCCGGTGCAGTTCACACCGTGCGTGGAGCGCACGACTTTATCGTGCGACCAGCGGTTACGGTATCCGTCCTCCCAGTCCCGGTTTGATTCATGAATCTGGCCATGCCCATCGGCAAAGGTTTCGCCCTTCTGTTTGAAGTAGCGAAACCGGTCCAGGAATTTACTCATCGGGTTTCTCCTGTTAGGAGCCTGTTGGCTCTCTGGTAAATCGACATTGCTGCATTTGCGGCGACGTTAACGCTATGAAAGGGCGTGGGAATTGATGACGATCAAGGCACACAGGCTTAGAAAAGGACGGGGTTAATAGCTCTACCCCCAAAGAGGCATAAAGTTCTGTTTTTTATTTGTCTGATTTATAAAGGATTTTCTCAAACAACCCTGAAAGGTATGCTGATATTTCACAAGGCGGGGTATTAAGGAGTAGATGTTTTCCTGCTGTGACCCGGCTCAATGTTTTCACCGTGCTGAAACGGATAAATCTCTGAGTATGTTGTAACTACGGCAGACATAAAAAAAGCGCGGTTTGCACCGCGCAAGGATAATCAACTTTTACTTACTTTTTATTAGAATTCCGGCCATAAACCGCCCACGTAATAACCACGCAGGCGATGTAGAACACTAAAAAGACTTTCATTGCGCCCGCAGGCGATCCGGTCAGCGCCAGCGAAGTACCGAAGGCTTTCGGGATAAAGAACCCGCCGACCGCACCAATCGCCGAAATAAAGCCCAGCGCTGCTGCCGTATCGGTGGCCGCTTCACGCAGCGCCTGATCTTCCGTACCGCCCTGCGCTTTCACTTTTTCCATCGTCATCTTGCGGAAAATAATGGAGATCATCTGGAAGCTCGATCCGCTACCCAACCCGGCGGTCAAAAAGAGCATTAAGAAGACCGCAAAGAAGGCGTAGAAATTCCCCGCGCTACCGCCTGACGGCAAGGTCAGGAACAGCAGTGCGCTGAAAATTGCCATAAACACGAAGTTCACCAGCGTCACGCGGATCCCACCCAGGCGGTCAGAGAGTGCGCCGCCTGCGGAACGCGCCAGCGCGCCCACCAGCGGGCCAAAGAACGCATAGTGCAGCACGTTTACATCCGGGAACTGGGTTTTGGACAGCATGGCAAATCCGGCAGAAAAGCCGATAAACGAGCCGAACGTCGCCAGATACAAAAAGCCGAGGATCCACAGGTGCGCCCGTTTCAGTACCGGAAGCTGCGCGCGCAGCGAGGCTTTCGAGGTCGCCAGTTCATTCATGCCAAACCAGGCGGCAAGGGTGAAGACAATCAGAAACGGCACCCACACCCAGGCGGCGTTTTCCAGATACAGCATCGACCCATCCGGCTGTTCAACACCCGTTGCGCCAAACATGGCAAACATGGAAAACGTAATCGCCATCGGCGCGAGCAACTGCATCACGCTGACGCCGAGGTTCCCCATACCGCCGTTAATACCCAGCGCACCGCCCTGCTTCTGCTTCGGAAAGAAGAAGCTGATGTTCGCCATGCTGGAAGCGAAGTTCGCCCCGGCAAGGCCGCACAGCAGCGAGATCAAAATAAAGGTGCTAAACGGCGTGGTGGTATCCTGCACCGCAAAACCCAACCAGACGCAGGGCACGATCATGATGCCGGTACTGAACGCCGTCCAGCGGCGACCGCCAAAAATCGGCACCATAAACGCATAAGGCACACGCAGCAGCGCGCCGGACACAGACGGCAACGCCGTTAACATAAACAGTTGATCGGTCGTGAAATTAAAGCCCACCTTATTCAGGTTGACCGCCACGGCACTAAACAACATCCACACGCAAAACGCCAGTAACAGACAGGGAACGGAGATCCACAAATTGCGGCTCGCCACGCGTTGTCCACGCTGTTGCCAGAAAGCAGGATCTTCCGGTCGCCAGTCAGTAATGACGGTTCCGGTAGTTCCTTCAGGAACGGAAGAGTGACTCATAGACACCTCTGATAATCGATTGACGCCTGCCACATTAGGGCCTGCAGCCGCGCTTAAGTTGATATAAATCAAAGGAAAAGTCGGCTTCATTTTGCGCAAAAAAGCGGTGTACTCCTTTATGAGCAGTCAAAACCGCTAAAAAAGGTGTGGTTTTTCACGATGCTGAAGGTTTCCCCTGGCCGCTTGTTTTAAGACGATCCCAGGACGACAATAAAGGAGTAACCCCTATGGGGTATGGGTATACTCCAGGCGATGGTTGAGAATACCGCATCTCCCGTTACGTGACCGGGCCTGGAGCCATGCCGTCAATGCTAAAACGCCTTTTCTCACCGCTTACCCTTGTTAACCAACTGGTGCTGATCGTTCTGCTCTCGACCGCGATTGGCATTACGGGCATGGCGATTTCGGGCTGGCTGGTACAGGGCGTTCAGGGCAGCGCGCACGCGATCAACAAAGCGGGCTCTTTGCGAATGCAGAGTTTTCGCTTGTTAGCAGCGATCCCCCTTGATGAGCAGGACCGCCCGCTGCTCGACGAAATGACAAAAACCGCCTTCAGCCCCGAACTGGCCCTCGCCGCGCAGCATGACGATCAACAGGCACAGCTTCTCGCGCTGCAAAATTACTGGCACAGCGACGTCGAACCGGCTTTAAAAAATGCCCGCAACCCGCAGGATGTATCGGGTGAAATCACCGCCTTTGTTAACCGCATCGATCGGCTGGTCAGCGCCTTCGATCACAGCACCGAGCAGCGCATTGAGCGCGTGGTCTACATGCAGCACGCGATGGCGGTATTTATGGGATTACTGTTGCTGTTTACGGTGATCTGGCTGCGCGCGCGGCTGCTCTATCCGTGGCGGCAACTGCTGGGTATGGCGCGGGCGGTCAGCCACCGGGATTTCACCCAGCGGGCGCACATAAGTGGCCGTAATGAGATGGCGACCCTCGGCATGGCGCTTAACAACATGTCGGCAGAACTGGCCGGAAGCTATGCCATTCTTGAGCAGCGGGTACAGGAAAAAACCGCCGGGCTTGAGCAAAAAAATCAAATTCTCTCGTTTCTCTGGCAGGCCAATCGCCGTCTGCATTCACAGTTCCCAATGTGTGAGCGCCTCTCGCCTGTGCTGAACGGTCTGCAAAATCTGACGCTGCTTCACGATATTGAACTGCGTATTTATGACATGGAAGATGAAGCCAACCATCAGGAATTCACCTGTCAGTCGGACATCAGTTGCGATGAGATTGGCTGCCATCTTTGTCCACGGGGCGCTGTTGAGAGCGCGCCTGGCGGCACCACCCTGAAATGGCGGCTGGCAGATACCCATACCCAGTACGGCTTATTGCTCGCCAAACTGCCCTCCGGTCGCCATCTCAGCCACGATCAGCAGCAGCTTGTGGATACGCTGGTTGAGCAACTGACCGCGACCCTCGCGCTCGATCGCCAGCAGGAACGCCAGCAGCAGTTGATGGTCATGGAGGAGCGCGCCACCATCGCCCGCGAACTGCACGATTCTATCGCCCAGTCCCTCTCCTGTATGAAGATGCAGATAAGCTGTCTGCAAATGCAGGGCGACAGCCTGCCTGCCGCCAGTCAGCAACTTCTGGGGCAGATCCGCAATGAACTGAACACCTCGTGGGCGCAATTGCGTGAATTATTAACGACATTCCGCTTACAATTGAACGAACCTGGCCTGCGCCCCGCGCTGGAAGCCAGTTGCCTTGAGTACAGCGCCCATTTTGGCTTCCCGGTGAAGCTGGATTACCAGCTCCCGCCCCGCCATGTACCGTCGCACCAGGCAATCCACCTGTTACAGATCGCCCGCGAAGCGCTCAGTAATGCGTTAAAGCACTCCGGTGCCAGCGAGGTTACAGTAACGGTCAGCCAGCAGGGGCCGCAGGTTAAACTGTGCGTGACCGATAACGGCTGCGGCGTACCGGAAAATGCCGAGCGTTTAAATCATTATGGCTTGATTATCATGCGAGACCGCGCCCACAGCCTGCGCGGTGATTGTCAGGTGCGGCGGCGCGAGCCTGCCGGCACCGAAGTGGTAGTCACCTTTATACCCGAAAAGCTGCTTTCCTCTGTACAAGGAGATAACCATGAATAATCAGGAACCGGCCACTATCTTACTGATTGACGATCATCCGATGCTGCGCACCGGCGTTAAACAGCTTATCAGCATGGCAGCCGACATTGCCGTTGTCGGTGAAGCCAGCAACGGCGAGCAGGGGATCACCCTTGCGGAGTCACTCGATCCCGATTTGATTTTGCTGGATCTCAATATGCCCGGCATGAACGGCCTGGAAACGCTGGACAAGCTGCGGGAAAAAACGCTTTCCGGGCGCATCGTGGTGTTCAGCGTGTCGAATCATGAAGAGGACGTGGTGACCGCCCTTAAACGCGGCGCGGACGGCTATCTGTTGAAAGATATGGAACCGGAAGATCTGCTCAAAGCCCTGCAACAGGCTGCCGCCGGAGAAATGGTGCTCAGCGAAGCGCTGACCCCGGTGCTCGCCGCCAGCCTGCGCGCCAACCGTGCCAGTTCAGACCGCGACGTCACTCAGCTTACCCCGCGCGAGCGCGATATTCTGAAACTGATCGCCCAGGGCCTGCCGAACAAAATGATCGCCCGTCGCCTGGATATCACCGAAAGCACGGTGAAAGTCCACGTGAAGCACATGCTGAAAAAGATGAAGCTCAAATCGCGCGTCGAAGCGGCGGTCTGGGTGCATCAGGAACGTATTTTCTGATTAACCGCCAGGCAGAAGATCCCAGTTCGGATCGCCCTGCGGCACATTTTGCAGCGGCTCTGCCAGCACCAGCGTGATCTCATTGGATGAGACGCGCTGCCCCTTCTGATCTTCCACCGTTACCGACAAGTGCCATGTGTTGGTAGCCCCCGGGCTGGCATCCCACGCAGGCATGATAATGCTCCAGCCATCCGGGTCCTGCCCGTTCACCGGCGGCGTCAGACTCAGCGCCTGGGTATCCCCCTGCCACACCAGCTCACGCACGCCGTGGGTACTTTTCACCTGTAATTTCAGCGCCACGGTTTCACCCGGTTTGAGATCCCAGGGCGGCGTGGCGAGGAACACGGACAGGGTTTTACGCTGGCGGTACTCGACAACCGGAAGATTATTGCGCGTCGGGCTGTCGTAGCGGCTGCCGCGCAGCGAACTGACCTGCGCCACTTCGCTGGCCGCGAGCTGTTTTTTCAGCGGCACGCCAAAACGATAATTGAGCTTCAGCCCCAGATCGTTCTGGCTTTCGCCGCTCTCCCCCTGACGGTGCTGCGCGGTAACGGTCACCAGCGGCACCGGGGTGTAATTTAATCCGACGCTGACCGCCATCGGATTGTGGTAGCCGGTGCCGGAGTCGAACAGGTCCACCCGCTCACCGAAATATTGCTCCACGCTGACGCTGGTATTGATGTGCTGATAAAACGGCAGCCGCGCCTGGGCGGTAATATCGTAGCCCCGCGCCATCCGCTGTTGCAGCGTTGCGCCCTCGTCGTTCCAGCCGGAAAGCGGCTGATAGTAGTTAGCGGAGAGCCGCAGATATTCACCCCACGCCTCGGCACCCAGCCCGGCACGCTGCAAATGGCTCTCAAGCTGATTGTCCCAGAAGGTGTTATAGCCGAGCAGCCAGTCGCCGGTCATCCAGCGCTGGCCGATACCGGCGTTACTCACCAGCCCGTCATCCTGCTGAGTGAGACCCAACTGGGTCCAGCTTAAATAGCGATTATTGTCCTGCAAGGGCACAAACCAGCGCCCTTCGCTGCCGGTTAACTGCCCCTCATCATTAGCCTGAAGATTAATGCTGGCGTTACCCCAGGGTGAAAGCCAGGACTCCACCTGCTCGTTCACCTCGCCGCTGACCGCATCGCGGATCTTGCCGAGCGCAAACGCCCGCGCCTGCTGCCCGGCGCTCAGGCCGTTGTCGGTCTGGCTGGCCTCACCGAAGGCTTTCGCCATTTCCGCCAGATGCTTTTCGCCGCTGTTGCCCACTGGCGCGAGTCCCAGATCGGGCAGGCCGTCGGCATCATTATCAAAGGGGTTTTGCGCCTGCTGCATGAAGCTTTGCGGGGCACCGTGAACGCCTCCTGCCAGCAGCAAGAGTAACGAGAAAGGATGTAAAAAACGGAGTGCGTTACGCATCAATATCGTTGGCGACGTCTCACCTGCCTGAATTGTTGAGCGGTGGCAAAGGGTCATCCTAACGATTTTCAGCCCTATATTCAGCCCTGAGGCCTAATTCCAGGAAAATCCTTAACCCTTCCCGCTTCGCCGCAACTACAGTTACTGTATCCCCCCGCAATGAGACGGCCTGATGAACAAAACGCTGAAATGGGCTTTATGGAGTTCACTGATGTTTTATGGCGCATCAGTCAGCGCCAGCGAACTCTTTATGCTGCAATCCCCGGCTTTTGCCGACAATGCGCTGATGGAAAAGAAATTCGCCGGAAACGCGAAAAATAACCCCAACTGCACCGGTGAAAATACCTCTCCGGCGCTGATCTGGAGTAATCCCCCGGTAAATACCAAAAGTTTTGTCCTGATTATGCACGATCCTGAAGGCGCAAAAGGCCTGGGGGTGACGCATCTGGTGGCCTATAACATTTCGCCGTCCGCCACCGGGATTGCCGCAAACGATCTGCGCGACGGGAAAAACTTCACCGGCGGTAAAAATACCCCCGGCACCACCGCCTGGTACGGCCCCTGCCCACCACCCGGCAGCGGCGCGCACCATTATGTCTTTACGCTTATCGCCACCGATGTCGCCCCGGATTTACCCGAGGGGCTGACCCGCGATGAGCTTATGGCGAAACTGAAAGGCAAAGCGCTCGCCGCCGCCGGATTAATCGGCCGCTTCGGGCAGTAACGCCTTCGCCAGCAGCGCATTAAGTTCCGGGATGCACGAGCCACAGTTAGTGCCGCAGCGCAGCGCCTTACCCAGGGCGGCGGCGCTGTCGCAACCGCTGGCAATGGCCGCGTTAATGGCGTATTCCCCGACGCTAAAGCAGCTACATACCGTGCGCCCCGGCGCTTTTTGCTCGCCCGCAGGCATACCACTTAACAGCGCGTGACGGGCAAACGGCGTTTCCGGTGCCCGGACGAACGCCGCGTCAACCCATGCGCTGTCTATCTCCGGTAAACGCTTCGCACTCCAGAAGGCGAGCATCAGTTTGCCCTCCTGCCAGGCAAGTACATTCAGGTTTTCTGCGCCCCGGGCTATCTGCACCTGCCAGTGATGTTGCTGACACCACGCCATCAGCCACGCCTGCAACAACGTCTCTCCCGCCAGCGTGAAATGGTTCACCGCGCCCGCCTTGCGCAGCCAGTGAATTTCTGGCGGCAGCGTGACGTTGTCACGGAAAAAGAGTTCCCCCTGCCACGTCGGATGCCAGGCGCTGAGGCGCACCGCCGTCTGTTTACTCTCCGGCTGACCGGAATCCGGGCAGCAGATCGGCGCGACCAGCGCGTTGATTTTCCCCTGGCGCGCAAAAACCCCGTTCCAGTGCATCGGGGCGAAAAGCGATCCCTCCCGCTGCCGCTCGCTGACCACCGCCCGCGCCACCATCACCCCGCGCGGTGAACTGATGCGGGTTAACTCTCCGTGGCGGATCGCCAGACGCGCGGCGTCCACCGGGGCGATGTCCACTGTCGGTTCAGCAATATGCTGCATCAGTTTTGCCACCGTGCCGGTGCGGGTCATGGTGTGCCACTGATCGCGGATGCGCCCGCTGTTTAAGATCAAAGGATAAAGCGCGTCGGGCTGTGCACGCGCAGGCTGCGGCGTTACCGCCACCATCCGCAGCCGCCCGTTTTCGCGCCAGCCGCGCGCAAGTTCCCCTGCGGGCTGCCACTGCACTGGCTCCAGTTTATCCCAGTCGTTAAGGCTGAGATTTGCCAGGTCGCTGATATCAAACGCCCGGCTGCCGTGATTCTCAAAGCCTGACAGCGCGGCATGCTCGCTGAAAACGTCGTGAGCATGTTGCCAGGCAAACGCCTGCCCGTAGCCGAGCCGCTGCGCCACCTGCGCCACAATCCACCAGTCAGGCTTTGCCTCACCAGGCGCGGGCAGAAACGCGCGCTGGCGGGAGATGCGCCGCTCGGAGTTGGTCACGGTGCCGTTTTTCTCGCCCCACGCCTGGGCCGGAAACTGAATATGCGCGTAGCGGCTGGTGTCCGTTTGCGCGACCACGTCGGAGACAATCACCAGCGGGCAGCGCGCCAGCGCCTGGCAGACGGCGTGGCTGTCGGGCAGCGACACCGCCGGGTTGGTGCCCATGATCCACACCGCTTTCACCTCGCCGCGCCCGATGGCGTCAAACAGGTCCACCGCCATCAGCCCCGGCGTTTGCGCCAGCCGCTCGGTTCCCCAGAACCGCGCCAGGCGGGCCAGATCCTGCGGGACAAAATTCATATGCGCCGCCAGTTGCGTCGCCAGCCCGCCCACTTCGCGCCCGCCCATGGCATTTGGCTGACCGGTCAGCGAAAACGGCCCGCAGCCCGCGCGGTTAAATTTGCCGCTGGCTAAATGCACGTTAATGATGGCGTTGCATTTGTCGCTACCGCTCGACGACTGGTTAATGCCCATGGTGTAGAGCGTGACGGCGCGCGGCGCGTGAATAAAGGCCTCAAAAAAGGCCGTCACCGCTGCCACGGGAAGATCGCAAAATTGCGCCACCCGATCCACGCTCCATGCCGCGGCAATGGTGCAGGCAGCGTCAGCCTCATCAAAGGCGGATGCGTCACCGCCGTGGGCCATAATCGCGTTTAGCAGGCCAACAAACAGCCCGGCATCGCTGCCCGGAGCGAGCGGCAGATGCAGATCCGCAATGTCGCAGGTGGCGGTTTTACGCGGATCGATGACCACGATTTTCATCTCAGGCCGTTCGCGCTTAGCCTGGGCGAGACGCTGATAAAGCACCGGATGCGCCCAGGCCGCATTCGATCCCACCAGCACCACCAGATCGCTGCTTTCCACATCCTGATAGCTGCACGGCACCACGTCTGCGCCGAACGCGCGTTTGTAACCCGTCACTGCCGAGGACATACAGAGCCGGGAGTTGGTGTCGATATTGCCCGCGCCGATAAAGCCCTTCATCAGTTTGTTGGCGGCGTAGTAATCCTCAGTCAGCAACTGCCCGGAGGCGTAAAAAGCCACCGCCTGCGGGCCAAATTCTTCAATGATCGCCCGCAGGCGATCCCCGGCGGCGTTCAGGGCGTCGTCCCAGCCTGCGCGTTCGCCGTCGAGCACCGGATGCAACAGGCGGCCCGCCAGCCCCGTGGTGTCCCCCAGCGCCGCGCCTTTCACGCACAGCCGCCCAAAATTCGCCGGATGTGATTCGTCGCCGCGCACGCTGACCGCGCCCTGCTCCACGCGGGCGATCACTCCGCAGCCGACGCCACAGTAGGGGCAGGTAGTGCGGGTTTCGTTCATGAGGCCACCGCACGCATCAATAGCGCCTGGTTGCCGACCCACACTTTTCCGCCTTCGATTTTCACCGGCCACGCGCGCACCAGCGGTTCACCGTTATCGGACTGGCGACCATCGCGCAGACGGATACGGTGTTTATACAGCGGTGAAATGACAATCGGCTCGCCGCCCGCATCCCCCAGCAGACCGCGCGACAGCACGTTAGCCTCGCTGCCCGGTTCGAGATTATCCAGCGCATAAATGGTTTGCCCGAAGCGGAACAGCGCGATCTGCCGCTCGCCGATGCGTGCGCCAATTCCCGCCTGCTCCGGGATCTCATCAATGGCACAAATCGCCTGCCAGGGCTTAGCGGAAGGCGGCGCGTCCACAAGAACCGGACGGGTAAGCTGCGGCTGCCCGCGCAGCATCTGGCGCTGCACGGCTTCGTCCGGCGCATCGCTGTTAACAAAGGTTTTAAACTGTGCCAGTTGCTGCGGATCGTTAAGCGTGGTCTGCCACTCGCATTGATATGTGTCGATGATCCGCGCCATTTCCAGCTCCAGTTCCGCGCCAATCCCCAGTGAATCGTTGAGGATCACGTCGCGCAGGTAATCGAGCCCGCCTTCGAGGTTATCCATCCAGACGCTGGTGCGTTGCAGGCGGTCGGCGGTACGGATGTAGAACATCAGCAGCCGATCGACCGTGCGCAGGAGCGTGGCTTCGTCGAGATCGCTGGCAAAGAGATCCGCGTGGCGCGGCTTCATGCCGCCGTTGCCGCAGACGTACAAATTCCAGCCGTTTTCAGTGGCGATAACCCCGATGTCTTTACTCTGGGCTTCGGCGCATTCGCGGGTGCAGCCGGACACTGCCATTTTGATTTTGTGCGGCGCGCGCAGCCCTTTGTAGCGGTGCTCCAGCGTCACCGCCAGCCCGGTGGAATCCAGCACCCCGTAACGGCACCATGTGGAGCCCACGCAGGATTTCACCGTGCGCAGCGATTTGCCGTAGGCGTGGCCGGTTTCAAATCCGGCCCCCGCCAGTTCGCGCCAGATGGCGGGCAGATCGTCAAGGTGCGCGCCGAACAGATCGATGCGCTGCCCGCCGGTCACTTTGCTGTAAAGCTGATAGCGTTTGGCGATCTGCCCGATGGCGATCAGGCCGTCCGCCGTGACTTCCCCGGCGGGCATTCGCGGCACCACCGAATAGGTGCCGTCTTTCTGAATGTTGGCGAAAAAGCGGTCGTTAGTATCCTGAAGCGGCATGTGCGCGGGCTTACGCAGATAGTCGTTCCAGCACGACGCCAGCACCGAGCCCACCAGCGGTTTGCAGATCTCACAGCCGTGGCCGCGACCGTAGCGCGAAATCAGCTGGTCAAAGGTGTGAATGTGGTTGACGCGCACCAGGTGGTAGATCTCCTGGCGCGAGTACGGGAAGTGTTCGCAGATGTCTTTTTTGACCTCGACGCCCTGGGCGGCAAGCTGGAACTCCATCACCTGTTTGACCAGCGCGCTACAGCCGCCGCAGCCGGTCGCCGCTTTGGTGCAGCTTTTGATCGCGCCCATGTCGCCCGCGCCTGCACTTACCGCGTTGCAGATATCCGCTTTGCTGACGTTGTGACACGAGCAGATCTGCGCGCTGTCCGGCAGCGCCGCCACGCCGAGGCCTTTGGCGGGTGCGCCCGCCAGCGTCGGCAGGATCAGGCTTTCCGGCTGGGCTGGCAGCGCCATGTCGTTAAGCATCATCTGCAACAGCGTGGTGTATTCGCTGGCATCGCCCACCAGCACGCCGCCGAGCAGTTTTTTCCCGTCGTGGCTGACGACGATTTTTTTATAGGTCTGGTTTGGCCCGTCCGTCCACTGGTAGCTCTGGGCGTCCGGCGTGCGTCCGTGGGCATCGCCAAACGACGCCACATCGACGCCGAGCAGCTTGAGTTTGGTGCTCATGTCTGCGCCGCTGAACTGCGCGATCTCGCCCGCCAGTCCCGCTGCCACCACGCGCGCCATCTGGTAGCCCGGCGCGACCAGGCCAAAGATTTTGTTATCCCACAGGGCGCATTCGCCGATAGCGAAAATATCCGCGTCGCTGGTCTGGCAGCGATCGTCAATGCACACGCCGCCGCGCTCGCCGAGCGTCAGTCCGCAGCTGCGTGCCAGCGCATCCTGTGGGCGAATGCCTGCCGAGAAGACCACCATATCGGTTTCAAGACACCCGCCGTCGGCAAAGTTCAGCGCCAGGCCGCTGTCCGTTTCCACAATCGCGGTGGTGGATTTTGACGTGTGCACGCCGACGCCGAGGGCGGTGATTTTTTTCCGCAGCATCGCCGCGCCGCCTTCATCAAGCTGTACCGCCATCAGGCTGGGGGCAAATTCCACCACGTGGGTGTCGAGTCCAAGCTGTTTCAGCGCGTTCGCCGCCTCAAGCCCCAACAGGCCGCCGCCGATCACCACCCCGCGCGTCGCGGTGGTGGCATGGGCGCGAATGCGGTCCAGATCGTCGAGGGTGCGGTAGACAAAACAGCCGGGCAGATCGTGCCCCGGCACCGGCGGCACAAAGGGGTACGAGCCGGTCGCCAGGATCAGCTTGTCGAAATGGGTCTCATGCCCGGCGCTGTCGCGCACCACGCGGCTGTCACGGTCAATCTCCGCCACCCGGCAGGAAAGCCGCAGTTCGATGTTGTGGCGTGCAAAGAAATCCTCTTCGACCATGGAGAGCGATTCGGCGCTGCGCCCGGAGAAATATTCGGATAAGTGCACGCGATCGTAGGCGGCGTAGCGCTCCTCGCACAGCACCACAATCTGATACGCCAGGTGCAGACCCCGGCTGACACACTGCTCTAAAAAATGGTGGCCGACCATGCCGTGTCCTGCCACTACCAGCGTAGGTTTTGTCATTGTCTGTTGTCCTTCAGCCTGGGGCTGGGTTGTGAAACGGTCGAATAGCCAGTCGGGACTGGCGGGTTGGGAGGTGGCAAGCAGGCCGGTCAGCGCGCCCGCGCTCTGGCAGTCGCCCATCAGCAGCACGCCCGCCAGTTTTCCGTCGCGCACCAGCAGGCGGCGGTAATGCCCGGCCAGCGGGTCCCACGTGTGCCATGTGTCGTCGCCGGATTCGGCACTGACGCGCCCGGAGCTGAACAGATCGATGCCGGTCACCTTCAGACGAGTGCCGCTCTCCTGCCAGTGAAAATCATCAGTCGGCGCATCGCACAGCCGTGAGGCCAGCATGTCGGCCTGTTGCAGACAGGGCGCGACCAGCCCCCACGTCTGTCCGTCGATTTCGCAGCACTCGCCGATGGCGCTGATGCCGGGGATGGCGGTGCGCAACTGACGATCGACCAGGATTCCGCGCTGGCACGGTACGCCGCTCGCCTGCGCCAGCGCGATGTTGGGTTTGACGCCGGTGGCGATGACCACGCGCGACGCCGGGATTGTGCGTCCGTCACTCAGCGTCACGCTCTGTGGCGTGATCCGGGTGATGCCGCTGTCGAGTTCGCAGTGAATGCCGCGGGCGGTTAAGTGCGCCACCAGCAGATCGCTGGCCTTATGGTCGAGCTGTTGTTCCATCAACCGATCTGCCCGGTGTACCAGCGTGACGTTGTCACCCCGGCGGGCAAACGCGGCGGCGGCTTCCACGCCCAGCACCCCGCCGCCGAGCACCACCACCGCACCGTTCAGCGCCAGCATGGCGTTGACGTCGGCAACCGTGCGAAAGGCAAATACGTGCGGCAGATCGTGACCGGGGATTGGCGGGATAAACGGCAGCGATCCGGTGGCGAACACCAGTTCATCCCAGACCAGCGTGGCGTTATCGCTTTGCAGCGTACGGGCCTGCGCATCCACCGCCAGCACCCGCTCGCCGCTGCGCACGGTGATGCCCTGCGCCTGATACCACTCATCGTCCACCAGTTGGGTCCCGGCAAAGGATTTTTCCCCGCTTAATACCGGCGAAAGCTGAATGCGGTTATAGGCCGCACACGGCTCGTCGCCGATCAGGGTGATGGCAAAATGCCCCCGGCTCCGGCTGCTCAAAGTCTGTGCCAGCCGGGTCGCCGCCATGCCGTTGCCGATAACGATCAGTCGCCGCGTCATGGTCGCCCCTTACGCCGCTTTCGGCTGCTTTTCATAGAGGAAATGCAGGATCTGCTGGCGCAGATGGTGATAGCGACTGTCTTCCGCCAGCTGAACGCGGTTGCGCGGGCGCGGCAGATTGACCGCCAGCACTTCGCCCACCGTCGCCGCCGGGCCGTTGGTCATCATCATCACCCGATCCGAGAGCAGCACCGCCTCGTCAACGTCATGGGTGATCAGCACAATGGTGGTGTTCAGTGCCTGCTGAATGTGCATCACCGTGTCCTGCAAATGGGCGCGGGTGAGCGCATCGAGCGCGCCGAAAGGCTCGTCCATCAGCAGGACTTTCGGCTTCATCGCCAGCGCGCGGGCGATGCCGATGCGCTGTTTCATGCCGCCGGAGATCTCACCGGGGCGTTTGTGCATCGCGTGGCCCATCTGCACGCGGTCAAGGTTGTGTTCGATCCACTCTTTGCGCTCGGCTTTACTCATGGTGCGGCGAAAGACCTGATCCACCGCCAGCGCCACGTTGTCAAAGCAGGTCAGCCACGGCAGCAGCGAATGGTTCTGAAACACCACCGCCCGCTCCGGGCCGGGGCCGGCGATTTCGCGGTTGTCGCACAGCAGACCGCCTTCGGTCGGCAGCGTGATCCCGGCGATTAAGTTTAAGAGAGTCGATTTACCGCAGCCGGAGTGCCCGATAAGGCTCACCGTTTCCCCTTCGTGGATATCAAAGGAGACGTTTTGCAGGGCGAGAAACTCCCCGCTGGCGGTGGAAAAACGCTGACTGACGGCCTGGACCTGAATAATCGGTTTCATGAGCTTTTCCTTATTTATCCTGCCAGCTAAAGCGGCGGGCGATGAGCATCAGGCCCTGCTCCAGCAGCAGGCCGACGACGCCGATAATGACGATGGCGATGAGAATGTTTTCAACGTTGAGGTTGTTCCACTCGTTCCAGATCCAGAAGCCAATCCCCACGCCGCCGGTGAGCATTTCCGCCGCGACGATCACCAGCCACGCAATGCCAATCGACAGGCGCACCCCGGTGAGCACCGCGGGCAGCACCGCCGGGAACAGAATGCGGCGCATCACCGTCCATTCGGAGAGTTGCAGCACGCGGGCGACGTTTAAGTAATCTTCCGGGATGCGCTTCACCCCTTCGGCGGTGTTGATCACCATTGGCCAGATGGAGCAGATAAAGATGGTCCAGCTTGAGGCGGGTTCCGCCTTCTGAAACAGCAGCAGGCCAATCGGCAGCCATGCCAGCGGGCTGACCGGGCGCAGCAGCGCAATCAGCGGCGTGAACATGCGCGAGAAAAAGACAAAGCGGCCAATTAAAAAGCCGAGCGGAATGCCGACCAGCGCCGCGAGGCCGAAGCCAATCGCCACGCGCTGTAATGACGCCAGCACGTTCCAGCCGATGCCCATATCGTTCGGGCCATCGTTATAAAAGGGATCGGCAAACAGGGTCAGGGCGGAATCCAGCGTCGAGAGCGGCGTCGGGAAGCCTTTGCTGTTGATCGCCGCCAGTTGCCAGGCGACAACCAGCAGGCCGAGTCCCAGCAATGCCGGGATCACCCGCTGCACGATCGCGTGGATCTGGCGGGTCATGCGCGGCGTGCGGCGGCGAACCTGCACCGGCGGCAGCACAATCACTTCGCCCTGCGGCGTTTCGGTCTGAATTGATGGTTTTTTCTGTGCGAGCGTCATGTCATGCCCCTTTGCGTTGAATGGCGAAACTGCTGGCGTAGCTTTCCGGATCGCGTCCCGTCCAGACGGAACCGTCCATTAAGGTGCTGGTGCGAAGCGTGTCGGTCGGCAGCGAAATATTGCCGACCTGGGTTGCGGCATCGCGAAAGACATCGGTGCGGTTAATGCGCGCGGCAACAGCGGCGTAATCGGGCGCGGTTTTCAGCAATCCCCAGCGGCGGAACTGGGTTAAAAACCACATGCCGTCGGAGTGCCACGGATAGTTCACCTGACCCTCGTTGAAGAAACGGATGGCATGGGCGTCCTGCCAGCGTTTGCCCGCGCCGTTGTCGTACTCGCCGAGCATCCGTCCGGTGAGGTACTGCTCTTTGGTGTTAAGCCAGGCGCGACGGGCGAGGATCTGCGCGGTTTCGCGCCTGTTTTCAGGGGAGGCGTCGATCCAGCGGCTGGCTTCCAGCACCGCCGCGACCAGCGCCCTGGCGGTATGCGGGTTCTGTTCCACCCACGCCCGGCGGGTGCCGAGGATTTTTTCCGGGTGATCGGGCCAGATCTGCTGAGAGGTGGCGGCGGTAAAACCGATGCGGTCGTTAATAGCGCGGGTGTTCCACGGCTCACCGACGCAGAAGCCGACCATATTGCCGATGCGCATGTTCATCACCATCTGCGGCGGCGGCACCACCACGGTGCGGATATCGTCAAACGGGTTGATGCCCGCGCTCGCCAGCCAGTAATAGAGCCACATGGCGTGGGTGCCGGTGGGGAACGTGTGGGCGAAGGTGTAGCTGCCTGGGGCGCTTGCGGCGATCAGTTTTTGCAGATCGGCTGCGTCACGGATGCCCTTCTCCTGGAGTTCCGCGGCAAGGGTGATCGCCTGGCCGTTCTGATTGAGCGTCATCAGATTCGCCATCGCCTGCGGTTTGGGGCCGATGCCCATTTCCAGCCCGTAGAGCAGGCCATACAGCACGTGTGCGGCGTCGAGTTCACCGGAGGTGAGTTTGTCGCGCACCGCCGCCCAGCTCGCCTCTTTGGTCGGCACAAGGGTGATGCCGTGCTTTTTATCGAAGCCCTTGAGGGCGGCGATCACCAGCGGCGCACAGTCGGTGAGTGGAATAAAACCGACGCGCACGGTGGAAAGCTCTGGTTTGTCGGAGCCCGCCGCCCACGCCGCCTGCATCACGCCCGGCAGCAGCATCGCCCCGCCCATCACGGCAGTGGCCTGTAATAAGCGTCGGCGGGTTAAAGATACGTTTGAGTCAGCCATCACCACTCCTGAATAAAAAAAAGCGCCCGGCAGTGCTTTCGCACCGCAGGACGCCTTTATCCTTTGAGTTCACACACCGCCATTGGCGTGCGGACTCGCTATGTTGTGTTGAGGTAATGCAAGGGGAGTGCCAGGTTTGGGGGATTTCCCCTCACCCCGGCCCTCTCCCTTAGGGAGAGGGGGAAAACCAGTCCGCGAACTGCTCTCTCCCCGTGGGAGAGGGGACAGAACGCGCACGAACCCGCCCTTCTCCCTCTCCCCAGGGGAGAGGGCCGGGGTGAGGGGTACGCACTGCCCATGTGCAGCAAATGCCCATAAACCGTGCAACTACTCCCTAGGGGTTACTGCCAGAGATTTTTCACCGTCAGCAGCGCCTGGGCGATCTCCACCATGCGCTGATTTTTGTCCATCGCCATTTTGCGCAGGCACTGCCAGGCCTGCTCTTCGCTCATATTCTGATGATTCATCAGCACGCTTTTGGCGTGGTCGATCACCTTGCGCTCCTCCAGGGTGGTCTTCAGCGACGCCAGTTGTGCGGTGAGTTGTTCCAGTTCGCGCGCCTGCTGGCGGACCAGCGGTAACAGCGGGTTGTCGGGGCGCAGCGCCAGCGCGTCCTCTGCGGGTTCCTGCCAGGTGGCAGGGTCATTATCATCAGCCAGTAACGCCTCCACCGCGCGCATCAGGGCCTCGATTAACGCCTCCTCCAGCGCGCGGAGGTGTTCGAGCCGCTGGGTGTGCAGCACAAACCAGTGCAATGCGCTTTCGCCGCGATCCGCAGGCGGCTGCCGGGTGCAGGCCAGCCGTCGCAGTTGCTCGATTTCAAGCGTCGCCCCGCAGCGGGTATGAAAAACCTGCGCCATCTCCTCGCCTGCGAGGGAAAGAAAGGTATCAAAACAGGGTTGCTGGCCGTCGATGCGATCCACCAGCCGCTGACGCAGGGCGTCACTGAAATGCCCCAGGGTAAAGCCCAGCGCGCCCGTCGCCCGCTCCTGCCCTACCAGCTCTTTACCCTGCATCACGCTGTAGAGCGCGACAACGTGGCGCACGATGCGCGGGTCGTCGATGTTGTCGTTAAGCTGCGGCACGATGCTTAACAGGTGCCGGATGGTCTGGCTGAACTGTTCCATGACAGCGGCGGCATCGAGGCGTTTTTCCCGCACGTCCTCCCGGAGCGCGGGCAGTAGCTCCAGATCCCGGAGCGCCGCCGCGATGCGCTGGCACAGGGCGCTGCTGGTCAGCCGTTCCTTATCAAGCAGCGATAAAAACGCGGCAATGTGTTCATCCACCAGCGCCCGGCTGGCACGACACTCCGCGTCATATAATCGCCCTTCTGAACAGAGCCAGATGTTGGAAGCGCCGCGTTCGCACTGTAGCATGTGCACCAGATGGCAGATCCTGCTTGCCAGCTCACCCGACTGCGCTAACTGGCGGAGTTGTTGTTTCTGGATCTGGCGCGCGTAACGAAACCAGTCGATGGCGCTGTTACTGCCGCCAGCATTTGTGGTCATGCTTGTTCTCCCGGTTAAAATCCTGGGTGAACAAAGCAATAATCATGCCTTGTCGAAGGAGTGAAGAATGCAAATCGTGATCGTCGCCAACGGGGCGGCATACGGCAGTGAATCCCTGTTTAACAGCCTGCGTCTGGCCATTGCCCTGCGTGAACAGGACCCGTCCATCACCCTGCGTCTGTTTTTAATGTCCGATGCGGTCACCGCCGGACTGCGTGGGCAGAAACCCGCCGAGGGCTATAACATTCAGCAGATGCTGGAGATCCTCACCGCTCAGGATGTTCCGGTTAAACTGTGCAAAACCTGCACCGATGGCCGTGGCATCACCGATCTGCCGCTGATCGACGGTGTGGCGATCGGTACGCTGGTAGAGCTGGCGCAGTGGACGCTGGCGGCGGACAAAGTGCTCACTTTCTAATAATTTCTCGCTGTTAATATATTTTTCTTATAGCAGTTGTTAAACCATCAAGTTTGCCTGCTGTGTTGCCGATAGCTGTTTCATAACAACACAGCAGGTACAACATCATGTTCAGATCCATTCGCGCTCGCATTATTGTGGCGACAGCCGGCTGCCTTGCCGTCGCTTTACTTCTTAACACCGTGATCAACTACCAGGTCGCACGCCAGGATAATCAGAAAAACCGCCAGGATATTTTAACCAGCACCAGTAACAGCCACGGTGTGGCGATTGCCGACTGGGTGAACAGCAAGATGATGATGGTGACCTCGCTGCAAAGCGTGGCGCTGACTGACGATCCGGTTCCGGTCTTTACGCAAATCGCACACGCAGGCGGTTTCACCAATGTGTATGTGGGCTATGCCAGCAAGACGGCGAAATTCTCCGATCCGACCGGGGTGCCTGCGGATTACGATCCGACTGTCCGCCCGTGGTATCAGCAGGTACTGAAAGCCGATGCGCCGGTAGTAACCGCGCCGTATGTCGATGCCGGAACCGGCAAACTGGTGGTGACCTTCGCCGTACCGGTTAAAGAGAACGGCACCCTGACCGCCGTGGTCGCGGGCGATGTGACCATGGACAGCGTGGTTGCCAACGTGCGCGGCATTCAGCCAACGCCCGCCAGTAGCGGCCTGCTGCTGGACAGCGACGGTACGGTGATCGCCGCCAGCAACGAAAAACTCACCCTCAAGCCTTTCTCTGAGGCGATTGCTGAGACGTCGTTTGCCGGCTTGCAGGCGGGCAATGTGGTTGAAGGGACCTACATGGGTGCCACCAAAGAGTTGCTGGCGAAAAAAATCAGCGGCACAAACTGGCTGCTGGTGGTGGCGCTGGATACCCATGATGCCACTACCGGGCTTATCGCTCAGCTTAAAGCCTCGGCGCTGTCGCTGGTTGTGCTGGTGCTGATTGGCGGCGCGGTGATGCACTGGCTGGTCGCAACCCTGCTCAAACGCCTGATGACCATTCGTGATGCGATGCACGCGATCAGCAATGGCACGGACGATCTCTCCCAGCGGTTGCCGGAAAACGGCAATGACGAGGTGGCCGAAATCGCCCATGCGTTTAACGCCTTCAGCGATAAGCTGTCGGTGGTGATGGTTAAACTGCGCGATTCCAGTACCTCGGTGAAATACGCTGCGCAGGAAATTGCGGCGGGCAACCAGGATCTCTCCGGGCGCACCGAACAGGCCGCATCCAGCCTGCGTGAAACCGCCAGCGCCGTGGAACAGATCACCGCCTCGGTGGGCCAGTCTACCGATTCCGCAGCCCAGGCGAATACCCAGGCGCACGTGGCCTCGGAAGCGGCGTCACGCGGCGGCAGCGTGGTGAGACAGGCGATCACCACCATGCAATCCATTGAAGAGGCGTCGGCTAAAATTGGCGATATCACCAGCGTGATCGACGGCATCGCCTTCCAGACCAATATCCTGGCACTGAACGCCGCGGTGGAAGCCGCGCGCGCCGGTGAGCAGGGTCGCGGTTTTGCGGTGGTGGCCGGAGAAGTGCGTACGCTGGCAAGCCGCAGCGCGCAGGCGGCGAAAGAGATCAAAACGCTGATTGAATCGACCACTGAGAGCGTCTCAACCGGCTCGCGCTATGTGCGTCTGGCGGGTGAAAGCATGGGCGATATCGTCTCCAGCATCGACAGCGTGTCGGTGATCATGCGGGAGATTACCGTGGCGACCAGCGAGCAGATGAAGGGGATTCAGGAGATTAACCACGCGGTGATTGATCTCGACCGTATGGTGCAGCAGAACGCCGAACTGGTGGTACAGTCTGCCGCTGCCGCTGACGCGCTTCAGTCGCAGGCGGCAGAGCTGGCTGAAACTGCCGGACATTTCCGTATTTAATCGCAGCGCGGTGCGTGTTTTTAATGCTTTCACGCGCCGCTTTTCATTTTTTTCGAATTTTGTCACTTTTGTTTAATCGTTACGCCATTTTTTGATCAAAATCAGCATCCCCGCCCTCCCCATTTGGTGTTATGCCACGAGTGAATTGTGAACAACATCACGCGTGGGAATTTCCGCAGGGAGCGCGTTATTATTTTTTGACGGGGTTAAAAATGGCGCTGGTTAAAGCAAGTTTGACGTTATTTGGTGGGGATACAGTGGTCGTGCGCTGTTCCGAAAATTGTCATATTCATTTGATGAGCGCGAAAAGCCGCGCGCGGGACACGCAAACCGATATTTTGAGCGTCCAGAACCGGGATCGCGCATATTTGACGGTGCCTTACAGCGGCACCTGGAATGTGCTGATCGACAGCCACAGTCAGTCTCTGGAACATTCCATCAGCTTTGTGGCTGCCTGATCTCAGGCAAATCCGGGCTGCATTTCCGGGCCCGGTTTTTCTCCGGTTAACAATCCCCGCACTTTTCCCACCAGATCGACCAGGCAGTCGTCATGCATGCCGAGTTTGATCAGTTCCTGCTCCAGCGAAAAAAGATACTGAGCGTTAGTGCCAAGCGGACCGCTGGCGGCGGCGATCAACGGGGCAATCACCTGCGCGCGGGTATCGGACTCATACAGCGCGTGGCGCGGGTCCATGATAAACACCAGCGCATTAATCGTGCGGCCATCGTCGAGGGTCAGTTTGCACCAGCTCGGCAGATAGCAGCCGGTGATCATTTCACGCTTCCAGAGCAGCGAGAGTTCTTCTTCGAGGGATTCATCAGGAATGCGATAGGCGACGCCGGTGGTGCGCCCGCCCTCTTTCAGTGCAAGCATACGCCCCGGCTGGCAGGCGCTGCCGCGACCAGCGGTGAGACGCAGGCAAAATGCCCGGTGCCAGCCCACCAGCGTGCCGGTGCAGGATTCGCTGTATTCCAGCGCCGGGTTCCACATCAGTGACCCGTAGCCAAAGATCCATACCGCCCCGTCATCGGGCCGACAGGCAAGCGTGGCCGCAAGGGACGCTGACCGCTGTTCGGCTGACCACAACAGCGATTCTTCGATATCGCCAAAGGCCGTTTTACAATCTGCTTTAATTAAAAAATCACGCGTTAACATCGTACACCTCCGCCACTGCCCGCTTCCCTGCAACTACTTTTTTGACGCCATCCAGGGCTTTCTGCTGCCTTATAAGAAAGCAACAGCGTAAGACGATATGCAATTCGCGGGCCGCTTGCAAGTCAACATCGGTGCGGCCCGCTTAGCTTTTTATCGGCCAGACGGGGAAAAGATGTACAATTTTTTGCTGTTTCAGCGTGTTATTTCTTTTTGTGCCATTTATCGTCGTCGCCCTTTTCGTAATCATGCTTGACGGCGGCCCAGGCGACTTTATGCGCCGTCTCTTCCCGGCTGGCATCGCCTTTCCGGTCGTCTTTATCTTTGTACTGATCCCATGCGCTGTTAAACGCCTCTTTGTAGATGTCCTGCGCGTGGGCGGGCAGCACGTTCTGTACATTGTCAGGTAAATCGGTTCTGGCTTTATAAGGCATCGGTTGGCTCCTCTTTTTGGCAGAATAGTAAGTGTGGACGACAATCGCCGCGCTCGCCAGCCGCGCTCTATTCTGCATTTATCATAATGCTATTTATCTGTTATTTAAGAACTTTAATGAAGAGTTTTCATGATATGACGCGTTTACCTTAAAACTCATCGATGGCCGTAAAATTAAGTAAACATTGACACGATAAATACCGGTGTCTGCTATTTTAAGTGGCTGAGATTTTTTAACTATACTGAACACGCACCTGCAAAATGGAGTTTAAACATGGCCACAACGCACGAGGCGGTTAAGACCCGCCACAAGGAGACGACCCTCATTTTTCCGCTGGTAGCACTGGCAGTCTTACTGCTCTGGGGAAGCAGTCAGTCACTGCCAGTGGTGATCGGCATCAACCTGCTGGCGCTGGTGGGGATTTTAAGCAGCGCATTTAGCGTTGTGCGCCACGCCGATGTGCTGGCGCACCGTCTGGGCGAGCCGTATGGTTCGTTGATTTTAAGCCTCTCGGTGGTGATCCTTGAGGTCAGTCTGATTTCCGCGCTGATGGCGACCGGCGATGCCGCACCCACGCTGATGCGCGACACGCTCTATTCCATCATTATGATTGTCACCGGCGGGCTGGTTGGCTTTTCACTGCTGCTCGGCGGGCAAAAATTCGCCACGCAGTATATGAATCTGTTCGGCATTAAACAGTATCTGATCGCCCTTTTCCCGCTGGCGGTGATTGTGCTGGTGTTCCCGATGGCACTGCCGGACGCGAATTTCTCCACCGCGCAGGCGCTGCTGGTGGCGCTGATTTCTGCCGCGATGTACGGCGTCTTTTTACTGATCCAGACTAAAACGCACCAGAGCCTGTTCGTTTACGAGCATGAAGATGAGGCGGACGACGACGATCCCCATCACGGGAAGCCATCGGCGCACAGCAATATCTGGCACGCCGCCTGGCTGGTCGTGCATCTGGTGGCGGTGATTGCCGTGACCAAAGTGAACGCCAATCCGCTGGAAACGCTGCTGACAGAACTGAATGCCCCTGTCGCCTTTACCGGCTTCCTGGTCGCCCTGCTGATCCTCTCCCCGGAAGGACTTGGCGCACTGCGCGCCGTACTGAATAATCAGGTTCAGCGCGCGATGAATCTGTTTTTTGGCTCGGTGCTGGCTACCATCTCGCTGACCGTGCCGGTGGTGACGCTGATCGCCTGGGCGACAGGTAATGACCTGGTATTTGGTTTAGGCGGGCCGGAGATGATTGTGATGCTGGCGTCGCTGCTGCTGTGTCAGCTTTCATTCTCGACCGGACGCACAAATGTCCTCAATGGGGCTGCCCATTTAGCACTGTTTATTGCGTATTTGATGACGATATTTGCATGATGATTTCTCCCCTCTCCCGCAAGGAGAGGGGAAGATTAGGCCTTCTTCAGTTCTTCAAACAGTTCCGGGTATTTATCCAGGGCTTTGAAAAGCAGAACAAGGGGTTTCGGCGGCACGACACGGCCTGTTTCATAGCGGCTAAACGCGTTGGCTCCCCCACCAAATATCTCCGCTGCCTGCCGCTGGTCGAGTTTTAAACGCTTACGCACCCTGGCGATAAATTTCGGATCGACCGATTCCGCATTAACGGCCCGGTTAAAGGCCGTAATAGCCGCCATATATTTATCGCCCGCCTCATCACCTAGCACCATTTCACCACAGGCGTTGCAATACTCTCCGGTGAGATCGCGCACGACGGTTTGACGGCCTTTATACTCGTATACGACATCACGGGTTTCGTGTTTGAGTTCCGCGCCACCGCAAACAGGGCATTTCATGGTCATAGCTCCTTAAACGATACGATCAGCACGCCGTCCTGAACGATAAACTTCATGTAAATTCGTTGTCCGCGATAAACAGGACGATAAACCTCATGCCAGCAGGTGTGGTCATCATAGGCTGTCATGCTTTTAAAAAAGTCCCTTGTTTCCAGCGCCAACACCACGTCAAACATCTCTTTCCGGCTACAAAATCCCAGTGCCGCTGCATCGTTTAACGCTGTTACTGTGGTACGAGCCTTGCCCTCACGCACTAAGGCTTTTACGACATTCAGACGGGTATGCGCCGTTCCTTTCTCAGTCATCAGTATTAACCTAAAAGCCAAATTATGCAAACAGGTTAATGAGGGGAGTTGCCGGGGGCAAGCAGTGAGGAAAAAAGGTTTTAAGTTTTGCGGGGGGTTACGCAGAGTAAGATGCAAAAAAGCGCCACGTTGTGAAAAACAACGTGGCGCTTTCAAAACAGGACTTAGTTTTCAGTATCGAGTTCGTCGAAACTTTTCACCAGGTCGTCAATCGCTTTGATTTGCGTCAGGAACTGCTCAAGTTTGGCCAGCGGCAGCGCGGACGGGCCGTCGCATTTGGCATTGGCTGGATCCGGGTGCGCTTCAATAAACAGACCCGCCAGACCGGTTGCCATGCCCGCACGGGCCAGTTCCGTTACCTGACCACGGCGACCACTGGACGCTGCGCCAAACGGATCGCGGCATTGCAGCGCGTGGGTCACGTCAAAAATGACCGGCGAGTTACCGGAAACTTTCTTCATCACGCTAAAACCGAGCATATCGACAACCAGGTTGTCGTAACCGAAGTTCGCGCCGCGATCGCACAGGATCACTTTCTCGTTGCCGCCTTCACGGAATTTATCAACGATGTTACCCATCTGGCCCGGGCTTACAAACTGCGGTTTTTTGACGTTGATAACCGCGCCGGTTTTCGCCATCGCTTCCACCAGATCGGTCTGACGCGCGAGGAAGGCAGGTAACTGGATAACGTCTACCACTTCAGAAACCGGCTGCGCCTGGCTTGCTTCGTGCACGTCGGTAATGACTTTCACGCCAAACGTCTGCTTCAGTTCCTGGAAAATTTTCATCCCTTCTTCGAGGCCTGGGCCACGGTAGGAATGAATCGATGAGCGGTTGGCTTTATCAAAAGAGGCCTTAAACACATACGGAATGCCCATTTTCTGGGTCACAGTCACGTAGTGTTCACAAATGCGCATCGCGAGATCGCGGGATTCCAGTACGTTCATACCACCAAAGAGTACAAACGGCAGGTCGTTCGCTACGTTAATGTCGCCAATGCTAACCACTTTTTGTTTCATAGAATTGCCTTATCAGGTTTGAATCGAATGAGTGCATTAATGCAGCGTGATCTGCTTATGCGCGATGTTATTAATCTGCGCGCGGATCATTTCGCTAATAGGGTCTTCCGGGCACTGCTCTACAAAATAATTTAAATCATTAAGCGCCACATGATCGCATTCCAGTTGCGCGTAAATCAGCCCACGGTCGCGGATTTCATAGGGATCTTCAGGATTGAACTGTAACAGCGCTTCACTGGCGCGCAACGCCAGCTCCATCTGCTGCTCTTCCATTAAGGCTGATTTTAACGTATCCAGCAGTTTGCGGATCACTTCTGAGTTGTCGGCCTCGTCGAGATCTTCATTATAGAGTTCAGCGATCGGGCTGATGTTGCCTTTAAGCCAGACATCCAGCGTGTGTTCGTCGAGGGTGTCGCCGTTAAAAGGATTGATCAGCCACATTTCGCCGTCCATCCACTCCGCGCGCAAAATGAGCTGCGTGGGGAAAATCACCGGCATAAGCGGGATATCAAGCTGTTCCGCGACCCAGAGCAAAATCGCGCCAAGCGAGGCGGCGCTGCCCTGGCGGTTTTTCAGGACCTGATCCAGCCACAGCGCATCCGACAGGCGGTAAACGCCACGGGTATCGGTAAATCCCCAGTCGCCGTAAAACAGGGCGACAAGTTTTTCAAGCTGCCAGTCCTGCGGCTTCGCCTCGCTAATCTCTTCACGGGCGAGCGCGACCAGCGCGTGCAGTTCGTCATACACATACTGCGAAGGAAAATCGTCGCGGATAAGTTCCGATACGAGGATCATCCCGTCACACAATGGTGCATTATTAAATTCGAAATCGGCCAACGACCTCATCACTTACCCCAGTAACGGTATTTTTGTGGTGGCGAGTTTAATGATGATGTACAGCACCACCAGCCCCAGCAGAAAGGCCAGAAAACCGGCCTGCTGGCTGCGAGGACGATGACGCCCAAGCGCAATAAAACCCAAAACGATGTAGATGATAACGCCAAACAGCTTCTCAGTCAGCCATGCGCCTTTAACAGTAAAAGGTAAATAGTGCGTTATCCAGATCAACCCCGCCCCGCTTAACAGCAGCAACGTATCAATGACGTGTGGCACGACGCGTACCCAACGCATTGATAACTTAGCATTATTGGTATATTTCCACCAATAACGCAGGACGAACAAACTGATGGTCGACACCACGCAGGCGAGGTGAAGCGTAATCAGGAATCGAAACGCACTCATTGCTATCACTCCTGTAAAGGCAAACGGCCAATCGTCAGGCGTTCATTGTCGCCATAATCCCGGCAGGTTTCTATCTCCACATAGTGCGCGTCGGCAAAGCGTGCGCGGACAGCCGCGCCCTGCTGCCAGCCGTGTTCAAGCAGAAGGTAACCGCCAGGCTGCAAATAATCGCGCGCCTCATCAATAATGAGCGCCAGATCCGCCAGCCCCTGATCGGCCGCCACCAGCGCGGTGCGCGGTTCAAAACGAACATCGCCCTGCAAGAGATGCGGGTCCTGCTCGTCGATATACGGCGGATTACTGACAATCATGGTGAATGTCTGACCGCGTAAAGCGCTAAACCAGTGGCTTTGCATAACCGTGACGTTGCGGATGTTCAGATGCTCAGCGTTACGCGCTGCGAGGGCGACCGCGTCCGGCATCATATCCACCGCCGTGACCGCGCAATCTGGTCGCTCGCTCGCCAGCGCCAGTGCAATCGCACCGGTGCCGGTGCCGAGATCGAGGATCTGGCAGGCCCCGGCGGGCAGTCGGGCCAGCGCCTGTTCGACGAGGCATTCGGTGTCCGGGCGCGGGATTAGCGTTGCAGGAGAGACAAACAGCGGCAGCGACCAGAATTCGCGCACGCCGACCAGATGGGCAATCGGCTCACCCGCCACACGGCGGGCAAGCAGTTGCGCAAGCTGTTCCTGCTGCGCGGGGGTGAGCGGCGTTTCATCAAAGGCGAGAATAAAGCTGCGCGTTTTTCCCGTGACGAAGCCCAACAGGATCTCGGCATCGCGGCGCGGGCTTTCACTGCCCGAAAGCGCCGGGATCGCCTGCCCCAGCCATTGCCGGAACTCCATTAGTCCTGCTCGGACAGCGCGGCAAGCTGATCGGCCTGGTACTCCTGCACCACCGGCTCAATCAGCATGTCCAGTTTACCTTCCATCACTTCATCCAGACGGTAGAGCGTGAGGTTGATGCGGTGGTCGGTCACACGCCCCTGCGGGAAGTTGTAGGTGCGGTTGCGGTCGCTGCGATCGCCGGTACCGAGCAGGTTGCGACGGGTGGAAGCCTCCGCCTGCTGGCGTTTGGCAATTTCAGCGGCGCGAATGCGCGAGCCGAGCACTGACAGCGCTTTGGCTTTGTTTTTATGCTGGGAACGTTCGTCCTGGCACTCCACCACAATCCCGGTCGGGAGGTGGGTAATACGGATCGCCGAGTCGGTGGTGTTAACGTGCTGACCGCCCGCACCTGATGAGCGGAAGGTGTCGATGCGCAGATCCGCCGGGTTAATATCCGGCAGTTCCGCTTCCGGCAACTCCGGCATCAGCGCCACGGTACAGGCGGAGGTGTGAATACGCCCCTGTGATTCAGTCGCCGGAACGCGCTGCACGCGATGGCCGCCGGATTCAAATTTCAGTCGTCCGTAGACGCCCTCACCGCTGACTTTGGCAATCACTTCTTTATAGCCGCCATGCTCGCCTTCGTTGGCGCTCATGATTTCGACGCGCCAGCGACGCGCTTCGGCGTAGCGGCTGTACATGCGGAAAAGATCGCCGGCAAACAGCGCGGCTTCGTCACCACCGGTCCCGGCACGCACTTCAAGATACGCGTTGCGCTCGTCATCCGGATCTTTCGGCAGCAGTAAGACCTGCAACTGCTGCTCAAGCTCTTCCACTTTCTCTTTCAGTTCGCTCAACTCGTCCTGCGCCATGTCGCGCATTTCCGGGTCGTCTAGCATCATTTGTGCCGTTTCAATATCTTCCTGAACCTGTCGCCAGTCAGTAAAGCAGCGTGAAACATCGCTTAATTGCGCATACTCGCGCGATAAGGCACGAAAGCGATCCTGGTCTGCGATAGTCGCCGCATCACCCAGCAGCGCCTGGACTTCTTCATGGCGCTCGTGCAGAGCTTCCAGTTTGGCAACGATAGAAGGCTTCATAGGCGTAAATGCACCCTGTTCTGTTATTAGAGTTGGTTGCGCTATTCCAGCCCGAGGCTGTTGCGCAGAATATTCAGGCGGTCGTCATCCCCGTCACGGGCGGCCTGCTGGAGAGATTTGGTTGGTGCGTGGATCAGGCGGTTGGTCAGCTTCCATGCCAGATCCTGCATAATGGCTTGCGCATCGCCGCCTTTTTCCAGCGCGGCGAGCGCTTTGGCGGTCAGTTCATCACGTACCTGCTCAGACTGACTGCGATAATCCCGGATGGTAGCGCTTGCGCTTTGCGCACGCAGCCAGGCCATAAATTCCTGGGTTTCCTGGACGACGATGGTTTCGGCTTCCACGGCGGCGGCTTTTCGCTGCGCGAGGTTATGCGAAATGATGCTTTGCAAATCGTCCACGCTGTACAGATAGGCGTTCGCCACTTTGCTGACTTCCGGCTCCACATCGCGCGGAACGGCGATGTCCACCAAAAGCATCGGCTGATTACGGCGGGCTTTCAGCGCCCGCTCGACCATGCCTTTGCCGATAATCGGCAGCGGGCTGGCGGTGGAACTGATGATGATATCGGCGTCTTTTAAGCGCTCGTCGATGTCGCTGAGTGAAATCACCTCTGCGCCCACTTCATCAGCCAGCACCTGCGCACGCTCGCGGGTACGGTTGGCGATGATCATCTTCTGCACTTTGTGCTCGCGCAGATGACGCGCCACCAGTTCGATGGTCTCGCCTGCGCCGACCAGCAGCACCGTGACGGTCGATAAGGATTCGAAAATCTGCCGCGCCAGGGTACAGGCGGCAAAGGCCACGGAGACGGCGCTGGCACCGATATCGGTTTCAGTACGCACGCGTTTGGCAACGGAGAAGGACTTCTGGAACATGCGCTCCAGCTCGCTGGCATTGAGATGCCCGCGACTGGAATCGGCAAAGGCTTTTTTCACCTGACCTAAGATTTGCGGTTCGCCCAGCACCAGTGAATCCAGCCCGCTGGCGACACGCATGAGATGGCTGACCGCATCGTTATCCTGATGCCAGTACAGACTCTTGCGTAACTCTTCTTCATTCAGATGATGGTAATCGCACAGCCAGCGAATCAACGCTTCTTGTAAATCGTCCTGCTCTTCTACACTGAGATAAAGCTCGGTTCGGTTACACGTAGACAGCACCACTCCGCCCTGCACCATTGGCTGTGCCAGAAGGCTTTCCAGCGCCTGGTCCAGCGTGTCTGGCGAAAACGTCACACGTTCTCGCAACGCTACCGGAGCGGTTTTGTGGTTGATGCCGAGCGCTAAAAGAGTCATGTCAGCGGGAGTAGTACCAGCGTTGATAAGGTTAGTCTGAGCGCATCATACAGGATGCGCGAGGTCAATAAAAGAGAACGCCCCCTTTTGGAGTAATTGGTAATTTAATGATTTAAGACAACTTGAACGTAGACGCTATGCGCCCGCGGCGCTAGCATTAACCATTATCATTGCAACGTAACTCAAGGATTTACCACCGCTATGACGTTACCTGATTCCCGACTGCTTCGCCTTCTGCCCCTCGCAAGCCTGGTGCTTACCGCCTGTACCGTTACCGCACCGAAAGGCCCCGGAAAAAGCCCGGATTCACCTCAGTGGCGTCAACATCAGCAGGATGTCCGCAATCTTAACCAGTATCAGACGCGCGGCGCATTTGCTTATCTTTCTGACAGTCAGAAAGTCTATGCCCGTTATTTCTGGCAGCAGACCGGTCAGGATAACTACCGCCTGCTGTTGACCAATCCGCTGGGCAGTACGGAGCTTGAGCTGAACGCGCGTCCGGGTGAAGTTCAACTGGTGGATAATAAAGGCCAGCGCTATACCGATACTGACGCCGAAGAGATGATCGGCAAGCTGACCGGGATGCCAATCCCGCTGAACAGCCTGCGTCAGTGGATCCTTGGTTTGCCGGGCGACTCCACCGATTACAAACTCGACAGCCAGTACCGCCTGAGCGAGCTTAATTACACGCAAAACGGCAAAACCTGGAAAGTGGTGTACGGCGGCTACGATGACAAAACCAAACCGTCTATGCCATCCAATATGGAACTGACCCAGGACGGGCAGCGCATCAAACTGAAAATGGATAACTGGATTGTAAAATGATGACCCAGTGGCCCTCCCCGGCGAAATTAAACCTGTTTTTATATATCACCGGTCAGCGCAGCGACGGCTACCACGATCTGCAGACGTTGTTTCAGTTTCTGGATTACGGCGACACGATCGGCATTAAGCCGCGCACTGACGGCGTGATCCGTCTTCTGACACCGGTGGCAGGCGTGCCGGATGAGGAAAACTTAATCGTGCGCGCCGCGCGATTGTTAATGCAGGCAGCTACCGAACGCGACTGTCTGCCGGCGGGAAGCGGTGCCGACCTGTGCGTTGAAAAACGGCTGCCGATGGGCGGCGGACTGGGCGGCGGGTCGTCCAATGCCGCCACGGTGCTGGTTGCGCTTAATCAGTTATGGGGCTGCGGTCTGTCGGAAGATGAACTTGCCGCGCTCGGCCTGCGTCTTGGGGCCGATGTGCCGGTCTTTGTACGCGGACATGCCGCTTTTGCGGAGGGCGTGGGCGACATGCTTACCCCGGTAGATCCGCCGCAAAAGTGGTATCTGGTCATGCATCCGGGGGTAAGCATTCCGACGCCGGTGATTTTTAACGATCCCGAGCTGCCACGCAACACGCCGAAAAGGTCAATAAATACGTTACTAAATTGTGAATTCAGCAATGATTGCGAGGTTATCGCAAGAAAACGTTTTCGTAAGGTTGATGCGGCGCTTTCCTGGCTGTTAGAATACGCGCCGTCGCGCCTGACTGGCACAGGAGCTTGTGTCTTTGCTGAATTTGACACCGAGTCCTTTGCGCGTCAGGTGCTTGAGCAAGCCCCGGACTGGCTTAATGGTTTTGTAGCGCAGGGTGTAAACCTTTCGCCGCTTAAGCAGGCCACGTTTGGGCAACCTGAGCTCCGGTGACAACGTCACCCCGTTCCAGACGTTGCATCGCGCTCTTTAATACACCGCCTGGATAGAGTTTTGCCTGACCCGCACATTTCGGCAAATCTATCCACCACTGGACGCATGCCTGAGGTTCTTCTCGTGCCTGATATGAAGCTTTTTGCTGGTAACGCCACCCCGGAACTAGCACAACGTATTGCCAACCGCCTGTACACTTCTCTCGGCGACGCCGCCGTAGGTCGCTTTAGCGACGGCGAAGTCAGCGTACAAATTAACGAAAATGTACGCGGTGGTGATATTTTCATCATCCAGTCCACTTGTGCCCCCACGAACGACAACCTGATGGAATTGGTTGTTATGGTTGATGCCCTGCGCCGTGCTTCCGCAGGCCGTATCACCGCCGTTATTCCTTACTTTGGCTATGCCCGTCAGGATCGCCGTGTGCGTTCCGCGCGTGTACCTATCACCGCAAAAGTTGTCGCTGATTTCCTCTCAAGCGTGGGCGTTGACCGCGTACTGACCGTTGACCTGCATGCTGAACAGATCCAGGGCTTC
This sequence comes from Enterobacter sp. kpr-6, assembly GCF_900116015.1. Lineage (GTDB taxonomy): Bacteria > Pseudomonadota > Gammaproteobacteria > Enterobacterales > Enterobacteriaceae > Enterobacter_D. Next base: position 371,186 of record NZ_FOYH01000003.1, read on the forward strand.
TTTGATGTGCCGGTTGATAACGTATTTGGTAGCCCGATCCTGCTCGAAGACATGCTGCAACTGAACCTGGATAACCCGATTGTGGTTTCTCCGGATATCGGCGGCGTTGTGCGTGCTCGTGCAATTGCAAAACTGCTCAATGACACCGACATGGCGATTATCGATAAACGCCGCCCGCGTGCGAACGTCTCCCAGGTCATGCACATTATTGGTGACGTTGCGGGCCGCGACTGCGTGCTGGTTGACGACATGATCGATACCGGTGGTACGCTGTGTAAAGCGGCTGAAGCGCTGAAAGAACGTGGTGCGAAACGCGTATTTGCTTATGCGACTCACCCGATCTTCTCCGGCAATGCAGCCAACAACCTGCGTCACTCTGTTATTGATGAAGTGGTGGTATGCGACACCATTCCATTAACGGATGAAATCAAATCTCTGCCGAACGTTCGTACTCTGACGTTGTCAGGTATGCTGGCCGAAGCGATTCGTCGTATCAGCAACGAAGAATCCATCTCCGCTATGTTCGAGCATTAATCGGACACAGCTTAAAAACCCGCTACGGCGGGTTTTTTTGTCTGTAAGTTTTATTTGTATGATTTATGCATCCATCATTTTACATTCATAACATTGATGGTTGCGAACGGATGAAAATGACATTGTGAAAAAATTAACGTCTTCTGATGTTTTGCCTTTTCGCGCCCTCATCGACGCTTGCTGGAAAGAAAAATATACCCTGTCACGTTTTACCCGCGATCTGATCGCCGGGATTACCGTCGGCATTATTGCTATCCCCCTTGCCATGGCGCTGGCTATTGGCAGCGGTGTTGCCCCGCAGTACGGACTTTATACGTCGGCGGTCGCCGGGATTGTCATTGCGCTTTCGGGCGGATCGCGCTTTAGCGTTTCCGGCCCCACCGCCGCCTTCGTGGTGATCCTCTACCCCGTTTCGCAGCAGTTTGGCCTGGCCGGATTGCTGGTCGCGACCCTCATGTCCGGCCTCTTTTTGGTGCTGTTTGGGCTGGCCCGCTTTGGCCGTCTGATTGAATACATTCCGCTGTCGGTCACGCTTGGCTTTACCTCGGGGATCGGCATCACCATCGGTACGATGCAAATCAAAGATTTTCTTGGCTTGCAGATGGCGCATGTGCCGGAGCATTACCTGCAAAAAGTGGGCGCGCTGGTCATGGCGCTACCAACGATTAACCCCGGCGATGCGGCAATCGGCATCGTCACACTCGGAACGCTGATCACCTGGCCGCGTCTGGGCATCCGTCTGCCCGGCCATCTCCCGGCGTTGCTGCTTGGCTGCGCGGTGATGGCTGTAGTGAACCTGCTCGGCGGACACGTCGCGACCATCGGTTCACAGTTTCACTATCTGCTGGCCAATGGCACCCAGGGTAACGGTATTCCACAGCTTTTGCCGCAGTTGATTTTGCCCTGGGATCTGCCGGATTCCAGCTTTACGCTGAGCTGGGCGTCTCTCCAGGCACTGCTGCCCGCGGCATTCTCAATGGCGATGCTCGGTGCGATTGAGTCCCTGCTTTGCGCGGTAGTTCTCGACGGCATGACCGGAACGCGCCATAAAGCCAACAGTGAGTTGATTGGTCAGGGCCTCGGCAACATGATTGCGCCGTTTTTTGGCGGCATCACCGCCACCGCCGCCATTGCCCGTTCAGCCGCCAACGTGCGCGCCGGGGCCACATCGCCGGTTTCGGCAGTGATCCACGCCATTCTGGTCATCATGGCGCTGTTGATCCTCGCCCCGCTGCTTTCCTGGCTGCCCTTGTCCGCCATGGCGGCGCTGTTGTTGATGGTGGCGTGGAATATGAGTGAAGCGCACAAGGTCGTGAACCTGCTGCGCAGCGGTCCGAAAGACGACATCATCGTCATGCTGATGTGCATGTCGCTGACCGTACTGTTTGACATGGTGATCGCCATCAGCGTCGGGATTGTGCTGGCTTCCCTGCTGTTTATGCGGCGCATCGCGCGAATGACGCGGCTTGCGCCGGTTAACGTTGAAGTGCCGTCGGATGTGCTGGTATTACGCGTGATCGGCCCGCTGTTCTTTGCTGCCGCTGATGGGCTGTTCACTGACCTGGAATCCCGCATCGCCGGTAAACGTATCGTGGTACTGAAATGCGATGCCGTGCCGGTGCTGGATGCCGGCGGGCTGGATGCGTTTCAACGCTTCGTAAAACGTCTGCCGGAAGGTTGCGAACTGCGGGTGAGCAATCTGGAATTTCAGCCACTGCGCACCATGGCACGCGCGCGTATACAGCCGATTCCGGGACGACTGGCGTTCTACCCGGACAGAAACGCGGCGCTGGCAGATATCTGAGTGCGGCGTTAAACCTGCAACGCGCAATAAAAAACGGCTCTTTCATAAGAGCCGTTTTCTTTGTTCGCTGTTAACTATGGCGGTGATTTTGATCGCGGCGGCAGCGTTTGTCGTAGTGGCGCACCCACCAGTATTTATCACACACCTGCTCATGTCCGCCGATACGCGCCCCGGCCAGCCAGAAGATAGCGCCAACGAAGATGCTTAAAATAGCACCGTGAGCGAAATATTGTGGCAGATTTAACTGCGGAAGCTGATTCAAAATGGAGTAGCCGACGCCGACCACCATGACCATCAATCCTAACCCCATCAGCACATTACCGAGTAATGAAGCGTTTCTACGTTTCATACAGCACCTCCGGAAATCTGGTTATGTGAGAAAACCCTCATCTGATTGGGTAAATTATAGGCGGCTAACCTTTTACCGGTTGCGGGCGCGATCACAATTACCAACATCCGGTAAACACAACTTTACATATAAACATTTGAAGTGCATGAGTTTCTAATAGTTCAATGAGTAAATCATTTCGCTTTTCAGGTTCGCTCGCAGAATTTTGTCAATCTCACTCACACCACGTAAACTACGCCCCAGAATGTAATCCCTTCAGGAAATTAGCTGTGACGATTAAACTCATTGTCGGTCTTGCCAACCCAGGTGCTGAATATGCCGCCACCCGCCACAATGCCGGGGCCTGGTATGTGGACTTGCTGGCAGAACGCCTGCGTGCGCCTCTGCGTGAAGAGCCTAAATTCTTTGGCTTTACCTCACGCATCAACCTTGCCGGTGCCGATGTGCGTCTGCTGGTGCCGACCACGTTTATGAACTTAAGCGGCAAAGCGGTCGCGGCGATGGCGACGTTTTATCGCATCAATCCGGACGAGATTCTGGTTGCGCACGATGAGCTGGATTTGCCGCCTGGCGTGGCCAAATTTAAACTTGGCGGCGGCCACGGCGGCCATAATGGGCTGAAAGATATCATCAGCAAGCTGGGCAATAACCCTAACTTTCATCGCTTACGGGTAGGAATTGGTCATCCGGGCGACAAAAACAAAGTTGTCGGTTTTGTGCTGGGTAAACCGCCCGTCTCAGAACAGAAGCTGATAGACGATGCGGTAGACGAAGCGGCGCGCTGTACAGAGATCTGGTTGCAGGACGGTCTGACCAAAGCCACTAACCGTTTACACGCCTTTAAAGCACAGTAACCGCCATGCGCAGGCTTTTTTGCCGCGCGCAGCAACGGTTACGTGTATAATAGGCTAAGTTATTTACTTTTCTACAATCTGTTATACCTAACGGATTGAATATCAAGACATTAAGGTGATTTAAACCATGGGATTCAAATGCGGTATCGTCGGCTTGCCGAACGTCGGTAAATCCACCCTGTTCAATGCGCTTACCAAAGCGGGCATCGAAGCGGCTAACTTCCCATTCTGTACTATCGAGCCGAATACCGGCGTGGTGCCAATGCCTGACCCGCGTTTGGATCAACTGGCTGAAATCGTTAAGCCGCAGCGTATTCTGCCGACCACCATGGAATTCGTGGACATTGCCGGTCTGGTAAAAGGTGCGTCCAAAGGTGAAGGCCTGGGTAACCAGTTCCTGACCAACATCCGTGAAACTGAAGCCATTGGCCACGTGGTTCGCTGCTTTGAAAACGACAATATTATTCACGTGAACAACAAGGTTGATCCGGCAGACGATATTGACGTGATCAATACTGAACTCGCCCTGTCTGACCTTGATACCTGCGAACGTGCGCTGCATCGCGTGCAGAAGAAAGCCAAAGGCGGCGATAAAGACGCTAAAGCTGAGCAGGTAGCTCTGGAAAAATGCCTGCCGCATCTGGCTGAAGCCGGGATGCTGCGCTCGCTGAATCTGACCGACGAAGACAAAGCCGCCATCCGTTACCTGAGCTTCCTGACGCTGAAGCCGACCATGTACATCGCTAACGTCAATGAAGATGGTTTCGAAAACAACCCGTACCTGGATAAAGTGCGTGAAATCGCAGCGAAAGAAGGTTCTGTAGTGGTTGCGGTTTGCGCCGCCGTTGAAGCTGATATTGCAGAACTCGATGACGCTGACCGCGAAGAATTCATGGCGGAAATGGGTCTGGAAGAACCAGGTCTTAACCGCGTGATCCGCGCCGGTTACGAACTGCTGAATCTGCAAACTTACTTCACCGCTGGCGTAAAAGAAGTTCGCGCATGGACGATCCCGGTGGGTGCCACCGCGCCGCAGGCAGCCGGTAAGATCCACACCGATTTCGAAAAAGGCTTTATCCGCGCTCAGACCATCGCCTTCGAAGATTTCATCACCTACAAAGGTGAACAGGGCGCGAAAGAAGCCGGAAAAATGCGTGCTGAAGGTAAAGAGTACATCGTTAAAGATGGCGACGTGATGAACTTCCTGTTCAACGTCTGATGCTTTTCAGCCGTCTCCATAAACAAAAATCCACGCAATAGCGTGGATTTTTATTTTGTACGATCGGGTGTTAAAACCAGCCTGGCCCCTGGGCCAGCTCTTTGCGTTCAGGCAGTCTTACCTCCGGGGGACGCGTCGAAAGATGACCGGCCCACAGGCCTGCAATCCACTTCACCCCTTTCTGTGTAAAACGCGCCTGCGCGTAAGTCCGTTTGTTTTCACCCATACCGCCGTGGACGGTAAAATAACCCGCCTGAATATGATGCTGCGCCGGCATCATCACGCCATTGGTACGCAGCATGATATTGCGCTCCAGCAGGAACTGGCGGAACTCCGGTTCTTTCGCCTTGAGCATTTTGCAAAGCTGACGGAATCCCAGCGATTCATCGACCTGGATGTACTCGTCAAAAAAAGCCGCCTTTGGCGCGAACAGTTCAAGCTGCTCCTCCGCGCGCTGGCAGCGCTCATACTGCTCAGCCCACGCGCGTGCTGCCGCAGCCGGATTCGTAAAATCAGGCAGGCTGATATCTTTCTCGCGTTCCTGCCAGCGATCCAGCATTTCAGCGGTATAGGCTGGCGAGATGCGTGCAACCGTCAACAGCGAGTCCCTTTTATTCAGCAAAAACTCTTCCCGCATCTCACCTTCACGTTCATAGAGATGACCCGTTACCGGTGAGGAGAGGCGCTGGGCGGTTTCCAGGCTTTTCACCATACGCTTAACTTCATTGTGAGCAACGCCCATCAATTTTGCGATTTCGCGGCTGCTCATCGTCACAGCGTGGTCCTGCGCCTGAAGAGTATTTAAAGAGATCATCATAGGGTTCACCCCTCACATCGTTGATACAATAATCACCAAACTGAGGAAATAATAAACAATAACTGGTTTTATATCCAGTGTTATTTTATCCAGCCCTGATATTACCGGGGCGTTATCTACAATGACAATGCTCACCTTTCTGCCAGGCTTAAAATAGTGGTATTAATCAATCACGTAATGCAAAAAGGGAGAAGACATGACTTTTCGCGGTATCGAACATATTGGCATCGGTGTTTCTGATTTGTCTCAGGCGGAAAAATTTTTTATTGGTGCGCTGGGCGCTTCTGTCCTCTATCGACTGGTTCCCCCCGATGACCCTCAACAGGCAATGCCGGGTGAAAATATGCATCCGCTAAATGGCTTTCCTGCCGAACTGAAGCTAACCGGTTTATCCATGCTGCGCCTCGCCAACGGCTGCAATGTGGAATTGTTTCAGACGCAGCCTGCGGCGCAGGATCGCCCCGCAAATCCTGGCCAGCCCGGCATTAACCATTTTTCATTTTACGTTGACGATATTCTCGAAGCGGGTGAAACATTACGCGCCCACGGTGCGCAAATGTTTGAAGGGCCGAACGACTGTTTTGCGCAAGAAGAAGGTAAAGGCAATCAGACCTGGTTTGCCATGACGCCGTTTGGCGTGTTAATCGAACTGATCACGCTGCCGACCGATATTCGCTATGACGAGGGTGCAACACGTCGTCGTTGGATCCCGGCGCAGTAACATGCATGGTGAAACCATGTACCCCATGGTTTCACCGCATCGTAATTAATTAAAATCCCGGCCATGTAAATAAAATTAATAACTGTAGCCAACCTGCTGATTAGCTAAATAATAAATTTAAATGTGACAGAAGCGTAACAAATATAGAGATTTTTATACGGCGCTAACGTCATCATTAGCAACGCTATTTTATTAAATTATAAAAAATGAAACGCAGCGGTAAAAGAGCGGTTATTTGACTATCAGGCAATAATAACTAAAGTTAAATCTCGCTTAGGCGAATATACGGCACAAAATCTCTTAATTAAATGTACGCAATAAAACTGGAGTAAATTATGGCTGAACAACGTGGTGGTTCCGGTAATTTCGCACAGGACAGAGAAAAAGCGTCAGAAGCCGGACGTAAAGGTGGCCAGAGCAGCGGCGGTGGCGGCAACTTTAAAAACGATCCAGACAAAGCGTCAGAAGCGGGTCGTAAAGGTGGCCAAAGCAGCGGCGGCGGCAAAAAATCAAGCTGATAGCTGGCGTTTGATTTTTTCTTGCGTAACGCCAAAGCGTTCAAATTGAGCTGATAAAGCGAGCTGGAGACAGCTCGCTTAGCGTATCTATTACAGGTAAAATTATGCAACTCACAACGTTGAAAGATGTATTCATCCATATTTTATCCGATGTTTACAGCGCCGAAAAACAACTCACCAAAGCCTTATCTACTTTAGCCAGCGAAGCGGAAAATCCTGAACTTGTTACCGGATTCCAGGAACACTTACAACAAACTCAGGGCCATATTGATCGTATTGATCAGCTTGTGGCAAATGAATCAGATATCGAATTAATTTCGATGACCTGTGCGGCGATGGAAGGCCTTATTAAAGAAGCCGATGAAATTATTGAGTGTACGGAAAAAGGCAGCGTACGCGATGCTGCATTAATCGCAGCGGCACAAAAAGTTGAACATTATGAAATTGCAACCTACGGCACATTATGTACGTTAGCCGATCAACTGGGTTATGACGATGCCAGCGATCTGCTTGCCGAAACATTAGAAGAAGAAAAAGAGACTGACCAGAAATTAACGGATATTGCGGTGTCGCAGATTAATCTTGATGCGGAAGACGAAGACGAGTAATCCCCTCACCCCGGCCCTCTCCCACAGGGAGAGGGTGAAAAACCCGCCCGCACTTAACACCCGCACGATCTACCCCCTCTCCCTCAGGGATAGGGCGTAAAACCAGTTGCACAATCTGCTTCCTCTCCCTCAGGGAGAGGGCTGGGGTGAGGGTGACAATGACGCAACGCTACTCCGTCGCCATACCGTTAGTATTGAGCAACGCCTGAAGCCGTAGCTCTGCCTGCTCCCGCCGCTCCTCAAGCATTGACAGCACCGCCTTGTCCTCCTGCTGATGCTGAAAGCCAAACAGATCGGCCCGATCAAGCAGATACACGGTAAGCATCGTGCCAAGCCCGGTTATGCACCCGGTCAGTACAGCCACCAGCGTGGTGACGAGGCCACCAGGCAGTGCAATCAGCATCGCGCCAAGCGTTTTGCTGAGATATTCCTCCAGCACCACACCGCCAATGACAAAAGCTCCGCTGACTGCGATTTTCAGCGCCGCATCCAGCGCTTCGGCGCGGCTCATCTCTGCCGGACGCATCAGTACCGTTTTTGCCGCGCTGAACAGGGAAAAAACGCCTTCGCGGATCATTCGCACCAGATTACGGGCGGTGGTGAAAAAGGTGTTCACAAGCGTGGTCAGCAAATTACTGATCAGTCCGCTTATCGCCCCATCTTTAAACGCCTGTAACACGTTACGCCAGTTATCGATACAGCGCTGCGCCACGCGACCCGCACGAACTTTCAGTGCTGCCCAGAACGACTCTTCATCAACCCCCTGAGTAAAGCCGTTTTTCCAGCTATCGTGGATCTCAAGCAACAGGCCATCGACAAAATCCGTCAATACCAGGCCAATTGCCTGCTGTGCGCCCATTTTTCCAGCTTCTATCGCACTGCTTTTCAGCACGTAGTTGCGAAATTTCGCACTGCCATAGTAGGCCTGGCGCAGACTGCTTTCATATTGCGCACGCGCGGCTTCGTCCAGTTCGCGCATTTTTTCCTGATCGACAGCATTCTGTTGTTTGCATTTCTCCAGCGCGTTTTGTTCTTTTTGAGTCAGCGGCTCGGTTTTTGCTTTTTCTTCCAGGCGGGCGATGGTCTGATCGCGCTTTTCCCGATTTTTATTCAACCAGTCAATGTATTCTTCCGCGCTTTTCTGCTGCTTAGATTCATTGATGGAATGGTGTGTATGATGCAGATTGGAGTCGTGGTTCGCCAGATCTTCGCCTTTCACCTCTGCCAGCGTCACCGCGGGGTCGTTATGAATGGACTTCGCTGAAATCAGATGATCCTGCTCAGCATCCGTATTGACCTTAAGCGCTTCACCCGTATAAGCATCAACGCCCTCGCCCGCTTTTTTCTTTCTGCTGTGCTCGGCGTTTTTGGCTTTGTATTTATCATGCTTATGATAAGGATCGCTGTTGTACTCTCCCCGCTCGTCGTAACGTGTTTTCTCTGTTTCCGTGGCGTAAACGCCTTGACGCACATTGTGCAGGGTATCCACATTGCCACCCACTTTATCCCAGGCAGCCACTACTTTTCCCAGTCCAAAGGGACCGATAATGCTGTGCAATAAACGCTGACGGCACTCTGTCAGCATCAGCGTGGTCTGTTCGTTACGCCAATGCTGCTGAAGTTGCTGTACTGTCTCACGCGCGCGCCAGAGGTCGCTTTCCATTGGCATTTGCGCTGACACAGGGGGAGTTGATTCAGCATCAAGCAATCGACGCTGCTGAGAAAGGCGTAATAAAAGTGTTTTTCTGTCCATCCGTTCCTCCGTCAGGCCTGCGCTGCTGTTTGTGCAAAGGCTTCCTGCAATACCATCAGCATCGCGTCAATTTGAGCCGCCGGGATCCCTGCGGCCACTGCCTTCTGGATAGCCTCTGCAAGCGATGGGGGTGCCTTGATGAGATCGGTGATGACATTGTTCAGGTGCGAAGAAAGCTGCCCACCCATCATGCCAAGACAACAGGTTTCGATATCGCAGCGTACCTGTTCCGCGGAAACGCCCGAAGACTGCGCGCAGGCAAAGGCTATGCCGAGCATGATTTCACAACGTTTTTCGAAGGCATTTAATTCGTTCATTTTGTGCATGACCTGGGCACTGTAATCTTCCGTAGCCTGGGTGTAGCCCGCACTATGCCCCTGCGCAAATGCTACTTCTCGCTCTTTTTTGACGCGGGCAGAGGTGGAAAGTCCCACGGATTTAAACAGCACTGAAGCCCAGCTATCTGCGTCTTTACTATCCTGCCAGCGATGGTAATCGTCCCAGTTTTTATCTACTTCCGCTGAGGCATTAATACGCTGGCGCAGCAGGGCAACTTGCGCCACGGCGGGCACCGTAATCCGGTACGCCGGGCCGGAGAGGTCAAATGCCGTCCACAGGCCCGTGACGACCCATCCCACCGGACCGATAAACGAGGCTGCACCACGCGACGCCACAAATGACGCGGCGGTCATAGCGATGGTTTTCCCCAGAATCTGACTGGCAAACACGTTCGCAATCAGCGATGCCAGCATCAGGCTGGAGAAGCGGCTGGACGTTAACTGGGTCATCAGACTCTCTTCCGGGAAGAGCATTGCCGTACCCGCGGTCAAATCCATCTGCGTGAGAAGATCTTTACGCTGCCCTTCATCCATTTCCTTCCAGGCTTTACGGGTAATGGCAGCAAGTACTGCCAGTTCAATCCGCTCTACTGGCCAGCTTTCCTCGTACTTCGCATCGAGCTTGTCAGCGACATCAATCACCACGACTTTCCAGGCCGGTCCGCCGCCACGGAAAAGATTCACAAAGGTGTTGCCGCCAAACGCACGCAACTCCTGATCGATAAGGTCAACGTATTGATTGTGCTGAGGGTAGTGGGTTTTATAACGCGACTCGCTGTCGAGGCTGTTATTCATCGCTTTAGTAATGTATTCCACCAGCGGGGCCAGTTCGGCATTGGTGGCATTTTTCAGGACCGGTAACAACGCTGTATCGTATTCACTCATCTGATATTTCCCTGTCTTCTCTTTGCCTTATGAGACTATTCAGCCATTCAATATCGGCATAACCACGATGTTCTTGATGGTTTAATTACCCTCAGCACGAAATATGCCTGAGGGTAATGACAGGTAATGTCACGAATCGTTTTTAATTCTCCAGCCGCTGGCGGTGGCGTAACCCGGGGAACCAGCGCATCCACAGCGCCACCACAATCAGCGTGCCGATGCCGCCAATCGCGGCGGCGGGCACCGCGCCCAGCCAGGCGGCGAGCATCCCGGATTCAAATTCACCGAGCTGATTGGACGTATTGATAAAAATCGAATTCACCGCATTCACGCGGCCACGCATCTCATCCGGCGTATCAAGTTGCACCAGCGAGCCACGGATCACCATGCTCACCATATCGCAGCCGCCGAGGGCGAACAGCGCCAGCAGCGACAGCCACATCCATTGTGAAAAGGCAAAACAGAGCGTTGCCACGCCAAAACCCGCCACGCTCATAAACATGATCATCCCGACGTTGCGGGTTAATGCGCGACGGCTTAACCAGAAGCCCACCAGCAGCGCACCAACCGCCGGAGCGCTGCGCAATAGCCCCAGCCCCATCGGGCCAGTGTGCAACACGTCGTGGGCAAAGATCGGCAGCAGCGCGGTGGCCCCGCCGAGCAGCACCGCGAACAGATCGAGGGAAATCACGCCCAGCACGTCGGGCCGTTTGCGGATAAAGTCTACACCCGCAAACAGCGTCGCCAGGGTCGCTGGCGTGCGCGGCGGCGGAGCCTGTTCGTATTTGAGCGTCAACACCATCATCAATGACGCCAGATACAGCCCGGCGGTAACAGCGTAAACCACATCGGCCCCCGCCGCATACAGAAAGCCCCCGAGCGCCGGACCGACGATCTGCGCCGCCTGCCCTGACACCGCATTCGCCGCCGTCGCGCGGGCGAGAATGGACTTCGGCACCAGCGCGGGCAGCATGGAGATCATCGACGGCGACTCGATCGTTTTGGCGCAGGAGATAACAAAAATCAGCCCGAGGATCACCCACACATGGGCGTCACCCTGCCAGGTCAGCCACGCCAGCAGCACAATCGCCACCCACTCAACAACCTGCCCTGCCATTACCACCCGGCGGCGGTCAAACTGGTCGGCGATATGCCCCGCCCACAGCGCGAGCGTCAGCGACGGTACAAACTGCACCAGCCCAATCATGCCGAGCCAGAAGGCGCTTTGCGTCTGGGAATAGATCTGCCAGCCGACAATAATCGACAACATCTGGAAACCAAAGCCCGAACTGGTACGCGCCAGCCAGAAAGCCACAAACGAACGATGCTGCAATAAGCGCCCATCGTTGGGGGTTAATAACGGTGCCATAGCCTGTCTCAAAAGGTAATTGCAGGACGCGGTGGATTATTATGGGTCAGGCCGCACGCTGCATAAAAGAAAGCGTCCACTATAGCCCGATTAGGCATCGCAAAAAATGCTGTTCTGGCGCGCCCTGCCGGGTTGACTTAAAAAGTAATCAGTGTACTTTTTAAGACATGAAAACATTCCTGATTATTGTCCCCGATGGCGGCATGCTGTTCGAAGCCGCTGGTATTGCCGATATCCTGATGCAGGCCAATCGCCTGCACATCGATGAGGCTGCGTCCCCGCGCTATCAAATTACGCTCGCCACCACGCAACTGCATCAGGTGATCCACGGTCAGTCGGGGTTAAACCTGCTGGCAGATTACCGCCTGCCGCAGCTCGATCCCCGCGAGCCGCGCGATACCATCATGATCACCGGGCGCGGTCTGAGCGAAGAAGAAGGCGACGCCGTGGTGGACTGGCTGCGGCTGGCCGCCCCGCACGCCCGCCGGGTGGTATCGATTTGCGGTGGCGCGCTGCTACTGGCAAAGGCCGGTCTGCTTGACGATCGCCGGGCGACCACCCACTGGCGGCTGCTGGAAGAGATGCAGACCCGCTACCCGCGCGTGCAGGTGGAAAGCGGCCCGCTGTATGTTCAGGATGGTCCGGTCTGGACCTCCGGCGGCGTCAGTTCCGGCTTCGATCTGACGCTGGCGCTGGTGGAGGAAGATTACGGTTTTACCCTCGCGCGCGATGTGGCGCAGGACATGGTGATGTATCTGCGCCGCCCTGGTGGACAGATGCAGTTCAGCCGCTTCCAGCTTCAGAATGCCGACACCAGCGGTCCGATGGCCGGACTGCAACGCTGGATCCTCGATAATCTGGCCGGCGATCTGTCGGTGGAAAAACTGGCGGAACAGGTGGCAATGAGCCCACGCAATTTCACCCGCGTCTTTACCCGCGAAACCGGAGCCTCGCCCGCGCGTTACGTTGCGGAGGCCCGGCTTGCCGCCGCCCGTCACCGTCTGGAGCAGACCCGCGACACGCTGTCACGCGTGGCCGTGGATACCGGCTTTGGTTCCAGCATCAATCTGCGCCGCCTGTTTGAGAAACAACTGAAACTGACACCCGGCGAATATCGCGAGCGCTTTCATAGTCGCAAATTGGCGTAAAGTGATCCCTTTTTGTCGTTTACGCCACCTGCCCGTCGGCCTACTCTGAGTGCAGACACCGCACAAGAGGAGTAAATCATGGTTAAGGTCGGTATTAACGGTTTTGGCAGGATTGGGCGCAACGTTCTTCGGGCAGCCCTGGGAAACGACGATGTTCAGATTGTGGCGATTAACGATCTGACGGACAGCAAAACGCTGGCCCATCTGCTGAAACACGACTCCCTGCTCGGCACGCTGCGCGTTCCCGTTGAAGCGGGCGAAGGCGAACTGCATGTGGACGGTAAGCCAATCCGCGTCTTCTCCGAACGCGACCCGGCAAATATTCCGTGGCGTAGCCTTGATGTGGACATCGTGATTGAAGCGACCGGCTTCTTCACCGATCGTGAAAAAGCCGAAGTGCACATCACCCACGGCGGCGCGAAACGGGTGATTATTTCCGCGCCGGGTAAAAACGACGATCTGACGATTGTGATCGGCGTAAATGACCAGAATTACAATCCACAAAAACACTTCGTAGTCAGCAACGGCAGTTGCACCACCAACGGTCTGGCCCCGGCGGCGCAGGTGCTGCACCAGGCTTTTGGCATTGAACACGGCCTGATGAACACCACGCACGCCTACACCAACAGCCAGGCGCTGCACGACCAGCCGGAGAAAGATCTGCGCGGCGCACGCGCGGCGGCGCTGTCGATTGTGCCTTACTCCAGCGGTGCGGCGAAAGCGCTCGGCAAAGTGATCCCCGAACTGGACGGTCGCCTGACCGGGTACTCCCTGCGCGTACCGGTGCCGGTGGTTTCGATTGTGGATTTGACGGTAACGCTTAAACGTGACGTGACGGCAGAAGAAGTGAATGCCGCTTTCCGCGAGGCCGCTGCCAGCGGGCCGCTTAAGGGCATTCTCGGTTACAGCGACGAACCGCTGGTTTCCAGCGATTACCAGGGCGATCCGCGATCCTCCATCATCGACGGGCTTTCAACGCTGGTGATCGGTGGCAATCTGGTGAAAATCCTCGCCTGGTATGACAACGAATGGGGCTTCTCCAACCGCCTCGTTGACCTGACGCGACTGATGGCACAGCGCGGTTTGTAAGTATGTTGATAGAGCCCGGCGGCAAACCTGCGCCGCCGGGCAGAGCGGATTAATAGTTAACCAGTGACTGTACCGTTGTACGGCTGGTACTGAGCGAACTCACCACTACCGCATCATCGTTATCACTCTCATCTCCCGCCGTAAACATCGCCATCTGCTGACGCAGAAGGTTCAGCGATACGGGTGCATCCGCAGGCGCAGCCAGTGGCAGCGGAATACCATCCTCAATGTGACTGAGGATATCTTCCGGCACCCAGTCGGTGCCGTCAGCAAAGGTGATATGCTCCACCTGGTATATGCTGCTGTAGAAGTACATCGTCACCTTCACGCTGTCGGTACTGTCCCGGAAACTGACTATCAGATCGTTACCGCTGCGCTTCAGTACAGCATTTTCCGCCAGCAGACCTTCACCGAAGCGCAGGATGTCCGTGTCACCGGTGCTGATGTTGCCTTCGGTGATCGTATCCTGGCCGTCGCCCGCGCTGAACTGATAGGTGTCACTGCCGTACCAGCCCTTCAGCGTGTCGTTGCCGGCCCCACCCGTAAGCGTGTCATTACCAATACCACTGTCGAGAATGTCATTGCCTGCCTCGCCGTACAGGACATCGCTGCCCGTGCCGCCCTTCAGCGTGTCGTTGCCGCCGCCGGCATGAATCTCGCTGCCTTCGTCATAGGCGGTGAGCGTCTGCGCCTCCTCCGTGCCGGTAAGGACTATCGCTTTCACTGCGCTGACATCCCATACCGTGCCGTCGGCAAAGAGGATATTTTCCACCTGGCATTTACTGCTGTAGAAATAGTCCTTTACCTTCACGCTGTCGGTGGAATCCCGGAAACCGACCATCAGATCGTTACCGCTGCGTTTCAGCACGGCATTCTCTGCCAGCAGCCCTTCACCGAAGCGCAGGATGTCCGTGTCACCGGTGCTGGTATAGCCCTCAGTGATCGTATCCTGGCCGTCGCCCGCGCTGAACAGGTAGGTGTCGCTGCCGTAGTAACCCTTCAGCGTGTCGTTGCCGGCACCGCCCGTGAGCGTGTCACTGCCGTTACCACTGTCGAGAACGTCATCGCCTGCATCGCCGTACAGGAGATCGCTGCCCGTGCCACCCTTCAGCGTGTCGTTGCCGCCGCCGGCATGAATTTCACTGCCTTCGTCATAGGCGGTGAGCGTCTGCGCCTCCTCCGTGCCGGTAAGGAGCATCGCTTTCACTGCGTTGACATCCCACACCGTGCCGTCGGCGAAGGTGATATTTTCCACCTGGTATGTACTGCGGAAGAAATAATCTTTTACCTTCACGCTGTCGGTGGAATCCAGGAAACTCACTATCAGATCGTTACCGCTGCGTTTCAGTACGGCATTCTCTGCCAGCAGCCCTTCACCGAAGCGCAGGATGTCAGTGTCCCCGGTACTGGTATAACCTTCGGTGATCGTATCCTGGCCGTCGCCGGCGCTGAACTGATAGATGTCGCTGCCGTACCAGCCCTTCAGCGTGTCGTTGCCGGTGCCGCCCGTAAGCGTATCATTGCCGGTACCACTGTCGAGAATGTCATTGCCTTCATCGCCGTACAGGACATCGCTGCCCGTGCCACCGTTCAGCGTGTCGTTGCCGCCGCCGGCATGAATTTCACTGCCTTCGGTGTAGGCGGTGAGCGTCTGCGCCTCCTCCGTGCCGGTAAGGATCATCGCTTTCACTGTGCTGACATCCCAGTCCGTGCCGTCGGCAAAGAGGATATTTTCCACCTGGTATGTACTGCTGAAGAAATAATCCTTTACCTTCACACTGTCGGTGGAGTCCCGGAAACTGACCATCAGATCGTTACCGCTGCGTTTCAGTACGGCATTCTCTGCCAGCAGTCCTTCGCCGAAGCGCAGGGTGTCCGTGTCCCCGGTACTGGTATAGCCCTCAGTGATCGTATCCTGGCCGTCGCCGGCGCTGAACAGGTAGGTGTCACTGCCGTACCAGCCCTTCAGCGTGTCGTTGCCGGTGCCGCCCGTAAGCGTGTCGCTGCCGGAACCACTGTCGAGAATGTCATTGCCTTCATCGCCGTAGAGGATATCGCTGCCCGTTCCACCGTTCAGCGTGTCGTTGCCGCCCCTGCCGTGAATTTCACTGCCCTCGCTGAACGCCGTGATAGTCTGCGCCTCGTCCGTACCGGCACTCTCCATCAGCCGTTTTTTGACGGTGGTCACATCCCATACTGTGCCATCGGCAAAGAGGATATTTTCCACCTGATATGTACTGCTGTAGAAATAATCCTTTACCTTCACACTGTCGGTGGAGTCCCGGAAACTGATAACCAGATCGTCCCCGCTGCACTGCACAACAGCGTTTTCTGCCAGCAGCCCTTCGCTGAAACGCAGGGTGTCCGTGTCCCCGGTGCTGGTATAGCCCTCAGTGATCGTATCCTGACCGTCGCCGGCGCTGAACAGGTAGCTGTCGCTGCCGTACCCGCCTTTCAGTGTGTCGGTGCCGGTGCCGCCCGTAAGCGTGTCGCTGCCGGAACCACTGTCGAGGACGTCATCACCTTCATCGCCGTAGAGGATATCGCTGCCCGCTCCACCGTTCAGCGTGTCATTGCCGCCCCTGCCGTGAATTTCACTGCCCTCGCTGAACGCCGTGATAGTCTGCGCCTCGTCCGTGCCGGCACTATCCATCAGCCGTTGTTTGACGGCAGCGACATCCCACACCGTGCCATCGGCAAAGAGGATACTCTCAACCTGATATTTACTGCTGTAGAAGTAATCCGTCACCTTCACGCTGTCCGTGCTGTCCCGGAAACTGATAACCAGATCGTCCCCGCTGCGCTGCACAACAGCGTTTTCTGCCAGCAGCCCTTCGCCGAAACGCAGGGTGTCCGTGTCCCCGGTGCTGGTATAGCCCTCAGTGATCGTATCCTGACCGTCGCCGGCATTAAACAGATAGCTGTCGCTGCCGTACCCGCCTATCAGCGTGTCGTTGTCGGTGCCGCCCGTGAGCGTGTCGCTGCCAGAACCACTGTCGAGGGTGTCACTTCCCTCCCCTCCGCTCAGCCAGTCATTGCCTGAGCCACCGTTCAGGGTGTCTATGCCATCGTCACCGTAGAGAATATCGTTGCCGTTATCGCCATTAAGCGTGTCATTATCTTCTCCGCCTGCCAGTAAATCGTCGGCATCACCGCCGAAAAGCTGGTCATCGCCAGCGCCACCATACAGGGTGTCTTCGCCTTTATTACCTGACATCCTGTCGTTGCCGGCATCGCCATACAGGGCGTCATCGCCCTCATTACCGTTCACAGTGTCATCGCCACCGGCAGCATGAATTTCACTGCCCTCGCTGAACGCCGTCAGGGTTTGCGCTTCATCTGTTCCCGTCAGCAGCCGCTGTTTTACTGCCGACAGATTCCACTCCGTGCCGTCCGCAAAGACAATCCGCTCAACTATTCCTTCCTCAGTTGTAAAATAGTTTTCCACGGTGACCTGGTCGGTACTGCCGGCAAAGCGAATCATCAGATTATTGCCGCTACGCACGACAACTGCGTTGTCTGCCAGCAGGCCGTCACCAAAACGCAGGATATCAGTGTTACTTTCAGTGGCGCCCCAGCTATATTCATCAATAACGTCCTGACCATCACCGGCGTTAAACAGATAGGTGTCATCCTCGTAACCGCCATAAAGGTGATCGTTTCCGGTGCCGCCTGCCAGGATATTGCTGCCCGGCCCGCCGTACAGCGTGTCATTACCCGCATCGCCGTACAGAATGTCGTTACCTTCTGCACCATACAGATAATCATCGCCACCTGCGGCATGGATTTCACTGCCCTCGCTGTGCGCGGTTATCGTCTGCGCCTCATCCGTGCCAGCCCGGTTCATGAGCTGTTGCAGCACCCCGGTCTGGTCCCAGACGGTGCCATCGGAGAAGGCAAACTGTTCCACCTGGTAGCCTTTGTCAGAAAAATAGTCCCTGACCGTCACGCTGTCGGCAGTGCCCTGAAAACGAATGACCAGATCATCGGCGTTTCGCTCAACCAGCGCATCCCCTGCACGCAGTCCTTCGCCAAAACGCAGCAGGTCATCGTCCTTGCCAGAGCGCTCAGTGATAACGTCATGACCATCGCCCGCGTTAAACAGATAGATATCGCCTTCGTAACCACCGTTAAGGATGTCATTACCTGTGCCACCGGCCAGGATATTGCTGCCAGCGTAGTCACTGAGGACATCATCACCGGCATCACCGAAAAGGGTGTCGTTGCCGTAGCTCCCTTTCAGCGTGTCATCCCCGCCTCCGGCATGAATTTCACTGCCCTCATCAAACGCCGTCAGGGTCTGCGCTTCGTCCGTGCCCGCCAGCACCATCGTTTTGATGTCTGACAAATCCCACACCGTACCGTCCGCAAAGACTATCTGCTCAATAAGTCCTTCTTCACGGAAAAAATATTCTTCCATCGTCACCCGGTCTGCGCTGCCGGCAAAGCTTACGATCAGGTCATTGCCGCTTTGCGACAGCCGGGCATTTGCAGGCAGCAGACCGTCACCAAAGCGCAGGATATCGGCTTTTTCGTTATCCCAGAAAGATTCACGGATAACATCCTGACCATTGCCGGCGTTAAACAGATAGGTATCGCTATCATCGCCCCCGCGGAGAATGTCATTACCCATGCCTCCCGCCAGGATATTGCGGCCGGCGTAGTCACTGAGCACATCGTCGCCGCCATCGCCATAAAGAATGTCATTACCTTCGCCACCCTGGACCTGGTCATCGCCACCACCGGCATGAATTTCACTGCCCTCACTGAATGCGCTTAAATCCTGAGCTTCATCAGTACCTTCCAGTGCCATTACCCTGATTGCGTCTCTGGTCCAGACGGTGCCATCGGCAAAAATGATCTGTGCGAGAGGCGGCGTTTCACTGTCAAAATAATCATACAGGGTGATGCTGTCATCGCTGTCCCGGAAGCGGATGGTCAGACTGCCATAATCGTTCTCTGCCAGTGCATTTTCTGCCAGCAGCCCCTCGCCAAACCGAAGGATGTTAATGCTCCCGTCAGCAAATTCACGGACAGAATCCTGGCCGTCACCGGCATTAAATACATAGGTGTCACTGCCCTCGCCGCCTTCAAGATAATCCTCTCCTGCACCACCGGTCAGCCAGTCGTCGCCTTTCCCGCCCTGGAGAGCATCCTCCCCGGCCATCCCTGTCAGGGTGTCGTTATTGTTGCCGCCCTCAAACTCGCCGCCTTCCTCACTGGCCGTGTAAGTCACCGCCTCATCCAGCGTTCTGACTATTCTGGAATCAATAGTGTCTGCATCCCAGACGGTACCGTCAGCGAACACGATTTGCGCCAGGCGGTACGTATTCTGACTGAAATAGTCCACGACACCGACAAGGTCTTCGCTCCCGTCGAGACGGATAACCAGGTGGTCTTCCATCCGACTGAGCACTAACTGCTCCGGGCGGATACCTGCTCCGAAGCGCAGTGTGTCCTGCGCCGTTTCACTCCCGTAAGAGCCGCCGGCACCGATGATGTCAATGCCATCGCCGACATTGAATATAAAGGTATCCGCCCCCGCGCCACCGACAAGCTCATCGATACCCGCTCCGCCATGGAGCACATCATCGCCATCACCGCCTGATAACCCGTCATCGCCGGTCCCGCCTGACAGTCTGTCATTACCCGCATCACCGAAAAGTTTGTCGTCCCCGCTGTCACCATAAAGTAAATCGTCACCCCATAATCCCGTCACTTTATCGTCGCCACCGCCGGCATGGATTTCGCTGCCTGCCATCTCCGCAGTCAGCGTCTGGTCAGCGTCCGTTCCAGCCAGCACAAGCGCGCTGACACCTGCCATATCCAGGACCACGCCATCACCGAAAACAATCTTCTCGATTTTGTATTGTTCTGAATAAAAATAATCCTCCACCGTCACGCTGTCGCTGCCGTCCTTAAAGGTGATAACAAGGTCATCCCTCTCACGGCTGAAAATAGCGTTCTCTGAGGTCAGTCCTTCACCAAAACGCAGCGTGTCCTGACCTGCCTGCACGGCCCGCTCGCGCTCTTTATCTGTATCAGCAAATTTCTCTCTTATTTCGTCCCTTAATACATAATCGGCGATTGTGACTTGTCCCTCTCCGGCATTCACCAGATAGGTATCATTGCCTGCGCCACCCCAGAGATTTTTATATTCGTCCGCACGGAGAATCTCGTCATCACTGGCTGGTTCGGATGTTTCCGTATCGGGAGGAATATCGTCATCACTGGCTGGTTCGGATGTTCCCGTCTCGGGAGGAATATCATCGACTGCAAAAGAGTAGTCCGGGTCGAGAGCCAGATAGTCAGCTATCTCTGGTTCACGAAGAATTAAATTATGCCGCAGATTTGCCAGTTGCTGACGGTTGTATTCTGAATAAACGGAGAGATGAATAAGTGCGGCGCTCATTTCGCGCAGTCTGTCATATTGCCCGGACTGATACAGTTCATTATAAAGGGATTCAGCCGCATTCAGATTAAGCACAACGCCGAGCACACCGGAATTAAACCCGGTCAGTACCACCTCTTTTAATTCTTCATAAAGCGTGGTCTGCGCCAGTAACTGGGCTTCGGTGTAATCCTTAAACTGCTGATATTCTTTTGCCAGCATGACTGAATCCATTTTGCCGACCCGGTTTCCGGAAACGAAATTGTTATATTTTGAGCCGGTTAATCGTTCAAGTGCTGCGACCTGTTGCAGAGTGACACTATATTGTTGTGCCTTACTGACATCCTGCACCCCTGTCCACTGATAAATCAGTTCATCGAGTAAGGCATATTTTTTATTGCTGTCGGTTTCTGCCAGATAATCATTGACCCTTTGCTGCAATATTTTATTGTTCGCCATAGCCTGGCGTAAATCCGGCACTTCACCAAAACCGCGCGCATTGGGCAGACGAATAATGTCCGGCGTCAGGGGAACATCATTGATAAGTGAGCGGTCAGATTGATTAATCTCAAACCAGACGTCGGCACTGGCGACAGTTGTGCCGTCGGTCAGCGTGACACTTCCGGTTTGCCTGTGATGCTCACCGTTTTCATCCTGGTAAGTTGATGACGAAAAGCGGGTGCTGATGGCAGCAATACCTGCATCAGCCAGAGTATAAAGCTCGCCTGCATCTGTTCTGCCGTCGCTGTTTTTATCCTGCCAGATTTGGAGCGTGGACCAGGCTTTGTCACGGCTGTCAATGCTGCCGTCGAGGTTATCGTCCAGTTCAGTAAGAGCCTGGTAGCCGTTACCGGCTGTACTGCCATCGCGCAGATGAGTTTTATTGCCAAATAATTCCAGGCCGGTTGTAATGAGGCCATCACCATTCAGATCGCGGACCAGAAAACCGTCCGTGCCAGCCACCCAGCCCGTGCGCTCTTTAACACCATCCCCGCCATGGTCAAAGTACACTCCTTTTCCCGAGAGAGTTTCCACACCGTTACCATTGAGGTCGATGATTATGGGATCTCCTAGCGTAGACTCAGCCGCTTTTTTATCCGGGCTGCCATCTCCCTGTCTGCCGGCATCGCCATTGCCATCGCCATCCTCGTCGTCCTCGTCCTCGTCATCCTCATTTTCCTCATATATAGTGATCCCCAGCGCAGACCAGATGGTGCTGCCGTCAGAGGCTGTGGTGGTACGTGCCCATTTTTTGAAACCTTCAATCCGTAACCCATCATTAATAACTAGCGCGTCACCATCAAAAACGTATTCATTATCACTGGTGTCTTTATATACCCCTGCCGGGTCGCCTTCAGCATGGATGGCTTCCGTCAGCTCCAGTTGTTCATCGTCCTTCGTTAAAAATACAGCGCCGTTGATATCTTCTTTACCTGTAAGGATGATGTTGTCATACCCGTCAACTAAATATTTATTAAATCCTTCACCACCATAAATAATATCCATACTATTATCGGACAGATAAAACTCATCTGCGCCGAGCAGAATATCGTCTCCCTTGTCCCCAAAAAGAATATCTTCCCCATCACTACCTGATATTGTATCGTTTCCTTCACCACCATAGGCATAATCATCACCACCACCAGCAAGTAATGTATCGTCTCCTAAACCACCTATCAGAACATCATTTCCACCGTAACTTGAGATGATGTCATTTTTACTACCGCCAATCATCAAATCTGAAACGCCACTCCCACTATCATTAGTTTGATAATTACCACTATCTAACACACCGGGAATATCCTCTAAAGATGAGTGTGAATCATTTGGCATCATATATATATTTGTTGAAACTAATTCAGACCCATTAAACCACTCAGCAACTTCAGGATAAGCCATCATATCCGGCGATGCTAATAAAGCGTCACGCGCAGGAATGAGAATTTCTTCCAGATCGCTCACCTCTTGCCCGGAGACATTCTGTGCATATCTTATTATGCTCGAATAATCATGATTAGCATTGGTAATTTCATCATTTCCTGGATTATCTACATTTGGCGCATGGCCAAATTTTTCCTCGTAGGCCATGATTTTTTCGCGATTTGACTGAAGCATTTTAAATATATTTTTAACTTCCTGGTCACTAACGTTTTGTGGATCGTCATATAAACCAAAGACCTGCGACTCAAAAAGACGACGTTTTGCAATACCATCTCTTATACTCTCGCTCTGAGATGAACTATTAGAACCATACCGAATTTCATACCATGCCGCCGCGCGATTTCCATTTTCAATTGCGTTTTTTAAATTACTACCAATTAAATTGGCATTGTTCCAGGCCAGGCTGGCAAGAACAAGCATTTCTTTTGAATTAGGCAGTGATGAACCTTCACTCCTTTCTCCAGGTAACTTTCTGAGAACACGATCTTTGTAGATATTTTCCCATAATACATTAAAAACCTCTGCAACTTCTGCATCACTTTCAAAATGAAAAGTGGTCCGCCGATTTTCTACTGGTACGAGCAGAGCATAATCTGGGTCAGTATTATTATATCTTGTTGTAAGTATAGCATTATAACTTGCGATGTTTGTAACACGAGAGCGCATCAAATTATAAATTTCGTCTGCATACCCATTTTCTATACTCTGGCCTGGCCCACCATTATTCTCATTAATCAGGAACCCCATTGCAATTAAAACCTCTTTCTGAACGGGTTCCCCCCCGGCTGTCAGATCGAATCCTACACCAATAGTAGGATTACCTCCTACTGCAGAGAGTTCAAGCCTATCATGTTCACGTGGTGCTTCAAGAGCACAAATAAAATCATACAGATCGCTTTCAAAATTTTCAGAATCATGCCAGTTTAGGGACATAGATTATCTCCTTGAGTTAGAATTTTACTTCCTGATAAATACTACAGAAACTCTTGCCAAATGATGTAAGATTATCCATATTGTAAATAGAAATACCCATTTTATCTAAAAAATAAATTTTCTTTTTATAAATATACACATCCTTCATCTCAATCATTGAATTTAGATATCTTGAAAAAGACACTTGTTCATTCGCTCCTGGAAAATATACTGCTAGCCTTTCATCCGGACCATTTAATTGCTTATTCGCTAAATGGATTTTCCCCACCCATTTATCATCAGGGACTATCGGAAGTCCTTTGCAGTTTTTTATTAGGAAATCATTGGATTTCTTGTGATTTAACGAAAGCTTAGGTGAAACAGCCCGTGCGAATATTAAAGGACCTTTATTAACCTCGTAGTGACGCAGACCAAAACGCTTTATATCAGACATCAACCACTCAGGAAGAGGGGTTGTCCACGATTGTATATACCCTCCTTCATCAATGAATTTTTCCACCTCATCATCGAGATTGCGAGCTTGTCCTTTAGGAAGTGGTGAAGTGTTCTGGGACAACATATAACGCAATAAAGGTTTATATTCCCTCGCCTCTATCCTTTCCCATTCTGGTTGCCTCAACGCTTTAAATTGATGACGTATTATTTGCTTAGCACATGTTGTCGGGGAAAAAACTACATGAGTGAAGTCATAGCGATTAAGCTCATTTAGTACAGCATCACAAACTAGGTAACCTTTCCCCTCATACTGCTTCCATTTCACCTTACCCGCCTGCACCGGAAAGGCGAGCAGTAGCGCCAGGCATAGTCCAGAGCGAAATAATTTCTTCCTTAATAACATTCAAGACCTCCATATCACTTATATTTAGTTGGTTTATATATATAAGCACTTCATAAATCACATGTATATTTTGTGAGATCCACCCACTCACCGCTCTCTATTAATACAGCAATTTCCAGAGTAATGGTAAATATAATTTATCTTTGTTATTAATAATTCATAGTGCGAATGCATCCATTCTGAAGTATATTTTTAGTTTCTAAATAATGACTCCTAAAAACAAAAAACCCGGCCAAAGCCGGGTTTTGTTTGTCTGTCGAATTACTACAATTCTAATACAATCCCATCGGTTTACCGCTGTAGCTCACCAGCAGGTTTTTAATCTGTTGATACTGGCTCAGCGCCATTTTGTGGGTTTCACGTCCGACCCCGGAGTTTTTATAGCCGCCAAATGCCGCATGTGCCGGGTAGAGGTGGTAGCAGTTAGTCCAGACGCGTCCGGCTTTGATCGCCCGCCCCATGCGGTACGCGCGGTTAATATCCAGCGTCCATAGCCCCGCCCCCAGGCCGTATTCGGTATCGTTGGCGATGCGCAGCGCCTCGGCTTCATCTTTAAAGGTAGTGATGCCGATGACCGGTCCGAAAATCTCCTCCTGGAAGCAGCGCATGTTGTTGCTGCCCTTAATCAGCGTCGGCTGAATATAGAAGCCGTTGGTAAGCGTATCGCCATGATCGATATGCGCCCCGCCGGTAATGATCTCGCCGCCCTCTTCGCGGGCAATATCAATATAAGAAAGGATTTTGTCGTACTGCTCGCGGGAGGCCTGCGCGCCGATCATGGTGTCGGAGTCAAACGGGTCGCCTTTACGGATGGTTTCCATTCTGGCGATCACTTTCTCCACAAACTGCGGATACATCGACTCCTGCACCAGCACGCGCGACGGACAGGTACAGACTTCGCCCTGGTTAAAGAAGCCGAGCACCACGCCTTCGATGGCTTTATTGATAAAATCTTCGTCGCCGTTCATCACATCTTCGAAATAGATATTCGGCGATTTGCCGCCCAGTTCCACCGTGCTCGGGATAATATTTTCCGCCGCGCAGGAGAGAATATGTCGCCCGATAGAGGTTGATCCGGTGAAGGCGATTTTTTCGATGCGCTTGCTGCGCGCCAGCGGTTCACCCGCTTCGGTGCCGTAGCCATGCACCACGTTCAGCACCCCTTTCGGCAGCAGATCGCCAATCAGTTCCATCAGCACGCAGATGCCAAGCGGCGTCTGCTCGGCCGGTTTGAGCACCACGCAGTTGCCTGCCGCCAGCGCCGGAGCCAGTTTCCAGGCGGCCATCAGCAGCGGGAAGTTCCACGGAATAATCTGTCCGACCACGCCCAGCGGTTCATAAATGTGATAGGCCACGGTGGTGCTGTCGATCTCCGCCGCCGTGCCTTCCTGGGCGCGAATACAGCCCGCAAAATAACGGAAGTGATCCACCGCCAGCGGCAGATCGGCGTTGAGCGTTTCACGGATCGGCTTGCCGTTATCCCAGGTTTCGGTCAGCGCCAGCAGTTCGAGATTGTCGTTAATGCGATCGGCGATGGCCAGCAGCACGTTCGAGCGCTCCTGCGCGCTGGTTTGCCCCCAGGCTTCCGCCGCCGCGTGCGCCGCATCCAGCGCTTTTTCGATATCCTGCGCATTAGAGCGCGGGAACTCAGCGATGACCTCCCCCGTCACCGGGCTGGTATTTTCAAACCACTGCCCGTCAACCGGATCCACAAACTCACCGCCAATAAAGTTGCCGTAGCGCTTTTTAAAAGAGACTTTTGATCCGTTAAGGCCTGGGTGAACGTATTGCATAAGATGTTCCTCTTTTCTTATAGGGTCACAGGGAGGTGTCCCGCCTGAGGCGGACAGGGATCTATAAGCACGTCTTATGCCAGTTACGCGTCGCAAAAGCGCATAAATAATTTATTGTGACTTATCAAGGATATAAATCTCTCAACGTCGGATAAAGACACACGCCGTTACAGGAATGGTTGCAGGGAATCGAGGAAATGTGTCGCGCGTCGCTACAAGTGAAACACCTTTATGCTACACATTTGTAACATCTAAACATCAGGAGTCCGACATGTCGCCACGCGTACCGTCATCAGCCCCCGCCCTGTCAACCTGTCCCCGGCCCGGTTTGCTGGAGGACTCCTGGCAACGCAGCCTGAGCTATGGCCTGCATCGCGATGATGACTCGCAGCCGTGGGTTGCGCGCGCGCAGCTCAAAGACGCCCGCGCGGAAAATAGCTGGATCGGGCAGCTTGTTGCCCCGCAGCTGTCACGCCTCGCCCCCGGACTGAACGCCCATCCGTCAATCATCGTGCTCTCCGACGCCACGGGACTGGTGCTGGAAACCCACGGTAACAGCGATTTTTTGCACAAGGCGCAGCGCTATGCGCTCTCGCCGGGCAATCTGTGGGGCGAACATGCGCGGGGCACCAACGCCATCGGTACGGCGCTGGCCCTCGGGCGATCCTGTGAAATCGCCGGCAGCCAGCACTACCTTAACCGCAACGCCGGACTGACCTGCTCGGCCATGCCGGTGTTTCGTCCGGATGGGCAGATTGCCGGGGTGCTGGATCTCTCCACCCCTGCGGCTTCCCCGCATCCCGATGCCGCCGCGCTGATCCGCCAGGCGGTGATTCAAATCGAACACGCGTGGGTCAGCCGCGCCGTGGGCGACCAGCGCTGGCTGTTGAGCCTGCGACATGACGCGGAGCCTTCCGCACCGGAACTGTTGTTTATCGTCGAGGATGACGTCCTGCTTGGCGCGAACCGGCTGGCGATGGAAGAGTTCGGCCTGACGCCGGCGCATTTTGGGGCCACCTCTGTGGCGACCCTGTTCCCGCACATCGCCCTGCGTGGGCAGGCCGACACGCTGTTGGCGCAAAACCAGCGCCGCTATCTGATGCGCCAGACCGCCCCTGCCCGCCGCATCTACCGTGCGGGAGCCGTTCCCCCTGCGATCCCCCACGATCCGCAAAAAGAGAAAGCGCTGCGCATTCTTAACGCCGGGATCGCGCTGTGCGTGACCGGGGAAACCGGCAGCGGCAAAGAGCATGTGAGCCGGGAACTGCACGCCCGCAGCACGTGGCGTAACGGCCCGTTCGTGGCGATTAACTGCGCGGCGCTGCCGGAACAGTTGATCGAATCGGAACTGTTTGGCTACGTGCCTGGCGCATTTACCGGGTCCAGTCCGAAAGGGCATATCGGTAAGCTGCGTGAGGCCAACGGCGGAGTGCTGTTCCTGGATGAGATCGGCGACATGCCCCCCGCGCTGCAAACCCGCCTGCTGCGCGTGTTACAGGAGAAAAAAGTCACCCCGCTGGGATCGAACACCACCTGGGAGGTCAATTTTGCGCTGATTTGCGCCACCCATCAGGATCTGGCCGCCCGCGTTGAAGCTGGCGCGTTTCGCGAAGATTTGCTCTACCGCATTCAGGAATTTCACTTCCACCTTCCGCCGCTGCGCGACTGGCCGCATCTGGCGGATTTTATTCGCACGTTGTGGAATGAACTGGGCGCATCGGCGCGCCATCTGACGCTCAGTGACGACGCCGTAAACGCACTGGCGCAGCGCCCCTGGCCCGGCAATGTGCGCCAGCTTATGAGCCAGCTTCGGGTGGTGATGGCGCTGGCAGACGACGGCGCGCTGATCACCCGTTTTGATTTACCCGCCGACACCCGCCCGAACCGCAATTCCGCCCCCGCTCCCGCCTGTGAAGAATCTGCCATTGCCGACGCACAAGGAAATATGAGCGAGGCGGCGAAAAAACTCGGCATTTCCCGCAGCACACTCTATCGCCGCCTGGAGAAGCGCCAGTTAACCGGCTAATGTCCATTTTTCACTTAAGGTTTTACGCAGGATGCCGTTAATAATTAAAAGGAAAAATAAGGACGCACTCATGGGTAAGCGGAATGTACTGCTGGCATCGCGCATTGCAGATATTCTTTTACGGTTAAATAACGGACAAACGCTTTATCTGAATCAGCTCGCCGAAGATTATGGCGTCGATCCCCGCACTATCCGGCGTGATATTGACGAGCGGCTTACCGACTTGCCGCTGGAGCGGGATGAGCGCAGCGGTGGCTATCGGTTAGCCCCGGCGATGTTAGGCCGTTTTGACAGCAACAGCATTGAAATCTTCTCTCAACTGGCGGGCGTAAAAGGCCTGTTCCCGACGTTTAATAAATCCCTGCTTAATGCCATCGCCTCACCCACAGGCCAGCACAACTTTCTGGTGCACGGGCATAAATATCTCAGCAGCGGCGATCAGTCGGAGAATTTCTCCCGTCTGCAGGTGGCAATCGATCAGTTCCGCAAGATTAATTTCAGCTATCAGCGACATGATGAGACGCGTCATTACCACGCCGCGCCTTATAAACTGATCAACTATAACGGCGTCTGGTATCTCTCGGCGATGCATGACGGGCGAATGAAAAATTTCACCCTGAGCAAAATTGCCGATCTCGATTGTACGTTTGAAACGTTTATTCCTGATAAGGATCGACTTAATCAGTTACAGGAAGAAGAGAGCGTCTGGGGAAAAGCGGAAAAATTCGAGGTAGTGCTGAAGGTATCCGCCAGCGTTGCCGAATACTTTTTGCGCCGCCAGTTGCTGATTGATCAGGTGGTACAGGAGCAGTTGCCCGATGGCGGGCTGATCCTCTCGACCAGGGTGTCGCATAAAAAAGAGATCCTGCCGATAGTGCAGTACTGGATCCCACACCTCAAAATCCTCAAACCCGCTGCGCTGCAAACGGAACTGGAAGAGGAAGTGAAAGCCTGGCTTGCCGATTAATGCCCGGCGACGCTGTGCGTGCCGGGCAGTGACAGCGTTACTCTTCAGCCAGCAGTTTCGCCATTAACACCCGGTCAATCGCCCCGGTGTCGTAGTGCGCCAGCGTCAGCACCTGCCCTTTGCTCAGCGCCAGCGCCAGCTCCGGGGTGATGTGCAGGCTGGCGGCAACCTCCTCTTTTTCAAGGCCAGGTTTGCGTTTGCGCCGCTCGATGCGGAAACGGAGCTGGTTGTACTTCGCCCAGCCAATCAGCACCGCGCCATTGATTAACGCCACCATCAGATAGAACGACAGCGTATCCAGGGTGCTAAAGAACGGGCGATCTTCCACAAACGGCGTGTGCGAGAGCGCGGTTATCAACCCGGCATAGATCAGGTATGAAAACCCGGCCCATGCCATCAGCGTCAACACCACGTCCATCACGCGCGGGAACACGCGTTGTTCAGTAAAAATTAACGGTTGATTCATTACTCAATTCTCCCAATACCACGGTCAGGGCTAACCCAGCGGGCACGACTACGCTTGCGGCGCAGCATGACCTTCGGGAAAGCAACGAGGGTTGTGAACAGACTTAACATCCAGTAAACCACCGGGAACCAGATCACCCAGAACAGCGACGCGCCAATGCCTTTTTCATAGCGTCGCTCTATCAACAGACTGACCATAAATTGCAGCAGACAGACCACGCCGAGCATCAGCCCGGTAAAAGCGGGTGGCAGAAGGTGCTGGATATATAAAGAATCGGGCACAGGCACGATAAGGCCGATCAGGTAAAGGATCACGCTGATGGCGTAGGCGAAGGCCCAGACGGTTGATAAGCAAAACTCTAAGAATAACGGCCACATACGACGATATTCCCAGGCCCAGAGGCGTCGCATATTGACGATGAACACTTCAGCCCCGCCCTGTGCCCATCGCAGCCGCTGTTTCCATAGCCCTTTTACGGTTTCAGGCATCAGGATCCAGCACAGCGCCCGCGGTTCGAAGAAAACGGACCAGTGGCGTAGTTGCAGCTTCCAGCTGATATCAATGTCTTCGGTGATCATATCCGGGCTCCAGTAGCCCACTTCCGCCAGTGCGCGACGACGGAAGGCGGCGATCACCCCGGAAACGGTAAACACCTGGCCGTACACGCGCTGGGTGCGCTTGATAAGGCCGATGATGGAAGAGAACTCCCCCACCTGTACGCGGCCAATCAGCGTCGAACGGGTACGAATGCGCGGGTTGCCGGTGACCGCCCCGACGCGGGGATGATTTAACAGCGGCGCGACGAGATAGGCGGCAGCGTCTTTGTCGAGCAGCGCATCGCCATCAATACAGACCAGAAAATCACTGCGCGCCGCCGCCGCACCCGCCTGCAACGCCACCGCTTTACCCTGGTTCTCCGCCAGATGAATCACGCGCAGACGCGGGTACTCTTCTGATAACTGGTCGAGCACTTGCTGGGTGTTATCTTTCGAACCATCGTTGATGGCGATAACTTCAATATTTTCATAGCGCTGGGCCAGCGCCGCCTCGATGGTTTCCCGCGCATTCACCCCTTCGTTATAGCAAGGGACAAGAATCGAAATCAGCGGATTTCCCTCCAGTTGCGGCGCAGGCGTGCCTTCGCCCCAGGGCCAGCGGCGCTCGCGGTAGTACCAGAAATAGAGCCCTCCGCTCATCCACAGCGCGGCCATAAACAGCGGCCAGAAAAAGACGAAGTTTAAGATCACCTCGCCTGTGAAAATCACAGCCATCCCCAGCGGGAAGCTGAACATCAGGCAAAGGATCAGGAACGCGACGATACGATCGGTCATTTTTGTGGGTACCAGTATGATGAGAAGACAGAGCGAACTTCCGTCATCTTCGGTTGATCGTTGAGGAAATCATCCGGGTAGTAGCCGAAGTTTTTTGCGCCGCTTAACTTAAGCTGACGCATCCACTCAGCCAGCTGATCGCCGCTGATCTCGTCGTCCCCTTCCTGCTGCCGCCAGTCCCGGGCCTGCAATTCAAAAACAGTTTTCTCAAGCGCACCGGGGCGTCTGGCGACGCTTTCGACGAGCTTATCCAGCCAGGCATTGGCTTCGTCAGTGGACACTTTTTCCATCAGCGGCATCGCCATCGGTGCCGTCCAGTTGTAGGTATTCAGGAAATCATCCAGATTCTGCGCAAACCAGGCTTCGCTCTGCGGCTCCAGCACCGGCATGGCGTAGATGTTGCGGGCGGTGAGCACCTGCGGCCCGCGCACGGCACGCACGGTCTGGGTCAGTTGCTGAGTGAACGCAATCAGCGCCCGGCTCTTAAACCGCGTCCATTGCGCAAAGGTCTGCGGATTGCTGTGGATCTGCGCAATGCTGTCCGGGAAGCCCGCTGCCTTGTACGCGCGCATCGCTCCCGGTGACGCATCTTCGAAATCAGAGAGGAAAGCGTCATCGTGATAGAGAATGCCCTGGAAGGTGGCGCTGCGGGCCAGATCCTCATAGATGTCATTGATGCGCGACCGGGCAACCGGGTCCCAGGGCGAGAGACGTTTATATTGCTGCGGCTGAACCGCCGCGCGTCCGTTTTCTGGCGACCAGGCGGTAACGCGGGTGAGCGAGTTATCAAAGTCAAAGGCCAGCACCGGCATCCAGGCGTAGACGTATACCCCGCCGCGGGTCTGCAACTGCCAGGAGACAAAGTTGAACAGGTCAGCGCGCATCGGTAGCCAGCGGTTGGGGAAGTACAGCTCGTGCACGTTGCCGTCGCCTTTCGGATCGGCGTAGGCCTGCAAAAAGACGTGGGAAACGCGCATGTCATAGACCCGCTGGATCAGCGCATCAATATTCTTACGCTGCTGCACCGGATCTTTGTCATAGACGTAGTCGAGATCGATGTGCATCACCCGCATCGTCTGCGGTTCACGAACCTGCGCGATCTGACTTGCAAAGTTCCGCAGCGACGGGTTGTCGGTGATGAGAATGCGCGGCACATCGTCAAGGTTGGCGGCGTTGGCAAGGCCGGGGTTTAGGGTAAACGCCAGTTCATAGCCGTGATTGCGCGCCAGCCGAAGCGTGGTGCCATTCGCCGCACCGTAAGGCCAGACCCAGGCGCGGGGCGATTTGCCGGTGACCTGGGCGATTTTCTGCGTCACCCGATCCAGATCGGCGTTGATCCGCGCTTCATACTGCGCATCGGATTCATACTGCCCGGTTTTATTGTCATAGGCCCGGTTAGCCACGGCAGGCAGCTTGCTGCCCTGCGGATTCGCCACAATCCCGTAGTGCGACGCCCAGGTATGCGCGCCTATCTCCACCAGCGGCGACTGGCTTAACTCTTTAACCATCTGCCAGGTGGCAAATTTATTACGCGGGGTTTTCAGGCCACCAAAGTCCACGCTTTGCCCGGCCGGGGCATCGACCCAACTGCCGACCGGAGCCCAGAGTGCAGGCCAGTTGTAGGCTTTCAGCAGCGGCCAGACGCGGGTGTAAAAGCTGCTGTAACCATCGTCGAAGGTTAACAGCACCGCTTTTTCCGGCAGGGTGATTTTACCCGCGTGCGCATCCAGCACCTGCTGGACGCTGATCGGGTGATAGCCGCTGTCGCGCAGCCAGGCAAACTGATCGTTGAGCGCACTGGTACGAACGGAGAGATAGCGCTGATCCGCCGCCCCGTCTTCCACATCGTGATAGCCCAGGACCATAAAACTGTTTTTCGGCCAGGGGTTATCCGCAGCCAGTGTGATCCGTTGAGCCGGGGGGATATAGCGAGGCGTTTCCGCAAACGCCTGAGCGGTGACCAGCATCCATCCTGCGATGAATAATACGGCGCGTAGCCATCGATTACACATGGACAATCCTCAGAACCTGACATTCAGATCAAAGGCGAGGGCAATGTTCCGCTCTCGCTTACCGTCATAGGGGCGCTTATCCCAGGTGAGCATCACCCCCGCATCTACTACGTTATTCCATTGAATTCGCTGACCGTAACCGAGCTGGGTGATCGCCCCGCTGCTCTGATTTTTCTGCCAGTAACGCCCGGCCCCCGCCGTGAATTGCTGCTTCCACTGGGTGTCGTAATGGCGGTACATCACATGCTCAGCGCTGAGATTGGGCGCGAGGGAGAAATCGCGTTTCGGGTTGTAATACGGCACATCCTCTTTGGTGTTGGTGCTGCCGCTGATGCCCGGCAGTAAATCGAGAGTGAAGCGCGCCGAGGTATAGAGCCGCTCTTTGCCGCTTAAGCCGTATTCAACGCGGTCGTTGCCGTCGGAGAAATGCAGCGCGGAAACCTGAATCTGGTATTCACGGCGTTCGTTTTGATACCAGCGCAGATAGGCGTCGCCGCCGTCGGCATGCACGCCGTTACGCAGCGCGCGCAGCGGGGTGTTACGGGACAACCGTTCGGCGTTGGCTCCCAGCCGCCAGTGGTCGCTGAAGTCGTGCCAGCCTGAAAGCCGCCCGCCGATTTTCTGTCCGTCGCCGTAGTTGCGGCCTGAGACTTCCATCTCCGCCCAGTTGTTGCGCGAGGTCCATTCGGCACCGGCGGCCAGATCGCGGTTAATCCCCTTTCCTTCTTCGAACTCGCCCCGGTTAAAGTTGAACCCGGCAAACAGCCGCCAGTTGTCATCAATGGGTGGGCTGTAAATCGCTGAGTTAAGGGTGAAGTCATGCTTACCGCTTACCGGGCTGTCGGAGGAGATGCCCTGCGATCCGCTGATCCGCAGTTCCGCTTTGTTGTGAACGGCCATGATCCGCTGAAGGCGCAGCGTGGCTTCATCGTCGGGGCTGCGGGCGACCACGTCGTCGGTTAACTCTTTGGCCTGCTTCCACTCCTGTAAATCCAGCGCCGTCCATGCCTGTTGACGCTCAAGTTCGAGGTTACTCGGCTCGATCACTTCCGCCAGTTTCAGCTCGGTTTCCGCCTGGCGCGGCAATCCGCGGGCCAGCAAAATCGAGGCGTAGGCGATGCGCAGCGCCTGGTTCCCGGACCCGGTGCGGGCCAGTCGTTCAGCGTGCTTTTCTGCGGTAGGCAGATCGTTAGTTGCCACTTCATAGTCGGTGAGCAGCGTCTGGCCGAGCAGCCAGTTGTCGTTGGGTTGCGGGGTCGGCGAACCGTAGACCTTTTTCAGGTAGGGAGCTTCTTTGATCATCCTGTCCACCTGCTCTTTTGCCTCATCGAAATGGTTGTTATCAATGCGGGCGTAGAACAGTTCCTGCTGATCGTCGTCGGTCAGCGGCGTGACGGGCAGTGTCGAACCGCGCGGGAAGTAAATCTCTTCCAGCATCGCTTCCGCTTTCGCCGGTTCGCGCTGTGCAAGCCAGGCGGAGGCGACCCAGCGTTTGGCATAGGTGGGGATCGGCTGCCCGTCAGCTTCAAGGGATTCATACTCGCTGATTGCCTCCGCCGTGCGCTTACGCACCACCAGCACCCCAATGCGGTCGATTCTGGCGCGGCGGAGATCGTTTTGCGCTTCCGGTTTCTCTTTCCAGGCGGCGATAAGCTGGTCATAGCGGGCCAGGGCTTTGTCGGCGTTGAGAAAACGTTCCTCTTCGTTACGCGACGGCGCAAAGGCCCCGCGCACCGTTTGTGCGGCGGCATCCAGTTGCAGACGGCGCTCCAGCGCATCGGGCTGGGTGCTTTTTTCGCTCATTTCCAGCGCCGGTCCGGCAATGCGGTTGGCCTCCATCGCCGCCAGCAGCGTCGGCTGAGCGGTGCGGTTTTGCGGATCCTGCTCGGCGGCACGACTGGCCGCCAGTAACGCATCCCAGTTTTTGCCCTGCGCATGATAGACATAGGCCACCAGCGCATCGCGCTCTGGCCCCGGCTCGTTTTGCGCCCACGCCGTCGCCTCGGTGATCGCCTGCTCTTTGTGGCCGGCATCGGAGAGAGTCATGATCCAGCCGGAGCGCGCATCGCTGTTGGTTGGTTCTTCCTCCAGCACCTTTTCCCAGACGAAGAGTGACTCATCCCATTTCTTCTGATTACGCAGCGCACGCGCCGCCGCCACCTGACCGCGCGCCGGGATCGCCATGCGGTCGCGATAACGCTCCCAAATCGCAATGGTATCTTTATCACTGTCAGCCCAGCCGGAGACCTGCAACCAGTCAGCCACCTGGCCCGGCGTCAGGGTCATCTGGCTTTCCTGATATTTGAGATAATTCATCAACGGCGCACTGTCTCCTCCCCGCGCCTGAATAATCAGATCGTCGTAAGCAGTCGTGGCGCTATGGGCAAAAGCGGGAAACAAAACGCTTATTGTAAATAAGCAGGTTCCGCGACTTAAGCGTTTAACTGAATTGGCACGTCGGCGAATACTGAACATAGATGTCCTTACTTCCTGATACCAGAGTTGAGCATTTCATTTATTTGTTGCCGCAATATGACTAAATTTACGGGCCAGTTCCAGAATGATATTTACCCGCAAAAATAAAAAAATTTCATACTTTAGACTTAGATAAATTTATTCCACATTCATCTATCGCCAGTCAAAATATTGATTAGCGACAGGGAGAGTCTGACATTGAGAATTAATACTGGCTATACGACTTTAGTTTATATCCGCAGCAAAATCCCGCTATGCCGGAGCCTTAGCCACTTACCTTATTTTCGGCAATGCTTAGAAATTTAATATAAGTCATTAAATCCGCCAGAGCATGATTACCAGACAAATGAGCGCAACGGGAAATAAATATATTACACGCGTTTTTACGGGGGATATGTGCTGACAGAAAGGGTCGCAGCGAAATAATTATTTCCCTGCTTATTATTTATCTCCATGGGTGTAAAAGGGCCCGGCGGAAGAATACCGCCGGGCAAGACAAAGGGTTATTCTTCTTTTAATACCACCACGCACTGTCCGGCGCGAACGGAGGAGCCAGGTTTAACGCGTATTTGCTCCACCACGCCATCGGCGCTTGCCAGCAACGGAATTTCCATTTTCATCGACTCCAGAATAACCAGCACGTCGCCTTCGCGAACGCGCGCGCCCGGTTCAACATTGACCTGCCAGAGGTTGCCGGAGATCGGGCTGTCAATGCCCCGCTGCCCGGCGGTTAACGGCGCGTCTGCGCTCTCCTCCGTCAGCACCTCCTGACTGTCAAAATGCGCCTGCCCGGAGGCCTGCCAGCGTTCGCGTTCGGCGTTAAACGCCGCCTGCTGATGGGTGCGAAACGCCCCGATGCTGTCAGCTTCCTCCGCGAGAAACTGCTGATACTCTGCGAGGCGCAGGGTGC
Organism: Enterobacter sp. kpr-6; assembly: GCF_900116015.1. GTDB lineage: Bacteria > Pseudomonadota > Gammaproteobacteria > Enterobacterales > Enterobacteriaceae > Enterobacter_D. The sequence goes on from NZ_FOYH01000003.1 coordinate 407,275, forward strand.
TCTCTTCAATGTGTAGCGGATAGCGACCGAGCGGGAAATCGCGGCGGATGGTGAGCAGCTCGTCGGCCGATACCGGGTAAAAACGGATCTGATCGAAAAAGCGCAGCAGCCAGGGTTTACCGCCAAATTCCGCCACCTCGCGGTAGCGATTCCACATCTGCAAGGTGCGCCCGACGAACTGGTACCCGCCCGGTCCCTCCATGCCGTAGACGCACATATACGCCCCGCCAATACCCACCGAGTTTTCCGCCGTCCAGGTACGCGCCGGGTTGTATTTGGTGGTCACCAGACGGTGCCGCGGATCGAGCGGCGTGGCGACCGGTGCGCCGAGATAGACATCGCCGAGGCCCATCACCAGATAGCTGGCGTCAAAGACGGTTTTATACACCTCATCAATATTTTCCAGATCGTTGATGCGGCGGATAAACTCCAGGTTGCTCGGGCACCATGGCGCGTCGCGGCGCACGGTGGTCATGTATTTATCAATCGCCATCTGGCAGGCCGGATCGTCCCACGACAGCGGCAGCCACACCACACGCGACGGCACCTGCAAATCCTCGCGTCCTGACACATCGTGCCAGACCTGCTTCAGCGTCGAAAGCAGCGTTGCCAGCGGCATCGCTTCCGGCTGATAGTGAATTTGCAGCGAGCGGATGCCGGGCGTCAGGTCGATCACCCCGGCCAGCGCCATGCCTTCCAGCGCCTGCATCAATGCATGGGCGCGAAAACGCAGCACCAGATCCAGTTCCGGATCGCCTATTTCCAGCAGCAGATGGGTATCGCCGGAAAGCCGCGCCACCAGCCGTTTATCGCCGTGCCCGGTTTCCATGACCACCGGCGTGTCCGGCAGCGCCGGGTGCCAGTTGATGTTGACCGGCTGCAGCGAGGCCAGTTCCTGCGCGCGTCCCTGGGCCAGCAGACGCGCGGTCGGGATATCCACCGGAATAAAGCGCACGCGATCGCCCGCGTTAAGCTGCCCAAGCTGCCAGAGATCCGCTTCGATAATGGTCACCGGGCAGACAAAACCGCCGAGGCTGGGACCGTCCGGGCCTAAAATCACCGGCATATCCCCGGTGAAATCCACCGCGCCAATAGCGTAAGGGTTGTCGTGAATATTCGACGGGTGCAGGCCCGCTTCGCCGCCGCTCTCGCGCACCCACTCCGGTTTCGGCCCGATCAGACGCACGCCGGTACGACTGGAGTTGAAATGCACTTCCCAGTCGGTGGCAAAAAAGGTGTCGATGTAGCCCGGAGTGAAGTACTCCGGCGCGCCGTGTGGACCGTAAATCACCCGCAGTTCGCGCACCGGCGCGAGTGCGGTGTGCAGCGCTTCGGGCAGCGTTGCGCCGGTGGTGGTATCGGTGAGCGGGGCAAGATGCAGCACGTCGCCGGTGCGCAGCGCCCGCCCGCCATGGCCGCCAAACTGCCCGAGGGTAAAGGTGCTTTTACTGCCGAGATAATCCGGCACCTGAATGCCCCCGCGCACGCAGAGATAGCTGCGCACACCAGCGCCTGTCGGGTTGCCCAGACGCAGGGTGGAACCCGCCGCGATAGTGAACACGGTGTTCATCGGTACCGGCTGTCCGTCGAGGGTGGCGTCGATGCTGGCCCCGGCGAGGGTGATGACCGCGTCGGTATTAAATTTCAGCGTCGGACCGCTGAGGGTGATCTCCAGCCCGGCGGCCCCGTCGTCGTTACCGAGCAGGCGGTTTGCCAGCCTGAGCGCCCGGTCATCCATCGGGCCGGACGGGGGCACGCCCACCGCCCAGTAGCCGGTTCGCCCCGGAAAATCCTGCACCGTGGTCTGGGTGCCGGCACTCAGCACCTCTACCGTGTCGGCCTGGTAGCGCAGATTTTCCAGGCAGCGCGTCCAGGGTTCACCGCTGGCAAACGGCGCGTCGCTGAGGATCTGGCGTAAATAGTGACGGTTGGTTTCCACGCCATAAAGACGCGTGGCGGCCAGCGCCTGGTCAAGCTGGGCGGTGGCGGCTTCACGGGTCGGCGCGTGGGTGATGATTTTCGCCAGCAACGGATCGAAGAACGGCGGCACGTCGCAGCCGGACTCCACCCAGGTATCGATGCGCAGGCTTTTTCTGTCGGACGACGGGAACACCACTTCGGTGAGCAGGCCCGGCGACGGCTGGAACTGGCGGCCCGGATCTTCGGCGTAGACGCGCGCCTGGATCGCGTGGCCCTGCGGGTGCAGCGTGGCGGCGATCTCCGCGAGCGGCGGCAGATCGCCTGCGGCCAGTTCAATCATCATGCGCACCAGATCGACGCCCCACACCTGCTCGGTGACGCCGTGTTCAACCTGCAAACGGGTGTTCACTTCAAGGAAGTAAAACTGCCCGGCGTCGCTGTCGTAGACAAATTCCACCGTCCCGGCGCTGCGGTAACTGACCGCCTGACCGAGGCGGATCGCCGCCGCGCACAGCGCCTGCGCCATGCCGTCGGGCAGATTCGGTGCGGGGGTTTCTTCCAGCACCTTCTGGTTGCGGCGCTGGACGGAACAGTCGCGCACGCCGAGGGCAATCACCTCGCCCGCGCCGTCACCGAAGATCTGTACTTCCAGGTGACGCGCGCGCTCGATGTATTTTTCGATAAACACGCCCGCGTCGCTGAAGTTGTTTTTGCCGAGGCGCTGGACCGCATCGAAGGCGTCAGCCAGTTCCGCCGCGTTGTAGCAGACCCGCATGCCGATCCCGCCGCCGCCCGCCGTGCTTTTTAGCATCACCGGGTAACCGACCTGTTCAGCAGCTCGCAGGGCTTCATTGCTGTCGGCGAGCAGTTCGGTGCCTTCGAGCAGCGGGACGTTTTGCGCTTTCGCAATCGCGCGGGCGGTGTGTTTTAAACCAAAGAGGCCTAACTGTTCCGCCGTCGGGCCGACGAAGGCGATGCCTGCGGCTTCACAGGCGTCAGCGAATGCGGCGTTTTCAGAGAGGAAACCGTAGCCCGGATGGATCGCCTGTGCGCCGGTTTCCCGTGCGGCGGCGAGAATTTTATCCACCTGCAAATAGGTTTGCGCCGCCGGGCCGCTGCCCAGGCTTATCGCTTCGTCGGCGTCGCGGATATGCAGGCTGGTGGCGTCAGATTCGGACCAGACCGCCACGCCCGCGACGTTGATTTCGCGCAGTGTGCGCAGTATGCGACAGGCAATCGCGCCCCGGTTGGCAATAAGTAATTTGGTAAACATGATCCAGCCCCAAACCGTGGCGGGTCGTCCCGCCGGAAAGTGTTTGCCCTGCCTGGTCGTCCAGGGGGAAAAGGTTTAGCGCCCGTTGCCCGGCGTCAGGCGGTTAGCGCGCACTTCAAACAGCCGGAAAATCGCGCGGCGCACTTTGTGTAAGCGGCTCAGTTCCATACCAGCACCTCGGCGGGGGTCGGGTTCCAGCCATTGCAGGGGTTGTTAAGCTGCGGGCAGTTGGAAATCAGCACGATGACGTTGCATTCGGCGCGCAGTTCGACGTATTTACCCGGCGCGGAGATGCCGTCTTCAAAGGTCAGCCCGCCCTCTTCGGTCACCGGCACGTTCATAAAGAAGTTGATGTTGGCGGCGATGTCGCGCTTGTGCAGGCGTCCGTCGTGCAGGCAGGCGCAGAGAAAGTTATCGCGGCAACTGTGCATGTAACGTTTATCCAGCGCATAGCGCACGGTGTTGCTCTCCTGCGCGCAGGCCCCGCCAAGGGTGTCGTGACGCCCGCAGGTATCGGCGGTGATGGTCAGCAACGGGTTGCCCAGTCCCGACCAGAGCACGCTGCCGGTGGTCAGGTAGACGTTCCCCTGGCGGCGCAACGTGCGCTGGGCGTCGTAGCGCTCGCGGGGGTTGTCGGCGTTGTAAAACAGGGTATCGATGGCCTGGTTGCCGTCGAGATCCAGCAGGCGCAGCGTCTGGCCTTTTTTCACTTCAAACAGGTAGTGCTCTCCCGCCGGGATCACGTGGCGGAATACCGCCTGCTCAGGATTTTTGCTGCTTTCAGTCAGCGTCATATCGCGTCTCCTTACAGGGCAAAAAGGTGGGTGTTGGTCAGCGCGCGGTCATTTTCCGCCCGCGTATGCAGCGCGTTTTCGCAGGCCTGCGTATCTTCCGCCGTGAACCAGCTAAGCTGAACCGGGCGCGGGGCGTATTCCGGGTTTGGATCCATAGGATGTTGTAACGTAGTGAGCACGATCAGGGTGTCCATCGGTGCGTACAGCTCCACAAAACTGCCGGGCTGTGAGAAACCGCTGATAAAGCGGAAGCTGCCGTCGGCGTCCACGCTCACTTTGCTGAAGAAATTCACCACCATCAGCAAATCTTCCAGGCCCAGATCCCACTTGCCCATCTCCACCAGCAGGTTATCCATGCCATTGCGGTAAAAGCCGTTGCGCAGTTCCTGATAGCGCCCCTGGCCATATTTTTCGGCGGTTTCTGCCGCGTTGAGCACGCCACCAAAAGGGTCGTGCCAGCCGCAGGTATCCGCCACGATGCCCGTCAGCACGCGGCCCATATCGGAATAAAAACAGTGCCCGGTGGTGAGCTTCGCGGTGTGCTGGCCTTTTAAGGTGTCGGGCAGATTCAGGCGTTCACTCTTTTCATGGGCGTTAAGCATCATCATGCTGACGTTCGCCCCGCCGTCGGTGTCGGTCAGGCGCAGGATCTGCCCGCGTTTAAGCACAAACGAGAGGTGTCCGCCGCCCGGCACCGTCTCTTCGCGAAGCGGGGTGGCAGCGTGGTGTAGTTGGGTCATCAGATATACTCCTTCACTGAGAAAACGTTAGCGGGCGCGGTCGCCATCACTTCCGCCATCCGCGCTTCGTTGAGCGGAATGTCGTAGGTAATGCGCGCGCCGTAAGCATTCGGCGCATGGGGATCGATGCGCACTTTGTCGAACACCAGCAGGCGGGTGCCGAGGTTAAAACCTTCTGAGAGGTCGTGGGTCACCATAAACACCGTCATGCGGGTTTCGCTCCACAGTTGCAGCAGCAGCGCGTGCATGTCCTTGCGGATACCGGGATCGAGCGCGCCGAACGGCTCATCCAGCAGCAGCACGCGCGGCTGCATAATGAACGCCTGGGCGATGGCTAAACGCTGTTGCATCCCGCCGGAAAGCTGCGCCGGGTATTTTTCCAGCGCGTGCCCCAGCCCGACTTTGTGCAGCATCTGTGCGGCCTGCTCGCGGGCGGCGCGTTTGCGGGCACCGAACAGCCGTCCGGTGAAGGGTGCGTTCGGCAATTCAAGGCCGATGGCCACGTTGTCGAGCACGTTAAGGTGCGGGAAGACCGAATAGCGCTGAAAAACCACGCCACGGCTGCGATCCGGTTCGGCGGCGAGCGGTTTTCCCTCAAGGGTGATGCTGCCCCGCGTCGGCGCTTCCTGGCCCAGCAGCAGACGCAGAAAGGTCGATTTGCCGCAGCCGGAGGCCCCGACCATCGAGCAGAACTCCCCTTCCTGAATTTTCAGGTTGACGCGCTCCAGCACCACGTGGTCGCCGTACTCCTGCCAGATGTTGTTGATGTCGATAAAACTCATGCTTTGCCTCCCTGCGCCCACGGGAAACAGGTTTTGTGGAGCTGACGCAGGCCCAGATCCATCAGCCACGCCAGCAGGGTGATCCACACCACGTAAGGGATGATCACGTCCATCGCCATGTAGCGGCGAACGAGGAAGATGCGGTAGCCCAGTCCGGCGGTGGAGGAAATCGCTTCGGCGGAGATCAAAAACAGCCATGCGGAACCAAGCAGCAGACGCAGCGAGGTGAGCAGCCGGGCCAGCAGTTGCGGCAGTACCACCCGCAGCACCAGACTCCAGCTATTCGCGCCGAGCGTCTGCGCTTTGATGATGATCTCCTCAGGGATCTCGCGGGCGCGGTGCTCCAGATCGCGCGCCAGCATCGGCGTGATGCCGATGACAATCAGCATGATTTTTGACAGTTCATCCAGGCCGAAGACGATAAACAGCACCGGCAAGATCGCCAGCGGCGGGATCATCGACAGCACGGTCATCAGCGGTGAGAGCGAGGCGCGCCAGAGCGGGAATACCCCGGCGGTCACCCCGATGCACAGCCCAATCAGCGAGGCGATCGCAAGCCCGGTCAGCAGACGCGCGAGGCTCACCAGGGTGTCCGTCCAGAACAGATAATCGCCGCTGCGCCGATCGGCGGTGAACGCCATCCGGTCGAGGGCCGCCAGCATCTGATCAAAACCCGGCAGCAGTTTGTCGTGCGGGTTGGCCTCAAGCCGGATCGCCGAGCCAAAGAAATAGGCGGCGAGGATCAGGACAAACGGCAGCAGCACGAGCATTACGCGCAGACCGGGTTTGGGGTGGCGGTTGATTTGTCGCATGGCGAAACTCCGTTTACGTCTGGGTTAAAGCGTGCCTGCAACGGCCATCTTCAGGAAAGTGTCGTCAAAGCGCAGTTTGATGTTGCTGGCATCGCCCTGGGTGACATTGCCCGGAAACGCCATGCCGATGAAATCCGCGCTCTGTGCACCGTCACCGAGCAGTCCCTTATCAAAGGAGAACTGCGCGACGCGCTGCATGGTTTTGGCAAGCTCGCCGGAGGTGGTAAAGGCCAGGTTATCCGCCGGGGTGTAGAACAGGTGGGTGGTTTTAAGCTGCGCCTGATAGCCCGCCAGATCGGTGCCGGACGCCGCCGCCATCGCGTTGAGGGCTTTTGCATCCTGGGCTTTCATCTGGCCCATCATTTCATACCAGGCACCGGTGAGCGCTTTGCCGAGCGCCGGGTTGTCTTTCAGCGTTTCGCTGTTGACCACCATCATGTCGATAAGCTCGCCGGGTACGGAGGAGGAACTGAAGACTTCGGTGGTGTCCGGCGTGCCTTTGATCACCGAAAGCTGCGGGTTCCAGGCGACCGCCGCCTGCACCGCTTTGGTGGAGAAGGCCGAGACGATATCCGCATCCGAGGTGTTCACCACGGTGACATCGCGCTCCTGTAAGCCCGCTTTTTCCAGGCCGCGCACCAGCAGGTAGTGGGAAACGGAGAGCTCCGGCAGGTAGATTTTCTGCCCTTTCAGATCGGCGAGGGTTTTACCTTTGCCTTTCATCACCACGCCGTCGTTGCCTTCGGAGTAGCTGCCGAGGATCAGCGCCGTGGTATCCACACCGCCCGCCGCCGGAATGGTCAGCGCGTCCATATTGGTCATGGTGCAGCCGTCAAACTGCCCGGCGGTATACTGGTTGATCGACTCGATATAGTCGTTAAGCTGCACGACGTTAATTTTGATGCCGTATTTGTCAGCCCATTTATCAATGATTTTCTCACCGGCAATCGTGCCCCACGGCATCCAGCCCGCGTAGATCGTCCAGCAAACGTTGAATTCTTTTTTGACCGCAGCAAAGGTGGGGAGGCTCGTGAGCATCACGACGCTGAGCGCGAGAGAGCGGAATAAGGAAAATCTCTTCATTGTTTGACCTCTGGTTGGCACGAAAATGGAGCAGCGCGACACCGTCTGGTGCTGCTGTCTCCCGGGTTTTTGTCCCGCCGTGTAACCTCGCTGAGGTCGCTCGCTCTCGGACCAGCATTCACCTGGGGTGAACCGGAACCCTAGCCAGCTATTTTTTACTGCCTGATGTCTGATGCGCTGCCTTCTGATTAATGATAAGCAAGCGCTGTGCCAGTTTTACTTCCCCCTGATGACGCCCTGTTTTAGCGCCTGTATCTGGCGATCGCCTTGATATTGCGACCCAAAATGGGGCAGTGCCACAATTGGGTGCATTGAGAAAGAGCTTATGTCGAAAAATATGCATCAGGTGCGCTTAACAATTAACCGCATAAATAATTTAACGATATTCGCGTTTTTTAACGTCATTGAATTGTTATTCGGGCAATGTAAAATCATAATGTTTATCCTAATCCATGTTTTTAACCTGACAGTTATGAGTCAGTCGATTTGCTGATGCTGTCAGGTGAGTCAACATGGCATATTCCTCGCGTGGTTACGGTTCCGGGCGATGAACATTATCAACGCGAGCAGGGTTTAACTCTTTTTCAGGGAAAGTCACGATGAATTTGCGCAGTCTGTTACTCCTTTTAATGGTCACTACCGTTGTCAGTTGTAAAGCACCCCCGCCAAAAATGACGGACGATACCATCGTGACCAGCCAGGTTAATGGCGTAACGCTCACTCACCGTTACGTGGTCACCCCGCCGAAGGAATTTAACCCGGTGAATGATGAATACCGGGCGCTCTATCCGGGCTCCATCATGAGCAAACCCGATTTTGGCGGTAAAGTGTTGGGCGCACTGAAAACCGGCGACACCTATACGGTGCTCGGCCTGGTTGAGCAGTCCTGGTTTGCCATCAGCGCCACCGATAATCCGCAGTTGCTGGGCTACGTGCCGCAGCGCGCGATGGTGGTGAGCGAGCGTTACGACCAGGCGCTGAAAAGCGATCGTCCCCGTGTGAAACGCGCGGCGAAGAAAACCACCTGTGTGGCCGTGGACGACAGCAGCAAAGCCTGTCAGAAAGGCGACAGCGGGACCTGGATCCTCGATTAATACGTTCAGGGGAGACGCACTCCCCAAATAAGACAATTCTGAACTAAAATGCTATCTGAAAGAGAAGCGTACCCGCTGGCGTTAATTTTTTATTCACTCAGGCTAACAAGGATTTTTATGAAACTCTGGCTCTCGGGTCTGGCGTTGCTCCTGGCATCTTCTACCGTGTTGGCCGGGAATTATCGCATTGTACAGTCCCCCTCTCAGAAGCTGGACGTCTGGATTGACGACATTAAGGATAATTCCCCGCAAAGCTGGTGTGGTGCTGAACTCCCGCTCCGCATCGTCACCAATGGTGATAAAAATCCGTTCATCCTCAGTAATTTTATGCCCCGCCTGGGCACATTACTTGCGAGCCAGTGTGAGGCCCTGGGGCTGATTAACTGGCAACTGGTGGACCCGCAGGATCATGTGCTCGCTAACGGCAGCGCCAGCAAAGAGAGCGACTGGGCGCTGGTGATTGCGCCGCAGACGCTGGAGCCGACCGAACCCAGCGAAACCACCACCGATATTTCTCCTCCGGCTGACCGCACGCCCTGGCTGGAATTTACCCTGCAGGACGGCTGCCACCTGCGCACCTTCTGGCGCGGCGATGCCGATGCCTCGGCGCTGTTTATTCCTTCCAAATCTCCGGATTTGTGCGAAAAAGGCGGCTGGCTGAATGGCCGCAGCGAGATCGTGCAGAGTGGCGATCGCGGCGAGAAGCGCATCACCATGACCTTTGTTCACGGTTTCCCGGTCAACGGGCTGAACAGCTCGGTGAATCCTGACCAGTTGCTCATCACCAGCGTGAATAATGAGCGCATGGTGGTCAGTAACGAAAAAGCGCCGCAGAGCTGGATGATCCTCCCCTACAGCCCGGAGATTAACGGCTGGAAGGCCAGCGGGTCTGTGGCGGTCGAGGTTTCACGCGATCTGGCGCTGGATGAAACGCGCTTGCAGGCGCGCTTAAATGAGATCCGCAAAGTGTGGTCGGGCTGGCTTGAACCCGGTACGTCACTGACGCTGCTGCTGGTGGATAATTTACATCCACAACTGCGCGATCCGGCGGCGGGCGCATGGCGCACGCAGAAATGATCCTGACCCTTTCGTCCGTTTTGAGCTGAGAAGCCGCACAATGACAGAACACGACTACACGAAATCCATCGCCGATGCGCTGCCGCCAGGCTATCGCTTCGACGAGTTTGAAATTCAGGATGTGATCCAGACGACGCAGACGGAAATCGTCTATCAGGCGTGGGATCACCAGCTTGAACGCGCCATTGCCATTCGTGAATTTATGCCCCGCGCCCTTACCGTGCGCAGCGATGACATGCGCCTGATCCTGCGCGGTAAGCAGGATCACCAGGCTTTTAGCGCCGGGCTGACCGCCTTTATTAAAGACGCACGCCAGCTGGCGCGTTTTAACCATCCAAATCTGGTGCAGGTGCTGCGCTTCTGGGTGCAGAACGAAACCGCCTATGCCGCGACCCTGTTTTATAACGGTATTACCCTGGCTGAACTGCATAAAATCCAGCCGGAAGCGATCGATGACGAGTGGATCCGCCGGGTGCTGCCGATGCTGTGCAGTGGGCTGTCGCTCCTGCACCGGGACGGCTTTGTGCATCGCAACCTGTCGCTGAATAGCATCCAGATTCAGGATAACGGTATGCCGTTGCTGCTTAACTTCGGCATTTCGCATCCCATCAGCGGCACGCCGGGCGACGGAGCCAACGCGCAGTTACAGGCCGGGTTTGCTCCGCTTGAGCTTTACACCAACGATCTGGCAAGTCAGATCGGCCCGTGGACCGATATCTATTCGCTGGGTGCGGTGCTCTACACACTTGTGCACGGCACCTGCCCGCCCGCCAGCGTGACGCGCAGTATTCAGGACAGTTGCGTGACGCTTAGTGACAATCCGCCCGCGGGTTACTCGCCTGCGCTGCTGCGGGCTATCGATAAGGCGCTGGCGCTAAAGCCGGAAGACCGCCCGCAGTCGATAGCGGAATTTGCCGCCCTCGCGGAGATTTACTCCGGCGAACCGGGTGAAATGGCCGCCAGCAAAGCGCCGGGCACCATGCTCATCCCGGTTGAAGAAGCCGAAGACGACCGCCGTAAAACGCTGTGGCGACGGGTGCAAACTCCGGTGCAGATCGCGGCGGGTATCCTCGTCGGGGTGATCGCCGGGGCGCTGATTTTTGGCTCGAAGCCTGCGGCGTTAACCGATAATCCTGAGGCCACCCCTGCCGCCACCGCCGCACCAACGGCGACGCCGGTTTCCACCACCCCTGCGGGCGGGCTTATCGCGCGGATTTATATCCGCATGAACGGCGCAAACCAGTTGCTGGTTAATGGCAAACCGCAAAAAGTGGTCGCCGCCGCCAGCGGCTATGCCTTCCTGCAATTGCCTGCCGGGAAATATGACATCACCCTGCAAAGCGGCAGCCAGACCCACACCCAGTCGCTGTCGGTTTCCGCTCCCGGCACCTGGCTTTTAAATCCTCAGGGCTAGCGCACAGACGGTCCCCTCACCCCGACCCTCTCCCAAAGGGAGAGGGTGAAAACCGGCCCTCATTTTTAGCGGTAAATTGTCTAAAAGGGCGCAAAACGGGAAATCCACCACGCGACGTAACGGATATTCGTCTACTGTTTTCTGAAGGTTGATTGCAGCGGTTTCGCTGTTCGCCCGCAAAGGAGAATAATTGATGACAAGATCTTTAACCCGCCGCCCTCATACGCTGCTTTTTGCCATCCAGCTGGCTTTAAGCGGTGCTTTATTAAGTTTTTCACCGCAAATTCTCGCCGAAGAAGCCCCACGACAGGCCCAGCCGCAGCCGCCGGATATCCTGCTCGGCCCGCTCTTCGCCGATGTGCAAACCGCGCAACTCTTCCCCGATCAAAAAACCTTTGCCGATGCGGTGCCCAAAAGCGATCCGCTGATGGTGCTGGCGGATTACCGGATGCAGCGCAACCAGTCCGGGTTTGATCTGCGCCATTTTGTTGAGATGAACTTTATTATGCCCGCCGAGGGCAAAAAGTATGTGCCACCCGCAGGCCAGACTTTGCGCGCGCATATTGATGGCCTGTGGTCAGAACTGACGCGCACCACCAATACCGCCGGGAAGTGGGATTCCCTGCTGTCGCTGCCGGAATCCTACGTGGTGCCGGGCGGGCGTTTCCGTGAGGTTTACTACTGGGACAGCTATTTCACCATGCTGGGCCTCGCGGAGAGCGATCACTGGGACAAGATCGAAGATATGGTGACCAACTTCGCTTATGAAATTGACACCTGGGGACACATTCCTAACGGCAACCGCAGCTATTACCTGAGCCGCTCCCAGCCGCCGTTCTTCGCTTTCATGGTGGAACTGCTCGCCACCCACGACGGCGATGATGCGCTGAAAAAATACCTGCCGCAGATGGAAAAAGAGTACCAGTACTGGATGGACGGCGCGCAGTCGCTGCAACCGGGGTCCGCCAACAAGCGGGTGGTGAAATTGCAGGACGGGTCGGTACTCAACCGTTACTGGGATGACCGCGACACGCCGCGCCCGGAATCCTGGCTTGACGATGTGACCACGGCGAAAAATAACCCTGACCGCCCGGCGACGGAAATCTACCGCGATTTGCGTTCCGCAGCGGCCTCCGGCTGGGACTTCAGCTCGCGCTGGATGGACGATCCCAATAAGTTAGGCACCATCCGCACCACCAGCATTGTGCCGGTCGATCTCAATGCGCTGATGTACAAAATGGAAAAAATGATCGCCCGTGCCGCCCAGGCGAGTGGCGACAGCGCCAAATCCAGCCAGTTTGAAGCGCTGGCCGATGCGCGGCAAAAAGGGATGGAAGCCAATCTGTGGAATGACAAAGAGGGCTGGTATGCCGATTACGATCTGAAAACGCAGAAAGTGCGTAATCAGCTTACCGCTGCTGCGCTGTTCCCGCTGTTTGTGAACGCGGCGGCGAAAGATCGTGCCGATAAAGTCGCGGCCGCCACCGAAGCACGGCTGATTAAAGCGGGCGGCCTGACCACCACCACCGTTAACAGTGGTCAGCAGTGGGATGCGCCTAACGGCTGGGCACCGCTGCAATGGGTCGCCGTGGCGGGGCTGAAAAACTACGATCATGAAAAAGTGGCGATGGATGTGACCTGGCGTTTTCTGACCAACGTGCAGCACACCTATGACCGCGAGCAGAAGCTGGTTGAGAAGTATGACGTCAGTACCACCGGTACCGGTGGCGGTGGCGGCGAATACCCGCTTCAGGACGGTTTTGGCTGGTCGAACGGCGTGACGCTGATGATGCTGGATCTGGTCTGCCCGAAAACGCAGCCCTGCGACAGCGTGCCAAAATCACAACCGGCGGCCAACAGCGAACCGGCTACACAAAAAGTCGCTCAGTAAGTCCTCTCACCTGCTACCAAATCTGGTAGCAGGTTTTCCCTTTGTGATCCCCACTTCCCCTCTCGCGCTTCGCTTTCGCGGCGTTTACCCCCTTCCCCCCGCCGATAGCCACACAATTTCCCGGTTGAATCTATTCATGAGAACAATAATAATTCTCATTCCTATAAATGTTAGTGATGTATTGTTGCCTCTGCCGCCGGGCGGGGGTCGGGTTGTCTGGGAAGGATAAAAATAATGCTGTTAAAACGTTCGTCGATTTTCTGCGCGCTGGCGTTAGCGCTGCCCCATGCGGTTTTTGCGGAAGATACCGTGGTGGTCACCGCCACTGCGCCGCAGTCGGCCATCGCGCCAACAGAAGGTTACACCGTGCAAAGCACGCGTGGCGCGACCAAAACCGATCAGCCGCTGATCACCACCGGGCAGTCGGTGTCGGTGGTAACGCGTCAGCAAATGGAAGATCAGGGCGTGGCGACGGTGTCGCAGGCGCTGGCCTATACGCCGGGGGTTTACTCCAGTTTTGGCGGGGCCGCTAACCGGTTTGACGCTATTTCCCTGCGCGGCTTCCACGGCGGCGATGTGGATAACGTCTTCCTCGACGGGATGCGCCTGATGAGCGACGGCGGCAGCCACAGCGTGTTGCAGATTGATCCGTGGTTTATTGAGCGCGTAGATGTGGTAAAAGGCCCGGCGTCGGCGCTGTACGGCCAGAGCGTGCCGGGCGGACTGGTGAATCTCACCTCCAAACGCCCGCAGTTCAAATCGGAAGGCCATTTCCGGGTGAGCGGCGGGACGCAGAACACCAAAGGCGGCGCGTTTGATTACACCGATGCGATTAACGATCAGCTGGCGTTTCGCATTATCGGCATGACCCGCAGCAGCGATACGCAGTATGACAACACCCGCGAGGAGCGTTACGCCCTGTCGCCGTCCCTGCTCTGGCAGCCGGATTCCGATACCAGCCTGCTGGTGCGCGCCTATCTGCAAAAAGATCCGAGCGGCGGTTATCACGGCTCACTGCCGATGGACGGCGCGCGCTTCGCGCACAATGGCCGCAAGCTGACCAACAACACTAACGAAGGCGATAGCGGTGACGGCTATCAGCGCCGGGAGCAGATTTACAGCCTGGAGTTTGATCACCAGTTCAATGACGTCTGGTCGGTGCACTCCAGCGGCAGCTATACCCATGCCAATGTGTCGCTGGATCAGGTTTACCAGACCGGCTGGATCGAAAACACCAATACGCTGGCGCGCGGCTACAGCGGTTCGCGCGGCTCTCTCGATGCATGGTCTACTGATAACCGCGTGCAGGCGGATTTCGCCACCGGCGAGGTGACGCACACGCTGATCTTAGGTGGCGAATATCATCGCTATCGCAACGATCTGTGGACGGGCGCGGGCAGCGCGGCAGCACTGAATCCGTTCACCGGCTACACGCCGCAGACCGGGCATGTGGTGACCTACAATGATGACAACAATCGTCGTTATTATCAGGCCGGGGTTTATCTCCAGGATGAGATGGTGTGGAACCGCTGGCATCTGGACGTGTCAGGCCGCTACGACCGCATTGTGTCGGAGCAGGTCAGCGATACGAAATCCACCTCAAGTCGTCGCCAGGATGACCATATCAGCGGGCGCGCGTCGCTGCTTTACGCCTTTGAAAATGGCCTGTCGCCGTACATGAGCTACAGCCAGGCGATTACCCCTGCGTCACTGCCGGGTGCTGACGGCACGCTGTTAAAGCCGACCACCGCCGAGCAGTATGAAGCCGGTCTGAAGTTCCAGCCGCCGGGCACGTCGGATATGTACAGCATTGCGATGTACGATCTGACGCAGAAAGATGTCGCCACCCGCGATCCGAACATCGGCACGGCGACCTATCTGCCAGCCGGGAAAGTGCATTCGCAGGGTGTGGAGATTGAAGCGCGTAATCAGTTAACGCCGCGTCTGAGCACTATTGCAGGCTATACGTGGAACACGCTGCGCTTCCGCGATTCGCTGGATGGCAACAGCGGCAACACGCCGCAGCTTTCGCCGGATCAGATGGCGTCGTTCTGGGCGCACTATAAGTTTGACTACGGCATCAGCGCAGGCGCAGGCGTGCGTTACGTCGGCAAGCAGTGGGCGGATGACACCAACTCGTCGCGCCTGCCGTCGGCCACGATTTTCGATGCCTCGGTGCGTGCGGAACTGGGCGAATGGTCGCCGCAGCTTAAGGGCGCGTTTGTGCAGGTGAATGCGAATAACCTGGGCGATCGGGAGTATATTTCCGGCTGCTACGGGACTAATAACTGCTACTTCGGTGCCGAGCGTAGTGTGCTGGCAACGGTTGGCTATGATTTCTGATTAGGGACACCCTCACCCCGACCCTCTCCCTTAGGGAGAGGGAGAAATCTGCCCCCTCTCCCTCAGGGAGAGGGCTGGGGTGAGGGTAAAAATAAAAAAGGCAGCCAGATGGCTGCCTTTTACGTCAGACTGAGCTTAACGCCTGCTGACTAAGCGGAAAATTGCCAGCACCACGATGGCACCAACAACCGCGACAAGGAAGCTTTGCAGATTAAAGCCCGTCACATCTCCACCGATACCAAACATTGTCGCCAGCCAACCCCCGACCACGGCACCCACTACACCCAGGATACAGGTCAGAATGAAGCCACCGCCGTCACGACCCGGCATGATAAATTTGGCGATAACACCGGCAATAAGACCAAAAATGATCCACGCAATAATGCCCATTTTGCTATGTCCTCTTTGTGCTGTTGCTTGATATCGCAGGCCAGTATCCCTGCATGGTCACCTAAGTATAGGCACTGTGAATAAAAGCGGTTATATGTCACAGACTTAATTCCGATTAATCGCAAAAAAAAATCGTCCGTTAATGTGAAGTTTCCGCCATCGGTGCCGATAAAACCCCGGTGGGCATTCGTTCTTAAGGAGCCATAAGGCGTGAGTAATTACAGCGATCAGTTCTTGAAGCAGACCCCTCTGGCGGTGCTGGGCGTTTTGCGCGACCTGCAAAAAGGTCAGGTGCCAGTACGGATTTCATGGCCGGGCGGGCAATTTATCAGCAAGATCCTGGACGTGAATACGGATGCGCTGATCATTGACTTCGGCAGCCAGGAATACGAAAACAAAGCTGTTCAGCGCGCCGGGAAAGTCACCATTGCCGCTGAAACTCACGGGGCAAAAGTTGAATTCACCGTCGCGCAACTGAGCAGCGGCGATTATCAGTCACTCCCTGCCTTTACGACGCCGCTACCCGCCTCATTATGGTTTATTCAGCGTCGGGAATATTTCCGCATCAGCGCCCCGCTCTACCCGGCCTATTTCTGCAAGGCCAGAATGCCGGACAAGAGCCTGCTGCGTTTTCGTCTGTTCGATTTGTCGCTAGGCGGGATGGGCGCGCTGTTAGAAGGGAATGCGCCGGAGAGTCTGAAAGAGGGTCAGCGTTTCACCCAGATCGAGCTGGATATGGCGGCCTGGGGGCAGTTTTACTTCGATGCGCAGTTGATTTCGATCAGCGAGCGTACGGTGGTGGATGGCAAAAATGAGACGGTGACCACGCCGCGCCTGAGCTTTCGCTTCTTAAACGTTAATCCGGCGGTAGAGCGTGAGCTCCAGCGAATCATCTTCTCGCTGGAGCGTGAAGCGCACGAGCGCGCCAATAAGGTGCGCTAGGCGGATTTACATGGCATCCATCGCCTTCTGCACTTTCCAGATATAGCGCGGGGCCTGCGGCGCGGGGTGGTTTTCGGCAACATGGTCGACAAACTCATCCGCGCTCAGGTCATTGATCTCACTGATGGCTTTTTTGCGATCTTTCGAGAAGGTACGCAGCAATGCGCCCGCGCCATTCACATACGACACCACCAGCGCGTACTGCATCACTTCCGGATCTTCAATCCCTGCCAGCACACCGTGTTCCAGAATGCTCAGATAGGCGGTCCCCATGGAGATGTTGCGCTCCGGGTTTTTCAGCTCGGCGGTGGTCGGCTCGCCCTTCCAGCCCATATGACGGTAAACTTCCCGGCCTGCGGTGGAGGCTTTTAACTGCATTAAGCCCACGGCGTTGGATTTGCTGACCAGCCCAGGGTTACCACCCGATTCAACCGCGATGATAGCCGTGATCAGGCGCGGACTGACGCCCCACGCGGCCCCTGCTTTTTCGCTTATCGGCAGCCATTGCATCGCACGTTTCACCGGCACGTCCGGGTTCCACGGCGGATTTTTGTAATCATTTTTGGTCGTGGTGCATCCCGCCAGTAACATTATCAAAAAAGCAAACCATCTTAATTTCACGCAAGGGATCCTTATGCCGGTGTGAGTTGCTGCGCATGACAACAACGTGAGTAATCGGCATGATAAACGTTTCGCTCTGTATGTCAGCAAGGAAATGCCATGTCAGTCTTTCATTTAATCGCGCCTTCGGGCTACTGCATTAATCAGTCTGCCGCCGCCCGTGGCGTTGAGCGTCTGGAGGCCGCCGGTCATGAAGTGCATAACCAGGCGGTGATTGCGCGCCGGGAGCAGCGTTTTGCGGGCAGCGATGCCGAACGCGTGGGGGACGTGAATGCGCTGGTGGATCTGCCGGAAAATACCATTGTGCTGCCGGTGCGCGGCGGCTACGGCGCAAGCCGCCTGCTCGCGCAGATTGACTGGGAGGGTCTGGCGTTGCGTCAGCAACGTTCTCCACTGTTGATTTGCGGGCACAGCGATTTCACCGCTATCCAGATGGGCCTGCTCGCCCGTGGGGTGGTGACATTCAGCGGGCCAATGCTTGCCGCCAACTTTGGCGCGGACACTCTGGATGCGTTTACCCAGGAGCACTTCTGGCGCGCGCTGCGCAATAAAACCTACAGCGTGGCGTGGCACGGCGAGGGGCCTGCCTGCGAAGCACAGGGCACGCTGTGGGGCGGCAATCTGGCGATGCTGGTGTCGCTGATCGGCACGCCGTATCTGCCCGCCATCGACGGCGGCATTCTGGTGCTCGAAGATATTAATGAACATCCGTTCCGCGTCGAGCGGATGCTGCTCTCGCTGCATCACGCCGGGATCTTAAACCGCCAGCGGGCGATTGTGCTCGGCAGTTTCAGTAACAGTGCGCCCAATGAGTATGACGCAGGTTATTCGCTGCACAGCATGATTGATTATCTGCGCACGCAGATTGACGTGCCGCTGATTTCCGGGCTGGCGTTTGGTCATGAGCCGCAAACCGTGACCCTGCCGCTGGGTGCTCAGGCCACGCTTAACCACAACGGTGCGCACACCACCTTAACCCTGACCGGGCATTCTGTGCTGAATGAATAAAAAATCCATTCACAGCCCTTATTAAACCCCGGTTCCTGCCGTTAATATGTTAGAGTTTTGTCATGCTCCACCCGCAATACGGATGGAGCAGAGTAACGGGTGATCTTGACGTAATAAGGAGTCATACGACATTGGAAGCACAGGCGATTATCGGTCTTTTTATTCTGGGTTCTGTTCTTGTAGCCTGCAGCATCTTATTAAGTTCTTTCTCCTCTCGTCTCGGTATCCCCATTCTTGTGATTTTCCTTGCCATCGGCATGTTAGCGGGCGTGGACGGCGTTGGCGGTATTTCCTTCGATAACTACCCGTTAGCCTACATGGTGAGTAACCTTGCGCTGGCGGTGATCCTGCTCGACGGCGGGATGCGCACTCAGGCAAGTTCCTTTCGCGTGGCGCTCGGCCCGGCCCTGTCGCTCTCAACGGTGGGCGTGCTGATCACCTCCGGTCTGACCGGGGTGCTGGCGGCGTGGCTGTTTCATCTCAGCATGATCGAAGGTCTTCTGATCGGCGCAATTGTCGGTTCGACCGATGCCGCCGCCGTGTTTTCCCTGCTGGGCGGCAAGGGGCTTAACGAACGTGTCGGCTCGACGCTGGAGATTGAATCCGGCAGCAACGATCCGATGGCGGTATTTTTGACCATCACCTTAATTGAGATGATCCAGCAGCACGAGAGCGGCCTGAGCTGGATGTTCGTGGTGCATATTGTTCAGCAGTTTGGTCTCGGCATCGTGCTCGGTCTGGCGGGCGGCTATATGCTTCAACAAATGATCAACCGCATCGCCCTGCCCGGTGGGCTCTATCCGTTGCTGGCGCTGAGCGGCGGTATTCTGGTGTTTGCCCTGACCACGGCGCTGGAAGGCAGCGGCATTCTGGCGGTCTATCTGTGCGGTTTTGTGCTCGGTAATCGCCCGATCCGCAACCGCTACAGCATTCAACAAAACTTCGACGGGCTGGCGTGGCTGGCGCAAATCGGCATGTTCCTGGTGCTCGGTTTGCTGCTGACGCCGTCCGATTTGCTGCCGATTGCGGTTCCGGCGCTGGTGCTGTCCGTGGGGATGATTTTCTTCGCCCGTCCCCTGTCCGTATTCGTCGCCCTGCTGCCGTTTCGCGGGTTTAACCTGCGCGAGCGGGTGTTTATTAGCTGGGTGGGCCTGCGCGGGGCGGTGCCGATCATTCTGGCGGTGTTCCCGATGATGGCAGGGCTGGATAATTCGCGGCTGTTCTTTAACGTCGCCTTCTTTGTGGTGCTGGTGTCGCTGTTGTTGCAGGGCACCTCCCTCTCCTGGGCGGCGAAAAAGGCCAAAGTGGTGGTGCCGCCGGTCGGCTGGCCGGAGTCGCGCGTGGGGCTGGATATTCACCCGGAGAATCCGTGGGAGCAGTTTATCTACCAGCTTAGCGCCGATAAATGGTGCGTCGGGGCGGCGCTGCGCGATCTGCATATGCCTTCGGAGACGCGCATTGCCGCGCTGTTCCGCGATAATGCGCTGTTACACCCGACCGGCAGTACCCGTCTGCGTGAAGGCGATGTGCTGTGCGTGATTGGCCGCGAGCGCGATCTCCCGGCGCTCGGCAAGCTGTTCAGCCAGTCGCCGCCGGTAGCGCTGGATCAGCGTTTCTTTGGTGATTTTATTCTCGAAGCCAGCGCCCGTTTTGCTGACGTTGCCCTGATTTACGGCCTGGATGAAGGGCTGGAATACCGCGATACGCAGCAGACGCTGGGTGAAATCGTGCAGAAACTGCTGGGGGCGGCACCGGTCGTGGGCGATCAGGTGGAGTTTGCCGGGATGATCTGGACGGTCGCGGAGAAGGAAGATAACGCGGTGCGCAAAGTCGGTGTGCGCCCGGTAGAAAACGAGGCGGAGTAACCGCCTCGCTCAGGTGACAGTGTCACTATGAGAGGGTCACCACAGGCACACGCGGCGCGAGCGCGCACATAAGCTCGTAACCGACGGTGCCTGCGGCGGCCGCCACATCGTCGATTTTGATCTCACTGCCCCACAGTTCCACTTCTGCGCCGATGCCCGCCTGCGGACAGGGGGTTAAATCCACCGCCAGCATATCCATCGACACCGTTCCCAGCGTTTGCGTACGCACGCCTTCCACCATCACCGGGGTGCCGGTGGGAGCCACGCGCGGGTAACCGTCGCCATAGCCGCAGGCCACGATGCCGATGCGCTGTTCCTGATGCGCCTGGTAACGCCCGCCGTAACCCACGCGCTCTCCAGCTTTGAGCGGCTGGATGCCAATAATGTGGCTTTTCAGCGTCATCACAGGTCGCAGGCCGCTGGTCGCCACGTCATGCCACTGACCGGACGGCGAGGCACCGTAAAGAATGATGCCGGGCCGCACCCAGTCGAAATGCGCCTCCGGGTGCCAGAGCGTCGCGGCGGAGTTACACAGCGAACGGGGACAGTTCAGCCCTTCCGCCGCCTGCTCCACGCGGAGCATCGCTTCCTCGATGCCATCAGGCTTTTCCGCCACCGAGAAATGCGACATCAGCGTCATGTCCCCGACGTTATGCATCGCCCGCAACTGCTGCCAGACCGACGAGATGCGATCCGGCAAAAAGCCCAGCCGGTTCATGCCGCTGTTCACTTTGACGTAGATATCGAGCGGCGCGTGCAGGCGGGCATTTTGCAGCGCTTTAAGCTGCCAGTTGCTGTGCACGCTGGTGGTGAGACGGTATTGATCAAACACCTCCAGCTCATCGGCGTGGAAAAAGCCCTCCAGCATCAGGATCGGTCCTTTCCAGCCGCGCTCGCGCAGGAGGATCGCCTCTTCCAGATTGAGCATCGCAAAGCCATCGGTGGTGCCGAGCGCCTGCCAGATCCTGTCGATACCGTGCCCGTATGCATTGGCCTTCACCACGGACCAGACTCTGGAACCCGGTGCTGCCTGGCGCACAACCTGAAGATTATGCCGCAGCGCCTGTAAATCGAGACTGGCCTGAATGGGTCGAGACATGACCGCTCCTTGTTAGTTATGGGCCCCGTGCAGATGCTGTGCCCGCGCGGGGGTAAAGTCGCTGCGATACCGCGCCACGCCCAGATCGTCGTAAGCGATCGCCGGGGGATGGCCGGAAATCAGATCGCTGATTAACTGCCCGGAGCCGCAGGCCATCGTCCAGCCCAGGGTGCCATGCCCGGTGTTTAGCCACAGATTTTTATACGGCGTGCGCCCGACAATCGGCGTGCCGTCCGGCGTCATCGGGCGCAGCCCGGTCCAGAACGTCGCCTGCTCCACATGCCCGCCGCGCGGGAAGAGATCGCGCACCACCATCTCCAGCGTTTCGCGCCGGGGTCGCAGTAGCTCGGTGTTGAAACCGACGATTTCCGCCATGCCGCCGACGCGGATGCGCTGGTCAAAACGGGTGATCGCAATTTTGTAGGATTCATCAAGGATAGTGGAAACCGGCGCGCCGTCATCCTCAGCAACCGGGATTGTGAGCGAGTAGCCTTTTAGCGGGTAGACCGGGATATCGACCATGCCTTTTAGCATGGCGGTGGAATAAGAGCCGAACGCCATGACGTAAGCGTCGGCTTTGACGATCTCGTCTCCGCACTTCACGCCGTAGATTTTTTCGCCTTCGTATAACAGCCGGTCGACCGGGGTGTTGTAACGGAACACCACGCCCGCCTGCTCTGCCATCGCCGCCAGACGTTGAGTAAAGAGCTGGCAGTCGCCGGTTTCGTCATTCGGCAGGCGCAGGCCGCCGGTAAGTTTGTGTGAGACTTCCGCCAGCGCCGGTTCCACTTCGGCAAGGCGCGCGGCTTCCAGCAGCTGATACGGCACCCCGGCATCTTTCAGCACGGCGATGTCGCGGGTGGCGTTTTCATACTGCTGCTCGGTGCGGAACAGTTGCAGCGTGCCGCCCTGCCGCTCTTCGTAATGGATGCCGGTGGTGTCGCGCAGGGTGCGCAGGCAGTCGCGGCTGTATTCCGCCAGACGCACCATGCGCCCTTTGTTTTCCATGTAGTGCCGGGTGTCGCAATTGCGCAGCATCTGCCACATCCATTTGAGCTGGAACGGCGTACCGTCGAGGCTTATCGCCAGCGGCGCGTGGCGCTCAAACATCCATTTCACCGCTTTGAGCGGAACGCCGGGTGCCGCCCAGGGAGCAGCGTACCCGGGGGAAATTTGCCCGGCATTGGCGGCGCTGGTTTGCAGCGCCGGACCGGGTTCGCGTTCAATGACGGTGACCTCATGTCCGGCCTGATTCAGATACCAGGCGCTGGTTACACCCACCACCCCACTACCCAGAACGACAACGCGCATAGCCACTCCCTATGAGTAAAGAACAATCATCTGATTACAAATTGATAACCCAGATGAAAATGTTATTCAACATATGGCTTTTTTATGGTGACTGATCTCACATCTTTGCCCACCGGCCCTGAGGTTACGCTTTCAGGATCTCCTGCTAAGGCCTCTTTTTAAGCAGTATAAAACTCTGCGCAATGGCCGGTTTTCCCCGCATCACTAAGGCGTTATGGCGAAGAAATAATTTCTGCCGGACAGACCGTTTATGACACCGTGATCTATGCTTGACATAAGGCTCTCCAGACAGAGAGGGTCGCCAACAATGAGGGCGCGCTAATGGCTATGATTGACCCCGTGAATAAGGACGCAACCCGTCTGTGCGATGGGCCTGACTGGACGTTTGAGCTGTTGGATACCTATCTGGCCGAAATTGACCGGGTGGCGAAACTCTACCGGCTGGACACATACCCGCACCAGATTGAGGTGATCACCTCTGAGCAGATGATGGACGCCTACTCCAGCGTCGGGATGCCGATTAACTATCCTCACTGGTCGTTTGGTAAAAAGTTTATTGAAACCGAGCGGCTCTATAAGCACGGTCAGCAGGGGCTGGCCTATGAAATCGTGATTAACTCGAACCCCTGCATCGCCTATCTGATGGAAGAAAATACCATTACCATGCAGGCGCTGGTGATGGCACACGCCTGCTACGGGCATAACTCTTTCTTTAAAAACAACTATTTATTCCGTAGCTGGACCGATGCCAGCTCGATTGTCGATTACCTGATCTTCGCGCGGAAATATATTACCGATTGCGAGGAGCGCTACGGCGTGGTGGAGGTGGAGAAACTGCTCGATTCCTGCCATGCGCTGATGAATTACGGCGTTGACCGCTATAAACGTCCGCAGAAAATTTCGTTGCAGGAAGAGAAAGCGCGGCAGAAAAGCCGGGAAGAGTATCTGCAAAGCCAGGTGAATACCCTGTGGCGCACGCTGCCGAAACGCGAGGAGGAGAAAACCGTCGCCGAGGCGCGTCGTTACCCTTCTGAGCCACAGGAGAATCTGCTCTATTTTATGGAGAAAAACGCCCCGCTGCTGGAGCCGTGGCAGCGCGAGATTTTGCGCATTGTGCGTAAGGTCAGCCAGTATTTTTATCCGCAGAAACAGACCCAGGTGATGAACGAAGGCTGGGCGACGTTCTGGCATTACACCATCCTCAATCACCTGTATGACGAAGGGAAAGTCTCCGAGCGGTTTATGCTGGAGTTTTTGCACAGCCATACCAATGTGGTGTTCCAGCCGCCGTATAACAGCCCGTGGTACAGCGGGATCAACCCCTACGCGCTGGGCTTTGCGATGTTCCAGGACATCAAGCGCATCTGCCAGTCGCCGACCGAGGAAGATAAATACTGGTTCCCGGATGTGGCCGGTTCCGACTGGCTGGACACGCTGCATTTTGCGATGCGTGATTTTAAGGATGAGAGTTTTATCAGCCAGTTCCTGTCGCCAAAAGTGATGCGCGATTTCCGCTTCTTTACGGTGCTGGATGACGATCGCAATAATTATCTGGAGATTTCCGCGATCCATAATGAAGACGGCTACCGGGAAATTCGCTCGAAATTGTCCTCCCAGTACAACCTCAGCAATCTGGAGCCAAATATTCAGGTGTGGAATGTGGATTTGCGCGGCGACCGCTCGCTGACGCTGCGTTACATACCGCATAATCGCGCACCGCTGGATAAGGGCCGCCGTGAAGTGTTAAAGCATGTGCACCGGTTGTGGGGGTTTGATGTGATGCTGGAGCAGCAAAACGAAGATGGGAGTGTGGAGTTACTGGACCGCTGCCCGCCAAGGCCGAATAGTTTGTAGGGTATTACCCTCACCCCGGCCCTCTCCCTAAGGGAGAGGGAGAAAGGCCAGTCCGTGCTCGATCCGTCCCCTCTCGCATGGAGAGGGAGAAAGGCCAGTCGGTGCTCGATCGGTCCCCTCTCCCTCAGGGAGAGGGTTAGGGTGAGGGTGGATCGATCCCTTCTCTCTTAAACTTAGGGAAAACCCTTAACGTCCGTGAATCGCTAAATCGCCCGGCAGCGTTTTCTGCATCCGGTGCCAGATCTCACCGCTGTCGTGCCCGTAACGACGCACTGTCTCATACACTTTATCGTGCTCGCCTTTCTCGCAAAGCTGAGAGAGCGTGTGGTAGAAGCCCAGCGCCAGGCTGCGCGCTTCCGGGTTGGCAAAATAGTGACGCCCGATGCGGGTGTACAGCCCTTTCATGCCGTTTAAGATCAGACCGTAAATCGGGTTGCCGGAGGCAAAGGCCAGACCGCGGAAAATGCTGTAATCCAGGTCGGCAAAGGCATCCGCATGATCTTCCACGACGTTGGCCGTTGCCAGCACCTTCTGAGCGTCTTCAGGATGCTGACGGAACGCGGTGCGAATGAAAATGGTCGCGATATTGGTACGCACGGAGAGCAGGTTGTCGATCAACTGCGGTACGCTTTCGTGATCGAGCCGGGCCAGCGTCTCAAGAATATTCAGACCTGACGTTTCCCAGAAGTTATTCACTTTGGTCGGTTTGCCGTGCTGAATGGTCAGCCAGCCATCACGCGCCAGGCGTTGCAACACTTCGCGTAACGTGGTGCGTGTAACGCCAATCAGTTCGGAAAGTTCACGTTCGGCTGGCAGAATCGTTCCGGGGGCAAAACGGTTATTCCAGATACTTTCAATGATGTACTCTTCCGCGAAACCCGCCGGGCTCTGCGCCTTAATGACCATAGTGAGATATCCATTACACAGCTTAGCAAAGGCACTCATCATACCAGAGCGTTACCGCCCCAGATAGCGCGCAGCATGAAGAAAAAGGGATCGGCGCTTCATTTTTATCATTTTTCTGAACGCTATTTTTTGGTGAATTACTCCATCAAATAACCTTAAGTCATAATAAAAATCTGCGTCATCCTGTAAGGCGTTGTTATTGGGAAATCTCCCGCCGGTGGAAATAATAAAGGCGTGATGAATACGCTAAAATCAGGCGCTTATGCGGTTGCCTGTCACGCGTGATTTGCCTTTTTGCCTGATTAATATCCATTTACTGATTATTTTCATTAATGATACTGGCGCGAGAAATGAATTCGTTTACACTGCGGTGTCCACGCATCTCCCAGGGAAATGATTATGTTGCGATTTTTAAATAAGTGCTCGCACGGGCGTGGTGCCTGGCTATTAATGGCACTGACGGCGTTTGCGCTTGAAATGGTAGCGCTTTGGTTCCAGCACGTGATGCTACTTAAGCCGTGCGTTTTATGTATTTATGAGCGATGTGCGCTGTTCGGCATTATGGGTGCGGGCCTTGTGGGGGCTGTTGCGCCGAAGACACCACTTCGCTTTGTGGCTATCGCCATCTGGTTGTACAGCGCCTGGCGCGGCATTCAACTGGCGTGGGAGCATACCAACATTATGCTGCACCCTAACCCGTTTATGACCTGCGATTTTGCCGCCCGATTCCCGACGTGGCTGCCGCTGGATAAATGGCTGCCGCAGGTGTTTGTTGCCTCCGGTGATTGCGCCGAGCGCCAGTGGTCGTTCCTGACGCTTGAAATGCCCCAGTGGTTGTTGGGCATTTTCATCGCCTACTTCGCCGTGGCAGTGCTGGTGCTGATCGCGCAGCCGTTCAAACCGAAAAAACGCGACCTGTTTGGCCGCTAATCCTCTGGCTACGCTTGCACGACACTGCTGCAAGCGTAGTCTGCCTGAAACGGTAAAACACCTGCGCTATTACCCCTTCAATTAATCGCTTCGTGCGCACCCGCCATTAATGTTTTAAATACTTTGCTCGCGCCAAAGCCAAAAAAAGTACTGATGGCTATCACTACTATTAAAATAACGGCTCCCAGAAAGAGATTTTTCAGCGATTGATATAACACGTAAATAATTTTACCGCTGTAAATGATAACATCGCCAAATCGCAAAACCACTTTATAAATAGTCAGCCATATATTAGTAACAATAATAGATAGCATTATTCCCGCACATAATGAACAGGCTGAGCAGACCAGTATTTCTTTCGTGCTGCGCGTAAAATCCATGTCGATATATAAGTAATAACCGTAAGCACAGGCCGCCGCCATAAAGGGAAGAAGCGCCCATACAGAACAGGAACGCAGTAATTTTACGTGTTCATGGAATAACGCCGGATGCAACTTACTGAGATTAAGACTGATTAAATCCATTTAAAACATACCTCTGTGTTTTATATAACTCACTGAAAAGCATAAGTTATTTCGTTTACTGCACGCGTCCAGCGCTCAGCCCCATGCCCTGCATTCCTCGTCTGAAAAGCAGGAAATGCAAGCGGGTAAATAAACGGGCGTTATGATTTGCCGTATTCAAAAAAAACGTGCCTGCTTTTACAAGTCAGGCACGCGATAAAATAACGCAATTCAGAGAATATGTCAGTCTGCCCATTCGGGTTTATTTAAAATATGGTCCTGCCAGTCCCGAACTTCTGATTCTTTGACCGCAATATGACGCACGGAAATACGCTCTGCATGCATGGCGGCTTTTGATCCGGTACGCAGCGGATGCCAGACCGGTAAATTCTTCCCTTCTGCTATCAGTCGGTATGCGCACGTCGCTGGCAGCCATTCGAAGGTCGGCAGATTTTCGCGGGTCAGTTTGATGCAGTCCGGTTCGTAATCGAAGCGGTTCTCATAGTTACGACACTGGCAGGTTTTAATATTCAACTGACCGCAGGCGACGTTGGTGAAATAGATTTCGTCGGTGTCTTCGTCCATCAGTTTATGCAGGCAGCACTGGCCGCAACCATCACAGAGAGACTCCCACTCGCTGTCGGTCATTTGGTCGAGAGTTTTGCTTTTCCAAAAGGGAGTGTCAGTCATGCGCGGTTCCGCCAGTTAAAAATTAAGCTGCACCTTATAACCAGTCTTGCACAGCGATGCAAGTTTTGCCGCCATTTCTGACGGCAACCGGCCTTTACAGCACGCGGGTGCTGAGCGCCTGTCCGTCAAATTCGACATCCAGTACATCACCACTCTGTAGCGGCCCTACTCCCTCCGGCGTGCCGGTGAGGATGATATCGCCCGCACGCAGCGTAAAGAAACGGCTCATATAGGCAATGAGGGGCACAATTTTATGGATCATATCGGCCGTCGTTCCCTGCTGTCGCACCTCGCCGTTAACTTTCAGACCGAGGGTGACGTTTTGCGGATCGTGATGGAAATCAGTGACCGGGATAAACCCTGAGATCGGACAGGAATTATCAAAGCCTTTTGCTTTTTCCCACGGCTGCCCGGCTTTTTTTAACTGCCCCTGCACGTCACGCAGCGTGAGATCCAGCGCCACGCCGTAGCCGGCAATGGCACGCTGGACGTGCTCCTCGGTGGCCTGGCGCAGCGTTGCGCCAATCAGTACCGCCAGTTCCACTTCGTGATGCACCGATCCCAGCCCCTGCGGCAAAACCAGCGGCTGGCGCAGATCGCACAGCGCGGTTTCCGGTTTAATGAATAAGACCGGCTCCTGCGGCGTGTCGCTGCCCATTTCCTGAATATGCTTTGCGTAATTACTGCCGACACAGACCACTTTGCTGACCGGATAGTCCAGCAGCGCGCCCTGCCAGTTATGATGTTGATACATGTTACCCCCTCAATGCGTGCAGAAAATGACTATCAGCGCCGGATGGCGGTTTGTCAATGTGAAGGCCGGGGAGAAGTTGGGGGATGCAGCGGAAGACGTCCGCTGCGAAATAAGAAAGTGTTATTGTTTATTTCTGGTGGCGAGATGCTCTTTGAGTAAATCTTCCTGCGGCGGAGGCATCTGTAAATAATAACCCTGTTGAGTCAGTGCCTCTTTTACTTTTTCCAAATCGGCATTAATCAGTTTCTTACGTCCATCAAGCGGTAAAATCATCGCCAGTTGTGGCTGACCAAAGGTCTTCATTAACGCTTCCGGCACACGGGAAAAATCGTCTTTTTTTTCAACGTACAGATAAGTCTGATCGCGTTTAGTACTTTTATAGATCACACAAAGCATACTTTTACTCTGATTTAACGGGAGGTCACTTGCCTCAATATAATAGTGACTATAACATGCCATACAGTCTTCGGAATATCATCCATGTACGGATGATAATAGCAAATCGAGTAAGGTCAGGATGTCAAACGCGCCCATAGAGCTAAAAGGCAGTAGCTTCACCTTATCAGTGGTTCATTTGCATGATGCAAAACCCGAGGTTATTCGTCAGGCGTTGAGAGACAAAATTGCTCAGGCTCCCGCTTTTTTACAACATGCTCCGGTGGTGATTAACGTTGCAGGCGTCGAAGGCAGCGTTGACTGGGCGTCACTCTCGGACGCTGTCACCAGCACAGGCTTACGCATTATCGGTATCAGCGGCTGTAAAGATGCGGCGCTAAAAGCTGAAATCGACCAGGCCGGACTGCCGCTTTTAACGGAAGGTAAAGAGAAAGCCGCGCGTCCGACTCCCGCTCCCGCAGAAGTGGCTGAAGAGCCAACTGCCGCCCCTGTCACAAAAACGCGATTAATCGATGTACCGGTTCGTTCCGGGCAGCGAATTTATGCACCAAATTGTGATTTGATTGTCACAAGCCATGTTAGCGCCGGCGCTGAGCTGATTGCCGATGGGAATATCCACATCTATGGCATGATGCGAGGGCGTGCGCTGGCAGGTGCCAGCGGAGACAGAGAATCACAAATATTTTGTACCCATCTCACCGCAGAACTGGTTTCTATCGCAGGTGAGTACTGGCTGAGCGATCAAATCCCAGCCGAATATTATGGCAAAGCGGCACGTCTGCTCCTGGCAGATAACGCTTTGGCTGTTCAACCGTTGAATTAAGCCCTTATAACAAGGAACTCCTATGGCACGCATTATTGTTGTTACTTCGGGTAAAGGGGGTGTGGGCAAGACCACCTCCAGCGCGGCCATCGCGACAGGTTTGGCCCAGAAAGGAAAGAAAACTGTTGTTATCGATTTTGATATCGGCCTGCGTAACCTGGATTTGATCATGGGCTGCGAGCGCCGTGTTGTTTATGATTTCGTTAACGTTATTCAGGGCGATGCCACATTAAATCAGGCGCTGATCAAAGATAAGCGCACAGAGAATCTCTTCATTCTGCCCGCCTCCCAGACGCGCGATAAAGACGCGTTAACCCGCGAAGGCGTGGATAAAGTTCTCGAAGATCTGAAAAAAATGGACTTCGATTTTATCGTCTGCGACTCCCCTGCAGGCATTGAAACCGGCGCGCTGATGGCGCTGTACTTCGCCGATGAAGCCATTATCACCACCAACCCGGAAGTCTCATCAGTACGTGACTCCGACCGTATTCTTGGTATTCTGGCCTCTAAATCGCGCCGCGCCGAAAATGGCGAAGAACCGATTAAAGAGCACCTGCTGTTAACCCGTTACAACCCTGGTCGCGTGAGCAAGGGCGATATGCTGAGCATGGAAGACGTGCTGGAGATCCTGCGTATCAAACTGGTGGGGGTTATCCCGGAAGATCAGTCAGTGCTGCGTGCGTCTAACCAGGGTGAACCTGTGATCCTCGATGCAACGGCGGATGCGGGCAAGGCCTATGCCGATACCGTGGAACGTCTGTTAGGAGAAGATCGTCCTTTCCGCTTCATTGAAGAAGAGAAGAAAGGTTTCCTCAAGCGCCTGTTCGGAGGATAAATTATGGCTTTATTAGACTTTTTTCTCTCACGAAAAAAGAGCACCGCGAACATTGCGAAAGAACGCTTACAGATTATTGTGGCTGAGCGCCGCCGTAGTGACGCTGAACCACACTATTTACCGCAGCTAAGAAAAGACATTCTCGAAGTGATTTGTAAGTATGTTCAAATCGACCCGGAAATGGTTTCAGTGCAACTGGAACAGCGCGACGGTGATATTTCCATTCTGGAACTTAATGTGACGTTACCAGAAACGGAAGAGAGCAAATAATCCCTTCCCGCTTTTTGCGATGAAGTGAGCGTAAAAAAAGGCAGAATTTTTTCTGCCTTTTTTATATTGCGTTGCCTGACCCCTGTAATTAATTACAGGGGTTGACGTTAATTAGCGTGGATATTCCAGCAACAGCGTCATCAATTTTTCCGCCATCAATTCGCCGCGCCAGCCTGAAATTAATTCCGGCAGTGTGCTTTGCGGTTTTAAATCCCAGTGCCAGTTTAGCAACTGATTAATCTGGCGACGTGATGCCAGTAATTCTGCACTAACGCCGCTTTCGGCGCTGACTTCCTGCACTTTCGCCTTAATTGCCTTGAACGCTTTGCGGTAACCCGGCATGTCGATCAGGTTAAGCAGCGGTTCCGGCAGGCTCTCTTCCGGCAGTTCCTGTGCTTTCGCTACCAGCGCCAGCAGAGTTTTGCCATGGAAGCGGATCTCGCTGCCCGAGACGCCCAGGCCGTCCAGCTCGCCCAGACTGCCCGGCATGTAGCGTGCGACTGACCACAGATTCTCTTCACGTACCACAAAGTTGACCGCCAGATCGCGCTCGCGCGCTTTGCGCAAGCGCCAGTCGGCCAGCAGTTGCAGGCACGCCAGTTGCCGGGGTCGCAGTTGCCAGGCGTTGCTGATATCACGCCACGCCTCTTCCGGGGCCAGGATCTCCTGACGGCGCTGTTGCATCAGGCGGCATTCATCCAGCGCGGCGGGCAGCCAGCCTGTGGCTTCCGTTTCAGCCATCAGTTTGTTAGCAATCGGCAGCAGGTACCAGACATCGGCTGCCGCGTAGTCACACTGGCGCTCGGTCAGGGGACGGGCCAGCCAGTCGGTGCGCGATTCGCTTTTATCAATCGTGAGGCCAGTATATTCGTTGACCATGGCGGCAAAGCCCCAGGACTGGGGATGTCCGCTGAACGCGGCCAGAATTTGCGTGTCGATGAGCGGCTGCGGCAGTTCGCCAAAAACATTGAGGAACACTTCCAGATCTTCACTGCCGGCATGCAAAAACTTAGTGATGGCAGTGTCCTGCAACAGTTCACGAAACGGCGTCCAGTCGGTGATTGTCAGCGGATCGATTAGCGAAACCTGGTGGCCGTCAAAAACCTGGATCAGCCCCAGTTGCGGGTAATAGGTACGGGTGCGGACAAACTCGGTGTCGAGTGCGATAGCCGGATAAGCGCGCGCGGCTTCACTGAGAGCAGCCAGCGCGTCGTTAGTCGTGATCATGTGGTAATTCAAATCAGGTTCTCTTTGGTTTGCGCGCATAAAAAACGCCGGTTAACCGGCGTTAGGCGACTCAGTAGTAACTCAGGCTTTATTCTCTACTTTGGCGCGCGCTTCGTCACGTAATTCTCGTCGCAAAATCTTCCCGACGTTGGATTTCGGTAGTTCATCGCGGAATTCAACCAGTTTCGGTACTTTATAACCGGTCAACTGGCGGCGGCAGAAGGCGATCAGCGACTCATCGGTGAGCGAGGCGTCTTTTTTCACCACGAAAATCTTCACCGTTTCGCCGCTACTGCCGGACGGAACGCCGACGGCAGCGACTTCGAGCACGCCCGGATGCTGCATCACCACATCTTCGATTTCGTTCGGATAGACGTTGAAACCCGACACCAGAATCATGTCTTTTTTGCGATCGACAATGCGCAGGAAGCCTTCATCGTCCATCACCGCGATATCGCCGGTCAGCAACCAGCCATCTTTAATGATCTGATCGGTGTCAGCAGGACGCTGCCAGTAGCCGAGCATCACCTGCGGGCCCTTCACGCACAGCTCGCCGGGCTGCCCGTGCTCGACTTCGTTACCTTCATCATCGATAAGTTTGGCTTCGGTAGACGGCACCGGCAGGCCAATGCTGCCGCTGTGGTAATCGATGTCATGGGGATTGACGCTGACCAGCGGTGAGCATTCGGTCAGCCCGTAACCTTCAAGCAGATACTGGCCGGTGAGTTTCACCCAGCGCTCCGCCACAGCCTGTTGCACCGGCATCCCGCCGCCCGCCGATAAGTGCAGGGTGGAGAAATCAAGCTGCTGGAATTCTTTGTTATTTAACAATGCGTTAAACAGCGTGTTCACGCCGGTCATGGCGGTGAACGGATATTTCGCCAGCTCTTTCACCAGCCCCGGAATATCGCGCGGGTTGGTGATCAGCACGTTCTGCCCGCCAAGCTCAATAAACAGCAGGCAGTTCATGGTCAGGGCAAAAATGTGATAGAGCGGGAGCGCGGTGATCACCAGTTCTTTGCCGCGATGCAGCAGCGGGCCGTAGGTGGCGTTCACCTGTTCGAGATTGGCGAGCATATTGCGGTGAGTCAGCATGGCCCCTTTCGCCACGCCGGTGGTGCCGCCGGTATATTGCAGAAAAGCCAGATCCTCAGTGACGATTTCCGGCTTGATGTACTGCATCCGGTAGCCGTGTTGCAGCGCCTGGCGGAATGAAATCGCATCCGGCAGATGATACTTCGGCACCAGCCGTTTAATGTACTTCACCACAAAGTTCACCAGCGTGCCTTTGGCGGTGGAGAGCTGATCGCCCATCCGCGTCAGGATCACATGCTGGACCTGGGTTTTGTCGACCACTTTTTCCAGGGTGTGCGCAAAGTTGGAGACAATAACAATCGCCGCCGCGCCGCTGTCGTTAAGCTGGTGTTCCAGTTCGCGCGGGGTATACAGCGGGTTCACGTTCACCACCACCATGCCCGCACGCAAAATGCCGAACAGCGCGACCGGATACTGCAACAGGTTCGGCATCATCAATGCCACGCGGTCGCCCTTTTTCAGGCCAAGCCCCTGCTGGAGATACGCGGCAAACGCCCGGCTGCGTTCCTCCAGTTTGCGGAAGGTCATCACCTCCCCCATGTTCACGAACGCAGGCTGATCGGCGTAGCGCGCCGTCGCATGTTCAAATAATTCCACCAGGGACTGGTAGCGGTCAGGATTGATCTCTGCTGGCACATCGGCGGGATAACGGTTAAGCCAAACCTTCTTCAATGCATCACCTCTGAAATGAGTATTTGTCGTCATCGCAACCCCTGTAATATAAACAAGCTGTTAACATTATATTAACTCAGCGTACCAGTTTATTAATTAATCGGATTTCAGGTTGCGAAGCGCGTCACTATTTATTTTTCTTATGATACTGAAAACAGAGAAACAGCGGACGAGCCGCTGTTTCTTTTCCTTTAATAACAGAGTGTTACTCTGTTACGACAGTCTGAACGCGCACCGGGCCGGGGTCATACCAGCCCATGCCGCCGTAACCACCATAGCGCCACGGATGCGGCCCAGGACCCCATAACCACGGATCGATAGGCTGCGGTGGCATCACGACCTGCTGGGCAATGCGCCAGCGCTTATAGCCGTTAACCTGCATGACCATGTATTTGTACGGTGTTTCGCCGACTTTGCCATCTGCCGTGCCGGTGATCGGCCCGACAACCGTAACCAGTTGATTACGGAAATCGACAGGATCGAGGAAACCGCTCACGTCAGCGTAAATGCGCCCGCGCGAGGGTTCGCCCAGAACCGGACGGGCCGCGCTGTCGAGGGGAACCGCAGCGATCTCAAGACGCGTTTTGCCCTGCGTGTTTTGCACGTTAATCACTTTACCGCCAAAACGCGCTTCCTGACCGATATAGAGCTGGGGCGCATTCATCACGCGCACCAGATCCTGTTGCGGTGTCGGACTGCTGCCCTGGATCGCCTCGGGAACGGAAACACAGCCACTTAACGCGCTGGCAACGATGCCTGCCAGTGCCCAGCGTACCACTTTGCTTTGAACCGCCATTGTGCGACTCCTTTTAGATGCGTCTCTTACTGAGATTCACTCGCGGCCCGGAAGTTTCTTCCATGCCACTTCGTTACGCAAATAAACTGGCTCCGCCTGTTCAACCACCACGGTTTTCCCTTCGGCCAGCTTTTGACAGGCCAGCGGAAGCATATCTTCTGCCGCGGGCAGTAATACATCGGCATCGGTGAGCGTAAGGCTGGCGGTTTGCGCCAGATCCGGCCAGGCCTGCCAGCCGGTGCCGACGGTAGCCCATTCGCCTTCAAGCTGTGCCATGCGCTCACGCACCGCTTCCGGCTTCAGCACGGCTTCACTCTCTTCGCCGTGCCAGATGCCCTGCGCGTCGCGCTCGTACTGCCCCCAGTAAACTTCGCCCATGCGGGCGTCGATGGCGGCCAGCACGCGGGTCGCGCCGGTTTTACGAAATGCGCCCTGCGCCATAGTCGCTAAGGTGGAGACACCAATCATCGGCAGTTCCGCGCCCAGTGCCAGTCCCTGTGCAATACCAATGCCGATGCGCACGCCGGTAAAACTGCCGGGCCCGCGCCCGTACGCCAGCGCGTCAAGCGCCGTCAGGCTGATGCCCGCTTCGCTCAGCGTCTGTTGGACGAGGGGTAAAATCCGCTGTGTATGTTCGCGGGGGCACAGTTCGAAATGGGCGTAAGTCGCGCCCTCGTTTTGCAGGGCAACGGAACAGGCTTCTGTTGCAGTATCAATGGCCAGAATTCGCATGGGTCTTCGCGCGCTCTCGGTTTTAGAACAATAAAATGGCGCGCATATTACCACAGTCTGCAATGAATTACTGCGTATCCGGGGTGGCGAGGAAGCGCACGGCGCGCGAAATATCCCTTGTGCGCGGCGTCGGCGGCAGGCTGGCGAGAAACGTCGCGCCGTAGGGCCGCATCACCAGACGATTATCGCAAATCACCAGCACCCCGCGATCGTCGATATCACGAATCAGTCGCCCTACACCCTGTTTCAGGGTGATCACGGCATCCGGCAGTTGCACATCGTCAAAGGGATCGCCGCCGCGCAAACGGCAGTCTTCCATTCGCGCTTTCAGGAGCGGGTCTTCCGGCGAGGTAAAGGGCAGCTTGTCGATAATCACCAGCGAGAGCGTATCGCCGCGCACGTCCACCCCTTCCCAGAAACTACTGGTCGCCACCAGCAGCGCATTCCCGGCGCTGACAAACTGCTGCAAAAGCTGGCCTTTGCTGGTTTCCCCCTGCAAAAGAACGGGCAGAGTCATGGTGGCGCGGAACTGTTCTGCCAGTTCGCGCATCATGGCGTGCGAGGTGCAGAGCATAAAACAGCGACCATTGTTGGCCTCGATCATCGGCCGGAGCATCGCCGCAAGCTGACGCGCCGCCCCCGGTTGATTGGACTGCGGCAGATTGCGCGGCACGCAGAGCAGCGCCTGACGCGCATAATCAAACGGACTCGGCAACAGCAGCGAATGCGCTTCTGCGATACCCAGACGCTCGGTGAAGTGATGCAGATCGTCATTAACCGACAGCGTGGCGGAGGTAAACACCCAGCTACCTGGCTTTTGCGCCATCACCTCTTTGAATTTATCGGCCACGCTGAGCGGCGTTAACGCCAGGGTGAAATTGCGCGAAGTGCATTCATACCAGTAGCTGAAGCCCGGCTGGTTGATCTCTTTTAAACGTTTTAAGCGAGCGCGGTAAAGGGTCGCGCGCTCGAAGGCGGCATCGAGGAGCGCTGAACGGCCAAGGGAGAGCTTCGCCACGTCGTAGCACAGCTCAAGAGTGTCATCGAGCAGCAAAAAGGCGCGCTGAATGTTCTTGTCTGCCAGCAACTCACGCAGATTTCCGCGATAGCCCGGCTCGCCCAGTTGCAGGCGAAAATCCTGCGCGCTTTGCGCCAGCCGGTCAGCGCATTTCTGAAGCTGAAGGGTGTCGCGCAATTCGGTGCGATAGGCGATGGTGAAATCTTTTGCGAGGTCAACGAGCTGACGGCTGGAGAGCGACTGGCCGAAATACTGGCTGGCGATGTCGGGAAGCTGGTGCGCTTCGTCGAAAATCATCACTTCTGCCTCCGGGATCAGTTCGCCAAAGCCGCTGTCTTTTACCACCATGTCCGCAAGAAACAGGTGATGGTTGACCACCACCACGTCGGCATCCATCGCTTTTTTACGCGCTTTCACCACAAAGCAATCTTTGTACTGCGGGCAGTCGCTGCCAAGGCAGTTATCGTTGGTGCTGGTGACCAGCGGCCAGGCCTGGGAGTCTTCCGCGACGCTGGCGCAGGTGCTGATGTCACCATCAATGGTGTTGTTAGACCAGGAGCGCAGCAGAATGACGTCGCTCAGGGTTTGCACGGGCAAATCGCCCCCCGCCAGCGCCTGCTGTTCCAGACGCTCAATGCACAGATAGTTAGAGCGGCCCTTGAGCAGCGCCAGCTTGCCGGTGTATTCCAGGGCGCGTGAAACGGTAGGCAGATCGCGGCTGTAAAGCTGATCCTGAAGCGCTTTTGAACCGGTGGAGATAATGACTTTTTTGCCCGCGCGCAAAGCGGGTGCCAGGTACGCGTAGGTTTTCCCGGTACCGGTGCCCGCTTCCACCACCAGCGGCTGTGTCTTTTCAATGGACTCGGCCACGGCCTGCGCCATCTGACGCTGCGGCTCTCGCGGCTTAAATCCGGGGATCGCTTTTGCTAACTGCCCGTCGGGTGCAAAATCGTCCGTTTCATTTGTCTTCGCCACACTACCCCCTGGTTTTATCGCCAGTAATTATGTCAGGGCAGACGGTCATAAGCCAGCCGAACACGTGACAGGCCAAAAACTCTGTGGCAGTCTTGCCAGCCAAAGGGAAATCAGGAGTGAATGATGACAATCGTGCGAATTGATGCCGCAGACCGCTGGTCAGATGTAGTGATCCACAACCACACGCTGTATTACACCGGCGTGCCGGAAAACCTCGACGCAGACGCGTTTGAACAAACGGTGGATACGCTGGCGCAAATTGATGCGGTGCTGGAAAAACAGGGCAGCAGCAAGGCTCGTATACTTGATGCTACCGTGTTTCTGGCGGATGGCGATGATTTCGCCGCGATGAATAAAGCCTGGGATGCCTGGGTGGTGGCGGGTCACGCGCCGGTGCGTTGCACAGTGCAGGCCCGACTGATGAACCCGCAATATAAAGTCGAGATTAAAATTATCGCCGCCGTGTGAGGCGATTATTCCTCGTCTTCATCCTCGAAGCGCGCCACGATACGCTCTCCGGTATGGCTGGCGCGCAGTTCAGCTGCGACCAGGGTGATGGCCTCACCGCTGCTCATGCCTTCAGACATTAACGTCTGGATGCGCTCGACCGCCTGTTGTTGCTGCTCGTGAGTGAGCGAAGGTAAACCTGCAAACATTGTTAACTCCTGCTAAATTGTCCGCGCGAATTAATCATGCTACCCCATTCGCCGTGCGCCGGGTAGTAAAGAGTCAGGATTGATGAAGACGTTATCACCCGCTGTAATCACGCTGCCGTGGCGCAGTGATGCCGCCGAACACTATTTCTCGCCCGTGAGCCACCTGCCGTGGGCGATGCTCCTGCATTCCGGCAACGCGCAACACGCGCATAACCGGTTCGATATTCTGGTCGCTAGCCCCTGTGTGACGCTGGTGACGCAGGGTGATCACACCACGATCAGCCGGGCGGAGAGCCAGTTCAGTTCAGACGACGATCCGCTGACGCTGTTGCAGCGCGAACTGGACGCTCTCGCCCTCACCCCGGCGACCGATGACGATCTCCCTTTTCAGGGCGGTGCGCTGGGTCTGTTTGGTTACGATCTGGGTCGCCGCTTCGAGAGATTACCGTCCGTCGCCTGCGCCGATATTACCCTGCCCGACATGGCGGTGGGTCTGTATGACTGGGCGCTGATTGTCGATCACGTAAAAGAACGCGTGTCGTTAGTCAGCCATGGCGATGCGAACGCGCGTCTTGCCTGGCTGCTGGCGCAACAGCCCGCTGCCCTGCCCCCTTTTGCGCTGCGCACCCGCTGGCAGGCCAATATGACGCGGGAAGCGTACGGCGAAAAATTCCGTGCAGTGCAGGCGTATCTGCAAAGCGGCGACTGCTATCAGGTTAACCTCGCTCAGCGTTTTCAGGCGGGCTATCAGGGTGATGAATGGCAGGCGTTCATGGCGCTCAACCGCATGAACCGCGCGCCTTTCAGCGCCTTTTTGCGCCTGCCTCATGGCGCGGTGTTAAGCCTGTCGCCGGAACGCTTTATCCGCATCGAACGCGGCACGATCCAGACGCGCCCGATCAAAGGCACGCGCCCACGCTTAGCCGATCCGCAGGCCGATGCGGAGCAGGCGCAACAGCTTGCCAGCTCGCCAAAAGATCGTGCGGAGAATCTGATGATTGTTGATTTGATGCGCAACGATCTGGGGCGCGTGGCGGTGCCGGGCTCGGTGCGCGTCCCGGAACTGTTTGTCGTTGAGCCGTTCCCGGCGGTACATCATCTGGTCAGCACCATCACGGCCCGGTTGCCGCCCGCATTAACCGCCTGCGATGTGCTGCGCGCGGCATTTCCCGGCGGGTCGATTACCGGTGCGCCCAAAGTGCGCGCCATGGAAATCATCGATGAACTGGAGCCACAGCGACGCAATGCCTGGTGCGGAAGCATTGGCTATCTGAGTCTGTGCGGCAATATGGACACCAGCATTACTATCCGCACGCTGAGTGCCTGCGGCGGTCAGCTTTACTGTTCGGCAGGCGGCGGGATTGTCGCGGACAGCGAGGAGCAGGCGGAATATCAGGAAACTTTTGATAAAGTTAATCGTATCCTGCACCAACTGGAGAACTTCCTTGAACCACGATGATTTGACGCTGGACGATTTTCTGTCACGTTTTCAACTGCTGCGCCCGCAGGTCAGCCCCACCACGCTCAACAGCCGCCAGGCCGCCGTTCTGATCCCGGTGGTGCGCCGTGAACAGCCCGGACTGCTGCTCACCCAGCGATCTGCCCGTTTGCGTAAACATGCAGGCCAGGTGGCCTTTCCGGGCGGCGCGGTGGATGCCACCGATGCTTCGCTGATTGCCGCCGCGCTGCGCGAAGCCGAAGAAGAGGTGGCGATCCCACCGGAAAAAGTCGAGGTCATTGGTGTTCTGCCGCCTGTCGACAGCGTTACCGGATTCCAGGTCACCCCCGTGGTTGGCATTATTCCGCCGGATTTGCCCTATCACGCCAGCGAGGACGAAGTGGCCGCCGTGTTTGAAATGCCGCTGGCGGAAGCATTACGTCTGGGCCGCTATCATCCTTTAGATATCCACCGCCGGGGTAACGACCACCGGGTATGGTTGTCGTGGTATCAGCACTATTTTGTCTGGGGTATGACGGCGGGGATCATCCGCGAACTGGCGTTACAGATTGGATTTAAGCCCTGAATGGCCCGGCATAGTATTGGCTTCGTTTAGTTATTATGTGCAATCACTGGGTAGTGCCAGAAGCGGACATTGCTGACATCCGTATACGAAGCAAATTTCTTTTTGCCAATAGTCAAAGCTGCTGTCGGAAAAAGCGTTATTAACAGGATGAGGGATCTGTGCGATCGCCCCGGGTTGTCGGATGAGAGATGACAATAAATTCTACGGGTAATTCGCTGTCATTCCTGGCTTGATGCTTTGCCTCAGGGGGGATTTCAAGTCCCTGCCGGGCGTTGATTTCATGCTTAACCCCTTCCAGTTCCATGGTCAGGCTCCCCTCAAGAACATAAAAAAACTGTCTGGAAATAGAGTGGAAGTGCCGCTTTTCGTGCGTACCTGGTGGCATTTTTTCATGAATAATTAGCATGTCCTGCCGGTTTAGCAGATACCAACCATCGCAATCATCACCCCAGATATAATGTTCGGCATTCTCTTTTGAAATCATCGTCCTTCTCCTGTGGAAGCGTTTCTTGTTTGTGGCCCTTTAGAGACAGGCAGACTAACGTGATAAGGCAGGGGCCACTACCACCACATTTAGAGTTGACTGCATTGGTAGAATAGCTTGCCAGGAGAAGGAGGATATGTTGCCGCAATTTGCATCTGTAAGAACTTCTCCCGTTACCGGGTCTATCTGTGCGGTTTGCCTCCCGTTGGTGCAGGTCGTTCGAGCATTAACTTCATGCCGAGATGTGAATCTCTGAATCCCAGGGAGGTGTAAAATGCGATGGCATCAGGTCGTTTGCGATCTGTCGTAAGCTGAATAATATTGCAGCCGGCGCGCTCAGCAGATTCAATAGCAAAACGAAACAGCTTTCGGCCAATGCCTTTTGCCCGAAACCCTTTTTTGACCCGCACACCTTCTATCTGCCCTCTGAGGCTCCCGCTGTGGGTCAGACCCGGCAGCAGCGTTAACTGGAGCATGCCAATAATTTCTTCATCAGCTTCTGCAAGGATGATGTAATTATCCGGGCTGGCCTGAATGCGTTGAAAAGCAGTCCTATAGGCGTCGTACATTTTTGGATCTGTAGACTCGCGAGCAGAGCCCAAATCGTCGTCATAAAGCAGGCTTATTAGCGTGCTCAGATCGGCTTCATTCGCATAGCGAAAAGAGACAACGTCCGCAAAGTTTTGCATGGCAAGTTTCCCGTTGAACTTGATAAAGGCACTGTAATCCGCCCTTCGTCAGTATCTATGCCGTACCGGCTACTTCACTTTCCCGATACGGATATTGAGTGGCCACGACATTTTTCTACAGCTTTCAGGGTCGCCCCACATCATGGCCAGTTCATCAGCAAAGCGCGCGAAAAGATATTCCTGTCCTTTCTGCTGAGCCTGCCGGACAGCAGACCATGTCGAGATGTAACCCAGCAGAGCCTGTAAATTCCATTCGGCTTCAATTTTTAAATCGGGAACATCTAACTCCTGAAATGGAAAGGAAAGCTCCCTGTAACCTGAATCAACGAGCTTTCGTTCAGGAGGCCAGAGATGAGCGATTTCCTCGTAATACAATTTTTCGAAGCGTGCACCCACCTCTCCCTCAATATTCAGTACACCGTAACTTATCAATGCGATGACAGCGTCAGACGAGGCCACCCGTCGGACTTCGCGATAGAATTCCTCCAGATGGAACCAGTGTGCGGCCTGGGCAACCGTGATCAGATCATAATCACACAAGTTACCGGGCAGGCTCTCAGCAGCAGAGTGGATGTAAGTAATTCCGGGCACCGGGAAGGCGTTTTTTAACTGGTCCTCGCTTGGGTCGACGCCGGTTACGGATGCGAAATAGGCCGACAGAGTACGGGTCAACTGTCCAGTACCGCAGCCAACATCCAGTGCTTTATGCGTACGCGGAGAAATTCCCGCAAGAAATCTGGCGAGCTCAGGCGGGTATTCCGGACGATATTGCGAATACTTTTGCCCTCCCTGCGAGAACCAGTTTGCTTCATCATGTTTAATGTTCGTCATTGCGCTGCTCCCCCTTTAATATGTCGGCCTTCGCCTCTTCGA
This sequence comes from Enterobacter sp. kpr-6, assembly GCF_900116015.1. GTDB lineage: Bacteria > Pseudomonadota > Gammaproteobacteria > Enterobacterales > Enterobacteriaceae > Enterobacter_D. The sequence goes on from NZ_FOYH01000003.1 coordinate 448,936, forward strand.
TATCAGTTTGTCCGCTCTGTACCAGAAGCGGACCTGCTCATCTCAGGTGTCTGGAGACATTAGACGTCTAATCAAGATTTTGACGGTAGATCCTCGCGTTCCAGTAGCCATTCCCCTGACAACGATACTCCTTCAAACCTAGGGACCTGAGTTCCCTTGCAATTAGCCGATTCATCACCCCATGCCCCATAAGCAGCACGGGGCCGTTTGATATTTTTGCAAAGGTTACGAGTATATTCGCAGCCTGAACAGCACGTTGTTTTGCTATTCCCAGGCGCTCCACATTATGGGATAAGCCGCATAGCCACATGACGCGGAAAAAAGCAGCCCAGAGGGTTGAGGATAACCTTAAACCGGGTATGTGAAATATCGGCAGGCCAGCTTCTCTGAAGACCTCATCAATGACGTCCGGCTCGCAACCCAATGCTTTTAAAGAAGAAAGCGCTCTCGGAAGCGGACTGCTGATGATTTGTAATGCGCTGGATGCTAATAATTTACTGGAATCAGGTGGAATATCGCTTCCTGTATCAGATAGATCATATTCTGCTATCCAGTTGGTCATTTCACGGCTCGTTACTCTCGAATAGCCTTTTAAAGCAGGCTTTCCATGACGCATTAAAATAATTTCCATACAGAGTTTGTTGTTTGTGGTCTTTTAGATACGGTCAGATTAACGCGATAAAGACAGAGAGCACTACAACCATATTTAGGGTTGCACGAACTGGTTGAAAGACCTTGTCAGAAAAGAAATGAGGCTAACAGAAACCGATTAAATCACCGAAACAGCAAAAACGTCCGCTTCTCGCTCATAGCGGGCTTCTACTTAATCATTTTGTCCGCTCTGTGCCAGAAGCGGACGTTGCATGCATTTACTTCAACTTCATCTCCCGCGCCAGTTGTCTGACACGGGAGATGAAATTGTTTGTCGAAGCTAAAACTGTGGTTTAGTCGCCTTTTGCTGATCCATATATTCGCGCGAAGCGTTTCCCCAAGCAGGATCAAATAATCTCACCTTTGTACCGCCAACAGTCAGTTGGGCTGAATCGGATTCACATCCCATACCTGACGTAGGCAACGGTTTATTGCACCATACTGGATTCATTCCACCGCTTGAGATCGGTCCATATTTTTTGATTGCGGCTTCTTTCATCGAGGTTTCATTTGCTTTCGTCCATGGGATCTCATAGGTGATTATGGATGCCGCCATGGGATTAGCGTTGTCACGGGGAATACGCGGTTCAAAACTCACCTGCATACGGGTTCCATTGTTTTCATATACAAGGTTCTGAATCTGCGGACTACCATAAATAAGCGTAGCGTACTGATTTTCCATGGACTCAGAAGCTCTGATTTTATCTGCTGAAACACCGAAATTTTTTTGCATTGCCGTCCGGGCTTCTTCAACACTCATTCCTGTCTTCACGCCGCCGACATCGAAAGGTTTAACATCAACCGGACGAACGGCGGGTGCTGAATAGGCAGACGGAACAAAACAGGGCAGTGTCATTAAGATCGCGGGAGCCAGTGCGAATAAATTTTTTTTCATCTTCTTTCCTTTGAGATTGATTTCAACATTCACCAACTGCATCAAACGCGTGAGAACCCGTTCACAATTTGATGCAATGTTAAATAAGTTAACATATATGGGTGTTTGTATGAAAACGATCGCATAAGAATATGATTTTGTTGAGAGCCCGAGGGGACAGACACCTGCACTGGCGTACGTTTTATGCCTGCCCGGTTCAGCCTAAATCAGGCCGGGGCCACGAAAGGTTTTGCGCCACTCGCTGGGGCTGACATTAAAACGCGCCTTGAAGCTCTGCCGGAACGAGACCGGCGACTGGTAGCCCGCCAGCGACGACACGGTTTCAATGCTGTGGTCTGTGGTTTCCAGCAACTCCTGGCTGCGTTGCAGGCGCTGGGCACTCAGCCAGTCACCCACCGTCATACCGGTTGCCTTGATGAAGTGTCGGGTCAGCGTGCGGCGGCTCATACCGGAAAAGCTGGCGATGGAGTCAATATCGTGCCGTTTATCCAGGTTGCGACGCAGGTAGTCGATCAGGTCATTTATCTGCTCGTCGCGCGTCGTCTCCGGCACCGCGTGCTCAATAAACTGCGCCTGCCCTCCTTCACGGTACGGGGGGATCACCATCCGGCGGGCCACACGGTTGGCAAGCGCGGTTCCGTAATGTTCACGAACGATATTCAGGCAGCAGTCGATGCCCGCCGCCGTCCCCGCTGAGGTAATAAGGCGCTCGTCGCTGGTATACAGCGCGTTACTGTCAAGCCGTACCGCCGGGAAGCGCGCGGCGAAATCCCGCTCAAACTCCCAGTGCGTGGAGGCCCTGCGGTTGTTCAGCAGTCCGGCGTAGGCGAGCACGTAGGCCCCGAGGCACAGCCCCACCACTTCCGCCCCGCGCTGCCAGGCGCTGCGCAATGCGTCCAATAGCGCCGTTGCGGGCTGCGTTTCGGGATGCTCCCAGAACGGCACAATGATGATGTCCGCCGTATCAAGCCGCTCAAGACCGTGCTCCACGTTGATGGAAACGCCGATATCGGACTCCACGGTGCCGGGCTGCTCCGCACAGATATCGACGCTGAACAGCCCCCGCTCCGGCATCGCCTTGTCGAAGACCATGGACGGGACGGAAAAGTGAAACGGGCTGAAACCCGGCGTGGCGATAACGACAACGTGCAGAGCGGACATGATCCTGTACCCTTACTGATTGAAACTTTATGTTTAACCTGAATATTCGCATCCAGCCAGGCGGCAGAAAGATCCCTGCCACCTGGCCGCATGTTCACGTCAGAAATTCAGCGTCTCACCATCTTCCGGCACCAGCACCCTGTCCTGAATGCCGTTTTCTGCGGTGAAGGCACGCAACTCATCCCGGCTCAGCAGACAGTGGTTAACCGCTTCCATATGCGATGCCACCACGGTGGCAGACGGCAGCACTTCAAGCGTGCGCAGCGCATCCTGTTTACCCATGATGATGGCACCAATTCCGTCTACCGTCGCCAGGCCCATGTTCAGTACCACAACGTCAGGGACGTATTTTTCAAGGTTCTCCGCGTACGGCGCGACCCAGATGGTGTCACCGGCTACGTACAGCGTTTTTTCACCTTCCCGCGAAAAGACCAGGCCACATGCGTCGCCGAGGCGTTCGGCAACCTCAGGAATGGCGTAGGCTTCGTCGCTCCCGTGCTGGCCGTCGGTTTTTGCGACATTGATACCCGCAATAACGTTGGTGTCAGCCAGGACATTGACCGCCGTAAAGCCCTGCGAGCGGAGCAGCGAGGCATCGCTCTCATTCTGGGTGTAAATCAGCCGATCTTTCGGGATGAGCTGCTGCGCCGCTTCGTCCCAGTGATCCTGATGCGTGTGTGTCACAATAATGACGTCCACATCCAGCAACGCGTCAACGGAAACCGGCAGCGAGACCATGGGATTGCGCAGATGAGCGCGCGCGGTGCCGGAAAAGCCAGGCCAGGCGTCCTTTTCAGACAGCATCGGATCGATGAGGAAGCGAACCCCGGCATAGTCGAGCTTCAGCGTGGCGTTACGAATTTGAGTCAGTTGCATTTTTTACTCCGTCAGAAGAACCGCAGCCATGCGGTCTGTGCATTGAGCACGCAGTATAAAAAAGGCTGTGGAACGGGCGTGAGTTGCACGCAGGTCATTATTCGATGGAATTGGGTCAAAGATTAACGCCAGCGCGGTATCTCTGGCTCAACCGCATGAAAAACCGTACAAGCCATCATCCGGCCTTTCACTTCACGCTTCAGGAATTGCGATTTGACCCGAAACCATCGCATTTTGACTTTTTTGCCTCTCACGAGGGTCGCCTGACGCTCTTTATACTTTTCTGCCTGTTAACACATGAGGAATGAAGAATGTCTTACGCGATCACTGACGACGGCATTGAAATTTACTATGACGCAAAGGGCCAGGGCCTGCCGGTTGTTTTTGTCGCCGGGTACTTTGGCATTAGCGATATCTGGCAGGCGCAGACCGACGCGCTGTCTGAACATTTCCGCACGGTAGCCTATGACAGCCGTGGTTACGGACGCTCAGCTAAACCGCTGCAACCGGAGGCTTACAGTATTCCCCGCCACGCTGAGGATTTAAAAGCCGTGATAGATGCCGCCGGTATTAACGGCCCGGTTGTGCTCGTTTCCCATTCCATCGGCTGCAATATTATCTCTACGTTTGCGGTGAAATATCCGCAACAGGTTGCCGGACTGGTGTATACCGCCTGCTACGTGGACGGTAAGCAGATGCGTGACGCGGGCATGACTGTAGACATGGTTAGCAAGGCGGTAGCAACGCCTTCCGGAGCCGTGGCGTTTTATCAGCCCTTTGGCGTGACCGAAAGCGTCGGCGCAGAGGCGGCCAAATGGCCGGCACACGCGATGCAGGCCAATGCCGCCGCGTTCCTGAATCATGAAATGGCCGACCAGTATGATGCCATCACCGCGCCTGCGCTTATTCTGCAGGGAGAAAAGGATGTCCCGAACCCGCTTTCGTTTGCAACTGCGCTGCAACAGGCGCTGGGCGGCGGCGCAGAAATGAAAATCCTCAAGGGCGTAAACCACTTCCCACCGCTGGAAGCGCCGGAAACCGTCACGGCGTTCGTGGAAGAGCATGCCAGGAAGTGTTTTGCTGAATAACCGTTTCTGACCGGCAGGATCGCTGACCAGGCCACCTGATAAGGTGGCTTTTTTATAAAAAAGGTGGCGGTTAAGGTGAAACTCTACAACGTCCGCTGTGTGCCAAGAGCGGACGTTTCTGACATATGCATGCACTGCATAAGGTATGAACGGAACTGTCAGGCTGTCCGTTTATGATTTTTCTTACGCTCGCACATTTAGCCAGCTTGATTTACATAACTGGACGGTTAGCGTTGAATCTCTAAAAAGAGGCTATGTGCAACAGTTGACAACAGTTTGAATGGGCAAACAATAAATTTTTGATAGTGTTTTTATGGGATTGGTATAGCGCTAAACCGCACTGGGTGCGGGTTTGTCAAAAAAGTGGTTGAGTTGTACTAAAACAAGACAACACGAGGTGATATTCCTGTATTGACTATTTTTGTTCCTGTATTCATATTAATGACTCCCATGGGGATTGCGGCCCCACGGGAGGATACTTCCAAACTAACAACTGAGAGCGATTTATGAACGACAACTCAAAAAACGCAAGCATCAGCACATTGATAATAATGGTGTTGAAAGATGTTCGCAATGAACGAGGCGTGCATCAGGGACATATGGCGAATGCCATTGGAAAAACACCCAGCGCCTGGAGCAAGATTGAAAACGGGCAATCTCCAATGTCAGCAGAGGCCATGATTGGTGCTTGCTGGGCACTGCAGCTTTCCCCATCTTATGTTATGGCGCTCGTCGAGAAAATCACCTCAATTTTTAACGCCCAGGGCTATTACTTCCATACAACCCCTTTGGAAGAAGAGGAAGACGTTCTCCTACCTTTGATACTGAAGTATTTTTCCAGCCCTGGTTATGAGGTGCTGAAAAAGAATATCTTTTCGAGAATTAGCATCACGAACGCGTTTCTGGCCACAACTCCAGAGATCAATCCGCAATCAACCCCAACGATAATTCGTTATTGCTGTGAGTCGGACTTCCGTCAATGGGTTGATGATGGTGCGGAAGGCTGGAGCCCGGTGCCTTTGCAGCCTGGATCAGGACTGTCTGGCATTACGGTTAGCCCTTCGCTAGAAGAGTTTGTGACAACGTACGTACCCGGCTCAGATAAACCGTTCACCTTATAATTTAAGCGAGAAGTACCTCAATTTCAGCAACGCTTTTATGTCACTGGGTAGACCGTCGTGCCTTTGACACGACGGAATATCTATACAGAGTCAAAGTTAACTCAGAAGGCGTGGCGCAGGATATTTCTCGTTTTCATGCGGCTTCTGGAGTGCATCAACTGGATATTGTGTTTAATGTGCAGATGTACTCCATCATCATGATTTTGATGTCAGCTATTCGCTCATAGCTGACCTTCAGATCAGTCAGTTTGTCCGCTCTGCGCCAGGAGCGGATGTTGTCTGTAGTGCCATAATTCTCGGGCAAGAAAAAAGCCGCTCAATGGCGGCTTATATGCAGATGATGCATTCAGAGGTGTTCAATAATATTAAACCCTTCGTCAACCGTGGGTTCTGAGAAATAACTCGTTATGATATCGAACTGTTGATCTGTAGCTGCAAAGTCGTGCGTACCCTCTGCGTTACGGGCGTGCAGCCGGGCTCTACAGACTTCATCAGACACCTTCAAATAATGCAGACGATTATCAGCACCAGATTCCTTAATGATACCCATCATCCATTCACGCTGTTTCCGTGTGTTTGCCGGGAAGTCCAGGACAACGGATAAACCCGCGTTGAGTAGTGCCACCAGGTGGGGCTTCATAGCGCTTCTGAGCCTTGAGGAATACTGAACATAATCCGCTACTGATTGCATTTCATCTGCATAGAGCGACGCCAGCCAGTGGTCCTCACTAACAATTACGCAGCCCGGTGAGGCACCTAATTTCGCTGATAACGTGGACTTACCTGAGGCAATTTTTCCACATAAAAGATGCAAAGTAGGTTTTGCTGGCGTTGCTGCTGTATCGAAGTCCATTTTTTTACCTCACGGGTTTATTACCGGTAAGGCCCGCCTTACCGGCGGGAAAGGACGAACATTATCCCACCTGAAAATCAGAGGTGATGATAATGAATGGATGAAATTGCACTGAGCCTGTTGGTTTCATTTTTCCAGGCTAACAGCTGATGGCTGAAAAATCAGCTGTTTTTTACTTTTCAGGCGGCAAACATTCCTCAACCCGGGTAATTGAATTCAATGCGTATCCCACTCGGCTCATAGCACATCATGTGCATCGACGGCCCTTCGCGGATCAAGGTGGGTTCGAATTCAATTTCAACCTGATTTGCCTTTAACACGTCCAGAAGCTGATACAGGCCCTCTTTGGTTTCCACCCGCAAAGCCAGGTGATGGAGTCCGACATTATTTTTGCGATCGAACTGAACGGGCTCTTCTGTCCGGGTTTTCCAGAGCGTGAGCGTTAGCGCTCCGTCTTTCACAAAGATGGCCGGATAGTCTTCGCGTCGTTTAACTTCCTGCCAGCCCAGTAATTCAGTGAAGAACGCTGCGCTCTCTTCAAGATGTGATACGGCCAGGCCAATATGTTGTACACCATGCGTCACTGACATTGTTTAAACCCTCCTTTCCGCGTCACGGATATGACGATCAAGAAATTCACGAACATCATCCCCTATCTCTTTCGCATGCGTTTCAAGCGCGAAGTGGCCGGTGTCGTAGAAGTTTATCTGAGCTTTCGGGATATCACGCTTCCAGGCTTCGGCACCTGCGGCCATGAAAAACGGGTCATGTTTTCCCCATACCGCCAGCAACGGTGGCTGATATTCCCTGAAATATTGCTGGAACTGAGGGTACATCTTCACGTTCGAGGCGTAATTCAACAGCAGGTCAAGCTGGATCTCTGCATTGCCCGGTCGCAATACCTGCATCCCTTCAAGTGAATAGCCGTCCGGGGAAACCAGACTCGGATCGCTGACACCTTCCAGATACTGCCACTTGATTGACGCCGGGGTCGGAAAATCACTCAGCGCGCTCCGGTTTTCGGGGGTCGGGTCGGCCCAGTATTTCTGGATGGGTGCCCACGCCTCTCCCAGCCCCTCTTCGTATGCATTGCCATTCTGGGAAATGATGGCGGTGATCCGCTGCGGATGCGCCAGCGCAAGACGCCATCCAACGGGAGCCCCGTAGTCGTGAACCATCAGGGCATAGGCGTCGAGGCCGAGCGCTTCAGTGAACTGCTCAATGGTTTTCGCAAGCTGGTCAAAGGTATACGCATAGTCGCCCCGATCGGGTGCCTCAGTAAAACCAAAGGCCGGCAAATCTGGTGCTATCAGATGATAACGATCTGCCAGTTGGGCGATAAGGTCACGGAACATAAACGATGAGCCCGCGAAACCGTGCAGCATCAGCAGGACTGGCGATGCCGGATCGCCGGCCTCACGGTAAAAAACGTTAACGTCGCCCGCCTGTTGATAGCGGTAGTGAATCTGTGCGGCGGCCGTGGCAGGTGATGATCCGAAATGAGAAGACGTCATAGCAAACCTCTTGTAACCGTTAAAGTGCGCAATTGAAGGTTACACACAATTCTGGTAACCTGTCAAAATTATTTAATGGGTTACAGGTGCCTATGGAAATCAAAAAATTTTCTTCTCCGCCGCTCTTCCTGGCCGATAACCTCGCGCTGGACTTCATTAACACTGAGTACGGGGTCGGTGACGACCGGCATGATTGCTTTGATGACGATCGAAGCGTGATCGCCTGGCTGGAGACGGCAGGCGTGGTGCCGGAAGGCGTTGAGGCTCCGCCTGAATTACTGGCGGAGGCGCGCCAGTTCCGCGATGCCGCCCGGGCAGTCGTCCATGCCGCGATGAAGTCCAGCGAGGCAGACCTGACGGTGATTAACAGAATTCTTGAAAGAGGACGGCCTGAGACACGACTGACATGGGATCAGGATGCGCAGCGTTATCGTGTGGATGTGCGTTCAGGTGCTGACAGCCCCGCAGGGCTTCTCTGGCCCGTTGCTGACGCGCTTGTAAAACTCGTCACGGATGAGAAATTCGAATACGTGCGCCAATGTGAAGCCCATAACTGTATTTTACTTTTTCACGATTTGAGCAAATCCCATCGCCGTCGCTGGTGTAGCATGGCGACCTGCGGTAATCGCATGAAAGTCGCGGCTTTCCGTAACAGGAAAGGTTCGTAGCAATCAGGCCGCATCCATAAAAGTGCGGCTTTGACGTTAGCGCCATCAACAGAATGCGCCGCTTAAAGCTGCCCTGTTTTTAGAATTTATATATCCCTCCCCGATCTGATACCCCCATCGTTTTTCTTTACAGAAAGCCCTTTTCACGAAAAAGTTTTTCACTCTTTACTCTTTGATTTAAAAGTATTTGTTACAGCATGGACCTGGACAGCAGGAAATAATCAAAAATGATCGCTTGACCATGTAGAACGATCGTTCTACCTTTAGACCCATGAACAAGAAAACAAGCGACACCCGAGAAAAGATCCTGACTACCGCTGAGCAACTGATTTATCAGAACGGTATTCATGCCACAGGCATGGACCTTCTGGTTAAAACCTCAGGGGTGGCAAGGAAAAGTATTTATCGCTATTTCGCGACCAAAGATGACGTGGCCGCGGCCGCGTTGAATGGACGTGATGAACGCTGGATGCAGTGGTTCAGCACTGAGTCAGATAAAGGCGATACGCCTGCGAATCGCATTCTGAATATGTTTACCGTGCTTAAAGGCTGGTTTGATTCAGAAGGCTTTCGTGGCTGTGCATTTATTAATACCGCTGGCGAAGTGGGCGATCCTGACAATCCCGTTCGCGAAATAGCCCGGCAGCATAAACAGAAATTGCTGGATTACACGCTCGACCTCACCCGGCAATTAAACATCGACCACCCTGAAGCGCTGGCAAGGCAATTGCTGATTCTGATTGAGGGCGCTATCACCACGGCCTATGTGATGGGCGATGGCAGCGCCGCCGACAATGCAAGGGACGTTGCGAAAATTTTACTGGAACAGGCCATTCGTTAAGGCCTGAATATCGAATCCTTTTTTACTGAAATATCCATATTAACGGGAGGCCCCACCATGTCCGATACTCAAACACGCCCGCCACTTCCTCCTTTCACTCGCGAAACGGCGATTGAAAAAGTTCGGCTCGCTGAAGATGGCTGGAACAGTCGCGATGCAGAAAAAGTCTCGCTGGCGTATTCACTAGATACCCAATGGCGTAACCGCGCCGAGTTTGCACATAATCGTGAAGAAGCAATGGCGTTCCTCGCACGTAAGTGGAAAAAAGAGCTGGAGTACCGTCTCATTAAAGAGTTGTGGGCGTTTGACGGCAACCGCATCGCTGTCCGTTACGCTTATGAATGGCGTGATGACTCAGGTAACTGGTTCCGGTCATACGGGAATGAAAACTGGGAATTTGAAGCCGATGGCCTGATGCAGCGTCGCTTTGCCTGTATCAATGACATGCCGATCAAAGAAAGTGAGCGTAAGTTCTTCTGGCCACTGGGACGCCGTCCTGATGATCATCCGGGCCTGTCGGAACTGGGCCTGTAATTTTACCCGCCCGATCTGCGGCTGCACCGGCAGCCGCTTTCGCATAACCGGTCGGGGGGTACTGCCGTACGCCATATCCCCTCATCTGACAACTCATCCCCCCTTAAAAAAATCCTCTTCTATACTCAGTTACGTTTCGTGAATGCTGCCGCTGTTTTCACACTGCATTGATTTTTTTGCTATTGCCTGAGCGAACGACAGCCGCAGAGAACCACGTAAACGCTGTTTGTATTAATTGTTCATTTTTATAAGGGGATTTCCTGGTATGTTGCACTCTCAATCTTCCCGCGTCGGCAGCCTGTTGTTGTTGCTGGCCGCGGCGATCGGCTTCGCTGTGGCGTTATACGCCTGGCTGACGCCGCTTACCGGCGTCACCGGTACCATTGGCGCAATGGGCGTGGTTATCGCCTGCGTGGTACTGGCGATACTGACCTTTCTGTTACGTGCCGCGTCCCGTCGCGGGCCGCGCATTTTCCTGATTATTGTTACCCTTGTGGTGTTGTTTGGTATTGGGTTTGCCGCCGCGCTGCTGCACCAGTACATCATAACGGCAGCAATGGTGGTCGGCCTGATTGGTCTGATTGCGCTGAGCAGCAATTCCGCCCATCACAATCAACGTATCAAAGCCTGAGGAGCCACCCGTGCAGAACAATAAACACTTTCCATCCATAAAAGTCAGCATGACGGCGCTGGCCCTGCTGGTCGCACCGTTCGCGCTACAGGCGCAGGAAAAAGCTGCGGAAGCCTCTCAGGGAACACAGGAAAAACTCAATGTGGATGCAGCCGATCAGCAAGCGCCGGGTACCACGAAGACCACTGACGATGCCTCAACCGGCAAATCAGAGGGGCAAAAAGTCGCCTCGGCGAGCCAGCCGGCAACGCCGCTGGTGCCGTCTGCCGCAACTTGGGATAGTTTTCACGGCCAGCTTAACGCGCAGAAATACAGCCCTCTCACCCAGATCACCCCGGAGAACGTCGGCAAATTAACCAAAATCTGGGAGTTCCATACCGGGGACGTCTCGGATGGTAAAGGCGATACGCCCGCGACCGTCTGGTCAGCCACGCCCATTTTTGCCAACGAGACGCTCTATATCGGCACCCCGTTTGATCGCCTGATTGCGCTGGATCCGGGTACCGGGAAAGAGAAGTGGCACTATGACACCAAATCACCCCGCCAGGCGCTGACTCAGCCCGTGCTGAAAAACCGTGGTGTCTCCTACTGGCAGGCAAAAAATCCGGTCGCCGGAGAAGCCTGTCAGAAGATCGTCTATATGGGCACCGTTGACGGCAAGCTGTACGCGCTGGATGCCGATTCAGGCAAGCCGTGCAGCGACTTTGCGGACAATGGCGTGCTGAATGTGAATCAGTGGAACACGGTAAACGCCAAATTCCCGCTGTCCATCCTGCAACCGCCAACCGTGGTCGGCAACCATCTGCTTATCGGCTGGGCCGGTAAAGACTGGGCCTATGCCGAAGCACCTCCGGGCAGCGTATTTTCAGTCAACGCGCAGACCGGCGAGCGTGAATGGACCTTTGAGGCGATCCCGGAAGAGATCCGCAAACGCACCGGGACGGCCAATGTCTGGACGCACATGTCCGCTGATGAGGCGAACGGTCTGGTCTATCTCCCGGTTTCATCTCCCTCTCCTAACTACTGGGGCGGCAACCGCGTCGATGCGATCCCGCTCGGCACCTCCACCACCGCGCTGGATATCAACACCGGTAAAGTGGTCTGGTCCCGCCAGTGGGTGCACCACGATGTGTGGGATTACGATATCAACTCTGCGCCGACGCTGATGGATATTACCGTCGATGGTAAACAGATCCCGGCCCTCGTTCAGGCCACCAAGCAGGGCTTCCTGTTTGTGGTTAACCGCCTGACGGGTGAGGATGTGTGGCCTATCGAGGAGCGTCCTGTCCCGCAGGGCGATGGCTCGGTGAAAGGCGAAGTGCTTTCACCTACGCAGCCGTTCCCGACGAAACCCGCGCCGCTGCTCGATCAATCGAAAAAGCCGGAGATCTGGAAGCTGGCCGATATCGTTGGTGCCGGCCAGTGTTCTCGTCTGTGGGACAATCTGAGCTATGAAGGGATGTACACCCCGCCGACCACCAAAGGCGAAGGCGCGCTTACCTACCCGGACAGCGCCGGTGGCGTTCAGTGGGGCGGTGTGGCGTTCGATCCACACAAACAGATTGCCATCGTGAATACCTCACACATTGTGCAATACGTGAAGCTCTACAACCGCGAAGACTACGATAAAGCGGATAAAAACGCCGGCAACGAAAGCGGCTTCGCACCGCAGGAAGGTGCCCCGTACGGTATGCGTCTGCTGGTGGCAAACAACTGGCTGGGAATGCCGTGCTGGCAGCCGCCGTTTGGTGAAATCGTGGCGCTGGATATGCATACGGGTGATGTGAAATGGCGTCGTCCGGTTGGCGCATCCCAGCAGTACGGCTTCTTTATGCCGGAAAACTGGGGTTCTCCGACCATCGGCGGCCCGGCGGTGACAGCGGGCGGTATCGTCTTCATCGGTGCGTCAATGGATGCAAAAGTGCGCGCCTACTCGGTCGACAGCGGTGAAGAGCTGTGGTCCGATCAGGTGGAAGCGCCTGCGGTCGCTAACCCGTCGGTTTATGAATATAAAGGCCGTCAATATGTCGCGTTCGTTGCGGGCGGGAATACTATCCTGAAGGATCAGGTAGGCGACCAGGTCGTGGTTTACGCGCTGCCGGAATAACCTTTCATACTGACTGATGAAAACAGTGGAGGCGGTGATCGATTCTCAGATCAACGCCTCTTTTTTGTCGGACAGAAGATAGCTTTTTAACGCGTAATTGAAAGGGGATGAGCCAGATTAAGATGCCCGGCGTTTTTTGAGCTTATCCACCAGCGTTAACACCGTCACGAAGAAAACGGGAACGAAAAAGATAGCGAGTAACGTCCCGGTAACCATGCCGCCGAACACCCCCGTACCAATCGCTTGCTGAGTCGTGGCACTTGCCCCCGACGCGAGCATGAGCGGCACGACGCCCAGAGTGAAGGCCAGCGAGGTCATCATAATCGGCCTTAAGCGCATCCGCGCGGCTTTCGCCGTGGCATTCAGAAGGCTTTCGCCGTCATGTTGTAACTGGCGGGCAAACTCAACGATCAGGATGGCGTTTTTAGCCGACAGACCGATGATGGTGATCATTCCGACCTTGAAGAAGGCATCGTTCGGCATCCCTCTCAGGTAAACAGCAATCATCGCCCCGATAAGGCCCAACGGGACAACCAGCATCACCGAAACCGGTATGGACCAGCTTTCATAGAGAGCCGCCAGTACGAGGAAAATGACCAGCATGGAGAGCAGCATTAACATTGGCGCTTCGGAAGCCGACTGCTGTTCCTGAAGAGACTGGCCCGTCCATTCGATGGCAAAACCTGCCGGTAAATCTGCAGCAATTTTCTCCATCTCTGCCATGGCGTCCCCGCTCGAATATCCCCAGTTAGGCCAGCCGGTTACCCTGAAGGCCGGATACCTTATATGCAGGGCCCGGTGGCGCATCCGTACATCATGAACAGTGGAAATAAGGGCACCAGTGGGATGAGGGCAATGGCTCCCAGGGTGCTCACGGTTTGAGTCTGATCATTGATGGATACCACCACCGGCCGCTCAAGTTTGTAAGGCGCGGCAAGCTCCGGCGCATAGGATGAAGACCAAAATCCCGTCGCTTTAAACATCACCCCAAGGCGATCGTTATCAATGGGAACCGCCTTGTACTCATTAATCAGCGCGCTATGCTGCGCGGCATCCAGTTTGTGCTTATCAATAACCACCAGATAGTCTGCCGTCACTTCATGTTCTTTAACTGCAAAGTTCACCCGCACGCCGGACGCCTGCTCATGAAAGCGTTCATAAAATGTCTTATAACGCTGGTACTCCTGAGGGACGCCCTCGCGGAAAAATCGATAACTGTATTTATCCGAGCTGGCGATAATGCCCGATTCAATGGGTTTGATAGCGACAATCGTATCGGTGGGCGGCAAATTTGGCGCACTTTCGCATGCTGTCAGCATCATGACGGCCAACAGCGATAAATATTTCCACATCTCAACCATTCCTGTTCGCGATGTCCTGTGGGGACGGTCTAAAATGAATCAAAGAGGAGAGTATAGCCTGGCGCGAATGCTTGTCAGGCGCGGGTGCGATCCTTCTCTCGCTATTAGAATTTTAATGGTTTTCCATTAATTTAATTCATGTGAATAGTCCAACTGACCCCGCCTTTCCCTCTTACACTATGCGCAATTATTACATCGTTACCGGAAACTCCGGTAACCCTGTCAGGAGTGTTATCGTGATTAGTCTATTCGACATGTTTAAGGTGGGGATTGGCCCCTCATCTTCCCACACTGTAGGCCCGATGAAGGCCGGTAAACAGTTCGTCGATGATCTGGTCGAAAAGGGATTACTGGAAAGCGTTACCCGCGTGGCGGTGGATGTCTACGGGTCGCTGTCGCTGACCGGCAAAGGGCACCACACCGATATCGCCATCATTATGGGACTGGCGGGCAACGCGCCAGCCACGGTTGATATCGACGCTATTCCGGCATTTATGCGTGACGTCGAAACGCGCGGGCGTCTGCTGCTCGCAGGCGGTCGTCATGAGGTCGATTTCCCGCAGGATAACGGCATGCGTTTCCAGAGTGATAACCTGCCGCTGCATGAAAACGCCATGCAGATCCACGCTTACAGCGGTGAGAAAGAGATCTACAGCAAAACTTATTATTCAATCGGCGGCGGGTTTATCGTCGATGAAGAACATTTTGGTAAAGATGCCAGCAGCGAAGTCAGCGTCCCCTACCCGTTCAAATCGGCACAAGAGATGCTGAATTACTGCAAAGAAACCGGTCTGTCGCTCTCCGGCATGGTGATGCAGAACGAACTGGCGCTGCACAGCAAAAGCGAAATTGAAGCCTATTTTGCTGATGTGTGGCAGACCATGCGCGCCTGTATCGATCGCGGGATGAACACCGAAGGCGTGCTGCCAGGCCCTCTGCGCGTGCCGCGTCGCGCCTCCGCGCTGCGCCGCCTGCTGGTCGCCAGCGATAAAATGTCTACCGACCCGATGAATGTCATCGACTGGGTGAATATGTTTGCGCTGGCGGTGAACGAAGAAAACGCCGCCGGTGGCCGCGTGGTCACCGCGCCGACCAACGGCGCATGCGGGATCGTCCCGGCGGTGCTGGCCTATTACGATCACTTTATTGAACCGGTAACCCCGGATATTTATATCCGCTATTTCCTCGCCTGCGGTGCCATTGGCGCGCTGTATAAAATGAACGCGTCTATTTCCGGGGCGGAAGTGGGTTGTCAGGGTGAAGTTGGCGTAGCCTGTTCTATGGCCGCTGCTGGCCTGGCCGAGCTGTTGGGCGCAAGCCCGGAGCAGGTCTGCGTCGCCGCTGAAATCGGCATGGAGCATAACCTCGGTTTAACCTGCGATCCGGTGGCAGGCCAGGTGCAGGTGCCGTGCATTGAGCGTAATGCGATTGCCTCGGTGAAGGCCATCAACGCCTCGCGGATGGCGATGCGCCGCACCAGCGAGCCGCGCGTTTCACTCGATAAAGTGATTGAAACCATGTACGAAACCGGCAAAGACATGAACGCCAAGTACCGCGAAACCTCCCGCGGCGGGCTGGCCATCAAGGTGCAGTGCGACTAATACTTCCTCTCAGCCCTTCTGCAACGGAAGGGCTATATTTCCCCCTTTTCTCGTCTGATTATTTTTTCCACACTACACTTGCTGTGGTGCCGTTGGCCTTGGGGGCCAGGGGGTAAAACACATCGGACGGTCAACCCATGCAAACAGCGCAAAGGATCATCAAAAGCTACCGGCGAAAACGCGTGTTTGTCTGTGTATTGATGGCCGTTTCCACACTGATCCTTACGCTGGGCTCGCGCTATATCACCGAACGCAATCTCAACCGTGAGCGTATTTTGCTGTTTACCTCTCATGCCGTTTCAGCGCTGGAAAAAGTGCTTATCCCGCTCAACGAGGGACGCACGCGGTTGATTCCGCTGGTCGGGTTGCCCTGCGAAGAGGCGCACCTGGCGCTGCGTAAGCAGGCGGCGTCATTGCAGACCGTGCGATCCATTGGCCTTATTCAGAAAGGTATTTTGTACTGCTCCAGCATCTTTGGTTTTCGCGATGTGCCGATCCGCGAACTTCAGCCGTCACTGCCCTCTCCTGCCCCGCGGCTTTTACTCTCCACGGATAATTCTTTGCTCAAAGGCAGCCCGATTCTGATCCAGTGGTTTCCTACGGGCGATGAGGGAGAAAGCGGCGTTATGGAGGTCGTGAATATCAATTTATTGACCAGCCTGATGCTTGAGCCGCAAAAGCCGCTGATCACCAGCGTTTCGCTGACGGTGGGCGATCGTCATCTGGTGTATGGCGCAGGCGTGGTCGGGGCGTTGCCTGCTTTAAATGGCGAGAAACGCTTTAAGCAGGCCTCATCCCGCTTTCCGTTTGCCATTAATGTCAGAGGGCCCGGTGCCAGTGAACTGGCGTTAAAACACCTGCCGTCGCAGTTACCGCTGGCCATCATGTTAAGTCTGCTGGTGGGTTACTTTGCCTGGCTTGCGACCGCTAACCGGATGAGTTTTTCCTGGGAGATCAACCTGGGGCTGGCGGCACATGAATTCGAGCTATTTTGCCAGCCGCTGTTAAATGCCCGCACGCAACAGTGCGAGGGCGTGGAGATCCTGCTGCGCTGGAACAATCCGCGCCAGGGGTGGATCTCGCCGGATGTCTTTATTCCCATTGCGGAAGAACACAATCTGATTGCGCCGCTCACCCGCTATGTGCTGACCGAAACGCAGCGCCAGCTGGCGTTATTTCCTGCAACGCCTGAGTTTCACATCGGCATTAATGTGGCGGCGAGCCATTTCCGGCGCGGCAAACTGATTCAGGATCTCAATCATTACTGGTTTAACGCGCATCCGGTTCAGCAACTGGTGATTGAGCTAACCGAGCGCAACGCGCTGGTAGAGGCGGATTATCGTATCGCGCGGGAGCTGCACCGCAAGGGCGTGAAGCTGGCGATTGATGATTTTGGTACCGGCAATACGTCGCTCTCGTGGCTGGAAAAGCTGCGCCCGGACATGCTGAAAATCGATAAGTCCTACACCACTGCCATAGGCACGGATGCGGTCAATTCGACGGTGACGGACATTATTATTGCCCTGGGCAAACGGCTGCATATTGAAATGGTGGCGGAGGGGGTGGAAACCCCGCTACAGGCGAAATATCTGCGCCAGCGCGGGGTGCATATTTTGCAGGGATTTCTGTATGCGAAGCCAATGCCGCTTAACGATTTCCCTACATGGCTGGCGAGCAGTCGTCAGCAACCACCCGCCAGGCACAACGGCACAATGGTGCCGCTGGTGCCAATGCCGTAACGTTACTCTTCTTCGTCGTGTTCAGGTCGCTCTTTAACAACCCGCACCAGATCGACCCGGTAATCATTGGCTTCAATGACCGTAATGGTCAGCGGCGCGAGTTGCAGTACGTCGCCCACACGCGGGATTTGACCATTGATGGCGATGACCAGACCCGCCACAGTGGCGATATCTTCTTCATCGTTAACCAGGTTATCCATCGCCAGCGTATGTTGCAGCGCGTGCAGATCGGTGGTGCCTTTGACCAGCCAGCCGTCGCCGTCGGCGATAATTTCCGGCGTTTCGTCGGCATCCGGGAATTCACCGGCAATCGCTTCCAGCACATCCAGTGGCGTAACCAGCCCCTGAACCACCCCGAACTCATTGGTGACGATAACAAAGCTGCCCCGCGCCCGGCGCAGAACGCCCAGCAGTTTAATCGGATCCAGCGTTTCAGGGACCACGATCGCCGGGTTAGCGGAAGCGATAGCGGTAACATCGCCACCCTCTTCCAGCGCCACCAGCATCTCTTTGGCGCGAACGATACCAATCACTTCATCCAGCTCGCCCCGGCAAACCGGGAACAGGCTGTGCGGCGAGGTCAGAAGCTGCTGGCGGATCTCATCCGCGTTAAGCGTCGCATCCACCCAGCTAATATCACCGCGCGGCGTCATGATGCTGCGCAGGGAGCGGGAGGCCAGCGTTAAGACGCCGTTGATCATGTAACGCTCTTCGTCGGCAAACGCGCCTTCCGGTACCGTCACCGGCGTGGCGTTATCGGCTTCGTGCTGCTGGCTGTCTTTACGACGGCCACCCATCAGACGCAGGATGGCGTCGGCGGTGCGCGCACGCAGCGGCAGCGAGGACTGATGACGAATAAAGTTACGTCGTGCAACCTGGTTAAAGAACTCGATGATGATCGAGAAACCAATCGCCGCGTACAGGTAGCCTTTCGGAATATGGAAGCCAAAGCCTTCCGCGACCAGACTCAGACCGATCATCAGCAGGAAGCTCAGACAGAGTACAACGACTGTCGGGTGCTGGTTGACGAAGCGGGTCAACGGCTTCGATGCCAGCAGCATGACTGCCATCGCGATCACGACCGCCGCCATCATCACCGGCAGGTGGTTAACCATGCCGACCGCCGTGATCACCGCATCCAGCGAGAACACCGCATCGAGGATCACAATCTGCACCACCACGACCCAGAAGCTGGCATAGCCTTTTCCGTGTCCAGTGTCATGTTCCTTGTTTTCGAGTCGTTCGTGTAATTCTGTTGTCGCTTTAAACAGTAAGAATATCCCCCCGAGCAGCATGATTAAGTCGCGGCCCGAGAAGGTGAAATCCATAACCGAGAATAGAGGTTGTGTCAGTGTGACCATCCACGAAATAACGGACAGCAAGGCCAGGCGCATTACCAGCGCCAGCGACAGCCCGATCAGGCGTGCTTTATCACGTTGTTTTGGTGGCAGTTTGTCGGCAAGAATGGCGATAAATACGAGGTTATCGATGCCGAGAACGATTTCAAGGACAACAAGCGTCAACAACCCCACCCAAATCGAGGGGTCCATTAAGAATTCCATGAGAAGCTCCTGCTTACGGAATGACAAAACGGTGCATTAAGCACAGGCGTGATGACAGCGGATGAGATTGAAACATGGCGGGGATCGCCGGAAGACATGGCACGAAGCGGCCATAATAAACATTGACGTCGGTGACGGTCCATACACTGGGCTACTGCCCTTTACTCCTGAAAGTTAAACGGAAGGTAAACATAACAGAGAGGCCTGGTTTGTTGCAAAGATTTACCAGAATTTGCATTTTTGGGGATATTTCGCGTTTCGAAATTTCTAAACCACTAAAGCTAAATTACGGAACTGCATCACATAATTTATTTTTTCGGTGACTAAAATAATTCGCGGAAGTAATAATTTTTTCACTCAAACCCTTATCTGAATCGATTCGGTCAAGGTGAATGATTCAAGACACAACTGTTATAGATGTGTTAACGATAATCAAGGAGGTAGCAAGTGACCATTGCTATTGTAATAGGCACACATGGCTGGGCTGCAGAGCAATTGCTCAAAACAGCCGAAATGCTGTTGGGCGAGCAGGAAAACGTCGGCTGGATCGACTTTGTTCCGGGTGAAAACGCGGAAACCCTGATCGAAAAGTACAACGCGCAGTTAGCCGGGCTTGATACCAGCACAGGCGTGCTGTTTCTCGTTGATACATGGGGTGGCAGCCCGTTCAATGCTGCCAGCCGCATTGTCGTCGATAAAGAGCATTATGAAGTGGTGGCTGGTGTCAATATTCCGATGCTGGTTGAAACCCTGATGGCACGTGACGATAACCCCAGCTTTGACGAACTGGTCGCGCTGGCGGTGGAAACCGGACGTGAAGGTGTGAAGGCTCTGAAAGCGAAAGCTCCTGAAACCCCGGCTCCGGTGGCCACGCCGAAAGCGGCCGCGCCAGTCAAACCTATGGGTGAGAATGACTATATGGTGATTGGTCTCGCGCGTATCGACGACCGTTTAATCCATGGTCAGGTGGCGACGCGCTGGACGAAAGAAACCAACGTTCAGCGCATCATCGTGGTCAGCGATGAAGTGGCTGCCGATACGGTGCGTAAAACGCTGCTCACCCAGGTTGCCCCGCCGGGCGTAACGGCCCATGTGGTGGATGTCGCCAAAATGATCCGCGTCTATAACAACCCGAAATATGCCGGCGAGCGCATCATGCTGCTGTTTACCAATCCGACCGACGTTCTGCGCCTTGTTGAAGAGGGTGTGAAAATCACCACCGTTAACATCGGCGGCATGGCGTATCGTCAGGGTAAAACGCAGGTGAATAACGCTGTTTCGGTGGATGAGACAGATATCGAGGCCTTCAAAAAACTGGATGCCCGCGGTATTGAACTCGAAGTGCGTAAAGTCTCTAACGATCCGAAACTGAAAATGATGGATTTGATCGGCAAAGTGGCGAAATAACCGGCACCGCTGATTTCACTGTATTCACAATTAAGTCTTAATAGGAGAAGTACAATGGAGATTACCTTTCTTCAGATTGTGCTGGTGTTCATCGTCGCCTGTATCGCTGGTATGGAATCGGTACTCGATGAGTTTCAGTTCCACCGTCCGCTGGTGGCCTGTACGTTAATCGGTATCGTGCTCGGTGATATGCAAAAAGGCATTATCATCGGCGGTACGCTGGAAATGATCGCGCTGGGCTGGATGAACATCGGGGCAGCGGTTGCACCTGATGCTGCACTGGCGTCCATCATCTCAACCGTGCTGGTCATTGCCGGTGGCCAGAGCATCGGTGCCGGTATCGCGCTGGCAATCCCACTGGCTGCGGCAGGCCAGGTATTAACCATCATCGTGCGTACCATCACCGTGGCTTTCCAGCACGCGGCAGATAAAGCGGCGGAAAACGGCAATCTCACGGCCCTGTCGTGGATCCACGTTTCCTCCCTGTTCCTGCAGGCTATGCGTATCGCTATCCCGGCCGTTATCGTCGCCATTTCCGTCGGTACCAGTGAAGTACAGAACATGCTTAACGCCATTCCTGAAGTGGTGACCAGCGGTCTGAACATCGCCGGTGGCATGATCGTGGTTGTGGGTTATGCGATGGTCATCAACATGATGCGCGCCGGTTACCTGATGCCGTTCTTCTATCTGGGTTTCGTCACCGCTGCCTTCACCAACTTTAACCTGGTGGCACTGGGCGTGATTGGCGCAGTCATGGCGATTCTTTATATCCAGCTCAGCCCGAAATACAACCGCGTGGCGGGTGGCCCGGTACAGGCGGCTGGTGCTAACGATCTTGATAACGAACTGGACTAGCAGGTGAATGACATGGTTGATATGACTAAAACTACCGCGGTGAAAAAACTCACTCCGGGTGATATTCGTGGCGTGTTCATTCGTTCTAACCTCTTCCAGGGTTCGTGGAACTTCGAACGTATGCAGGCGCTGGGTTTTTGTTTCTCCATGGTGCCGGCGATTAAACGCCTGTACCCGGAAAACAACGAAGCGCGTCGCCAGGCGATTAAGCGCCATCTGGAATTCTTCAATACCCATCCTTATGTGGCAGCTCCCGTTCTCGGCGTAACGCTGGCGATGGAAGAGCAGCGTGCTAACGGCGCGGAGATCGACGACGGTGCCATCAACGGTATCAAAGTCGGTCTGATGGGCCCGCTGGCAGGCGTCGGCGACCCGATTTTCTGGGGAACCGTGCGTCCGGTGTTTGCAGCGCTGGGTGCCGGGATTGCGATGAGCGGCAGCCTGCTGGGGCCGTTACTGTTCTTTATTCTGTTCAACGTGGTGCGTCTGGCAACCCGCTATTACGGCGTGGCTTACGGTTACCGTAAAGGCGTGGATATCGTGAAAGATATGGGCGGCGGCTTCCTGCAAAAACTGACCGAGGGGGCGTCAATTCTCGGCCTGTTTGTCATGGGCGCGCTGGTAAACAAATGGACGCACGTGAATATTCCGCTGGTGGTATCCACAATCACCGATCAGACCGGGAAAACGAACGTCACAACTGTACAGACAATCCTTGACCAGTTGATGCCGGGCCTGGTTCCGCTGCTGCTCACGTTTGCCTGTATGTGGCTGCTGCGTAAGAAGGTCAACCCGCTGTGGATCATTGTGGGCTTCTTCGTGATTGGTATTGTCGGTTACGCCATTGGCCTGCTGGGCCTGTAAGTTGTAAGCTGTGCGCCGGGGCCCTGTGGCCCCGGCTTTTTTTATCGGGAGGATGAATGACGATCACGGATATCGTACTGATTTTGTTTGTAGTAGCGCTCCTGGCGTGGGCGATTTATGACGAATTGATTATGCCGAAGCGTCACGGTGAAACGCTGCTGGCCCTGCCCCTGCTGCGCCGCAGTCGTATCGACGGCTTCATTTTTGCCGGGCTACTGGTCATCCTTATTTATAATAACGTGACAAATAATGGTTCTGTTTTAACCACATGGTTATTATGTGCTCTGGTATTACTCGCCATTTATCTGTTCTGGATACGCGCCCCAAAAATCATCTTTAAAACAACCGGGTTTTTCTTCGCCAATGTGTGGATTGAATATAGCCGTATACAAAAGATGAATTTATCGGAAGACGGCGTGCTGGTAATGCAACTGGAACAGCGTCGATTACTCATTCGGGTAAAGAATATTGATGACCTGGAGAGGATCTCCCAGCTTTTCATGCAAAATCAGGAAGTTAAAATATAGCCATGGCTATGAGGCGGTATAAAAAACGCGCTGCAATATAGCCTTAGCTATAATAATAACCGCAATGTTATTCCTATTTTTTAACCTTAATGTTACTAATTAAGCCAAATGCAAATCGTTATCATCTCGTCAATGGATTAATACAATTCCGTTATTGTTTTATATTCTAAAAATATGTTAAGGTTGCGCCCGTCGTTGGGGAGTAGCCGATTTCCGGATACAGGAAATGTGCGTGTCAACATACTCGTTGCAAAACGTGGCACGTACGGATCGAATTGCGGTTTGATCAGGCGAGACCATTGACACATCAACTGCTGTTTACTGGGGGCAGTGATGTGTTATATGGATACCCCGGTCAGGACGCTCTTATGATGTTATCAGCCACTCTCCTGCTCGCTTTTGGCATGTCTATGGACGCTTTCGCAGCTTCTATTAGCAAAGGTGCCACCCTGCACAAACCCAAATTCTCTGAAGCCCTGCGCACCGGCCTGATCTTTGGCATCATTGAAACCTTAACGCCTCTCATCGGCTGGGGACTGGGCATGCTGGCCAGCCAGTTTGTCCTCGAATGGAACCACTGGATTGCCTTCGCGCTGCTGGTTTTCCTCGGCGGAAGAATGGTGCTGGAAGGTTGTCGTAGCTGTAGTGAAGACGACGCCCCTTTACAGCGTCACGGTTTCTGGCTACTGGTCACCACAGCCATAGCTACCAGCCTTGATGCGATGGCCGTGGGTGTTGGACTGGCTTTTTTACAGGTCAATATCGTCACGACGGCGCTGGCCATCGGTTGCGCGACGTTTATTATGTCCACGCTTGGAATGATGGTGGGTCGCTTTATTGGCCCGCTGCTAGGCAAGCGGGCAGAAATACTGGGAGGCGTTGTGCTGATCGGTATCGGTACGCAGATCCTCTGGAGCCATTTCGCGCCTTAAGCGTCCCGCTGCCAGCACTGAATACTAAAGTCCGTTTCGCAGGCAAATTGCGTCATCTTTTCCAGCTCTTCCCATACCGCCGGTTTAGCGCGCCAGGCAAACGGTGTCATCTGTAGCAGCGCAACGGCTTCTTTACCGCTCAGGTTCATGATATAGCCGAGCGCAATATGATCCCTCAGGGTGAATCCGGTAATCTCTTCGGTTTGCAGCGCATGTAGCTGCACTTCATCATAAATCAGCCCCTTCAGGGCCTTTAAATGCTGAGGACCCGGTGCTGCGGTGATGACCCAACCGCCGGGTTTCACCACTCGTGCCAGCTCCTGAGCGCTACAGGGCGCATAAATACGCACCACGGCATCCATACTGCTGTCTTCAAAAGGCAAACGATGACTGGAAGCGACGCAGAAAGTGACCTGCGGATAACGTTTTGCGGCAGCGCGTATCGCCGCCTTCGAGACATCCAGCCCGAAAGTTTGCGCACCATGATGGCTGGCCGTCTGCGCGAATGCGTGAGTGTAGTACCCTTCCCCGCAGCCAATGTCCAGAAGTGCCTGCGCACTGGCCGGTAAACGCATTTCCAGTTGCTGACTGATGGCTTCCCGCAGCGGCTGGTAATGACCCGCATCCAGAAAAGCCCGGCGTGCCTGCATCATTTCCGCACTGTCTCCCGGTTCACGGGAACGTTTATGCTGAACGGGCAGCAAATTGACATACCCTTCTTTTGCCAGATCGAACTGATGGCGCTGCGGACAAATAAAACTGGCTTCAGTACGACGCAACGGCGCGTGGCAAAGAGGGCAAGTGAAAGACATGGTGACTCCGGGCAATCATAAAGGGCGAAAGTGTACCGCCATTCGATCGTACGGGGAATGCTTAAGCGTGTGGGAAATGGTTGCGAACCAGGATTTAGTCAGCCCGAAAGTCAGGCATTAAAAAGCCCCGCACCAGGCGAGGCTTTATGCTGACATTGATGCGAAGTCAGTGACAGAAATCAGATAGCAGTAACGTTAACTGCTGCCGGGCCTTTCTGGCCGTCCTGAATTTCAAACTCAACGTTCTGGCCTTCAGCCAGAGTTTTGAAGCCGTTACCCTGGATAGCAGAGAAGTGTACGAACACATCTTTGCTGCCGTCAGCCGGAGTAATGAAACCAAAACCTTTAGACTCGTTGAACCACTTAACTTGACCTTTAATCTTTGCCATTTGCAAAATTCCTTAGAGTGTTTTCTTAGCCCGCAGGCATTAACTTAGATAAAACTGAGACATTACTGCATGAGGCACTAATATAAGGTTCGGCAGAGAAGCAGTATTCAACGACAACGTGTTTACTCAGGACTTCTTTACTGAAAATGCCACACATAAACAGAAGTGTACCTCGTTTGACCCACGACGTGTTATCACATACAACAACAAATATGGCAAGCCATTTTTATAGGTGTCTGGATCAGTCGCACAAATTCTTACGCTAAAAGAACACTCGCTGCACAATTATGCGAATTAACTCGCAAAACAGGCTAAATGTTTCGGAGGCTGTGTATATTACCTGAACTCAGTCGCTACGCGGGCTCGCCTGTTGCCGTAAGGGTTTGCAAGTCCAAAATCGCTCTAAGTCATTGATATAATATAGCGTATATCCTTAAACATTTATCTATATCGTTATGCTTTTTAACGCTATAAGAAGAATGGATGAATTGCAAATGCCAGATAGGATTAATCTTAGATTGGGCGCTGAATAATTGTTGTTCAATTAGTCGCCCCCTCTGCACCAAAATAATGAAAGTTTAATGACACTGCATCATCTTAAAGCAATAAAAACGTTTCGCTGAGAAATTTAATATTGGTAGTCTTTGGACATATTATTAATAAGCAATTGCTTAAATCATACTTCTGGATGAAAGGGATAAATACTGACCAATTTTAAGGATACGGAAGTTATCACCTGCGTCTGCCGTCTCGCTTAATACCTTTTGCAGTTCATGAACAGGTTCATCCAGAGATTCATCAGCCAGTTCAAACACGCCCCAGTGGATCGGAAAAGCCAGAGGCTGTCCAAGTTGCTGCCATAGCGCTACCGCTTGCTGCGGATCCATATGGTGAATGGACATGAACCATCGTGGTGCATAAGCCCCTACCGGCAAAGCAGCAACATCTACCGGCCCGAGACGTTGGGGGATTTCCATTAAATCGGGTGTATAGCCTGTATCGCCTGCGAACCAGAAACGCTGGCGGGTGGATTCAACGACCCAGCCACACCACAATGTGCGATTGCGATCCCAGAGAGTGCGCATACTCCAGTGCTGCGCGGGCACTGCCGTTAACGTCAGACCTTTAAAACAGCTCTGTTGCCACCAGTCCAGCTCAATAACATGGCGCACGCCCCGGCGTCGGCACCAGTCGCCCAGGCCCAGCGGCACAAAAAGCGTGATGTCAGGAAAACGCTTAAGCAGCGCACGTAGCGTGCGGGTATCAAGATGATCGTAGTGATTATGGGAGATGAGGATGGCATCAAGTGCAGGCAAATCCTCAATGTGTAAAGCAGGAGGCGTTTTTCGTGTCGGCCCGGTAAACGTCACCGGTGAGGCCCGGTGTGAAAAAACCGGGTCGGTAAGCAGATAAATACCATCAACACGCAACAGCATACTGGCATGGCCCAGCCACCACACGCCGTCATCATGCCCGGTTATTTCAGCACGTTGCCACCACTGCTGCATGAAAGCGTCATAGCCACCTTGTGGCGCGTAAGGCAGGCCTGCGGCCCGGCGCTCTTTGCGCCAGCGCTCCACATCTCCTGGCTGATGATTCACGTCTGTGAGATTTTTGAATCCCTCACGGGTGTGATGCGCCAGGTCAGGATTATACCAGGGGTTTTGCCATGCCATGACGCCTCCCTTCTTCGATCCTACCGCTCAGCGACCAGACGAATAAAGTCATCGCCATCAGCCTGAACTGAAGGCTTTTGCTCAGGCTCTTGTTTTTCCGGTTCGTTTGCTTCACACAGACGGCGCAGTAGCGCAGTTTGCCGTTTTTGCTGATCGAGCAGCGCTTCCAGTAACGCGACCTGCTCATTGGTCCGGGAACTTGCACGATTAACAAAAAACCACAGCAGCAAACCTGCAACCAGCACCACCAGAGAAACCACTAAAGACGCAAGATTAAGCGCGCCAGAATTAAGGACTTCGTTCATTTCACCACCTCAAAGTTAACGCGCTATCTTACCACTGGCGCTGAGGAAGGAAATCATTCACTGAATAATTGCCGCTACCAGGGGATAAATTTATTGATAACGCAGATGCCGCTGAAAAATTGCACATCCTGATCGCACATGACATTAAGCATTTGAGTCCATAGTAGCAGGCAAATGACCAGCACGGCGATGAGGATAAGCCACCGAATTTTTCTCACTCTACTCTCCACATAAACACTCACTGCGACCAGGTTAACATGCGATTGTTAAACCGGGCCTAACTGTATCGCTATACTTACTTTTTAAGAATGCTGTACTTGTTTCGACATATGAAAAGCTTCAGGATTTTAAGTGATTTATAACAAAAAAAGGAGTTCCTATGCGCCTGACAATTCGTGCCATTATGGTAGTTGCTCTTTTAGGAATTGGGGTTTTACTCAGCGGTCATGGCGTTCTGGTAGGCAGCCACGAAAATGCTGCCGGGCTGGGTGTGCAGTGTCAGTACATCACCTCAAAAGGAATGAGTACTGCACAATATCTGAACGCTGATCGGGGCATCATTAGCCTGACAAACTGCCCGCTGGTCCGCAAAAACAGTGGCTTTCTGGGTCTGGGTTAACTGCTAAAAAAAACGCCGCAACTAAGCGGCGTTTTAGAATGTTCACAATAATCAGAACGGGTAGTCGTTATAGCCCATCTGCTCAGAAATTTTACGTGCCGCGGTATGCAGCATTTCGACATATTCGTGCAAACGTTCTTCAGAGAAGCGCAGCGTCGGGAAAGAGATGCTCAACCCGGCAATCACCACGCCAAAACGGTCGAATACCGGTACGCCGATGCAGCGCAGGCCTTCTTCCTGTTCCTGATTATCTTCGCCATACCCTTGCTCGCGCACGATATCCAGCATTGGCAAAAGATTTTCGGTGCTGGTAATAGTGCGGTCGGTACTTTGTTTGTACTCGACGCCTTCCAGAATCTGCTTCACTTCATCGCGATCGCGCCATGCCAGCAGCACTTTACCAATAGCGGTGCTGTAAAGCGGGTTACGGCGACCAATGCGCGAATACATACGCAGGTTATACATGGAGTCGATTTTGTGGATGTAAACAATGCTGTCTTCATCCAGTGCACCGAGGTGGATGGTTTCTTTGGTTAAACGAGAAAGTTCGCGCATCTGAATATCGGCGCTGCGGATCAAATCCACGTTTTGTAATGCACGCGCGCCAAGTTCAAACAGCTTCAGGGTGAGAGAGTATTTTTCTGATTCCCCTTCCTGAGCTACATATCCCAGCGATTTCATTGTCTGCAAAAAGCGATAAACGGTGCTTTTTGACATCATAACCCGTTGCGACAGTTCGGTAATGCCGATTTCACGCTCTTCGCCGAGTGCCTGTAGGATGCCAAAAACCTTCAGAACGGAAGAGACAGAATCTGGCTGCTTGTCCAAATCTGCGATTGCCATTAATCACCTCATCGCCAGTGTTTTATAAAAATTAGAATAGGTTTTTATTATAAATTCGTCGCCGGTCGCCCGCAATGCGAGTTTGCCCTCTTCTTTACAATTCTGCGACATAAAGCCAATTACACTCTCAAAAAAAAAGCGCGCCCGGGGCGCGCTTTGAAATGCAGAGGTGATTACTTAAGGTAAGCGCCGCTACGCAGTGCTTCAATACGTTTATCCAGCGGCGGGTGAGTCATAAACAGCTCGCTGAGCGATTTAGACTTACCGTTGATACAAAACGCCATCATGGTGCTGGCTTCCTGCGGTTCATAACTGGTTTTAAGACGCTGCAGCGCGGCGATCATTTTCTCGCGCCCTACCAGCCTGGCCGAGCCAGCATCGGCGTGGAATTCACGGTGACGCGAGAACCACATGGTAATAATGCTCGCCAGGATGCCGAAGACCAGTTCAAGCACCATCGCCACCACAAAATAAATCATCGGGTTACCGTTGCTCTCTTCACCTTCATCGCGGTTGCCGCCGAGGAAACCAGCCGCGATCTGCGCAAGAATACGTGAAATGAAGATCACAAAGGTGTTAACCACCCCCTGAATGAGGGTCATGGTCACCATGTCGCCGTTAGCAATATGGCTGATTTCATGCGCGATAACCGCTTCCGCTTCATCACGGCTCATGTTTTGCAGCAGGCCGGTACTTACCGCCACCAGCGAGGCGTCGCGGCGGGCACCCGTCGCAAAAGCGTTGATGTCCGGTGCGTGGTAGATAGCCACCTGTGGCATCGCAATGCCCGCCTGACGGGATTGCTGCTCAACCGTTTGCATCAGCCAGCGTTCCATGTCGTTACGCGGCTGCTCGATAACCTCTCCCCCTACCGATTTCAGCGCCATCCATTTCGACATTAAAAGCGAAATGATGGAGCCACCAAAACCGAAAAGCAGCGCCATGATCAACAAGCCTGAAATGCTGCTCGACTGTATACCTGTCAGGCTTAACACCAGCCCGAACACCACCATGACGGCCAGGTTGGTCAACAGGAAAAGCGCGATTCGCATCATAATATTCTTTTAACCTCAATTTAACAAAACGCACTATGCGATTACCCACATCGTATGGGTATATCCGCTATTTTCAAGCACCAGTGCTTCGTAAGTCACCAGAAAGACACAACTTTACACTTTGAAGGGTAATGCTTACGCCAGGATACGCTTGTTAAAAAAAACAGGCACAATTTCTTGTGCCTGTTAATTTATTTGCCTGCAGCAGGAGGGGCTGCGGGCTTATCCTTTTCCAGGTGGAAGAGGTCCAGTGCTATGTGCACCGTCTCATCCAGATACGGATCGGGTTCCTGATAATCTTTTGGCAGATCGTCGAGTTTTTTCAGCAGCGGCTTCCCTTCACGTTTGAAACGATCGTTCAGGCGAGCCAGCCGAATCGCATCTTCGTCCGCGTTTTCTTTCTCACGTTGAGCCAGATTCAGCGACACGATATCGCGTTTTTCCTTCAGGGCATTGAAACGGGCAATGTCCTTCACGATGTACTGGAACTCGGGATCCTTCGCGATGCGCTCATCGTGGTTTTTGATCAATTCCGCGCCAAACGGCGTTAAATCGCCATACTTCGCGAAGGTGGCCGCATTCACGCTATCCCACGGCAGCGCATTATCTTCAAACTTCTCGCCGGTTTCGGTTTCTTCATTGCCTGTCGGCATGATGATATCCGGTGTGACGCCTTTACGCTGTGTACTGCCGCCGTTAACGCGATAGAACTTCTGGATCGTGTACTGAACCGAGCCGAGCGCAGGCCATTCCGGGCGCAGCATCTGATCGTAAATGCGGTTCAGTGAGCGGTACTGCTGCACCGTACCTTTCCCGAAGGTCGGTTCACCGACGATCAGCGCACGGCCATAATCCTGCATTGCGGCGGCAAAAATTTCCGATGCCGAGGCACTGAAGCGGTCAACCATCACCACCAGCGGGCCTTTGTAATAGACCACCCCGTCGGTGTCGCTGTCTTCACGCACTTTGCCGTTATTATCCCGCACCTGCACAACCGGGCCAGATGGAATAAACAGACCCGACAGCGAAACCGCTTCGGTCAGTGCGCCACCGCCGTTGGTGCGCAGATCGATGATCACGCTGCTGACGTTCTGTTTTTCCAGCTTCTGAAGCTGCACTTTAACGTCATCGGTCAGGCCCACGTAGAAGCCAGGGATGTCCAGCACGCCGACTTTTTCTTTGCCGACAGTTTTCACCGACATTTTCACCGCTCGGTCTTCAAGGCGAATGCGCTCACGCGTGAGGGTGACAATGCGCGTTTTGGTGCCCTTGCCAGCCGGAAGGATTTCAAGACGCACTTTACTGCCTTTCGGCCCTTTAATCAGTGCCACTACGTCATCAAGACGCCAGCCGATAACATCAACCATACCCTGGCCGGTCTGGCCAACACCGACGATACGATCGCCGACGCTGATAGCTTTACTTTTCGCCGCAGGACCGCCCGCCACCATGGAGTTGATGACCGTGTAATCATCATCCATTTGCAGTACCGCACCAATCCCTTCCAGTGAAAGGCTCATTTCGGTGTTGAACTGCTCGGTGTTACGCGGTGATAAATAGTTGGTATGCGGATCGATCTCATGCGCGAAAGCGGTCATCGCCAGCGAGAACACATCTTCGCTGTTCGTTTGCGCCAGACGACGGATCGCAAATTTATAACGACGCGTCAGGGTTTCGCGAATTTCTTTATCGTTTTTGTCGGTAAGCTTAAGACTCAGTTCATCGAACTTAACCTTGGCATCCCACAGCGCATTCAGTTCAGCTTCGTCTTTCGGCCACGGCGCTTTGCTGCGATCAATATTGAAAGTGTCGTTGCCGCTGAAATCCATTGGTCGCTCCAGCACTTTTAAGGCGTACTGGTAGCGTTCAAAACGGCGTTTTTGCGCCAGATTATACAGATCGTAGAAAACGTCGAGTTTCCCGGAGCGCAGTTCATCGCCGATAACGCTTTTCTTTTTCGCAAACTGTTCGACGTCGCTTGCCAGCAGCACGTTGTGGCTGTAATCCAGCAGGTTTAAGTAGCGATCGAAAATTTTTGCAGAAAATGCCTGATCGAGGTCGAACTGGCGATAGTGGGAACGGGTAAAGCGTGAAGTAACACGCTCACTCACCGTTGCATGCTGCGTTTCTTCCTTAAGAACCGGAATCTGGTCAACACGCGTAATATCTTCAACGGCGAAAGCCTGCCCTGCAATCAGGAACAGGCCAGCCAACGCGGTGCGCTTAAACAAAGTGTTCATGCCAGGCTTGGCCTCCGTTTCAGAACAGCAAGTGTTCTGCGCGTACAATCATTGACATACCAGAAGTCAGCTGTACACGAACGCCATCTTTGGTGATTTCCACTACTGTGGCGTCCATAGCATTATTGCCTGCTTTCACCTTGAGGCTCTGCCCCACATTCAGCACAGAAATATCTGATACTGGCGTGTGTTGCGGCTCTTCACGCGGTGCACGCGGTGGTTTAGCGACAGGTTTGTCAGCACGCGGTTTGCGATCGCCACCCTCTTTACGGCGCGGTGCCGGGCGGGGTTTACGTTCGCGGCGCGGTGATTCTTCTTCCTGACTTCCAGAAGCAGCGGCAGCTTCACGCTTTTTCGCTTGTTGTTCAGCGCGCTGGGCCTGAACACGCGCTTTGGCTTCTTCGAGTTGCTTACGGGCGTGCTCAACATGTTGCTCTTCCAGCTCACCGCATGGGTTGCCATCGAGATCGACACGAATCGCGCCAGCTTTAACGCCGTACAGATAGCGCCAACTGGAAGTATAAAGACGCAAAGCAGAACGCAGTTGAGTTTTGCTGAGACTCATCTCGCCTTCAACACGTTCGACTAAATCCTGAAAAATACCAATTTTCAGGGGACGCGCTTCGCCTTCAGCACTGAAACAGTGGGGAAAGCGTTCGGCCAAAAAAGCGATAACTTCTTTACTGCTATTCAACTTAGGTTGATTTTCCATGAAATTTCCTGATTACAACGGACGTTGCCAACAAGCCGCAGGCATGAACAGGCGTCATTATAATGACGCCATCAGTAAATGCTACGTTATCCGTTGATTATCCTGCGTCGCTCGCAAAGAATTTTTTAAAATCGGTTGCTGCAAGAACACCTTCAAGCTGTGAAACCAGCGTGCGCAACCCCTGCTCATCCTCAACGGTGAAGCGTGAAAACACCGTGCTGTCGATATCCAGAACGCCAATAACCTGCTCATCCACCACCAGTGGCAGGACGATTTCAGAATTACTGGCCGCATCGCAGGCGATATGACCATCAAAAGCATGTACGTCTTCCACTCGCTGGACGCTATTTTGCGCCACCGCTGTGCCACACACACCACGTCCTACCGGGATCCGCACGCAGGCGATCTTGCCCTGGAAGGGGCCTAACACCAGCGTATCGCCTTCCAGCAGATAAAAACCGGCCCAGTTTACGCCTTCCAGACGCTCAAACAGCAGCGCACTGGTATTTGAAAGCGTTGCTAAAAAACTGGTTTCACCTGCCATTAGCGCCTGAAAGTCGCGGTTCAGATCCGCGTAAAATTGTTCTTTGGTCATTATTTAATCACTTGGTTGTCTTACAAAAAACCTGCTTTGCCTATTAAAATAAGCATTAAATGCGTTCATGCTCAAGATAATCCATTCATGAGTTAATATAGATCTACCCGAACACTGGCCTGAATAATCCATGGTTTTAAGAATTCCACAGGTAGCCCCTGATAAAAAAATCATCGTCCATGCGGTAGGCGACCCTTTGCCACGTGCACATTATCAGCGTTGCCCGCAGTGCGATACGCTTTTTGCGTTACCTGTGATGAAATCGCATCAAAGCGCATGGTGTCCGTGTTGTGACGCCAAAATTCGCGACGGGCGCGACTGGTCACTGACTCGTCTGGCGGCAATGGCTGTCACGATGCTGTTGCTTATGCCATTTGCCTGGAGCGAACCGCTGCTGCGTTTTTACCTGCTCGGGGTGCGCATCGATGCCAATCTGCTGATGGGTATCTGGCAAATGACAGCGCAAGGTGATCCATTGACCGCCGCTATGGTTCTGTTCTGCACCGTGGGCGCGCCGCTGATCCTTGTCGCCTCCATCGCCTACCTCTGGTTTGGCAATATTCTCGGCATGAATCTGCGCCCGGTATTGCTGATGCTTGAACGGCTTAAAGAGTGGGTGATGCTCGACATCTATCTGGTCGGCATTGGCGTGGCGTCGATCAAAGTGCAGGATTATGCGTACCTGCAGGCGGGCATGGGCCTTTTCGCGTTCATTGCGCTGGTGCTGTTAAGCATCCTGACGCTCATCCATCTGAACGTTGAGCAGCTATGGGAACGGTTTTATCCCCAGCGCCCCGCCACGCGTCCCCATGAAAATCTCCGCGTCTGCCTCGGCTGCCATTTTACCGGCTTGCCGGATGCGCGTGGACGCTGCCCGCGCTGTCATATTCCGCTGCGCCATCGTCGGCGTCAGAGCATTCAAAAATGCTGGGCGGCGCTGCTGGCCTCAATCGTGTTTTTAATCCCGGCTAACCTGCTGCCCATTTCCATTATTTACGTTAACGGGCAACGGCAAGCCGATACCATTATGTCCGGGATCTTCTCGCTGGCCGACAGCAATATCGCTATCGCCGGCATTGTCTTTATCGCCAGTATTCTCGTGCCGTTTACCAAAGTCATTGTGATGTTTACACTGCTGGTCAGCATTCATTTTAAATGTGAACAGGGATTGCGAACCCGCGTGTTATTGTTGCGCCTCGTGACCTGGATTGGCCGCTGGTCAATGCTGGATTTGTTTGTTATCTCGCTGACAATGTCATTGATTAACCGCGATCAATTACTCGCTTTTACGATGGGGCCAGCTGCGTTTTATTTCGGCGCAGCGGTAATTTTGACTATTCTTGCTGTGGAATGGCTGGACAGCCGCTTACTTTGGGATGCACATGAGTCAGGAAACCCCCGCTTCGCCGACTGAAGCGCGCATTAAAACAAAACGCCGCATTTCACCTTTCTGGTTGTTGCCTGTCATTGCATTAATGATTGCAGGCTGGCTTATCTGGAGCAGTTATGAAGATCGCGGAAATACCATCACCATTGATTTCATTTCTGCCGACGGCATCGTGGCGGGCCGCACGCCGGTACGCTACCAGGGGGTAGAAGTGGGTACCGTTCAGGACATTCGCCTGAGCGAAAAGCTCAATAAAATCGAAGTGCGGGCCAGCATCAAATCGGACATGAAAGATGCCCTGCGCAACGATACCCAGTTCTGGCTGGTCACGCCAAAAGCGTCACTGGCGGGCATTTCCGGGCTGGATGCGCTGGTGGGCGGTAACTACATTGGCATGATGCCAGGCAAAGGCGAACCGCAGGATCATTTCACCGCGCTGGATACGCAGCCCAAATACCGGCTGAATAACGGCGAGCTGATGATCCACCTGCATGCGCCCGATCTCGGGTCGCTCAGCAGCGGTTCGCTGGTCTATTTCCGTAAAATCCCGGTCGGGCGCGTTTATGATTACACCATTAACAGCAATAAACAGGGTGTGACCATTGATGTGCTCATCGAGCGCCGCTTCACTCATCTGGTGAAAAAGGGCAGCCGCTTCTGGAACGTTTCCGGGGTAAAAGCCGATGTGGGTCTTAGCGGCGCTAAAGTGGAGCTGGAAAGTCTCGCTTCGCTGGTGAACGGTGCCGTGGCGTTCGATTCTCCGGACAACTCAAAACCAGCGGAGCCGGAAGATGAATTTGGGCTGTACGAAGATTTAGCGCACAGCCAGCGTGGTGTATTGATCAAACTTGATTTGCCCGGCGGACAAGGCCTGAAGGCGAACTCCACGCCGCTGATGTATCAGGGGCTGGAAGTCGGCGAATTAACCAAACTGGATCTCAATCCAGGCGGAATGGTCACCGGTGAAATGACCGTTGATCCGGGTGTGGTGAATCTGCTGCGGGATAACACACGCATTGAGATGCGTAATCCCAAACTGTCGTTAAATAACGCCAGCGTAAGCTCACTCCTTACGGGCAGTACGCTGGAACTGGTGCCGGGCGAAGGTGAACCGCGCGATCACTTTGTGGTGCTACCCGCCGATAAAACGCTGTTACAGGAGCCCGGCGTCATCACCCTGACATTAACCGCGCCTGAAAGCTACGGCATCGATGCCGGCCAGCCGGTGATCCTGCACGGCGTGCAGGTCGGTCAGGTGCTGGAGCGTAATCTCAGCGAAAAAGGCGTCTCCTTCGCCGTCGCGCTCGATCCGCAATACCGTGAACTGGTCCACGGCGACAGCAAGTTTGTGGTGAACAGCCGCGTCGATGTCAAAGTGGGGCTGGATGGCGTGGAGTTTCTTGCCGCCAGCGCCAATGAATGGCTGAGCGGTGGGATCCGTATCCTGCCAGGCGATAAAGGCGCGATGAAAACCAGCTATCCGCTGTTCGCTAATCTCGATAAAGCGCTGGAAAACAGCTTAGGCGATCTGCCGACCACCACGCTGACGCTCACCGCTGAAACCCTGCCTGACGTGCAGGCCGGTTCGGTGGTGCTGTACCGGAAATTTGAAGTGGGTGAAGTCATTACCGTCACGCCGCGCGCTAACGCGTTTGATATCCAGCTTCACATCAAGCCGGAATATCGCTCGCTGCTGACCTCCAACAGCGTGTTCTGGGCAGAAGGCGGCGCGAAAGTGCAGCTTAACGGCAGTGGTCTGACGGTGCAGGCCTCCCCGCTGTCGCGCGCGCTGAAAGGGGCGATCAGCTTTGATAACCTTTCCGGTGCCAGCGCGTCCGCCCGTAAAGGCGACAAACGCCCCCTCTTCCCTTCCGAAACTGCCGCGCGCGCGGTAGGTGGGCAAATTACGCTGCATGCGTTTGACGCCGGGAAACTCTCCGAGGGAATGCCGATTAAATATCTGGGTATCGATATCGGCCAGGTGCAGGAGTTGCAGCTCATTACTGAGCGCAATGAAGTGCAGGCAAAAGCGGTGCTCTACCCGGAATATGTCCGCACGTTCGCCCGTACCGGCACGCGTTTCTCGGTGATCACCCCGCAAATTTCGGCTGCGGGCGTTGAACACCTGGACACCATTTTATCGCCTTACATCAACGTAGAACCGGGTCGTGGCAATGCACGGCGTGATTTTGAATTGCAGGAAGCGACTATCGCCGACTCGCGCTATCTCGACGGTCTGAGCATTGTGGTGGAAGTGCCGGATGCAGGCGGACTGAATATCGGCACGCCGGTCTTATTCCGCGGCATGGAAGTGGGTACGGTGACCGGTCTGTCGCTCGGTTCGCTGTCCGATCGCGTGATGGTTGGGCTGCGTATCAGTAAGCGTTATCAGCATCTGGTGCGCAACAACTCCGTCTTCTGGCTGGCATCCGGTTACTCGCTTGATTTCGGTCTGGTCGGCGGGGTGGTGAAAACCGGCACCTTTAACCAGTTCATCCGCGGCGGCATTGCTTTTGCGACACCGCCAGGCACGCCGCTGGCACCGAAAGCGCAGGCGGATAAACACTTCCTGTTGCTGGAGAGTGAACCTAAAGAGTGGCGCGAGTGGGGCACCGCCCTTCCCCGTTAGCGTGATCCCGGCTCCGGCGTGCCCGCGCCGGAGCCTTTGTGCTACACTGCGCGCCTGTTTTATTGCTGGTGATACGGTCTGTGGCACACAACGCTGTTTATTTTCCTGACGAATTCTTAGCTCAAATGCGCGAAGCGATGCCCGCGCACCTCTCTTTTGACGCCTTCATTGCAGCCTGTCAGCGCCCGCTGCGCCGCAGTATTCGCGTCAATACGCTTAAAATTTCTGTTGCTGCTTTTCTTGAGCTGGTGTCGCCTTATGGCTGGCAACTCACGCCGATCCCCTGGTGTGAAGAAGGCTTCTGGATCGAGCGGGAAGATGAAGACGCGCTGCCGCTCGGCAGTACCGCCGAGCATCTGAGCGGACTTTTTTATATTCAGGAAGCCAGCTCCATGCTGCCCGTTTCAGCGCTGTTTGCCGCTGACAATCAGCCTGTACGGGTAATGGACGTGGCCGCCGCACCCGGTTCTAAAACCACGCAAATCGCCGCGCGGATGGGCAATCGCGGGGCGATCCTCGCCAACGAGTACTCCGCCAGCCGGGTCAAAGTCCTGCATGCGAATATCAGCCGCTGTGGGATCCACAATGTGGCCCTGACCCATTTCGATGGCCGGGTATTTGGTGCCGCCCTCCCGGAAGCGTTTGACGCCATCCTGCTGGATGCGCCCTGTTCCGGTGAAGGGGTGGTGCGAAAAGATCCCGATGCCTTAAAAAACTGGTCCGTGGCCAGTAACCAGGAGATTGCCGCTACCCAGCGCGAGCTGATTGACAGCGCGTTCCATGCGCTGCGTCCTGGCGGCACACTGGTGTACTCTACCTGCACGCTCAATCGCGATGAGAACGAAGCGATCTGCGGCTGGCTGAAAGAAAAGTACCCGGATGCGGTGGAATTTGACTCTCTGGAGGATCTGTTTGAGGGTGCCGCCAGCGCGTTA
This sequence comes from Enterobacter sp. kpr-6, assembly GCF_900116015.1. Lineage (GTDB taxonomy): Bacteria > Pseudomonadota > Gammaproteobacteria > Enterobacterales > Enterobacteriaceae > Enterobacter_D. Next base: position 486,921 of record NZ_FOYH01000003.1, read on the forward strand.
ACCGGGGAAGGTTTCTTACACGTCTTCCCGCAGATTTTCGACTGCGAGGGCTTTTTTGTTGCCCGCCTGCGTAAAACCGCCGCCGTTGAGCCGCTGCCTGCACCGGGCTATAAAGTCGGCAACTTCCCGTTTACGCCGATGAAAACGCGTGAAAGTCAGAATGTCATCCAGGCGGCTGCCAGCGTCGGTCTGCACTGGGACGAAACCCAGCGCCTGTGGCAGCGTGATAAAGAGATCTGGCTGTTTCCGGCTGAAATCGAACCGTTAATCGGTAAAGTTCGTTTTTCGCGTATCGGCATTAAACTGGCTGATGTACACAACAAAGGTTTTCGCTGGCAGCATGAAGCCGTGATTGCACTGGCCGGTTCGGATAACCCGCATGCTTTTGCCCTCACCCACGAGGAAGCGCAGGAGTGGTACCGCGGGCGCGATGTCTACCCTGAAAACTCACCCGCGCAGGATGATGCGATCGTGACGTTCCAGGGCCAGCCGCTGGGCCTGGCAAAAAAAGTCGGCTCACGCCTGAAAAACAGTTATCCACGCGAGCTGGTGCGTGACGGGCGTTTGTTCGCGGGCAAGGCGTAGCCCGGCGCGAAATTAAGCACATTCTGACTGGCACTTTCTGCGTAATTGAACCAGGCTAAAAAATGGGTGACTTTACTGGTCGTACCACATTTGGCAACTGAACGGAGAGCATTATGACGAAAACCAGCGTGCGAATTGGCGCTTTTGAAATCGACGATGCTGAGCTGCAAGGCGATCAGCAGGGTCAACGGACATTGCGCATTCCCTGTAGTTCCGATCCGGATTTATGCATGCAGCTTGACGCATGGGACGCGGACACCAGCATCCCGGCGCTCCTTGATGGAGAGCATTCTGTCCTTTATCGCGAGCATTACGATCAACAATCTGATACCTGGATCATGCGCCTTGCCTGATCGCAAAGAACCCGCCGCCAGGGCGGGTTATTTATCCCGTCTGGTTTCCCCTCATTACATTCATCCCCTACACTTATCTCTTAATGTTTTGAACTGAGGATGTAATGTTCGCACTGGTATTATTTGTTTGTTACCTGGACGGTGGGTGTGATGACATCGTTGTCGATGTTTTTAACACCGAGCAACAATGCCTGGTGGCGATGGAGGATCAGCGTATGCGTCATGGCGGCTGCTATCCGGTTGAAGATTTTATTGATGGCTTCTGGCGTCCGGCGCAGGAATACAGCGATTTTTGATTACTGGATTTTTACCAGCGTCAGTTCGCCCCCCATTACCGCGCCGGTATCAATATAATGCTGATTTTCTGCGTCATAACGGTGCTTTAACGGCGTATGGCCAAACCAGAAATGATCGGCTCCTTTAATAACCGCACTTTTCCCCGAGAAATGACCGTTTAATCTCCCGCGGTGCCATAATATGGCCTGCTTATCGACGCTTTTTTGCCAGGCATATTCAGGCGAAGGGTAATCTGCATGGGCGATAATATGCGTGGTTTCACCGCAGTTCACTTCAATAATATAAGGCAACTGTTCACACGCCATTATTGCCTCGCGGGCAGCCTGTTTTTTGTCATCCGGCAGGCGGGTATACCATTGTCCGCCATTCATTAACCACAGCGAAATATCCCCGGACGTTAACCCGTCAATGGCCATTTGCTCGTGATTGCCTCGCACAGCGCGAAACCAGGCGCGGCGCAGCAATGCCAGGCACTCCAGACTTTGCGGCCCGCGATCGATCAGATCGCCGACGCTGATAAGTAAATCCTTATACGGATTAAATTTTCGCGCGCGCAGTGCGCTGATTAATTGCTGATAAGTGCCATGAATATCGCCTGCGATCCAGATATGTCGCCAGTTGCGCCCCTCAATGCGTTGGTACATAGTCGCCCCCTTTTTTATTCAGTATAGGCAGCGCGAGTTATCCTGCGGCGAAAGTCTGTCCAACCTCAATCAATCTTAAACGAAAGCTAAATAAACCCCTGCCGGGCGTTAAGTAATCGGGCTATGACCTCTAAAATAGCCAAAATTATAGAGGTTATCGTTGTGACAAATTCCACTCTGCACATTGACGCGCCATCGCCGTCTCATCCGCACCTTATTTCCGATTTAGTTCATGGCCGACTTGTTCCCGGCCCAATCTGGCGTAAGCGTGACTATCGCCTGAAATTCCTGCTGCGTACGCTCATGTACTGGCCGTCAACGGTGAAAATGCTCACCAGCCTGTCGCAGCGCCCCGGTTTTGATCGTCTGCTCAGCGCGCAAACGACGCTGCCGAGTAAATCGCACCGTCAATATCTGACGCGTGGGCTTAACCCTGCAAGCCGTGCCAATGCGATCATCAGTCATTACGATTATATCGACAGCCTGCAATCGCCCGTGCTCGCGGAGGCGCTGACAGCGCCAACACCGATGCCGCTGCTGACCTTTGCCGGTAAAGACGAGGCGACCTTTTCGCTGTATGCCTCCTGTGCGCAAAAAGCCGAGCGCGAAGGTGAAAGCACCCTGTGGTTATATGACGGCAATAACACCCTGCTGGCCAGCGCGACCTTTAGCGTGGCGCAGGAAAAAGGCCAGCGCACGCTGGTGATTGGTGGTTTGCAGGGACCGCGCCGCAGCGTTTCCCATGAGGTCATTAAAATTGCCACCCGCGCCTGCTACGGGGTTTTCCCAAAACGCATGCTGATGGAAGCCATCTGGCAGCTGGCAAAACTCACGGATATTCAGGCCATTTCTGGCGTCAGTGATAACGGGCATGTGTTCCGTGCCTTACGTTATCGCTTCAGCAAAGGACGCCATTTCCACGCCAGTTACGATGAGTTCTGGGCCTCCATCGAGGGCAAACAGGACGGCGCATGGCGCTGGCAGTTACCGCTGCAACCTGAACGCAAATCTATTGAAAGCATCGCCAGCAAAAAACGCGCCGAATATCGCCGCCGCTTTGCCCTGCTGGACGGCGTTCAGGAGAGCCTCTCCGCGCTGTTCGAGTAATCTGTATGCCCCGCCAGTCCGACATCTGGCGGGGCTTCTGCGTCTCTGATATTGTCTTAACGCCGGGAAAACTTAAGACAAGGTCAGGTTATGCAGAAGTATGATGAATTGTGGCAAGCGATTGACGCACGCGTGCGTGAAAATAACGACATCCCTTTCGCTGATATGGAAAATGAAGAGAGCGTACTGGGCAATGCCACCCGACAGCGCATCGCGCAAATCTTTATCCTCGAAGTGCTGCTGGCACGGCATCGCGAAAAGTATGCCAGTGCTTTCGTCCCTCTGCCGGGCGAAGACGCGCTCTACCATCTGATTTTTAAACGCACCGGCTGGAAACCCTTCGAGATAAAACAGCTTTCGTTTAACGATGCCATGTTTGTAATCGCTGAACTGTTTCGTGATGAAAACCTGCCGATCGACGTCCGCGAGATGCTGCGCGCGCAAGGCGTGCGGGACGCAACTTACCCCAATTTCGATTTCTCAGAAAAAGACTGGTCGCCACGTGAGAACGCCGTATTCCTGCAACGATAAACCCGAAAGGCCTCACAGAAAAAATTTAACATCGGTTAAAAAATGGCTGGACGAATGTGGGGCGGGATATGATATGGTTTAAGCTGGCTACAGGAAATTCTCATCATATTTGGGATATTCTGAGAGGCGTTTAAAAAGCCTTCGTATTCAGAAAGGCAAAAAAAGACCGAATACGATTCCTGTATTCGGTCCAGGGAAATGGCTCTTGGGAGAGAGCCGTGCGCTAAAAGTTGGCATTAATGCAGGCTAAGTACGCCTGGCACTTTAAGAATAGATGACGCCGCCAGCTTTTCCAGTCTGCGACAAAAGTGGCCTGAAAAAAGCAGCAAACGTTGCACGCTTAAAGCAAAAAACCGCAATATCTGTGACCAGGTTTGCGGTTTTTTATTGGGAATCAATAAAACATTTTTGGTATTTAACAGAGCTTTTCGGCTCGCTCGACAAAGGGTGCCAGGCTCATTTTCTCGCCGGGTTTCGCCGGATCATCACTCTGTATCACCGTCAGCGGCGTCCCACTCGCTTTACCCTCAGCCACCTGCTGTTTTGCCACATCGTTTAACGGATATTGCACCAGCGTGCTGGGGTTAATCACAAACAGTGCGTGTCCCGGTCGACAGGTCAGCATCACCTCTTCGCGATTGAACGCCCATTTATCTTTACCGACTTCAAAGCGGCTGACGGTAATCACCTGCGGCGCTGCCAGCGCGGAAGCGGAAAAAGTGAGTAACAGTGCCGATAAAATATGTTTCTTCATGGTTTTCGCCAGTTGTTCAGTAAGGTTCAAGGGTGGCAAACAGACTGACCAGCGCCAGCACTGCCACACCCGATATAACTTCCGCCTGAGTCAGACGGATAAATAAAGGGTAAGCCTGATGCCCGTGCGTCCGAAAACGCGGCACCAGAACGTAGCGATTGACTACGGCTGCGATCAGCATCACGCCCACCAGCGCAACTTTAGCGATGAGCAGACGCCCGTATTCACTCTGCCAGGGCCAGACCGCCCCCTGAATCAGGAAGGTGTTGATCGCGCCGGTGAGGATAACACCTGCCACCGCAACGTGCCCATAACGGGAAAACCGCATCAGGGTGATAATCGCCTCTGCACGCCAGCGCCCCTGCGCCAGTCGTGTACAGACGATGACTGGCAGCAGCCCGCCAAACCAGGCGGCGGCGCACAACAGATGCAGCGCATGATTAAGCCGTTGTAACCATCCCGGCATGCCTTCTCGCATCGCCGCATGTCCAACCGCTGCCTGGAGCAGTAGCTGCGCAATAATAAGCAACAGCAATAGCCCCTGCGCACGCGGTTTCAGCAAACTGGCGGTAAGGGTAACGATCGCCAGCAGAATTTGCCACTGCCAGATTTGGCCGAACTGGGTTTGTGCTACGGCTAACCAAATCGCCGGGCGGAGGGTATCCGGCCAGCCGTTGCCCATCATCCCACCCTGCACGGCAAAGATGGCTATCGCGCTGACTGCATTTACTGTCAGAAGAAGCGGGAGAAACCGGTTCATGCGGCAAGTCAGTATCCGCTGAATGGGGGCCGGGCTGAGTTTTGCCGTAAACAGGGTACTGCCAAAGACCAGCATCAGGCTCAGGAAATGCATAAACCTCAGCCCGATATAGAGTGAAGCCAGCATGATTTATTTCACGCTAAACTGGTATTTACCTTGTGTTTTATGCCCGTCCACCGACACAACGTGCCAGTCTACGGTATAGTGTCCCGGTATCAGCGGCTGTTCCAGCGGCACAATGAGCTGTGTTTTGTCGTTTTCGTTGCGCTTGACCGCACCCGTTTTAATATCCTGCTGCTTTGCGCCGGTGATCTTTACGCCGCTGAACTGCGGCTCAATGCCTTCTGAGAAGTTAAGCGTCAACGCCTGCGGCGCGGCGTCTACCTGAGCATCCGCTGCCGGGTACTGATGCTTAAGATGTGCATGGGCGAAAGCGAATTGCGCGGTGGTCATACCCGCAATCAGAATGAGTGCGCAACGAAGGCGAGATAGCGTGAGAGTCATCTAATCCATTCCTTTTAGTTATGTGTTGTAGATGAGAATAACCTCGCATAATGATTGAGTCGAGTCTGATAGTTAGCAGACTTGCCTTTCTGCGGCAGGCTTAGTAAGTTTTGCGCCGAATAACCAGGAGAAGACTATGAACACCAATCTCGCAAAACTGCCCCAGGATGAGATGGACAAGGTGAATGTTGATTTAGCGGCAGCGGGTGTGGCCTTTAAAGAGCGCTACAACATGCCGGTGATTGCAGAGGCCGTCGAGCGCGAACAACCCGCTCACCTGCGCGACTGGTTTAGGGAAAGGTTGATCGCGCACCGTCTGGCGTCAGTTTCCCTGTCCCGATTACCTTATGAACCTAAAATTAAATAACGTCGGTTTAGCGCCGGGAGAAAGCCATGTTACGCGTGATTGACACCGAAACCTGCGATTTGCAGGGCGGCATTGTAGAAATCGCTTCTGTTGACGTCGTCAACGGGCAAATCGTCAATCCAATGAGTCATCTGGTGCGACCGGATCGCCCTATCAGCCCTCAGGCGATGGCTATCCATCGTATTACTGAATCCATGGTGGCCGACAAACCCTGGATTGAAGACGTCGTTCCGCATTATCACGGCAGCGAATGGTACGTGGCGCATAACGCCAGCTTTGATCGCCGGGTACTGCCGGAAATGCCGGGGGAGTGGATCTGCACCATGAAACTGGCACGCCGCCTGTGGCCGGGGATTAAGTACAGCAATTTGGCGCTGTATAAATCCCGCAAGCTCAATGTACAAACGCCGCCGGGGTTACACCATCACCGCGCGCTTTACGACTGCTATATCACCGCGGCGCTGTTAATCGACATCATGAATACGTCGGGCTGGACGCCGGATCAGATGGCGACCATCACCGGGCGTCCGGCCTTGCTGACGACGTTCCCGTTCGGTAAGTATCGCGGTAAACCCGTGTCTGAAGTTGCTGAACGCGATCCTGGCTATCTGCGCTGGTTGTTTAACAACCTGGATCGTATGAGCCCGGAATTACGACTGACGCTTAAGCACTATCTCGACGAGAACTAATTTTTGTTGCCCGGCAGGGTGCCCTGCGCCAGCGCAATCAGGAAGGCATATTCCATTGCCACGCCTTCATAGGATTTGAAGCGACCCGATTTCCCGCCGTGCCCGGAATCCATATCAGTGCACAACAGCAACAGGTTGTTGTCTGTTTTCATCTCCCGCAGTTTTGCGACCCACTTGGCAGGCTCCCAGTATTGCACCTGGGAGTCATGCAGGCCGGTGGTCACCAGCAGGTGCGGATACGCCTTGCGCCCCACATTGTCATAGGGGCTGTAACTCTTCATATAGGCGTAATATTCAGGATCCTGCGGATTGCCCCACTCCTCAAATTCCCCCGTCGTTAACGGAATCGACTCATCGAGCATGGTGGTCACCACATCGACAAAAGGCACCTGGGCAATAACGCCATGGAACAGATCCGGGCGTTGATTGATCACCGCACCCATTAACATTCCCCCTGCGCTGCCGCCCATGCCATAACAGTACAGCGGTGAACCGTAGCCCTGAGAGATGAGCGAGTCGCAGACGTCGATATAGTCATTGAAGGTATTTTTCTTCTTCAGAAACTTACCGTCTTCATACCAGTGCTGCCCCAGTTCCCCGCCGCCGCGAACGTGGGCGATGGCAAAGACAAATCCGCGATCGAGCAGACTTAAACGACTGCCGCTGAAATCGGCGTCCATGCTCGAACCATAGGAGCCGTAGCCGTAGACCAGCAGCGGGTTCTGGCCTTTGCGAAAATGCTTTTTGTGATAGACCAGCGAGACGGGAACTTCGACACCGTCGCGGGCTTTGATCCACAGGTGTTCGCTGCGATAGAGGGTGGAATCAAAGCCATGAACTTCCGTCTGCTTGATCACCCGCCGCTCACCGGTATCCATATCCAGCTCAAACAGCGTGTCCGGCGTGGTCATCGACGAGTAGCCATAGCGCAGACGGGAAGTTTCTGATTCCGGGTTATAGGCAAGCCAGGTGACATACGCCGGATCGTCAAACGCGATCCCGGTGACTTCGCGCGTTTTACGGTTAATCTGCCGCAGACTGGTCAATCCGCGCTGGCGCTCTTCAACCACCAGCCAGTCGGTAAACAGCGTGAAGCCTTCAAGCATGATGCTCTCGCGGGGAGGAATGAGCACTTCCCACTGTTTTTCATTACGCACTTTGGTGCGATAGAGACCAAAGTTTTTCCCCTCGCGGTTCGAGCGTAAATAAAAGGTGTGCTGGTAGTGATCGAGAGAATATTCGTGATCTTTACGGCGGGGTAAGAAACGCAGCGGCTGCGCATCCGGGAGCTCCGCATCCAGCAGCAGCGATTCACTGGTGGTGGCGCTGGCAAGGGAGATAATCACATAGTGCTGCGAGGTGGTTTTGTGCAGACTGACGTAGAACGTCTCGTCCTGCTCTTCATAAACCAGTTCATCCTGACTGCCTGGCGACCCTACCGTATGCCGCCAGACCTGATAAGGCAGCAGCGTAGTGGCATGTTTACGCACGTAATAGAGCGTTTCGGAATCGTTGATCCAGACAAAATCAGGCGAGACGTTCAGCAACGTTTCGGGATACCAGTTCCCCGTTTCCAGATTACGAAAACGAAGACCGTACTGTCTGCGGGAGAGGTAATCTTCCGCGAGGGCCATGATTTTGTTATCGGGAGAAACAGAGAGTCCTGCGAGCGTATAGAACTCGCTGTGCGCGGCCCGCTTATTGGAGTCCAGTAAGACCTGCCATTCATCCCACTCGGAACTGAGCACCGACTGGCGCTGATAAATGGCATATTCGCACCCTGGTTCATAGACGTGCCGGTAGCGGTAGCCGTTTTTAACATATGGCGCGGATACTTCACGCTGAGGAATGCGATCGACAATTTCTTTAAGCAGCCGATCCTGTAAATCCTGCTGGCTCGCCATGACCTCACGGCCATAGTCGTTTTCTTCGTGCAGGTAATCCAGCACGTCCGGCTGCGAACGCGTATCGTCCCGCAGCCAGTAATAGTTGTCTGTTCGCGTATCGCCATGCAGAGACATGGCGTGGGGAATTTTTCGTGCTTTTGGTGGCATAGCGTTAGTTCTTTTTAGTTCTACACCCTATAAGGGTGGCAAAACCCACGCATGTTGCAAGCGCAACGCGCCATCCTGCACAATTACTTAGCCTGGTAACGCCTGTTTTTGCTGCTTAAGATCGCTTTCAATGCCGTCGCGAACGTCCTGTGGAATTTTTAACGCATCGCCCAGCGCATTCAGATAGCTACGCTCCATAAAGTGATCGGCATCGATAGCCGCGCAGCTTAAGAAATAGAGTTCCAGCGCTTCTTCTTCATTTTTGACGTCGCGTGCCAGTCGCTGCGGATCGAGCGGTTGGTCGATAGCCTTCGCTACCAGCGCTCTGCCCTGCTCCTCAACGCCCGCTTCACGCATCTGCAATTCGATAGCGGCACGCTCTTTATCATCAATATGACCGTCGCTTTTGGCGGCAAAGACCAGCGCCAGAATTAAACGTTCGGTGCGAACATCCAGCGGCGAGCTTTGCACGCCAAACTGAGGTTCATCCTGATGAGTGGTGCGCACGCGATCTTTGTATTTGTTCCACAGCACCGTACCCGCCACAGCCCCGCCGCCCATCAACAGCGCGCTGGTGCCGTACTTAGTTAACAGCTTTCGCGAGGATTTGTTGGAAACAAGCAGACCCGCCAGACCGCCAAGCGCACCGGGCACAAGCAATTTACTTAATCCCTGCTCGCCAGATTGCGACGACGAATCGCCTTTTTGACCCAGCAAAGATTGCAGTTGATTCATCCAGTTAGCCATGATGCCCCCTCCTGTTCAAATGTCATTCGACACAGAGTAAGTGAGGGGGTGTCAGGAAATGTCTAAAACAGCTAAAGATGCGAAAATTCTACAACTCAGGGCTGCTGGTACTCTGCGCGCCCTGCTTTGCAATCCACGACGACCCGGTAATGAATGTCGGTGTTTTTACCGCGCACGGTGAGCGGCACATTCCACGTTCCGTCTTTACCGGTGATCTCTTTAACGTTTATCCAGGCCACCGGATCGGCCTGACCCAGTTTCTCCTGATCGTCTGCCCAGCGCGCGATACGGTTTTGGAGATAATCACGCTTCACGCTGGCGGCGATGCCGTCTTCCTTGAGTCCTTCACAATCTAAAAATTTAACCGACTTTTCATTCGCGGCCTGTGCCGCAACGCTGGCTGCCAGCAGTACCATGCCGAGCAGTGCTCCTGATGTTTTCATGCTTTTCTCCTGTGAGCATAACCCACTAAAAGCATGGTACAAATTGCCAGCAGTGCAAGCGGCCTCAGGCCGCTTTAGTGCGTTTACCTGCCGGCAAATCGGTAACGTTAACCTCAGCAGGTGTCTCTTCACCCGGCAATTTACCGGACTTCAGAATAGCGCTGAGGGCATCTTTCTGTTCGGCAAACCACATGCCCATCTGCTCACGCTGTGCGTCCTCAAGCGCAACCGGCCCCTGAGCCAGCCAGCTTTCAAACACTTCTGCCAAATCGAGCATTTTGTCGTAAGCATCGGCTTCCTTTTTGCTGGCAAAAGACATTTTTTCTTCACCCTCACGAATGACCACGTATTTAACTTCAACCGCCATGATGCAGCCTCACATTACTGGTTATTTATACAGTATCACTGTATCCCATCATTCCTCTGAGCGCAAGCCCACAAGACACACGCAAACGTTTTCGTTTATACTGGCGCGAACTTTTTAATGGGCAGGCTGTTATGACTTTGTTAGGTACCGCGCTGCGACCCGCAGCAACTCGCGTTATGTTACTGGGTTCCGGAGAACTGGGTAAAGAAGTGGCTATTGAGTGCCAGCGTCTGGGCATTGAAGTGATCGCTGTCGATCGCTATGCCGATGCGCCAGCCATGCATGTGGCACACCGCTCGCATGTCATTAATATGCTTGATGGCGAGGCGTTAAAGGCACTGGTGTTGCAGGAGAAATCCGATTTTATCGTGCCGGAAATTGAAGCCATTGCCACCGATATGCTGGTCGCGCTGGAAGCGGAAGGTCAGCACGTGGTTCCCCGCGCTCGCGCCGCGCAGCTCACCATGAACCGTGAAGGTATCCGTCGGCTGGCAGCGGAAGAGCTGCATTTGCCGACTTCACGTTATCGCTTTGCCGACAGTGAAGCGGCGTTTGGCGAGGCGGTGGCGGAAATTGGCCTGCCCTGCATCATCAAACCCGTCATGAGTTCTTCCGGCAAAGGGCAGAGTTTTGTTCGCCGTGAAGAGCAACTTGCCGATGCCTGGAAATATGCGCAACTCGGTGGTCGCGCGGGTGCGGGCCGGGTGATTGTCGAAGGCGTGGTGGAGTTTGATTTCGAGATCACGCTGTTAACCGTCAGTGCCGTTGACGGCGTGCATTTTTGCCAGCCTGTCGGTCATCGTCAGGAAGACGGCGATTACCGTGAATCCTGGCAGCCGCAGCAGATGAGCGAACTGGCCCGTGAGCGTGCGGAAGCTATCGCCCGCGAGGTGGTGCTGGCTCTCGGCGGCTATGGACTGTTTGGCGTGGAACTGTTTGTCTGCGGCGACGAGGTGATATTCAGCGAAGTGTCGCCGCGCCCGCACGATACCGGCATGGTCACGTTGATTTCCCAGGATCTGTCAGAGTTTGCCCTGCACGTGCGTGCCTTTCTGGGGCTGCCGATCGGCGGGATCCGCCAGTATGGTCCGGCAGCATCAGCGGTGATCCTGCCATCGCTTACCAGCCAGAACGTGACGTTTGATCGGGTTGAAGCCGCGACGGGCGCAGGTTTGCAGGTGCGTCTGTTCGGTAAACCCGAAATCGAGGGCTCCCGTCGACTGGGCGTGGTGTTAGCCACCGCAGAAAACGTTGATGATGCTATTGAACGGGCAAAAAAAGCCGCTGCCGCCGTGGTAGTAAAAGGATAAAAAAAAGCCCGGGAAGCAAATGCTTTCCGGGCCTTATTCTAACGGGCAGAGAACTTACAGCGCAGCACCTTCAACGGCTTCGCGTGCAAGTTTAGTGATGCGATCGTAATCGCCCGCTTCCAGCGCATCTGCCGGTACCAGCCAGGAGCCGCCGATGCACAGCACGCTTTTCAGCGCCAGGTAATCACGGTAGTTGGCCGGGGAGATGCCGCCAGTCGGGCAGAAACGTACCTGAGAGAACGGACCTGCAATAGCCTGCAGCGCTTTGGTGCCGCCGTTGGCTTCAGCCGGGAAGAATTTGAACTCTTTCAGGCCGTAGTCCAGACCCAGCATCAGCTCAGAAACGGTGCTAATCCCTGGGATTAACGGAATGGAACCTTCAGTTGCCGCTTTCAGCAGCGGCTCAGTCAGGCCCGGGCTGATAGCAAATTGCGCGCCTGCTTCGGTCACTTCAGCCAGTTGCTGAGGATTCAGCACGGTACCCGCGCCAATGATGGCATCCGGAACTTCTTTCGCAATGGCGCGGATCGCATCCATCGCGCATTCAGTACGCAGGGTCACTTCCAGAACGCGAACACCGCCCGCCACCAGCGCTTTCGCCATCGGTACTGCGTGTTCCAGTTTGTTAATCACAATAACCGGCACAACCGGGCCAGTTTTCAGGATTGTTTCTGCACTCGTTTTCCAGTTTTTCATCAGAGTTTTTCTCTCGCCAGATCTACAAATCTTTTGTCTTAAAAAGTGATACAGGTTGCGCCCTGCTCGGCACCGGAGAGTTTTTCACGCAGTGCGCTGAACATTTCACGGCCCGTACCCACGCGCGTGGCGCTCAGGTCAGGAATATGCGGCTGACGTTCGGCAAGTTCTTTTTCATCCACCAGCAGCGTTAATTCCCCTGTCTGCCCGTTTACCCGGATGAGGTCGCCGTCACGTACTTTTGCCAGCAATCCGCCGTCATACGCTTCGGGTGTGACATGAATCGCTGACGGCACTTTACCTGATGCACCAGAGAGTCGTCCATCAGTAACTAACGCAATTTTGAAACGGCGGTCCAATAATACACCAAGCGGCGGCATCAGTTTATGTAATTCTGGCATGCCGTTCGCTTTTGGCCCTTGATGACGGACAACAACCACGCAATCACGGTCGAGTAAACCGGCTTCGAAAGCGGGCAGAACGTCATGCTGGCTCTCAAAAACGATCGCGGGGGCTTCGATGATCTGATTTTCCACCGGAACGGCGGACGTTTTCATGACTGCGCGACCGAGGTTGCCGCTCAGCACTTTGGTGCCGCCGTGATGGGAGAAAGGTTTGTCGATAGACGCGATCACGTCGGCGTCAAGCGACGCGCTGGCCCCTTCGCGCCAGTCCAGTTCGCCATTATTCAGCCATGGCTCCAGGGTATAACGCGACAACCCAAAACCCGCCACGGTATTGACGTCTTCATGCAGCAGGCCGCCTTTCAGCAGTTCGCGCATCAGCACCGGCACGCCGCCGGACGCCTGGAAATGGTTAATATCTGCCGGGCCATTCGGGTACAGGCGTGCCATCAGGGGGACGACTTCCGACAGCTCAGAGAAATCATCCCAGTTAATGATGATGCCCGCCGCCCGCGCCATCGCCACCAGATGCATGGTGTGGTTGGTGGAGCCGCCCGTTGCCAGCAGCGCCACAATCCCGTTAACCACCACTTTCTCATCGACCATTTTGCCAAGCGGCATCCATTCATTGCCGTTACCGGTCAGTCGGGTAACCTGGCGCGCCGCAGCGACAGTCAATGCTTCACGCAGCGGTGCGTCTGGATGCACAAAAGACGAGCCCGGCAACTGCATCCCCATAAATTCCACCACCATCTGGTTGGTGTTGGCGGTACCGTAAAAGGTACAGGTACCCGGCGCATGATAGGATGCCGCTTCGGATTCCAGCAGTGCCTGGCGATCCACTTTGCCTTCAGCGTAGAGCTGGCGAATGCGGACTTTTTCTTTATTCGGAAGACCGCTGGCCATCGGGCCGGACGGTACAAAAATCGCGGGCAGATGACCAAACGACAGGGCCGCCATCGCAAGACCCGGGACGATTTTATCGCACACGCCTAAATAGAGTGCGCCATCAAACATGTTGTGCGAGAGGCCGACGGCTGCGGACATAGCGATCACTTCACGACTTAACAGCGACAGTTCCATCCCATCCTGACCCTGCGTAACGCCGTCACACATTGCCGGAACGCCGCCCGCAACCTGCCCCACTGCGCTTACCGAATGCAGGGCTTTACGAATGATTGCCGGGTAATGTTCGTAGGGCTGGTGGGCGGAGAGCATGTCGTTATAGGAGGTGATAATCGCGATATTGTTACGCAGCATGCTTTTCAGTGAGGCTTTATCTTCCGGCTGGCAGGCGGCAAAACCGTGCGCCAGGTTGCCGCAGGCGAGAGATGAGCGATGTACCGTTTCGCTCTTCGCCTGTTCGATGCGTGCCAGATAGGCGGTGCGGGTATCACGCGAACGTTCACTAATACGTTTTGTTACCCGTAACATTACTGAGTTCATAAAGGCTCCTGATGTTTATCTGTCCGGGCCGGTAACATCATGTGAATTTGTAACTGGTCTTACACACACTGAAGCCGCAGCCCTGGGGCAAAATCGCTTCAGCCAGTGTAATAAAAAAAGCCCCGCTGGTGAATCCAGTCAGGGCTTAAAAGCTGAAAAAATGTACGGGGTTCTGCGTTAGATCATGTTACCGGTAAAATAACGCATTTCCGGCTACATCGCTGTTACTCAAATTCGTTCCAGGAACGACCGTCGCGGGTGATCATCGCAACGGATGCAACCGGTCCCCAGGTGCCTGCCTGGTAAGGTTTCGGCGCATCGTTGTCCATCGCCCAGGCTTCGGTGATGGAGTCGACCCATTTCCAGGCCTCTTCCACTTCATCGCGGCGCACGAACAGGGCCTGGATACCACGCATGGTTTCCAGCAGCAGGCGCTCATAAGCGTCCGCCAGATGCGTCTCGTTAAAGGTTTCGGAGTAGCTCAGATCGAGTTTGGTGGTTTGCAGGTTGTGCTTGTGATCCAGCCCCGGCACTTTATTGAGGATCTGAATATCCACGCCCTCATCCGGCTGCAAACGAATAGTCAGCTTGTTCTGCGGCAGATCCTGCCAGGACTCTTTGAATAGGTTGAGCTGCGGGGTTTTGAAATAGACCACAACTTCAGAGCATTTCGCCGGCAGACGTTTGCCGGTGCGCAAATAGAAAGGAACGCCCGCCCAGCGCCAGTCGTCGATGTCCACACGGATCGCCACGAATGTTTCGGTGCTGCTGGATTTATTCGCGCCCTCTTCTTCCAGGTAGCCCGGCACTTTTTTGCCCTGCGCAAAACCGGCGGTGTATTGCCCGCGCACGGTTTTCTCGCGCACGTTTGAGCGGTCGATGCGGCGCAGAGATTTCAGCACTTTTACTTTCGCATCGCGGATGCTGTCAGCGGAGAGATCGGACGGCGGCGACATCGCAATCATGCACAGGATTTGCAGCAGGTGGTTCTGGATCATGTCGCGCATCTGCCCGGCCTGATCGAAGTAACCCCAGCGCCCTTCAATGCCCACCTCTTCAGCCACGGTGATTTCCACGTGATCGATGGCGCGATTATCCCAGTTATTCACAAACAGGGAGTTGGCAAAACGCAGCGCCAGCAGGTTCAGCACCGTTTCTTTACCGAGGTAATGGTCGATACGGTAAACCTGGCACTCTTCAAAATACTGGCCGACCTGGTCGTTGATTTCACGCGAGGTGTCAAGAGAGGTGCCGAGCGGTTTTTCCATGACCACGCGTGCTGGTTTGGCGTTAAGCTTCGCTTCGCCCAGTCCCTTGCAAATTGCGCCGAAGGTGCTTGGCGGCATGGCGAAATAGTTAATCGTGACGCGGTTTTTCTGATCCAGCATGTCGCCCAGGCGTTTAAACGCTTTGGTGTCATTGACGTCAAGATTGCAGAAATCGAGGCGTCCGCTCAGCGTGTCCCAGAGACTTTCATCGATTTTCTCTTTCATGAAGGTTTCGAGCGCTTCGCGTACAATTTTGGTATACGCCTCTTTATCCCAGTCAGCACGTCCGACGCCAAGGATACGGGTATCCGGGTGGATCTGACCTGCTTTTTCCAGTTGATACAGGGAAGGCAGCAATTTTCGACGTGCGAGGTCGCCTTTCGCGCCGAAAATGACCAGGTCACAGGCCTGGGCTGTTTGCGTTACCGCCATGTCATTCTCCTCAATTGTCTATCCTGGTGCTTATGCCAGGCGTCATTGTAATTTTATTACGGTGCACTGTACTGCTTTTACGGAATTACCGAAACCGTTACCTTTGTCAGAGCGTGCGCTTGCGTTAAATCTGATGCACTTAAGGATAATCGCCCTGAAAACTCAGGGGTTTTGCCCAGGAAGTTTGTCGCTAAAATCCGACTCTGATCATGTAATGAAAAAAAACAACAAAATTCCTTGTTGTTATTCCCCTTTCAGCAAAGCGCAGGGGTAATATCGGCTAAAACGCATCGCGGTTTCCTGTTGCTGAAACCGATTTTAGCTATGAGCGCCCCATCAAACATGAATATGCTGGAAAAAATCCAGTCTCAACTGGAACACCTTAGCAAATCAGAACGTAAAGTCGCGGAGATTATCCTCGCCTCCCCCGATCGGGCAATCCATTGCAGCATTGCCACGCTGGCCCTCGACGCAGGCGTCAGTGAACCCACGGTCAACCGGTTCTGTCGCAGCCTCGATACACGAGGATTCCCTGATTTTAAGCTACATCTGGCGCAAAGTCTGGCGAATGGCACACCTTATGTTAATCGCAACGTTGATGAAGATGACAGCGTTGAAGCCTATACCGGCAAAATTTTTGAGTCTGCGATGGCCACGCTCGATCACGTCAGGCAGTCGCTGGATATGTCCGCGGTCAACCGCGCGGTGGATTTACTAACCCAGGCAAAGAAAATTGCCTTTTTCGGGCTGGGTTCGTCCGCCGCAGTTGCCCACGACGCGATGAACAAATTCTTTCGCTTCAATGTGCCGGTGGTTTACACCGACGATATCGTTTTGCAACGTATGAGCTGTATGAATTGCAGCGAAGATGACGTGGTCGTTCTGATTTCTCACACCGGTCGCACCAAGAGTCAGGTTGAGCTGGCACAACTGGCGCGTGAAAGCGACGCACTGGTGATCGCCATTACCTCAGCGGGTACGCCGCTGGCGCGGGAAGCCACCCTTGCCATCACGCTTGACGTACCGGAAGATACTGACATTTATATGCCCATGGTTTCGCGGCTGGCGCAGTTGACGGTCATTGATGTGCTGGCAACGGGTTTTACCCTGCGCCGGGGCACAAAATTCAGAGATAACTTGAAGCGAGTCAAAGAAGCACTCAAAGAATCGCGCTTTGATAAGGAGCTCCAAATTCGGGGCGAAGATATTAAAAGTTAATAACAAAGTTGTAACTTATTACCTCATTCGGTTAAGTTCTTTATTTGCCGTTCCGACGCAGCGAACGACCGAATTCATGTTCACGCAACACCTGGTTGTATCAGTTAACGGAGTAATACATGTCCAGAAGGCTTCGCAGAACCAAAATCGTAACCACCCTGGGTCCGGCCACCGACCGCGATAACAATCTTGAGAAAATTATTGCTGCTGGCGCTAACGTGGTTCGTATGAATTTCTCCCACGGCACACCCGAAGATCACAAATTACGTGCCGATAAAGTGCGCGAAATTGCGGCAAAACTGGGACGTCATGTTGCGATTCTGGGTGACTTACAGGGCCCTAAAATCCGTGTTTCTACCTTCAAAGAAGGCAAAGTTTTCCTCAACATCGGCGATAAATTCCTGCTGGACGCAAATCTGGGCAAAGGTGAAGGCGATAAAGAGCGCGTCGGTATTGACTACAAAGGTTTGCCTGCCGATGTCGTGCCGGGCGATATCCTGCTGCTCGATGATGGCCGCGTGCAGCTTAAAGTCCTCGAAGTTCAGGGCATGAAAGTGTTCACCGAAGTGACCGTTGGTGGGCCGCTGTCGAACAATAAAGGCATCAACAAACTGGGCGGTGGCTTATCTGCCGAAGCGCTGACCGATAAAGACAAAGCCGACATTCTGACCGCCGCACAAATCGGCGTGGATTACCTGGCCGTCTCCTTCCCGCGCTGCGGCGAAGATCTGAACTACGCCCGCCGCCTGGCGCGCGATGCCGGTTGTGATGCCAAAATCGTTGCCAAAGTAGAGCGTGCGGAAGCCGTTTGCAGCCAGGATGCGATGGATGACGTAATTCTGGCGTCCGACGTAGTCATGGTCGCGCGTGGCGATCTGGGCGTTGAAATCGGTGACCCGGAACTGGTTGGGATCCAGAAGGCACTGATCCGTCGCGCCCGTCAGCTAAACCGTGCGGTGATCACCGCCACCCAGATGATGGAATCGATGATCACCAACCCAATGCCGACCCGCGCCGAAGTCATGGACGTGGCAAACGCCGTGCTGGATGGTACCGATGCGGTGATGCTCTCTGCGGAAACGGCTGCAGGCCAGTATCCGGCTGAAACCGTTGCGGCCATGGCGCGCGTCTGTCTGGGTGCGGAAAAGATCCCAAGCATCAACGTGTCCAAGCACCGTCTGGACATTCAGTTTGATAACGTGGAAGAAGCGATTGCGATGTCTGCAATGTATGCCGCGAACCACTTAAAAGGCGTGACGGCGATTATCAGCATGACCGAATCGGGTCGTACTGCGCTGATGACCTCCCGTATCTCCTCTGGCCTGCCGATTTTCGCCATGTCCCGTCATGAACGCACGCTGAACCTGACGGCGCTGTATCGTGGCGTTACGCCGGTGCATTTCGACAGTCATTCCGATGGTGTTGTGGCGGCTAACGAAGCGGTAAACCTGCTGCGCGATAAAGGTTATCTGGTGTCTGGCGATCTGGTGATTGTGACTCAGGGCGATGTGATGAGTACCGTGGGCACCACCAATACCACGCGTATTTTGACCGTCGAGTAATCCCCTCCGTTTGCCCGGCAGCGCAAGGTTGCCGGGCAAATTCAACGCGTTTTACTTCTTCGGGAACAACTCTTTACGCTTGTACGGCTCTTTGTCACCTGGTTTGCGGGTTTTAAGCAGCTTTAAAATCCAGGTGTACTGCTCGGGACGCGGGCGGACAAAAATCTCCACTTCTTCATTCATGCGACGAGCGATGGTGTTGTCATCGGCGGTCATCAGATCGTCCATCGGCGGGCGCACCTGAATGGTCAGACGATGCGTACGGCTGTCATACACCGGAAACAACGGCACCACGCGCGCGCGGCAGACTTTCATCAGTCGGCCAATCGCCGGAAGGGTGGCTTTGTAAGTCGTAAAGAAATCGACAAATTCACTGTGTTCCGCGCCATGATCCTGGTCGGGCAAATAGTATCCCCAGTAGCCCTGACGCACGGACTGAATAAAAGGTTTAATCCCATCATTACGCGCGTGTAAACGTCCCCCAAAACGGCGGCGGACGGTATTCCAGACGTAATCGAAAACTTTGTTGCCCTGATTGTGGAACATCGCCGCCATGGGCTGTCCCTGAGAAGCCATCAGCATTGCCGGAATATCGACCGCCCAGCCATGCGGCACGAGGAAAATGACTTTCTCATTGTTGGCGCGCATTTCATCGATGATCTCCTGCCCCTGCCACTCTATGCGCGGCAGGACTTTCTCAGGACCGCGTATCGCCAGCTCAGCCATCAGCACCATCGCCTGTGGCGCAGTAGCAAACATTTCGTCAACGATCGCTTCACGCTCTGCATCGCTCTTATCGGCAAAACAGTAAAGCAGGTTAATTTGTGCACGACGTCGGGCGCTTTTACCTAACCGTCCGCCAAAGCGTCCGAGCTTCGCCAGCAGAGGATCGCGCACGGAAGGTGGGATCATCGCCACGCCAGCAAATGCCAGCACCCCGAGCCATGCGCCCCAGTAGCGCGGATAAAGAAACTCCGTCTCGAATTCGGGGAGGTATTCGTTGTTATTTTTTTTTGGTTCCATGCATCGTCCAGGGCTGCAAAAAAGATAATGGATTAGTGTAGCGAGGCACGGGTATGTGCACAAAAGAAAAAGCCGATGCTGATTCAGCACCGGCTTTAATCGCATGCTTCTTAATCGAACCGAAGCTGCGGCAGAACTTCTTTCACCTGCGCCAGGTAATCGCGGCGATCCGAACCGGTCAGCCCTTCTGTTCTTGGCAGCTTCGCCGTCAGAGGGTTAACCGCCTGCTGGTTGATCCACACTTCATAGTGCAGATGCGGGCCCGTGGAGCGCCCGGTATTGCCGGAGAGTGCAATACGATCGCCACGTTTAACTTTCTGACCCGGCTTCACTAACAGCTTACGCAGGTGCATGTAACGGGTGGTATAAGTACGACCATGACGAACCGCTACGTAGTAACCGGCAGCGCCGCTACGTTTCGCCATGACCACTTCACCATCACCGACGGACAGTACCGGTGTACCCTGCGGCATCGCGAAATCGACGCCTTTATGCGGCGCAACGCGTCCGGTCACCGGGTTCAGGCGACGCGGATTGAAGTTTGATGAAACGCGGAACTGTTTGGAGGTCGGGAAACGCATAAAGCCTTTCGCCAGTCCGGTGCCATTACGATCGTAAAACTTGCCGTCTTCCGCGCGGATAGCGTAATAATCTTTGCCGTCTGAACGTAAACGTACGCCCAGCAACTGGCTCTGTTCGCGCTTGCCGTCGAGCATTTCACGGGACATCAGCACCGAGAATTCATCGCCTTTTTTCAGCTTGCGGAAATCCATCTGCCACTGCATGGCCTTGATCACCGCGCTGACTTCGGCGCTGGTTAACCCGGCTTCTTTGGCGCTGGAAACGAAACTGCCGCCTACGGTGCCTTTCATCATGGCATTGACCCAGTCACCTTTCTGGATTTCGCTGCTCATTTTGAAGCCGTTATCAACGCGGTCATAGGTACGGGTTTCGCGGCGCGACATTTCCCAAGTCATGCGCTGCAATTCGCCTGAATCGGTTAAGGTCCAGGAAATCTGCTGACCGATTTTGAGATTACGCAGCTCTTTATCGGCAGAAGCGAGCTGGCTGATATCGCCCATATCGATGCCGTACTGATTCAGAATGCTGCTTAAGGTATCGCCGGTGGAAACCACGTATTCGTGGACGCCGGTTTCATTGGCTGTTTTGTCATCCAGCTCATCCTGCGGAATGTCTTCCACTTCATCTGGCATAGCCTGATCGATAGGTTCACTGGCTTCGGGCAATAAAGAACGAATTTCGTTCTTTTCCAGTTCGATCGTTTTAACAATGGGGGCTGTTTCGGGGTGGTAAACATAGGGTCGCCAGACGGCGACCGCTAATGTGAGAACAGTAAGCGACCCCAGCATGACGCGATGGGGTCGTGGCAGGTTATTAAATGCCAGGCTAACCGCACGAGCTATCTGTTGCACGTATTCACTTCCTCGTTAATCTCCTTTCAGGCAGCTCGAATACTGGTTTGCGAGTTGAGTAAGGAACTGCGGATAGCTCTCTTTGCTCAACTTGATACTGGTTCCTAGCGGATCCAGCGTGCCCATGCGAACCTGGGTGCCTCTCGCAACAGCTTCAACGACGGCCGGCCTGAATTGTGGCTCAGCAAAAACGCAGGTTGCTTTTTGCTCAACCAACTGTGTTCTGATTTCATGTAAACGCTGCGCACCAGGTTGAATCTCAGGGTTAACGGTGAAATGGCCGAGCGGAGTCAGACCGTAGTGTTTTTCGTAATAGCCATAGGCGTCATGAAAAACGAAATATCCTTTACCCTTGAGCGGTGCCAGCTCGTTACCTACCTGAGCATCGGTTTTGGCCAGACTGGCCTCGAAATCTTTCAGGTTGGCGTCAAGTTTGGCTCGACTTTGGGGCATAACTTCTACTAATTTTTGATGGATTGCAACCGCGGTCAGGCGCGCCACTTCTGGCGAAAGCCAAATGTGCATGTTGTAGTCGCCATGATGGTGATGAGCGTCACCATTTTCATGATCGTGATCGTGATCGTCGTGCTCATCTTCGTCGTGTTCCGCGCCTTTCATCAGTAACGGCTTCACGCCAGGAAGCGTAGCCATGATGACCTGTTTCTGTTCCGGGAGCGTGGAGACGGCCTTTTGCATGAACGCTTCCATATCCGGCCCAATCCAGACCACTAAGTCCGCGCTTTTTAAGCGTTTTACATCGGACGGGCGCAATGCGTAATCATGCTCAGAAGCCCCATCGGGCAGTAATACTTCTGTCGTAGTGACACCATCAGTAAGGGCCGATGCAATGAAGCCGACAGGCTTTAAAGAAGCGACTACAGCAGCGTTAGCACCGGTCATGGCACTACCCCATAATGCAGCGGAAAGTGCTGCGCAAAGAAGCGTATTTTTATGTAACATAATGCAACTTATCATCGTAATGGATAGGTGAAATGTGATAATATAACATTTCATCACTTGTGCAAGCCCTTAAACGCTATGACAAATTTAGTTTCACTGGAAAAAGTATCGGTCTCCTTTGGTCAACGCCGCGTCCTGTCTGACATTTCGCTTGAACTGAAGCCCGGAAAAATTTTAACGCTGCTTGGGCCAAACGGTGCCGGAAAATCCACGCTGGTGCGCGTGGTATTAGGCCTGGTAGCTGCGGATTCCGGCACAATCAAGCGTGACCGTCAGTTGCGTATTGGCTATGTGCCGCAAAAAATTCATCTTGATGCCACGCTGCCTTTGACGGTCAGCCGCTTTATGCGTCTGCGTCCGGGCACGCGTAAAGAGGATATTTTGCCTGCGCTCAAACGCGTTCAGGCAGGACATCTTATTGATGCCCCCATGCAAAAACTTTCCGGCGGCGAAACGCAGCGCGTTCTTCTGGCCCGTGCCCTGCTCAATCGCCCGCAACTGCTGGTGCTTGATGAGCCAACCCAGGGAGTGGATGTGAACGGACAGGTTGCGCTTTACGATCTGATCGACCAGTTGCGGCGTGAACTCGACTGCGCGGTGCTAATGGTGTCACACGATCTGCACCTGGTGATGGCAAAAACCGATGAAGTGCTTTGCCTGAATCACCATATTTGCTGCTCCGGCACGCCGGAAGTGGTGTCCATGCACCCGGAATTTATTTCGATGTTTGGCCCACGCGGTGCGGAACAACTTGGGATTTACCGTCACAACCATAACCATCGCCATGATTTACAGGGCCGTATCGTTTTACGCCGGAGAAATGGACACTCATGATTGAATTATTACTGCCCGGCTGGCTGGCCGGTATTATGCTGGCCTGCGCGGCTGGCCCTTTGGGTTCGTTCGTTGTTTGGCGTCGGATGTCCTATTTTGGCGATACGCTGGCACATGCTTCACTGTTAGGCGTGGCATTTGGTCTGCTGCTGGATGTGAATCCGTTTTATGCGGTGATCGTCGTGACGCTGCTTCTCGCCGCCGGTCTTGTCTGGCTGGAAAAACGCCCTCACCTCGCCATTGATACACTGCTTGGGATCATGGCGCACAGCGCGCTGTCGCTGGGCCTTGTGGTAGTTAGTCTGATGTCTAACATCCGTGTCGATCTGATGGCCTATCTGTTTGGCGATCTGCTGGCGGTGACGCCGGAAGATTTAATTTCTATCGCTATTGGCGTGGCGCTGGTCATTTCGATTTTGCTCTGGCAGTGGCGCAATTTGCTCTCTATGACCATCAGCCCGGACCTGGCGTTTGTGGATGGGGTGAAGTTGCAGCGCGTTAAACTGCTGCTGATGCTGGTTACGGCGTTAACCATTGGCGTGGCGATGAAATTTGTCGGCGCGTTGATTATCACGTCACTGCTGATTATCCCGGCCGCTACTGCCCGCCGCTTCGCCCGTACACCTGAACAGATGGCGGGGATTGCAGTCGGTATTGGTGCGATTGCCGTGACCGGCGGATTAACGTTTTCGGCATTTTATGACACGCCCGCCGGACCGTCAGTAGTGCTGTGCGCGGCTGCGCTGTTTATTCTGAGTATGATGAAGAAGGCGGCGACGTAATTCTCCCCCTCACCCCGCCCTCTCCCGAAGGGAGAGGGGGAAAGGCGAGTCCGTACCCGATCTGTCCCCTCTCCCATTGGGAGAGGGTTAGGGTGAGGGGTAACACTTAAGGCATCGCGGGCGGCGTGATCCCGAAGTGATCCCAGGCCCTTATCGTTGCCATGCGTCCACGCGGGGTACGTTGTAAAAAGCCCTGTTGGATCAGATAAGGCTCCAGCACATCCTCAATGGTTTCACGCTCTTCGCCGATAGCTGCCGCCAGGTTATCCAGCCCGACCGGGCCACCAAAGAATTTATCAATGACCGCCAGCAGCAGCTTGCGGTCCATATAGTCAAATCCTTGCGCATCCACATTAAGCATATCCAGTGCCTGTGCCGCGATATCCAGTGAGATAGTGCCGTCATGCTTCACGTCGGCAAAATCACGCACGCGGCGCAGCAGGCGATTAGCGATACGCGGCGTACCGCGCGAGCGTTTAGCGACTTCATATGCGCCCTCTTCGCTCATCTCAAGGCCCATAAAACGGGCGCTGCGGCCAACGATATGCTGCAAATCCGCCACCTGATAAAATTCCAGGCGCTGCACTATGCCAAAGCGGTCACGAAGTGGTGAGGTTAATGACCCCGCGCGCGTGGTCGCGCCGATAAGCGTAAACGGCGGCAAATCGATTTTAATGGAACGCGCCGCCGGCCCTTCACCAATCATAATGTCGAGCTGGTAATCTTCCATTGCCGGATAGAGCACTTCTTCCACTACGGGCGACAGGCGGTGGATCTCATCAATAAACAGCACGTCGTGCGGTTCAAGGTTGGTGAGCATGGCGGCCAGATCGCCTGCTTTTTCGAGTACCGGACCAGAAGTGGTACGCAGATTAACGCCCATTTCATTCGCAACGATATTCGCCAGGGTGGTTTTACCGAGACCCGGCGGGCCGAAAATCAACAGGTGATCGAGCGCGTCGCCACGCAGTTTGGCGGCCTGGATGAAGATTTCCATTTGAGAGCGCACCTGCGGCTGTCCGATGTACTCATCCAGTAATTTCGGGCGGATAGCCCGATCCACCACATCATCGGGCATGACGCTTTCAGCCGAGACGAGACGGTCTGCTTCAATCATCCTTTACCTCACATCGCCGCGCGAAGCGCTTCACGGATTAGGGTTTCACTGCTGGCATCCGGACGGGCGATTTTGCTGATCATCCGGCTGGCTTCCTGAGGTTTATAGCCCAGCGCCACCAGCGCGGCAACCGCTTCCTGCTCAGCATCGTCGGTCGCCTGACTTGCCGGGGAGGTCAACACCAGATCGGCGGCTGGCGTAAACAGATCGCCATGCAGACCTTTAAAGCGGTCTTTCATCTCGACAATCAGACGCTCAGCGGTTTTTTTACCAATGCCGGGAAGTTTAACCAGCGCCGCCAGCTCTTCACGCTCAACGGCATTCACAAACTGCTGCGCCGACATGCCAGAGAGGATCGCCAGCGCCAGCTTCGGCCCCACGCCATTGGTTTTAATCAGTTCTTTAAACAGGGTACGTTCCTGTTTGTTATTAAAGCCATACAGTAACTGCGCATCTTCGCGCACAACAAAATGCGTAAAGACGATAGCTTCCTGTCCTGCATCAGGCAGTTCATAGAAACAGGTCATTGGCATATGAACTTCATAGCCTACACCGCCCGTTTCAAGCAGTACCAGCGGGGGCTGTTTTTCAAGAATAATGCCTCTGAGTCTGCCTATCACATCGCGCTCCTGCGTTAATGGCGAAAAATCTAATGCCGTATGATACCGAGAAGGCTGGATAAATATCCAGCCATGAATGCAAAAAAAGACGATGCTCTGCGATTATGCGGGCAGGCAAATCATAATAACGCTGCGGATAATCACTGTCTGCAGCAAGCGGGGAAATTATTCATAGTATGAATTGATGTTATTTTTTTATGATCCTGATTATTTGCATTCATCGTGAGTATTATTTTTTTGCCGTTTTTTACATTACACTTTTGCGCAATATTCAGTCTGCCATCAGGCGCAAACCCATGGAGTGGAGTGATAAAATGCGTAAATATTATCCGGTGAGTTATGAAGTTGGCGATATTGTTTTTACTTCGATTGGCGCAAGACTTTTTGGTCAGATATCCGAAGCCTCACGATGCTGGAGCAACCATGTTGGGATGATCATCGGGCATGACGGCATGGATTACATTGTTGCAGAAAGCCGGGTGCCGCTTTCGTCTACGACAACGCTTGACCGGTTTATCAGGCGTTCAACAAATCAGCACTATGCCGTTAAACGATTAACGCCGGGTCTGACCGTGGAACAAAAAGAGCGGTTACTGGATGAAGTCCCTGCCCGGCTTAATAAGATTTATCACACTGGATTTAAATACGACTCAGCACGCCAGTTTTGTTCAAAGTTTGTTTTTGATATTTATAAGCATGCGTTATTAATTAACGTTGGAAAACTGGAAACCTTTGATGAGCTTTTAAAAAGCAATCCTGATGCGAAACTGAATTTCTGGAAACTTTGGTTTTTAGGTTCTATTCCCTGGGCAAGAACGACCGTGACGCCCGCCAGCTTGTTCCATGATGAGAATTTGTCGTTAATTTATAGCAACGTTTCTGAGGAGAGGAAGCAGCCTGTGAAAAACTCACAGGCTGAAGGAGTCTGATCTCAGCGCAACCGGCCTCGCGCCAGATTGAGCCGCGATTCGCTCATTTGCATCGCGTTCTGGCTGATGTGGCAATGCGTAATGGCAATCGCCAGCGCATCGGCGGCATCGGCCTGCGGGTTAGCGGGCAATTTCAGCAAGGTGCGCACCATGTGCTGCACCTGGCTTTTTTCCGCACTGCCAGTGCCCACGACGGTCTGTTTGACCTGACGCGCCGCGTATTCGAAGACCGGTAAGTCCTGATTCACAGCAGCCACAATCGCCACACCACGCGCCTGACCGAGCTTGAGCGCGGAATCCGCATTTTTCGCCATAAAGACCTGCTCAATGGCGAAAAAATCGGGCTGGAACTGGGTAATAATTTCCGTTACGCCTGCATAAATCAATTTCAGACGCGACGGTAAATCGTCAACCTTCGTGCGAATACAGCCACTGCCCAGGTAGGTCAATTGCCTGCCGACCTGACGAATAACGCCATAACCGGTGATGCGTGAGCCGGGGTCAATCCCGAGGATAATCGACATCACGCGCCTCCGCGGTTATGGATGCTGGCCACATCATTCTAAGGTAGCCGCAACCTCATCAGAGATCTCGCCGTTATGGTAGACTTCCTGCACATCGTCGCAGTCTTCGAGCATGTCGATGAGACGCAGCAGTTTCGGTGCAGTTTCTGCATCCATGTCCGCTTTGGTGGACGGGATCATGGAAACTTCAGCGGAGTCTGCTTTCAGGCCTGCCGCTTCCAGTGCATCTTTCACCGCACCCATTTCTTCCCAGGCGGTGTACACGTCGATAGCACCGTCATCAAAGGTCATCACGTCTTCAGCACCAGCTTCCAGCGCCGCTTCCATAATGGTGTCTTCATCGCCCGCTTCAAAGGAAATCACGCCTTTTTTGCTGAACAGATAGGCCACAGAACCGTCGGTGCCCAGGTTACCGCCACATTTGTTGAAGGCGTGACGGACTTCTGCCACGGTACGGTTACGGTTATCGGAAAGACATTCCACCATCACCGCCGTGCCGCCAGGACCGTAACCTTCATAAATGATGGTTTCCATGTTGTTGTCTTCATCACCACCGACACCACGCGCAATTGCGCGGTTTAAGGTGTCGCGGGTCATGTTATTGGACAACGCTTTATCCACTGCCGCACGCAGACGCGGGTTTGACCCTGCATCGCCGCCGCCCAGACGGGCCGCGGTGACCAGCTCGCGAATAATTTTGGTAAAGATTTTACCGCGTTTGGCATCCTGTGCCGCTTTGCGGTGTTTGGTGTTGGCCCATTTACTGTGACCTGCCATAAATTTATCTCCAAAGCATCGCCTTTCAGGCGGCGTTAATTACAAATTCTTCAATCGCCTGCCGGTTACTCCACGATTTGGTCAATGCAGCCGCAGTGGGTGCATCAAGCCAGCGGTAGGTCAGATGTTCAGTAAACACAATCTGCCGCTCATGGGGCAGCGCAAGACAGAACCAGGATTCCGTATTGCGCTCAATACCCGGCGCATAGCGATGACGTAAATGCGTAAAGATTTCAAAATCCACCGTGCGCTGACAGTCGATTAAGGTCAGTTGCTCCGCAGCAACGTCAATCACGACCTCTTCCTTTACTTCGCGCATGGCGGCCTGCAACGCGGTTTCCCCCTCTTCAAGGCTGCCGGTAACCGACTGCCAGAAATCGGGATCGTCGCGTCGCTGCAACATCAGCACCCGTTTCGTGTCTGCTGCATAAATCACAACCAGTACCGAAATCGGGCGCTTGAAGGGCATATTATTTATTCTCCGCGGACTCTTTTTTGATCACCTGAATACCGAGTTCCGCCAGGGCTGCGTCGTTACCAAAGCTCGGGGCTTCGGTCATCAGACAGGCGGCAGCGGTGGTTTTCGGGAAAGCGATCACGTCACGGATGTTATCGGTGCCGGTTAACAGCATGGTCAGGCGATCCAGACCAAAGGCCAGGCCCGCGTGCGGCGGCGTACCGTACTTCAGGGCGTCTAACAGGAAGCCGAATTTCTCGCGCTGTTCCTGCTCGTTAATGCCGAGGATGCCAAACACGGTCTGCTGCATTTCACCACGGTGAATACGCACAGAACCGCCACCCACTTCGTAGCCGTTGATGACCATATCGTAGGCGTTAGCAATGGCCGTTTCCGGGGCTGCTTTCAGTTCTTCCGGCGTCATATTGCTTGGCGCGGTGAACGGATGGTGCATCGCGGTCAGACCGCCTTCACCGTCTTCTTCAAACATCGGGAAGTCGATAACCCACAGCGGTGCCCATTTGGACTCATCGGTGAGATTCAGATCTTTACCCAGTTTGAGGCGCAGCGCGCCCATGGAGTCGGCAACCACTTTCTTGTTGTCCGCGCCGAAGAAGATCATATCGCCATCTTGCGCACCGGTACGGGCCAGCACGTCTTCAACAATCTCAGCGTTGAGGAATTTCGCCACCGGGCTGGTGATACCTTCCAGGCCTTTCGCACGCTCGGTCACTTTGATGTAAGCCAGACCTTTCGCGCCGTAAATCTTAATAAAGTTGCCGTAATCATCGATCTGTTTACGGCTAAGAGCAGCACCACCCGGTACACGCAGAGCAGCCACGCGACCTTTCGGATCGTTCGCCGGGCCTGCGAAGACCGCAAACTCGACCGATTTAAGCAGATCGGCAACGTCCACCAGTTCCATCGGGTTACGCAGATCCGGTTTATCGGAACCGTAACGGCGTTCAGCTTCGGCAAAGGTCATCTGCGGGAAGTCGCCGAGATCCACGCCTTTAATTTCCAGCCACAGCTGGCGGATCAGCGCTTCCATCACTTCACGCACTTGCGGTGCGGTCATGAAGGACGTCTCAACGTCGATCTGGGTAAATTCAGGCTGACGGTCAGCGCGCAGATCTTCGTCGCGGAAACACTTCACAATCTGGTAGTAACGGTCAAAGCCGGACATCATCAGCAATTGTTTGAACAACTGAGGTGACTGCGGCAGAGCATAGAATTTGCCTTTGTGAACGCGTGAAGGCACTAAATAGTCGCGCGCGCCTTCCGGCGTGGCTTTGGTCAGCATCGGGGTTTCAATATCGAGGAACCCGTGATCGTCCATAAAGCGGCGCACGAAGCTGGTAATTTTAGCGCGCGTTTTCAGGCGGTTTGCCATTTCCGGGCGACGCAGATCCAGATAGCGATATTTGAGGCGCGCTTCTTCGGTGTTGACGTGATTGGAGTCGAGCGGCAGAGAATCCGAGCGGTTAATGATCACAAGGTCGGAGGCCAGCACTTCGATTTCGCCGGTCGCCATGTCGCTGTTGATATTTTTGTCGTCACGACGGCGCACGGTGCCGGTAATTTGAATGCAGAACTCATTACGCAGTTCGGAGGCCAGCTTTAACACGTCCGCACGATCCGGATCGAAAAACACCTGCACGATACCTTCGCGGTCGCGCATATCGATAAAGATCAGGCTACCAAGATCACGACGACGGTTAACCCAACCACACAGCGTCACCTGCTGCCCCTCGTGAGACGAACGAAGCTGTCCGCAATATTCTGTACGCATGAGATATCCCTTAACTTAGCCGCAGGCCGGTCTGGCGAAACTGTCGCAGCCTTAGCTGAATGTCACTACTGGATGAAAAAAGGGGGCTATTATAATGGAAATTCTGCCTGGCGATAAGAGCCAGACCGCATGGATGCGTGATTGCGCAGCGGTTAACCGCTAATCTCACAAAAATTAACAAATTTTGTGAGCCGAAGTGGGCTTTTAACCGGGTATGGTATGACGCGAAGCCATTCATTTATCTGGAGTTAGTATGCTGGAACTTAATGCTGCAAAAACGGCGCTGGTCATTATCGATTTGCAGGAAGGTATCCTGCCCTTTGCGGGCGGACCGCATACGGCGTCCGACGTGGTCGCACGCGCCGCACGGCTTGCCGAAAAGTTTCGCGCACATCACGCCCCGGTGGTGATGGTGCGCGTGGGCTGGTCAAATGACTTCGCTGAAGCGCTGAAACAGCCAGTAGACGCCCCCGTCCCGGCGCAGGCCTTGCCGCAAAACTGGTGGCACTATCCGGTGGCGTTAGGTAAGCGCGACAGCGATCTGGAAGTGACCAAACGTCAATGGGGCGCATTTTACGGTACGGATCTGGAGTTGCAGCTTCGCCGCCGGGGTATTGAAACCATCGTTCTCTGCGGGATCTCCACCAACATTGGCGTGGAATCCACCGCGCGTAACGCGTGGGAACTGGGCTTCAACCTGCTGGTTGTGGAAGACGCCTGTAGTGCGGCGAGTGTGGAACAACATCAGAGTTCAATGACGCATATCTTCCCGCGCATTGGCCGGGTGCGCAGCACTGAAGAGGTGCTGGCCGCGTTATGATCTATATCGGGCTGCCGCAATGGTCGCACTCCAAATGGGCGCGACTGGGCATCCAGGGGCTGGAGGATTACGCGCGTCATTTTAACTGCGTGGAGGGCAACACCACGCTGTACGCCCTGCCGAAAGCCGAAATCGTCCATCGCTGGCGGGATCAGACCAACGATGATTTTCGCTTCTGTTTTAAATTCCCGCAGACGATTTCCCATCAGGCGGCCCTGCGTGATTGCGATGAATTAACGCAGGAGTTTTTTACCCGCCTCTCGCCGCTTGCCGATCGCATCGGACAATACTGGCTCCAGCTTCCGGCAGCCTTTGGCCCGCGCGATCTCCCGGCGCTGTGGGCGTTTCTCGATTCCCTGCCGCGCGAATTCACTTATGGCGTGGAAGTCCGCCATCAGGCGTTCTTTAGCAAAGGCGAGGCGGAAACGCAGCTTAACCGGGGCCTGCACGCGCGCGGCATTAACCGGGTGATCCTCGACAGTCGCCCGGTGCACAGCGCGATCCCGCACAATCAGGCCATCATCGACGCCCAGCGTAAAAAACCGAAGGTGCATGTCCATGCCATCACCACGGCGCAACATCCAATGGTGCGGTTTATCGGTAGCGACAACATGGCCCAAAACACCGCACTGTTTGATGTCTGGCTGAAAAAACTGCCGGAGTGGGAGCAGCGCACCACGCCGTTTCTGTTTTTGCACACGCCGGATATCGGTCAGGCGCTGGAACTGGTTGCCACACTCTGGCCCTCATTGCAGTCGGCTATCCCGTCAATCGGCCCCGCCCCGTCTGTTCCACAACAAACCTCTCTTTTCTGAAGCAGTCGCGCTATCATAGAAGTGTGCCATCTTTGTGCATTAAATGGAGTTTTTATGGTAAGCGCGCTCTATGCCGTGCTGAGTGTATTGCTGCTGTTGAAGTTTTCTTTCGACGTGGTTCGGTTGCGTACCCAATACCGTGTTTCTGCGGGCGACGGGGGCTTTAGCGAACTGCAAATCGCCATTCGTATTCATGGCAACGCGGTGGAATATATCCCTGCGGCGCTGATCCTGCTGCTGTTTATGGAAATGAACGGCGCAGAAACCTGGATGGTACATGTCTGTGGACTGCTGCTGATCGTGGGCCGTCTGATGCACTACCACGGTTTTCAACACCGGCTGTTCCGCTGGCGGCGCTCTGCCATGGGCGCGACCTGGTGTGTGCTGATTATTATGGTGCTGGCTAACCTGTGGTATATGCCCTGGGAGTTGGTTTTCTCCCTGCATTAGCGCACAATACGCCACTTTTGTTTTCTCGGGTTTTACGTTATGTCTCACCGCGACACGCTTTTTTCTGCGCCAATCGCCAGCCTGGGTGACTGGACATTTGATGAACGGGTAGCCGAAGTCTTCCCGGATATGATCCAGCGCTCCGTCCCAGGCTATTCAAATATTATCTCGATGATCGGTATGCTGGCCGGGCGCTTTGTTGCGCCTGACACCCAGGTTTACGATCTCGGCTGCTCACTGGGCGCAGCGACGCTTTCCGTGCGCCGCAACATCGCTCATACCGGCTGTAAAATCATTGCCGTCGATAACTCCCCTGCCATGATCGAACGCTGCCGCCGTCATATTGATGCCTGGAAAGCGCCAACCCCGGTTGAGGTGGTTGAAGGCGATATCCGCGATATCCAGATTGAAAATGCTTCTATGGTGGTGCTGAATTTTACCCTGCAATTCCTTGAACCCGTTGAGCGTCAGGCATTGCTGGATAAAATTTACCAGGGGCTGAATCCGGGCGGCGCGCTGGTGCTGTCGGAAAAATTCAGCTTTGAAGATGCCACCGTCGGCGAACTGCTGTTTAACATGCATCATGACTTTAAGCGCGCGAACGGCTACAGCGAGCTGGAAATCAGCCAGAAGCGCAGCATGCTGGAAAACGTGATGCTCACCGATTCCGTGGAAACTCACAAAGCCCGTCTGCGCCAGGCCGGGTTTGAGCACAGCGAACTGTGGTTCCAGTGCTTTAACTTTGGTTCGCTGGTGGCACTGAAAGCCGGAGAAGCCCAATGATCGACTTCGGCAACTTTTATCAGCTCATCGCCAAAAATCATCTCTCCCACTGGCTGGAAACCTTGCCGGCGCAGATTGCCGCATGGCAGCGCGATTCGCTGCATGGACAGTTTAAAAACTGGAACAATGCCGTCGAATTTCTGCCGGAATTAACCCCGCATCATCTGGACCTGCTGCACAGCGTGACCGCCAACAGCGAAGCGCCGTTGTCTGACGGACAAACCCGGCGGATTGAAACCCTGCTGCGCAATCTGATGCCCTGGCGCAAAGGGCCGTTTTCGCTTTACGGCGTGGATATCAACACCGAATGGCGCTCCGACTGGAAATGGGATCGCGTGCTGCCGCATCTGTCCGATTTGACCGGTCGCACCATTCTCGATGTCGGCTGTGGCAGCGGTTATCACCTGTGGCGCATGATCGGCGCGGGCGCACACCTGGCGGTTGGCATCGATCCGATGCAGCTTTTCCTCTGCCAGTTCGAAGCGGTGCGTAAGCTGCTGGGTAACGATCAGCGCGCGCATTTACTGCCGCTGGGTATTGAGCAACTTCCGGCGCTTAACGCATTCGATACGGTGTTTTCGATGGGCGTGCTTTACCACCGCCGCTCGCCGCTGGAGCACCTCTGGCAGCTTAAAGATCAGCTGGTAAAAGATGGTGAACTGGTGCTGGAAACGCTGGTGATTGAAGGCGACGAAAACGCAGTGCTGGTGCCCGGCGATCGCTACGCGCAGATGCGCAACGTGTACTTTATTCCGTCGGCGCTGGCGCTGAAAAACTGGCTGGAGAAATGCGGTTTTGTGGATGTGCGCATCGCCGATGTGAGCGTGACGTCCACCGACGAGCAGCGTCGTACCGACTGGATGATCACCGAATCGCTGGCGGAATTCCTCGACCCGAACGATCACAGCAAAACCATTGAAGGGTATCCTGCGCCGATGCGCGCCGTGCTGATTGCCCGCAAGCCGTGACCTGAATTTCCCCAGGAAGGGGAAGGACAAAAAAAGGCCCCTGTTGAAATTGCAGGGGCCTGGTACAAGCAAGCATCACATTGGGCGACATGATGCGCGGTAAAAACTGTTAACGAAGACGATGACGGGCAATCATCGCTTTCATCTCAGCCACTGCCGCACCGTCTACACCGTAGCGGGAAAATTCATCCGCGTTAGCATCTGACGACATCGACAGGCCTGAATGACGGTAGCGCATAGGTGAAGGTGTCCAGTCACCCGCAGAGCTGTGAACCTCTGCCACCCCAGCGCTCAAAAACTGGTCAAGATTGGATGCGCGAACACCCGCACCCGCCATAATGATTGGAACACCGGATCGTGCGTTTAGTTCCGTAATTAATGAAAGACCTTTTGCTGCCGAGGGCTGTTGACCGGATGTGAGAACGCGCGCAACGCCTAATTCGGCCAGCTTATCAAAGGCTTCGTAAGGGTCGCGGCACATATCAAAAGCACGATGAAAAGTGACCGCCATCCCCTTTGCCGCCGCCATAATTTGCGTCATCCGGGGCATATCCACATCCCCGTCTTCATTCAGGATGCCGATTACCAGCCCCGGAAAGCCCAGCGCGTTGAGATGGTAAACGTCATCGAGCATGGCGTTAAACTCTTCTGCGTCATAACAAAAATCGCCCCCGCGCGGGCGCACAATGGGATGCACCGGAATGGTGAGGTTCTGGCGCACCCGTTTCAGGACGCCATAAGAAACGGTCAGCCCGCCCTCTTTCGGCGCGGAACACAGTTCAATGCGATCAGCGCCGTGCTGCTGCGCCACCAGCGCGCTCAGTTCGCTGTAACAACAAATTTCCAGTAACACTACGGTTTTCTCCCTGAAACATCAGTATCCGCTCATCATGCTACGCCGCCCGAGGCCCCGCGCTGCGTGACATCACACGCTTTGTTCGCTGGCAACAATTGCTTCGATGCTCCACGGATGAAATTTGATCGTCACCTGGCCGTCGGTGACTGCAAGCGTCGGATTAGGCAGCCGCTCACGCTCGCCTTTCGGCGAACTGGTTTTGACGAAAATTCCCGGCTGGCTTAAGCCGTCATCGGAGAGCAGCGCCAGCGCGCGGGCGTTGAGCGAGTCCGGCTCGCCCGGCAGGACGATTTCGATATGCTCCCAGCCTTCATGCGGGTAACGTTTTTCGCCAGGCCAGGGCAATTCCACCACGCTGAATTGCCAGTGCGCCACGCACACCGGCTGATGCAGTTTAAACAGGCAAATCGGGCGACCATTGATGATATTTTCGCTGAGCAGTTCGCCGCACTGTTCAAATCCGCGTCGCCAGCGTTCAGCGGTCGTGTTCTGATGACAACGCAATGAAATGTGATCGGCATCAAGCGGCGCGATATCCAGCCCGAGCCGGGTGGCAAGTTCTGTTAACGCTTTGGTGAAACGCGGTAAATCTGCGGAAATATCATGCAGTTCGTCAATGGATTGCCAGTCGGCCATATTCAACACTCTTCATCGGATACAAAGGCGCTAATTTACGCGCTTGCCCGCATTTGACCAACCGCAGAATGCATTTGGCGCACGATGAATAGTTATGCACTTATTATCGCTGATTTTTTGCACAACCTGCGCGGTGCACAATGCTGACGGCAAAAGCCATTTGCAGTATACTCCCGCCCTAATTCTCAAACGGGCGCGGGTATTGTCCACTCGCGTCAAAAACGTAAGGTATCACGGTGAATATTCAGGCTCTCCTCTCAGAAAAAGTCAGTCAGGCACTGATTGCCGCAGGCGCACCTGCGGATTGCGAACCTCAGGTTCGTCAGTCAGCAAAAGTACAGTTTGGTGACTATCAGGCCAATGGCGTGATGGCAGTTGCTAAAAAACTGGGCATGCCGCCACGACAGGTTGCAGAGCTTGTGCTGTCTCATCTCGATCTCAACGGGATCGCCAGCAAAGTTGAAATCGCCGGTCCTGGCTTTATCAACATCTTCCTGGAACCTGCGTTTCTGGCCGATCACGTTAACCAGGCGCTGGCCTCGGACCGTCTGGGCGTGTCTCAGCCTGAGCCGCAAACCGTGGTTATCGACTACTCTGCGCCGAACGTGGCAAAAGAGATGCACGTTGGTCACCTGCGCTCAACCATCATCGGTGATGCCTCCGTGCGCACCCTGGAGTTCCTCGGTCATAAAGTGATCCGCGCGAACCACGTCGGCGACTGGGGCACCCAGTTCGGCATGCTGATTGCATTCCTTGAGCTGAAACAGCAGGAAAACGCCGGCGAAATGGCGCTGGCGGATCTGGAAGAGTTCTACCGTGCGGCAAAAGCGCATTACGACGAAGACGCCGCTTTTGCTGAGCGCGCGCGTAATTACGTGGTGAAGCTGCAGGGCGGCGACGAGTATTGCCGTGAAATGTGGCGCAAGCTGGTCGACATCACCATGACGCAAAACCAGCTCACCTATAACCGTCTGAACGTGACCCTGACCCGCGACGATGTGATGGGCGAAAGCCTGTACAACCCAATGCTGGCAGGTATCGTGGCCGATCTGAAGGCACAGGGCCTGGCGGTTGAAAGCGAAGGCGCAACCGTCGTTTTCCTCGACGAATACAAAAACAAAGAAGGCGATCCGATGGGCGTCATCATCCAGAAAAAGGATGGCGGCTACCTCTACACCACCACGGACATCGCCTGTGCGAAATACCGTTTCGAGACGCTGCATGCCGACCGCGTGCTTTACTACATTGACTCCCGCCAGCACCAGCACCTGATGCAGGCCTGGACTATTGTGCGTAAAGCCGGTTACGTGCCGGATTCCGTGCCGCTGGAGCACCACATGTTCGGCATGATGCTGGGCAAAGACGGCAAGCCGTTCAAAACCCGCGCAGGCGGTACGGTGAAACTGGCGGATCTGCTGGATGAAGCGCTGGAACGCGCCCGTCGTCTGGTGGCGGAGAAAAACCCGGACATGCCTGCCGATGAGCTGGAAAAACTGGCGAACGCGGTCGGTATTGGAGCCGTGAAGTACGCGGATCTGTCGAAAAGCCGCACTACCGATTACGTCTTCGACTGGGACAACATGCTGGCGTTTGAAGGCAACACCGCGCCATATATGCAGTACGCCTACACCCGCGTGCTCTCCGTGTTCCGTAAGGCCGGTCTGGATGAAAGCGCCCTGAGCGAAGCCCCGGTGATCCTGACGGAAGATCGTGAAGTTCAGCTCGCCGCGCGTCTGCTGCAATTTGAAGAGACGTTAACCGTGGTAGCCCGCGAAGGTACACCGCACGTGATGTGTGCGTATCTGTACGATTTAGCCGGCCTGTTCTCTGGCTTCTACGAACACTGCCCGATCCTGAGCGCCGAAGATGACGCTACCCGTCAAAGCCGCCTGAAACTGGCGCTGCTGACAGCGAAAACGCTGAAGCAGGGTCTGGATACGTTGGGTATTGAGACAGTAGAACGGATGTAATTAACACCCCTCACCCCGGCCCTCTCCCTAAGGGAGAGGGAGAAAGGCGAGTCCATGCTCGATCTGTCCCCTCTCCCCATGGGAGAGGGAGAAAGTCCAGTCCGTGCTCGATCTGTCCCCTCTCCCCATGGGAGAGGGTTAGGGTGAGGGGGAATCCTGTCAAAAATACTTGCGCAAATACTCCGTCAGACACAGCATCGCCATTGCCTGACCGTATGGCATTGAGGTGCGGGGAATATCGCGGTAGAACTGCAAATTCGATCCCATACCGGTACCAAACGATGTTTGCAGCAGTTCGCCTTCCGGGGAAATGTTCTGCACCACGCCTTTAATCGCCTTCTCTGCCACTTCCGCATATTCCTGTCCGACATAGCGCTTGCGCACCGCTTTCAGAATGCCGTAGGCAAAGCCTGCGGTGGCAGACGATTCCAGATAAGACTCCGGGTCATCAAGCAGCGTGTGCCACAGGCCGCTGTCGTCCTGGCATTTTGCCAGGGCGGCGATCTGCGCATTCAGCACCTGCACCAGGTAACGGCGTACCGCGTTGTTCTCCGGCAGATCCACAAGCTCAAGGA
Organism: Enterobacter sp. kpr-6; assembly: GCF_900116015.1. Taxonomy (GTDB): domain Bacteria; phylum Pseudomonadota; class Gammaproteobacteria; order Enterobacterales; family Enterobacteriaceae; genus Enterobacter_D. The sequence goes on from NZ_FOYH01000003.1 coordinate 524,580, forward strand.
AATCCGGGATCACGATGGTTAACCAGCTATTGCCGCGCGCCCAGCGGGCACTGGCAAAGTTATGATGACCGTCGTAGTTCCAGCCGTGGAACCACAGCCCGGTTTCACGATCCATCAGATTTTGCACGTGCAGCAGGAACTGATACACCGCTTCTTCCACGTAGTCCGGGCGGTTTAACAGCTTGCCGATTTTCGCCAGCGGCAGCACGGTCATCATCAGCGTGTCATCCCACATTTGCTGATGATTCTCTTCCGCCAGCGTAATGTGCTGCATTCCGCCATGATCGGTACGCGGCATCTCATGCATCGCCCATTCTGCCCACGTCTCCAGCCACGGCAGATAAGAGGCGTTGCCGGTCTCTTCGTAGCGGTACGCCAGGGTCAGGAACGGAGCCATAGTATTGACGTTTTTGGTGGTCGCCCCTTCCGCAAAGCGGTCGGCAAACCAGCTATCAATAATGTCGCGCATCGCGGTATCGCCGGTCTGACGATAATACTGATACATGCCATACAGCCCTACGCCGTGCGTCCATTCCCAGCCTGCCCAGCCTTTGGTGTCGATGACCCGCCCGTCGTCCAGCCGCAGTAAAAATTTACCGGTCTCATCCTGAATGTTGACCAGATTATGCGTCACCTTCTGGATCAGCGCTTTCAGTTCATCGCGGGCAATAAAACGCTCCGGCTGACGCAGCAAAGGGCTATGTTTGACAGGGTAAACAATCATTTACTTCACCTCTTGAGTATTAAATTCACCTGATTTACGCGCAGAAAGCGATCCCGGCGCAGGCTTATGACGATTCAGGAAGCCGATATTGTTATTCCCCCACAGGGATTCGTAAGGCATACCCGCCAGCATCTCGACGGTGGCACGGGCTTCCGGGGTAAGGGTTTCCGGCATAATGCGGCCTGACTGACGCATTTTTTCGGTTTCTGCACGCAGCACGCTGTGTGTTTTCAGGTTCAGCTTAAAGCGCAGGGAGACCAGGAAACCGCAGAGCAGCACGGCAACTGTACCGAAGCAGAGGATCATCAGAATGGTATGACTGACCGATTCCACCTGGGTTTTCTGCCCGGAGACGAAACCGGAAGCCTGCATCACAATCCCCACCAGCATTACCGCACCGGCCTGGGACGCTTTACGGGTCAGGGTCATGATCCCGGCGAAGATCCCTTCACGGCGCTGGCCGGTGACCACTTCGTCGATGTCAGAAATGTAGGTGTAGGTGTTCCACGGTACATAGTTGATACCACCACGACCGAGGCCGGCAATCGCAGAAACCAGCAGCATCAGCGAGTAAATATCGCTCAGTCCGGCGTAGTACAGCACGGCATAAGAGATAGAGCTCAGACCAAACAGGGTCACGACCATACGGTAAGACGGCGCTGGCCCGAAGCGGATGCACAGCGGGATCATGATCATTACGGCGATGAACTGGAAAATCGCCATGGTGCCCAGCAGGTTCGACGCCATTGATGCATCCTGCATCAGCACGAAGACCACGTAGTAGGTAAAGACGGCGTTGAACACGTCCTGCGCGATGTAACCGCCGAGGTACATGCCCAGGTGCTGACGGAAAATCTTAATGCGCAGCGTAGAGGAGAGCTCAATAAACAGACGGCCCATGCTCTGTTTGAAAGTAAGGTGTTTTTTCTCTTCTTCGGCACGCAGCGCCGCTTCGGTCCACTCTTCACGTGGGCGTTCCCAGGTAAAGAACCACACGAAGGTCAGCATCGTGGCGCACAGCACGGAGAACACCAGGCTTGCGTAGAAGAAGGAGATCGGGTTGTCTTTGCCGAAATGCGCCAGCAGGATCCCCGGCAGGAACGACGCCAGAATCGCCGACATCTGCGCCATACCGATGCGCGCGCCGGAGAATTTGGTTTTCTGTTTGAAATCGTCGGTCATTTCCGGCACCAGCGTTTCGTACGGTACCAGGATCATGGTGTAAACGATATCGAAAATCAGATAGGTAACGAGGTAATACCAGAAGCCCATATCGCCAACCCACATAATGGAGTAGCTAAATACGCACGGAATACCCAGTAAAATAAAGAACTTACGGCGGCCAAAGCGTTTGCCAAGCCAGGTTGAGCCGAAGTTATCGGTTAAGAAGCCCATCAGCGGACTGATGACCGCATCCGCCACCCTTGCCGCGGCGAAGATGAACGTCGCCTCGATAGGGGTTAATCCACAGAAGGTAGTATAGAAATAAAGGAGCCACGCAGCGGTCAGTGCTGTCGTGCCTGCACCCAAAAAATCACCCGATCCATAGGCGAGATAGTTCGCCAATCCTATTTTACGTGTTTTCATTGCCGTAAACCCTGTTGGTTATTGGGAGAACTCCGGCAGTCTGGCTTATCCAAGGGAGTCCTTACACGGCTAAGGTAAAATTATGTGAACTGAGAAACCTTTCTGTTTCTGCCATGGGAATCAGGCAACTGGCAAAAATGCAAAGAGTCTCGCTACGCGTGTCACTGATTTATAAAACAGTGTTTCTCTTGCATCAAAAGGTGAGGTCAGAATTTGCGAGCCAGCCATCATAATCCGGGCGGATAAGCTGATGACTGGCGAAAAGAAGAGCAGTTAGCGGTAGTTAACGATGACGTTGTTGCGGCTGACTTTCAGCGCCGGTATCAGCCGCCCGCCGCCGGGGACTTCAAAAATAAAGCGCAGCGGTTCAACCGCGGGCACATCGCTGAAGCCGTGGGTAGTGCCACGTTCGCCATCCAGCTCCACGCAGCGGGTCTGGGCGCATAAACGCACCCGCAGTCCGGCAGGCGTCGGGCCATTCAGTTCATATTGCCAGGCCACCAGCGTCATCAGCCCGGAAACCGGCTGCGATGCCGATAACGGCCGGGATGACATTGACTCGCCCCGGTGATTGAGGGTGATGCCGATACTGCTGGCCTGCCACATCCCCTCGCCCGCCGCGTGCGCGAAAAGCGGCAGCGCGAGGATTAACGCCAGAATGCGCATTACTGACCTCCGATGGTTGCGGTCATACGAATGTTGCGGTTGTCGGTCATTTCCATATTCGACATCACCACCAGTTGCGGCAGGCTGCGGCGCAGGAAGCGCGAAAGCAGCGGACGCAGCGCGTGATTCACCAGCAATACCGGCGGTGCGCCCAGCATCTCCTGACGCCCCAGCGCCTCCTGGGTTTGCGCCAGCAGACGATCCGCCAGGCCCGGCTCCAGACCGCCACCGCCCTGCAACGCCTGCAACAGCAGACGCTCAAGCGGCGTATCCAGACCGATCACCTGCACTTCACCGTTGCCCGGGAACCATTGCTGCGTGATGGCACGGCCCAGCGCCACGCGCACTACCGTCGTCAGTTCGTGCGGATCGTGCTGCACCGGTGCATGTTCCGCCAGGGTTTCCAGAATGGTGCGCATATCGCGGATCGGCACTTTTTCTTCCAGCAGATTTTGCAGCACTTTGTGCAGGGTGGTGAGCGTCACCACGCCCGGCACCAGATCTTCAGTCAGCTTCGGCATCTCCTGGGTCACGCGATCGAGAAGTTGCTGCGCTTCCTGGCGGCCAAAGAGTTCAGCAGAGAACTGGCCGATCAGATGGTTAAGGTGCGTGGCGACCACGGTACTCGCTTCCACCACGGTAAAGCCCTGAATTTGCGCCTGCTCTTTTAACGCGCTCTCGATCCAGGTCGCCGCGAGGCCAAAGGCCGGATCGACCGTTTGCTCGCCCGGCAGCGTCCCCGCTGCGGTGCCTGGGTTAATCGCCAGCCAGCGTCCCGGATAGGCATCGCCGCTGCCAATCTCCACGCCCTTCATCAGAATGCGATAGCGGGCAGGAGGGAGATCCATATTGTCGCGAATGTGCACGACCGGTGGCAGGAAGCCCATGTCCTGCGCAAATTTCTTACGAATACTGCGGATACGGCCTAACAGCTCGCCGTCCTGCTGGAAATCCACCATCGGGATCAGGCGATAGCCCACTTCCATCCCCAGCGAATCCTCAAGCTGCACATCGCTCCAGGTGGCTTCCACCGCCTGGGTGATTTCTGGCGCTTTGGCCGGAGCCGCTTCGGCGGGCTCCTTAATTTCGCGTCCACGCAGCCACCAGGCCAGCCCCAGCAGCGCCCCGGTAAACAGCAGGAACACAAAGTTTGGCATCCCCGGCACCAGACCCAGCAGGCCGAGCACCGCGGCACTTAACACCATCACGCTTGGGTTGGTAAACAACTGGCCAACCATTTGCTGGCCGACGTCCTGATCGGTCGCCACGCGGGTCACGATAACGCCCGCGGCGGTAGAGATCACCAGCGCCGGGATCTGCGCCACCAGACCGTCACCGATGGTCAGAAGGGTGTAGCTTTCAGCCGCGTGGCCCACGTCCATTCCGTGCTGAAGCACGCCCACCAGCAGGCCGCCCACCACGTTGATCACCATGATCAAAATACCGGCGACGGCATCGCCGCGTACGAACTTACTCGCACCGTCCATCGAACCGTAGAAATCCGCTTCCTGGGTCACTTCGGCGCGGCGTTTTTTCGCTTCATCTTCGGCAATCAGCCCGGCGTTCAGGTCGGCGTCGATCGCCATCTGTTTACCCGGCATCCCGTCGAGCACAAAGCGCGCGCCAACTTCTGCGATACGCCCGGCACCCTTGGTGATAACCATAAAGTTGATGATCACGAGGATGATGAACACCACGATACCGATTGCGAAGTTACCGCCGACGAGGAAGTGGCCGAAGGCTTCAACTACTTTACCCGCCGCCGCGCCGCCGGTATGCCCTTCCATCAGGATGATACGGGTCGAGGCGACGTTCAGCGCCAGGCGTAACAGGGTGGTAAACAGCAGAACGGTCGGGAAAGCGGCAAATTCCAGGGTGCGCTGGGTGAACATCGCCACCAGCAGCACCATAATGGAGAGCGCGATATTGAACGTAAATAACAGGTCAAGAATGAACGCCGGCAGCGGCAGCACCATCATCGACAAAATAAGCATAATGAGGATCGGCCCGGCAAGGATCTGCCACTGAACCGACTTCATGTTGCCAGGCAAGCGCAATTTTGCCACCAGATTATTCATCACTGTCCTTCTCGTTCAGAAAATCCAGTGCTTCAGGCACCGGAAGGTTTGCAGGTTTAGCAGGGGCCGTGCCGCCAGCCAGACGCCAGCGTTTAAGTTGCCAGACCCAGGCCAGCACTTCGGCAACCGCCGCATAGAGCTGACCAGGAATTTGCTGACCGATTTCAGCGTGGCGATAAAGCGCACGCGCCAGCGGCGGCGCTTCGAGCATCGGGATACGATTTTCCTCACCGATTTCACGGATGCGCAGCGCCACCAGCCCCGCCCCTTTTGCCACCACTTTCGGGGCGCTCATTTTGTTCTCGTCATATTGCAGCGCGACGGAATAGTGCGTCGGGTTATTCACAATCACGTCCGCTTTAGGCACATCCGCCATCATGCGTGAACGTGCCGCCGCGCGCTGCATCTGGCGCAGACGCCCTTTAACGTGCGGGTCGCCTTCGCTCTCTTTATATTCATCGCGGATATCCTGTCGGGACATACGCAGCTTTTTGAAATGACTGTAAAGCTGCCAGATCACGTCAAAACCCACCATCGGGATAATGCTGATTACCACCATCAGCGCGCACATCCCGGCGATGTTAAGCGCATTGCTCATCGCCGTAATCGGTGACTCGCTGATCAGGCGCATGATTTCGGGCCATTTGTGCCACAAATAGGCACCCGCCGTGCTTCCCATCAGCAGGGATTTGAGCACCGCTTTCACCAGTTCCGCCCCCACCTGGGCTGAAAACAGCCGCGCAATCCCGGTCAGGGGGTTGAGCTTGGAGAATTTGAACTGGATGGATTTGCCGCTAAAGACCAGCCCGCCAAGGAGAATGGGTGAAAACAGCGCAATAATCACCACGCCCGCAATCAGCGGCAGCAGGGCAAACATCGCCTCTTTCAGCAGCAAAATAATCTGCCCAAGCACCAGATTCGGATCGTTAACGATGCCGTGATCAAAGCGCAGCCCGGACGCCAGCAACGCAGCCAGCCGTCGGCCAATAGACTCGCCGCCAATCCAGATAATGCTCACGCCCACGACTAAAACCAGTACGGAGGTTAATTCCCTGGATCGGGGTATGTCCCCTTCCTCACGCGCTTTTTCAATTCGGTGGGGTGTGGGGGCTTCTGTTTTGTCTTCGCTATCGTCTGCCACGCCATCTACTCGCGTTACTTTTACTCATGACTATCATCGCAGAGTCGGTGCCCGGTTAATGGGCAGAAAAGCCGTCAGAATCATGGTGTTTTCCGCTGTTAATCTGTTAACTCTTCGCCAAAATAATACTAAAAAAAAGCCGATTAATATTTTTTTAATAAAATAAGACATTAACAAATAAGATTTACCTGACGCGGCGCATTAAAGGTCAAATTTACATGAATTTCACCTGATACTCTCCGCCTCCCGCAAGCACTGCGATATCACAGGGGATCTCATTTATTCCCGTGAGGAAAAATGAGGAATAATGACTCCCCCTTCCGGCGTATTACCGTTACATTACGCGTTATATCTGGAACACCACATTTTCATAAGGAGATGTCTATCATGAAATTAAATAAGAACGCGGCTTTTCTTATTTTATTTGCGCTCGCTTCCCACAGCGTATTAGCAGATGAAATGAATGCCGGCACAGTCCATTTTACCGGCGAAATTATCGAACCCAGTTGCGTTATTAACGGTAACGATGGAAAAGATAATAACGTTCTGCTCGGCACCTGGCCGACCTCCATTTTCAGCAATGTCGGCAACGAGTCTGAACCTGTGCCTTTTACCATTGAACTGGCTGAATGCCCGCTCAGTAGCTCTGGTCTGCCTGCCGTACAGTTGACCTTTAATGGCCCGACGGCCCTGACGCAAACGCCCGATCTGCTTGATGTCAGTAAGCTGACCACCACAGGCGCAACCGCTGCGACCAACATCGGCGTTGCCGTCAGTCCTGCCGATGAAGCCACCCGCCTGCTGAAAATGGATGGCTCTACCGATCAGGTTTTTGTGCAGTTGCCGACCACGCAAAGCGACACCGTGATGGCGGATTTCGTCGCCCGCTATCGCGCCTTTGCTGTTCCTGTTACCGCGGGTGCCGCGGATGCGGATATGACAGTCAATATCCTCTACCGTTAATACCCGTCATACTTCAAGTTGCAGGTGCGTTGGCTGTCTTCGTTCACCCCAGTCACTTACTTATGTAAGCTCCCGGGGATTTACTCAGTTGCCGCCTGCCTGCAACTCGAATTATTTAGGGTAAAGATATTTAATTGTTAATAATAATTTTATTATTGTGAAATTATTTATCACAGCACTTCGCAGAAAATATAAAGAGCCTTTAAGGGCTCTTTATTAAATTATTTATTCAGGTATTAACAGGGTTATTTATGCGCAACGCGCGGCTTTCAGCCTTATTCACGTGTCTATTTTTTACAGCTTTTCAGTGCGCGAATGCCGGTGGCATTCAGATTGGTCGCACCCGGCTTATTTATGAGGCGGATAAAAAAGAAGTGGCCCTGCCATTATTAAATAAAGATTCCACCCTCCCCTGGCTGGTGCAATCCTGGACCGATACGGGCGACGGTAAAACACGCGGGCCGTTTATTATTACCCCGCCGCTGTTCCGGCTCGATCCGCAGAAAGAGCAAAGTTTGCGTATCTCATGGTCTGGCGGAGAGGTTCCTGAAGATCGGGAATCGCTGTTCTTTCTGGATGTGCGCACCATTCCGGCGACCCCGGCAGATGAGGTGGATAAGAACGTCCTTAAGCTGATCTTTAAAACCCGGCTGAAACTCTTTTACCGCCCGCAGGGATTACCCGGCACGCCATTACAGGCCTGTGAAAACCTCCGTTTTCAGCGCGAAGGCAACACGCTGCTGGTCAGCAATCAGAGTGCGTTTTATAACGTCTTTGACTCGCTGAACATCGGCCATACGCCGCTGAACAAAGCCGATCTGGTCGCCCCCAAAAGCGAGGTGCGCCTGACGCTTCCCTCCGCCGCCGCAGGGCATCAGGTTAGCTGGCGCTGCATTACGGACTACGGCAACGCTTCGGCAAAATTCGACGCCACCCTTAATTAATGGATGACGCCAGACCATGCTCCACGCATCTCACTCTGTTTCCGCCAGGCAGGAATGGCCGCGAAACCCGCTCAGGCTCGCGATAATGGGGGCCATTTTGCTCTCAGCGTCCGCCGCCCGCGCCGGGGAGTACAGCTTCAGCCCGGCCGATCTGGAAGGCGCGCCGGGGCAGTTTCAGGATGTGGATCTCTCGTTGTTCTCGAACCAGAACGCGCAGCTTCCCGGCGTGTACAGCACGACGATTTTCCTCAATAACGTGCGCCTGGAAACCAAAGAGATCGCCTATATCAGTGGCCCGGACGGGGCGCTCCAGCCCGCGCTCACCCCACAGATGCTGCGGGAATGGGGCATCGGTGTGGACGCTGTTCCGGCGCTTGCCGGATTGCCTGCCCAGACGCCGCTGGCCGAACCGCTCGGCAGCTATATTCCGGCGGCCAGCGCGGGCTTTAATATGAGCCAGCTTCGTCTCGACATCAGTATGCCGCAGGCGTACATCACCAGGCGTGCGCAGGGCGCGGTCGATCCGTCCCTGTGGGATGACGGGGTGCCGGTGCTGTTTACCAACTATAACTTTTCCGGTTCCGACACCGGGGACAGCAGCCACGCCACGCGCAACAGCGCCTGGCTGGATCTGCACAGCGGCTTTAACCTCGGCGGCTGGCGGGTACGCAACAGTTCATCATGGGACAAAAGCGAGGATAAGCAGCACTGGACTACTCAGCAGACCTTTCTCCAGCACGATATCAACCGGCTGAAAGCGCAGTTCACCGCCGGTGAAAGCCACACCGGTGCCGAGGTGTTCGACAGCATCGCCTACCGGGGCGTTAATCTCGCTTCAGATGAGGCGATGCAACCGCAAAGCCAGCGCGGATTTGCGCCGGTGATCCGCGGCGTCGCCAGCAGCAACGCCGAAGTGTCGGTGCGCCAGAACGGTAATCTGATTTACCGCACCAACGTCGCGCCGGGTGCCTTTGCGCTGGACGATATCTACGCCACCGCCAACAGCGGCGATCTGGAGGTCACCGTAAAAGAGGCCGACGGCAGCGAGCATCAGTTTATTCAGCCCTGGGCCAGCGTGCCGGTGATGCAGCGACCGGGCCGCTTCAAATACGATTTCACCGCCGGGCGCTACCATGAAGACGGGGCCGGAAGCCGCACGCAGACGCCGCTGTTTGTCGAGGCGAGCGGGCTGTACGGCCTGAATAACGCCCTGACTGTGTATGGCGGATTGCTGACGTCAGATCGTTATCGGGCGCTGGCAACCGGTCTGGGATTCGGGCTGGGCGAGTTCGGTTCCGTGGCCGCCGACGTCACTCAGGCCAGAGGCCGCGCGCTGCGTCTGATGTATGTCAAAAACATCGCGGCGACGGACACCCAGCTTACGCTCTCTGAATCCCGCTATTCGAGTAAAGGCTACGACAGCTTTACCGACGCCATGCAAATAGGCGATGACGAAGACGAGGATCGCAAACGCCGCCGGTTGCAGATCAGTCTCAGCCAGCCGCTGCTCGGCAGCAGTCTGTACCTGAACGGTTACGAACAGCGTTACTGGAACACGCGCCGTAAAGAGCGCAGCTATTCCGCCGGGATCAGCCGGGTTATCAACGGCATCAACGTGCATCTCGCCGGAACCTGGAGCCAGACGCCCGAAGGCGACGACGACAAAATGATCACCCTGGGCATTAACGTGCCGTTAAGCCGCTGGCTGCCGCACAGTTGGGCGGGTTACAGCTACAGCGACAGCCAGCAGGGGCGTGCGGTGCAGTCCTTAACGCTGAACGGCACGGCGCTGGACGATCAGCGCCTGAGCTACGCCCTGCAACAAAGCCGTACTGAGGGCGAGAGCAGCGCCAGCCACAGTCTGTACGGTTCTTATCGTTCGCAATACGCTAACCTGAACGCCGGTTACTACAGCGATTCGGACTACAGCCGTCAGTTGAGCTACGGGGTGAGCGGCGCGCTGGTGGCACATCCGGCTGGCGTGACGTTGTCACAACCGGTGGGTGACGCCTTCGCTATCGTCGATGCAAACGGCGCGTCGGGGGTGCGTTTCCAGAATGAGCAAGGTATTGAGACCGATAGCGCAGGCTTTGCGATTATTCCGTCGCTCAGTGTTTACCAGAAAAACCGCATCGGGATGGATACCACCACCCTGCCGCAGGACGTGGACAGCAACGACACGGCGGTGACGGTGATCCCCACCCGCAACGCTGCGGTGCTGGCCCATTTTGATGCCCGCAGCGGCTACCGCGTGCTGGCGACCCTGACCCGCGAAAACCAGCAACCGGTGCCGTTTGGCGCGGTGGTCAGCATTGAGAAACCGGCCCAGAGCGGCATTGTGGATGATAACGGCACGGTCTACCTTTCCGGCCTGCGCGACGACACCCGCGTGCAGGTGAAATGGGGCAGCGCCCCCGATCAGTCCTGCACCGCGCATCTTTCCCGGTCCGCCATCGATACCCCTGCGGCTAACCCCGCCGGATTACGTTTTATTCATGTCACCTGCCTTACGGAACCTGACCATGCCACGCCTTCACGCTAAACTGCTGGCTTTTAGCTGGCTTCTTGCCAGCCTGCTTTCCCCCGCCACCAGCCAGGCCACCACCGTCCTGCACAACTGCTTTGACGCGCCTGAAACTTATTCCATTCAGCACACCCAGGCACTGTCGCCGCAGGGGGATATCACCGGCAGCGAGATTATTTCCGAGCCGAGTCATCTGGTGGGCGAAAGTACCTTTATGGTCGCCAACTGCGACTGCCCCGGGAATTTGTACGACACCACGCCGATCTATGAACTTACGGCTGCGGGCAGCCCGCTGCCGCCCGGTCACGCTCCCGGCTTTGGTTATCTGACGGAAAACCTGGATATCGAAGTCGCCGGGTACACCGACGCGATTTTTTCCCCTTCGGGCGATGGCCTGACCAAGCTGGTGATCACCGATTATCCGTCCACGATGGACACGCTCAGCGCCAGGGTGCAGAACTGGAATTTCACCGAAGCGGAATCCTCCATCTGTCGCAGCGGGACCGGCCCGGTCCCCGCACCACCTGGCCCGGCTAAACGGCAGTTTAAGTGGAACGTAATTGCCGCCACCTTCTACATTAAAAAACCGATCCTGGGCGAAGAAACCTTCCCGCCGACGCTGGTGATCCAGAATTATGCCTGCCTCTATTTTGGTTCCGGCAGTTGCAATAAAACCGAGGCCGAACATGTCTCCGACATCTGGCTGAGCGGCACCCTGAGCGCGCCGTTAAGCTGCACGATTAACGCCGGGAATACCATTGAAGTGGAGCTGGGGCAGATCGCCAGTACGCAGTTTGTCACTCCCGGCGCGCCGCCGGCGGGCTATGCGCTGAAAGATGTGGATATCTCATACCACTGCGATAATCCGGCGAGCAGTAATTCGCAAAAAATCAAAATGACCTTTACGGCGGATCTGGGGGTGAGCGAAGGTTCGCAGGGGCTGGTGGCAAAACTGGTTGATCGGGACGATCTGGGCGTCCGGCTGTACGACGAGGGCTGCGGAAATGTGCGGCTGGACGGGACAGCGGAATTTCCCGTTACCCTCGACGAACAGGGTAACGGGCAGGTAAAAATGAAAGCCGCACCGGTGAGTACCACCGTCCGGCGACCCGCACCGGGGTCGTTTGACGGCAATGTCACCGTCAGAATGGACATCCGTTAATCAGCCCGATCGCCCCGGCAAATCCTGCCCGCCGGGGCGACGGCGGTCAGAAACCGAGGCTGTCTAACAGATCGTCAACCTGATCCTGGCTTGCGACCACGCCAGCTTTAGAGGTATCAAGCTGCGGGCCGTTGAGCAGGCTTTCGTTTTCACGTTTCGCGCGCGCCGATGGCTCTGGCATGTTATCCAGCAGCACCATCAGTAACTGACGCTCAATTTCCTGGATCACATCCATCATGCGCTTGATCACCTGACCGGTCAGATCCTGGAAATCCTGCGCCATCATGATGTCGAGCAACTGGGCGTTGGTGAAGCTGGTATGGCCCGGCACGTCACCAAGGTACTGACGGGTGTCTTTGACCAGCTCTTTCGCGTCCGTCAGCTCAATGGGATTTTCAAACCACTCATCCCAGCGTTTGGTCAGCGATTTCGCCCCGCTCTCCATCGCATCCTGGTGCGGCTGCGACGCTTCGACGCTGTTAAGCGCGCGCTCAGCGGCCTGGGCAGTCATTTGCACAACATAGTCGAGACGATCGCGTGCATCCGGGATCGCTTCGGCGGCTTCTGCAATCGCCTGATCAAGACCCAGTTCGCGCAGGCTGTCACGCAGCATACGGGTCAGACTGCCGATCCGGGCGATAATATCTCCGGCTGCGTGTTCGTCAGCGGGTTTTATCTGTGGTTGCATCATCATACCGCCCCTTACATGCCAAGTTTCTCGAAGATCTTACCGAGCTTTTCTTCCAGAGTGGCTGCGGTGAACGGTTTCACCACATAGCCGCTTGCACCCGCCTGCGCGGCAGCGATGATGTTTTCTTTCTTCGCTTCCGCCGTCACCATCAGCACAGGCATGGAGGCCATGTTGCCGCTCGCACGAATGGTTTTCAGTAATTCCAGACCGTCCATGTTGGGCATGTTCCAGTCAGAAATCACGAAACCAAAACCACCCGCCTGGAGTTTATTGAGCGCATCCACACCGTCTTCTGCTTCTTCGACGTTGTTAAAACCCAGCTCTTTAAGCAGGTTGCGCACGATACGACGCATGGTGGAAAAGTCGTCCACAACCAAAAATTTAAGTTCTTTGTCCGCCATAAAAAAATGCTCCTGATCTAAATACGTATTGCCTGTCCGGCACTGATTTTTGCCAGCATCTGCTGGCTTACCTGGCTAAGATCGACCACTTCGCTAACGCCACCCATATTGATAGCCTCGCGCGGCATGCCGAACACCACACAACTTGCTTCGTTTTGCGCGATGGTCCAGGCACCTGCCTGATGCATCGCTAACATTCCGGCTGCGCCGTCGTTGCCCATACCGGTGAGGATCACCCCCACGGCATTACGCCCCGCATACTTTGCCACCGAATGAAACAGCACATCCACGGCCGGTCGGTGCCGGTTTACCGGCGGTCCGTCATGGATTTTAATTTGATAGTTTGCCCCACTACGCGCGAGTTCCATGTGCCGATCACCGGGCGCAATATAGGCGTGACCGGGCAATACACGCTCACCGTCTTCTGCTTCTTTCACGCTAATCTGACACAGTTTGTTCAGGCGCTCGGCAAACGAACGGGTAAAACCTGGCGGCATATGCTGAGTGATCAACACCGCCGGGCATGAGAGCGGCAGCGGTTGCAGCACGTGGCGAATCGCCTCGGTGCCGCCGGTTGACGCGCCAATGGCGAGCAGTTTTTCTGAACTGAGCAGCGGCCCGGCCTTTAACGTAGCGGGTGCAGCCACCGGCGCGTGCGCCGACAGTTTTGCCCGCGACGCGGTACGCACTTTCTCGGCGATGGTTTCGCTGTATGCCAGCATCCCTTCACGAATGCCAAGCTGCGGTTTGGTGACGAAATCAATCGCCCCCAGTTCCAGCGCGCGCAGCGTCACTTCTGAGCCTTTCCCGGTCAGCGACGACACCATTACCACCGGCATCGGGCGCAGACGCATTAATTTTTCCAGAAAATCGAGTCCATCCATGCGTGGCATTTCAACATCCAGCGTCAGCACATCGGGGTTATATTTTTTAATTAAATCCCTGGCTACCAGCGGATCCGGGGCCGTCGCCACCATCTCCATATCGCTGTGACTGTTGATAATTTCCGTCATGATCTGGCGCATCAGTGCAGAATCATCTACGGACAATACCCTGATTTTACTCATGCTTTTTCCTTACTCAGCGCATAAACAGTCTGCCCACGCAGGGTAAACTCACGCACGAGGTTGCTGAAATTCTCCGAGTGCCCGGCAAACAATAATCCGTCAGGCTTAAGCATTGGTGCGAAGCGACGCAAAATCTCCTGTTGCGTCGTTTTATCAAAATAAATCATCACGTTACGGCAGAAGATAGCGTCAAACGGACCCGGCACGTTGTACTGCTTATCCAGCAGGTTCAGCGAGGTGAAATCGACGTTATTCGCAAGCTCCGTCCGCACGCGCACCAGTCCCTCATGCGGGCCGGTGCCGCGCATGAAGTAGCGCTGCAACTGCTGCGGAGAGAGGGTTTTAAGCTCGTCCACGCGGTAGATGCCGCTTCTGGCTTTCTCCAGCACTTCGGTATCAATGTCGCTGGCGATCACCTTCCAGCGGCCAGGGGCCATGCCTAACGCATCGGCAAGCGTAATGGCGATAGAGTACGGCTCTTCACCCGTGGAGGCCGCAGCACTCCACACCCGGAATTCACCCGTGCGTTTACGGGCGTGATCGGCCAGCACCGGGAAATGATGCGCTTCCCGGAAAAAGGCGGTCAGATTCGTGGTCAGGGAGTTAATAAACGCCTGCCATTCGGCGCTGTTCTGGTTAGCTTCGAGCATGCTCAGATAGCGACCAAAATCGTCCAGGCCCAGGGTTCGCAGGCGACGCACGAGACGGTTGTAAACCATATCCCGTTTGTGGTCGGCCAGTACGATCCCCGCACGCTGGTAGATCAGTTGGCATATCCGACGAAAATGCACGTCGGATAGCGCCAGGCGCTGGGTCATCTGCAACAGCAGCGATGTTTGCCCGTTGGGCTGAGATGATGTCATAGCGCCTTCTTAATTATGTTCAGGATACAACGGGCACAGCCGGGGGCCGTGCCACCGCAGGTAGTTCTGGTTGCTCATCAAGCTTAAATACGGCGACCAGCGATGTCAGATGGTCTGCCTGGTTTGCCAGTTGTTCGGTGGCCGTGGCCGCTTCTTCGACAAGCGCGGCGTTCTGTTGTGTCACCTGATCCATCTGACTGACTGCAAGGGCGACCTGCTCAATGCCACGGCGTTGTTCATCCGAGGCGGAGGCGATCTCCCCCATAATGTCGTTCACCTGGGTTACGGAACGGACGATGTCCGTCATGGTCTGCGCGGCGGTATCCACCAGCACTGACCCCTGCTCCACGCGTGAAACCGACTCTTCGATCAACCCTTTGATCTCTTTTGCTGCCTGCGCACTGCGACTGGCCAGGTTGCGCACTTCGCCGGCAACGACCGCAAAGCCCCGTCCCTGCTCCCCGGCTCGCGCGGCTTCGACGGCCGCGTTGAGCGCAAGGATGTTGGTCTGGAAGGCGATACCATCAATCACGCTGATGATGTCGCCGATTTTCTGCGAACTGGTGGCGATCTCCTGCATGGTGTTGGCCACGCGTGAGGTCTGCTCACCGCCTTTCCGCGCCGTTTCCGCCGCGCTGAACGCGAGGCCAGAGGCCTGACGCGCGTTGTCGGCGTTCTGCCCGACGGTGGCGGTTAACTGCTCCATACTGGCGGCGGTTTCCGCCAGCGATGCAGCCTGCTGCTCGGTGCGGGCAGAGAGATCGTTGTTGCCCGCCGCAATCTCTGAAATCCCGGTGTGCATCCCGTTACTGCCCTGGCGCACATCGGTCACCGTGGCGCGCAGCGCGGTTTGCATCCGCTTGAGGCTGGCAAAAATGGCGGAAATTTCATTCCGGCCATAGACCATAACCGGGCGCGCCAGGTTGCCTTCAGCGATGCTGTCAAAATGGCTGCTGACAATCGCCAGCGGCTGCACAATCATTTTGCGCGACCAGAACAGCGAACCGCTGGTCAGTAATGCCGCCAGAATCACCACAGTGGCAAAGATCACCGCCGACATGTGGTAGTTGGTCTGCCCTTCGGCGCTGGCGGTTTCCACAAACGCATTAATGTGTTTCTGCCAGGCGTTAAAGTTCTCATCAAACGCCGCCTGCGATGTCGCGACCGGCGCGCTCATAAAATCGGAAAGCTGGTTGTTTTCAAGCCAGGTGGCCTGATGCGCTAAATCATCGTGCCAGACGGCATAGGCCGCTTTGGTCTTCTCTTTCAGCGCGTTCCCTTCTGTTGATACCGCTTCAATACTCAGAAATTCTTTCAGTTCCGCGTCTGCCTGTTGCAGACTGCCACGCGCCGCCACCATGAAGCCTTTGATATCTTCTGGCGGATAAGCCAGCGCCGTCAGCGTGCCCGCTTTGTTCAGAGAGATACTGGCCTGCAACAGCGTGGCGCGCATTTGTGCCAGTGCGTCACGCTGATGATTACTCTTTTCCACCTGCTGAAGGTGCTGAAACCCTTCACGAAATGCCCAGAATGACAGGCCGTTACTGCCTATCTGCAAAATGCCGCAAACAATCAAAATCAAAAAAAGTGTGGTCGAGATACGAATACGATTAAACATCTACGCTCCCATCAAGTGGCAATTGCCACGGTGAAATCACTTAGAAAGTTTCCCAATTATCATTTTGCCCGGGGGCGGCACGCGCGGTCGTCGCAGGCACCAGAGCGGGCTGCGGGGCGACAACGGACCTGACCGGATTTGCAGGGACTGCGCCAAGGCGGAAAGCGGATACCGCCATGTTCAGTTTGCTGGCCTGCTCTTCTAGTGCGGCAGCGGATGCCGCAGATTCTTGTACCAGCGATGCGTTTTGCTGTGTCACGCGATCCATTTCGGATATGGCAAGAGCGACCTGATCGATGCCCCGGCTCTGCTCGTCAGAGGCGGAAGCGATTTCGCCCATGATATCGGTCACGCGGGTCACCGCACTGACGATATCGTTCATGGTTTCCCCGGCGCTTTCCACCAGCACCGAGCCGGTATCCACGCGGGCCACCGAGTCTTCGATCAGGGCTTTAATTTCTTTGGCCGCCTGCGCACTGCGGCTGGCCAGATTGCGAACTTCTCCGGCGACGACGGCAAAACCGCGTCCCTGTTCGCCCGCCCGCGCCGCTTCTACGGCAGCGTTGAGCGCAAGAATATTGGTCTGGAAAGCGATACCGTCGATCACGCTGGTGATGTCGGAAATTTTCTTCGAGCTTCCGGCGATCTCCGCCATGGTTTTCACCACGCCATCGACCACTTTGCCGCCGCGTTCAGCGGTATCCGACGCGCTTTGCGCCAGTTGTGACGCCTGACGGGCGTTGTCGGCGTTCTGTTTCACCGTCGCGGTCAACTGCTCCATGCTGGCGGCGGTTTCTTCCAGCGCCGACGCCTGCTGCTCGGTGCGGGAGGAGAGATCGTGGTTACCGCGCGCAATTTCGCTGGTGCCGCTGTAAATCGCATCCGATCCCAGACGCACGTTAGTGACGGTGTCGCTTAACGAACTTTGCATGTGGTTAACGCTGTCTGCCAGTTCGCTCATCTCGTTACGGCCTTCCACGGCTAACGTTTGCGTCAGATCGCCGCTGGCAATTTCACGGATATGGCGGATCACGCGGTTAAGCGGATCGAGCAGGACGTTGCGGACACCGAACCAGACGACGGCCAGAATAATAAGCAGAGCCAGCGCGAGGCCGCCCATCTGCCATTTGGCAAACTGGTAGTCACGGCTGCTGTCGGTAAAGGCGTTGTGGTAAAGGGATTCGCTGAGGCTGGCGTACTGCGTCATCGCCTCGCCCATCGCATTCTGCATTCCCTGGGTCGGCTGGGCAAAATAGGCGTCCATATTGCCGCTCTCAAGGAACTGGATCAGCTCCGCCAGCGCGGCAGAGTATGCCGTGTATTTTTCATCCAGCGTCTGGCTGGCCTGCGCCATCGACGGCACCACCGGCAGCGCTTTATAGGCCGCGTAGTGTTTCGCCGCGTCGGCAAGGGTGGCGTGGGCGTTTTTCAGTAAGTCAGTTTTGGCGCTGCTTTGTTGATTATTGGGGTCCATCATCATGCGCGCGGAGGAGCGACTCAGGTTGATGCGCGTTTGCAGCATCAGCTCCCAGGCACGGGTGAGTTCGGTTTGCTGTGAGCGAAGATCGTTAGAAACAGCAAAGCTCTGTTGGTTATCTTTTAAAGAAGAAAATAAAAGGCCACCAGAAACGAGCTGTAAAAGTGCGAAAACCCCCAGCACCATCATCAGCATTGTGACAACACGGATACGGTTCAACTTGCAACACCCCATTGATGACTTAGTAACGGTGTTATCGGCAAGCCACTGGGGAACTTTACATTTGCGAAAAGGAAAAAATCATCGGGCGGCAACGCGCCGCCCGCAGAGTTTAAAAGGCGACGTCCACGATAATGGTGTCGGCATAGGTTCCGGCAGGCGGCGTGGTCTGGTTGGTGAGCACGCGGGCGGTGTAGTTGTAATTGCGCGTTAACAGATCCGTCGATTGTGAGGTGGACGCGCTGCTGGCCCAGCGCTCGGCACCGACGCTACCCCACCGGCTGCTGGTGCTGCCTTTGTAGATCTCATAGCTCATGCGATTGTTACCGCTCGCCATATTGCGCACGCTGCCATTGGCATAGCTGCCGTTGCTCAGCCCCACGGTGTAGGTGCTGCCTTTGGTGCAGGTGATGGCAATCGACTGTGAAATTGCCGGGAAGTTTTTTACCAGCGGCGCGGTGCCAAAATTCACATTCGGCGCGGTGATGGTGGAGCAGTCGTTGGTGACGGTGCCGTTGACCTGAAGCGTGGTTAACAAGGTGCCGGTCTGCGGCGTGCCGCATAACCCCAACAGTCCGACAGCGCAGATGTTGTAACCGATGCTGAGATTCAGCGTCACCTGGTACGGCCCGGCGGAGACGTTTTGCCCGGCGACGGTACGCAGATAGATCGGCAGGCTGTAGCGCTGCTGCCCAAGTAATCCAAGCAGCGCGTTAGAGTTCCAGGTATAGGGCGAGGCGTTGATGGTCACTTCGCTGTTACTGGCGCAGTTGGCCTGGCCGCAGACGCGGATCGGAATGGTATCCGTCACGGTGAGATTGTCGGTGCGCTTCATCGCCGCGCGGTTGCTGGCGGTCACCGTCGCCCCGGTGATCGAGAGCGTCACCGAGTCGTTGGTCAGAAGCCCCAGCACCCGGTCACACTGCACGTTCAGCGTGGCGGTGGTCGTTTGCGGATTGCTGTTAAGCGCAAACGAGGTGACGGTACCAAACGTCCCCGCCACGGTACTAGCGCTGCAGGCCGCAAAAGCCTGGGGGATCGCCCCCAACAGCAGGCAGAGTAATAAACCAATACGGAGCATCAGCGTTTCTCCTCACAGGTAACCGGCCCGTAGGTCTGTAATTTATGGTCGGGATTTGGCCCCACCCGCAGCGTGACAAAACAGGTTTTGTTTTCCGGGGTCGTCACGCGTAAGTCGTTTACTTCATTAAGACTTTCCAGCCAGGCGATGCCGTCATAGCCGACAATCGCCGTCGGTTTGCCCTGCCGGTAAACCTGGCTGGTCAGCGGCAGTGGCTGACCGTTTTCATCATGCAGGATCACGCTCGCCACCCGCTCCTGTTGCATCGGGAACTCCACCAGGTAACCGCTCTGACGGCGCAGCGCCACCTTACGTTCCGTTTCCGTCAGGCGGGTATCCGCGGGAAGATTGAGGGTGTTGATGCTGTAGCTCGCCGGGTAGTAGGCCGAGACGCCGCTGATCAGCAGATAGCCATTTTTATTGGTGCTGCCGACCGGCTGGTTTTCATAGTTCACCGGCACATCCGGCTGGCCGCCGGTGCTGACCACCACAAAGGCATCGTTGATTCTGTTGGCGGCGAACACTTCGCCATCCATCAGCACCAGCGATCCCAGTGCCTCGCCCCACCAGGTCATCATATTGCGCTCACCGTAGCCGCCGCCCTGCAATTCAATGTTGTTATTACGCCAGCCCAGCGTGCCCTGCTGGTAGCTGCGGGCCTGTGACTGGCGGGCATACGCCATGTTCCAGCTAAAGCCGCCGTCGGTCGGCATGGCGTGGTTGTAATTCAGACGCTGCGTGTTGCCGGAGGTGGGCGTGTTTTCCATGCTAAAGGCGGCGCTGTCGCGGTCGCCGAGGGGGATTTGCAACGACATGCCGTAGGTCCAGTCGCCCCGCTGGTTATCGCGGCTGGCGGCGAGGTTAATACTGCTGCTGCCCCACAGATTGCGGCTCCAGGAGAGATTGAGCAGTTCGGTTTTCTGGTTATCAAAGCTGCGCACACCGATCCACGCCGCGCCGACGTTGCCAAAATCGCCCATGTTAAAGGTCAGGGAGTACTGATCGGTATTGCGGCTGAGGCTCGCTATCGGCTGGCGGTTGTTTTCGTCATATTCATACAGCGCCGTCTGGTCATACAGCGCCAGATTCCCGAAGCCGCGATCGCGCCGGCTGTGCTGGGTCGCCACGCTAAAGGTGCTGGTGCTGTACTGGTAGCCCCAGTCAAACTGGCCACCGCTGTTACCGCGCATCCGGCTTTGCGTCCAGGAGGTGTTCACCACTCCGTACTGACCGAGTTTCAGCACCGCGCCCGCGCCGCCGAGGGCCAGCTCTTCGGCCGCCTCGGTGTGGCCTTCCAGCGTCAGGTAATCGGTCAGCCCGTAACGCAGCGTCCCGCTGCCCGCCGCCGGGCCGTAATCAAAATTGTCGATGCCGTAATTACGCCGCAGGCTGCCGACGGTGACCGCGCCATCGCTCAGCCCGCTTTTCAGCACGTCGCTGGCCACGTAAAACGGCAGCGTGGTGCTGACCTGGCGTCCGAGCGCATCGGTCGTCACCAGCACCGCATCGCCCGCCCCGTTGATATAGGGCAGGTTGGTTAAGGTAAACGGTCCCGGTTGCAGACGGGTGTTGCCCGCGCGATACCCGTTGATAAACACGTCCACGGAGGTCGGCACCGCCGCCTCGCCGGAAAATTCCGGTAGCGGCCAGGTGACCAGATCCGGGCGCAGGGAGAAGTCGCGCCCGTAGCGAATACCGCCCATGCGCACGCTGCTGCTCCAGCTTAGCGAGTCAGAAATCACATCCCCGACGTTAAGCTCCGTGGCGTCGTCTTCGTTGGTCAGCGTCAGGGTGGTGTCGTAGCGGATATACCCCTCTTTTTGTTGTAGTTCGCCGGTCAGGTTCTGGCGCTGGGTGCCGGTGGAGTTGAGCACCGCATTTTCATTAAAAAAGCGCAGCTCATGCCACAGGGCAAGCTGGCTGCCGACGTGCTCGGTCTGGCTGGCGTAGATGTCGTAGTTGAGCAGCGCCCCGCGTCCGTACATCGGTTCGGCGCGCTCCGCCTCGCCGCTAAAGGGCGTGTTGCGCTCGCCCACCCATTCACGCGGAACAAACAGCATTAAGCGCTGGCGGGTACTGTCATATTCCGTGCGCACATCCGGGAGCGTGGAGAGGTTCACTTCCCCGGCAGGCAGACGATCCGCGGGGATCCCGGCTTTGATCAGATCCTCGCGTTGCGCATAAAAGATATCGTCACGCCGGGTGACGGGAGCCACCACCTCAGTGTCGTAATAGTTCACCACCAGCGAGAGGTGGAACACCGCCTGGGCATTGATCGCCTGGGCATCCGGGGGCGGCGGCAGGGCGTCATCCCCCTCCTCTGCCCGCACGACCGTGGAACTGCCCAGCACCATCATCATTATCGGCAAGATCAGTTTGCGGGGGCCGACTGCCATTGCGTATCCCGTGCGTTAATGGTGGCGCGAATGCGTCCGGGATCGGTGAGGCCTGCGGGCAGCGGCCAGCTTCGCACGCTGCCCGGCAACACATAGCCCAGCAGCCCTTCCGCAACGGTACGGTTTTGACCGCCCTGTTGCAGCGACACCTGGCTTAACCGCACATGCACGTCGCTGCGATTGCGCACTTCAAGCGCCGGTTTCCCGCCCTCGCGGATCACCCGCCAGCTCAGATCGCGGGGATTAACCAGCGCATGATTGGCCCCTTCTGCATAGGTCGCCACACCCTGGCCGTAGACAAACAGCGGGATCGAGTAGCGCATCTGGATCTTGAGGCCAATCTGCGGGGAGGAAGGATCATTAGGCTGCGGAATTTCATCGACAATAATGCGGTAGGCCTGCTCGACGCCAGCGGGCACATTCGCCTGTTTCATCAGGCGGATAAGCTGTTTGCTGCCCTTATCGATGCGGATAATCGGCGGGCTGGCGACCACCTCCTGCTGCGCCTGATAGCGCTCATGACCGCCATCCTGATGCCAGCGCACGATACGCACCTGCATGGTGGTCGGGGTGTCACCCTGATTCTGGATCCAAAGCTCGGTGGCCTGTTTATCCGCCGCCAGCCACGGGTCAATCGGCCATAACAGAATGGTCGCCGCCGCCATGACCTGTTGAGCGTTGAGCGCCAGCGCTGCGGTCAGCAGCATCGCCCCACGTGTAGTGACGTTCATGACACTCCTCCCTGTATCACCATGACAAGGTCACGGTGAGTTGATCGCTGTAATTTCCGGCGGGGCTAAACCCCGTAAGTTGCGCTGCGCCGAACAGCGTCAGCGCAATATTGTTGCTGTCGGTGTAGGTGACCGACAGCGTCTGGTCGACGCCAATTTCGCTGTTTGCCGCAAAGGTATTGCTGCGGTACAGACGGTACGGGACCACCTCGGTGCCCCCGCTGCGCTGCATGTTGCGGACGGAGGCGTAGTGCAGTCCACCGTTGATGCTCATACTCAGCGCCACGCCTGGCGTGCAGGCGAGCGATAAGGCGGAATTAGGCACAAAACTGGTGGTGACGCGCCCGCTTTCGACGCCGGTATGGGTGCCAAAGTTGAGCGAACCAAGAACGCCCCCTGTGCCGCTGGCGACCGAGCATCCGGCTTCGATCGTGGCCCCCACCTGAAACGTCTGTGTGGTGACGGCCTTTGCCGCTCCCGGCAATATGAGTCCGGCGACGAGCAGATAAAATCCGCCGCGCAGGACTCCCCGGCCTCCCCGAGGGAAAGCGGTGCATCCATCTGTGGTCATCGTGATGGGGCGTTAGTAAATAACGCTCACGTTAATCGTATCGGTGTAGCTGCCCGGCACGACGCTGACGCTGTTTCCGCCGCCCTGGATACGGCCATACAGCGTGTAGTTATCCACGCCGCCGGTGGTGGAGGCGATAGGCAGCGGCGCGTTGTTGGCGACGACGTTACTGAATCCGCTGTCGCTGTAGAGGCTATAGGCCACGCCCTGCGTCGCGTTGGTAGTGTTGATCAGGTAACGCGCCGGCGTGCCGGGGGTGCCGACTACGGTACCGGGCGCGGTGGCGTTGGTGTTACCGGTGATTTGCACGGTATAGCTGGCGGTGGTGCACTGAATGCCGAAGCTGTTTCCGCCCGCCGCGCCAGTGAGCTGGGTGGTCAGTTCGGAGAAGGTCGCCGGGTGTTCACCGAAGTCCAGCGTACCGAAGTTGATCCCATTCTGGCTGGGCGATCCGTTGATCAGGCAGCCATTCGTTAAGGTGAGGCTGGCCCCAATTGTCCCGCTACTGGTCACCGCGCGGGCCTGCTGCCCGGCAAAAACGAATGCGCCAGCTGTCAGGACAAAAAGTAATTTTTTGTTCATGTCACCGCCTCCAGAAAATGAAGCGTACCGTTCAAAGCGATACCAGGAAAGTTGCCGATATTAATTATTCTGCGGCTCTAAATAGCAGAATTAACAGAAATTTAGCTTAAGCGGGTGCAAACAACCAGCCCTGAAATTAATGCTGAAATGAAGGCAGACTGACATAAAATTTCATTTATTTTCAAGGGATTAAATTTAAGTAAAAGGTGTAAATAAACGTATCAGCGAATAATATATTCCTGCTGGTGTGATCTAGATCACGCTATTAACGCTTATTTTCGACGGCGGCTTTAATGTCGGGTTAATTATGTTTTACCGGGACTTAAATAAGTGGGGAAATAACGGGAGATAGACTTCAGGGATGATTATTTCAAATTAGATAATATGGGAAAGGAGGTATTTTAAAGCGGGGAGAATATATCCCCTCACCCCGACCCTCTCCCCAGGGGAGAGGGGGAACAGCGGGCCGGTGCCCTCTTCCCCGGGAGAGGGAGAAAGGCGGGCAAGTGCGGACGCCGGGCTGTCCCCTCTCCCCGAGGGAGAGGGTTAGGGTGAGGGTAAAAGTGCTATCAGGCGACGTGTGTAGTCGCCACGTCCAGCAGCGCCATCTCGTCGCTGTTCAGCAGCTTCTCGATGTTCACCAGGATCAGCATACGGTCGCCGAGTGCGCCGAGGCCGGTCAGGTACTCGGTGGACAGGGTGACAGCGAATTCCGGGGCCGGACGAATTTGATCGGAGGCGAGCGACAGCACGTCGGATACGCCGTCGACCACAATCCCGACCACACGCTGGCCCAGATTCAGCACGATCACCACGGTGTTTTCGTTGTACTCCACTTCGGTCTGGCTGAACTTCACGCGCAGATCAACGATAGGCACAATCACACCACGCAGGTTGGTGACGCCTTTAATAAATTCAGGGGTGTTGGCGATGCGGGTCACCTGATCGTAACCACGGATCTCCTGCACTTTGAGAATATCGATGCCGTACTCTTCATCACCCAAAGTGAAGACCAGGAATTCCTGACCTGATGGCTCACCAGCCAGTTTCGCTACATTACTCATACCGGTCATATTTATACCTTCTTACCTAAATCAGGCGGCTGTGTGCGCCATACGTTGTTCACGGTTTAATCCCTGTAACGCCGATACATCCACAATCAGCGCGACACTGCCATCACCAAGGATGGTCGCAGCGGAAATGCCCGGCACTTTGCGATAGTTGCTTTCAAGGTTTTTCACCACTACCTGATGCTGACCAATAAGCTGATCAACCAGCAGGGCGTAGCGGCGGCCAGCACTTTGCACAATCACCACAATGCCTTTCGTGGCTTCAGTTTTGGCACCTTTTACGTCAAAGACTTTCCACAGCTCAACCAGCGGCAGGTATTCGCCGCGCACTTCGAGTACGCGCTCGCCGCCAGCCAGCGGGTGGAGATCTTCTTCGCGCGGTTGCAGTGATTCCATCACCGCATTCAGCGGAAGAATAAAGACTTCTTCGCTCACTTTGACTGACATACCGTCAAGGATCGCCAGCGTCAGCGGCAGCAGGATGCGAATGGTGGTACCCGCGCCCTGTTTGGATTTGATCTCAACGTGACCGCCCATTTCCTGGATGTTACGTTTCACCACGTCCATGCCCACGCCGCGCCCGGACACATCGGTTACCTGCTCGGCGGTGGAGAAGCCCGGTGCGAAAATCAACATGCCCACTTCTTCATCAGACATGTTTTCGTGAACGGCCATGCCCTGAGAAATGGCTTTCGCCAGGATGCGCTCGCGGTTAAGGCCCGCGCCGTCATCGGTCACTTCGATACAGATATTGCCGCCCTGATGTTCCGCTGACAGCACCAGGTTGCCGACCGGCGATTTACCTGCTTCGGCACGTACGTGCGGCAGTTCGATCCCGTGGTCAAGGCTGTTACGCACCAGGTGCGTTAACGGATCGATGATGCGTTCAATCAGGCTCTTATCGAGTTCGGTTGAGCTACCCACCAGTGTCAGTTCAATCTGCTTATCCAGCTTGGTCGCCAGATCGCGCACCAGGCGCGGGAAGCGGCTGAACACGTATTCCATCGGCATCATACGGATGGACATCACCGATTCCTGCAAATCGCGGGCGTTACGTTGTAACTGCCCCATGCTGGTGATCAGATCGCCGTGCGTCACCGGGTCCAGCTCGTTGGAACGCTGGGCGAGCATCGACTGGGTAATCACCAGTTCGCCGACCAGGTTAATGATCTGGTCAACTTTTTCGACCGCCACGCGGATGCTGGTGGATTCGCTGGCACGAGCGGGTTTTTCACGCTCCTGACGGCCCGCAGGCTGCTCTTTCGGTACGGCTTTCAGCACAGGTGCGGCGCTGACGGCCGGGACCTGCGGTGCTTCTTCCACTACCGCAACGCTCGCCGCTTCAGGTTCAGCACTTGCTGGTTGCGCGGTTTCGAAAGCAATCTGGTCCTGCTCGATAACAAAGCACAGTACCGCGATCAGATCGTCCTGGCTCACACCGCCGTCAAGCGTGGCGCTGAGTGAATCCGCCCCTTTTACCACGTCACTGAGAGTGGCGAGGTTTTTCAGTTCGTCTTCCAGCAGGCTGACTTCGCTCTCTTTGAGGCGCGACAGCACAATGCGCAGTTTCGCCTCTTCCGCTGCGGGCGCAGCCGCGGTTTCTGTGGCGACGGACGCGGTGTCCACCACGCTCAGTTTGGCACCGCTGGCCGCTGCAGGAACCACCTCGCCTTTTGCTTCCAGTGCAAGCTGACGCAGGGCATTGCAGATATATTCAAAGCTTGCGGCATCCGGCTCTTGTGAGCTTTTATAGGCGTCGAGCTGTTCCTGCATAATATCTTTGGTTTCCAAAAACAGGTTGATAATGTCGGTATTGAGCTGCATCTCTCCACGTCGGGCTTCATCAAGCAGGTTTTCCATCAGGTGCGTGGTTTCCTGCAAAATGGTGAAGCCGAACGTCCCTGCACCACCCTTTATCGAGTGCGCAGCACGAAAGATGGCGTTCAGTTGTTCGGAGTCCGGGGCCTCTGGCACCAGATCCAACAAATGTTGCTCCATGTCGGCCAACAATTCGTCAGCCTCATCAAAAAACGTCTGATAAAAATCGCTAATATCCATGCTCACGCTATCACCTCGGATCGGGTTGTGGCGATGTGGGTACTGTCGCCTGAGGCTCGGCCCCCGGCTGTTTTAATAAACTGATTGGTTCATTCTGACTGTCGGCGTTTTCATGCAGAATGGCGTCTTCTGCCTGCTTGTTTAACACCAACAGACTGATACGGCGGTTAATCGCATCCCCTGGGCCTCTGTCGCGCAGACGCATAGTGGCTGACATGCCCACCACGCGCAGGACTTTACCGTCATCTAACCCCCCGATAACCAGCTCACGCCGTGAGGCGTTTGCGCGGTCAGCGGAAAGCTCCCAGTTGCTGTAACCTCTTTCCCCATTGGCGTAGGGGAAATCGTCGGTATGACCCGACAGGCTGATTCGGTTCGGGATGCCGTTAAGCACCGGCGCGATGCCGCGCAAAATATCGCGCATATAAGGCTCTACTTCCGCGCTGCCGGTCTTAAACATCGGGCGATTCTGGCTATCAATAATCTGAATGCGCAACCCTTCCTGCACCAGGTCGATTTTCAGATGCGGGCGCAGCGCACGCAGCTTGGGATCCGCTTCAATCAACTGATCTAGGTCGCCGCGCAGTTTGCTCAGTCGCGTCTGCTCCATGCGCTTGCGCAGCTCTTCAATATTCGGCTGACGGTGGACTTCGCCCTTTTGCTGGGTGAAATCATCGCCACCGCCCGGGATCGGGCTGTCGCTGTTCGAGATGCGAGGCCCGCCCGTCACCGCTGTTGCCAGCGGGGTGCGGAAGTATTCCGCAATCTGAATCAG
Organism: Enterobacter sp. kpr-6; assembly: GCF_900116015.1. Classification (GTDB taxonomy): domain Bacteria; phylum Pseudomonadota; class Gammaproteobacteria; order Enterobacterales; family Enterobacteriaceae; genus Enterobacter_D. Next base: position 551,969 of record NZ_FOYH01000003.1, read on the forward strand.
CTCTTTCGGACTGGAGATGGAAATCAGCCACATCACGAGGAAGAACGCCATCATTGCCGTCATAAAGTCGGCGTAAGCAATCTTCCACGAACCGTGCGAACCGCCTCCGTGTCCTTTATGTTTACGTTTTTTAACAACGACAATAGGATGGGCCTGGTTTTTCATGCGTCCTCAGTCGTGCTCTGCTGATTCGGGTTTCTGACTGCACGCACGTGCTCTTCCAGTTCAACGAACGACGGACGTTCGCTGGAATAGAGCGTTTTACGTCCAAACTCGACGGCGATCGGCGGTGCATAGCCGTTGAGGTTTGAAAGCAGCGTGATCTTGACGCACTGCATCATTTTGGTGGTTTCGGCGCTTTTCTGTCGCAGAACGGTCGCCAGCGGGGAGATAAACCCGTAGGCCAGCAAAATGCCGAGGAAGGTTCCCACCATGGCGTGTGCAATCAATGCACCCAGTTCTGCTGCCGGACGATCCGCTGACGCCAGGGCGTGAACCACCCCCATGACCGCCGCCACGATACCGAATGCAGGCAGGGAATCCCCCACCATCGCCAGGCTGTTCGCCGGCACTTCGGCTTCGCTTTCGTGGGTTTCGATCTCTTCATCCATCAGCGCTTCGATTTCGAAGGTGTTCATGTTGCCGCTGATAATCAGACGCAGATAATCCACGATAAATTCGAGCATCACCGGATCGGCGATGATCCGTGGGTAGCTTGCGAAAATCTCGCTTTCCTGCGGGTTTTCAATATCCCGCTCAAGCGAAAACATCCCCTGTTGACGTGACTTGGCCATCAGGCGATAGAGCAGCGCCAGCAGATCCATGTACACATCTTTGGTGTATTTTGAACGGCGAAAGAGTAAAGGCAGCGCTCTGAGCGTCCCTTTGATGGCTTTGCCGTTGTTGCCCACAATAAACGCACCTACGCCCGCGCCGCCGATGATAATAAGTTCGGCAGGTTGATAAAGTGCCCCAAGGTGTCCGCCGGTCATCATGTAACCGCCGAAAACTGTACCGAGAACAACCAGGTAACCTAATAAGATCAGCACGACATCATCCTTCAGCTGTTGACTAAGGCAAGGAGGAACAAATCGGTCTTAACGTAACGGCAGGGCAAAAAAAAGCAGCGGTAATTGCTTACCGCTGCTGGAGTGTTGTCCACACCGTGTCGGTTAAACAGCCTGATCGATCTGTTCATCCAGCAGTTGTGGAATAATATCGGCAGCTTCCGGGGAAAGTTTACGTCTTTTTACTGCCCTGGATGGCGGCTGACATAAACTGCAGGCGAAGCTTCCCACGGGTTGGTGTGCGTGGGTAATAAAATTGCCATCACAGCAATTGCAGCGGGAAAGCTGCAGCATTCCGCTTTCAACAAAACGCACGAGCGTCCATGCGCGGGTCAGGGCGAGGATCGGCCCTTCTTCCTGTTGCGGACATTGTTCCAGATAGAGACGGTACGCTTTAATCACCGCGTCAACGCCGCTGCATAGCCCTGTTTTAAGAAGAAATTGCCAGGCGTTGCAGAACATTGACGCATGGATGTTTTGTTCCCACGTCATAAACCAGTCGGTTGAGAAAGGCAGCATACCTTTTGGCGGCGGGCTTCCACGCAGTTCTTTATAAAGTTTAATGAGGCGACCACGGCTCAGCTGCGTCTCACTCTCTAACATTTGCAGACGTGCACCCAGCGTGATGAGTTCCATCGCTAACTGAATGTCACGTGCTTCCTGGACAATGCTTTTTTCGCTCATTATCAGGCCCTTTTTTTCCGGGCAGGCGCATCGACAGTTTGACCTGCATCACTCAGCAGACGCGTTGAAAGCAGAATGCCAGTGTGGATTTGCTGCAAATCATCAACACGGGATTCCTGAGTCAGGCGCGTAATGGTCTGGTGGCTGTCAAAACGGAATTGACAGATCAACTGATTAGTTTCAGCCAGCTTAACCATCTGCGGCAGCGTAAGCTCGCCCATGGTGGTCGCCATTTCTTCGTTAATACCTAAACGAAACATCGCTGACGCTTTGTCCTGACTAATCAGACGTTGTGCAAGCAGTAAATATGACAAGTTGATGTCATAAACATGTTTTAGCAACTCGGATGTATGCATTTTTTCCCATCCAGAATAACCAACTATTATACTTATGCGGCCTGGCCGCACCCCGTGATGTCGCCGGGAAAAAACCCGGTTAAAAAAAGAAAAGTCAAAAATGCATTGCATCGATTTAGGTCAAAAGTGTGAGGGCGGTCACCTCGACAGGGTTCTCGTTCCCTTCTACGCTTTAAATCATTTCTTACACTAAACTAAGATTTTTCCTAAATCGAGGCAACTGTACTCGCGGACACTGAGACATACAATGTGACCGGGCAGCAATTTGAAAATAATGTGACAGAGATCACATAATTTAAGCGAATATTCCGAATAAATCTATAATTCGCGCTGATTGATTGAGTACTTTTTGTTCTATCAGGAGCCTTATCTATTCCATTTCATCGAATAGTCATGCAAACCTCATTTTACTTATTTGTCCTGCCCTCTTCGCTGGCAAATCCTGAGCCTGCTATGCATCACGATCATTTCTACAGTAGAAACGATTATTTTTTATTTAATTTAAACAACAAGTTAATTAAAAAATGAGGGCTACAGGCGAATCGGCAACTTCCAGGAAATTTTGTTTATCGACAGGATTAAAACGTTCGTTTCTCTTCTTTTGAAGCGCGAAATTTGCGATAAGTACTTAGAAACTTTTAACATAATTCCTCATGAAACAATTCCAGGCGTAAGAATAATTAATGAATATTTATTAACGCTGTCATACAACTGCGATTTTAGTTACTTGCAGAATCGGAAAAAAAGGAGTAACGCTAGCCCGGTTCATAGACGAAAAGGAGTCAGTTATGAGCTACTCACATCTGCTTGTCGCGGTTGCTGTTTCACCGGAAAGTCATCAGCTACTCCATAAAGCCGTAGCCCTCGCCCGCCCTTCTCAGGCCCGCATCAGTCTTATCACCCTGACCACCGACCCGGAAATTTATAATCACTTCGCCGCCCCCATGCTTGAGAACCTTCGTGATGTCATTTACGAGGAGACGCAGATGTTTCTGGCGGAGTTAATACGGCAAACGGATTACCCCATCGCCCACACATTCATGCCTTCGGGTGAGTTAAGCACTCAGGTTTTGCATCTATGTAAAACGCACCAGATCGATCTGGTGGTGTGCGGAAACCACAATCATAGCGTGATGTCGCGCGCGCTCTGTTCGGCAAAAACGCTGGTGGGGACAAGTCAGGTGGATGTGCTGCTGGTGTCGCTGAACGCGGAGTGAGGCTCCCGCAGAACGGGAGCCGTCGGATTACGCCATTTTCGGGAAGGTCGCCACTTTGTTTTGCAGCGCACTTTCCGCGCTACGTGGCGCGATTTGCTTTAAATCGCGGAGGAACCTCTCCTGCCAGGCGTTGATATCGTTTTTGGTGATGATGTCCATCATCTCGGCATGACGCGAAATACGCTCGGCGAGCGGCATACTCAGCGCCCTGTCCATTGCGGCGGCCATGCCGTCACGATCGTAAGGGTTAACCAGCAGCGCCGAGGTCAGTTCGTTGGCCGCACCCGCAAACTGCGAGAGGATCAGCACGCCGGGATTCGCCGGATCCTGTGCCGCCACATACTCTTTCGCTACCAGGTTCATCCCGTCGCGCAGCGGCGTGACCAGACCCACATCAGAGTAGCGGAACACTTTCATCAACAGTTTGCGATCAAAGTGCTGGTTCAGGTAATAGAGCGGCGTCCAGCCCAGTTGTCCGTATCTGCCGTTGATGCGCCCGGCGTCGGTTTCCAGTTGATGACGAATATCCTGATATGCCTGCACTTCACCGCGTGAGGTCGGCGCAATCTGCGTATAACGGATTTTGCCGTGATGCTGCGGGAACTTCTCCAGCAGCGTTTCGAACGCGGCAAAACGCTCCGGCAGCCCCTTGGAGTAATCCAGACGCTCTACCGAGAAGATGTTTTTCACGCCTTTCAGCTCAGCTTTAAGCTGGGCCAGCTTCGGTGGCAGCGGGCCAGCCGCGGCCTGGGCGATCTCTTTTGGCTCAATACCAATCGGATAGACTTCCGTGCGGAAGGTTTTGCCCCATGCGGTGTGCGTTTTATTGCCTTTGGCAATCAGCCGGGTCTGGCAGGACAGGCTGTCGAGGAACGCGACACGGTCACTTTCCGTCTGGAAGCCCAGCAAATCGTAATCACACAGCTGTTCTAACAGTTCCGCGTGCGGCGGCAGCGCGTTGAAAATTTCCGGCGTCGGGAACGGGATATGCAGGAAGAAACCAATCTGGTTATTCACCCCGCGCTGACGGAGTTCGCTGGCGAACGGCAGTAGATGGTAATCGTGGATCCACAGCACGTCGTCTTCTTCCAGCAGCGGCACCAGCTTGTCCGCCAGCAGTGCGTTCACGCGCTGATAGCCCTCCCAGGCCTCACGCTGATACTTCACCAGATCCAGACGGTAGTGGAATGCCGGCCACAGCACAGCGTTCGAGAACTGGCTGTAATACTCATCATAATTCTGTTCGCTGAGGTTGAATGACGCCCAGGTGATGTTCCCCTGCGTCACTTTTTTCAGCGGCTCATCTTCATCACCGATCTCGCCACTCCAGCCAAACCACAGGCCCCCGGTCTCTTTCAGTGCGCCCAAAATCCCGACAGCCAGTCCACCTGCACTGGATTTTTTGTCATCCGGCGGTGCGATGCGATTAGATACTACGACTAAGCGACTCATAGCCATCTCTCCTGTTTGTTAATGCCATTTCTTGTTTTTGTTGGTCGAGCATGTCTTCTAGCCATTGGTGCACGCTGGCTACGCTTTCCAGTCGATACTGCGCCTGCGTGGCACCAATGCCGACTTTGATGGAAACCCCATCCAGTCGGTTGATGATCTTAAAGCCCGCTTCATCGGTCAGATCATCACCAAGAAATACCGGTTTCTTACCCGCAAACGGGGCTTCCTGCATAAAGGCTTCAAGGGCCGCGCCTTTGTTAATGCCGCGCGGTTTTAATTCCACAACGCATTTACCCGGCTGTAATGCCAGTTCGCTGTATTTTTCTTCGAGGGATTTCGCCAGCGCAAAGATGGCTTCTTCGTGGTGCATCGCCTGACGGTAGTGCAGCGCAAATGCCATCCCTTTCGCTTCAAGCTCGGTCCCTTCCAGCCCGTCGAGGGCCGCGATTAACTCAAGCTCAATCTGCTTTACCAGAGATTCCGGCAGGGTCACGATATGGGTTTTACCATTGATGTCGCGGCGCTCTGCCCCATGAACCCCGGCCAGCGGGAATTGATAAGGGTGAGACAGGGAATCGAGCTCCTTCATGGAGCGCCCTGAAATCAATGCCACCGCGCCGTCGTTAGCTTGCGCCAGTTGATGCAACCGGCTGAGAACAGCGGGGGGAACGAATACCTGGTCGGGATGCGGTTTAATGTCGGCGAGGGTTCCGTCGAGGTCAAAAAAGAAAGCAAAATTCCCGGAAAGTACAGGCGGTACAGATAACTGGTCAGCCACCCTGGTTTCCTCCTTATGGTTCTGATCGGCCGCATAAGCAGCCGCATCTCGTTATTAATAGCCATGTAAGTATAGACAGTGTGACGAGGCTCGCCATTTTGATCGGAATGTGCCAGCCGTGAAAACGGCTGGCAGAGGGAGGGACTAGACTTGAAGGTTAAACCAGGCGAAACGGCAGATGCACCTAAACAGTGCGCTTCGCTTTCTGTTTGTAGCGGTCGAAAATTACCGCCGCCAGCAGGATCAAACCACGCACCACATACTGCGAGAACGGCGAAATATTCAGCAGGTTCATAGCGTTTTCGACAGTACCCAGGATCAGGATCCCGGCGATGACGTAGGAGATTTTACCGATACCGCCTTTGAGCGACACCCCGCCCAGCACGCAGGCTGAGATGACGATCAGCTCATAACCGATGGAGGTCATCGGCTGGCCGCTGGTCATTCGCGAGGCCAGAATGATCCCCGCCGCCGCCGACACCAGACCGGAGAGCACAAAGATGATAATTTTGGTGCGCACGACCGGCACGCCTGCCAGTCTCGCCGCTTCTTCGTTACCGCCGATAGCCAGCGTGTTGCGGCCAAAAGTTGTACGATTTAGTAAAAATCCGAAAATGATTAAACAGCCCACCGTTAACCAGATCGGCGCAGGTAAACCGAACCAGTTGGTATAGCCGAGGGCGAAGAAACGCTCATCTTCGATACCTACCGCTTTACCGTCGGAAATGATGTATGCCAGCCCGCGCACAATCTGCATGGTGGCAAGCGTCGTGATCAGGGCGTTAATCTTCAAGCGGGCGATAACAAAACCGTTCACCAGACCGCTCAGTACGCCGAGCATCAGACCGGCAAACACACCGATCCACAGGCTTTCGGTGAGGTTAATCACCACCGCCGTGGTGACACCGGCGCAGGCAATCACGGAGGCCACGGAGAGGTCAAAATCCCCGGACGCCAGGCAGAACAACATACCGCAGGCCACCATCCCGGACATCGAGATAGCCAGCCCCAGACCTTTCATATTTACGAAGCTGGCAAAGTTTGGCACAAACAGCGCGCAGCACAGGAACAGCACGGCGAAAACCACCAGCATGCCGTATTGGTCCCAGATGCGGCCAAGGTTAAACGGCGACTTCGGCGCGCCGGAAGCAGTGAATGACGACATAATATTCTCCTCGCTCAGGCGACAGCCTGGCTAACTTTAGGCATGGCAAGGCTTAACGCCTGTTGTTCATCCGTCTGACCGTGAAGCAGTTCCCCGGCGATCTCACCTTCACGCATCACAAGAATGCGGTCAGCCACGCCGAGCACTTCCGGCAGATCGCTTGAGGCAAACAGCACCGCAACGCCGCGTGCAGCCAGCGCATAAATGACGTTGTAGATTTCATGCTTGGCACCCACGTCGATACCGCGCGTCGGCTCATCAAGCAAAATGACGTTCATCTCTTCCGACAGCCAGCGCCCGAGAATGGCTTTCTGCTGGTTACCGCCGGACAGGTTCATGATCAACTGTTCCGCACCGGGTGTTTTGATGTTCAGCGAGCGGATATGGTGATCGGCGTTTTGCTCTTCCCAGCCGTCGTTAATCAGGCAGCCTGCACGGATGTACTTGCGGCGGGCGCTGATATTGATGTTGTCGCGGACCGAATGCACCGGAATGATGCCCTCGGCTTTGCGGTCTTCCGGGCAGAGCATCATGCCCGCACGGATGGCGTGCGCCGGTTTTTGGATGTCCACCGCTTTACCGTCGATCCAGACCTGCCCTCCGGTAATACGGGTGCCGCCAAACAGCCCTTTCATTAATTCACTACGTCCGGCACCGACCAGACCAAACAGGCCGACAATCTCGCCGCGTTTAACGGAGAGGCTGACCGGTTTACGCACGCCCGGCGCTTTGACTTCATCCAGGCGCAGCATTTCTTCGCCGTATTCACGCGGCTGCCAGCCATAGATATCGCCCAGCTCACGGCCCACCATCGCCTGCACCAGCGAGTCATGATTGACCTGCTGCATGTCGCTGAAGGTGCGCACGTAGCGCCCATCTTTAAACACGGTGATGGCGTCGCTCAGGGCAAAGATTTCTTCCATACGGTGCGACACATAAAGGATCACGCGCCCTTCATCGCGCAACTCGCGGATAACGCGGAACAGATTGTCGATTTCCCGCGCCGAGAGCGAACTGGTCGGCTCGTCAAAGGCGATCACTTTGGCGTTACGTGCCAGCGCTTTGGCGATCTCCACCATCTGCCACTGACCGATGGAGAGATATTTCAGTGGTGTTTGCGGATCGATATCCAGGCCCAGATGCTTTAACTGCAAACCGGCTTCGTAGTTAAGCAGCGAGCGATTGACCAGCCCGCCCTTGTGCGGCAGTTGCCCGAGATAGATATTCTCGGCCACCGTCATTTCCGGCACCAGGTGCAGTTCCTGGTAAATAATCGCCACGCCCGCATTCAGCGCGGCAGTGGTATCGGCAAAGGTCACCTCTTCGCCGCGCAGTATCAGGCTGCCCGTGGTTGGCGCATAGTTGCCGCTGAGGATTTTGAGCAGTGTGGATTTACCCGCACCGTTCTCCCCCATCAGGGCATGAACCTGCCCGGCGTAGCAGTCGAAGCTGATATCGCTAAGCGCTTTAACGCCGGGGAAGGTTTTGCCTATACCACGGAAAGAAAGGTAGGGAGTTGACTGTTGCATAACATCTCCGTGACTCATTTCATTGTACGTCTGGCCCTTCACCACCGGGGTGAAGGGCACAACCAACAGAGAGACTTACTTCACACCCAGCCCTTTTTTCGCCAACTCTTCTTTAAAGTTGTCGCGGGTGATCAGCACCACATCAGTAACGGCGGTGAATTTCGGCGGCTCAACGCCCTTCTCAACCCAGTTGTAGAGCATTTCGCTGGTTTTATAGCCGTGTACGTCCGGGCTTGGCAGCAGGGAGCCGTAGAAGCCGGTGGCCTGTGCTTTTGACAGCTCGCTGACCGCATCCACGCCGTTAATGCCGATGCCGATTACGTCACCCGCTTTAAAGCCCTGGCCTTCTGCCGCACGCACACCGCCGAGGACGGTGTTGTCGTTCATGCCGACCACCAGCCAGTGTTTAACTTCCGGGTGCTGTACCAGCAGGGAGTTACCGGCATCAAATGCGCCGGGGATATCGTTCGCTTTGGTCGGGACCTGGTAGATCTGTTTTTCCGGGAATCCGGCCGCTTTCAGCGCGTCCATGGAGCCGGAGGTGCGGCGACGGGCGGTATCCAGTTCGTTGGCGGTGATGGCCATAACGCCGGTTTCTTTCACATCCCAGCCGCGTTTTTGCATCTCTTTATAAAGTTCCTGACCCTGGCGCGCGCCGATTTCGCTCGCTGCCATCATTACCAGCGGAACGGATTCCATCGGTTTGCCTTTGGCGTTAACGAACTGGTCATCGACGGCGATCACTTTCATGTCATAGCCTTTCGCTTTCGCCACAATTGCTGAACCCAGTTTTGGATCGGGCGTACAAATCACGAATCCTTTAGCGCCGCTGGCTGCCAGGCTGTCGATGGCATTCAGCGTTTTTTCGCCATCCGGCACGGCAATTTTGATGACTTCAAAGCCCAAATCTTTGCCGGCTTTATCCGCAAATTTCCACTCCGTCTGGAACCAGGGTTCTTCCGGCTGTTTAACCAGAAAACCGAGCTTCATGGACTCTGCGATAGCGGATTGTGACATAACGGCAGCCAGACCAATGGCAGCCAGCGCTTTAGTGAATTTGTGCATGGTTAACTCCAGCTTAAACTTTCTTTTATGTAGGGAATAACGCTCTGTCGGTACGTTAATCAGTCAGAAAACAACGCATTAGCAGCTTCAACGCCTGAGATGCTCGTGCTGTCATTAAGTTTTAGCGGGAAATTGATTCTCCATAGGAGAGCGCCATCACACCGCAGAATTACAGTAATTGCGTACATAGATTCAGCAATAAAAGCCATAAATTTGCGGGTATTTGTCAGACAATTAAAAAGGGGGTTAGCAGAATTATCCATAACACCAGCCAGCTTATCCTTGTGACCCGAATGCGTTGCACATCCGGGTCGCTTCCGGCTTAAGGATTACCAGCGATAGTAAATATGATCGGCGTGATCGCGCACGGGTGCCTCATCCCCTAACAGGCGGGCAGACAGCGTGAGGGCAAAATCAAATACGTGCCCTAACCCTTTGCCGCTCAGCAGGTTGCCGTCTTCCACCACCGGGGCATCGACATATTCCCCGTCGGTAATGTCCTGCCAGAGATCGCCGGAGCAGACGTAGCGACGCCCTTTCAGCAGGCCGTTGCCGCCGAGGACGCGGGCCGCTGCCGAACAAATGGGGCAGATGAGCTTACCGGCTTCGTCATGGGCGGCGACAAAACGGACCACCTCCTGGCTGGCGGCTAGGTTCACGCTCCCCTGCGGGCCGCCCGGCAGGACAACCGCGTCGTACCGGGTATCAAGCCGCTCGCTTAAGGTGTGGTCAGCCACCATCGGGATATTATGGTAGCTGACGACCGTGCGGGATTCCGCACAGGCCAGGGTTTCCACCTCAATATGCAGGCGACGCAAAATATCGATCGTGACAATCGCCTCCGCCTCTTCAAAACCGGGGGCCAGTAATACCGCCACTTTCTTCATTGATGACTCCTTCCTGAGTGATTAAAAGCAATATTGCGAAATCAATTGTGCGTCACGGTTTTTATGACATCAAACATGATCTGCCGCATTTTTCCCGCCCTGCCGACATTAATTTTCATCGGAAATTACAGGAGGCAATAATATGCTCACATAAGAACCGCTAACACGTGCGTACTTTTATAATATGTCTCGCCGCAAATGTCTTTCATTGATCTTAACTCTCCGCTTATTAAATTTAACTGACTGATTTAATTATGTTTTAAATAAAATGAAACGCTCAAATTCCAGGCTAAATAACGGCCCGCCGTTATAGCGCCAGATAAATAATATCCTTTTGAAATTATTTCACGCTGCTGCCGGTAAATTTACAAAAATCGCTAAGCGGTCACATTTATTGACCGCACGAATTCATTAAGCTGATATCACTCTCCTGGTTATCTTAATAATGCAGGGCGGAATAAAGTAATACACATGCAGTGAATGACTCTCTGCCATCACTTTCCCCGGAATAAGGATATTTATATGGCTTCTGTCGGAATGGCAAAAAATCTCAACACGCAGATGAACCTGGAATTCCAGGCCTCCAATCTTTATCTCAGCCTGAGCGACTGGTGTACCGAGCATAGTCTTAATGGAACCGCGACTTTCCTGCGCACCCAGGCGCAAGGAAATATCACCCACATAATGCGTGTGTTTGATTACATAAAAAGATCGGGTGCTAACCCGGTGGTCACAACGCCTGACACCCCCTGCGTGGGCTGCGCCACACTGGAAGACCTCTTCCAGAAAATGCTGGATGAACACAGTTGCCGCTGCCATACGCTGGCCCATTTAACCGCCGAGGCGCAGGCTGAGGGCGACGCTGAGACGCTGGATTTCTTACAGTCTCTGGAAAAAGAACAGGAATATGACGGCCTGCTGCTGCAAACCATCATGGATGAAGTGCGCAATGCCCGGAAAATGGGACTGGGGCTTACGCAAACCGATCAGCACTTACTCAATATCGTTAACCATCAGCATCATTGAGTAAAATCTCACCTCCTCCCGCCCGGCTGATGCCGGGTTTGTTATTTTAAATAAGTTATTTTCCCTTTAATGTTAATTATTTGTTTATAACTTATTGCTTTTATTACACTTTAACAAATCTGATCTGGCTCCCAAAGCGAGACCTTACAAAATGTAATGATTTGAGCATCTTTTTTACGCCCACAGGTGCTCCATGATTACCCTTGAATTTATTGTCATCATCCTCTGTTTATTAGTCGGAACGCGGTTCGGCGGCATGGGCCTCGGGCTAATTAGCGGCATCGGCTTATTTATCCTGACGTTTGTATTTGGACTTGAACCGGGTAAACCGCCCGTGGATGTCATGTTAACCATCCTGGCCGTTATTGGCTGTGCGGCAACGTTACAAACGGCAGGCGGGTTAAACGTGATGATGCAGTTTGCCGAACGGCTGCTGCGCCGCCATCCGCAGCACATTACCCTGCTGGCCCCGTTCACCACCTGGATGCTCACTTTTCTGTGCGGCACAGGGCATGTGGTTTACACCATGTTTCCCATTATTGCCGATATTGCGCTGAAAAAAGGGATCCGCCCGGAGCGCCCGATGGCCGTCGCCTCTATTGCCTCGCAGATGGCGATCACCGCCTCGCCGGTGTCGGTGGCGGTGGTTTCATTAGTCTCTATTCTCGCCGCCCAGCATGGGATCGGTCATGCCTGGAGCATTCTGGAGATTCTGGCGGTGTCGGTTCCCGCTTCGCTGTTCGGTGTGACCATGGCGGCCCTCTGGAGTCTGCGCCGGGGGAAAGATCTGGCGGACGATATGGAATTTCAGAAAAAGCTCCAGGATCCGAAACAACGTGAGTTTATCTACGGCAGTAGCGACACGCTGATGAACCAGCGCTTTCCAAAAGAAGCCTACTGGTCAACCTGGATCTTCTTTACCGGGATCTTAGTGGTTGTCCTGCTCGGTGCGCTGCCCGATCTGCGTCCGGCATTTGAGGTGAAGGGCAAGCTGGCACCGCTGTCGATGAACCTGGTGATTCAGATGATGATGCTGATTGCCGGGGCGGTGATGCTGATTGTCTGCAGAGTGAATGCCGCTGCGATTTCGAGCGGAGCGGTGTTTAAAGCCGGGATGGTGGCGATTTTCTCGGTGTTCGGCGTGGCGTGGATGAGCGACACGTTTTTTCAGGCCCATCTGGAGGAATTAAAGATGGCGCTGGCGGGCGTGGTGCAAACCCATCCGTGGACCTATGCGATTGTGTTATTCCTGGTGTCCAAGCTGGTAAACAGCCAGGCGGCTGCGCTCACCGCCGTCGCGCCGATGGCGCTGCTGCTGGGCGTGGAACCGAAAATGCTGCTGGCGTTCTTCCCGGCGTCTTACGGCTATTTTGTGCTGCCCACTTACCCAAGCGATCTGGCCTGTATTGGTTTTGACCGTTCAGGCACGACGCGGATCGGCAAGTTCATTATTAACCACAGCTTTATTATTCCGGGCCTGATAGGGGTGAGCTGCGCGTGCGCGGCGAGTTATATGCTGGTGATGGCGATTTTCTGACGTTCTTTACCCTCACCCCGGCCCTCTCCCTGAGGGAGAGGGGGCAAACCGTGCACATACCTGCCTTTCTCCCTCCCCCCAGGGAGAGGGCGAACCGTGCACATACGCGCCTTTCTCCCTCTCCCTCAGGGAGAGGGTTGGGGTGAGGGTTTACTAAACCTCCGTTTGAAAAATTCAAAACAAAGGTTTACTTTACTGCTAAGCCTTCCCGTTAGTGTGCTTCACCCTGCGGGGTGAATTTCAGCTCAATCAGCGCAATGGCTTTCTGGATTGCACGTCGGGTCACCGGATCGGCGGCTGCCGGATGGGTGCTGAAATCAATATTCTTAAGCTGATGCGACATCTTTTCGCGCACTTCGACCGGCGCGATAACGTCAATCACATCCAGAATTTGTTTGATGACGAGCTGGCAGGCCACGATATCGGATACCAGTTCCTGATCGCTATTTAGAGGCTGAGTCATGAGGATCTCCTGAGAAAAAGGAGGCCATAGTAACGGCAAGCAGATGGAAAAGGTAGATTGCGGAGCCTGAGCGCTGGATTGCAGACATAAAAAAACCTGCCGTAGCAGGTTTTTTTATTAGAACATCGCGCCAGGAGGAACGTCTTTGAAGGTTTTGCAGTAGGTTTCAAAGATGCTTTTCAGGATTTTGCGCAGTTTCATGTTTTGCTCCAGCGATTTGTTATGCAGGTGTTATATGTCTGTGCGCCTATAATATGACCTACATCACAAAAATCAACTTATTTGTGACGTGAATCACACAAATTTTGAGCAATCGTTAGTGACCTTGTTAAAAAATATTATAAAAATCTTACGCTTACGCATGGTTCATTTCTGTAAAATATTAAAAATTTTTTTAAAATGGCAGACCAAAAATGAGTGATAACTCTCTCCCGGAGAAAAAAAGCGGCGTATCACCGGCCGCGCTGTTAGTCGCCGGGGCGTTTTTTATGGAATTTCTCGACGGGACGGTGATCGCCACCGCCCTGCCAGACATGGCGCAGGACTTCGGCGTTGACGCCGTCGATTTGAACATCGGGATTAGCGCCTATCTTATTACCCTTGCGGTGTTAATTCCGGCCAGCGGCTGGATCGCTGACCGCTTCGGCGCGCGTAAAGTGTTTGCCACCGCTCTGGGCATTTTCACCCTCGCCTCGGTGTTTTGTGGTCTGGCAGTGAATGTGGAATGGTTCGTCGCCATGCGCATTTTACAGGGAGTTGGCGGCGCGCTGATGGTGCCCGTCGGCAGGCTGGCTGTATTGCGCACCACGCCAAAACATCTGCTTATCACTGCCATCGCCACCCTCACCTGGCCTGCGCTTGTTGCGCCCATCATTGGCCCGCCCCTCGGCGGATTTATCACCAGTTACGCGAACTGGCGCTGGATTTTCTTCATTAATGTGCCGATTGGCCTGATTGCCATTGCGCTGGCGTTTCGCATTATTCCTGACATCCGCGAAGAGGAACGACGCCCCTTCGATATGCCTGGTTTTCTTGCTACCGCCATTGCGATGGTCAGCCTGGTGTATGCGATGGAGTCACTGGGCGCGCAGGAGCAGCAGGGTCTGTTAACGCTGGCGCTGCTGCTGGTTGGGGCTGTCACGCTGATTTATGCCCTGCGCCATTTTCAGCGTACCCGCTGGCCGATGATTCGCCTGGACGCCATGCAGGTGCCGACGTTCCGGGTCACGATGTATGGCGGCTCGCTGTTTCGCGCCTCGATCAGTGCCGTGCCCTTTTTGCTGCCACTGATGTTTCAGGTGGGTTTCGGCATGGATGCTTTCCACGCCGGACTGCTGGTGCTGGCCGTTTTCGTCGGCAATCTCACCATTAAACCGGCGACCACGCCGCTGATCCGCTGGCTGGGATTCAAAAAGCTGTTGCTGATTAACGGGGCGCTTAACGTGGCGGCATTGCTGGCCTGCGCCTTTCTGACGCCCGACACGCCGGTGTGGATCATTATGCTGGTGCTCTATCTGGGCGGCGTTTTCCGCTCGGTGCAGTTTACCGGGGTCAGTACACTGGCGTTTGCCGATGTCCCGTCGGCGCAGATGAGCTATGCGAATACGCTGTTCAGCACCGCCACTCAGCTCGCGGTCGGGCTGGGAATTACCCTTGGGGCGATTGGCATCCGTATTGGTGAGAAAGTCAGCGACTGGCTGTTGCTCAGTGAATTGCCGGGGATCAGCTTTCGGCTGGCCTTTGTGGTCATCGCGCTGATTTGTCTGATTGGGATGGGCGATACGCTACGACTCACGAAAGATGCGGGCAGCGCGGTGTCGAAGAAAACAAAATAAAAAAGCCAGGCAAGGATGACCTGCCTGGCCCTTTAAAAACGACCGCTTACGCGAGGATCTCACGCACGAAGGCTTCGATCTCTTTATCCTGGCAGTTCTCAAAGAAACATTCCTGGAAACGCTGGCCGGTCACGGCAGTTTTCACCAGTTCCGGGTCGATAGCGCGCAGGGTATCGAGGTAGTTGTCTTTCACCACGGCGGCTTTCACCTGGTTCAGAATACCGGCGTTACGCACCTGCGGCTCTTTACGCTCCGGCGGGTAGCCTTCACCTTTACGGCCCGTGAAGGCTTTTTCAAAGATAAAGCGCACGTTCAGTTCAGCGCCCCAGCCAAAACCTTTGGCGAACGGCAGTGCCAGCGCGTTACCGTTGTTGATCTGCGCGAACAGGAACGCATCCGCCGGATCGATGCAGTAGCCGCAATTCACGCCCGGATGGATGTTCAGTGACATCAGCGCGCCCTGCCCGGTGCCGCAGCCGGCGATCACAAAATCCACCGCTTTTGAATTCAGCAGAATGCTGGCCATGATCCCTAAATGGATGTAGGTCAGATGATGATCGTTCTCGTCGCTCATGCCGACATTAAACACCGGGAAGTTTTTCTCATCGGCAACGGTTTTCAACTCTTTGAGGATAATGGCGTTTTTAGCGGCCTGGCTGTTTTCCATCATCAGTGCAATTTTCATTCTTTCATCTCCTGAAGGCGTTGCGGCGTATCCCGCTATCAATAGCTAACGTTTGATTAACCTTACTACTTAGCAAACGTTCTTTCAAATTAAGTGAAAAATGGTTTTAAAAAACTCAGAGGCGCTCACATTTTTACTCAGTAAAAACAGCGGGGTTACGCCTTCTTCGCAAAACGGAGAAAAATCCCTCCGCTTCGTTAAGGCCTGGTTAGACTGCAAAGATGACAATATCGTTAAAACGGGTGGGAGACGTGGTGAAAGTACGCTGCCAGATACCTTTAACAATTTTGTTGTTTTGCAGCGTGGTGAGCACCTTTTTGCTCTGGTCAGGCGGACTGCTTGCGGCGAATAACCCGCAGCAGGAGAGTATCCCGGTATGGGTTTATGATGCCGACAGCTTTGAATTCTGGCGCGATGCGAAAGGTGAATACCGGGGACTCTATCCGCAAATCATTAACGCCCTGAATGATAAGTATGGCTATAAATTGCAGCTTCAGCCGGTTCAGGGTGCCGATATCAGTAAACGTTTTAATCATGACAGCCATGGGCTGTATGTGGGTGTGATCCGTACAGAGACGCGGGCGCGCACCAAAGTGCTCTCCTCCCGCCTGTTTGATAATGAAGTGGTCGCCGCAAGTCTTAATTCATCCGCCAGCCGCCCGGAAGATCTGAATCAGACGCGGGTAATTTTCCGCCAGAATGACGCCACCTGGGAACGCATTCATCAGCGTTATCCCGATCTCACTTTCCGCCAGCTACGCATGGTCACCACCAGCGAGGAGGCCTTCCGCATACTCAGCGAGGATCAGGCGGATTACTATGTGAATGACGCCACGGAGATGGACACCACCGCGCGTTATTACCAGATTTCCCACCCTTTTAAAGCGCTGCGCCTCGCCACGGTTATTGGCTTCAGCCCGGATTTGCGGGGGATGCGCGATAATGTTAATCAGCTTATCAATGAATGGCAGCGCAACGGGAAAATGCAAAACGCGCTGTCTGAGAACCGGCGACAGTATTTGCTCAGCCGGATCACCCTCAGCGATGAAGAAAAACAGTGGCTGGCGCACCACATCCTGCACATCTGGCTGCCAAAAAATGAAAACTTTGCCCCGCTGATCTGGCAGGACAAAAACGGCTATCACGGGTCGGCCCTCGATCTTATTAACGATCTCCGCGAGCTGCTTCAGGCGCGGATTGAAGTCCACTATATCGACGATTACGTGGAGTACCTTCGCCGCGAACGATGGCCGGTGCGCTTAATCGACATTTCCACGACAGACGATGACCCGCATGCACAGGGTAATATTGGGCCGAAAATCGCCTGGCATAACCTTTATTACACCCGCATCGGCCAGCCGTTCCTGTGGGATGAAGAGCAGATCCGCCACCAGCGCGTGGGCGTGCTGGCGGGCTCCTTTGCTTATCATTATCTGCGTCAGCGCTTTGACAGCGAAGTGACGGTGGTGACGGTGGCCTCCATCGACCGGCTTATCGATGCGATTGAAGATCACCAGGTGGACTATATTCTCGGTGATTTAAGCTCGCTGGAAACGTCTTTGCGGGGCAACGAATTGTTCCGTGGGGTGCTGAAAGTGGCTGGCATCACCCGTCCGACCTTCAACATCGGGCCATGGGTTGAAGCAACGCACCCTTTACATAATTTGCTGTCGCAATTTCACCGCCTGTCGAGCTACCGCACGCAACTGGAGCGTCAGGCTGAACCGGTGGTGACGCCCGGGTTGACGAAAAACACGCTGAAAATTATCAGCGTCATTTTGCTGATCACCGCCCTCTTTAGCCTCTGCTTGCTGGGGATGATGTGGCGGCATATTCGTCAGAATCGTCACATCAACCGCAATATCGTCGAGGCGCTGGAAAAGGTGAATCGCGCCCACGACAATGAAACCGGCAGCCATATTCAGCGTGTCGCCAAATATTGTGATTTGATGGCGCGCGAACTGCGTTTGCCACGCAAAATCACCCGGGATATTCGCCATTTTGCCTCGCTGCATGACGTGGGGAAAATTGCCGTGCCGGAGCGGATTTTACGCAAGGAAGGCCCCCTGACGCCGGAAGAATACAATGAGATGAAGCTGCACACCGTTAAAGGCTGGCGCATTATCCAGGGCCTGGGGCTGGGGACGGTTGCGGAAAACATCATCCATTTTCACCATGAGAAGTGGGACGGCAGCGGCTACCCGGAAGGTTTACGCGGCGAGAGAATACCGCTGGAGGCGCGGATCCTGGCGATTGCCGATGTCTACGACGCCCTGCGCCAGAAGCGGGTTTACAAGCCGGGCTTCAGCCACGAGCACGCTTATGATTTGATCGTCAACGGCAGCGGCCAGCATTTTGATCCCCGTCTGGTGGCGCTGTTTCGTCAGCATCACGAAAACTTCCGCATTATTTATGACAGCCTGGCCGACTGAACTCCGCCGTTGCCATGAATAAGGCATCAAAAACAGGCTATTCCGCCCATTGGGTTTGACGCCAGGCGGTAGGATGAGATCATCCAAAGTGAATCAGAGCGATTCTATGAAGAATCTATTTTTTGTCGCCGCGTTGATGCTGCTTACCGGCTGTACCATCACCAAAGAACCCGAAGTCAGCGACGTTAATCCGACAACCGGCGTGGTGCGACTGACCTTTAACGAAGCGGTACTGCAAAAAGCACGTTACGACGACTACACCACCCACGGCACTGCTGCACGCCAGTGTCAGCAAATGGGTTTCTCCGACGCGGTCGCCTACGGGCAGCCAATTTACACCTGTAGCGTATTCAGTGGCTCAATTTGCCTGAACGAAAAAGTGACGCTGCAATATCAGTGCCGGGGCATCGCATTATCACCTTCAGTAAATACTTATTATTAATATCCCGCCTGCCCGCGTAAATATTACGGGCAGGCTTTATATAATAAGAAGAACAATTCTCATTTCAGTTAATTTTATTTAAAGCATCATTGCGTATTATTCCCATTCGCACTCACTTAAATATTTTATTTTACCTTTTGCAAATATTTAAATAACAAATTATAGTGGCGACAACATAACCACCCGCCATTATTATCTGGAGCTGCCATGCTTAAAGCTGAAATGATTGAAAAATTAAACGAACAAATGAACCTTGAGCTTTTCTCTTCCTTGCTTTATCAGCAAATGAGCGCATGGTGTAGCTTCAACAGCTTTGAAGGCGCGGCGGCCTTCCTGCGCCGTCACGCACAGGAAGAGATGACCCACATGCAGCGTCTGTTTGATTACCTGTGCGACACCGGCAGCCTGCCATGCATTAATACTATTGCCTCGCCGTTTGCTGAATATGCGTCACTGGATGAATTATTCCGCGCGACCTACGAACATGAGCAGTTAATCACGCAGAAAATTAACGAACTGGCTCACGTTGCGATGACCACTCAGGATTATCCAACCTTTAATTTCCTGCAATGGTATGTGGCTGAGCAGCACGAAGAAGAGAAATTATTTAAATCGGTCATTGATAAATTATCTCTGGCGGGTAAAAGCGGTGAAGGCCTTTATTTCATCGATAAAGAATTATCTACTCTCGATACCCAGAATTAATCCTGTGGCTGCCATGTATATGGCGGCCAGCTTCTCTCTTCCCACACCCTCTCTTAAGCAGCATCCTACACTCCCAGGGCGGGTGCCCTTCGCCCGACATAAAACCGTAAAATTTAATTTACAGCGCCTGTAACGGTCGTTTGACGAGACAGACGTTTTCCCTTACCCTGCGCCGCATAATTTTTTGAATAATGGTCTGGGTACAGAGGAAAGCGTGAAGAATCGGACTCTCGGGAGTGTTTTTATCGTGGCAGGTACCACGATTGGCGCAGGGATGCTGGCGATGCCGCTGGCTGCCGCTGGCGTCGGTTTTGGTGTCACCCTGGTATTGCTGGTTAGCCTCTGGGCATTGATGTGTTACACCGCCCTGCTGTTACTGGAAGTGTATCAACATGTGCCTGCCGATACCGGGCTGGGTACGCTGGCGCGCCGTTACCTTGGCCGCTACGGACAGTGGGTGACGGGCTTCAGCATGATGTTTCTGATGTACGCCCTCACCGCTGCCTATATGAGCGGTGCCGGAGAGTTAATCGCGTCAAGCCTTAGCGAGTGGCTGGATATGTCGCTCTCGCCTGCCATGGGCGTGTTGCTGTTTACGCTGATTGCTGGCGGTGTGGTGTGCGTCGGCACGTCGCTGGTCGATCTGTTTAACCGTTTCTTATTCAGCGCCAAAATGCTTTTCCTGATAGTGATGCTGGCGCTGCTGATGCCGCACGTTCAGAAAGTTAACCTGCTGACCCTCCCCCTGGAAAAAGGGCTGGCCCTTTCCGCCCTGCCGGTGATTTTTACTTCGTTTGGTTTCCACGGCAGCGTGCCCAGTATTGTCAGTTACATGAACGGCAATATCCGTAAGCTGCGCGGGATATTCATCACCGGCAGTGCGATCCCGCTGGTGGCCTATATCTTCTGGCAAGTGGCGACGCTCGGCAGCATTCATTCTTCCACCTTTGTGGGGATGCTGGCGGATCATGCGGGTCTGAATGGACTGTTGCAGGCGCTGCGCGAAGTGGTGGCGTCACCGCATGTGGAACTGGCGGTCCATCTCTTTGCCGATCTGGCGCTGGCAACGTCGTTTCTTGGGGTAGCGCTGGGCCTGTTTGATTATCTAGCCGACCTGTTTAATCGCCGCAACAGCGTATCCGGGCGTTTACAGACCGGGGCAGTGACTTTCCTGCCGCCGCTGGCTTTTGCGCTGTTTTACCCGCGTGGATTCGTGATGGCGCTGGGATATGCCGGGGTCGCACTGGCTGTGCTGGCGCTTCTGATCCCCTCGCTGCTGGCCTGGCAGAGTCGCAAACACAATCCGCAGTCTGGCTATCGGGTAACTGGCGGCAAGCCCGCGCTGGTGCTGGTATTTCTGTGTGGGGTTGCGATTATTGCGGTGCAGTTCGGTATTGTTGCAGGATTACTGCCGGAAGTCGGCTAACAAAATAGCCCGGCGGCGTGATGCGCGCCGGGCAGTACAGATTATCAGTGCAGGCAGCACTGTTTGAATTTTTTCCCGCTGCCGCACGGGCAAGGATCGTTACGACCTACCTTTTCCCCGGCGGTAAAAGGCTGAGCAACAGGTTGCGCCTGCTGATTTTCGGCCCAGTATTCATACAGCGCCAGCGCAGCAGGCTTAATTGCCTGGACGCTCTCCTCAAAGGCTTCTGGTGACATCTGCTCGACACGTTCAAAGTTCTCTTCTTTGCCGTGAAGTTCAATGGCCGCCAGCGCAGGTTTTAACGATTCCGGCAGCGTTGACCAGTCGCTTAATCCCACACCGCGCAGATAGCCAAAGCACCACTCTTCCACAATCGTCAGATCGTGCTCGTCCACGGTGCGGGTGCCAAACAGCGGCTCAAACTGCTCCGGGTAATCCGCCAGGCGATCGCTAATATCGTCCATATGCTGGAAAGAAAGCATCATAAAACGCTCCATTTCCTTTTCTGACGCCCAACGCGGCACTTTGTCCTGACCACCCCACAGCGCGACCAGCCACTGGCTCGGTTCGATAGGCATCGGCGCACTCAGCACCGCCGTCAGCAGGCCATCCAGTTCAGCGACATCCATAATTGCCCCCTCCTGGCCGTACTTCATCAGTACGTCATCGAGCCACTCCAGTTCTTTCTCGTTCAGCGGGCCGGTTTTCATGATGTAAATCCTCGGTGAGGTGCGAAAAAGGCACCATAGTAAAGAAAAAGGGGAAAGGCAAATAGCAGGCATAAAAAAACCACCCGAAGGTGGCTTACACGACACTGCTTATCATTGATTTTATTCGAGGTTTCCCATGGTACCCGGAGCGGGACTTGAACCCGCACAGCCTTACAGCCGAGGGATTTTAAATCAGGCGTGTATGCACAACATTTCAATCATTTAAACGTATTTTTCGCCATTAATCAACTTTATTCACCTTCAAAATATCAGTCACTTAGAGCTTATGTTCGCTTACAATGGTGAACATATTAAGGCTGCTATTTTATCCGATTCCCTTCCTAACCATAGAAGTTGGCTATGATGTTGTATGAATTCTATTACGGCCACTGGGTCTTTCTTATTGTCTTTACAACCCCTATAACAGGTGATCTACTCGGTACTTACTTTTGTGTTAGGATGTTTCCGATTGCAACTAACGGAAACTTAAAATGAAAAAATTAGTAATTGCTACTTTTATGGCAGCAACTTTAGCAGGATGCGCTTCTTCAGGTAATCAACAACTCAAAAACGAAACTGAAACTAGCGTTCAGTCCAAAATCCAGGAAGGGAAGACTACCAAAGCAGAAGTGAAAACGATTTTTGGCTCCCCAGATGGGGTTTCTTACACCGATGGCGGCAATGAGATTTGGAAATATTCCTTCGCGAAAGTGAAAGTAAATGGAACTAGTTTCATTCCGTTCTATGGCCTTTTCCACAATGGGACCAACGGCACGAAGAAGGAACTGACCATTCTCTTCAAAAACGATACTGTTCAGAAATACACAATGGCAGAATCGGCACTCAACACAAAATCAGGCTGGGCTGATTAAGCCACTTGCTCTTATAAAGATCCGGCCGCTGCGCCGGTTTTTTTTTTATTTTTTTCCGGCATGTTGAGCATCTTCGCAATTTCTTATTAACTTTTTCTGTCGGCGTGTAAAAGCTACTCACTTGATGCAATCGGTTTTCATTTGAATGTCCGCTGTGTGCCAGGAGCGGACATTGTTATTAATAGCAGCAGACGCCAGCCGGACTCTCTCGTCTTACAGCACTTCAACCACTTCAAATTCTTCTGCGATCAACTCCATATCTTTAGAAAAATGACCTTCGCGGGTAAAAAATCGCTGATGCTCATTTCGCCAGTATTGAAGGCTTAAATCGCCTTCACCTTCTTTGCGGGCAAACTCCTCAGTCACATCACAAAAACGCACCAGTCGCATTGAAACCAGCCGGGTCACGCAGACCGGGGCATTCAGGCCATCAAGGATAATGTTATAGCTTCCAATCCTCGGGGCAGACTTTTCTTGCTGGTAAGAGGCAAAGGATCCGCAGGAGGCCGTTTTAATCCCTTTTTTAATCAGGTCCGCAAGCTCGCTGGCCAGTTCCGGGCTGTCTCCCATTTGCCAGGCATCTGCGCCTGGATACTTTACTTTTAATACCTCAACAGTAGCCATTAAGAGCCCTTTTTAATCGTCGATGAAAAATGTCATACAGAGTTTTAACATGAACTTTCCGGACATTAACATTGATGCTTTCCCTCTGCTACTTTGTCCGCTCTTCGATCATAGAAGCCGTTGGCCCTCCTAAAAAGGGCCGATTCAAGCTATACGGACAGATGGTGAACTTTTCTAAATGGTCAATTGGCACGTACAACCGGCAAATCCGTCCATCTCGTTGTATAGCATGGAGACAGCATTTCCCTTTTCATCTGCCACGTCTGCTGCACACCCTGCCCCGCAAAATACAACGTGCCCTTCCCCTGCTTATTCAACTTGTCCATTAACGTCATCAGCGCATCACTGCCCGCTCTCGGCGCATAATCGTCAAACAGATTGAGCTGGGCTACACCCTGGCTGAAGAAGTCCCCCAACATAATCCCCGCTTTCTGATAGCGATGACCATCGCGCCATATCGCATCCAGACATCGCGTTGCGGCCGCGATAATGTCGCGGGTGTCCTGCGTTGGCGTGAGCAGTTTCGTGCCAGCCTGGTTGCCGTAATACTGCTCTTTTAATGCAAAGGGCGAGGTCTTCACAAAAACTGAAATGTAACGGCAGTACTGATGTTCGCTGCGCAGCTTTTCCGCCGCCCGCGCTGCATAACTGCATATTGCCTGGCGCATCTCGTCGTAATCAGTAATGCGCTCACCGAAACTACGGCTGCTGACGATTTCCTGCTTGGCTGGAGCGAACTCCTCGAGCTCAAGGCAAGATTCGCCGCGCAGCTCCCGCACGGTGCGCTCCAGCACCACGTTAAAGTGTTTCCTGATAAAGCGGATATCTGTGTCGGCAAGTTGAAGCGCTTTTGTTATGCCCATGGCTTCCAGCTTTTTCGCGATGCGTCTGCCCACGCCCCACAC
>NZ_FOYH01000009.1 GCF_900116015.1 Enterobacter sp. kpr-6
GGTCTCCCCATGCGAGAGTAGGGAACTGCCAGGCATCAATCAAGTGAAGAGGCCATCCGGAAGGATGGCCTTTTTGCGTTTCTGCGCGTCAGACGCCGGCGGGCAGCGCGCACCCCCGATCCCGCCTACAATGATCATCATCAGCCCTTAACGATGAGGTCACCTTTGCCAAATCCGCCTTTCAACTATCAGCAGGATTTTAAAAACCTCGATTTTCGCCAGCACCCTGAGCTTTATCAGGTCGGTCGCGGCGAGCAAGGCGTCCTGCTTGTCGAACCCTATAAAAGCGAAATTCTTCCCCTCTGGCGCTTCAAAAACCCTGAAATTGCCGCTGTTTCAGCCCAACAAATCTACGATAAATTCGAAGAATACCGTCAGCAGGATGATTTTGTCGGCATGGATATGGCCCGTAAGTTCATCCAGATGGGCTATACACGCGCCAGACGGTACGCCAATCATCCAGGCGGGCGAAAATATGATCCCGACAAAAACGTTCTTCCCCGACAAAATGATCCCGTTAAGGCCGAAGCTGCCGCTATCTTCAAAAAATGGTGGGATAAATTACGCGCCGACGACGATTATTTGCGACGTAAAAAAGCGCATCAGGAAAAGTATGGCTGACGGCACTTCTTGAAACTTTCTCACACACCACATGCAGGCTCGACATTTAGCCCATTCCTGGTTATTGTCAGCTATCTGGATGTCTAAACGTTTAAACGTATGCTGTGAGGATATAAGGTTATGCCGATTCGGGTGCAGGACGAGCTACCAGCCGTCAATTTCTTACGCGATGAAAATGTCTTTGTCATGACGACATCGCGCGCAACAGGTCAGGAAATCCGCCCTCTGAAGGTGCTGATCCTCAACCTGATGCCCAAGAAAATCGAAACGGAAAACCAGTTTCTGCGCCTGCTTTCCAACTCGCCGTTGCAGGTAGACATTCAGCTACTGCGTATCGACGCGCGTGAATCACGCAACACGCCCGCTGAACACCTGAATAATTTCTACTGTAACTTTGATGAGATCTGTCACGATAACTTCGATGGCCTGATCGTCACCGGCGCGCCGCTGGGCCTGGTAGAATTTAATGATGTTGCCTACTGGCCGCAGATCAAACAGGTTTTAGAGTGGGCCAAAGATCACGTGACCTCGACGCTGTTTGTCTGTTGGGCGGTGCAGGCCGCGCTCAATATCCTGTATGGCATCCCCAAGCAAACCCGCAAAGAAAAGCTCTCCGGCGTATATGAACACCACATCACTCACGAACATGCGCTGTTGACGCGCGGTTTTGATGACTCTTTTCTTGCCCCGCACTCGCGCTTTGCTGATTTCCCGGCAGCCCTTATCCGCGATTACACCGACTTAGAGATCCTCGCTGAAACCGATGATGGCGACGCCTATCTCTTTGCCAGCAAAGACAAACGCATTGCCTTTGTGACAGGCCATCCTGAGTACGACGCCGACACGCTGGCAGGCGAGTATTTTCGTGACGTAGAGGCAGGACTGGATCCGGACGTGCCGTACAACTATTTCCCCGGCAATGATCCTGCGAAAACGCCGCGCGCCAGCTGGCGCAGCCATGGCAACCTGTTGTTTACCAACTGGCTCAACTATTACGTTTACCAGATCACACCGTTCGATCTGCGCCATATGAATCCCACACTGGATTAAGCGTTTCAGCCTTCATAAAAGCACCTTCGGGTGCTTTTTTTATTTCTGAAAACCACTTCATGCTTTGTACAAACTTTATTCTCACTGTTATCAATAGGTTAAATGTATATTAAATTTAAAATGGAAATTGTTTTTGATTTTAGTTTTTTATTGAGTAGTCTTAATTGTGCTGAACGAAAACTGCACAATTCTGCTTTCGTTCGCGATAGGGGGATTTTTTCTGATCAACGACGAGGAGCCACGCATGACGCAACAGGCAACGACAACCGAAGAACTGGCCTTCAGCCAGCCCTTTGGCGAGCAGGAGAAGCAAATTCTGACGCCAGACGCCGTTCAGTTTCTCAGCGAGCTGGTCGCGCGCTTTACGCCAAAACGCAACAAACTACTGGCGGCCCGCATCCAGCAACAGCAGGATATTGATAACGGCACGCTGCCGGATTTCATTTCGGAAACCGCTTCCATTCGTGAAGGTAACTGGCAAATCCGCGGTATTCCGCGCGACTTACAGGATCGTCGGGTAGAAATCACCGGCCCGGTTGAGCGCAAAATGGTGATTAACGCCCTCAACGCCAATGTGAAAGTTTTCATGGCGGATTTTGAGGATTCGCTGGCCCCCAACTGGCACAAAGTCATCGACGGGCAAATCAACCTGCGTGACGCGGTGAACGGTACCATCAGCTACACCAATGAAGCCGGAAAAATCTACCAGCTTAAACCCGATCCGGCGGTACTGATTTGCCGTGTGCGTGGCCTGCATTTGCCGGAAAAACACGTCACCTGGCGCAATGAGGCCATCCCCGGCAGCCTGTTTGACTTCGCGCTCTACTTCTTCCATAACCACAAAAATCTGCTCGCCAAAGGCAGCGGCCCCTATTTTTACCTGCCGAAAATACAGGCCTGGCAGGAAGCCGCCTGGTGGAGCGAGGTATTCAGCTACACCGAAGACCGCTTCAACCTGCCACGCGGCACCATCAAAGCCACGCTGCTGATTGAAACCCTGCCTGCGGTCTTCCAGATGGACGAGATCCTCCACGCGCTGCGCGACCACATCGTCGGACTCAACTGTGGCCGCTGGGATTACATTTTCAGCTACATCAAAACGCTGAAAAACTACCCGGACCGCGTGCTGCCGGATCGCCAGGTCGTGACGATGGACAAACCTTTTCTTAACGCTTACTCGCGCCTGCTGATTAAAACCTGTCATCGCCGGGGCGCATTTGCCATGGGCGGCATGGCGGCATTTATCCCAAGCAAAGAGAGCGAGCGCAATAACTGGGTGCTCAACAAAGTAAAAGCTGACAAAGAGCTGGAAGCGAAGAACGGTCACGACGGCACCTGGATTGCGCATCCAGGGCTGGGCGATACGGTCATGGATATTTTCAACGCCGCCCTTGGCGACAGGCAAAACCAGCTCTCCGTAACCCGCGAAGAGGACGCCCCTATCACCGCAGAACACTTGCTGGCTCCCTGTGATGGCGAGCGTACCGAAGAGGGGATGCGCGCGAACATTCGTGTCGCGGTGCAGTACATCGAAGCGTGGATCTCCGGCAATGGCTGCGTGCCGATTTACGGCCTGATGGAAGATGCGGCGACGGCGGAGATCTCGCGCACCTCGATCTGGCAGTGGATCCATCACGAAAAGACGCTGAGCGATGGCACGCCGGTCACCAAAGCGCTGTTCCGCCAGATGCTTGGCGAAGAAATGAGGGTGATCCAGGACGAGCTGGGCGAACACCGCTTTAGCAGCGGTCGTTTTGACGATGCCGCACGCTTGATGGAGCAAATTACCACCTCCGACGAGCTGATCGATTTCCTGACGCTGCCCGGCTACCGCCTGCTTGCGTAACTCACCCGATAACAATAAGGAGCATCTGCCATGAAAACCCGTACCCAACAAATCGAACAATTACAACAAGAATGGACAAACCCGCGCTGGGAAGGCATCACCCGCCCGTACAGTGCCGAAGAGGTGGTGAAACTGCGCGGATCGGTGAACCCGGAATGCACGCTGGCGCAACTGGGCGCGGCCAAATTGTGGCGTCTGCTGCATGGCGACGCGAAAAAAGGCTACATCAACAGCCTCGGCGCGCTGACCGGCGGGCAGGCGTTGCAGCAGGCGAAAGCGGGGATCGAAGCGGTGTATCTTTCCGGCTGGCAGGTTGCCGCCGACGCGAACCTGGCGTCGAGCATGTACCCGGATCAATCCCTCTATCCAGCGAATTCGGTGCCCTCGGTGGTGGATCGGATCAACAACACCTTCCGCCGCGCGGATCAGATCCAGTGGTCAGCGGGCATTGAGCCGAACGATCCGCGCTACGTGGATTACTTCCTGCCGATCGTTGCCGATGCAGAAGCCGGGTTTGGCGGGGTGCTGAATGCATTCGAACTGATGAAATCGATGATCGAAGCGGGCGCGGCAGCGGTGCATTTTGAAGATCAGCTCGCCTCGGTGAAAAAATGCGGTCACATGGGCGGCAAAGTGCTGGTGCCGACGCAGGAAGCGATTCAGAAACTGGTCGCCGCGCGCCTGGCTGCCGATGTCATGGGCGTACCGACGCTGTTAATCGCCCGTACCGATGCCGATGCCGCCGATCTCATCACGTCCGACTGTGACGAATACGATCGGGAATTTATTACCGGCGAACGCACCAGCGAAGGTTTCTACCGGACTCGCGCGGGCATCGAGCAGGCGATCAGCCGGGGCCTGGCTTACGCGCCGTATGCCGATCTGGTGTGGTGCGAAACTTCGACCCCGGACCTTGAACTGGCGCGTCGTTTTGCCGAAGCCATTCACGCGAAATACCCCGGCAAACTGCTGGCTTACAACTGCTCGCCGTCGTTTAACTGGCAGAAAAACCTCGATGATAAAACCATCGCCAGCTTCCAGCAGCAGTTGTCGGAGATGGGCTACAAATACCAGTTCATCACGCTCGCGGGTATTCACAGCATGTGGTTCAACATGTTTGACCTGGCCCACGCCTACGCTCAGGGCGAGGGGATGCGTCACTACGTGGAGAAAGTCCAGCAGCCGGAATTCGCCGCCGCCAAAGAAGGTTACACCTTTGTCTCCCACCAGCAGGAAGTGGGGACAGGGTACTTCGATAAAGTGACGACGATTATTCAGGGCGGCGTCTCGTCAGTGACGGCGCTGACGGGTTCCACGGAAGAACAACAGTTCTGAGTTTTCTCCTTTCACCCTCTCCCTGAGGGAGAGGGAATAGATTGCTCCCTTTCCGGGAAGAGGGGACGCGCTTTTCACCCTCTCCCCACGGGAGAGGGCCGGGGTGAGGGGAAAAGGAGATCACAATGACGCGTAACCTGGAACTGTTAATCGCACAAACCATCCTGCAGGGCTTCGACGCGCAGTATGGGCGTTTTCTGGAAATTACCGCCGGTGCCCAGCAACGCTTTGAGCAGGCGGACTGGCACGCCGTGCAGCAGGCGATGAAAAGCCGCATCCATCTTTACGATCATCACGTCGGGCTGGTCGTCGAGCAACTGCGCTGCATCACCGATAACCACAGCCCCGACGCCGATCTCCTTCTGCGCGTCAAAGAGCATTACATGCAGTTGCTGCCCGACTATCCGCGTTTTGAAATCGCCGAAAGTTTTTTCAACTCAGTTTACTGCCGCCTGTTCGATCATCGCTCGCTCACGCCGGATCGACTGTTTGTCTTCAGCTCTCAGCCTGAGCGCCGCTTCCGCACCCTTTCCCGTCCGCTGGCCAAAAACTTTTTTGCCGGCAATGGATGGGAGACGTTGCTGCATCAGGTGCTTGGCGATTTACCGCTGCGCCTGCCCTGGCAAAATATTTGCCGCGACGTGCGTTATATCCTTGAGCACCTGCTGAAAACCTTCGGCCAGGAGGCGCTCAGACACGCCCATTTACAGGTCGCCAACGAGCTGTTTTACCGTAATAAAGCCGCCTGGCTGGTGGGTAAACTCATTCTGGCGGATGCCACCGTCCCCTTTTTATTACCCATTCACCGCACCGATGACGGCGAACTGTTTGTTGATACCTGTCTGACCACCAGCGCCGAAGCCAGCATCGTTTTCGGCTTCGCCCGCTCCTATTTTATGGTGTACGCCCCGTTCCCCGCCGCGCTGGTGGAGTGGCTGCGCGAAATCCTGCCGGGTAAAACCACCGCCGAACTCTATATGGCGATTGGCTGTCAGAAGCACGGCAAAACCGAGAGTTTCCGTGAATACCTCAACTACATTAGCGCCAGCGACGAACAGTTTGTTGAAGCGCCCGGCATTCGCGGCATGGTGATGCTGGTGTTTACACTGCCGGGCTTCGACCGGGTATTTAAGGTCATTAAAGATCGCTTCGCCCCGCAAAAAGAGATGAGTGCCGCCCACGTGCGCGCCTGCTATCAACTGGTGAAAGAGCACGATCGCGTCGGGCGCATGGCCGACACCCAGGAATTTGAAAACTTTGTGCTGGAAAAACAGCGCATCGAACCGGCGCTGATGACGCTGTTAATGCAGGAGGCGAGCGGCAAGATCACCGATCTGGGGGATCAAATCTCCATCAGCCATCTCTATATTGAGCGGCGGATGGTGCCGCTTAATCTCTGGCTGGAGCAGGTGGAAGGTGCGCAACTGCGCGACGCCATTGAAGAATACGGCAACGCCATCCGCCAGTTGGCCGCGGCCAATATCTTCCCCGGCGACATGCTGTTTAAAAATTTCGGCGTCACGCGCCACGGGCGGGTGGTGTTTTACGATTACGATGAGATTTGCTACATGACCGAGGTGAATTTCCGCGACATCCCGCAGGCGCGCTACCCGGAGGACGAACTGAGCGCCGAGCCGTGGTACAGCGTCTCGCCCGGCGATGTCTTCCCGGAAGAGTTCCGCCACTGGCTGTGCGCCGATCCGCGCATCGGGCCACTGTTCGAGGAGATGCACGCGGATCTCTTTCGCGCCGATTACTGGCGCGCGCTACAAACACGCATCAAAGAGGGCTATGTGGAAGATGTCTACGCCTACCGCCGCCGTCAGCGTTTCTGCGTTCGTGATCCCCTCACCCTAACCCTCTCCCCAGGGGAGAGGGAAAGTTAATGCCCTCTCCAGGCGGATGAGTGGGGGCTGTTTTTCTCCCTCTCCCATCGGGAGAGGGCCGGGGTGAGGGGGAATGCGGTTCAGCGTACCCCGCCATACGCCAGCGTCACTTCCTTCGCCGCTTTAATCACCAGCGCACCCAGCTCCGTCACGCGGTCGTCGGTAATGCGCGAAATCGGCCCGGAAATGGAGATCGCCGCAAAAGGCGTGCGGTGCTCGTCATAAATACAGGCCGCCACGCAGCGCAGGCCGAGCGCGTGTTCTTCATCATCAAACGAATAACCGCGCTTGCGCGTCTGGGCGAGGTCATCTTTCAGATGCACCGGCGACACCAGCGTCGCGTGCGTATACACATGCAGCCCCTGGCGATGCAGCAAGCCGGTCACCTGCTCCTCGCTAAGCTGTGACAAAAACGCCTTCCCCGCGCCGGACGCATGCATCGGCAGCTTGCCGCCAATCGGCGCGGACATACGCATCAACTGTGTACACTGCACCTGGTCGATAATAATCGCCTGGTGATCGGCCGGGTCGAGCACCGCCAGATTGACCGTCTCGCCGGAATCTTCCATCAGTTTGCGCAGAATCGGGTGCACAATCGCCAGCAAATTGCGGCTCTGTAAAAAGCTACTGCCGACCATAAACGCATGTGCGCCCACGGCCCAGTGCCCGAGTTCGCCCACCTGACGGACAAACCCCAGTTGTTGCATGGTGGTCAGCAAACGATGCGTGGTGGAATTCGGCAGGCCCGCCTGTTGCGCCAGTTCCGTCAGCGCCACGCTGCCGTGGGATTCCGCGATCCACTCCAGTAGCTTCAGGCCGCGCGTTAATGACTGCACCTGCCCGGTGGGCTGTGCTGCCGCGCTTGTTGACGCGGGTTTTCTTCCGCGTTTCGCGGGAACGGTGGCAACCATGGCAGACTCCTTTTTCTGTATCGTGGAAATCATTTTCGTTTCATTTGATTATAATGCAACCATCCCGTGACTGATCGGATGAGTCGAAGTGAACATGTCTCATGTTCAGCGCTGTTCTCTTTTCCACCTGTGCGGTTTATGACAGTATGGACCGCTGGCCTTGTGGGCCTGGTTGAGCGTCGTGGGAGCACTCGTGAGTAGCAAAGTTGAACAACTGCATCAGCAGTTAAAAAAACGCATTCTGGTTCTGGACGGGGGCATGGGCACCATGATCCAGGGCTATCGCCTCAGTGAGCAGGATTTTCGCGGCGAGCGCTTCGCCGACTGGCCCTGCGATCTGAAAGGTAACAATGATCTGCTGGTGTTAAGCAAGCCTGAAACGATCGCCGCGATCCACAACGCCTATTTTGAGGCGGGTGCGGACATCATTGAAACCAACACCTTTAACTCCACGACGATTGCGATGGCGGATTACCAGATGGAATCCCTGTCGGCGGAAATCAACTTTGCTGCGGCAAAACTGGCCCGCGCCTGCGCCGACGAGTGGACCGCCCGCACCCCGGACAAACCGCGCTATGTGGCGGGCGTGCTTGGCCCGACCAACCGCACCGCGTCGATTTCCCCGGACGTCAACGACCCGGCTTACCGCAACGTCACCTTTGATGAGCTGGTGGCGGCCTACCGTGAATCGACCCGCGCGCTGGTGGAAGGCGGCAGCGATCTGATTCTGATCGAAACCGTGTTCGACACCCTCAACGCCAAAGCCGCGATTTTCGCGGTGAAAGAGGAGTTCGACGCGCTGGGCACTGAACTGCCGATCATGATTTCCGGCACCATCACCGATGCCTCCGGGCGTACGCTCTCCGGGCAAACCACCGAAGCGTTTTACAACTCGCTGCGTCACGCCGACGCGCTGACCTTCGGCCTGAACTGCGCCCTCGGCCCGGACGAACTGCGCCAGTACGTGCAGGAACTCTCCCGCATCGCGGAATGCTACGTCACCGCGCACCCGAACGCCGGGCTGCCGAACGCCTTTGGCGAATACGATCTTGACGCCGACACCATGGCCGCGCAAATCGGTGAATGGGCGCAGGCGGGCTTTTTAAATATCGTCGGTGGCTGCTGCGGCACCACGCCGGAACACATTGCGGCAATGTGCCGCGCTGTGGAAGGCCTGCCGCCACGTGCCTTACCGGATCTGCCGGTAGCCTGCCGTCTTGCCGGGCTGGAGCCGCTGAACATCGGCGCAGACAGCCTGTTTGTGAACGTCGGCGAGCGTACTAACGTCACCGGTTCCGCCAAATTCAAACGCCTGATCAAAGAAGAAAAATACAACGAAGCGCTGGAAGTGGCGTTGCAGCAGGTGGAAAGCGGCGCGCAAATCATTGATATCAACATGGATGAAGGGATGCTCGACGCGGAAGCGGCGATGGTGCGTTTCCTCAACCTGATTGCCGGGGAACCGGACATCGCCCGCGTGCCGATCATGATCGACTCCTCCAAATGGGAGGTCATCGAAAAAGGCCTGAAGTGCATTCAGGGCAAAGGCATCGTTAACTCCATCTCGATGAAAGAGGGCGTTGAGGCGTTCACGCATCACGCCAGACTGGTGCGCCGCTACGGTGCGGCCATGGTGGTGATGGCCTTTGACGAAGTGGGTCAGGCCGACACCCGCGAGCGTAAAATCGAGATCTGCCGCCGCGCCTACAAAATCCTGACCGAAGAGGTCGGCTTCCCGCCGGAAGATATCATTTTTGACCCGAACATTTTCGCTGTGGCGACGGGCATTGATGAGCACAACAACTACGCGCAGGACTTTATCGGCGCGTGTGAAGACATTAAACGCGAACTGCCGCACGCGATGATTTCCGGCGGCGTGTCGAACGTGTCGTTCTCGTTCCGTGGCAACGACCCGGTGCGTGAAGCGATCCACGCCGTGTTCCTCTATTACGCCATCCGCAACGGCATGGACATGGGCATCGTCAACGCCGGACAACTGGCGATTTACGACGACCTGCCTGCCGAACTGCGTGACGCGGTGGAAGATGTCATCCTCAACCGCCGCGACGACGGCACCGAGCGCCTGCTCGATCTGGCTGAAAAGTATCGCGGTAGCAAAAGCGACGACGCTGCCAACGCTCAGCTTGCCGAATGGCGCAACTGGGACGTGCGCAAACGCCTCGAATACTCACTGGTAAAAGGCATTACCGAGTTTATCGAACTGGATACCGAAGAAGCCCGCCAGCAGGCGGAGCGCCCGATTCAGGTCATCGAAGGTCCGCTGATGGACGGCATGAACGTGGTCGGCGATCTGTTTGGTGAAGGGAAAATGTTCCTGCCGCAGGTGGTGAAATCCGCCCGCGTGATGAAGCAGGCGGTGGCCTACCTTGAGCCGTATATCGAAGCCAGCAAAGAGAAAGGGCAGACCAACGGCAAAATGGTGATCGCCACGGTGAAAGGCGATGTGCATGACATCGGCAAAAACATCGTCGGCGTGGTGTTGCAGTGCAACAACTATGAAATTGTCGATTTGGGCGTGATGGTGCCAACGGAGAAAATCCTCAAAACCGCGCGCGAAGTAAACGCCGATCTGATTGGCCTTTCCGGGCTGATCACCCCATCGCTTGATGAAATGGTCAACGTGGCCAAAGAGATGGAGCGCCAGGGCTTTACCATTCCGCTGCTGATTGGCGGCGCGACCACCTCGAAAGCGCACACGGCGGTGAAAATCGAGCAGAACTACAGCGGCCCAACGGTATACGTGCAAAACGCCTCGCGCACGGTGGGCGTGGTGTCGTCGCTGCTTTCCGCCACGCAGCATGATGATTTCGTCGCCCGCACCCGCAAAGAGTACGAAACCGTGCGCATTCAGCACGCGCGTAAAAAACCGCGCACGCCGCCGGTGACGTTACAGGCGGCGCGTGACAACGATCTGGCGTTTGACTGGGAAAGCTACACCCCGCCTGTGGCGCACCGCCTCGGGGTGCAGGAAGTCACGGCCAGTATCGAGACGCTGCGTAACTACATCGACTGGACGCCGTTCTTTATGACCTGGTCGCTGGCGGGCAAATATCCGCGCATTCTTGAAGATGAAATCGTCGGTGAGGAGGCGCAGCGGCTGTTTAAAGACGCCAACGACATGCTCGACATGCTGAGCGAGAAAAAAGCGCTCAATCCGCGCGGCGTGGTGGGCCTGTTCCCGGCAAACCGCGTGGGCGATGATGTGGAAATTTATCGCGATGCCTCGCGCACGCAGGTGCTGACGGTGGCGCGTCATCTGCGTCAGCAAACCGAGAAAGTGGGTTTTGCCAACTACTGCCTCGCGGATTTTGTCGCGCCAAAACTGAGCGGCAAAGAGGATTACATCGGCGCGTTCGCCGTGACCGGTGGTCTGGAAGAGGACGCGCTGGCGGAGGCCTACGACGCGCAGCACGATGATTACAACAAGATCATGGTGAAAGCCATCGCCGACCGTCTCGCCGAGGCTTTTGCGGAATACCTGCACGAGCGCGTGCGTAAAGTGTACTGGGGCTACGCGCCGAACGAGAATCTCAGCAACGAAGAGCTGATCCGCGAGAATTATCAGGGAATTCGCCCCGCGCCCGGCTACCCGGCCTGCCCGGAGCACACTGAGAAGGGCACCATCTGGAAACTACTGGATGTGGAGGCCCACACCGGCATGAAGCTCACCGAGTCGTTCGCCATGTGGCCCGGTGCCTCGGTATCGGGCTGGTACTTCAGCCATCCCGACAGCAAATACTTCGCCGTGGCACAGCTTCAGCGCGACCAGATTGAGGATTACGCCCTGCGAAAAGGCATGAGCGTCAGCGAAGTCGAACGCTGGCTCGCGCCAAATCTGGGGTACGACGCGGATTAATCCCTGTCATATTTGTTTAATAATTATCAGGGCACCTTCGGGTGCCCTGATTCTTTATTGCGTTTCAGACCTTATACTTAGCGGTAAGGAACCCTCACCCTAACCCTCTCCCTCAGGGAGAGGGGACAGATCGAGTGCGGACTCGCCTTTCCCCTCTGGCTCGGGGAGAGGGAACATATTGAGCACGGGCTCGCCTTTCCCCCTCTCCCTGAGGGAGAGGGCCGGGGCGAGGGGAAAATCCCCCATAACAACAAGGAGGCAACCACGCTGTGTTAACGCTTTTACACCTGCTTTCTGCCGTTGCATTACTGGTCTGGGGCACACACATTGTGCGCACCGGGGTCATGCGCGTCTTTGGCGCGCGCCTGCGCACGGTGCTCAGCCGTAGCGTTGAAAAAAAACCGCTCGCCTTCTGCGCGGGCATTGGCGTCACCGCGCTGGTACAAAGCAGTAACGCCACCACCATGCTGGTGACCTCGTTCGTGGCGCAGGATCTGGTCGCCCTGGCACCCGCGTTAGTGATCGTCCTCGGTGCCGACGTTGGTACCGCGCTGATGGCGCGTATCCTGACTTTCGATCTCTCCTGGCTTTCACCGCTGCTGATTTTTATTGGCGTCATCTTCTTCCTTGGCCGCAAACAGACGCGCGCCGGGCAACTTGGGCGGGTGGGGATTGGTCTCGGACTGATCCTGCTGGCGCTGGAGCTTATCGTGCAGGCGGTCACGCCTATCACCCAGGCCAGCGGCGTACAGGTGATTTTTGCCTCACTGACCGGCGACCTGCTGCTCGATGCGCTGATCGGGGCCGTATTTGCCATCATCACCTATTCCAGCCTGGCGGCCGTGCTGCTGACCGCGACGCTGACGGCGGCGGGAGTCATTGCCTTCCCGGTAGCGCTCTGTCTGGTGATCGGCGCAAACCTGGGATCGGGCCTGCTGGCGGTGCTTAACAACAGCGCGGCCAATGCCGCTGCGCGTCGCGTGGCGATGGGCAGTCTGCTGTTCAAGCTGGTGGGCAGTCTCGCCATTCTGCCTTTCATTCATATCCTCGCGGAGATGATGGATCGCCTGCCGCTTAAAGAGTCCGAACTGGTTATCTATTTCCATGTTTTCTACAACCTGATCCGCTGCCTGGTGATGGTGCCTTTTGCCGAACCGATGGCGGCTTTTTGTAAGCGTATTATCCGCGACGAACCGGAACTGGACGCGCGCCTGAAGCCCAGACATCTCGATACCTCCGCCCTCGACACGCCTGCACTGGCGCTGGCTAACGCCGCCCGCGAAACGCTGCGCATGGGCGATGCGATGGAGCTGATGCTGGTTAATCTCAAAGAGGTGATGCACGGCGAACCGCGCCAGGAGAAAGAACTGCGTAAAACCGCCGATGACATTAACGTGCTCTACACCGCCATTAAGCTCTACCTGGCGCGGATGCCGAAAGACGAACTGGCGGAAGAGGAGTCGCGCCGCTGGGCGGAGATCATTGAGATGTCGCTGAACCTCGAACAGGCATCCGATATCGTCGAGCGGATGGGCAGTGAAATCGCCGATAAATCGCTCTCCGCCCGCCGCGCCTTCTCCCTTGCCGGGATTAACGAACTGGACGGTCTGCTCGATCAACTGCTCAGCAACCTGCAACTGGCGATGTCCGTTTTCTTCTCAGGCGACGTCCCCAGCGCCCGCCGTCTGCGACGTAACAAGCATCGCTTCCGCATCCTCACTCGCCGCTATTCCCATGCGCACGTTGACCGGCTGCATCAACAAAACGTGCAAAGCATCGAAACCAGTTCGCTGCATTTGGGCCTGCTGGGGGATATGAAACGCCTCAACTCGCTGTTCTGCGCGGTGGCCTACAGCGTGATGGCGCAGCCGGATGAAGACGACGAGCGGGACGAGTATTAAGCCCTGTGCCTGAATTCTTGAGTGGAATTCAGGCCGCCAGGTTAAGACAGTCTTACCCGAAAAGTTCGCTATGGGTACCGATGTCAATGAACGTAACCAGGTTTTGCGCTTCATCCACCCGGTACACCAGCAAAAAATCACCACCGATATGTAGCTCCCTGGCACCAGCCCATTCGGGGCCCTTCAATTCATGATCCAGATATTCGGCAGGTAGCAGGCGGCCGCTGAAAATAAGCATCATAATTTCAGCGGCTTTATGCATATCATGCCTGCCTGCGTTGTTATAACGCTTCCAGGATTTTTCGAACGTTCGAGTATATTCAACGCGGCGGGGTTGTTTACTTCTCTTTTCCGTCATCGCTATTCAGTCCTTTGAACATGTCTTCCGCCGAGTTAAAGCGGGGGCTGGCTTTTGCTTCAATCGCTGTTGCTTCCTGCAAGGCGATTTTCATTTTTGCAGAGGGACGTTTGACCTCAAAGGGTATCCCCTGGTGGCTTACTACCTGCTCAAGAAAAAGACGAACGGCGCTGCTGACGGTCAATCCACAGTCGCGCAGAATCTGAGTCGCTTCATCTTTTAATTCTTCAGAAATACGCATTTTGATACTGGTTTGCATGTCACTCTCCATTCATTTGTGGGTACATTGTGGGTGCAAAAAATGACTTTTTCAAGCAGCCAATTCTCTCTCTTCTATCCCCGCGCACAAAACAGCTGGCGCAACCCACAAACCCGTTTTTCCTCCCGCGGCAGGTAAGGTATATTTCGCCTTTAAAGGAGAATTTATGCTGCCAGACTCATCAACCCGACTAAACAAATACATCAGCGAGAGCGGGATCTGCTCGCGCCGCGAAGCCGATCGCTACATCGAACAGGGAAACGTTTTTATTAACGGCAAACGCGCCGGGATTGGCGATCAGGTGTCGCCCGGCGATGTGGTGAAGGTAAACGGACAGTTGATTGAGCCGCGCGAGGCGGAAGATCTGGTTTTCATCGCGCTGAATAAGCCGGTGGGGATCGTCAGCACGACCGAAGACAGCGAAAAAGACAACATCGTTGATTTCGTGAACCACAGCAAGCGCGTGTTCCCGATTGGCCGTCTGGACAAAGACTCACAGGGGCTGATTTTCCTCACCAACCACGGCGATCTGGTGAACAAAATCCTGCGCGCCGGGAACGATCACGAGAAAGAGTATGTGGTGACGGTGAACAAACCCGTTACCGACGAATTTATTCGCGGCATGGGCGCGGGCGTGCCGATTCTGGGGACGGTCACGAAGAAGTGTAAAGTGAAGAAAGAAGCCCCGTTCTCGTTCCGTATCACCCTGATTCAGGGGCTAAACCGCCAGATCCGCCGCATGTGCGAACACTTTGGATTCGAAGTCACAAAACTTGAGCGCACGCGCATCATGAACGTCAGTCTTACCGGCATCCCGCTGGGCGAATGGCGCGATTTGACCGATGACGAGCTGATCGACCTGTTCAAACTGATTGAGAATTCCAGCTCAGAAGCGAAGCCGAAAGCGAAGGCAAAACCGAAAACGGCGGCAGTGAAACGTCCGGTCGTCTCACCCGGCAAGAGCAGCGAGAAAGCGCGTCCGGCGTCAAACGGTAAACGTTTTACTTCGCCGGGACGCAAGAAGAAAGGGCGTTAACGTCTGCCGCGTGTCGGCGTGCTCGCCGACCAGGAAAACGACGCTTCCGTGTCCGGTTTATAAGCCTGCTTTTTCTTCAACTGGCGGGCTTTTTTTGCCTCTGCTTCACGCAATTCCATCAGCTTGTCGATGTACTCTTTTTTCACGCTGTTTGTTTCCGCGTTGGTCAGCAGGCGACCATGAGCGATGCGGGCGCGGTCGAGCAGCGTCTTCAGTTCGCGCTGTTCACGCTCGGTCATCTCTTTTTGGGTAATGCGGGGAAGTGCCATACGGGTGCCCTCAGTCTGCCAGATGGCCCAGTGTACGGGATTACCGGGCGGGCTGATAGAGCGCAGGCCGGGTAAGCGTGAGCCACCCGGCCTTTTTCTTACTGCTCTTTCACCGTCTCACGCTTTTGCTTCTCAACGGGCTTACCGGACCAGTAGCCTGCCAGCAGCGAGCCGGAAAGATTATGCCAGACCGAGAACAGCGCGCCGGGGAGGGCGGCCAGCGGGGAGAAGTAGATTTTACCCAGCGCGGCGGCAAGACCGGAGTTCTGCATTCCCACTTCAATCGCCAGCGTGCGGCAGGTGGATTCGTCGAAGCCGAACAGCCGTCCGCCCCAGTAGCCGCCGAGCAGACCGATAGCGTTGTGCAATATCACCGCGACAATCACCATCAGGCCAACCGAGGCAATATGAGCGGCAGAGCCCGCGACCACGGCGCTGATAATTGCCAGAATACAAATCATCGAGAATGCGGGCAGGTAAGATTCAACCGCTTTTACCACGCGCGGGAACAGATGATGCACAATCAGGCCAAGGCCAATCGGGATCACCACGATTTGCAGAATGCTTAACAGCATCCCCATCACATCCACCTGAATGTGCGCATCAACGTACAGGCGCGTCAGCAGCGGTGTGGCCACCACGCCTACCAGCGTCGAAACAGATGAAATCGTTACCGACAGCGCCACATCACCCTTCGCCAGATAGATCATCACGTTCGACGCCGTTCCGCTGGCGACGCTACCGACCAGCACCATGCCAGCGGAGAGATCCGGTGGCATATTAAACGCCATCGCCAGCAGCCACGCGGCGAGCGGCATCACCAGATAGTGCAGGAAAATCCCCGCAGCGACCGGCGCAGGCCGGGAAAGCACGCGCTTAAAATCGTCGATTCTCAGGTGGACGCCCATGCCGAACATGATCAGCATCAGCAGCGTGCTGACCCACGGGCCGAGCGGGGTAAAGGTCGAAGGGGTGTAATAGGCAATAACAGAGAGCAGCAGCGCCCAGAGCGGGAACAGCCGCGTGAAGATGGCTAACATAGTTAATTCCTTGCAAACGTTGTGTGTTGTTTCGTTATAAAAAAAGCCGGGTTCGAGCCCGGCTATAGGTATTGTTTATCGTTTGAGGAGTTTTTATTCAAACAAATTATGATGAAGTTTCTGCACGACCTGCTCGGCTTCGGTGCCTGGGACCAGGAAGCACAGGTTATGGCTGGATGCGCCATAGCAAATCATGCGGATGTTGAAGGGTTCGAGTACGCCAAACACCTCTTTGCCGACGCCGCAGGCTTTTGACAGATCGTTGCCAATCAGTGCTACCAGCGCGAGGTTTTCTTCTACTTCCACGCGGCACAGGGCGGAGAGTTCCATCAGCAGACTCTGGGTTAACAGCGTGTCGCCGGTGGAGGTGGAGCCGGTGGTATCCAGCGTCAGCGCCACGCTGACTTCCGAAGTGGTGATCAAATCGACCGAAATATTATGCCGCGCCAGGATGCCGAACACCTCAGCCAGAAAACCGCGCGAGTGCAGCATATTCAGGCTGTGCAGGGTTAACAGCGTCTGCTTACGGCGCAGCGCCAGGGCGCGGAACAGCGGCGGGTTCTGGGTTTCATTACACACCAATGTGCCGCCCGCTTTAGGATCTTTGCTGGAGCCAACAAACACCGGAATATCGCTGCGCACGGCGGGCAGCAGGGTGGCCGGGTGCAGCACTTTTGCGCCGAAGGTCGCCATTTCAGCGGCCTCTTCAAAAGCAATTTCGTCGATGCGTTTCGCGGAAGGCACCACGCGCGGGTCAGTGGTGTAAATGCCCGGTACGTCGGTCCAGATATCAACGCGGGTCGCATGCAGCGCTTCAGCCAGCAGCGCGGCGGTGTAATCGCTGCCGCCACGACCGAGCGTAGTGGTGCGGCCTTTAGCTTCGCTGCCGATAAAACCTTGCGTGACGATCAGGCCTTCCGCCAGACGCGGCGCAAGCTGCTGCGTCGCCAGTTCGGAAAGGGCGGCAATGTCCGGTTCGGCACGGCCAAAACGGTCGCTGGTGCGCATGATTTTACGCACATCAAACCACTGCGCATCGACATTGCGTTCACGCAGAATTTCCACAAACAGCAGCGTGGACATCAGTTCGCCGTGGCTGACCAGTTCGTCAGTGAGTGCGGTAGAAGTCGCCAGCGATGCGGCTTCGGCGAGTGTGGTGATGTTTTCCAGCAGGCGATCAATCTCTTCGCGGATCACGTTCGGATTGCGCATACGTTCGAGAATATCGAACTGGATTTTGCGGATGGCATCCAGCTTCACAAAGCGCTCGGTGGCTTCCAGGCCTTCGGCAAGGGCGACCAGTAAATTGGTAACACCTGCGGATGCGGAGAGCACCACCACGCGCACGCTGGCATCGGAGAGCACCACATCGGCGCTGCGGTTCATGGCATCAAAATCGGCAACGCTGGTACCGCCAAATTTGGAGACAACTATTTCTGTCATTACAACCTCGTGTCAGGGAATGAAAAAAGCGACCATGGCACAAAGGCAAAACAGAAACCGGTGCAGGCGCAAATACCGTATTTATAAATAAAAGGTGTGGCGGAGCCTGTCAACGCCGGGATTATGCGGATTTTTCATGCTGGGATTACGCTCAGTAACAGTACTTATATCAATTATAATTTTTATCGGTATTTGACCGGGGCCAGGGGAATGTCATTAAAACAATCCCACTTTTCTGAGACTGACGTTACAATCGATCCCAGTCACAATTCTCAATTCAGAAGAGTATTGCTATGAAAAACATCAATCCAAAGCAGACTTCTGCCTGGCAGGCGCTGCAAAAACATTACGATGAAATGAAAGACGTTTCGATCGCTGACCTCTTTGCTAAAGATGCCGATCGTTTCAGTCAATTCTCCGCAACCTTCAACGATTCGATGCTGGTGGATTTCTCCAAAAACCGCATCACTGCTGAAACCCTGTCCCTGTTGCAGGATCTGGCAAAAGAAACCGACCTGGCGAGCGCCATTAAATCCATGTTCGCGGGCGAGAAAATCAACCGCACCGAAGACCGTGCTGTGCTGCACGTCGCGCTGCGTAACCGCAGCAACACGCCGATTATCGTTGACGGTAAAGACGTGATGCCGGAAGTGAACGCGGTGCTGGAAAAGATGAAAGCCTTCTCAGAAGCGATCATCTCCGGCGAGTGGAAAGGCTACACCGGCAAGCCGATCACCGACGTGGTGAACATCGGCATCGGCGGCTCCGACCTCGGCCCGTTCATGGTCACCGAAGCGCTGCGCCCGTACAAAAATCATCTCAATATGCACTTTGTGTCTAACGTCGATGGCACCCACATCGCCGAAGTGCTGAAGAAAGTGAACCCGGAATCTACGCTGTTCCTGGTCGCGTCCAAAACCTTCACTACCCAGGAAACCATGACCAACGCCCTCAGCGCGCGTGAGTGGTTCCTGAAAACCGCCGGCGATCAAAAACACGTGGCGAAACATTTTGCCGCGCTCTCCACCAACGCGAAGGCGGTGGGCGAGTTTGGTATTGATACCGCCAATATGTTTGAGTTCTGGGACTGGGTAGGCGGTCGTTATTCCCTGTGGTCAGCGATTGGTCTGTCGATCATTCTGTCCGTGGGCTTTGATAACTTCGTTGAGCTGCTCTCCGGCGCACACGAAATGGATCAGCACTTCGCCAACACCGCACCTGAGCAAAACCTGCCGGTGCTGCTGGCGCTGATCGGCATCTGGTACAACAACTTCTTCGGTGCTGAAACCGAAGCGATTCTGCCGTACGATCAGTACATGCACCGTTTTGCCGCTTACTTCCAGCAGGGCAACATGGAATCCAACGGTAAATACGTTGACCGCAACGGCAATCCGGTGGATTACCAGACCGGCCCAATCATCTGGGGCGAGCCGGGCACCAACGGTCAGCACGCGTTCTATCAGTTGATCCACCAGGGCACCAAAATGGTACCGTGCGACTTTATCGCTCCGGCGTTAACGCACAACCCGCTGTCGGATCACCACCCGAAACTGCTGTCTAACTTCTTCGCTCAGACCGAGGCGCTGGCGTTTGGTAAAGCGCGCGACGTGGTAGAGCAGGAATACATTGACCAGGGTAAAGATCCGAAGACGCTGGAGCACGTGGTGCCGTTCAAAGTATTCGAAGGCAACCGTCCGACCAACTCCATCCTGCTGCGTGAAATCACCCCGAGAAGTCTCGGTGCGCTGATTGCGCTGTACGAGCACAAAATCTTCACCCAGGGCGCGATCCTCAACATCTTCACCTTCGATCAGTGGGGCGTGGAGCTGGGTAAACAACTGGCAAACCGCATTCTGCCGGAGCTGGGCGATGATAAAGAGATCAGCAGCCACGACAGCTCCACCAACGGTTTAATCAACCGCTACAAATCCTGGCGCTAAATTTACGTCATCCTTCGGGGGGCATTACTGCACCCCGAATGATTTAACAGAGCGCCTTTGTGATAAGCCGATATTATTATCGGCTTTTTTTATCGGATAATTCCCGTTGTCTGTGTCTGACTGCAAATTCTGTTATTGAGTTTAATCTGAAAAAGAGAAATACCCGGTCATTACCTGTGGGTTATTTTAGGATAATACGGAGAGAGCAAATAATGATGTTTATTTTAACATATTGATTATAAATAACTTTAAATAAAATAAATAAATCAACCCGACGCCTGTTATCCAATTATCTTAAAACCCTTCTGCTATTTCCCTGCGACATAAATCGCCTGCTTTAGTTGTGTATACTCGATTGCGCCTGAATCCCTTTCAGGTGAAATATCCATTCATTCAATGAAGGGAAATTGATATGCATAAAGTCCTGTATGGCATTTTTGCCATTTCCGCGCTTGCGGCGACTTCTGCGTTTGCGGCACCGGTACAAGTGGGTGAAGCAGCAGGGTCGGCAGCAACGTCTGTGTCTGCGGGGAGTTCTACCGCGACCAGCGTTAGCACCGTAAGTTCTGCGGTGGGTGTCGCGCTCGCGGCGACCGGTGGTGGTGATGGCTCCAATACCGGAACCACGACCACGACGACCACAAGTACCCAGTAATCAGGGGTGCATTAACCATAACCACACTTCGGTGTGGTTATTTTGACCCTGGAGAATTGTCGTGAAGCGACCCGGAATCCTTCTGCTTTGTCTGTTGCTTCAGGCGTGCTCAGGCACGACCAAAGGACTGGGCAATGCGCTGTGGGATAGCGTATTTGGCACACCCGGCGTGCACCTGACGGACGCTGACATTGCCGAAATGCCTTACGCCAGTCAGTACATGCAGCTCGACGGCGGGCCGCAACTGTTTGTCGTTCTGGCCTTCTCGGAAAACGGACAGCAGAAATGGGTTACTCAGGATCAGGCCAGCATCGTGACCCAGCACGGGCGCATCGTCAAAACGCTG
Source organism: Enterobacter sp. kpr-6 (assembly GCF_900116015.1). Taxonomy (GTDB): domain Bacteria; phylum Pseudomonadota; class Gammaproteobacteria; order Enterobacterales; family Enterobacteriaceae; genus Enterobacter_D. The sequence continues at coordinate 20,774 of NZ_FOYH01000009.1, forward strand.
CTCGGTAAAGATAACCTGTTAGAGGTCAGTAATTTAAACGCCGATCCGCTGATCAAACCGAATCAAATTGTTGATGGCGCGAACTGGACGCGGGTAATGGGCTGGACCGAACACGGACAGGTGCGCTACGCCACGGCACGCTCTGAGTTTCGCTGGGCGGGCACCGACACGCTGACGCTCGGCAGCGACGTCACCGCTGTTCGCGTGCTGGAAGAAGAGATCACCACCGGACAAAAAACGTGGACCAACCGTTTCTGGGTGGATAGCGAAGGGCAAATCAGACAGTCGACTCAGTACCTCGGCGCAGACTGGTTCCCGGTGAATACCCTGCTTATCAAGGCAGCAAAACAATGAAAATAAGAGCAATTGTTTCGTTTTTTTTAGCCCTGGCCTCACCGCTCGCTTTCGCGGCGGGCACGGTCACGGTCTATTCCTCGCAGGACACACAGCCTAAAAAATTAACCGATGCCGCCCATTTAATCGATCTGGTCGGTCAGCCCCGGCTGGCGAATAGCTGGTGGCCCGGTGCGGTCATCAGCGAGCGTCAGGCATCCGTGGTGGCAGAGCAGCGCCATCAGGCGCTACTGGCAAAACTGACCGCGCTTGCCGGAGAGGAAGGGGGCGATGCCGCCGCTGCCATTAATGCGCTGCGCCAGCAGTTGCAGGCTTTTAAAGTGACGGGGCGACAAATCGTGCCGCTCGATCCCGATCAGGTGCGCGTCCAGCCGGGGGCGAATCCACCGCTGGAAGGTGAATACACGCTGTGGGTGCGTAACCAGCCGTCCACGGTTACGGTCGTCGGGCTTGTCAGCCGTCCGGGGGAGAAGCCCTTCACGCCGGGGCGCGATGTGGTGAGCTATCTCGATGAGATGGATACCTTAAGCGGCGCGGAAAAAAGCGATGCCTGGCTGATTTACCCGGACGGGCGCACGCAAAAAGTGCCCGTCGCGTACTGGAACCGACGCCATGTCGAACCCATGCCGGGCAGCGTGATTTTCGTGGGGTTTGCCGATTCGCTCTGGACGAGCCGGTATAACGAACTGAACGCCGATATTCTCTACTCTCTGACGCACCGGATACCGGATTGATGAAAAAAACGTACCTTTACAGCCTGCTGGCGCTGGGCGTGAGTGCCGCCTGCCATGCAGAAACGTATCCGGCACCCGTTGGCCCGTCGCAGTCCGATTTTGGTGGCGTGGGCCTGTTGCAAACGCCAACCGCGCGCATGGCGCGGGAAGGGGAGATCAGCCTCAACTATCGCGATAACGATCAGTACCGCTATTACTCCGGCTCGGTGCAACTCTTCCCGTGGCTGGAAACCACGCTGCGTTACACCGACGTGCGTACCCGTGAGTACAGCAGCGTGGACGCGTTCTCCGGCGATCAAACCTATAAAGACAAAGCATTCGATTTAAAACTGCGCCTGTGGGAAGAGAGCTACTGGCTGCCGCAGGTGGCGGTGGGCGCGCGCGATATCGGCGGGACAGGGCTGTTTGACGCCGAATATGTGGTGGCGAACAAAGCCTGGGGCCCGTTTGATTTCTCGCTGGGACTGGGCTGGGGCTATCTCGGCACCGCAGGTAATATCAAAAACCCGCTGTGCAGCTACAGCAATAAATATTGCGTGCGCGATAACAGCTACAACCAGGCGGGGTCGGTGGACGCCAGCCAGATGTTCCACGGCCCGGCCTCGCTGTTCGGCGGCGTGGAGTACCAGACGCCCTGGCAGCCGCTGCGCCTGAAGCTGGAATATGAAGGCAACAACTACCAGCAGGATTTTGCCGGCAGCCTGCCGCAGAAAAGCAAATTCAACGTCGGGGCGATCTACCGCGTCACCAACTGGGCTGACGTGAATGTGAGCTATGAGCGCGGCAACACCCTGATGTTCGGCGTGACGCTGCGCAATAACTTTAACGATCTGCGCCCGTCTTACAACGATAACGCCCGTCCGCAGTACCAGCCGCAGCCGCAGGACGCCATTCTCCAGCACTCGGTGGTGGCGAATCAGCTAACCATGCTGAAATACAACGCCGGGCTTGCCGATCCGAAGATCCAGGTGAAGGGCGACACGCTGTACGTCACTGGCGAGCAGGTGAAATACCGCGACTCGCAGGAAGGCATTGAGCGCGCTAACCGCATCATCGCCAACGATCTGCCGGACGGCGTGCGCACCATCCGCGTGACGGAAAACCGCCTGAACCTGCCGCAGGTGACGACAGAAACTGACGTCGCCAGCCTGCAACGCCATTTGCAGGGCGAACCGCTGGGACAGGAAACGGAGCTGGTGCAAAAACGCATTGAACCGGTGGTGCCGGAAACCACCGAGCAGGGCTGGTATATCGACAAATCGCGTTTTGATTTCCACCTCGATCCGGTGCTGAATCAGTCTGTTGGCGGCCCGGAAAGTTTTTATATGTACCAACTGGGGCTGATGGCGACCGCCGATCTGTGGCTCACCGATCACCTGCTGACCACCGGCAGTCTGTTTGGCAACGTTGCCAACAACTACGACAAATTTAACTACACCAATCCGCCGAAGGATTCTCAGTTGCCGCGCGTGCGTACCCATGTGCGTGACTACGTGGAAAATGACTATTACGTCAACAACCTGCAGGCCAACTACTTCCAGTATTTCGGCAACGGTTTTTACGGTCAGGTGTATGGCGGCTATCTGGAAACCATGTACGGCGGGGCCGGGGCAGAAGTGCTCTGGCGTCCGGTCGACAGCAACTGGGCGTTTGGCATTGATGCCAACTACGTGAAACAGCGTGACTGGCGCAGCCCGAAAGAGATGATGAAGTTTACCGACTACACCGCGAAAACCGGCCATCTCTCCGCCTACTGGACGCCGCCGTTTGCGCAGGATGTGCTGATCAAAGCCAGCGTCGGGCAATATCTGGCGGGCGACAAGGGCGGCACGCTGGAAGTGTCGAAACACTTCGACAGCGGGGTGGTAGTGGGGACGTATGCCACTATCACTAACGTTTCGCCGGACGAATATGGCGAAGGCGATTTCACCAAAGGGGTGTACGTGTCGGTGCCGCTGGATCTGTTTACGCCAGGCCCGACGCGCAGCCGCGCTGCGATCGGCTGGACGCCACTGACCCGCGACGGCGGCCAGATGCTTGGGCGTAAGTTCCAGTTGTATGACATGACCAGCGACCGGAGCGTGAATTTCCGCTGAGTTTTACTTCACCCTCACCCTGGCCCTCTCCCTGAGGGAGAGGGAAAAGGCGGGACCGTGCACGATTTTACCCTCACCCTGGCCCTCTCCCTGAGGGAGAGGGAAAAAGGCGGGACCGTGCACCCTGAGTGAGAGGGAGAAAGGCGAGTCTGTGCTCGATCGGTCCCCTCTCCCCTGGGGAGAGGGTTAGGGTGAGGGGGCATTCCCTCTCTCCCTCATAAGTAAAAAATCTAGATCCAGATCACACTTCTGCGTTATACATGAAGCTCACCCCTGCTATGAGGTGCCGTATGACATCGCTAATTCGTCCACGCGTTGAGTTCATCTCCACCATTTTGCAGACCGTGCTCAATCTGGGTCTGTTGAGCCTCGGCCTGATCCTGGTGGTCTTTCTGGGTAAAGAGACGCTGCATCTGGCAGACGTGCTGTTTGCGCCGGTGCAGACCAGCAAATATGAGCTGGTTGAAGGGCTGGTGGTCTACTTTCTCTACTTCGAGTTTATCGCGCTGATTGTGAAGTACTTTCAGTCCGGCTTTCACTTCCCGCTTCGCTACTTTATCTACATCGGCATTACCGCGATTGTGCGGCTGATCATCGTCGATCATAAATCGCCGATGGACGTGCTGATCTACTCCGGGGCGATCCTGCTGCTGGTTATCACCCTCTGGTTGTGTAACTCGAAACGGCTGAAGCGCGAATAAAAAAAGGCGCTCCGGGGAGCGCCAAACAACAGTCACAAGTTAAGGGTCAATACAATTTGAGGATAACAGTGGCATATCACGATGAAGCTTAACCTTTCACCCCACCAGCCGTCAGGCCGTTGACCAGCCAGCGCTGCGCAAGCAGGAACACGGCGGTGATGGGGATTGCAGAAAGGACGGCGGCAGCAGCGAAATCACCCCACAAATAGTTCTGCGGATTGAGGTACTGCTGCATTCCGACCGCCAGCGTGTAGCTGTTTACATCACGCAGCAACAGCGAGGCGACCGGGACTTCGGTAATGGCGGCAATAAACGACAGAATAAATACTACCGCCAGAATAGGGACAGACAGCGGCAACAGCACCAGACGGAAAGCCTGCCATGGCGTTGCGCCATCCAGCGCGGCAGCTTCTTCCAGTGAGTTGTCGATGGTTTCAAAATAGCCTTTAATCGTCCACACATGCAGCGCGATGCCGCCAAGATAGGCGAAGATCACTCCGCCATGCGTATTCAGGCCAATAAACGGAATGTACTGGCCGAGGCGATCAAATAACGCGTACAGCGCCACCAGCGACAGCACCGCCGGGAACATCTGGAAAATCAGCATCCCTTTTAACAGTGTCGCCTTACCGCGAAAACGCATACGGGCAAAGGCGTAAGCGCAGGTGGTGGAGAGCGTCACGATGCCCACGGCGGTGATCACCGCAATCTTGATGGAGTTCCACAGCCACAGCAGCACCGGGAACGGGGGCGGCGTCACGCGCCCGTCAGCGTGTTCAACGCTAAAGCCCAGCGCCAGACGCCAGTGTTCCCAGGAGATCTGCTCCGGGATCAGGCTGCCGGTGGCGAAGTTGCCCGGACGCAGTGAAATCGCGATCACCATCAGCAGCGGGAACATGATCGCCGCAATAAAAATCAGCAGTCCTAAATGGGTGATGAGTAACCGCAGTTTTTGCGATTTGGGTTGCACCATAGCCATCGTTTTTTTCTCCCTTAATCAAACTTCATGCGTGTGGCTTTGAGGTTCACAATCGCCAGTGCCCCAACCAGCAGGAATATCAGCGTGGCAATCGCCGCCGCCAGGCCAAAGTCCTGCCCGCCGCCGCCTTCAAACGCGATGCGGTAGGTGTAACTCACCAGCAAATCGGTGTAACCGGCCGGTGTGGTGGTGCCGAGTCGGTCCGGACCGCCGTTGGTCAGAAGCTGGATCAGCACAAAGTTATTAAAGTTAAAGGCAAAGCTGGCGATCATCAGCGGCGTCAGCGGCTTGATCAGCAGCGGCAAAGTTATCTTAAAGAAGTTCTGGAAGGGTCCGGCCCCGTCCATTGCCGACGCTTCATACAGATCGTCGGGAATGGCTTTCAGCAGGCCCATGCACAGGATCATCATGTACGGATAGCCAAGCCAGGTGTTGACGATGACCACCATCGCACGCGCGGTATTCGGATCGCTGAACCACGCCGGTTTGATGCCAAACAGCCCGCTCAGCATCATGTTGATTTCCCCGAAGCTCTGGTTGAACAGGCCTTTGAAAATCAGGATAGAGATAAACGACGGCACGGCGTAGGGCAGGATCAGCAGCAGGCGGTAAACCGCTTTGCCTTTGAGGGATTCCCACTGCACCACGCAGGCCAGCACCATGCCTACCGCCACGGTCAGTACGACCGTCAGCAGGGAGAAAATCACTGTCCAGACGAAGATAGCGAAGAACGGCTTCTGGATCCCTTCATCGGTAAACACACGCATGAAGTTGCCCCAGCCGGTCGTCACGGTATAGCCCGGACTGAGTTTTTCGTCGCCCCAGTTGCCGTCGGCGTTTATCGCCTGGTAATAGCCGATTTCATTGTTCGGACGGTATTTCACGCCGCTCTGATTGTTGGTCAGCCCGCCGTCATCGGTACGCGTATAGAGCGGCTGGGTGCCGGAGAACTGGCGCAGCGAGCTCATTACCACTTTGCTTTCATCCGGCAGAATTGCCGAAAGCCGGGTCAGCGCCTGACGGTTTTGGGTGATGACGCGCAGGTTAGCCCGCTCGCCCGCAGGTAGCGCGTCGGCGGCTTTTAACGTCAGCGTTTGTTCGCCGCCAAATTTGAACGGTTCAGAAACGAAGTTTTTGCCGCTTTCACCGTCGGTCAGCGCCAGTTGCCACTGGTCACCCGCCGGGTAGAGGCCAAAGTTGAAGGTTTTGCCCGCCTCGTAAGAGCGATCCATCAGCACCTGCTCCGCACGCTCCTGAGTAAGCTGGTTGGTACTGCTGTAGTTGGTAAAAGCGATAGCGATGGTGCAGACCAGCGGAAACAGGACGAACAGCCCCATGCCCGCAAGACCGGGGTAAACGTAGCGCCAGGCGTAGGTTTTACGGTTGGCGAAAATATAGAGGCCAGCAGAGCTTAAAATCAGCGTCATGATGGCAAACAGGTACTCCCCCTGGGCGTACATCAAAACCACAAGATATGCCACCAGCAGGCCAATCACGGCGATCGCTGACCACTTCAGCGCCTCGCTTTGCCACCAATGACTCTTTTTAACGACATCCATGGGGATTCTTCCTCTTACCGCTATTGAACAATCTTTAGTGCATTTCCCCTCACCCCGACCCTCTCCCCCAGGAGAGGGGGAAGGGCGGGCCCGTGCTCTCCCCGGGAGAGGGAGAAGGGCAGACCCGCACTCGATCGGTTCCCTCTCCCGTGGGGAGAGGGTTAGGGTGAGGGGGGGACTTAAGGTTTACTTCGTAATACGACCCTGCGCATCTTTCAGCGCTTCATCAACCGTCTGGCGGCCGCTGGCGGCGTTAATCACCGCGGTACGCACGGCATACCAGAAGGCAGCCATCTGCGGTACGTTCGGCATGATTTCACCGGTCTGCGCGTTCGCCATGGTGGCGGCAATGCGCGGATCTTTCGCTAACGTATCCTGATAAGACTTCAGTGCCACCGCGCCTAACGGTTTGTCCTTGTTCACTTCTGCCAGGCCCTGATCGGTCAGCAGGTAGTTTTCAAGGAACTCTTTCGCCAGCTCTTTGTTCGGGCTGGCGGCGTTGATGCCTGCGCTCAGCACGCCCACGAACGGTTTCGAGGCTTTACCTTTAAACGACGGCAGCATGGTCACGCCGTAGTTCACTTTGCTCTTATCAATGTTCGCCCACGCCCACGGTCCGTTAATGGTCATCGCGGTGTCACCTTTGTTGAAGGCAGCTTCAGCGATGGAGTAATCGGTGTCAGCATTCATGTGTTTGTTTTTGATCAGATCGACCAGGAAGCCCAGACCCGCTTTCGCGCCTGCACTGTCCACGCCCACATCTTTCACGTCATATTTGCCGTTTTCAAACTTGAAGGCGTAACCGCCGTCAGCGGCAATAATCGGCCAGGTGAAGTACGGCTCTTGCAGGTTGAACATCAGCGCGCTCTTACCTTTCGCCTTCAGCTCTTTATCCAGCGCCGGGATCTCTTCCCAGGTTTTCGGCGGGTTCGGTACCAGATCTTTGTTGTAAATCAGCGAGAGTGCTTCAACCGAAATCGGGTAGGCGATGATCTTGCCGTTGTAGCGTACGGCGTCCCAGGTAAACGGGAAGAGTTTGTCCTGGAAGGCTTTGTCTGGCGTCACTTCCGCCAGCAGGCCCGACTGTGCGTAACCGCCAAAACGGTCGTGCGCCCAGAAAATAATGTCCGGGCCATCGCCCGTGGCGGCAACCTGCGGGTACTTCTCTTCCAGTTTGTCCGGGTGTTCCACCGTCACTTTAATGCCGGTGTCTTTTTCGAATTTTTTACCCACTTCAGCCAGGCCGTTATAGCCTTTATCGCCGTTGATCCAGATAACCAGCTTGCCTTCTTCAATCTTGGCGAGCGCCGGGGCGGTAAACATCATCGTCGCTAAGGCGGACAATGCGAGGATGCCTGCGCCAGTTTTGATTTTCATATCTCCATCCTTTTTGGTGATGTACACAGAGGTGGCTTAACGGATGCCAGTCTCCTGTTTTGACAAGCGCTTCTCATCCTCCTTCGGCCTACGCCCCACCCCTGCTTTCTGTGATCTTGCTTCCATAAATCAAAGTTATGCGCGGTGGCGCACAGAAAACCGCCACGGTTTTTGCCGCCTGCATCACGAAAATCGTCAGCGGGTTGAACTTGTGGGGGCAGACCCGGTCGCCTCATCCTCCCGCCTCCTCCCCCATAAAAAAGGGAGGGGGTGGAGGATTCACCAGAGTAATGAATCCCGCATAGTCGCCGCATCTTGAAGGTTTTAGGGTTGTCACTAAGGGAGAAGGACATGGCGAGCGTGCAGCTGCGAAACGTAACGAAAGCCTGGGGCGACGTTGTCGTTTCTAAAGACATCAATCTCGATATTCATGAAGGCGAGTTTGTGGTGTTTGTCGGACCGTCGGGCTGCGGTAAATCGACACTTCTGCGCATGATTGCCGGGCTGGAAACCATCACCAGTGGGGATTTAATGATTGGTGATACGCGTGTTAATGACGTGCCGCCTGCCGAGCGTGGCGTCGGCATGGTGTTCCAGTCTTACGCCCTGTATCCGCATCTTTCCGTATCAGAAAACATGTCTTTCGGCCTGAAGCTGGCGGGAGCCAAAAAAGAGACCATCAAATCGCGCGTCACGCAGGTGGCGGAAGTGCTGCAACTGGGCCACCTGCTGGACCGCAAGCCCAAAGCGCTCTCCGGCGGTCAGCGTCAGCGCGTGGCGATTGGCCGCACACTGGTGGCAGAACCGCGTGTATTTCTGCTCGATGAACCGCTGTCCAACCTGGACGCCGCGCTGCGCGTGCAGATGCGCATTGAGATCTCCCGTCTGCATAAGCGCCTGGGGCGCACCATGATTTACGTCACCCACGATCAGGTTGAAGCGATGACGCTCGCCGACAAAATCGTGGTGCTGGATGCCGGTCGCGTCGCGCAGGTCGGCAAGCCGCTGGAGCTTTATCACTACCCGGCAGACCGCTTTGTCGCGGGCTTTATCGGTTCACCGAAGATGAACTTTTTGCCGGTGAAGGTCACCGCCACCGCCATTGAACAGGTGCAGGTTGAACTGCCGAACCGCCAGCAAGTCTGGCTGCCGGTGGAAAGCAACAATGTGCAGGTGGGGGCCAACATGTCGTTAGGTATTCGCCCGGAACATCTGCTGCCCAGTGACATCGCTGATGTCACCCTGGAAGGCGTTGTTCAGGTCGTCGAGCAGTTGGGTCACGAAACGCAAATTCATATCCAGATCCCCGCCATACGGCAGAACCTGGTTTACCGCCAGACTGACGTGGTGTTGGTAGAAGAGGGTGCCACATTCGCTATCGGCTTGCCGCCGGAGCGCTGCCATCTGTTCCGTGAAGATGGCACCGCTTGTCGTCGGTTGCACAAAGAGCCAGGCGTTTAAGCACTCCATAACTACACAAAATCATTCGGGCTGCATCGAGCGGCCTGAATGATGAAGTGTAAAAAAGAAAAGCAAAGCTCTCAGGAGATAGAACGATGATTACTCTGCGCAAACTCCCCCTGGCAATCGCCATCACAGCAGGCATTCTGTCTGCTCATGCTGGCGCTGTCGATTTCAAAGGCTATGCCCGTTCCGGTATCGGCTGGACGGCAAGTGGCGGCCCGCAACAGTGTTTCCAGGCAACCGGTGCACAATCTAAATACCGTCTCGGTAACGAATGTGATACCTACGCCGAAATTAAATTAGGCCAGGAAGTGTGGAAAGAAGGCGACAAGAGCTTCTATTTCGACTCCAACATTGCCTATAACTCCTCACAGCTGAACGACTGGGAAAACGACAATACCCCGGCGATCCGTGAATTTAACGTGGTAGGTAAAAACCTGATCGACGCTCTGCCAGGTGCCAACATCTGGGCCGGTAAACGCTTCTACCAGCGTCATGACGTCCACATGATCGACTTCTACTACTGGGATATTTCAGGCCCGGGTGCAGGTCTGGAAAACATCGACGTCGGTATCGGTAAACTCTCTTTCGCGGCGACCCGTTCTACGGAAAAAGGCGGCTCTACTGGATCGGCTGAATTTGATCCGGTAACTGGTGAAAGAACCTATAACAACGACGTGCCGAACGACGTGTTCGACGTGCGTTTAGCCGGTCTGGAAACTAACCCGGACGGCGTGCTGGAGTTGGGCGTTGATTACGGTCACACCAACCTGCCAGACGATTACACCCTGCGTCAGGGCGGCTCGAAAGATGGCTGGATGTTCACCGCTGAACATACCCAGAGCATGATGAAGGGCTTCAACAAGTTCGTGGTGCAGTACGCCACTGACTCCATGACTTCCAACGGTAAAGGCCGTCCGGAAGGTGGCAGCATCAACAACGACGGCAGCATGATCCGCGTGCTGGACCACGGTGCCATCACCCTGGCTGATCGCTGGGACCTGATGTACGTCGGTATGTACCAGGACATCGATCGTGACGACAGCAACGGCACCCGCTGGTGGACCGTGGGCGTGCGTCCGATGTTCAAATGGACACCGATCATGAGCACCCTGCTGGAAGTGGGCTACGACAACGTGAAATCTCAGCGTACCGACGACACCAACAACCAGTACAAAATCACCCTCGCCCAACAGTGGCAGGCTGGTGACAGCATCTGGTCCCGTCCGGCTATCCGCGTATTCGCAACCTATGCGAAGTGGGATGAGAAATGGGGCTATGCCAGCACCAACGCTGATACTGCTGCGGGCTTCACCAGCGGCTTAGCGTACAACGACACCGCTGCCCGTACCTTCAGCCGTGGCGACAATGACGAAGTGACCTTCGGTGCACAGATGGAAATCTGGTGGTAATCACTTACTAACCTGATGCAATGACCGGAAGAGGGGCGTAAGCCCCTCAACCCATTGGGTACGACGCGCTATTGCCTGGCCGCTGTGGTACCTGTGAAAGAAAAGGTGATAAAAATGAAAATGAAAAAAAGTCTTGTCGCATTCTGCCTGAGCGCCAGCCTGCTGGCGGTCTGCCCAACCGGTGCGCTGGCCGACGTGAATTTCGTCCCTCAGAACACCACCAGCGCGCCCGCCATTCCCGCCTCGGCGCTGCAACAGTTAACCTGGACGCCGGTGAGTCAGGCCAAATCTCAGACCACCACGACCGCTACCGCGGGCCAGACCCTGAATGTGCCGGGTATTAGCGGCCCGGTCGTCGCCTGGAGCGTCCCGGCCAACATTGGCGAACTGACGCTGACCCTGACCAGTGAAGTGGATAAACAGACCAGCGTGTTTGCGCCGAACGTACTGATCCTCGACCAGAATCTGAAACCGTCGGCATATTTCCCGGCGGAATATTTTACCTATCAGGAACCGGGCGTGATGAGCGCCGACAGACTGGAAGGCGTGATGCGCCTGACGCCTGCGCTCGGCCAGCAAAAAATTTACGTCCTCGCTTTCACCCGCGATCAAGATTTACAGAAGACCACCAAACTGATTAACCCGGCAAAAGCCTATGCCAAGGGCGCGGGCAACGCCATCCCGGATATTCCCGATCCGCTGGCCCGCCACATTACCGACGGCAAGCTGACGCTGAAAGTGAGCACTAACACCTCCTCCAGCATTCTGGTCGGCCCGCTGTTTGGTTCGTCAGGCCCGGATGCGGTCACGGTCGGCAATACCGCCGCGCCTGCCTATAGCGCGCCCGCCGCCGCACCGGCTGCTGCCCCGGTCGCAGCTCCTGCGCCTGCACCGGCTGTGAAGAAAGAACCCGTACTGAATGAAACCGAAAGCTATTTTAATCAGGGTATTAAACAGGCCGTTGCCAAAGGCGAGATCGACAAAGCGCTGAAATTACTCAACGAAGCCGAAAGCCTGGGTTCAACCTCTGCCCGTTCCACCTTTATCAGCAGTGTAAAAGGCAAGGGGTAATCACCCCGCAATGCTGATTTTGCCTGTTTGGTGCACCTTAACCGGTGCACCTTTTTTTCAGCGCAACCTGACCTGTTGCGTATCTGTTACGCTTATGCAAAGCGAATGAACTTTACCCGCCCGTCCTTGCTATTCTGCGATACAATACGTTTACGTTATGTCCCGGAGAATCAGGCATGTCACACCCTGCGCTAACGCAATTGCGTGCGCTGCGCTATTTCGACGCAATTCCCGCACTCGACTCGCAACTGCTGGACTGGCTGTTGCTGGAAGATTCCATGACCAAACGCTTTGAGCAGCAAGGTAAGCAGGTGAGTGTTACGCTTATCCGTGAAGGCTTTGTTTCAGCCGGGGATGTCAGTGAAGAGTGCGCGCTGTTGCCTGCGGAATCCCGCTACTGGCTGCGCGAAATCCTGCTCTGTGCCGACGGCGAGCCGTGGCTGGCAGGACGCACCGTTGTGCCGGAATCCACGCTGAGCGGGCCGGAGCTGGCGTTGCAGAATCTGGGAAAAACCCCGCTGGGGCGTTACCTGTTTACCTCATCCCAGCTTACCCGTGATTTTATTGAGATTGGTCGCCATAACGATTTGTGGGGGCGTCGCTCCCGTTTGCGTCTCGGCGGCAAGCCGTTATTGCTGACAGAACTGTTTTTGCCTGCATCGCCGTTGTACTAAGAGGAAGATAAAAATGGAGTGGAGTCTGACGCAGAACAAGCTGCTGGCGTTTCACCGCCTGATGCGTACGGATAAACCGATTGGCGCGCTGCTGCTGCTGTGGCCGACGCTATGGGCGCTGTGGGTGGCAACGCCCGGTCTGCCGCCGCTGTGGATCCTGGCGGTGTTTGTCGCGGGTGTCTGGCTGATGCGCGCGGCAGGCTGTGTGGTCAACGATTACGCCGACCGCAAATTTGATGGCCATGTTAAACGCACGGCAAACCGCCCGATGCCGAGCGGGGCAGTGACGGAAAACGAAGCCCGCACGCTGTTTGTGGTGCTGGTACTGCTGGCGTTTGTGCTGGTGCTGACGCTGAATCTGATGACGATTTTGCTCTCGGTCGCGGCGCTGGCACTGGCCTGGGTGTATCCGTTTATGAAGCGCTACACCCATCTGCCGCAGGTGGTTTTGGGCGCGGCGTTTGGCTGGTCGATTCCGATGGCTTTTGCCGCCGTGAGCGAATCCCTGCCGCTGAGCTGCTGGCTGATGTTCTTCGCCAATATCTTATGGGCGGTGGCGTATGACACGCTGTACGCCATGGTGGATCGCGATGACGACGTGAAGATTGGCATCAAATCGACGGCGATTTTGTTTGGCCGTCATGACAAGCTCATTGTCGGCCTGTTGCAGATTGCGGTGCTGGTGTTAATGAGCGCGGTCGGCTGGTTGTCGGGGCTTGGCGCAGTCTATTACGCCTCAATTGCGGCGGCGGGCGCGCTGTTTATTTATCAGCAATGGCTGGTGGTGAACCGCGATCGTGACGCCTGTTTTAAAGCGTTTATGAATAATAACTACGTGGGGCTGGTGCTGTTTTTGGGGCTGGCTGCGAGTTACTGGGGGTAGTTGTTTTACCCTCACCCCGGCCCTCTCCCTGAGGGAGAGGGAGGTTTATGTCCGTGCTCGATCTGTTCCCTCTCCCTGAGGGAGAGGGTGAAGGGCAAGTCCGTGCTCGATCTGTTCCCTCTCCCATGGGGAGAGGGTTAGGGTGAGGGGGGAAATCACTCCCCCTGCGTGGCACTCTCAATCGTTAACCGCACATCCGAGGTCACCAAATCCGCCAGCAGCTGATACACCTGAAGCGTCTTCATCGGATCCGCATCGCCGGTATCACTGATATATCCCTCGTCACGCAGCGTCAGCACCAGCGTACTGAACACCGCCTTGTCGAAGAATTCCGGGGCGTTGATGCCGTGCAGCACTGACAGACGTTGCGCCAGGGTGCGGCTCTCTTTCTCCAGCGTACTGCGGTTAATCGACGGATTGGCACTCAGCAGCCAGAAGGTAATAGCGTAGCGTTGCAGCGTCTCACGTGCACCCGCAGCCAGCAGTTGCAGCGTGCGCGAATGGTGTGGGTTGATGTGCAGCTTATCGTCCTTCACCACCACCAGTTCCTGACGCAGCAGTTCTGTGGTCAGCGTCTCCAGTACGCCTGCCAGCTCCTCTTTTTCCCAGCGCAGGAACAGCTCGGCTTTCAGCATCGGATACAGCTCTTCAACATGGCGCAGCATTTCTTCGCGGGAAATGTGGCGATGCTGGGTGATGATCGCCGCCATCAGCGACGGCAGCACCAGCATGTGCGCGATGTTGTTGCGGTAGTAAGTCATCAGTACCGCCTGCTCGCGCGGCAGAATGATGATGTCGCCGATGGTGTCTTTCTCGACCTCAAACTTGTTCATTTGCAGGGCGTGATCGATAAGCTCGGAGGCGGTGACAGCCGGAGCCGTGGCATCAGATGCGTAAGGCGCGTTGCGCAGTAAACCCAGATAACAGTTCAACTGCTCGGTCAACTGCTCGCGGGTGAGCGAGCGCTGACGCGAGGCCAGCAGCGCCGTACAGCACAGGTTCATGGCGTTAGCCGCGCCCGCGTTGTTGATGCGTACCATCAGATCGGCGGCAATGTTGTTCACCGTCGGCGTCAGCCAGGCGGGGCGCACGGCCTCAATCGGATCGATGGATTCGCGCCACTCCGGTACGTGCTGGTTCAGGTAGGTCATCAGCGGCATCGGTTCGCCGAAGTTGACGTAGCCCTGGCCCAGATTACGCAGCTTGCTTAAACCGCGTACCATCTGCATCAGACTCTCTTTTTCTTTCGTCGCGCCGCGCAGCTCTTTGGCGTAAGTGCCCACTTCCATCACGTGCTCGTAACCGATGTAAATCGGCACCAGCGTGATAGGGCGCGTACCGCCGCGCAGCATCGCCTGGATGGTCATCGACAGCGTGCCGGTCTTCGGATCGAGCAGGCGACCGGTACGTGAACGTCCGCCTTCCACGAAATATTCAACGGAATAGCCGCGGCTGAACAGTTCGCCCAGGTATTCACGGAATACGGTGGAGTAGAGCTTGTTGCCCTTGAAGGTACGACGAATAAAGAACGCGCCCAGGCGACGGAAAATCGGCCCGGCGGGCCAGAAATTCAGGTTGATGCCAGCGGCGATATGCGGCGGCACCAGCCCCTGGTGATAGAGCACGTAAGAGAGCAGCAGGTAATCCATATGGCTGCGGTGGCAGGGCACATAGACGATCTCATGCCCGTCGTGCGCCAGTTGCCGCACGCGCTCTGCGTTGTGAACGTTAATCCCCTGATAGAGACGGTTCCAGGTAAAGCTCAGAATGCGGTCGGAGACGCGAATCATCTCGTAGGAGAAGTTCGCGGCAATCTCTTCCATCAGGGCGACGGCGTTTTGCTGCGCTTTCTCATGGGAGATTTTTTTGCTGCGCGCTTCGTCTTCCACCGCGCGGGCTATCGCTTTCGATGCCAGCAGTTTGTTAAACAGATCCTGACGGGCAGGCAGACGCGGGCCGACGGCGGCCAGACGCTGACGGGCAAAGTGCATACGCGCCACGCGAGCCAGCTTCTGAGCGATGATCTTATCGGTGCCGTGCTCCGTGGCCATGCGGCGCAGCGAAACAGGCGGCGAGAAACGCACAAAACTGTCGCGACCCAGCCAGGAGACCGCAAAAAACTTCTGCACACCGTTCAACATGCGCAGCGGCGGATTGACCTCGCCTTTTTCACGTCCTGGCCTGCGGCCAAACATGATCGAGACCGGCACCATCTGCACATCCAGATCGGGATGGCTGCGGTGCAAATCGAGATAATCATGGAACAGCTTGATGGACTCTTCTTTTGGTGTGTACCAGGTGAAGACGCGCGGCCCGCCGTGGATGAAGATGTAACGCGGCAGCAGGGTGCCGTCGATTTCCAGCGGTTCGAGTGGATCGGGCAGCTCATGCGCCAGACATTGCGCGCGCAGCGTCAACAAGTCTGACTTAGAGTTATACGGCAAGACGTACATAATAGGGCGCGACGTATCGAGCCCCAGTTCCTGGGCAGGTTCTGCCGGAATAGACTTGCTTTTTACCAATGCACTTAATGGTAAATTCAGTAATTTGTAGTAAATTCGTGGCCAGCCGGACATAAACGATGTGAAGCCTCTGGTTAATAATGCCATTGCGCCGCAAGAATATCAGAAAGCGCGCGGAAATTCTGTTGTACCAAGGTCTGCTCATAGAGACATTGACGCTAATTACATAAAAAGGTTCTTTTAATGGCCAATAATACCACTGGGTTAACGCGAATCATTAAGGCGGCAGGCTACTCCTGGAAGGGAGTGCGCGCTGCATGGATTAATGAAGCGGCGTTTCGGCAGGAGGCGGTCGCCGTGCTGCTGGCGATTGCGATTGCCTGCTGGCTGGATGTGGACGCCATTTCCCGCGTCCTGCTGATTGGGTCGGTTGCGTTGGTAATGATAGTGGAAATATTGAACAGTGCGATTGAAGCGGTCGTCGACCGAATCGGCACCGATTTCCACGAACTTTCCGGGCGGGCAAAGGATATGGGCTCTGCGGCGGTCCTGATGTCGATTCTGCTGGCGCTGGCGACCTGGGGCATACTGCTGTGGTCGCATTATCGATAACGCGCCCAAAATTGCGTAAATCCCCCACTTTTCGCTTAAAATGTGGTTCCAAAATCGACTTTAGCTGTATATACTCACAGCATAACTGTATATACACCCAGGGGGCGGGATGAAAGCTTTAACGGCCAGGCAGCAAGAGGTGTTTGATCTCATTCGCGATCACATCAGCCAGACAGGCATGCCGCCGACGCGTGCGGAGATCGCGCAGCGCTTGGGGTTCCGTTCCCCCAACGCCGCTGAAGAACACCTGAAAGCGCTGGCGCGTAAGGGTGTGCTTGAAATCGTCTCTGGTGCTTCTCGCGGCATTCGATTGCTGCAAGAGGAAGAGTCCGGGCTGCCGCTGGTGGGGCGTGTCGCGGCAGGTGAACCACTGCTGGCATCGCAGCACATCGAAGGCCACTATCAGGTCGATCCAACACTGTTTAAACCGAACGCCGATTTCCTGCTGCGCGTCAGCGGGATGTCAATGAAAGATATCGGGATTATGGATGGCGATCTGTTAGCCGTACATAAAACCCAGGATGTGCGTAACGGCCAGGTAGTGGTAGCGCGCATCGACGATGAAGTGACGGTCAAACGCCTGAAAAAACAGGGCAATACCGTTCAACTTCTGCCGGAAAACAACGAGTTTTCCCCTATCGTGGTCGATTTGCGCGAGCATAACTTCACCATCGAAGGGCTGGCCGTCGGCGTGATCCGCAACGGTGAGTGGCTGTAATTCTCTCTTTCAACGCAACGGCAATCTTCTGATTGCCGTTGTGCTTTTCTGATCTTCTCTGACCTTTACCATGACTTTTCTGACCGCATCCGATAAGGCCTTGTGGCGTCTCGCGCTGCCTATGATCTTCTCCAATATCACTGTGCCGTTGTTAGGGCTGGTAGATACGGCGGTGATTGGTCATCTCGACAGCCCTGTTTACCTTGGCGGCGTAGCGGTAGGGGCGACGGCGACCAGCTTCCTGTTTATGCTGCTGCTATTTTTACGCATGAGCACCACTGGCTTTACCGCCCAGGCGTTTGGCGCAAAAGATCCGCAGGCGCTCGCCAGAGCGCTGGTGCAGCCGCTGCTGCTGGCACTGATCGCCGGTGTCGCTATCGTGGCGTTAAAAACCCCGCTGATTCATCTGACGCTGCATATTGTCGGCGGCAGCGATGCTGTGCTGGAGCAGGCGCGCCGCTTTCTTGAGATCCGCTGGCTGAGCGCACCCGCGTCGCTGGGGAATCTGGTGCTGCTCGGCTGGCTGCTGGGGATCCAGTATGCCCGTGCCCCGGTGATCCTGCTGGTGGTCGGCAACCTGTTTAACATCGTTCTGGATGTGTGGCTGGTGATGGGGCTGCATATGAACGTGCAGGGCGCGGCGCTCGCCACCGCTATTGCTGAATACGCCACCCTGCTCGTGGGTCTGGTGATGGTCCGACACGGACTGCGGCGGCGTGGCGTGACGTCTGCGATGCTTAAAAGCGCCTGGCGCGGCAACGTGCGCCGCCTGCTGGCGCTTAATCGCGACATCATGCTGCGCTCGCTGTTGCTGCAACTGTGCTTTGGTTCGATAACCGTACTGGGCGCGCGTCTTGGCGGCGATATCGTGGCGGTGAATGCCGTGCTAATGACGCTGCTGACATTTACCGCCTATGCCCTGGACGGTTTTGCTTATGCGGTCGAAGCCCATTCCGGGCAGGCATATGGTGCACGCGATGGCAGCCAGTTACTTGACGTCTGGCAGGCCGCCTGTCGGCAATCCGGCGTGGTGGCGCTGGCGTTTGCACTGATTTATGCCTTGTTGGGGGAGCAGATCGTGGCTCTGCTAACCTCTATTCCAGAATTACAGCAGCTCGCCGATCGCTATCTTGGCTGGCAAATCGTCTTACCGGTTGTGGGCGTCTGGTGCTATTTACTCGACGGCATGTTTATCGGTGCAACGCGGGGCGCACAGATGCGAAACAGCATGGCCATTGCCGCCGCGGGTTTTGCCGTCACGCTGCTGACCGTGCCTGCCCTTGGCAATCACGGGCTGTGGCTGTCACTGCTGGTCTTCCTGGCGCTGCGCGGGATCACGCTTGGCTGGATCTGGCGTAAACACTGGCGTAACGGCACCTGGTTTTCATAACTGGTTACCTTTGCTGACGCACTCTGACGCTTTATCTTATCTTTCTGATCTGGTGATTATTTTCAGGTGCGTGCATCCGGGAAATCTTTCGCCCTATGGTTAAATATTCCGAATATCTCCCGGCCTGGAATATCCTCAACTACAATTATTATCACGTTCAGCAGATACTGAGCGAATTGATGGACATTGAATATATTGTTATTCAAACCGAACGATGAGGAAATCATTATGAATAAAGACGAAGTCGGCGGTAACTGGAAACAGTTTAAAGGTAAAGCGAAAGAGCAATGGGGCAAATTAACCGACGATGATATGACTGTCATCGAAGGTAAACGCGATCAGCTGGTCGGGAAAATTCAGGAGCGTTATGGCTACCAGAAAGACCAGGCTGAAAAAGAAGTGGGTGACTGGGAAACCCGTCACGACTACCGCTGGTAGTCTGTCATCCCTTCGTAGTTTAGCGTAACAGGACTACCCTGCCCGAACGGTACACGGATGTACCAACTCCCTTCTGATTTCTTAACGTGGTTTTTTCTTCGACTGAATGCTGTGATCGTGGTGACACTCACCCTGATGACGACACGCTTCCACTTCCGAACACTCAGTACACAGCCCATGCGCTTCAATGACATTATGGCGTAAGGCAAAGCCCATTTTGGCTGCCAGGCCATGCATAATATCTTCCACGCCTTCTGCTGCTTCTTCCTTCACCGCACCGCAACGATCGCAGATAAACATCGCCGAGGTGTGGGAGGGCTTATCAAACAGGTGGCACAGCACATAGCTGTTGGTGGATTCCACTTTATGCACAAAACCCTGTTCGAGCAGGAAGTCCAGCGCGCGATAAACGGTGGGGGGTTTAGCCTGTGGCTCAGAGACTTTCAATAAATCCAGCAAATCATAAGCGCTGATCGCGCCCTGTTGCAGGCTCATCAGGCGCAAAACTTCGAGGCGCTGTGGGGTCAGGCGCACATTGCGTTCGACGCACAGCTTTTCAGCCTGCGTTAACAACTCGAGCGAAGTGATCTTGTCCATGGCATCCCCGGTGATGTAGACGTGTTAAGCGGAAGCGTCCACTTTACCATGTTATGCCCGAAACGCCGAGATCCTCTCCCTGTGCTATACCTGTGGCATCAATAGCGACAGGAAACACATCATGAATAAACCTGACTGTATTCGCTCGTGGCAGGACGTTGAAGGGCCGGATAACTCGCGCTACGAGGATAGCGATGAGCTTTTTTCTATTGGCACCCCGCTTGCCCGTGTGCTCGGTCTTTCGCGTCTCGGTATTCATCATGAACGTCTTCCCCCTGGCCGACGCACCTCATACCCGCATGCCGAAAGCGATGAAGAAGAGTTCATCTATGTGCTGGAAGGGCATCCTGATGTCTGGATAAACGGGCATTTGTGGGCATTAAAACCGGGCGACAGCGTAGGTTTTCCGGCGGGAACCGGCATCTGCCATACTTTTATCAATAATAGCGAAGAGGAGGTGCGACTGCTGGTCGTGGGTGAAACCAACAAAAAAAGCAACCGCATCTATTATCCCCTGAATGCCGACTACGCCCATACGCGTGACGATCGCTGGATAGACCACCCGCCGCAGTTTTTTGGTCCGCATGACGGAAAACCTTCCCGAAATTAATATCCTCTTCTATACATAAATAGCGCCTCTAAGAAGAATGGGTGAAAGATGAATAAGCCCGTCACGCCGAGGTGCCATAAAAAAATGAAATAACCGTATTTAACAACGTTATTCACAGCAATAGTTGTTCCCTGTTTGGGCGATAAATGACAGGGGATAGATCTTCACTTTTTCAAAGACGGGCATACTGTGAAAAAAACATTTAAATATTCATTGGTTACTCTGGCAGTCTCCTTATTTGTGGCAAATCAGGCGACAGCCGCTAATACCTGGGCAGAAGCACGCAGTGACGCGATGGGGGGAACAGGTGTTGCGTCAGGCAGTTACGGCAGCGGGGCGTTAATCAACCCGGCATTACTGGCAAAAGCGAAACCTGACGATAATGTCACGGTGATCCTGCCAGCCGTGGGTGCGCAAATTACCGATAAAGACAATTTGCAGGATGAAATTGACGAGATTAACGACAAAGTTGATTACTACAGTGATGTTGTTGATACGCTGACGCTGACTGATGTTCTACTAAATCCAGGCAATGTCATCGGGCAGTTCCAGAATGCAGCAGGCGATCTGGCGGATGAACTGGAATTCCTCGACGGAAAAACGGCGCGAGCCAATGCCGCAGCGGGTATCACCGTCGCTATTCCTAACGATGTGCTCTCAGTCGCCTTCGTGACCAAGGCACACGCGCATGCTCGTGTAAGTTCTGATATTGACCAGCAGGATATTGAATTCTTACGTGGCATCGAAGCGAATCCGCTTCCTACCGCCGTTGCTGCCGCTTTATCACCTGATGCCGGGGATTTCCTCAAGCGTAATCTGAACTCCACCGCCTCTGGCCGCGCGGCGATTGTTTCCGATTACGGTATCGCCGTAGCTCGTCAGTTCCAGATTGGCGAGGTTCCGGTTTCTGTCGGCGTCACGCCGAAGTTCCAGAAAACCTGGGTCTACAACTACACCACGTCCATTTACGACTACGACAGCGATGATTTCAAAAGCAGCCGCTACCGTACCGACGATAACGGTTTCAACGTTGATGCCGGTATCGCCGCTGACTTCGGTGAAAACTGGACGGTGGGCCTGAGCGGGCAGAACCTGATTTCCCGTGATATCGACACGAAAGATATTCTCGTCGAAAACGGGCGTACCGGTGAAGTACGAAACTACAAAGATACCTACCAGATTAGCCCGGTGGTCACTGCGGGCGTCGCCTGGCATAACGACCTGGTGACGGTCAGCGCCGATGGCGACCTGACAGAAACCAAAGGCTTTAAAAGCGAAGAAAACTCGCAGTACGTGGGCGTCGGTGCCGAAGTGCGTCCGCTCGACTGGCTGGCGGTGCGTGCCGGTTACCGTGCGGACGTGAAAGACAACGACAGCAACGTCTTTACCGGCGGTGTCGGTTTTGCCGCCTTCGAACGCGCCCGTCTCGATCTGACTGGTCTCGTCGGTGAAGACGAAACCTGGGGCGCAGGCGTGCAGTTAAGCATGACGTTCTAAGCCATAGCTGGCCGGAGGTAACGCTTTCGGCCAGCGTTTTTGTGCCTCTGAAAAATGAGTGTGCTATAGTTACGCCCCTTTTTCACTTTGATGCAAAAATGTACGCTATGTCACCAGTCACTCCGTCCTCTGAATTTGCTGCCCACCGCTTCTCTATCGCTCCCATGCTCGACTGGACGGACAGACATTGCCGCTATTTCTTGCGTTTGCTGTCGCGTGAAACTCTGCTCTATACCGAGATGGTGACGACCGGGGCGATTATTCATGGCAAAGGCGACTATCTGGCGTACAGCGAAGAAGAACATCCGGTGGCGCTGCAACTGGGCGGCAGCGACCCGCAGCAGCTTGCGCAGTGCGCGAAGCTCGCTGAAGCGCGCGGCTATGATGAAATCAACCTCAACGTGGGGTGTCCGTCTGATCGCGTGCAGAACGGTATGTTCGGGGCCTGCCTGATGGGTAACGCGCAACTGGTGGCGGACTGCGTGAAAGCGATGCGCGATGTGGTGTCGATTCCGGTCACGGTTAAAACGCGGATTGGCATTGACGATCAGGACAGCTATGAATTCCTCTGTGATTTTATCAACACGGTATCCGGTAAAGGCGAATGCGGCACTTTCATCATTCATGCCCGCAAAGCCTGGCTGTCGGGTTTAAGCCCGAAAGAAAACCGTGAAATTCCGCCGCTGGATTATCCGCGCGTCTACCAGCTCAAACGGGATTTCCCGCATCTCACGATGTCCATTAACGGCGGCATCAAAACCCTCGCCGATGCTAAAGCGCATCTGGAGCATATGGACGGTGTGATGGTGGGCCGCGAGGCGTATCAGAATCCGGGCATTCTCGCCTCCGTGGACCGGGAAATCTTTGGCCTTGATACCCCGGACGCCGATCCGGTGGCGGTGGTGCGTGCCATGTATCCGTATATAGAACGCGAACTGAGCAACGGCGCATACCTGGGGCATATCACGCGGCATATGCTTGGCCTGTTCCAGGGGATCCCCGGCGCGCGTCAGTGGCGTCGCTACCTCAGCGAAAATGCGCATAAAGCGGGTGCCGATCTCAACGTCGTCGAACACGCCTTAAAGCTGGTGGCAGATAAGCGCTAAAGTTCGCTAAAAACTGGTCAAATTCACCACGCCGCGCTTAAACCAGCGCGGCGTTTTTATTGCCTGTCAATCACTTACGACTGGCATGATTCTTGTATTCATCCTGATAAAGACGTGCGGATTAATTACTTTTGGGAGAGA
Source organism: Enterobacter sp. kpr-6 (assembly GCF_900116015.1). Taxonomy (GTDB): domain Bacteria; phylum Pseudomonadota; class Gammaproteobacteria; order Enterobacterales; family Enterobacteriaceae; genus Enterobacter_D. The sequence continues at coordinate 43,649 of NZ_FOYH01000009.1, forward strand.
GCCATGCTGGAATTACTGTTTGTGGTGGGATTTTTCGTGATGCTGATGGTCACAGGCATTTCGCTGCTGGGGATTATCGCGGCACTGGTGGTGGCGACGGCATTAATGTTCGTCGGCGGGCTGTTTGCGCTGATGATTAAACTACTGCCCTGGTTACTGTTAGCGGTAGCCATTGTGTGGGTGATCCGGGCGGTCAAAACGCCAAAAGTCCCGCAGTATCAGCGTAATAAGCGCTGGCGTTATTAATGTAATGCGGGGTTGATCACAACCTCGCACATTTTCCTGGCGCGTTTTTGGAAACCGCATAGGCTTTAGATAACAAATCTGTCACTATTGCGCGGCTATCAAATTCATCGAGCTGTACCCTACATACAGCCGAACTAAAAAAAGAAAGGGCCTCCCGTTAACGGAGGCCCTAATTCTTTAGGGAATAAGCAAGCTCGACCCTTGCGTGGCGCGGCTTTCCAGCACTTCATGCGCACGTTGCGCGTCCGCCAGCGCAAACTTCTGATCCTCTGCCACATCCACCTTAATTACGCCGCTGGCGATCAGCGAAAACAGCTCATTGCTGGCTTCTTCTAATTCTTCGCGGTTGGTGATGTAACCCTGTAAAGAAGGCCGGGTGGCGTACAGCGAGCCTTTCTGATTCAGAATACCTAAATTCACGCCGGTGACCGGACCGGACGCGTTGCCGAAGCTCACCATCAGGCCATGACGTTGCAGGCAGTCCAGCGACGCTTCCCAGGTGTCTTTGCCCACGGAGTCATACACCACGCGGACTTTTTTACCGCCGGTGATCTCTTTGACCCGCTCAGAAATGCTCTCCTCGCGATAGTTAATCACCTGCCAGGCCCCTGCCTGCAATGCGCGCTGTGCTTTTTGCGCGCTGCCGACCGTGCCGATAAGTTTCGCACCTAACGCTTTTGACCACTGGCAGGCGATAAGCCCGACGCCACCGGCGGCCGCATGGAATAAGAAAGGTTCGTCAGGTTTAATTTCATAGGTTTTGCGCAGCAGGTAAAACACCGTCAGCCCTTTCAGAAAGGAGGCGGCGGCCTGCTCAAAGGAGATCGCGTTCGGCAGGATGGCGGCTTTATCGGCAGGCACATTGTGCACAGAACTGTAAGCGCCCAGAGCCGACTGCGCATACACCACGCGGTCGCCCGCTTTTATGTGCGTAACGCCTTTGCCCACTTTGCTGACCACGCCTGCCGCCTCGGTGCCCAGTCCGCTCGGCATGGACGGTGGCGGGTAGAGTCCGCTGCGAATATAGGTATCGATGTAGTTGATCCCAATCGCTTTGTTCTCCACCTGGATTTCATTTTCCGCAGGATCGGTGGGGGTAAACTCCACCGCCTTTAAAACTTCAGGACCACCGTGCTTGTGAAATTCGATTCGCGTTGCCATGCTTCCTCCTGAACTCTGTGATAATCTTTCGACCCACTCATCATCTCGGTAACTCCATTCACTATGGCAGGAAATAAACCCTTCAACAAACAGACTGAACCTCGCGACTTCCAGGTCGAAGGGATGAAAGTCCCCCCGCACTCGATTGAAGCGGAACAGTCGGTGTTGGGCGGTTTAATGCTGGATAACGAACGCTGGGACGACGTTGCAGAACGCGTCGTGGCGGAAGATTTCTACACCCGTCCGCACCGTCATATTTTTACAGAGATGCACCGTCTTCAGGAGATGAGTAAACCCATCGACCTGATCACGCTGGCGGAATCGCTGGAACAGCAAGGCCAGCTCGACAGCGTTGGCGGCTTTGCGTATCTGGCAGAATTATCGAAAAACACGCCAAGTGCGGCGAACATCAGCGCTTATGCCGACATCGTGCGTGAACGCGCGGTAGTGCGTGAGATGATCTCAGTGGCGAATGAAATCGCCACCGCCGGTTTTGATCCGCAGGGGCGCAGCAGCGAAGATCTGCTCGACCTCGCCGAGTCGCGGGTTTTCCAGATTGCTGAAAACCGCGCCAATAAAGACGAAGGGCCGAAAAGCATCGACCAGATCCTTGAGGCGACCGTCGCGCGTATCGAACAGCTTTTCCAGCATCCGCACGACGGCGTAACGGGCGTCGATACCGGCTATCAGGATCTGAATAAAAAAACCGCAGGGCTGCAACGCTCGGATTTGATCATCGTCGCGGCACGTCCGTCGATGGGTAAAACCACATTTGCGATGAACCTCTGCGAAAACGCGGCGATGTTGCAGGAAAAACCGGTGCTGATTTTCAGTCTGGAGATGCCCGCCGAACAGATCATGATGCGTATGCTGGCGTCGCTGTCGCGCGTCGATCAGACCCGCATCCGTACCGGGCAACTGGACGACGAGGACTGGGCGCGTATTTCCGGCACCATGGGCATTCTGCTTGAAAAGCGCAACATGTACATCGATGACTCCTCCGGCCTGACGCCGACGGAAGTGCGCTCCCGCGCGCGCCGCATTTTCCGCGAGCACGACGGCCTGAGCATGATCATGATCGACTACCTGCAACTGATGCGCGTGCCGTCGCTCTCCGATAACCGAACGCTGGAAATCGCAGAGATCTCCCGCTCGCTGAAAGCGCTGGCGAAAGAGCTTCAGGTGCCGGTGGTGGCGCTGTCGCAGCTTAACCGCTCGCTGGAACAACGCGCCGATAAACGCCCGGTCAACTCCGACCTGCGTGAATCCGGCTCCATCGAGCAGGATGCCGACTTAATCATGTTCATCTACCGTGATGAGGTTTATCACGAGAACAGCGATCTGAAAGGCATTGCGGAAATCATTATTGGTAAGCAGCGTAACGGCCCGATCGGTACGGTACGCCTGACGTTTAACGGGCAATGGTCGCGCTTTGATAATTACGCGGGACCACAATATGACGACGAGTAAATCCCCGTCATCCTTCGCGCCGCAGGTGCGTTGACTACGCCCGTTCACCCCGGTCACTTAGTTCACTAAGCTCCCGGGGATTCACGGACTTGTCGCCTTCCTGCAACACGAATGATTTAGGGGATTCTTAACTAAGGAAATTTAATGCAAGCGGCAACTGTTGTGATTAACCGCCGCGCTCTGCGACACAATCTGCAACGTCTGCGCGAACTGGCTCCTGCCAGCCGCCTGGTGGCAGTCGTGAAAGCGAACGCTTACGGACACGGTCTTCTGGAGACCGCGCGAACGCTCCCTGATGCCGACGCGTTTGGCGTCGCCCGTCTCGAAGAGGCCCTCCGCCTGCGTGCCGGGGGCATCACTCAGCCGGTTTTGCTGCTTGAAGGCTTTTTTGACGCCAGCGATCTGCCGACGATTGCCGCAGAGCATCTGCATACCGCCGTGCACAATAATGAACAGCTTGAAGCCCTTGAAGCCGCGGAACTCAGCGAACCGGTGACGGTGTGGATGAAGCTCGACACCGGTATGCACCGCCTCGGCGTGCGCCCGGAAGAGGCGAATGCGTTTTACCAGCGCCTGTCTGCCTGCAAAAACGTGCGCCAGCCGGTCAATATCGTCAGCCATTTTGCCCGCGCGGATGAACCTGAATGCGGAGCCACCGAGCGCCAGCTTGATATCTTCAACAGCTTTTGCGAAGGCAAACCCGGCCAGCGTTCCATCGCCGCGTCCGGAGGCATTCTGTTGTGGCCGCAGGCGCATTTCGACTGGGTACGACCGGGCATTATCCTTTACGGCGTTTCCCCACTGGATCAGAAACCCTGGGGCGCGGATTTCGGTTTCCAGCCGGTGATGTCGCTGACGTCGAATCTTATCGCCGTGCGCGAGCACAAAGCAGGGGAACCGGTCGGCTACGGCGGTACCTGGATCAGCGAACGCGACACCCGCCTCGGCGTGGTGGCGATGGGTTACGGCGACGGCTACCCGCGTGTGGCTCCGTCCGGTACGCCCGTGCTGGTGAACGGCCGCGAAGTGCCGATTGTCGGGCGGGTGGCGATGGACATGATCTGCGTCGATTTAGGCCCGTTGGCAGAGGACAAAGCGGGTGACCCGGTGATCCTCTGGGGTGAAGGCTTACCTGTAGAGCGAATCGCTCAGGCGACAAATGTAAGTGCTTACGAACTTATTACCCGTCTGACGTCCAGGGTGGCGATGAAATACGTGGAGTGAGTTTCCCCTCACCCTAACCCTCTCCCAGTGGGAGAGGGGACAGAATGTGCAAGAACTCGATTTTCCCCTCACCCTAACCCTCTCCCAATGGGAGAGGGGACAGATCGAGTGCGGACTCGCTTTTCCCCCTCTCCCCAGGGGAGAGGGCCGGGGTGAGGGGTCACCCTTCTGACCTTTCCCTCGATCTTCCCCCACTTCCGGTTTATTGTATTTCTCTCGCACCGTAAACCTGGAGAACCACCGCGTGTTTCAGAAAGTTGACGCCTATGCTGGCGACCCCATCCTTTCGCTGATGGAGCGTTTTAAAGAAGATCCCCGTAGCGACAAAGTGAACCTCAGCATTGGGCTGTATTACAACGAGGACGGCATTATTCCTAAGCTCGCGGCCGTTGCCGAAGCGGAAGCGCGCCTCAATGCCCAGCCGCACGGTGCTTCACTTTATCTGCCGATGGAAGGTCTTAACCAGTACCGCAACACCATCGCACCGCTGCTGTTTGGGGCCGATCATCCGGTACTGACAGAAAAACGTGTGGCGACTATCCAGACGCTTGGCGGTTCCGGTGCGCTGAAAGTCGGGGCCGATTTCCTTAAACGTTACTTCCCGGATTCCGGCGTCTGGGTGAGCGATCCCACCTGGGAGAACCACGTCGCCATTTTCGAGGGCGCGGGTTTTAACGTGGAAACCTACCCGTGGTACGACGCTGACACTAACGGCGTGCGCTTTGATGCCTTCCTCGAAAAACTCAGTGCACTGCCAGCGCAAAGCGTCGTGCTGCTGCATCCCTGCTGCCATAACCCGACCGGGGCCGATCTGACGCATGCGCAGTGGGATGCCACGGTAGAGGTGCTGAAAGCGCGTAACCTGATCCCGTTCCTCGACATCGCCTATCAGGGCTTTGGCGTGGGCATGGAAGACGACGCTTACGCTATCCGCGCGATTGCCAGCGCAGGCTTACCGGCGCTGGTCAGCAACTCGTTCTCTAAAATCTTCTCCCTGTACGGCGAGCGCGTGGGCGGGTTGTCGGTGGTCTGTGAAGATGCAGAGAGCGCCAGTCGCGTGCTCGGTCAGCTCAAAGCCACCGTGCGTCGCAACTACTCCAGCCCGCCAAACTTTGGCGCGCAACTGGTGGCGACGGTACTGGGTGATAATGCGCTCAAAGCCAGCTGGCTGGCCGAAGTGGAAGCGATGCGTGTGCGCATTCTGGCGATGCGTCAGGAGCTGGTCAACGTGCTGAAAGAGGCGATGCCGGGGCATAATTTTGATTATCTGCTCAAGCAGCGCGGCATGTTCAGCTACACCGGGTTGAGTGCCGCACAGGTAGAAAGACTGCGCGAAGAGTTCGGCGTTTATCTGATTTCCAGCGGCCGTATGTGCGTGGCGGGGCTGAACAGCCGCAATGTGCACCGCGTGGCGCAGGCATTTGCTGCGGTTATGTGAGTACTTACTTGCATGGGTTTCCCCTCACCCTAACCCTCTCCCACGGGGAGAGGGGACAGATCGCGTGCGGACCCGCCTTTCTCCCTCTCCATGAGGGAGAGGGCCGGGGTGAGGGTAATCCCGCTTTTCACATCAGAAAATTCTTCCTTTCCCCCGCCATGAACGTTAAGGTCAGATAACTTTTTGACCAACCGCTCATCTTCAAATGATAACGAGCTGAAAATTTAGGGAAAAATATGCGCAAAATCACCGCTGGACTCAGCGCGTTCTGCTTGTTGTTTACACTCAACGGTTCTGTCACGGCCCACGCCTCTTCACCGTCTCCGCTGACACCCGGCACCAATGTGGCGAAGCTGGCAGAGCAGGCACCAATCCACTGGGTGTCTGTCGCGCAAATCGAAAACAGCCTGCTGGGACGTGCGCCAATGGCGGTAGGGTTTGATATTGATGACACCGTGCTGTTCTCCAGCCCCGGCTTCTGGCGCGGGAAAAAAACGTACTCACCCGACAGCGAAGCGTATCTGAAGAACCCGGAATTCTGGGAAAAAATGAACAACGGGTGGGATGAGTTCAGCATTCCAAAAGAGGTGGCCAGAGCGCTGATCGCCATGCACGTGAAGCGCGGCGACACCATTTTCTTCATAACCGGTCGCAGCGAAACCAAAACCGAAACCGTTTCGAAAACGTTGCAGGACAATTTCCTGATCCCGGCCAGCAGCATGAACCTGGTGATTTTTGCCGGCGATCAGGAAGGGCAAAACAGCAAAACCCAGTGGCTGCAGGCGAAGCAAATCAAACTTTTCTACGGCGATTCGGATAACGACATCAGCGCGGCGAAAGATGTCGGCGTGCGCGGCATCCGCATTTTGCGCGCCTCCAACTCCACCTACCGTCCGCTGCCGGAAGCCGGAAAGTTTGGTGAAGAAGTAATCGTTAATTCCGAATATTAATCACGCCAACGGCAATCATAAAATTGCCGTTTTTTTACGCAAATCTGGCTGAATCCTGTCTCTTGTTGCACACTTAGAAAGATCTGACAAGGGGACAAAAATGATCAATTCGGAACTGCTGCCTTACTGCATGGGCAAACCTGGCGCGGAACAGAGCGTGCACAGCGACTGGAAAGCCACGCAAATTAAAGTCGCGGATGTGCTGTTTGCGATGGTACACGACGTGGAAAACCGACCTGCCGTTTCGCTGAAAACCAGCCCGGAACTGGCGGAATTACTGCGTAACGAGCATAGCGATGTGCGCCCCAGCGCGCGGCTTAATAAAGCCCACTGGAGCACCGTCTATCTGGATGGCTCGTTGCCGGACTCGCAGATTTACTATCTGGTGGACGCGTCGTATCAACTGGTGGTGAATTCGCTTCCCGAAGAGGCGCGAAAACAGTTGCCGCGCTGATTTACAGCGCGTGGATCAGCGTCGCTAATGACAGCGTAATCAGCTTATCAACGATATTCTGCATCCGGGTGCGGGTGGCAATCTCAGCATTGTTAAGCTGAATTTGCAGCAACGCCTTTTGCCCGGCGATCGCGACGGTGACATCCTCTTCGTCAAGCTCGCCCAGCGCTTTATCACGCAGCGCCTGCGCCATGATCCGGCAGGACTCGCGGATAAAGGCGTCGTTATCTTTCAGCCCCTCCCGAAATAATTCCAGAGACTCGCCTGCAAGGGTTTCGCCAACCTGCTGGCGGAAAGACGGACTGGAAAAAACGCTTTCAAGTTCATGAAGTACGCTCATTTTTGATCCTTATTTACAGGGGGAGCGGGGACGCAGGCATTCGCCGTAAATCGCCTGCTGCCAGGCGAGCGTGGCCTGCTGACGGAAAAGCGCCGCCTGTTTGGGCCTGAAAGGACGGTTCTGCTGCATCCGGCGTTGATACTGGCTCTGGTAAATCGTGTTGATGGCTTCCATATTTTTTAGCCGCAACGGGTCGCCCAGGCTTTCGGCAAAAAGCTGCGCCGTCCTGAATTGCAGGCGCATTTCCCGATCGTCGGACACGACTTTTTCCTCCCCTGGCAGGGCAGCGTCATCAATAAATTGCATATGCAGCGCCTGCAACATCACCAGTTGGCGATGGGCGTCGCTGTTGTAGTTGCCGGTAAAAGTACAGGCGGTGAGTAGCAGTAAAGACGCCAGCAAACAGGTTCTGGCAAAGCGAAAAATGGGCATAGTGGTTTACGAATGAAAAAGGATATCAAGGCTATACCATGCGCGTGGGGTCAGGCCTAATCAACTCGCCGGAATGATGAAAAATGGGGAAATGTGATGCGCCCCGGCGAAAATCGACGGGGCGCAGAGGCTTACTTCAGCATCGGTTTCAGGAAGCGAGCCGTGTGCGAGGCTTCGCATTCCGCGACCGTTTCAGGGGTGCCGGAGACGAGAATTTCCCCGCCGCCGCTGCCGCCCTCCGGACCGAGATCAACAATCCAGTCGGCGGTTTTAATCACGTCCAGGTTATGCTCAATCACCACAATCGTATTGCCCTGATCGCGCAACTGATGCAGCACCTGAAGTAGCTGCTGAATATCGGCAAAGTGCAGACCGGTGGTCGGTTCGTCGAGAATATAGAGCGTCTGACCGGTACCGCGTTTTGACAGCTCGCGTGCCAGTTTCACACGCTGCGCTTCACCACCAGAAAGCGTGGTCGCCGACTGGCCCAGACGAATATAGGACAGCCCCACGTCAATCAGGGTTTGCAGCTTACGCGCCAGCGCAGGCACGGCATCGAAGTATTCACGCGCTTCTTCGATGGTCATATCCAGCACTTCGTGAATGCTCTTGCCCTTGTATTTGATCTCCAGGGTTTCGCGGTTGTAGCGCTTGCCTTTGCACTGGTCGCACGGCACGTAAATGTCCGGCAGGAAGTGCATTTCAACTTTGATTACGCCATCGCCCTGACAGGCTTCGCAGCGTCCGCCGCGCACGTTAAAGCTAAAGCGCCCCGGCGTATAGCCGCGCGAACGGGATTCCGGTACGCCCGCGAACAGTTCACGTACGGGCGTAAACACGCCAGTATAGGTCGCCGGGTTAGAGCGCGGCGTGCGTCCAATCGGGCTCTGGTCGATGTCGATCACTTTATCGAAGTGCTCCAGACCGTGAACTTCACGGTACGGCGCAGGTTCGGCGATGGTGGCACCGTTAAGCTGGCGCTGAGCAATCGGGAACAGCGTATCGTTAATCAGCGTCGATTTACCTGAACCGGACACGCCGGTGATGCAGGTAAACAGGCCAACCGGCAGCGTGAGCGTGACGTCTTTCAGGTTGTTACCGCGCGCCCCGGTGAGCTTGAGCACTTTCTCCGGGTCGGCCTGAACGCGCTGTTTCGGCACTTCAATCTGCCGTTTGCCGCTCATGAACTGCCCGGTCAGCGACTCCGGCACCGCCATAATGTCTTTCAGCGTACCTTCCGCGACCACCTGGCCACCGTGCACGCCTGCGCCGGGGCCGATGTCGATCACATGATCGGCGGCGCGAATCGCGTCTTCATCGTGCTCCACCACAATCACTGTGTTACCGAGATTACGCAGGTGGATAAGCGTACCGAGCAGGCGTTCGTTATCGCGCTGGTGCAGACCGATTGACGGCTCATCCAGCACGTACATCACGCCGACCAGCCCTGCACCAATCTGGCTTGCCAGACGGATACGCTGCGCTTCACCGCCGGACAGCGTTTCCGCCGAGCGGGAAAGCGTCAGGTAGTTCAGGCCTACGTTCACCAGGAACTTCAGGCGGTCACCGATCTCTTTCAGCACTTTCTCAGCGATTTTTGCACGCTGACCGGAAAGTTTAAGATTGGTGAAGAAATCCATCGCATGACCGATGCTCATATCGGAGATGGACGGCAGCGGCGTATTTTCTACAAAGACATGACGCGCTTCACGGCGCAGACGCGTCCCGTCGCACGAGGCGCAGGGGCGATTGCTGATGAACTTCGCCAGCTCTTCGCGCACGGCACTGGATTCCGTCTCTTTGTAACGGCGCTCCATATTGTGCAGCACGCCTTCGAACGGGTGACGACGCACAGAGGTGTCACCACGGTCGTTCATGTATTTGAATTCAATGCTTTCTTTACCGGAACCCGACAGCACCACTTTATGCACGTTGGCGCTAAGGCTCGCCCACGGTGCTTCTACGTCGAATTTGTAATGCTCTGCCAGCGAGCGCAGCATCTGGAAATAATAGAAGTTACGGCGATCCCAACCGCGGATTGCGCCGCCAGCCAGCGACAGCTCCGGGTTCTGGATAATGCGGTCTGGATCGAAATATTGCTGAACGCCAAGACCGTCGCAGGTCGGGCAGGCACCCGCCGGGTTGTTGAACGAGAACATACGCGGTTCGAGTTCGTTCATGCTGTAGCCACAAATCGGGCAGGCGAAGTTAGCGGAGAAGAGCAGCTCTTCGGCTTTCGCATCGTCCATATCGGCGACGATTACCGTGCCGCCGGAAAGCTCCAGCGCGGTTTCAAACGATTCCGCCAGACGCTGGGTCAGATCGTCACGCACTTTGAAACGATCGATCACCACCTCGATAGTGTGTTTCTTTTGCAGCTCAAGTGAAGGCGGATCGGAGAGATCGCACACTTCGCCGTCGATGCGCGCACGGATATAACCCTGGCTTGCCAGGTTTTCCAGCGTTTTGGTGTGCTCGCCCTTACGCTCTTTAATGATCGGCGCAAGCAGCATCAGACGTTTGCCTTCCGGCTGCGAGAGCACGTTATCCACCATCTGGCTGACGGTTTGCGCCGCCAGAGGGACGTCATGATCCGGGCAGCGCGCTTCGCCCACGCGGGCGAACAGCAAACGCAGATAGTCGTGTATTTCGGTGATCGTGCCGACCGTCGAACGCGGGTTATGCGACGTTGACTTCTGCTCAATGGAAATTGCCGGTGACAACCCTTCGATATGATCGACATCCGGCTTTTCCATGAGCGACAGGAACTGACGCGCATAGGCGGAAAGCGATTCGACATAGCGTCGCTGCCCTTCGGCATAAAGGGTATCGAAAGCCAGCGAGGATTTACCTGAACCCGAAAGCCCGGTCACGACAATGAGTTTGTCGCGAGGGATAACGAGGTTGATGTTTTTGAGATTGTGGGTTCGCGCGCCCCGTACTTCTATCTTATCCATTCACCTTTCCCGGTAGAGATTCGGCTGCTCGGCATGTTTGAAGGACACCCAGCGGTCAGAACTGAAACGGCTAATTATGACACAATTTAACCTGATTGGATATACAGTATTATGATGCATCTTCCAGCCGGTTGTGCAAAAATGTCGCATGTTGGGCTGATTCTTTGAATCAGCTGCGCAAGGTATCTATTCGCTACTTTGAAATGGTACACTTGCGCGTTTACACTATTAAGAAACGTATTCAGGAGACACAACCATGGCCAGCAGAGGCGTAAACAAGGTGATTCTCGTCGGTAACCTGGGCCAGGACCCGGAAGTGCGCTACATGCCAAATGGTGGCGCAGTCGCCAACATTACGCTGGCTACTTCCGAATCCTGGCGTGATAAAAACACCGGCGAAACGAAAGAGCAGACTGAATGGCACCGCGTTGTGTTGTTCGGCAAACTGGCAGAAATCGCCGGTGAATATCTGCGTAAAGGTTCGCAGGTTTATATCGAAGGTTCCCTACGCACCCGTAAGTGGACCGATCAGAGCGGTCAGGAGCGCTACACCACCGAAATCAACGTTCCGCAGATTGGCGGCGTGATGCAAATGCTCGGTGGTCGTCAGGGCGGCGGTGCACCGGCAGGTGGCGGCCAGCAGCAGGGCGGTTGGGGTCAGCCTCAGCAACCGCAGGGCGGCAACCAGTTCAGCGGCGGCGCACAGTCTCGTCCGCAGCAGCAACAGCAGTCCGCTCCGGCACCGTCTAACGAACCGCCGATGGACTTTGACGACGACATTCCGTTCTAAGTTGTCGCAGTCAAAAAAAGCGCCTTTTAAAGGCGCTTTTTTTATTGCTCGCGAAAAATCAGGTAAGCACCATCGGCCATTCTGGTGGGGCATGACTGGATATTTCCACCATCACATCTTTGATGTTATTCCAGATAGTCGCCACATCAACCAGCGTGATGCCGAGCAGTCCCGTCGCGAACCAGCAGGCAGCCGCCATACCCAGACCGCTACTGATCACCGCAAGCCCGATGTAATCCGACTTGCGAAACTGAATATTCAACGTGCTCGCCATGAACATCAACACGGCGCTTAATAACTGCCAGCGAAGCAGTACCACACCAGTGGTAAGGGTAGCCATCAACCAGTCCTCAGAAAAACGTCCCTGCGAACGGGCATTAAACGCGGTGAGTTCGCAGCGGTTACACACTTAAATGAAACGAAATTTGCAGTTGCATGAGATGTGTGAACTATATCACGTTTGTTCTTTTATTCGCCAGCGTCAGTGCGCGGGATTTAAGCAATTTTTTGATCGTACAGGGCACAAGCGAGCGTTAACCTGGAAAAGCAGACAGAGTAACGAGGTGTATTTGAATATGAAAAGCGTCGTCTGACGCAGCCGGAATAGTTGAAAAAATAAACATTCTTTTCACGGGATTTTTATTCTTATGCGATTTAGCTTAATCACCGTTTCTCTCCCGGATTATCGAAAATCTTCGCTTTAAACTGGATAAATATTTACCTTAATATAAACAGGGGGAACACTTTTAGTTTGCCTTACGGACAAATATTATCTTCATAACTAAATATTAGGTTTTTAATGAGAAAAGTCAGTTGCTAATGTCGTATGATTCATGCAACGTAATCACCTGTTAATCAAAGCATCCTGCCGTCAATGCAGGCACACAAATTGCAGGGATATTGGGCGGAAATGAATCATAGCGCACGTCGCAAGGTGCTGAGAATCGTTGGGATCATCATGGTAGTTTTGCTACCTGTGATGCTGGCGCTATGGTTTGCGCACATTCAGGCAGTTAAAGAAACGGGAAGTCAGCTTCGGTCGTTTGCGCAACTGGCTTTAGATAAAACAGAAGTAGTGATCCGCGAAGTTGAAATAGCGCGCAATGAAGCGCTGAAATTCAACGGTCAAATTTGCTCGCCTGCTCACCGCCAGAATATGCTTAATGTTATTCGCGGACGATTATATGTTGCAGATTTAATCTACACCCGTGGCGATCATTTTTTATGCTCGACGTCATTAACGCTCCCCCGTCCGTATATTATTCCCGCTGCTGAATATAAACGCGCTCCCGATATTTCCATTTATTATTACCGCGACACGCCTTTTTATGAAGGTTATAAAATGGTGTATATGCAGCGCGGTAATTATACCGTGGTCGTCAATCCCCTGTCGTATAGTGAAGTGATGACAGATGACCATTCGTTGTCTTACGGCGTGTATGACACCGTTACTAAGTCATTCTTTTCCGTCAGTAATAACACCAGCGCTCACGCGTTATCAGGCCTGATCCACAATAACGATTTTAATTTTCAGCAAGACGGCCGCTTTTATACCATCGCCCGCTCCGGGAAGCGCCCTATTGCCATCATTGTCTCCACGTCGAGCGATCGTTATTTTAAGTTTCTTTATCACCAGGCGACGCTGACGCTTCCTTTAGGAATGATTTGCAGCATTATCGTGTTACTGGTCTGGTCACGAACGCGTCAGGAGTTTAACTCCCCGCGCCGTTTACTGCACCGGGCGTTATTAAAACGCCAGCTCAGACTGCATTACCAGCCCATCATTGATATCAAAACAGGACACTGCGTTGGTGCGGAAGCGCTGCTACGCTGGCCGGGTTTCGATGGCCCGGTAATGAGCCCGGCTGAATTTATTCCACTCGCAGAACAGGAAGGTTTGATTGAGCGGGTGACCGACTACGCCGTAGAAGATGTATTTACCGATTTAGGGAATTTTCTCGCCGTTAATCCACATCTGTATATCTCCATTAATCTCTCCGCCTCCGATTTTCACTCGTCCCGCTTAATTGCGCTGATTTCAGATAAAGCGCAGCAGTATTCCGTGCGCGCAGAGCAAATTAAAATTGAAGTGACCGAGCGCGGTTTTATTGATGTGCCGAAAACCACGCCGGTGATTCAGGCATTTCGTCAGGCGGGATATGAAGTAGCTATCGACGATTTTGGGACCGGCTATTCCAACCTGCATAACTTATATTCCCTCAATGTCGATATCCTGAAAATCGACAAATCCTTTATCGATACGCTGACCACCAACAGCACCAGCCATCTGATCGCCGAGCATATTATTGAAATGGCACATAGCCTGCGCCTGAAAATTATCGCGGAAGGGGTCGAAACGGCAGAGCAGGTCACCTGGCTGTTAAAACGTGGCGTCCAGTTCTGCCAGGGCTGGCATTTTGCCAAGGCCCTGCCGCCGCAGGAATTTATTACCTGGGTGCAGCGGCACGACTAGGCTGCCTTACATCTGGTGGCGGTAATCGCTGGGCGTTCTGTCGAACTCGCGGCGGAACACGCGTGAAAATGTCTGCTGCGAGACATAGCCTAAATCCATCGCGATATCAAAAATAGGCCGCTGTGTGGTGCGCAGCGCTTCTGCCGCCAGCAGTAATCGCCGCTGACGAATGTAATCCCCCAGGGTCTGATGCATCACCGTGCGGAACATCCGTTGCAGGTACCACTTCGAATAACCGGATTTTCTGGCGACCACGTCGATGTTCATCGGCTGATCGATATGTTCATCAATCCATTCAATAAGTGTCTGAATAATTTGCTGATGGGACATACATGCCTCTTTCTCAGTTCTGGATTCGTCGTTTTGTCTGCGGGCGAGTATAATTCCTCAAGTTAACTTGAGGTAAAGCGATTATGGAAAAGAAATTACCGCGTATTAAAGCGTTACTGACGCCGGGCGAAGTGGCGAAACGTAGCGGTGTTGCGGTTTCTGCTCTACACTTTTACGAGTCGAAAGGCCTGATCAAAAGCATCAGAAATAAGGGTAATCAGCGGCGTTATACGCGTGATGTGTTGCGATATGTCGCGATTATCAAAATTGCTCAACGCATCGGTATTCCGCTGGCGACTGTCGGTGACGCATTTGGCGTGTTGCCGGAAGGCCATACCTTAAGCGCAAAAGAGTGGAAACAGCTCTCATCGCAATGGCGTGAAGAACTGGACCGGCGCATTCACACGCTGGAGGCGCTCCGTGACGATCTGGATGGCTGTATCGGGTGTGGATGTCTGTCGCGAAGCGACTGCCCGTTGCGTAACCCCGGCGATGAACTGGGCGCGCAGGGCACCGGTGCCCGGTTGCTGGAAGATGACTGATTCAACGCACAAAACTAAAGCGCCACTGGGGCGCTTTAGTTTATTTCCGGTCTTTGTCTTTCTCTCTATCCCATTTTTTGGGAGGGTTTCCCCCGACATCAGCTCCCCTCAGTAAACTCAATCAGGTTGGAGGTTCCGGTTTGTGCTGACACTTTGATTGTATGACACGGCGATGACATTGCCAGTCATAAGGGTGAGTTTCTCGGCGAAATATTTTGCACAAAACCGGCGGTTTTTTGCCGCAAACGTGAAAACGGTAAGGGAGTCAATCATGATCACCATTCACCATTTAAATCAGTCCCGATCTCAGCGCGTGCTGTGGGCGCTGGAAGAGCTGGGCCTGCCTTATCATATCGAGCGCTATCAACGCGAAAAAACCATGCTGGCCCCCGAATCACTGAAGAAAGTGCATCCGCTGGGTAAATCGCCGGTACTGGAAGATGACGGGCTTATCATCGCCGAATCCGGGGCGATCCTTGAATATCTCCAGGAAACCTGGGACCCGCAGCAGACGCTCAAACCGGCGGGCAAAGAGCAGCGGCTGCAATACCGTTTCTGGCTGCACTACGCCGAAGGCTCGCTGATGCCGTTGTTGCTGATGAAACTGGTCTTTAGCAGCCTGGGTAAACCACCGGTCCCCCTCGGCTTTCGAACCCTGGGCAAAGCGCTGGGGCAGGGCGTACAAAAAGCGTGGCTTAACCAGCAACTGGAAGCGCATGCCCGTTATATGGAAGCGGAACTTGGCAATAATCCCTGGTTTGCGGGGGATGAACTGAGCATGGCCGATATCCAGATGAGTTTCCCGGTCTTCGCGCTGCTGGCCCGTGGGGGCATCGAATCGCTGCCCAACCTTAAGGCCTGGCAAAAGCGCGTGGAAATGCGTCCGGCCTGGAAACGGGCGATTGAGAAGGGCGGCCCGCTGGATATCCCCGGTGGCTGAAACATCATTAAAAATGATGAGCGCTGAAAATTGCGGCGAAAAGGCGACAAAAATGTTGCAAGGTTGCGCACCAACGATAACGTTTGCGCATCCACTGACCACTTCTTCGCCATCATAAGTGAAATTTAGTAAAAAGGCGCAAAGTTAAGTTGAAAAACCCCTGTGGAAGGCTAGATAATCGTTTGCCTTTTTTCTCAGCCGTTTTGTTTGCGCGGAGTTAAACGTTTGCTTTTTGTGGCGCGCCTTGCCGCAACGTAGCACAGGGAGATGACGTTTAGCTGGCAGTGGATTGTCCACCACGCAAATCAGCGTTTATAAAAATTCTCAGGGGATGTTTTCTATGTCTACGCCTTCAGCGCGTACCGGCGGTTCGCTTGACGCTTTCTTTAAAATCTCTGCGCGCGGCAGCACCGCCCGTCAGGAAATTGTAGCCGGTCTCACCACCTTCCTGGCGATGGTTTATTCCGTGATCGTCGTACCGGGTATGTTGGGTAAAGCGGGCTTCCCGCCTGCCGCCGTCTTTGTTGCCACCTGTCTGGTCGCGGGTGTGGGCTCTATCGTCATGGGGCTTTGGGCAAACCTGCCGCTGGCGATCGGTTGCGCGATCTCGCTCACCGCATTCACAGCGTTCAGCCTGGTACTGGGTCAGCAAATCAGCATTGAAGTGGCGCTGGGTGCTGTGTTCCTGATGGGTGTTCTGTTCACCGTCATCTCCGCGACTGGTATCCGTAGCTGGATCCTGCGCAACCTGCCGCAGGGCGTTGCGCACGGCACCGGGATTGGTATCGGCCTGTTCCTGCTGCTGATTGCCGCGAGCGGCGTTGGTCTGGTGGTTAAAAACCCGATTGACGGTCTGCCGGTTGCTCTGGGCCACTTCGCCAGCTTCCCGGTGATCATGTCGCTGATTGGTCTGGCGGTCATTATCGGTCTGGAAAAACTGAAAGTGCCGGGCGGCATTCTGCTGACCATCATCGGCATTTCGATTGTGGGTCTGATTTTCGATCCGACCGTGCACTTCTCCGGTATTTTTGCCATGCCGTCGCTGAGTGACGAACACGGTAACTCCCTGATTGGCAGCCTGGATATCGTCGGCGCGCTGAATCCGCTTGTGCTGCCGAGCGTACTGGCACTGGTGATGACCGCGGTATTTGACGCCACCGGGACTATCCGTGCGGTCGCGGGTCAGGCGAACCTGCTGGACAAAGACGGGCAGATCATTGATGGCGGCAAAGCGCTGACCACTGACTCCCTGAGCAGCGTGTTCTCAGGCCTGGTGGGTGCAGCGCCTGCGGCGGTCTATATCGAATCCGCAGCGGGTACCGCAGCGGGCGGCAAAACCGGTCTGACCGCGATCACCGTTGGCGTTCTGTTCCTGCTGATTCTGTTCCTCTCCCCGCTCTCTTATCTGGTTCCGATCTACGCAACCGCACCTGCACTGATGTATGTTGGCCTCCTGATGCTGAGCAACGTGGCGAAAATCGATTTTGCTGATTTCGTTGACGCCATGTCCGGGCTTATCACCGCGGTGTTTATCGTGCTGACCTGTAACATCGTGACCGGCATCATGATCGGTTTCGCCTCTCTGGTGATTGGCCGTCTGGTCTCCGGTGAATGGCGTAAGCTGAACATCGGCACTGTGCTCATCGCAGTGGCGCTGGTGGCCTTCTACGCGGGCGGCTGGGCGATTTAATCGTTTATTCCCCTCACCCTAACCCTCTCCCTCAGGGAGAGGGGACAGATCGAGCACGGACTGGCCTTTCCCCCTCTCCCTGAGGGAGAGGGCCGGGGTGAGGGTGACAGTCTGAGCACGAACCCGCCTTTCCCCCTCTCCCTGAGGGAGAGGGCCGGGGTGAGGGTCTGTCCCTCCCACATCATCTTTTTTCTTTTTTTAAGGCACATCCTGTTTCCCATGCGTTAATCTGCATGTTCTATTATGAGAGGCATGATGCCTCGCATCGATTTATAAAAAATCATCGCAAACAGGGAACGCATGGAAATATTCTTCACCATCCTCATCATGACCCTCGTGGTTTCGCTCTCAGGGGTAGTCACTCGTGTTCTGCCTTTTCAAGTCCCCTTACCGTTAATGCAAATCGCCATCGGTGCCTTACTGGCGTTACCGACCTTTGGCCTGCATGTAGAGTTTGATCCGGAACTGTTTCTGGTCCTGTTTATTCCGCCGCTGCTGTTTGCCGACGGCTGGAAAACGCCGACGCGCGAGTTCCTGGAACATGGGCGGGAGATCTTCGGCCTGGCGCTGGCGCTGGTGGTCGTCACCGTGGTCGGCATCGGCTATCTGATTTACTGGATCGTCCCAGGCATCCCGCTGATACCGGCCTTTGCGCTGGCGGCGGTGCTGTCACCGACCGACGCCGTGGCGCTGTCCGGCATTGTCGGCGAAGGCCGCATCCCGAAAAAAATCATGGGCATCCTGCAAGGCGAAGCGTTAATGAACGACGCGTCGGGCCTGGTGGCGCTGAAATTTGCGGTCGCCGTGGCGATGGGCACCATGGTCTTTACCGTGGGTGGTGCCACGCTGGAGTTCTTCAAGGTGGCATTTGGCGGCATTCTGGCAGGGTTTGTTGTTAGCTGGCTCTATGGTCGCTCGCTGCGTTTTCTCAGCCGCTGGGGTGGCGACGAGCCCGCCACGCAAATCGTTTTACTGTTCCTGCTGCCGTTTGCTTCTTACCTGATCGCCGAACACATCGGCTTTTCCGGCATTCTGGCGGCGGTGGCGGCGGGGATGACCATCACCCGTTCCGGCGTGATGCGTCGTGCGCCGCTGGCGATGCGCCTGCGCGCCAACAGCACCTGGTCGATGCTGGAGTTTGTCTTTAACGGCATGGTGTTCCTGCTGTTAGGTCTGCAACTGCCGGGCATTCTTGAGACTTCACTGGTGGCGGCGGAAGCCGATCCGAACGTTGAAACCTGGATGCTGTTTACCGACATCGTCCTGATTTACGCCGCGCTGATGCTGGTTCGCTTCGGCTGGCTGTGGACGATGAAAAACTTTAGTCGCCGTTTTCTGGATAAGAAGCCGATGGAGTTTGGTTCGTGGTCAACGCGCGAGCTGATGATCTCGACTTTCGCAGGCGTGCGCGGGGCGATTACCCTTGCGGGTGTGCTCTCTATCCCGCTGCTGCTGCCGGACGGTAACGTCTTCCCGGCCCGTTATGAACTGGTGTTCCTCGCGGCGGGCGTGATCCTGTTCTCGCTGTTTATCGCGGTGATTGTGCTGCCGATGCTGCTGCAACACATGGAGATCGGCGACCATATGCAGCAGGCTAAGGAAGAGCGTCTGGCGCGGGCAAAAACCGCTGACGTGGCGATTGTGGCGATTCAGAAAATGGAAGAGCGCCTGGCGGCCAACAGTGAAGAGAACATTGATAACCAGCTACTGACCGAGGTGAGTTCCCGGGTTATCGGTAATCTGCGCCGCCGTGCCGACGGGCGTAACGATGTGGAAAGTTCGATGCAGGAAGAAAACCTCGAACGCCGCTTCCGCCTCGCCGCACTGCGTTCAGAGCGCGCCGAGCTGTATCACCTGCGCGCCACCCGGCAGATCAGCAATGAAACGCTGCAAAAACTGCTGCACGATTTGGATTTGCTCGAAGCGCTGCTGATAGAGCATAAGTAAGGGAGTTTTCCCCTCACCCTAACCCTCTCCCTAAGGGAGAGGGGACAGATCGAGCACAGACTCGCCTTTCTCCCTCTCCCTCAGGGAGAGGGGACAGATCGAGCACAGACCCGCCTTTCTCCCTCTCCCTAAGGGAGAGGGCCGGGGTGAGGGTAAAATGACTTACTCCGCCGGCAGCCAAAACCCCTCGCAGCACTTCAGCCACGCATGTGCACTGTGCGACAAATACACCCCGTCGCGCCAGATCATCCCCAGTTCCCAGTGCAAATTGCTTTGCAGCGGGATCCACTTCAGCGTCTGCTTATCCAGCCGCTGGCAGATCGGCTCCGGCAGAATCGCAATCCCCACGCCTGCCTGCACCATCGCGGCCAGAAAATCCCACTGGCCGCTGCGCACCGCGATACGCGGTTTCACCCCATGCTGATTAAACAACTGCATCAACTGGCGGCTCAGGGCGAAATCTTCGTTGTAAATCAGTAGCGGATGTTCGGCCAGTTCTGCCGGGGAGAGCGCTTCGCATTCTAGCCAGTAGCCAGAGCGGGGCACCAGCACGCACAGCGGATGGCGGAAAAGGGGGAGGGTGGCAAGCCCGCTCTCTTCTTCCACCGGCAGCGCCGTCATCGCCAGATCCAGCTCGCCGTTGATCACCGCCTGCTGCACGGTCAGACCGCCGAACTCCGAAATCTTCAGTTCCACGCCCGGATAGCGCTGGCGAAAAAGACCGATCGGTCCCGCCATCAGCATCCCGACCATCGGGGGAATACCCAGCCGCAGCACGCCCTTATTGAGATGATTAATATCGCCAAGCTCGGCTTCAAGCTGGCGAAATTCCGCGAGGATCATAAGCCCGCGCTCAAACACCACGCGTCCGGTATCGGTTAACAATAATTTGCGCCCGTCACGAATAAGCAACGTGCAGTTAAGCTCATCCTCAAGGTTTTTAAGCATCTTACTGATCGTCGGTTGCGTGACGAATAAGCGCTCCGCTGCGCGAGTGAAACTCTGCTGACGCACAACCTCCACAAAATAACGCAGCGTTCTGATATCCATGATTATTCCCTGAGCCTATGCATCCGATGAGTTTAATTCATTTCAATCGCCAGTGGTGGCTCCTTATACTGGCCGCCTGACTTATTTTGATGGAAATATTTCCATGATGCTGGCGTTAAGCCGTGTTACGCCTGCCCTCCTGCGAGGCGCTCAGGTACCGGTTCAGGTCCTTCTCTACGTCGCGCTTTTTGTCTTCGCAGAATATCTGGTGCAATGGCTGCATTTACCGCTGCCCGCCAATCTGGTGGGAATGATGATCCTGCTGACATTAATACTGTGCCGGATTATTCCGCTTAACTGGGTGCGGGCGGGTGCACGCTGGTTACTGGCGGAGATGCTGCTGTTTTTTATTCCCGCCGTGGTCGCGGTGGTAAATTACGCGCAGCTCCTGCTGATTGATGGCTGGCGGATATTTACGGTCATTGCCCTCAGCACACTGATGGTATTAGGCGCAACCGCCTGGGTCGTCGATAAAGTCTATCAGTTTGAAATTCGCAGGCTGAAAAGTGAGTAGCTTTTTAATCGGCGTGCTGTATCTGGCTATCACGCTGATCATTTATTTCGCCAATAAACGACTCTACCGCCGCTGGCGCGCACTGCCTTTTATGCCGCTGGTACTCACGCCTATTTTGCTGGTGTTGATGCTGGTGCTCGGGCATATCTCTTATCAGAATTACATGGGCGAAACCCAGTGGCTGTTATGGCTGCTTGGGCCGTCGAGTATCGCCTTTGCCGTCCCGGTATATGACAACATGGCGATCATTAAACGCCACTGGATGTCGCTCAGCGCGGGCGTTCTGACCGCGACGGTGGTGGCGGTTACCAGCTCCATCTGGCTGTCGCGGCTGTTCACACTCTCCGATGAGATCCAGCGCAGCATGGCGGTGCGCTCCGTCACCACGCCGTTTGCGCTGGCGGCGGCCAAACCGCTCGGCGGTCAGCCGGATCTGGTGGCGCTGTTTGTGGTGGTGACGGGCGTTTTTGGTATGGCGGTGGGCGATATGCTGTTTTTACGCCTCTCAATTCGTGAAGGAATGGCGAAAGGCGCAGGATTCGGCGCGGCATCGCACGGGGCGGGCACCGCGCGTTCCTATGAACTCGGCCAGCAGGAGGGCGTGGTCGCAAGCCTGGTGATGATGCTTTCCGGCGTGGTGATGGTGCTGGTCGCCCCGCTGGTGGCGTGGCTGATGTTTTAGCCGCCGGTTGCCCGGCGGCGTCAGGTTAGCGGGTTAAACGGCGCATAATGCGCTCGGCCTGCTGGCGAAATTCCACCGCGGCCTGGGCGGGGGTCAACGTGCCGTGATCCATCTTCTCCCGCACGGCGGCAAACAGATCGACAATCTGTAAATCCTCGATCCACGGCGTCGCCACCACCGTCGTCGGCAGCGACTGCGCCTGGCGTAACCCGGCGACCACCGGATCGTTCGGATCGATAGTGCCATTATCGGTGAGCTGTTTTTCCGCCACTTTGCTAAGAGGAATGCCGCGCTCCAGCCCCAGCGCGGTGACCGCCTGTGGATCGTTAAGCAGGAAATTAATCAGCATGGCCGCTTCTTTGGGATGGCGCGTCGATTTCGCCACCGAAAACATCTGCGCAGTTTTGAAATAAATGCCCGCTTCTTTCGCACCCGGCTCCGTCACATAATCTCCGAGCACCAGTTTTGCAGGCGGCGTCAGATTATTAATGTACATGCGAATCGAAATATTCCAGGTGTAGGTTCCGCCCCATTCCCCGGCGATCCACGGCTTCATCTCATACAGATTGCCTTTGCCGTATGAGGACATGATTTTCGGGCGCGGGACAATATGTTCATCTGCCAGCCGTTTCACAAAACTAAACGCCTCTGCCCATTGCTCATCATTCCAGTTGAATTTCCCTTCCGGGCTGAACATCGACAGCGCGTATTTTTGCACCATGTAAGAATTAAGCAGCAATATCACATCCTGATCGACCATCGCGTAGGGGTAATATTTCTCGCCCAGTTTCTGCGAAAATATTTTTCCGGCAGCAAATAATTCATCCCAGGTTTTTGGGTAGGCGATCCCGGCTTTTTTCCAGGTCACGTCGTTGTAGAAAAATACCGGCGCATTCACCGAAATGGGCAGGCCGTTTAATTTGCCCTTAACTGTGGTGGAGAGCAGATCTTTTTGCTGATACTGGCTGAGATCGAGCGTTTCTTTCAGTTTGAAAAGATCGTAATACCCTTCGCCATTTTTAGAGAAAATCGGCAGCCAGGGCCAGTTAGTCTGCATGACATCAGGCTCGGTGCCGCTTGCCATTTGCGTGGTCAGGCGGGCGAGATGGCCGTCCCAGCCGGTATATTCCGCCCTCACGCGAATATCCGGGTATTTGTGCTCAAAGGCTTTAATAGCGCTCAGTGTGGCCTGGTGACGGCTGTTTCCGCCCCACCACGACATGCGTAATTCAACCGGCTCAGCGGCACAAACGCCACTGGCGAGCAGGGATAATGCGATAACGCCTGTACAGATTTTCTTCATGCTATGACTCCGGGACAGAGATTCTTATTATTGAAGTGGCGTGCAGGTGAGTAACCACAAAATACTGACCGGCAAAACGGGCGCGGCATCCTTCCGCCCCGTTGCCCGTGTATTACTGTTTTTTAAGACGTGAAACGAGTTCAAATTCGCGGAAGTTTACCGGGCGCTGCTGCTGCATT
The DNA here is from genome assembly GCF_900116015.1 of Enterobacter sp. kpr-6. Lineage (GTDB taxonomy): Bacteria > Pseudomonadota > Gammaproteobacteria > Enterobacterales > Enterobacteriaceae > Enterobacter_D. The sequence continues at coordinate 66,761 of NZ_FOYH01000009.1, forward strand.
GAGATATTCCCGGCAATCCCGGTGAGGATAGACATTGCGCCCGCGCGGTGATCGGCGGCCCGCTTAAGGGGATCGTCACCCGGCTCGCCAAACAGATCCGCGAGCATGGCGTTATCGCCGCCGCCGTGACCGCCTTCGCCGAGGCTGAATTCTGCCTTCCATGGCGCGGCAAACATCGGGAACACGGTGATGTCACAGGCTTCGAGACTCCCTTCGTTTTCGCGCTCGCCGCCCGCGTTAACGTAGGATTTCTCAACGATTTTCATCTCCAGGCGGCCTTCGCTGCCGTTAAACACCACGTTCAGCCCTTCCCACGGCAGATAGGTATTAAGCGAGTAAGTGAGCTGCACCTGGTTCTGGTATTTCACCAGCACCGACATCGTATCTTCGATGGTGATGCCGTCGCTGAACACGCTCTGGTCGCGGAAGTAGTTATCTTCATGCTCGGCATCCAGATAGAGCGCTTTGAGCTGGGCGTTCTCCGCCATGTGCAGAGCGAACGGATCGTTCTGGGCCGTGCTGTAACCGTGGGCGCGCGGGTAGAACTGCGTCACGCCGCGCCGCTCGGCGTTCTCTTTGCCGTAAAAACGCAGGCTGCCTTCGGCGTACACCCGCTCCGGGTAGCTCGCCAGCCAGAAGTTCATCAGGTCGAAGTGGTGGGTAGATTTGTGCACCAGCAGGCCACCGCTGTTGCGTTTTTCCCGGTGCCAGCGGCGGAAATAATCCGCGCCGTGCTCGGTGTTCAGCAGCCATTCGAAGTGGACGGAATTGACCTCGCCAATGGTGCCGTTCATCAGCAGTTCGCGCACTTTGCTGTGGTGCGGCGCGTAGCGGTAGTTAAAGGTGACGCGTACCTGACGCCCGGTTTCTTCAATGGCGTCGAGAATGCGCAGGGCGCGTTGTTCATCGATGGTCATTGGCTTTTCGGTGATCACATCGCAGCCCGCGTGCAGGGCGCGCACGATGTAATCGTCATGGGTGCGGTCCATGGTGGTGACAATAATCACGTCCGGGCGCGTTTCCGCGATCATCGCTTCAAACTGCGAGGCGTGCCAGGTGGAAACGGGTTCCGCGCCCTCGTTTTTCAGAAGCTGATTGGCGTACTGCATTCGCGTCTGGTTGGTATCGCAAAAGGCGACCAGTTTCGCATTCGTCTTCCACTGCCCGCCGATGGCGGAAATATAAAGTCCGGCGCGTCCCCCGGTGCCGACAAGCGCATATTTTTTCATCCGATCCTCTATTATCATTCACCAAAGAAAAATAACCTGGATGAAGTGATGAAACGTATTCCGCATCAGTTAATGGAACTGAACAGCACGTTTATCTGGCACTGGCCGTGGTTTGTGCAGGGCGTTGCCAGCGCAAAACAGCACGGATTTACCGGCATCATTCTTCATCAGCAGGAGTTGCTGTCGATCCTCGCCACGCCGTCGCCGTTAAGTACGCGGCTGAATGTCGAAAATCTTATTCATCAACAAAATTACGCGGTGCAGTATTTAAAACGGGTCAGCCTTTATTTGCAGGAGCAGCAATTAACTTTCTGGCTGCAAGGGGAGGCCGCGCCCTCTGACGATATTATTAAGCGCAAATTCCCGGAATTTGCCTTCGATGAAAAAAGCGCCCCCGATTTCTGGCCGCATTTTTATGCCACCATTCTGACCTCGTTATTACCCGCGCTGCCGCACTTCGGCGGTCTTATTCTGAGCCTGACCACACCCTCGTTTCAGACTTCCGGCTGGCAGCAGGGCCTGCGCCAGGTCTGGAGTATGCTGCGCGCCCAGGGCAAAAAGCTGATCCTGCGCGACTTTATCGATCACTCCTGGCCGCGCCAGCAGCTCTCGTCGGTGCTCTCGCAACTGCCGGACGACGTGCGCGCCTCCATCAAGGCCACCGAACTCGACTATCACCCCGGCTTTGCCAATCACCCGCATATCGCCACGCTCCCCGGCCATAAAAAGTGGATCGAATACGATCTCTGGGGCACCGGTTACGGCTGGACGATCCTGCCCTGTTATCTCGGCGATGAGATCAGCGGGCGGCTAAGCTGGGCGCTGAGCGTCACCGATAACGAGGTGGAGGCCATCACCTCCCGCGTCACCTGGCAGTGGCTGCCGGACAGCCGGGTTACGGAGTCGGCCAACGCCATCAATCTGACGGGCCTGACGGCAGCGAACCAGCCGTCACTGTCAGTGTTCGATACCTGGAGCGAGCAGCACGGACTGCGTTTTCGCCAGCACGCCGACAAACAGCGGCTCGCCGCGCTTCTGCACTCCAGCTACGACTGGCTGTGCAAAACCCCCAATCTGCTCGGCAGGCGGCTGCATTACCAGAGCCAGGTGCCGTTGAGCCTCGCCCAGGCGCAACAGTTGCTGCATATGGACACCCGCAGCGCCAACTGGATGCAGGCCTATCAGCCGCTGATGCCCGCCGACGATCGCGCCCTCGGTGAAGAACAGCGCCAGCTCATTACGCTTGAAAAAGAAACCGCCTGCTTTCTTGCTGCGCACGCCGTGCAATCCCTGCGGGAACTGGCTCCGCGCATCGTCTGCGCCGACGACACGCTGGAGGTGCTGCTCGCCGCATGGCGCAATGCGGAAATTTACAGCCAGATGTTTTCCCGCGTCAGCGCCGCCGTCAGCGATCTGACCTGGGGCGATCACTATGGCGAACCGGGGCGCGAAGTGGCGCTGCGTCATCAGCAGGTGCTGTTGCGCTACGCCGACACGCTCGCCCGCTGGGTGGATGCGCCACCGCCAGGCAGCCCGCTGTTTTTGCCGCTGCTGCTAAGTCCCGAACGATTAAGCGATTTTGCCCGCAGCCTGACTGAACTGAGATAAGCATAAAAAGCCCCGGCGCGGTTGTCGCCTGACGGGAAGGCGCAAACGCCGCGCCTGCGGGCACAGGGCGAAAAAATGTGATGCTGTTGGCGAAACGGGGTTAAACCCTGTGAGGAAGATCGACTTTCGTGGTTTTAAAGACGTGATGCGGCTCACCTGGCGGGGCAGAAAATGTGATCTGAAAACCCGGCCATTGCTGGCCGGGGGAGGGAGGATTAATGTGCGCGGCCCTGCTCGATGCCGATGCCGGTTTGCGAGCGGATGAACTGGGCGCGGAATTTGTCACGCTCCAGATTCCCCTCAGCGGAGTTATCGGTAATTGAGAAGACCCAGATGCCAATAAAGGCCACGGCAATGGAGAACAGCGCCGGGTATTCATACGGGAAGATGGCGCTCTCATGACCGAGGATTTGCACCCAGATGGTCGGGCCCAGCACCATCAGTACCACGGCGGTGAGCAGTCCCAGCCAGCCGCCAACCATCGCGCCACGGGTAGTGAGCTTCGACCAGTACATTGAGAGCAGAATGATCGGGAAGTTACAGCTTGCGGCAATGGAGAACGCCAGGCCAACCATGAAGGCGATGTTCTGATTTTCGAACAGGATGCCCAGCAGGATCGCAATCACGCCGAGGACCAGCACGGTGATTTTTGACACCCGCAGTTCATCGCGTTCTGACGCGCCTTTGCGGAACACGTTGGCATACAGGTCGTGCGATACCGCCGATGCGCCTGCCAGCGTTAAGCCCGCAACCACCGCCAGAATTGTGGCGAATGCCACCGCCGAGATAAAGCCGAGGAACAGGTTGCCGCCGACGGCGTTGGCGAGGTGAACCGCCGCCATGTTGTTGCCGCCAATCAGTGCGCCCGTCGCATCTTTAAACACCGGATTTGCACCCACCAGCATGATTGCGCCAAAGCCGATGATAAAGGTCAGAATGTAGAAGTAACCCATAAAACCGGTGGCGTAGAACACGCTTTTGCGCGCTTCGCGGGCATCTGACACCGTGAAGAAGCGCATCAGAATGTGTGGCAGCCCGGCGGTACCAAACATCAGCCCCAGGCCTAATGACAGGGCGGAAATCGGATCTTTCACCAGCCCGCCAGGACTCATGATTGCCGACCCTTTCGGGTGCACCGCCATCGCTTCGGTGAACAGATTACTGAAGCTGAAGCCCACGTGACGCATCACCATAAAGGCCATGAAACTTGCGCCGAACAGCAGCAGCACGGCTTTGATGATCTGTACCCAGGTGGTCGCCAGCATGCCGCCGAACAGCACGTACATCACCATCAGCACGCCCACCAGCACCACGGCGACGTGGTAGTTCAGGCCAAACAGCAACTGAATGAGTTTGCCCGCGCCGACCATCTGCGCAATCAGATACAGCGCCACCACCACCAGCGAACCGCAGGCAGAGAGGGTGCGAATCGGCCCTTGTTTAAGGCGATACGATGCGACATCGGCAAAGGTATAGCGCCCCAGGTTACGCAGTCGCTCGGCGATCAAAAACAGAATGATCGGCCAGCCGACGAGGAAACCCAGCGAGTAAATCAGCCCGTCGTAGCCGGAGGTAAACACCAGCGCGGAGATGCCGAGGAACGACGCCGCCGACATGTAATCCCCGGCAATCGCCAGCCCGTTTTGCAGACCGGTGATGTTACCGCCTGCGGTGTAATAGTCGCTGCGTGTGCGGGTGCGTTTCGACGCCCAGTAAGTGATCCCAAGGGTAAAGGCCACGAACACCACAAACATAATGATCGCCTGCCAGTTGGTCGGCTGGCGCTGCACCGCGCCGGTCAGGGCATCGGCAGCATTGGCGGAAAGCGGAAGAAGAAGGGCGGCCAGCGCCGTCGTTAATTTCTTCATGATGCTTTTACCTCGCGGATCACCGCATTATTGAGACGATCGAATTCGCTGTTCGCGCGCCAGACGTAAACGCCGGTTAAGGCAAAAGAGATCAGGATGACGCCCACACCAATGGGGATCCCGCGCGTCACGCTGGTGCCCGCATGCAGCGGCGTACCGAGCCAGCCGGGTGCGAAGGCGATAAGCATGATAAAGCAGATGTAAATCACCAGGACGATCAGTGACAGGATGACGGCAAACCGTTGCCTTTTTTCAACAAGCTCCCTGAAATGCGCGTTATGTTCTATCCGCTGATAAATAGGGTCATTCATCACAGATTCTCCAGAGGTAGAGTGGTGGATGCAGAGTGTGTTGTTGTTATTAATGTAGGGCGCGAACAGTTCCCTCTCCTGGGGGAGAGGGTTAGGGTGAGGGCGGTTAGCATGGCTCGCCCTCACCCCGGCCCTCTCCCGCAGGGAGAGGGAGAAAGCGTCGTCAGGATGGCATAGTAATACCCTGCTTTTCTTCGAGCAGTTTTTCCACAACGCCCGGATCTGCCAGCGTCGAGGTATCACCAAAGTTGCTGGTGTCACCGGCGGCGATTTTTCGCAGAATGCGGCGCATAATCTTCCCGGAGCGGGTTTTCGGCAGCGAGTCCGTCCAGTGCAGCACGTCCGGCGTTGCCAGCGGGCCGATCTCTTTACGCACCCAGTTACGCACTTCGGTGTAGAGTTCAGGCGTAGGCTCTTCGCCGTGGTTAAGGGTCACGTAGGCATAAATCGCCTGGCCTTTGATGTTGTGCGGAATGCCGACCACCGCCGCTTCGGCGATTTTCGGGTGTGACACCAGCGCCGACTCGATTTCAGCCGTACCCAGACGGTGCCCGGAGACGTTCAGCACGTCATCCACGCGCCCGGTGATCCAGTAGTAACCATCTTCGTCACGGCGCGCGCCGTCACCGCTGAAGTACATGTTTTTGAAGGTGGAGAAATAGGTTTGCTCAAAGCGCTCATGGTCGCCAAACAGCGTGCGCGCCTGGCCCGGCCATGAATCAACAATCGTCAGGTTGCCCTCGGTCGCCCCGTCCAGCGGATTGCCTTCGTTATCCACCAGCGCAGGCTGAACACCAAAGAACGGACGGGTCGCAGAACCGGCTTTCAGCTCGGTCGCACCCGGCAGCGGGGTGATCATAAAGCCGCCGGTTTCGGTCTGCCACCAGGTGTCCATCACCGGGCATTTTTCATTGCCGATTTTCTTCCAGTACCACTCCCAGGCTTCCGGGTTGATAGGCTCGCCCACCGATCCCAGAATGCGCAGCGAAGAACGGTCGGTGCCTTCAATTGCTTTATCGCCTTCCGCCATCAGCGCGCGGATCGCCGTCGGCGCGGTATAGAGAATGTTGACCTGGTGCTTATCCACCACCTGCGACATGCGCGCGGGCGTTGGCCAGTTAGGAACGCCCTCAAACATCAGCGTCGTTGCGCCGCAGGCCAGCGGACCGTACAGCAGGTAACTGTGCCCGGTCACCCAGCCGACATCGGCGGTGCACCAGTAGATCTCGCCCGGATGGTAATCGAAGACATATTTAAAGGTAGTGGCGGCGTAGACCAGATAACCGCCGGTGGTATGCAGCACGCCTTTCGGTTTGCCGGTGGAACCGGAGGTATAAAGGATAAACAGCGGATCTTCGGCATTCACCGCGACGGGCTGATGCTCGCTGCTGGCGTCAGCAACCACATCGTGCCACCACAGATCGCGCCCTTCCTGCCAGTCGATATTCCCGCCGGTGCGTTTGAACACCACCACGTGCTCGATGGTTTTCACGTTCGGGTTTTTCAGCGCGTCATCGACGTTTTTCTTCAGCGGAATAGTGCGCCCGGCGCGTACGCCTTCGTCGGCGGTGATCACCAGCCGTGAGCTGGAATCCACAATACGCCCGGCAACCGCTTCCGGCGAGAAGCCACCGAAGATCACCGAATGCACCGCGCCAATGCGCGCACAGGCCAGCATCGCAACGGCGGCTTCCGGCACCATTGGCATATAGATGGCGACCACATCGCCTTTTTTGATGCCAAGGGTTTGCAGCGCGTTGGCGAACCGGCAGACATCGGCGTGCAGTTCGCGGTAGCTAATGTGCTTGCTCTGAGAGGCGTCGTCGCCTTCCCAGATAATGGCTGTCTGGTCGGCACGCTCCGCCAGATGACGATCAAGGCAGTTCGCCGCCAGGTTTAACTGACCGTCTTCAAACCATTTAATGGAGATATTACCGGGGGCAAAGGAGGTGTTTTTGACTTTGGTGTAGGGGGTCATCCAGTCAAGGATTTTACCTTCTTCGCCCCAGAATGCTTCAGGATCGCTGACGGATTGCTGGTATTTCGCCTCGTACTGCTCCGGGTTTATCAGGCAATTTTCCGCAATTCCAGCGGGAACAGAGTGTTTGTGTATTTGGCTCATGGCTTTTGTTCTCCTTGTAGGATGTTAATAATATGTCGCAAAAACGTTAATTGTAGGGGCTCTGAAAGCTTTGTTTATTATTTGCGCGGCAGATCACGCATTGCAGGACTGTCTGAAAAAACAGCAGATGATGCTTAGAGAGTAAATAATTTCTGATAATGACTATTTGGTGAGGTAAGAATAAAAACTTATCTATAACAGGTGGTTATGTACGATGAATGGTATAAATCCGGGTTATTATGCATTTAACCAGTGAAAGGCCCTGATCTTAAAGGGTTGCGCAGGATACCATGCAAATGGTACTGATACTGCGCGTTAAAAACCCCGCTTTTCTGCGAAACGCTACCCATACCCCCTTTCAGTATGTGTCGTTCCTGCTTCTGGAATGGCGCTTCATTGAGGATGTTTGTTGTTATGAAAAATGTGAAAGTCAGCCTGGCCTGGCAGATTTTGCTGGCCCTTGTGCTGGGTATTCTTCTGGGCAGTTACCTGCATTACCAAAGCGACAGCCGCGAATGGCTGATTGCGAATCTCCTGTCTCCGGCAGGCGATATCTTTATCCACCTGATCAAAATGATTGTGGTGCCTATCGTTATCTCCACGCTGGTGGTCGGGATTGCAGGCGTCGGTGATGCGAAACAGCTTGGCCGTATCGGTGCAAAAACCATTCTTTATTTCGAAGTGATCACCACGGTGGCGATCGTGCTCGGCATTACGCTGGCCAACGTCTTCCAGCCGGGGGCCGGGATCGACATGTCGCAACTGGCAGCGGTGGATATTTCGAAATACCAGAACACCACGGCGGAAGTGCAAAGCCACGCGCACGGGCTGATGGGAACTATCCTCTCGCTGGTGCCGACCAATATTTTTGCCTCAATGGCAAAAGGCGAAATGCTGCCCATCATCTTCTTCTCGGTGCTGTTTGGTCTGGGGCTTTCCTCACTGCCTGCCACGCACCGTGAACCGCTGGTGACCGTGTTCCGCTCCGTTTCCGAAACCATGTTTAAAGTCACCCATATGGTGATGCGCTATGCGCCAGTTGGCGTGTTCGCGCTGATCTCGGTCACCGTGGCGAACTTTGGTTTCGCCTCCCTGTGGCCGCTCGCCAAGCTGGTGATTCTGGTGTACATGGCGATCCTGTTCTTCGCGCTGGTGGTGCTGGGTGCGGTGGCGCGGATGTGTAAGCTGAGCATCTGGACGCTGATCCGCATTCTTAAAGATGAATTGATTCTGGCTTACTCCACTGCCAGCTCCGAAAGCGTACTGCCGCGCATTATTGAGAAGATGGAAGCCTACGGCGCACCGGCTTCGATCACCAGCTTTGTGGTGCCGACCGGTTACTCCTTTAACCTTGACGGCTCCACGCTGTACCAGAGCATCGCAGCGATTTTCATCGCGCAGCTCTACGGCATTGAGCTGTCGCTGGGCCAGGAAATCATCCTCGTGCTGACGCTGATGGTGACCTCCAAAGGCATTGCCGGCGTACCGGGCGTCTCCTTCGTGGTGCTGCTGGCAACGCTCGGCAGCGTCGGTATTCCGCTGGAGGGCCTGGCCTTTATTGCAGGCGTTGACCGACTCCTCGACATGGCGCGTACCGCCCTGAACGTGGTGGGTAATGCGCTGGCAGTGCTGGTAATTGCCAAGTGGGAACACAAATTCGACCACAAAAAAGCGCAGGCCTACGAGCGCGAAATGCTGGGTAAATTTGATAAGACCGCGAATCAATAATCCAGTCGCCCCGCACGCTCTGTGCGGGGCTTTTTGTACATAAGTAAAAGGGTGCAATAAGGCCACAGCCTCAACAGTGCGGGCGGGTTTCCCCGCCCGTAGAGTTAGCCCACAGCGCAGGCTAGTTTTGCCGCCACCTCCTGATTCTTATTCTTTATATTCAGCTCGCATAATTGACCGCGATGAATAAAAGAAAAAATCAGTATCGTCAGACACACTATTAACAGAATGCCTAAAACATATTTAAATGGCGTCATGCCTTTTACTCCTTGCAAACAAAAGGGTAAGAGGCTACTCTCCACTTGTTGAAGGTGGTTGAGAGTAGCCTCGGGTTAATGGAAACATTGCCCGGGGCTTTCAACTTTCTGCCTCTCACATACTCACCATCGTTCGGAATGACGTAGAGAAATGCTTAAGACAGAAAGCCTTAAGCACCCGCGAAATAGCATATCCCTCTTAAATAAAAATGAAAGAAAATTCGCGATGTAATTTCAGTGTGTTAATTACATTGCACTGGAATACGCGCCGCAAAATTAATCCCATCCTGTTAAATTAACCTGTAATAAATACTGGAAATATTTAAATAAGATTATGGTTAATACAGATAAATATATAAGGCGAAAGTTTCCTGAAAAAATAATTCACTGTGACGACATCCAGTTAATTTCGCCTTCTCATAGCCATGCTTGCACTGCAGGTTTTAGAGAAGAACGCGGGTCAAAACCCCGGCGGAGGAGAGACAGATGTGACCGGGGTTGAAAATCCGTTACGTGGACGCGTATTTTGCAGACGCCGTGCGCCAGACCAGCTAAAACTTACAGAAGAGTTCCTGGGCGGATACGGATGATGAAACCGGCAATACTGGTAGTGGATGACGACACGGCGGTATGTGAGCTGTTACAGGATGTGCTTCATGAGCACGTCTTTGCGGTGCACGTCTGCCATAACGGTGAAGATGCGCTGACCCTCGCGACTAACACGCCGGACGTGGCGCTGGTGCTGCTTGATATGATCCTGCCTGATATCAACGGTCTGATGGTGTTACAGCGTCTGCAAAAAGTGCGCCCGGATCTGCCCGTGGTCATGCTGACCGGCCTTGGCAGCGAGTCGGATGTGGTCGTCGGCCTTGAAATGGGCGCGGATGACTACATCGCCAAGCCGTTTAATCCGCGCGTGGTCGTGGCGCGGGTGAAAGCGGTGCTCAGAAGAATGGGCGCGCTGGCGGCCGATGTGCCTGCTGAAAGAAGTGCCGACCGGGTGTTCAACGGCTGGCGGCTGGATACCACGCGCTGCGAGTTGTCCAACCCGCAAAACACCGTGGTGCCGCTGACGCAGGGGGAATATGCCCTCCTGCTGGCGCTGGTGTCCCACGCCCGCCGGGTGCTTAACCGCGAGCAGTTGCTGGAGCTGACCCACAGCGAAAGCATGGATGTGTTCGACCGTACCATTGACGTGCTGATCATGCGGCTGCGGCGCAAAATCGAAATCAACCCGCACCAGCCGACGCTGATTAAAACCATTCGCGGCCTCGGCTACGTCTTTGCCGCCGATGTGCTTCACAACGAGCAGGCGGCTTAAGCGTTACCGGCGAGAAACGTTTTCAGCTCATCGAGGGTTTTCGCGCCGTCGATGGCATTGGCCGCCAGCAGACTGGCGCGCGCGCAGACATGGGCCAGCCGTACGCTGTCGGTGAGCGGCCAGCGCTCGTGACAGCCGTAGAGAAATCCGGCGCAAAACGCATCCCCCGCGCCGACACTTCCCACAATCTCGCTGGTGCTTAAATGCCATGACGGGATCCAGCCGCCAGCCTCCTGCGGCGTCTGTCCCCACGCGCCTTCCGGGCAGTGGATCACCACCCGCTGACGCACGCCCGCCGCCAGTAACTGTTGCGCCGCCTGCGCGATGTTCTCCACGTGCGGTTCATCGCTGGCGTGGCGGATCTCAAGCCCGCTAAATTCCCCGGCTTCGAGTTCATTAATCACCAGATAATCGAGATATTTCAGCGCCGGATTGACCAGCGGGCGATAGCGCGGATCGCCCTTGCGCGACACCAGATCCAGCGAGGTTTCAAATCCCAGCGCCTGCATCTGCGCCAGCAGGCGGGCGCTGCGCGTGCCAAATTCGTCATCCGGCATATCCAGGCTGTCTAACAGCAGCAGATAGCCGAGATGGAAAATCTTCATCGTCGAATCAAGGCGGTCAAAGGCCGGGAGATCCAGCAGGCGGTTCGCGCCGGGCGAGTGGAAAAAGGTGCGCTGCCCGTCGGGATCGGTCATCACCTGCGACATCGACGTAGGAGCAAAGGTGGTGCGCTGCACGTGCTGGCGATTGACGTGGTACTGCTCCAGCATCGCCATAATATAATCGCCATCGTTATCTTCACCCACCAGCCCGACCGCCTGAAGCGGCAGGCCGGTGCGCATCTTCGCCAGCGTCAGCAGCACGTTTAATGGCGCGCCGCCGGTTGAGCGCTCGCTGTGGACGATTTCCGCCAGCCAGCCGCGCTCCGGCCACTGCACGATCTGATGGACGTGATCCACCAGCATATTGCCCGCCGCGATGATGCCTTTTCGTTCCATCAGATTTTCCCCTGGCTGCCAAAAATACGCATCTGCTCCGCCACGGTGTCGGCAATCGCCTGCTCAATGCCGAGCAGCAGTTCGGCGAATTCATCGTAAATCGGCTGCCGGGTGGTCATCCGGCTTTCCACCGCGTCGAGCGCGGCCTGTGACATGCCGGTGTAGAAGTTGATTTTATGGATGCCGAGGGAGATGGCGTGTTTAAAATCCGCTTCGCTGATCCCTGAGCCGCCGTGCAGCACCAGCGGCAGCCCGGTTTGCTGGCGGATGGCATCAAGGCGCGCAAAATCGAGTCGCGGTTCGCCTTTATATTTGCCGTGGGAATTGCCAATCGCCACCGCCAGCGCGTCGATGCCGGTGCGGTCAACAAAATCCCGCGCCATCGCCGGATCGGTAAAATAGGCTTCGTCGGCGTGACCATACAGCGCGCCGCCTTCATCGCCGCCCACCGCGCCGAGTTCCGCTTCCACCGACACGCCGACTGCATGGCACATCTTCACCACTTCCCGGGTCTGGCGAATATTTTCTTCGTACTCCAGCGTCGAACCGTCGAACATGACCGAGCTAAACCCAAGCCGCAGGGCACGCACTACCGCCTCAAAATGCAGGCCGTGATCGAGATTAAGCACCACCGGAATGTCGTGCCGCGCGGCTTCAAACTTCACCGCTTCCACCAGCGAATCCAGCGACACGTACTTAAAATGCACTTCGGCGATATTGATGATAAACGGCGAACGCTCCTGTTTTGCGGCGGCGAACAGGGCGCGTAAAAAATGTGAATCCAGCACGTTAAACGCGCCGAGGGCATACTGGTGCTCACGGGCATGCGCCAGACCTTCGGCAAGAGAAATCAACGGCATAACAGTCTCCTTTAGCGGCGAAAGAGCGCGTATTCATTGCACAGCACCAGGTTCGCCGGTTCGTCTTCTTCAATATGGCTGAAGCGATCGATGGGTTGCAGAAAGTGGTTATCGTGGTCGTCGTCATTGACCGATGAGACTTCACCCACCAGCACATCGCCAAAGCCGTGCTCGCCCCAGAAGCTGTGATACAACCCCGGCGGCAGGCAGATACTTTCGCCGGGCGACAGGCGTAACTGGCTGCCCGCCGCGTGAGTCTGGCGCGCGCCGTCGATGGCGACGGTGACGTCAGTGGTATCGGTGAGTTCATCCGCGCCTGCGTTCCACAACTCAATAATCAGGTTGCCGCCGCCGCGATTGATGATGTCCTCGCGCTTGCGCCAGTGAAAATGCATCGGCGTCAGTTGCCCGTCGCGTACATGCATGATTTTTTCGGCATAGGTTTTGGGCCAGGGCGTGCCGTCGGGCGAGCCGTTGCGCAGGGTGAACAGCGTCAGCCCTTGTGTGGCGAAGGACTCGCCGCCAAACGCGGTGACATCCCAGCCGAGCTTGAGGGCAAAAATTTCCGCGGTGGCTTCGGGTTCAAGCTGCTGCCACCGGGTCGGCGGGTAGCTGGCAAACGGCGGCAGGTGAACGTCGTGCATGGAAAAAAACTGCCGGGTGTGGCCGAGGATTTCGTTGATTGCGGAGCGTTTCATGGGGCCTCCTGTGCAGGGGTTTTCCCCTCACCCTAACCCTCTCCCGGTGGGAGAGGGGATAGATTGGTGTTCTCCCTCTCCCCTGGGAGAGGGCCGGGGTGAGGGGGCAAAGCAATTACTTAACCGTCCAGCCCTTATACGTCCCCACGCTCTGCTTATCGATCATCGTCACCGGGATCAGCACAGGCTCTTTCGGCGCGGCTTTACCCTGCAGAATGTCGTAGCCGATCTCCACCGCTTTCGCCGCCATTACCTGCGGGTCCTGCGCCGGGGTCGCCACGAACAGGGAGTTTTCACGCTTGAGCGCCTCTTCGCCGTCCGGGGAACCATCGACGCCGACAATAAAGAACTCTTTACGCTGCGCCTGTTTCGCCGCCAGATCCGCGCCGATCGCCGTCGGGTCGTTGATCGCAAACACGCCGTCGATCTTCGGATTCGCCGCCAGCAGCGAGGTCATCACTTCCAGCCCGCCTTCACGACTGCCTTTGGCGTTCTGGTTCCAGGAGAGCACTTTGATATCCGGGTGGCGTTTGAATTCTGTCTGACAGCCTTCGACGCGGTTCTGCACCGCTGACACCGGCGGTCCGTTGATGATCACCACATCGCCTTTGCCTTTCAGACGGTCGGTGATGTATTTACAGGCAATCTCGCCCGCCTGGGTGTTGTCGGAAGTAATGGTCGCGTCCGCGCCTTCGGCGGCCACGTCAACCGCCACCACCACGATCCCGGCCTCTTTCGCCCGTTTCACCGCCGGGCCGATGCCCTTCGAATCCGCAGCGTTAAGGATGATCATGTCCACTTTCGCGGCAATAAAGTTGTCGATTTGCGATACCTGCTGGCCGAGATCGTAGCCGCTGGACACCAGCGTCACTTTCACGTCATCGCCCGCCAGCTTGCGCGCTTCCAGCTCAGCGCCCTTGGTGATCTGCACGAAGAACGGGTTCGCCAGATCGCCCACCGTCACGCCAATGGATTTCAGTTCTTTTGCCTGCACAAACGGGCTTGCGGCAAGCAGTGCGCCCGCACAGAGCGCAGTCACTAACGGTTTCAAACGCATATTCTTTTCCTCGAAGCTGTAGGGTTTTGTTGTTATGCACTTTGATGGTGTCGGGTACGGTATTTGTCGATCAGCACCGCAATGATGATCACCGCACCCTTGATCACCAGTTGCCAGAAATAGGAGACGCCCATCAGCGTCATGCCGTTGTTGAGCGTGGCGATGATCAGCGCCCCCACCAGCGTGCCGGTGATGGTGCCGATGCCGCCGACAAAACTGGTGCCGCCTAAGATCACCGCGGCGATGGCGTCCAGCTCGTAGCCCATGCCGAGGTTGCCGTTGGCGCTGTAGAGGCGCGAGGCGCTCATCACCCCGCCAAGCCCTGAGAGCAGGCCGCTCATGCCGTAAACGAACAGCAGCACCATCCAGACTTTGATGCCGGTGAGCCGCGCCGCCTGCATGTTGCCGCCGACCGCGTAGATATGAACGCCGAGCGTGGTACGTCTGAGGATGAACCAGCACACCACGATCACCGCCAGCGCAATCACCACCAGCCACGGCACCGGGCCGAGATAGTTGTTACCGATCCACTCAAAGCTGATGTCAGAGTTAATCACCGTGGTGCCGTCGGCCAGCAGATAAGCCGCCCCGCGTAGCGCCGTGTAGGTGCCGAGCGTGACGATAAACGGCGGCAGTCCGGCGAACGCCACCAGCGCGCCGTTGAACAGTCCGAGCACCAGGCCAAGCATCAGCGCGGCGGGAATGGAGAGCATGGCGAATTCGGGGATCAGCGACACCACCATCGCCCCTACCGCCGTGGTGCCGAGAATCGACCCCACCGACAAATCGATGCCGCCCGTCAGAATAATAAAGGTCATCCCGGCGGCGAGAACGATGTTAATCGACGCCTGGCGGGTGATATTGAGCAGGTTACTTTCGGTAAAAAAGTTCGGCGTGATAAAGCCAAAAACGGCGACGATGAGGATTAAAATCGGCAGGATGCCGACCGTTTGCATCAGATCGCCCATCAACTGCTTTTTCGCCGAGGAGGATTTTGCCGCCTGCTGCGGCGTGGTCACGGGAGTTTGCTTATCATTCATGATGCACCGCCTGATCGACGCCGGTGGCCAGCGTCATAATATTTTCCTGGGAAATATTTCCATGTTGCAGCTCGCCTGCGATGGCACCTTCGCGCATCACGTACACCCGGTCGCTCATGCCGACCACTTCGGGTAGCTCGCTTGAGATCATCAAAATCGCCACGCCTTTGCGCGCCATCTGGTTCATGATGCGGTAGATTTCGCTTTTCGCGCCGACGTCGACGCCGCGCGTCGGTTCGTCGAGGATCAGAATGCGCGGGCCAATCGCCACCCAGCGTGAAATCAGCAGCTTTTGCTGATTGCCACCGGAGAGACCACCCGCCCGCACCTGCGCATGGGGCACGCGGATATTGAGCAGCTTGATGGCGTCGTCGGAGATGCTCTGCGCTTTTTTGCGATCCAGCATGCCGAAATTGGCATCGCGCTCCAGCGTCGCCATGGTGATGTTTTCCGCCGCCGCCAGTTCTAAAAACAGCCCCTGCTCTTTGCGGTTTTCGGTCAAAAATCCGATCCCTAAATCGATGGCAGCGCGCGGGGAGTGGATCACCACCGGCTCGCCATCCACTTCAATCACACCGCCCGTGGCATGACGCACGCCGAAAATCAGTTGTGCCAGTTCTGAACGTCCGGCCCCGACCAGCCCCGCCAGGCCGACGATTTCACCGGCGCGCACGTGCAGGCTGACGGGCTTGATTTTGCCGCCGTCGGTCAGGTGATGGACGTTAAGACGCGGGTTGCCGAGCGGGATGTCGCGCTCTTTATTAAACAGATCGCTAAGCGGGCGGCCCACCATCATGCGCACCAGTTCGGTGGCGTTAAGGGATTCGCGCAGCAGGCTGCCGACATACTGCCCGTCGCGCAGCACGCTGACGCGGTCGGACAGTTCATACACTTCCGCCATGCGGTGGCTGATGTAGATAATCGCCATTCCCTCGTCACGCAGACGGAGGATCAGTTCAAACAGGCGGTGTGTTTCCCGCGAGGAGAGGGCGGCGGTGGGTTCATCCATCACCAGAATGCGGCTGTTACGGTGCAGCGCGCGGGCGATTTCCACCTGCTGCTGTTCGGCGATGGTCAGCCTCGACACCAGATCGCGGGCGCTGAATTGCGCGCCGAGGCGGTTAATCACCACCTGCGCCTGGGCGACCATCTCTTTGCGCTGCACCAGCCCGCCGCGCGACAGCTCGCTGCCGAGGAAAATGTTTTCCGCCACCGTCAGGTTCGGGGCGAGCTGCATCTCCTGATAAATCAGGGTAATACCTGCGGCTAATGCGTCTTTTGGCCCTTTGATGGAATAGGGTTTCCCGTCGATAAGGATCTCGCCGCTGGTGGCGGTGTACGCCCCGGCGAGGATTTTCATCAGCGTACTTTTGCCCGCGCCGTTTTCACCCATCAGCGCGTGGATCTCACCGGGATACACCGTCAGATCGACGCCTTTGAGCGCGTAGAATTTGCCAAAGGCTTTGGCAATATTGCGCATTTCGAGTACCGGCGTTTTGCTCATGGCGAGACTCCTGTGTGGGTCGATTCACGCAGTCAATCACGCCTCTGTAAATGCTCCATGTCAGACGCTGTTCATAATTGTCATATTGCGAAATAGTTAACGGGGATCACAATTACGTAACGGGAGAGTGTGCGAATCTCCACCCTCACCCCGGCCCTCTCCCTGAGGGAGAGGGGGAAAGGCCAGCCCGCGCTCGATCTGTCCCCTCTCCCTCAGGGAGAGGGAGAAGGGCCAGCCCTCGCTCGATCTGTCCCCTCTCCCTGAGGGAGAGGGGGAAGGGCCAGCCCGCGCTCGATCTGTCCCCTCTCCTTGAGGGAGAGGGAAGGGCCAGCCCGCGCTCGATCTGTTCCCTCTCCCTCAGGGAGAGGGTTAGGGTGAGGGTAAAAAAAACAACCACGGAGCCATCATGCCCTATCGCCGTAACCCCTTTTTCGCCAGCGCGCGCGGGCGGCTGCTGTTCTTCAACCTGCTGGTGATGGGCGTGACGCTGATGGTCAGCGGGGCGGCGGTTTTCGGCTTCCGCCACGCCAGCCTTATCCAGGAGCAGGTGCAGCAGCAAACGCTGGATGACATGACCGGCAGCATGAATCTGGCGCGGGACACGGCGAATGTCGCTACGGCGGCGGTGCGGCTGTCGCAGGTGGTGGGGGCGCTGGAATATAAAGGCGAGGCGGAGCGGCTGAAAGAGTCGCAAACCGCGCTGAAACGCTCGCTGGATCTGCTGGCCGCCGCGCCGCTGGCGACGCTTGAACCGCAACTGGTGGCGCGCATCACCTCGCGCAGCAACGAGCTTCAGCACAGCGTCACCCAGATGCTGGAGCGCGGGCAGCGCCGCCATCTGCAACGCAACGACCTGCTCAGTTCGCTGTACCAGAATCAGAGCTATCTGCGCCATGTGCAGACGATCAACGGGCGCACGGGCGCAACCGTGCCGGACCCGCGCCTGCTCGATGAGATGGATCGGCTGATCGACGCGGCGATCCAGTCGCCGTCGCCGCGTCCGACCGTGCTGGCGCTGAATGCCCTGGTGACACAATTGCCGACCGACAGCGCCGATCCAACGATCAACGCGATCCTCGCGGATTTTAGCGCCGAGCTACGCAAGCTCGGGCCGCTGGCGCAGCAGCTTGACGAGAGCGATCTGGCGATCAACTGGTACATGTACCACATCAAAGCGCTGGTGGCGTTTCTCAACAGCGACATTAATCAGTACGTCGAACGGGTGGCGCAGGCATCGCAGGAGCGCACCGCGCAAAGCCATCAGGAGTTGCGTTCTATCATCCTGTTTATCATCGCGTTTGCGGTGCTGGCGCTGGTGATCACCGGCTTTGCCGGCTGGTATATCTATCGCAACCTGGGCTCCAATCTGACGGCGATTTCCCGCGCCATGACCCGGCTGGCGCGTGGCGAGCCGGATGTCTCGGTGCCTGCTTTGCAGCGGCGCGATGAACTGGGCGAGCTGGCCCGCGCATTCAGCGTCTTTGCCCGTAACACCGCATCGCTTGAGCGCACCTCGCGGTTGCTGAGAGAAAAAACCACCCAGATGGAAATCGACCGCACCGTGCGCCAGGGCCTGGAAGAAGCCTTACTGCACAGCCAGAAAATGAAGGCTGTCGGGCAACTGACCGGCGGGCTGGCGCACGATTTTAATAATCTGCTGGCGGTGATCATTGGTAGCCTGGAACTGATCCCACCCGATTCCCCCGACGCCACGCGCATCAGCCGGGCGCTGAAAGCCGCCGAGCGCGGGGCGCTGCTGACTCAGCGTCTGCTGGCATTTTCCCGTAAGCAATCGCTGCACCCGCACGCGGTAGACATGCAGCCGCTGCTGGAGAACCTGAGCGAACTGATGCGCCATTCTCTGCCCGCCACGCTGACGCTTTCCATCGAAGCGCAAAACCCGGCGTGGGCGGCGTGGATCGATGTCGGACAACTGGAAAATGCGCTGATAAACCTGGTGATGAACGCCCGCGATGCGATGGAAGGTCAGAGCGGAGAGATTAAAATTCGCACGTGGAATCAGCGTGTTACCCGCAGCGATGGCCGCCGTCAGGATATGGTGGCGCTGGAGGTGAGCGATCAGGGCTGTGGCATGTCGCAGGCGATCAAAGCCCAGGTCTTCGAGCCGTTCTTTACCACCAAACAGACCGGCAGCGGCAGCGGGCTGGGGCTGTCGATGGTGTACGGTTTTGTACGCCAGTCGGGTGGCCGGGTGTCGATTGAGAGCGCGCCGGGGCAGGGCACCACCGTGCGACTGCATTTGCCGCGCGCGCAAACCCAGGCGGTGCGCCTGCCGGAGCCGGAACCGGTGCTGCCGGGCGATACCCGCGATATGCTGATTCTGGTGCTGGAGGATGAAGCCGACGTGCGCCAGACCCTGTGCGAACAGCTTCATCAACTGGGGTATTTGACGCTGGAAGCGCAAAGCGGTGAAGAAGCATTAAACCTGCTGGCGGCCTCTTCGGACATCGGTTTCCTGCTTACCGATCTGATGCTGCCGGGGCGTTTGAGCGGGGCGGAGGTGATCCAGTCCGTGCGCCTGCATTATCCCGATCTGCCGGTGCTGTTAGTCAGCGGCCAGGATTTACGCCCGGCGCACAACCCTGCGCTGCCGGACGTGGAGTTATTGCGCAAGCCCTTTACCCGTGTGCAACTGGCGCAGGCGCTGCGTAAGGCGGTTGCGGCGGTGGAGCGGCAACCGCGGCTTTGAGATTTCTCCGCTACTCGCTTTTTTCCCGGCGGATTAACGTGAAGCCAGCTCAGCACACAGAGACTGGCTCTATGACACGTTACGCGACCGTACTGATTTTCAGCTTCCTTTCGTTCACCAGCCAACTGGCGCATGCCGATGTGGTGGACGACGCCCTTGGCAACATCCAGCGGGCAATTAATGATGCCTATAACGGCAACGATTCGTCCCGCGATGATGAGGACGACAGACGCTATGACGATGACCGGCGACATCGCGACGAGGATCGCCGTCGGTATGAAGATCGCCAGCGTCAGCTTAAGGATCGGCGTCGACAGCTTGATGAGCGTCAGCGCCAGCTTGATGAGGATCGCCGCCAACTGGAAGATGACGCACGACGGCTGGAACAGGAGTATTAATACGCTTCGATGTGGGTGGTTGCCGGGATCGCCAGCAGGCGTTCACCGCAGGTGAGCAGCAGATCGAAACCTAACTGGAAGGCGTGCTCATGCTCGCTCAGCACGTTAATCAGGCTGCCCGGCAGTTGTGGCGCGACCATGCGTTCTTCGCGTATGCCCGCGCCGGTCAGACGCAACATCCGTCCACCGCTTAAGCTGGCGACCTGCAATACCAGCGTTCGGGCAGCCAGCGTGTGCAGTTGATCCGCACTGAGCGTCTCATCCGCCAGCGCAAACTCCGCCTGAGGGGGGTGATCAACCCGCACGGTGCGCGTATGTAAGCGCAGGTTTTGCGTGACCAGATCGTTTTCAAGTGCAGGGCTCATCCACAGCGCGGTGTCGCGGTCATTTAGCGTCATCAGCAGGGTGGTGGAGGCGAGGTTTAGCGGCTGCCAGCCATGTTTAAGCTGGTTGAGCGTGACGATCACGCCCGGTTCACTCATCGCTTTTAATAAACGACGCATATCTTGCTGTGCATCCTGCACGGGTTGACTCATTAAATGCATTCAGTTCTCCACGGTGGATTCGACCGTATCAGTACGGTGACAGGTATCCTGACCGGAGAATGTGACATTCAGGTTAACAGAAGATGACAAACAGATGAGGGGGCGGGCGCAGAGAAGATGAAACACGCCCGGCGATGACCGGGCATTGGGTATGGCGCGTTAAATCAGTTCTTTTTCACGAACTCGGATTTCAGCTTCATCGGACCAAAACCGTCAATTTTGCAATCAATATTATGATCGCCTTCCACCAGACGAATATTTTTCACTTTGGTGCCGATTTTCAGCATTGAAGAACTGCCTTTTACTTTCAGATCTTTAACGACGGTGACGCTGTCGCCATCGGCCAGCAGATTGCCATTGGCATCTTTCACAATTAAGGCATCGCTGTCGGCAGCGGGTTCGGCGTCGTTCCATTCATGGGCGCATTCCGGGCAGATGAACATGCCGTTATCTTCATAGGTGTATTCAGAATTGCATTTCGGGCAGTGGGGTAATGACATGATGATTCCTCGGTAAACGTGACGGGCACCCGTAAAAGAATGGCAGGTGACCAAAAAGGGCGCAGATTATACACCAATTCCCCACAGTTGTCGGTGCTATTATTTTTTTAAGAAAAACGGAGAAATGAGTGTATTGACACATCCTGTCACTCGGGTATGTGATGGTATTGCTCAGTTAAGATTGTTCTCAAGCCCGTAATTTGAATATTTTCCGGTGGAAATTGCCACTCCTGGTTAATTCATATATGGTGAGATAAGCACCCGGGTATTAAATAGAACACTGTCAGCACCTGCTGAGCATCTGCGGCGGGGGGTTAATTACCTCTCAAATCAGGTGGGTAAATAAATGAAGATATATCCTGGCGGCTCATAAAAATGCGCTACGCTCACACAGGCCCTCCTGCCCGGGCCTGCCAGTCAGACGAAGCGCGCAGACTAAATACTTATTTTTCCTGATTTTCATCAGGCAGTTATTTTCCACACGTAATTATAAAAGCCGAAACTTCATTAATAAAACAGCAAGGCTTAATAAAAGTTAGTAAATTTGCGTTAAGGAAAGACTTTTATCATGCACACACAGACAATCCTCGAATTAAGCCAGGAAGCCGAAAGGTTGCTTCAACTTTCATTGCATAATCTTCAGTCGCTTAAAGCGATGCCCACTGGCGCACTGGATGAAGCGTTAACGGGTGAGAAAAGCGATGTGGCCAATGTGCATCCCTTACATTTCAGCCCGCGTGGCATTGACGTTCAGCAGGCGACCTTAAATAACGAACTGCGAAAAATTACCCGTCTGGAAATGGTGCTGGCTATCGTCGGGACCATGAAAGCCGGTAAATCCACCACCATCAATGCCATCGTGGGCACGGAAGTGCTGCCCAACCGTAACCGCCCCATGACGGCGCTGCCAACGTTAATCCGTCATACGCCGGGCCAGAAAGAGCCTGTTCTGCATTTTTCTCACGTTGGCCCTATTGATACGTTAACGCAGCAGCTTCAGACGCGTCTTTTTGGCGTTGACCGGGAGAAGCTGGCGCAAAAGCTGGAGATTGATAAGGACATGTCCATTCTGCTTGAGCGTATCCAGCAGGGTGATGCCTTTGATAAACACTACCTTGGCGCGCAGCCTATTTTTCTGTGTCTGAAAAGTCTGAACGACCTGGTGCGCCTGTCGAAGGCGCTGGACGTGGATTTCCCGTTTTCTTCCTATACCGCTATTGAGCATATCCCGGTGATTGAGGTGGAGTTTGTTCATCTCGCCGGGCTGGCAAACGATATGGGTCAGTTGACCCTGCTCGACACGCCGGGGCCCAACGAAGCGGGGCAGCCGCACCTGCAACAGATGCTTAAAGAGCAACTGGCGCGGGCCTCTGCGGTGCTGGCGGTGATGGATTACACCCAGCTTAAGTCGATCTCCGATGAAGAGGTGCGCCAGGCGATTGCCGCCGTGGGGAAATCGGTGCCGCTGTATGCGCTGGTGAACAAGTTCGATCAGAAGGATCGTAACAGCGATGATGAAGAGCAGGTGCGGGCGCTGATCGCCGGTACGCTGATGAAAGGGCATATTACGCCGTCGCAGATTTTCCCGGTGTCGTCGATGTGGGGGTATCTGGCTAACCGCGCACGCCATGAGCTGAATCTGCGCGGTAAGTTGCCCGATCCGCAGGAGCAGCCCTGGGTGCAGGATTTTGCCGAAGCGGCGTTAGGCCGTCGCTGGCGGCTGGCCGATCTGCATGATATTCAGCACATCCACCACGCCACGGAACTGCTGTGGGAAGATTCGCTGTTTGAGCAGCCGATCAGAAAACTGCTGCATGCGGCCCACGCCAATGCGTCACTGTATGCGCTGCGTTCGGCCTCTCACAAATTGCTCAACTATGCGCAGAGCGCCCGCGAATATCTCGATTTTCGCTATCAGGGGCTGACCGTCGCGCTGGATACGCTTGAGCAAAATATTGCCCGCCTGGAAGAGGACACCCGGCTGTTGAAAACCTGTCAGGAACAGGTCAGCGACGAGGTGGGGCACGAAGTGGACGAAGCGCTGAACGCTGTCGAACTCTTCCTTAATAGTGAGCAGGCGACAATTACTAAGGCTATCGACAGCTATTTCAGCGATGGCAGCATGGCGGAGATGGTCAGCCAGAGCCAGGCCGGTTTCCGTGAAGATGAGGCGTTCGGCCAGGGCAAACTGGTGCTGGAAGATGAAAGCCAGGCGCAGATCGTGTTGAGTAAAATCCGCTCCTCCTGTGAGGCGATTTTACTGGTCGCCCAGGAGAGTATTACCCGCGAACTGGCGCAGCGTTTCGACCAGCTTAGTAACACGCTGACCCGCGCGCTGCATGATGCGATGCGCCCGATTGAGCTGCGCATTAAAGACGAGCTGCATCAGGCCGGGTTTCGTGCGCGGATCAGCTTACCGGCGTTTCAGGCCAGCGCCCTGAACTTTAATTCGCGCCAGCTTTTTGCCGATGCAATCGCCTCTGAGGATTTGCCTCTGGGCCAGTCGCGCGTGGGCGGTGTGCGTGAAAGCATGGCCCGCTGGCTGAATAATCCCGGCTGGGGCTGGAACGATTATGTCGTTACCCGGACGCGATATGTTATCGATATCAGGGCGTTACATAATAATCTGAACGAACATGTGGCCTGGTTTTGTGCACAAATTCGTAAAGCTTTAGCAGCCCAGGTCGATGTTTCAGTAACGGCAGGCATGGCGACGTTTTTTGCCGACTTTTCCCAAAGCCTGGCGGCATTGCAGGAGAGTCTGAGCGACAGTCTGGCTATCCGCCAACAAAACGAAGCTACGGCCCTGAAGTTTCGTCAGCATTTACGACAATGTATCTCGACAGCGGACTGGATCCATGAAGATGCCCGCCTGTTACGCGATGATATTCAAACTCTGTTCGCGGCAGATCAACCATGAAAAATCGACTACTGGATGGCCCCGGGAGAACACTGGAATGTATCCACCCTAAGTTTATCGTGGATCTGGTTCAGGGGATTGATGCGCCCCGGCAGGCGCAGGTGGTACCTCAGCAGCAGCTCTTCCGGGAGCGCTTAACGCAGGAGATCATGGCCCAGACGCAGTTGCGCCCGTGGGCGATGTCGGGCATGTACAACGAAAATGACGCGCTGCGCCTGGGGCTGGTGGAAAAACTCTCCAGCATGTTCGATCCCGGTCAACTGGCGCTGACCCGCATTACCCAGCGTCTGACGATGTTAAAGCAGAACGTGGAGCGTCGCGCGGCCCCCTCCGCCACGCTGGAAAAACAGTATGACGATTTGTGCGAGCATTTCAGCCGCCGCGCCGCGTGGAAAACAAAGGCGCTGACGCAGCGCGGGCTGATGGTACAGGCGGGTTTGCACAGCGAGCAGATTTTTACCCGCTGGCGCGCCGGGCAGTATAACGGCTGGTCGCTGGTCGGACGCTGCTATGTTGCCCTTGAGGAATTACGCTGGGGCGCGTTTGGCGATGCGTGTCGCCTGACCAATCCTGAAGTTTCTACCCTGTTAAAAGATAACCTGCGCGTAATGGCGGCTGATTTTCTGGCGCAGGGGATTGGCGCATCACCGGCAACCCGTCACTTTTATCATCAGTGGTTGAGTACGCCGACTTCACCGGGACTGATGGATTATAAAGACCTGTTAGGCTGGCTGGGGGACTGGTGCGATGCCGATCGTCATCCGGTGAGCTGGTCGGTGACCCAGAGCTGGCAGACGGTGGCGTTAGGGATGCCGAGACTTTGTTCGGCG
Source organism: Enterobacter sp. kpr-6 (assembly GCF_900116015.1). Taxonomy (GTDB): domain Bacteria; phylum Pseudomonadota; class Gammaproteobacteria; order Enterobacterales; family Enterobacteriaceae; genus Enterobacter_D. Next base: position 91,268 of record NZ_FOYH01000009.1, read on the forward strand.
GCGCGACTGGCGGATGCGCTGGTGGATGAGATCTTTAGTGAGGGTGTGTAACACCCCTTCCGTTTTGCGGAAGGGGCGAAGGCCATCGTTAATGGTTTAACGACTCTGTTCTTTCTTCCTGATTTTCCACCGCACCCTGCGGGTTACCGAAGCGCTTCGCATACAGCGCGGTAATAATCGGCACCAGAATCGCGGTTACAATGACGCTTGCTGCCACCAGCGCGGTTGCTGATGCTGCGACCGGTTCAAATGCCGGGTTAATTTGCGCGATGATCACCGGGTTCGCCACTGCCGCACCTGCCGCAGAAGAGGCAGCCACACCCGCAGTACCGTTACCGCCACCAATCAGTCGGTCTGCCAGAATCAGCGGAATACCGGTGATGATGATGACAGCCACGCCCAGCACGATGCCCAGCAGACCGGTATCCATAATCACTTTCAGGTTGATGGTGTTACCCAGCGCGAAGCCGAAGAACGGGATCAGCACCGGAGTCGCTTTGCTGAAGAAAGCGCGGAAATCGTGGTCCAGGTTGCCGAGTGCAAAACCGATCAGGAACGGCAGTACCGCGCCGACGAAGTGATGCGGTTCAAACGACGCCAGGCCTGCGGAACCGAGGATCACCATGGTCATCAGCGGACCGGATTCCAGTGACATCAGAACGAACGCGCCCGATTCTTCTTTGGTGCCGTACTGATTCATCAGGCTGGCGTACAGGCCGCCGTTGGTCATGTCCATCGCAGAGACGATAGCCAGTACGGAAAGACCGGCAAAGAAGCCCGCTTCAATACCGTGCTCAGGAATGAAGGTCGCGGCCAGCATCGCCACAATCCAGGCGACCGCGATTTTGGTGATCACAAGGGTGCCGGATTTGCGTAATACCGTGCCCGTTGCGCGTAAATCAATAGATGCACCAATACAGAAGAACCAAACTGCCAGAATCGGCACGGTGCCTGTAATCATGCCTTTAGTAAATGATCCAAAATAAGCGCCCGTGTCTGGCGCTAAAGTATTTAACAGCGCGCCGAGCAGCAGCGGAACCAGCATCATCCCACCGGGGATACGTTCGATTGTGGCCTTGATTTTCATTATGAATCCTCACTTTGATCACGACAGCAACGTGACGAAAGCTAATCAATTAATAATTAGTATATTCAACAAGTTATAAATCCTGGTGTCAGGGTCTTTTGTCTTTCACTGCAGAGGGTGATTTGCGCGCCTGCGGTGTCCTCACAAAGTTTGCCTGCCGTTATGATGCGATCTTTGGAATATTGATTCAACGAAAACGAAACAGTGTTTTAGTTATCTTCATCACATATTTCGCGTAAAGATTTTTCAAGACTGGCGTTATTAAAAATGCTGTAAATGAGATGTAAAAAATCAGGGTGGAATTTAAACTAGCAGAGTAATAATTTCCTCAGTGATTGCCCTCGCATTTAAACTGAATTAAGCCGATTCTAATTTTTCTGGAAAGAGTTTCCTGTTAGCCGCAGCGCGTCAGAAGAATTAATGCAGGCCGCAGAAGTATCCCTGTAATAAAAGGGGAAATATCTGTGAAGTTGATCACAAATATAAACCCTGATAGGGTAAAGAGGTCATTAACTGCCCGATGAGGCGTCAACAGGTTTGGTTGTCCAGGCTTTAACCAGCTCATGTAACTAAACCTGCTACGCTTGAAAGAGAATGCTGCTACACAGCGAGATTCACCGTACCGTGCTTTTTTGGAAAGCGCGCCAGTTAACTGTGCGGTTTTGGGCCTGCGAGGAGATAACATGTTAAAAAGGAAAAAGGTTAAGCCTATTACGCTGGGTGACGTCACCATTATTGATGACGGCAAGCTGCGCAAGGCCATTACTGCGGCATCGCTCGGTAATGCGATGGAATGGTTTGATTTTGGTGTTTATGGTTTTGTGGCTTACGCACTCGGTAAGGTGTTCTTCCCCGGTGCCGATCCCAGCGTGCAGATGATTGCTGCGCTCGGGACCTTCTCTGTCCCGTTCTTAATTCGTCCGCTGGGCGGATTATTCTTCGGGATGCTTGGCGATAAATATGGTCGTCAGAAAATCCTTGCTATCACTATTGTTATTATGTCGGTCAGTACCTTCTGTATTGGCCTGATCCCTTCTTACGCCTCTATTGGTATCTGGGCTCCGATCCTTCTGTTGCTGTGTAAGATGGCACAGGGCTTCTCGGTCGGGGGTGAATATACCGGGGCGTCGATCTTTGTGGCCGAATATTCCCCGGACCGTAAGCGCGGATTCATGGGAAGCTGGCTGGACTTTGGTTCCATCGCCGGGTTCGTACTGGGTGCGGGCGTTGTGGTGCTGCTCTCCACCGTGGTCGGCGAAGAGAACTTCCTCGCCTGGGGCTGGCGTATTCCGTTCTTCCTGGCGCTGCCGCTGGGTCTGATCGGTCTGTATCTGCGTCACGCACTGGAAGAGACGCCTGCGTTCCAGCAGCATGTGGATAAGCTGGAGCAGGGCGATCGTGAAGGGTTACAGGATGGTCCGAAGGTCTCGTTTAAAGAGATCGCCACCAAACACTGGCGCAGCCTGCTGACCTGTATTGGTCTGGTAATTTCCACCAACGTCACCTATTACATGCTGTTGACCTACATGCCGAGTTATCTGTCGCATAACCTGCATTACTCTGAAGATCACGGTGTGCTGATTATCATCGCCATTATGATGGGGATGCTGTTTGTCCAGCCGATTATGGGCCTGTTGAGCGACCGTTTTGGCCGTCGTCCGTTTATCATTCTGGGCAGTATTGCGCTGTTCCTGCTGGCTATCCCGGCCTTCATTATGATTAACAGCGATATTATCGGGCTGATCTTTGCCGGTCTGCTGATGCTGGCGGTGGTCCTCAACTGCTTTACCGGGGTGATGGCGTCGTCGCTGCCTGCGATGTTCCCGACACACATTCGCTTTAGTGCCCTGGCCAGCGCGTTCAATATTTCGGTGCTGATCGCCGGTCTGACGCCAACGCTTGCCGCATGGCTGGTGGAAAGCTCAGAAAACCTGATGATGCCTGCGTATTACCTGATGGTGATTGCGGTGATTGGTTTGATTACCGGGATCACGATGAAAGAAACGGCTAACCGCCCGCTGCGCGGCGCAACGCCTGCGGCCTCTGACATTCAGGAAGCCCGCGAAATCCTGCGTGAGCATCACGACAATATTGAGCAGAAAATCGAAGATATTGATAAAGAGATCGAGGAACTGCAACAGAAGCGTACGCGACTGGTACAGCAGCATCCCCGGATTGATGAGTAGGTTTTAGCTCAGGTTGCCCTCACGGGAAATCTGCCCCCTCACCCCGGCCCTCTCCCCAAAGGAGAGGGGGAAAGGCGAGTCTGTGCCCGATTTGTCCCCTCTCCCCAAAGGAGAGGGTGAAAGGCAAGTCTGTGCTCGATCTGTCCCCTCTCCCTGGGGAGAGGGTTAGGGTGAGGGGGACGTAAACCTAACACCCCGCCGCAATAAAATCCCCGTTCGCACTCACCGGGATCACCGTCAAAAACAGCACCGTTGCAAACAGGATCAGCGCTACCCCGGCGGCGATTTTCAACACCGGAACCACCCACTTCAGCCGCTGCGCATCGTCGCTAAACAGCGCTGCCGTGCGATTACGCGCGTAGCGCACCGCCAGCGACAGTCCCATAATCGACAGCCCCGTACCGAGCGACATCGTCATCACGGCGGCCATGCCCCAGGTGACCATTCCCAGCGCATTTGAAAACAGCAAAATCATAATTGCGCCGCTACAGGGCCGTGCGCCAATCGCCAGAATCACCCCAAGGCGCGCCTTTATGTCCCCCTCCGTCGCCGCGCCGACGCCATGATGCCCGCACTCGCAGTCCGGTGAGTGCCGGGCGTGCGGCGTCAGTGCGTGAATGCGCATTTTACGTGGCCGCATACTTCTGGCGGCCTGGTACATCACATACGCGCCAAAACTGCCGATAAGGAGCGCGCTGATTTTCTCGACGTACCAGCGGCTCTGACTGAGATCGCCGGCGGCAAGGTTAAAGCCCACCGCGAGAATAAACACAAACAGAATAGCGCTGACGCCCTGCATCAGGCTGCCAAAGAACGGGATCAGCCGCGCAGCCAGCCGGGGTTCGCTGTGGGTGCTCAGGTAAGTGGCGACGATAAACTTGCCATGCCCCGGCCCGATCGCGTGCAGTACGCCATAAACAAATGCGCCTGCCAGCAGCCACAGCCCGCCGCTCGTCTGATGGTTATTGAGCTGGAGCAGGTACATCACCAGATAGCGATGGAGCGTGATTTGCGCCGCGAGACACCATTGAATAAACGCGCCCCAGTGGGCGTGCAGGATCATAAACGCCAGTAGCGCGATAAAGGTTAAGGTGATTGCGCCAGGAATGCGCCACTGGCGGATAAGCGATTGGGTCGTCATAGGCGGCTCAGATAAAGGACGGTCCGGCAATTATAGACGCCAGACAGGGTTTCTTTTCCGTGAATATACTCTCGCTTTAGAATCATCTTATGGCTGAGATAAGCGGAAAACGGCGTCGTGGGACAAGCTGAACTACTTTGTATGATAGTATTCCGCAGGGCCAGGGAGTGATATAAATCCCACCTGTTTTCTGACGTCTCTATCAACTTTCACGCAAAGAATCTATTTATGAATCCTGGTGTATTACGAAGCGTTCAGGCCCTTCGCGGTCTGGCGGCGCTGAGCGTTATGCTTTTTCATTTTCGCTTTAATCTCAATGCCACCTGGCCGGGCCTTGGGGATAAATTATTTATATGGGGAGCATCGGGGGTCGATCTCTTCTTTCTTATTAGCGGCTTCGTCATCACCCTCACCATCAAGAAGACCCCGGCAGACTTCTCCGGCGTGCTGACGTTCTTTAAACGCCGGGCGCTCAGGATCCTGCCTGCCTATTACGTTATTTTGCTGCTCACCTTCTTTTTATCGGGTGCGATGAGCGTTTTCCACTATTCAGATAAAACCCTGAACTTCATCAGTTCTCTCATTTTTCAGCCGGCATATACCAACAACGCCCCTTTTTATATTGATGACAGCGGAATGTATAACATTCGCTGGACGCTGAATTACGAGATCTATTTTTATCTGGCAATTGGTGTTCTGGCATTAATACCGATGCGGTTATTTGCCTTTGCGAGCTATTTTATTCTGACGCTGATCGTCCTGCCGCTGGCCTGTGGACAGACATTTACGCTTTCTCCTGCCGGGTACGACCTGGGTATTAAACAGTTAAACCTGATCACTAACCCGATTATCTTCCTGTTTTTAGCGGGCATGGTGCTGGGCTATCTCTATCCCTTGCTTTTGCGCGCCAATGGCCGCGTGATGGCGGTTCTGCTGGCCGTATCGTTAGGGATGACGATCTGGTTTTTCAGCAACGGGCAATATCAGGGGCACGGGGTGCTCAGTTCTGGCTGGCTCTATTTCCTGATCCTCGCCTTTGCGATTGGCGCAGAAAAGACGCTGGGACGCTATGTGCCTGACGTGCTGGTGAGACTGGGCGATATTTCGTTCTCGCTTTACCTCATTCACACCCTGGTCAATAAGACATTACGGAAACGGTTAGAAGGCGTGGGGATGGAGCCGGGGTTACTGATGTTCATCGCCGCTATCGTACTGGCGTTGCTGTTTGCCTGGCTGTCATGGCGTTACATCGAAAAGCCTTTCCAGGCAAAGCGGGCGGGTCGTTCGCCGCTTCAAAAAGCATCATAAAAAAACGGGGCTGTTGCCAGCCCCGTGAGTCCTGATTCAAACAAACTTAGAACGATTTGTTTAAGCGCAGGCTGAAGGTATGCGCCTGATAACGTTCGCCTGCCTGCAGGTCATAACGTGCATCGAGGCTGATGTCATTGGCGTTGTACAGGGTGCTGCCGAGAGACAGGCCTGCCATATCTTTCACCGGCGTCGCCCCTTTGCTGGTGAATTGTGTTTCACCCAGGGTATCCGCCGCGAAAGTCGCGTTGCTGCTGGTGCGACGGTTATCGTACTGGTGGATCCAGGAGACCTGTGCGAACGGCGTCAGGCTACCCAGACCGGTATCGAAGGTTTTTGCCACGCGGGCACCGATATCGCTGGTCACCGACTGGGTGTGAGAGGCATCAACATCCAGCGCCATCCCGTTACCACCGGTTTCTTTGTAGCCGTCAACGTGCTGATAGCTGTAGGCCAATGCCGCCAGCGGGGTGACGATCACATCAGCAGGCAGCGTCAGCGGGTAGCCGAATTCGCTTTGCAGCGTTACGGACTGACCGTTGAATTTACCGTTTGCCGCGCCATCGAAGCCTGTGAAATCAGCGCGACGCACCGAGTCATAGTTCTGACGGTTTACTGCGGCCGACAGGTTCATAAACCACGGATTGCCGGTGTAGCCTGCGTAACCAATCACGCCGTAGTTATCGGCGGTAGAGGTGTTGCCGCTCAGGTTATCTTTACCGTGTACCGAGGTGTTGCTGTAGTTCAGCGCCGCACCGGCACGCCAGTTGTCGCCGAGCGCACGGTCAGCACCAAGGATCAGGCCGCCGAATTTCGCGCTGTAGCCGCTCACATCATCAGAGCTGTCCTGACGGGCATAACCACCGAACGGCTGGCCCCAGAGGATCCAGTCGCTGTAAGCATCACCGGTAGACACGCCGCTAATGCCTGCGGTCTGCGGATTGCGTGCTGAATCCATATGGTTGCCCACTACGGAGAGCGCGGTGTTGGTCGCAACGTTTGTCGCTGAGCTGGCGTTGATGTTCTGGCTGCCGGACAGAAGTTCACCGACGCGGTTCGCTTCTTTTTTGCCTTCAATCGCCAGTGAGGCGTTGTACAGCTCAAGCAGTTGCGGGGAGATGCCGGAGTAGTGGCCCAGACCGCCCAGTGATGCTGTGGCGTTAGGAATGGTTGCCCACTCAGGTTTCGGCGTCGGCTGAGGCGTCACAACCGGTGGCGTTACGACTGGAGGCGTAACCACTGGCGGCGTAGTCACCGGCGGGGTGACGACAACCGGCGGCGTCGTGTCCGGAGGGGTGACGACTGGAGGCGTAACCACTGGCGGTGTAACAACCGGCGGGGTCACGACCGGAGGCGTTACGACAGGCGGTGTAACCACAACCGGTGCGTTTTCCAGCGTGACAACCAGCGCGCTGTTAGTCCCGTCGTTATAGGTTGAGCCTTTAGCAACACCGTTATAACCCACGGCGGTGTAGTGCAGCGCGTCGGCGTTGTAGTTGGTGTCGGTGCTGTTTGCATCAATCACCACGTAACGCTGGCCTGCCGCGAACTGGTAGGTATTACCGGTACGGGCGAGGGAGACGCTGGAGCCGGATTCCACGTTAGCGGAGCCCGATACGTTCAGACGACCATAGCTGGCATCTGTGGTTTTATCACCGGTGGCAACGGCGGCATCGCTTACGCCCAGAATCAGCGCTGCCGCTGCATTCTGACGATAGTTGCCGGTGATGTTCACCGCGTCATTAACCTGCAGGGTTGCCGCGTCGTTGAGAACAGTGCCGCTGGCATTACTGCTGCTAATAGCGATGTTGTCGTTGAGCAGCATCGCGCCCGATCGGAAGATGACATCGCTTGAACTGGAAATTTCACCCACACCACTATTGCCAGTCAGAACACCCATGGTGCTGGTGCCGCCAGTGAATTCCAGCGCAGAACCGTTACCAGAATCAATGTTGCCGTTGATAGTTCCGGTGTTGGTGATAGTGATGCTGGAGCCACTGTTACCCGAGGCAGAAATCGCGAAGCTAGACCCGGTGATGGTGCCATTGTTGGTAATATTAGACGAGTTGGCACCATTATTATAATTGTAGGTATAGATACCGTAAGAGCCGTTGATGTCGCCATTATTAATAATGGTATTGGTATTGCTCGTGTTATTACGGTTATAAATACCGACGACTGAACCGGTTATATTCCCGTTATTGGTCAGCGTGTCAATTTCACCATCATTATAAATACCAGAGTAAGAACCGTTAATAGAACCATCATTGATTAAATCATTAATGATTCCCCGGTTGTAAATACCCATACTCGCATGGCTGGAAGAGTTATTTGAACTGGTAATGATACCGGAGTTTTTCAGCGTACCAATTGTGCCGCTGTTGGTGATGCCACCAGCAAAAGTTCCGCCACCATAATTTAAACCGAGGGAGGTAATGGTGCCTGCGTTATTCAGCACGTCGATAACGCCAGAGTTAGACACACCGCTGTTGCCAGAGATGGTGCCTGTTGCCAGGTTTTTCAGTGAGCCCAGGTGACCAGCGTTAACGATACCGCCGTTAGTGTTGTAACCTATGCCGCCGCCGCCGTAGTTATTACCGATTGGGCCGGTAATAGTACCGCTGTTAATCAGCGTACCGACGTCACTGCTTGCGGTCAGGTTTACGGCGCTCCCAGGATAATAGCCGCTGGAACCACCACCGACGTTGGCGATCGAACCTGAGTTATCGATAGTGGTAATCGTGCCTTCGTTCTGCAGCGCGTATGAATAGTTACTCAATCCCGACGTGTTGGTGGAAATCGCGCCCTTGTTATCAAGCGTGTTCAGCATGACACCCTGGCCAACGTTTAACGCCGTCCCGCCAGCGGGGCTGTTCACGGAACCCTGATCGGTGATGATAACCTTATCGTAGGAATGCGAAATTTGGACGTCAGACTCGGCCGTAGAGATCGTATAGTCACTCGGAATAGCCTGGGCATGCGGTGCCAGCAGTCCTTGCGCGGAGGTTAGTGCTACCAGCAATGTGCCATGCTGGCGAATGCGTGATTTCTTCATGGTGTACCGTGCGATGTCGCGCTTGTTATCGAAAAATGAAGCTGGTGTGAATTGCCTTCAGATTAATCTGATTTTCATCCAGTCGCAGAATATACATTTGGTTGCGAAAAAAACAATAAGCGATGCTTAACTATTTTACGGCGGGCACATTTCTGCTCTTAATATTTTACTTAAAGCAATCCCACGAAAGACTGGTAATGACAAAAATACATCCTATATTTTCATTTGCCGCATTGATAAATATAATTTTATTGTTGACGGCATGTGCGCAAAACGATCCCCGGGAAACCGCGCGGGTATTTACAAAAAAATCTGGGCTGACCAGTACACAATTTGCAACATCCTGGATCAATTTGCAGGGCTGGCAGCGGATCGCTCCGCCCGTTTCGCTGGTGCGTATTTACATTGAAGGGGACGGTTTTGCCTGGATGAGTCGTACGCAACCTTCTGCCGATCCCACCCCGCGAAATCCCGTTGGACTGCAACTGGCGGCAGCGGACAAGTCGGCCAATGTGATCTATCTCGCAAGGCCGTGTCAGTTTATCGGCCCGCCGTTACCAGCCGTCTGTACGACTCATCTGTGGACAGATAAACGTTTCTCATCTGAGGTGGTGCAGGCGATGGATGAGGCAATAAGCCAGGCGGTGCAACCTTATCCGCAGGCAAAAATTGAGCTGGTGGGGTACTCCGGTGGCGCGACGATTGCCGCACAACTGGCGGCGCGTCGGCGTGACGTGGTGTCGCTGCGTACGGTGGCGGGAAATCTGGATGTGGCGTACGTCAACGCGCTTCATCATGTCTCTGCGATGCCTGATGCACTGAGCGCCATCAACGTGGCGACGGATCTGAAAAACCTGCCGCAACTGCACATCAGCGGTGGGGATGACAGCACGGTGCCGCCTGCGGTGGCGACGCGGTTTCAGCGGGCGACGGGGACACAATGCGCGAAGGTGGTGAGTGTGCCGGGTATGCGTCACGGTTCGGATTGGGCGGCGGTCTGGCCGGGGCTGCTGGCAAGGCCGCTCAACTGCGAACCCTAAGCAAAAAAGGAGAGCGGGCGCTCTCCCTGGCAATAAAAAATTACTTCATACGGGCGGTAATGGCAGCCACGCGCTCACCATAGTGGTGGGCGGTTTGCAGATCGCCTGCCGGGATTTTATCCGCGCCAGCATCGGAAGGAGACTGCACCAGCAGGCCAACAGAACCGCCGAGATTATTGATATCGTCACGGGTGGAGGCCAGAGCGTTTGCCGGAGCCTGACCCAGGCTTACCCAGATCCCGCCGTGCTGTGAAGCGAGAGTTTGCAGGTAAATCAGGGTAACCTGCTTGTCACCGTTCAGGCTGGCGCTGTTAGTGAAGCCGCCAAAAATCTTGTCCTGCCATTTACGGGCAAACCAGGCCTTTGAGCTGGCGTCCGCGAATTTCTTGAACTGCCACGGCGCGCCGCCCATGTAAGTCGGAGAGCCTAAAATGATCGCGTCTGCGGCATCAAGTTTCGCCCAGTCCTGCTCGCTGATATTGCCTTCTTTATCAATCGCAATCAGCTCTGCTTTTGCGCCTTCCGCGACTTTTTCCGCCACTAACTGAGTGTGACCATAACCGGAATAATAAACCACAGCTATATTTGGCATATAAAACGTCCTGTATTATTGATAATTTATATAAATAAGAGGGTGACGTGCTTAAATACGTCGGTACGCATTATGAATTCCCCGCATATATAAATCCAGAAAATAACGCTCAGTGTTTTTGATGCTGTTGTTCAATTTATTTTCGTTCATGATTAAGCGGCATGCCTCTATCATCCACTGGCCCACAGGAAGGGATTTAAATATATACCATCAATGTAATAAACGTATTTATAAAGGATTTTATATGAATAACGTCCGGCCTTTGGTTTACCTTATTACCGCATTAACCTCCGCCAGCGTCATGGCACAAACGCCTGTCCCGGCGGTTTCCACCGTGGATGCGCATTATGTTGCGCCGTCCGGCAAAATCACGCTGGCCCCAGGCGATAAAATCGATAATCTGCATCAGCGAAATATGGAGCAGCCTTATATATTGCAGAAAATTGGCGAGCGGACGTATTACGTTCAGCGCTATTTTTATTCCACCACTTTCTACGTGGGCGACAAGGGCGTACTGCTGTTTGATGCTCCCGAAGGCCGGGGACAGTTTCTGCTCCAGGCGATCCGCGAGGTCACCCCGCTGCCAGTGACGACGCTGGTTTACTCCCATTATCACGTTGACCATATCGGTGACAGCCCGTTCTGGGTTAGCGAAGCGCAAAAGGCGGGCGCGAAACTGCATATCGTTGCAAGCGAGGCGACTGTTGAGAAAATGCGCTTTATGAACAGTCGCCTGCCTGTGGCGGATCGGGTGCTGAAAAGTGCGGACAATCGCTTCACCTTTGAAAATCTGACGGTAGAACTGCACCGTTTCCTGAAGGCGGCGCACACCGACGATCATTCGGCGTGGTTATTGAAAGAAGAAAAAGTGGTTCACAGCCCGGATCTGCTGAATCCTGATCAGTTGCCGATGATGGGCTTTGCGGTGTCCGATACCGTGGTGTATCACGACGCCAATCTGCTCCAGGTGGAAGCGCTCGACTGGAACTACTTTGTCGGCGGGCATGGCAACGTGGGTTCGCGCGATGACTTTCAGTTCCAGCGCCGTTTCCTGAACAATTTGCGTGAAGCGACGCTGAAAGCCAGAAAAGAAGAAGCATTCGGTAAATTTATGAATAAGACCGCCAATAACCACGCCGAGTTTGCCCGTGCGCAGCGCGAGGCGATCATTAAACGCGTCACCGAGGCGCTGCGCCCGCAGTACGGGCATATGTACGGTTATGATGCCTCGATGCCCGCCAACGTTGAGCTGGCGATTAGATTGGTGGGTTCTTATTAATACGCAATGTAGTGGGGCGCTAACCGGCTATTTCCCGCGCCAGCGCCAGAAACGTCGCAATGGAGATAACGACGGCATTACCATCCGCAGACGTTGTGATCGCCGTCGTCATCGTAGCCGCGCACGATATTAATCAGTTCTTTTACCGCGTCGGCGGCGGTCGTCTCGTCCGTCAGGTCGGCAAACGAGGCAAAATCCTTATCCACTGATACGCCGTTATTATTGTTGGTCACCGTGAGGGCGCAGCGCTCGTCGCTGCCCTCAGACGCACCGAGGTTTTCAAGCAGGTCGCTCACGGCGGCGGCGGCCACGGACGGCACATACAGCGCCATCGGTTTCAAATAGACCTTTTGAGCGCTGCGCGTTGTTTTGCGGTTCAGCACTGCCAGCGTATAGCCTTTGTTTTCAACCATTACATCCATTATTTCTGCCTCACTCCTCGAGAAGAATTTGTGGATCGACATAAAAATCCACACTGAAAATCACATCGTCAGTTTCTGCCTCAATCAGATGCCACTGCTCCGGCGGGAAGACGCCAAACTGACCGGCTTCAATGAGATAGCTTTCCACCGGTTCCAGGCTGTGTTCATCCGCAAAACGGCAAAAGCGTATTGCGCCACGCATTACCGCCAGCCGGGGATAAACGCCCTGGCGGGTGCCGGCATCCAGATGACGTTGCCAGATCCCGGCGGGTGCAGTTTCCCGTGTCCAGAAGGGCGTGCTGCGAACGTGAACGTAGTCTGCGGGGATTTCGATGCGGCTCACGATGACGTCCTGTTGGTATTTACCACCTGACCAAACCCTTTACCCGTAAGTTGTGCTTCCGGTTCGGCAAAGAAATCGATATTGAAATAGGTGTCATCTGTCAGAAGCTCAATGCGATGCCACTTCTGCGGCGGGCTGATGCCAAAAGTCCCCGCTTCAATCACCACTTCCATATCCGGTGTTAAGTTTTCACCGTCCGGGAAACCAAAATATTTAACCGCGCCGCGCATCACAGAGAGACGGCCATAGACGCCTGCTTTAGTGTTGTGATGGCTTAACAGCGCAGCGGGAACATTTGATTTATCAAAGAAAGATGTCGCGCGGGTATGCACGTAGTGGGCGGGAATGATCAAGCTCATAATCTTACCTCATGCTGTAAGCCCGTCAGGCTTAAGTTTGCGCGCCCCATGGAGCGCAGGTACGCGAATGATGTCGTTGAACGTAAAGATTAAAGTGCATTTAAAATACGCTTTTAAAAGCGCAGTTGCAAAGCGTGATCGATACCTCATTTTGGGAGGGAAGGGGTAGGCGAGGGAGGTAGGAGTTGGGATGCTGAAACGCAAAAACCCGCCTTTTGGGCGGGTTCTTTAGAATAGTGGTGCCCGGACTCGGAATCGAACCAAGGACACGGGGATTTTCAATCCCCTGCTCTACCGACTGAGCTATCCGGGCAACGGAGCGCATTAAACCTTAATCGCTCTGTGGCGTCAACCCTAATTCAGGAAAAGCCGTTCAGTTGCTTAACTTTGCGCCATTCTGCCGGAATCTCAGCCATTCTGCACAAATCTTCCAGACATTAGACGCGGGCACATCAATGCTACACTTCATCGTTCAGGAGGCGACATGGCAAAAGACTGGCTGGAACTGCGGCAGCATGCGGATACCGGCATCGAAACAATTCGCGCCCATTTTGAGGGGCACGCATACGATCCGCACTGGCATGACAGCTACCTGGTGGGAATGACGCTGACCGGCACTCAGCAGTTTCAGTGTCGTCGCGAACGCCATCGCAGCACGCCGGGAGATGCCTTTCTGCTTGAGCCGGGTGAGATCCACGACGGCGATGCGCCGGTAATGGGCGGCTTCACTTATCTGACGTTTTATCTGGACGAGCGCTGGCTTGGCCAGACGTTGCGCGGATTATACGAATCCGTTCCCGACAGCTATTCACTGCATTTTTCCCATACCATCGCCCGCGAACCGCAACTAGTGCGTGCCATCGCCGGGACGTTTACGGCGCTGCATAACGATGAAATGCGTATCGTGCAGCAAAGCAATATGGATGCCTTATTAAGCCAGCTTACTTACCATTGCCAGTGGCGTAAGCGCCTGCCTGCGCAACGGCAAAGCGCCGCCATCGCTCATCGTGCGCGGGAGTATTTGCATGCGCATATGGGTGACAATCTGGGCCTTGACGATCTGGCGCGGGAAACCGGCACCGACCGCTTTACACTGACGCGCTGTTTTAAGCGTGAGTTTCATTTAACGCCGCACGCGTGGTTGATCCAGTTACGTCTGGCACACGCCCGCGCGATGCTGGCGCAGGGTGAGCAGCCTGCCAGCGTCGCCGCCGCGTTAGGGTTTGCTGACCAAAGCCACCTCGGTCGCTGGTTTGTGCGTGTCTACCGGCTGACGCCCGCGCACTACCGACGTTTATGCACAAATCTTCCAGACGACGCCCGCAAATAACGCCACAGTCACAGGCAACATCAAAACGGAGAACAGCCTGTGGAGTGGTTATACGCGTATCTGCCTTTTTTACTTTTCGCTTTTGTCGCCTCGATAACGCCGGGGCCGACGAACATTTTGATTCTTACCAGCAGCCAGCGCTTTGGCATCAAAGCAACGTTACCGGCGGTGCTGGGCGCGTGCGTCGCCGCCAGCCTGATTGTCTTTGTGTCGGGAGTGGGTGCAGGCGAATTGCTACGGGATTATCCCCGCGTGCGTGACGCGATGAGCTGGGCGGGCGCGCTGTGGCTAAGCTGGATGAGCTGGCAGCTTTTCCGCGCTCCGGCTGCGAATTTTGAAGAGGGCGCACAGCGGCCTTTTAGCGGGAAAGCCGCAGCGATGTTACAGCTGATCAACCCCAAAACCTGGATGATGGCACTGGCGGTGGTCAGTCTGTTCGCGCCACACGGCGGGCATCCCCTGCGGGATATTACGGTGCTGACGCTGTGGTTTTTACTGATTTCCCTGCTTTGCCTGAGCGCCTGGACACTGCTGGGGAAGGCGGCGAACCGATTTTTTCGCAGTGCCGCCTCACGGATTTGGTTCCAGCGGGGAATGGCATTGTGCCTGCTGGCATCAGCATGGGCCGGTTTCTGGCAATGAAATCAGGTTAACGCGCCGCCCTGTCGACACTGGGCAAAGCGCAGAATGTCTTCGGCCAGGCGGTGTGCGGTGTCCACATCAGTCTGGCTGCGATTTATCAGCATCCGGCTGAGACAGCCTTCGAGCACCAGCTCCATTTGTTTCGCCACCATCGCCGGATCGTCCACTTCCAGTTGCGTCAGCAAATCGTGGGAAAAATCATACGCCGCGCGCTTTTGCTGGTCGGCCAACTGATGAATAGGGTGCTCAGGATCCGGGTAAAAAGTACAGGCGGCGATAAACAGGCAGCCAGGGTAGCGGTTATTGGTCACGCAGTCGGTGAGCGCGCCATAGCGGGCCAGCAGTTTCTGCTCATTGCTCAGCTCTTCGTTGAGCAATAACTGCCTGCGCCAGGTATCGATCTGCTGGCTCAGAAAGCGCAGCGCGTCATAAACCAGCGCTTCTTTATCGGGCCAGAAACGCAAAAACTCATCCATTGGATAGTTAATCTGCTCCACGACCATTTCCGGCGTGGCGGCAGCAATCCCTTTTAGTTCAAGTAATTGCAGAGTTTTCCCTAAAACATCTTCACGTTGCACGGTGTCCTCCTGCTTATTGAACCGTTATTTCCCACTCATAGTGTCGTTTACGGTTGTCGATTGCGCAAATGCGCAGTGAATGCGGCGGCGTCCATAAAACCGGCCACCCGCAGCGTGGATTGTTCATTCCCCTGGGCATCGAAGAATAAAATGGTGGGCAGCCCGTGAACATTCAGGGACTTCAGCAGTGCGGCATCCTGCGCCGTATTTGCCGTCACGTTCGCCTGCAATAACAGGGTGTCTTTCAGTGCGGCCTGCACCTGGGGATCGCTGAAGGTATACTTTTCAAACTCTTTGCAGGCAACGCACCAGTCGGCGTACAGATCGAGCATTACCGGTTTGCCCTGCGCCAGCGCCTGGTTGAGATCGGAAACGTTAGCGACGGGCGTAAAGTTCAGGTGCGGCGTGTTTTGCGCGACGCTTGTGCCAAACGCCCAGTCCTGCAACGGACGTGCGCACACTAAAGCCCCGCCCAGGAGAATAATTTGCAGCACGCGCATCCACGCGGGTTTCGCCGCAAGGCTTACGATAAATGCCCAGCCGAAGAACGCCACGCCGAGCAGCGACCACAGGCGTAATCCCCAGATGTCGCCGATGACGCGTTCCAGTAAAAAGACCGGCAGGGCGAGGATCACAAAGCCAAACGCGATTTTGACCTGCGCCATCCACGGGCCGCTTTTGGGCAGCAGCCGGTTGCCGAACACGGTCACCAGGATTAGCGGCAGGCCCATCCCCAGCGCGTACAGGTACAGCGTGCCACCGCCGAAAACGAGATTTCCGCTCTGGGCGATATACAACAGAATGGCGCTGAGCGGCGCAGTGGTGCAGGGCGAGCAAATCAGCCCGGCAATCGCGCCCATCGCAAATACGCCGCCAGGCGATCCGCCCTGCTGACGGTTGCTCATCAGTGCGAGCCGCGTTTGCAGTGAGGAGGGGAGTTGCAGCGTAAACAGGCCAAACATCGACAGCGCCAGCAGCGTGAAGATAGCCGCGAGTCCGATGAGCACGTAAGGATGTTGCAGCGCCGCCTGGAATTGCAGGCCAGCGGCGGCGACGATCAGACCGAGCGCGGTGTAGGTCAGCGCCATCCCCTGCACATAGATGAATGACAGCACTAATGCGCGGCGGGTAGAGAGGCGCTGTTGACCGCCGAGCACGATGCCGGAAATGAGCGGGTACATCGGCAGTACGCAGGGGGTGAAGGCAATGCCGATACCGATGAGCAGCGCCCAAAGGGGAGAGAAGGGGAGATCGGTTCCCCTCACCCCGGCCCTCTCCCCAGGGGAGAGGGAGTTATTAGCATCGGAGCCGATTTTATCTCCCTCCCCCTCGAGAGGGGGAACACCAGCTCCCTCTCCCTGTGGGAGAGGGTCGGGGTGAGGGGCGGCAGCCACGGCAGAAAGTGGCACCACCCGCGTCTCCGGCGGATAGCAGAACCCGGCGTCGGCGCAGCCCTGGTACGTCACGGTGAGCGTGGCATTTTTCGCGGCTTGTTGCACTGAAACCGGCAGATCCAGCCGCTGACGGTAAATCTCGCTTTTGCCGTAAAACTCATCTTCATGTTGCTCGCCCGCAGGCAATGTCAGCGGCGCGATATCGGCCTGAGCCGCCGTCACTTTCACTTGCTGGCGGTAGAGGTAATAGCCCTCTTTAATCTGCCAGTTAAGCTGTAAATCATGCTGGTTTTGCTGGAAATCAAACGCGAAAGCCTGATCGGCAGGCACGAAATCAGAGCGGCCCGGCGCGTCAAAAAGTCCGGCAAACGTAGGGGCACTGCAAAGCAGTAAAATCAGCGTAAGGATGCGTTGAGCCATGAGAGGTAATCAGTGTCTCCGTGCGTAACCGGCAAAACCAGTAATTCAGGCGTTTGATAAGGGTGGTGAGACTTCAGACAGGCAAGCAGCGCGTCCTGATGCGTAAGGTCGCTTTTGAGCAGCATCTGGACTTCATACTCCTGCTCCAGCTTGCCTTCCCAGTAATACAGCGAGGTCGCGCCCGGCAGGATGGTCACGCAGGCTGCAAGTTTATCAGCCAGCACTTTGGCCGCCAGATCCTGGGCGGTGGCTTCATCCGGGGCGGTACAGAGCACAACAACGGCGTCAGGCGTGTTCATCGTCAATCTCGACTCGGCGAAAACAGCCACTATAGCACGCGTCCGGGCGGGGGTTCATGCAACGGGCCGCGAGCGGCCCGATTTTAAGCAGATTTACAACAGTACGCCGCCGAAGATAAAGCCCAGGATCACGCACAGCGCAATGGCAATGACGCCGGGAACCAGGAAGGCGTGGTTGAACACATATTTGCCGATACGCGTTGAACCGGTGTCATCCATTTCCACCGCTGCCAGCAGCGTCGGATAGGTGGGCAGCACGAACAGCGCAGAGACGGCGGCAAAAGAAGCCACTGCCGTCAGCGGGCTGACGCCCAGCAGCAGGGCCGCAGGCATCAGCGCTTTGGTGGTCGCCGCCTGGGAGTAAAGCAGCGTGGCGGCAAAGAACAGTACCACTGCCAGCAGCCACGGATAGTTATTCAGCAGATCGCCCGCCACCGTCTGAATATCCTGAATGTGGTTTTTAACAAAGGTGTCGCCAAGCCAGGCCACGCCCAGCACGCAGATACAGGCGCTCATCCCGGATTTAAAGGTGCCGGCGTTGAGGATCTCCCCGGTATCCACTTTACAGGTCAGGCAGATCAGCGTGGCGATGGTCAGCATAAAGACCACAATCGCTTCGTTACGCGGCAGCACCGGATCGGTGATCAGGCCGACAGTAGGGCTGATGGCTGTTGCATAGACCATCACCGCCACGATGCCGATTAAAAACAGCACTACCGAACGTTTGGCGTGCGGCTTGAGCTTGAACACCTGGCTGCCGCGCAGTTTCACTTCGCCTTTCGCCAGACGCTCCTGATAAACCGGATCGTCTTTCAGTTCGCAGCCGAGGAAGTTACACACGATGGCGGTGAGCATCACGGCGATAAGCGTTGTCGGAATACAGATCGCCAGCAGCGTCAGGTAGCTCACTCCCAGCGGCTCCAGAATACCGGCGAAGAACACCACGGCAGCGGAAATGGGCGAGGCGGTAATCGCAATTTGTGACGCGACCACTGCAATGGAGAGTGGGCGCGACGGGCGAATACCCTGTTCTTTTGCCACCTCGGTGATCACCGGCAGCGTGGAGAACGCCGTGTGCCCGGTGCCTGCCAGAATGGTCATAAACCAGGTCACCAGCGGGGCGAGAAAGGTGATGTATTTCGGATGGCGGCGCAGCATGCGCTCCGCGAGGCTGACGAGGAAATCCATCCCGCCCGCCACCTGCATGGCCGCGATCGCGGCGATAACCGCCATGATGATTTCAATAACGTCAAAGGGGATCGCGCCGGGTTTGATTTGAAAAAAGAGCGTCAGGACGAGTACGCCAAACCCACCGGCAAAACCGATGCCGATGCCGCCGAGCCGGGCACCCAGATAAATAGCCAGCAGGACGATAACGAGTTCTGCACCAAACATAAGAGCCTTCCTTGTTTATTAACAAGTTGATATTGGATTGTTGTATTTTAGTAACGCATATAAACAAAAAGGCACGTCATCTGACGTGCCTTTGTTTTAGTGGAGCAATTTATTGCTCGCTTTCATCGGTGTACCGTTTCGCCTTGTACGCCGGATGCATCAGGTTTTGCGCCGAGAAGATATCATCCAGCTCCGCTTCTGTCAGCAGGCCGCGCTCCAGCACGACTTCGCGTACGCTCTTGCCGGTTTCGGCGCAAATCTTGCCGACGATATCGCCATTGTGATGGCCGATAAACGGATTGAGGTAGGTCACGATGCCGATGGAGTTGTACACGTAGCTTTCGCACACCGCTTTGTTGGCGGTAATGCCGTTAACGCATTTTTCCAGCAGGTTGTAGCAGGCGTTGGTCAGAATGTGGATGGATTCAAACATCGCCTGACCAATCACCGGTTCCATCACGTTAAGCTGCAACTGGCCCGCTTCAGAGGCCATGGTCACGGTGATGTCGTTGCCGATCACTTTAAAGCACACCTGGTTAACCACTTCCGGGATAACCGGGTTCACTTTGGCTGGCATGATGGATGAGCCCGCCTGCAGTTCCGGCAGGTTGATTTCATTCAGACCGGCGCGCGGGCCAGACGAGAGCAGGCGCAGGTCGTTACAGATTTTAGAGAGCTTGACGGCCAGACGCTTCAGGGAGCTGTGCACCATGACATATGCGCCGCAGTCGGAGGTGGCTTCAATCAAGTCTTCCGCCGGAACGACCGCCAGGTTGCTCACTTCTGCCAGCTTTTGCACTGCCAGCTGCTGATAGCCGTCCGGGGTATTTAAGCGCGTGCCGATGGCGGTTGCGCCAAGGTTCACTTCCAGCAGCAGTTCAGCGGTACGCAGCAGGTTTTTGGTTTCTTCATTCAGCAGTACGTTAAAGGCATGGAATTCCTGACCGAGGGTCATCGGCACCGCGTCCTGCAACTGCGTGCGGCCCATTTTCAGAATGTCCTGGAACTCTACCGCTTTGTTCTGGAAACCTTCGCCTAACTGATGGATAGCGTCGATCAGTTTCACAATAGAGGCATACACCGCGATGCGGAAACCGGTCGGGTAGGCGTCGTTGGTGGACTGGCATTTGTTGACGTGATCGTTCGGGTTGAGGAACTGGTACTCACCTTTCTGGTGGCCCATCAGCTCAAGGCCAATGTTCGCCAGCACTTCGTTGGTATTCATGTTGACGGATGTGCCCGCGCCGCCCTGATAGACGTCGACCGGGAACTGATCCATGCATTTGCCGTTATTCAGGACTTCATCACATGCGGCGATGATGACATTAGCCACGCTTTTAGGAATGGTTTGCAGCTCTTTGTTAGCCATCGCTGCGGCTTTCTTGACCATCACCATTCCGCGTACAAACTCAGGGATATCGCTGATTTTGTTATTGCTAATGTAAAAGTTTTCAATCGCTCTCAGAGTGTGAACACCATAGTAGGCATCCGCTGGAACTTCCCTGGTACCCAACAAATCTTCTTCGATACGAATGTTGTTTAACATGTGAACCTTCTTAATTAAAGCTGCCAATGAATGCACCAAACACACAGTAGATCTGTGGTTATGTGTGTTTACTGACCGACGATTATTTCCTTAATCAGCCACGTAACCGGGATCATATGCTGATGATAGCGAAATGCCGTAATCTGGATCACTTATTATCTTAGCTGCTGCATTAGTTTTATTGATTTGTGAAATACATCACCGGATGAATGATTCCTGAAAAATAGTCGCCTGCTCCGATTGATTTTTGCCAGGCTGACACCATCTCAGGATCACGCGTGTCGAAAAATGATACCCACAGCGGTCAGAAATCCGCTGGTTACTAACAGGAGAAGCCAGTGCGCTGGATACCGTTAATTGCTGTTTTTTTATATGTTTACATTGAAATATCGATTTTTATCCAGGTCGCCCATATCTTCGGCGTCCTGCTGACGCTGGTGCTGGTGATATTCACTTCGGTTATTGGTATGTCGCTGGTGCGCAACCAGGGCTTTAAGAATCTCATGCTGATGCAGCAGAAAATGGCGGCGGGTGAAAGCCCGGCGGCAGAGATGATCAAAAGCGTGTCGCTGATTATTGCCGGGCTGTTACTGCTGTTACCGGGCTTTTTTACCGACTTCCTTGGCCTGCTGTTACTGCTGCCGCCGGTGCAAAAGCTGCTGACCGTGCGCCTGATGCCGCATCTGCGCTTTTCCCGGATGCCGGGTGGTGGATTCAGCGCCGGAACCCAGGGCGGTCAGACTTTTGACGGGGAATACCAGCGCAAAGACGATCAGCGCGACCGCCTCGATCATAAAGACGATTAATCTCTCAAGGCCGGGTACTCCGGCCTTTTTAATTCACGCGGCGTTTCGGTAAAAACAGCCACAGCGCCGCCAGCATGATGATGGCGTAGAGACTTTTCCAGCCCACCATCGCCAGCAATAACAGACAGAGCACCCCGCCCACCGCCGCCAGCGCGCGGTAACGCCCCTTCAGTAACCGGCAGCCCGCCAGCATACACAGCAGATAAATCATGATGAAAATGCCGTTGGCATAAATGATGAGCGCGTCCAGATTGATATCCAGCATATAAATGCACAGCGTACTGACCACGCAGCAGGCGAGCACAGCGAAAAGCGCGTTGCGCGGGATGTGGCGCGGCGAGAGACGGGCGAGGCGGCTTTCCGGCAGATACTGCGCCTGCGACCAGACCAGCCGGGAAAAGCTCTGGATATAAATGTTCAGGCTGGCAAAGCAGGCGAGATAACCAATCACGCAGGCCACCCACAGCGCTTTTACCCCAAACAGTTGCACAACGATATCCGGGAGCGACGTGGCAGCGGCACGGTCGGCGCTGTAAGCATTAAAATGCAGTACCAGCACGGTACAGGCCCAGTACACGGTACCTGCCAGCAGCAGGCCAATCATCAGGGCGCGCGGAAAATCGCGTTCCGGCTGTTTGAACTCAGACGCCAGATGCGCAAAGGCTTCCAGACCGACAAAACACCAGAACATCACGGAAAGTGCGGCGAAAAGCTGTGAAGAGTCGACATCGGTGAGCGCCGGGAAGGGGATCGCTGTGAGGGTAATATCGCCCACCAGCCAGATAGCGGCGATAAGGGCGACGATTAAAATGGCGACCAGAGTTTGCAGATTGGCGCTGGAGCGTGCGCCGCGCGAGCCAATCCAGCCGATGATCCCCAGTGTGCCAAGCTCGGCCAGCAAAAGTTGTTCATCGTGCCAGCCAAACAGCGACTGACCAAAACCGGTGGCAATGTGCAGGGCCGCAGGTAACCCAACCGGAATGACCGATAAAAACAGCCAGCCGGTGACCCGCTCAAGCCGCTTACCAAACGCCAGCCCGACGAAGTGCGCCACGCCGCCCGCGCTGGGGAAATGGCGGCCCAGCAGGGCAAAAACAATAGCGACGGGGAAAACCAGAATAATCAGCGCAGGCCAGGCCCACAGGCTGTTATTGCCCGCGACCAGCGCCGCCAGAGCCGGAACGGCAAATACGCCGGTGCCTAATAACGACGTGGACAGCAAGCCCACTCCCTGAGCTAACCCCAGCTCTTGTTTCAATCCGCTCATTGTTTTTTCTCACCGCGTCAAAGAGCACGGAGGATAGCATAACCGCCTCTGCCATTGCGGTCGGGTTCCCCCCTCACTTCTGGCAGGGAGACGATTTTGTACCTTGGGCAAAATTTTTTTTCCGATCCCCCCTTGAAGGGTTATCGATATACCCCCATCTCTGACGTCACCAGCCGGGAACCACCAAAAAACCGGCGTCATCGATAACCGATACTGACTTTCTCAAAGGAGAGCTATCAATGAGTATTCGTCCATTGCATGACCGTGTCATCGTCAAGCGTAAAGAAGTTGAGTCCAAATCCGCGGGCGGCATCGTACTGACCGGAAGTGCTGCGGGTAAATCTACTCGTGGCGAAATCATCGCTGTTGGTAAAGGCCGCATCCTGGAAAACGGTAGCGTACAGCCGCTGGACGTGAAAGTGGGCGATATCGTCATTTTCAACGACGGCTACGGTGTGAAGTCTGAAAAGATCGACGATCAAGAAGTGCTGATCATGTCCGAAAGCGACATTCTGGCAATTGTTGAAGCGTAATCCACGCGCGAACTGAACCTACGAATTTAAGGGAAAGAAGAAAATGGCAGCTAAAGACGTAAAATTCGGTAACGACGCCCGTGTGAAAATGCTGCGCGGCGTAAACGTACTGGCAGACGCAGTGAAAGTTACCCTCGGCCCGAAAGGCCGTAACGTTGTTCTGGATAAATCTTTCGGTGCACCGACCATTACTAAAGATGGCGTTTCTGTGGCACGTGAAATCGAGCTGGAAGACAAGTTCGAAAACATGGGTGCGCAGATGGTGAAAGAAGTAGCCTCTAAAGCGAACGACGCTGCGGGCGACGGTACCACCACTGCAACCGTACTGGCACAGGCTATCATCACCGAAGGTCTGAAAGCCGTGGCGGCGGGCATGAACCCGATGGATCTGAAGCGCGGTATCGATAAAGCCGTGATTGCAGCCGTTGAAGAACTGAAAACCCTGTCCGTACCGTGCTCTGATTCCAAAGCCATTGCTCAGGTAGGCACCATCTCTGCGAACTCCGACGAAACCGTGGGTAAACTGATCGCAGAAGCGATGGAAAAAGTAGGCAAAGAAGGCGTTATCACCGTTGAAGAAGGCACTGGCCTGCAAGACGAGCTGGACGTTGTTGAAGGTATGCAGTTTGACCGTGGCTACCTCTCTCCTTATTTCATCAACAAGCCGGAAACTGGCTCCATCGAACTGGAAAGCCCGTTCATCCTGCTGGCTGATAAAAAAATCTCCAACATCCGCGAAATGCTGCCGGTTCTCGAAGCTGTAGCAAAAGCAGGCAAACCGCTGCTGATCATCGCTGAAGATGTTGAAGGCGAAGCGCTGGCGACTCTGGTGGTGAATACCATGCGCGGCATCGTTAAAGTAGCTGCGGTGAAAGCACCGGGCTTCGGCGACCGTCGTAAAGCCATGCTGCAGGATATCGCTATCCTGACTGGCGGTACCGTTATCTCTGAAGAGATCGGTATGGAACTGGAAAAAGCCACCCTGGAAGACCTGGGCCAGGCAAAACGCGTTGTGATCAACAAAGACACCACCACCATCATCGATGGCGTGGGTGAAGAAGCGACCATTCAGGGCCGCGTTGGTCAGATCCGTCAGCAGATCGAAGAAGCGACCTCCGACTACGATCGTGAAAAACTGCAGGAGCGCGTAGCTAAACTGGCTGGCGGCGTTGCAGTCATCAAAGTTGGCGCGGCAACTGAAGTTGAAATGAAAGAGAAAAAAGCCCGCGTTGAAGATGCCCTGCACGCGACCCGTGCTGCGGTTGAAGAAGGTGTGGTTGCAGGCGGCGGCGTTGCGCTGATCCGTGTTGCTTCTAAACTGGGCGAACTGCGTGGCCAGAACGAAGATCAGAACGTGGGTATCAAAGTTGCGCTGCGCGCAATGGAAGCTCCGCTGCGTCAGATCGTGCTGAACTGCGGTGAAGAGCCCTCTGTTGTTGCTAACACCGTGAAAGCGGGCGACGGTAACTACGGTTACAACGCAGCGACCGAAGAATACGGCAACATGATCGAAATGGGTATCCTGGACCCAACCAAAGTGACCCGTTCTGCTCTGCAGTACGCCGCTTCGGTTGCAGGTCTGATGATCACCACCGAGTGCATGGTTACCGACCTGCCGAAAGCCGATGGCCCTGATTTAGGTGCTGCTGGTGGTATGGGCGGCATGGGTGGTATGGGCGGCATGATGTGATTGCCCTGCGTCCAGCATTCTGAATGATTTGGACGCACACCTCGCATAAATGAACAAACCCCTGGGCAGAAATGTCCGGGGGTTTTTCTTTTGGTCATCTTTTTAGTATAAGGTTTAGACACGGACAGCTTTTGTCGGGTTGATTAAAACGAGGAATAAAATGCGCGTTATCGTTGGTGCAGGGATTGTCGGGGCAGCGCTGCTGCTGGCTGGGTGTAGCGCCAGTAATGAACTGACCTCTGGCGGGCAAAACGTCCGCTTTGTGGAAGATAAGCCGAGTGCGGATTGCCGCTTGATTGGCACCGCCACCGGTAAGCAAAGTAACTGGCTTTCCGGTCAACATGGCGAAGAGGGCGGTTCAATGCGTGGGGCAGCAAATGCGCTGCGTAATGAGGCGGCAAATATGGGCGGCAACGTGATTTATAGCGTCAGCAGTCCGACGCAGGGCTTTATGTCGAGCTTTGTCCCGACCGCCAGCGAAATGACCGGCCAGGTTTATAATTGCCCGAACTGATTGTCGGGCAAAGACAAGTGAACCCCCTCGCGGGGTTCACTGCTATCAGGCAGCGGATTGCTCAGATTGATGACGCAGACTATGCACCGCATGCAGGCACTGATCCTGCGTCAGCGTTACGGGTTTATCAGCGACCAGCGTTCTGACCAACACCTTACAAGGTATATTCTCCAGTTTGCGCAGACGATTGCTGTAACGCAGAAGGCGTTTCGCAATGCTTTGTGCTTCTTTTGAATTTGAAGGGGCGCGTGTTTTAATCACCGTGCCGCAGGCTTGCTCCTCTCCCTGCTCATTTTTATACAGATACACCAGCGTCAGATAATAATTAAACAGCGCGTGTTTCCATTCCGGATGCTGATAAGTATCAAATTCCAGTTGACCTTTATCTTTGCAATCGACGTCATACAGCGGCAGAAAATCCAGAATTGAAGACACGCTGTCTAAAATAGCGCGCAGTCCGGCGTTATTCATCGCCAGAATAATCACATTTACCAGCAGGCGCATTTGCGTATCATTGATGAGTAAGGTGACGGTATCACCCCCGTTAAGAGACAACTCAAGCGTCACGCTGTCAGCGGCATTGTGGGTTAAGGTTACGCGCTCCACACGCTGGCGCACATCCGCATTTTTTAATTCATCTTCCATCATGACTGGCGCATTTTGCTGCAATTTTTTTTCAGCCGATTCAGTGGCTTTATCAAAATTTTTGCGCGCGCTGTCGCTGAGTAAACTTTTCATATGCAAACGTTGCTCAATACTGAGCAGGAGATCTTTTAAAGATAATAAAGGGAAGAACAGTAAATTTTCTTTTTTCTTGTCGTGCTTAATTTTTAAAGCCAGTGCAATAAATTGATTATTATGACGAATAACACCAGTGTTCATTCCATGAATAGTTAAGGGCATTTTAATATTCCATGATTGCAAAAGATAAATATATTCCGGGCTATGAAACGTCAGGGCGTTTCGCCATTACGGAGAGGAAACCGGGGCAGTATAAAGTGAGATGAGGGGCAAAAAAGAGTCCGAAAACGGACTCTTAAAAAAGGGTTATTGCTGACGTAACTGTAAATCCAGCGGCGTTTTGCTCGGCTCTCCGCCGATTTCACGGGCCAGACGCGGCACCATATAACCGGATACCAGCGTCAGCAGCTCACGCACGATTTCCCGCGCCTCATCGTCGCTCACCATAAAGTGCGCCGCGCCCTGCACTTTATCCAGCACGTGCAGGTAATAAGGCATGACGCCCGCATCAAACAGCGCATTGCTTAAGTCCGCCAGCGTGTGAGCGTTATCGTTAACACCGCGCAGTAACACGCTCTGGTTGAGCAGCGTCACGCCCGCCTGTCGCAGAGCGGTCATCGCCTGGCGAAATGCCTCGTCGATCTCGTTGGCGTGATTGATGTGGTTAACCAGCAAAATTTGCAGCGTGGAGCGGGCAAAACGCGCTGTTAATGCCTCAGTAATGCGCGCCGGGATCACAACAGGCAAGCGGCTGTGAATGCGCAGACGCTTGATGTGCGGAATAGACTCAAGCTGTGTGACCAGCCAGTCAATCTCATGATCTTTCGCCATCAGCGGATCGCCGCCGGAGAAAATGATCTCATCAAGCTCCGGATGCTGAGAAATATAGTCAATCGCCGCCTGCCAGTTGCGTTTATTGCCCTGATTATCGCTATAGGGGAAGTGGCGGCGGAAACAATAACGACAATTTACTGCACAGCCGCCTTTCACCAACAGCAGCGCCCGGTTACGGTATTTATGCAGCAATCCCGGCACCACGCTGTGCTGTTCATCGAGCGGATCGGTGCTGAAACCGGGGGCAGCGACGAACTCCTCCTGTGAGGTAAGTACCTGTCTTAAAAGAGGATCGTGCGGATTGCCTTTTTCCATACGGGCTGCAAACGCGCGGGGAACCCGCAGGGCAAACAGTTTTCTTGCGTCACGTCCGGCGAGCAAATTTTCATCAGCGTCTACATTTAAAAGACGCAGGAGTTCATCCGGGCTGGTGATTACATCTGCAAGTTGTAATAACCAATCTTCTCTGGATGGGGTATTTAGGGTTACAATATGCGCCATTTTGTGGCTTAGCTACCAGTTAACATTTTTCAGAGGGCCTTATGGCAACGTACTATAGCAACGATTTTCGTGCTGGTCTTAAAATCATGATGGACGGCGAACCGTACGCGGTTGAAGCCAGCGAATTCGTTAAACCAGGTAAAGGCCAGGCATTTGCGCGCGTTAAACTGCGTCGCCTGCTGACCGGTACCCGCGTTGAGAAGACATTCAAATCCACTGACTCTGCCGAAGGCGCAGATGTTGTCGATATGAACCTGACCTTCCTGTACAACGACGGCGAATTCTACCATTTCATGAACAACGAAACTTTCGAGCAGCTCGCTGCTGACGAGAAAGCCGTTGGTGATAACGCGAAATGGCTGCTGGATCAGGCTGAGTGCATCGTGACCCTGTGGAACGGCCAGCCTATCGCTGTGACCCCGCCGAACTTCGTTGAGCTGGAAATCGTTGAAACCGATCCAGGTCTGAAAGGCGATACCGCAGGTACCGGCGGCAAACCAGCAACCCTGACCACTGGCGCTGTGGTGAAAGTACCGCTGTTCGTACAGATTGGCGAAGTGATCAAAGTTGACACCCGCTCTGGCGAATACGTATCCCGCGTTAAGTAATTGACGTAAGGTATTCAGCGGCGCAGGCCGCTGAATACATTTCCAGCCCGTTTTATCCCCGCTATTTGCCAGCAACTTCAATTGTTCCTAAAAACCTTCCTTTCCCGTGATTTTGTCTATGCTTAAGTGGCTATACACAAATAACATTGGTTATAAAGGAAGATATTATGGTTAAGAAAACAATTGCAGCGATCTTTTCTGTTCTGGTGCTTTCTTCAGTCTTAACAGCCTGTAACACCACGCGTGGCGTGGGCGAAGACATCTCTGATGGCGGCAGCGCTATTTCAGGTGCAGCGACCAAAGCACAGAACTAATGCAGGCGGTACGGCTGCGCGCCGTACCGTTAACTTCTTTCTCAGGCTGTTTCAGGCAGTGACAAAAACGGTGAAAAACGATTTCCCATGCCCAGCTTCATGCGGATATTACGTTTGTAGGTATATACCGTCTTCCCGTTAATACCCAGTCGCGTAGCGATATAATGATTATTCGCCCCGTCCATCCATAGCGATAACACTTTCTCTTCCTGACGCGTCAGTAACGGCGTCGCCATATTCACTTCATCATCCGCCGGACGCGAGCGCAGCGCGTCATTAATGCTGTTTGCCAGCGTCGCCAGCGACGTGGATTTGCTCAGGCTTGCCCATACGGGGAACTGCTGGCAAAAATTCTCTATTTGCGCGTCAACGCCGGATTGCAATAACAGCAACGGGCTTTGGGCGCTACAGGCTTGTAATACAGACGATAATTGCTGCACGTGGTGTAAATCACTGGCAAATCCGTATAAATCCGCAATAACCAGATCGGGATGCCATTGCAGTGCATGCTCTTTAGCAAGCATCAAATTATTCAGGCCGGTAACCAGTAATGGCGATGGAAACAGACCCGTTTGATTGAGCCAGTTCTCAAGCCCGGTGCGGGCAAAGTTGCAGCGATCAATCAATAAAATTTTGAACATATTTTTATTCGCAGTCAGGAGAAGGTTGACGGCTTTCAGGATTTAGAAAGCACATCATCATAGTGGGGAGAGATAGCGGATAAATGCGGGAACTACGCTGCGAACTACGCCTATTTCTTGCTATAAGCCTATAAAATTTGGGTTAAATAAAAAAGTTGAAATAGATAATGCTCCAGGTGAGAATATTTATCTATTCACAAGCCTTATGGGACGACCTGTAAGCGCTCTCTTCACCGGGGACGGCCCCATAACAGGAGCCAACCATGTCCTGGTTAGTTTTAGTTATTGCAGGTCTTCTTGAAGTGGTCTGGGCCGTCGGCCTGAAATATACCCAGGGTTTTACCCGACTGACACCGAGCGTGATCACCGTCAGTGCGATGATCATCAGTATCGCGATGTTGTCATGGGCGATGAAAACGCTGCCCGTCGGTACCGCTTATGCAATCTGGACCGGCATTGGCGCGGTGGGCGCGTCCATCACCGGCATTATTCTGCTTGGGGAGTCAGCAAGCCCGGCGAGGATCATAAGCCTGGTGCTCATCGTCGCCGGGATTATTGGATTAAAACTCAGCACCCATTAACGGTTCTGCGCCACCCAGATTAATTTTTCCACGGCGAAACCCTGCCGGGCCGCGACGCTCAGCATCTGTTGTTTCACCTCATCAGGAATGGTGCGGGTACGGGACAGGATCCACAGATAATCGCGGTTCGGCCCACAGACCAGCGCGTGCTGGTAATCCTTATCGAGCGCAATGACGTTATACCCGCCATAGAAAGGGCCAAAGAACGAGACTTTCAGCGCCGCCCGACTTTTATCCCCGGTAAAGTACGCTTTACCGTCCGTCGACTGCCACATGCCCCGCTCACGGTTATACCCCTTATTGATGACATTAATTCCGCCATCTTCACGCAAACTGTAGGTTGCCGTGACGTTATCCAGCCCGCGTTCAAAGCGGTGATCCAGACGGGCGATTTCATACCAGGTGCCGAGATAGCGGGTGGAATTGAAATTTTCTACAACGGTGACGCCCGAAGGCGGAGTAGGGGAACTACAGGCAACCACCAGAAACGCAGCGGCAACGGTTGCAACAATGGGCAGCACACGCATGGGATTTTCCTTCCAGGTTTTTTAGCTAAGTGTAGAGCGTGGCTGGAATTTTGCCTGATTGTGGTGAACGTTATTTCCGCTAAAAGCAAAAAGTGACATCGCTCACTGTTTCACCATCTGACGTTGACTTTGCGGCGCAATGCTGGAAATAATAATTTCACTGAAAAATATAAAACTGAAATATAAAATTCAAATCCAACATCAGGGGCCTTTATGAGCAAATTCTTCGCAGGCGCACAAAACCTGGGAAAATCATTCATGTTGCCGATAGCCGTGCTGCCCGCAGCCGGTTTATTACTCGGGATCGGCGGCGTGTTTACCAACCCGGTTACCGTCGCCACCTATCCGGTGCTGGATAATCAGGTTATGCAGGCCATTTTCACGTTGATGAAACTCTGTGGCAGCGTGGTGTTCGATAACCTGGCATTGCTGTTTGCCGTGGGGATCGCCGTCGGGCTGGCGCGCAGCGATAAAGGCACGGCGGGGCTGGCTTCCGTCCTGTGCTTTATCGTGATGAACAAGGCGATTAACGCCATGCTGCTGCTGACCGGCAAACTGGCGGTGGATAACCTGGCGGCGGCGGGGCAGGCGAGCGTACTGGGCATCGTTACGCTGCAAACCGGCGTCATGGGGGGTATTGCCAGCGGCCTGCTGACCGCGTGGGTGCACAATCGCTACAACAAAACCGAGCTGCCCAACCTGCTGGCGTTTTTCAGCGGTTCGCGGCTGGTGCCTATCGTCACCTCCTTTTTTGCTATTTTCCTGGGTGTGGCGCTGTTCTGGGCGTGGCCGCCGGTGCAGGCCGGGATCACGCATCTCGGCGGGCTGGTGGAAAAGACCGGCTACATCGGGACGCTGTTCTACGGCATGATTTTGAAGTGCCTGATCCCGCTCGGGTTACATCACCTCTTTTATCTCCCGTTCTGGCTGACCAGCGTTGGCGGCGAAGTCATGGTTAACGGTCATCTGGTGCAGGGCACGCAGAAAATCTTCTTTGCGCAGCTGGCCGATCCAAGCGTGACCCAGTACTACATCGGCGTGTCGCGCTTTATGGCCGGACGTTTTGCCGACTTTATGTTTGGCTTGCCGGGTGCGGCGCTGGCGATTTACCACAGCGCGAAACCAGAAAACCGTAAAAAAGTGGCCAGCCTGATGATTTCTGCCGCGCTGACGGCTTTCGTCACCGGCATCACCGAACCGCTGGAATTCGCCTTCATGTTCTGCGCTCCGCTGTTGTATGGCGTGCATATCGTGCTGACGGGCGTGGCGTTCATGCTGACGCACATTCTGGCTATCACCGTCGGACAAACCTTCTCTGGCGGGCTTATCGACTTCCTGCTGTTTGGCGTGTTGCAGGGCAATGCCAAAACCAACTGGGTGCTGATGCTGCCGCTGGGCGCAGTCATGTTCTGCCTCTACTACTTCAGCTTCCGCTTCCTGATCCGCTGGCGTCAGCTTAAAACACCGGGCCGTGAAGATGATAACGACGCACCGGCAGTGGAGCAGGCCGAAGGTTCACGTTCCGCCGGGATCGTCGATGCGCTCGGCGGGCGGGACAATATTCTCGATGTGGACTGCTGCGCAACCCGACTGCGCGTTACGGTAAAAGAGCCGTCGCAGGTGCAGCTCGATGATTTCAAAAAATATGGCAGTAAAGGGGCGTTTATTCGCGGGCAGGGAGTGCAGGTCGTCTACGGTCCTCACGTCACCATTATTAAAAATGAAGTTGAAGAGTACATCGGGTTATAAATCATGAAAGCAGTCATGTTGATGTTCGATACGCTGACGCGTAACCACCTCGCCCCTTACGGGGGCGATGCCATCACGCCAAACTTTTCGCGGCTGGCAAAAGAGTCAGTGCAGTTCGATAACTTTTACGTCGGCAGCATGCCGTGCATGCCCGCCCGCCGTGAGCTGCACACCGGGCGTTACAACTTTTTGCACCGTAGCTGGGGGCCGCTGGAGCCGTTTGATTTTTCGGCGATGCAGGCGCTGCACCAGAATGGGGTGCACACCCACATGGTCACCGACCATAAACACTACTGGCGCGACGGCGGCGCGACGTACCACACGCGCTACTCCACCTTTGAGTTCATTCGCGGTCAGGAAGGCGATTGCTGGAAAGGGCAGGTCGAAAAACCGCAAATTAGCTGGCAGGGGATGGAAGATGACGAAACCCGCCGTCGCCGCGCCGGGCGCATGACCCAGGATCTGATCAACCGCGCCGCGATGCCCACCCAGGCGGAGCATTTCACCCATCGCACTATTGCGGCGGGCATGGAGTTTCTCGATACCAACCAGGACCAGGACAACTGGTTTTTGCAGATTGAGTGTTTCGATCCGCACGAACCGTTTTTCGTCCCGGAAAAATATCTGGCGCAGTACGGCTGCAAACCCGGCGAATTTGACGGCTGGGTGCCCTATTACTGCGGCGCACCGGGCGGGGAGAATGACGACAAAGCGCGGAAGTTTTACCAGGCGCTGATCACCATGTGCGACGATTATCTCGGTCAGGTGATGGATAAGCTCAAAGCGCTGAACCTGTGGGAAGACACGCTGTTTATTGTCTGCACCGATCATGGCTTCCTGCTCGGCGAGCACGACTGGTGGGGCAAAAACATCATGCCGGTCTATAACGAAATCGCCAACACGCCGTTCTTTATCCGCGATCCGCGCTGTAAGGTGACGGGCGAGCGGCGCAGCGCGCTGGCGCAAACCATTGATATTCCGGCCACCCTGCTGGAGTACTTCAACGTTGAGCGTCCGGCGACCATGACCGGCAAACCCCTGCGTCCGGTGATTGAAAACGACACCCCCATTCATGACCACGCGCTGTTTGGCTACTTTGGCGGTCATCTGAATATTACCGACGGTGAATCGGTGTATATGCGCTGCCCGCGCGAGCAGGGTAAAAAGCACCTGTTTGAATACACCCTGATGCCGACGCGCATCGACAGCCCGTTTAACGTCAAAGAGCTGACCGACATCCGCATCCATCCTGGCTTTGATTTCACCCGTGGCGCACAGGTGATGCAGATCCCGGCGAGCTTTGGCTACCTCAATCCGTGGCGCTTTGGCGACAAGCTGTTTGATGTTAAACGCGATCCCCAACAGCTACAGCCGCTGGATGATGCGCAAAAAGCGCTGGAGATGGCCCACGCCATGCGCCCACTGCTGGAAGCACACGATGCGCCGCCGGAACTCTATACCCGCTTTGCGCTGGATACCCTGACGGCAGAGCAGGAGGAGCAGTTTGCCCGGCACTGGCAGCAGGATGCCCGCTGTGAAGATCAGGGCGTTTATGAGGCGCTGATGTTTTTAAGCAAAGCGCTGCCTGCGATCTCGCCCGATGCCGTGCTGGCGGAGGTGAACGACGGGCAGGTGTTGACGCAAAACCACATCTTTGCGCTGATTGACCAGCATGCCAGTGGCGATAAACACAAGGCGCTGGTGTATCAGATCCGTCTGTTGCTGCGGGTGGATTAATCATGACGAGCTGGACGCTGGAAAACGACCGCTGGCGCATAACCGTTAAGGCCAAGGGCGCGGAACTGTGCGAACTTCTGGATAAACGCCAGCAGCGCCAGCGCCTGTGGACGCCCGATCCGGCGGTGTGGAACAACAGCGCCACCCAGCTTTTCCCGGTTGTCGGCAGGCTTATCCATAACGGCCTGCATCATGACGGGGAATTCTGGCCGCTTCCCGCCCACGGGTTTTTGCGCCAGCAGCGTTTTCGCCTCGTTAAGCAACGTGATGACAGGCTGACTCTGTGCTGCGAAGAGAGCCCGGAAACCCAGGCGATCTGGCCGTTTCGCTGGCGGGTAACAACGCACTGGCATCTGACCGCCACCGGCCTTACGGTGCGCTGGCAGGTGGAGAACCGGGACAGCCGGGCGTTTCCCTTTGCGCTCGGCTGGCATCCGGGCTTTGCGCTGCCGATCGCCACGCAGCCGGGCTGGTCGGTACGCTTTGACCGGCCCGCTAGCGGGCCATTTTTCACGGATAATCGCACGCTGATCACGCCCGAAACACCAGCACGTACCACCGGCTTTGCTCTCACCGCTGACAGCTTCACGAACGGTGCCGTCTATTTTGGTGACATGGCCGATTGTGGCGTTTCGGTGATCTCCCCGCAGGGCGACTGTGCGTTGCGTCTGGACTCGCCGCAGACACCCTGGCTGGCGCTGTGGAGCGTACCGGGCGCGGATCTGCTGTGCATCGAGCCGCTGACCGGCACCACCGACGATCCGCAGTTTGACGGCGACGTGTGCCATAAGCGCGGAATGCAGTGGCTGGCGGCGGGTGACACGTATCATCAACAGCTTAGCGTGACGCTGGCGCAAGACGGCGAAGAATAAGATGGCTACACTACCCGGCATTATTCGTTCGCGTGACGCCATGTTCGCGAATGCGCCGGGAGAGCCAGAGATGAGTGTGAATAAAGAGAACGTCCGCGTATATGTGGCCAATATTATGGCAAGCCTTGCGGATACCGATCGGAAAGTGGCGGAATTTATTCTGCGAAACCCGGCGCGGGTAGTGCAACTGCCGGTGAAAAAACTGGCGCTGGAGTCGGGCGTCAGCGAAGCCACCATCGTG
The DNA here is from genome assembly GCF_900116015.1 of Enterobacter sp. kpr-6. GTDB lineage: Bacteria > Pseudomonadota > Gammaproteobacteria > Enterobacterales > Enterobacteriaceae > Enterobacter_D. The sequence continues at coordinate 125,840 of NZ_FOYH01000009.1, forward strand.
CGTTTTTGCAAAAAAATTGGTTACGGCGGCCTGCTCAGTCTGAAAACGGAATTAAAGCGAGAACTGCTGGAAGAGAGCGATTTAACGCTGCCGTCCTCGCCCGATATTTTTCTCGGTGATTCCCGTAATGACGTGGCGCAGAAAATCGCGCTGACGCTCGATACCACGGTTAAAGAGACGATCGACCTGATCGACATGCGCAAAATCAAGCACATCGTCGAGCAATTTATTCACGCCCGCCGGGTGATGTTTGTCGGTTTTGGCGCGTCGGGTTTATCCGCACTGGAAGCGCGCGACAAAATGAACCGCATCGGGATTGATTCAGAGGCGTTTACCGACCGCTTCACCATGACGCTCAAGCTCGCCAATCTGAAAAGCGATGACATGGTGATCGCGTTTTCCCATTCAGGTGAAACGCCGGAAGTGGTGAACGCCTTTCGGCTGGCTCGCAAAGCGGGCGCGCACCGGCTGGCGATCACCCACAGCCCGCAATCGCCGCTTAACGAACTGGCGGATAACTTTCTGCTGACCTGCGGATCTGCCGGGCCGTTGCAGGGCGATTCCATCGCCACGCGGATTTCTCAGCTGTTTATCATCGAGTTTTTGTGCACGGAAATTACCCTGCACAAAGCCAAAGACAGCGCCTCGCCGGGTGAGTCGATTAAAGAGATTTTGATCAAAGAAAGAATCAAGCGCGAAGGATAAGAGAGCAGGCCGGGTCAGGCGAAGCTGCCGCCCGGCACTGTGAGACAGAAAGTATTACAGGAAAATCACGCCCACCAGCGTCACCACCGTGAGTATCGCCGCCAGTCCGTAGAACACCCATTTGCCGTTCGGCACGTGGATTTTCAGATCGTGCATCAGGTGATGAATGCGGTGCAGGCCGCACCACAGCGGCAGGACGATCATCAGGAAGATAAACGCGCGACCGATAAAGCTCTGCGCAAACGCCAGCACCCGCTCATAGCCGAGCGCATCGCCAGGGTACAGTCCCAGCGGCAGCATCACGCCAACCAGCAGCACGATCACCGGCGCGACAATCGCTCCCCACATGCCGCCTGCGCCAAACAGCCCCCAGAAAACAGGTTCGTCAGAACGTTTTGGATTTGGATTAATCATTTGGCCTCCTTACCAGAACAGGGCGACAGCGAGAATCACCCCGGTTGCCAGCACCGTTACCACCCACAGACCTTTAATAATCGGCTGCGGCCCCAGTTTCTCGTCTTTGATAATGATATTTGCCGCTTTCGGGGCCAGTTCAAACCAGGTTTTGGTGTGCAGCAGCGCGCCCGCCAGGGTAATGAGATTGAGGATCACCACAATCGGGTTTTGCAGAAATCCCACATAGCCCGCCCAGCTTTCCGCGCCGTGTTTCAGGGCGAACAGCCCGTAAATCAGCACAATGCTGAACCACACGGTGGTGATCGCCGTGCCTTCACGCAGCATATAGAAGCGGTAAAACGGCAGGGTTTTCCACCAGCCTGATGGCATGGGCCGCACGTAGGGTTTGCGTTTCGTCGTCATAATGCGCTCCTTAGCGGGGTTTCAGGGTGGCGATAAGAAAGTCTTTCGAGCTTTCCACTTTACCCTGCTGAATGGCCGCCGCCGGATCGACATGCTTCGGACACACCTCAGAGCAGTAGCCGACGAACGTACAACTCCAGACACCGTTCTGGCTGTTCAGTTGCGCCATGCGCTCCTGCTTACCGTGATCGCGGCTGTCTTCGTTGTAGCGGTGCGCCAGCGTAATCGCCGCCGGGCCGATGAATTCCGGGTTCAGGCCAAACTGCGGGCAGGCGGCGTAGCACAGACCGCAGTTGATGCAGCCGGAGAACTGGTGATACTTCGCCATTTGCGCCGGGGTCTGTGTGTTCGGCCCCTGATCCGGCGTGCGCGGATTGCCGATAATGTACGGCTTGATCGCCTCCAGACTCTCGATAAAGTGGGTCATATCGACCACCAGATCGCGCTCAATCGGGAAATTCGCCAGCGCCTCGACCTTCATGCCCTTCTCGTACTCACGCAGAAAGGTTTTGCAGGCCAGTTTCGGCACCTTGTTGACCATCATGCCGCAGGAGCCGCAGATCGCCATCCGGCACGACCAGCGGTAGCTGAGGTCTGGTGCGAGGTTATCCTTGATATAGCCGAGCGCGTCCAGCAGCGAGGTTTGCTCATCAAAAGGCACATCATAGAAAGCGCTGCGCGGTGCGGCGTCCTCTTCCGGGTTATAGCGCACCACCTCAACTTTCAGGGTTTTCATCTCAGCCATTCGCCTTCTCCTTTTTATCGGCGGCTTCCGCTTCACCGCCATACATGCGCTTTGCCGGTGGCAGCGTGGTGATCTTCACGTCGCTGTATTCCAGACGCGTCGTGCCGTCGGCATCGCGGAAAGCGAGGGTATGTTTCAGGAAATTAACGTCGTCGCGCCCGGTGCAGCCTTCATCAAGACGCTGATGCGCGCCGCGCGACTCTTTACGTGCCAGCGCAGAGTGCGCCATGGATTCGGCGACGTTAAGGCCGTGGCCCAGTTCGATGGCGTAAAGCAGATCGGTGTTAAACACGCTGGAGGTGTCGGTGATGCGCACGCGTTTGAAGCGCTCCTGCAATTCCGCCAGCTTATCGACGGTTTTTTGCATCAGTTCCGTGGTGCGGTAAATGCCGCAGCCTTCTTCCATCGACATGCCCATTTCATCGCGGATTTTTGCCCAGCTTTCGTTGCCCTGCTGATTGACCAGCGCTTTCAGGCGCTGCTCAACATCGCCCGCCTGCGCGTTAAGGACCGTATCACTGGACGAACCGGCGTTTGCGGCATGCTCCACGGCTTTTTCACCCGCCAGGCGGCCAAACACCACCAGTTCAGCCAGCGAGTTCGAACCCAGACGGTTCGCGCCGTGCAGACCGACGGAGGAACATTCCCCGACGGCAAACAGCCCTTTGATGCGGGTTTCGCACTGGCTGTCGGTTTCGATGCCGCCCATGGTGTAGTGCGCGGTGGGGCGCACCGGAATAGGATCTTTGACCGGATCGACGCCGACGTAGGCTTTGGACAGTTCACAGATAAACGGCAGACGTTCGAGGAGTTTTTTCTCGCCGAGGTGACGCAAATCGAGATAGACCACATCGCCACGCGGCGTGGGAATGGTGTTGCCTTTGCGCCATTCATGCCAGAAGGCCTGGGAGACTTTGTCGCGCGGGCCAAGCTCCATATATTTGTTTTTCGGCTCGCCGAGCGGGGTTTCCGGGCCCATGCCGTAATCCTGCAAATAGCGGTAGCCGTCTTTGTTCACCAGAATACCGCCTTCGCCGCGGCAGCCTTCGGTCATCAGGATGCCGGAACCCGGCAGACCGGTCGGGTGATACTGGACAAATTCCATGTCACGCAGCGGCACACCGTGGTTGAGCGCCATCCCCATGCCATCGCCGGTGACAATCCCGCCGTTGGTGTTAAAGCGATAAACGCGCCCCGCGCCGCCGGTCGCCATGATCACCGCATTGGCGCGGATTTGCGTCAGGGTGCCTTCCATCATATTCATCGCCACCAGGCCGCGGACGGCACCGTCATCCACCAGGATGTCGAGGACGAAGTGCTCATCGAAACGCTGAATTTGCGGGAACTGGAGAGAGGTCTGGAACAGCGTGTGCAGCATGTGGAAGCCGGTTTTGTCGGCGGCAAACCAGGTACGTTCGATCTTCATGCCGCCGAAGCGCCGCACGTTGACCGAACCATCCGGGCGACGGCTCCACGGGCAGCCCCACTGTTCAAGCTGGGTCATTTCCCTCGGGCATTGATGCACGAAATAATCAACGACGTCCTGCTCGCACAGCCAGTCGCCACCCGCTACGGTGTCGTGGAAATGGTATTCAAAGCTGTCATGATCCTGCGCAACGGCAGCGGAACCGCCTTCCGCGGCAACGGTATGACTGCGCATGGGATAAACTTTTGATATAAGAGCGATTTTAGCGTGTGGATTCGCATGTGCTGCGGCAATTGCTGCACGTAATCCAGCGCCGCCAGCGCCAATTACGGCAAGATCGGCTTGAACGGTTTGCACGACATTCCTCCAGATATTTGATTATCTCGCACCGCACGATTTACATGAAAAAGGGCGTTACGAAAGCATTTCCACTGCTCCATGATGGGTACGGCAGTATAACCGCGTGCTCAGGAGGGAAATTTGACGTGTTCGATTTTTTTGCCCATCTGTGCGGTCTAAATTGCCGTACAAAATTTGTCTCTCTTCGTGGTTACGAGTAGACTTCGTGCCCTTATCAGATTACGGAGAAAGCACCATGAGCGAAACGGCCACCTGGCAGCCGAGCGCGTCCATCCCCAACTTGTTGAAACGTGCGGCAAAGATTGCGGAGATCCGCCGCTTTTTTGCCGATCGGGGGGTGCTGGAAGTGGAAACGCCCTGCATGAGCCAGGCAACGGTGACGGATATTCATCTGTTCCCGTTCGAAACCCGTTTTGTAGGTCCAGGCCATTCTCAGGGCATGAATCTTTATCTGATGACCAGCCCGGAATACCACATGAAGCGCCTGCTGGCGGCGGGATGTGGCCCTGTCTTTCAGTTGTGTCGCAGCTTCCGTAATGAAGAGATGGGCCGCCATCACAACCCGGAATTCACCATGCTGGAGTGGTATCGCCCCCACTACGACATGTACCGCCTGATGAATGAAGTGGACGATCTGCTGCAACAGGTGCTGGAGTGCGCACCAGCGGAGTCGCTCTCTTACCAGCAGGCGTTCCAGCGCCATCTGGACATCGATCCGCTCTCCGCCGATAAACAGCAACTGCGCGACGCGGCGGCGAAGCTGGATCTCAGCAATATCGCCGATACCGAAGAGGATCGCGATACGCTGCTGCAACTGCTGTTCGCCATGGGCGTAGAGCCGCACATTGGTAAAGATCGTCCGGCGTTTGTGTACCATTTCCCGGCAAGCCAGGCATCGCTTGCGCAGATCAGCACCGAAGATCACCGCGTGGCGGAACGCTTTGAGGTTTACTTCAAGGGTATTGAGCTGGCGAATGGTTTCCACGAACTGACCGACGCCCGCGAGCAACAGCAGCGTTTTGAGCAGGATAACCGTAAGCGCGCGGCGCGCGGCCTGCCGCAGCAGCCGATTGATGTCAATTTGCTGGAAGCGCTGAAAGTGGGTATGCCGGACTGCTCCGGCGTGGCACTCGGCGTAGACCGCCTGGTGATGCTGGCGCTGGGCGCGGAAAGCCTGGCAGATGTGCTCGCCTTTACGGTAGATCGGGCGTAAGGCCACTTCTCACAATACCCCTCACCCTAACCCTCTCCCTATGGGAGAGGGGACAGCCCGGGCACGGACCCGCCTTCCTCCCTCTCCCCTGGGGAGAGGGCCGGGGTGAGGGGGAACAAAACCCCACATTTTTTGCACAACCTTCAACGCGTTGCTCAGAATTGAGTATTATTGAGCGACGTTGTCGTGAAGGAATCCCTTATGAAGCAAATCCGCTTACTGGCGCAATACTACGTCGATCTGATGATGAAGCTCGGCCTGGTGCGATTTTCTCTGCTACTGGCGCTGGCACTGGTTGTGCTGGCGATCGTGGTGCAGATGGCTGTGACAATGGTGCTTCATGGCCGTGTCGAAAGCATTGATGTTATTCGCTCCATCTTCTTTGGCCTGCTGATTACGCCCTGGGCGGTGTACTTCTTATCGGTGGTGGTTGAGCAACTGGAAGAGTCGCGCCAGCGGTTGTCACGGCTGGTGGATAAGCTCGAAGAGATGCGTGACCGCGATCTGAAACTCAATGTGCAGTTAAAAGACAATATTTCCCAGCTTAATCAGGAAATCAGCGATCGCGTCAAAGCCGAGGCGGAGCGCCAGGCCACTTTTGAGCAGCTCAAAATTGAGATGCAGGAGCGCGAGCAGACGCAAATCCAGCTTGAACAGCAATCCTCTTTCCTGCGTTCATTTCTCGATGCTTCCCCGGATCTGGTGTTCTATCGCAACGAAGATAAAGAGTTCTCCGGCTGTAACCGGGCGATGGAACTGCTGACCGGCAAAAGCGAAAAACAACTGGTGAGCCTCAAGCCGCAGGATGTCTACTCACCGGAAGCGGCAGAGAAAGTGATCGAAACCGACGAAAAAGTCTTTCGGCATAACGTCTCTCTGACCTATGAACAGTGGCTGGATTACCCGGACGGGCGCAAAGCCTGCTTTGAGATCCGCAAAGTGCCGTACTACGACCGCGTCGGCAAGCGCCATGGACTGATGGGCTTTGGCCGCGACATCACCGAGCGGAAGCGCTATCAGGATGCGCTGGAGCGCGCCAGCCGCGACAAGACCACCTTTATCTCCACCATCAGCCATGAACTGCGTACCCCGTTAAACGGCATCGTCGGGTTAAGCCGCATTCTGCTGGATACCGAGCTTTCCGACGAGCAGGAAAAATATCTCAAAACCATTCATGTTTCGGCGGTGACGCTGGGGAATATTTTCAACGATATTATCGACATGGATAAAATGGAGCGGCACAAAGTCCAGCTGGATAAACAGCCTGTCGACTTCACCAGTTTCCTTGCCGATCTGGAAAACCTCTCCGGCCTCCAGGCGCAGCAAAAAGGGCTGCGATTCGTTCTGGAACCTACGTTGCCGCTGCCGCACAAAGTCATCACCGACGGCACCCGTCTGCGCCAGATCCTGTGGAATCTCATCAGCAACGCCGTCAAATTTACGCCTGAAGGCCAGGTGGTGGTACGTATCCGTTACGATGCCGATGAGATGCTGAGCTTTGAAGTGGAGGACTCCGGCATCGGTATCCCGCAGAGCGAGCAGGATAAAATTTTCGCCATGTATTATCAGGTCAAAGACAGCCATGGCGGTAAGCCGGCGACCGGCACCGGCATCGGTCTGGCGGTTTCCCGCCGTCTGGCGAAAAGCATGGGCGGTGACATTACCGTCAACAGTCAGCCGGGCAGGGGCTCCATCTTCATGCTTTCGGTTCATGCGCCTGCCGTGGCGGAAGAAGTGGAAGATGCATTTGACGACGACGATATGCCGCTGCCCGCGCTCCATGTGCTGCTGGTGGAAGATATCGAACTGAACGTGATCGTCGCCCGCTCGGTGCTTGAAAAGCTCGGCAGCAGCGTCGATGTGGCGATGACCGGGACGGCGGCGCTGGAGATGTTTACGCCGGGTGAATACGATCTGGTGTTGCTGGATATCCAGCTACCGGACATGACCGGACTGGATATCTCCAGGGAATTAACCAGCCGCTATGCCGCCGACGATCTGCCGCCGCTGGTGGCGCTGACCGCCAACGTATTGAAAGACAAACAGGAATATCTGGACGCCGGGATGGACGATGTCTTAAGCAAACCGCTGGCGGTACCGGCATTAACTGCCATGATTAAGAAGTTTTGGGATACCACTGACGACGAGGAGATTGCCGTGACATCAGTAGACGACAGTAAAGCGCAGGCGCTGTTAGACATTGCGATGCTGGAACAGTACATGGAGCTGGTGGGGCCGAAGCTCATCACCGATGGTCTGGCGGTATTTGAGAAAATGATGCCGGGCTACATCAGCGTGCTGGAATCGAATTTCACCGCCCGCGATCAGAAGGGCATTACGGAAGAAGGGCATAAAATCAAAGGGGCCGCGGGCTCAATTGGTTTGCGCCATTTACAGCAGCTCGGTCAGCAGATTCAGTCACCGGATCTTCCTGAGTGGTGGAATAACGTCGGTGAATGGATCGACGAAATGAAACAGACGTGGCCGCACGATGTGGCGGTGCTGAAAGCATGGGTGGACGGGGCGAGAAAAAAATGACCCCGGATAAACCGGGGTGCGCGAATACTGCGCCAACACCAGGGAAACCTTGGCTGCGCCGGGATTTTTAATTTTGTAATGGGAAAAGCGCAGACGACATGATTGGACTGCCCGCTCTTAAGATAGCAAATCTTAAATTATTTGTTACATGAATCAGTTAAATGTGTGAAGCATAGCGTCCTTATCAAAATTTTTAATAGTCTTCAGCATGTTGCAACAAAGGATTAGCAAGATGAAAAAAGTGGGTATCGTACTCGGTGGATGTGGCGTCAATGATGGTGCCGAAATTCACGAAGCGGTCATTACGCTCCTGGCGCTTGCCCGCCACGGCGCACAGGCGATCTGTTTTGCCCCGGACAAAAACCAGGCAGACGTGGTCAACCATCTGACGGGCGAGCCGATGGCCGAAAGCCGGAATGTGTTGGTTGAGGCGGCGCGGATCGCGCGCGGTGAGATCCAGCCGCTCAGCGAAGCGCGGGCCGATGAGCTGGATGCGCTGATCGTGCCCGGCGGTTTCGGTGCCGCAAAAAATTTGAGTAATTTTGCGCAGTTAGGCGCGGATTGCACCGTTGATGAGGATCTCAAACGGCTGTCGCAGGCAATGCATGCGGCGGGAAAACCGCAGGGCTTTATCTGTATCGCCCCTCCTATGTTGCCGAAAATTTTTGATATCCCGCTGCGTCTGACGATTGGTACCGATATCGACACTGCTGAACTGCTTGAAGTGATGGGGGCGGAACATGTGCCGTGTCCGGTGGATGATATTGTGGTCGATGAGGAGCACAAAATCGTCACCACCCCGGCGTATATGCTGGCGCAGACGATCGCCGAAGCTGCCACGGGTATCGAAAAACTGGTCACCCGCGTGCTGGTTCTGGCGCAATGAAGTGGCGGCGCTTATCGCTAAAAGGGGTTCTCTGGCGGCTGGTACTGGTTTTCGCGCTGTTCTGGGGCGGGGGGATCGCGCTGTTTAGCGTGGTGCCGGTGCCGTTTTCAGCGGTGATGGCCGAGCGGCAGATCTCGGCCTGGCTTAGCGGCGATTTCGGCTATGTTGCCCATTCAGACTGGGTCGGCATGGATGAGATCTCACCGTGGATGGGGCTGGCGGTGATTGCCGCGGAAGATCAAAAATTCCCGCAGCACTGGGGTTTTGATATGGCGGCGATTGAAAAAGCGCTGTCGCACAATGAGCGTCATGAAAACCGTATTCGCGGGGCCTCGACGCTGTCACAGCAGACGGCGAAAAATCTCTTTCTCTGGGACGGGCGAAGCTGGGTGCGCAAAGGGCTGGAAGCCGGTCTGACGCTGGGGATGGAGACGGTGTGGAGCAAGCGGCGGATCCTGACGGTCTATCTGAATATCGCGGAGTTTGGCGAAGGGATATTTGGCGTTGAGGCTGCGGCACAGCGCTATTTTCATAAGCCCGCCAGCCGGTTAACTCAGGCGGAGGCCGCGCTGCTGGCGGCTGTATTGCCGAATCCGCTGCGCTTTAAGGCTGATGCGCCGTCGGGGTATGTGCGAAATCGTCAGGCGTGGATTATGCGGCAGATGCGCCAGTTGGGTGGGGAAGAGTATGTGCGCAGGAATGGGTTGTATCCTTAAAGGACGATCACCCTCACCCCAGCCCTCTCCCTGAGGGAGAGGGAGAAAAGCGAGCCGGTGCTTAATCTCTGAGGGCGAGGGAGAAAAGCGAGCCGGTGCTCAACTCTAAGGGTGAGGGGGAAACAAAACCCGCGCACAATCTGTCCCCTCTCACCTGGGGAGAGGGTCAGGGTGAGGGCAAAATCAAGTTTGTGCACAATCTGTCCCCTCTCCCATGGGGAGAGGGGGAGGGTGAGGGGAAATCAGTCCTCATCAAACCCGGCGTTAAACAGCGCAATCACCGCGGCCAGGGCTTCTTCTTCCTGCGGGCCGGTGGCTTCGATCTCAATCTGACGGCCTTTGGCGGAGTCCAGCATCAGCAGGGCGATCACGCTGTTCGCTTCCGCCTCGGTGCCTTCGTCGTTTCGCAGCAGCACTTCCGCATCAAAGCCCTGCATCAGCTCAAACAGTTTCATCGCCGGGCGCGCGTGCATGCCCAGCTTATTGGTGATTTCAACAGTTTGTTTTACGGTCATGTTTTGCGTTTTTCCAGCGTACGATGGCGGGACTGCACATTTTTGCCCCGGGAGCGGAAGTAATCCGCCAGTTGCTCAGCCACGTACACAGAACGATGTTTACCGCCGGTACAGCCAATCGCCACGGTCAGATAACTGCGGTTATTGGTTTCCAGCATCGGTAACCACAGCTCAAGGTAGCTGCGCGTCTGATAGATAAAATTGTGCACTTCAGTATGACGATCAAGAAACGCCGCAACGGGCTTATCAAGGCCGGTCATCGGGCGTAATTTGGGGTCCCAGTGCGGGTTCGGCAAAAAGCGCACGTCAAAAACATAATCCGCATCAATCGGGATGCCGTGCTTAAAGCCAAACGATTCAAACACCATCGTCAGCTCGCGTTCGCGCTTACCTAATAGACGCGTGCGCAGCATTTCTGCCAGCTCGTGAACCGACATTTCGGAGGTATCGACGATCAGATCGGCACGCGAACGCAGCGGTTCCAGCAGGTCGCTCTCCTGATCGATGGCACTTTCCAGCGACAGATTTTTACTGGAAAGAGGGTGCAAACGGCGCGTATCGCTGTAGCGGCGGATCAGCGTATTGCGATCGGCATCCAGGAACAGCAACTGAGGGGAGAACGCATCCGGCAGATTGTTCATCGCCTGTTCAAAAATCTCAGGTGATTCAGGCATGTTACGCACATCGATGCTGACTGCCGCAGAAATCTGGCGGTCAGCAAGCGAGCGCGCCAGTTCAGGCAGTAACACGACCGGCAGGTTATCGACACAGTAAAAACCCATGTCTTCCAGCGCTCGCAGGGCGACCGATTTCCCCGACCCCGAACGACCACTGACGATCATCAGTACCATGTACCGTTTCTCCTCAGGACAACAAACATGAAGGCGATTTCCGGGTTATGCATCATCCTGGCTGCCTTCTGTTTCCGTGATGATTTGGTAGAGTTCTTCATCGCTTTGCGCGCTGCGCAGACGGCGACAAATGGTTTTATCCGCCAGACGACGCGCCACCAGCGAAAGCGTGTGCAGATGGGTCTTCGTCTGATTAGCTGGCACCAGCAGCGCAAACAGCAGATCAACGGGCTGATTGTCGATGGCGTCGAACGCAATCGGCGTTTCAAGCTGCACAAAGACGCCTACCGCTCGCAGGGTATCTTCTTCCAGCTTGCCGTGAGGAATAGCGATACCGTTGCCGATACCGGTACTGCCCATTTTTTCACGGGTCAGAATCGCTTCAAACACCACCTGTGGCGGCAAACCTAACTGTTTAGCGGCCAGTTCACTGATGATTTCCAGCGCACGTTTCTTGCTCTGGCAGTGGACGGCGCTGCGGGTACATTCCTGGTTAAGGACATTGCTCAACTGAAGAGCGGAATCGTTGTTCATCATAATTTCACCTAAGCGCTAACTGTACAAATGGCCCGTTGTGTTCCACAACAGGCCGTCCTGCACCCGTTAACCGCCCGGACAATTAGTGTTGTTTTAGTTTATCTTTATGTTTAGTGAGCTGCCGGGAAAGTTTATCAATTAAACCATCGATGGCGGCATACATATCCTGCCCATCCGCACTGGCGTGGATTTCTCCGCCGTTGACATGCAGGGTGGCGTCGGCAACATGCGTCACCTTTTCCACCTTCAACACAATGTAGACCTGATTGATCCTTTCAAAAAATTGCTCCAGCTTGGCAAATTTGGTGTTTAAAAATTCACGCAATGCTTCGGTAATTTCGACGTTGTGCCCTGTGATATTGAGCTGCATAGTGTCTTCCTTATCGGTTGGGTCAAACCAGTTGTTTACGCTGGTTAGACGGCGGAATGGATAAAGACTCTCGATACTTCGCAACGGTACGGCGAGCCACCATGATACCCTGGTCGGACAGCAGGGTGGTTAGCTTACTGTCACTCAGTGGTTTCGCAGGGTTTTCTGCGGCTATCAATTTCTTCACCAGCGCGCGGATTGCCGTGGACGAGGCTTCGCCGCCGCCCTCGGTATTCACATGGCTGGAGAAGAAATATTTAAGCTCAAAAATGCCCCTGGGGCTGTGCAGATACTTCTGGGTGGTAACACGTGAAATGGTCGATTCGTGCATTTCGACGGCCTGAGCGATATCCGCCAGCACCATCGGCTTCATAAATTCTTCGCCTTTATCGAAAAAGGCCTGCTGCTGCTCAACGATACAGCGGCTGACGCGCAGCAGTGTGTCGTTACGGCTTTCAAGGCTTTTAATCAGCCACTTCGCATCCTGCAAATTACTGCGGATGAACTGGGTGTCGGCATCGTTACGCGAGCCGGTACACATAGAAGCATAGTGCTGATTGATTTGCAGGCGCGGAATGCTGTCGGAGTTCAGCTCAACCGTCCAGCGGCCATGATGCTTACGCACCAGCACGTCAGGAATAACGTATTCGGGTTCGCCTGTCTGGATCGACTGACCCGGACGCGGATCCAGAGACTGAATCAGGTTAACGGCTTCTTTCAGCACGTCTTCTTTTAAACGCGTAACGCGCATCAAAGAGCGGAAGTCATGGTTTGCCAGCAAATCCAGATGATCGCTGATGATTAACTGGGCTTCTTCGCGCCACGGCAGATCTTTGGCGAATTGAGAGAGCTGGATCAGCAGGCAGTCGCGCAGATCTTTTGCCGCAACGCCGACGGGATCGAAACGCTGTACGCGCTTGAGCACGGCTTCCACTTCATCCAGGCCGATCTCTTCGTCGCCCATGCTTTCAAGAATATCTTCCAGCGAGACGGTGAGATAACCGGTTTCATCGACTGCATCGACGATCGAGGTTGCGATGGCGCGGTCGGTGTCGGAAAACGGGGTCAGTTCCACCTGCCACATCAGGTAATCCTGTAGCGACTGGGTGGTTTCGCCCTGATAGACGGGAAGTTCATCGTCCTGATAATCGACGCCGTTACCGGAAGGGGTGCCAGCGGTGTAGATTTCGTCCCAACTGGCATCAAGCGGCAGTTCTTCGGGCATATCTTTCTGCTCAAGGGCGTCGACGGAATCCAGCGTTTCGGTGTCCTGCGCCTGCTGCGCGTCGATTTCTTCATGAAGATCGGTTTGTTCCAGCAACGGATTACTCTCCAGCGCCTGCTGAAGTTCCTGCTGAAGTTCCAACGTAGACAATTGCAGCAAACGGATCGCTTGTTGCAATTGTGGCGTCATGGCGAGCTGTTGGCTCAGCCGTAGTTGCAAACCTTGCTTCATATTCAGAGCAGTTTTCTCCGTAAGACCCTAATTTTCTCTACCCTATCAGAGTCTGAAGTCTTCCCCAAGATATACGCGCTTAACATGTTCGTCTTCAAGGATTTGCTGCGGTGTACCGTGCGCAATTAAATGCCCCTGGCTAACGATATAGGCGCGTTCGCACACCGCCAGCGTTTCGCGCACGTTATGGTCGGTGATGAGCACCCCAAGGCCGCTATCGCGCAGGTGTTCGATAATGCGCTTGATGTCGATAACGGAAATCGGGTCAACGCCCGCAAAGGGTTCATCGAGCAAAATAAATTTTGGATTGGCGGCCAGCGCACGGGCGATTTCTACACGGCGACGTTCACCGCCGGAGAGCGCCTGGCCGAGGCTGTCGCGCAGATGCTCAATGTGGAACTCTTCCATCAGCTCATTGGCGCGGTCTTCACGCTGCTGGCTGCTGAGATCGTCACGGATTTGCAGGACGGCCATCAGGTTATCAAATACGCTCAGACGACGGAAAATAGAGGCTTCCTGCGGCAAATAACCAATGCCACGACGCGCACGCGCATGCAGCGGCAGCAGGCTGATATCTTCGTCATCAATAATGATGTTACCCGCGTCGCGCGAGACAATACCGACCACCATGTAAAAAGTGGTGGTTTTACCCGCACCGTTAGGGCCAAGCAGACCCACAATCTCGCCGGAGTTGACGGTCAGACTCACATCTTCCACCACGCGGCGGCCTTTGTAGGCTTTAGCGAGATTTTTTGCAGTTAAAGTTGCCATAACGAATCAGTTACTCTTTTTTTGTGCCGGAGCGGGGGTCTTGTTTTTGTCCTGCAACTGCGAAGGCACCAGAACGGTCGTCACGCGCTTGCCTTTCTCGCTGTAGGCCTGCATTTTTTGCTCTTTTACCAGATAGGTGATCTTGTCACCCTTGATGTTGCTGTCGAGCTGTTCCAGGAAAGCGTCGCCGGTCAGTACCACAAAATCGTTTTGCAGTTCGTAATGCAACTGCGAGGCATGGCCCTGTACCGGTTTGCCGCTGTCCTGCATCTGGTAGAAGGTGGCGGGCTTACCAAAGCCATCAATCACTTCTTTACCTTCCTGACCGCCAGGACGGGTCACGACGACTTTGTCGGCATTAATCTTGATCGTCCCCTGGGTCACCACGACGTTGCCGGTGAAGGTCACCACGTTGCCCTGCATATCCAGCGATTGCTGGTCGGACTCAATGTGGATCGGCTGATCGGTATCACCCGTCAAAGCAAGCGCGGGAAGGCTGGCGGCCAGAAGGGTGCTGGCAAGCACAAGTTTAAGGCTGAGTTTGTTTGTTTTGAATTTCATATGAGGATCTAACCTTTTCAATCAGCTCTGCGTTTTTGCTGCGTAAGTTGCCGCGCATTTTTAGGCCGCTGGAATTAAATGTCGTACCGTATAACGTGACCAGATCGTTTGACGTCACATCCTGCGTGATCAGGTTAATCTGGGCGTTATCCGTCGTAATTTTTCGCAGTTGAGAGTCTGCTGTCAGGGCATTAACCTCAACGTGCCCATAAAGATAAAGCATCCGGTCATCGGTCAGCTTGGCTTTGTCCGATTTAATTGACCACGTCGGGACTTTATCTTTATCAAACGTTGTCAGTACGGGCTGTGTGAACCATGACAACGCCTCTTCGGAGAAATACTCCACGTGCTGCGCGATAAGGCGGTAATTCAGCGCTCCTTCCGGACTGTAAACGACCGTATCGGTGTGCTCGCTGCGGTAAGTCGGCTCATTGTTGTTAACGACGACCTGCTCAGTGTCATCTCTGTCTGCAAGGTTAACGCCAATCAGCACGAGTATCGCCAGCGACAGCAGAATGATAACCCAACGTCTGGTTTTACTCATATCGATTGCCCTATGGCCTCTTCAAGTTTGCCCTGCGCCAGTAGCAGCAGGTCGCAGACTTCACGAACGGCCCCACGACCGCCGTTAATATAAGTGACGTAATCGGCACGCGGGATAAGCATTGGATGTGCGTCTGCCACGGCGACACTCAGTCCGACATCCGCCATCACCGGCCAGTCAATCAGGTCGTCACCAATATAAGCGACTTCCTCCGCTGAGACGGCAAGATTTGCCAGTACTTCTTTAAAAGCAATGCGTTTATCGGACTGGCCCTGGTACAGATGGGTAATGCCCAGCGTCGCGCATCGGTCTTCTAACAGTTTAGCCTTACGCCCGGTAATAATGGCAACCTCAATTCCCGAGGTCAGCGCACAACGAATGCCATAACCATCGCGGACGTTGAACGCTTTCAGCTCTTCGCCATTGTTGCCCATAAAAATTAATCCGTCCGACATCACACCATCGACATCGAGGATCAGCAGGCGAATTTTTTCCGCCTTTGCCATGACTTGCGTACTGACCGGCCCGTAGCAGGTTGTCAGTGACGCACCAGCATTACTCATTCTCTTATCCTTATTACACTACGCCTGCGCGCAGGAGATCATGCATATGTACCACACCCAGCAACTGGTCGCCATCGGCAACCATAACCACCGTAATATGCCGGGACTGCATCAAATTCAGCGCCTCGACCGCCAGCGTTCCCGAGCGGACGCGAACCCCGCCCGGCGTCATAACATCCGCAATGTCGAGGCTGCGGACATCGGCACCCATATCAAATACACGACGTAAATCCCCGTCGGTAAAGATGCCTTCAATTTTCATCAGATCATCGCAAATGACCGTCATACCGAGATTTTTGCGTGTAATTTCCAGCAACGCGTCGCGTAGAGAGGCTTCTTTGCTGACGTGCGGGATCTCATCCCCGGTATGCATGATGTCATTCACGCGCAACAGCAGTTTACGGCCCAGCGCACCACCCGGATGGGAGAGCGCAAAATCTTCGGCCGTAAAACCGCGGGCTTTCAGCAGCGCAACGGCAAGGGCATCGCCCATCACCAGCGCGGCGGTGGTGCTGGAAGTGGGAGCCAGTCCCAGCGGGCACGCTTCACGCGGTACTTTAACGCATAAATGAATATCCGCCGCCCGCGCCATACTGCTTTCAGGCCGACTGGTGACACAGATAAGTGGGACCTGAAGGCGCTTTAACACCGGGATCAGCGCCAGAATCTCGTTGGATTCGCCGGAGTTCGACAGGGCAATCACGATATCCTGTGGGCTTACCATACCGAGATCGCCGTGCGCGGCTTCGCCCGGATGCACAAAGAACGACGGGGTGCCGGTACTGGCAAAGGTCGCGGCCATTTTTCTGCCGATATGACCTGACTTGCCCATTCCCATCACCACGATTTTCCCGGTGCAATAAAATAACTTCTCACAGGCTTCGTTGAAATCCTGATTGATGTACTGGTCGAGATGAGCCAGGCCTTCACGTTCAATTTCCAGCACATCTTTGCCTGCTTGCTGAAAGTCAAAGCCCGGCGGCAAATCTATCTGCGACATATGCAATTCCGATTAACCAGTGAAAAACGGCGATAGCCAGTACAGCATCGCCATCCAGATGAAAAACCCGCTTATCAACAGCAGCCCCGCGCCTTTACCCGTTTCACGTTTACGCCGCCAGCACAGGAGGGCGAAAATCACGCTGACCACCAGCATCACACCATAATCGCGGGTAAAGGCCAGTGGATTAAACGCTCCCGGCGCAATCAGCGCGGGCAGGCCAAGAACGAAGGCAATGTTAAAGATGTTTGAACCGATAATGTTGCCGATGGCGATGTCATCTTCGCCTTTTCGCGTACCGGCAATGGCGGTCGCCAGTTCCGGCAGGCTGGTGCCAATCGCGATGACGGTCAGCCCAATGGTCAGTTCACTCATCTCAAAGAAATTCGCCAGCACCGTGGCGTTATCCACCACCATGCGGGTGGCCATCGGCATAATAATCAGCGCCACGCCAAGCCATAAAAAAGCGACCGACAAACTGCCTTCCCTGGGAAGTTCAGCCAGTTGTTCGCGGGTCAGGCTATCATTACCCTGACGTTCAGCCAGGCGGGCGATTTTAACAATGAACAGCAGCCACATCACCGCCAGCAGCAATAAAAAGAGGCCGTCCAGACGGGTTAACTCGCCGTCATACAGCACGCTGCCTGCCAGCAGGCTCACAATTAACATTAGCGGCAATTCACGGCGCAGAATATCAGAATGCACGGTAAATGGATGAAGCAGGGCGGCAAGACCAAGGATCAGCAGAATGTTAACAATGTTGGATCCGATCGCCGTCCCGATAGCGAGATCGATCTGCCCATGCATGGAGGCGGCGGCGGAGACAATGATTTCCGGCAGGGAAGTGCCGATACTCACCACCGTCATGCCAATGATCAGCGGCGGGATCCCCAGACTGCGACAGAGAATAGACGCGGCAAACACCAGACGATCGGCACTGTAGACCACCAAAAGTAAACCAATTATTAACAGCGCCGTGGCTAAAAGCATCTAAAGTCCTTTCTTCAGGTATAATCGCCAGTCCGCGTGAAGGATCGTTTCAGATCCTATGGGCGCAGCGAGCCTATGATTTTGACTTTATGCGGCTTAAAAGTAAAACAAATGCCAGCTTTCGCTAACTCAAGCAGGTAATATTCTGTAAAAATATTGGGTTTGTGGCGCAGACACGCGCCATGCTTACACCTGATAAGGCTAAAAGGATGAGTGAATGAGCCAGAATGTGGCGAATTTAGTCGATGTTCGCGGCGTCAGCTTCTCCCGTGGCAGCCGGAGTATTTTTGATAATATTTCACTAACGGTGCCGCGCGGTAAGATCACCGCGATCATGGGGCCGTCAGGGATTGGCAAGACAACCTTGCTTCGTCTGATTGGCGGTCAAATCCCGCCGGATTCTGGTGAAATCCTGTTCGATGGCGAAAACGTGCCGGAAATGTCCCGTTCACGGCTCTATACCGTGCGTAAAAGAATGAGCATGTTGTTCCAGTCGGGCGCGCTGTTTACAGACATGAATGTGTTTGAAAACGTGGCTTATCCGCTACGTGAGCATACACACCTGCCCGCACCGCTGCTGAAAAGTACGGTGATGATGAAGCTGGAAGCGGTGGGTTTACGTGGGGCGGCTAAACTGATGCCGTCGGAACTCTCTGGCGGTATGGCGCGGCGTGCGGCCCTGGCGCGGGCGATCGCGCTGGAACCTGACTTGATCATGTTTGATGAGCCTTTCGTCGGGCAGGATCCCATCACCATGGGTGTGCTGGTGAAGCTCATTTCAGAACTGAACAGCGCGCTGGGCGTCACATGCATTGTGGTTTCGCATGACGTACCGGAAGTGCTGAGTATCGCGGATTACGCGTATATCGTGGCGGATAAAAAAATTGTCGCCCATGGTAGCGCGCAGGGATTACAGGAAAATTCAGACCTCAGAGTGCGTCAGTTCCTTGATGGCATTGCTGATGGCCCGGTTCCTTTCCGTTATCCCGCTGGCGACTATCTTCACGATTTATTAGGAACAGGGAGTTAAGCCACTCATGCTGTTAAATGCACTGGCATCGCTTGGACATCGTGGGATCAAAACGATCGCCACGTTTGGGCGCGCCGGGTTGATGTTATTCAATGCGCTGGTCGGTAAACCCGAGTTTCGCAAGCACGCGCCATTGCTGGTTCGCCAGCTTTATAACGTGGGCGTGCTGTCGATGCTGATCATCATTGTGTCCGGTGTGTTCATCGGTATGGTGCTGGGGTTGCAAGGATATCTGGTGCTCACCACCTACAGCGCGGAAACGGGTCTCGGTATGCTGGTGGCGCTTTCGCTGCTGCGCGAGCTGGGGCCGGTGGTGGCCGCGCTGTTGTTTGCCGGACGGGCAGGGTCGGCGCTGACGGCTGAAATCGGCCTGATGCGCGCGACTGAACAACTTTCCAGTATGGAAATGATGGCTGTCGATCCGCTGCGTCGGGTTATTTCACCGCGCTTCTGGGCGGGCGTCATCTCTTTGCCGCTGTTAACGGTCATCTTTGTGGCGGTGGGGATCTGGGGCGGCTCGCTGGTTGGTGTTAACTGGAAAGGCATTGATGCAGGCTTCTTCTGGACGGCGATGCAAAATGCCGTCGACTGGCGCAGGGATCTTGTGAACTGTCTGATTAAGAGTGTGGTGTTCGCCGTGTCGGTAACATGGATTGCCTTATTTAATGGCTACGATGCGATTCCGACTTCAGCAGGGATTAGCCGGGCAACTACACGTACCGTTGTGCATTCATCGCTGACCGTATTGGGTCTTGATTTTGTGCTCACCGCACTGATGTTTGGGAATTGAGTTCATGCAAACGAAAAAGAGTGAAATCTGGGTTGGTATCTTTTTGCTGGTGGCGATGCTGGCAGCGCTGTTTATTTGCCTGAAGGCGGCTGATGTTGCGTCGATGCGCAGTGAGCCGACGTACCGTATCTATGCCACCTTCGATAATATCGGTGGCCTGAAAGCACATTCGCCGGTGCGTATCGGCGGTGTGGTGGTTGGGCGCGTAGCGGATATTTCCCTCGATCAGAAAACCTATTTACCCCGCGTGGCGCTGGATATCGAAGAGCGCTATAACCAGATCCCGGATACCAGCTCGCTGGCGATCCGCACGTCTGGTCTGTTAGGTGAGCAATATCTGGCGCTGAACGTCGGTTTTGACGACCCGGAGCTGGGAACCTCTATGCTTAAAGAAGGCAGCACGCTTCAGGACACCAAGTCCGCGATTGTGCTTGAAGACCTGATCGGACAATTCCTTTACAACAGTAAAGGTGGCGACAATAAGAGTTCTGACGATGCGGCAGCACCAGCGTCTGCTAATACTGAAACGACATCGCCTGCTGGCCAGACGAATCCTTGAGGAGAATTAACGCATGTTCAAACGACTTTTGATGGTAGCTATGCTGGTCATTGCGCCACTGAGTGCTGCGATGGCGGCAGACCAGACTAACCCTTACGTACAGATGCAGGAAGCGGCGAAAAAAACCTTCGATCGCCTTAAGAATGAGCAGCCGAAAATCCGTTCTAACCCGGATTATCTGCGTGACATTGTCGATCAGGAACTGCTGCCTTATGTGCAGGTGAAATACGCCGGTGCGCTGGTACTGGGTCGCTACTACAAAGAAGCAACGCCTGCGCAGCGCGAGGCTTACTTTGCGGCGTTCCGCGAATATCTGAAACAGGCTTACGGCCAGGCGCTGGCAATGTACAACGGTCAGAGCTACCAGATTGCCCCGGAAAAACCGCTGGGCGATGCGTCAATCGTTCCGATTCGCGTGACCATCATCGATCCGAACGGCCGCCCGCCGGTACGCCTGGACTTCCAGTGGCGTAAGAATACCCAGTCAGGTAACTGGCAGGCTTATGACATGATTGCTGAAGGTGTCAGCATGATCACCACCAAACAAAACGAATGGAGCGATCTGCTGCGTACAAAAGGCGTTGACGGCCTGACGGCGCAACTGAAATCCATCTCTGCGCAGAAAATCACGCTGCAAGAGAAGAAATAATGACGCAGCAGCTAACGTGGACGCGTGAAGGCGAGCGCCTCTCCCTGCAGGGTGAACTGGATCAGGATGTGCTTAATCCGCTTTGGGAATCACGCGTTCAGGCGATGCAGGGTGTGAGCGTAATCGACCTTTCCGCGCTGTCACGGGTTGATACCGCAGGCGTCGCGTTGCTGGTACATTTAATTGCAGAGGCAGGTCAGCAAGGCCAGTCTGTGACGCTTGCAGGGGTCAGCGACAAAGTAGTGACCCTGGCGCAGCTCTATAATTTGCCCGCCAACGCATTGCCACACTAATATTTTCAGTACGTTACTAACCAAAGCCTCGCATGATTTCATAGCGAGGCTTTTTGTTATTTCAGACAGCGCCACTTTCCACTAAGATGTTGGACTGTTTTCATTATCAGACAATAGTAGAGCCCATGGAAAATCATGAAATTCAGAACGTGCTGGTAAATGCACTTTCTCTCCAGGAAGCCCACGTCACAGGCGATGGCAGTCACTTTCAGGTTATCGCTGTGGGTGAAGTGTTTGACGGCATGAGCCGGGTCAAGAAGCAGCAAGCTGTCTATGGCCCGCTGATGGAATACATTGCGGATAACCGCATCCACGCCGTCTCGATCAAAGCCTTTACGCCCGCAGAGTGGGCGCGCGATCGTAAACTCAACGGTTTTTGAGCTGCCGGTGATCCACCGACAGTACTTATGAATTCTTAACAGAGATCAGATTAATGGATAAGTTTCGTGTACAGGGGCCAACCCGGCTTCAGGGCGAGGTGACAATTTCCGGCGCAAAAAATGCGGCCCTGCCGATCCTTTTTGCCGCCCTGCTGGCAGAAGAGCCTGTCGAAATTCGTAACGTTCCGAAGCTGAAAGATATTGATACCACCATGAAGTTACTCAGCCAGTTGGGTACCAAAGTGGATCGCAATGGTTCCGTGTGGATCGACGCGAGCGACGTTAATATTTTCTGTGCACCGTATGAGCTGGTAAAAACCATGCGTGCCTCTATCTGGGCGCTTGGCCCGCTGGTGGCGCGTTTTGGTCAGGGACAGGTTTCGCTGCCGGGCGGTTGCGCCATTGGCGCGCGTCCGGTCGATCTGCACATTGCCGGTCTTGAGCAGCTTGGTGCACAGATCAAACTGGAAGAGGGTTACGTGAAAGCCTCTGTCGATGGACGCCTGAAAGGGGCGCACATCGTCATGGATAAAGTCAGCGTGGGCGCAACCGTGACCATCATGTCCGCGGCAACGCTGGCGACCGGTACCACCATTATTGAAAACGCCGCCCGTGAGCCGGAAATCGTCGATACGGCGAACTTCCTGAATACGCTGGGCGCGAAAATCACCGGCATGGGTACGGATAAAATCACCATCGAAGGCGTTGAACGTCTGGGTGGCGGTGTGTACAGCGTCCTGCCCGATCGTATCGAAACCGGGACTTTCCTGGTCGCTGCGGCCATTTCCGGCGGGAAAATCGTCTGCCGCAATGCGCAGCCAGATACCCTGGACGCCGTGCTGGCGAAGCTGCGTGAAGCTGGCGCGGATATTGAAGTGGGTGAAGACTGGATCAGTCTCGACATGCACGGCAAGCGTCCGAAAGCAGTCAACGTGCGTACCGCACCGCATCCGGCTTTCCCGACCGATATGCAGGCGCAGTTTACTCTGCTGAACCTGGTAGCCGAAGGGACTGGCGTGATTATCGAAACGATCTTTGAAAATCGCTTCATGCACATCCCGGAACTGATCCGTATGGGCGCGCATGCAGAAATCGAGAGCAATACCGCGATTTGCCACGGCGTTGAGACGCTGTCTGGCGCGCAGGTAATGGCGACCGATTTGCGTGCATCTGCAAGCCTGGTGCTGGCGGGTTGTATTGCTGAAGGCACAACCATTGTCGATCGTATTTACCATATCGATCGTGGCTACGAGCGTATCGAAGATAAACTGCGTGCGCTGGGTGCCAATATTGAGCGTGTAAAAGGCGAGTAATATCTTGCTGATTCGGCAGCCCCCTGTCGCAATGACAAGGGGGTTGCTGCTCTGATGCCAGTGCAGCGTTGCAGGGGACTACTTCTGTTTCGGCTGACGGATCATGCTTGAACGGTCGATAAACTCATGGGTGACCGGATCGTGGTAACGTGACGGCCAGATAATCCATGGATCGGTGTCCAGCGCTTTCGCGATGATCAACTCTCCTTTAGGCCATGAGCGCGTTAAGGCATTCGCAAGCGTTGATGAGCTTAATCCATTCTTGCGCGATTCTGCCGCCAGCGATGTCCCTCTTTTACGCAGTCCGGCAATGATATCGGCAGAGTGCCAGTCGATAAACTTACGTTCCATCATTCCTCCCTGTAGTGAAGTGCGCAGAACGCCATCTGAAATGACGCTGCGTGACCACTATACTACGTCAGAAGTGTTGTTCTAAAAAGTTCCTGTAAGTGAAGGCTAAATTAAGAATTCATTAATATCTTCTTGCAGATATACAGGAATTATCAGGCAGATAATAAAAGGATAACAGGAATTTACTGGAATCTTTCCGCGCTTGGCACGGAAAGATCGGGGAGGTTAGCGATCGCGCTGAACGGCAATATGTGCCAGCGCAATGAGTGCATCGCGCCATGGGGTGTCAGGTAAAACCTGGAGCGCGGCAATGGCTTTGTCCGCTTCTTCTTCCGCACGCTGACGCGTCCATCCCAGCGAACCACAATCGGCCATCGCTTCCAGAACAGGTTCCAGAAGATGACGACCGTTGCCTTGCTCAATGGCTTCGCGGATCATTTGTGCCTGGACGGGCGTGCCGTTACGCATTGCATGCAGCAGAGGCAGCGTCGGTTTGCCTTCATTAAGGTCGTCACCGACGTTTTTACCCAGCGTTTCGCCGTCGGCGCTGTAATCCAGCAGATCGTCAATGAGCTGGAATGCCGTGCCCAAGTACCGTCCGTAGTCCTGAAGGCCTTTTTCCTGTGCATCGGTACAGTTTGCCAGAATGCCGGAACATTGCGCCGCCGCTTCAAACAGACGCGCCGTTTTGCTGTAAATCACGCGCATGTAGTTTTCTTCAGTGATGTTCGGGTCGTTGACGTTCATCAGTTGCAGCACTTCACCTTCTGCAATGACGTTTACGGCTTCGGACATCACTTCCAGCACTTTGAGGGAGCCTAAACGGGTCATCATCTGGAAAGAGCGGGTGTAGATGAAATCACCGACCAGTACACTTGCCGCATTGCCAAAGGCAGCGTTAGCCGTCGCTTTGCCGCGGCGCATGTCCGATTCATCCACGACATCGTCATGCAAAAGTGTCGCGGTGTGGATAAATTCGATTAAGGCCGCGATAGTGACATGCGCATTTCCTTCGTAACCCACTGCTCGTGCAGCCAGCACGGCAATCATTGGGCGGATGCGTTTACCGCCGCCGCTGACGATGTAATAGCCCAGTTGGTTAATCAACTGAACATCGGAATCGAGCTGTTGCAGGATGGTCTGATTCACACCCGCCATGTCTTGCGCGGTTAACTCATTGATTTTTTCTAAATTCATCGCTAAAGCCGGGCTTTATGTCCTGTTTACCACATATCAAAATGGGATAACGAAGGGTTACGGGTTAGATAGTATTGTTGATTGTACTGAAAAAACACGCCAGATAAACGTTACCGTACACGTTGTGTTTTTTTTCTTCGTGTATTGACGATCACACTTGTCAAAGCTTCGCGTTTTGCGTAATATTCGCGCCCTATTGTGAATATTTATAGCGCACTCTGAATCACACAAAAGGTGCGCGGAAGCGGAGTTTTTTATGTACGCGGTTTTCCAAAGTGGTGGTAAACAACACCGAGTAAGCGAAGGTCAGACCATTCGCCTGGAAAAGCTGGACATCGCAACTGGCGAAAGCATTGAGTTCGCTGAAGTTCTGATGATCGCAAACGGTGAAGAAGTCAAAATCGGCGTTCCTTTCGTTGATGGCGGCGTTATCAAAGCTGAAGTTGTTGCTCACGGTCGTGGCGAGAAAGTTAAAATCGTTAAGTTTCGTCGTCGTAAACACTATCGTAAGCAGCAAGGCCATCGTCAGTGGTTCACTGATGTTAAAATTACTGGCATCAGCGCTTAAGACTAGGGGAGCAGATTTAAATGGCACACAAAAAGGCTGGCGGCTCAACTCGTAACGGTCGCGATTCAGAAGCTAAACGTCTGGGCGTAAAACGCTTCGGCGGTGAAGCAGTTCTGGCAGGTAGCATCATCGTTCGTCAACGTGGTACCAAATTCCACGCTGGCACCAACGTTGGTTGCGGCCGTGACCACACTCTGTTCGCTTTGACTGACGGTAAAGTTAAGTTCGAAGTTAAAGGCCCGAAAAACCGTAAATTCATCAGCATCGTTGCTGAATAAGTTTTTCGCGTCCCGGTAACGGATGAAAGCCCCGCAACACGTTGCGGGGCTTTTTACATTAGAAGTCCGGAAAATCTCTTGTAGGGAACGGGCATGAAGCAGCAGGCAGGCATTGGTATTCTTTTGGCACTCACGACAGCTATGTGCTGGGGTGCATTGCCTATTGCAATGAAGCAGGTGCTGGAAGTGATGGAACCGCCGACAATCGTGTTCTATCGCTTTTTAATGGCGTCTATTGGCCTGGGATTGATATTGGCCATGAAAGGCAAGCTGCCGCCGATGCGCATTTTTCGTCATCGTCGTTGGCTAGTGTTACTTGCTATCGCCACTGGCGGCCTGTTCGGAAACTTCATCCTCTTTAGCTCTTCCCTGCAATATTTGACCCCAACGGCGTCACAGGTGATTGGACAACTCTCACCGGTGGGCATGATGATCGCGAGCGTGTTTATCCTGAAGGAGAAAATGCGCGGTACGCAGGTCATTGGGGCGATCATGCTGCTCTGCGGGCTGGTGATGTTTTTTAACACCAGCCTGGTGGAGATCTTTACCAGACTGACCGATTACACCTGGGGTGTGATCTTCGGCGTGGGAGCGGCC
The DNA here is from genome assembly GCF_900116015.1 of Enterobacter sp. kpr-6. Taxonomy (GTDB): domain Bacteria; phylum Pseudomonadota; class Gammaproteobacteria; order Enterobacterales; family Enterobacteriaceae; genus Enterobacter_D. Next base: position 151,411 of record NZ_FOYH01000009.1, read on the forward strand.
ACGGTCTGGGTAAGCTATGGCGTCGCACAAAAGGTGTTATTGCGTCGCCTTGCTTCACAGCAGATCCTCTTTTTGCTGTACACTTTGTGTACAGTGGCGCTCTTGCCGCTGGCGAAGCCTGCGGTAGTTGTTCAGTTAAGCCAGTGGCAATTGGCCTGCCTGCTGTTTTGCGGCCTGAATACACTGGTGGGTTACGGCGCGCTGGCCGAGGCAATGGCGCGCTGGCAAGCCGCACAAGTAAGCGCATTAATCACGCTTACTCCGCTGTTTACGTTGTTATTTTCAGATTTATTATCACAGGCCTGGCCCGATTTCTTCGCCAGACCGATGTTAAACCTTATGGGTTATCTCGGTGCGTTTGTCGTGGTTGCGGGCGCAATGTATTCCGCCATTGGTCATCGCCTTTGGGGTGGCTTGCGCAAGCGTGAAGTGGTTGTCACTTTACCCCGCTCAGGCGAATGAGTAACGGAGAGTAAAATGAAGTTTGTTGATGAAGCTACGATTCTGGTCGTGGCAGGTGACGGTGGTAATGGCTGCGTAAGCTTCCGCCGTGAAAAATACATCCCACGTGGCGGCCCTGATGGTGGTGACGGTGGTGATGGCGGTGACGTCTGGCTGGAAGCGGATGAAAACCTGAATACCCTGATTGACTACCGCTTTGAAAAGTCTTTCCGCGCTGAGCGTGGTCAGAATGGTCAGAGCCGTGATTGCACCGGGAAACGCGGCAAAGATATCAGCGTTAAAGTGCCGATCGGTACCCGTGTTATCGATCAGGGTACGGGCGAAAACATGGGCGATATGACCAAACATGGTCAGCGCCTGATGGTGGCGAAAGGCGGCTGGCACGGCCTCGGCAACACCCGTTTTAAATCTTCCGTTAACCGTACTCCGCGTCAGAAGACGATGGGTACGCCTGGCGAGAAGCGCGACCTGCAACTGGAACTGATGCTGCTGGCTGATGTCGGTATGCTGGGTATGCCAAATGCCGGTAAATCGACCTTTATCCGCGCAGTATCTGCGGCGAAGCCGAAAGTTGCGGATTATCCGTTTACCACCCTGGTGCCAAGCCTGGGCGTGGTGCGTATGGATAACGAAAAGAGCTTCGTGGTCGCTGACATTCCCGGCCTTATCGAAGGCGCTGCGGAAGGTGCCGGTCTGGGTATTCGCTTCCTGAAGCACCTTGAGCGTTGCCGCGTCCTGTTGCACCTGATCGACATCGATCCGATTGATGGATCCGATCCGGTTGAAAACGCGCGCATCATCACTGGCGAGCTGGAAAAATACAGCGAGAAACTGGCTGCGAAACCGCGCTGGCTGGTCTTTAACAAGATCGACCTGATGGACAAAGCGCAGGCTGAAGAGAAAGCGAAAGCTATCGCCGAAGCTCTGGGCTGGGAAGAGAAGTTTTATCTGATTTCTGCGGCAAGCCAGCAGGGCGTAAAAGACCTGTGCTGGGATGTGATGACCTTCATCATTGAGAATCCGATTACTCACGCGACAGAAGAGAAGCAGCCTGAGAAAGTCGAATTCATGTGGGATGATTACCATCGCCAGCAGCTTGAAGAAGCTGAAGTGGAAGCGGAAGACGACGAAGACTGGGATGACGACTGGGATGAAGAAGACGACGAAGGCGTCGAGTTCATCTACAAACGTTAATCTTAAAAGAACCCCGGCTAAAGTGCCGGGGTTTTTGTTTCTGGATTAGTTGTTCTGATAAATATCTTTGTACAGGCGGCTTTCAAATCTCACCAGCGGAATACGGCGATTACGCTGATCGGCAGGTTCTACCGCATAGCCGGAAAGATACTGTACGAACGCCATACGCTGACCGCTTGCGGTAGTAATAAAGCCCGCCAGGTTATACACCCCTTGCAGAGAGCCTGTCTTTGCTGACACTTTGCCATCCACGCCTGCGGCATGAAGCCCCGCACGATACTGCAACGACCCGTCGTAGCCCGCCAGAGGCAGCATAGAGATAAAGTTAAGCTCAGTATCATGCTGGGCAATATATTGCAGCACCTGCATCATGGTGGCAGGCGAAATCAGATTATGGCGGGAGAGCCCTGAACCATCGACGACAATGCTGTTACCTAAATCAACGCCCGCCTGCTGACGTAAAAGCTGACGAACTGCATCTGCGCCCGCGCGCCAGGTGCCCGGCACGCCAAAGCGCTCGTGACCAATGGTGCGGAATACGGTATCGGCGATCATGTTGTCAGATTTCTTCAGCATGATTTTCAGCAGGTCATGCAACGGCGCGGACTGTTTGCTGGCGAGCACCGTTCCCGGTTCATTAACCAGCGTCTGGCGTAGCAGCGTGCCGGAATACGTAATCCCCGCCTGTTTTAATTCATCTTTAAGGATCGCACCGGCGTAGCTTGCGCCATCCTGGATGGCAAAGGCCAGCGGCAATGGGTCAGCACGCTGCGTCATACAGCCTGTAAGCGTGAAGCGGTTTAAATCACCCGGCACCACGTCCAGTTCGCAGTACTGGCCTTCAGCGCTGCCACGGGCGAGCGTACGCACCTGGCTGAACATATTCACCGGGTAGTAGGAAGCCACGCGGATGAACGCCAGGTCATTGGCTTTGGGCGCACTGTAGAGCGAAATAGAGAAACAGTTACGATCGATGATTGCCGCTGCGGGCGGTGCACTAAAGCATTGGGTCATGTCGTTCCACGGCCAGCCGGGGGCTTTATCATGACTGGCAAAAACGGAGGTATCGATAAGAACGTTGCCTTCGATTTGCTGCACGCCGGATTTCTTCAGAATGGCCACCATATTGCGGATATCCTGACGTTTTAGCGTCGGATCGCCGCCAAAGCGGGCTGTCAGGTCCCCTTTTAGCACGCCGTTATCCACGGTGCCTTTGCTTTCCAGCGTGGTCGTGAAGCGGTAATCCGGCCCCAGTTGCAGCAGGGCGGCAAGCGCGGTAATCACTTTTTGCGTACTGGCGGGCAGAGCCATTTGCTGGCTATGGTATTCAATGTCCGGTGCCTGAGCGCCTACCTTCTGCACCATCAGCGCGAGGTTCGCACCGTCCGGCAATTGGTTGACGTAATCCTCAACATTCGCGGCCTGGACATTCAACGCTATACTGGTGGTCAATCCGATGACAAATCTGGAAAATCGCATAATCTCGCGCTAACAACCTGGAAACAAGCCGTCATACTACGGTGCATCGCACCGGAAAGTAAACGATGACCCATAGTGAACTTCAGGGTAAAATGCGTATCAAATTGAAAAATTGCTTCTGACCTGGGGCTTCGTCTCCGGGTCAGTTTTCTTTTGCTTCTGGCCCGGCGTTTTGTCTTTTCCGGGCGGGCTAAGCTGCCGGGGCAGGTCACTGCTCCCTACAGGAATGTTCAAGAGGTATAACAAATGCAAGCTATTCCGATGACTTTACGTGGCGCTGAGAAATTGCGCGAAGAACTGGATTTTCTGAAAACAGTACGTCGTCCAGAGATCATTGCTGCCATTGCCGATGCGCGTGAGCACGGCGATCTGAAAGAAAATGCTGAATACCATGCTGCCCGCGAACAGCAGGGATTCTGCGAAGGCCGTATTGCCGATATCGAAGCCAAGCTGTCGAATGCGCAGGTGATTGATATCTCTAAGATGCCAAAAAATGGCCGCGTGATTTTTGGCTGCACCGTTACCGTCTTAAACCTGGATAACGATGAAGAGCAGACATATCGCATCGTGGGCGATGACGAAGCGGACTTTAAGCAGAATCTGATTTCTGTGAATTCGCCTATCGCGCGTGGTCTGGTGGGCAAAGAGCAGGACGATGTTGTCGTAATTCGCACACCTGGCGGTGAAGTAGAATACGAAATCATCAAAGTGGAATATCTTTAATTACGTTACAACAGGTAATATGTTGACGTATTGTAAAGAAAAGAAAAAGGCCGCATAGCGGCCTTTTATCAACTCACAGAGCGTGGCATTTTGCTCGTCTGCTTGTAGAAAACCCCTCGTTTTACACAGCTTTTGTGTTCAATTCAGGATATTCTTACCGTGGCAGCGAGATTTTACGATCTGCAGTTGGGCGATACAGTACCAGCGTTTTACCGATGACCTGTACGTTACAGGCGCCGGTTTCACGTACAATCGCTTCCACGATCAAAGTCTTAGTTTCGCGATCTTCAGTAGCGATCTTAACCTTGATAAGTTCATGGTGCTGCAACGCATGTTCAATCTCGGCCAGTACCCCTTCGGTCAAACCATTGTTGCCAAGCTGTACTACAGGCTTGAGCGGATGTGCCAGACCTTTCAGGTGCTGTTTTTGTTTAGTACTCAGATTCATCGTATATTTTTGCTTACGTTGGGATTGAAAACGGTTCATTCTACCGCCATCTCCCTTATATCGCCAAATTGCCGTGTGGAAATTTACACCATCGGCTCACGATGAACCCAGATGGAAAGTTAAATGACAGGTAAAAAGCGTTCTGCCAGCTCAAGCCGCTGGCTCCAGGAACACTTTAGCGATAAATATGTTCTCCAGGCACAGAAAAAGGGGTTACGTTCCCGAGCCTGGTTTAAACTTGATGAAATACAGCAAAGTGACAAACTTTTTAAGCCCGGGATGACGGTTGTTGACCTTGGCGCAGCGCCGGGTGGCTGGTCACAATATGCGGTGACGCAAATTGGTGGTTCGGGCCGCATCATCGCTTGCGATCTTTTGCCTATGGATCCCATCGTTGGTGTGGACTTCCTTCAGGGCGATTTTCGTGATGAATTAGTGCTGAAAGCGTTACTTGAGCGTGTTGGTGACAGCAAAGTTCAGGTTGTTATGTCCGATATGGCACCCAATATGTGTGGGACACCGGCGGTGGATATCCCCCGCTCCATGTATCTGGTAGAACTGGCGTTAGAAATGTGCCGTGATGTGTTAGCGCCAGGCGGTAGTTTTTTAGTGAAGGTGTTTCAGGGCGAAGGTTTTGAGGAGTATCTAAAGGAAATTCGCTCTCTGTTTACGAAGGTGAAAGTTCGTAAGCCGGACTCTTCGCGTGCGCGTTCACGTGAAGTGTACATTGTAGCGACCGGGCGAAAATCATAACTGGCTGTTTTCAGGCGAAAGTTTGAAAGCAACTGGATATAGAGTATCCTGACGCTGTTTTTAACACAGTTGTAATGTGAGGTTAATCCCTTGAGTGACATGGCGAAAAACCTAATACTCTGGCTGGTCATTGCCGTCGTGCTGATGTCAGTATTCCAGAGCTTTGGGCCCAGCGAGTCTAATGGCCGTAAGGTGGATTACTCTACCTTCCTGCAAGAAGTCAACCAGGATCAGGTTCGCGAAGCGCGTATCAACGGACGTGAGATCAACGTTACCAAGAAAGATAGTAACCGTTACACGACTTACATCCCGGTTAACGATCCGAAACTGCTTGATAACCTGCTGACCAAAAACGTCAAAGTGGTTGGCGAGCCGCCGGAAGAACCGAGCCTGCTGGCTTCAATCTTTATTTCCTGGTTCCCGATGCTGCTGTTGATTGGGGTCTGGATATTCTTTATGCGCCAGATGCAGGGCGGCGGTGGCAAAGGTGCCATGTCGTTCGGTAAAAGCAAGGCGCGCATGCTGACCGAAGATCAGATTAAAACCACTTTTGCTGACGTCGCAGGTTGTGACGAAGCAAAAGAAGAGGTGGGTGAACTGGTCGAATACCTGCGTGAACCGAGCCGTTTCCAGAAACTGGGCGGTAAAATTCCGAAAGGCGTATTGATGGTTGGCCCTCCGGGTACCGGTAAAACGCTGCTGGCGAAAGCCATCGCAGGTGAAGCAAAAGTTCCCTTCTTCACGATTTCGGGTTCTGACTTCGTAGAAATGTTCGTGGGTGTTGGTGCATCTCGTGTGCGTGACATGTTCGAGCAAGCTAAAAAAGCCGCACCGTGCATCATCTTTATCGATGAAATCGACGCCGTAGGCCGGCAGCGTGGTGCAGGTCTTGGCGGTGGTCACGACGAGCGTGAACAGACTCTGAACCAGATGCTGGTTGAAATGGACGGCTTTGAAGGTAACGAAGGTATTATCGTTATCGCAGCAACCAACCGTCCGGACGTGCTTGACCCGGCGCTGCTGCGTCCAGGCCGTTTTGACCGTCAGGTTGTTGTCGGTCTGCCAGATGTGCGTGGCCGTGAGCAAATCCTGAAAGTGCATATGCGTCGCGTACCCCTGTCTCCAGATATCGACGCGGCAATCATTGCCCGTGGTACCCCTGGTTTCTCCGGTGCAGATCTGGCGAACCTGGTGAACGAAGCGGCTCTGTTTGCTGCTCGTGGTAACAAACGTGTTGTTTCGATGGTTGAGTTCGAGAAAGCGAAAGACAAAATCATGATGGGTGCGGAACGTCGCTCCATGGTGATGACGGAAGCGCAGAAAGAATCGACGGCGTACCATGAAGCAGGCCATGCGATTATCGGTCGTCTGGTACCGGAACACGATCCGGTGCATAAAGTGACGATTATTCCGCGTGGACGCGCACTGGGTGTGACCTTCTTCCTGCCGGAAGGCGATGCTATCAGCGCCAGCCGTCAGAAGCTGGAGAGCCAAATCTCCACGCTGTACGGTGGCCGTCTGGCTGAAGAGATTATCTACGGCGTAGAACATGTCTCTACCGGTGCATCGAACGACATTAAAGTCGCGACAAACCTGGCGCGTAACATGGTGACCCAATGGGGCTTCTCCGACAAACTCGGTCCGCTGCTGTATGCAGAAGAAGAGGGCGAAGTATTCCTGGGCCGTTCCGTGGCAAAAGCGAAACATATGTCTGATGAAACTGCCCGTATCATCGACCAGGAAGTTAAATCTCTCGTTGAGCGGAACTACAATCGTGCTCGTGAAATCCTGAATGAAAACATGGATATTCTGCACGCGATGAAAGATGCGTTGATGAAGTATGAAACCATCGACGCACCGCAAATCGACGATCTGATGGCACGCCGTGATGTGCGTCCACCAGCAGGTTGGGAAGATCCTGGTACGAGTAATTCAGACAACAGCAATGGCACCCCTCGCGCGCCACGTCCGGTTGATGAACCACGTACGCCGAATCCGGGTAATACCATGTCTGAGCAGTTTGACGACAAATAAGCCTTCCGCTGTAAACCTGAAACCCTGGAGCTTGCTCCGGGGTTTTTTCTTATTCAGTTCACCTCATTGTCAAAAGGGATAATTCATGAAGCTTTTTGCTCAGGGATCCTCACTTGATCTGACTCATCCACATGTGATGGGTATCCTTAACGTAACGCCAGACTCGTTTTCCGATGGCGGTACACATAACACGCTGGTTGAAGCGGTGAAACACGCCAACCTGATGATTAATGCTGGCGCAACCATCATTGATGTGGGCGGTGAATCTACCCGCCCTGGCGCGCTTGACGTGAGTGTTGAGGAAGAATTATCTCGTGTTGTCCCTGTCGTTGAAGCCCTGGCTCAGCGTTTTGAAGTGTGGATATCGGTGGATACCTCAAAAGCGGAAGTGATACGTGAAGTGGCACGGGTAGGGGCGCACATCATTAATGATATTCGCTCACTCTCAGAGCCTGGCGCGCTGACTGCGGCGGCTGAAACCGGTCTGCCAGTGTGTCTGATGCATATGCAGGGCGATCCTAAAACGATGCAGGTTGCGCCAAAATACGATGATGTTATTACTGACGTTACCCGCTTCTTTATCGACAATATTGCTCGTTGCGAGCAGGCGGGGATCGCAAAAGAAAAATTGTTGCTCGACCCGGGATTCGGTTTCGGTAAGAATCTGTCGCATAACTACGCGCTGCTTGCACGTCTGTCAGAGTTTCATCAGTTTGATTTACCGTTGCTGGTGGGGATGTCACGTAAATCGATGGTCGGCCAACTTCTCAACGTTGGACCATCGGAGCGCCTGAGCGGCAGCCTGGCGTGCGCCGTTATTGCGGCGATGCAGGGTGCACATATAATTCGTGTTCATGATGTAAAAGAAACGGTTGAGGCGATGCGAGTGGTCGAAGCTACGCTGTCAGCGAAGGGAAATAAACGCTATGAGTGATCGTAAATATTTTGGTACAGATGGTATTCGTGGTCGCGTGGGCGACGCGCCGATTACGCCTGATTTCGTTCTTAAACTGGGCTGGGCAGCCGGTAAAGTACTGGCCCGTCACGGCTCACGTAAAATCATTATCGGTAAAGATACTCGTATCTCAGGTTATATGCTGGAGTCTGCTCTTGAAGCCGGACTGTCAGCGGCAGGGATTTCCGCGTCCTTTACCGGGCCGATGCCTACTCCCGCAGTGGCTTACCTGACGCGTACTTTCCGCGCTGAGGCAGGGATTGTCATTTCTGCATCCCACAACCCGTTTTATGACAACGGGATTAAATTCTTCTCTATCGACGGTACCAAGCTGCCGGATGAGGTTGAAGAAGCCATTGAAGCCGAACTGGAAAAAGAGATCAGCTGCGTAGACTCGGCTCTGCTGGGTAAAGCCAGCCGCATCGTTGACGCCGCCGGCCGATATATCGAGTTCTGTAAAGGGACGTTCCCGAACGAACTGAGTCTGAAAGCGTTGAAGATCGTGGTGGACTGCGCGCACGGCGCAACCTATCACATCGCCCCGAATGTATTCCGCGAACTCGGTGCAAATGTAATTACGATTGGCTGTGAGCCAAACGGCGTCAATATTAACGAAGAAGTGGGCGCGACGGATGTGCGTGCGTTACAGGCGCGCGTCGTAGCGGAAAAAGCGGATATCGGTATCGCCTTCGACGGTGATGGCGATCGCGTGATTATGGTTGACCACGAAGGTAATAAAGTCGATGGCGATCAGATCCTCTATATCATCGCGCGTGAAGGCCTGCGGCAGGGGCAACTGCGCGGTGGCGCGGTCGGCACGCTGATGAGCAACATGGGGCTGGAACTGGCGCTCAAACAGCTGGGTATTCCTTTTGCACGTGCCAAAGTTGGCGACCGTTATGTGCTGGAAAAGCTCCAGGAGAAAGGCTGGCGCATCGGTGCTGAAAACTCAGGTCACATCCTGTTACTGGATAAAACCACGACCGGTGACGGCATCGTGGCAGGCTTGCAGGTTGTCGCAGCGATGGTGCGTAACCACATGACACTTCACGATCTGTGCAGCGGCATGAAACTCTTCCCCCAGATTCTGATTAACGTGCGCTTTACCGCTGGGAAGGGCGACCCACTTGAAGACGAAACGGTCAAAGCAGTGACAGCCGAGGTTGAAGCCGCGCTGGGTAATCGTGGCCGCGTGTTGCTGCGTAAATCAGGTACTGAACCTCTGATCCGCGTGATGGTGGAAGGGGAAGACGAAACGCAGGTAACGACCTTTGCGACTCGCATTGCCGATGCAGTAAAAGCGGTATAAATGCTTTATTAAGTGTTTAAAAAGGCGGCATTTGCCGCCTTTTTTCTCGCCCGCCAGCACGCTTTTGCTGTTTTTTTCCGCACTTGATACAATGCGCTGAAATTGCCCTTGCGAAGCCCATTCGCTTTGGTTAGTATTCACACCCGCTTCAGTGGGAAAAGAAATTTAATCCTGCTTTTGGTCAGAAGCTAATGTTACGCGGCAACCCCGCAAGGAACAGGTTGATTATGTACGAAGCTCTTTTAGTTGTTTTCCTTATTGTGGCAATTGGCCTTGTTGGTCTGATTATGCTGCAGCAAGGTAAAGGCGCTGATATGGGAGCCTCCTTTGGCGCAGGCTCATCTGCTACGCTGTTCGGTTCAAGTGGTTCTGGTAACTTCATGACCCGTATGACGGCTGTATTAGGTACCCTGTTCTTCATTATCAGCCTGGTGTTGGGTAACATTAATAGCAACAAAACCAACAAAGGAAGCGAGTGGGAAAATCTGAGCGCACCAGCACAGACTGAGCAAACTCAGCCAGCTGCTCCGGCTAAGCCGACCAGCGATATCCCGCAGTAAGTATTCAGTACCGAGGTGGTGGAATTGGTAGACACGCTACCTTGAGGTGGTAGTGCCCTAACGGGCTTGTGGGTTCGAGTCCCATCCTCGGTACCAATATTCCGAAAAAAAGACATCGCAAGATGTCTTTTTTTTCGTCTGTTGTTTGCCTGGTGAAGGGTAAATGCCAGATCAAAAAAGGGCGCTCAATGCGCCCTTTTTCTTTTTAGTGGGTGTTACTTTTTATCGTTATGTTCCAGGCTGTCCATCTGCGGTAAACCGGTGCTGGCAGAAGAGGAAAGTAGGCCCGTTTCCACATAGTTGATTAACTTCGCACGGGTGTCGGTAATGTCCAGATTACGCATCGTCAACTGACCAATACGATCGTCCGGGGAGAATACCGACTCGCCTTTTTCCATCGTCAGACGTTCTGCCTGATAGGTCAGATTATCAGACACGGTATTCAGGATGGAATAATCATTACCACGGCGCAGTTCCAGAGTTACTTCGCCGGTAATCGCACTGGCCACCCAGCGTTGCAGCGCATCACGCAGCATCAGCGCCTGTGGATCGAACCAGCGACCCTGATACAACAATTTACCTAACTGACGACCGTGGGCGTGATATTGCTCAATGGTGTCTTCGTTATGAATACCTGTCAGTAAACGCTCATAAGCAATGTGCAGTAGCGCCATACCCGGAGCTTCGTAAATGCCACGGCTCTTCGCTTCAATAATACGGTTTTCAATCTGATCGCTCATGCCCAGACCGTGACGACCGCCAATGCGGTTTGCTTCCATCATCAGCTCGACATCATCACTGAAGGTTTTACCATTCAGCGCAACGGGGTAGCCGCGATCGAAACGGATAGTCACTTCCTCCGCAGGGATCTTAACGTTCTCGTCCCAGAATTTGACGCCCATGATCGGGTTGACGATTTTCACGCTGGAGTTCAGGAATTCCAGATCTTTGGCTTCGTGCGTCGCGCCCAGCATGTTGGAATCTGTGGAGTAGGCTTTCTCAACCGACATCTTGTAATCAAAGCCGCAGGCAATCATAAATTCAGACATTTCCTGACGGCCACCGAGCTCGTCAATGAAATCGGTATCGAGCCACGGCTTATAAATTTTCAGTTCCGCATTGGTCAGCAAACCGTAACGGTAGAAACGTTCAATGTCGTTGCCTTTATAGGTGCTGCCATCACCCCAGATGTTAACGCCATCTTCTTTCATCGCAGCGACCAGCATCGTGCCGGTAACAGCACGACCCAGGGGAGTGGTATTGAAGTAGGTCAGACCGCCGGTAGTGTTGTGGAATGCGCCACACTGGATAGCCGCAATACCTTCTGCAACCAGCTGCTTACGGCAGTCGATCAGGCGAGCATTCTCAGCGCCATATTCCTTAGCACGGCGAGGGATCGCGTCATAGTCATCCTCGTCGGGTTGGCCCAGATTTGCGGTGTAAGCGTACGGAACCGCACCTTTCTGGCGCATCCACAGCAGGGCTGCGCTGGTATCTAGGCCTCCGGAAAAAGCAATGCCAATACGTTGTCCAACCGGAAGATGCTTGAGAATCGTCGTCATAAAAAAATCCCTGCTTAATATATCTGGGTGAGAGACTTAGCAGCCACGCCATGATGTTATGCCATACACAGTGAGCACTCACTGCTTAGATGTTCTTCGCTATTGCATGTTTATGCAAAAATAGTGAGTTTTCATTTAAACATCTTTTAGCGACAACCGAAAGAGAAGAGTGAAGAGAACGTTAAAAAAACTGTGTAAAATGCTCAGTGGCAGGGCACAGATGACAGATTAGGAGATTCATAAATGATGACAGGCTGCTCCGCTGCGCTATTCAAATAAACGCGTGGCGCATATGACGGTGAGTGTATTTTTCTTTTAATGCCGTCCCGATTGCTGTAAGCGGTGGTTTTTACTTGAATGAATAAAATCAAATGATTATAATGCCCGTCTTACCAGTCGTTCCCGGTGTTTACACCTGTCTTAACTTGCATTTATTGCACGATCGGCGTAGTATTTGCCACGTTTCAGGCGCGGGGTGGAGCAGCCTGGTAGCTCGTCGGGCTCATAACCCGAAGGTCGTCGGTTCAAATCCGGCCCCCGCAACCAATTAAGTGCATTAAAGAAAGATTACTCGATAGCAGAGTAAAGACGGACGCGGGGTGGAGCAGCCTGGTAGCTCGTCGGGCTCATAACCCGAAGGTCGTCGGTTCAAATCCGGCCCCCGCAACCACTTTCCCTTAGTGTTCTTTTTCAAATATACTGTGGAGACTTTATGCCTTCATCGTTAGATTTGAAAAAAATACTTTCGGAAGGTTCTCCAGGCCGCATTTGCGGCTATAGGGTTCAGTTATCTAAAGCCCCGATTTATCGGGGTTTTTTGTTATCTGACTACAGAATAACTGGGCTTTACGCCCTTTTTTTATGTCTTGGGGGTGGGTTTGTCCACATTAGAGCAAAAATTAACAGAGATGATCACGGCACCAGTTGAAGCACTGGGTTATG